>NZ_LT800494.1:1981143-2330322 GCF_900166665.1 Cytobacillus gottheilii | reverse complement strand
GAGGGCACTGAAAAAGTCCATTTAAGTCAGTGAAACATTTACTGTTTCACTGGCTTTTTGTTTTATAATAGAGGTATTAACTTATCGCAGGTGGTATATAAAATGATCTCCAACCAACAATCCCTTAGTTTCAGCCCCTATTTACAGATATACGATCTTGTTGTTCCACAAGATAATATGCTTCGTCAAATCAATGATCTTGTGGACTTCAGCTTTATTCTAGAAGAGTTAGAATCAAAGTACTGTCTAGATAACGGTCGTAATGCCGTTCACCCGATCCGTATGTTCAAATATCTCTTGCTTAAATCCATTTTTAATTTATCAGATGTAGATGTGGTCGAACGATCAAAGTATGATATGTCCTTTAAATACTTCCTTGAAATGGCGCCAGAAGATCCTGTTATTGACCCCAGTTCCCTAACGAAGTTTCGTAGGCTTCGTCTAAAAGATGTGGATTTATTAGATATGCTTATAAATAAAAGTGTTGAAATCGCATTAGAGAAAGACATCATTAAAAGTAAAACGATTATTGTTGACTCAACTCACACAAAATCCCGTTATAATCAAAAGTCCGTTAAAGAATTTTTACAGGAAAAATCAAAGAATGTACGTCGGTCTGTCTACCAAATCGATGAATCGATGAAAGAGAATTTACCGGCCAAAACAACAACGAATAGTGTTGAAGATGAATTACAGTACTGCGAAGATCTTATTACCGCCATCGAATCAGAGCCAAGAATTTCAGAATTACCTGCGGTGAAAGAAAAGTTAAATGTATTAAAAGAAGTCGTTGAGGATTGTACAGAACAGTTGAGTTTTTCCATGGATCCAGATGCCAAAGTAGGACATAAATCGGCAGACTCCTCTTTTTTTGGATACAAAACACATTTGGCAATGGCTAACGAACGGATTATTACGGCAGCGGTGATCACAACTGGAGAGAAAAGTGATGGAAAATATCTTCAAGAATTAGTTGAAAAAAGCATCAAAACAGGAATGGAAATTAAAACGGTTATTGGAGATACGGCCTATTCTGAGAAAGAAAATATTCGTTATATAAAAGAAGAAAATTTGGAACTTGTTTCAAAATTGCATCCACATGTAACGCATGGTACGCGAAAAAAAGAGGACGAATTCACGTTTAATAAAGATGCAGGAATATATGTGTGTAAGGCTGGCCATTTGGCGATCCAAAAGAAATTTGAAGAAAGAAAAGGTCAAGATCGAAATCCAAGAATTAAATATTTATTTGATACGAATAAATGCAACACTTGTCCCTTACAAGAGGGCTGTTATAAAAAAGGAGCGAAAACAAAATCCTATTCTGTCACAATAAAATCGACAGAGCATAAAGATCAGGAAGCATTTCAAAAGACGGTTAAATTTAAAGAGCTATCTCGAAATCGATATAAGATTGAGGCTAAGAATAGCGAATTAAAACATGCACACGAGTATGAAACAGCGAAATCCTCGGGTTTATTTGGCATGCAAATTCAAGGGGCAACCACCATATTTGCGGTAAATATAAAACGAATTCTAAAGTTAATAAAGTAAGAAAATGGACAACATAGTCCAAAATTAAGGGATTCAGACAAAAATAAAGCCAATTTCTTTCTAATAATAGACAGAAATTGGCTTTTTTATCTTTATAAGATTTTACCAGGTTAAAGAAAAACGAAAAACCTTAAGAAAATCAGTGCCCTCGCAAAGCTCCTGCGGGGTCTCACCTTTTCCTCTATTGCCCATAGGAGTCGAGGGTCCTCCGCTCCATTTCACTCATATTTAGAAATATTAAATGTTAAACAAGCAAAAAACCGAATGATTAGAAAGGTTCGCTCCCTAATCATTCGGTTCTGTAGTGGTGTTAAATAATTATGTCCCAGCTTCATACCATTGAAAAAATATTTATCTGCACTATTTTAAACTATTCAATCCTATAAAATGTTTTTATTAACTCTTCAACTGCCTCGTTATTTCTTCTAAAATTTCGTCTGATTCTTCTAAGGTTAAATCATCTGTAATGAACATTTCTACACTATAGCTGCCATCTTCTGAATGAATGATCGCTAACACAAAATCGCCCGCATCTCTTTGTAAGTATTCATATTGTACAGCCATTCCATTAATGATCTTTTCCTCCCCACTACCTCCGCCAAGTTCTATCGGTCCTTTTCTATATTGGATACTAATGACGTTTTCACCGGTAAAGGGTCCATAAAGCAAAATGCTATTCTGCTGCTCTTCCCATTGTTTTTGCTTTTCTTCACTATTAAAATTAGCATCTATTTCGCCTTTGTCTTTCCCGTATGAAATCGTTAAATTAGTCGGCTGATCCATCTGAACTGGAAGCATCGTAATAGCAGAGAATAGAATATGAAAACCTTCTATTTCGGGAATCAAAATCGGTTCTCCGTAAAGCAGTTCAGCTTTCTCTTCAATGGATGCTGTTGGATTATTTGTATCCGTCATGAACGTACTTAACAGAATTCCTGATAACAAAATAACCAATAAGGCCGCTGCCGCTGGCAATACGAATTTATAAGATTTTTTAGTTTTTTTGGTCTCTTTCGATTTTTGAGCTATTGATTCTGTAAATTGTTCTACCTCCGTTTGAGTTAGATTCAGTTCGGTAAATACATGATCATCAAGAACCTTTTTAATAATATTCTTGTTGGCATCCATTAAAAATCAAACCTCCTTTTTAATAGATCTCGGCTTCGGATTAATCTTGTTTTAACTGTATTAACGTTCAATCCTAAAAGACTGCTAATCTCATTGGTATCCAGATCCTGATAATAATATAGGATAATAACTTCTCTATATTTAACTGGAAGCTGCATAATATCATTTGCTAATTCTCGATCTCTTACCTGAGCTAAAACTGTTTCTTCCGTATCTTTGTTTGCCTGTTCTTCTTTACCAAACCAATGGGTCATTTGTACTTTACGGTGATGCCAGCTTTTTAAATAATCCTTTGATTTGTTTACTGCGATCTTTAATAACCAATTTTTAATGGAACTGTCGCCTCGAAATTGACTGATGTTATGATATGCTGATATAAATACCTCCTGCGTGATATCTTCCATTGTGTGATGATTTTTCACATACGAAAAAACGATTTTTCGTATGTCATTTACATGAAGTTCAACTATTTTATTAAAATCAGGGTCCACAGACTTCCCTCCTCTTCATTGCTGCTTATTTAAAAGACGATTCCCATGAGTTACAGGGTTCATAATTTATACGATCTAAATCAATGAAACTATACTGCTATAGAAGAATTGTTTTTCCTAAACCCGTTTCCTTTCCATATAAATTACCCACCATAAAAAGAAGCAGCTAAAAATAGCTGCCCCTTAGAGATTACTTCGAAATAATAAATACACCACCACAGTGAGAAATGGGTACGAATTCGCATTTGCATAGATGCTCCAGCGGTGTTTTGATTTCGTTATAAACAAAATAAAATTCATCATCATCCCAGTTCTGCTGATGATCCTGCTTGCATTGATTCAGTTCTTCCCTGCTGGCAAAAGCGATGTCACCTATTAAAATCTTGCCGTCATCAGTCAGAACAGAAAGCAAGTCCGTTATAAAAGTGATTTTTTCATTGTCTGCCAGGTGGTGGAGCGTGTAAGTGCTGACAATGAAATCATATTCATTTCTCATTCTCTCTCTAGGAAGACCCTTTGAAATATCCCACTCTATTAATGCAGCAGCTGGCATTTTTGATTGAGCAATTGAAATCATTTTTGGTGAAAAGTCGATTCCATCAATTAAATGATCATATTGATATAGTTTACTCGAAAGTACACCAGTACCCATACCAATATCTAAAACCTTTGCATGTTTGTGCTGCATAATTTCATTATAAATAGCGTTTAGGATCTTTTTATAGCCTGCAAAAGGATACTGATTCTTGTCTTCACTAATTTGAACAGTCTTGTCGTACTGATCTGCCCATAAATCGAATCCTTGTTGACTTAACATAAATGTTCCTCCAACTTATAAAGTTACTTTCCGAGCATTCCTTTTGAATTACTCGAAAAGCCTGCCCTTTAATTTTATGTTCAACTTTATTCCAATATTATGTACTATTAAAATCCCCGCCTTTCTTTAATAGTATTATATTAACATAAAATTCAAATAATTCCCTCTAAAATGTACAGCCTCTTGGTTAATCAGAAGGATAAATGACCTTTGCATAACTTTCCCAATCTTGCTGATCCGTGTTTAATTCAAGGGTAGGGATAATTGTGTCACTTGCATGTTGTCTCAGGTTATGCTGTGTATGTATTAGATGATCAACTGCCTTTTGTGTTTCTTTTTCCGTTTTACTTTTCCAATGTTCTGGGTTTCTGCTCTTTAATCTATTCTCAGCTTGATCTGTGGAAATTGTAAGAAGAGCACACTTTGCACCAAGCCCGCACAATTCTGCTTCAATTTCCTTAATTTTATGCAATCCAGAATGGGAGAACGCCGTTCGATGATTTAAATGAAATCTTTCAAGAATGAAAAAAACACCTTTGGAACGATGTGAAGCCCCAACTCCTTTAGCCCACAAACTTAATTGTTTCAACATCTTAACCCTTTCGGTAAGAATGTGTAGATGTTCATCTTGATTAAGGAATTTCAACTCTCCATTCACCCTATGTAATACTTGAGAGTAATGTTCACTAAGAACGATGAAACTGCGTTCATTATTATGATCATGACAATGAAGTTTTTTCAATTCATTTAAAATCGATGTTTTACCTGAATTTGAGTAGCCTTCTAGTATTATTCCTCTCATTTGGCTCAACTTTTCTGCTCCCCCTTATTCTTCTAAAATCATGCCAACATAAGCATCTACAAACCTACACCCTCTATAGTTCTTTCATGAAAAGAATCATTGAGGATACAAGTTTACTATATTTAACAGTTTAACATATCCTTGTCTTTCTTTTTTTTAGTACCTGAATATAGGTAATAATCTATGTAAAAAAGCATCGATACGTTAATATCGATGCTTTTTTATTAATTTATGAATGCAATCATCTATTATAATCAAACCTATTTCATAAAATTCAGCTTCTGTACTAATTTCATAAAGTCATCAAAGAAAGGAAAATATTTATTTTGCTGGTGATACCATTTTCGGACAGTTTCAACGATCCAAAATGGAACCGATTTCCCATCGATTAGATGATAATATTCCTCATAACCCTTTTTTAAGTGTTCCCATCTAAGATCATTCCCAGGTTGAACATATTCTGATACATCTAGGATTTTTGCTCTGCCATTTTGCAGCAATATATTCTTCAAATGTATATCTCTAGGATTCAATTCTTTACTTCGAACAAAATCTCGAGCAAGCTCAACATCATTAACTACCTGTTCTGGAATATGAATGCCTTGAAGAACACAATCATAAAGGGTTTTACCTTCTTCATAACTTACCACAATGAAAGTTTCACCAGAACCATAATAGGTTGAAAAAAATGGAGAATCACCAATTTTTTGATAGACTTCAGCTTCAACCTTTACTTTATCTACTTTATCTTTTGCATACACTTTGTAGGCATATTGCGGGGCAGCCAGATATTGAAAAACGGCAGCATCTGTACCAACTCCGATGCACTTAAGATCCTCTACTTCCCCTATTATCGTTACTGGTTCATTATTTGGATTTGATAAAACTGTTATTTTAGATAGTGATTCGATCGCAATTTCCCATTGCACAATAATCTCTCCCTCGACTGGCAGGTGATAAAGCAGAATAATAGTTATCTTTAAATACTATTTCATTGAAACATTCTCTTAAACTATTCATGAGTGATATTAAATATATACAAATCTGATCGAATTTAGAATTAGCTTCGCAGGTGTGAGCAGAAAACATAAAGACAAGATTTTAAAGATGTCTGGTCTTCTGATAGGAACTCACTAAATTTAATCGTTAAGTCACTGGCCTCTAGCGGAAGATCAAATATGAAAACTTGGTACCAGCGCCCAAGCAATTCGCCAATGGCTGGACTGCCATAAAAGAGCCTATTTCAGCCATTATGCCAGCCTTTTGTGCTCTGCTCTCTTCCATCTTTATGATCTCTCACCTTACTCACCACTCATTAGTGATTGTTAATGTATACGTATAGAATTGAAATAAGTTTCATGTACGTTCTTATAGTAGGTCGCCTTTACTCTTATATTTGGGAGTGATAAACTGTCTCTATTCTAGAAGAGGGTGATTGTTATTCAGCACGAATTAACGATGATGAGCATTGTGATCGTCATTGCGCTTGGCATATTTTCACAGTGGCTTGCCTGGCGAATCCAATGGCCGTCAATAGTTATCATGACAATAGCTGGACTTTTGATTGGTCCAGTCATGGGTCTTGTAAATCCGCAAGCAGGATTAGGGGAACTGTATAGTCCTATTATTTCTCTTGCTGTGGCACTGATTTTATTCGAGGGCAGCACAAGCCTTGATATTCGTGAACTGAAGGGAATTTCTAAATCGGTTTTTCGTATTGTCAGCCTTGGTGCTCTTTTGGCCTGGATTGGGGGTTCTCTGGCGGCCCATTTTATTGCGGGTCTAAGTCTTGAGATTTCTTTTATCATTGGCGGATTATTTGTTGTAACTGGGCCTACAGTCATTATTCCAATGCTAAGACAAGCAAAATTGCCGCCGCGTGTTTCTTCTGTATTAAAATGGGAAGGAATTATTGTCGATCCGATTGGTCCGCTGCTGGCTTTGTTTGCCTATGAGATCATAAAAATAACTTCGGACCCTTTTCAATTCACGGATTTCATACCATTTTTTATAGATTCCATCTTAGCCATATCGGTAGGTTACACGATTGGAATTGTCCTTAGCTTCTTAGTTAGCAAGGGGTTATTTCCGGAATATCTAAAATCCCCGATCATCTTTTGCTTTGTATTAATTTGTTTTACATTTGGTGAAGCCATTATGCATGAAACTGGGATGCTGGCAGTTACTGTTATGGGATTAACATTAGCGAGGTCCAAAAAATATGTTCATTCGATTGGAAGCATTGGGCATTTTATGGAGAACATCTCTGTTATGCTTACTTCGACTGTGTTCATTTTATTGACAGCCTCCCTAACAAGAGAAACCATTATGGATGTATTTACATGGCCAATCCTCCTTTTCGTTTTCTGTATGCTTTTCCTTGTTCGGCCATTATCCATTTGGATTTCTACCATTGGGACGGAGCTAACATTACATGAAAAAACACTGGTAGGCTGGGTCGCGCCCAGAGGAATCGTTGCTTTAACTGTATCTGGATATTTTGCTGAGTTATTAAGTAATGACGGCTATCCCTATGTTTCCATCTTAACTCCGCTTACATTAGCATTAGTCTTTATCACAGTATGTGCTCATGGATTTACGATCGCACCATTAGCTCGAAAACTGGGTTTGACCACTACAGATTCGCCAGGCGCTATAATGGTTGGCGCAAGCAGTTTTTCCATTTCCTTTGCCAAGAGTTTAAAAGACATGGGGATATCCGTTATTATTACAGATACATCTGACGATAAATTATTTCGTGCTAGAAAGCTTGGAATTCCTACTTATCATGGAGAAATTTTGTCTGAACATAGTGAGTTTGAAATCGATATGTCACCGTATGATTCTATCTTAGCTTTAAAGGGAGACGCTGCGTATAATGCACTTGTCTGTCAAACATATGTGCCCGAATTCGGCTATAACCATATATTTTCCCTTCCTGTCGGAGGACATCAAACGGATCACAAAGAAATACCTGTCGCGATTAAAGGGAACTTGCTGTTTGGTGAAGAGGAGACATTTACCGAACTCAATAAAAAAGTAAATATCGGCTATACGCTGCAAACCATTACTATGGAAGAAAAACAAACTGTTCTAAAAAAAGATTTACAGCTTGACGGGATACCTCTATGCATTAAACGGAAAAATGGCAATCTGACATTTGTTACATTAAAGGATAAAATGGTCCTGGAAGCAGGAGATCAGGTATTGCTGCTGAGACTGGAGAAATGATTGCTTTTTGAGAAGCACGCGTAAGATTGGAGAAATAAGTGAGGCTGGGACATAAGTATTTAACAGACCCATAGAACCGAATGGTTAGGAAGTCATCTTTCTAATCATTCGGTTTTTTATTTATGATTATAAAATACATTTTATTAACATGAGTGAAATGGAGCGAAGGACACTTGACTCCTGTGGGCAATAGAGGAAAAGGTGAGACCCCGCAGGAGCTTGCTCCGAGGAGGCTCAACTTTTGATCCCACGAAAAAACAGGGTCCGCAGCGCAGGTGGAACGGACTTGTTTAAATACCCAAACCAAGATATATTGAATATTCGTGTTTTAGAAGATTAATTTTATTTTGTCCCATCCTCTTTTGCGCTGCTCATTCCCTGCATCTCAACCAAAATAGGTTAAGATCGCAATGTTTTCAGAGCCCTGCTCCAGGCATTCACTTGTTCGAGCATCGTATTCACATTTTCCAAATGAAGATCAGCAGGTTTGAACTCGCTGAAGTTTTCAAAGTCTGTGAATAAGGAAAGTGTAGGATGTGTACGTACGTCAGCGATTTGAAGCTCAGCTAAAATTCCCCGTAAGTGTTCAGCTGCACGTGCTCCTCCTGTTGAGCCATAGCTTACAATTCCAGCTGCTTTGTTATACCATTCATCGCGTGCTAAGTCTAAGGCATTTTTAAGTGCACCTGTGATGCTGTGGTTGTATTCTTGAACAATAAAAACAAATCCATCTAGGCTAGTAAGTTTTTCAGACCATTTTTTAATGCCTTCTGCTTCACTAGTCGTACCTAAAAACGGCAGGTTATAATCAGCGATATCTACGATTTCATAATTTGCATCCTGACGCTGATCTGCAATTCCTTTTACCCATTCTCCCACTTGCGGACTTACTCGGCCTTCGCGCGTACTTCCTAATATTATTCCAATTTTTAAATTTGCCATCTTAATTGCCTCCCTTATTTCTTGCATAACTGTGTTCTGTTACCCTACATGCAATACAAAATGCTAATTAGTTACTTTATGTAAGTTAGTATATTTTATTAATTAATTTCTGTCAAGTAACTGAGTTTTCTTATGTAATTTCATTTCTCTCCTACAAATGATATAATAAATACTATAAGGAGTGAACGAATGATGAAAGAAAACGACATTTGTCCTCGCTTTGAAAAAGCCATTTCGATTCTCAGCCAACGCTGGACAGCTCTTTTGATTCACCAGCTTTTAACTGGGCCAAAACGTTTCGGAACGATTCAATCAGCCGTAGGCATTAGCGGGAAGGTATTATCCGAACGCTTAAAAGAAATGGAAAAGCAAGGAATTATTAAACGAAAAGTTATCCCTGAAACCCCCGTGATTATTGAGTACTCTTTAACAGAGAAAGGCATTTCTTTAGAACCTGTCTTACTTGAGGTTGAAAAATGGTCTCAGCAATGGATTTCAGCGGATGAAACATAATCCATTTACCTCTTAATTGAAGAGATAAACATAAACACAAAAAAAAGAGGGGATTCCCTCTTTTTTTATGCTGTTTCTAACCTGCTGACTAGAATTTTCAGCTTCTGTCTGGCCCGATATAAGCGTGTCTTTACGGTATTCTGGTTTATACGAAGCAGATCCGCGATTTCTTGTTCTTTCAACCCTTGTTGAAGCTTTAATAGCAGAATGGTTTGGTAACGTGCTGACAGCTGATGAATAGCCTTATATAAATTCTGATTAAATAGTGATGCCTCTACATCCTTTTCGACATTTTGATCTGTCTGCAGCGAACTTGCTTCGAGCTGGATATGCTCCATAGACATCACAAAGCCTTTTTTCTCTTTTCGGACAATATCAATTGCAGTTCTAGCAGCAATCACAGCTAACCAAGCCCCTACTTTTTGTGAATCTTCAACACATCGTATATTCTTAATCGCCTTAATATATGTTTCATGCACAGCATCCTCAGCCAGCTGCTGATCTCTAGTGATTCGATAGGCAACGTGATAGAGCCGATTAAAATAACGTTCATATAATTCATTGAAATAATCTTCGTCCATAATGGTCCCTACTTTTTTATATATTTACTTTTTGAAGCACTATGCTAACTTTAAATAAATCACCGTCTGTATCAATGACTAATTCTCCGTCATGCAAATCTATGATTGATTTTGCAATGGCAAGTCCTAATCCAGAACCTTCCGTATGCCGTGAAGTATCTCCTCTTTTAAAACGCTCAAATAATTCTTCACTTTCATCATTTAATTCATATTTTGAGATATTTTTAAATATAATCTTAGCCTGATCATTTTCTTCTAAAAGCGATATATAAACGCGTGAATGTTCAAGAGAGTATTTCAATATATTTGATATTAAATTATCGAAAACCCGCCAGACTTTTTGCCCGTCTACTAGAGCAAATACGGGGCTTTCCATGATCGACAGTCTGAACTGAAGATTCGAATTTTGTATGTCTGTATCATACTCGGCAATCGCCTGATGAAGCAGCTGCACTAAATCTCCCTTTTCTTTAGATAGCTCGACGTTTCCGCTTGCCATCTTAGAGACTTCGAATAAATCCTCAATTAAGCCTTTTAGTCTATTCGATTTTTGATCAATGATGTCAAGATACGAGGCACGCTCTTGGTCTGTTAGCTGTTGTGACTTGAGCAGTTCTGTATAATTAATGATCGATGTTAAAGGCGTTCTTAAATCATGTGAAACATTCGTAATAAGCTCTGTTTTTAGCCGTTCACTTTTGGCTTGTTCCTTTTGCGATGCTTTTACAATTTGTCTAAGCGCATTCAAATCCTTCGCCATGTTTGCCAAATCTGTTTGTTCAGGAATATGTAAATCTTCCCCAAGCTTTCCTTGTGCCAGCTCGTTTGTTTTTTTGGCAAGCTGCTGAAGCGTACCCACATTCCTCACAAACAAGATGATCGCTGGTATGCATACCACTCCTAAAAGAAGAAGATATATGACGATAAAAAGAGGATGAATCATCATCGTAAAACCACATAGACCAGTAAAGAAAATGCTTCCGAGCAGCAGCATGACTTGTGTTCCCAGCGGTTGATCTAAGAAGGCACCTTTAATGTCTCCCCTAAGATTCTTGAACCACCTGCGGCATACTGAAAGAAGCCGGTAGCTGATTCCATTCTTCCAGTCATCCGCAATTGCAGCAGGATCAGTCAGCACGCCAAATAGAAAAACGGATTGAATAATGGCGAGTGAAAAACAAATATAATAGCCTAGGAAGGATACAATTAATTCGTTTAGAAAATAGCTATCATCTAATAGGTAGCGAGTACTATGATGGATAAAATCCAGTGACATAAATGCACCGATAAAAGCTAGAATACAAAGGATCACACGAGTATCGATTGGTAATTTTTCGTAGTAGTGCTTTATTTGATGAATTTCTGCGGTAATAAGCTTCGATTTTCTGATTATTACGATTGATAGGATCAGCAGAATAAGACTCGTTACAGCCAGCAGAATAAACAGCTTCTGCGTATCTTCAAATTTATGCATTTCATAGATATATTGATTTTGTTCTGGCAATGAACGAGCTAAAGCAATTTTTCCATTGAATTCACTGTAGTCAACCTTTTCTAGCTCTCTTGGCAGCTCTCCAAGCGGCAGCATATAAAAGTCTGACATCACATCACCAATTGTATAATCAGTGAAAAAGTATGTATGTTCACTAGTAAAATAAGTATCCGCTGTCGCGTCAGCTTCTAAATTTGTATACGTTTTTCCTGTAACCGTGTTTTCAAAGTAATAGGTAAATGTTTTAGCAGAATCAGTAAAATGTTCTTTAAAGCGCTCTTTTTCTTGATAAAATTCTTCGAGTTTTGCTTGTTTTTCAGCCTTGACCTTTGGTATAACATATTCATCGCTTTCGAAGTTTTGGGTGATATCTTCTATTTTATTGTCTCTCTCTTCAATATACGCATCTGCAGCCTTCTGGTTATTTGAATTTAATGCCGTTTGAACCCGCTCTTCATATTGCATCATAATATTATCAATTTGTTCCTGCAGTTCTCCGTATCTGTATCGATGTTCCTCAATGTCTTCTTTTGAGACCATAATATTTTCTTTTGCTTCTTCGAGTGTGACATTGTTTAATTCATATATATTTAGTAAAGCTGCAAACTGTCCTAAATTCATTTGAAATTCATCGGTCTGAAAATAATTGTCTTTATGAAAGAATTCATTTGAATACAATATGGCTGTGAATAATCCGCTCGTTCCATAAGCAAGCAGCATGGAGCAAATAAAGATGAGGAACTTACCTTTCCATTTTGTAGCCAATGCCCCACACCACCTTTAAATACCTTGGATTTTTCGGATCAATTTCAATTTTTTCACGTATTTTGCGTATATGTACAGCAACCGTATTTTCTGCGTTATAACAAGGTTCTTTCCATACTTTTTCATAGATTTCATTAATCGAAAAAACGGTGCCAGCATTCGTGATCAGCAGCTCTGTTATTTTATATTCGATTGGTGTCAGCTTTATGGACTCTCCATTCAAACAGACTTCCTTTGCAGCTGTATTTAATGTCAGTCCGTTTAGGTTAATCTCTTTTTTTGCTCCTTCAAAATTCCCAAAGGTTACATATCTGCGCAGCTGGGATTTTACTCGTGCAACTAGCTCCATTGGATTAAAAGGCTTGGTGACATAATCATCTGCACCTACCTGAAGTCCTAAAATTTTGTCTGTATCCTCACTTTTCGCACTTAGTATAATAATCGGGATATTCTTTTCTTCTCTAATTTTATAGGTTGCTCCAATTCCATCTAATCTTGGCATCATGATATCCAAGATTATGAGGTGTATTTCGCGGTGCTGAAGTACTTCCAATGCTTCCACTCCATCGCTTGCTTTTACCACCGTAATGCCTTCATTTTTTAAATAAATTTCAATTGCATCACGGATTTCCTTTTCATCATCCACAACTAGCACATTATAGTTTGCCATCGTTCTGTCCAGCCTTCTTCCTTCTCACTACTTTATTAATTCCTATCTTACTAGAAAAATCTTAACAAATGGATAGCAAAAATCTTAAGAATTTCTTAAAAAACGATGAAACGAATTTTCTCGGCCTTTCATGTAAATTGAGAGAACACCATTTCACCTGCGCAAACGGTTGAAAGCTATTAATGCTATCGTCATTTCCCACAAAAAAAGCCTGCTCCTCTAATAGGAACAGACCTTACATGTTAGTCATATAAGATTGAAAGAAACGTTAAGATTATTTTTGTTCTGCCAATACATCCGCAAATGCCTTCACATACGGAGGCAGGTCTGGCGGTCTGCGGCTAGACACGATGTGGCCATCTGTGACAACAGCTTCGTCACTCCAAATAGCACCTGCATTTGTCATATCATCTTTTATGCCAGGGGTACTAGTAACTTTTTTACCTTGTAAAATATTTGCGGAAATGAGCACCCAGCCTGCGTGACAAATTTGGCCGATTGCTTTTTTCTTTTCATCCATATGCTTCACCATATTCAATACTTCCGGATATCGTCTTAATTTGTCAGGCGCCCATCCGCCTGGAACAAGAATCGCATCATATTCCTCCACATTGATCTCTGTAAACGCATATGCAGATTGAGCAGGAACACCATATTTTCCGATATATTGTTTGTTCGCCTCTTTCCCGACTAAATCAACCGTCGCTCCCTCTTCCTGAAGCCGTAAAATGGGATACCACAATTCTAAATCCTCAAATTCACTCTCAACTAGTGCAATGACTTTCTTATCCTTTAATCTCATTATGTATCCCTCCTTCTATTGATATCTTTAGTATACAGGAATTAATGGACCAAGAGCCAGGAAGACGGTTTTCCTGGCTCTAATCTAATCTTTGATATCCTTAATCTCTCACAGTTCTAAAGACAAATTAAAACCTTCCCCTGAAACAGCTCCTCTAAACCCGGCTGCTGCTTCGCGAGGAGATGGTGCATTCATGATTGCTGAGACGATTGCAGCTCCTGCAAGGTTTTTTTGGTACAGTTGTGTGATGTTGCTAAGGTTGATACCGCCGATTGCCACCGCAGGAATAGAAACGGATTTGGCTGTTTTTTCCAGCATGCCGGACGGAAGCAGGTTCGCATCTCCTTTTGAGGTTGTTGGGAATGCTGCCCCTACACCGACATAGTCAGCTCCATTTTGCTCTGCAGCCATTGCTTCTGCTGGATTGGAAACAGACACCCCAACAATCATGGAAGCTGGCACGATTGCCCGGATAGCACTTAAGGGCAAATCTGATTGACCAACATGCACACCTGCAGCTTGAACAGCTAAAGCTACATCTACTCGATCGTTTATAATGAGAGGAACATGATATTGATCTAATAGCTTTTTCAAATACAGGGCTTTTTCATAAAACAGCTTTCCTTCACTCGTTTTCTCGCGCAGTTGAACAATAGTTGCCCCGCCTTTAACCGCTTCTTCAACGATATAAAGCAAATCTTTTAGATTACGGGATTCCTCCGTCACCAAATAAACGCTGTAGTCTACCCTCATCGTAATTGAACCTCTCTCTCCCAAACACTATCATCCATCAGAAAAATTTCATCCATTAATTTTACTTTAAAGGTACCGATCCCTTCTCCTTCTTTCATTCTTCCCTTAGCACGCTCGCCAGCCAGACTCATAACACCCATACCAACAACCGCCGCAGAAAAATAATCTTTTGTAACTCCTGCACAAGAAGCAATTAAAGCGGTTGTCATGCATCCGGTACCTGTTACAGATGTTAACCAAATGTCACCATTGTCGATTTCTGCTACTCTTGTTCCATCAGAAATATGATCCTGTTTTCCGCTAATGACGACAATGGCATTTAACTTTTCAGCAGCAAGCTTGGCTAAATCTGCAGAAGCTAACGATAGTTCGCCAGCATCGACACCTCTCGTATTTGCTTTTCCTCCAATCAAAGCCAATACCTCGGTTCCATTGCCTCTGACAATATCAACCTTCACTTCTTTTAAGAAATCCATCGCCCTTTGTGTTCTAAATGATGTGGCGCCAACCCCCACCGGATCAAATACGACTGGAATTCCTTTTCTATTTGCTGCTTTTCCTGCACGTACCATTGATTCATACATAGAAGAGGTAATCGTGCCAAAATTAATGACTAGTCCATCTGCAAGTCCAGCCATCGCTTCCACTTCCTCTAAGCTAGTCGCCATAACAGGAGAAGCACCAATAGCCAATGTAGCATTTGCACAATCATTGATCGTAACATTATTCGTAATTTGATGGATTAATGGTTTGCCTGTTTCTAAGAGTTTGAAAATTGAACTGACATTTATTTGCTCCATTGTTTCTCTTCCTCCTGGTACATATTTGCTTTCCTATATAAATCATAAAAATGGTGGGTAGGCCCATGTCCATTTCCAATATCGAGGCTATGCTGGATCGCCGTATGAATATATGATTTGCCTCTTTTCACCGCTTCAAGCATATCCAGTCCCCGAGCAAGGTTTGCTGCAATAGCTGAAGAAAGAGTACAGCCTGTTCCATGTGTATTTTTTGTATCAATTCTTTTACCATTTATCCAATGAAAATCGGTTCCATCATAAAATAAGTCATCTGGATCTCCTTGCATATGTCCGCCTTTTAACAAAACGGATTTAGCTCCCAGCGCTGTAATTTCAACACATGCTTTTTCCATCAGATCCTTGCTTGTGATCTGAAAACCAAGAATGACCTCAGCTTCTGGAATATTTGGCGTAATCAATGTTGCTTGTGGCAGCATGTATTGTATTAAACCCTCAACCGCTTCTTCTCTCAGCAGATGGTGACCGCCTTTTGAGACCATTACAGGATCCAGAACGATATGAGCTGGAGCATATTGTTGCAATCCTTCTGCTACTATTTTAATGGTGGCTGTAGATGAAAGCATGCCAATTTTCACCGCATCCACACTGATATCATCAAACACTGCTTCTATTTGGTCTTGAATAATGTCTGGATCAATATCCTGTACAGACCGTACTTCTTGTGTATTTTGTGCAGTAATGGCCGTGATGACCGACATCCCAAAAACACCATTTGCCGCAAATGATTTTAAATCTGCTTGAATGCCTGCGCCTCCGCCTGAATCAGAACCTGCAATCGTCAATGCTGTCTTCATTGTAAAATGCCTCCTAAAGCTTTATTTTTCACCATCACTTTTAATAATCCGTAACCCATCAAAGCACCTGTAAAGCTGCTAAAGATAAATGCAGGCACAAATCCAAATAGTGTTGCTTCCTGTCCAAGAAATAAAACAGCGATTGGATAAGTCGCCATCGCTCCTAAAATTCCTGTTCCAACAACTTCCCCAAAGGCAGCAAAGCTTAGTTTACGAGTTTTCGAGTATAATACGGCCGCTAAAAAAGCACCAATCATACTGCCCGGATAAGCAAAAATACTGCCTGTGCCGAGCATATTTCTTAATGTCGATGAAAGGAAGGCTTGAATGACTGCGTACCAAGGTCCCAGCAAAACAGCTGACAATACATTTGCAAAATGCTGAATAGGGAAGATTTTTGCAAATCCAACCGGTATGTAAATGAGACTGCTGGAAACCGTTGTAATGGCTGCAATAAAAGCCGTAATGGTTAGTTTCTTTGTTCTGTTCATAATTAATATTTCCCCCTTTAATATGTTTGGTTGTAAAACTTACACAATTTAATTCTCGTATTCTCTCCTTTGTCACTGAAAATGGGTAAAAAGCCAAATAAAAAACCGCTTCTAAAGCAGAAGCGGTTAACCTTTAGCACAATCTGTGCCAATGTTAACTGCTTCCCTACGCTAGTTCTAACTAGATCAGGTTCAAAGAGTACATCTCAGCCCAAAGGCGCCCCCAGCAGAATTCAAAACAAAAACCACCCGTGGAAACACGCGTGGCGAATATGTATAGAATTAAAGTTCAATCTATATCACTTCCCTACGCCAGTGTAAACAGGATCAGGTTCAAAGGGTTTGGCGCTGCTGCAGCCATCTCAGTCTAATAAAGACACCCCTAGTGTTTGAAGTATTCATTTTTCAACACTATCATATCATCTTTACACCATTTTGCAAACGTTATACTTTTTCAAAAAAATGCTCAATATCCTTTTTTTGTTCTTCATAAAGTTTCTCCCCCATTACAGTCAGTTCCTGTAAGAATGTTACATCATCAAAAGGCATTTCCTTCTGCAATTCGGCATTCAGCCGTAAATAATGATCGTGAAGCAAATGGCGGCAATGATATGAAATTGCTTCTGAAGAAATATGCAGAGCAAGATCAAGCAGTTTTGGTGTGATTCTCATTGATGGAAATTGGAAGGGCAGCCAGCTTTGAGCCCCCCATTCTCTGCCTTCCTGATCTTGAAAGGAAATGGATTGCAAGCCCGTTCCAATGGATAGGACTTGAATATCTTCAAGATTCTGATGAAAAAAACTCAGTGCCTCTGTAATGGTCACTAACGAAGGATTATTTGCCCATAACCCGCCATCAATTGCCAAATGTTTATTTTGCATTTCATTTGGAGGAAAATAAACAGGAGCAGAACAGGATGAAAGCACAGCATCCCACAGTTTAACGCTTTCCTTCTTCTCTCCCTCGCTCCGTACATGAGATCGATGTACATATGGCTTTCCTTTATTTATATCTACCGCTGGCAATAGTAAAGGTTTTTTCACTTCAGACAGCAAAATTTCACCATATGCATCTTGTAAATAATTTCGCAAATGATGGTTAGTATAAATACTTTTAAAAAAACCTACTTTCGCATTTCTTTCAAATATTTTTTCACCATGCTTGTAATAACTATCGTAAATGTCTTCCATTTCTTTTCCTATCGCTGCTGCTGCCGCAATAATGGCACCCGTGCTCGTTCCTGCCAGTACGTCAAATAGATCAGCTATTTTACATTTATATTGTTTTTCAATGTTTTTTAAGACCGTAATCGCCAGAATACCCCGTATTCCGCCGCCATCAATGGATAATATTTTCACATACTCACCTATTTGTCTGTTTCCCATAATGTTTCCCTGTATAATGCCAGCTATACAGACAATTGTTTGTTAAAATAAAGTCAGCATACGAAGACGAACTATGTTTCATGTGCAATTTTGTTAAAAGGGAATCATTTTTAACTGGACAGAATTATTGCGGTTTTCATTTTTACAGTAATTTATTTCTATATTATAATTCTCTTATTATGTAAAGAAATGGGGATCAAACGCTCAAGATGCATACGAAAATTTTTTTGACAGGTTTTATGGGATCGGGCAAAACAACAGTTGGTCAAATCATAGCGAGGGAGTTAAACGCACCGTTCATTGATTTAGATGAACAAATTGAACAAGCTTATTCATTGAAAACGACTGAGATTTTTGAAAAATACGGGGAAAGTGAATTCCGCAAAATGGAGCTGGATCAGGTTAAAAGGATTTGTGAAAATACAGAAACACAGGTGATTTCTCTTGGTGGCGGTGCCTTTCTTCAGGAGGAGATCCGGAATATCTGCATGAACAATGGGACAGTCTTTTTCCTCTCCGTTTCGTGGGACATTTGGAAGCAAAGACTGGATTCCTTAGTGCCTACAAGACCGCTGCTGCAAGGAAAAACAGAAGGTGAAATTCACCGGATCTTTGCAGAACGGCAAACCATATATCAAACACATCATTATAGTATTAACGCTGACAAGTCAGCGGAACAAATAGCGCATGAAATTCTTACATATCTATAATCATCTTGATGTTAAAAAGGAACGGAACAAAAGAATACAAATTATCATCGTTTCGGTATATTTATAACAATAAGCCCATTCCACCTGCGCCGCGGACCTTTTTCTTAAGGGATCATAGGCTGAGCCTCAACGCTGCAAAAGCTCCTGCCGGGGCTCACCCTTTCCTTCTGCGCCCCGAAGAGGTCGAGGGCCATCCGCCCCATATCAGTCAAAAAAATGAATTATAAAAGCAACAATAAAAAAACCGAAAGATTAGATTATATTATGCATGCTCTAATCTTTCGGATTTATCACTAGTTTGAAGACTTAAGGCCACATCATCCATGTACTATTACAGATCCAAAAACCTCAATAAGTCTCCGTTTAATATTTCATCTGACATATTCAGTTCATCTCTTACTTTTTCTAAATAAGGTTCACATGTGCCTTCCTTAGCTTCATTTCCGCTATCCTTCTCATAGCAGACATTGTTAATATAAATAAATTTCTCAGTTACAAAGGAGCCGTCTCGAAAAATAACAGGCTGATCAGGGTCACGACTCATCAAATTATGTCCAAACGAAGGAGTATCAACATTGGTAATGCCTAATAATGACAGGAGTGTTGGACGGATATCAACCTCCCCGCCTATATTTGAAAATACCTCTCCTTCCTGACCAGGAACATGTATAATGACCGGTACTTTCTGAAGCTCAACATGGTTTACTGGAGAAGGCTCTAAATTCAGCAATTCTAATAAGCCATCTTCATATTTTTCTGAAATACCGTAGTGATCCCCATATAACACAAACACCGTATTTTCATATAATCCCATTTCTTTGAATCGATCGAATAGCACCTTGATTGCTTCATCCTGATAGCGCACCGTTGTCACATAGCGATTGACAACATCTTGTGTTGTAGCCGCTTCCGCTATATATTGATCTTCTTCATCAAGCAAAAACGGAAAATGATTGGTTAATGTAATAAATCTTGTATAAAAAGGCTGCGGCAGCTCGGCAATATAATCTGCACTTTGCTCAAAAAAAGGAATATCCTTCAATCCATAATTAACTGAATTCTCCTCATTCACTTCATAATCCGCTTTTGAAAAAAAGCGATCATAGCCGAGCTCCGCATACATATTTTCACGGTTCCAGAAAGTGGCATCATTTCCGTGTAAAACGGCGCTATAATAGTGTCCGTTTTCTTTTAAAATCTTTGGAAGTGCATTAAAGACATTGGATGGCTTCCTGACAAAAACGGAGCCGCTCGGTAAAGGATACAATGACGTATCAATCATAAATTCCGAATCAGATGTTTTACCTTGTGCCGTCTGATCATAAATAGAATTGAAGTAATAGCTATTTTCAATAAGATTATTTAAAAATGGAGTTATTTCTTCTCCATTTACTTTTTGGTTAATGACAAAATTCTGTGTTGATTCCATGCTGATCAATACAACATTTTTTCCTTTTGCTATGCCTTCGGCGGTGGTTTCTTTATCCTCTTTTGCTTCCGTATAAGAAACAGCAGCAATGGTATCTGTTTCCGTAGCAAGAACTTTTTTTAACGGTGAAAAAGCTGCATAAGAAATATCAAATAAATGATAATTAAAGGGTCCAATGGATTTTACCATCTGTTCACGGTCATAAGCTGTCGAAAAAAGATATGGTGATTTTAAAAGAGCTAGACCAGCAGTTATAACAAATAAGCCAATTCCTGTAAGTACAAATTTCTTCATAAAGGATTTCTGAATAGAAACTGTTTTATTACCTTTTAACGCCAGCAAAATGATGACGAAAAGATCAGCGAATAAAAGCAGATCCCAAAAGCTCATCAATTCAAGCGTACTTGGGCCAAGCCCCCCAACATTCTTGAACTGAAATAAAATTGGTACGGTTACAAAATCAGTGTAAAAGCGGTAATACAGCAAATCAGCGTATAATAGACCAGTAATTAGCACGTTTATCAAAATAAAAATCGTCTTATTAAATCTTTTTCTAAAAAGAAAACAAGCTGACAAAATCAAACACAGGGATCCAATCGGATTAAGCAAAATTAAGAGAATATCTGCTGCTGACTGAATATGAAAACTAAAACCTATTAGTGATACAATAACGGTTTTAAGCCATAAAATAATAGCTGCAATGATGACTAATTTTTGGGGATTCATGCTTGTATAAATCTTCTTTCTTTTCTTCATCCGATCTCATGCCTTACCTGGGTGATGGCAGAATACTCCTGGATCATTGATTTAATTGCTCTTAAAGCAGGAATACGGCTATGTTTCCCCATGATAGCTACTTGAATCCAGTTTCTATCAAGCAAGTATTTGCTTTCATAACTTAGATAAATTAATTTCTTTTTTAATCGATCCCCAAATTGCTGTGACGAAACATCCTTTGGCAGCTGAATCGTTATAACATGCGGAGAATACTCTTCAGTTCCCAATACAAAAAAC
This sequence comes from Cytobacillus gottheilii, assembly GCF_900166665.1. GTDB lineage: Bacteria > Bacillota > Bacilli > Bacillales > Cytobacillaceae > Cytobacillus > Cytobacillus gottheilii_A. The sequence goes on along the minus strand of NZ_LT800494.1, from coordinate 2,309,136 downwards.
CCAGATTTTATGAGTTTGTTTTTTATTTCTATACCAAGCATTGTGTTATCAAAACCTGCATGTTTGTTCAGCGCTGTTTCAAGTGCGAATAATAAATTGGAAGAATGCGTGAAAGGCACACGATCAGAAAGCGCATATAATCCTAAGTCTAAATAGCGGGGAATGCTCACATCTGGTCGAATTTTTTCTCTATGTAAAATGATTCCTAAGCCAGGATAAGCTCCTAATCCCTTTCCGCTCACAGCAGTCGCAAGGTAAATATCTTTTAAATTTACAGGAATTGTTCCAACACTGCTGCAGCTGTCAACACAAAGCTCTGCCCCAAACTGCCTGCATATATCCTGGATTCTATCGATATCATATAAATAACCTGTCGAGGTTTCACAATGCACGGTCCATACCCAGCTGATGGAAGGATTTTCTTGCAGCTTAGCTTCTATCTCAGTGTGATGGATCCGGATGTTCCAATCTTTCTGAATGGTTTCAAAGTGAAGCCCCATCCTGCTCGCATGATCAATCAACCGATAGCCGAACTCTCCATTGGCTAACACCAAACCTGTTCCAGGCATTCTGGACAGCTGTGCCGCAATGATATCATTTGCAAGAGTCCCTGTGCCAAGCACTACCTCTGCATATTGTGCATGGGTTAATTCACAGATCATTGTGCTGACATTCCGAATGGCCGTGGTAAATTCAGAATCCCGGTGAGAAAGTGGACTTCTAGATAAACTTGCAGTTACCTCCTCATCCATTGGCACCGGCCCAGGCAAAAAGGAATAAGCTTCTGCCGTTTTCTTTCGCATCAGCTCCTTGAAAGCACGTGTATTCTGCTCAAAACGCTCTTTTGTCAAATACATCGGCTGAAAGCGTGCATCCTCCTTCCCAACCTCTGGGCCGAAGTTTGTAAATCCGATGCGTTTATAGAGCTTTGTTTGTCTCAGTGTTCCTGAAATAAGGGCAAGATTATAGTCTTTTTCTAGACAATAGCTTACTAGCATTTCACAAAGCTGAAAAAATACAAACGTACTTCGATATTTTTCTTTAACAGAAAGCAATCTGATTTCGCATGGCCTTGCTCCTTTTGGCAAGTATGAATCGACATTATCAAGCTTTCGATCAAGTGAGAAAGGACGATTTGCACGCACAGCAATCATGCCTACTACTTCTGTTCCGTCTTTTGCAATAATATATGTATTTTCATCATCAAATTGGTCAATCAGTTTCTTTTCTGTATTTGTTTGGTGCTGCGGAATTTCTTCAACAAATGTTTGATAATTCAGCTCATATATTTGTTTGTATTCATCTTCATCTGCAGCTACCTTATAAATGAGTGAGATGTCTTTCATGATTATCCTCCTATGTATGATGCTAAAAGCTGTTTATAATTACAAATAGTTACACATATGATTTTCTGCTTGGATATTCTTCTGAATCCGTAATCTTTCCCTTTCTATACCCTTTTTAAATATATGAAATTCACTTATATCCCTTTTTCATATATATGAATATACTATTATATAAAAATAATAGCAATTTTTGTAAAACAAGTCTCCGTAACCGCTCTCTTTTTGCATTTGGCTTCTTAGAGCGCTTTCCTAAAGATTTATTCTTTCTTATTATAATAAACGAACAGAAGACTGTAAAAGTTTCAAAATACACTTTTTTTCACAAATTTAGCTTTAATCTATTTGTGAAAAAATGAACATAAAACGCTGTATTATAAAGAAAAATCCTCCGATGCCTTTCTCTCATGTTTAGAAATATTAAATGTTAAGAACAAATAAAAAAGAGGCTGGGATAAAACGAAATTAACCTTTCTAAGACACGAATATTCAATTTAACCAAGTCCGTTCCACCTGCGCTGCGGCCCCTGTTTTTTCGTGGGATCACAAGCTGTGCCTCCTCGAAGCAAAGCTTCTGCGGGGTCTCCCCCTTTCCTCTATTGCCCACAGGAGTCGAGGGGCCTCCGCTCCATTTCACTCATGTTAATAAAATATATTTTCTAATCATAAAAAACCGAATGATTAGTAAGATGACTACCTAACCATTCGGTTCTATGAGTGTGTTAAATATACTTATGTCCCAGCCTCCTTTATTGTTGATTGAAACATTTAAGTCTCATTCTTACTATTATTAGTTCACGGCTGAAACTGTATTAGGCGATTTATATGCAGGAATGGACCAATCAAACGGATCAGGGACAATTCCTTTTTGAATTCCTGTTAATGTCTCATATAATTGCTTAGCAATTTTTCCTGTTTTATGGTCATTGATGACAATTTTCTCATCTTGCCAGAAAAACTCACCAATCGGGGAAATGACCGCTGCTGTTCCGGTTCCAAATGCTTCTTCAAGTTTGCCATCCTTATGGGCCTGGAAAATTTCATCGATAGACACTTTTCTTTCAATCAGCGGTAAATTCCAGTGCTTTATAAGCTGAATAACCGAATTCCTTGTTATGCCTTCTAAGATGCTTCCATTTAATTCAGGAGTTACGATTTCACCGTCAATTTTAAAAAATATGTTCATGCTGCCTACTTCTTCGATGTATTTATGTTCTTTGCCGTCAAGCCACAAAACCTGTGAATAACCTACTGCTTCTGCAGATTCCTGCGCTTTTAAGCTAGCTGCATAATTGCCTCCTGTTTTTGCATTGCCCGTTCCACCCTTAACAGCACGAACAAATTCACTTTGTACAGCTATTTTAACTGGATTAATTCCTTCTTTATAATACGCGCCAACCGGAGACATAATGATATAGAATTGATATGCTTTTGAAGGGGCGACTCCAAGAAAAGGTTCTGTTGAAATAATGAATGGCCGTATATACAAAGATGTTCCTTCTCCGTTGGGAACCCACTCTCGATCGATCTGAATTAACTTCTTTAATGCTTCGACTGCAAATTCTTCATCAATCTGCGGAATACAAAGCCGGTTATTCGAACGATTCAGCCTTTTCATATTATCAGATGGTCTAAATAGTAAAACATCTCCATCTGCACCTAAATACGCTTTTAAACCTTCAAATACACTTTGCCCATAGTGGAAAACCATTGCTGATGGATCGAGCTGCAGGGGCTGATAAGGAATAATTCGAGCATCATGCCAGCCAAGGCCTTCCTTATAATCCATTACAAACATGTGGTCTGTAAAATTCCTTCCAAATTGCAGCTTATCAAATGGCGGTTTCTCTTTCCCTTTTGATGTTAATTGCACCTTGATTTGATCATAGTCATTCATCAGCACTCAGTCTCCCTGTTTTAGAAATAATGGTTTCAAACAACTCAATTTCACTTTAACACATAAAAGCAGTTCATAAATAAAGCATATTGATTTTTTAAAATATTATGAACCTACTTTTTGCAAAAGTCAACAAGGTATTTAGATTATTTCTTGTTCTTTTTTACAGGATGATCCTGTAAACACTGCTCTATTCATAAGGAGTCCAATTTCCACTTCAAGGTATTCTTTCTTAGACTCAATAATAGAAAGTATAAAAAATCAAAGATTGTTGCTATGAATTTAAAGAGAGAAGTTGCTTTCTGCTCCAGAAGGCTCCTAGCAACTTTTCTAAAAAAAAAAACTAAAAACAGAGCCTGCTGACTCTGTTCCTGAATATGAAACTATTTAAACCAGCCTTTTTTCTTTGATTGAGTGATTGCCTCAATTCGGTTGGTGACTTCCAGCTTTTCCATAATGGCAGAAATATAGTTTCTGACTGTGCCGGTTTTGATATTCAGATTGCTGGCAATCTCTTTTGTGTTTTTTCCTTCTGCGATCAGTTCCAAAACATCTTTTTCCCGGTCAGTCAGCGGGTTTTCTTCGCTATAAAGATCTTCCATGAGTTCTGGAGCATATAATCGCTTGCCGGCCATGACACTGCGAATCGAGTCTGCCAGTTCTTCACTGGGACTATCTTTCAATAAATAGCCGCCAACACCAGCTTTCAATGCTCTCTGGAAATAGCCAGTTCGAGCGAAGGTAGTTAAAATGATTACCTTACAATTCAATTCTTTAAGCTCTTCTGCTGCCTCCAGACCATTCTTTTCTGGCATTTCTATATCCATAATGCACACATCTGGTTTCAGTTTATGAACGAGGGAGACTGCTTCAGCACCATTGTTTGCCTTGCCAACCACTTCCATATCTTCCTCTAAACTTAACAGCGAGCCTAACGCACCGAGCATCATGCGCTGATCTTCTGCAATGACAATGCTTATCATATGTCCTTACCCTCCTGTTCAACTGCCCGTATAACGGTTGGTACACTCATGGTCACCATTGTGCCAGCATCAGAATGGATATCAAGCGTACCGTTAACAAAATCAAGCCTTTCTTTCATGCCAATCAAGCCATTGCCTTTAGTTTCATGTTCAGCAGGATCAAAACCGACCCCATTATCTTCGACGATAATTTTTATTTCTTTTTCTGTTTGGATGAACTGTATTTTACAATAGCTTGCACCACTATGTTTAACAACATTTGTGACGGATTCCTTTAAACACATGCTTAATATATTTTCAATAAACAGCGAAACATTGACAAGCTTGATCATGTCACTTCCAATATATTCAATCTCTGCTGCTTTTAGCAATTGTTTCACACTGACCAGTTCATCTTTCAACCGAATGCCCCGCATCTGTGAAACCATTTTTCTCACTTCATTTAAGGCGGTTCTGGCTGTTTGCTGTACATCTTTTAGTTCATCACGCGCCTGTTCTGGATTTTTATAAATAAGCCTTCGAGCTAAATCGCTCTTTAATCCAATTAGAGACAGCTTTTGCCCGAGAGTATCATGCAAATCACGTGCAATGCGCTGCCGCTCTTCCTGTTTAACCAAATCAGCAATTCTTTTATTCGCATAAGCAAGCTCTCGTTCAAGCTTTTCTTGTTTATGCTTATTGGAAATGGTAAATGGCAGCAGAATGACACTGATCCAAATAATGATAATAAAAGGGAGCTGAGTTAGGAAGAGCTGCTCACCTATTACAATATTAAAATTGATCGCTGCAGTCGTTACAACCAGATGTGCCACATAGATCGTATAAAACGCAACCTTGTTTTTTATATTGCCATTATAGTTTGCAATAAAGATAGCAAAATAGATGTAATAGAACAAAATGGCCATGGTCATGGAGATGGCAATCAATATGGCAGACCATAAATACACTGGCCATCTGTCAGAAATAAAAGCAAATCGGTAAGCAATAAAGAAAGTAATAGTTAATAGTATTCCAACAGCAATTTCAATAGTAGAAGAAGACTGAAAAATAAAATAAAAAGGCAGAATGCTTAATAGAATCCAAATGTATGGAGAGATTCCTGGATTTTTTAAAAATGCGATATACTTTTTAGCCATAATATCCCTCAATTTACTTATGTCTGTCTTTCATTCCTGCACGCGGAAAATAGAGAAGCTTAACAGCTGGCAGCAACTGCTTTTAGACATGATGCCAAAAGTGCTGCTGCACTGCTTTAATGGATAAAATAGAACTCCTTTGCATAAAACAAAGGAGTTTTTACTTTTATGCCTTATCTGTTACAACGTTATTGCTTTTTTGAATAAATGTTTTCACCGCTTTATATCCAACAAAATTTTTATTTTCTTCATCCCATAATTTAAAACGAAGAGATTCCAGGCTTTTGGCGATCGTAATTGTTGGAGCATGCTGTAGTGCTTCTGATTCATTATGCGCCTCTTCTAAAAGATAGTTGGGCACTCTAGGGCTTAGATGGTGCACATGGTGGAAACCAATGTTTCCAGTCAGCCATTGCAGGATTTTCGGAAGTTTATAATAAGAACTTCCTTCAACTGCCGCCTTCACATACTCCCACTCGGAATCCACTTCAAAATATGATTGTTCAAATGTATGCTGAATATAAAACAGCCAGATCCCGGCAGATCCTGATAGAAGGAAGATCGGAAGCTGAACGAGAAGAAATGCTTCCCAGCCAATTAGCCAGCACATGCCACTATAAAGCGCAACAATTGAAACGTTCGTAATATATGTGTTCAGACGCTCTTTCCATTTTGCATCCTTGCGGTTAAAGCGATTTACAATTAAAAATTGATAGATAGGTCCTAACCCAAACATGATGATCGGATTGCGATAAAGTCTATATCCAACCTTTGTCCAAAACGGAGCATCGATATATTCCTGTACCGTCAAAACCCAGATATCTCCGGTTCCGCGCTTATCAAGGTTACTGCTTGTCGCATGGTGGATAGAATGATCACGCTGCCACTGGCTAAACGGAAATAGTGTTATTACACCTGTAATGGTGCCAATAATTTTATTTGCTTTTTTGTTCTTAAAGAACGAATTGTGGCAGCAGTCATGAAAGATGATGAAAATCCGGACTAGAAAACCTGATGCAATGACAGATAGAGCCAAGGTTAGCAGATATGATACCTCTAAACTTAAATAGGCTCCATACCATAAAGCGAAAAAAGGAATTAGGGTGTTAAGTAATTGTCTTATGCTTGCATTTCTATTCGCCTTCTCAAATGGCGCCATTTCTTTTTTTAAGCTAGTGAGGAGCTGTTTTGTCATGAATTCATTTCCTTTCATGGGCTTATACCTCTATTTTAAGAAAACGATATCAATCCGAAAAGACATAGCTGTCATGCACAAAACATGATAAATGTCATGGTCACTTATTTCTTTCTAATTCCCATACCAATTTAAATAGAAGCTGATAGGTTAGCGACAATACCTCTTCAATCGTCATATTCTCAGAAAATCCATTTAAATGGCTGATCGGCAAATTGATATCCCATAAACCATCATTGCCATTAAAAAGAATTGAATACTTCGCATCTGCAGAGAATTCTTCTAAAATGACTTTACGAAGCAGGTCACCATGCTTTTTTTGTACCTTTAGACCGAAAATAGTATCATACGTTCGAAAGACATCGTTTTCTTCAAAGATGATTCCCTCTATTCCCAGTATTTCAAACCATTTTGATTCCACATATATAAATTCATTCTGGTGTGTTTTCAAATAGGAAATGTTTTCTTTTAAAAATGATGGTGTTTCTTCTCCTAAATATTCTTCTGTCTCTTTATGTCCGCGTTCTATATATATATCTGCCCATCTTTTCCCGGCAGGCAAAATCTCAGTACTTTCATCAGCTGAGATCAGGTTATTGGCAATAGCATAGTCTTTTTCCTCTTCAAAAAGACGAGTTGGATTTTGATCTATAAGTTTTTTTATTTCAGTATGGAGCATTCGTACACCTCTTCTATTTTATCGTTGTTTTCTATTTCTATTTTGGGGTCTTTGTTCACTGGAAGATGAGTGCTGATGCTGTTCCAGTGTTCTCTTTGCAAATGTAGCTGATAGATCCTTTTCAATCTTTACCAGTTTAGACATTTCCGCTTTTGTATATAACGTAATCGCCAGCCCGCTCATGCCGGCTCTTCCCGTTCTGCCAATCCGATGAATATAGCTGTCTGTATCTAGTGGAATGTCATAATTAAAAACATGTGTAACACCTTCAACATCGAGGCCACGAGCCGCCACATCCGTTGCTACTAACAGCTGAAATTCATTCTCTCTAAATGCTCGCATCGCTTCTTCACGCTTTGCCTGAGAAAGCCCGCCATGCAATTCTGTACATACAAAACCCTTTTCTGTCAAAGCCTGATGCAGTTTGGTCACTCTTCTTTGTGTTCTGCAAAAGATCATCGCCAAATACGGCCGGTGTGTTCGCAGGATTTCCAGCAAGGTTTGCTGTTTTGCTCTGTCCGTCGTAAAGTATGCAAGCTGTTTGATATGATCAGCCTTTTTATATAATTTTTTCGTTTCAATCATTTGTGGATTCGTCATATATGATGCAGTCAGCGTCTTGATTTCTTCCGGCATTGTAGCTGAAAAAAGCAGAGTCTGATGAGGGGAAGTACACGCAGAAATAATCTTTTCGACTTCGCTCAGAAAACCGATATGCAGCATCTGATCTGCTTCATCGAGGACCAATATGGAAACTTGAGATAAATCAACGGTCCCCCTGTTCATATGGTCAATCAATCTCCCAGGTGTCCCAACAGCAATATGGATGGATTTGCTGAGAACTGCAAGCTGCTTCTCCACATCTTGACCGCCATAAATAGCAAGCACATTGAGATTTTCTTTAACATGAATCAATTTCTGCAGTTCACTTGTGACTTGAAGAGCAAGCTCTCGAGTCGGTGTCACAATTAACGCCTGAATAGCATCAATGCTTGGATCCACTTTTTCTATAATTGGCAGTATAAATGCAAATGTTTTTCCTGTTCCGGTCTGTGCTAAGGAAACAACATCGTTTCCCTCCATAATTTTGGGAATCGATTTGCTTTGTATATCTGTTGGATGGATATATCCAGCCTGTTCCACCATCATTGCAATGGAAGGAGATAATCCTAATTGTTCAAAGTTCGGCAAACATCTTCCTACTTTCTTCTATGTATTCGATACATATCATGCTTGTAAATCCAAAAAAATGCAAGTGTACAAATAAATGCTTATGATTTAGCTGACTTTTCACAAAGAAAAAAGACTGCATAGATGATGCAGCCTTCAAGTATTGCTTAGTTTTCGTCTTTTCCTGGCAGCTCGCATTCATCCCCAGAGCAGCTCTCTGCCTTCGTATCAAAATCAAACGTTTTAAGAACCGGCGCAGCGTTCTCTTCTTCCCATACTTTCTTGAGCGCTCCTTCAAATGTTTCCTGAGGCTGAGCTCCAGAAATGGCATACTTATTATTGATAATAAAGAAAGGAACACCAGTAATCTGGTATTGCTGTGCCAGCGCTTCATCCACTCTAACATCATTTGCAAATTTGGTTTCATCCGCCAGAACTTCTTCTGCTTCATCTCTGGAAAGCCCTGCTGCTTCTGCCACTGCAAGAAGCGTTTCATGATCGCTTAAGTTCTTTGATTCTGTAAAATAGGCAGCAAGCAGTTTTTCCGTTACAGCATGTTCTTTGCCCTTTTCACCTGCAAATTTTGCCAGCCTGTGAGCATCGAACGTATTGGTCGGCTTCATCTCATCAAAAACAAAGGTTAGCCCTTCCGCAGCAGCCTGCTGTTTTAACCCTTCATTTGCCTGCTTCGCCTGCTCTACTGACATGCCATATTTAGCAGCAAGCATCTCATGGATGCTTTCTCCACTATATTTTTTTGCATTAGGATCAAGTTCAAAGCTTTTAAATTCTACCTCAATTTGCTCATTATGCTCAAAAGATGCAATCGCTTTTTCTAATCTTCTCTTTCCTATATAACAGAATGGGCATACAAAATCTGACCAAACTTGAATTTTCATATTTATCATCCTCTCTTGCCATCATCATAGCATATTGTTAAACAAGAACGCTGAATTGATGCTCATAAACATCATTTATGACTCTGCAAGATAGAATTAGACGAACACTTAATGAAAAAAGTGACAATCTTTCATGAATTCAGCAATATACTGTAACAAGCAGAGATACGAATGATCTGGACGGCCAATACAAAATAATGTGGTGATAGGATGCAAACCGAACAGGAAAATAGCTTTGTGTTTCAAAATCTTCAAGAGTCTGCCATGTCATTTCATGATGTATTCAAAAATATCATCTCTTTTATGAGGATGGATCCTCGCTCAAGTTTTCGTCTGATGGTTGGAACAGATTCACAGGTACATCCTGATAAAACGCTATTTATCACCGGAATTGTTATTCAGAAAGAAGGAAAAGGAGCATGGGCTTGTATTAAAAAAACGAGTTTAAAACGAAAAATGCATTCACTTCATGAACGGATCTCGTATGAAACAGCTCTAACTGAAGAGGTCGTTTCTTTATTTACGAATGAAAAAAAAATACAATTGGTGGATATTGTACTTCCATTTATTTATAGCGGCGCATCCTTTGTCATGGAGGGTCACCTGGATATAGGAGCAGGCAAGCGGAACAAAACAAGAGAATATGTACAGGAAATGGTTGCAAGAATTCAATCAGCAGGATTTGAACCCGTTATAAAGCCCGATGCATTTGTTGCATCGAGCTACGCAAATAAGTATACAAAATGAGCAGGCTTTTTAAGCCTGTTTTTTATCTTTTCATAAGCATCAGCAAATTTTCTTTATCCAACCTTGACGCTTATTTTCTTTGAATATGTGTCAGCTGATCTTCTGCTTTGGCAGCTACCGCTTCTGTCAGTTCTTTCGTAATCTCCGGCAAAGAAGATTTCATAATAGAATTTGCCATTTTTGCCATCATGCCTTCTGCCGTTAAATCTAAAAACCCTGTCATCTGAACTTTCTTTTCATCTATTGTTGCTGCTGAAAAATAGCCGCTTCCTGATAATTTTTCATTAATGCCAGTCAGTTTAAAGGCTACTTTCTCTGGCTCTGACCATTCTGTTATATCGACTTGTAATTCAATTTTCTTTTTCACTACTCCAATATCTGTGTAAAAGCTCCATAACGATTGGCTGTCATTCACTCTTCGGTGACTAATATACCCCGGGACAAGCGGTGCCCAATTGTCCATTACATGAACAAAATTCCACAAATGCTGAATTGGCAAATTTACTTGCACATCATAACTATAATTTGGCATGGATGACGCTCCTTTTTTTGAAGTTAAAACTAGCTCCTTACCATGTTTATACAGTGCTAGACCAATTCATGCCTACATAATTTATATGCCATCCCCTCCACTCTTTCATCATAGATACTTTATGTTAATTGTCCATACAATTCTTTAAGCATCGAAATATAGTTTTGAACGAATACTAAGCATGGAATATGAAGAATAGGAGTGAAATGAGTGAAAGCCGTAACTTACCAGGGACCCAATCAAATATCAGTAGATCAAGTAGAAGATCCTGCTTTAACTAAAAAAGATGATATCATTGTAAAAATTACAACTACAGCCATTTGCGGGTCAGATTTGCATCTGTATAAAGGAAACTTTCCTTTGCCGCCAGGATACATTATCGGACATGAGCCAATGGGAATTGTGGAAGAAGTGGGACCAGAAGTGACAAAGGTCAAAAAAGGTGATCGAGTTGTTGTTCCATTTAATGTTTCCTGCGGAGAATGTCAATATTGCAAAAGTGATGAAACCAGCCAATGTGATAATTCAAATCCACACTATGATTCAGGCGGCTATTTCGGCTATTCAGAAAAATTTGGTGATCACCCAGGAGGGCAAGCAGAATACTTAAAGGTGCCTTTTGGCAACTTTACTCCCTTTAAAATCCCTGAATCCTGTGAGCTTGAAGATGAATCCCTTGTTTTCTTATCAGATGTTATCCCAACAGCTTATTGGAGTGTCAAGAATGCTGGTGTTAAAAAGGGTGATTCTGTCATTATTTTAGGAAGCGGGCCAATCGGCTTAATGGCGCAAAAGTTTGCTTGGCTTGAAGGAGCTTCACGGGTAATCGCCGTTGACCATTTACCGTACCGCCTTCAGCATGCTGCTGCAACGAATAAAGTTGAAACCTTTGATTTTACCGATTATCCAGATATGGGAGAACATTTAAAAGAAATCACAAAAGGCGGAGCTGATGTCGTCATTGATTGTGTCGGCATGGATGGCAAAAAATCACCGCTCGAATATATTGAACAAAAAATGAAGCTTCAAGGCGGGACGCTTGGTCCTATTCAAATTGCTACAAAAGCCGTCCGAAAGTCAGGTGTTGTTCAATTGACAGGTGTGTATGGAGGAAATTACAATCTCTTCCCGCTTGGAGCTTTTTTCTCAAGAAACGTTACTTTAAAGATGGGACAGGCTCCAGTTATACCGATTATGCCAGAGTTGTATAAGCAGATTACAGATGGATTGTTTGATCCAACTGAAATAATCACACATAAGATCGCCTTAGATGACGCCCCTAAAGGCTACAAGGTGTTTAACAATCATGAAGATGATTGTATTAAAGTTGTTTTGAAACCATAACATAGAAGAAGACGCAATACCTTCACATAACAGGTGAATATATTGCGTCTTTTTTGTTTGCAGTTGTTTTTACCTTTTATAATATCTTTGTCGATATGGGCGGGTTTGATGGCAATCATCACAGATTTGGAAATCATGTTCCCAAGGAAGCTGTTTGCCGCATCGTTTACATTTTTTCGTTAAGTTGCGAACATCTGAATTTAGCTTGTCATGTACATGCTGGCTGATTTCTTCTCTTACTCGTTCCCAGTACAGTGCTTCCGTTCTTTGATCGAGCCTGTACAAAAATAACAAATGAAGCCCAATTGCTTTATAGCTCAGCTCTAGTTCTTCTAAGTTCTTATTTTTTAAACGCGGCTCTGGCATCTCAGATCCATCGACAATCGCATACATCGTTTCTTCCCAAAGTCTGATTAAGTCTGTCTCTTTTTTTGAAAAAGGGAGATGTAAAAAACCATATAGATCGGTTAAAGACAGTTTTGCCTCAATTTCGGTACCGCGAACAATACTATATAGCTCCCGTTCTTCATGAAGTGCCGCTTTCACTGTGCCTGCTGGACTTTCGAATTTATCCCATAGCTCAAAAAACCAGCCAAGATCGCGGGAATATCTCTGGAAACGTTCGAAAACACCCTGTGTAGGAGCGATTGCAAAGGAAAAAACTGGTTCATCCTTCATAAGCAGAAGCTGCCCCATCTCCTTCACGTCTCTGACAAAGCTGACCATTCCTTTATTGTAAAGACCCTTCCTTCCAGCTCTGCCGGCAATTTGCTTCACTTCCTGTGATGTAAGCTGCCTGCGCCTTGTGCCGTCAAATTTCTCATTTTCAAGGAAAACAACGCGGCGGATTGGCAAATTAAGTCCCATTCCAATAGCATCAGTTGAAACGATAACAGTTGTCTGGCCATTGACAAATTGCTGTACTTGCTTTTTTCTTGTTTCTGGCGGCATACTGCCATAGATCATACTGACTGAATGTCCTGCGTTCTGCAGTCTTGAAGCTGTCTCAAGTACTTTTCTGCGTGAAAAGCAAATAAGGGCATCTCCTTTTTTAACAAATTTAAACTGAAACTCTCGATCCTCGACTTGCAGCGGCGTATCCCTGGTATACTCTTTCACAGTGACATCAGAATCCTCGAGCAGCTGAAGCAGCATTGGTTTTGCACTTTTACTTCCGATTATATGAACTTCTTTTGCATTCGCTTTTGTAATCGCTTTGTACCATGAAAAACCGCGATCCTTATCGGTAATCATTTGCGCCTCATCAATCACAATGATGTCATAATATTGTTTTTCATAATACATTTCGACGGTACAAGCCATATGGGCAGCATTGTTTATGATTTTTTCTTCTTCACCCGTTTTTAAAGAACATGGTGTACCATCTTGATTTAGCTTTTCAAACACCTCTAATGCTAAGAGGCGAAGCGGAGCTAAATAAATGCCACTATCTTTCTTTTTCATCTCTTCTAACGCATGATATGTTTTTCCTGTATTTGTATCACCGATGTGGAGCGTAAATTTCACTGGCCGATCAACAGACGGACTATATTCGGCTCCAAATATATCAGAAAGCATTCTCTCTTCTTCTTCTTTCTTCCTTTTTCGCTCTGCCCGCTCCTCCTGTTCCCGTTTTTTCCGCTCAGCGAGGTGTTCTTCATACAGCTGATCATGAACAGATTCATCAAATGGAAGACCCGCTAATACTAACAAATTTTCCGCATACTCATCTTGAATTAATTCAATAAAATGCTCCGTCAATTCTCCAAACAAATAAGAAACCTTCTTCTTTAAAATACTGCCAGTTAGTGCTTTCTCATAAACGTTTTCGTATTGTTCAAAAATGGAATGAGGCATATTTTCCAGCAGCATTACCTGCAAGGCTTCTGATAAAAAGGAACGAATAGCTCGTTCATAAATATAAAAGTAGGTTTCATATTCAAAATACCATCTTCCTCTATACATGGTCTTATGAATATTGCCTGTAAGCTCTTCAAAGAAGTCTCCCATTTTGCTGAATGGTTCAAATGAAAAAGCTCCGATTTCTTCCAGCTGCTCTTCAAGTGCTGTTGTTTCAATTTTTCTATATCGAATCTTTGCTGATACATCATTTAAAAGCTGCTTTGCAATATGATATCTTAATTTCAGGTAAAGAGATCTTTCATTTTGAATAATTAAACCTTCTGTTAAATTCTCAATCACTTCATGAAGTTTTTGCTTTTCCATCTCTTTATTGCGGACAGCCTGCTTTAACTTAAATTGTTTTCGAGCGTGATTAAAACGCTCATTCCATTTATCATCCTGATGAGAGAATCCTTCCAGCAGCCATCTTTCAGCATCAAATGGCCGGTAATCACTAATCTCTTTTTTAAAAAGCTGATTGATCAGTTTTTTGTCAGCTGAAACGGTCTCAATGCCCTTGTCTTCTAAATACTGCCGTTTCTTATGTCTGGACATTTTATTGTGTGCCTTATTCACCCAGACATTTTTCCAAATTTGTTCAATATAAATTAAACGATCCTGCATATATTCTTGAAAGGATGGCTGCACACTCCTGCTGCCTAGATAAGCATCCAAATCTTCTATAATTTTCTCTTTTGTATGTTGAACTGCGTCCTTATGAATATAATCGAGAAACTCCATTTATGTACCCCTTTATGTAATATAACGTCTATTTTTCTTATTGTATCATGATCATTACGTATACATGGCTGTTTATCCTTTATTATGAAGTTACGAAGTGAAAATATCCATAATACACCCTTCTTCTCTCTTGAACATGAGTATTAGCTTATCATTTTTTGCAGTAGTATTAATTTTTTGAAAACAACTGTAAAGTTCTGAAAAAAAGAATTGACACCTCATCAAAATCCTCATATAATTTATCTAGAATTAATATATCTTGAATTAAAGATAAATAAATAATAACTATTTGGAGGAGATTTAAAATGGCTAAAACAAAATGGGCTTTAGATCAAACACACAGTGCAGTAGATTTCTCAATCAAACACATGATGATTGCAAATGTTAAAGGTTCTTTCAAAAAATTTGATGCAGTGATTGAAGCTGATACTGCTGATTTAACAACAGCTGCGATTGAATTCACAGTAGATCTTGCAAGCATTGATACAAGAAACGAAGACCGTGACAACCACCTTCGTTCAGCTGATTTCTTCGATGTAGAAAACCACCCGGTATTAACGTTCAAAGCAACAAACATCGTAAGCGAAGGTGATGGAGATTATCTAATTACTGGTGATCTTACATTAAACGGCATTACTAAATCTGAAACATTAAATGCAACTTACGAAGGTTCTGGAAAAGATCCTTGGGGAAATGAAAAAGCAGGCTTCAGTGTTGAGGGTGTTCTTAAAAGAAGCGAATATGGTCTAACTTGGAACACAGCACTAGAAACAGGCGGCGTACTAGTAGGCGACAAAGTAAAAATCCAGCTTGAACTTCAAGCAGCTAAAGCTGAATAATTGTCAAACAAAAAAGCACTCTGAAAATGATCAGAGTGCTTTCTTTTATCTGGTCCACATAGTATGATTGTGTCACTGATACAATGATTCAGGGGGAAAGTATAGATGAGTGTACATAAAGCTATTACTAAGCATGTGAAAAAACAAAACAGCAGAATCACAGAGTTTATCAGACTTGATCATGAGAGAGAACGTTATATTGATATTGCCATACAAAACTGTCAGACTGGTAAGGAATTTAGTGTGACCGAAATAAATGCAATCACAGTAAAAATGAACGAATTAGCCAAGCTGGGATCTGTTCCGCAAAGAAAGATCGTCACGGCAGAAATGGTTAAAGAATATGCAGAAAAATTAGGAACATCCTGAAGACTTCTTATTCCCAAGGGAAGTCTTCTGGTTCTTTTTTAAATGCCATTTCACCCGTATATTTATAATGGTTTAAGTCGATCTTCTGATCTTTTTGAATGAGTACACCCTCGATTTCCAGTAATTCCTTCTGCCTGTTAGCTTGCTCTTGATCTTGTAAAACAATTTCACCTTGCGCATTCACCACTCGATGCCATGGCAGCGAATACGTTTCACTCATAGAATGCAAAATTCGGGCTACTTGTCTCGCACCCCTTTTGCTGCCTGCAATGGCAGCAATTTGACCATAAGTCATTACACTGCCAGAAGGTATTTCTTTAATAATTTCCAGTACTTTTTCTGTAAAAGGCAGCATACTGAAATACCTCCTCTCTTATTGCTGTAACTCTCTTATTGCTGTAACTCTCTTAATTGTTTATTTACCAGCTTATAAATATCGACTATCTCATTGAGTTTCATGCGAACAAGTCCACTCGATGAAGGAGCGACAAAATCAATGATTCCTGGTACAACAGAATTTTCTTGAATACCCCAAGGGATCTTTTTCTTTTTTGCCAGCTGCTCATATACTCCCTTTCCTACATAACAGGCAATTTTAGGCTGGTATGTTTGTAGCTTTTCAGCCAGTAGTAATCGTCCTTCATTGTATTCTTCTTTGCTTATTTCATCCGCAGCCTTTGTCGGGCGTGCCACGATATTCGTTAACCCATAGTTTAACTCTAATAAATCTCGATCTTGTTCAGGCAAATATTGATAAGGCGTTAAGCCGGCTTGATGTAGAATCTTCCAAAAACGATTGCTTCGGTTTGCAAAATGATGGCCGGTTTCGGATGATTTAATGCTGGGGTTAAAACCAATAAATAACACATCCAAATCCGGGCATATAATATCATTTACTGGCTTCATAGGGCACCTCTGTTTTAATAGTATAGAAAAACACATAGAAAAAGAGCCGACATCGACTCTTTTTCAAATGATTATGCTTCAGTAACGACTACTTTCTCCATTACATCGCCATTATTCATATCTGTTACTGCTTCCATACCTGATGTTACTTTACCAAATACAGTATGCACACCATTTAAGTGCGGCTGTTGCTCATGTACGATAAAGAATTGGCTTCCGCCCGTATCTTTACCAGCATGCGCCATTGATAAAGAACCAACTTCGTGCTTATGTGGATTTCCTTCTGTTTCACATTTGATTGTGTAGCCAGGTCCGCCAGTACCCGTTCCGCTAGGGCAGCCTCCTTGACTAACAAATCCAGGAATTACACGGTGGAATGTTAATCCATCATAGAACCCTTCATTTGCAAGCTTTTCAAAGTTTGCAACTGTTCCAGGTGCTTCATTAGGGTATAATTCGAATTCGACTTTTTTACCGTTTTGCAATTGTATGTATCCTTTTTTAGTCATTAATAGCATCTCCTTTGTTTAAAATCCTCTTACATATTACCATTAAACTGTACAAGAACAAAATTATTTGCAGTTTAATAATAGGAAATGCGCGGTTTCAGAATATTATGATTCAACTAAAAAATTCAAAAAATAAAAGTAAGATTAAAATAATAATTCCGTAAAATGATAAATGCAAGAAAACGGTTGTTAGATTGTATTTAACATTTTCAAATGAGATTGCTGATTTTCTCGTTCTGGGGCGCATCTTATCACCTTCCTTAATTAGATAGTATCCAAAAATGAGATTTAGGACAATATTATTACGACAAAAAGAGGGATTAGCGGGGTTGTTCAGCTAAAAAGAGGTCAAAAGGACTAAAAAAATATACAGTTCTTAAATAGGAAGAGGTAAATGAAACATACGAATAATTAAAGTATCGCTACATGTAAATCGAGTCAGTTCCATTGCGCTCCGTACCCTCGCTTTCCGAGGGGAGGAAGCTGAGCCTCCTGATATGAACGAAACTGTCAAGCAACCCACTGTTTTTTTGTAGGGGAATGAAATTTGGCCTTCTTTAAGAAGAGAAGCTAATTTCGGCTTCTTCTCCAATTTTGATGTATTAGCCTTTAGGCTAAGGAAACTCCTTCTTGAGCTTAGCCAGCCCACCTCAGATCTTGGAATGGCTGTCAAGCGTTCTCCTTGACTGCCATTCCAAGATCTGGGACACTTCTATAAGCTTAAGAAGGAATATTATTTTATTGCCTTACCTCCTTCAATTGTTGATTTGATAGAAGGTAAGAACACGGCACGAAGGCAAAAATCTCAACTGCGGTTAGTATTCTGATATTCGTGGGTTCACACATTTTATCTTTCCGTATAAAGGCCTTTCCACTAACTCGGAACGTGCGTTCATCCTATTAGGATTAGCACAAAGGAGGCACGTGGATGATCCTTTCCGGTTTTACTCTTTGCCTTCGAGCCCTATTCTCAGTCCTCTATTTTAATTACCATTCTCTATTACCTTACTCACTTTAATCACCAATTCATTTTCTTCAACCACTTGTTTTCATAGCTTCTACTTCTCTCGTAATCGCCCAAATAAATCCTGCCAACTCCCTTGCCGTAGCGGTAATGGCTTTTCCCTGTTCCTTTCCTCTAGAAAGTAATCGATAATATCTTGAATGCAGCCGTTTTTGTGCTTTCCAGGATATCGCTTGAATAGAAGGTGGCAACCCATCTAACCTTTTCTTCAGATTTCCTTTTACTGCAGGTCCGTGGCGATAGCTCCAGGCTGATTCAACCAGTAAACGGCGCACATGACGGTTTCCTGTCTTCGTAATTCCACCTTGTCTTCTTTTTTCACCACTTGAAAATTCGCTTGGAATTAGTCCAACATAAGACATAAATTGCTTTGGCGTGGCAAAACGTTCAAACGAGCTTATCTCAGCTACTAAACTAGTCGCAGTTATAAGAGCTACACCCCTCAACCCTTGTAAGGCCTGAATCATAGGAGCGTGGATTCCTTCAGTTGCTTGTTTATTTATTTCCTCTTCAAAACTAAGAAGACGTTGCTCAAGTTCTTTTAACTGGTGATAATATTCTTGAAAAACAACCTTAAGAGCTGAATGTTTAAATTTTAAGGCATTTAACCATTCACGATATTTTTTTGTCCATTTATTAACTCCTTCCGGTGGATTCAAGTTATTACGTAATAAGAATTTGGTTAATCGATGTTTCGCTCTCAATTCATCCTCTTTCGCGTCTTCGCGCGCACGAACTAAGTCCCGGAGAGCCTCGTCTTCAGCCTTTGGAACATGAATGGATGTTAATTCTCCTGCACGATATAATTGTGCAAGTCGAACCGAATCTCTCCGATCTGTTTTTATACGCTCACCTGGTCTTTTAGGGATTAGAGATGGTGCAATTACTTCACAATGAATATCTAAAGTAAGAAAAAGTCGATATAACGGATAACCCGTTGGACCTGCTTCATAACATACTCTTAACGAATGAGGACCTCCAAGCTTTTTAACTAACTTCCTAATCGCTTCCGGTTTATGTGGGATCATCCCGTAATAACGAGGCTCACCACGGCCTTCCTCAGCGATTGCCACCGCAATTTTTTCTTTAGATACGTCTAAACCTATATATTTTATGGTATCCTGCATAATAACTAGCTCCTTCCGTAATGTAGCTCTGATTTGGTATTTGTTTAGCATTAACATTTTCACCAAATTAACCTACGAAATTACGTGTAGGGGCTAGTTTCGTTCATGATAACTCGGCAAGCCTGCGGGGTCTCACCTTTTCCTCTACTTCCCTCCGGAGTCGAGGGTCCTCCGCTCCATTTCACTAACAAGTAATCGCACAATAATAAGAAAAACAAAAATCTAATGTCTAAAAAGCTTTTATAACTTTATCAGATGAATAGTTGTTTTACTCTTTTTAGTTTTACGTTTTTTACACCTTATTCATTTTGGTTTAGGAACTTCTCAATTCTTTCATCCAATTCTTGCAGGCTTTTAAGGGCGCGGTCGTATTCTAAGGTGCGGTAGTGATGGGCACCGCCTGGTTCTTCATCTAGTTCGTCGGCTGTTTTGACAATTGTTTGCAGTGGAGTACGGATGACTTCACCGCCTGGCATAAATGAGTCAGTATGGAATAGAATTGCTAAAGCAATTTCCTTCGCTTTGACAGGATTTTCACCTAGTCGGATCAGCAGTTTATGGGCTCTTTCTGCGCCTTTTATGGCGTGAATATCATTCTTTTTATATAAATCATAATCCCATTTTCCATTTTTGTACCAGGTGTAATGTCCAATATCATGAAGGAAGCCTGCTTTAGCAGCACTGTCTGGGTCAACACCTTGCTCTTTTGCCAGGCGAAATGCATGATAACTGACAGCAATAGCATGAGCTAGACCTGAACGTGTGACGTATTTTTGTGCGATCCTGTGCTGATAGATATCAGTTAATGTAACATCCCTCATGTTTCACTCTCCTTACCATCACCAAAATTTTATAACAATTATCTTACGGTTTTTTACCCATCTTTTTTTGCTTTAACATAATATCATATGATTTTTCGATTATATCGGTTAGAACATCGCCTTTATAAACACGTCCAAATTTCGTATTCTCTTGGTAATATTCAACGATTTCATCTAACTTATTATTGGTATCTTTTTTTAATCGAACATTTACTTGTATTCTTTCTTCCGAATCCATGTCTATCACCTCTTATAGCATATGATAACATAAATATAGCAAAGTGCTAGCAGATGATATCATAAATATTCATACGATCGGGCGGGGCAGGAGTCCTTGCACTCTTTCGTTTCAATCTACATGTATACTGTTAAAAGGAATTCTTTTGACAAGCTCTTATAAAAGACATTTATAAATATATAATATTATATACAAGTAAACCTAACAAAAAAAAGAACAATAGATAGACAAAAGATTTTTCGGATCCTTTGTCTATCTGTTGTTCGTATGAATCTTTCAAATAATAAATAGTATATAGGTGTGACACGAAGGAATTAATTCTAATTCCCCTTTATGTCTCCCCATTTTTCTTTTAAGTAGTCGCCAAATTGGTCTAATTCTTCTATGCCCTTATTCAGGGATTCCCTCCATTTTGGCATTTCTTCTTTTAGCTTTCCTTCAAGCTTTTCTGCTTGTTCTTTTAAGGTTTCTTCAACATCTTTTCGGATTTCTTCCTCATTGAAACGCTCTTCAGTGAAATTTTCCATTTCCATATGCTGAACTGATTGTTCCATGATCGCACGGAATACAGGGACAACCGTTTCGGAACTGCTGGTTGATAAATAATGCTCACGATCCGTTTTGTCATAACCGAGCCAGACAGCTCCAACTAAGTTTTTCGTATACCCTACAAACCACTGATCCTTTGTACCATTAATATCCGCATACGGCAGCTGAGTTGAACCGGTTTTGCCAGCAATCTGAATGCCATCCATTTTGGTGCCTGTTCCTGTACCCTCATCTACTACTCCCTGAAGCAGAGTTGTCATTTCTTCAGCAACCTTTTTCGAAGTCACTTTAACCGTTATTTTCTTTCTTTCGGCAATAACCTTCCCTGTAGGTCCTTCAATTTTCGTAATAAGATGTGCATCATTTTTCTTTCCCTCATTTGGGAATGCTGCATATGCCTCTGCCAGCTTTAACGGTGAAATACCGCTTCGCATGCCGCCTAATCCGATACCTAAATATTCATCTTCGTCTTGTAATGGAATGCCAAATCTAGTTAAAGAATCAATTCCTTTATCGAGCCCAATCTCATTCAGGAGCCAGACAGCTGGTGCATTAATTGATTGTTCGATGGCTTTTTTCATCGTTACTTCTCCAGCATATTGCTTGGAAGCATTTTCAGGCCGATAATCACCATACGTTTGAAGTTCATCTTTCAGCATTGATTCTCCAGTGTAGCCTTCTTCCAAAGCAGGTGTATAAACAGCAAGAGGCTTTAATGTAGAACCTGGCTGCATTTTAATATGTGTAGCTCTATTAAAGCCGCGGAATACATGTTCTCCTCTTCCTCCTACTAGAGCACGAACGCCCCCAGTGGCAGGATCTAGCAACACGCCGCCGCTTTGAACGAGTTCTCCGCCTCTTCCTTGCGGGAATAACGAGTCTCTGCTGTACACATGCTCTAAACCAGATTGCAGATTTTGATCGAGTTCTGTGTAAATTTTATAGCCTCGTGTAAATATCTCTTCTTGTGTTAAGCCATACGTATGAATGGCTTCGTCTAAAACAGCATCAACATAATATGGATATTTCCGTTCCATTGCTGTCCCTGAGCCTTCGTGTAAAACAATTTTTTCTTCCTTTGCATCTGTGAACTCTTGGTCTGTTATGTAACCAAGTTCATTCATTTTACTTAGAACCACATTCCGCCGTTCCATGGAACGATCATAGTTTTTATTTGGATCAAGAACAGATGGTGACTGAAGAAGTCCAGCAAGAACGGCAGCTTCACTTATGGTAAGCTGAGAAGGTTTTTTGCTGAAATATGTGTTTGCTGCGCTGTTAATGCCCCATGCTCCGCTTCCAAAATATACTTGATTCAAATACATTTGCAGGATTTCATCTTTTTCATATTTTTTCTCTATTTCTACTGCTAAGAAAAGCTCTTCTGCTTTGCGTCGATACGTTTGCTCTGTCGTTAAAAGGGCATTTTTGGTTAATTGCTGTGTCAGTGTGCTGCCGCCCCCAGTAATTTTCCCTGCAAACAGGTTGCTGAAAAAAGCTCGGGCGATCCCTTTGACATCAAAGCCATTATGTTCATAAAAGCGTTCATCCTCAATCGAGATGACAGCGTTCTTTACATGTTCTGGAATCTCTTCAATTAAAACACCTTCGGCTCGATTTGAGGCAAGTTTTGCTGCAGCATCTCCATCTTTATCATAAATAACCGTAGACTGCCTAAGACCATCCTTTAAGGTTTCTACATTTGCGGTTGCAGCTAAAAATGCAAAAAATAATATGGTAAATAGTATTGCTGATAATCCAAGCAATAAAATAATCTGTGTTATATGGAACTTTTTCCAGTAACGTTTTAAATTTTCCCAAACGGGCTGTAATCTGCTCATATCTTTCTCCTTTAAAGTATCTGAAAAACTCGCTCATCCTGATGGTAGATACTATTACTATATATTAAACGTAAAATAGTGAGAAAGGTTTCACATTAAAACAATAAAAACGTTTGTCACTGGCCTATTAAAACCTGTAATCATAGATCAATCCGTTTCTAACGGAGTTAAATTCGCTTCAATTTCTTCTCTTCTACTTTCCAGGTAAGGCGGCAGCGCCAGGTTTTCTCCTAAGGTATCGATGTGTTCATCCTGCAAGAAACCCGGTCCATCTGTAGCTAGTTCAAACAGAATTCTATTTTCATCACGAAAATAGATAGATTTAAAATAATAGCGTTCAACAATGCCTGAATTGGCGATCCGCAATTGCTTTAAATGTTCAGCCCACTTATTTAATTCATCTTCATCTTCCACCCTTATGGCAACATGATGTACACTCCCCCTGCCCGGACGCTCTTTTGGCAGGTCGGCCAGTTCCTCGACATGAATCTCGGCGCCTGTACCTCCTTCACCTGTTGTAAAAACGTAGCAAATGGATGAATGGCCTTCCTTTATACTCGTATAATTGCCATTTTCTTTATAATGGAGGACGTCTGTTAACATAAAGGCTGTATCCTTTAAGTTTCTTACTGTCAGCAGAACTGGACCTAGTCCTATAATCGCATGCTCAACGGGAACTGGCCCATGTTCCCAAGGCTGACCTCCACTGACTCCAAGATTATTCTCATCTGATACAAGAGACAGCCGCTGGCCCTCATGATCCTCAAAAACAAGCACTTTTCTGCCAGCGTGTTCTGATCGTTCTTCGCATTTTACTCCATATTGCACAAAGCGTTCTTTCCAATATAAGAGTGCATCATCATCACGAACTCGTAAACCTGTTTGGGATATACTATTATGCCCAGGGTAGGTTCTCCCTGCATTTTTTATTTCAAAGAAGGTTAAATCAGTCCCTGGAGACCCAAAATTATCTGCATAGAATAAATGATACATGCTCGGATCATCTTGATTTACTGTTTTTTTTACAAGTCTTAACCCAAGAATCTCAGTATAAAAATGATAGTTTTTCTGTGCGTTTGCTGTTATGGCTGAAACATGGTGATGACCTAATATGGGTTTTAGTTTCATTTTTTTTGCCACCGCTTTCTGTTTAATTATCTTTTTTTATTATACCTTACTTCACTGCCTTTCACCTGCGTCATTAAAAACGAAGCCAGCACGTGAGAACGCACTCTTGCAGCTGCATGCGGAGGTTTGGCTCCCAATAACGCTTCAACCGGCATACCCAGCCAGATGACCTTTTCGTCAAAAATGAGAAATGGAAATGGCAGCGGATTTGAATATTGCGAGTCAGCTGCCAGCTGTTCATTTTTCTGATCAGATAACAAAGACAATTTTACACCGGCTGGTCTGTCATTTAATAGATGAATCCATTCTTCTGGCAATACAGAAGAGGAGGAATGTCCGAAAACAATTTCTTTTTTCGTACGCTGAATATCTGCTCTTACTAGGTCAAGTCTTCTGGCATGCAGCCATTTAAGATTTAGATGTGGTGTTTGAATCCAGCTTCCAATCTGCTGCTGTGAAACGACTGCATTATATTTTTCTTGATGGGAAACGAGCTTCCGCCATGTTTTCTCCTTAGCAACCGTTTTCTGAACGAAATTGGCATCTGCTACATGAATAAATTTCCCTCTAGATCTTGTAATTGCAACATTTATTAATCTTTCACTATCTTTTCCTGTTAAAAGCATTCCCGCTCGATGATGAGGATAACTGTCTGTTGAATCAAATATCATTACATCCTTTTCACTGCCCTGAAAACGATGAACCGTTGCAGCAAGAATATCAGCCTTTTGCAAATCCGTACCATAAAACTCGGTCAAAAGCTGTTCCATTAAGTTCGCCTGTGAACGGTATGGTGATACATAGCCAATTGACGTTATTCCAGCAGAAAACACTTCATGCAATACTTGAAAAGATAAAAGGAGCTGCCATAAATTTACACGGGAGCGTGATGTTCTTTCCGTCATGCCGTATGCCCCAGCACCAGCAGAATTCAGCAATATCGAGGCAGTTCCCGGAAATGGATGTTTAATTGCAATCAAATCACGGGCTCGTTCTATCCCTGGAAAATCATCAACAAGGGAGTGATAGACATGTTTATTTGTAAAGGAAGAAATCTGCGGATGCATCCTTCTTTGCTCTTTTAACAGAAACAGGTGTGGATGCAGCTCACCCTCTCCAATCCAATTCGTTACCTTTGCATGATGAAAGATATCTTCCTTCAGCCATTGATTGACCATCGGACTTTTTGCTGAAGCAATTGGAGGCAGCTGTTTGAAGTCACCGCAAACAATTACTCTTTTACCGATAGAAGCCGCAAACGCAACTTGCGGCGTATACGCCATACTTGCTTCATCAATGATAATCACATCGTACTCACTTTCATAAATGCTGGCATCTCTAGCAGCTTTTGAAAGTGTGACACCAACAATATCAGCAGCTTTTACCATCTTCACTTCTTTTTGGCGGATTTTCTCAAGCAGACTTGATAGCTTTTTTTCAACTGCAAGCAGTGCATCCGTATCCCTTCCGCTGAATGAGTTGAAAAGATCATATTTTAATTGCCTTCTTTCTTGCAATAACTCATCCTTTTCTTGACCAATCTGCCCTTGATCCGCTGATAATAAATATGATGCAATCAGTTCCGGGTGCTCTGCAAGCATTTCACCTGTTCCGCTGCCATAGCGAAGCAGACGGCCTTCTTGGAATTTTCCTTTCTTTTTCAGAAATGCAGCGGTTTCCGCCATAAGAACATCTACTGCCTGATTACTTTGAGCAAGAATGAGTACTTTTTGATTCTTTAAGTATTTATTCGCAGCTGTACGAGCCAGTGTATACGTTTTTCCTGTTCCAGGCGGGCCCCATACATAGGTTACTGGATTATACTTTGACCGAAGAACAAGTTCATGGACATTAGAACTAGCCTTTTCAGCTGGATGCTTAGCCTCCATATTCGGATTCATGAGACGCTGAACTCTAGCCCGTTTTCTTTTACTTTTAAGTAATTCTTCGAGTCTCATATGTAATTCATCTAACAATTCCCATGGGTCATAATACAACTGCAGTTCCAATAGTTCTTCTCCCAAAAATGCATCTAGTGCCAGAATAATATTTTCGCCTTCTGATGAAAGAATTCGTCCCTGAACCTCTTTGTTTCCCCATATGACACGTACAAGTGAACCAACAGGAATCTTCATTTGAATGGATGTATCAAAATAATAATGGCATGTATCTTGCCTAGAAAGTAACCGGCCGTTTAAAAGCAGATACTTAGTGCTGCCCTTTGTTTTCAAAAACATAATCTCTGATTGCAATGCCTTTTGCCATTCTTTTATATATGTTTTAACAGTTGTCATTTTATCCCTCTATACCGTTCTTTAAAAAGTAAAAAGAAGAGCGTCAGTGCGCTCTTCTTTTTGATACCATATTATACTTGCAATCCATAGTTTTTGCAAAGTGAGGCAAGACCGCCAGAGAAGCCGCTGCCAACAGCATTGAATTTCCAATCGTTCCCGTGGCGGTATAATTCACACACAACCACTGCCGTTTCAATCGAGAAATCCTCGCCTAAGTCAAAACGGAGCAATTCTTGACCCGTTGCTTCGTCAACTAATCGAACAAATGCATTTGAGACTTGCCCGAAGTTTTGTTTTCTTAGTTCTGCATCATGAACGGTAACGGTAATTCCGATTCGGTCCACATAGGAAGGAATAGCTGAAAAATCAACGATCAGCTGCTCATCATCTCCATCTCCTTCACCTGTGCGGTTATCGCCGGTATGAATGACGGCGCCGCTTGGATGCTGGAGGTTATTATAAAAGATAAAATCATGATCATTTACACATTTATTTTGAGCATCAACTAGAAAAGCAGATGCATCAAGGTCAAAATCCTGACCGCCTTGGTACTTATTTGTATCCCAGCCTAAACCAATAAGTGCTTTTACTAAGCCAGGATTTGTTTTTGTTAAGTCTATTCTCTGTCCTTTTGAAAGCTGTATACCCATCTTCCCTAAGCCGCCTCCTTACACATGTTTATTAAAAATAATTAAACCTGCAGACCGAAGTCAGTAGCTATGCGTGCAAGTCCGCCTTGGTAGCCTGAACCTACTGCAGAGAACTTCCATTCGCCCCCATGACGATATAATTCACCCACAACAATAGCTGTTTCAATCGAGAAGTCTTCTCCTAAATCATAACGGATAATTTCTTCATTAGATTCTTCATTCACGATACGAACAAAAGCGTTGGAAACTTGTCCAAAATTTTGACCGCGGTTTTCTCCATCATGAATGGTAATGACAAAAGAGATTTTTTCGATGCCAGCTGGTACAGCTGATAAATTAACTTTTACTTGCTCGTCGTCTCCATCCCCTTCTCCAGTACGGTTGTCCCCCGTATGAACGACAGAGCCAGCTCCGCCTTCAAGCTGATTATAGAAAATAAAATCTTTTTCAGAAGCACATTTGTTTGAAGCATCAAGAAGAAACACACTTGCGTCTAAGTCGAAGTCATTTCCTCCATCGTATTTGTTTGTATCCCAGCCAAGACCTACAATTACTTTTGATAGTCCCGGGTTCGTTTTTGTTAAATCAACCTTTTGTCCTTTTGATAATGAAATCGCCATTTAAATCATCCCTTCATTGTTATAAATAAAATGTTAAATTCAAAGACCTTCTTGCAGACTGTTTTAATTCACGAAAGCACCAAGATGCTAAGCATTGTAACAGATTCCTCAAGTGTGCAGTCTTTTGATACATATGTACACTATTAGTTTAAACGTTATCATCTATCCAGTAAACAGATATGGTTGTAAAACTGCAAAATTCTGTCTATTAGATGGGGATCTGCCTATTTTTGCCACATAGTTTGGGGCAAATACATATACTGACAACTAACAACAGGAATATAAAGCTAATTGGAGTGGTTATTTTGTTAAATAAAGAAAATCAAGGAGGATCTTTAAAACTATTTACACAAGCAGAACAGCATCCAAGTCATAATAACCAAGTTTCTTATCGCCTTAATTATCTGCAGGATCTCTTGAAACAGCAGGCTGATATAAATGAACAGCTTACCGATCAGAATCGAAGTATGGAGGATCAATTATCATCCACTTACCATGCCATGAATCATCAAGTTCTTGCATTAAAAAACACTCATCAGGAGCAATATGAACAGGTAGTAGTGCATTTGCAAAACCAGGATGCTTTTTTATCTCAATTGGTGCTCTTTACAGAAAAGCAGGAACATTATAATGCTAAAATTATGGAACGGTTAACTTCCTTAGAAGAAGATCATAAAAAAATTGTGAAAGTGCTTGAGGAAGAAGAAATCGTGCAAAAGGAAATGCTAAATCAGCTAAACTATCAGGATGCATCTACACAAGCCTTAACACGTAAACTGGATGTCTTAGAAACGTTTTCGGAACAGATGACGGAAAAAATGACAGCACAGGAATTTGTGAACGAAGAATTAGAGCGCAAAATGGATGTCCAAGAAGTCTTTCATACAACTGTGATGGAAAGACTAGACCAGCAGGAAGCTTTAACAGATAAAATCATGCGTCAGCTCGATTCTCTTAAATCCGCCATTTATGAAAGATCTTCTCATCTTTCCGAAAAATTTGAAACACACTTCAAACTTCTTGCCAAACCCGTACAAAGCTTTTTCCTTAAACAAGAAACTGAAAACAAAGAAGAAAACCAAAAAAAATTATAGGAGCAAGAAAAGCGGAAGCGCCTTGCTCAAATTAAGGAACGCAGACTAAAACCGCCACGTCCTGTGGCAACGTCTGCACAACTCACATCCTGTGAGCCCCAAGCTTAAGACAAGATGGCTAGAAGGTTGCTCTTTAACCTTCTGGACAGATTGACTTAAGACCTCGAGGGGCTAGGTGCTGGAGCTAGACACATAGAAAAGCGGAAGCGCCTTGCTCAAATTAAGAAACGCAGACTAAAACCGCCACCTCCTGTGGCAACGTCTGCACAACTCACATCCTGTGAGCCCCAAGCTTAAGACAAGATGGCTAGAAGGTTGCTCTTTAACCTTCTGGACAGATTGACTTAAGACCTCGAGGGGCTAGGCGCTGGAGCTAGACACATAGAAAAGCAGAAGGCGCTTGCCCAGGGACGACAAGCTTAAGATGAGCCAGGTGAAAGGTTACTCTTTAACCTTTTGACTGGATCAGCTTAAGACCTCGAGTCCCTAGCGCCTGGAGCTAGACACATAGAAAAGCGGAAGGCGCTTGCCCAGGGACGACAAAAAAATGCCCAATGCTCAGACAATAAATGAGCATTGGGCATTTCTATCAAACTTCTAAACATTAGCTTTTACAAACTATGTATCCGTTTAATTTATGATTTTCACATTGACTGTTTTTCTTCCCCAGTTGATTGCATCCTGCTTTTCGGGCATGAATAAATCAATTTTCTTTCCTTTTATCGCTCCGCCGGTATCAGCAGCAATTGCTTCTCCATAGCCTTCAACATAAACCCTGCTTCCAAGCGGAATAACGGAAGGATCAACGGCGATTACCTTTTGATTCGGATTTTCTATTAAATTAATGCCTGTTGCTGTCGTACCAGAACAGCCTTCGCAGCTTGCCGTATAAGCAGTTGCTTCAACAGTCAGTTCTGTCACCGCATTCTGCTTTGCTGTGCTTACGTTCTGTGGTGCAGCAGTTTCAACTGTTGCTGTGTGATCTTCAGATCGTGATGTCGGGTAAATAACGATTTTTTGCCCTAGCACAATGATGTCTCCGGTAATGTGATTCCAATTCTGTAATTGTTCCACAGTTACTTGATTGGCTTTGGCAATGCTCCAAAGTGTATCTCCTTTTGAGACTGTATGTTCTTTCTCTCTATGAATATCCAAAACTTGATTAACGACGATGTGATCTGATGGCAGCTCATTCCAATCTTTTATTTGCTCAACGCTGACATCATATTGTCCTGCAAGCTTCCAAAGTGTATCTCCTTTTTGAACAGTCACTTCTTCTGCTTGAACGGCTGCACCTGCTGTACTAAAGAAAACAGCTGCGGCTGCCATAGTTACGAATGATTTTTTCATGTTGTACCTCCTCGTATAGCTTGTATTCGCTAACGGGATTAATCATATCATGAAAATCGCTCATAAAAAGAACAGCCGCTTTATAATACAGTTACAGTTATAACAGAAACATAACAGGCAGATGACGAATCGTTTGATAATTCAAAAAATACGCAACTAAGCAATTTTGGCTGGAAGGACAATATTAAAGATGGTACCTTTGTTCAACTCACTCTCAATATACACCTTGCCATTATGACTTTCTATAATTTTAAAGCTAACCATCAAGCCTAGTCCATTCCCGTTTTTTTTCGTTGTATAAAAAGGATCGCCAATCTTTTTTAGTTTATCCTCGGGAATTCCAACACCAGTATCTTGAATAGCTATTGTTATTTTGTCATTGATATTTTCAATTGTTATATTAATCTTACCACCATCAGGCATCGCTTCAATTCCGTTTTTAATAAAGTTTAAAAATACTTGCTTCAAACGATTTTCATCACATTCTATTTGGATAATAGGCTGTTCTGGCTCAAAATGAATCGCTACATTTCTCTTTCTCGCTTCAAATTCAAGTAAAGAAATAACATTTTCAATAATGGGAATGATGTTTTTCTCTTCCAGTTGAATGGCTTTGGGCTTTGCCAGCACCATAAAATCCTCCACAATTGTATCTACACGATCAATTTCATCTAAAATGATATCAATAAACTCTCTGCGTTCTTCATTTTGTTCATCCAATAAAAGAAACTCAGCATACCCTTTCATAGAAGTAAGCGGATTACGGATTTCATGGGCGACCCCTGCTGCCAGCTGTCCTACCGCTGCCAGTTTATCCTGTCTATGCAATAACTCCTCTGAATGCTTTCTTTCTGTTATATCATTGCGGATCGCTAAATACTGATATGGCTTTCCTGCATCATTGAGAAAGGGAACAATCGTGGTATCTACCCAATAGTAGCTTCCATCCTTTGCCCGGTTTCGAATTTCACCTTTCCAAACATCTCCGTTTCCTATAACTGCCCAAAGATCTTTAAAGAATGAGCGGGTATGATAGCCTGAGTTTAATATAGAATGATCTTCTCCAATTAGCTCTTCCCTTGAGTACTTTGATATTTCACAAAGCTTGTCATTCACGGAAGTAATCCTGCCCCGAGCGTCGGTAAATGCCACAATGGAAGATTGATTTAAGGCGAACGTAATATCACTAACTTCTTTTAAACTCTCTTTAAGATCAATCTCTGCTGTTTTTAAAGGCGTAATATCTGTGCGTATTGCTACATATTGGTATATGTTCCCTTTTGAATTTAGAAAAGGAACAATCGTTGTTTCAACCCAATACATACTTCCATCCTTCGCCTTATTCTTAATTTCTCCTCTCCACGTACCACCTGAAGAAATCGTTTTCCACATCTCTTCAAAAAAAGATGATGGATGATAATCAGAATTAAGGATACGATGCGTCTTGCCAATCAATTCTTCACGTGAATATTTAGAAATCTCAACAAATTTGTCATTTACATATGTGATAACGCCTTTTGGATCTGTTATAGCTACAATTGATGATTTATCCAAAGCAGATTGAATATCTGCCAGAAGGTGATCACTAGCTGAAAGTTTTCGGTTGGTCACACTGCTCGAACCTACCACGCCACCTAGAATGACAAACCCTACAAATGCAAGCAAATAAATGGCATAAGAACTAGGGTCCATGTTTTCTGATGGCTGAAACGCTGATTGTACAGAAGATGCTCGGATAAGGAGCAGATATCCTTCTATATTGGCACCTGTCATAATGAAGGCACTAACCGGTTTTAACCAGCTGTGGTACCTTTTAGAAACAGGCTTTTTGAAAAACATAAGCCAAAGTGAAAATGAAAAAGATAAGAAGATTAAGAGTACTGAGATCACCAAAAGAATCGGATGAAACGTAATTAACTTTCCGATCGCAAACATCCCTGTTACATGAATGGCTAATACAGCCAGTGTTAAAAAGAACCCTCCGATCAGAATTCTATAGTAAGTCATTTTTTTATTAATGATATTCAAGAATGCCAAGCCGGTAAAACAAATACCGGACACCATTGATAAAAAGATAAAGATCATATGATAATTGCCTGAACCTTCTATATTAAAGGCAAGCATTCCTATAAAATTCATCAGCCAAATACCAATTCCTAATGAAAACGTTCCACCTATAAATAAGAACTTTCTATTGCTTTCCTTTGAGTGTATTAAACTGAATAAGTCTAGAGCTGTATATGTTGCCATAAAGGTAAGACCAATGGCTACTAATATTAAAATTGGGCTGAAGGAAACCATTTCATTCATTAAATTTGTTCAGCACTCCTTTTTATAAGCTTTCAATATTGATTGTAATGGAAACACATTCTAGATGGAAGAGGATTTTCCAAAAGCCATACTCAGCTCAAAAATAATTTTTTAAAAATAAGAAAAAAACCTACACAACCGTTTTGAAATACAGTATACTGTATCATAACAGTAATTAATTAAAATAACTGTATTATAAAAAAGGAGCGATATTAATGATTCAAAGCCCAGTTGAATTCTTTCGAAACCTGCCTAAGAAACAATGTCCTAATTGCGGCCACACATTTTCAGAACAAGCTGAGTCCTATTTAATGGAATGCCAGGACTGCTCGTCTGACAATATCAAAAAATGAATCTATTTTTATTAGTTGCTCTATACTAGTTCCCATGTCTACTTTTCATTTTGCAGGCTGAACCATTCATTTATTTTAAAAACTTGTTTACTTGTCCATATAAAGCAGGAACAGTATACTTCGAGGCTCGGATATAAGTATTTAACACACTCATAGAACTGAATGGTTAGGAAGTTATCTTTCTAATCATTCGGTTTTTTTTATGATTATAAAATATATTTTATTAATATGAGTGAAATGGAGCGGAGGACACTCGACTCCTGTGGGCAATAGAGGAAAAGGTGAGACCCCGCAGGAGCTTTGCTCCGAGTAGGCTCAGCTTCCTCCCTACGGAAAGCGAGGGTCCGGAGCGCAGGTGGAACGGACTTGTTTAATTACCCAAACCAAGATATTGAACATTCGTGTTTTAGAAAAATTCATTTTGTTTTGTTCCAGCCTCTTTCATATTTGATTATTTAGAAAACTCTATAAAATTATCGCTACTTTGTGTATAATAGTTAGAGAATCGAAATAAAACCTTTTAGGAGGATTAGAATGGAACAAACTGTAACGAAAAGACTGCACCGATCTGAAGTGCCTGAAAAGTTAACTTGGGATTTAACTGCTTTATTTTCTTCTCATGAGAGCTGGCAAAAGGCTATAACAGCGATTGAGAATTCCTTACCGGAAATCACTTCATATAAAGGCAAACTAAATGAAAGCAGTGATACATTATATGAATGCCTGCTATCTTACGAAAAATTACTTATTTCAGGCATACAAGCTTTTACATATGCATCACTTAAGCAATCCGGCGATGGAACGGATCCGGAAAACCAAGCTGATTCTTCTGTAATCGCCTCTTTGCAGGCACAAGTAAATGCTAGTCTTTCATTCATTGAGTCTGAAATTCTTCTTTTTCCAGATGGAAAAGTGGAAGAAATCCTTCAAAACGAAGAAAGATTTGCTCCTTTTGCCCGTTATTTAACTGACTTGCTTGATTCTAAAAAGCACCGTCTATCCCCAGAAACTGAAGAAGCATTAGCTTCTCTTGGTGAGGTTCATGGATCTCCATACAGAATCTATAACGCAGCCAAGCTAGTTGACATGCCGTTTGAAGATTTTACTGACGAAGACGGCAATGTGCTGCAAAATTCATTTGCTCTTTTTGAAGATAAATATGAATTTTCACCGAAAGCAGATGTGAGGAGAAATGCCTTTAAATCGTTTTCTTCAACTCTGCATCACTATAAAAATACATTTGCAGCAACTTATTCAGCCGAAGTTAAAAAACAGGTTGCACTTTCAAAGTTACGAGGATATGAGTCTGTCACACAGATGCTATTAGATCCTCAGAATGTAACGGAAGAAATGTATCATAACCAACTTGACATCATACAAACAGAACTTGCTCCTCATATGAGAAAGTTTGCAAGTCTTAAAAAAAGGATTCTCGGACTTGATGAAATGCATTTTGCCGATTTAAAAGCACCGCTTGATCCGGATTTCAACCCAAATACAACCTATGAAGAAGCTTGCGATACAATACTGGAATCTCTAAAGGTAATGGGACCTGAATACAGCGAAATCATGAAAAAAGGATTAACAGACCGATGGGTTGATTTATCTGATAATATTGGAAAATCAACAGGTGCCTTCTGCTCAAGTCCATATGGAGCACATCCCTATATTCTCATGACCTGGACTGATACAATGCGTGGAGCATTTGTTCTTGCTCATGAACTTGGGCATGCTGGACATTTTTACTTGGCAAATAAAGAGCAGCGGGTCATGAATACGAGACCTTCAACTTACTTTGTAGAGGCGCCTTCAACATTAAATGAACTCCTGCTGGCACAGCATTTAATGTCAAATACGAATGATGTAAAAATGAAGAGATGGGTTATTCTGCAGCTTCTCGGTACGTATTATCACAACTTTGTTACCCACCTATTAGAAGGAGCCTTCCAGCGCAGGGTTTACGATTTAGCTGAGAAAGGCATTCCGTTAACTGCTGCTAAGCTATGTGCAGAAAAGAAAGAAGTTTTGTCTTCGTTCTGGGGAGATGAAGTGATCATTGATGATGATGCTAGCTTGACATGGATGAGACAGCCTCATTATTATATGGGATTATATCCTTATACCTATTCTGCAGGATTAACAGCTTCAACCGCAATGGCGATTAAAATTCAGGAAAATGGAACTGAAGCTGTAGAAAGCTGGTTAAACGTATTAAAAGCCGGCGGTACAAAGAAACCATTAGATCTTCTTCAAATGGCTGGCATTGATATGTCTCAGCCAGAGCCGATTAAGAGTGCCGTACACTATGTTGGTACTCTAATCCAGGAATTAGAGGATAGTTTCCAATAACTATCCAGCAACGCCAGTTGGAAAGTCTTTATTTTACATCAATACGCTTATTTGAGCAGCTGACTTGAGTATGCTTAAAATGAAAGCGAAAAAAACCCTCTCCACCTTTGGAGAGGGTTTTTTACACTTTATAAAAAGTTAAATTAGCGGATCGCAATACATTTTACAAGTATTGTCTGCAGCTATACTCAGTAGGCAGAATTAGTCATTCCTTAGTTTTGAATAGCTGGCAGCTCTCTGATTTCAGCCGTTGTCTCATTTCCACATAATGGACATTTTAAATCAGCAGATGCAAAATCCTTACGCATCCAGCCATTACAGCTTTCTGTACTGCATGAATAGACTTCCGTATCCAGCATAACTACTTCAGGTGTATCATCTTGGCCTTTTCTGTTGAAGAACACCATAACGCCCCCTTTTATTGCTTAGTATGGACAAACAAGGGGAATTTATGATAAAAATCCTTTTTTTGCTATTTTTTATTTCCTTCTTTTTTAAATCTGCTTCCCATTCACAGAAATCGAAATATCGACTTCTTCCACATAGCCTTGTGAGACTTCATCTTCATGTGGCGGATATGACATTGTTTCCTCGCCAATTAATCCTGATGAATAATCATCAAACGGAACATACACATCTGTTTCTACATGTAAGACTTCCTTCATCGGAATTTTTTCTTCTTGCATGAATAAAAACCCTCCCTTCCTCCTCTATTGTTAAACATAATTTCCAAGAACATACAGGAAGCGTTCAAAAAAGCCCTCCCATATTTGAAGAAAGGTGAGCAAAGGAAAAATTCATGCCACACAAATAGCTTGGTCCTGTCCAAAGCATTAAACATTTTTTCAAGTTTTGTGTTTTTCCACAAGCCCGTTCCATTGCGCTGCGGACCCTCGCTTTCCGTGGGGAGGAAGCTGAGCCTCCTCGGAGCAAGCTCCTGCGGGGTCTCACCTTTTCCTCTATTGCCCACAGGAGTCGAGGATCCTCCGCTCCATTTCACTCATGTTTAGAAAATATTAAATGTTAAATACAAATTAAAAACCGGATGATTAGAAAGATTCACTTCTTAATCATTCGGTTCTGTGGTTTTGTTAAATAGTTTTGTCCCAGTCTCTTTGCTTAGCCTGTAGTTGCGATCGATTTCTTTTGTTCTGTTTTTTGCATTTGGATTAGACTTATGGTCAGGATGACTCCAAGCGCTGCTAAAATCGCGTAGAAAAGGTACACATGAAAAATACTGAACTCCTCGAAAATGATCCCGCCAAAAAACGTACAAAACCAGTTGCCAAGTCCATTGCCTATTGCCGAATACAGGGTTATAGCCGTAGCAGTAATGTGTGTAGGCGTAATTTCTCTTAAATATTGAAGGGCGGCTGGAATGAATAGACCAATTGATATCCCCTGAAAAACAGCGGTTGAATAAACAATCCATAAACTTGGCTCTGTAAAATAAAGAACCCACCTTATCAACGAAACACATGAGGCCAGCAGCATAATGTTCAGCAAACCCAGTCTTTGAATGAGACCATTAGCAGCTTTCATAAATGGTGCTTCTGATAAAACCGCAATTAAAAAAGCAACCCCTATGCCCGTATAGGTCCCACCGCTTCCTTCTATAAAGAGACCAAAATACGTATTATTAGCAAGATTAGGGCCGAAAATCAGAAATGTAACAAGAAGGAACAGCAAAAACTTTTTCATCGTAAGAATATCTTTAACACCAAGCAAAAGATTTGGCTTTTGTTTCTTTTTTTCTGAGGGCATTCGCCACGCCAAAATAGAGGCAAGCACTAGCGCTAAAAAGAACGAAATAAAGATAACCTGGTTATTCCATTCTGAAAGTCTCCCCATTATAAAGACTGCGAGACCAAACCCTAATGAACCGAATAGGCGGATATTTCCGTAATTGTATTGGACTTTACTCGTATAACTAATCGAAATACTATCCGAGACTGGGATAATTGCACTCTGAAAAATGGCTACAAGAACAGCGATAAAGAAGATGGCAGAATATCCGCTAAACGCTAAATATCCTAAAGCTAAAGTTCCTGCAATAAAGGTAGTAAACGTGAGAATTTTAATAGGAGAATTTGTTTTATCAGAGATCATGCCCCATAAAGGCTGAAAAAAGATCATAACAACGGGGTTAATCGACATAATGATGCCAATTTGATATCCATTTAAGTTTTCAGCTTCACTCAAATAAACACTTAACAGCGGCATCATGCTGCCTACTGCAAAAAAAGTAAGCAAGTAAAATCCTTGCATGGTTAAAATTGTTTTCTTTATTGATGTCATATAAATCACCATTTCTGTAGCTTTCATATTTGTCATCTTTTGATTCTTCAAACAAGCATAAAGTATATTTTAGCATTTTTTGATAGGTAATTCCTAATATATATCAATTTTCTCTGTTTAGGTCATGCAAGTTAATAAACTTTATATATGAGTCTTAAAGAAAATTAAAATTAACCCTTTACTGAAAACGGATTCATGTTACAATATAAAACGAACATGTTGGATGTCAGACGTCTGTTCTTAAAGGAACCGTTTTCAAATAACCTGCATGTAAAAATGACAGCTAGAATTTATCAAATGAGGTGTTTATTAATGAATATTATTTGGGGATTGTTTGGTATTTTTACGATTTTCATGATCGCTTTTCTTTTATCAGATAATCGGAAAGCAATCAATATAAGAACGATCATCGGCGGCCTTCTCATTCAATTTATATTTGCCTTTCTTGTCCTTAAATGGGATTTAGGTAAAGCTGCCCTTGAAAAAGTAACCTTTGTAGTGAATGATATTGTGGGTTATGCGAATGAAGGGATAAACTTTCTTTTTGGCGGTTTCTTTCAAGAAGGAACGAATATTGGATCCGTTTTTGCGTTTCAAGTTCTTCCGGTTGTGATTTTCTTTTCATCACTCATTTCGGTCCTTTATTATACGGGGATTATGCAAGTGGTGATTAAATTTATTGGAGGCGGACTTGCTAAATTGCTCGGCACCAGTAAGGCAGAATCTATTTCAGCAGCTGCCAATATCTTTGTCGGACAAACAGAAGCTCCTTTAATCGTTCGTCCATTTATTAATCGGATGACAAAATCGGAGCTATTTGCTGTCATGACTGGTGGGCTTGCATCTGTAGCTGGTTCAGTGTTAATTGGTTATTCACTGCTAGGTGTTCCTTTAGAATATTTATTGGCAGCCAGCTTCATGGCCGCACCTGCTGGTTTGATCATGGCAAAAATTATGATTCCTGAAACCGAGAAATCCGAAACAACAGATGACATTACAATCGAAAAAGATACTGATTCTGTAAATGTTGTAGATGCAGCGGCTAAAGGAGCAAGTGTCGGTCTTCAGCTTGCTTTAAATATCGGAGCTATGCTATTAGCATTTATTGCTTTAGTAGCGTTAATTAATGGCTTGTTTGGATTTGTAGGCGGTCTATTCGGTTTCGAAGACCTGACATTAGAAATGCTGCTGGGCTATTTGTTCTCACCTCTGGCATTTGCCATTGGCGTTCCATGGTCTGAAGCTGTACAGGCCGGTGGTTTTATTGGACAAAAACTTGTGTTAAATGAATTTGTTGCTTATTCGGATTTTGCACCTGTAATAGGAGATTTTTCAGAAAAAACAGCTGTTGTCATCAGTTTTGCTCTTTGCGGTTTTGCTAATATTTCATCTATGGCCATCTTACTTGGCGGTCTTGGAAACCTGGCTCCTGACAGAAGAAATGATATTGCAAAACTTGGTCTAAAAGCTGTTATTGCTGGAGCTCTCGCTTCCCTATTAAGTGCTGCAATTGCAGGTATGCTATTTTAATAAAGTAAGTGTGGCTTACTTACAAGCATTTTACATGGAAACAGAATCGAATGGTTAGGAAGTTAATTCTTCTAATCATTCGATTTTTTATTTGATTATTATAAAATATCTCTTTTTAATTGGATATATCCCCAAACCTTGATATTGAATATTTTTGTTTTAGAATATCATATTATATTAAGCTCCTACTTCTCTTAGCATGGTTATTTTCGTTTGTGCGTCCTCCCTCTTATTCGTAATCTATTTATGAAAAGTAGATTTTGTCTAAATTTATCAG
Source organism: Cytobacillus gottheilii (assembly GCF_900166665.1). GTDB lineage: Bacteria > Bacillota > Bacilli > Bacillales > Cytobacillaceae > Cytobacillus > Cytobacillus gottheilii_A. The sequence goes on along the minus strand of NZ_LT800494.1, from coordinate 2,270,092 downwards.
AATTTTTCTTCTATTTATGATTGAAAGTTTACTAGTGTTGGTGTTAACCTTAATTTGTAAGCGTTTTCCTATTGGCGATTTACCCTATCTTACCATATTTAAGGAGGAATAGTAGATGAGTCAATTAACGTCAGCATTAAAAGAAAAGGTTGAAAGGTTTTTAAATGGTAAAAAGCAGCTTTATATTAACGGACAATTTGTTGATAGCAAATTACAGAAAACCTTTGAAACATTTAATCCTGCAACAGGTGAAGTTCTTGCTCATGTTTATGGAGCTACTGCAGAAGATATTGATCTGGCAGTTAAAGCTGCCCGAAAAGCGTTTGATGAAGGTCACTGGTCGAAGCTGACAGCTGCAGATCGAAGCCGGCTTATGTATAAACTGGCCGATTTAATGGAAGAAAACAGTGAAGAACTTGCCCAATTAGAAACACTTGATAATGGCAAACCGATTCGGGAGACTTCTGCAGCAGATATTCCGCTCGCCATAGAACATATGCGCTATTATGCTGGCTGGGCTACCAAAATCACAGGACAAACCATCCCAGTCAACGGTCCTTATTTTAATTACACACGGCATGAAGCTGTAGGCGTGGTTGGCCAAATTATTCCATGGAACTTCCCTCTTCTGATGGCAATGTGGAAGCTCGGTGCAGCATTAGCAACAGGATGTGCGGTCGTATTGAAGCCTGCTGAACAAACGCCTTTATCTGCTTTGTATCTGGCTGAATTAATCGATGAAGCTGGATTCCCTGAAGGCGCTATAAATATTGTTCCTGGTTTTGGCGAAACAGCCGGACAGCCGCTCGTTGACCATCCTCTTGTTGATAAGATTGCTTTTACAGGGTCAACTGAAGTAGGTAAGATGATTATGAAAAACGCCTCAAAAACTCTAAAACGAGTAACGCTGGAACTTGGAGGCAAATCACCGAATATTATTTTACCTGATGCAGATTTAACGAAAGCAGTACCTGGTGCTTTAAATGGTGTTATGTTTAATCAGGGACAAGTATGCTGCGCAGGCTCTCGTGTATTTATTCAAAAGAAACATTACGATAATGTCGTTTCTGATATGGTCAGTCATGCTCAATCCATTAAACAAGGGGCCGGCTTGCATAGTGACACGGAAATTGGACCGCTCGTTTCCACTGAGCAGCAAAAACGTGTGCTAGGTTATATTGAAAACGGCCTCAATGAAGGTGCTGAGCTAGTCGTTGGAGGAAATAAACCGCAGGAAGAAGGATATTTTGTCTCCCCTACTATTTTTGCTAATGTTCATGATGATATGACTATTGCAAAAGAAGAAATTTTTGGACCAGTCATTTCGGCCATGCCTTACGATGACTTAGATGAATTAATTGCTCGAGCCAATAAGAGCGAGTACGGTCTAGCAGCTGGCGTTTGGACGCAGGATATTAAGAACGGTCATTATATTGCAAACCGCTTGCGTGCTGGTACAGTCTGGGTAAATTGCTACAATGTTTTTGATGCTGCATCTCCATTTGGCGGCTATAAACAATCCGGTATGGGACGTGAAATGGGCTCCTATGCACTGGATAATTACACAGAAGTCAAAAGTGTATGGATTAACATGAATTGATTTAAGACAAAGAGACTGGACATACAAATTTAACACGAAAATAGAACCGAATGGTTAGTAAGTGAAAACTTTCTAATCATTTGGTTTTATTTGTTATTTTAGAAATTTCACTTTTTAAACACGAGTGAAATGAAGCGGAGAACACTCGACTCCTGTGGGTAATAGAGGAAAAGGTGAGACCCCGCAGGAGCGCGTAGCGACGAGAAGGCTCAGCTTTTGATCCCACGAAAAAACAGGATCCGCAGCGCTGGTGGAACGGGCTTGGTTAAATACCAAACCATGACATTTGTCCGAGTCTCTTTTGTTTTTATCTGCCCTCTACCTATATAAACAAAGTGACTTTTCACACAATTGTCACTTTATTAGCGTGTTCACATATTATCCATAGGAATTTTTTACGGTATTCATTATCTTAATAGTGGGAGGGGAAAGAATGAGAAAGATCTATATTATTTGCAGCTTAATTGTAGCAGTGGGCATTACTGCGGGCATTTCATTTTTTATCATTCGCGATCATATGGCGACAATTCCAGAAAACACAACCCTTGTGACCATGAATGGAGAAACATATGATTTTGCCCAGTCGGATAAGAAATTAAAGCTAGTGGAATTCATGTATACTCATTGTCCTGATATTTGTCCGACAACTACGCAAAAAATGAATTTATTGAAAAGTGACTTACAAAAAGAAGGTGTATTTGGGGAAAATGTTCAGTTTCTTACCATTACGATTGACCCCTATCGTGACACACCTGAAATAATGAAAAATTATATGAATACCTTTGAAATTGAAGATGATGGAAACTGGATTATGCTTACTGGTGATCAGGAAGATATGAAGCAAGATCAGCAAGAAATACTTGATCTGGCAAACACCTTCAAATTTCAATATCGAGATCCAGGAGATGGTTTCTTTGTTCATAGCACCTTTGTCTATCTCTTAGATGAAAATAACCGCTATCTAAAGAAATTTCCAATGGGCGAAGAATTCAGCAAAGAAGATGTATACACAAAAATTATGAAAGAAATTTAATTTGATGCTATAACAGTAAAAAAGCGAATGCTTATGCACTCGCTTTTTTATTTATCATTTATTATGTAGATCACAAGGCGCCACTTCATACAATACTTCAACGGCGCCAATCTTAAATGGAGCCAGCTCCAGCATTTTGTCATAATAACAAGTACAATGTTTAATTCGAGGCAGTAGGCAATGATTTACTTGCATGTAAGGACAAAATCGCTTGAGTTCTTGGCTTAGTAAAGCTAACTTTAATACCCGACTTTTTTAATCGATTAACTAATTCTACGAGCTGCTTTTTGGCCATTTGACATACTCTCCTTCTTACCTGCCGTTTATAAATTCATTGTACAGGATAATTATGAAAAAACTATGAACAATTTTAAAAAAGTTGTTCTTTTTTCTGTTTTTCTTTTTTCTCTATTTTCCCTGCTGGTGTTTATATAAACGTTCTGCCTTAAACATATTCTCCGCGATTTTCTTAATTCCTTTATAATCTGCACTGTAAATGTTATAATTCTAGAGATTATGTACATTTGGAGGAATTTAAATAAATGTTAAGTGTTAGCAATGTCAGTCTTCGTTATGGAGATCGTAAGCTTTTTGAAGACGTTAATATTAAATTTACACCTGGGAACTGCTACGGTTTGATCGGAGCAAATGGTGCGGGAAAATCTACCTTTTTAAAAATTGTTTCTGGTGAGATTGAATCCCAAACTGGTCAGGTTTCATTGGGACCAGGCGAGCGTCTGGCAGTTTTGAAGCAAAACCATTTTGAATACGAAGAACACGAAGTTTTAAAAACCGTCATTATGGGTCATGCTCGCTTATACGAGGTTATGCAGGAGAAGGACGCAATTTACATGAAAGCTGACTTTACAGACGAGGATGGTATGAAAGCAGCTGAGCTTGAAGGTGAATTCGCCGAACTTAATGGATGGGAAGCAGAGTCTGAAGCGGCAATTCTTTTAAAAGGATTAGGGATTGAAGAAGAACTTCATACAAAGACAATGGCTGATCTTTCTGGTTCGGAGAAGGTAAAGGTTCTTCTCGCTCAAGCTTTATTTGGGAAGCCAGATGTGCTGCTTCTTGACGAGCCTACAAACCATTTGGATATTAAAGCGATTCAATGGCTTGAAGAATTCTTAATTAATTTTGAGAATACAGTTATTGTTGTATCCCATGACCGTCATTTCTTAAATAAGGTATGTACGCATATTGCCGATTTAGATTTCGGAAAAATTCAGATTTATGTAGGGAACTATGATTTCTGGTACGAATCTAGCCAGCTTGCACAAAGAATGGCTTCTGATGCGAACAAAAAGAAGGAAGAAAAAATAAAAGAACTGCAAAACTTTATTGCTCGTTTCAGTGCTAATGCGTCAAAATCGAAACAAGCTACTTCCCGTAAGAAGCTGTTAGATAAAATTACATTAGATGATATTAGACCATCATCTCGCCGTTATCCTTTTGTAGGTTTCACACCTGACCGCGAAATTGGGAACGACCTTCTTCGTGTCGATGGAATCAGCAAAACGATTGATGGTGTCAAAGTACTTGATAACATTAGCTTTATTATGAATAAAGACGATAAAATTGCCTTAGTCGGCACAAACGAATTAGCAAAAACAACCCTCTTTAAAATCCTTGCAGGAGAAATGGAGCCTGATGAAGGTACTTATAAGTGGGGTGTGACTACATCACAATCTTATTTTCCAAGTGATAACTCGCAGTATTTTGAAAATAGTGATGTGAACCTAGTTGATTGGCTGCGTCAATTTTCACCAAATGATCAAAGTGAAAGCTTCCTGCGCGGTTTCTTAGGCAGAATGCTCTTTTCTGGTGAAGAAGTATTGAAGAACGCTAAAGTTCTGTCCGGAGGGGAAAAAGTTCGCTGCATGCTTTCAAAAATGATGCTCAGCGGTTCCAATGTCCTGCTTCTTGACGAGCCTACAAATCACCTTGACCTAGAATCTATTACTGCGTTAAATAATGGTTTAATTAATTTTAAAGGGTCGATGATTTTTGCTTCTCATGACCATCAATTTATTCAAACCATTGCAAACCGTATTATTGAACTAACACCTGCTGGAATCATTGACAAGCAAATGACTTATGATGAATACCTCGAAGATCATGAATTGCAAAAGAAAGTAGCGGGGATGTATAAATAATTTTGAAGGAGTCAGCTTAGGGAGGCTGACTCTTTTTTTCAGTGCTTTTTATTTTTATGACGAGCTGATGAGGAACTAACGCCAGTTTCTGTTTCTGTTGTTCCTTGTCCTTTTACCTCAGGTGAACTTAATCCAGTCTTTGAAGCATCCTTTTTTCGCTTTCCCATTCATACCACCTCCATACTTATCATTCTTCAGTGTTCTGTTTTTATTCGTTTGGAACATGTATACCTCTTAGATTTCTAACTAAAAAATGCGAGAACTGCTCGTTAAGCAATTCTCGCATTTTTGTTTTATCGGCTTCTTATTCTTCTATATCCAAAAACGGCCATTACCAGCATTCCGGCAGCCAATATGGAGTTCACTATCCAGTTTTTCTGGCTAGGCTCCTCTTCAGGGGGTGGTGGTGCTGCACTTTTTAAGTGTTGAGATATATTCTCTTCAGATGGTTTAAGGTGAAGCTGAATGGACTGCACATACGTACCATCCTCATTGAAAAATCGTAATTCTCCATCGTCTGATAATTCTTCTCTATACTCATTATTGAACGGAACGGTAACTTCAATATTTTGTCCGTTTGTTGTATACTTGTTTTCTTTATCCTGATACACTTCATTCTGATCAATTACATCATGTACATACGTATTAAACCCATAATCAAACATCTTAATTGTATCTTGATAGATATCACGTTTAAAGTCAGCTTTTAATGTAATGGCAGTTAAATTCAAGGATCCTTTAGAAGCCGTGGTCGCTAATGTTTGCTTGGCTTCATTCACAAACCCGGTTTTTCCGCCAGTCACCCATTCATACGGATACTGACTTAAAAGCATTAAATGGTGGGTATAGAGGGTAGTATCCCAAGACTCACCATTCCATGGTAATTCTGTTTCACCAAAAATTCGGCGAAATGTTTCATTTTGCATGGCATAATTCGTAATAAGTGCTAAATCCTCTGCCGTGGTATAGTGATCTTCTTCATATAAACCATGAGGATTTGTAAAATGCGTATTCTTTACTCCAACTTTTTCTTTTAAATATTCATTTACGTGTTCTGAAAACCGCTCGATATTTCCGTCTGTATATTCTGCAATTGCCCATGCCGCGTCATTGCCCGAGTTAATGAGCATTCCCTGCAGAAGCTTCAAAAGTGATACTTGTTCCCCTGCTTCGAGATAAACACGAGTACCAACAACATTTCTTGCAGATTCACTAACAATCACGATATCTGTTAATTCTTCGTTTTCAATCGCATATATAGCTGTTGCTATTTTAGTTAAGCTGGCCGGAACCATTTTTTCCTGTGCATTTTTTTCATAAAGTATAGCACCCGTATCAGAATCCATCAAAATAGCTGCTTCACTAACAATTTCTGGATTCTCTGGTTCTTCTGCAATGCTCTCGGTTTCTGCGTAAACTGAATTTGAAAACGTAATAATCATGAACGATACTAGTACAGCACAAAAAGTTTTTTTCACAGTATAACACATCCAATACTTAGCCTTTAACCATAATAGATTGTACCAAAATATTGTTTGTGATTTATCATTGATATAAAATTGTTAATAAAATGAAATGTTTCTTCCTTTTTTTGAAAAAAATGAAAGTTTCTAAGAATTTACTCCCATTACTTAACGACTAATTTTTTAACTGCTGCAGCCTCCTCCGCCACAGCTTGAACAGCTTGAACCTCCCCCGCCGCCGCTATCGGAATCAGAAGAACTGCTGCAGCCAAAACCTGAACAAGAGGATCCTCCGGAATAATGGTCCTTCGTCATTTCTTTAGGCAACAACTCATTCATATGCTCTTCAAAAAGGTCTGGCTCATAAAGGGAGTAAAAGATGACCGCACTACTAGCATACATATATACTTGGGAATTGGATGTTCCTTTGTCGAGAGTAAAAACATCCCCATTGTCCTTAAGCCTTTTTGCATCTATCATATCATCTTTCATTTTATGGATTAAATACATCTTAACATCCATAAACTCATCGCCAGCTTTAAAATATTTATCCAATAAAGCTCTTTCATCCAGATGGTAAAAATCCTCTAGAATTTCTTGTTTTATTGCATTTTTAAGGAAACCACCCCAAATAATCTTACTGTTTTCTTCAACTTTAAATAAACTTATATATACCCAGTCAAAAAATGCTCGCTTCCCAGGAATTGGTTCAGCATCCAGGTTTGGTGCGTGATGCAAATAACCACCATAAAATTGATTGGAAAATTGCTGATATTCCCTGGTAAACATCAGCATTTCATGCCAAACCTCATCCGCCTTAGCACTAAACATTGGAACAGATTTTAATATCGCATTCATGACAAAATATCTTTTTAACTCATAAATAGCCCAATCCACTTCAAAAGAAGTTGTTTTTGGATATTCATGTAATACTCTATTTAGCACATTTTCTTCATATGAGAATGGCAGAGTTTGCTCTAATTTTTTCTCGATAGCTAAAGCAGCTTCGATTTGCAGACCTAAATCATCGGGTAAAGGTGTATTCTTTAATGACAAACCGCGATTTTTCGATTTGTTAGCAGCGGTAATCCCTACAACAAACAACACCATTATTAAAATAACAATCAAAAATTCCATTATATCTCCCCCATTTTCTATAGGTATACATCAGTATGAAATGGATCTTGCAATTAGAGTATGAATTTAATTAAATTTTTACACTTTTCCCTCTTTTTGTCTATAGATTTTTAATCCTAATCGCGGGTACAGATAGGTTATAAAATTTTATTGAGAAAAAACGGAAAAGTAGACAAGTTCCCCTATACAATACGCATACCTTTATAATGAACAAACATATTTGAGGGGAGAAAAACGGATGACATTTTTTGTTTTAAAGAAGAGAACCATTTTTTTGTTTCTAGCCGTGTTAACTGTGATTGCAAGTGCAGCTGCTGTTATTTACACAAAATCTGAAAATGTTACAGCATTTAATCCTGCTGCCGGGGAGAATGTTAGAGACATCCACATGGTGACTGGAGAATTTACAACTACTACTGCTGATGGAAAGGAAATGGAGGTTTATCGCTGGGATCCTGGTACAATTTTTCTTGAAAAAGGGGAAAATGTGAATTTAAAGATCTTAGGGGTAAACGGCAGTGAGCATCCTTTTTATATCGAAGGAACTGACATTAAAGGTGTTGTTAAAAAGGGTGAAGAAACGGTCGTTCCACTGAATTTTTCTAAAGAAGGAACATATAAGCTTGTATGCGATGTTCATTCTCACCATGAAAATCATGGTACGATGATTGCTTATATTGTTGTAGATTAACAAATAGGCTTATTTCTAAAAAGTGTTATATGATGGGCAAGACTTAAGCAACGGCTTAGTTTGATTCTTCCACAGACATATTGACTTCAATTTGCTGCTTTCCCTAATCATTCGATGCTTCTCATTCCCAGTTTTTAGATATGCAAAAAAAGGATGTCCTGAATAGTCATTGGACATCCTTTTTAATGAACGATTTTTTATTTTGAAATAAACATTTGTGTCCAGTAGTGGCCATAAGATCCGCCTTTTACATAACCGACACCAATTTGAGTGTAGCTTGAAGATAGAATATTTTTGCGGTGTCCTTCACTATTCATCCACGCCTTAACAACAGCTTGTGCTGTCGTTTGACCTGCCGCGATATTTTCACCTGCCGTTTTATAGGTAATTCCAAAATTCTTCATCATTTGGAATGGTGTACCATACGTAGGAGAATTATGATCAAAGTAGTTTTTATTAATCATGTCCTGAGATTTGTATCTTGCAACTCTTGCAACTTCCCAATTTGAGGTTAATGGCTTTAAGCCATATTTTGCTCTTTCTTGATTTACAAGCTGTACAACTTCTTCTTCAACAGTTAGCGTTGAAGCCGCTAAAGCTGGAATGTTAAGCTTTTGTCCAGGATAAATCATATTAGGATTAGAAACAGATGGATTTGCACTAATAATCTCAGAAACTCCTACCTGATATTTTAGAGCAATCTTCCACATTGTATCTCCTGTCTGAACGCTGTGAACAGATGCTGCAGATGCTGAGCTATAAAATCCAAAGACTAGAGTAACGGACAACATGAAAGTTAAAAGTAGTTTTTTCATAGTCTTAATTAAAACAGATAAATTGCTATTTAAATAGCGGTAAATGTTGCCGAAGTTGCCTATTTTCATAAAAACGCCCCATAGATTACTATATATAACAGATCACCATTCCCCACCTAATAATATAGTACAGATGAACACTTAACACTACGAACATGTTGTAAACATCGAAAAGAATCCTTATTTACCAAGTGTTCACAATACGTTCATAATTATTGTGATTCTTTTCACAATAAGTCTGTTATACTCAAATTGTAGTTAAGTTGTATCAACTGTTATAAGATATTTAAATCATATTTACAGAGGTGACTTGATAATGAAACAATGGAATGGTTTTACAGACGGCAAATGGAATAAAGAAGTGAATGTTCGCGATTTTATTCTTCAGAATTTTAAACCTTATGATGGAGATGAATCCTTCTTAGTAAGTTCAACAGAAGGAACTGACCGATTATGGGAACAAGTTATGGATCTTACAAAACAGGAGAGAGAAAATGGCGGTGTCCTTGACATGGATACTGAAATTGTCTCAACCATTACTTCTCATGGTCCTGGATATTTAAACAAGGATTTAGAAAAAGTAGTTGGTGTTCAAACTGACAAACCTTTCAAACGTTCACTGCAGCCATTTGGCGGTGTGCGCATGGCCGTTCAAGCTTGTGAATCGTATGGATTTGAAGCAAGCAAAGAAATGGAAAAAATCTTCACAGATTTCCGCAAAACACACAATCAAGGTGTATTTGATGCTTATTCAGATGAAATGAAATTAGCTAGAAAAGCAGCAATTATTACCGGACTTCCAGATGCTTATGGCCGCGGAAGAATCATTGGTGACTATAGACGTGTAGCTTTATATGGAGTTAATCGCTTAATTGAGGCTAAGAAAGAAGATATCAAAAATACAAGCAGCGTAATGTCTGAAGAAACAATCCGTCTTCGCGAGGAGCTTTCAGAGCAAGTGCGAGCTCTTAATGAATTAAAACAGCTTGCGGCAAGTTATGGCTTCGACATTTCAGAACCTGCTAACAATGCTGCAGAAGCATTCCAATGGCTATACTTTGGTTACCTTGCTGCCATAAAAGAACAAAATGGTGCAGCAATGAGTCTTGGACGTGTATCTACATTCCTTGATATTTATATTGAAAGAGATATCGAGAATGGAACGCTTACTGAAGTCGAAGCACAAGAAATTGTGGATCATTTCATCATGAAGCTTCGTTTAGTAAAATTTGCCCGTACACCTGATTATAACGATCTATTCAGCGGTGATCCAACTTGGGTAACTGAATCAATCGGCGGTATGGCAATTGACGGCCGTCCGCTTGTAACAAAAAACTCATTCCGTTTCCTTCATACATTAAAGAATCTTGGACCAGCACCAGAGCCAAATTTAACTGTACTATGGTCCAAAGATCTTCCTGAAGGATTTAAGAAATATTGTGCGATGATGTCAATTGATACGAGTTCTATCCAATACGAAAATGATGACATCATGCGACCAGAATATGGCGATGATTATGGAATTGCATGCTGTGTATCCGCAATGGAAATCGGCAAACAAATGCAATTCTTCGGTGCACGCGCCAACCTTGCTAAAGCCTTGTTATATGCAATTAACGGCGGTGTAGATGAAAAACTGAAAATCCAGGTAGCTCCTACCTTCTCTCCGATTACTTCTGATGTACTTGATTATGAAGAAGTAATGCAAAAGTTTGATAATGTTATGGAGTGGCTGGCAGGATTATATATCAACACTTTAAATGTAATTCATTACATGCATGACAAATACAGCTATGAGCGAATTGAAATGGCATTACATGATACAGAAATTCTTCGCACAATGGCAACAGGTATCGCTGGATTGAGTGTTGTAGCTGATTCATTAAGTGCCATTAAACATGCAAAAGTTAAAGTAATCCGTGATGAAAATGGAGTGGCTGTTGATTTTGAAACAGAAGGTGAATATCCACAATACGGAAACAACGATGATCGTGTAGACAGCATCGCGGTTGATATTGTAGAAACTTTCATGACAAAACTTCGCAAACACCAGACATACCGCAATTCATTGCATACAATGTCCATCTTAACCATTACTTCTAATGTTGTTTATGGTAAGAAGACTGGCAACACACCTGATGGCCGCCGTGCTGGTGAACCATTTGCACCAGGTGCTAACCCAATGCATGGCCGTGACCGTAAAGGAACACTTGCTTCTCTATCATCTGTAGCAAAACTTCCTTACGATTACGCACAGGATGGTATCTCTAATACCTTCTCAATCGTACCTAAAGCACTTGGCAAAGATGATGAATCAAGAAAGAGCAACCTTGTTTCCATCCTTGATGGGTATTCCATTAAAGAAGGCCACCATTTAAACGTTAACGTATTTAACAGAGAAACACTACTAGACGCTATGGAACACCCTGAAGAATACCCGCAGCTAACCATTCGCGTCTCAGGATACGCAGTAAACTTTATTAAACTAACAAAAGAACAGCAACTAGACGTAATCAACAGAACCTTCCACGAAACAATGTAACAAGAAATGCGGAAGGCGCTTGCCCAGGGACGACAAGCTTAAGACGAGCCAGACGGAAGGTCGTTCTTTGACCTTTTGACTGGATTGGCTTAAGACCTCGAGTCCCTAGCGCCTGCAGCTGGACAACACGAAAAGCGAAAGCGCCTTGCCCAGCCCCGACAAGCTTAAGACAAGATGGCTAGAAGGTTGTTCTTTAACCTTCTGGACAGATTGGCTTAAGACCTCGAGTCCCTAGCGCCTGCAGCTGGACAACACGAAATGCGGAAGGCGCTTGCCCAGGGACGACAAGCTTAAGACGAGCCAGGCGGAAGGTCGTTCTTTGACCTTTTGACTGGATTGGCTTAAGACCTCGAGTCCCTAGCGCCTGCAACTGGACAACACGAAATGCGGAAGGCGCTCGCTAATCTAATTTAATGAGAAATCAGCTATTGCTGATTTCTCCCCTTCTATACTCTTGAATTATGAAAGGAAGATCACAATGAACGGAAATATACATTCAATAGAAACTTTTGGAACAGTTGATGGACCAGGCATTCGATACGTCATTTTTACGCAGGGGTGCCTTCTGCGCTGCCAGTTCTGTCATAACGCAGATACTTGGGAAATTGGTACAGGTAAACAAATGTCTGTTTCCGAAATCATTGCTGATTTAAAAACATACCTTCCTTTTATTGAGTCATCAGGTGGAGGGATTACAGTCAGCGGCGGAGAACCTTTATTGCAGCTCCCCTTTTTAATTGAATTATTCAAAGAATGCAAGAAACTTGGGATTCATACGACGATTGACTCTTCAGGAGGCTGTTATTCCAACTCCCCTCATTTTCAAAGTCAATTAAAAGAAGTACTGAAATACACCGATTTAATATTGCTTGATTTAAAGCATATTGATAAAGAAAAACATAAGAAATTAACAGGATTAACGAACGAACATATCCTGACTTTTGCCAAATTCTTATCAGAACAAAATATCCCTGTTTGGGTTCGGCATGTGCTTGTTCCAACTATATCTGACTCTGAAGAAGACTTGATTCAATTAGGCCGCTTTATTAGCACATTAAATAACGTAAAAAAGGTAGAGGTATTGCCTTATCATAAACTTGGCGTCTATAAATGGGAGGCTCTTGGACTCGATTATCCTTTAAAGGATATTGAACCACCTAGTGAAGAAACTGCCGAATGGGCTTACCAGCTGCTAACAACACAATACTAAATACTCATACCAGCAGGCTGGGATACAGTATTAAACATGGCAAAAGAAGAACCGACCGATTAGGAAGTAAATCTTTCTAACCAGTCGGTTTTTTATTGTTATTATAAGGTATATTTTTTTATGTGTGAAATGGAGCGGAGAACATACGACGCCTGTGGGCAATAGAGAAAATGGTAAGATGCCGAGTAGGCTCAGCTTCCTCCCCACTGAAAGCGAGGGTCCGCAGTGCAGTGGAACCGGCTTGGTTAAATACCTAAACAACTATACTATGAAGATTTCCCAATCCTTTTTATAAATAATTAATGAAAGCCAATATAATCAATGATTGATAATAATTGTTCCATCTTTATATTGAATATGATATCCAGTATATTCCTCAAAGTTAACAGTAATACTAGCACCGGTACGAATGGCAAGATCAATATTTTCTTCTAGCCCTTTATCCTTATAAAAGCTGTGTTTTTGAATGGCAAAGCTTTTATACTCCGGATCAATAGATAAACTGCCTGTTGATAACCCGCCGATTACCTTGCCATCCTTAATAAGCGCAAAGACATCAGAACCATCAATACCATATAAAGATAGATTAAAACTTGCAGCTAAATCAATCAATTCTACAAGATTGCTATATTTCGTTTTGTCTTCAATTAAATGATAAGTGTACCCATCTTCAGATACAATGGTCTCAGGCTTTTTATCCTCGATGTCCGTCTTTTCTTCTTGCTTTCCAACTTGTGCTGGCTCTGTTTTGGATCCTTGATCAACTTCTTCTTTTACTGGTTCTGCTGCATCACTAGGAGCTTTCGAGTTTATTTCATTCTCAGAATCCGTTTCTTCATCTTCAGCTACAGTCACATCGTCCTGAAATTCACTTTTAATCTCCTCTTTTACTTGCTCTTCGTTCGCTGAAGCATCATCTGGTTTGCCTCCATAATAAAATGCTCCGGTAGCAAAAAAGAACATAGCAGCTACTAAAATAGAAATCCATTTCTTCTTCAAAATCATACACTCCTTTTATCTTTTGATATTTTACTTATTAGACGATGCAACAAAAAGAAAAGTTACATTTTTTTCTATAAATATTTCAAAATTGTTACAAAATGATTTCAATATAAAATCTTTCTTTCTCTATTTGACGTAATATCGCTTAAAATGTTACGGATATTTCACTATAACCTGAATTCTTTGTCATAAACCTGTTACACTTATTTGTTCTCTTACTCTGCTCCATTTTTTAAGATTCTTTATATAAAAAACCCAAACGATTTGTAAGAAGAAATATTTTCTTCTTATCGTTTGGGTTTTCATGATCTGCTGCATTACGCAACAGCATGTTTCTTATTTCCACCATGCATCAAACATAGAAGCTGGCACTTGACGTTTATGCTCTGTCATCATATAGCGTTTTTCAATTTTTTCTGCAACATCTGCTGGAACTGTTTTGCCTTCCAAATAATCGTCCAGCTGGTCATAAGAAATTCCAAGCTCTGTTTCATCTGCCTGACCAGGCTTTTGATCAAGTAAATCAGCTGTTGGAACTTTTAGATAAATTCTCTCTTCCGCTCCCAGCTCTTGAAGCAGCTGTTTTCCTTGCCTTTTGGATAAGCCTGTTAAAGGAAGAACATCCGCTCCGCCATCACCATACTTTGTAAAGAAGCCAGTGACAGCTTCTGCGGCATGATCTGTTCCAATGACAAGCAAGTTTTTTTGTCCGCCAAAAACATATTGTGCGATCATTCTCATTCTTGCCTTTACATTGCCTTTATGATAATCCTTAAGCACATCTTCACCTGCAGAAGAATTATATGTTTCTTGAACAGCATCCACTGCTGTTTTAATATTAAATGAAAATTCTTGATCTCCCTTAATAAAGTCTAATGCCCGCTGTGCGTCTTCTTCATCCCGTTGTGTACCATAAGGAAGCCGGATTGCTGCAAAGGTAGCATCATATCCTTCTGAACGGAGTTCTTCAACAGCTAACTGAGCAAGGCGTCCGGCTAAAGAAGAATCCTGCCCCCCGCTAATGCCAAGTACATAACCTTTTGCGTTTGTTTTTTTCAGATAATCTTTCAGAAATTGAATTCGGCTTGAAATTTCTTCTTTTGGGTTAATTTCCGGTTTTACATTTAATGCTGAAATAATTTCAGATTGCAAGCTCATTTTTGCAGCATCCTCTCTATTTTTCATTTTGTTTTACTTTCTCTTTAATACTGGCAATATGACTCATTTTGTTTTCCCAGCACATAGGACTTAGATCAACAGGATATTCTTCCGGATTTAGCGCACGGCGATATTCATCCCAGAGCAGATTGAGATTTGTTTTTACTTTTTGCTGAATTTCCTCAATCTTCGGCTTAAGGTAGGTTAGCTCGCCGTTTGTATAAACTTGTACATGTAGTTCTTTTGCTTCGAAATTTGTCACAAATTTACTAATATACGTGTGAACTGGATGGAACATCTTCAACCGTTCCTCCTGCTGCGGACTTTCATGATCAAGGGCAATATAATCGCCTTCTGATTTATCATTTGCCTTATTGATGATTCGGTAAACTTTTTTAAGTCCTGGTGTGGATACTTTTTCAGGATTTGCACTAATTTTAATGGTATCGGTCATTTCGCCGTCTCTTTCAATACTGACTAGCTTATATACTGCTCCCAATGCAGGCTGATCATAGCCAGTGATTAGCTTTGTCCCGATTCCCCATATATCAATTTTAGCACCTTGAGCCTTTAAATTCATAATGGTATACTCATCAAGGTCATTAGATGCAATGATTTTTGTATCCGTGAACCCAGCATCATCAAGCATCTTGCGCGCTTCCTTCGATAGATAAGCTAAGTCGCCGCTGTCTAGTCGAATTCCTTTAAAACGGATCTTATTTCCAAGCTCTTTGGCCACTTTAATAGCATTAGGAACGCCCGATCGCAAGGTGTTATAAGTATCTACTAAAAAAACACAATCAGTATGACTCTCTGCATATTTATGAAAGGCTATATATTCATCTCCATATGCCTGAACGAGAGAATGAGCATGAGTACCAGCTACTGGGATGCCAAATTTTTTCCCAGCTCTTACATTAGATGTAGCCTGAAATCCGCCGATAAAAGCTGCTCTAGTGCCCCAAATTGCAGCATCAAGCTCTTGGGCGCGGCGAGATCCATATTCCATGGCAACTTCATCTCCAACAACCTCTTTAATTCTTGCCGCTTTTGTTGCGATCAATGTTTGATAATTAATAATGTTTAAGAGAGCTGTTTCAATCAATTGAGCTTCTGCCAGGGATGCCTCCACCCTTAAAATCGGCACATTGCCAAAAACCAATTCTCCCTCTTCCATGCTTTTTAATGTACCTGTAAAACGCAATTCACTTAAATACGTGAGAAAGTCTTCAGGATAGTGCAATTGTTTACGTAAAAATTGAATATCACTGCCTGAAAATGAAAAACCTTGCAGATATTCAATCACTCTCTCCAGACCTGCAAAAATGCCATACCCATTTCCAAAAGGCAGCTTGCGAAAAAAGAGATCAAATACAGCTTTATTTTCATGAATGCCGTCCTGCCAATATGTGTATGCCATATTGATTTGGTAGAGATCCGTGTGCAGTCCTAAGCTATCATCTTCATAAATTGTACCCATGGTGACTCACCTTCTCCTATTAGATTATGTTCGCATTTAAAGTATTTTTAAAATGGGAAAGTGCCCACTCATGTCCTGCTTCATTAAAGCTCGCAACTGCATCACTGTGAATCGTCATCTTAAATCCCTTGTTATAGGCGTCAACAGCTGTATGAAGCACACAAATATCCGTGCAGACTCCAACAAGATGCAATTCTTCAATGCCTCTTTCCCGCAGCAGCAATTCAATGTTTGTACCGGCAAATGCACTATACCTTGTTTTATCTTTCCATATTACATGGTTTTCCAACTTGTATTTCTTATACACATCTGCAAGCTTCCCATATAGATTTCTTCCCTCAGTTCCAGCAATATTGTGCGGGGGATATAATGCAGTTTCTGGGTGAAAAGAATCTCCTTCATGATGCAAATCAATGGCGAAAAAAACTGGATCGCCTGCATGTATAAATTCTTCCGTTAGTGAAGTGATTGTATCTTCAATCTTGATAGCAGGTTCCCCGCACGGCAATGCCCCGGTAACAAAATCATTCGTGTAGTCAATCACTATTAAAGCTTTCTTCACGCTGATTCCTCCTCATCAATATCTGGCGGTATAGATCGGGTTTACGATATCCATATCAATAAAGCGATAAAGCTTTGTTCCTTTTTTGGATGTCCGCTGTGTTGTTTTTCCCTCTGCTAATTCAATAAATGGCAATGTCTTAATCTTTCTAGCAAACGATTGTTCATTTAAGATGGCTGAATCATCAGTGACCGTTGACAGCACAGCTTGGAGCTCTGAATATGTGAACTCTTCTGGCAGATAATTTTTGGCTGCGGTTGTCTGAAGCATAACCTTAGTAACCATTTCAAGTGCTTGTTTGATTATTTCCAGGTGATCAAAAGCTAATTCCGATTGCAGCACCTCGTTAACAGAGAAAAGGGCAACAGCTGCCGCATCATCATTTGCTTGCCGGCTTTTTAATAAATGTTCAGGCACTAGAGCGTAGAAGGCGTTTGAAAGGATCCATCCGCGCGGGTCCCGTCCAGGCTGATCAAACACAGCAAAGTGCTTCATATGAATATCTTGAATACCTGTCTCTTCCATTAGTTCTCTTCTAGCCGCTTCGAGACCATTTTCACTTTCTTTCACAAATCCTCCAGGCAGTGCCCACTTTCCTGCTTCAATATTAGCTGTTCCTTCAGCAGTCAATTCGCTGCGCTTAATCAGCATAATTTTTAATGACATAATAGGAGGTTTAAAGACTTCTCTCTTTTCAGTCACAATCGTGAAGACAGCAATGTCGGCCGTATAGCCATCAGGTGTACGATATTTATGTTTGTTATTCAACTGTAAAAACGTCACCGCCTTACTTTTAACAAAATGTTAATTGTTAATTTTATTATATGCAAACTTCTACTTTAATGAAAGTCTTTTACTTTATTTTCCCTATTTTTTTTCTCTTACTCACATTTTTTGCTTTTTCACGGCTGACTCTCTTACTGCATAGGATGTATGGACCTACCTCACAAAGGATCGACAACAACTATATGCCGAAGGAGGCAAGGAACATTGAATCGAAAAAAATGGCTATCTTATGCCATCACAGCATTTGCTGCGGCGGTTTTGTCTATATTTCTATTTTCTTTTATTGACAGTAAGGAAGTAAATCCAAGCGGAGATACACATGCAAATGAAACGGAAGACGCTAATTCATCCAGCGGCGGAGAAAGCGGCGTTACCAATAATGTTGAGAACGATGTAAATAGTGATAATGCCGATATTACTAATTCAATCAATAATCAAATAAAGAACGGAAACAACAATTCAATTGATAACAATATAACAAACAATATCAATGTCAATGTGGATGTTAACGTTCAGAATGATGTTACAAACAATACTGATGGTGCTTCAACAAAT
The DNA here is from genome assembly GCF_900166665.1 of Cytobacillus gottheilii. Taxonomy (GTDB): domain Bacteria; phylum Bacillota; class Bacilli; order Bacillales; family Cytobacillaceae; genus Cytobacillus; species Cytobacillus gottheilii_A. The sequence goes on along the minus strand of NZ_LT800494.1, from coordinate 2,251,896 downwards.
GAAGATTCTAGCTCAGATGACAATAATGAAGCTGGAAACGATCAGAATTCGAGCGGAGAAAACTCTGATCAAAGCAGCGACCAAAATGCCAGCGGAAATGGCAATGAAAGTGAAGAGGTCGTTTGGGGTGTAGATTCAGCAAGTCTAACCACAAACGACTTGCTTTCCTGTGTACGTGAAAATTTTGGTGACCCAGCAATCTGGGGCCGATATTTAGGGGAAAAGGAAGGTGTATCAGCTGGTCTAACTTCTGAAGAGGTTCAGCTTCTTCAAAATGAAGGCATAGAGATCCTTGTTATTTGGAACCACTTTACCGATGCAACAGGCTATGAAAATGGACAAAATGAAGCAAGACAAGCAATTGAAGAAGCTCAGCAGTTAGGCATACCAGAAGGAGTAGCTATTTTTGCTGATATTGAGCCTAACTATCCCGTTGATGCAGAATTTATCCAAGGATTTTATGAGGGAATGAGTGAATCATCTTATGTGCCTGGTGTTTATGGAGTATTCGATTCAGAACAGGCATTATTTACAGAATATACTGCAGCAGCTGAAAATAATGCTGAATTGCAAAATGACTTAATTCTTTGGACTGCTTCTCCACAGGAAGGAATTACGACAGAGGAAAATGCACCAGCATACAATCCCGAAGCTCCTGAAGGATCACTCGTCTATGGCTGGCAATATGGTCTTGACGCACAGACATGCAATATCGATACAAATTTATTTCGCGGTGAGTTAAGTGATTATTTATGGAGTTAAACAGTTAACTTAATGAAAAATAAGTTGACTAAAATCATCCCTCTTCTTTATAATGTAAACTAACAAAGGTTTATAGTTTACATATATAGAAAGGGAGATACATATGAATAATGAACAAATTAAGCTTAGATCAATGATCGTTACCGCCTTATTTGCTGCTGTAATTGGAGTTATGGCACAAATGGTTATTCCCATCCCTCCCGTTCCTATTACAGGACAAACACTGGCAATTGGACTTGCAGCAACCATCTTGGGAGCCAAATATGGTACTTTTTCTGTTCTTCTATATTTAATGATTGGCGCTGCGGGTGTTCCTGTTTTTGCGGAATTCTCAGGTGGATTTTCTACCATAATTGGTCCAACAGGCGGATATTTAATTGGCTTTATTCCAGCTGTTTTCATCATGGGTTTATATATGGAAAAGACAGCCTTTAATTTTTTGCACTCAATGATCGCAAACACAATCGGTATGCTGATCGCTCTTGTTTTCGGTACTGTCTGGTTAAAGATCGCAGCTGATATGTCCTGGCTTGCTGCTCTTGCCGGCGGATTTACACCTTTTATCATTGTCGGACTAATTAAAGCTGCATTAGCTGCATGGATTGGTGTTTTAGTAAGGAAAAGACTGCAGTCAGCCAAACTCCTGCTGCCTACAGAGTATACAGCAAAGAAATCTGCTTAAATAAACAAAGGAAGCCAAAGCGTCCATTCGGAGCTTTGGCTTATTTTAATTTCCATTACAAATTAAAGATCGTCCCCACCAATGAATAGACAATGACGGTTGAAAACAAAATGGTCATATGCAGAAGTGAGTAGATGAACATGGTTTTTGCCCATTTTTCTGGATCCATTTTATGATAGCCATAAATACTTAAAGCCAGCCAGCCGCCTCCAAGCAAAAAAGAAACAAGGGTTAACCCCATACTTAAAGAGCTGAACAAAAAGCTTGTTAAAATTAATAAAACTAAATACGCATTCGTTTGCCAATAAGTTCGTTTGATTCCTTTTACAACAGGAAGCATTGGCACTCCAGCTCTTTTATATTCATCGTGCCTGCGAATGCCAATTGCGTAAAAATGCGGCATTTGCCAGATGATCGTAATAATAAATAGTCCTAATACAGCAGGATGCGTGATCTCTGGATTAATAGCAGCCCAGCCAATTAACGGAGGTGTAGCTCCGGACAGACTGCCGATTTCCGTATTATAAACCGTTCTGCGCTTGCTCCACATAGTATAAGGAACAACATATAAAAACAAACCTGCAAAGCCAATAATGGCAGCTAACGGTGAGGCTAGAGCCAGCGAAATGACTCCAGCAATGGTCATGATGATTGCCAGCCACAATGCTTTGGAGAACGAAATTTCATTGGTTACAGTTGGTCTTTGCTTCGTTCTCTCCATTATGGCATCAATATCCCGATCATACAGGTTATTAAATGCACCAGCTGCTCCCATCACTAAAATTGAACCAATAAGGGCAAAAAGTATATTCGGGATTTGATCTATAAGATCTAAATCATACGTATATATTGCCAGTGTAAGTCCAGCAAACATAGGAATTAAGTTTGATTTAATAATTCCTGTTTTCACTGTTGCAGCTAAAATTTTTGTAAATGGTTGTTTCTGTATTGTTATCTCTTCATGTTTATTTGCCATTACCACATATTCTTTCCTTTTCATGTAATCACTTTATATAAGGATTGTATCATACATTTTAAGCAGTCTGAGGAAAATATGCCTATTAGGCAAAATCACAGAATAATCGATGAAATACAACATAAAGCGATCATTCGGATTTAGTTTCTCTCTTTTCAATTACAATCAAGCATGTACTATCTGGCAAAGGCACTTCTTTTCCAAGTTCATCCATATACTTTATTTTATCTTGTAAATGAATGGTATAACCATCTTGTAAATAATGCTGCAAACAAATAATGTTCGCGTCTTCTCCTAGTGTTTTCCTGATAAATTGATCGTATTCTGACGGTGTAAAGTAGCCAAATTGCTCCTGCACTTCATGTGCGAACGCTTCTGGTCCCCAAGTTAGGGTGTACAGTGCTTCCATACTATCGTTAATCGGCATTATCACTTCATTTTTAGCGATTTGTTCATAGAGTATTTTTCTGCCTTTAAACTCTTTCACATACTGCTCTAAATAACTCATCCATTTTTCATTCTTAAAATGGATCTTCCTGAATTCACCTTTATTTTCTGACATAATCCCGTCTCTGATAATGATCCTTCCTCCAGGCTTTAAAACAGAAAATGCACTCTGCAGTGCCTCAGCGATCACTTCGTGGTTAAACTTATGGCCGTTAAATGGGATATATGAAAATAATTCATGTAAAATGGAAGAGAATATGATGGTGTCAACAGAATCAGCGGAAAAGGTTTGTGTTAATTGAAGTGCATCACCTTTCATGACTTTCCACTTGCGATTCTCGGCATTCTTTTTTTTCAGCAGATTTTCAATAACATTTTCAGCGATATCAATTCCAATGATTTCTTTTTTGTTTGTTTCACTTTCAATTAGATCAAGCATGACACCGCCGCCAGGTCCGATATCTACAATACTGTCGCCTTTTAAATAATCTAAAATGATCCGCTTATCATCTGCTGCATTGTTCATACTAGCTAAATATTCTTCCTCATTATGAAAACGGTCATAAGGGTCTCTTCTTAGGCCAAAAAAGTCGAATAACATAATGGTCGCCCTTGAATGCATCAGATCTACCTTTTCCGCTTCTACACAAAAGCGAATTAAAGCCTCCCCAACATCAGAAAACTGAAAAGAAATAAAAACGCATTGTGCATTTTGATCATAATCGACTTTAAATGATACATGTGTCTCATCGGGCTTTCCGGATTGACGATGTTCTGACAAATACTTTTCGATGACTCGCTTTCGATAAATATTAGTATGTTTAAACCCTTTATAATCATAATGCATTTGCACCATAAGCCTGCCGAAATGGATATGCCTAACAAGCAACTCAGAAGACCGATCTGCTGCCAGTTCCATGATCGTCAGCAGATCCAAAAGAGAATAGTCATGTAAGGCAGCAGAGGCATACCATATATCAGCTTGTTCAATAAATAAACGGATTTTGGGGTTAATGTCTTCGTCCACATACTTCCCATCTGTTAACTTACATAAGCGCTCCATAATGGTTTGCTTAATTTCCCCATTTATTAATTGATCTAGGATCTGAGCAGTTTCCTCTTTTACTTCGGACCAGATCTTTTCCGAAACGGCCCTTATAATACACTCATTTAAGATCATCAGCATTTCTTTTATACTGGTATCACTATAAAAATTTTTCAAGCTGTAAACTAAATCCGCTGTTGACTGAAGACGTGATTCTCCCCTAATGTACTGTCCAATTAATCCATGTGTAAAGATCAGCTGGAAGGTAAGATTCTTTCGTCTCGGATTTTCATAATAAACAGTATCTTGGAATATATACGCTGAAGCCTCATTGTGAATTTCCAGCTGATACCCTTGGTCCCGCCAGCTTTTTCTTTGAATGTAGCTCCCGCCTTTAGATATTTCACTGTATGCAAGAACGGTTGATAACATATAATAAATCTCGTCGTGATCCTGTTTAATGTCTTCGAGAATAGCAAGAGTTTGAAAGACATAATCAAAAAGGTGTGCTGAGCTTAAGTGATTCACCGCTTCAACAGATTCGTAATTTTGTGTAATTTCTTCTGCTGAAACAATCATTTCCAGCCAATAAGGCATTGCACCCGTCAGCAGCCCATTTTTATAAGCATGCATGATTTCATAATGAGTTTGATCCATAACAACTCCTCCACTTCCCAAAGTATTGCAGCCTTCTTGTTTTTATTTTATAAAGATTTCGTGCGCCGATCCTGTATCATTTCCGCAAGCACAAACGGTGTACTAATAAGAGCAGGAAATAAATAATAACTTAAACGATAAAAAAGAAGGATTAACAAAGATAATTCCGCCGGTACTCCGTAAAATTCCATACCTAGCAGGAAAACAAAATCAAATGAACCTATTCCACCGGGGATCATACTGACAATTCCTACACAAGAGGATAATATTACAATAGGCAAAATAGAAAGAAGTGAAATATGTACACCCAAAACGTTGGAAATTCCCCATATACATATGACAACAAAAAGCCATTCAAAAAATGAGATAAGCAATAGCTCACTAAGATAAGCCTTTTTCATATTGTCCAGATTCCAAGTGCTCTTGCGGAGGGAGAAAATGGCAAGCAATATAGGCGTATACGCAGCAACAGCTATCACAGCAAGCTTTGCAAATTGTAACTGTTCTAAGAAAGGGCTATCGAATACAACTAGAATTGCAGACAAAATGGATAGACCAGTTAAATAAAATAAGGAAAGCTTGGCTATGACTTTAATAAATGGCACTTGATCATCTACATATTTTCGATAATAAAATGATCGCAATGTTGCCCCTGCAATCCCGCCAAATCCAACTAAATTTGAATACGCGTTTGCCGACAGCGACATCCAAAACAGTTTTTTATTTGAAACATCAATCTGAAATAATCTTAAGAGAATAACATCATAATAATACATCGGAAAGATTGCGACGAGCCCTAAGACAAAAATATAGACAATATGCTGTGGCGATAGCCTGTCCATATACAAATTTAGCAGACCCCAATCAAAATCTTTTAGAATTCCCTGTGCTTCAAAATAAATAATGGTTAATACAATCAATGGAAAAATCACTTTTGCTATTGTTATAACTTGTTTCTTTTTAATAATAGTCAAAACACTCCATCACTTCTTCCTATTTGACCTTCCAAATTGCTGAATTTTCAACAAAAAGCAAGACATCATTTAATTATATAAGGAAAACTTCCCCAATAGCTATGATAAAAAAATAAGTCGAACGATACTTAACCTCCTGAAAGCACTGATTTACCATCACTCTTGCAGCGAATGAGTCACTTATTTCTGTATAGAACAAAGCATGATACGCTACTTTGCATATGCCTGCTGCCATTGTGATAATACCCAAATTGCTGTATAATTTGTATGTACCACAACGAACTGACTGCAAAAAAAAGAGGTGAATAAATGACGGATTTTCTATTAGAAATGAGCAATAACTATGCTCATTACACATTATATGCTAGTTTATTCATCGCCTTTACTGCTAAATTTGTATGGCTTTGGAATGCCGAATCCATTCATTTAAAGCCAAACAAATTTCAAAAGCAATTTTCTCTTCATATAGAAGATTATATTTTAAAGATCAGTAATTCATTAAACATTCATTATAAATTGCGTTTTCTTTGCATTTGCATTCGCAAAAAAGAAGCGCCAAATGACGATACAGCATCACACCTCCCTCTCTGATTCAATAGTTAAAATGAAAAACAGAAGGGACTTGAACAAATTTGAAATTAAACAAAAAGATATTAATGCTTATGATGCTTATCATGACTGCAGCACTGCTTGCTGGCTGTCAGTCTCAGGGAAGTGACGGAGGATTTTTTCATTCCGTATTTGTTAACCCATTCGCTGTTTCCATCCATTATGTGGGCATGTTTTTTAATGATAATTTCGGAATCGCCATTATCATTATTACACTAGCAGTGCGACTGCTATTAATGCCGCTGATGATGAAACAATTTAAAAATCAGCAGGTAATGAAAGAAAAAATGGATTTGCTAAAACCTGAAATGGATCAAATACAAAAAAAGCTAAAATCAACCAAGAATCAGAAAGAACAGCAAAAGCTGCAGCAGGAAATGATGGGGCTATACCAAAAACACGGTGTAAACCCGCTTAATATCGGCTGTTTGCCTATGCTTATACAGATGCCAATATTAATGGGCTTTTATTATGCCATACGTGGATCAGAAGAAATTGCTACTCATTCATTTCTTTGGTTTAACCTCGGACAATCAGATATATGGATTACAGCATTAGCTGGTGTTGTCTATTTTCTGCAATTCAAGTTTTCACAGGCAAGCTTACCTGCTGCTCAACAGCAGCAAATGAAGTTTATGGGGCTTCTTTCCCCAATCATGATCGTTTTTATTTCGCTTAATGCCCCTGCTGCGTTGCCGCTTTATTGGACGGTCGGAGGTATTTTCTTAATATTCCAGTCATGGTTAGGCCGTAAGCTCTATCAGCAGAGGAAAGAAACAGCAGGAATAGTAAATACAGAGGTATAACAGATGTAAAAATAGCGCAGCTTTAGTGCCCCCCAGCTTTGATTTTCTCCTCTGGCGGGCACTTTCACATACCTTTAGTGCCCCCCAGCCTTGGTTTTCTCTTCTGACGGGCACTTTGTCGTAGCTTTAGTGCCCCCCAGCCTTGGTTTTCTCTTCTGACGGGCACTTTCACACACCTTTTGTGCCCCCCACCACAAGTTTCCTCTTCTGCGGGCACTTTCCCCCATCTTTAGTGCCCGCCAACTCTGTTTTTCTCTTCTGTCGGGCCACTTTGTCGCAGAAATTATCTGCGCTTTTTTACATCTTTATAAAAGCTACCATTAGCAACATTCCAATAAATGCTGTACATATTCCACCTAAATAGGTACAGCTTAAATACAAGAAAAACGCTTTATATTTTCCACTTTTAAATAACTCAACAAGCTCGACAGAAAGCGTAGAAAAGGTTGTAAATCCGCCTAGGAAGCCAATGGCAGAAAATGCGTAAAAACCTCCATTCATACTGCTCCCGACCACTAACCCCAATAAAAAGGAGCCGAATAGATTGACTAGGAAAGTACCCATAGGGAAATGCCGGTTCGTTTTGTCTGCGAAAAACAAAGTTATAGCATAACGGCAAATGGCCCCTAAAAACCCCCCCGCAGCTACAAGAAGGAATGTCACCTTTATGATTCCTCCTTTTGCTTAAATCTGATTTTCAATCCTAAAGCTGCTCCCAGAAAACCGCTGATTATACTGCTTAAAACATAAATAAATCCAATCAAATAATTCCCTTCCACTAGAAGCCTTGCTGTTTCAGCACTTACAGCTGACAAGGTCGTAAAAGAACCGATGATGCCTGTTCCAAAGAAAAGTTGATACTCCGCTTTAATTCGAAATCTTTTTGAATTTGCTACAAGTACCCCTAAAAGCAGTGATCCTAAAATGTTGGTAAAGAAAGTTGCAAATGGAAATGAATGAACCGTACTATACGGCATGAAGGAAAGGCCATAGCGCAATGAACTTCCAATCATCCCGCCCATGCCAACATATAAATACTTCATTTCATCACTCCTAACCACGTGCTGATTGCCTATAACTCCCACTTTATGATCTTACATATCCATATGTATTTTACGCATTCTAAAAAAGATATAAACTAGAAGGAGTGATCATGTTGATTAACAAAAAAGTAATAATCGGAACAGCTTTTGCTGCTATGATGCTATCAGCGTGCGGAGCCAACAACAATAACTTGAATGACACTGCATTTGATGATAGAAATTTAAATGAACCACTTCGAGTCAATTATGAAAACAACGACCGGAATAACCGACCGAATGAAGATAATGATAATACCCGCTCCTATAATGTAAATGATAATGGAAATCCAGGGCTTGAAGACTACAGGTTATACGGAGGCAATCGTGTAAACAATGCAGAGGATGAGATCAACCATTCAATGGAAGTAGCTGATCGGGTTGCAGACAAAATTACAGATATGCAGGAAGTGGATACTGCTAATGTAATTGTTACAGACAATAATGCATATGTCGCCGCCTCACTAGAAAATGTTCGAAACTTAGAAACAAGAGAAACACTTGAGAATAAGATATCTGACCAAGTTAAGTCCGTTGATCAGGATATTGATCAAGTATATGTATCATTTGATCCTGATTTTAACAATCGCATGACCAATTATGCAGATAATATCCGCAATGGTGAACCTGTCGAAGGATTCTTTGACGAATTTAATGAAATGGTGCGCCGAATTTTTCCTACTCGAAACGATTAAGCAAATCAATATATATTATTTAAAACATGAAAAGGCAAGCTGGAACGGTCCAAAGCTTGCCTTTCTTATGTAATTAGAAGAGAGATACGTACTTAAAGCGTATTCACCATAACATATGACCCTCAAACACTTCTCTCTTAATTACAATTCTTTAAAGTAATCCTTATAAAACCCGCTAACTTTTCCAGAGTTATCAACAACGAAATAAAACTCTTCAGTTTCATTTTTTACTTCATACGTCTTTTCTGCTGTTAATGCTCTGTTAACAATATATTTTGCTGCATCTGTATGAACACATTTAACTTTTTTTATTGTTGGTCTTTCATTCCAAGATTGATGAATCATTGTCAGACACTCCTTCATATTCATTCTCTACTAGTATAAAGAATATGAATCAGTATCTGCAAGCTGATTTTGCGGAACACGAGTCTTTTCAGGCATATATTTCATTTTTTTGCGAATGGATTGTATTTTATTTTCTTCGAATGTATACATTTCACCTGTTAACACATCTTTTAGCGTAATATATGTTATATTTTGTATGCGATCGACTCTAATGAATTCCATATTTTTATATTGCTCATGGTTATATTCAATTTCGATTAATCCATAATCTGCAATAGTATTCATTAAATGACCTTCTTTCTAAGCTGTTGGCATCTATCTTTACCACCAGCTCAGCATGTATTAAACATTTTTGCACGATATTATAAAAGATGTGCCTGTTCATTTTCATGAATGCTTGCATTCTTTTTAAATCTTTAGACCAAGACCTTTAAGCTGTTCCTCCAGCTGAGCAAAATACCGATCACTAAGCCGCCCCTTCGCTCCTCTTAAGATCTCGGTTGCATAGTGCAATGGCGGTGCTTTTTCTTCTTTTTTATTGTAAACATGAAAGGTTAACGCATTCGTAATCGTCTTTCCATCTGGTAAGCATATATCAACAAAAATTGGACGATACCAGCCTCCATAAAAACCTTCTCTTTGAAATAAATACTCTACCCCTTCATATGGTATTTCATATAGGATCCCTTCTGTTTCACCGCCATTTTCAACGATATCCGCTCTTCCTCCATCTGTTCCTGGAAAAACATATTTCATAGAATAGCCTTTTAACAGGCCAACTCCCCGAATGGTACGAAAAAACTGATCCGCTTTTGCAGCTTTAAACCGTTCCATATCCATGCAGGAACCATAGGCAAAATAATAAATTTTTTCAGGTTTCCTCTCCATCAGCCTATTTAACTTCCAATCTCCATGAACAATAGGTTTACCCAAAAGGTCATCTCGATTAGATACATAAACAAAGGCTTTATGAATACCCGAATCTGTATGAATATTGAGTTCTATACGGTTGTATAAATTATTTTCATCACCAGGAATAAAATCTTCCAGCTCATCCAGATCTTTAAATTGTTCAGATTTTACTTCATATAGTTCACCGTACACTTTATGTTCCAGATCAGAGCCTTTCATTGTCGGATATCCTAAACCTGTATCATATAATTCTCCATATACCCAGGCTTGCTGTGCAAGACAACTGTTTTTTTCCAGCAGAAAATGATTCTTTTCATGCTTGCGCAGTGTTCCATAAACGAACAGCTTGTACACTTCACTCAAAAAAATAGCCTCCTTTGCTTATCTCTTTACCTTATTCTTCAGCATAAAAACAAAATCCTTTAAGAAACATCCGCTGGATAAGAGATAAAAAAGGCAATTTCGATTACATTCCTAGCTTTTATAAATTTTGATGGGCAGTCTTTTCGATCGACTGCTCTCTAAGTTTGTATTTTTGAATTTTACCGGATGCGGTCATAGGATAAGATTTTGTAAACTCAATGTAGCGGGGAACCTTGTGACGAGAAATGCTTCCTATACAATAGGAACGAACCTGTTCAACTGTTAGATCAGCACCCTCTTTTAAAATGATCCATGCTGCGGCTTCTTCTCCATAGACAGCATCTGGAACGCCAACAACCTGTACATCTAAAATCGCGGGATGTGTATATAAGAATTCTTCAATTTCACGAGGATATATATTTTCACCTCCGCGAATAATCATATCCTTTAGTCTCCCGGTAATTTTACAATAGCCATTTTCATCCATAACCGCTAGATCCCCAGTATGAAGCCAGCCTTCTTCATCAATGGCATTCTTAGTGGCTTCCGGATTTTTATAATAGCCCTTCATCACATGATATCCTCTTGTACACAATTCTCCCTGCATCCCATATGGCAATTCCTTGCTTGTACCAGGTTCTGTAATTTTCACATCAACCATAGGCAAGGCTCTTCCAACACTTTCAACTCTGAGCTCGAGAGGATCATTTGCTCTTGTTTGCGTGATGACAGGTGATGATTCAGTTTGTCCATAACAAATCGTTATCTCAGCAGCTCCCATTTTATGAATGACATCCTTCATGACTTCAATCGGACAGTTTGATCCTGCCATAACCCCTGTTCTTAATGAACTCAGATTATAAGAAGCGAAATGAGGATCATTTAATTCTGCAATAAACATAGTCGGCACTCCATGCAAGGCTGTACACTTTTCTTTCTCTACAGTCTTCAAGACTTCTGATGCATTAAATTCTTGAACAGGTACCATTACCGCACCAACTGAAACACAGGCAAGTGTGCCAATGACACAGCCGAAGCAATGAAAAAACGGCACAGGTATACACAATCTGTCCTGACTTGTAAGCTTCATGCAGCCTGCAATATGATAAGCATTGTTGATGATATTAGAATGCGTGAGCATAACCCCTTTAGGAAATCCCGTTGTACCAGACGTATATTGCATATTGATGACATCATAAGCGGACAGACTTTGTTGGCGTTCTTTCAATTCTTCATCTGAAATTTGATTTCCCATTTCTATAATCTCATTCCAATTGTATGTACCAGGATAGTTATTCTCACCTATAATGATGACATTCTTTAAAAATGGCAGCCTGTCAATTTGAAGGTTCCCTCTCTCAGCCTCTGTCAATTCAGGAATTAGTTCATATAACAACTCAATATAAGAAGCATCCCGGTATGTTTCCATTAAAATCAATGTTGTAGCATCTGATTGGCTCAGCAAATATTCCAGCTCAGCCTTTCGGTAATTGGTATTTACTGTGATCAGAACTGCTCCCATTTTTCCTGTTGCAAATTGAACTGTCACCCATTCAGGGATGTTGCTGCTCCAAACAGCAAGGTGATCTCCCTTCGCAACCCCAAGTTTCATTAATCCTTTTGCTGCCATATTACAAGAATCATTGAATTGACTATAAGTCAGCCGTAAATTTCGATCTGAATAAACAAGAGCCTCCTTCTCTGGAAACATATATGCCTGTTCCTCAAGCAATTGGCCTACAGTGGTGTTCAGCAATTGGTTCATAAAACCCGCCCTTTCAAAGAATGATTGTTTACGAGTTATTTAAAACGCTTTCATATTATAATATCAAAAAATTAATAATATTCAATATTTTTAGGGACGATTATTCTCTTCGGCCATCAAATATATGGAAAAATTAAAGAGGCGGGGACATAATTATTAAGCGCAATAATAGCAACGAATGGTTAAGAAGTCATTCTTTTTATTTGTTATTTTTACAAACATGATTGTAATGGAGCGTCGACTCCGGAGGGAAATAGAGGAAAGAGTGAGACCCCTTAGGCCTGCCGAGGAGGCTCAGCTTCCTCCCTTCGGAAAACGAGGGTCCGCAGCGAATTGGAAACAGCTTATTTGATTACCCAAACCAAGTATTAAATATTCGTGTTTTAGAAGTGACGTTCTTGTTTGACTCAACCACTAAAAAAATCACTGATAACTTTTTATTCATATTGAACTCCATTTACACAGATTGGCCCACCTATTAGAGGCGGATCGAGGATGACTTTGTATTGCTTTCCCTTACTAGTTCTATTTGTATCTTGGGAAGTAAAACAAATCTCCGTATTTCCAACCATAATCCGCACTTTTTTTAAAGTATCATTCATATACATTTGTTCTCCAAATAGAGAACTCCATGACAATGCCGCTTTTTTATAGTCAGTAACTGGCCATTCAACTCTCTTAATTTGACTATTTTCGAGATTTGAATCAACAAACCCGCCAGTCTTTAATTCTGCCAATCTACTTTCATCGTTTTCCTTCCACTCAATGAAAAATGGAAGCGGGATATAGGGATCCTTGTCTTCTATAAAGAGCATTTTCCATTCTATTTGTTTTCCATCCTGACGAATCCTGCTCCCATGGAATATTGGCAATGTTTTAAGGTTGAGATTATGTAGATGCTGCTGAAGCTTATCAATATGCTCTGTTCGAAAGCAAATTTGACCGATTCCTTCTTCCCTTTTAATCGTATTTCTTAAGTGAATAACTAAAGGGTTATCACTTTTAGCTGCAATTTCAGCATGTTCAATTGCTAAGAATTCAATATAAGCTAACCCGCTATACAGAAGACTATTATAAGTTCCCCAATTTTTGTGACTGCCTCCTGCTACAGCATGAATTCCCTTGTTCTGAAATGTATGTACCACATGCTGCGGGTCATTCCCAATAAAATGGACAATATGATCTAACGTAATCTCCATGTTTTTCCTCCTAGTGATGACATATTGGCTCTATTTTATCACTCATAAGCCGTATAAAGAAAATGTAAGATATAAACGTTATATTGTCCTTATGCTTTTTATCACTAAATCATCAACTGGAAATATAGGTAATTCATTCCTTTTGTGATATTTTCGCACAAATGGGTTTTCAAATCTTAACATATCCTTTACAATGTACAAAAGAAAGAAAATTCAATCCATTTAACCAGGAGGTATGCACATTGAAAATTATGAGTAATGAGCAGTTGGTCGTCTCGTATCGTGATGCATTGAAGTCAGGGTCAGAAGAGGAATGGATTAGGATTTTAAAATCAGAAATTCAAAGACGCGGATTAAGACCATTTAAAGATTAATGATTGATGAAGAACGGAAGGAGCCCTTCCGTTCTTTTTATTTTAAAACAGATGTTTCTCTTTGTTCTCTTTATGCAGCGAAACATCATTTAAGCTTGCGATTGAATGTAAATCCTCTTTTGTTAGAATACCGATCTTTTTAAGCAGACAACTATACAGGACAATCTTTTCTTTTCTTCCTTTCATGATCACCACTCCTGCTTTTACTACAGTTTATGCACATAAGCCAAAAAGTTTCCTTAATGCAAAAATTTTAAATCCTTACTTATCCTTTAAATAAAACCCATTTTTTTAGAATAGGCTGGTTTGCAAACTTTTTTTTAATCATCCATATGTACAAAGATGTCCAGATCGTGTACTCCTATTCTAACAGAGAGGGTTCTGATCCTAAGCAGGTGTCTCACACGTTTATGTTTCAAATCAACAGGCAAAGTAATTAATTTGATTTTCCAAAACTATAGGTTTATAAATCTCTTAAAAATAGACGGAAGAATTCCGTTTAAATCGTAAAATTGCTAAATTTGTGCTTAAATAAAAGGAGAAACTCCGACTAACTGACCGAAAAACTTGTAAATTAGCGATTTTTTTCAACATAATCGGAAAACTCCGCTTATTTCACAAAAAAATAGCTCAATTTCGGAAATAAGGGTAATATCTCCGCTTATTTTCACCGCTTCCTCATATGCAAAACAAGAAGTTTTCAACTTTGCAGCGATGACCAAGAACAACACTCGATCAGTTAAACTAAAATGAAAAACGGAGGCCAAAGGCCCCCGTTTTCTTATGCTTCAAATAATAATGATTCAGGATCTTCAATAAGCTCTTTCACACGTTTTAAGAACGTAACCGCTTCTTTTCCATCTACAATTCGGTGATCGTAGGACAAAGCAATATACATCATTGGGCGATTTTCCATTTTTTCTGCATCGATGGCAACTGGGCGCAGCTGAATGGAATGCATTCCTAAAATACCCACTTGAGGTCCATTTAAAATTGGCGTTGACAGTAATGAACCGAACACACCGCCATTTGTAATCGTGAACGTACCGCCCTGTAAATCTGAAATGGCTAATTTATTATCTCTTGCTTTTTTGCCAAGACCAACAATATCTTTTTCAATTTCGGCAAAGTTTTTGCGATCAGCATCTCTGACAACTGGAACAACTAATCCTTCATCTGTTGAAACAGCAATTCCAATGTCATAGAACTTTTTAAGCACAAGCTCATCGCCTTGAATTTCAGCATTTAATAATGGGCTGCGTTTCAGAGCAGCGACAACTGCTTTTGTGAAGAAGGACATAAATCCAAGCTTAACATCGTTATCTTCCTGGAACTTATCTTTGCGTTTTTTGCGAAGGTCCATAACATTTGTCATATCAACCTCATTAAACGTTGTTAGCATAGCAGCTGTTTGCTGAACTTCCACAAGACGTTTTGCGATCGTTTGTCTGCGGCGAGTCATGCGAATCCGTTCAACTGGCTTACTGTCTGCTGACGCTGCAGCAGGCTGGGATGGTGCTTTTGATACTGGTGCCGGTGCAGCTGGCGCTGATTTTGCTTCAGGATTATAACTAGATACATCTTGTGCACGAACTCGGCCTAACGGATCTGCAGTTGGCACTTGAGTTAAATCAATTCCTTTTTCTCTGGCCATTTTTCTGGCAGCAGGTGATGCAATCGGACGCTGTTTGCCAGATGCTGAAGCAGTTTCTTCAGCTTTTTCTGCAGCAGCAGGTGCCTTTTGTTCTTCTTGCTTTTGTACAGCTGGTGGTTCTTCTGTTTTTGATGCAGCAGGTGCAGGCGCTTCTCCGCCCTCGCTAACAACAGCAATCGTTTCCCCAACATTTACTGTGTCGCCTTCCTGTGCTTTTAATTCTGATAATACACCGCTGTATTCGGAAATGATTTCAACATTTACCTTATCCGTTTCAAGTTCAACGATGTAATCCCCTTTGTTTACTGCATCACCTGGCTGTTTAAGCCATTGTGCAACCGTACCTTCCGTAATCGATTCTGCTAATTCAGGAACTTTAATTTCTGCCACCTTAATTTCCTCCCTTATTGCTTACGTGTTAATGCTTCTTCGATTATTCTCGCTTGCTCCATTTTATGCACATTTGGATCTCCCTCAGCAGGTGAAGATCTGCGGCGTCTGCCGATGTAACTCACAGCAGATCCTTCAGGTGCGATTTCATTCAGACGAGGTTCAATGAAAGTCCATGCTCCCATATTCTTCGGCTCTTCTTGAACCCAAACGATTTCCTGAAGGTTTGGATAGCGGCTCATGATTTCATTTATTTTAATTAAAGGGAATGGATAGATTTCTTCAACACGTAAAACATGAAGCCAATCCATATCCTCTTTTTTACTAAGACTTTCTGCTAAATCAATCGACATTTTTCCTGTCGCTAAGACAATCCGTGTTACGGCCTCATGATTTTCACCTAGACCATTTTGTTCAATAACGGATTTAAATTCACCTTCACTCAACTCGATGCCATTTGAAGCAACAAGTGGATTACGAAGCAAACTCTTTGGCGACATGATGACGAGCGGCCGAACTTCTTCTTTATTTAGAATCGCTGCTTGTCTTCTCAAAATATGGAAGTATTGAGCCGATGATGACAGGTTTGCCACAGTCCAGTTATTTTCAGCGGCTAGGATTAAGAATCGCTCTAACCTTGCACTTGAATGTTCTGGTCCTTGTCCTTCATATCCATGAGGCAAGAGCATGACAAGACCAGATTTTTGTCCCCATTTTGCACGGCCAGCAGCAATAAATTGGTCAAACATTACTTGAGCAGAGTTGGCAAAATCCCCATATTGCGCTTCCCATAATACTAGAGTTTCAGGTGCAAAAACATTGTATCCATATTCAAAGCCAAGTACAGCCATTTCTGATAATGGGCTATTATGGATAGCAAAAGAAGCCTTAGCAGAGTCGAGCTTGTGCAATGGTGAATATGCTTTGCCCGTTGTATGGTCGTGCAGGACAACATTCCGCTGTGCAAAAGTTCCGCGTTCTGAATCCTGTCCAGTTAAACGAATTGGTGTTCCATCCGCTAAAATAGAAGCATAAGCAAGTGTTTCGGCTAATCCCCAATCAATCTTGCCATTTCCTTCTAAGGCATCTGTACGGCGTTTTAAGATTTTACCCAGCTTATCAAAAACTTTAAAATCCTCAGGCCACGTCAGCAGCTCTTCATTCATTTGCTTCAGTCTGTCAATTGAAACAGCTGTAGGAATAAATGGAAGCTCCTTATCAACGAATTCTGGCGGATTCATATCATCCATTTGAACGGTTTTCTTTTTAGCTGGCACCTTTTCATAAGCAGCTTTCAGCTTTGCCATTACTTCGCCGTGAATTTCTTTTGCATGATCCTCAGAGATTGATGCTTCCTCTAAAAGTCGTTGCCCATAAAGCTCTTTAACTGTTGGACGCTGGTGAATAATGTTGTACATTAATGGATTCGTTGTCATTGGCTCATCCATTTCATTGTGGCCAAAACGGCGATAGCCAATTAAATCAATTAAGAAGTCCTTCTGGAATTTAGCACGATATTCACATGCCAATCTAGCTGCTGATACAACAGCTTCGGGATCGTCTGCATTCACATGAAGAATCGGGATCTCATACCCTTTTGCTAAATCACTCGCATATCTTGTTGAGCGGGAATCATGTGATTCTGTCGTAAATCCAATTGTGTTGTTTGCAATTAAATGGATGGAACCGCCGGTGTCGTAACCTGTTAACTGTCCAAGGTTTAACGTTTCAGCAACCACTCCCTGGCCCGGGAACGCAGCATCACCATGTATAATGATGGACAACGCACTGCTGTGGTTTACTTCAGGATAGCCAGAAGCAGATCGATCATCCTGAGAGGCTCTTGTGTAGCCTTCAACTACTGCACCTACAAATTCAAGGTGACTTGGGTTGTTTGCTAATGTCAATCGTGCAACCGTCGTATTCTCAGCCTTAATTTGCTTATCAAGTCCAAGGTGATATTTTACATCTCCTGTCCAGCCATAGCTTATGCCAATTGAGCCTTCAGAAGGGACTAAATCTTTATTTGGTGCATGCTGAAATTCTGCAAAAATCATTTCATACGGTTTCCCAAGCACATGTGCCAAAACATTCAAACGGCCGCGGTGTGCCATACCAATATTTATTGTCTTTGCACCATCACCTACTGATTCTGATACAATTTCGTCCAAGAGGGGAACCATTGTATCCAAACCTTCTATTGAAAAACGCTTTTGACCAACAAAGGTACGATGTAGAAATTTCTCAAATTCCTCTACCTCTGTTAAGCGTTTATAAACCTTAACCTTCTCTTCTTTTAATAGGGAAGCCCTTACACTATTGCTTTCAACTTTGCGTCGGAGCCATTCTTTTTCACTAGCATCATATACATGATTAAATTCAAAAGCGATTGGTCCCATATAAACGGATTTTAAATAATCGATAGCTTCTTTTCCATTTCGAAGCGGAATTTGCGCTTCTGAGCAAATGACATGTGCAGGCACATTTAATAAATCATTTTCTGTTAATCCATATGTTTTTAAATCAAATAGAGCTTCTTCAGCCGGCCGGTCATTTAAAGGGAATATCTTTGCCCCCAAGTGACCGTAGGAGCGAATATTGTCAGCAAGTTTAATCGCTGCCAGACTTTTTTCCAATTGGCCTGCAGTTACTGCATGGTCTGCACTCGAAACAGGTTGAGATACAGATCCAGTTTCCTGGAATGGTGATCCATTTTCTTCAAAAAACGTTCTCATTTCATCGTCAACTGATTGTGGATCTTCTAAGTATTTTTCATAAAGCTCAATTACATAGCCGAGGTTTGGGCCGTGAAAACCAAGACCAAATGGCCCTTCGCCATTAGATGGCTTTTTCATGGAAAATTACCTCCATAACTCTTTTTAAATGTTTTTTATATAATATTAAAATTTTATCCTCTTTAAATGATATTCAAATACTCCGATTAAAAAACCACGGAAAAAATTGTGAATAATATTATTTTTCAGAGGATAAAACGTTTCCATAGCCATTTTAACACGTTAAAGGCATAGATACAAAGATAAAAACACGAAAATAGTGGAAAATAATATATTATTTTTTAGAAAAATACTTATATTGAGAAAATGAATTGCCATTCGGTTTATTATGTAAGTATTTTCAATATTGTTAACTTATGAAACACAAAAAACTTGCCCATTTCGGCAAGCGAAAAAACAATTATGAAGCTAAGATGGACCTCTTTGTCATTACTTAATAGAAAAAGGCAACTGTCCGGCTTAACACATTTCAACTAAATATAGTGGCTCTTTAACCTTTTGCACAAACTTTGCATGATCAATTGGAGATCTCAAATTTCGCGGATAATCAATATGACCGCTGCACATAAAGCATTGGTTTTGTTTACATTGATGAATCACTTCTATGCCATCTTCTGTTGCAATAACTATTGGATCATCTGCACTCGCCAGTTCCTCAGCATGAACATGAAATTGCATGAAAAATTCTCCACCCTTTCTTCCTCCACTTTAATGAAAAGCACCAATATTTTATTTTAGAACTTTGTTTCATTATAGTATAAAAAATAGGATTCAACAGTAACTATGGATTACTTTCTACTAATTTTTTCCGAATAAAATTTCAATGACTTGACAAAATAACCTATATACAGGAATTAGGAGGAACATGAGTGAATATTGGGCGTGCCATTGAAATATCTTCTGCTGCAGAAACCTTTAATATTACGTATTTGGATGAACCAGTAATTATCCAACATGTGGACGAACACACCAAAACGGCTAGGATCTATTATAAGAAAGAACCTGACCGTGAGGATGAAGTACCCGTTCTTTATTTAATTGAAGAATGACATGAATGCTGCTGGAAAATGCCCCAAAGCATCTAGATTCTCAACCACACCAAAGTTAAACGTATATAGTAACAAAATTACCCGAATGATTAGACAGTAATCAATAAACTGCTAATCATTCGGTTTTTTTATAAGCTGAAAGGACAAGCCACCCACTAGTTTACATAATATTATTATTGTAACTTTTTATTTACGTCAATTTTTATTAACTTATTCGTTTTTTGATCGACTTCTATCATGACTATGACACCGAATTCCTCTTCCCCTTCCTTAGCCCACAGGGTGAATTGTTCTATTGCTATTTTATCTTTGTCAACTCGTCCATCGTAGCGATAATCAACCATTTGAGCATTAGGAAACTTTTTCTTTGCAGATTTGACGGCTAATCTTCCCCATTTAGCATATCCATCTTGAATGACCACTTGATTGTTGGCCATCGGTTCTAAAGACGTTATGTCACCAGCAAAAATGAATGAAAAAATTAGAAAAACACTTTTAGTCCAGGTCATGCTGCTCTCCCTTTTTTAAATGTTCATTTTTCGTTCTTTCCCGTTCTTCGTCTACTAAAATATACGCAATTTGTTCCTCCAATAAATGATGCAGAATGTCTTTTTCATCTATATCGCGAGTTTGTTCTCTTTGTTCATCCACTTTTTTAGCCTCCCATCCTTATATAATCAGTTTGAAGATTGGAGCGTCTTTTTATGCGTGATGTTTTTAACCTGTGATTTGGTGAAATAGGTATATAAGAATAAAATGGAGATGATTTTCAATGCCTGATATTTATAAATGCAAAAATTTCAGTAAAACCGGAAAAATCCAGCTGCCTAGTAAATGGAGAAAAGAATTTGGTTTATTGCCGGGGAAGGTTGCAGAACTTTCGTATGTTAAGAAACAGGTGATTATTCAGAAGGCTCGCTCAAACACTACAAACAATAAGAGAATTATTTCTGAAAGCGGTGCAGTCTATATTCCGAAAGAACTTCAATTATTATTAAACGTTGATTATGAGCATGAATATTGCCTATTTATTGATGAAATCAATGAAGCATTTATCCTGCGAATCATTGATAGTGATTAATTAAAGCTACAAAAATACCGATAAATTTATCTTAAAGGAGGTTTATTGGTGATTATAAAATAAAGAGTTAAAAACACAAGAAACACCCAAACGATACCAGATTCGCTAAAATCTTTTCCTATCCGTTCGGGTCATTCTTTAGGTAATTCATCGCTTGTCTCTGTTTTTCTCACAGTTCAAAGAAGTTTCAGCATATTCTCTTTCCAATCAATTCTGACAATGATATACAAAATTCAGTCCATTCCGCTGGATAGGAATCATACCCTTTCATTTTGTATACTTTTCCCTTTGTCTCAAGTTTCACATCCCAATAGGTATCTTCTAATCGCAAACCGTCATCTTCATAAAATTCAAGCCAATTCCAAATTCTATATCGGTATATTTGTCTTTTAAACGCATCGATATTACCTGCTTTTTGAGGAAAACGATTGGTATTAGAAAATCTGCTTAAATGCCATTCAAAATAATGAAATTGATGCTGTTCAAAATCAATATTAATTTTATACCAAGGTCCGGGATGACCTCCTAATGAGACACGCAGCCGTATTGGGTCTTTATTGGGATCAATTATGATCTCTCCATTTTGTATTATGAATAAATCCTTCTTCCGGTCAATCACTGTTTGAACATCTGCTAATTGTACTGTTTTCCCCTTTTCCGCTTTTTCGTTTCTATGATTTATTTCTGCACATAATGCAAGCAGTGAGATGGGACCTTTTTTTTCAATAATATCTAATATAGTATCCAGCATACTCAAAATTCCTTCCCCTCATAAAGCACGTCCTTGGTAAATAACTTAATATTATCTTACCTTTTTTTGCATATGCTAAAACCAAAACCGTATATGGATATTTTGTATAACTGTTAGCAAAGCTAATAGCAGGAGGTGTTTACTATGGAGAACAAAAACATCGGAAATGATAAATTGCCACCGTTCACTAAACTTGACGATCGTTTAATTGCACAGCATTCTTCCAGTCCATCGTTAGTCATTCGCACGAATCTAGATGAGAAAAACTCTACAGAAGAAAATCCTTATTATAATGGATCAAATGAAAAAGAAATTAAAGAATATTTTGAGGAATAAAGTAATAGAATGACTATAAAGCAAGGATTTTGTAGCATTTCACATTAAGAATTTAATAAAAAATAAAATTATTTCAAAAAAATATTTGACATCTATGATTTAATGCGTTAAATTAATAATCAAGTTTAAAAAACAAAATACGAACACACTTCTTATCAAGAGAGGTTGAGGGACTGGCCCTATGACACCTCGGCAGCGGAATTTTATTCTGTGCCAACTCCAGCAAGCATGTCTTGAAAGATGAGAAGAGGTCAGATCGTTTATTATCTATTGCCCTCTTCTTATGTAGAAGAGGGTTTTTATTTTTAACTAAATAATATTCTTATCGAGAGAGGTAGAGGGACTGGCCCTATGACACCTCGGCAGCGGCTTCAATCTGAAGTTTGTGCCAAATCCAGCAAGCTGAAGAGCTTGAAAGATAAGGAGACTTCATTGCTGTATTTTGTTTGCAAATCTCCTTCTTTCTTTCGAGAAGGAGATTTTTTTATCTATGAAACACAACTGGAAATGGAGATGAAAAGTTTGATTGAATTTCAGCAGCTCAGAAAAGTATACGATAGCGGCGGACAGCAGGTTGCTGCGCTTAACGGAATTGATCTAAAAATCAATAAGGGAGAAATATTTGGTGTAATCGGCTTCAGCGGAGCTGGTAAAAGCTCACTCATTCGCTGTGTGAACTTGCTTGAACGTCCGACGTCCGGTCATGTCATTGTAGATGGACACGACCTTACCTCCCTATCAGTCAAAGAGGTGAGAAAAGTAAAGAAGAATATCGGGATGATTTTTCAGCATTTTAATCTACTAAATTCTAAAACTGTCTTTGCCAATGTGGCAATGCCTCTTACTTTAGTGAATACACCAAAAGATCAGATTAAGAAACGTGTGGAAGAGCTGCTCGAGTTTGTCGGTCTAGCTGACAAAGCAGATAATTACCCTGACCAGCTCTCTGGAGGACAAAAGCAGCGAATTGGTATTGCAAGAGCTTTAGCAACACAGCCGTCCATTTTGCTATGTGACGAAGCAACATCTGCATTAGATCCGCAGACAACCAGCTCGATTTTACAGCTGTTAAAAAAAATTAACAAAGAATACAATATTACCATCTTAATCATTACCCATGAAATGTCAGTTATTAGGGAGATTTGTGATCGTGTTGCAGTGATAGAAGCAGGACAAATTATTGAAGAAGGGTCTGTATTTGATGTCTTTTCTTCTCCGCAAACAGTAACGGCAAGAAATTTTGTCAGTACGGTTATGAATGATCAGCTACCAGAATCCATTCAGGAACTGATTCAGCAGCATGCAGGCATGCAAAAAATATTCCGCATTAACTTTGTTGGCAACAAAGCCGGACAGCCATTATTATCGGAAATTTCCAAGAAGTTTGATATTCATATAAATGTGCTTTTTGGCAATATTACAGAATTACAGGGAATACCGTTTGGAAATTTAATAGTTGAGTTCCAAGGAGATGAAAAGGAAATTGCCCGCACCTTAACTTATATCCAAGAAAAGGAGATCAGCATTAAGGAGGTGAATGAACATGCTAGCTAATACAGACCAAATTATTGAAGCTTTAATTGAAACGATACAAATGGTCACTTTTTCACTTTTATTTTCAACCCTGCTTGGATTGCCGCTCGGTATTTTACTGGTCGTAACAAGAAAAGGACATCTGCTTGAAAACTTGCCTGTCTTTAATATTTTAAATGGAATCATTAATATTTTCCGTTCAGTACCATTCATTATTTTACTGGTTGCGCTCATTCCAGTCACAAGATTAATTGTTGGCACTTCCATTGGGACAGCAGCGGCAATTGTCCCGCTTGTCTTTTATGCAGGGCCATATATTGCGAGATTAGTAGAGAATTCTTTATTAGAAGTAGACCCAGGGGTTCTTGAAGCAGCTGAAGCTATGGGAGCTACACCATGGCAGGTCATTTCTAAGTTTCTGCTTCCTGAAGCTCTAAGTTCCCTAGTACTTGCGCTTACCATTGCAACCATCGGGCTTGTTGGTGCAACAGCGATGGCAGGAGCAGTCGGCGCAGGCGGTATTGGCGATTTAGCCATTACATATGGGTATCAGCGTTTTGATGAAATTACAATGATCATCACCGTTGCCATTCTCGTTGTTATTGTGCAAGGGTTACAAAGCTTAGGGAATTTTACTGCTAAAAAAATTAGACGAAGATAATTTAGGAGGAAACACATCATGAAAAAACTATTACTATCTAGCATTCTATTAGGTTTCGCAGCTTTTGCAGCAGGCTGCTCCAGCGACAGCTCTGAAACAGTAAAGATCGGCATTAGCGGAACAGATACGCGAACGTGGGATTTCATTGCTGAAAAAGCAGAAAAAGAAGGCATTGATATTGAAATTGTCTCATTCTCTGATTACGTAGCACCAAACACTGCACTTGCAGAAGGAGAATTGGATCTTAATGCATTCCAAACCGTTGCCTACTTCGATGTATTTATTGAAGAACACAACCTGGATCTTGTTCCCATTGCTACAACCGTTCTTGCACCGATGGGGATTTATTCTGACAAATACGAAGATGTTAATGACATTCCTGATGGTGCAAAAATTGCACTTCCAAATGATGCATCTAACCAAGGCCGTGCATTAATGCTTCTTGAAGACGCAGGACTTATCGGACTGCCTGAAGACTTTGATTCTAACGGGAACTTAACCCAAGTAACCGATAATCCTAAAAACCTTGAATTAGTTGAAATGGTTCCTGCTCAAACGCCAAGAGCATTGCCGGATGTTGCTGTATCTCTTATTAACAATGGAATTGCACGTGATGCAGGACTTACTCCATTGACTGATGCTATTTATCATGAAAGCGAAACGGCAACACCTTACATTAATATTATTGCTGCCAATGCAGAAGACAAAGATAACGAAACATATAAGAGAATCGCCGAGCTTTACCAAGAAGAAGATACAGCAGAGTTTATTGAAAAAGAATATGACGGCAACTTAATCCCTACATTTGTACCACTAAGCAATATTGGCTGGTAAACCGTTACTCTAAATCTTCAAGGAGGTTTTTGTCTTACGCAAGAACCTCCTCCATTATAAGGAGGAAATAAAATGAGCACATCAACTCAATCAGCAGCTGTTCTAAAAGAAAAAATCATTCAAAATGTAGAAGATAACAAATCAGTATACATCGAAACAAGTCATAAAATTCATGAAAACCCGGAAATAGGAAACGAAGAATTCTTTGCTTCTTCCCTTCTGACTGAACTGCTTGAAAAAGAAGGTTTCGCTGTAGAAAAGGCCGTTGCAGGGCACGAAACTTCTTTTGTCGCACGCAAAAAGAGCAGCAAACCCGGACCCTCAATCGCATTTTTAGCTGAATATGACGCTCTCCCAGGAATTGGTCATGCATGCGGCCATAATATTATTGGCACAACAAGTACAGCTGCTGCCATTGCATTGAGTAAAGTTATTGAAGAAACAGGCGGTGAAGCGGTTGTATTCGGAACACCCGCCGAAGAAGGCGGACCTAACGGAAGTGCAAAAGGAAGCTTTGTAAAACATAATCTAACAGATGGAATAGATGCAGCCTTAATGATTCACCCAAACAGTGAAACACGCTTGACTGGTCCTTCCCTGGCGGTTGATCCGCTTGATTTTGAATATACCGGCAAACCAGCACACGCTGCAGCTTCCCCGCACGAAGGCATTAATGCATTGGACGCTGTTATTCAATTGTTCAATGGAATTAATGCATTAAGACAGCAGCTGACAGATGATGTGCGTATTCATGGGATTATCACACATGGCGGAGATGCGCCAAATATTATTCCTGAATATGCTAAAGCACGCTTCTTTATTCGTGCAGCAACAAGAGCAAAATTAAATGAAGTAACTCAAAAAGTGAAGGCAGTTGCAGAAGGTGCAGCCTTGGCCACTGGGGCAAAATTAAACGTTATTGCTTTTCAAAATGCAGTAGATAACCTTCTTGCTAATGAAAAGTACGATGAGATCTTTAGAGAAGCTGCAGAAGAATTAGGAGAAACAGTTATGGGCGTTCGCGAAGGGCTTGGTTCGACTGATGCAGGAAATATTAGCCAAGTGGTGCCAACCATCCATCCTTATATTAAGATTGGTTCAAGTGGTCTGATCCCTCACACTGTTCCATTCAGAGAAGCAGCTGCTTCTCCAAAAGGAGATCAAGCATTGATTACAGGTGCTAAAGCACTTGCCTTAACTGCATTAAAGCTAATTACTGACACTGAGGTTTTAGCTGGCATTGCAGCCGAGTTTAATGAAAGGAAAGCCTTAGAAAACAAGTAATCATAACCTTAGCAGAATCAAATATAGCCATAAATAAACCCGAACGATTCGCTCTGATCGTTCGGGTCTTTTGCTGATTTTGAAAAGATTTTAGTTTAAGTTATGTATTTTTGGAAGTGAATTTTTTAATAAAGTAACCTCTTATATCTTTCTGGTGTGCTGCAATTACGATTAAGATAATTAGGAAAATCAAAAGAACCTCTGCCATTGTATAGTGAAAAACAAAATAAGCTGTAAATGGGATTACTATAAAAGACCCTAGCCCAGCTATCGTAAAACTTTTGGAAATCGGATAAAGGATAATAAAACCGAGAATAATGAAAATGGCCATAATAGGCTCGATAACAAGAATTCCGCCAATAAAGGATGAAATGCCTTTTCCGCCTTTAAATTGAAAAAGAATTGGTTTTATATGCCCAAGAATAGTCAGTAGAAGTGCAAATAGCGTTTCGCTCGGCGATAACTGAAAAATAGAACACACTACTACAACAATAGCTGCTTTTACTGCATCTCCTAAAAATGTAAAAATAAATGCCTTTTTTCCATACAACCGTCCCGCGTTTCGTGCTCCTGGATTTCCGGACCCTGTTCCCCTTATATCCCCTTTTTTAAATAGACTGCTGATTAAGACACCGGTCAATAGATTTCCAGCAAAATATGCAAACAAGTAGATCATGAACACCATAAGGTTCTCCTAGTGAATATATACTTCCATTATTATAACATGACAAGAGCTTTTATATGATAATCTTTACTTCTGCTTGTCTATTGAAAACGCCGCAAGCTGTTCGATGGTCATATCATCCATAGGAGGATTATGCAGCCCTGCTCTAACGTCCCGGTAATATCTTTGGAGCGGATTACTTTGGGACAAGCTATGTGCACCGGCAACTCTCATAGCCAAATCAACAATTTTGATCGCACTATTTGTAGCTTCGTGTTTAACGGCTGAAAGAATTGGTGTCATGTTATCTCTTGCTTCATTCTTTTTTTCATCCCATTCTTTTGCAACTCCATACATAAAATAGCGGGACTTGGATAGCTCAAGCTCAATCTCGCCAAGCTTTTGACGAACATTGGGCAGTTCAATAATCGGTTTACTAATACTTGAAGGAGTATATTTCTTCGCAAATTGAATGGAGTAGGATTGGGCAGCACGAGCAATGCCTAGATAACAGGCAGGTATATGAAGAAGCCAGCCATTGGCCCGCTTAGGACATGGCTGCATAATTTCAACTAAATGATCATTTTTAATGACTACATCTTTAAAAATAACATCATGACTTCCTGTTCCTTTCATTGCAACACTATCCCAAGTTTCTTCTATTATAATTCCCTCTTTGTTTGCGGGGATGATAAAACTGCCAACTTCCTCCGTTTCTGTAATCGTCGCGGTTACAATCATATAATCGAGTACAGGTGACATGGTTGCAAAGCTTTTACGGCCATTAATGATCCACTCATTATTCTGTTTTCTTGCAGTTGTATGCGGGTTGCCTCCTCTTGTCGGGCTGCCTGTTTGCTTTTCAGTTGCCAATGTATTAATAAGGGCACCATTAAGTACTTCTTTAGCAATCCACTGAAGAATATGTTTATCCCATTCTTTTTTTTCAAATAGGTTATGGACTATTCCCATATGCCAGCCAATTGAGAGAGCAGTTGATCCATCTCTTTCTGCTATTGTTTCCTGCAGGTGTAAAAGTTCTGCCAATGAAATTCCTTGGCCTCCATATTCTTTAGGAACTGTCAATGCCGTATAGCCTGATTGCTTTAACTCACTAATATTTTCAAAAGGAAATGTCCCTTCCGTATCATGTGCATCTGCTCTTTTACGAAAGTTTTCAGCTATTTTCTCAAGAGCGTGCAAACGCTCTTTGGCATGATCTATTTGTAAAAAATTCAATTTAATTCCCTCTTTTCCAATCGGATTATTTCTTTATTTTACTGGATTTTTCTGCTAATGTGAATTACCATGCATCATAGGCATATCTTGAAGGAGTATTTAATGAAATCATTTAGACATGTAAACAAATACGTTCCACTTTCGCTGCGGACCCTCGCTTTCATTGGGGAGGAAGCTGCTGCGCGGGCTCATCCTTTCCTATATTTCCCACAGAAGTAGAGTGCCCTCCGCTCCATATCACTCATGTTTAAAAGATATATTTTAACTTAACAAAAGAACCGAATAATGAGAAAGATTGACTTCCTAACCATTCGGTTCTATGTTCGTATTAAATACTTATATGTCCCAGTCTCGTTTTCTTCCTAGTTGATATCCATTACATTTATTTTTCTGTATGTGTCCATATCATATGCTGATATGGCTTCAGGGGATAATGCGTAGATGGTGTTGTTAATGTAAACTAGCCTGTCAATAGTATCTTCCCATTCTTCATAGATGGCATCATTGTCCTGATGGGTCATCTTTCCTTTTATCGTAAACCCATTCTCTAGATCAACTCCGTATACATATGCGCCCTGGAAGGTGTATTTACTATCATACTGTTTATCTTTTCTGTTTTCATATACCGTAATGGGAAATGCGAAAATATCTTTCTTTTTATTAAACAATAATGCTTTATGGTCATCATTTAATGGCGAATAGGTGCCCCGGCCGCCAATAATCTCTGTAAATTTTTCCTTTGGGTTTTTCATGTCAGTAACATCAAAGAGTGACATTTTAATGCCCTCTGTAAAGACGAGCGGCTCGCTTCCGTTTTTACCAGCTTCCACCCTTGTATCATAACCGAATCCAATTAAATGATTTTCATCATAAGGATGTAAATAATTACTGAAACCAGGAATTTTCAACTCGCCAAGAACTTTAGGTGACTGAGGATCACTGCTGTCTATCACAAACAGTGGATCTGTTTCCTTAAAGGTAACAATATATATCTTATCGCCCATAAAACGTGCAGAATAAATTCTTTCCCCTCGTGCTAAATCCTCTACATTTCCAACTTCATGTAAATTTTCATCTAGAATATATAAATTGTTAGCTGAAGGCCTGTCATCATTAAATGTACTACCTTTGGTTGTCGCAATTCTAAAATAACCCTCATGCTCATCCATCGAAAATTGATTCAAAATGGTTCCGTTAATTTCTGCACTTGCCATCATAACGGTTTTTAAGTCTTCAAACTTAAATTTATAAATGGTTGTATCTGGACTAAAATCATCAATACTATTTTGACGCAATGGCATTAAGGAGAAATCATTTGACGCCATATAAAGATAATCTTTTGACATATATATATTGTCACCGCTGCCAATAAAAGTGGAGAGTACAGCTTCTTTGTTTTTTTGATTTAAATCAAAGACAGCAATATTTGTGAAGTTTTGATCTTTTGATGCTGGTATATAACTGATATTCTTTACGTCCACACGCTCGAAGGAATCAGATTTTACGGTATCTTTAAACATTGGGCGCAGATCTGCTTCAGGGTTCTCCTCTAATATCCAAATATCTGGATATTGATTAGCAAGCATAAATACCTTTCCTTCTTTCATCCGTGCGGCTGTTAAGTAACCCTCGACTTCAATTTCACGTATTACTTTCGGGTCCTTTTTATTTTCAATATCAAAAACAATCGCCTTTACACCTTGATAATATGCGGGAAAAGATGTGTCTTGAACATAACCTTCCACACTTTTTCTATTTTCAGTATAACTATGTCCAATAACCACAAGCTGTTGCTCATGCAAAAACAATGACTCTGGACTAAATTCCTGATTGAATTTCAGCACGGACATGACTTCCATTTTATTAGCCGGATAAGCAGAAACAATTTGCACTTCTCCATTTGCTGCCCGGTAAATGTATTGACCATCTGTTTTTACTGCATCTGCTTCGTCGACACCTTCAACTTGGATATTTGTTTCAGAATGCTGCCCTCCTCCCTCTGCTGCGCCGCTGTTATCCATACTGCTTTCTTCTACAGACTCCGAACTGCTGAAAAGTTCAAACTTATTTGAACGTCTGTTACTGCTTAAAAGTGAAAGAAAATGGTCATTTATTTGAGCTACCGACTCCGCTTTCGGCAATGTAAGCTCGACACTAAATGACTGTTCTCTTTGTGCAGTTAAGCTCCTGCCATGCACAGATTGAATATCATCTGACAATAATAGCTTGTATGAACCTGCTCTTGCTTCATATCCTGTTTCAGGAGGTCTGATAAAAATGGCCTTTTGATCATCACTTAGATCTAGAGTAACATTTTGTTTCTCCCCTTCATCATTGACCACGTATACGGTTTGAGCATTTACAGTATGATGATCGAGTTTTTGTGAAAAATAAATTTTCCACGTTTTATTACTGAGCACCTTCGCGTCTACAGTATCAATCTGGCTGACAACCTTGAGTTGTGTACCCATAATAACAGCACTGATTGCCGCTGGTATAAGCAGCAAAAGGATCATAACAAGCCATCTTCTTTTCATTGATAACACCCCTTTATCCCTTTTGACGAGAATACCTGGAAGCAGGTTACAATGATGCACTAAATTTCTAGCAGCTTATCACCATTAGTTAATTTAATTAATAAAGGTTCACAAGAGAGCGGGAAAAAAATAAAATGCCTATGTCCACAAGCGAATAATTACAAGTTATACTGGCAGAAACCTGTTAAAAAAAATTTAAAAATTGAGCCTATAAAAAAACCGAATGACTAGGGCTATGAATACCCAACCATTCGGAAATATGTACTGTATACTTATGTTTCAACCTCTTATGCTCGGATGAAATAATAATATATTAAACTGAATTACTTTCACCAATCTTGAGTGCTTTCCAGCAATAGATCTATTTCAATATGTCTGATTAGATGAGAAATATCTTCATCAGCCATATCAGATGTATCGTCTAATAATTGGTCAATATCACCATCAAAGATTTTCATAATCAGACTCCTTGTATAATAAATGATTCAAAAGAAAAAATGTGACAATGTATTGAACTTTGCAGTTTACAATACATTTCGTGATTAAAGACATTTTTCTGGGGGTATAGTCAGTTGTAATGTAATTTACCCTTATATGTACATATATAAACGTCAAAAATGATATAACATTACAAGAACGAATTATAGTAGAAAAACATTAATCATACTGCTCTGAGCAGATAAAAAAACTAATAATACTCTAAGATACTTAGAATTACTAACATGATTTCAAGATTACCAATCATTTACTAGCCTATTTTTGAACATTTTGTGACAAAAACAGCTCGTTTAATCATGAACTTTTTGTGACACATATCACAAATGATTGTAATTAACATTATATGATACTAATATAGAGACTGTTAAAGTGAACATTAATAGTTTAGTAATGATGAATAATATTTTTCATTCATTTTTGAAAGGAGCACAATAATGAAACTTAAATCGGCAATTCTCTTTCTTGTTATTACTATTGCCACAGTGCTTACGGGGTGTGAACAATTAATTGTTCTAGATCCAAAAGGTCCGCAGGCTGCAGTACAGGCAAATGATATTATTATTTCAGCTGTCATCATGTTGTTTATTGTTATAGCTGTTTTTGGTATTTTAGCCTACATGTTAATTAAATACAGAGCTTCAAAGCAATCAGAAGATTATGAACCTCCACATATTGAGGGCAGCATTCTCGTTGAAACAATCTGTGTTGGGATTCCAGTACTCATTGTTGCAGTTCTCTCTTTCATGTCTGTTCAAAGCAACTATAAAGTTGAAGCTACACCTGCAGGATATGAAGACAAAGAACCTTTAGTAGTATATGCATCTTCTTCTGCATGGAAGTGGCATTTCAGCTATCCAGAAGAAGGAATTGAAACAGTCAATTATCTTTATGTTCCAACTGACCGGGCACTTGAATTTAAATTATATTCTTTTGGAACAATCAGCAGCTTCTGGATTCCGCAATTAGGCGGACAAAAGTATGCCATGTCCGATATGGTAAACACGCTACACCTTGCTGCAGATGTTCCTGGTGAGTACATGGGAAGAAATGCAAACTTTAATGGAAAAGGGTTCGCTGAAAATACATTTAATGTAACGGCTATGTCACAAACTGAATTTGATGAATGGGTAGAAGAAGTCAAAGAAACAGCTTCCCCGCTTACAGAAGATAAATTTGATGAACTTCTTGAACCAGGTCATCTTGGCCAATTAACATTTACAGGAACACATCTTGATTTCCGCCCTGCTCCAGAAGGAGAACACGGAGGACATAACCATGGCTCTTCTACTAATGAAGAAGAATCTGATGACGATCATCATGAAGAACATAATGATGAAGAGCATGATCACGAAGAATCGGAACATCATCATTAATTGATAGATTAGAATATTTAAAGCTAGAAAACTTGACTGCTATACTTGAAGGGAGATAATCGTATGGAATTCTTTGAACGATTCGCCATACCGCATCCAAGCCCAGCAATATACGCATCCATGGTCGCTATTGGATTAACCGTAATTGCTATTCTCGCTGGATTAACTTACTTTAAAAAATGGGGCTATTTATGGCGCGAGTGGTTAACAACAGTTGACCATAAACGAATCGGTATTATGTATTTAATTTCTGCGCTTCTTATGCTCTTCCGCGGTGGCGCTGATGCGATCATGATGAGAGCTCAGCTTTCAATGCCGGAGAACAAATTATTAGATGCACAGCACTATAATGAAATTTTTACAACTCACGGAGTTGTTATGATCATGTTCATGGCTATGCCATTTATTATGGCACTGATGAACTTCGTTATACCATTGCAAATTGGTGCAAGAGATGTAGCTTTCCCTCGCTTAAATGCACTAAGCTTTTGGTTATTTTTCATGGGAGCTATGCTCTTTAACATCTCATTTGTCATCGGTGGTTCACCGGATGCAGGCTGGACATCATACTTCCCGCTTGCCGGTACAGAATTTAGTGAGTCTGTTGGGACCAACTACTATATGATTGCCCTGCAGATTGCCGGGATCGGTACTCTGGCGACAGGAATCAACTTTATGACAACCATCTTAAAAATGAGAGCACCAGGCATGACTTTAATGAAAATGCCTATGTTCACATGGTCAGCGTTTATCACAAATATTATTATCGTTTTTGCATTCCCAGTTTTAACAGTTGCTCTTGCAATGGGTACACTTGATCGACTCTTTGCTTCAAATTTCTTTACAACCAATAATGGCGGTATGGACATGTTATGGGCCAACCTGTTCTGGGTTTGGGGACATCCTGAAGTATATATTTTAGTATTGCCTGCTTTTGGTATATACAGTGAAATCATTTCAACTTTCGCGCGCAGAAACCTATACGGCTACAAATCAATGGTCGCATCAATGGTTATTATTTCATTGCTTTCGTTCCTTGTTTGGGTTCACCACTTCTTTACAATGGGTCAAGGTGCGTTTGTTAACAGTATCTTCTCAATCACAACAATGGCTATTGCCGTCCCAACAGGTGTAAAAATCTTTAACTGGCTCTTTACACTCTGGAAAGGAAAAATTGTTATTACGACACCTATGCTTTACTCTCTGCTTTTCATTCCGTTATTTACAATCGGTGGTGTTACAGGTGTAATGCTGGGAATGTCAGCAGCTGACTACCAGTATCATAATACGATGTTCCTAGTTGCTCACTTCCACTTAGTTATTATTCCAGGTGTCGTATTCGCAATGCTTGCTGGATTAACTTACTACTGGCCAAAAATGTTTGGTTTTATGTTAAATGAAAAACTTGGAAAATTAAGTGCGTGGATTATTTCCATCAGTACACTGGTTGCTTTCATTCCAATGTTCTTCTCTGGTCTCGATGGCCAAGCAAGAAGAATGTACACATACTCTGAACAAGCAGGCTTTACAATGTGGAATATGATTTCTTTTGTCGGAGCTATCGGCCTTGCAATTGGTTTTGCATTGATTGTCTATAATATTTACTATAGCATTCGTTACGCTCCGAGAGATATCGGTTCAGATCCATGGGATGCAAGATCACTTGAATGGGCTACACGTAGCCCAGTACCGGAATACAACTTTGCAATTGTCCCTAATGTTGAATCAACTGAAGCATTCTGGGACGCTAAAAAGAAAGGCCATAAGTTGTTTAAAGGTGAAATTGAAAAGATTCACATGCCAAACAACAGTCCAATTCCTTTCATATTGAGCAGCATCTTCTTTGTATGGGGCTTCTCATTCGTATTTGCAATGTGGATTCCATTAATTATTGCAACGCTCGGAATTTTCGGCTGCATGGCTTATCAGTCATTTGAAAAAGATCATGGCCGCTACATCTCTGTTGAAGAAATAAAAGAAACTGAAGAAAAACTGGGAGGTCCTACCGTATGAAAATAGATCATTCACTCCCTCTTGAATACAGTACACAAGAAAATCAAATGAAAATTTTAGGCTTTTGGATTTTCCTTGGCGCTGAAATCATGCTATTTGCTACACTATTCGCTTCCTATTTTGTCCTAGCCGACAGAACTGGAAGCGGCCCTGCTGGCTCTTCTATTTTTGAATTAACACCAGTGCTGGCAGAAACTATTCTGCTTTTAACAAGCAGTTTCACAATTGGACTTGCGATCCACGCGATGAGACTTGGAAGAACAAAACCAATGTTAGTCTTCTTTGGAATCACGTTAATTCTTGGTCTTGCATTCTTAGGTGTTGAGATTTACGAATTTAATCATTATATCCATGTGGGTGCTGCCTTGCAGACAAGTGCATTCACCTCCATCCTTTTAACAACGCTCGGGACGCATGGAGCTCACGTAACATTTGGTCTTGTTTGGGGATTATTCATCATGATTCAAATTAAGAAGCGTGGTTTAACACCTCAAACTGCTAATAAATCTTTCATATTCTCTCTTTACTGGCACTTCCTGGATGTAGTTTGGATCTTTATTTTCAGCTTCATCTACTTGAAAGGAATGATGTAATATGAAAGAATTATTTCCTATAAAACAAGTTATGGGCTTTATCTTCTCTCTTGTTTTAACAGCAGTAGCATTAGCCGTTTATTTCTTTGATATGTCTTTTACTGCGGGAATGACAATCCTGCTTGTCACAGCATTTATACAAGCAGGTCTGCAGCTGGTTATGTTTATGCATGCTGGAGAATCAGAAGACAAAGCTCATATTTACACAAATGTCTATTATGGAATCTTTATTGCCATTGTTACAATACTAGGTACTTTACTGACAATGGTATGGGGTTATGTATAAACCGCAGCAAACAAAAAGGAGCGACTAACGTCGCTCCTTTTTATCTTTTAAATAAAAATCCGCCTGAAGTCTTTTCTGTTTTTTCAAGTGTTTCTTCAGTTGCTACAAAGAACACACCCATTAAGAAAATAAAAATTGCTCCCATTACTGTTCCGATTCCTATTGGGGTAAGAATACTGGAACCGCTTTCAAGGAAACCTATTGTAAACAGAATAATGCCAATTGATAAAATTGAAATTCCACAGTATCTAATTGCCTTTAACATGGTTCGATGTTTACTCATATCCATCACCCTCCTGTATCTCTATAATATTCCTTTGTTCACAAAATTGTCAATTTATTTTCACAAAATGTTCTATATTTATATATTGACTTTTTCTAACCTCATTAAACATCATCATCATAATTGGAATATATAGGTTTTCCAATTCATTTCTTTAGTTATCTAAAGGATCACCCTTCATTTAACCAACAATTACCACGTTTAAAAACAGTCTATCGCTAACACTTAGCGGACAAGTAGTCTATAATATAGATAGATATATAAGGAGGTATGAGGTTGAAATCACTTTTTAGAAAAGGCTCATCATTTCTTTGGTTAGCAGCAGCTTCGGTCGTGATTTTAGCATTATTTTTTACTTTCATGAATATGAAAGACAAAGAGGCAACGATTCCATTTTCCCAGGTTGAAAATATAATTTCATCTTCAGATGAAAAATCCATAGAAGAATTTAAAAGCGGAAAATTAATTATCACCGCTGATAAACAAGAATATATTTCACATGTTCCCCCAAATAGCGACATGGTAAACAAGTTTGTTGAAAACTATGAAGTTCAATATAGCTATTCTTCCGCAAATCCATACACAATGTTCACTTTACTATTTCTAGTCGCAGTAATGGCTGGTTTTGGTTTTTACTTATTTAAATCAGNGGGAATGTCAGCAGCTGACTACCAGTATCATAATACGATGTTCCTAGTTGCTCACTTCCACTTAGTTATTATTCCAGGTGTCGTATTCGCAATGCTTGCTGGATTAACTTACTACTGGCCAAAAATGTTTGGTTTTATGTTAAATGAAAAACTTGGAAAATTAAGTGCGTGGATTATTTCCATCAGTACACTGGTTGCTTTCATTCCAATGTTCTTCTCTGGTCTCGATGGCCAAGCAAGAAGAATGTACACATACTCTGAACAAGCAGGCTTTACAATGTGGAATATGATTTCTTTTGTCGGAGCTATCGGCCTTGCAATTGGTTTTGCATTGATTGTCTATAATATTTACTATAGCATTCGTTACGCTCCGAGAGATATCGGTTCAGATCCATGGGATGCAAGATCACTTGAATGGGCTACACGTAGCCCAGTACCGGAATACAACTTTGCAATTGTCCCTAATGTTGAATCAACTGAAGCATTCTGGGACGCTAAAAAGAAAGGCCATAAGTTGTTTAAAGGTGAAATTGAAAAGATTCACATGCCAAACAACAGTCCAATTCCTTTCATATTGAGCAGCATCTTCTTTGTATGGGGCTTCTCATTCGTATTTGCAATGTGGATTCCATTAATTATTGCAACGCTCGGAATTTTCGGCTGCATGGCTTATCAGTCATTTGAAAAAGATCATGGCCGCTACATCTCTGTTGAAGAAATAAAAGAAACTGAAGAAAAACTGGGAGGTCCTACCGTATGAAAATAGATCATTCACTCCCTCTTGAATACAGTACACAAGAAAATCAAATGAAAATTTTAGGCTTTTGGATTTTCCTTGGCGCTGAAATCATGCTATTTGCTACACTATTCGCTTCCTATTTTGTCCTAGCCGACAGAACTGGAAGCGGCCCTGCTGGCTCTTCTATTTTTGAATTAACACCAGTGCTGGCAGAAACTATTCTGCTTTTAACAAGCAGTTTCACAATTGGACTTGCGATCCACGCGATGAGACTTGGAAGAACAAAACCAATGTTAGTCTTCTTTGGAATCACGTTAATTCTTGGTCTTGCATTCTTAGGTGTTGAGATTTACGAATTTAATCATTATATCCATGTGGGTGCTGCCTTGCAGACAAGTGCATTCACCTCCATCCTTTTAACAACGCTCGGGACGCATGGAGCTCACGTAACATTTGGTCTTGTTTGGGGATTATTCATCATGATTCAAATTAAGAAGCGTGGTTTAACACCTCAAACTGCTAATAAATCTTTCATATTCTCTCTTTACTGGCACTTCCTGGATGTAGTTTGGATCTTTATTTTCAGCTTCATCTACTTGAAAGGAATGATGTAATATGAAAGAATTATTTCCTATAAAACAAGTTATGGGCTTTATCTTCTCTCTTGTTTTAACAGCAGTAGCATTAGCCGTTTATTTCTTTGATATGTCTTTTACTGCGGGAATGACAATCCTGCTTGTCACAGCATTTATACAAGCAGGTCTGCAGCTGGTTATGTTTATGCATGCTGGAGAATCAGAAGACAAAGCTCATATTTACACAAATGTCTATTATGGAATCTTTATTGCCATTGTTACAATACTAGGTACTTTACTGACAATGGTATGGGGTTATGTATAAACCGCAGCAAACAAAAAGGAGCGACTAACGTCGCTCCTTTTTATCTTTTAAATAAAAATCCGCCTGAAGTCTTTTCTGTTTTTTCAAGTGTTTCTTCAGTTGCTACAAAGAACACACCCATTAAGAAAATAAAAATTGCTCCCATTACTGTTCCGATTCCTATTGGGGTAAGAATACTGGAACCGCTTTCAAGGAAACCTATTGTAAACAGAATAATGCCAATTGATAAAATTGAAATTCCACAGTATCTAATTGCCTTTAACATGGTTCGATGTTTACTCATATCCATCACCCTCCTGTATCTCTATAATATTCCTTTGTTCACAAAATTGTCAATTTATTTTCACAAAATGTTCTATATTTATATATTGACTTTTTCTAACCTCATTAAACATCATCATCATAATTGGAATATATAGGTTTTCCAATTCATTTCTTTAGTTATCTAAAGGATCACCCTTCATTTAACCAACAATTACCACGTTTAAAAACAGTCTATCGCTAACACTTAGCGGACAAGTAGTCTATAATATAGATAGATATATAAGGAGGTATGAGGTTGAAATCACTTTTTAGAAAAGGCTCATCATTTCTTTGGTTAGCAGCAGCTTCGGTCGTGATTTTAGCATTATTTTTTACTTTCATGAATATGAAAGACAAAGAGGCAACGATTCCATTTTCCCAGGTTGAAAATATAATTTCATCTTCAGATGAAAAATCCATAGAAGAATTTAAAAGCGGAAAATTAATTATCACCGCTGATAAACAAGAATATATTTCACATGTTCCCCCAAATAGCGACATGGTAAACAAGTTTGTTGAAAACTATGAAGTTCAATATAGCTATTCTTCCGCAAATCCATACACAATGTTCACTTTACTATTTCTAGTCGCAGTAATGGCTGGTTTTGGTTTTTACTTATTTAAATCAGGAAAAGGCGGTTTAGGTGCTGCTAATTCTATGAAACAGAGTGTTTCAAAGCCGAAAGAACTGCCAACTGTATCTTTAGAAGATGTAGGCGGGATTCAAGAGGAAATGAAAGATGAAATCTTACAGACACTAGCCACTCTTAAAGATCCGGAGAAAGCATTGCGTCTGGGAATTAAACCACCTAAAGGAATATTATTGTACGGGCCGCCCGGAACAGGCAAAACTTTACTTGCTCAAGCGATTGCAAAAGAAATTGGCGCTACATTCTTTAGTACAAGTGGTTCAGCTTTTAATGAAATGTTTGTAGGTGTTGGTGCATCGCGGGTACGCTCTCTCTTTCAAAATGCCCGAAAACAAACTCCAGCAGTCGTATTTATCGATGAAGTTGACTCCCTTGCCGGACGCAGAAAGCAGCATGGCGGTGAAGAAGGCGAAAAAACATTAACTGAACTGCTTGTCCAATTAGATGGAGGACTTTCAAACGATGGAATTCTTTTCATTGCCGCAACAAACAGACGCGATATGTTAGATGAAGCATTTTTACGGCCAGGAAGAATCGATTTTTCTTTCCATGTTCCCCTTCCGGATACTAAGGGACGAAAAGAAATAATCGATATTCATTCAAAAAACCGTCAATTAGCTCCCGATGTAGCATCATTTTTAGGCCAATTAGCTGAAAGCACGTCTGGATTCTCAGGTGCTGATCTGCATTCTCTTTTCGAGACAGCCAGCAGAAGAGCGGCTAAAGCTGGGCAAGAGATTATTTCACGCGATGATCTTGATTTCGCTTTAGACAGAACCATTCTTGGAACAAGCAGCCGCGCTTTACAAGATGCGGATACAAAAAGAAGAGTTGCCATTCATGAAGCTGGACATGCTCTTGTGGCTGCCAAAACAAAACCGGGCTCCGTCCGAAAAGCTACCATTATTCCGCGTGGTCAAGCACTCGGCTATGTTGCACCTTTGACTAAAGAACTGCAGCTTTCCACCGCGTCTGAGCTTTTAGATCAAGTCGCAATGATTTTAGCTGGAGGTACTGCTGAAAGAGTCATTCTTGGTGAGCATAGTATTGGTGTCAGCGGTGATGTTAAACAAGCTAAATCAATCATAGAACAAATGGTTGACACAGGCTTACTTGAAGATGGCTTTACTCTTACGTTTAATACCAAACAAAAAGAAGAGAATATGCAAGAGCTTTTTTACAAAGCATTAAAGAAAGCAGAAACGATCATTGCTGATAATCGTATTCAATTTGATGATCTTGTTGAGGCATTATTAAAGTATGAAACTCTTGAAGGTTCAGAAGTACAAAGAATCGTTGATCATGTTGGATCTGAACCACCCGAACATTTAATTATTGTGTAAATAAATGAAGCTGCCTCTAGTTGTGGAGTTCCCTCCATGACTGGAGGTTTTTATATATAGAGAATAAAAAATACATATGAATCTCTCTGTTCCCTCTTTCCCCCCATATTTTGTGCTAAAAAATGAAAAATAAGCCTTCCCTACTCTATCTAAATCAAAAGGACCAATTAAAGAAGGCTTGCCGATTTTTTCGTTTACAAACAAGGATTTTCTCGTTTTTTGTCTAATCAATTAAGAGTAAATTCTGTAGTCGGAGGTTTTATTGTGTATGAGTTTGTTGCTGAGTTAGCTTTACATTTTTTTGTTATGATGATCATCCCGCTTAGCTGCTTCATCCTTTATAGAAGAAAAATGGATATGAGAGCCACTATCCTTTTCACCATTGCCAATTTGGCAGCATTGTTTTTAACGATGTCTTTCCCTGCTAATATTACAGGCGACATCCTTTTTGATTTGAAATTTATTCCTTTGTTTATTGTATTTTTTTATATTCGCCCTGCTGTAGGTATTTTGTTCGTTGGAACCATTATTGTATTCAAATCTCTTGCTAACCCGGGAGAAGTGTTATTTTTATTCCTGAATTATGGAATTATTTCTATCTTATTTATGGTCTTGACGAAATTTTATAAACGTCTTTCCTTTATGCGTAAAATATGGTTTGGAGCACTATTCTATATCCCTATAACACTAACAAGGTTTTCTGCTATAGTAAAATCAGGCAATTCTGATGAGATTCTAAACCTATTTCTCTTTTCACTTATGTCAGCCATCACCTTAACGATTGTGATCTACCTTATTGAGCTAAATCAAATACAGCTCTCTACAATGGTTAAACTGCAGAATTCTGAAAAAATAAATGCAATTAGTCAATTAGCTGCATCGGTAGCACATGAAATACGCAATCCTATGACATCTGTAAGAGGCTTTTTGCAGTTAATTAAAAGTGATAAAAACTTAACAGAAGAACAAGGAATGTTTATTTCCATATCACTCGAAGAATTAAAAAGAACAGATCAAATCATTAGTGACTTTCTTTCATTGGCACGTCCTGAATCGAAAGCGACTGATCTAATTTGCTTAACGACAACAGCTGAGGAAGTATATGAATTTATGAAACCATATGCAAATATCTCCAATGTGATTATTGAAAGTCATATAAAAGAAGATTTATTTATATTAGGAAATACCCATGAATTGAAGCAGGTCCTTATTAATATTATTAAGAATGGAATTGAAGCGATGCAAATGGGAGGTAAATTAACCATTAGGGTATATGAAAGAGATGGCGAAGGTGTTGTTGAAATTATAGACAAAGGGATTGGTCTTTCTGATCAGCAATTAATCCAGCTAGGACAACCCTACTATTCCACGAAAACAAAGGGAACTGGTTTAGGGCTTATGATCTCTTTTGATATTATCAAACGCATGAATGGTGATTATAAAATCGATAGTAAAGAGAAGTGCGGAACTACATTTTCCTTACTATTTCCTCTTGTTTCTAAAGGTCATTGTGCAATTTCGACAAAAATAGGTTAAAACTCAAAGAAAATACGACAAAAACAATTCTATTCATTGTTTATTTTACATAAAACAGCTATTAATGTACAAAATTGTCTGATTATGCGCTTTCCCGAGAAATAATTTTTAAATTTTCAAACATAAAATCATTTTGGACATTTCTAATTGCGATCTCAACCAGAAAGACAACATAAAATGTTCTATCACTGTATATACTATTTCATGAGCCGCCCACGACTTTCACGCAGCGACTGCGGGACTAACCAAAGCATTTTGTGGGCGGCTCTTTTTTTTTGTGTGAATTTTTCTAAAAAGACATCTTGATCCATATTTAATGGTAAATCTATATCCCTTTATCAATAAGCTCATATCCTGGAATTAACTCCGATAAGCGGACAATATCGGCATTCTGCTGGTAGACGGGGATGTATTCCTCCAAAACTTCTGCCATTTTCTTGCCTGTAATACCAACATGTCCAATTGCAATAAGCTGTTCTCTTTTTACAATTTTCTCGGCTAACATATTTGCTTGCTTTGTGATATGCTGTCTCGTATAAATATCATCAAAGAAAATATTATTTTCTAAAAAAGGAACTTCTAATTCAGACGCAAGCTTTGTAATGACACTTTTGCCAGTCGTTTTGCTGTCCAAATAAAATAAACCTTTTTCCTTACAGACCTGCAGAACAATTCGCATGATTCGTTCATCTTCTGTCACCTTTGATCCCATATGATGATTCATGCCAACTGCATGCGGTACATCTTCAATTGCTTTTTCCACTCTCTTACGAATCTCTTGGTCAGAAAGATCCGATGTGATTGCGCCTGGACCAAGCCAGCTTCGTTTGCCTTTTTTCGGCTCCATCGGCAAGTGAACAATGACTTCATGGCCTTTATTAAATGCCTTTTCTGCATCTTCTTTTGTCGATTCAAGAAACGGCATAATGGCAATCGTCAGCGGCACCTGCAAGCTTAATATCTCGTCTGTCCCCTCCATTTTATTCCCAAGATCATCAATGACTATCGCTAGTTCATTTTTTTCTTCAGCCTTTATGCCACTTGGAAATATCAGCGGAATGAACAGCCCCATAATGAAACATATTCGCAGCTTTCTCATAGAATCACCTCTGACTTTTAGTTTCCCCAAATATCAAAGGAAATTCTACATTTATATTAATGATTATAAATTGTTGTTTTCACTGTATATTTTTGTATTCGTTTTCGATCAGGTTCAAATCCAATACCAATGTTTGAAGGAACATCAATGTAGCCATTTTGAACGACAACTTCAGGTGTAATAATATCTTCTTTCCAATAACGAGAAGAACCGGCAGTATCACCAGGCAGTGTGAAATTTTCTAAAGAACTGATAGCGATATTGAAAGCCCTCCCTATTCCTGCTTCCAGCATTCCTCCACACCAGACAGCAATGCCTTTATCTTTGCAGTATTGATGTATTTGCCGAGCCGGTGACAAGCCGCCGACTCTGCCAATTTTAATATTAATAATCTGGCAGCTGCCAAGTTCTATTGCATTTTTAGCATCATTAAGACTCTGAATACTTTCATCCAGACAAATAGGTGTTTTAATCGATTGCTGAAGCTTTGCGTGATCCAAT
Source organism: Cytobacillus gottheilii (assembly GCF_900166665.1). Taxonomy (GTDB): domain Bacteria; phylum Bacillota; class Bacilli; order Bacillales; family Cytobacillaceae; genus Cytobacillus; species Cytobacillus gottheilii_A. Next base: position 2,208,631 of record NZ_LT800494.1, on the reverse strand, counting down.
ATGTCATGAACACCTAATGGCTGCTCAATCATTAAAAGATTGAATTCATCGAGCTTGCGCAGATGATCAATATCCTCTAACGTATAGGCTGAATTTGCATCTGCCATTAAAGGAACATCAGGGAAGCGGCTTCGGACTGCTTTAATGACTTCAATATCCATGCCTGGTTTAATCTTGATCTTCACTCTCTTATAACCTTCATCTATGTAACCTGCAATTTTATTTAAGAGTTCTTCCTTCGATTGTTGAATGCCAATACTAATTCCTGCTGCAATTTTCTTTTTGGTGCCCCCTAGCGCAGCTGCTAGAGAGAGATTTTTCCGTTTAGCATACAGATCCCAGACAGCTCCCTCAATTGCAGCTTTTGCCATATAGTTTCTCCGAATTGGCGAAAAAATCTCTTCGACTTCATCCGGGTGGCTAATTTCTTTATCTAAAAGAACTGGAATTAGAAAATCTTCAAGTATATGCCAACTTGTTTTAAATGTTTCTTCCGTATACGTTGGATCAGGTAATGCAACGGATTCACCCCAGCCAGTGGTTCCATTTTCGTCAACCACTTCCAAAAGAGCAAAATCTTTATCTTGAATGGTGCCAAAACTAGTTTTAAACGGTTCATGCAAGCGCATTTTCACATGATTCATGATGACTTTTTTTATAATCAATTCAACCACCCCAATTAACAGGTTTGTACTCTTTCTATCGTATGAAGGATTGTTCTTGCCAGTATTTCAATTCCAGTGAACATTGATTCTTCATTAAAATTCATATGCGGATGATGTAATCCCGGCTGAAGATCACAGCCTAAGCCCAGCATGGTTGCCTTAAGGTGCGGACGGCTTTTTGTATAATGATGAAAATCCTCGCCGCCAGTTGTTACAATTGGCTGTATTAATTTCTCTTTGCCAATTGATGCGGCAATCGCTTTTTCCATTAGTTCTATTGCTTCTGAATTTTTTGTTGCAGCAGGCATTGTCGCACAGATCTGTGAATTAATTTTCACATTATGGATCAGACTGATTCCTTCTAAGATCATGTTGATTTTGGCTTTTAATTGTTCCATCATTTCATTTGTTTGTGCCCGTAAGTCGATTGTAAAGGAAGCACGGCCAGGAATTATATTCGCTGAATCTCCCCCTGCATGTAATTTTGTCATTTTAGCCGAATACGGCACTAATGGATTTATATGAATATTATTAATTTCATTAACAATGGCAGCTGCTACCTCAATCGCGTTTTGTCCCAAATGCGGACGAGCAGCATGGGCATCAATTCCATTTATTTCTCCGTTTAGGAACATGGAAGCACCGTGCAGGATTGCTCCAGCTGCAAAACCATCTCTCAATTCCTGGATCGGTCGCAAATGGACGCCATATAAGTAATCGACATCGTCCAATACACCATGCTCAATCATTTTTAAGGCGCCTGTACCCTTTTCCTCTGCCGGCTGAAAGATAAACTTTAATTTTATATCATTATTATTTAATTTTTCTAATTTCTCGAGCAAGAGAAATACACCTATCACCATGGTCATATGCGCATCATGACCACAGGAATGGTTTGCTTTAAATACACCGTCCACTTCTTGCCACAAAGCATCGATATCGGTTCTTACAGCAATACAGGTATTCCCGCTTCCGACTTCCATTATCAAACCTGTATGTTCCTTAAAATTACTTACTTGATATCCTCTATCCTGTAAATAAGCGCTAATGAATTTTGTTGTCTCCACTTCCTGCCAGCTGATTTCAGGATGTTCATGCAAATGCTGATACAATTCTTTGATCTCATCTTTTAAGCTTTCAAGTTCTTTTTTCATTGCATTAACCCCCTTCTTTTTCTCTATACTGTCTATATTGTGTCAATAGCCGATCCTATTATTTAGGATCGGCTATTGTTTTACTACTTTCTATGCATTTTGAATTCAAGAAACAGATCATTATAGCGAGATAGCAATCTTGGTCCCAAGTTTTCATAAACCTCTAATCTTGCTGTCATTTCCTCATCTGGATAGAAGCGTTCATCTCCTACAATTTCCTCATCCAGTAATGCAACAGCTGCTTTGTTTGGAGTTGAATATCCAACATACTCGGTATTTTGTGCTGCGTTTTCAGCGTCTAAGATAAAGTTCATAAATTGATGTGCACCATCGATATTTTTAGCTGTTTTTGGAATAACCATATTATCAAACCAAAGGTTAGACCCCTCTTCAGGTACAACATATTCTAAATTATCTTTCTCCCACATCAGCTCTGCAGCAACACCTGACCAAACAAGACCAATACTTGCTTCATCGTTTTCCATGAGCAGCCTGATTTCATCCCCGACGATTGCTTTAATATTTGGTGTTAATGAATCCAGCTTTTCTTTTGCCTCAATCAAATGAGCGTCATTTTTGTCATTTAAAGAATAATGAAGGCTATTTAAGCCCATACCCATGATTTCTCTGGCACCATCAATGAGAAGAATTTCATTTTTCAAACGAGGATCCCACAAATCATTCCAGCTTGTGAGGGTCATCCCTTTCTCTTCAAGCATATCTGTATTATAAACAATTCCAACAGTACCCCAAAAATAAGGAATTGAATACTCATTGCCAGGGTCAAAAGAAAGATCCATAAAGCGTTCATCAATATTTTTCAAGTTCGGAATCTTACTATGGTCGACAGGCAAGAGCAGGTCTTCTTCTTTCATTTTTTCTATCGTATACTCAGAAGGAACTGCAATATCGTAAGTAGTACCGCCCTGCTGGATTTTGGTAAGCATGGCTTCGTTAGAATCAAACGTCTCATAAATCACTTTAATGCCTGTTTCCTCTTCAAACTGGTCGATAAGCTCAGCATCGATATAATCTCCCCAGTTAAAAACAGTCAGTACATTCCCTTCGGTTAAACCTTGTGCAGAATTTAATCGATTAACGATATATAACAGTAAAAATGAAATGGCAAGTACGGCAACAAATGCTCTAACTAGCTGTTTCACTGTCTCACCCCCATACCGCGCGGCTTTTCACTTTTTTTCGTAATAAAGTAATAGCCAACTACAAGAATCATGGTGAACACAAATAATAAAGCAGAAAGTGCATTAATATTTAGAGAAACACCTCGTCTTGCCAATGAATATATTTCTACAGAAAGTGTTGTAAATCCATTGCCAGTAACGAAGAATGTAACAGCAAAATCATCTAAAGAATACGTAAGAGCCATAAAAAAGCCTGCAAAAATACCTGGTGTAATATATGGCAGGATTACTTTTGTCAGTACATCAAATCGGCTTGCACCAAGATCAAGAGCAGCGTAAATCATTGATTCACTCATTTCTTCCAGTTTTGGCAGCACCATTAAGACGACAATCGGCACACTAAACGCAATATGAGCGAGCAGTACCGAAATAAAACCAAGTTTAATGCCGATCATTGTAAACAGGATTAGGAATGAAGCACCAATAATGACGTCCGGACTTACAATTAATACGTTATTTAAAGAGAGAAGTGTATTTTTCACTCTTCTTTTTCGGGCGTATAAAATAGCTAAAGCCCCTGCAACCCCTAGAATAGTTGATACAGTTGCTGAAAGTAAGGCAATAATAACTGTATTTAATACAATTGTGAGCAGGCGGGTATCCTGAAATAATTCCCTATACCAATCTAGAGTAAAGCCTTCAAATTGATACATTGTTCCACCGCTATTAAATGAGTAGAAAATTAAATAGAAAATGGGTGCATACAAAATGAAAAAAATTAATAGCAAATACCCTTTAGATAACATTGAACTCTTTTTCATTTTAGAGTACCCCCTTTTTCCTAGTACCCGTAAAGATCATGATGAGCACCATAGCCAAAATTAAAAACACGGCAATGGTAGAGCCCATGCCCCAGTCCTGTGTAACAAGAAAGTGCTGTTCTATTGCGGTACCAAGGGTGATGACACGGTTTCCTGCAATCAGCCTCGTCAGCATGAATAGTGATAATGCAGGAATGAAAACAATCTGACAGCCGGCTTTCACACCATCTAATGTTAAAGGGAAAATAACACGTGTTATTGTTTTCCATTGTGATGCGCCAAGATCGCTTGATGCATAAATCAAAGATGGATTTATCTCATCCAGCGCATTAAAAATCGGCAGGATCATGAACGGCAAGAAAATATAGACCGATACAAAAATAAAACTGAAATCAGTAAATAGTATTTGCTGACTGCCTATTCCAATCACTTCTAATATACTGTTAGCTGCTCCATATGTACCAAAAATCCCTAAAAAAGCATAAGCTTTCAGTAATAGATTGATCCATGAGGGAACGATAATTAATAGAAGCCAAAGCTGCTTATGTTTCGTTTTTGTCAGTAAATAAGCAGTTGGATATGCAATTATTAACGTAAATAACGTGATAAGAAATGCATACCAAAAAGAACTAAATGTCATTTTCAAGTAGACAGGTGTAAAGAATTTTTGATAGTTAGAAAGTGTAAATTCCCCTTCAATGTTGAAAAAAGAATAATATAAGACCAAAAGCAGAGGTGCAATGACAAACAGAGCAATCCATATTACATATGGAATTAAATAGAAATTACGTGATCTGTTCTTCATCCATTTACCTCTTCATAAGCTTCAAGGCGCTTATCAAATTCTTCTTCGGTTTCACCATGTCTCATAACATGAATGGCTTCCGGATCAAAGTATAACCCAATTTCCTCTCCAACAATGGCCTTCTTTGTTGAATGAACAAGCCATTCGTTTCCTTCTGAATCGTAGCAGCTGATTTCATAGTGTACACCTCTAAATAACTGTGAATCAACTTTAACTTGCAGCTTTCCTTTTTCCGGTAATGTGATTTCAAGATCCTCTGGCCTGATGACAACTTCAACATCTTCAGATTGGTTAAATCCAGCATCAACACAATCAAATGTTTTTCCTGTGAATTTCACAACATAGTCTTCCAGCATTGTTCCAGAAACGATGTTTGATTCCCCAATAAAGTCTGCAACAAACCGGTTAATCGGTTCATCATAAATATCTGTAGGTGTGCCGCTTTGCTCAATTTTACCGCCATTCAGAACAAATATTTCATCAGACATCGCCAAGGCTTCTTCCTGATCATGCGTAACAAAAATAAATGTGATGCCTAGGTTACGCTGCAGTTCGCGCAGCTCATATTGCATTTCTGTTCTAAGCTTCAAATCAAGTGCCGAAAGCGGCTCGTCCAAGAGAATAACTTCCGGCTCATTCACGATCGCACGTGCGATGGCAACACGCTGCCTCTGACCGCCTGACATTTCTTTAATCTCGCGACTTTCATAGCCTTCTAAGTTGACGAACTTTAAAGCTTCTTTTACTTTACGAGTGATTTCGTCATTTTTTATTTTCTTAATTCTTAATCCAAATGCTATATTTTCAAACACATTTAAATGCGGAAATAAAGCATAATCCTGAAAGACAGTATTTACTTGGCGCTTATTGGCCGGTAAATTGTTAATGACCTTTCCATTAAAGTATATATTGCCTTTTGTAGGCTCAATAAAGCCGGCAATCAGTTTAAGAACGGTTGTTTTCCCACAGCCAGATGGACCTAGAAGTGTATAAAACTTTCCTTTTTCAATTTCAAAAGACACATCCTGCAGAACAGGAGAATCATTATCATATTGTTTTGTAACATGTTCAAAACGAATTATCGTATTCTCTCCCATTTATTTCTCCTTTTTAAATAAATAATTCATGATTGCTGTTTCTGTTTCTTCAATAAATGACAATGTTCAACAATCATACTAATATCATATTTTAGTTTAATAAAGCGTTAATATCAATAAGGATCGTAAAAAACTTGACAAATAATTTATTATTATTTATTATCGCAAACTATGTCGCTTTTAAGGAGTGTTTTTAAATGATTTCCACTCCTGGGTACTCGCTTTCCGGCGGGGCGGGTGCTGAGCCTCCTCGTCGCTTGCGCTCCTGTGGGGTCTCAGCTCCCCACTCGTGCCGCAGGAGTCTCGCACCCATCCGTTTCAATCAACAGGCATATTGCTAAAAGCTTCTTTTACCTAACAATTGTAAGCAGCAAGCTTTTTAAGATAGTCTCACCTTTTAAAAAATTACACTTCACTCTTAAACTAGTTCAAAGATTACTCTAGCAATGTTTCATGAATTCATTTCATCTGCTTTGTCCTTCATACATTTAGTACTAATTCTCTAGTTTTTTTTTCTGACATCGCACTTTTGCATATGAAAACAATTTAAAATAATATAAAATAATAATAACAATCTTTATATTGTTGAATCATCTCTTGAGAAGTAATGAGCAAGTTGTGCTATGATGAATAAAAAGAGAACACTTTCATAACTTTTAAAAGGGGATCTTATCTGCACTGGAGGAAAACAACATTAATGAATACATTTAAAGCTTGGGTTGAGAATAACGGTATGAAAAGGTTTATCATTTTTGGCATTCTTGTTGTTGCTTTGTTTTTATTAAAAAGCATGATTAATGTCATTTTGCTTACGTTTATACTTTCCTTTCTTATGGACAGATTAGTTAATTTAGTTCAGAGAAGAATAAATATTAACCGAACCGTAACTGTCCTAATTCTCTATTTGTCCATTATTGGACTTCTGTCTGTCGGAATTGTTAAATATCTGCCTGTTATCATATTTGAGATTTCGCAGCTCGTTAACCAGCTCGAACTTTTCTTTACTCAAAAGCATGATAACCCAATTTTAAATTACTTAACTGAAATGCTGGCAAGAAATGAAATTACCAGCTATTTAGAACAAGGATTTACCTTTTTGCTGAAATATTTCTCTGATGTGAGCAAAATTGGAATGCACATCATGATTTCATTAATCTTAAGCTTATTCTTCTTAATAGAAAAGCCAAAATTAGTTCAATTCACCAAAAAGTTTCAGAGCAGCAAAGTAAGTGCATTCTATAATGAAATTGCTTTTTTTGGTTCAAAGTTTGTAAAAACGTTCGGAAAAGTTATTGAAGCCCAATTTATTATCGCTACTGTAAACTGCGTACTGACTACTTTTGCTCTCTGGATTATGGATTTTCCGCATTTAATGGGTTTATCCATATTAATCTTCTTCCTGGGATTAATTCCAGTGGCAGGTGTGATTATATCTTTATTCCCGTTATGTACGATCGCCTACACGGTTGGCGGTATTATGCACGTCATCTACATCTTAGTGGTTATCATGATTATCCATGCAATCGAAGCATATATTTTAAACCCTAAGCTTATGTCATCAAAAACAGATTTACCCGTTTTCTATACATTTATCGTCCTGATTTTCTCTGAGCATTTCTTTGGTGTTTGGGGACTGATTGTTGGGATTCCAGTGTTTGTTTTCTTATTAGATGTACTTGAAGTTCAAGAGGTGCGAGATAAAAAACCGCCAAAAATCGTCCAGTGATACTATACGAAAAGCCAGACAGAAAGTACCTTTCATTAGGTAGCTTCTATCTGGCTTTCTCATTTATAACAGTTATCATTTTGTTTAATGATATGATGTTTTCAGTAATTATTTCGGGCAACATAGGTTCCTGCAATTAAATCATGTAACCCTCTCTTTTGTTTTCCAGCTCCGACCATTATGGCACTGACAATGGTAGATATACCAAAAGTGATAATAGCAAGTAAATATAAGCCGATTACTTCGCGCAAGATCATCGTAAATAGTGTTAATTTTTCACCATCCACTCTTCTTATTCTAATCCCGCAAATTCTCTTCCCAACGACATATCCTCCCCATATAACAGGTAATATCGTTAAATAAGCTTCATTTAGAAGAGTATAAATCCAAGTATCCATCCAGTTCGTATTAAGGTCTCCTGTTATCATGTAGATCATAATAAGAATTGGGATATGAATAATTAATCCATCAAGGAGCACTGCTCCCAGTCTAATCCAAAACCCGGCATGTTCTCTTAAATCTTGTTCGTCTTTCATTGAATGTCACCAACCCTAAATTAAATAACGTATTCTGTAAGTATCACGATGAACTTCCGTGAACATTTGCAGCTCTTAATTAGTTCGACAAAAGTATACAAATTCCTTTTTCGCGGTGTAAGCAGATTTTCCACTCCATATATCATATGAAAGCTTTGCGCAGCAAATCACTAAATAGAGGAATTAGCCTACTAATTTTAAACCGACTGCTGCTCCCAGTACTAAAAGAATAAAGAAGATTCGTTTCCAGCTTCTTGGTTCACCGTATAGTACCATGCCTAAAATAGCGCCGCCAGAAGCCCCGATTCCTGTCCAAACTGCGTAGGCTGTTCCCATGGGGAGATCTTCCATGGCTAGTGATAGAAAAAGAAAGCTAAACCCAAAGCCTGCAAATAACAAGAAAAAAGATCGCCAGTTTCTATTTTGGTAAATTGAATTAATCATTGTGACGCCCATCATCTCAAAACAGCCTGCAAGGATTAAATAGATCCAGCTCATGATGTTTCACCTTCCTTTTTCTCGTCAGACACTAGTTTTAACCCAACTACTCCAATCAATAAAATTCCGATTAAAATCATTTTTGACAATTTGAATGGTTCTCCAAAAAACACCATCTCCGCAATTACGGTACCAGCTGTCCCTAAACCAACAAAAACCGCATATACAGTTCCTACTGGCAGATTCTTCGCTGCTAAGATCATTAAATAAAAACTAACAGCAATACAAACAAAAGTGCCTGCCCATTGGAATGGATTTTCCGCATGTTTTAAACCAATTACCCAAAACACTTCAAAAAATGCTGCAATAAAAACGATAAACCAAGTCATATAAATCCCTCTTCTCTTTTATAATTGGCTGTTATCTCAACATGTCATTAGATACATTTTAAACGTGAAAAAGCCTAAAGAGATTCTGTCTAATAACAGTCATCTCCCAGGCTTTTGTCCCTCCGTGTCACAATAGCAATCTATTGTGCGCTTTCTCTCGGACCAGTCCAAGCTGCAGGCTTGCGGAACCCTAGAAAGCTTTTATTCAGTTACCACAAATTATACACACATAGGCTGAAAAATCAACTTTTTTATTTCCCTAACCCTTCCCACAAATACCGTGCTTCATTCAATTCTGCTAAAGCACCACCTTGTTCATGGGCATGGATATATCCACTTGCTTTTTTTATTGCTGTTGTAAATGAATCCAGTTCATCTCTTTCTACACTAAATTGTATGCGCTTTTTTATAACTGAATATGCTTGTTCAAGCTTGTGTAAATCCCCTGAAGCGACCTCCCATTGTTCTGAGAGAATGTGTTTTTCAATACGATCCATATAAAAGAGGATATCCTCCTTTTTAGTAAATGGCTGTTTTAAAGGAATGCCAGATTGCATAATAGCGATAAAAAGAAGCAGAATGATAACAGGTATAAGTTTATATAGCATAAACCGTTTCATTTCACTCTAGTCCTTTGTAATCACTTATATCTGTAAAATGGCTTAAAGAGTCGCGATAACCATCTATAAACAGAGAACCCGAGGGATCAAGGATCGCAAGAAAAACTTCTGTAAAGTCCTTATATCCTTGTTCCTTTATTTTCTCTGCAAGCCATTTTTTATTCTGTTGAACAGCATGCAGATTGTTTTCTATAATGACGCCATCATAGATCAATTCCGTACCTAACCCTTTATATGCAGGCTTCAGGTGGATCGCTTCTGCAGTTAAAGGCGCATATTCTGCCTTCTTCATGACAGAAATTTGACCATCTTTTTCGATAATCGCATACTCAACCTCAGCGAGATTAAAAACGCCTTTTTCCCTTAATTGTTCTTGTAAATCAGATATTCGATACCTAAGTTTCTTCATGACAGCATCCATAATTTTGCCGTTCATAATAACAATGGCCGGCTCACCATCTAAATAGACAGATGCTTTTCTCCATTTCAGTGTAACAATCTGAAGAATATATACCATAAAAGTCCATGAAATCAGACCAATCCAATGTGGCCAAGCTTCACTTGTAAGGTCTGTCGTTAAATTAGCTGCAATTGAACCTATCGTAATGCCCAAAATATAATCAAAAAAAGTAATCTGACTTACTTGCTGTTTACCAAGAAAACGAGCAAAAATCAGCAGTGATCCAAACGCAATAATGGATCTTACCAGTACAACCGCCGCTTCATTCATCCTATCCACTCCATTTATTGGATAAAGATAGTATAAGTCAATAATGAACAAACCATTCTTATTTCATCAGAAAGAAGCTTTTTTTAAGAAAGGGCCTTTTCGCTGCCACAGTAAAAAGATTTTCCCTGATAATTCTCACATAAAAAAACCACAGCAAACAGCTGCGGCAGGAATGATTATTGACGAGTATAAGAAGACTTTACTAAATAACGATCTAATATAAAGTTACCAAATGGTATAAAAGCAACGGCAATCGAACTAACAACCCAAATGAAAGACCATTTTATTTTAATTGTTACAAAAGCAATCACAAAAAGATACAAAATAAAGAAAAAACCGTGCAGTGATCCGACTATCCGCACCGCCTCCGGAATACCTGCTGCATACTTTAACGGCATTGCAATAAATAACAGCACAAGCAATGAACCGCCTTCAATAAATCCCATTAAGCGAAATTGGCCAATCGTGTCCTTAACCATTGTTCCATCTCCTTGTTTCTTATAAAAATTAATTCGTGCTGCCTTTTCATATTTTGCAGCGCTGGTGAGCGCCTAAATTCTAGCTTAACGACTGCAAAAGCTCTTTCTGTTTATTAAACAAAAGGTCCTTTCATTTATTCAGGATAGTTCTAACAGTATCGGGCAATGATCACTGCCCATAACATCACAATGAATCTGAGCGTCTATTATTTGCTCTTTAAGTCTCTCAGATACTAAAAAGTAATCTATGCGCCAGCCAATATTGCGCTCTCTTACTTTTGCCATATAGGACCACCATGTGTATGCACCTTCTTGATAAGGATGCAAGTATCGAAATGAATCAACAAACCCACTCGAAAGTAAGTTCGTCATCTCACTTCTTTCCTCTACGGTAAACCCTGAATTTCCATGATTAGATTTTGCATTTTTCAGATCAATTTCTGCATGTGCAACATTTAAATCTCCACAATATACAACCGGCTTAACAGCGTTTAACCCTACTAAATATGTACGTATTTCCTCTTCCCATTCAAGCCTATAGGAAAGCCTTGTTAAATCTCTTTTGGAATTTGGCGTATAAACATTTACAAGATAAAAAGCTTCAAATTCGAGGGTAATAATTCTTCCCTCATCTTCAGAAACCTTCTCACCAACTCCATAAGAAACGGATAGCGGCTTTTCTTTAGTAAAAACAGCCGTACCTGAATAACCTTTTCTTTCAGCATAGTTCCAATATTGATGATATCCTTCTAATTGCAGATCAATCTGCCCTTCCTGCAGTTTAGATTCCTGAATGCAGAAAATATCAGCATCCACATCCAGAAAATAATCCAAAAACCCTTTTTTAACACATGCTCTTATTCCATTAACATTCCACGAAACCAATTTCATGCTGTAATAACTCCTTACTATGCAACTTATTTAAAGAAAACAACAGATAGATAGACAAGAGCAGGAATAAAGATAATCAAGCCAAAATAATAAAAAGAGGGGATCTCTCTGTCTCTTTCGCCTGCTGCCTTAGCCAAAATCCACTCCAAAGCTCTAGTCAATAAAAATATGATCACTATAAAAATAACCGTTTGTCCCCGGCCGAAATTCAGGAAGTTTGGAACTAAAACAGCAAAAAAGAAACCTATACAAACGGCAATAAATTCTGTTAACGTATGTCTCGTTTTAAATAACCAATCTACTAATTTCACATTCTCCTCCTAATAACCAACCATGTATAAAAATAGTTTACATGATTGGGAGCGTTTTTAAAAGAACATCATTTACACAAAAAATAATGGGGTTAATTTCAATACAATAAGTAGGCATTTTTTCTTCTTATCTGTTTTGATATGATAGATCTTAAGTAGATACACTTACTTAATAGAAAAGGTATAGAAAAGGAGGGAACTTCATGGCAATGCATGAATTTCATTTACATACAAATTGGCCTGGGAATCGAAATGACATTGGCGATTTATCTACAACCGGCTTAGTCTCCAAAATTTCCATACCGCCAGAAATGGATGGACCTGGTATCGGAACAAACCCGGATGAAATGCTGCTTGGCGCGGCAGCCACATGCTATATCATTACATTAGCCGCCATGTTAGAACGAAGCAAAATCAATAAGACGATGCTTTCAATGGATTCGATTGGCCTAGTAGAAGTTGATAAAGGGGTGATTACCTATAAAAAAATCATTCATAAACCTGTGCTTCTATTAGAGGCAGATGCATCTGAAAAGCAGAAATTATTAGCAGAAAAACTCGCGCATAAAGCGGAATCTTCCTGTATGATTTCACGGGCATTAAAAGGGAATGTAGAGATTGAATTAGATTTGATGATTAAATTCAATTAGAGCACAAGGCTTGTTATAGTAGTATAAATTTTTAAAAGCATGTATGCGTCTCCGCTCCATTACATTCATGTTTTGAGAGATATATTTTAAAATAACACATAAAAAACCAAATGATTAGGAAGATTCACTTCCTAGCCATTTGGTTCTATGTTCGTGCACGATCTCGCTTGAATACTTATGTCCCAGCCTCTTTTTACGAATGAACTTCTACAGTGTTTAACGCCCACTTACGAATAGCTTTGGCAACTCCATCATGATTATGGTGATCTGTTACAGCATCTGCTGTTTGCTTAACAATTTCTTGTGCATTGCCCATGGCAACACCCCAGCCGGATTCTTTAATCATGGCAATATCATTTAAACTATCTCCGCATGCCATTACATTTTCAATGGAAATATCAAGTTTTTCACATACTGCCTTTATACCCATCGCTTTGTTAATTCCAAGTGCATTTACTTCTAAATTGGTTAAGCTTGAGTTTGTTATTTCAAGAGCACCTTTTTCGGATAATTGATTTTTTATCTCTTCTCTAATTCGGTCATCATCAATTTCAAAGCCAAATTTCAGCCAATTGATCTCTAAAAGATTGTCAGGCATTTCATTGTGCCAGACCCCTTCACAGCCAATTGCCCAAAACTTCGTACTGTGTGTCTTAGACAATTCCCACATCCATTGAATTAATTCAGCATCTACGTTATTTCTCTGCACCAATTCTCCAGAAGGCCCCCAAATTTCACTGCCATTTACCGTAACCAAATAAGAATTCAGCTGCAGTGATTTAGCATATTCACCGCAAGTCAATTTTGATCTGCCGGTACTTAGAATAATTTGTATTCCTTTTTCCTTAGCTTCATTAATGGCCGCCCTGTTTTCAGGAGAAACCTCTCCATTGCTATTCAGAAGTGTACCATCCATATCAAGGGCGATTAATTTAATTTCTGGTGTGTTTTTAGACTCCAACATGTCAAAGCATACCTCCCTTTTCTACACCTATTATAAAAGGAATGAGAAAAATTATTCTAAGGATATGCTTTTTTTAACATTTTTTACAAAAAATTCAGAAAAAAATAATATAAATTTTACACTTCATCTTCTTTAAATAACTCTACTAAAAACCGGTCTCGATTATCTAAAAAATATTTTGTTATTTGAAAATGATCCGTGTCTTCAAAAGCAACTTTTCTAATTTCTCCATCATCAAAACTATAAATATCAGCATCTGGATAGCCCAGCAGAATTGGTGAGTGGGTAGCGATAATAAATTGACAATCTTCTTTTTCAGTTAAATCATGGATAATACGAAGAAAAGCAAGCTGACGGGCAGGTGATAATGCGGCTTCTGGCTCATCTAGTAAATATAGAGCATCACCATTAAAACGATGCTGAAATAGTGTTAAAAACGATTCACCATGTGACTGATGGTGGAGAGACTTTCCTCCATATTGGTCATAAATACCACGGTCTTGCCTTGCAAGCTCATCAATATGGGAAGCAAATTGGTAGAAGGATTCTGCTCTTAGAAAAAAACCGTTTGTAGCTTTTGGCATCCATGACAATCGTATGAAATCTCCTAGTGCAGATTCAGCTTGGTCGACTTCAAATAGATTATTCCTGCCCCCTCCTGCTGTGTTAAATTCACATTTATCGGCAATTGCTTCTAGAAGTGTGGATTTACCTGATCCATTCTCGCCAACGAAAAAAGTGACCCTTTTCTCTAACTGCAATTCTTTTAAGTTTTTTATTGATGCGATCGTAAATGGATATTTACTTACATCCTCATGTCCTTTTAAGAGCAAAGAGATCCGCTTTAAAAACATCTTGTATCCCCCTTTATTCCATTTCATTATAACAATGATTGTAGGACATGAAGCAACTAAAGCGGCAATATGTTAAAATAGTTACATATTTTTCGAGACTTGAAATAAAAGAAGGTTTGTTATGAAAAACAATAAGACCAAAAACTTTATACTAACACTGTGCTTCGCTGTACTGGGAGCTTTGCTCTTCTCAATTCTAGGCATACCTGTCCCATGGCTGCTTGGATCCTTAGCTGCCACTTTGCTTTTTTCTTCATTTAGCATAAGTGCTCCTGTTTTTCCATCGAAGCTCCGGGATATAAGCATCATGATTGTCGGCTATTCTATGGGACTTTCATTTACAAGGGAAAGTATGATCCAAATGGGAAGTAGTCTGCCCTATATGCTGACATTCACGCTTTTACTTATCGTATTTTGCGCCTTGACAGCCAAAATCATATCAAAAATGACAGGAATCGATTACCCTTCTATTTTAGTTGGCAGCATTCCTGGGGGCTTATCCCAAATTCTTGTGTTTGCAGAAGAAGCAAAAGGAATCAATCTTACTGTCGTCACTTTTTTACAAGTAACCAGAGTCATAATGATTGTTATTACAGTCCCTTTTCTCCTATTTGGACCTTTATTTCATCAAAGTGCCGCTATGAGTTATTCTGCAGCAGTGAGTGAAACAGGGAACTATTTGCTATTGCTTATCTATGTTCCTGCCGCCATTCTTTTTACTTTAATAGGCAAAAGAATAAAATCTCCAACACCTTATTTACTCGGTCCGCTTGCAGCAACTGCTTTATTAGGTTTAACTGGTCTAGATGCGGCGAGCATTCCGACGATTGTATTAGATCTGGCTCAACTTTGCATTGGCTGTTATGTCGGCTTATTATTGAAACCAAAACAGTTAAAAAATAAGCGGAGAATTTTTATTCTTGCGATCGTCAGCAGCTTAGTTCTGATAGGCGGTTCAATTCTAATGAGCTTGGGATTAAGTCATATACTGCACTTCTCCCCTCCAACAAGCTTTTTAAGTCTCGCACCAGGTGGAATGGATCAAATGGCGATTATGGCCCATGAAGTCAATGCAGACCTCTCTGTCGTTACCAGCTATCAGCTATTTCGTCTATTCTTTATTTATTTTATTGTTCCGCCGTTTTTGAAATGGCTTTTTGGAAGGCTGTCACATGAACGCGCCGAAAATTGCTGAATGATATCAAAAACCCACTTTTCTTGTCGCTGCAAATACGAAAGAGACTGGGACATAAGTATTTAACACACCCATAGAACCGAATGGTTAGGAAGTCATCTTTCGAATCATTCGGTTTTTTTATGTTCATAAAATATATTTTATGAACATGAGTGAAACGGAGCGGAGGACACTTGACTCCGGAGGGAAATAGAGGAAAAGGTGAGACCCTGCAGGCGTGCCGAGAAGGCTCTGCTTCCTCCCCTCGGAAAGCGAGGGTCCGCAGCGCAGGTGGGACGGACTTGTTTGAATACCCAAACCAAGATAATAAATATTCGGGTTTTAGAAAGATTAATTTCGTTTTATCACAGCCTCTATATTTTCGTTAGTTGGCAAATCTCCTGTATTCTCTCCGTTTTTTCGCTCTTCTTGCTGAATTTCGTCTTGTTTTTAGAGCTTTTGTCGTCATGCAGGAAAAACAGAATATGGATGCTGAATTAGTTACGTATAAAACGGGAATTCGGAATCAGGTTCCGGAGCATTCAAAACTAACTAACATGCGAAAGGGCGAAATCCATGACTAACCAATTTACAAAAGCATATACAATTAATGAGGTAGCAAAAAAAATATCAGTACCGGCTGGGACACTTAGACAGTGGGAAAAAGATTTAAAAGGTTTATTATATATTCCACGTTCTAAAAACGGGGCACGATTTTATACAGATTATGAAATTAACCTTATAAAGAAAATTAAAGAAATGCGCGATAAAAACCTTAGCCAAAAAATGATTCATCAGCTTTTAGAAGCCCATCTTCAGCTTGAATCTGATTCTATAAATGAAAAACAGGAACACACCAAACAGTCAGCAGAAATTGAACAGAAAACTGAGCAAAACAGCCTTCCTTCCATTGAACAGTTTAAAACGGAGCTGCTCAGTGAGATAAAAAATGAAATAAGCATCAATATTCGTAAGGAAGTAATCGATGAAGTTAAGAAGGAGATTTCAAAAGGCGCGCTCTATACAGTGAAAAGTTTATCCGATTCAATTTATAAATCAAATGAAAATACGAAGGCAGAAATTAATCTCCTTTCTGATCATATCCAACAATCCTCGGAACAAACCTCCGAAGTAGTCGGAACGTTGTCAAAAAGGGTTTCGAGAGCTTCAAAACGCCATTCCGATCATTATCATGCCTTGACCAAAAGAATATCTGAATCATCTGATGCTTCTTCAGAGGAATTTAAAACGATGATTCATTACATTTCAAGTTCAGCTGAAGTGACAAGCGGAGAAATTAGTACATTAATTGAGACATTAAATTCAGATCGTGAAATCTATATAGAATCGATTCAAAAGGAACGTGAAATTTATTGGCAGCAGGTACGTGAGCGGGAGGATCGTTTTCAAAATTTCATTGAAACTTTTCGTAACACAGCCGCAGCTGAAGAAAGTCCTCAAAAAAACTGGTGGCAATTTTGGAAATAACCATAAGCTCTTACATGTTTTATTGAAAAAAGGGTAATTGCTAATAATATACAGCTCTTTTTGTAGTAGATAATATAAAACGGTTACGCTGCTGTTTATGATTTTTTTACCAAATTCACAAAAAAATCTAATTGAGAAGGTGATCGCATATGTCCACACAAAAAAACTCAGTTGACAAACATTCTTCTAAGCAAAAAGATCGCTTTCAACTGGAAGAACTGCAAAAGAAAATGGACGCGGTTAAAACGAAGCTTGAGCAGCTTGAATATAAAATTAACGAATTAATGTCGAGTGATTTCAAATAATGCTGAATCCATAAAAAAGAGGTTGGGACAAAACAAAATTACTATTNAAGCTCGTTCTTTTTCACAAAAAGAGGATACTCAACTCCATTTCCAACCCCTTTTACCAGAACCTCGGTTTCCTCTTCCTCTTTCATTTGAAAAATAAGCCGATCTCCAAGCTCGTTCTTTTTATTCCCTTCTACCAGCAGCAGCTCATTGATCAGTACATTGTCGCCTATTTGAATAAAATCGTAGTCTTCTCCTAAATACTCGACATTGTATCCTAATGCCACCTTTGTTTTTGAAAAAGATTCAAATATCCTCTCCATTTTAGCCGGCAGCACTTCTACCACTTCTCCATAGTAAAATAGGACATCGGCATTTCGTATATCACTTTCTTCTAATTTACTAGTATGAATAAACGTCATATCGGCTGTAAAATGGCCAATCAGCATATCAAGCAGCTTAACATTTTCGGTTACTTCTCCTGTTTCGGATGAGTAAACAATCACAACACGCGGAGCCGAGTCAGGCAGATCAGCGTGAACACTAATCTCATCGGCAAATGATAACAATAGAAATAATAAAGTTAATACTGCGTATTTGAACGTCAATCCATACATAGTCACGATCACTCATCATCCTTTTTTGTTCGTTATATAGAATATATAACTATTATAAAAAGAACACAAAAAGAAATATTCGCCAATTTACGACCCTTTTTAACGATATCCTTCAATTATCTTCCGTTTATTTCATTTTTGAGATTATTTTGGAATTTCAGGCATTTTCGAGAAGGCATTTAAAAGGCCTGTATGTTCTTTTTACAAGTATTGATTAACGAAATAATAAAATTTCTAAAACACGAATGTTTAATTTCATGGATTGGGTATCTAAATAAGTCTGTTCCAATTGCACTGCGGAACACTTTTTTCGTAGACTCAGAAGCTGATACTCCACGTCAAATCTACTCCTGCTGGACCTCACCATTTCCTCTATTGCCCAAAGGAGTCGAGGCTCCTCCGCACCAATTCACTCAAAAATCACAAACAAAAACCGAATGATTAGAAGTTTTTTCGTCTAATCATTCGGAAGTACCACTAGGCTAAATACATATGTCCCAGACTCATTTCTAGTAATTATGATATGAGTCATGAGCATTTCGTAGTACAATTTTTTTACGTTATAGTGACGACCCGAAAAAACTTGAAACGTCTCGAAATTGCTCACTGCCGAAAATAAAAAAAACAAGGGTACATAAAAGTAGCCTTGTTGAGTTTGTTATAGAGTTTTATTTTGGATACCTGCTCTTTATTCCTATAAGCTTGGCTGAGCAGCTTCCTTATTGTTATTAATTTTCCATGTAACCATGGTCGTACTATCTTTGACATGATTATGCTGAATCACCTTTAACATAGACAACATGGCGGTTGTATCGTTTTTTGAATTTACGAAAGAATTATATATATGTATTGGGTGAGCGTATGGTTCATTTGGACATTCAAGCAAACCATCTGTTGTTAAAAACAGACGATTTTCTCCCGTTCTTAATTCCCGAATTCCAACACTATAACAAGGAACTTCCTGTTCAAAAGTATTGACCCTGCCGATCCATTCATAAAATTGTCTTTGATTAACTGCAAACTGACCTAAGGCGGCCAATTCTTTATGAAACAGATAAAATACACAGTCACCGACAGAAAACCACCAGACATATTGATCTTTACGGAATACGATCAAACAAGCTGTTTCTCCTGTAACCTGTTGGCAAGATGCTATAAACTCTTCCGAATGAAACAATTGGAGTACTGTTTGTTCAAGCTTTTTAAAAGCACCTCGAATAGGCTCTGATAGCACGTTCTTTATCGTACTTTTTTCCTTTTCAAATTCATCTAAAATCAACTGAGCACTTTCTGCAGAATGATGGGCATCAAGCAGAATGACAAACTCCCAATCTTCTTTTTCATCACACCAGATTAAACAACCATCTTCATTTTTTGCCTGACCTGCACTTGAATGACCGCCAAACCTTCCCAAGGAGAGAGAATGAATTCTTACTAGATTGGGCGTATCTATAAAGGTCTCCTGACTGCCGATCCATTTAAAATCATCATATTTATTCATTTACATTTTCCAGATGTTTTCTTATACGGTAGCAAAGACTTTGAACTTCAACTTCATTTCCCATTGGAGCCTCATCCCAATGATAAACGGCGTTTGGACCCCAATGTTCCTTGGGTGTACCAGGATATCTTGGGACAAGGTGCATATGCAAATGCGGGACTGCATCACCCATCACATAGGCATAAATATGTTCAGCCTGCTCACTTTCTTTTAGTGCCCTACTCAATTTAGTCATCATCATCCCAAAAGATCTTGCTTCTTCCATCGTCATATCAGCAAGCGATGGCGCATGTCTTTTTAAATCAATCATCATGTGACCAAGGTAGTTTGGCTGACCATCTCGATCAATATGACCAGCATACACATACTCATCTTCATAGATGAGCAGATTTGAAGCAGGCAAGTCACCAGCATATTTATTGCAAATAAAACAGGCACTCACAGGATACTCCCCCTTTCATATATTGCTAAGATTATAATATAGAAATCACGCCAATAGTTAAAATTTTCTAAATTAATTTACAACAAAAAGAGGTTGGGACAAAACAAAATTACTATTTGTAAAACACGAATGTTCATTTTTAAGGTTTACGTGTTTACACAAGCCCGTTCCACCTGCGCTCCAGACCCTCGCTTTCCATGGGGAGGAAGCTGAGCCTCCTCGGAGCAAAGCTCCTGCGGGGTCTCACCCTTTCCTCTATTGCCCATAGGAGTCGAGGGTCCTCCGCTCCATTTCAATCATGTTTAGAAATATTAAATGTTAAACAAATAAAAAACCGAATGATTAGAAATATTCACTCCCTAATCATTCGGTTCTGTGGTTGTGTTAAATACTTATGTCCCAGCCTCTTTGCTAAAGAATATTCTTTCCGTAAAATATTTCATCCATCTCTGTCTGCAGCCGCTCTGTTATTTCTTCTTCCTCTTGCTCAGTGAGTTTGTCTTTCGTATAGCCAAATAAATAATTGTTAAGATCAAACTCCCTTATTTTACATTTTGTGTGAAACGTATGAGCTTGATAAATATTAACGTCGATCATATCAAATTCTTCTTTCACTTCTTCAGGGATATAGTTTTGGATTGAGCTGATATCATGGTCAATATATAGCTTTTGCCCATCCTTGTCCCTCGTAAACCCTCGGACCCGATAATCTATCGTCATAATATCCGTATCGAACGAATGAATTAAAAAATTCAAGGCTTTCAAAGGGGAAATTTCCCCGCAGGTTGATACATCAATATCTGCACGAAAGGTACTGATTCCTTCATCCGGGTGGTACTCAGGATATGTATGAACCGTAATATGACTTTTATCCAGCTGCATGACAACTGAATCAGGCAATGGTCCTGGTGACTCATCAAATGATTCTGTTGGCACCTCCACAACTGGTCCTTCTGACACTAATACTGTTACACTAGCTCCCTGTGGAACATAATCCTGTTGAGCAACATTTAGCACGTGAGCACCAATAATATCAGAAACAGTCTTTAAGATATAAGTTAATCTCTCTGCATTATATTGTTCATCAATATATTCAATATATGCTTCTCTTTCTTCTTTTGTTCTTGTATAACAAATATCATACATGTTAAAGCTTAATGATTTTGTTAAGTTATTAAATCCATGCAATTCAATTCTCTGCTCTGGTGTCAGTTTCATTTTATCCCCCTCTTCAACCTGTAAAACAGGTATCTTCTTTCTCTTATGTTACCCATTTAAGAGCTGAAAAAACAAAAGGAATAGATCTGTGTTTTATTTTCTCTAAATTAAGGGTAAAAAAGGAAGGAAGAAAACCTTCCTAATCCTCTTGTCTTTCAACTTTCTTCATGATGTAATAAACTAATCATTTTTAAGCAGGTGAACATGTGCGTAAATTAATTGTCTTGTCTCTTTTCGTTGCAGTTTTATATACAGCTTGGCCGGCATTGACAAATGAAGCAGAACAACAAGCAGATGCCTCTGTTCTGGAAAATTTAAAGAACGATTTGCTAGCCTTAAAAGAAAGTGAAGAAGTTTCTACATTCTTCACATCCTTCAAAGAAAATGCAGAAGCTTTTATTAATGACCTTGTTTCTACATTCCAAGGCGTAGCCGATCAGGAACAACAGCAAGATGAAATTTCAGTTGAACAGCCGGAATTAACACCACCAGATGCAGCAAGCTTTTCCATAATGAATATTGAAATGGGCGATTCCCGTTCTGATATTGAAAATAAATTAGGAAAACCTGAGCGGTCGACATCAAACGAATATGGTCAGCAATGGCATACTTATCATGACAACTATCACAATTTTGTAATGGTTACTTATATGGATGACTTGGCTGCCGGACTGTACTCTAATCAGGATGTCATCACTTCTAGCTATACAATCGCCTTTGGATCGGATAAGCAAGCTGTTCTTGAACAATTAGGCACTCCGCTATCGAAAATAAGAAAAGGATTTACCTACTATCAATTTGAGGAAGTTCGCGATTATGATATATTCGAGTTAAACGACAGCTATGTAACCGTTTTTTATGATCAGCATAACGATCATAAGGTGAAAGCAATGCAAATCATTGACGGGTCTTTAGAAGCTGAAAAGAGCGGATTCTATGGTGAACCAAATGAGGCATTAATGGAAGGCTTTGAATATCAATTATTTGATATTACCAATGCTGAAAGAGTAAGCAGAGGAATTAATGCATTAACTTGGGATGATCATGTTAGAGTTACCGCTCGCAAACACAGTGATGATATGGCAGAAAACAATTATTTTGATCACAATAATCTTGAAGGCGAGTCTCCTTTTGATCGAATGAAAGAAGATAACCTTGTCTTTCGAATTGCGGGTGAAAATCTGGCGTCTGGACAATTCAGCAGTATTTTCGCACACGAAGGATTAATGAACTCATTAGGACATAGAGAAAATATTCTTCGTGATGATTATGAATACCTGGGAGTCGGAGTCGCTTTCAATGAAAATCGGCAGCCTTACTATACTGAGAATTTCTATACAGATTAAAATAGTTGGTGGGTCAAAACCTTTTGAAGCACCGAATGTAAAAAAGCAAGCTGGAAAATTACTTCCAGCTTACTTTTATTTAATTTGTTTTATTCAATTATGGGCACTTTCTTTTCAATCTTTACTTGATCAATTCGGTTATCGACAACTGACAATATTTCAAATTCCAGGTGCTGATAATCAAACTTTTCCCCTTCTTCAGGGAAATAGCCAAGCTCTTTTAATAAGAAGCCTGCCAGAATGTCCTCATCTTCTGGAATTCTGCTTTTGAATACATCATTAATTCGTCTTATGGCCAGTTTGGCATTACAGATAATATGCGTATCTGTTAGTTCATCAATTAAAATGGTAGCATCTTCATCTGTTTCATCCTCAATTTCTTGTCCAAGCATCGCTTCAATAATATCTTCATGGCTGATAATTCCTCGAGTACCACCATATTCATCCAGGACAATCGCCAAGTGCTTTCGTTCTCTAGTCATGAGCTTAAAGACTTTTTCAATTGAATGAAACTCATACACAAAAAGAGGTTCATTATCTGTATAATCATGAAGTGTTTTGCCATCCTCTACAGACCAGGATAATAAATATTTAGAATGAAAAACACCAATGATATTATCCATATTGTCTTTATAAACTGGATATCTCGTGTAATGATTGTTTAACACAATATCACGTGCAACTTCAAATTCAGAATCATATGGAATCCCGATGATATCCATTCGCGGAGTTTTAAGGGCATCCCTTACATCCAAGCTGTAAAAATCAATAACACCTTTAATCGTTTGTTTTTCTTCAGACTTAAATGTACCTTCAACAGTTGCTATATCAACCATCGTGATCAAATCTTCTCTAGAAACGGAAACCGCATCTGGATCATCTTTTGATACCAGTCGTATAACCATTCTCGTAAATTTGGAAAGCAGGAACGTCAATGGCTTTAATATAAACATTAAGATTCTAATAACTGGGAATACAATAAAAGAAACTTTTTCGGAAAGAGAGGCCGCAATAGATTTAGGTAATACTTCCGCAAAGATAATAAGTGCAACCGTTAAAATACCAGTCGCAACCCCAACATTAAAGTTATATTCAATGGCAATGATCGTGACTAATGTTGGCAGCATAATGTTGGCAATGTTATTACCAATTAAAATTGCCGTAATCAATTCGTCTGGCTTTGATACGGTATCAAGTAATTTAGCAGCTTTTTTATCATTATTTTCAGCACGCGTCTTTAATTTCATTTTGTTAACAGCTGTTAATGCTGTTTCACTCCCAGATAAGAAAAAAGACATTAACATGAAAAATATAATAGCAATAACCAAAAAATCTTCCCCATTTCAATCATTTTTGTTTTTTTGTACCCTTCATTCCTATCATAATAACCTTTTTTTATTCTAAATATCCAATAATTACACTGCAAAATGACGTTCTTTAAATACTTTTATCATTATATTACTTACAGATTTTTATTCTTACCTATTACATATACAAAATACGGATGCCATTTTCCCTTTTATATATCAAAATTATAAAGGCTGTTTTCGCAAAAACTGGTGCTAGGAACTTTATTGAGCAGGAGTTAATTTCCGCTCCAGATGCTTCCTTTCCGCGGGGTGGTCAGCTTGAGCATCATCGTCACTTACGGTCTTGCGGGATTTCACCCGTCCCACTCCTCTCGCAGGAGTCTCTCATCTTATGCTCCAATCCACTAGTTTTTTATAAATAGAAAACTTGTCCAAAAACAACAATATATTAGAAAAGAGCCATTAAAAAATTTAATGGTTTACTTGAAGGGAATATGGTAACTTTCTTCGTCTATTAAGTGGCATGAAAAGAAAAGAAAAGAAAAAGGAGAACAAAAAATGGAATTTGATATTTTAATGATCTTGAAGGCAATTATTTTAGGTATAGTGGAAGGATTAACGGAATTTGCCCCTATTTCCTCTACTGGTCATATGATTATTGTGGATGATATGTGGCTGCAGACCGAATCTTTTTTATCAAAATATACGGCGAACACTTTTAAAGTTGTCATTCAGCTGGGATCCATTTTGGCGGTTGTTATTATTTTTAAAGACCGATTTATAGAAATGCTAGGTTTATCGAAGAAAAAGGAAAACACATCTGAAAATCGACAAAAGCTTAAGCTTTCAACTGTCATTGTAGGCTTAATTCCAGCTGGTATATTAGGCGTTTTATTTGAGGATTATATTGACGAGCATTTGTTTACAACCAAAACAGTCGTAATCGGCCTCGTTATTGGAGCATTATTTATGATCGCTGCTGATTTACTTTCCACTAAAAAGCCAAAGGTTGACACAGTGGAACAGATTACATATAAGCAGGCTTTTTCAATTGGACTTATCCAATGTTTTTCACTATGGCCTGGCTTTTCACGTTCTGGCTCCACCATTTCTGGCGGTGTTTTATTGGGATTAAGCCATCGGGCTGCCGCTGACTTCACTTTTATTATGGCAGTTCCCATTATGGCTGGTGCCAGCTTTTTATCGTTATTAAAAAATTGGCAGTACTTTACATTAGAAGCATTACCCTTTTTTATTGCCGGTTTTATTAGTGCTTTTCTTTTTGCACTGCTTTCGATTAAATTCTTTTTAAAGCTTATTAACAAAATTAAACTGATACCTTTTGCCATTTATCGCATTGTTTTGGCCATTGTCATTTACTTTGTTTTTCTATAAAACAAAAGCTTTTTTATAACATAAGGTTACCAGTATCTTAAGCATTATTTTTGGTCACAGCGGACACAATTGTTAGAATGTATGTACTTACATTTTTATTAGAAAGAAGCTGAGAACAGATGACAAACGTAAAATATTCGGTACTGGATTTAGCACCTGTCGTTGAAAATAGTACGGTGAGAGACTCCTTAATGAACACTTTAGATTTAGCACAGCATGCAGAAAGGTGGGGGTATGAGCGCTTCTGGCTGGCAGAACATCATAATATGCCTGGCATTGCAAGCTCTGCCACCTCAGTAGTTATTGGCCATGTTGCTGCAGGCACTTCAACCATTAGAGTCGGTTCAGGCGGTGTTATGCTGCCCAATCATGCTCCATTAGTCATTGCTGAACAGTTTGGAACACTTGAATCCCTTTTCCCAAACCGAATTGATCTTGGATTAGGACGCGCACCGGGTACAGACCAAGTGACGGCAATGGCATTGCGCAGAGATCGGCACAGTGACGGCAATGACTTTCCTGAACAGCTGGAGGAATTGAGAGCTTATTTTAATCCTTCATTAAGTGAACATACTCCGGCTGTATCTGCAGTTCCAGGTGAAGGTCTTTCCATTCCGATTTGGCTGTTAGGCTCAAGCGGTTTTAGTGCACAGCTTGCGGGTCAGCTTGGATTGCCGTTCTCCTTTGCTAGTCATTTTTCACCTGAGAATACCATTCCTGCTATTAATTTATACAGAAGAAGCTTCACTCCTTCCCCTGTTCTTAGCGAGCCTTATGTTATGGTTGGTGTAAATGTAATTGCAGCAGATGAAGAACAAGAAGCCAAAAGAATAGCCACATCCATGCAGCAATCCTTTCTTGGCTTAATCCGCAATGAACGGGGAAAATTAAAAGCGCCAATTGATGAAATTGAAGCATTTTGTACTCCATATGAAAAGGCAATTCTTGATAAGCAGCTGGGATCCTCCATTGTTGGAGATGCTTCCGTAATTGAAGAAAAATTGTCTTCTTTTATTGCTGAGACTGGTGCAGATGAAATCATTGTCAATGCACAAATCTATGATCATCGTGACCGACTGCGTTCCTATGAGATTGTTTCAGAAGTAATGAAAAAATATAACAATAAATAAAAATGCAAAAAGGCTTTCCAATATCCTATGTCGGGGTATGGAGAGCCTTTTTCATATTCATTATTCACTGCCTTATACTAGCTAGGCTTTAGCTTTTTTGTGGTGGAGTTAATTCATCCACTAATCTTTCAGCCAGCCGTCTGTACAAATTGCTCATCTGTACAATGGATGTTATTAGAAGAATTTGCTTTAGCTCGTCCTCTTGTTCCTGAAACGATTGCTGTATCAGATCAATGGTTTCTTTCTGCTTATCTTCCGCATGACTTTTAAAATCTTCGATGTTTTGTTTGAAAATTTTGAGGTAACTATTATAGAAATCTTCTAATTCAAACGCTGAATCATGATGCTTTTCATTAAGCCCATCCAGTGTTGTTTTGATATCATTTATAGATAAGCCTCCCTTTAATTGGTAGATGAGGCTAATCAGGATGATATGTTCCTTAGAATATTTCTTGTTTTTAACAGGAAAAAACAGTTTCCCTTTTGCATAGTTGTTAATCATTGTTTTGGTTAATACTTTTTCATCTTCATTACGTTTTGCTTCTAAATATTTATTTTCGAACAGCTGAATAACCTGATCCATATATAGGTCGATCTGCGGGATTTCTTCTAATGAAATATGCTTGTCCAAAGCCATATTATTCAAGATATCAGTCATTTCCTTCATTTTGTTTAAACCCTCTATTTCCAAAGTATTAGTATGTTCATATTACTTTATATTTTCTAGTATGTAAATGTTGACTACATGATAAAATACGTATATTATTATAAGTAGTTATCAATACTACATAAAAACGATAGCACAATGATGTAAAAATGAAGGAGGATGCAGCCATGACATCTTATATTCGAGAACCTATTAACGGACTTACCCACCTTGCCGGAGCGATACTCTCTTTTATCGCCTTACTTGCCATGGTGGTCAAGGCAGCAATGACAACAACATCTGCAATTGCCATTACAGCTGTGATTATTTTTGGAATTAGTATGATTTTGCTTTATGCCGCTTCAGCGACCTATCATATGGTCATTGCAAAGGACAAAGTGATTGCTTTTCTAAGACGCCTGGACCATTCAATGATTTTTGTTTTGATTGCTGGTTCTTATACTCCTTTCTGTTTAATTAGTCTAAACGGAGTAACCGGGTGGGTTTTATTTACAATCGTATCCGTTATTGCAGTATTGGGTATTACCTTTAAGATGATCTGGTTTAACTGCCCTCGCTGGCTTTCTACCGCCCTTTATATTGGAATGGGCTGGATTATTATTTTTGCGTTTGCACCGTTAAGTGAAACATTAAGCACTACAGGTGTTTTCTTATTAATCTTCGGTGGTGTCTTGTACACAATTGGCGGAGTTATTTATGCCGTTAAGCCAAAATTTCTTGAGTTCAAACATTTGGGGTTTCATGAAATTTTTCACATTTTTATTATGCTTGGAACCACTGCTCATTTTTTAAGCGTGTTTATGTACGTATTGTAATAGAAGGATAAATGGTCATTAAAGGCATTGAAAAAGGAATCCAGTATATTCTTGGATTCCTTTTTTTTATGCGTGAAACAATAAATCTTAACAATTGTCATCGCAGTAAGGTAACTCTTATAGCTTCGTAAAATATGGCTCGTATTTAGGATTTGTATAGTAAGGCGGTCTTGGGCCAATTTTAGCCAATTCAAATGGAATTTCGTTATTAGCATAAAAAACTTCCTCTTTGTCACTTGTTTCGTCGATCAGTAAGTATTTCACTTCTAAATTTACGTAATATGGCAGCATTTCTTTCTCGTCTCCTCCCTTAACTCCAGTCGTGAACACTATATGCAAATCCTCCTAGATTTGAGCATGTCTTTTTTAAAGGCATGCATCAATACCCAGGCACAAATTGGGCATATGCATCATAAGGTAATTTGACTGCACGAAAAGGAGGCAATACTGTGTCTAACAATGAGTATGAACATCTTGGAAAGCAAGAATATCCAATGTATCCGAATTTCGGGAAAATAACAAGATATGAGGAAATTCCTCTCGCAGTACCAGAGCAGCGTCAATATCGCCAGCCAGGTGAAGAAAGTTTAATGGTGCCAAAACCGATTGTTGAAAATCCTAATTATAGAGGAAGCGGAAAACTTAGCGGAAAAACGGCCTTAATTACTGGTGGAGACAGCGGAATGGGTGCAGCCGCAGCCATTGCTTTTGCTAAAGAAGGTGCCGATGTCGCCATTGCCTATCTCGATGAACACGAGGATGCTGATCGGACAAAAAGAAGAATTGAAGCAATCGGCAAACGCTGTTTATTATTGCCAGGAGATCTGCGGGATAAAGAGCAGTGTATAAAAATAGTAGAAGAAACGGTAGAAGTATTCGGAAAGCTCGATATTCTATGCAATCATGTCGGCATTCAATTCCACCAAAATAGCTTATTGGATATAAGTGATGAACAATTTGATGATACATTTAAAGTGAATATTTATTCTCATTTTTATACGACACGAGCAGCACTGAAATACTTAAAGGCAGGCAGTTCAATCATCAATACGGCTTCGATTGTTGCATATGAAGGCAATGATCTGCTGATTGACTATACAGCTACAAAGGCTGCGAATGTTGGCTTCACGCGTGCACTGGCAAATAATGTAGTAAAGGACGGCATTCGTGTAAATGCGCTTGCTCCAGGAAAAGTATGGACACCGCTAATTCCTTCCAGTTTTTCAGCCGATCAGGTTGCACTGGCTGGAAATCCAATGAACAGAATGGGTCAGCCATTTGAATTAGCACCAGCATTTGTCTTCCTTGCCTCAGATGACTCCCGCTTTATGACTGGGCAAACCTTGCATGTAAATGGCGGGCAATGGACTTCTTCGTAAAAAGGGTAAAATCTCCGCTTATTTTTCACTGGGTCCAATTCGAATTCATAATGTAGTAACATTGGAAAAGAGCTACAAAAAGAGGCTGGGACAAAACGAAACTACTATTTGTAAAACACGAATGTTCATTTTCAAAGTTTACGTGTTTACACAAGCCCGTTCCACCTGCACTCCAGACCCTAGCTTTCCATGGGGAGGAAGCTGAGCCTCCTCGGAGCAAAGCTCCTGCGGGGTCTCAGCTTTTCCTCTATTGCCCATAGGAGTCGAGGGTCCTCCGCTCCATTTCACTCATGTTTAGAAATATTAAATGTTAAACAAATAAAAAACCGAATGATTAGAAAGATGCACTCCCTAATCATTCGGTTCTGTGGTTGTGTTAAATACTTATGTCCCAGCCTCTTTCTTACCTCCAGTCAATAGTTTTTTTAAAAATTATTTGCTCGAGGTTATGTTTTTTGTCTAGCAGGGGGACAGCCCTCTAGTAAATAAATCATGTGTATGACAAAAAGACCTAACGAGTTTACTTTTTTTCGCAAGGCCATTGTGCTATAGTTTAATTATCCTTACTTACGATTTTTGAGCTGGTAGTGCGGACTCATAGTCGTATAATATGCCGTGTGTAATAAGATGAAATGCGACTTTCAAAAACTTATTCATACACGCTACAATCGCAACCTTATGGGGCTTACCTTGAGGTTGCTTTTTTAGTTTGTAGTAATAGTCAACGAGATGATTAGGCACTTTTTTTCTCATAAGCATTGTTTTCATCATAAAGAAAAGAATCTTTCTTAATTTCTTATTCCCTCGCTTATTGATACGATCTTGATAATGTGTATTCCCAGATTGATACCGCATGATATCGATCCCAACATAAGCGTTTATTTGCTTCGAGTTTTTAAAGCGTCTAATATCACCTAGCTCCCCAATTAATCGGCATGCCGTTGCGTCACCAATTCCAGGAATAGAACGTAAAATCTTAAACTCCTTTCTTTTCATAGATAGCTCAGCCATTTGTCTAATGAGCTGTTCCTTTTTGTCCTTTAAATCCGCAATCCGACGTGCGTAATCTCTTACCTGCTCACAGCGAATGTCACTGGATTCAATTGCCGGATACGAATGTTGTGCAGCTTCAAGTAAAACAATGGCTTTTTTCTCAGCACGTTCTGCAGATAAGTTCTTTTGTGTATTCCTCTTTAAGTTATTTTTGATGACTGTTTTTGAATGGGCCAACAATAATGCCGGATGTGGGTACAGCTGGACAAAATTTAAAAACAGAGCTGATTTAGGTGTAATTAGCCGTTCCAATTCTGGAAATGATAATTGTAAAATTGCATGCATTCGGCTGCGTAAGTAGGTCATCTCTTCAGCTGTTTCATCATAATACCGTGTTATTGCACGCATTTGTTCATAATACTCATCTTGCGTATAGGTTTTCTCGCGTTCCATTTTAAAATGTGATTTGGCAAGTTCGTGTGCATCATTGATATCTGTTTTATGGCGACGCATTGTAGCCATTTGTAAGTTCGCTTCTAGTGGATTCATTCGGTAATAGGTATAACCGTAATCACAAAGGAACTTTTCTATCGGTTTTGAATACACGCCTGTTGCTTCAAACACGATTTCAGGTTGTTCCCCATCGAGAGAAGATAGCTCCTCAATACGACTTTGAAGGCGTTCAAAATCAGCACGTGTATGATGTATTTCTCCTTCAAATTCACAGCGCTTATAACGGTTGTAAATGACAAAATGACTTTTGCCTTTACTTATATCTAAAGCGATGACATGTTGCATAAAACCTTCTCCTTTTTAGCCAATCATAGAAGTCTTCACATTGCCTTACCGATTCCATTTTCTTATACACGATCTCTATGGACCCAACATACTAAACTGATTCAAATAAGGGTGTGAAGTTGGTCTGTTTTTAATACGGACTCTTATGTGGCCCCAGAGGCTGTTCGACCTTCCTTCACTTCTACTATATAAAAATAGTAGCACAAACCATGGCCTTGGTCTGTGCTACTAATCTTAGTATGTTTATTTTTATATTTACGTTGCTCATCCATCCTGTTCGTTCATTATGAATGTTTTGTCTATCTCTGCTTATTGACATCACTGAACATCAGTGAATGTTATGCNGTGTTAAATACTTATGTCCCAGCCTCTTTCTTACCTCCAGTCAATAGTTTTTTTAAAAATTATTTGCTCGAGGTTATGTTTTTTGTCTAGCAGGGGGACAGCCCTCTAGTAAATAAATCATGTGTATGACAAAAAGACCTAACGAGTTTACTTTTTTTCGCAAGGCCATTGTGCTATAGTTTAATTATCCTTACTTACGATTTTTGAGCTGGTAGTGCGGACTCATAGTCGTATAATATGCCGTGTGTAATAAGATGAAAT
This sequence comes from Cytobacillus gottheilii, assembly GCF_900166665.1. Taxonomy (GTDB): domain Bacteria; phylum Bacillota; class Bacilli; order Bacillales; family Cytobacillaceae; genus Cytobacillus; species Cytobacillus gottheilii_A. The sequence goes on along the minus strand of NZ_LT800494.1, from coordinate 2,177,190 downwards.
GCGACTTTCAAAAACTTATTCATACACGCTACAATCGCAACCTTATGGGGCTTACCTTGAGGTTGCTTTTTTAGTTTGTAGTAATAGTCAACGAGATGATTAGGCACTTTTTTTCTCATAAGCATTGTTTTCATCATAAAGAAAAGAATCTTTCTTAATTTCTTATTCCCTCGCTTATTGATACGATCTTGATAATGTGTATTCCCAGATTGATACCGCATGATATCGATCCCAACATAAGCGTTTATTTGCTTCGAGTTTTTAAAGCGTCTAATATCACCTAGCTCCCCAATTAATCGGCATGCCGTTGCGTCACCAATTCCAGGAATAGAACGTAAAATCTTAAACTCCTTTCTTTTCATAGATAGCTCAGCCATTTGTCTAATGAGCTGTTCCTTTTTGTCCTTTAAATCCGCAATCCGACGTGCGTAATCTCTTACCTGCTCACAGCGAATGTCACTGGATTCAATTGCCGGATACGAATGTTGTGCAGCTTCAAGTAAAACAATGGCTTTTTTCTCAGCACGTTCTGCAGATAAGTTCTTTTGTGTATTCCTCTTTAAGTTATTTTTGATGACTGTTTTTGAATGGGCCAACAATAATGCCGGATGTGGGTACAGCTGGACAAAATTTAAAAACAGAGCTGATTTAGGTGTAATTAGCCGTTCCAATTCTGGAAATGATAATTGTAAAATTGCATGCATTCGGCTGCGTAAGTAGGTCATCTCTTCAGCTGTTTCATCATAATACCGTGTTATTGCACGCATTTGTTCATAATACTCATCTTGCGTATAGGTTTTCTCGCGTTCCATTTTAAAATGTGATTTGGCAAGTTCGTGTGCATCATTGATATCTGTTTTATGGCGACGCATTGTAGCCATTTGTAAGTTCGCTTCTAGTGGATTCATTCGGTAATAGGTATAACCGTAATCACAAAGGAACTTTTCTATCGGTTTTGAATACACGCCTGTTGCTTCAAACACGATTTCAGGTTGTTCCCCATCGAGAGAAGATAGCTCCTCAATACGACTTTGAAGGCGTTCAAAATCAGCACGTGTATGATGTATTTCTCCTTCAAATTCACAGCGCTTATAACGGTTGTAAATGACAAAATGACTTTTGCCTTTACTTATATCTAAAGCGATGACATGTTGCATAAAACCTTCTCCTTTTTAGCCAATCATAGAAGTCTTCACATTGCCTTACCGATTCCATTTTCTTATACACGATCTCTATGGACCCAACATACTAAACTGATTCAAATAAGGGTGTGAAGTTGGTCTGTTTTTAATACGGACTCTTATGTGGCCCCAGAGGCTGTTCGACCTTCCTTCACTTCTACTATATAAAAATAGTAGCACAAACCATGGCCTTGGTCTGTGCTACTAATCTTAGTATGTTTATTTTTATATTTACGTTGCTCATCCATCCTGTTCGTTCATTATGAATGTTTTGTCTATCTCTGCTTATTGACATCACTGAACATCAGTGAATGTTATGCCGAACGATGTCCATGTACCTTTGAAAATAAACATTTTGCGATATGACTTCATTGGTTGATATTGACTTCAATGCGCTTTCAATAACAAAATGTCTAACTTTCTTAACTTCTAATAATTCCTCTTTAATAAATTCAATCAGCTCTGTCAATCGATCCTTCTCTTCCGTATCAAAATGGGAATTATGGATAATATTTTGCAGCTGAGCGTGAAGCAATTCAATTCGCTCACTGAATTCTATTTCTTCCTTTGAGTGAGTTGGCAGCCATTTATTAATAATCGCAGGATCTAACAACTGTGCTTCATGAAGAGATACCTCTTCAACCATATACAATATGCGATTCACACTGTATTCAATTACCCTTTCAATATTATCGTTTTCTGTATCTTCATCTAATCTGTTATATTGAATATTTTGATGAATGATTCCCAAGAACATGATGGCACAATCAAGCAAATATGGCTTCTTATCTTCTCCGCAAATATCACTGAATCGTTTCATCAACCAGCGAATTTCCATTACTTGACGATGCTTGATAAAACGAACGAGTTCCGCATCTTTACTGGCAAAGATTTCACGATATAAATTTAACAGCTTATTTCGTTTATTATTTTTCATTTGGATAACCACTTGCCTGCAAAAAACCGATTTATCCTTTAAATCAGCTCCAATGAGCATGGAACTTCGTTCATCTTCGAGCTTTTCATGAAGCCATTTAATTATTTCGATTAATAATTCACTTTTAGAGGAAAAATAATTGTAAAAAGTCCCTTTGGAAATTCGGCTGCTTTCTAAGATTTCTTGTATAGAAGTTGCCTGAAAGCCTTTTTCAATAAAGAGATGATGAGCAATATCCATAACATGCAGCTTTCTCTTATTCAAAAACATCACCTTTTCAACAAAATTCATACCCTTTATTCTACCGCAGTAAAGCATCATTGCACAAATAAATAAACAGCACTTTATATTCAGTTCTCTAAAAAAAAGAAAAATCCATGCGAAAGCCAGCATGGATTAAGTAAATGACTGAAATAAAAATGAAAGAAGAACGGCAAAGAAAATAAAAAAAAGGATGACAATAAGGGCAAAGATCAAAATTAAAATCCATCCGACTACTTTTTTTCCTGTTTGAATAAAATATATTCCTAAAGCAAGTATTCCGAAGAAAAACCCTAAGATAGCCCACAAGACAGAACTCTTTCCATGTTTCGGAGCGTCTATAGCTAAAAAGATAGCGATTGCTGCATGTCCTAAAAATGTAATGCCGATTTCCAATTGTTATACACCTCTCTGTTTTGCGGTACAATATCTGTATTATACAGCTTCCTATTATTATATGCCAATAACAATTAAATACGGTTTTTAACTCTTTGCCTCAGTTCCTTTTTTATACGTTAAAAAGGAACGATAAATTCCTGAATATGTTACACATTAGGCAAAGCATAACAATATAATAAAAAAACGACTGGAGCAGAAGGTGTTACATAGTCCCCTTTTGTTCTAAATGAAAGGAGATGCATGATGGAAAAATTCATTTATAATCAATTAGATGATCAGAAAGGGGCTTCCTCTGCACAAGTTGGAGACTTTTTAATGGGAAGTGAAAACAGTATTGAACGGCAAACTCCGAAGCTTGCAATCAAAGAGCCTGAATTTAATATTACAGGCACGGCGTTAAACAGTTTATAGCATAACAAAGTGAACTAGTTGTAAAGTTTGTCCAATCTAAAACATATACATCAAATATCCGCATCATAAAGTGGAAATACAATTAATTGGAGTTTGATTATGTTTTTTGGATTGCTCATTATATTTGCGCTCGTTATGTTATTACCTTTTACTGTAAGATTTGTTGAGGAAAACTTAGAATTTTTCTTATTTACGATGGGGTTGCTGGCAGCTGTCTTGAGCGGAGTTTTTGATGGAGTCTTATTCGTTAAGGCTGCGAGTGATCCAATTAATATTGCTATTGCTGTATTTATTGCAGGGTTATTATTCAAATGGCTGCAGATTCCTCTGGAGAAATCGATTATCCGATTCAGCAGAAAAATGCCCTTTCGATTATTCTCAGCAAGTGTAGTCATTTTGCTTGGCATTATTTCCAGTTTGATTACAGCAATTATTGCTGCGTTGGTACTTGTCGTAATTGTAAGTGCTTTGCGGCTGGACCGGGCATCCGAGATTCGATTTGTCGTACTGGCTTGTTTTGCAATTGGCTCTGGTGCCGCATTAACGCCAATTGGCGAACCGCTGGCAACCATTGCTGTAAGCAAATTACATGGTGATTTCTTCTTATTATTTACTTTAATTGGACCACAGGTTATTGCTGCCATTCTTTTCTTTGCCCTGTTAACCATTCTATTTGTTCATCCGCCAGCAGATGGGCGGGCTTCTTTCAGTAAGAAGCCAAATTCGGAAAGCTATGAAGAGATCTTTGTTCGGGCATTAAAGATCTACTTTTTTGTCATGGGGTTAACCTTCCTTGGCGCAGGCTTTGAACCATTAATTAATCGCTATTTGCTAGCTCTTGATCCTTTTTATTTATATTGGATTAATATCATTTCAGCACTTCTTGATAATGCCACACTAGCTGCTGCTGAAATTAGCTCTTCTATGTCACAATTTACCGTGCAAATGATTTTAATGGGTCTTTTATTAAGCGGCGGAATGTTAATACCTGGAAACATCCCGAATATCATTGCTGCCGGGAAACTTCAAATCACCAGCAAGGAATGGGCTAAATTTGGTCTGCCGGTTGGCATTGTTGCAATGATAGGCTTTTTCATATTTGTAATATTGACTGCCGCAATAACCTGATTTGAGCTTACCAAAAGGCTGCTTGGAACAAATCTGTTGCTCTTAGAGAGATCATCTAATTATCACTCTTCGGCGGGGCTGGTGCTGTGCCTGATCAATGCGAGCTTCTTGTGCAGGCTCAGCACCCCTGCTTAAAGTTACCCTGGGTTGCCATTACATATGTTTACTTTAATTGTTTAGTGCCTTCTGATCCGCTGGAAAAACAATTCCCATTTGCTTTCTCGCTTCATCCATAATTTCTAATACAGCGAGTGACGTTTCAAAAGAATTCACGTCAGATTCTGTTTTCCCATTTTTAATCAGTTCAATGAATGCTTTCGTTTCATAATACATTGGATCATGTTCCTGCAAGACTGTGAGATCTTCTGATTCTCCGCCTCTAAATACAATTCCTGCCTTTTGTGGGGAACTGATTCGATCAATGATAATGCTTCCTTTTTCTCCTTGAATTTCAGCAGGAAGATTTGAATCAGCAATTTTAGAAAAGAAGACAACCGCCTCCTTGTCATCATACTTCATAATGATGCTTCCTTGACCATCAACACCTGTTTCAAGCTTGATACAAGAAGCCAATATTTCCTTTGGTTTACCAAACAGTTTCACAAGCGGATAGATCGTATATACGCCAATATCCATTAAGGATCCATTGGAAAATGCAGGATCAAAAGCATTTAGGACCTGACCATTTTTATAAGCATCATATCTGGAAGAGTATTGACAATAGCTGGCAAAATATTTGCGTACTTGTCCAATTTTTTCGATTTGTTCCTCTACCTTTTTAAATATAGGCATATATGTGGATTTCATCGCTTCCATCAACAGCACTTTGTGATCTTTTGCTGTTCTCATCATTTCTTTAAACTCTATTTGATTCGATGCTATAGGCTTTTCACATAAGACATGCTTTTGATTTTTCAAAAAGAGAATTGCTTGCTCTGCATGCAGAGAGTTTGGAGTAGCTATGTATACTGCATCAACTTCGCTGCTCATTGCCATTTCCTCTAAATCTGTAAAAATGGTGCTTACCCCATATTGATCTGCAAATTTCCGAGCCTTTTCCTCTGTTCTTGAGTACACAGCCTGTAATTGAAAATCTTGAATTTCATTTGCAGCTTTCAGGAAGCTTTCTGTAATCCAGTTCGTTCCAATAACCCCGAATTTAATCATTATTTACCCCTCCATATGTAAGAGCAGAAATCTACACTTATCTTTTATACTCTCAGTTATACATCCATTCTAGAGGAAGAACAAATAATCATCAAGGTTGTAACTTACAATACTGTTTGATATCAGCTACTCTAAGACGCCCGTTTCCGTGATGCTTATTTCCGGTTCAATATGAATACTGATTGATGAATAGAGATCATCCCATTTCTCAGCGTCCCAATTGCGGGTTCTTGTTCTAACTTCTTCGCCCACTCCAAGCGGATCAATCCCTAGGTCTTGAAAATGCTTCACAAGTCTATTTCCTCTTTCTTTGATATCTTTTTCAAATGCCTTTTCAATTTCTTCTACTTTTATTCTTTTTAATCCTCCATCAACAAATTCTCGAATATATGCATTTATTTTTAATTGGATGTGAATATCACTCGGCTCCATCGGCTTTGTAATCTTATATTTTAATGTCGTTCCAATAACAGAAATAGAAGCTCTCTCATGATCATCAATTTCTACTGAAAACGAATCATTCTTGCTTTTATGCTCCATCAATACTCTTAAAAGGGAAAAATCCTTCTCTTTCACTTGACTTACAAGTCGGTCATGATCAAATAACCCAATTGCCTTTAACGTAAGTTCACCATTTGCCAATCCAATAATTGGTGCGATCGGATCCAGTCCCTCTGCATAGTGCCCATACATAAATAAATGGAGATTTGTTTTTGGAATTATGCCTGCTTCAATATTTTGTTCAATCAAGTCAGATAAAAATATGCCATTATCTGTTTCTCCATATTGCTGCTCTAGTATTTCTTTAGGGCTGCCCTCAACCACTCCTATGACAACGTTTGAGCCAACTGATGGATCCCTGGTCAGCGAATCCAATATTGGTGAGATTCCCTTCTTCGCCAACTTCTCGCCATATAATGCTACTTCAATTTTTCCGCTTAACAACGGTTTTTCTGACTTTAAATTCAATTTATCTCTAACTTCCTTGCTTAAGTCAGAAGTCGTTGTTAAAGTTTTATTTTTAACAACACCTCCACTTTGATAGACTGGATAAACGACAGTGACTTCATATAGATTTTCATCTACTAATTCATAGCCTGTTGCGGAAGATAACTGAATCTCATCAAGAATATTTGTATTAATATTCATACAGCCGCTTAAAAAGGGACTAATAGCGGCTATTAAGATATAGAGCATTTTCTTCATTTCTTCTTCTCCTTTATTTTATTCCTAAGATAAGAATAAACAGTTAAGACAGGAATATATCCAAATAATAGGAAAAGTCCTAATTTAGCTGAAAGTTCATTAAGATAATCGATTCTTTCCCTGCCCTTCATGAAAACGGTTAAGACGTATACGGTCGTGAGTATAACTATAACCACTTTTTTTTGTTTAATCTTAACCATTCTGCCGATCCCTTGTGATGCTGACCAAACAAGCACACATATATTGGGCAGTATCATTAATACCCAGGATGTAATCCCTATATATTCGAACCTTTCCACAAACGGTAGCTCTACGATTTTCCATAGTGATAAAGTTGCCCAAATATGATGACTTACTTGCTTTTCACTAAAGTAACCAATTGTGATGATCATGAGGAAAAGATAAATGAAACAGGTAAATATATTGCCAAAATGAGCCCATTTTTGTGATTTATGAGCATGTTTGATAAAAGGATAATACATTAATAGGGTTGAGAACCCTAAGTAACTTAACGACATATCCTTCGTGGCAATCGTCATCTCTTTTAGATGATGATTCCAGATAGGGAGTATATTGCGTAAGTGAGTGTGTTCAAGAGGGAATAAGAAGGTTAAATATAAATAGAGCGGAATAATCGTTCCTAATACACAGATCCCTGCAACTACTCGAAATCCACCTGTTAAGCAATAATAGATGAGAATGATAAAGATAAATGCAATTATATAAATATTAATCGTTGGAAAAACCCATACTTCTACGATTTCAATAAAACTGCTTAAAACTGTTACTGTTAATAATATCCAATTAATGATCCATACGAGACCAAATATAGAGCCAATAAATTTCCCAAATAGCTCTTGCTGTATTTGCAGAATGTCTTTTTTGTGGCGATTTAGCAGCATATACATGATAAAAATGACGATGCTTACGACGATTCCAGCAGCAATAACAGCAATCCAGCCATCATTGCCCGCTGACCTAATCACAATTCGCTGAAAGCCTAATATCCCTACGCCCACTTGAATGGCATGTATTAAAAAGAAAACGAGAAAAGGAGATACCTGTACTTCTTTTTGCTGCATAAGAATCGCTCATTTCACTTAAATTCAATTTCCTTCGTTTTTTTGCTTCGCTTTGCTTGCACTAAACTTTAGTGTGTCTTCTGTTTGTGCCTGAATTGGACGCTTTGATTGATATAAAAAAGGCAAACGGATCAGTGCATCCTTCAGGTCAAATATTCGTAACGGATAAAGCGGTTCAAGAAAAGGTCTGCCTAGTGAAGAAAGGCGCAGAAGGTGAATCAGCAAAAAACAAAAACTGATTGCGACACCGATTAGACCAATATAGTGGGACATAAGCAAAAAAGGGAATCTGATTAGACGGATCGTATTGCCCATTTGATAAACTGGTGTAGTAAAAGAAGCCAAAGCAGCCAAAGCCACGATAATTAATAGTACGTTACTTGTTAAACCCGCTTCAACTGAGGCAGTACCAATAACAATCCCGCCAACGATACCGATTGTTTGTCCAACCTTTGTCGGCAGTCTTGCTCCTGCTTCACGAAGCAATTCAATCGCCAGCTCTAGTATAAGTGCTTCAAGTATGGGCGGAAGCGGTATAGCTGTCCGTGATGTCACAAGCGTGCTAACCATGTCTTTGGGTATCAGTTCGTAGTGATAAGTTAATACCGCTACATACAGCGGTGTGACCAAAATAGAAAATAAAACAGCAAAAAAGCGGACTAATCTAAAAAACGATGCAACGAGCCAATTTAAATAGTAATCCTCAAATGCTGAGAAAAATTCAAATATAGTTGTAGGGCCGATCAGTGCATGTGGCGCTCCATCCACAATAATGGCAACTTTTCCTTCTCCTAACACACTGGCAATCCGATCTGGACGCTCAGTATCAATAAACTGAGGAAACGGTGAATTTTGATTATCTTGAATCAGCTGAGTCAAATATGAACTATCAACAATTTGGTCAATATTCAAGTCCTCTATCCGCTGAAGAACAGTGTTATAATTTTCTTTATTTGCGATGCCTTCAATATATAATACGCCTACTTTTGTTTTTGAGAGTCTTCCTACCGTCCTCTCTTTCACAATTAGATCTGAAACAGGTAATCTTTTACGAATTAAATGAATATTCGTTTCATAGCTTTCTACAAATGCTTCCTTAGGACCAACAACACTAAACTCTACCTCAGGCGGTGCTACCTGTCTCTCTTTCGCTGACTTTGCCTTTATTAAACAGAACTGATGTGTACTTTTACTTTCAAAAATACAGACAGATCCTTTCAGTAAAGCGTCCTGAATGATCGTTACGTCTTTGGATATCGTCAGATCCTCAAATGGCAGGAGTGACGTAAACTCTTCAATGTTCATTGCTTTTTGCACGTTAGGCAGAATATCGCTATGCAGCACATTTGAATCGGTAAGTGTTTCATAATACCCGATGCAAAATATTCTATTTTTGTTTGTAACAAAAGATTGTTTAAAATCATCTGATGCACTTAATTGATGAAATACCGTCTGAATCGTTTCTATTGTTTTTTTTTCCTCTGCTGAAGCTTGATTCTTTTTTCTTGACCAGAACATTTTTCCACACTCCAGAAAGAGAATGTTAGCAGTAATGCCAATATTTATACTTGTTAGTATGAGGAAAAAAACATAAAAAATACCGGAAAAATTAGCAGATTTTCCGGCATGAAATGATTTTCTTATCCAATTACTGATTTAACGACTCTTTCTTTTCTACCTAAGGTCGTTTTTGCATTTACTAATGAAGAAATAATTGCTTCTTCTACTGCATCTGCAGTAGAGGAGAAAATGTCATCCATGATTTTTTGCTCTTCACGTATAATGCTGCCTTGTTCAGTAAAAGACGCATCAGAGTAATGAGGCACTTTATTGGCCGTTGAGAAGGCTATGACAATATCACCGCTGCCATGGCTTATATGACTGCCTGTTCTGCTTAAACCAACCGCACTTCTTTTGGCCAGCCGTTTAAGTTGTCTATCACTTAAAGGGACGTCTGTAGCTATAACCATTATGATTGAACCATCTTCTGGTTTATTTATTGAATCAGGATCAATATCATTTATGTATTTTTTATAATTAAAATCAGCTGGGTTGCCAAAATTACTTAGCACAAGGCAGCCAATGACAAATTCTTGATTATCCACATACGGTATTTGTCTGGATGCTGTCCCAATCCCCCCTTTATAGCCAAAACAGACCATTCCTTTTCCAGCTCCAACTGCTCCTTCTTCACAATGATCTGCTGCCTTTTCAATTGCTGATATGGCATCTTCCGGCTTTACAGGGAATGTTCTTATAGAATTTAAATAGCTGTCGTTGCATTCCCCTACAATAATATTAATTGTTCCTGTTGTATCTCCAATTTCCTCATTGTGCTGAAGCATATATTGCAGCGTTCCTTGAGTTACGGCTGGGACAGCAAACGTATTGGTCAGCATAATTGGAGATTCTATTGTACCTAGCTCATCAAGCTGCACAAGTCCCGTCGTTTTCCCAAACCCATTTATAACATAGCTTGCTGCAATCACTTTTTCTTTAAAGAGATTGCCGCTATGAGGTAAAATGGCGGTCACCCCTGTACAGGCATATTCATCTGTATGGTCCAATGGTTCATCAATTGTCACATGACCAACCTTAACACCTTCTACATCCGTAATACAGTTTTTCAGGCCGTTTTTATAGCTTCCGATTTTTTTTGATTTCATCGTAAATCCTTTCTTTACTTATGTATTTTTTTATAATGGCCGAACAGAAAAACAGCCCTTTAAGTGAAGGACTGTTTGAGTTCATTAATTTAATTGTTCTGTTAGGTCATTTAACTCTTTTGTCAATTTCATGAATAACGCTTGGTCGCGATTTTCTAGGGTCTTATCAATTTCATTGCGAAGCTTTTGAATTTTATACGTTAGTAATGCTTCATTTAACACCTTTTCCGCTAGGTGTGAGACCATATTTTCCTCAGACTGATGCGGTGAATATAGCGTGTGTCTTTCCATTTGAAATCAACCCCTTGACTTTTTTCAATTATAGCAAAAGTTTTCTGATTTTTCAATTCTTTTTTCTTCCTATATTTCTAATTTACCACAGCATGCCACTATTTAAACATTTGATATGAACAGACACTGTTAGGTCTTTAAGATATGCTTTTCTATCTTTTTCCTGTACAATAGTGAGTGTTGTATTTAGGAAAACTAAATAAGTGAACATTTATCGGTTAAAAGGAGGAGTATAAATGGGGCAATCAAAACAAGCAGATGATGCCAAGACGCAAGGAAAGCCCGAGAAAATCTGGACAAAGGACTTTGTTTTCATTTGTCTGGCTAATTTCTTTGTATTCCTCGGTTTTCAAATGACATTGCCAACACTTCCCCTCTTTGTTGAAGAACTTGGCGGAAATGATCAGCTCATTGGAATTGTCGTAGGCATATTTACCTTCTCTGCTTTATTGCTTAGACCTTATGCAGGCCATGCTTTAGAGTCTAAAGGAAGAAGATACGTCTATTTAATTGGTCTAGCAATCTTTGTTTTATCTGTTGGATCATTTGGATTTGCAACCAGTCTGGCACTTTTGCTCGCCATCAGGATTATCCAGGGAATTGGATGGGGCTTTTCCACTACTGCGTCCGGCACAATCGCTACAGATATCATACCCGCAAAGCGCCGCGGCGAGGGTATGGGATATTATGGGCTTTCAGGGAATATCGCTCTTGCTTTTGGTCCGACGTTAGGTCTGGCACTCGTTGGTGTTTTAACGTTTCAGCAGCTATTTTTAATATGCGGTGCACTTGGATTAACCTCGTTACTCCTCGCAGGTAATATTAAATATAAGAAAGTAGAAAAACAGACCCTTCAAGCAAAGAAAAAATGGGATGTATATGAAAAGAGCGCGCTTCAGCCTTCATTGCTATTATTTTTTATTACAGTTACATTCGGAGGAATCGCATCATTTTTACCCATTTATGCAGCTCAAAGCAATATTTCAGGAATAGAATGGTATTTCCTTCTGTATGCAGTAGCATTGCTCATCAGCAGAACCTTTGCAGGCAGATTATATGACCAAAAAGGACATCGGGCCGTCTTTATTCCAGGGGCACTGCTGATTATGGCTGCTATGTGCTTACTTGCTTGGCTGCCGAATAGTTTCGTTCTTTATGCTGCCGCTGTTTTGTATGGTTTAGGCTTTGGCACCGTCCAGCCAGCACTTCAAGCATGGTCAGTAAAGGAAGCTCCTGCTAACCGCAGAGGCATGGCAAATGCTACATTTTTTTCTTCCTTTGATTTAGGAGTTGGGATCGGAGCGATTACATTCGGCCAAGTGGCTCACATGCTAGGGTATAGCAGTATCTATATTGTATCTGCTGCATCTGTTCTTATTTCCATTCTGTTGTATATGAGCTTAATCATAAGAAAGAAAGCTTGACCTTTTAAAGTGGTGTCTAATATGGACGCCACTTTTTATTTGTGAATTTTCCTAATTCCTTTAAAAGAATTGGAAAACATATAAAAGAGAATACACTTTCCCTCATTAGCACATTCCAGACAAATCGCCTCCCCTTGATTTCATTCTTGTTTAAAGATGATAATAAAAAAAACGGGAAATTCGAATGATTAGAAATACTTTCGATCATTCGGATTTCCCGTTATGTTGTATACCTATGCCACAGCTTCGTATCCTTAACGTTTCATCAGTTTTCATTCTTATATGATAGAGCCCTATGTCAATCAATGTACGCTGGCTCATCCATTTGTATTAGGTTTTATCATTGTAACAAATAAGCCGTTTTCAGTACTGAAGAATTTCTCCATTTCAAAGCCAAGTTTTTTATACAATTTGATTGCTCTTTTATTAAAATGTGCAACGCTTAATCTTAGTGGCAAACATGGATTGGCCCGTTCTACAAATTCTAAAATTAGCATGCAAAAATAGCTGCCATTGCCTAGGCCGGTAAGTTCTGGTTTCATTCCAAAACCAACATCCACACAGTTAGCTTCATACACACTTGCCTGATGTCCTGCAGGTATTCTTGCTGCATTGCCGACACAAAAAAAGCCGCATAATTCATCAACACTGTTTACAACGGCAAAATACGTACCATCTAACAGTTCTTGAAGCTGTCCTTCCTCTGGTTCAATATTATAAAAATCATAAGGTTTCTCATATTTCCAGTCTAATATTGCTTTGGCATATCCCTCCGTCATGCTGCGTATAAGTAAATCCATCTTCACTTACTCCCCTTTACAAAGCTGTCTCATAAGAGTTGAATTGCCGTTATTCTTCTTTTTATATTTTAGCGTCATTTTTATGATCTTCACAATAATTCTATCGATTATTTTGTTAATTCAAACTATTGACGCATTTTTGATTGACGTTTAAGTGATCTGTGAGTGTAAAAAGTCTTATATAACAGATTTCCTAAGATGCTAATGACAAGGTTTTAAGCATTCATTAGTAAGTATTTTACATTAGTTTACAACAACAATAAAATGAATATTTAAACAAGTCCGTTCCGCCTGCCCTGCGAACCCTGTTTTTTCGTGGGATCAGTTGCTTGAGTCTCCTCGAAGCAAAGCTTCTGCGGGGTCTCACCCTTTCCTCTATTGCCCACAGGATTCGAGTCTCTTCCGCTCCATTTCACTCATTTTAATAAGATATATTTTATAATCATAAATAAAAAAACCGAATGATTAGAAAGATGACTTCCTAACCATTCGGTTCTATGCGTTTGTTAAATACCTATGTCCCAGCCTCATATGGTCGTGTTACATCTTTATGTCTGAGCCACTTCAAAATTATTTAATCAAAAAAAGTATGAATCCTTATCAATCCATTAGAAAATGATTTATACCATAACCTTACAGATATTGTTGGTGAATTCCACAGGGTCTTCGATCGGCAAGCCTTCAATCAGCAATGCCTGATGATAAAGAAGGTTTGTATACAATGCCAGTTTTTCTTGATCTTGGTTGAATGCCTGCTGAAGAGCAGTCATTACTTCATGATGCGGATTGATTTCCAATACCTTCTCAGCTTGTACATTTTGGTTATCCGGCATCATGCTGAGAACCTTTTCCATTTCAATTGTTACTTCTCCATCAGCAGTTAGACAAACTGGATGGGTTCTTAACCGTTTTGAAAGACGAACATCTTTCACCTTTCCTTCCAGCAGTTCTTTCATGCTGCTGAAAAGGTCTGCATATTGCTCATTATTTTCTTCCTGATCATCCTGCTGGTCATCTTCTATGCCAAGATCTGCGCTGGATACAGACTTAAATTCTTTTTCTTTGTAGCTCATCAGCATTTTAATGGCAAATTCATCTACATCATCTGTGAAATACAGAATTTCATAGCCTTTGTCGGCTACAAGCTCTGTTTGCGGAAGTCTGCTGATGCGCTCATTCGTAGCTCCTGTAGCATAATAGATGTATTTTTGATCCTCAGGCATTCTGGATATATATTCATCCAACGTGACGAGTTTCTTTTCTTTAGAAGAATAGAACATTAACAGATCCTGCAATGCTTCCTTATTGGCGCCAAAATCATTGTATACGCCAAATTTAAGCTGTCGGCCAAATGCCTGATAAAACTTTTCATATTTTTCACGGTCATTCTTTAATAAGCTTTGCAGTTCACTTTTGATTTTTTTGCTGATATTTTTTGCAATCAGCTTTAATTGACGATCCTGCTGCAGCATCTCACGGGAGATATTTAAAGAAAGATCCTCAGAATCGACCAGCCCTTTCACGAATCCAAAATGATCCGGAAGCAGATCTGAACACTTATCCATGATTAAAACACCGCTGGAATATAACTCAAGTCCTTTTTCGAATTCTTTTGAATAATAGTCAAAAGGAACAGTCTCAGGGATATACAAAATCGCATTATATCTGATCGTTCCATCTACATTAATATGAATGGACTTTAACGGCTGATCAAAGCCATATCTCTTCTCATGATAAAAAGATTCATAATCCTCTTCTGTTAACTCACTTTTATTCTTTTTCCAGATTGGAACCATGCTGTTAATCGTTTCTTCAACTGTTTCATCTACATACTCATCTTCAGTGCCTTCTTTTAGGCTGCTTTTCGTTGTCTCCATTTTGATAGGATAACGAATAAAGTCTGAATACTTTTTAATAATGGATTGAAGACGATATGTTTCTAAATAGTCATCATAGTTTTCTTCCTCTGAGTTATCTTTTATTGATAAGATAACCTCCGTTCCTACATCGTCTTTTGTCCAAGGCTCAATTGTATAACCATCCGCTCCATCTGAAGTCCACTTAAATGCCTGGTCACTATGCAGAGATTTGGTGATGACCGTGACAGTATCAGCGACCATGAACGCTGCATAAAACCCTACACCAAATTGGCCGATGATATCATAGCCATCCTTAATCTCATTTTCTGATTTAAAGGCCAGGGAGCCGCTTTTTGCGATTACTCCTAAGTTATTTTCCAATTCTTCTTTTGTCATCCCAATTCCAGTGTCACGGATTGTTAAAGTACGATTTTCTTTATTTGGGGTTATTTTTATGTAATAACTGTCTTTACTAAACGTTAACTGATCATCTGTTAGAGCTTTATAATAAATCTTATCAATCGCATCACTTGCATTTGAGATCAATTCTCGCAGAAACACTTCCTTTTGAGAATAAATAGAGTTAACCATCATTTCCAAAAGGCGTTTTGATTCGGCTTGGAATTGCTTTTTTTCCATTGTAATCTCCCCTTTCTACTTCTATGTTAGCACTCTAAAACCAAGAGTGCTAACATAAATTATTTATCATACCTATTTACTGTAAGTCAATAGAGATTGACTAATTTTAGAAATAAATCTCCAATTTAAAAAGAGGTTAGACAAAACAAAATTCCTATTTGTAAAACACGAATGTTCATTTTAAGGTTTACGTGTTTACACAAGCCCGTTCCATTGCGCTCCAGACCCTCGCTTTCCATGGGGAGGAAGCTGAGCCTCCTCGAAGCTAAAGCTTCTGCGGGGTCTCACCTTTTCCTCTATTGCCCATAGGAGTCGAGGGTCCTCCGCTCCATTTCACTCATGTTTAGTAATGTTAAATGTTAAACAAATAAAAAACCGAATGATTAGAAATATTCACTCCCTAATCATTCGGTTCTGTGGTTGTGTTAAATACTTATGTCCCAGCCTCTTTTTTCCTTTACTTTATGCCCGTATTCGCTTTAACCATCACTTCCGCGTATTTCTTTTCATCTCTTTTATTTGAAACGATCGTGCCAATATATGCTCCTATAAAGCCTGCTGGTATGGAGACAATCGCAGGATTTGTTAATGGGAATATAGGATCTCCTGTAAGGATCGCAGCGCCAGCTTCCGGACTTAAAACACTTGGACTAATGGCAACAAGTACTAACGCAGTGATTAACCCTGTGAGAACTCCCGTCATAGCACCTGCAGTATTAAATCGCTTCCAATAGATCGTAAAGATGATGACTGGCAGATTAGCGCTTGCAGCGACACAGAAGGCCAACGAAACAAGAAAGGCAACATTCATTTTTTGTGCAAATAGAGCCAGCAAAATAGATAAAACCGACACTGCTACAGACGCATACCTGGCAGCAACCATTTGCTCCTTCTCCGTGATCTTGCCCTTTTTAATAATTTGCCCGTAAATATCATGTGCAAAAGCCGAAGCACCTGAAAGAACAAGACCTGCAACAACGGCTAAAATGGTCGCAAATGCAACTGCTGCTACAAAACTCATAAGCAAATCACCGCCAAGAGCCTGTGCCAGCAGTGGTGCCGCCATATTTCCGGCTGAATTGGCTGCAATGATATCTGTTGAACCTACGAATGCAGCAGCTCCAAAACCCAAGAAAATGGTTAAAATATAGAAGATTCCAATTACCCAAGTAGCCGTAACAACAGAGCTTCTTGCTGTTCTTGCATCTTTTACGGTAAAAAATCTCATCAAGATATGAGGCAAGCCCGCCGTACCTAATACAAGCGCTGCCATCATTGAGATTGTGTCTAAGGAATTCGTATATTTAACTCCAGGATTCAGATAACTCTCTCCATGTTCTGTTAACGTTTTCATTTGATCAAACATAGAGAAAATATTGAAATTAAATTCTGCTAATACAAGAACTGAAATAATCACGGTACCAAGCATTAATAAAACTGCTTTAATGATCTGGACCCAGCTTGTCGCTGTCATTCCGCCGAAAAGCACATATGTTGTCATCATCACACCAACTAATAAAACAGCAATCCAATAATCTATGCCTAACAGTAATTGAATAAGTGCACCTGCGCCGACCAGTTGTGCGATCATATAAAAAATGACGATTGTAATCGTACTTAATGCTGCAACGCCTCTAACCTTTTTTTGATCAAAACGCGCATTAATCATGTCCGCAATTGTATATTTCCCTAAATTCCTCAACGGTTCTGCAACAATATATAACACAACTAGATAAGCAACCAAATAACCAATGGAATAAAAGAAACCGTCAAACCCAAACAAAGCAATAGCACCTGCAATTCCCAGAAACGAGGCCGCTGATAAATAATCACCGGCTATAGCGAGTCCGTTTTGCCAGCCTGTCAGACCGCCTCCTGCAGTATAAAACTCACTTGTTGTATTTGTCCTTTTGGCAGCCCAATAAGTAATCACTAATGTCACAGCAACGATAAAAACAAATAAGCTCAATCCAATAGTACTCATTCTGTTTGATCTCCCCTATCGGTATACTGATCAACAATTGCATCTGCATCCTGATCAAATTTAGCTGCTTTTCTTACATAAATCATACATAAAACCCAAGTCATTATAAATTGCGCAAAAGCGTAAACCCATGTCCATGTAATTGAGCCGATCGCTGGCTGATTCAGTATAGTCGTATAGGATGTTAAGATAGGCAAAGTGAAATAAAAAACTAAAAAGAAAATAGTTAATGGTGCGAGAAACCTTTTCTTTTGCTGAATAAGCTGCTTAAACTCTGTACTGTTTGCGATTTGTTCATAGTTAATAGTCTCTTCTGTCTTTTTCAGCTCTTTAGCCGTATTTTCCATTTATCTCTTCACTCCCTTATTCTGAAATATATAATTATTCTAAAAACTTTGACAGATGTTTACAATAGTACAGACTTCCTATTTTGTAAACGCTTTTCCAATTAACTTCTTCTGAATGCTTTTGTGCTTAACATTAAGGCTTTATGTGTAAGATCAATTTTATTTTATTGACAGATGGAAAATTGATGGTCATTGAAACAAAAGGAGAGAATAGGCATAAATATTTAACAAGACTAAAAAAACCGAATGATCAGAAAATGTTCTTTCTAATCATTCGGCTTATTATTATTTGTTATTTTAAATTATATCTCTTTAATGAGTGAAATGGAGCGGAGGACCCTCGACTCCTGTGGGCAATAGAGGAAAAGGTGAGACCCCGCAGGAGCTTTGCTCCGAGGAGGCTCAGCTTCCTCCCCACGGAAAGCGAGGGTCCGCAGCGCAATGTAACGGGCATGTTTAAATATCCAAACCATAATATTGAATATTCGTGTTTTAGAAATGTTAATTTAATTTTGTCTCATCTACCATCACAGGATGCCTTTACTATCTTATAAGTGATATAACTATCTATATTTAAATCGTTTTATCATGATGATTATGTCTATTATTTAAGAAATGAACAACAAATGTACATAAGAAGGCTAATATAATGATTGAAAAGAATACCATATGACTAATTTCAATTCCGAAAACGCTCAGAAGCATTTTGGCTGCTATAATTCCAATAAGAATAAATGCAGTATTTTCAAGTTCAGGGACTCTTTCAATTAAGTACAAAAATCCTTTTGCAACTGTTCTCATCATTAAAATGCCAAGCATACCGCCGATCAATAATATCCAAACCTCTTCAGAAACAGCAAAGGCAGCTAAAATACTATCAACAGAAAAAGCTAAATCTAATAATTCTACCGAAATGACGGTAGCCCAAAAAACGCCAAAGGTTTTGGTCAGCCAGCCTTTGTTCTTTTTCTCTGTAACTTCCTCTTCATTTTCTCCCAGCCAAAAGTGTTTCACAACAATCCACGCTAAATATGCTGCACCAAGCGCTTTAATCCACCAGAACTTAATAAGCAGCATCCCTAACCCGATAAATAAAAAACGAAAAAAATATGCACCGATAAGTCCATATGTTAATGCTTTCTTTTGCTGATCTTTAGGCAGCGGCCGAACCATTACAGCCAGGACAAGAGCGTTATCTGCAGATAAAAGGCCTTCAAGTACAACCAGTGTGCCAATGTACCCCCATGAAACAGGGTCACTTAAAACTTCTCCCCACATGTTCCAATCAAAAAACGAGGCATATGTGTCCAATAACTGCTGCAAAATCTCCATTACAAAGACTCCTTTTTTAAGTTAATTTGTCTACACTCTAGCTTTTTATAGCTATTAATGGGTTATTATACTCCTGTTTTTTTGAAATTGCATAATAAAAATTTTGTTTCTCTCCTTATGAGCATAAACCAATTCGCCTGACCTTTAATATAATGTATAAAATAAAAGTTTCTTATACAAAATAAGGAAAAATGCGAGGTGAATAGCAATGGGATTGTTTGGTTCCTTTCAAAATTGGAAAAACGCAAAATATGAAGATCACATGTCTAAAATGAAAGAAGAAAATAAATGCCCTGATTGCAATGGCCGAGGATTTCTTATTTTTCCAGCAAGCATGTATTTGTATAATAGTGAATCTCTAAATTGCCATGGCTGCAACGGAACTGGTTTATATGAAGAATGGGGACAATCTGGCGAAATATAATTAGTCAAAACTTTAATCACTATTGTAAAAACGAATATAATAGCATTCCTTTAGCTGCAACAAGTCCTTTACATTGCGCTGCGGACACTCGCATTCCGAGGGGTCTCCCCCTTTCCTCTATTTCACTATGAGCCGAGTGTCCTCCGCTTCATTTCAAATAAATATTAATCCCTCGTTTGGCTTTAATGTTAGGATAAATATCTTCTCAGCTTCTTTTATTGCAACTTCATATATAAAGCTGCACGGAAGTACTCTTACTTAGTTCAGCCAAGATCGTTGTTTGCTATTTCTATCAATACTACCTGTTACGTTAAGATATCACAGCATTCTATCTAGGCATGGCTTTGTCTGATCCCCATCTTAAGGCGCTTTTGAATCAGCAGCAACCTTCCCATCAGAGCAATTCCTGCAGCCAATAGCCCCGCAGTTAGGCCAATCCAATAACCTGTTGCCCCCATCTCTGTATAGTGGGATAAAAAATAACCAAGAGGAAGACAAACACCCCAATAAGCAATCAAGGTGATTACAAATGCTATATTTACATCTTTGTACCCTCGTAAAGCAGCCAGTGCGGTAACCTGCAGAGCATCTGAAACCTGGAAAAACAGCGCATAAATTAAAAAGCTTCCAGTTAATGAAATAACTGCTGGTTCATTCGAATAAAACCCTGCCACCTGTTCCCTGAACAGTACAACCAATAATCCCGTAAAAAGAGCAACGAGCATGGCCATGCTTATGCCCAGCCAGCTGTAAATTCTTGCATCATTATAGCGTTTGGCTCCCACTTCAAAGCCTACTAACACTGTCAGCGCCATTGATACACTAATTGGAATCATATATAAAAAGGAGACAATATTTAAGGCAGTTTGATAGGATGCTATAGTAGTAATACTGAATTTACTGATTAAGATCGTTACAGCGGCAAACATACTTGTTTCGAAAAAAGTCGATAATCCCATCGGCACACCTATTTTTAAAATTTCTGCACTTCCTTTTGGATCAAAACCGCGCAAATTGTTCATTATCTTAAACCGAGAAAACGGTTCTTGTTTGATTATGACAAGCAAAGTCATAGCAAGGATACACCAATAAGTAACCGCAGTTGCATACCCTCCTCCCGCTCCTCCGAGTTCCGGAAACCCAAATGCGCCAAAAATTAGCACATAGTTTAGTACTAAGTTGATTGGAAGTGCCATTAATAAAATCACCATAATGATTCTTGTTTTCCCTAAGGCATATATAAAGGAACGCAATACATTAAAGAGAAATAGTGGAAGGATGCCAAAACTAAGACCAATTAAGTAATGATAGGCAGTATGATGAACATGCTGCTCTAAACTCATAAAAAGCAATAACTCATCTAAAAATAAATATCCAGCTGACAGGACGATGATAGCAATCACAATGGCTAAATGTATCCCATTCTTAACAATAGAGGCAACATCTTCTGTTTTTTTCTCACCGAATTTTTGTGCAGCAAGCGGGCTGACAGCAATTAATATTCCGCTTAAACCTGTAAAGATTGGATTCCAGATAGACGTGCCGATCGCAACTCCTGCAAGATCACTTGAATGATACTTCCCTGACATGATCGTATTAAAAAATACCATCGAGAACATTCCAAGCTGAGTAATTAAGATTGGAAGTAAAAGAATGGTGATTTGCTTTATTTTTTCTAAAGTTGTATTCGTTTGATGCATAGTATACTCCTTACTTGTTGCTTATTTAGGAATCCGAAACACCCTTTATTATCTTATATTATATTCTTTTTTGGCAATAGCAGCAGAAACGTTTTTACACAGATTTATACCTTATCCTTAAAGAAAAACATCAATAGCCAATACGTTCTTATTGCGGGTTGAAATAAACTATCTTATGATAGTAATAATTTATAAATTATAAAGTTACGATAGACTGTTTTTTACTGAATCTTTATCGTTTTTTACATTTACTTATCCTTCTGATCCTTTTATCATTTTCAACTAACAGTCTGCCATTCAATAAAGGAGTTTATTTTTATGACATCTTATATAGATCAAAAAAACGGAGTCTTTCCATCTGTTTGCTCTCTTGATTGCCCTGATCAGTGCGGGCTTCTTATTCATAAGGAAGACGGAAAAATCACTAAAATCGAAGGAGACCCTAATCACCCTGTAACACAGGGAAGCATCTGCAATAAAGTAAGACATATGACAAGCAGGTTATACGATGAAAATCGCTTGCAATATCCGCTTAAGCGAATTGGAGATAAAGGTGAAGGCAAATTTGTGCGTATTTCATGGGAAGAAGCGATCGCAGAAATAACATCCCGCTGGAAAAAGCTAATCCAGGAACATGGTACTGAAAGTATTTTGCCGTATAGCTTTTATGGAAATATGGGTCTCATTACATCAGAAGGAATGGATCGGCGATTTTTCAATAAATTAGGCGCTTCTCAGCTTGACCGAAAAATCTGCCAATCTGCCGGTACAAAAGGGTATTCGTATACGATGGGGGGAAATATCGGCGTAGATCCCGAGGATACCATTCACTCTAAACTCATCATCTTCTGGGGAATAAATGCAGTCAGCACGAATATGCACCAGGTTATGCTTGCTCAGAAAGCGAGAAAAAATGGAGCTAAAATAGTTGTCATCGATGTGCATAAAAACCAGACTGGCAGGCTTGCGGATTGGTTTATTCCTATCAAGCCAGGTACCGACGGCATGCTTGCACTTGGTTTAATGCATATTCTCTTCAACAATAATCTAGTTGACGAAGCCTTTATGCAGGAACATACAGTTGGTCATAAAGAGCTGAGAGAGCATGTAAAATCATTTACTCCCGAACAAACAGCTGCGATTACCGGGGTATCAGTAGAAGATCTACATGAGCTGGCCACTATGTATGCTACTTCTCCTTCCGCTTTTATACGAATTGGAAACGGTCTTCAGCATCATGATAATGGAGGAATGGCGACTAGAGCCATTTCCTGTCTGCCTGCTGTCACCGGACATTGGGCAAAAAAGGGCGGAGGAGCCATCAAATCTAATTCCGGGTTCCTGGCTCACAATGAAGATCAGCTACAGCGACCGGACTTACTGGCAAACAAAGAAACCCGTGTCATTAATATGAACCAAATCGGTGATGCCCTGCTTCAAACCGAAGATCCTGTGCGATCCATGTTTGTATATAACAGCAATCCTGCTGTTGTGGCACCAAGTGCAAATAAGGTGCGACAAGGCCTGCTCCGTGATGATTTATTTTTAGTTGTTCATGATCTGTTTTTAACGGAAACAGCGAAGATGGCAGATATTGTTTTGCCCGCAACTTCGTCTTATGAGAACACTGATTTCTATGCATCCTATTGGCATCACTATGTCCAGCTGCAGCAGCCGGTTATTGAACCGTTTGGTGAAGCAAAATCAAATACTGAGGTTTTCAGGCTGCTGGCTGCCGAAATGGGAATCTCAGATGAGGCTTTTACAGTGACGGACGAAGAACTGATTCAAGCTTCTCTAGATAATGAACAAAACCCTTACACCAGCCATATAACATTAGGCGTTTTAAAAGAAAATCAATATATGAAGGCTGACATGAGCCATTCGTTATTAGAGAACCTGCCGACAGCCAGCGGCAAAATTGAGCTTTATTCAGAAACGATGATTCAAGACGGGTATGACCCATTGCCGATTTTTGTTCCTATTCAGCCTGATGGTGATTATGAGTTCATGTTTATTCCAGGACCAAATCATAATTTTTTGAACAGTACATTCTCAAACAATGATAAACATCAAAAGCTTGAAAAAGAGCCAAAAGTTCACTTAAATAGTGCCGATGCCAGCAGACTTTTTATTGATGATGGAGAAATGGTCAAAGTTTGGAATGACAGGGGAATATGTGAACTTAGAGCCGCAGTTGGAGATAATGTTCTTCCAGGTGTTGCTGTTACACAAGGATTATGGTCAGATCAAGATGGCAAAATTCAGCTCGTCAATGCATTAACGCCTGACCGTCTCTCCGATATAGGAGACGGAGCAACCTTTTTCTCTGGACGTGTAAATGTAAGTAAAATTAGTTGATTAAAATTCATATCTACTTGCATTGTACTCTAATATGCAAGTAGATTATTTTTTCTGAGATTTTTATTTCTTTTCGTTTTATGGTACTATTTACAGCAGAATAGGAAGTGATAAATATGATAAAAATTGAAATTCCAGAACCGAATCTAGTAATTACAAAAAAGCAGCCTGATCAATCATCGTCTGTTATCAGCAACGACTACGGATTTGTTGATTATCATAAAATTCCAAGAGATAAAGGCGGCCTTATTTTATTTTTGGATGCTCATGAAAAGTTAATGTTTGTAGGAAAGGCACGCAAATTAAGACAGCGTGTAAAAAAGCATTTTGAGGATAATGTTTCTCCTATTAAAAAGTATCGTGATGATGTCTATAAGATTGCCATTATCATTGTTGATGATGCAATGGAGCGTGAAATTTACGAAACCTATATTATCAATTCTTTAGAGGCTAAGTACAACATTGAAAAAGTATTTTATAAGTAAATAACCACTTATAAAAGTGCCTTGCATACACGTCATGCAAGGCACTTTCATTACTCTTCTTTTTTCTCTTTTCCTTTTTTAAACATATATGCTATATAAGCAATATAAAGTGGAGTTGCTATGTAAATTAAATATGGATACGTATTATAGGTCCCTTTATATAAAACAAACAGCAAGCATCCAAGAAAAATCGTAACAATTGTTCCATACTTCGGTAGCGGAATTTCTTTAAAGCTTGGAATACGGATACGGCTAACCATCAAAAAGCAAAGTGCTGTGAAAACAACTGTTGTTACAATATTAGGAAGGTGATGGCCAAACAAGGTAAGGATGGCAAGAATCCCGCCAGCTGCTGTGATTGGCACACCAATAAAGTAGTGCATACTTGCTTTACTCGTACTAATATTGAATCGGGCAAGCCTGAATGCACCAAATAAAGGGAATAACCCTGAAATCGCCATGCCAAGCATTCCAAATTGAGAGAAATATGTATAATAAACTAAAAATGAAGGTGCTACCCCAAATGTCACGATATCTGCAAGAGAGTCCAGCTCTTTGCCTAAAGTACTATCTGCTTTTAACATACGGGCAGCACGACCATCCATACTATCAAGCATCATTCCAATAATAATTAAAATCGCGGCATTGTTGTATTGTCCATATGCTGCAAATCCGATCGATAAAAATCCGCAATATAAATTCCCGAGTGTCATCATATTCGGGATCATTTTAATAAATCTCACTCTGTATCAACGAACTCCCTTCAAGTACATATAAATGCAATACCCTATATTATTTACAAAAAATTTCTTTTTCACTCAGCAACTTTTTCCTGCAATTATTATACCATTTTTATCGTAATAATTTTACTGACATCGTTCTTTCTTTGAAAATGTTCATTGAATACAAATAGGTAAAACAGATCCAGGTACATTTACCCTTCTTATTCTCATAAAGGATAGATTAAATGTTTATATATACCTATTCAGAATATATACATGCAACCATACCTGATTATTCGTCTTACTGCCTTGCCAGGCAGCAGTTATCTAAATTAATTTTTTGTAAAATTTTAAAAAAAATGAAACAAATCATGTACTTCAATCGTCTTACATACAATAGTACTTCTATATCAAATAAGTCTCTAGTCTTAGTTGAGTTTAAATCTCCGGTTCCTTTTATACAAATTGTATGACTGTTAGACTGTTCGTATCAGGTAAGAATATTATATTCGTTTTTATACGATTAATCATCTTTTTACATAATCATTTTATCTATATTAGTAGCAAGCTGGAAAAAAGACAGAAGATTAACTGCCTATAAAGGAGATATTCTCATGGAACGTAAAATCTATTTGATTTTAACAGATACTGGAACTTTATTTACTAGATTAATAAAAATGTATACACGAAAACCGTATAATCATGCTTCTCTTTCCTTTGACCCACAATTTTTGCAAGTCTACAGTTTTGGGAGAAAAAGACAAAGAAACCCTTTTATCGGGGGATTCGTTAAGGAAAGTGTCTATAAAGGATTATTGCAAAACGCATCATGTGCGATTTATTCATGCCATGTTACTGAGGATCAATACCAAAAAATGCAGGAATTTATCACTACTATCGAGTTGGAAAAGCATCGATATCGTTATAATTTGTTAGGAGTTTTCGCCTTGCCCTTCCATAAAAAAATTAACAGAACTCATGCTTTTTTCTGTTCACAGTTTGTGTCAACCGTTCTCTCAGAGGGGAATGTGGTCGATCTTCAAAAACCAGCATGTTTTGTAACCCCCCATGATTTACAAAATAGTAACCCGTTTCAGCTCGTTTTCCAAGGGAAAATGTCAGATTTTATAAACCTTTCTGAACATCATTACCGTGTTGAACAGGAAGATGAACATGATTGGTTCGGAATATTATGGAGAAAAATTTGGAGTATTTAATTTTTCTCCATTTCCCTATGCCTTACATATCAATTCTATATATATGATCCAAGTTTCTTTTCATGCACTATTACCTCTTAAAGCAATTCATTTATTTAGTCACCTTAAAAACGCGATAACCTAACACATCGGCAAACTGCAGGGTAAGCTCTTGATGGATCGCCATTATCCTCTCCAATTCTTCATTTAAAGTGATATTAGGAGGACTCATGTCTTCCTCTGCGGGAATGTACGTTTCGAGCTCCTGCAAAATGGTCTTCCCCTCTATCATTTCTACTGTATTGAAACCGGCCTCTATAAAAGCTTCTTTCCAATCACTTTCGGTTAATAAGCTGTTCATCCCGTAAAACTGTGTTAGTTCTTCTGTTTCTATATCTAATAGTTCGTCTTCGACTGTCATTTCGTTTAGCAATAACACACCATCAGATTTTAATACGCGTGCATATTCTGATAAGGTTTGCTTCACATTTGTAAAGGCCGTAACAGATTCTGCCAAGATAAAGTCAAAGACTTCACAATCATATGGCATATTCTCCACATTTCCCCGTTCAAGCTCAATTGAAACCGAATGAAGATGAAAGCTTTGCTGTGCTAGTTCCGCCATTTGTTTATTATGTTCTAATGCAAATACTTGGCAATGATATTTGCTAGCCAAATACACTGTGGTTTCTCCAATCCCACAGCCAGCGTCAAGCACTTTTGCAGATGTTGAAATCGGCAAGCTATTTAATAGTTTTTCAGTAAGCCTCCTGCCTCCTGGATGGGCATGACCAACCTTAAAAGCGGCTAGCATATCATGATACGAGTAGGTCACCTGTCCACTTCCCTTCTTAGTTAGTAATCTGCTGTATTGTATGAATACAGAAGGTTTTTGACTATAAGTTTAAAGCCTAAAAAAACTTCCGCTCTTGCACCCTGTCAACAACCTAACCATTTTTTCAGTTTGGACATAACCTAATCTTGTAATGGAAAAATGAGCGTGGAGGTGTATTTATGGGTCATTATGACACATGCAGAAGAGGAATTGGAAGACCTGTGCAAATCAGAATGAGTGATGGTGCCGTTCATCGCGGCATAATTGACCGAGTTTCTCCCAATCGAGTATTCCTTAGACCTTTAGGCGGCCGTAATTATGGCGGCTTCGGCTACGGCTGGGGCTGGGGTGGTTTCGGATCTGGACTGGCTCTTGGAGCAATTGCTGCAATCGCATTCCTTCCGTTTTTCTGGTAAAATTTATCGTTATCTTTTAATCTTATTCATAGCAAAAACGCAGGAATATCCTCTTGTGGGATTTCCTGCGTTAGTAGTCAAAATCACTATTGATTTTCTTATGAATGTTTATGAAGCTGTATCCTGTTCAGCGATCAATTCCTTTAATTGTTTACGCATCCGATAAAGCTTTGTTTTAACTGTATTCGGGTTCATTTCTAATATCTCTGCTATTTCTCTTTCTTTTAGTCCATCTTTAATTTTCAGAAGAAACAATTGCTTTTGCTCAGGTGAGAGTGTATTAAGATACTGATAAATTTTTGCTTGTAATTCGTTGGCTTCAGCTTCTTTTTCAACATTCTGCGTCATGACTGCATATACTTTATCTAATTCTGTATACCCGTCAACTTTTTCTCGTGTCTTCTTTTCTTTCCGCAAAAAGTCAATGGCCGTTCTCGTCGTTATAGAAGCGAGCCATGCACCAAGCTTGCTGCGGTCGGCAACAGACTCCAAATGATGATAAGCTTTAATTAGCGCCTCCTGAACAACATCCTGAGCAAGATAATAGTCTCTAGTGACACCGTAGGCAATTTGAAACATTCTCTTTTGATGCATTTCACAAATTTCCCTCATTTCAAGCTGCTTTGACATTCTGCTGCCTCCCCTCTATCTTTCACTTTCATTTGTTTTCGAAGTAATGAACAACGCTTGCTGGTGCATCCTTGCCTGATAATTCTTTGACATCATACTCACCTTCAGAATATACATAACAAATGATATAGTCATTTTGAGGGGAATAAGAAGCATTGTCTAAAAGTGTTTCAATATCCTCTTTATTTTTCAACTTTAGTACATGGTCATGCTGACTCATTTCTTCAAAAATCTCTTGATAACTATAGCTGTATCTCAATTCATCTGAAATCATTTCTTTTTTCAGAACATAAACATATTGAATATCACTGACCATAATTCTGGACTGTTCGAGCAAGCCTTGCTTTTGCAGCCAGTCATGAAAATGCTGATCATAACTCTGCCATGACATATAAATGGCATTGTCACTATTTTTCATCTGCACTTCAAGATAAGCAAGAGGTTCTTTATTTGAAGTCATATTTTCATAACTTGCCGATTCAATATCCCTTTTAAGTGCTGCGATCGCTTCTTGCATTTCTTTTTTATCATCAATAATTGTTCTTTTTGACAGTGTTCCATTTGCAGTTATTATAAGCTCACTTATATGTTCAGGATCTACATGAAAAATCGTATTTGTCGTCGTTTTATACTCCTGCGATTCTTCTATTTTCTTAAAATAGGCTTCATATTGCTCTAAATCAACTTGATAGCTCCGAACAACCTTTTCTCCACTTTTCAATAAATAGGTCATAAATACTGTAGGTTCATTCCCAATACCGGTATATTCATTTTTCTCTAAAATGCTTTCATGGAGCTCCCGAACAGCTGATATATTATCTGCTTGCTTTAAGAAAACTGGGATTTCATTTGCAATGGAATCTTGATAAAAAAAGTAGCTCTCACTTAAGTGGACACCTTGTATTTCTTCTATTTGAGGGATCTTTTTCTCAAATTGAGTAAGGTCCAGCTTAAATAAAATAGCTGCAGCCACCATGATGATCGTAAAGATTGCAAGACCTTTGACATGAAAAGTAATTCGCCAGGATTTCTGAAGCACCATCTCTGCAATTAAATATCCGACAATAGCTCCTAGTATATATCCAGCTACCAACCATGAGGTCATTTCCTGTATTTCACCAAAATATAAGCCGCTTAGCAGCATCATGCAAAAGGTTACGCCGTATTTGAAAACTGGTTTTAAAAAAGGAAAAACCAATGCATGAGAAACAGCTTCAATAGGTCTATGTTTATAAGAATATAATGCTAAAACATATAAACAAACTGCTGCTAAACAATATAGAATTAACTCAAATGGATTAACTTCTATATAGCTTATCTGCGAAAAAAGAACAAGAGGTGAAAAGCTTTCCAGCTTGGTATCTAATATATAATCTGCCGAAAAACCAGTAAGGAAATAAGATAGATTTATCGTTATTAACATAAGCATGCCCAAAGGCAATAATAGCCCAATATATGTTAATGCTCCCTGTACAGCCGATATACCAGAAATGGTTCCAATAAAGACACCCATTAAAAAAAACAAAATATGAAATAAAAGCATAATCAAAAACCAAGTCATAACATCCGTAAAGGAGAATAGCTCATCCAGTCTAAATGGTTGATATATCACTAAAATGATCAATGTTATTAGCACTAACGGCAATGTTAAGTACAAAATACCAGTTAACGTATATTGATGAAAAAGTGATTTCCTCGTAATTGGCAAACTGTGTATATAATCACTATACTGCCGGACATGCAGAAATCGGAATAAAAAGATGGCCATAAGCACAGGAATTCCCATTGTAAAAACAATTTGTACACCTAATTGCAAAGAAAATAAATTGTCTATAAAAAGATATTGGCGTTCCTCTTCTGTTAGCGCCAATAATTGCAGCGGAAGAGCAAAAAACAATCCCGCAAACTGCAGAATGGAAATCCAACCAACACTTCTAAATATCAGTTTTTGAAGTTCTTTATTAATCAAGGATGTTTTGTACTGCATAACCAGCATCCTCCATTTCATAAAGAAATATTTCTTCCAGTGTCAATGGCAAAATATCAAAAATAACTGGATGGTACGCTTGAACTGCATGTACAAGCTCATTTTCTATCCCTTTTACAATACAAATGAGAATGCTTCCGCGCTTTTCCTGATGAACGATATTTAGAGACGAGATTAATTGATTTGGTATATTTTCTTTGAAAGCCAATTGAATTTTATGAGTATCTGATTTTAGATCATCCAAATCTCTTTCCAAAATCATTTTTCCTTTGTGCAGAATCCCAACATGATCACATATATCTTCAACTTCCTTTAGATTGTGAGATGAGATCAATACACTTAATTCTCTGTCCGCAACATCTTCAAAAATAAGACTTTTTACTTTTTTCCTCATCACTGGATCAAGCCCATCCATTGGCTCATCTAAGATCAAGACACTCGGCTGAGCAGATAAAGCCAATACAAATGCAGCTTGGCGCTGAATTCCCTTTGAAAACTTATGGATCTTTTTTGTAATGTCCAACTGAAAGTCTGCCGCAAGCTGCATGAATTTTTCTTGAGACCAGTTTGGATAAAAAGAGCGATAAACCTTCCCCATTTGTTTTAATGTATATTGCGGTATAAAAAATGGTGTGTCCTGTATGATAATCATTTCCTGTTTTAAAGAAGGATTTTCAAACACGGCTCTTCCATCTATTAATATGGTACCTTCGTTTTGTTCATATATGCCTGCGATCATTTTTAATAGAGTTGTTTTACCTGCACCGTTCGAACCGAGAAGCCCGTAGATTGATCCTTTATTGACATGAATGCTTACATTTTCAATTGCTTCAATTTCTTGAAATTCTTTCCGGACATTACTTATTTTAATCATCTTCGAGCCCCCCTTTGGACGCGATTTCGATATTGTGAATCATGTTTATTAAATCAACAGCACTCATTCCTAAATAAAGTGCCTCAGACATAAGTTTATTTAAGTCATTCTTTACTTTTTCCAGCTTTTCAGATTGTATATGTAAGCTTGGAGGGCTGACAAAGCTGCCTCTTCCTTTTATAGAGTAAATATAACCTTGTGTCTCCAGCTCTCGATAAGCTTTTTGAATGGTGTTAGGATTGATGGTTAACTGCTGAGCGAGTGTGCGTACGGAAGGAAGCTGCTCGTCAGTTTTTAATATCTCAGATATAATCAGCTCCTTCAGCCGCTCAACTAATTGTTCATATATTGGTTTACGGCTTCTCACATCAAGCTCAAACATATGTACCCTCCCAACTGTATGTAGTGTACTACGAAACATAATACAGTTAATACAGATTGATTATATTATAATATCCTGCTAATGGAAAGAGAATTTTTCAAAATTTTTCTGTGTGTTGTCTGTACAGCTACTATTTAAAAAATTCGCACATTAGCAAGCCTGCAAGGCGATGAACTAGGATTAGTTACACTGATCCATTCAGCATGACTGTTTTCTAAGCACAAAAAAGACCTGATCCATTCGTCAGATATAAATGAAAATATCTGCTATGAATCAGGTTTCCTATAGGTCAAAATACTGTTATCCACTTTTTCACCGAAAATAGGATTAGATATCTATGAAACGGGTATTTTAGTAATAGAAAAACCCGACTACTTATATGTAATCAGGTTTTCATTTCACTTATCGTACTCGCATAACACGACCGTTGAATGTGTTTGCCCAATAGCCACTATTCATGTTTGCAATCGCAACACCTGTGCTGCTTTGAGAACCAATGAATTTGCCGCCACCCAGATAAATCCCTACATGTCCGTCCGTTTTGTAAGTATTAAAGAATACTAGATCACCAGGCTGCATTTGGCTTGTGGGTACACGAGTACCTGTGTTCTTAAGTGAATCAGTACTTGCTCCTACGCTAATTCCTGCTTGTGCAAAAGCCCATGAAACAAATCCAGAGCAGTCAAAACGGCCGTTTGCTACATCATATGCGTTTCTTCCGCCACCAAATACATATACTGAATTCCCAATATATTTATATCCAGCATTAATAACCGTACTAATGTCTCCGCTTGGTTTTACAGACGAAGATCCGCTGGAATAAGATACATTTTTGCTAACAGCAGTGTTAGAAGAGTTAGAAGAAGAAGAAGGCGCCATACTTTCTTCAATCTGTCTTTGCATTTCTGCAAGTTTTTGATCTTCTGTATTTAATTCTGCTTTCTTAGCTTCTGCAGATTTCTTTTTCTCTTCAAGCTGATTTTTCAACTCTTCATTCTGCTTACTCTGTTCTTCTAATTGTGCACGCATTCCTTCTAGTTCAGCTTTCATCCCATTAAGATCTGCTAACTTTTCATCCACAATTACTTTTTTATCAGCAATTTCCTGTTTATCTGCATCATGTTCTGCAATAATGCTTTGATCAGCTTCAACAATTTTGCTTACTGCACCAACTCGGTCAATGAAATCACCGAAACTAGTAGACCCTAGTAATACTTCTATGTATCCGATATTACTTCCGCCGCTTTCCTGGAAAGCAAGAGCTCTTTCTTTAAGAATTTCACTTCGTTTGTCAATACGCTCTTGAATAACTGCAATTTCAGCTTCAAGTATTGTGACTTGCTCTTGTGCAGCTTTTATGTCCGCTTCTGTCTTTAGCATCATCTCATTGTTATCAGCTACAGCTTGATCTACTCTTGTTACTTGCTCATTTAACTTAGCAAGTTCTGTCAGAACAGAAGCGAGTTCCTTTTCAGCTGCTGAAAGATTGGACTGTAGTGTAGAACGCTGTTTCTGAATGCTATCAACTGTTTCTGCCTGCACTGACGGCAGTGCTAATGAACCTAATCCGAGCATAATAGTAGTATTTAAGACAACTAGCTTTTTCTTCAACATATTCCCCTGCTTTCCCTATGTAAATGACGGTTTTCTTTTCTATGTATATAAAGACAAAATTTTATTTTTTATGACAATTTAACCATGACGATTTTCTATACAATGGGCATTATATCATCACTATTTGACAGACGTGTAATAATAATATTACAAATATATTACTAATTACGACAGAATACGAGTTTGGATTACAGACCTTCTGCTACCTTTTTAAATAATTGGTCTTATTCATCCATTAGCAATCTATACAAAACTAGTCGAATAATGAATAGCAGCTAAAACCACCTAAACTCCGGCATCTTTCTTACATGTCGAAATATATCAAAACGAAACATTTGTAATCTTTTTGTAATAAAAGTGAAACTTTTTTCCATCTCCAACCGTCTATTATGTAAAAGAATTATTGGAGGGGCTATTTAAAATGAAGAAAAGGGTATTATCTATTTGCATACTTACAGGCAGTTTATTTTTCTCCCCCATACAATTATCAGAAGCACATGTCTTATCCTTTACACATGATGAAAATGTTAAAAATCATTTAGAAAGTTTAACTGATCGTACAAATGTATCTGCCATAAATACAAAAGTATTGTCAGCAACTTCTTCAGCTGCCGGAAAGGTTTCACATCCAGATATTGATACATTGAAAGAAATGGCCGATCCTA
This sequence comes from Cytobacillus gottheilii, assembly GCF_900166665.1. Classification (GTDB taxonomy): domain Bacteria; phylum Bacillota; class Bacilli; order Bacillales; family Cytobacillaceae; genus Cytobacillus; species Cytobacillus gottheilii_A. The sequence goes on along the minus strand of NZ_LT800494.1, from coordinate 2,143,785 downwards.
AAAGAACAAAGGATGAATTAGCAAGTATATTTGGTGAACCAACTGAAGTATTAAGAGGAGCAATGGATAATAACCTATTATGGCGCTACGATTTTAAGAATAATGAAGACTATGAGTTCACACATGATTTTGATGCAGTAGATGTCGATGCTTTAAAGGCGGATGATCTTAAATATATAGTCTATATCGGTTTCCAGCATGATGAACAAAGCGTAAATGACATTGCCATTTATTATATTGATCAAGACGGTAAGTTTCATGAATACCGAGAATATGCGGATGGTTATGTGAAGGATTTAGTTGAGGGAAGTTAAGGATATTAGGCATTTAAAAGCCATAAAAAACCCGGATAATAAGCAGATGTAAATAATTGCTTATCGTCCGGGTTTTTCTTTTGCTGAAACAAAATGTTCCTGCTTTTTCTTAATTAAAATAATGGATGAGGTGGATCAATACCAAAAACTGGTACACCGTCTACCGTTAGCCAAATATAGTAATGATCAATTTCTGCGCCAATTAACTTTTCGATTTTTGCAATCAATTTTTCTTGTACCTCAAAAGATAAATCAGCTGTTTCTTTTCCAAGAGGAATATCCTTCATTCCAACAAGGTCTGCTAGAAATCTAGCTTGCTCATAAGATACTTCTACATACTGATCATACTCTGGTAAATACGCAGCTTCAGCTGGTTTAATAGTAAATACTAAACTGACCAAAAGTGCACATAAAACTAAACTGATTTTTTTCATTTTCTTCCTCCCTAGATGAATAGTTCTTTATTTTTGATAAAAATATCAACAATGTACGGATTGTACATAGTTCCCCTACAGCGAATTAATTCTTCAATTGCTTCCTCTTTAGTCATACGGCCTCTATAGACTCGATCTGTAGTCATGGCATCAAAAGAATCTACTACAGAAATTATGGCAGCCTGTATGGAAATATCATTATCTTTTAAACCAAAAGGATAACCCTGTCCATCATATCTTTCATGATGCTGCTCAACAATTTTGCCTACATCAACTAGAGTTGGGAGTCCCGTTTCCTCTAATATTTCTCTTCCAAATGTAGTATGTTTCTTCATTAATTCCCATTCTTCACTAGTTAACTTTCCGGGTTTTTGCAGAATATTTAAAGGAACCTTTACCTTTCCAATATCATGAAAAAAAGAAGCTAAACTAAGCCTAAACATCTCTTTTGTATTAAGCTCAAGCAACTCACCCAGTTTCATAGAAAACCTACTTATCCTAGTACAATGATCAACAGTGTAGCCATCTTTTTCTTCTATAGATATGGCAAGTTCTTCTAACTCTTTTGAAATTAAACTATAGTGATGAAAAACTGGTTGAGAAGTGATATATATAAATTCTGTGATTCCTTCAGATTCAAAAACATAATGTTGATCTACGGGCGAACGATAAAAGACATCACCAGTTTGAAGTATTAAAACTGAATTTGCCTTTTTATAAGAGAGCTTACCTGATAATAAATGAATATATTCGAGTGCACTCCATCCTTCAGCTGGTTCAAGTCCCCAGCGAGTTCCTGGTTGCATTTTATGATAGATAACCTCTGTCCCATCTCCAGAAGCAATTAGAGATATTTGCAGACCCTTCATGTGGACGGTTTCAATGAAGCTATCCTCATTTATTTTGCCCACTTTAAAACCTTCTTTCTCTGTTTCCGCTTTGCTTAAATTGAATGGACTAAAATGTTACGAGATTGTCATGGTAATTTAGACATATTGTCATTTTATTATATTAAATGTCAAATTTCCACATATTTTTTTTATTGTAATAGAATTTTCCAAGTAAGAAAAATAAATTTATAGGTAACATAAAAAAAGCTGCCAGTTTAGGTTGGCAGCAACATAATCCCCTAAATAAATGGGTTTTTCCATTCCATCAATACACCATAATTCAATGATTCGTTATCTTCTAAATAGTTTTTGCATATAGTTATAGGTTTTCTGCCACAGCGGAGCAGAAAAGAAATCACAGGATCTTTTACGTTTCCGCTCACTACCTCTTCTATATATTCTTCAGGAGATAAGGTATCTGCTAAACGATGATAACCTGGCATTCTTCCTCCGCCAAGAAGACGCTTCAGATTTAATTGGATGACAACATGATACATCGCCTCCATCAGCAACTTTCCTAAGCCAAGCTTCCGAAATTTAGGTTTAACGCTAATGTCAACAATATACAGCGTATCACCTTGAGAATCATGTGTGCGAATATATCCATTATCCGTTACCTCTTCCCACGTGTGTTCAGGATGATTCGGATCAAACTTAATCATTAATCCAGTTAAAGATCCAGCGAGCTCACCGTCTACTTCAATGCATAATGCCCCCGCAGGAAAGTGTTGTATGTGGCTCATAAGCTGCTCTTCATTCCACCATAAATCTGATGGAAATGGAGGGGGAAAGCATTCGGCTTGGATTTGAATTAACTGTTCAAAATCGTTTTTATCATAATTCCTTATGACTGCAGGAGCATTTTTCCCGTTGGCGTTTATATAAAAGTCGCTATAATATTGGATCTGTTTATCCATCAATATTCTCTTTTTCCCAGTCTATATATAAATCAGTTCGGCGGTCTCGCCAAGTTGTTACCGAGCCTCTTTCTCTAACTTCATAAAGTAGGTTTAGATCTAGGTCGGCTGTAATAATCATATCATCATTTAACTCGCCCTCTGCCATAATCCCTTTAGGAGGGAATGGTATATCGTTTGGAGTAATAATGGCCGCCTGACCAAAGTTTGCTCTCATAAAGTCTACAGTTGGCAGTGAACCAATCGTTCCAGTAACCACTACATAAACTTGATTCTCAATAGCTCTGGCATGTGAAGTATAACGGACGCGATGGAATCCATGCCGGTCATCAGTGCATGAAGGACAGAAAATGACATCAGCACCTTTTGCTTTTGCGATCCGGACAATCTCTGGAAACTCTATATCATAGCAAGTTAAAATTGCAATTCTGCCTTTATCCGTATCAAACACTTGAAAATGATCGCCTGCAGACATATTCCATTCATCTACCTCGGTTGGAGTAATATGAAGTTTTGCTTGTTCTTCTACTCTTCCATCGGGATAGAATAAGTGGGCAACATTGTAAAGCTTTCCGTTTCGGGAAATAACATGTGTACCTCCTATAATATGAAGGTTATTGTTGATCGCAAGGCTTATAAACAGATTTTTATATTGTTCTGTAAAGCCTGGAAGTTCATTTATTGTTAAGCTTCCTCCCGCTTCACTTCCTATGGAAAGCAGCTGTGTAGTAAAGAATTCAGGGAAGAGAACAAACTCTGCACCAAACTCCTGAGCTGTTTTCACATAATGTGTACACTGGGCAGCAAATTCCTCAAAAGACTTGATACTATGCAAATGATATTGCACAGCTGATACTCTCATTTTCATTTATCGTCCTCCTTCTCCATCACAATGGAACTCATGAATTATCAATGATTTTACAGGATAATAAACACTATGTGTACCCTTTTTCGTAAAAAAAACAATTAGAAGCAGTCCTAATTTCCCTGAAAGTGCAAGTTATCCCTAAGTCATGAACTCTACTAACATAAAAAGCAGTGAATCGATGTGATTCACTGCTTTATCCTACGCTTTTTGGAATTGAACTTTGTGCAGATTAGCAAAAATGCCGCCTTTTTCAATTAGCTCATCGTGACTGCCTTCTTCTGCAATCCCTTCTTCTGTGACAACAACTATCCGATCCGCATTGCGAATGGTTGCCAGTCTGTGTGCAATAACCAATGTAGTACGATTTTTAGCAAGCTCAGTTAATGCCGCTTGAATGATTCGCTCTGTTTCTGTATCAAGCGCAGATGTTGCTTCATCTAAAATTAAAATAGGCGGATTTTTTAAGAACATGCGGGCAATGGCTAACCGCTGCTTTTGTCCTCCGGAAAGCTTCAAGCCACGCTCGCCAATTTGTGTTTCATATCCAAATGGAAGTGCAGCAATAAAATCCTCTAAATGTGCCTTTCTTGCAGCTTCATATATTTCTTCATCAGAAGCGTCGAGATTCCCATATCCGATATTTTCCTTTATTGTTCCAGTAAATAAGAAAACATCCTGCTGCACAATCCCGATCTGCGCGCGAAGTGACTGCTTTGTCATGTCTCGCAGATCCATACCATCGATTTTAATACTGCCGTTCGACACATCATAAAAACGTGGAATTAAGGAACAGATTGTTGTCTTCCCAGCACCCGATGGTCCAACAAACGCTACAGTTTCTCCTGCTCTTATCGTTAGGTCGATATCCTTAAGAACGGATTTATGTTCATCATAGCTAAAGCTGACATCCTCAAACCGGATATCTCCCCTTAAGGTTGATACTTCAATCGCGTCCTTCCGATCTTCCACCTCAGGTTCCGTATCAATTAATTCTGTAAATCGTTTAAATCCAGCCATGCCTTTTGGATAAAGTTCCATAAGCGCACTAATCTTATCAATCGGCTTTAATAATACATTTACATATAAGATAAAGCTGACAAGCTGCCCATGTGTCAGCTCTCCTGTAAAGCTTAACCACGCACCATAAACTAAAACGAGCAAAGTGATTAAACGGGTCATCATATAAATGCCGGAGGAGCTGTAGCTCATAATTTTATAAGCTCCTAGTTTTGCTTTACGAAACGTCTGGTTATCCTTCATAAATCTAGCAATCTCAAATTTTTCGTTTGTAAAAGATTGAACAACCCGTACGCCGGATACACTATCTTCAACTCGCGCATTTACATTGGCGATCTCACCGTACATCTTTTTCCAGGCCTTATTCATGCGGACATTACAATAAGCAATCAGCCAAATTAGGAATGGCATTATAATAATAGAAACAATGGCAAGCTTAACATTTATCGTCAGCATGATCCCGAAGGCACCAAAGAAAGTCATGACGGCAATAAACAAATCTTCAGGTCCATGATGGGCAAGTTCGCCAATATCCATTAAATCATTTGTAACCCTGCTCATAATATGACCTGTCTTTGTATTATCAAAAAATCGAAACGATTGGCGCTGAACGTGATTAAACAGCTGCTGGCGCATATCCGTTTCTATATTAATGCCAAGCATATGCCCCCAATAGTTGACAATATATTGGAGAAATGTGCTTGTTACATAAAAGGCAAGCAATCCCGCACTAACAGATACAATCATGGCCCAATTCTCATCTGGCAGCAGGTCATCGATAAACCATTGCACCGCGAGAGGAAAGCCCAGTTCCAGGAGCGCTACGATTACCGCACTCGAAAAATCAATGATAAATAATTTCTTATGAGGTTTATAATAAGTAAAAAAACGACGGATCATCCTGTTCTCCTATTCTTTCAGATTTTTACGCTACTTGGATTATATGCTCAACAACAGGCTGTTACAAGCCTTTAACTAACTTTTTACCTTTCTTAATGGTATTTTCCGAATCAGCTGATTAAGAACCTCTGATACAACAAGCCCAACAGCGATCGATCCAGAAATCATAAATGCTTTAGCTGCAAGCTGAATAGCCGTATTATAATCATTTTCCACAAAGTTTCTCATTGCATCATAAGCAAGTCCTCCCGGGACGAGCGGTATGATTCCTGACACACTAAAAATGATAATGGGGGTTCGGTAATACCTCGCAAACATTTGACTCAGCACTGCAATGGAAAAAGCAGCAATTAAAGAGGAAACAACGGCATCAAAATAGCGATCAACAAGAATTATGTAAATCATCCAGCCAACCATCCCAACAAACCCACACTGAAGCAAAGATTTCTTTGGTGCATTAAACAAGATACCAAATGCTGCGGAGGCAATAAAACTAGTAATTAAATGTGTAAACATCTGTCCCCGCCTCCTTTATGAATAAAATGCAAAAATGACAGCAATTCCCGTTCCAATGGCAAAAGCCGTTAAAAAAGCTTCTGCTCCTTTAGATAATCCTGATACAAGATGCCCCGCCATCAAGTCACGGACTGCGTTGGTTATGAGCAGCCCTGGCACGAGCGGCATAACGGAACCAATAATTATTTTATCCAGCTGTGCACCAATACCGCTTTCTATAAACAAAAAGGCAGTAAGACCAATAATTAATGAAGCAAGAAATTCAGAAAAAAACTTTATTTGGACAACCCGATGCAGATAGACAAATGAAGTAAAACCGATTCCACCGCATATTACAGCGGGAATGAAGTCACTCCACTGCCCTAAAAACATCAACATAAAACAACCGCTCGCAATGGCAGCCGCAATAATTTGCTGGTAAATAGGAAAGGTAAAATCAGCCTCTTCAATTTCTTTCAGCCGTATGTATGCCTGCTGGCTCGTTAATTCCCCGCTGGCCGCCTTCCGTGAAACTCCATTTACTAATGTAACCTTATATAAATCCGTTGTTCGTTCAGAAATACGGATCAGCTTAGCTGGTTCTGTGCCGTCAACTGAAAAAATAATACCTGTTGGCGTCACATAACTATGAGAATGAGGAATACCAAAGGTTGCCGCCATTCTTGACATCGTATCTTCAACCCTATATGTTTCTGCTCCACATTGAAGCATGATTTTCCCTGCCAGTAAGCATATATCAATTACCTCCAAGCTGGTAGGAAACTTATGCTCCATTCTCTTCGCCTCCTTCCATGTCACACATTCTTGCTCATTCATCTTAATCCAAATATGCCCTTTTATAAAGTCCTTATTACATCATACAATATTTCCATTATTGAGAACGTTTACAAATGAAAACATTTGAAATTGGAAGCATAAAAAAACTCGCATACACGCGAGCTTTTATTTTTAAATATTGAATAACACTTCCTTTCATTTCTTTGGATAAGGGCTGGAACGGTTGAAACGGGCATTGATCTGACCTTGAATCATTTTATTTCTCGTCACTGGATCTTCTTTTTTCTTTTTCTTTAATTCCTGAAGTATCTCATCTGTTCTTACGCCTTCTTCTCTTTTGTTTGCAATTTCAATTAATCTTTCAACATCCATAAAGGAATATTTACGATTTCCTCGATCTGATCTTTCAGGAAAAATCAGTTTGCGTTCTTCGTAATAACGTATTTGCCTTTCGCTTAATCCCGTTAGCTCACTTACTGTTCCGATTGAAATGACCTTTCTATTTTTATAAGATGCTTCATTTTCCATACAGAGACCACCCCAAATGAAAAGGTTTTAATTCTATTATACATGTTTGTTAGATTTTTTCACTATATATGTTACAAAATATAACATTATTAAAAATCATGTCAGTTTATCTTACATAATCGATGAAAGTTATATAGGAATCATTTAAACTGACAGAAATAAGCCGAACTGGAGGAGAATATTTATGCAATACTTACGAAAAGCGGTTGAAAAAAAACGCAACTATTTAATCCAGCTGCTCGTAAAAGCAGGCGTATCCAAGGAATTAGAGCAACTGCAAAATTTAACACTCACTGAACTTGAACTTTTATCAAAGAAACATATGGGCGTTAAATAATAAAAATAACGAGGAGGACTAGAAGAATGGAAAGCCATAAAGCAGTCGAACTGGCCAGAAAAATCATTGAACTAGATATTTTGCGGGATAAAATATGGGAAAACTTAGCTGAAATGACTGGAGACAAAGCATATGAGTTAATCCGAAGAGTACAAAACAGCTAAGCTGATCGTTTAATTACATTACGAGGAAGCATTATTTTTCAGGTGTGTTTCAATATACCATATATAAAACACTGGATATCGGTGTTTTTTTTGCTGTTTTTTAAAAGTTATTTTTATTAATTAGGAACATCTCCAAGCAAATGATTTAATTCTTTTGCTTTCTTTTATATTATTACCTAACCTGTTTTTACTTGATTTCAGTAAAAAATCTAGATACACTACTATTATCGGTTTCCAATATTGCTTTTCGATAACAGAAAGGAAGTGGTTCTATTGGAAGATCGTGTACTCAGAAAGTTATTTCTGGGCTTTATTCATATTCACATTTTGCACCATGCTGACGAGGAGCCCATATATGGTTTATGGATGTTAGATGAATTGAAGGAACACGGATATTCAATGAGCGCGGGAACACTTTATCCCATCTTGCACTCCATGACAAATGATGGTTTGCTTCAGCAGGAAAAGCAAAAAGTGGAGGGAAAGATTAGAAAGTATTATCGCACAACGGAAAAAGGAAAAGAGATCTTACTGGAAGCCAGGAAGAAAGCTTTTGAACTATTCAAAGAAATAAAAGATTCTTAAGGAGTGGAGATGATTGAAAAACAAACTGGCAAGCTTATGGGAGATTTTACTTGTTTCTACCCGATTAGGGCTAACTTCATTCGGAGGGCCAATTGCACACCTAGGTTATTTTAGAGATGAATATGTAATGAAACGAAAATGGATGGATGAAGACAGTTATGCACAGCTTGTAGCATTATGTCAGTTTATACCTGGTCCTGCAAGCAGCCAAGTTGGCATAGGAATCGGGATGGTACGAGCCGGATGGCTTGGAGGAATTGTCTCGTTTATCGGGTTTACCTTTCCCTCTGTTTTGGCCCTTATTTTATTCGCACTGACACTGCAAAGCTTCAATCAGTTTGATTTAGGATGGATTCAAGGATTGAAAATTGTTGCAGTTGCAGTTGTTGCTCAAGCTGTATTGGGGATGGCAAAAAATCTTGCACCAGATTTCCCAAGAAAAACGATTACCCTGCTCGCTGTTGTCATAGCTGTTTTATGGCAAACAACAATAACACAAATTTTGATTATCATTTTAGCGGGAATCATCGGCTTCCTCGTTTATAAAAATGTGGCCGACCATAAAGAAACAAATCTCCATGTACCTGTTTCTAAAAAATTCGCTTTGTTCTCGCTCGTCATGTTCTTTGCTATATTGTTTTTATTGCCAATTATTGAACAAATCTTCTCGGCAGAATGGATCACCGTATTTGATCGATTTTATCGTTCAGGTGCCCTTGTTTTTGGAGGGGGACATGTCGTGCTTCCACTCTTAGAGATGGAATTTGTTCCTAGCGGGTTTCTCTCAGAAGAAGCATTCCTTGCTGGTTATGGTGCAGCTCAAGCTGTTCCTGGTCCGCTTTTTACCTTCGCAGCTTACCTTGGAACGATCATTAATGGCTGGCAGGGGGGATTACTTGCTACTGCAGCTATCTTTTTACCTGCATTTTTACTCATTGCTGGAACATTGCCTTTTTGGCAGCAGATCAGCAAAAACAAGAATATGAGAGCTGCATTGTATGGGATAAATGCAGCAGTTGTAGGAATTTTAATCGCTGCTTTATATGATCCAATTTGGACAAGCACCATTCATTCTGCAGCCGATTTTTCATTAGCAGCCATTTTATTTTTTATGCTGAATTATTGGAAACTTCCACCTTGGATTGTCGTTGTCACAGGTGCTCTAGGCGGTGCACTCCTGCATATGCTTTAGAACTTTCATGTCACGCCCTAAATCAACAGACATCTACAGTTAACTTTAGATGCAAAAACTCTTGCCAGCTGTATGGCAGAGTTTTTGCTGTTTTTTATTTATATAGGCATAACCAAAACTACCCTTGTTCCACGGCCTTTTTCAGAATGGATATCCAAAGAGCCTCCTTCTACTCTTGCTCTCTCTTCCATACTAAAAAGGCCGATCCCTTTCTGAATTTCATCGTATTCAAACCCAGTGCCAAAATCCTCAATAACCACTCTAAGTTCATGATCTAATTCACGGATGGTCAAAAAAGCTTCATTCGTTTGAGCATATTTGCGAATATTCGTTAATGCTTCCTGGATGATTCTATATATAGTTAATTCCTTTTCGGTGCTAAGCCGTTCATTTAAATTACTGGTAAATTGCACGTCGATTTGATGGTATTGCGAAAATCGATGCAGATAAGAACGAATGGCAGGCAATAAACCTAAATCATCCAACACAGATGGCCGCAGCTCTCTTGAAATATCTCTAAGCTCTTCAATAATTTCTGCTGTTTCCGTGTAAAGCTGTTCAAGTAGAGGGTGGTTCACTTCAGATTGAAGGCGATTGATTGTAATCATATGGCTATATAAATTTTGCCCGACCCCATCATGGAGATCCCGTGAAATGATTTTCCGTTCATTTTCCTGCAGATTAATCATTCTTGTCATCATCTTTTGAATCTCTTGCTCTGCTTTTTTACGATTTGTGATTTCATGTCTGATTGCTAAGAACTGATATGGTTTTCTATTCCCATCAAGGAACGGCACAATCGTTGTATCAACCCAGTAACTGCTCCCATCTTTTGATCTATTCTTTATTTCTCCTTTCCAAACCTCACCTTGATTAATCGTATCCCATAATTGCTTAAAAAATGATTTGGGATGATAACCAGAATTAATAATCCGATGATCGGCACCTATCAGTTCAGTTCTGTTATATTTAGAAATTCTGCAAAATTCATCATTAACATATGTAATTTTACCTTTTCGATCGGTTATCGCTACGATAGAAGACGCATCTAAAGCAAATTTCATGTCACTCAGCTCTTTATGATAGGACGCCTCATCTCTTAATGTATCACCAGCAGTATGCCTGCTATCTTGCAAATCTTCTTTTTTATGTTGAGGGTTATTTGTATTCTTCATCTGAAACTCTCCTAATCATGAATGAATACCATCTTTTCCAGCTTACTAGTGTAATCTCTTACAGCCTTTTGTTCCTTAAGCTGAAATGGCTGTCTAACACGGCGTCCGATTAGCAGCACGCCTTTTGCACTTCCGTTTAGTGGAATTGGAACTGCATAGGCGCTGATTAGCTTCTCAGCAAGCATAATCGGATACTCTAAGTCTCTGCCGATAATATTTTCTGGAAAACGATCAAGGTGAATGGGGGTCCCAGTAGAAATGACTCTTCCAGCGATCCCTTTTCCATATCTCAGGGTAATTCTTTTATATTTGTCGTTCAAGTTACCGGCGGCATGCTTCCATTTAACATCTGTTCCCTTTGGAATCTGAATAGCGATTGCCGCAAATTCACACGGTACATTACTTAGCAGTTCCTCTAACACATGAAGAATCCTCTGGTCATCCATATCTTGGTCACCACCCTATATTCCATAGCCCAGCAGCCCTTTTTTTAATGCGAATTGTACAAGCTCTGGCCTCGTTTTCATTTTTAGTTTTTCCATTACATTGCTCTTGTGTGTTTCAACTGTTTTAACACTGATAAAAAGCTGTTCTGCAATCTCTTTATTAGAGAAACCTTTGGCTATTAACGTTAAAACTTCCTTTTCCCGATCGGAGAGCAGTTCAAAATGATCAGTATCTCCGCTTTTTACTGTATTTAAATATTCCTCCATCAATCGTTTCGTTGCAGAAGGATGCAGGTACGCTTCACCTGAAGCAACACTGTAGATGGCTGAAATCAGTTCATCATGTGGAGAACTTTTCAATAAACAGCCAGACGCACCTGCCTGAATGGCTTTAAATAAATACTCTTCATCATCATGCATCGTTAAGATTAATATCGCAATTTCGGGCTTTTTCTTTTTCAACTCAATTGTGGCGCTTAATCCATCTTTTCCATGTGGCATACTTAAATCCATAACCACTACGTCCGGTTCAAGCTCCAGTGATTTTTCAATCGCTTCATCTCCTTCAGATGCTTCCCCTATAACCTCGAGTTCAGGGTGATTATTCAATAGCATCTTTAATCCCATTCTCACTACCGCATGATCATCGCACAGCAAGATTTTAATCATTACTTTTCCCCCTTTGTCCATTTCCCCGTTTTACATGCTATCTCTATCTAGTATGGTAATGAAAGCTTTACACAGGTTCCATCTCCATCAGCTGATGATATTAAACACGTTCCTCCAATTAACTCCATTCTTTCACACATGGCTGCTAATCCTGACCTTTTGGCTAAACCTGTATGAATATCAAAGCCCCTGCCGAAATCTTTTATTTCGATCATTAAATTTTCAGCTTCCCAATTTAATTCTATATGAACTAGACTTGAGTCGGCATATTTGGCAATGTTTCCTAATGCTTCTTGACAAACACGGTATAACATAATGTTTTGTTTTTCAAGTAATATTCGTTCATCGCCCGCAGATGATAATTTTGTAATAACTCCATAGGTTGAAGTATATAGTTTCAGATAACTTTTAAGAGCTGCTGTAATACCTGAAGAGGTCAGTGCAGGGGGATGTAATTCCAGAGATAACAGCCGAATTTCCTGTATCGTTTTGCTTAACTGCTCACGTATTTCTGCAGAATAACTTTTCATTCCAGGTTCCTGCATATTGCCTTCTAAGTAGTCCAGCCCTGTCAACACACTATATAGTGTCTGCCCCACACCTTCGTGTAATTCAATTGATATCCTTTTAATTTCGTCTTCTTGTGAAGCAATAATATAATGACTGATAACATGCTCCTTTTCCAATTAATACACTCCCTTCAATAAGTATAAAATATTTAACCAGTATGTTTATAGGGTTATCATAGAAAATAAAATTTGCCGGCTGGCAAACTCAATAATACAAAGATCAAGCAGCGTCACCAAGTCAGTCCTTAAAGTCCAGCTAAAATGGACATAAGGCCTGCCCGCAGAAAGTGCGAGGCAGGCCAATTCAGGTTATAAATCTAGTTAGCTTTCTTTAAAGGATAGGTTGTATTCAACTTAGCTTTACGCTGATAATAGAAGAAATTCAGTAAAAATGATATGACATATATCACTATGAAAATATATAATGCATTGACAGGTGTTCCAGTTGACTTAGTGGACCAGCCGAATAATTGCGGGATAAAATAAGAGCCGTATGCCGCAAAAGCAGCTGTTATACCTAATACCGGAGCAGCTTCTTTCACAGGGAAGATGCCAGGTATCATCTGGAAGGTTGAACCAGAACCAATTCCAGCAGCGATAAACAATATTAGAAAAGCTGTTAAAAACCCAGCAAACGAAGCTTGTTTAGTAAAGTAGATCACTCCGCCTGCACCAGCACTCATGACAACGAATACCCATGCTGTAACGGATGCTCCTCCAAATTTATCTGACAGCCAGCCCCCAACCGGACGTGCAGCTGCAGCTAAAAATGCACCAAGGAATGCCAAGCCCATGTGTTCGGGGAATTGTGATTTTAATAATAATGGGAATGCAGCAGAATACCCAATAAATGAACCGAAAGTTGCAACATAAAGAATGGTCATAATCCAAGTATGCTTCCGTTTTAATACAACAAATTGATCTCCAACAGATTGTTTCGTATTCGGTAGATTATCCATTCCAAAATAAGCAGCAATGGTTAAAATTGCAATCGGAATGACCCAGATAAATGCTGCATTTTGCAGCCATACCTTTTCACCGCTTGCTAAGGTTTGGCTATCTCCGAAGAATGCAAATGCTCCACTGGCGATCACAAGCGGTGTAGCAAATTGAACAACTGATACACCCATGTTTCCTAAACCGCCATTGATTCCTAAGGCAGTACCTTTTTCCTTTTTAGGATAGAAAAAGCTTATATTTGCTGATGAAGAGGAGAAATTTCCTCCGCCAAGCCCGCATAATGCAGCCAGTAATAGCATCACTGAATATGGAGTTTCAGGATTTTGAACCGCCATACCAATACCGATCGCTGGAATAGCTAAGACTGCTGTAGAGATAATGGTCCAGTTTCTTCCGCCAAATGTTCCCACAGCAAATGTGTAAAAGAATCGTAATGTTGCTCCTACAAGTCCTGGTACTGCTGCTAAAGTAAATAATTGCTCATCTGTAAATGAGAAGCCTATTTCATTTAATTGTACAGCGACAACAGACCAAATTTGCCATACAATAAAAGCCATCATTAAAGAAGGAACTGAAATCCATAAGTTTCGCTTAGCATGTTTTTTTCCTTGTGTTTGCCAAAACTGTTCATTTTCAGGCATCCAGTCGTTTATTCTTTTCGTTTTCATTTCTTTTCACCTTCCTGTTACAATACTTTTCATTAGACTCGGCATTGCTGTGTGTTAAAGATTACGGATTCAATTCTTTAAAAACGATCTGTCACAGTTTTAAAATTGCCTTCTATTAAAAAGTCATCATTAAAGCATGTACAGATACCCTTTTACGCTTATTGGCTTTACTTACTTTAATCAGTTGCCAGCAGCGAGATTTCCGATCACTCAGTTATTCGTTATTTTTCGAATGCAGTATTGCAGCTGACTGTTTTCATCAGTAGCGATCAGTCGATCATTCTTCCATTCAAATCGTGCTTCCATGGGAATGGCCAAAAACTGAAGGTGGTTTACATACATTCTAAAATGAGTGTGATCAGGACAATTTTCTATCCGTTCAATTCTTTTTGTTAAGAGGGGTGCCTGATCCTCTCCATCTGTATCGATAATGGCTATTTCTACATCTTCATGTATGAACATGCTTAAGCTATTCTTTTTATCGGACTCCACAGCTTTTCCCTCCCTTACTTTGAGGATAGATAAAAGCTTTATATCCTTGCAGATACGTCCAGAAGTCTTCTTTTGCATTTGTCTCTATGAACTGTACCAGCTCATCTTCGGACTGCCATTTGCTCATCCCTTTAATTTCCGCAACGACGATCTCAAGGCCATCTTTTTGTTTTACGTCTAAGTACCAGTTCAGCCGAATTTTAGCGAACAGTTCTCGTAGCAGCTGATCAATTTCCTCTTTGAACCTTCCACTGCCTTCTCTTATAAAACAAAAATCGATATATGTTTCACTATTCATAGCACTCACGCCTTTTTTGTTTTTTTATAGAGAAGGAAAGCTATTGGGAACATGACGATATTTAAGCCGCAAAAGATCAATGTGTTTACATAATTTTCATAGAAATATTGATGCACCATATATTGTGTGAAGATGATGTTCAGAAATAAAACAGCACTGAGGAGAAGGACACCGATATAACTACGCTTCATATCTCTTCACCCTTACTGCGTATACAGCACCTTGATTTACTTCTACTTGAATTTCAGGAAGCGGACGTCTAGGCGGGCCTGCTGTCGGTGCACCTGTTTCCACATCAAATTTGCCATGATGACAAGGACAAACCATTTCTCCCTGCTCTTTCACCCAAAATACTGGACATCGTAAATGTGTACATGCATTTTGATAAGCAACAAATTTCTCTTCTCCAAGTCTGATTAAAATAGCGTCATCATGTTCCCCTGGAAATTTAAACTCTACAGCATCACCTATAGGCAGGTTTTCAAGGTCCGCAATTTTTTTATGAGGATACTCTTTTTCACCTAATCCCATCAGCTCTTTTGCTGCAACTGCTCCCCATGGCAGGGAAGATACAGCAAATACTCCTGCTGCACCTACTAGGGTTTTCATAAACCCGCGGCGATCCAGCTTTCTCTCATTTTCTCGATGAATGTTATGAGTATAGTTATCTTCTGGAAAAGGAATCTTATTATTACGTTCTTTCATTACCGTCCACCTCCTAATAAAGCTTTGTAATGCCCTGGAGAATACCAGGAAGATTTACTTTTACATTTGTTTCGCCTTCTAAATATGGCTGACTTGTTACCCATTTTCCGTTAGACATGTTGTATTGCTTTTGTTTTTGCTCGATTTCTTCTTCAGTTAGCCATTGCAGTGTGTTAGAAGGACAGACGCTCGCACACATTGGCGGTATTCCATCTTTCGTACGGTCGATACAAAGATCACATTTGTACATCAGGTTTTGCTCTTCGTCAAATTTTGGAATACCATATGGACAGGCAATCGTACAGTTTTGACAGCCGATGCATTTTTCAACCAGCGCTGAAAGCACCGCTCCTGTTTCGTGAATTTGAATGGCTTGTGCCGGACAGCTGCGGGCACAAGCAGGATTCACACAATGCAGACACATTAAGGGCATCGTCTGTCTGCTCACCAGCGGATTCACATCATAAACGTAGTTTCTGTTTCTTTCTTCATGACCTCCGCACTGTGTACAGGCTGCTAAACAAGATCTACAGCCTATACAATTTTCAAGCTCTATATAAAGTCTCTTTTTCATTGCTGTTACACCTTCTCTCGATCAAGCTTTTCGATTTGGGCTGCACAAACTTTAAATTCAGGCATTCTGCTCATAGGATCCAGTGCAGCAATCGTTAGCAGATTGATAGATTTTTCATGGCCGAAATGGTAAGGCACAAAGACCGTATCAGGACGAATTGCCTCCGTTATCTTAACCTTGTAAAAAGCTTCTCCTCTTCTTGTGTAAAGACGTACCTCTTCTTCATGGGAGATCTTATATTTTTCTGCTGTTTGCGGATGAACCTCTATAAAAGGTTCCGGGCACATGTCACGCAGAAACGGAATTCTTCTCGTTTGATTACCAGATAGATAGTGGTAGACTACCCTGCCATTGGTCATTCGCAATGGATAGGTTTCATCTGGCTCTTCAGCTGACTTGCGATATGGCAATGCACAAATCTTAGCTTTTCCGTCTGCATGATAGAATTTCTTATCAAGGAACATATGTGGAGTTCCTTCATCGTCTTCATCTTTACATGGCCAGAAGACTCCATCTTGTTTTTCGATTTTTTCCCAGGTTGCTCCGTAGTAGTCGGCATAGCCGCCTTTTGAAGCTGCTCTGAATTCATCCGCAACATCTCTGGCCGTTTTCAGATGGGAGAAGTACTTACCTCTTCCTAGACGTTCTGCCAGCTCAACCTGCATTTGCCAATCTGGCTTTGATTCTCCAACAGGTTCTTGTGCTTTATTAATTTTGATGATTCGTCCTTCCAGGTTGGTTGTTGTGCCTTCATCTTCTGACCATGTCACTGATGGCAAGACTACATCAGCAAATTCAGCTGATTCGGATAGGTAGAAATCTGCACATACCATGAAATCTAAATTTTTCAGTGTTTCTCTGACAAAGTTTAAATTAGGAGCGGATACAGCTGGATTGGAACACAGCAGATATAAGCCGCGGATTTCCTTTTTAGCCATCAATTCAAAGAGTTCGTATGCAGAAACACCAGCCTTTGGCATTTCATCTTCTGTGATTCCCCAGAATTGGCAAACTTCTCTAACATGTTCTGGATTTGTGATTTTACGGTAACCCGGCAGCAGGTCTGATTTTTGACCATGCTCACGGCCACCCTGTCCATTTCCCTGTCCAGTAAATGTTGCTACACCTGATTTAGGTCTGCCGATCTTCCCTGTTACAAGTGCCATGTTTGTATATGCGGATACATTGTCAACACCTTTATGCTGCTGTTCAATTCCTCTTGCAAACATCACTACCGCGTTAGGAGCTTTACCGTAGATTTCAGCTGCTCTAATAATTTTTTCCGGATCAACACCTGTAATTTCACTTGTATATTCCGGAGTAAATTCTTTAACAAGCTCTCTTGTTTCTTCAAAACCATTTGTGTGATTGTTCACAAATTGTTCATCAGTATATCCATTTTCAATTAATAAGTGTAATATTCCATTTGCTAAGGCTAAATCTGTACCAGGTCGGATGTCTAAGTGTACATCTGCTCTTCTGGCAATAGGTGTTTCCCTTGGGTCCACAACAATGATATAACCGCCTCGCTCCTGTACATTCCATAAGCGGAAGATAGAGGTCGGATGACATTCTGCTGTATTACTGCCAGCGATGAATAAGCAATCTGTTTCATGAATATCTGTCCAAGGCAAGGTAGATCCGCGGTCAACCCCCAGTGATCTTAGGAAACCGCCGGCAGCACTTGACATACAGAAACGGCCATTATAATCGATATATTTTGTTCCTAGTGCAACACGTGCAAATTTCCCTGTCAGATAACATTTTTCATTTGTCATTGATACTCCGCTAAAAACGGATAAACTGTCTTTCCCGTAATTCTCTTGAAGCTCTGTAAATTTTTTAGCGATCAGGTCGTATGCCTCATCCCAGCTTGCTTCCCTAAAACCTTTTGTTGTACCTTTTAATGATGCATCGTCACGAATCAGAGGTTTTAATAGGCGATCATCATGATTCGTCTGCTGGTAAGCTGTAACCCCTTTTGGACACATTTTTCCTACTGTAACCGGCCAGTCATATCTCGGCTCAACCCCAATGATTTTGTTTGTAGATGTATTAACCCGCAGATTCATGCCGCACTGCATTCCACAATAACTGCAATGTGTTTTAATTAATTTTTCATTCGGGTGATTCACATTTTCGATTTCTTTAAAAAACTTATCCCTTTGCATTTTGGTTTGCCTCCTTAACCTTTACCTCATGAGTAGGAAACCCTGAAAACTGTGCCATCCGGTATTTCCTTCTGCATGGAAGACAAAGCTCTGCAAGGTGGTGCCCATCCTCTGTCTGAAATTGAATTTGATTTGTCTGAAGAACATTGATAACGTCATTTGATTGTTCTGTTGAAACGAACTCATTGCCGCAAACCTTGCATTGCTTTGGTGCAGCTTCCATATAATGCTCTCGATAGTTCCTCGCAAAAACACTTAATGGTCTAAATGGAATATGTGCAAGCTTACCAAAAGGCAGATATATTAATGTAATAATGACCGACCATTGATGAATGAGTGACATAACCGGATGTCCAAATCCATGCAGGAATACATTGCTGAATGTAAGAGCTAATCCCGTTATGCTGATAAAGAGCAGCATATATAATGGAAGAAAGTCGTATAGAAATTTTTGCTCTGCTCGTGCCTGCATATTTTTTAGACGACGGTAAAGCGCCATGCAAACACCTATAATTACCATGGTTGCTGAGATGTTTAAAGCATTATAAGAAAAGTTAGCGATCAATCCATCAGCTGGCACTGTCAAAATTTGAATGCCCATTAGGATGATGTTGTACATCCCATTCTCATCCATCGTGAAGTACATCCAGCCGAACACTAGCGGAAAAGTTACGAGACAAGACAAAATTACTCCCCAGCCCATCATGACGTGCTGTGTCCATCGGTAAATTCCCCTATTCCAAATAAAACGATATGTTGCCAGCTGTTCTACTGATGTTTTAGGCGTTGATTTTCTGAAAAGCAGCTTTATTCCCTTTTTAATGATAATTTTAGTTGGCGGGCGTTCTCCCCAAGCAATAAAGCGATAGAAGAAGCCCCCTAAAAATATGATCGTTCCAACCATATAACCGTATAAATTTAAATCGACATGCGTAAACATTCTCGTTCCGATAAATGATAGGACTGCAAGCCCTATAACGGATAGAAACATTGATTTCGCGAATCTTGAAGCAAATGCCTGATTAATTGAAGTAACAGCTTTCTCAGTTTTGGCTGTTTCCATGTTTACTCCTCCTTGTTACAACCTTCACATATTTTATGATTTCATTGTATAGGAGATTAGAAGAATGCCATATCGGGGAACTTCCCTATCTCTGCAGGGAAAAACCCTTATTTTTATTTAGTGAATCCTTTTTTATGATCAATCCCTGCAAACAGCGCTATTTTATGGTAAAATATGACTAACCAATTAAAGGAGTGATACGCAATGGCTAAATCATCTGCTAAAAAGAAACGAGAAAAGCTAATTCGTGAAGGAAGAAGAAATCCTGAAGAAAGCCGCAGTCCATTTGCTTCCGCAGATATGAGAACGAGAAGAACAAAAACAAAAGACGAAACTTTATACCGTATAAAACACAAGAACCATTCATTAGATGATCATCATGATGGTTCTTTTTTATTCATAAAAAAAACAGCCCTGTTAGGACTGTTTTTCCTTTTCAGATAGTATCCCCATCCGCTCAATATGTTCCTTCGCTTCTTCATCACCGTACCGGTAAATCATCTCGTACACTTTCTCTATTGCTTCATCATATTCATCATTTTGCGGGTCATGATGGTATTCCAAAAATGGGATATGTGATCTTACATATGTCTTTAAATCCGCATTATAGTTCTTCCGTAATTCATCACTGATTTTTGCAGCCTCTTCTTCTGGAGCAAAAATTTTAAAATGCCATTCAGCTGCTTCAGGTGTTTGGTGGATGACTTTATTTTCAATATCGATATAATAGGTTTTCATTAAATGTGTCATACCGGCCCTCCTCATCAGAATCTTTTTTATTTTATTCCCTTCTATTAAATACCTAAACCTGGACTGTTTATGAAAGTTTGGGATAGGGAAAATAGAAATAAGATCCTGCATAATATCACCAAGATTTCAATAGGATGAAGGATAAGGAGGTATTGAGATGACATTTTGGCTAGTGCTGATAGGAAGTCTCTTTCTGTTTCTCATTCTTTTGGAGGAAGCGATCCATTTCTTCTTTTATCGTAAGCTATTAAAATCAGAACGATCAACAGAGAGCGTTCTCATAAAGTTGAAAGAGATATGGAGTAAATTCAGTATGAAAGGAAGGCATATCCTCCAGAAGAAGCATCAGGAATAAAAAGAAGCTGTGACAAAACGTTCATATTCAAGGTTTGCGTGTTTACACAAACCCGTTCCATTGCTCTACAGACCCTCGCTTTCCGCGGGGAGGAAGCTGAGCCTCCTCCTCGCGTGCCGCTCCTGCGGGGTCTCGCCCATTCCTCTATTGCCCAAAGGAGTCAAGGGTCCTTCGCTCCATTTCACTCATGTTTAGAAATTGAAATTTTTAAAACAAATAAAAAGCGGATGATTTGAAAAAGTCACATCCTAATCATTCGGTTCTATGGTCGTGTTATATACTTATGTCCCAGCTTCGTTATTAATCCTCTTCTTGATCTTCAGCTGGTTCTTTCTGGTCATTTTTTAAAGCAAAGTACGTATCTAAGACTCTGCGTCCGATATCATAGTTGGCTGTATGCCCTGTTTGGCCTTCGTATGCCCATGGCACGACAACCGACATAGCGATTTCAGGATTATTATATGGTGCATAAGCAACAAGACTTAAATTCATAACCGGTATCATCGGATCCCCTTTTTTTCGGTCTGGTCCATCATAAAAAGCCTCAGCCGTTCCTGTTTTTCCAGCAGGCTGATAGGGTGCATCAGCAAAGGCCCTATAGGCTGTACCGTCCGGATTATTCATTACTTGCCTGAATCCTTCATGCACGATACCTAATTCGCGGTCGGACATATCTAATTTATTCAATACATTCGGCTGCATTTCTTGAATAATTGGGCCTAATGATTCACCATCAATTGAAGATTCTCTTATTTCTCTAACGACCCTAGGCTGGATTCGATAGCCGCCATTTGCGATCGTAGATACATATTGAGCCAGCTGCATTGGAGTATAGGTATCAAACTGGCCAATTGCAAGGTCAAGAAGTTTTCCCGGCAATGTATCTTGTCCGATATAACCAGGAATTTCATTTGGCAAATCAATTCCTGTTCGAACACCTAAACCAAATTCACTAAAACCATCACGCATATCTTCAAAAGCACGTTTATTTTTGAAAATCAGTGGCTGGTCATAGACGTAGTTCCCTTCCCCAATGGCCATCGCAGTCTTAAACATATATACGTTGGAAGATTTCCTTAATGCCCGCAATACATTCATATTGCCTTGAAAACTGCCATTAAACCAAGAACTTTTCAAAGGTGTATTTCTGACCTTTACTGGCGCATCATAAAACACGGTATTGGGATTAATGGCACCTGTCTTAAATCCTGTTAAGACTGTTGCACCTTTCACCGCAGATCCTACTCCATATGCTGAAGAAATGGTTCCTAGCGCGTAATCCTGCATCTCCTGTTTTCCTGTTTCTTTATTTCTCACCAGCTGCTTGCCTGCCATGGTCAGCACTTCGCCAGTATATGGATCCATTAAAACAACAAATGCGCGGTCAAGCAGCCGGGTTCTTCCGCTTTTCTTTGCATTCATCATTTCTTCCTCAAGTATTTTTTCGACTTTTTGCTGCAGTTCCATATCAAAAGAAAGCACTAAATCATTTCCTCTTGCACCTTCTGTAATCGTTTCAGTGCCAACAAGCTTTCCGCCTTTTGTAATGACCTTTTCTTTCGCCTTCTGTCCATGCAGCACTTCTTCGTATTGCAATTCTAAATAGCTTTTGCCTACACGGTCATTAAGGCTATAATCTCTCGCTAAATAGTAGTCTAGCCGTTCTTTCGGCAGCCCTTCTGTTGAATCCGTGATTCCGCCTAATATAGACTTTAAGGTATTGCCAAACTTATACGTTCGGTCCCAATCAGTTGTCGTATCTATACCAGGCAAATAAGCGAGGTTTTCACTTACTGCAGCATACTCCTCATTTTGAACATCCTCATTTTTGACAATCTGCTGTGTAAAAGCATATCCGCTCGTAAACTCTCTAAAAATCGCAAGTACCTCTAAATCTTCCATTGATAGCGTATTTAAATCTTCCTCTGTGATTCTATTAATTTGCAGCTGATATAATTCTTTATCAGATAAAGTTTTGTTTTCGTATTTCTCCCATTCTTCCTCTGCAATTTTCTCTTTAGCAAGATCCGGATTTCTCATAATCCAGAAATCTTTCTTTTCTCTTTCTCTTATTTTATTGGTGGGCTGGTCTATCAAAAGTGCCAAATTTTCTGCCACTTCAAGCATATCCTCTTGTTTTTCATTCGAATTTGTATAGGTGATCGCACTTTTTGGAACATTATCAACGATAATATTAAAGTGGCGATCGAGCATTCTGCCGCGTGGTACAGGATCTGAAACCGTAACATCCTCCGTACTTTCCACCTCGCGTTTATATGATTCTCCATTCACGATTTGTACAATTCCCAAACGGACGATTAAGATGGAAAACAGAAAAAATACAGCAAAGAATAACAAATTTATTCGGAATGGCACCTGACTCTTCTTTTCTCTTTTTGGTTCAGCCAATAGAATCCCCCTCTTTAACTGATCTGTATTTATATTTATAAAATCACCCAATAAATGCCATACTTTTCCTAATTGTACACCTGAAAACCAAAAAAAGCCAAGGGAATTTCCCTCAGCTTTTCAATAATCATATGTTCTAATAAGGATCGGCCTCATGACCTTCACGAATGGCTTGATTTGGTGCTTGATCTCCGTCAATATTCCCTAAAGGCTTATGTGTAGTGCCATCCTTCGGTTTACTGGCAATCCCTTCGCGCAGCCGGCGGCCATATTCCTCATCAGCTTCTTCAGCCAGCTGTATCATTTTTTCCTGTATACGGGGATCACAGTCAGATAAATCATTGACAAGGTTTGAAATTAGCTCATCTTTTTCCCATTGTTCAAAGCTTCTGTACGTATGGCCTGCTTGCTTCGTATTGCTCTGTCTATCGATCGATTCTCTTACAAGGTTTCCTTCCACTTTCGGTGTATATTCCTTGCCGGCCTGTTCAGCTTCCTTCAAACCGCCTAGTGTAGAAGGCTCATAATTAATATGCGGATTCTGACCTGGTGCTAAATCAACTTTATACTGCATTTGCCCGCCGCGCTGGTTCGTTGCCACTCGTTTCTTCGGTGCATTGATGGGCAGCTGCAAATAATTGGCCCCAACACGGTATCGCTGTGTATCTGAGTATGAGAATGTTCGGCCCTGAAGCATTTTATCATCGGAAAAATCAAGTCCATCAACTAATACACCGGTACCGAATGCAACTTGTTCTACCTCAGTAAAATAATCCTCTGGATTTTTGTTTAAAACCATTTTCCCGACTGGCATCCACGGAAATTGCTCCTCCGGCCAAAGCTTTGTATCGTCAAGCGGATCAAAATCCAGTTCAGGATGATCATCATCACTCATGATTTGAACAAGCAGCTCCCATTCAGGATAATCTTCCTTTTCAATCGCATCATATAAATCTTGTGTAGCATGATTGAAATTCTTCGCCTGTATTTTCTCTGCTTCTTTTTGAGTCAAATTTTTAATGCCCTGCTTAGGTTCCCAGTGGTATTTCACCAGCACAGCTTTACCTTCTGCATTGACCCATTTATATGTATTAACCCCAGAACCCTGCATCATGCGATAGTTTGCAGGAATTCCCCATGGTGAATAGACAAAGGTTACCATATGAAAGGTTTCTGGTGAATTAGAGCAAAAGTCAAAGAAGCGTTCACTATCTTGGATATTCGTAATCGGATCTGGTTTAAAGGCATGAATCATATCAGGAAATTTTACCGCATCTCGGATAAAGAAAATCTTCAAATTATTCCCTACCAGATCCCAATTTCCATCCTCTGTATAAAATTTAACAGCAAATCCGCGTGGATCACGCAATGTCTCGGGCGAATGACCGCCATGTATAACGGATGAAAAACGCACGAAGACAGGCGTTTTCTTGCCTTTTTCCTGAAAGAGCTTGGCGCGTGTATATTTCGATACATGCTCGTTTCCACATGTGCCATAAGCTTCAAAATAGCCATGTGCACCAGCACCACGGGCATGAACGACCCGTTCAGGCACACGTTCACGGTCAAAGTGGCTGATCTTTTCAATAAAGTCGTAATTTTCAAGCGTGGCTGGTCCCCGGTTTCCGACTGTACGGATATTTTGGTTGTTTGTGATCGGATGGCCTTGTCTGTTCGTTAATGTTTCGGCTGTTTCTTCATTTAGATTCTCAGCGTTTTGATGATCCATGTTATTACCTCCTTTAGTAACTAATAACAGGATTTCCAGTAAGATGAAAATTTATGTAATAGATTTCCTTTTTTATGTTTTGTTTAGGAATTCCTCTAAACAGCAATGAGGCTGGGACAAAACGGTAATACTCTTTCTAAAAAACGAATTTCCATTTTTAAGGTTTTCGTGTTCATACAAGCCCGTTCCATTGCACTGCGGACCCTCGCTTTCCGTGGGGAGGAAGCTGAGCCTCCTCGAAGCAAAGCTTCTGCGGGGTCTCACCCTTTCCTCTATTGCCCACTGGAGTCGAGTGTCCTCCGCTCCATTTCACTCATGTTAATAAAATATTTTTATAATCATAAATAAAAAAACGAATGATTAGAAAGACGGCTTCCTAACCATTCGGTTCTGTGGGTGTGTTAAATACTTATGCCCCAGCCTTTATACATACTACATTCATCCAAATTCAAAACATAACTAGTTGCGCACTGTATAAAGTTTGCCTTGTAAGGCAAAGGATATTCGACCGGTTTCTTCTGATACGACAATTGCAATCGCGTCGGTTACTTCGGAAATGCCAATAGCTGCTCGATGCCTTGTACCAATCTTCTTTCCCTGCTGCTCTGATTTGGCAACGGGCAATATGTTACCGGCAGAGAGAATTTCATCTTTTCGAATGTGAACAGCACCATCATGCAGTGGATTGCCATCATAAAAAATGGTTTCCAGCATGGTGTAGCTTACTTTTGCTCCAACTTCAATGCCGTTATGCATAAAGGCTGTCACATCTTCCTTCCTTTCAATAACAATCAAGCCGCCGTGCCTCCGCTCTGATAAATGTTGAGCAGCCAGGCTTAATGTCGCAGCTTCATCTGTATATGGCAAGAGGTATGATTGTAAATAGTAAGTGGAAGCAAGGTTGTGTGCTTCCATTACTTGTTTTTGGAGCAGTTCAAAATCTTCCAATATACAGCAGCTTTGTACATTCCACGTACCAGATAATTTTTGCAGCTGAGCTTTAATGCTCACGATATAGCGATCAACATCATTTTTATATTGTTCAGGGCCGTAAATCACAGCAGGACACCTCCGTGATTGTATCTTCTATTATAAAATTACCCTAATTACCTTTCTTATCCTCAATTGTTTGCATCTATAATGAATAATGCCGTTACGACCTTCTGAACTTTCCTTTAGCAGTCTAAATATTCTTTTTATCCTGATATATTTACCTGCTTTACAGACCTAATCAATGTTTCAATTTCCTGAAGCTCATTTTGTTCAAATGACTGGACAATTTTACTGCCAACAATCACTCCATCACATAATGAACTGATGGCTTCTACTTGTGCAGGGGTTGAAATACCAAAGCCAGCTAATACCGGGATCGTTGATACTTCCTTTATACTTTTCAAGTAGCTGCCGAGCTGTGAATGAAATTCTGAACGAGTTCCCGTAATTCCGTTAACGGTAACAGCATATAAGAATCCCTTGCCTCTCTTAGAAATTTCCTGTATACGTTCCAATGGACTTGTTAGTGTCACTAAACGAATCAGTTCAATTCCTTCTCTTTCTGCCTTTTCGGAGAGAAGTTCTTCTTCTTCAAATGGCAGATCCGGGATAATGAATCCATCTACACCTGCTTTTCGGCAATCCTCGAGACACTGATCTATACCATAAGCTAAAATAGGATTTAGATAGGTCATAAAGATAATAGGAACAGTAATTACAGGGCGAATGCTGCGAATAGCTGTAATAACATCTCTTAACGAGATATTAGCTTTTAGAGCTCGGATTCCTGCCTCTTGAATGAGCGGCCCATCAGCTACAGGATCTGAAAATGGAATGCCAATTTCGATCGCCGTTGCACCAGCTCTCTCTAAAAATGTGATTCTTTCTCCTAGTACGTCAAGACCGCCGTCTCCTGCCATAATATACGGTACAAACCCTTTTTCCCCATTAGCTGCAAGTTTTTTAAATACTTTCTCAATCCTATTCATTTTTATCTCCCCCAAGCCTTTCTTGCACAGACGCCACATCTTTATCTCCTCTGCCTGATAAACAGATGACTATAGCTTTTTCTGATCCCAATTCTCTTGCAAGTTTAACACCATAGGAAATCGCATGTGCGCTTTCAAGTGCTGGAATAATTCCTTCTGTTCTGCATAATAACTGCAGAGCGGATAAAGCTTCTGTATCTGTAATGGATGTGTACCTTACTCTTCCTATATCCTTTAAGTAGCTGTGCTCTGGACCAACTCCTGGATAATCCAAGCCAGCAGAAATTGAAAAAGCTTCTTCAATTTGTCCGTTTTGATCTTGCAGCAGATACATATATGAACCATGCAGAACGCCTGGATTTCCTTTTGTTAGTGAAGCTGCATGTTTTCCAGTTTCAACGCCGCTGCCAGCTGCTTCTACCCCAATCAATGCCACTTCTTCGTCTTCAATAAAAGGATAAAACATGCCCATCGCATTACTGCCGCCGCCAATGCACGCAACAGCTGCATCAGGCAATTTTCCAGTCAGTTCAAGAAATTGCGCCTTTGTTTCCTTGCCGATTACACTTTGAAAATGCCGAACCATTTCTGGAAACGGATGCGGTCCCATTACTGAACCAAGTATATAATGAGTATCTTCCACATTGGTTACCCAGTAACGCAATGCTTCATTTACAGCATCTTTTAACGTTGCACTTCCTGCTGTTACACTTACCACTTTAGCTCCCAGCAATTCCATACGAAAAACATTCAGCTGCTGTCTGCGAATATCTTCTTCTCCCATAAAAATAATGCATTCTAGATTCAGAAGGGCACAGGCAGTAGCCGTCGCTACCCCATGCTGGCCTGCTCCCGTTTCAGCCACAACTTTCTTTTTGCCCATTCTGACGGTGAGCAACGCTTGCCCGAGAGAATTATTTATTTTGTGAGCACCTGTGTGATTAAGATCCTCCCGTTTTAAATAAATTTGAGCTCCTTCTGCATACTTTGTTAAATTTTCTGCATAATAAAGAGGGGTTTCCCTGCCTACATAGTTTTTTAGAAGTTTGTTCAGCTCTTCTGAAAAGCTCTCATCTTTTAACGCATTCCTGTATTCTTCTTCTAATTGCAAAACGGCCTGCATGAGTGTTTCAGGCACATATCTGCCGCCATAAGTTCCAAAGTGGCCGCGTTTGTCTGGCATTGTATAAGTCATTTTTTAATTTCCTCCTTCATTCGTTTTGCGCTCTGCAAAAATTCATTCATTTTATCAATATCTTTTACACCGTTCGTTTCCACCCCGCTGCTTACATCAACCATATAGGGATCAACCATTTTAATGCCTTCTGCAACGTTTTCTGCATTCAATCCTCCAGCAAGGATGATCTTTTTCCCTTCTTTATTAAAGGTCTTCGTCTCTTCCCAATTAAAAGAAGTGCCATTGCCGCCCCGGTATTTGCCTTTTGGACTGTCCAGCAAATAGTATTCGCAATCATATTGAGAAACCTTTTTTAAATCATTACTCGAACTAATGCCAATTGCTTTTATGACAGGGACTTCATAGTGCAGGCAATCTTCAGGAGATTCATCTCCATGAAGCTGTATCACATTAATTCCTGTTTTTTCAATGACCGCTGTTATCTTCTCTCGATCCTCATTAACAAAGACACCGACCTTGAGGATAGAATCAGGCAGATGTTTAATGATGGCTGCTGCCTGTTCTGCAGTCATTTGTCTTTTACTCTCAGCAAAAACAAAACCAAGTGCATCCGCTCCGGCTTTTATTGCCGCTTCTGCTGAATTCAAATCGGTAATTCCGCATATTTTCACCTTCATTCTGCCTTCAGCTCCTTTTCTGAATGCTTTATTGTGTCAAACATTTCACTCACTACATCTGCTGCCATGAATGCTTCCCCTACTAAGATCCCGCTTGCACCTGCATTCCGGACCCTCATAATATCCTGAGTTGTTTTCAGGCCGCTTTCACTTATCACATAGGCACCAGCATCTTTAATAAATGGTGCCAGCTCTTCTGTTTTGGCCACATCAACTTGAAAAGTCTTTAGGTCTCGATTATTTATTCCAATTAACTGTGCACCAATGTCCATCGCTCGTTTTGCTTCAACCGTGTTATGAACCTCAACCAAGACATCGAACCCAAGATCCTGTGCGAATTGATGCAATTGCTGCAGCCGCGTTTTATCTAATGCTGCAGCAATGAGTAAAATGATATCTGCTCCTGCGTGTTCTGCTTTAATGATCTGTGTTTCATCGATGATAAAATCTTTACATAGTACAGGGATATCGATTGCTTCTTTTACAAGTGTTAGATCATTGTAATTCCCTTTAAAAAAAGTCTGATCGGTTAGGACAGATACGGCAGCAGCACCGTATTTCGTATAAGATAAAGCCTGTGTCACTGGATCTGCGTGTCTATTGATATCTCCTTTTGATGGAGAAGCCCTTTTAAACTCAGCGATAACAGCCAGTTCAGCTGTGTTTTGCAGATGATAAAGCAATGAACGCTTTTTACTGCCGATCGGGCGCAGTGCTTCGCTTTTCAGCCTGACAATTTCCCGCTTTTTCTCAACAAGTATTTTGTCTAATATATTCGGCATCCTACATTACCTCCTGCTTATACTTTTTGCTTGCTTCTTTTAAAAGCAGAAGCTTCTTAAAAGCTTCTCCAGAATCAATAGATTCTTTGGCCAGCTGAATTCCTTCTTGAATGGATGAAGCTGCTCCACCAGTGAAGATCCCTAAACCTGCATTAAGCAGAACAGTATCGCGATAGGCATCGTGCTCTCCATTCAGCACTTTTTTCAATATTCCGGCATTTTCAACTGCATTACCGCCGATAATTTTATCAGCAGCATAAACCGGGAGCCCAACTTCTTCTGGATGTAAAGTCATTTCAGCAATTGAATTGTCCGCAAGAATGACCAGTTTGTTTTCTCCCTGTAAAGATGCTTCATCCATATTTCCTGCCCCATGAAGAACGATGGCTCTTTTTCTGCCCAGCGATTTTAATACTTCAGCAAAAGTTATTAGGTAATCTTCCCGATAGATGCCAATTAATTGATTTTCGAGCGGAACTGGGTTTGTTAAAGGACCTATTAAGTTAAAAATGGTTGGAATCCGCAAATCGCTGCGCACCTTCATAATTTTTTTCATATATGGATGGACATGTGGTGCAAACATAAAACATATACCTATTTGTTCCAGTAATTCTTCTGCCAGTTCAGGAGAGTAATCGAGAGAAATGCCAAGCTGCTCCAGCACATCTGCACTGCCAGTTTTACTGGAAATACTGCGATTTCCATGCTTCGCAACTGGAATTCCTGCTCCTGCAATGACAAATGCAGAGGTTGTGCTTATGTTAAAGCTTTTCGATCCATCTCCTCCAGTGCCACAATTATCAAGAACATTGGGAAGCTGCTTGGTGAAAGGCAAAGTCCTTTTCCGCATTGCCTTGACTAATCCACTCAGTTCTTCTGCGGTTTCTCCTTTTATTTTTAATGCCATAAGAAAGGCTGCAATTTCACTTTCTGTTGCTTCTTTCTCAAAGATCGAATCCATCGCTTCAATGACACTTTCTTCTGATAATGACTGTTGTTCAGCTAGTTGCTGCAGAATGATTTTCATTTTTCTTTCTCCTTTCAATCTGGTTTAAAAAGTTTTCTAGAAGCTGTTTTCCAACTGGAGTACCTACAGATTCCGGGTGAAATTGAAGGCCAAATACAGGATACTGTCTATGTTTGACTCCCATAATTTCCTGATCATCCAGAGAATAGCCTAATACCTCTAAACAATCTGGAAAATCGTCTTTTTTAATGATAAGTGAATGATATCTCATTACATCAATATTCTGAGTAATAGATTCAAAAAGCGATGAGCTTTGATGCTTCAATTTTGACATTTTTCCATGCATAATTTTTTCCGCTTTTCCAATCTCTGCACCAAAGGCTACTCCGATCGCCTGATGTCCTAGGCATACGCCTAATATCGGAATGCTGGCAAAGAATTCTCGAATAAGTTCTACACAAATCCCTGCCTGTTTTGGATGACCTGGACCTGGAGATAAAATAATTCCATCAGGATGTAACTTTCGAATTTCGTCAATGCTAATTTCATCATTTCTCACAACTAGAAGCTCTTCTCCTAACTCACCAAAATATTGATACAGGTTGTACGTAAACGAATCGTAATTATCAATTATTAAAATCATGGTCGTCCTCCATAAATGCTTTTAGTTTATGAATCGTTTCTTTATATTCATTTTCAGGTATAGAGTCATGTACAATTCCAGCCCCTGCCTGTATATAAGCTTTATCATTTTGTAAAACAACCGTTCTGATTGCCAGAGCAAAATCCATATTCCCTGTAATTGAAAAATAACCGACCGCCCCTGAATACAGGCCTCTTTTAAGCGTTTCTAGCTCATTAATAATTTCCATTGCTCTTACTTTTGGTGCTCCTGAAACAGTTCCTGCCGGCAAACAGGCAATTAAAGCGTCAAATGCGGTAGTGTCTTCCTTCAATGTCCCGGAAACTTCAGAGACAATATGCATGACATGTTTGAAACGTTCTATTTGCATATTTTTATCAATTTTTACTGAGCCAAATTGAGCAACTCTTCCAATATCATTCCGGCCTAGATCCAGCAGCATCATATGTTCAGCAAGCTCTTTTTCATCGGTAAGCAAATCTTTTTCAAGATGCATATCTTCTTCTTCAGTTTTGCCGCGCGGTCTTGTGCCGGCTATTGGATTTGTTAACACTTTATTGCCGCTTACCTTTACTAAGCTTTCAGGTGATGCGCCGGCAACAGAGTATGGTCCGTAATCAAGATAATATAAATATGGTGAAGGATTACTGATTCGGAGGTCTCTATAAAAAGAGAATGGATCTCCTTTGAAATCAGCTGTAAATCTTTGTGAAAGGACGACTTGAAAGATATCTCCTTCCTCAATGTATTTCTTTGCTTTTTTCACTATTTTTTCGTATTCAGTCTTTGTCATTGAAGGAGAAAATGAAGATAACTTCGTCTCTTTGTATGCTGAAACAGCTCCTTCCGATAGAATCTCATCTTGTAACACTGTCAGGCTCTTACTTACTTTTTCTTGATTATTGATGATAGGATAGCCAGCAAGATATACCTTTTGCTCAAGATGATCAAATACAACAACTTCTTCGTATAGCAGGAAGTGGACATCAGGCAGTTCAAGCTCATCTATTCCACTTTGGCCTAAGTTCTCATATTGACGAACAGCGTCATATCCAGCGAAACCAACAGCACCACCGCAAAACGGCAGATCTGATCGTTCGTCGGTAATTGGAAGCAATTCTTTCAAAGCTTCTAAAGGTTTTTGTTTCTTTTTTATTAAGTCTCCTGAAATGATTAGTTCACATTGATCTTCCCTGCCTTTAAGTTCCACGACAGGATTTGCTCCTATAATGGAATAGCGTCCTGAGTTTTCATGCTTCAATGAGCTTTCAAAAATAAATTTATGACTGCCCTTTAACTTCATATAAATGGAAATAGGCGTTAGGGTGTCACCTGAAAGCTGTTGAACTACTAGTTTCTTTTTTGAATCAATCATTTTAGTTCCTCCATCCATTATTTAAGGCAATTTTCAAAATGTGCAGATATAAAAAAAGTCCTCTATGCACAATGCATGACATTGCGCATAGAGGACGAATCTTTCGATCGTGGTGCCACCTCAGTTCGGAGTTTTTTAAACAACTCCCTCTGATCAGTACAACTATATAACAGAAGTACCTTTTCCTGATAACGGGGGATTCCGTGTCATCCTACTGCCATTCAGAAGACCTCTCACAAGTCCATTCCATTGAAGAATCACACCGGATTCCACCATTCCCGGCTCTCTGTAGTGCTTCTGTTCAATGTACTACTCTTGATCATCGATTTAACATTTTTATTGAAATACAAAAAGGGCTCCCCGTCAAAAAAGGACGAGAAACCCGTGGTGCCACCTTCATTAGCTGAAAAAAATCAGCTCACTTAAACAGATATCTAAATGCTAAAAGCATTCCAAATACCTGTCTCTTGTAACGATGAGACGCTTCGCCAAAGCCTAATAAGGACTATTGCCCGTTCGGTTTGGAAGCTCTGAAGTCCATTCGCAGCTGCAGCTACACTGGTTTGCACCAACCACCAGCTCTCTAAAGTATCTACAGAAGTTACTACTCTTCGTCATTGCCGTTTCATATTTGTTTATTATCATATTTGGCAATTGCAAAAATGTCAACAATATTTTTAAAAAAAGAAAAAAATAAATTATTTCACAGCCGCTAAGTACTTTTCGAGCTTTCTCTTCCACTCATCGGCCAAATCTTTCAATGCGAGCAGCTCCTTTATTTTTTGAGCATCATTACGGCGAAACATAATTAAGTTCGCATCTAAAACTGAAATACTTTCCTGCCTTCTCTCGATCAAATCTAAAGAACTCTCTGAATAAACCTTACCCTCTTCAAGGACTTTAAAAAAGTAGCCTGTATAACCTGTTTCAAATGTTTTTGAAAGTAATGCATCGGTTTCATTGAATTTTGAAAGTGTCGAACATGGAATTCTTCCTTGCGTGATTTGTATGATAACATTTCCTGTTTGAAAAATGTCACCTATGTATACATCTTTTTCCATCATATCCTTCACACAAATATTTTCTCCAAAAGACGGTGGAGCAAACGGCCTTTGAAAGACTTTTTCCCAATATTCGTAATGTTCAAAAGGGTATGCGCAAACAGCACGATCTGGTCCGCCGTGAAACTTCTCATTAGCAACCCCATCACCTTCAAAGCTTTGTTTATTTAAGTGGACTTCATGGACATTTGCCTTTGCAATTCCTGATGGTTCAGGCTTTCTTTTCCATTGATAAACTTTAGGTTTTCCGATACTTAATGTAATAATTTTTCCTTTCAAAATAAAACACCCCATCTATTCTTTATTCCTATAGATTACCAAATAATTATGTCAATACAGCAATTATTTTTGTCATAAATCGTCCATATTAAGCTTAATGACCTTAAACAGAAAGCAGGTTAGCCCAACCATGGACAATATTGAACAGATTGTTGCAAAGAAGAAAAAAGGGAACAACCAGCAAGAAGATAAGAATAATCAAAAATGGGCTATCTTATCCATTTCATCTATTCCGTTAGTTATGACACTTGGGAATTCTATGCTCATACCCGTTTTACCTGAGATGGAAAAAAAATTAAATATTTCCTCTTTCCAAGTTAGTATGATTATAACAGTTTATTCAATCGTAGCAATTTTTTTAATTCCACTTGCAGGCTTATTATCTGATCACATTGGCAGAAAAAGAGTTATTATTCCCAGCCTTTTTATAGCTGGAATTGGAGGCATTATATCGGGCTGGGCATCATGGAAAATGAATGATCCTTATATGATTATCCTTTTAGGAAGAGCACTGCAAGGGGTAGGTGCAGCAGGAGCTGCGCCTATTGTAATGCCGCTTGTCGGCGATATGTACAAAAATGATGATGAAATCAGCAGCTCTTTAGGAATTATTGAAACAGCAAACACGTTTGGCAAAGTACTAAGCCCCATTCTGGGAGCATTGTTAGCTGGATTTATATGGTTTCTTCCATTTTTTTCATTTCCAGTGTTTTGCGGGATTTCAATCCTACTTATGTTTTTTCTAGTAAAAACACCTAAGAAAAAAGAAAAACCCTTGCCTTTAAGAAAGTTTTTCAAAAAGATCAAGCAAATTTTTAAGGATAACGGCAAATGGTTATACGCCATTTTTCTAATTGGTGCAATTTTAATGTTCGTTCTGTTTGGTGTTCTCTTTTATTTATCTGATGTTCTGGAAAATACGTATGATATTAAAAATCTGAAAAAAGGGTTTCTGCTCGCTGTTCCTCTTGGCGCATTATGTTTAGCATCCTTTATTACTGGAAAAAAGATCAAAGAGAATAAGATTTTGATGAAGTGGATTATTTTCATAGGCTGTTCTTTATCTGCAGCATCAGTTGTTCTGCTTAGTTTTTCTGAAAATCTAATCTATATGATTTGCATGTTTTTGCTTTGTGGAATTGGAATTGGAGTTGCTCTTCCGTGTCTCGATGCTCTAATTACAGAGGGAATTGAAAAAGAGGAAAGAGGTACGATTTCGTCCGTGTACAGTTCGATGCGTTTTATAGGAGTTGCAGGGGGACCTCCTGCCATTGCATTGCTGCTAAAGTATGGTGAAAACTGGTTATTCTACTTGCTATGCGCACTTTCCGTTCTGGCAGCTTTGGCAACATTAATGGCGATCAAACCAGAGAAGGAAGCTGCCTAATCCAAGAACTGCTGAATTCCTAATAAATTGCCGTGACTTTGTATGAGTGATATGATATCCTTTAACTAAGAAAACTGTAATGCTTAATAAAAACAGCTGTGAATGTTGCAGCATTCACAGCCATTTACAATAGTCCGTTTCCATCGGGGATCGGCCCAAATCACGTAGACCTCACCCTTCATTTTCAGCTCAAGGGAGGTCTATTTTTTATCTTTAAAACTTAAGACAGCAATGATCAAGCTTGCAAAGGAAATCATAATCATCATTCCTTCATATACTGTCAAAGGCATCACCCCCTCTCGGAACGGGGTTAGCCGACCACCCTATATAGAAACTTTCTACTGCTATTTCATTATACCATAAACTCGTCCTAAAAATCGAACGCATGTTCTAAATATTGAAATTGAGTCCTCATTCCTATATCTATATAAAAGGCGCCTCCAGCTTTTATAAAGCCGGAAGCGCCTTTTCGGTATCTAAAATGAACTTTACATTATTTTACTGGTTTTTTCAGAAGTCCTATTAATAGAGCAGATACAATTGCTCCAGCTACAATTCCAATCAGGTAAACAAACCATGGACCTTCAACCAATGGAATAACAAATACTCCGCCATGCGGTGCTCTTAGACCAATATTGGCCATCATCGACACAGCACCGGCAATAGCTGAACCAACCATCATAGAAGGAATTACACGGAGCGGATCGGCTGCTGCATATGGAATGGCACCTTCAGTAATGAAGGAAGCACCCATAATGTAGTTGACTTTTCCTGCTTCTCTCTCTTGTTTCGTAAATTTGTTTTTAAAGAAAGTAGTTGCTAAAGCAATTGCTAACGGCGGAACCATTCCTGCTGCCATTACAGCTGCCATTGGTCCAAACACATCACTTGCAAGAAGACCTGTTCCAAATACATATGCGGATTTATTGACTGGCCCTCCCATATCAAAAGCCATCATTAATCCTAAAACTGCACCAAGCAAAACAGCATTTCCTGTTCCTAAACCTGTTAACCAGCCTGTAATGGCATCATCTAGAGCAGCTATTGGTTTATTAACCACATAAAGCATAATGAATCCAGTTAATCCAATACCAAGTAAAGGATATAATAAAATTGTTTTAATTCCCTCTAATGCTGCAGGCAATCCTGAAAGAACCTTTTTCAAGCCTACAACTAAATATCCAGCCAAGAACCCGGCAATAATACCGCCAAGGAAACCTGCTCCTCCAGTTGCAGCAAGCATACCGCCAACAGCACCAGCTGCAAAACCTGGACGATCAGCAATGCTCATTGCAATGAAGGCTGCCAAAATGGGAATAATAAGACCAAATGCACTGCCACCGCCGATTGTATTTAATGCTTCAGCAATAGGGTGATATGATGGGTCATCAGGATTTGAAGCATTATAACCAAACATAAAGGAAATCGCAATCAAAATACCTCCACCGACAACAAATGGCAGCATGTTTGATACACCATTCATTAAATGCTTGTAAATCCCCGCTTTTTGTTCTTTTTGCCCTTCACCTGACTTTGAATGACTATCCGCACTATAAACAGGCACATCCTGATTTAATGCCTTTTCAATTAACTCCTTAGGCTTGCGAATTCCATCAGCAACTGGCGTTTGCAGGACATGCTTGCCTCCAAAACGAGCCATTTCTACTTTTGTGTCAGCTGCAACAATAACTGCAGTTGCTTTCTCAATTTCTTCAGCCGTTAAAACGTTCTTCGCTCCGCCAGAACCGTTTGTTTCAACTTTAATCTGTACACCCATTTCAGCAGCTTTTGCTTTAAGAGAATCTGCCGCCATATAAGTGTGTGCAATTCCAGTTGGACAAGCAGTAACAGCAACAATATATTGTTCGGTTTCATTAATCGCTTCTTGGGCAGGTTCTTCTTCATCTTCCTGGTCATATGAATTGATAATATCAATGACATCTTGCTCTACTTTAACATTTTGCAGTTTTTGTCGTGCTTCGTCATTCATCAGAATGGAAGATAGACGTGACAATGCTTCTAAATGTGTATTGTTTGCACCCTCAGGAGCAGCAATCATAAAGAAAAGAAACGCTGGCTGTCCGTCCAATGATTGATAATCAACACCATTTTCAGACTTACCGAAAGCAATGGCAGGAGTTTTAACTGCAGAGGTTTTAGCATGCGGAATCGCAATTCCCTCTCCAATTCCTGTTGTACTTTGCTCTTCTCTTTTATGAATAGCTTTCTTAAATTCATCTCGGTCATTTAATTTGCCTGCTGAATCTAATTTATTGACTAATGCTTCAATTGCTTCAGCTTTTTCGCTGCCATTAATCGAAAGCAAAATGGTCTCCTTTGTCAGCAATTCTGTAATTTTCATCTTAGTTCGCTCCATTTCCTTTTCTTATATTCACTTCTCCTAAGAGCTGCTGAATTTTATCCTCGGTCGCAAGCCCAATAGAAAATGCAGTTGCACTGCCGCTTGCAACACTATACTGGAAGGCTTTTTCCATGTCTTGTGTCTTTTCATATTGAGCCAAAAAGCCAGCTACCATTGAATCGCCAGCACCAACTGAGCTCTGCACCTCTCCTTTTGGAACATTGGAGATATAGATTTTATCTTTACTAATTAAAATGGCACCGTCTCCCGCCATTGAAACGATCACATGCTGAGCACCCATCTCCTGCAGCTGCTTTCCATAATGAATAGCTTCTTCAGCAGAAGTAACGACCGTCTCAAAAAGCTGACCAAGTTCGTGATGGTTTGGCTTAATAAGGAATGGACGGTATGGAAGCACCTTTCGTAATAACTCACCTTCTGCATCAACCACAAAAGCAGTGCCGTTATCTGCTAGTATTTTCACAATTTCTTCATAAATCGAAGCAGGCATGCTAGCTGGTATGCTCCCTGCTATTACAAGTAAATCCTTTTCCGTTAAACTAGAAATTCTGCTTTTTAACTGTTCCATTTCTTCTGCTGTTATATTTGGACCCTTTCCGTTCAATTCTGTTTCTTCAGCAGCCTTAATCTTTACGTTAATCCTTGTATCATCGTTAACGTGTACAAATTCTGTATTTATTTGTTCATCCTGTAAATATGCCTCGATATAATTGCCAGTAAATCCACCGACATAGCCAAGAGCAACACTTGAAACTCCCATTCTTTTTAAAAGACGGGAAACGTTGATCCCTTTGCCGCCTGGCAGCTTCGTTCCCTCTTCAACTCGATTCAGATGACCTACATTAAATTGATTAAGAGTTGTAATATAGTCTACAGAAGGGTTTAGCGTTAACGTATATATCATGCTGTCACAACCTTTACCATGGTTTTACTCTTTATTTCGCTTAAACTTTCTTCGTCGTTTTCATTTGTAATAATTACAGCTTCGTGTAAATCTCCTATTTTAGCGAACCCTATTTCAAACAACTTAGAATCATCGGCCAGCACATAGGCTTCTCGAGATAACCCAATAGCATGTTGTTTAATTAATGCCTCTTCCTGATCGGGTGTAGTAAAGCCAAATTCTGGATGAATCCCATTAACGCCCATAAAGCATTTATCAAAACGATATTGCTTCAAGCTTTCAAGTGCTCCTCGGCCAATAACTGCATTTGTTTTCGGTTTAGCATAACCACCAATTATATAAGTGGTTATATTTCGTTCTAATAATAGGTTTACGTGCGTCAATCCATTTGTCACTACAACAATATTATGAACGGGGAGAAAGGGGATTATTTCAGCCACCGTAGAACCAGCATCCAAATAAATCGAATCTCCTTCTTCAACTAACTCTGCTGCATGTTTAGCGATCCATTTTTTTTCTTGAAGGTTTTTGGCTGATTTTTCAATCATACTTGGCTCCTGAAGCTTGCCTTGTAGTCTTGATGCTCCACCATGAACTCGTTTTAAGTATTTTCCTCTTTCCAAGAGAGTTAAATCACGTCTGATTGTTGATTCAGAACTATCTGTAGCCTCTACAATCTCTTGTATTTTAACTGTTGACTGCTGTTTTAATAGTTTTAATATAAGCTGATGCCTGTCTGGCGTGAGCATTATAAAGTTCTCCTTTTTGTTCATGCATTATCATAATCTTATTTTACTGAAACCGATTGCAGAAATCAATCATTTTCTATCAAAAATACTCATATTTTGACCGTTTTTGAATGAAAATATGATTGGCTATTATTTTGGAATTATCTCAAAATAATAGTTTGAACTATTTTGAGAATTATGATAAAATCAAAAATAACAATATATAGTTTTCATTTTGAGAAAAAATACTATATGTTGTTTTATCTTTGTTTTTTTCTGATGAATCCATAGTCTCTTTTTTTGTCCGTCTCCTAAGGAAACGGATCTTTTTATGTTTCTTTATTCTTTGTCTTCTAGGCTGAAAATATTGCTTTAAACTTAATGCAAATTAAGGTTTTTATAAAACACACGAATACTCCATGTCCTCGTTTCGGTATTTAAAACAGGCACGTCCACCTGCGCTGCAGGTCCTCACTTTCCGCGTGGAGGAAGCTGAATCTCCTAGGCACCCCTGAATTTCTCGCAGGAGTCACTGTCTTCTGCTCCATTTTACTCATGATTAAAGGTATCCTTTATAAATAAACATTGAAAAACCGAATGATTAGAAAGATGAGCTTCCTAACCATTCGGTTCTATTAACGTTTAATCCTTATGTCCCGGCTTCTTTTCCTTTTTTAGTTTCACTAAGGTTTTAATAATAAATTAATATATACCCAAAAATATTCCATCTATTATTTCAGTGCTTAAATTGTACTGAACAGAACTTGTCTGCCCGTTTTTTTGATGAGTATTGATCTTTAATAAACCGCTATAAACCCCTAATCCGACGGTCTCATAAGATAATAACACTCTCTTCCCTACAATTGCACTTACATGTATAGCGGTTTTCTCACCTGGCTTTAGAATCGCCGTTTTTGTATTGCTTACTGCAAATCTCGGCAGTATCCAATTTTTCATGCTGTTTACACTATTCGGCAGTGAAAGATCTGCCATTTCCAAGGAAACATTCAGTTCTTCAGTTGATTTATTTTTAATTTGTAATATATCCGTATATTCGTAAGTTAAATCACCGCTTAATAATACAACGGAAACCAATGCCGGTCTCGCCAGCTTGCCAAGATCGAAGGCAAAGGTTTGATTCACCTTTTTTCCATTTACCGTTTCCTCAATGTTGGACAATTCTTTCCCTACAAACTGCCCATCCACATTTTTAGCTGCACCTAAAGTTGCTTTAAAATAGAATAGGCCCCCTGAAGATGTACTTATCTTCATATCTGTTCTTTTGGCATCCTCATAATAAGAATACACATTCAGACAGAAAAGAAATAAAATGGCTACTGTCGTTAAGAAAATTTTAAACTTCAGCTTCATTTGGAATCATTTTTTCTTTTTTCATTAGGGAAAGCCCTAAAGCAACACTAATTAGGATTAGACTGCCGATGATTAAATAATTAAATTGCTGAATCCAGAAAAATATAATGCCTAGAATAGGAATGTGTGTGACATATACCCCGTCAATGTCCTTGACTGTAAGCTCATTACTGTCAGTAATTGGATTGGCATCACCTTGTGTAACAAAATGATTTTCACTTTCTTCAACGATTCGATGCACAACAGGTGTATATTTTCCTTCCACTCGAAATTGAACAATATCATATTTCTCTGGTTTAATGTTTTTCGTCTGCAAGACGACAAGTGACCATTTTGGGATCGCCGGCTCCATGCTTTCATGAATAACGATAGTTGAACGATATCCCAGCAAATAACTCCCAGCTACACAAACGAGAAGGAAAACGGCAAGAATAGCAGCAAGATATGTTTTGCTTTTTACCTTAATCATTTCGTTTCACTCCTTCAATAGAAGCAGCTGTAAATATCAGCTGAAAATTTTGCGCTTTGTTTTCAAATTCATTATCTGCTTCTACCGGCAATTGAATTTTCACTTTTACCGTTGTTAATCCAGAAGCCAGCACATTTCCGACCATTTCTTTTTCTAGTTTACTAATTGGCATTGCCGGTCCATCATTTATCGTAATTTGGAGTCCCTTTGTCTCATCAGACCATAATACAGACTGATCTGTTCCTGCAGAAGAAACATCCAATGAGAAATCTACACTACCAGTGTTATTTACTGTAAAAGTTCTTTCAATATAATCACCAGGAACGAAATTGTTTACAGTGAAAGGACTTGTGACACTCTCTCCATCTCCTAGCGCTAAAGCTAAATTCCCTGTATTAATTTGATCTCCTGCATTAGCTGTATTTGCTGTGAAATAAGCTGTTGATTGAGAAACAGATTGAACTAATATAAATGCAATGACAGTCATGCTAGAAAAAATCAGCAAGCTTAGTTTTTTTGTTTTATTCATTTTGAACATGATACATTTCTCCTTCAAATTTGATCGTCGCCTGATAAGCAATTGTTTTATATAGTACATTTGTCATAATCACTACTACTGTTTCAATTATGAAGAAAAATTGTAAAAAAAAGTATAGCCGGTATTTCCTAATCTTTCTTGTCTGGTATAGGAACTGCTTCCCTACTCTTTTTATAAAATGCTAGATTTAGAGTCATATTTGCTCAAATTTATTCTTCATCGACCCAGCGACAGCACAGGAGGCAGCGCTTTCACTTTTCTCTGTTCCTATATAGGAACCTTGATGGAAAAAGCCTGTTTTCCTATTATTTTTCAGAAAAAAAAGCTAATGTATGTTGGGAATTAACACACATTAGCTTTTCTCATTGTTTAAACTAGAATTTAATACAAGAGCAATCGCCTGGGCTCTTTCTGTTACACCAAGCTTATTAAATAAATTGGTAATATGATTCTTTACTGTATGCTCACTTATATAAAGGTTCTTAGCAATTTCTTTATTGCTGCTTGCATGCAGAATCCCTTGGAAAATATCTTTCTCTCTTGCTGTTAACCCATACTGCTTCACAATATCTTCAATAAGAGTTCGATTCTGAACCTTTTCGGTCTCTGCTCCTAACTGAAGCTCTGCTTCTAATACCCCTTGTTCCTCTAACAGCTCTTTAATGGACTCAATTTTACCTTCATTAAGGCCGACCTTATTGAGAAGATTCGTTTTTAATGCCATTTTCTGTGTATCATACTGAAGGGCTACGAACATAAATAGTAATTCCATTGCCGAATCCTCAGGCACTGCCTCCTGCTTCTCCATCTGTTTACACTGCTCAAGCAAGAACGCTTCTTTTGCTAAATACGGACTGCTCTTTAGAAATTCAGCTGAAAAAGAAGATAAACGTATCGCTCTTTTGATCAGTTCATGATCACCAGCCAGATGAGGATTGGAAGTTAAAACGGATGAAACATGCATTTCAAGTGTTTTTAGATGTTCATAAGTGCTCATGTTTTGTTCTTTCAAACTTTTGAATAACATATTTGAAAGTTCATCTGCTACATTTCCACTTTCACCTTTTTCACACATCTTTTCTATATGCATACTGGCAATAGTGACAAGTGTGGACATTAAGCCAAGACATTCCTCCATATCAGCAGAATGATGGCATGAAAGTGTAAGTGCACCATATAATTCATTATGAATGACAAGCGGAAAATCATATTGATAGATTTTACCCTGCTCTCGAACCGACACAATCGGTTTATTCGCTTTTTTAACGGAGGTAGTAAATAAAATCTTAGAGGATTCCTGTACATATTGTTTCTGTTTGTCTTTTGAATAACCCCTAGAAACAATTTTTACTTTTGTTCTCTGTACATCTTGTGCTATATACATTAAAGCAGAAATCGGTTTAGGAAATAAAGTGATACAGCTATCAACTAGAGCATACATAATCTTTTGCATATTTTCGGATGATTTAATAAACCCTGCAATCTCCACTAAGCCTGCCAAGCGCTGTTTTTGTTTCAAGTATGATTCACTCATAATAACTAGATTCATGCGCGAAGTAAGAATGGAAACAATCATATTGCGGATATAATTTTGTACA
The DNA here is from genome assembly GCF_900166665.1 of Cytobacillus gottheilii. GTDB lineage: Bacteria > Bacillota > Bacilli > Bacillales > Cytobacillaceae > Cytobacillus > Cytobacillus gottheilii_A. The sequence continues at coordinate 2,101,031 of NZ_LT800494.1, read as the reverse complement.
GCCACTAATTTACTTTTATTAAAATCAAGTGTAAAGATAATGCCCGTTGTATGCCCATATAATTGTATAGAATTGCACCAGAGATTTTCTGGGATTGGCATGTCTAAATCTATAAAAAGTGCACTCCTTGGATCACGTTCAATCGAACTCCAGTCTTTTGGTCCATCAGACACACTGGCAAGTCCTAAAAAACCTTCCCCGTGGCGAAAAGTAATGCCTTTTAAATGGCTGGCATAGTCACCAAATGCATATGTCACAATATAATCGTCATTGCTGCTTTTTTCTGCGTAACAAATTGTATCTAATACTTCTGTATGATCGTGAAAATCCTTTATCAGCTGTTCTAATGAAGGAATTTCTGGTGAACACCCCTGATCGATTATAGCTGTTAAATTATCCTTAATCCAGCCAATATTGAGCTGGATATTTAACATATACCGAACGTTTTGACTCAAGCTTGAAATGATGGACATTTTTTCATTCACTTCTGCTGGCGTCAATTCTTTTGACAAACTGATATTATAGGTCAGACTCTGCTTCAACTCTGAAGGCAGAGAACTTGACATAATATTATTCAATAAAGCATCTTTTGTATCTTCTTCAACAATAGGTCCAGCTAAAATAAAATACTTTTCTCCAGTTTGTGTATGAAGAGGAGATATGATGATTTTCACTTTGTCTATAGCAATATTATAAATAAATGTAAACTCTTCTGTAGCTGTTTTTTTTATAATATCTAAATAGAAGGTTTCAATACTGTCAAGTTCTCCGAACAGCGGCTTTAAGCTTTTGCCAAGCATAGTCGGAAGCAGTTTTTTTCCGTTTTCATCTATTATTAATATCGATAAACCGCTGATTTTTGCATATGCACCCAATAATTCATGTAGATTCTGCAGTACTTTCTGATCAATCATTTAATTATCACATCACTTTGTACATCAGGGATTCGATAACAATAAATCGCAGAGTCTCCTTCACCGAAAACATCTACAACATTTAAAACTGTCAGCTGATTTAAGACCAAAGCAATATCCTCCGGTCTTCTCCCAATTCGCATGCTAATACTGCTGACTGTTTCCATAGCATATTGATTTTCCTCGAAAAATAACATACATTCCATTTGAATTAAGAGATTACTTTTTTCATTGGTCACATTCTTATCCCCTTAAATTAATCGCAAAAATGGTTTTTCATCAATATTTTCAATAATATGGGGAGCCGACATTCTTCCAGTTGGTGATTTCGTCACTTGAAGCAGCTGATAATTCCCGTCCACCCATGTGCGAATGATGCCATTGCTGGCACGCTCAAAAACAGAGCCTGCTGCTTGGCTGATTTCAGCAAAATTAATATGAGCAAGCATCGTAATCCCATTTAATCTGCAGCGTAAAGCTTCTTCAGCGAAAAATCGCTGTGTAAAGGAAATTCCTAAAAGACTGATAAGAACATTTAAGTCATAATAAACAAACCAGTTGCCTCCGCTTGCTAAATTGGTCTGAATGATATCTGAAAACTTCTCTTGCAATTGTTTACGAAAACCCTCTTCTGAAAAATCCGTAATTTGAATAATTCCAGAATGATATTGCTTCGAATTTACTGGAATATCACGCTTAAATAAATCTACAAAATAGGCTTTTTGCTCTTTGATCAAGTCGTTAAGGCAAATTCCATATTCACTAAGAGCAAAAGAAATCGTATCGATTGTAGAGGTGTTAGTCATCATAGAAATGAGCTTATCACCAGCTTCCAATCGTTTGGCCAGCAAAGCTGTAACAATGTAACGGTAATTTGCTTTACTGTTTGTATCAATAGTAAAGGTCGTTCCTCTTTGTAAACCGCCTGATAAAATATCATCTAACGTTTGAATACCTGTAGAAATCGTATCAGATGAATTTTTAATAATTAATTTATCTTCAGCCATTGAGAGAGCTGGTATCACATGTATTCCATGATCTAAAAATTTAAAACGGTGTTCACCTTCTACAATCTTTGTGCCTCTCATCTTAAGAATTTCTAATTGTCTTGACCTATATTTATCCATAAACTTGCTTAGTGATAAATGGATAACACCGTCACTTAAGTAATTTTCAAATGAGTTTTGTTCCAGTGGATTTTGCAATCCTGCTATTTCATTGATGAGGAGTGTTGTTAAACCCCACTTTTTAAAAACATTTCTTAATAAATACACTTTATTTCTCGCTTCTGCTTCGGTGTTTAATACTCGATATAAACTGACACTATCCAGTACAATTCTCTTACAGTTGATTGTCTTAATGACATTTTCTAACAGTCCATTAGGCTTTGTAATATGATCAATAAGCACTTCTGGCTGTATACATATAACTCTAAGCAGGTTGTTTTTTTCCAGGTCTTTTAGATCCCAGCCGAAAGAAGCAGAATCACGATATAATTGTTCTGGCAATTCTTCAAATGTTATATAAATACCCGCCTCATTATACTTACGGGCACCTTCAATTAGAAATTGTAAACCCAATGTTGTTTTACCTGTACCAGGAGATCCTTGTATTAAAGATATAGATCCTGCCGGAAGACCTCCATAAAGGACCTCATCTAACCCCGTAATACCTGTTGCTACTTTGTCTTGTTCAGACATGCTACCCCATCACCTCTAAGTTAGTTTCCAATTTAATGGTCATGATCTTAAAAAATCATACCATAAATGTACTAACTATTCACCAAGAGATAAAAGGAAATTTCTTGGATAAAAAAAACCTTAAGAAAAGTAAACTCTTAAGGTTATAACAAATAATTATTCAACTATCTTGATTCGCTCTTCCAGCGGCTTAAATTCTTTTTCACCAGGAGCCATAGTTGGTTTTCCAAATGGCATTTGGGCAATTAGCTTCCAAGATGACGGAATTGACCATTCCTGCTGAATCGACTCATCAATTAATGGATTATAATGCTGCAGCGACGCACCAAAACCAACTTCTGTTAATGCAGTCCAAATCACAAACTGATGCATAGCGGATGTATGTTCAGACCAAACAGGGAAATTGTCTGCATATAATGCAAAATCCTTCTGAAGTCCTTTTACTACTTCTTGATCTTCATAAAATAACACCGTGCCATATCCGGATTTAAACGAATTGATCTTTTCCTCTGTCGGCGAAAAGTTTTCAGCGGGAACAACCTTTCTTAAAGCATCCTTTGTTAATTCCCAAACCTTATCATGCTTCTCTCCCAGCAATAAGACAATTCGCGTGCTTTGCGAGTTAAAAGATGATGGAGTATGGAGCACTGCTTCATTTATGATTTCTTTTACTACATCATCTGAAGCAACATGTTCCTTACTGATGCCATAAATGGAGCGGCGTTTTTTAATAGCATTTAAGAAAGCTGAACTCAAGATAATTCCTCCCAATTTTTAATTTAGATCAGATACATAGTTATTATTAACCTTTTAACAAGCAGATTAGACATAAGATGTAATATTCTTGAATTTAAGCATTTCTATAGTGTCAAAAGTAACTCTCTAATCAAACAAATTCAGAAAGGTGTAACAGAAAAACGGCATTTTAAAACATATAATAGAACTATAAACAATCCTTTTTGAAAGGCGGTATATAACAATGAACACCCTTACAAATAGTTATGTGGATTTTTTTCAAAAGTCGATCATCCCGCTTCCGTCTGCAGATATCGAAAATAGCACTATCTCCTATAGTCACTGGCTAATCGCCATAGAAGGTCACTTAGAGAAAAAGAGAAAATACAGCTGGCGAGTTGCGGTTTATCCATCTAGTGAAGTAGGAAGCTTTAATTGGAACGAACTTGTTTACCAGTCAGAAAGCTTTGATTCATTCAATGCAGCGTGTGCACATGCACGAGAAACAGAAGCGGAGTATAAAAAAGCAATTTAACACTCCAACAATCCTTCATCCACTCCACCTAGCTTTACCTTCTTTTTTTCACAAACTTGTGAAATTCATCACATGGTTATACATGTTTGAAAACAACCCAAATCGTGAATATAATCTATAAATTACATTTAGGAGGTTATCTAATTGCTTGATATTAATTTAGAAGGAATTGTAAACACAGACGTTCATGCAAATGAGGAAAAAGCAGTAAACTTATCTATTGGCGGTGAAGACCTACTACAATTATTAAAAGACATTCATGGCGAAAAAGTAAGAATTACAATCGAAGAGTTAAAATAAAGGCACCCTCCTATAATGGAGAGGTGCTAAAGTCATTAATGGTATGAAATAAAATATAATCAAAGAAATGCTCATCCTCAGAAGCAATCGATTGTTCAAGTGCAACTGCATGTTTCCACATACTTTCTGCAACTCGCTGTTCACCAATTAACACTAAATAATCATAGGCAAACGCATAGACAGCCAATGATTCATATGAAACGAGGGGCTCTCCGCTGGTTCTATCATAACGGCCAAAAACTTTTTCTTTTTCCTCCCATTGTGAGAGCAGCCAATTATTGAATAAGGGAAGGTCCTGTCCACGTTTCACTTTGTTGGCTGCAATTAACAGCTGATCCACCATATGAACCTTATTGCTATATTGATAAGCTTGCTCGCCGTTATCGTAATACTCTGGGAAAAAAGGATTTTCATCATCTAATGCATTTAAAAGCAGTGTTTCTGTAGTATCCGTATCTGTGAAGGTTAAAAAAAAGTCATCTGTTAAATAGCTTAATGTTATCCTTTCTGCTGGTTCACCTGTAGTCCAATCTGAGAAGTCACGATAAATTCCATTTTTATACTGAAGGGTTAATAAAGAATTCTTTAGATCATCAGCTAATTTGTAATACTCTTCTTCATCAAATAATGATGAACCTTTGAAAAGTGCCTGAATTATCCTTACATCATCAATTAAGGCATTAGCGGCTGCTTGCTGATCAAGCGACCACCGTATATATATGCCCTTTTCATTTGATAACAAAAATCTTGTTTTTAGGACGTCTACTTGCTCACGAAACCCTGCATTATCTTTTGCCAGCAGTAAATAATTCATATATAATCCAAGACTTTCTGATAAATATTGCTGATCTTCTCCGGTTTGATAGGTAGAAATAAGAGAATCATTCATATAATGTTTTTTTACATGTTTTTGCACGGTAGCACCGTCCCCGCTTTTATTCCAAAAGTACAAAGCAAATAGTACAAACACGACACTAAGTATCATTAGACTATATTTTTTCATTACATCGCCTTCTGTTTAAAACGCTGTGTTTTATCCCATGAAACAGTTTGCCCTTTCATTCTGCTTTTAATATAAGTATACAAGCTTCTAATCAGCAAGATCACAAATAATTGTGCATAGGTAAAATACATAATAAACACGTAGATTACATTTCGAAGAGAAATATCATCATCTATGACAATAGCACTTAACAGCTGAGCACTGTACACAATATAGCTCATAAACCATAACATAAGTAGCGGTGCTGCAATATTCGGAATGTCAACACCCAATATACTAAGCAGGAAAAAGATATGTGAGAAAAGAAGCAGTCCAATAAATACAGCATATGTTAATAAATGCTGCAGAGAGAGAATAAATGTTCTTCCTTTCCAAAAGGAAAATTCCCTTAATGACTTTTCCAGCAAATAAATATTGCCAGTTAACCAGCGTGTTCTTTGCTTAATAAACACCTTTAGACTTTCAGGCTCTTGTTCCCATGTACAAGATGTCGGAACTACCGGCAGCAAATAACCAGCTGCAGTTAATCTGACCGTTAACTCTGCATCTTCTGCTAAAGCATAAACATCGTATCCGCCAAGTTCCTCAATCACTTCTCTTCTTAAAAGCATATTAGTGCCAGCTAACGATCCCAGCTTAAATAACGACCATCTTCCACATTGCATTAAAAGCTGAAACACCCGAAATTCCAGTGTAATCATTCTGGTTAACATATTGGTTTCTTTGTTTTGTGTCTTCACATAGCCAACAGCCCCTGCTGCACCCTTTGTTGTTTCAGCAGCTTCCACTAGTTTTGTGACAGCATCTGATTCCGGCTGATTGTCAGCATCATAAACAATAAAATAATCTGAAGTGGAGATTTTCAATCCATAGTTTAAAACACGTGACTTTCCTCTAGGCTCACCATCTGGAACAGGAATATAATGAATGTTTGCAAATGCCTCTGAAAACTCCTTGGCAATAACTCCGGTATCATCCTTGGAACCATCATCCAGCAAATAAACATCAAGTTTCCCGGGATAGTTAAGTTTTCCCATAGCACTTAAAGTATCACTAATAACGACTCCTTCATTATAAGCAGGGATAAATAAGGCTATACTTGGATATTTCTCGAGCGGTGCTGGATGCTTATACCGTACTCTGTACCATAAACCGCTTATTGTCACGGCTGAATAAAAAAGAAGCAGAATCCAAAAGAAAATCATAATCATCGTTAAGATACTTGTCATTTCTTTTCCTCCACTTCTTCTATGATTTGCTGAATGGATATGATCTCCAGACATTTATATTGATAAGGGGGTCGGATCTGATTAAAAACGGTATGTGATTTCGAATGAATCCTCTGTAACACTACTTCAACCCCATTCTCATTTGTATTCTGCACCAGAATGAGAATTCCTTTGTTTGTGGCAGTAACAAAATCGTATTCTTCACGAATAGAAGAGAATACAATTTGAGAGAGTTTATGCTTTAATGTAGCTAATGTGGTCTTTTTTTCATGGTTCAATTCCAAAACTAACAGCCAAAGCGATTCATTTCTTCTAGCTGCACCTTTTTGGACGATTTTTGACTGGTCAAGAAACTCGTGGGTTGTTAATAATTTTGTTGTCACATCGTATTTCTCAAGGGATTTTACTTTTTCGTACAACTGATTGCTTTCATTTACTGTCTTTTTTAAATAATGTACAAGAACCCAGTAAAGCAGTAAAAAAGCAGTTAATAACAAATGAATATACATAAGTTCAATCTGAATATTCTCTTGGTGAGCTGCTAAAAAAGCGTACCCTGTTAAAAAGGCACCGAATCCTAAAATGACTGAAATAATGATAGGGAATAAGTATTGAATGCTGGAGAAAGAAAGAAGCAGGATGGATGAAGCAATCAGAATTAATGCCAGTTTGTAGAATGGCAAATCTGTCAGGAAGATGACACCTAAAATACTAATCATAGCAACTATAACCATATTAATAAGAATGGATCTTTTCATTATGAATTAGCCTCCTTGGAAATAATATATAGATAAAAGGAAAGGTGGCCCATTAACATTGCAAGAATTAACACTTACCAAGTATTATAACAATGATTCCAAAGAAAAATAATAGTCCAACTTCTCCCATTCAATATTGAGAATGGTGAACACCTTTTTAAAGTAAAATCACAAAAAAAACCAAATGATTAGAAAGACTTACTTCCTAACCATTCAGTTCTGTGATTTTGGATAACACTTTTGTGCAGCCTATTATTTGTTTCCTTATTGTTTAGGCTTTATTTGAATGTTAATGAACATAGGTGAAAGAACTAAACTTCAACTATTTGTTCTATTGACTTTTCTTCCATACATTTTTGCAGTAATTCTTGTACTGCAAGTGCTTTGACAGGCTTACTGAACAAGTATCCCTGATATTCGTCACAGCCATCCTGTTTTAAAGATAACAGCTGTTCATTTGTTTCTACACCTTCAGCTATTACATTTAGATCAAGGCTATTAGCCATATTAATAATCGTTTTGACAATCGCTGCGTCTTTCCCGCTTTCGTTAACTGTACTAATAAATGAACGGTCAATTTTTAATGTATCAAGCGGAAAGGACTTTAAGTAGCTTAATGAAGAATATCCTGTACCGAAATCATCTAAAGATAATTTGATGCCCATATCTTTCAATTGATTCAAAACAGGAATCGCATAAACAGGGTCTTGTACAATAGTTTCTGTTAATTCAAGTTCCAAATATTGTGGATCAATTTTAGTATTTTCAATAATTTCCATTACAGTATCCACGAAAGAAGTCTGCTGGAATTGACGTGCTGAGATATTTATACTCATTCTTACTGGAGAATATCCCTGTATCTCCCATTCCTTCGCTTGTCTGCATGCTGTTTCAATTACCCAATTTCCAATCTGAATGATCAATCCCGTCTCTTCTGCGAGTGGAATAAATTCAGCAGGCGAAACGATGCCCATCTTGGGATGGTTCCAGCGGATGAGTGCTTCAACTCCCTTTATATGACCATTGTTTACCTTTATTTGCGGCTGATAATACAGTTCAAGCTCATTATTAATGAGGGCTTTACGTAACCCAACCTCAAGTCTCATTTTTTTAGCCATCAGTTCATTCATATCTGATGTAAAGAACTGAAAATTGTTTTTTCCAATTTCCTTTGCTCTGTACATCGCGGTATCCGCATTTTTCACAAGCAGATCAGCTTCTCCGCCATCCTCGGGGTACATACTGATGCCAATTGAAGCTGAGATAAACAGTTCGTTATCCTCAAAATGAAAGGGCATTAATAATTCATCTAAAATCTGCTGTGAAATTTTCGCTGCATGCTGATGATTTGTTTGCGGGAAGATTAATATATACTCATCTCCACCCTGCCTGGCAAGCATGTCCTTTTTCTCAATATATTTAGACATCCGCTTAGATACTTCAACGAGAAGCTGATCACCGACACTATGGCCGAGTGTATCATTAATATATTTAAAGCGATCCAAATCAATAAAAAGAACTGCCAATGACTGATGATTTACAGCTGCTTGCTCTATACTTAAGGATAGGTAATTATTCAAGAACCTTCTATTCGGTAAGTTTGTTAATGGATCACGATAAACAAGCTCCGTTATTTTCCTCTCATTCTCTTTCCGTTCGGATATATCCCGAATGATTCCACTGAAATACGTATTTTCTTCATTCGTCAATGTAGATAAAGTTAATTCAATAGAGAATACTTCTCCATTTTTTCGCATTCCTTCTAACTCAACCGACTTCCCTATAATTTGTTCTTTTCCAGAAGCAACATAATCCTTCAATCCTTTACTATGTGCTTTGTGATATTTAGCAGGAATGATTTTTTCTAAATTCTTACCAATAATCTCATCTTCTTTATAGAAGAATATAGCTTCCGCTGCATTGTTCCAAGCAATAATTGTTCCTTCACTGTCAGCTAAAACGATTGCATCATTCGCAGTCATAATAATCGATTGATACATATTATCTAAAAATTGAAGCTGATCAGCTTTTTGCTGAAATCTTCTATCTAGAAATGTACTTACTAAACTAATTGCGAGGAGTAGAAACATGCCAATTCCGATACTAAAGCCCATTACGGTTGTATTAATGGCAGCTGAAGTATGAGCGTGTGCGTGATGGTGGCCGATTCCCATAGACTGATATGACGCTGCAGCCATTCCAGTGAAATGCATGCCGGAAATGGCTGCACCCATAACTAAAGAACTTGCTATCTTTTTAAGATGAGTGTATTTTTGATTGGCATTCTTTTCAAAATAAAAGAATAAGTATAAAGCCGCTAATGAAGCAACAAAAGCAATAATAATTGATAAAACGAATAAAAATGGATCATAAATAATGGCAGCATCCATTACCATGGCTGCCATTCCTACATAATGCATGAGAGCAATCCCAGCTGAAATAAAAGCAGCACCAACAAAAATATACAATCCTCGATTTAAGCCTATGCTTACAATTGCAAAAGCAACAGCACATGCAATTACTGCCAAAACAATTGACAAAACCACAAGAAAGGTGTCGTACATAACAGGAATACTAAGATGGTGTGCCAACATGGCAATAAAGTGCATAGACCAAATACCAAATCCTAACGAAAAAGCACCAGCAGTAAGCCAAATATAACGAACAATGCCTGAAGATCTTCTTAGGCGGCTGACAATATTTAAAGATGCATATGAAGCAATAACAGCAATTAAAATAGAAATGAATACAAGTGTTATATTGTAATAGCTAGTAAGTTCCATGGAAAGTACCTAGCCTCTCTTAAAATTCTTATAGGTAATGTTTCCTATAAGTTATATTATAATAGTTAAAAATGAATTTAATCGTATTTAAAATATTTAATTTTTTATAAATAAATTTTTCATTTTAAATGAGGACGTCTTTTAAAAAAACATCCTAAATTTTCCTTTGTGGAGTATAAAAAAAGCCTCTCCACTTCTGGATAGGCTTTTCGCATGTATATAGACAACCACATGAGTTTGTGCCTTAGGACCCTCATGAAAATAAATCCCTGTGGGCCCAAACACAATGATCCGTTTAGACAGAGGTATTTTCCTTTGTGACTTCCCGATTTTCTTTCCAGATTTTATAGTGAGTAAACATTGTAAATAGCAAGAAAAAATTCATCGCCCAAATGGAGATCACAGGACTTAAGCCTCCAAATTGAATGGTTGAGGATCCTTTTAGGTACATAGCAATATATGATTCAATAACGATCAAAATAATTGCTCCGAAACTGGAAAATGCAACACGAATCATAATTTCTCACCCCATCACCTAATTTATAATAATTATAATTTAGTTTTATACGAAATACAATTATTATGTTCAAAAATTCGTAAAATTTTTCTCAGAAATAATGTTGACAAATTAATATACAATTAAATTAAATTGCATATCTTTCAGAAAATAACCAAAAAAGAGGCTCGGACAAAACGAAATTAGTATTTATAAAACACGAATGTTCATTTTCAAGGTTTACTTGTTTACACAAGCCCGTTTTACCTGCGCTCCAGACCCTCGCTTTCCATGGGGAGGAAGCTGAGCCTCCTCGGAGCAAAGCTACTGCGGGCTCTTACCTTTTCCTCTATTGCCATAGGAGTAGAGGGTCCTCCGCTCCATTTCACTCATGTTTAGAAATATTAAATGGTAAACAAATAAAAAACCGAATGGTTAGAAAGATTCACTTCCTAATCATTCGGTTCTATGGTTAAGTTAAATACTTATGTCCCAGCCTCATCTTCTCATTAAAGCTCATCAAAGCCGTTGTCGACTTGATTCACTTTTGTATATTGACGGGATTTTTGCTCAAAAAAGTCTGATTTGCCCTGGTCAACTTCTTCATAAGCTACGATCCATCGCAATGGATTTGTTCTAAAGCCTTCAAATGGTCGTTCAAATCCAAGCTGGTTGCTTCGTACATTGGCATAAAATTTAATATATGCTTCAAGATCGCTCAGGAGAACACCCTCTAATTTATTTCCGATTACTGTGCGAGCCCATTCAATTTCAAGCTCTGCTGCTTCTTTAAACGTTTCTTTAACAAACGCTTTTAGTTCTGGTGTATTCAATTCAGGATTTTCCGCCAGTATTTCTTTAAAGATCTTAACAAATAAATCCACATGAATTTGTTCATCACGATTAATATAGTTAATCATCGTGGATGTGGAAACCATTTTTTGATTTCTTGCCAGATAGTAGAAAAATGCAAATCCTGAATAGAAGAATAAACCTTCTAATACAACATCATAAACAATTGACTTTAATAGATTTTCTGCAGTTGGATCCTTTGCAAAATCTTTATATCCATTTGTCACAAATTCATTTCTCTTTACTAATGTTTCCTCGGTACGCCAGTATTCAAATACTTCGTCTTGCTTTTGTTTTGAAACAATACTCGAGAGAACATAAGAATAAGAGTGATTATGAATAACCTCTTGCTGTGCAAGAATAATCATTAATGCTGACAGACTTGAATCTGTTAGATAATCGGCAACCTTGCCTGCGTAATCTGTCTGGATACTATCAAGCAGCGCTAATAAACCAATGATTTTCAAGAAAGAATCTTGCTCGTCCTTCGTTAATTCAGGGAACTGCTTAATATCCTGAGACATGTTAATCTCGAATGGCGTCCAGAAGTTAGCCAGCATTTTTTTGTATTTAGGATAGGCCCAAGAATAGCGGACATCATCCCAGTTTAATATATTTGAAGTTGAGCCATTTATGATAGCTGTTGACCGGTTCGGTGCAGTTTCATCCATAATTTTTCTTTTATTAATAGTGGCCATGCGTATTTCCCCTTTCAAATCAGCTCGAACAAGATTCACAGTCTTCAATTTCAGATGATGTTGATCTTATATAATAAGTTGTTTTTAACTTTTCTTTCCAAGCTGTTGTATGAAGATCAAGAAGGTCTTTTGCTTTGATTGAGTTAGGTACATACAAGTTAAATGAAATCGCCTGATCAATATGCTTTTGACGCTGCGCATTTTGGAGGATACTCCATTTTTGATCCAATAAGTAGGCAGATTTGTAGTACCATGTAGTCTCACTGTTTAGGTCTGGAGCTGTTACAGGAATACGATAATCCTTTTTCTCTTCAGAATATTGCTTGTTGAAAATTGGATCGATGCTTGGTGTGCTTCCAGCGATCAGAGCTGTTGAAGCATTAGGTGCTACTGCCAGCAGGTAAGCATTTCTCATCCCATTTTTTTGAACAGATTCCATTAACCCTTGCCAATCTAAGCTGCTTTCTGAATTCAGATAGCCGCGTTTTTCAAAATATGCTCCAGTATCCCAGTCGGAGCCTTCGAATGCTGGGTAAGAATCTTTTTCAGCAGCAAGCTCCATTGAACTCTGAATGGTTAAATAGGCAATTTTTTCATATAGCTCATCGGCAAATTGTACTGCTTTTTCGCTTTCCCAAGAAATCTTGCTGATCGCAAGCAGATGATGCCAGCCAAATGTCCCTAAGCCAATTGCACGGTACTTTTGGTTTGTTAATTGTCCTTGTATAACAGGGATCGTATTAATATCAATAACATTATCAAGCATTCTAACTTGAATCTTAATGAGTCTCTCTAATGCAGAATCACTGACAGCACGTGCTAGATTGATAGAAGAAAGATTACATACAACAAAGTCACCAGGCGTTTTTTCAATTACAATTTTGCCGTCCTTTGTGTATTCCTCTATTCTTTTTGTAACACTTTGGTTTTGAACAATCTCTGTACAAAGATTTGTGCAATAGATCATTCCCTTATGTCCATTTGCATTTTTACGATTTACTTCATCACGATAGAACATAAATGGAGTTCCTGTTTCAAGCTGGCTTCTAAGAACAGATTTCATAATTTCAATTGCCGGTATTGTTTCACGGCTTAGCTGCTCATTATCAACACACTCTTGATACTTTTCTCTGAAAGAGCCTTCTCCATCTTTTTCATCGAAGTAATCCTCTAGCGAGAAGCCCATCACTCTTCTGACTTCATGAGGGTCAAATAAATGCCAGTCTCCACGACTCTCAACAGCTTCCATAAATAAATCCGGAATACAGATGCCAGTGAAAAGGTCATGTGTCCGTAAACGCTCGTCCCCATTGTTTAATTTTGCATCTAAGAAAGAGAAAATATCTTTGTGCCATACATCTAAATAAACACTGATCGCTCCCTGTCTTTGACCAAGCTGATCAACACTTACAGCTGTGTTATTTAATTGCTTCATCCATGGCAATACACCTGAAGAGGCCCCTTTAAACCCTTTAATGTCACTGCCTCTGCTGCGGATTTTCCCTAGGTAGACACCAATTCCTCCGCCATTCTTTGATAATGCAGCAATATCTGTGTTGCTGTCATAAATAGAATCTAAGCTGTCATCTACCGTTTCTATAAAGCAGCTTGAAAGCTGGCCCCACTTTTTACCAGCATTTGACATAGTCGGTGTTGCTACAGTCATATATAAATTACTTAACGCCCAATAAGCTTCTTTGACTAGTTCAACTCTTTGAGAAGGCTCTTCATTTTGCATCAGAATCATACTGATCACCATGAACCGCTCTTGAGGCAATTCATAAATGTTCTTCTTACGGTCTTTTGCTAAATATCGGTCAGCCAGCATCTTAATCCCTAGATAAGTGAATAACTGATCTTTATCTGGGTTAATAAAACGTCCAAGCTCATCGATTTCAGCTCGATCATATTTCTCTATTAGCTTACTTTCATATATATCTAATGAGACGAGTTTATGTAATAGATCATAAAAGCTGCCATATTTTTGATCTGCATGATAACCCCGATTCTCACCTGCATGACGGTATAATTGCTGTAGATACATATGTGCTGCCACATATGTCCAATTAGGTTCATCCATTGAAATAAAGGATAGACATTCAAGAATCAGCTGATCAAAAAAAGAATTTTCATTTAAGCTTTCTAATTGTGCAGCTTTCTTTTCTAAATATTCCATTTGCAGTTCAGGAAACATTTCCTGCAGTTCCTGAAAGTTAACAACTTCTGTTAAACTCGTCATTGATAATTCCTCCTTCAACATGAAAGAATCAGCGGAATGCTGTTCTTTTGGAAACACATTATGCACCTGATGCACATTATGTAAATGTCCTATTTCAGGTGTTTTTAAACAGTTGAGAATACGCTTAAACCCACCAACTTGAGCCAAGCAAAACGAAAATTAAAGGTTCATGCTGTATGATGCATCAATTTAACCAGAAATCAAAAGAAGATTTTATTGTCCTTTACAACACGGATCATCTCTTTTGGTCGTCGCCGATTATAATTTTCACAAAAAAAAACACTTCCCGAAGAAAGAAACTTTTGCTCGCGCAAGCAGTCTCTCTGGCTTGTGCATTTTTCACCTAGTTGCCCTTCATATCACATTGCCTATAGCAACTATATTTCGTATCAGTGGTTCACTATTTATATTGCAACTTCAGATAATAAGTGCAATAGTAAGCGTTCTAGCGAATTCTTTTTAAGTCCGGATGGTTGTGCAGATTATCTATATATAGTTTGCATCAACAGAACCAACACTAGATATTGTATGTAATTCTATCATATGCGAAAATATAATTCAATTTTTTTATTTTGCTAGAACACTCTATTTTTCCCATTACTCTCTTAGAAACACTTGGTCCAGCACGATTTTCCAGCAAAAAAAAATTTTTCTTCACACAAAAAAAATAATAGAACGTGTAATAAATACACGTTCTACGATTCTCTATAAAACATCATATCCTTGTTCACCAATTGTTACTTTGATCTTATCAAGTGTAACAGAATTCGGATTATATTCAACCTCAACCTTCCCGCCTTCAAGTTCAACCTTCACCTTTTCAACACCAGGAAGCTCGCCGACACTGTCCTCTACCGCTTTTACACAATGACCACAGGACATTCCGCTCACTTTTATAGTTATACACTCCATACGTGTTCCTCATTTCTTCATCAATTTTTGAACAGTTGTTAAAAATTCATCTAACACTTTGTCATCACCCTCTTGTATCCGCTCTACTATACAGCTTTTCAAATGACCTTCCAGCAGCAGTTTCGCAACACTGTTTAAAGCAGATTGTGTAGCAGATATTTGAGTGATGACATCATCACAATATGTATCTTTTTCAATGAGTCCTTTTATGCCCCGTATTTGACCTTCAATTCGATTTAACCGGGTAGTCAGGTTTTTCTTGACCTCTTCTGAATGATGGCTTTTACGCTCATTTTGATGATCACAAGCTGCATGATCCGCTGCATCCATGTTCATGGGCTAGCCCCCTCTTTTTAAGGGTATTATACTCTGGCAGCGTATTTAAAGGCAACATAGACACTGTGCTTAACTTACCTTGTTCAATTTTTGCTTAAATATACTCCGCTATTAACTTGGCTTTCGGCTGTTCTGCCTAAAAAGAAAAAGAGATGCCTATTGGCAACTCTCTACATCTCTCTAAGATCTGCAATCGCTACTTCTGTCCGCTCTTCTAAAGGCCCGCGCAAATGCACCGTTGCCATTTGCTTTTCTTCATTGATTCCATCAATCCAAACAGATGCACCATTATATTGAACCTGAATATCTGCACTTGATGATAAAATTTGTTTAACGCGATTTATTTCCACTTGGACACCCCTTTTCCCTTGTATGTGATCAGAATTATTTTAAACTGTTTTGCATGTTTTATACGTTACTTTAGAATCCTGCAAAATAAATAAGCTTCTAATCTTTTCATCATTAATAGGACAAGCAGCAAACAGATGCCCAACATAGCCGGATGCCAAAATTGGTTTATATGCAATACTCCAGCACCCTCTAAAATAACATTAATTGATAAATCACCAACAAGCAGAATGGAGCATGCTAAGAAAGAAAAACAGTAAAGAACAATAGCTGCTAAAAGCAAGCTATAAATCATCCAGTAGGCAGTATTAAATGCAACACTATCTCTAGATAACTCAGTAAACCAGCCGACGGTATAATAATGTGTTCTAAAGAATGCTTGACTGATGATGGTCAGCCCTTGCATACATGTTGTAATGGCCATATACATTGTTAAAAACCTAGTAAATGAAAATGGTTTTTTGAGCAGGTTTCTCCACATTTTCAGGACGTAAATGGATATGAATAAAATAATAAACGTATACCATGATTTCCACCAGTAATGTTCATAGATATTAATCCAGGTAAAAAACTCCTCTATTAAAAAAACACCGAATAATATGAACAGAATCCTTCTTAGTTTTAATTGAAAAGTAATAATTAACAATAGCAGGCTTGGAATAAATAGTGCCTGTGACATACTCGATCCCACTGTGTTATCAAACCAGTTGTCCCCAAATACTTTTGGATGATATGCATATGCATCAAAAAGGATAAGCACAAAGTACTCCATAAAAAAGGCAAGTCCCATTGTGAAAATGTATAATGCTATGTACTGACGTAAATCTGTTTTTTTATATGTGCATCTAATCATAATATAGCCGATGATTCCTAAAATGGCATACCATATTGTATTCTCCATTCAATCACATCCAGTAGGAATCTTTAATACAAATTATTTTTTCCTAACAACTCCACAATATGCAACAGCTGATGATTGACGTATTCGGATTATTCTCCTATACTTTTGTAGTGCTGATTTGGACAATAGTCCAAGTATGCTATGATAACAATTTAAAAAGGTGAGCATATAAATGGATTTTGAAATTAAGTTCTTATCATTTTATGTAATTAATATACACGGTGAAGGCGAAAATGTAAGTAAATCGAATAAACACTACCAAACATTAGATCAGGCTGCTTATGAAGAAAGTCCATTAAGAGATTTTCTTGATGGAGAACTCACTAAGATTAACAAAAGAAAAGTAGAGAGGCACCCAAAATCAGAAAATGCCCCTACTAAAATCGGTCGCTTTATTACGGAAGATGGACATGACCTCACCTCTAATCCAAACTTTAATGTATTTTCAAAGGTAAGAAATGCAGCTACTAAAGAAGAATTTCAAGAAGCTAACGAAGCGATTGTGGGAGCATACGCTGATACAGCCGCCATTCGGGGCGGTGTATTGCTTATTATTTCTGCAAAACTACGAAAGTACCTTGATGAGCCATTTCTTTTCATTATGAAGTGTGATTTCGAGCCGAAAGTAGCATCTATATCTGATGAAGCAACCTTAATCAGAAATGTTGAAATGGCCATTACAACGAAGAATATGAAATCCATCCAATATCCTTACATGCCTGAAGAAGGAATAATCGAGCCTAATGAAGTTAAAATTCACCAGGCATCCCATGCCCGATATTTTGAAGACTTCTTAAAGTATGTAGAGTACGGAGAATCAATGCCAGAAATTATTAAGTCTCAAGTAATGACAATGGTTCAATCACATATAGAGGAATCATTTGAAGGCGAGAGCGAGGAAAGAGAACAATTCGAAACCGCAATGGATGTTTGGGCAACCAGCCCCAAAAGAGAACTGCAGGAACGGTTTAGTACAGAGCAAGTAGTAGAGGCCACAGCCCAAATTACAGAGCTTACACCGGAAGCAGAGCTGAAAATGAAGCTTGATCATATATCAATAAAGGGACTTTTGAGCGATTATGGTGAGCAGATCCATTTAGCCAAAATCAATCAAAAATATGTGCTCCTAATAGAAGCTGATATGATTCAATTTGAACAAGGCTACTCTCCTATAGAGCTGCTTCGGCCAGACGAACTGGACACAGTTCTAGAAAAAATGAAAAAAAGACAGCAGTAGCAGACTGAATATGCCGTTGCAGCATCTCATACCAAAGCGCTAAATAGGATCTGTAACTTGTTGGCGATAACCCGTTTTAAAATAATGCCAATAACCGCAGCAATCTTAACGGCATGGTGCCTCGAGTTCATAAACAGCAAAAAGCTGGCAATCATTCTGCCAGCTTTCAAATTTCAAGTTATTCATTTAGTCGAAAAAATACTGCTGTTGTTAACAACTTGCAATTCTTTTATGTTTTCCTTCATTTCAGTGTTACAAATAGGGCAAAGAGGTTTCTCGCTGCTTTTAAAATTGTCTCGCACCCAGCAATTACATGTTTCGGAAGTACACTCCCAAATCTTAACCTCTTCCGTTTTTACTTCTTCTATGTTTCTTCTTCCAAATCCCTTTGCCATGAATAGGCACCTCCTAGAAAGAGTAAAACCCTTGAGAAAAATAAAAATCACACGTTAATATAAAGAACGTTTGTTATAGGTTCTTTATAACAAGTGTGGTCGAAACAAAAATATTCGAATATTTATCTTTTTTATTATAACACATTTTACCTTTACCGTCAAAACTGATAAATTGAAACAAAAAAACCTGCAGATTTTCATTGTGGTGCTGAAAAGGTGTATAATGGCTAAGGCAGCAGTTCAGAAGGAAAGGATGAACATAATATGAATATCGATAGTTACACTGTTGAACAAATAAAAGATCCCACTGGAATACTTTCTGGTTTAAGATATGAGTTTTTCTTAAGTTTAGAAGTTGATGAAGATGATGAATTATATTCAGAAGCCGGCATTAGCCTGCGTGTTTTATTTTATCGAGATGAACAGGATAGCAAAATATTGAATTACCATTTCCAGACAGGAACCGGAGAAATTCTTGATTTTGCACTGGAAGAAGACGAAGAAGCTGAAATACTTCGTTTTTGCAGCGAACACAATGATACTGCCGAATAAGCATAAGACGAAAAGCTGAACCGTGAACACGGTTCAGCTTTTCTGCTCAGTTGCCTAAACTTCAATTGTTTTACCTTCTTCAATAATATGGTACATTAAATGAGCTAAATGATGGATCGGAGTATACACTTCCTCTTCCTCATCCTCTTCTTCTTCCATTTCTTCGTTGAATTCCAGATCATTCAAATGAAGAGCTGCAAATTGGTAAAAATCTTTCAATTCAAAAGCATAGCATGCATCTGGCTCATCTTCTTCACCTTCATAATGAAGGACCATGTAGGATTCCTTTCCATTTTCATCTACCCCATCAAAGTAAACAAAAAATCCTATATTTGTATCTAATTCAAAGAGATGCCTTGTCCCGCCTTCAGTGGCTCTTTGAAAATCTTCTTCGTTTAGTTTAAATACATTCATTGCATCTACTCGATCTTCTTTATGGAACTTAACAGAAAATGCTTTCAATTTATTCGCCCCGCTTTCTGAATTGATCATAGCATAAATCGTTTGATTTTAGTATTATAAACCATTTCCCCATTCATCAAACATAAATGACCTATACAAACTTCATCTCTATGAAGTAAGATTAATGAATACAGCTACATGCATCTAAAATCAACACATAGGGCAGTCATAATCCCTTTATTACTATTCTCAAGTGGGGGAATGAGAAAATGCTAACGATGAACGAAATACAGCAGATACAATTGCTGCAGATCATCTGCGAACATCATGATGATATTAGCTTGAAGTTAAATTGGGATATGCTAAATCATAGGAAGGAAGCCGAAAAAAGTGACTTTTTCCATTATCATGACGGTGTATTAGTAGGTTTTGCTGCCGTATATGGATTTGGCAACGAAGCTGAGATCTGCGGGATGGTTCACCCTGACTATAGGAGAAATGGCATCTTCTCTGCCTTGCTGGCTGATGCCTTGCCAATATTAGAACCATATCAAAAGATCCTACTCAATGCTCCGGGAAATTCAATTACAGCAAAATCCTTTATAAAGGCTAAAGGCTATGATTATTCATTTTCCGAACATCAGATGAAATGGAGTCAAAAAGAACTAATTCAAAACAACACGAATGTCAAACTACGACATGCAAAGAGTGCTGATTTAAAAAAAATGAGTGAGCTGGACCATTTATGCTTTGGAATTCCACTCGAACATGCTTTAGATACAAACAATAAGGCACTTACAAATGATGATCAGACCAATTACATCATTTCATACCTTCATAAAGATGTCGGAAAAATACGCGTTCAGGATGACGGTACAGAAAATTGGATTTATGCATTTGCGATTCATCCTTCATTCCAGGGCAAGGGCATTGGCAAAGCTGCTTTGACTTCTTGTCTAGTATCTCTAAATAAAAAAGGTGCCGAATCCATCCATTTAGATGTAGTCGCCACCAATAATACCGCTCTTAAGCTATATGAGTCCTGCGGCTTTAAAGTTTATGGGGTACAGGACTATTATCAATATACAAAATGATGTAAAGACAAAATAAAAAGCCGAGAACGGCTTTTTATTTTTTTACTTAATTTTTTGTTACGTTTACGGCTTGAGGGCCACGCTGGCCATCTTCTATATCAAATTGAACTTCTTGGCCTTCTTCAAGTGTTTTAAAGCCTTCCGTTTGAATTGCAGAGTAATGTACAAATACATCTTCTCCACCCTCTACTTCGATAAAGCCAAAACCTTTTTCAGAATTAAACCATTTTACTTTTCCTGTTGCCATTTTTGTTTCCTCCTAATATCTTTAAATCAGAGCAGAAAATAACTGCCTATAATCATTATGCCTAATTTATCTGGTTTTTATAATTCATTATTTCGATTTCTACTTCTTCTGCGGTCTCTGTCTCTTCCACTTTCTCTGCGATCACGGCCGCGGTCTCTGTTTCCACGCGGTCTGTCTGAATAGCGGTTACGATCACGTGTACCGCTTTTTGGCTTTTTAGAGCGCAACGGTTCCACTGCAGTCAACTTAACCGGAGTAACATCAGGATCTTTCGTAAGCAGTTTTAGAGCTGCAGCTAACATTGTTACAGAGTCTGTATCTTCAAGTAAAGATTCTGCAATACGCTTGTAATCGCCATGTTCATTTTTTTCAATAACATTCATTAGTTTATTAATAGTTGCCTGCTGGTTGCCCGCCAATACGTCTTTAAAAGACGGAACAGGCTGTTTCGCCATTTTGCTCTTTGTAACATTTTCAATGATCTTTAAGTGGTCGATTTCTCTAGGAGTTACAAATGTAACAGCCAAGCCTTTTTTACCTGCACGTCCAGTTCTGCCGATTCTGTGAACATATGATTCAGGATCTTGCGGGATGTCAAAGTTGTAAACGTGAGAAACACCAGAAATATCAAGTCCACGTGCAGCAACGTCGGTCGCAACCATGATATCAATTGTCTGTTCTTTAAAACGGCGGATTACTTGATCACGTTTTGCTTGTGGAATGTCACCGTGAATTCCTTCAGCTGAGTAGCCGCGCTTAATTAAGCCTTCCACGACTTCATCAACACGTTTTTTTGTCCGTCCAAAAACAATAGCAAGTTCTGGTGACTGAATATCAAGCAAGCTGCAAAGCACATCAAATTTTTGTTTCTCATGTACTTCAATGTAGCTCTGTTCAATATTTTTAACCGTCATTTCTTTTGCCTTAACTTTTACGATTTGAGGTTCAACCATAAACTTTTCAGCAAGAGCTTGAATTCTTTTTGGCATAGTTGCTGAGAACAATAGTGTTTGGCGCTCACCTTTGACCTCACTTAAAATTCTTTCAATATCTTCAATAAAGCCCATGTTCAGCATTTCATCTGCTTCATCAAGAACAACCGTTTTGATATTCGCAAGTCTGATTGTTTTTCGTTCAATATGATCGATTAAGCGCCCAGGTGTTGCAGCAATAATTTGCGGTCTGTTTTTCAAAGCGCGAATTTGACGGTTTATATCCTGTCCGCCGTAAATTGGAAGTGTACGTATGCCTTTTACCTGACCAATACGGTTTAATTCCTCAGCAACCTGAACAGCAAGCTCACGAGTTGGTGCAAGCACAAGACCTTGTACCCCCTCATCCGATTGAATCTTCTCTAACAAGGGCACACCAAAAGCAGTCGTTTTACCTGTACCTGTTTGCGCCTGTCCAATCATGTCCTGACCTGTAATTGCAATTGGAATAGCTTGTGCCTGAATAGGTGTCGGCTCTTCGAATCCCATATTAGATAGAGCTTTTACTAGCTCTGCGCTTAAACCAAAATCTGAAAAAGTTGTCAAAATGTATTTCCTCCTTAATTCTTTCCATGCTAATTTTTTCAATAATGCTAGTTTTCCCAGCTTTTATTTCTTTTTATCATTGTTTTAAATATTATTTTTAAAAGATTTCTTCCTTTTTTCTATACCTCATTAAAAAAGGAAGGAAACGTTCCTTAATAAGATAGATCTGAAGGAAAGCTCATTGGCACAAAAATCCAGGTTTACCATGGTATACCTTAGACATTGCCTTGTAAGGAGCTAACATCACCTTAAGACGGAAAAGTAAGTATATATAAAAGCTTTTAATTGCTTAATATGAAACATAATATACCAAATGTCACTTTTATCGACAGGATTGATAAGACCGTTTCCTGCCACAGCTAAATAGTGGATGGAATTCCTTTGAAGAATAAAAGAAGTCGGCTTGTGTGGAGTCAGAAAGGACAAAATATTATGTCAAAGGTCTTATGATAAAGAGTCTTGCCGATTGGCAAGCCTGAAAGGCGAACAGCTAGGCTTAGTTGCACTTATACTTTATTCCAAATTAGCAACTGCGTCGAATTCTCTCCAGCGCTAAACAATTATACTCTCTTAAAATGCAATAAAAAGGCGATGCATGGCTTTCATGCATCACCTCATGTTAGCAATTATTATGCTTTTGTAACGTTAGCAGCTTGAGGTCCACGGTTACCTTCAACGATTTCGAAAGTTACGTCTTGACCTTCTTCTAAAGTTTTGAAACCTTCAGATTGGATAGCTGAAAAGTGAACGAATACGTCTTGACCTTCAGAAGTTTCGATGAAACCAAAACCTTTTTCTGCGTTAAACCATTTTACTTTACCTGTGTTCATGATAATACCTCCAAAAATATGTTCACTATAAGTCTTGATTATATAAGCTTAAACATAAAAAGATCGCAACCACTTGAAATGAGGAATAAAATCGCCTACATTTCATTGCAGTTACGACCACTTATCCATAAAATATATAACGAACATTACAGCGTTAACTTTATAATAAGTGATTTAATCGAATATGTCAAATCAATTGTACGATTTGAGGATACAATTACCGACTAACATCACCATTATATACTTGATTTTTTTTATTAACATTTAATTATAGCCTAGGAGCAGTTGTCTTTTTATACATGCATTTTTCGGCCGCAATAACGGTATGTTTAAGCAGCATAGAAATCGTGACAGGTCCTACTCCACCAGGAACTGGGGTAATAGCTGATGCCTTTTTGGCACAGCTTTCATAATGTGCATCCCCAATGTTTCCTTTATTATAACCAGCATCTAAAACAACTGCACCCTCTTTAATCCATTCACCTTGGATAAAATTCGGTTTTCCTACAGCCGCAATGACGATATCTGCTTGCTTAACAAACTGTTCAAGATCAGTTGTATAAGAGTGACATGTAGTTACTGTTGCATTTCTATTTAATAGCAGTGCGGAAACTGGCTTCCCAAGGATTGGACTTCTTCCAACTACAACAGCATGTTTTCCTGAAGCTTCTATATTATAGAAATCCATTATTTCTAAAATAGCTGCAGGTGTACAAGAAGGATAGACACCAAATCCAAAAGCAGTCTGTCCGTACCCTAGACTTGTGACCCCGTCCACATCCTTCTCAATCGCTATCGTCTCGAATGCTTTCCGCTCATCAATTTGTTCCGGGACAGGATGCTGAAGCAAAATCCCATGGACATTACGATCATTATTTAAATCAGTAATGACTTCAAGCAGCTCATCTGTAGTTGTATCTTTTGAAAGGTGAATTCTTTGAGAAACAATCCCTAACTTTTCACAAGCGTTGCCTTTCATTCTTACATATGTTTCAGAAGATGGATCATCCCCTACAAGAATCGTGGCTAAGCACGGTGTAACACCATTTTGAACTAACAATTTAATTCTTTCTTTTAAGCTTTCTTTTACACTTGCAGCGACTGCATTTCCATCAAGAATCAATGTATTCTCCATGTATATCCCTCCAATTAATAAGAAAAGAGACAAGGGGATTCCTTCTCTCTGCCCAGACGACCGGCTATACATAGACGCAGCTCCCCAGCGGTTCATTCCGCATTGTCGTCAGTTACTGCGATTTTTAAACATATCCAATTTTCCAATTTTATTTTATCACAAAACACATATATTTCAATGATTTTCAGGATAATCGTTCGGAAAAATTCAATTTAAAGAAATAAAAAAACCGAATGGTTAGAAAAAGTTCTTTTCTAATCTTTCGGTTGTATCATTAAGCTGAATACTTGTGCTCCAGCATCTTGAATATTTGAGAACTGCGATCCTTTTACCTAAAACAATGAAAGCCCTTCCTCTCTTCCATCCTTACAGCTCCTTGGCTGTTCCAGTGGGAATCAGGATTTCAAGGTATCTTGATAAAAGCAACTCTTTTGTGAAATATAAAATGATCAGCCTGAGGTCGGCTGTTTTAGATTTGGAGAAAGTATACGGTTATGAAAGAAGATGTTATAAGAAGAAATTCAACATATAGTTGTCCACAAAAATTATTTCTTAATTGACATACCAATTACTTGCTCAGTATATAAGAGCCGCTCTTTTCATACAATGTTACTCTGCCACATGAATATGGCGTTCTTAATGCTCAAATACTACAATTGGAATTATACTGGATATTAGTGATGCTGTCAAGGGAATCTACTTTATAACAATATTTCGATAACTCCTTTGCTCATTCCAGGCATTATTTCGGATAACCTGCCGACTCTCAAGCCGGCAAGGCAAACGACTGGTCACATCATTCCCCTGTACCTTCGCTTTAAACGATACTTATACAGTTTTAGAAAGAGAGCGCATACAATTAGCCAAACAGCACCTGCAGAAAAACCAGCAAGAACATCGCTCGGATAGTGTACTCCTAGGTATATTCTTGAAAGACCAATGCCTAGAATCATCAATCCCATCATAAAACAACCTATAATAACGAATAACTTTCTTTCTGCCAATAAAACAATTAAGTAGGCGATCGTTCCGTAAAAGATAAAAGACCCCATCGAGTGCCCGCTTGGAAAGGAAAATCCCGCCTCCGTGATTAAGGGCTGTATATCTGGTCTTTCTCGTTTAAATATCCATTTAAGCAATAAATTAAATAAACCTCCAAACAAATTAGCAGCAGCCATTAAAATTGCGAGATCCATTTTTTTCTTATATAACAGAATCACAACGGCTATAATTGTACCTATCGTGATCCAAGGAACAGATCCCAGAAAAGTAAATGCGATAATTATTTCTGTCAGCTGGGGACGAAGAAAGCTTTGCACAAAATTTATCACGATCATTTCGTACGCTAATAACTCACTTTCATCTAAGGCATCAACTAGTTGAATAAACGTGAAAAGGAAAAGTGAAATACACCCAATTATGGCAAACCAATAAAAGATCTTTTGTTTTCTTATATGATTAAATATCATTCGTCTATACTTTTCTCCGTTTCTTTTTTCTTCTATTACCCAATGTTCTATTGTAAAAACACGACTACTGCTTCTTGAGTATACGATATTAGCCAACGTCTGCAAAATAATAAAATATCCATTAAAAATTCAAAAGTAAAACCCGAACGGCCAGCAGAGATAAAATTATCCCTGCTGGCCGTTCGGGACCATAACTCGCCTCTTCTTTATGCTTCTTTTTTCACCTTTGAACGAACACGTTTTTTCTTGGCTGTCCCCGTTGCTGCTGTTGCCGGTTTTGTCTTATCAATAGAGGCTTGGAGAGCTGCCATTAAGTCAGTCACATTTGCTGCAGGAGCTTTCTCTGCAGATGCTACAACTTCTTTACCTGTTTGTTTGGATTCAATCAATTCAAGCAGAGCCGTTCGATAATCGTCTTGATACTTATTCGGTTCAAAGGTTGTTGTCAGCTGCTCAATGAGCATGATAGCTGTTTCTAATTCCTTATCCGTCACTTTGTCTTCTGCTGGAACATTTGGTACATCACCAGGTTTTCTCACTTCATCTGGAAAATGAATCGTTTCCATTACTATTGTATTTTCATACACACGAACAACAGCAAGCTGTTCCTTGGATCGAATAATGATTTTGGCAATTCCGACCTTTTCAGAATTCGTTAATGCTTTTCGCAGCAGTCCATATGCCTTGCTGCCGCCATCTCCTGGTGACATATAATAGGTTCGGTCAAAATAGATAGGATCGATCTCTTGAATTTTGACAAAATCGATAATTTCAACTGCTTTATCCTCATTTTCTTTTCGAAGCTTTTCTAATTCATCTGCTTCCAAAACAACAAATTTCCCTTTGGTATACTCGTAAGCTTTAACAAGATCCTCATTTTTTACTTCCTTTTCACAAACAGGGCAAACTTTTTCATATTTAATTGGTGAATGACATTCTTTATGAAGTGTTCTTAATTTAATATCTTTATCCTCTGTTGCTGTATGAAGCTTTATTGGAATATTCACAAGTCCAAAACTAATGCTTCCTTTCCACATTGTGTGCATGACATTTTCTCCCTTCATCCTTTTTTTAGCGACTCCGCGATCATTTAGTAATAAGTTGCGTTATAAAAGGTTGTCTCACACTATAAAAATAAAGGAAATTAGAGAAGAAAGAGCAGGGTATACTAACCAAAACCAATCTGCAGGGGAGGTTTGAACATGAAACCCATGCTACCAACACTAACTTTTGAAAATATTAGTGGAGATGAATGGAACCATGAAGTGAAATATGACGGATTTCGAGCGATTCTTGAATGGACTCATGATGGAATTAAGATTAAAAGCCGAAATGACAAGCCGCTCCAAGACCTGTTTCCGGAAATCAGCCATTTTTTATTAGAAAATGAACAGACATTTCTTCCATATATTCCATTTACTCTAGACGGAGAACTTGTGTCACTGGAAAACTCTTTTAAAGCTGATTTTTCTGCCATTCAAATTCGAGGCCGAATGAGGTCTGAAGGGAAAATTAAGGAAAAGGCAGAAAATCGTCCATGCCGACTGCTCATCTTTGATATTCTTTCCTTGAAAGGAGAAACACAAGTAAATAAGACTTACCTTGAGCGCAAAGCCATTTTAACTGATTTTTTCCAATTATGTCACCTTCCCTTACAGCCAGATGAGAGAAGTAAAAAACTGCTCCAAATGATTCCCTTCGAGAAAAAATTCTCGGCAATTTGGGAACAAGTTGTTCTTTCTGACGGAGAGGGAATTGTCAGTAAAAGGAGCAACCAAAGATATGATGCAGGCAAAAGATCCTCAGGCTGGCTGAAGTATAAAAACTGGAAGTATGTCAACTGTTTTATTATTAAATACGAAAAATCGAACGGTTATTTTTATAGTGGTGTTTATGATCTTCATGGACAGATTATTGATATTGGTCAATTTCTATTCGGACTTAAGCCAGATGAAAAAAATGCACTCATGCAAACGATAAAAAATAATAAAACAGATGAAGATCAAAATTTCATTTATGTTGAACCTGCGATTTGCACAGAAATCAAATATTTGGAAATGTATGATAACCAAATGCGAGAACCACATTTTCATCGATTTCGCTTTGATCTTCAGCCGGCACAATGTACCTATCAGGATTTTGTTCAGCAGCAGAAAAATCTAACAGCTGATATAAACATTACACATCCAGATAAACCATTATGGATAAACCCTGCGATTAAAAAAGTTGATTATATCCATTTCCTGCAAGAGATATCTCCTTACCTGCTGCCATTTTTGCAAAATCGCACCTTAACCGTCATTCGATATCCTCATGGGATGCTTGGAGAACCGTTTTATCAGAAAAATGTTCCTGAGTATGCCCCTTCTTTTATTGAAACGAAAAAGCATGAAGATATAGAGTATATCGTGTGCAATCATTTGCAAAGTCTGCTGTGGCTTGGAAATCAGCTTGCATTTGAATTTCATATCCCATTTCAGACGATCCATTCAACCGGACCC
The DNA here is from genome assembly GCF_900166665.1 of Cytobacillus gottheilii. Lineage (GTDB taxonomy): Bacteria > Bacillota > Bacilli > Bacillales > Cytobacillaceae > Cytobacillus > Cytobacillus gottheilii_A. The sequence continues at coordinate 2,072,892 of NZ_LT800494.1, read as the reverse complement.
AGTGAAATTGTATTTGATTTGGATCCGCCTTCTGTTGAGGGATTTCCTCTAGCCATAAAAGCAGCACTTCTCATTAAAGAAGTGCTGGATGGCTTGTCGTTAACAGGTTTTATAAAGACGTCCGGCAGTAAAGGATTGCAAGTTTACATCCCTCTTCCTGACAATCAATACACCTTTGATGATACAAGGCTATTCACCTCTTTTATTGCTCATTATTTAATCACAAAGGATCCTGATTCTTTTACAATAGAAAGGCTGAAAAAAAATCGGGGTAATCGGCTTTATGTAGATTATATCCAGCATGCTGAAGGAAAAACGATTATTGCCCCCTATTCTCCTCGGGGAAAAGAGAAGGCAACCGTTGCAGCTCCATTATATTGGAAAGAGGTTAACCACACATTAAAAATTGAAGATTTCACTATTAAAAATATGATTCCACGGCTAAAAGAAAACGGAGATCCTTTTTCTGCTTACTTTGAAACGAAAGAGACCCAGCCTTTCGCTCCCGTACGATCCTTTTTAAAACAAGAAGAAAAGAAAATCCCAAAAGCTTAATATGCTTTTGGGATTTTATATTACAGATACTCTCCTAATACAGATGCTGCTATCTTTTCCAGTTCTTTATATCGATTTATTTCTTCATTATATTCCTGTTTGTTTGTGACCCGAAAAGCGCTGCCATCTAAATCAACTTTTACATAACAGCTGAACACATATGATGCATTGCCGATTAAATCAATATGATCCTCATGCACAACACATCTAACCTTTCCTCCATTATTATAAACTTGTATGATTTCTTCCTTTTGGTTCAAGTCTAATAAGCAGGTAACAAGACTAGAAGCAGACATGGCCGTACCGCATGCATTAGTAAAACCAACGCCGCGTTCAAAGGTACGAACATAAATTTCGCCCTTTCTCAACGGGAGCACAAAACTCACATTCACTCCATCCGGGAATAAATCATTAGGACCATTGACAGTCTCACTTAATTTCTTTTGAATAGAAGATTGCAGCTGCTCCTTGTTTACAACCGAAATAATATGCGGATTTGGCACTGCTAACGCTGTAAAAGCGAGTTCTTTAGACAGGGTAGGCAGCTTACCCTGAATCAGTTCTTTTTCTTCAATATGTAAAGGAAGGTCTTTGACATTAAAGGAGATCGGTGAAATTTCAACCATATAAGTCGGCACCCCATCGTGCAAATCATCCTGAACACTCACCTGCAAATCGGCTTTCATTGTTTCAATCACTGCTTCTTTTAAAGAAAGCTTTTCACAAACATAGCGAGCTACACAACGGAGGCCATTGCCGCACATTGAAGCCTCTGAACCATCAGAGTTAAACACACGCATGCATGCATCTGCATGTTCACTCATTTGCACAAATAAAATCCCATCAGCACCAAGCTCGGTTTCCCGATTACACAGCAAGATTGCCAGGCTGCTTCGCTGTTGATCTGTTAATTCATAAGAATGCGCCATTTCATCTATGATAAAAAAGTCATTTCCCGAGCCATGACACTTAATAATATTTAATTCCATACATTATCCTCCTCAATAAGCAGTTATAAAAAGAGTGCCATAAAATTTACCTTTGTTCAATGGCAAAGGTGTACTAAACTTATTTTTCATGAGGAAATTGGGTCATGTACCGTCAAAAGCGACTCAGACCATTCAATAGCATCTGAATATATATTAAATAAATTATGTTCATTTATGTTTAAATCTACCGAAAATTGATCGAGTATACCCCAATTCGCACTTTCAACAGCCTCGGCCAAATCGAGCACCTTTTTTAAGTGATTATCTTTTCCATTGAGCGCGTCACAAATTACTTCATCTAAAGGAAGATCGTTTAAAATAACGGTCATTGGAATATGAACAAGAGATTCTATTAATGAGAACATTCCAGTAATAAAATAACTTGAGGAGGAGAAGGATCCTTTTGTCTGCAAACGTATCTCCTCACACATCTTAGCTCTGACCAGCGAAAGATGAATGATTTCATTAGATATCTCTTCTGGTTTAAAGGACATTTCACGGACAAGCATAATATAGACCCATTTTTCCAGTTCAATTAACCCTAACAGCATAATTGCCTGCCTAATAGAATTGATCCGATTTTTTGGTCGATACGCAGGTGAATTAATTAATTTCAGAAGCTTATAGGATAAGGAAATATCCCTTTCGAACAAATCAGCCACTTCGTCTATACTAGGATCTTCTTTAGAGATACTTTGAATGATTTCATAATAAGAATGAAGGGAAGAAGGTACGTCATGAGTTGAAATTGTAACTGGTTTAGAAAAGAAATAACCTTGAAAATAGTTATAACCTCTACTTTTTGCATCTTCAAAAGCTTCTCGTGTTTCAACCTTTTCAGCCAGCAGAGAGATATTTAATTTTTTCGCTACCAGCTCACTTTTGAGACGGTCATCCTCCGATGTGTTCAAGATATCTATTTTTAAAATATCCACGATTCTTAATAGCTGCAAGCTATATTTATTCCTTTCATCAAGCACAAAGTCATCCAATGCGATCCGATAGCCAAGCTGCTTTAGTTCTAAACAAGTGTCAATCAGTTGTTTTGACGGCTGCACTGATTCTAGTATTTCAACAACGAGTTCATTACGGTTAAAAAACAGAGGCAGCCTTTGTTCAAGGAGCTTTTCCGTAAAATTAACAAAACAAGGCTTGCCTGCTGATAATTTTTCGATACCAATATTCAAGAAACCATTTACAACCACGTCAGCCGTTGCTTGATCTCCATCAACCTCCACGTTCAGCTGATCTCCCCTATACAAAAGCTCATAAGCGAAAACCTCTTCATCTCTCGTTAATATCGGCTGTCTTGCAACAAAAAACTCCATCTGACTACCCCCTCAACCAAACACAGATCAAATGCACTAGGATTATTTTACTACAAGAAATTGTGTAATTTTGTCGAAAATTGCCGAATTTTGAAATTAGAAATATTTACATATGATATTTGACATAGCGGGGGATGCAAAGAAGCCGAGACATAAGTATTCAGTTAAGCTATATTGCCGAATTGGGTATCGGTACCCCTATTCCGTTTTTCAATCTGCAATGCTGGTATTTGCCTAAATAAACGGAATTTCTTCGTATACATTCGCACATTTAGTAAATTAAATGCATAAAAAAATGCTTGAAGTCACATGGCTTCAAGCATTTTCTCTTATTATTCAATATCTATCTTTGTTATGAACCTATAACATGAAAAACAAAATTAAAGAGAAATAATGCAGCAATGACATAGAGAGGAATGGATACTTCCTTTGCTTTGCCAATCGCGATCTTTAGAATAGGATACAAGATGAACCCAACTGCAATTCCATCTGCAATACTATACGTAAACGGAATCATAGCAATTAAGAATAATGCAGGAAAGCTTTCACTCATATCCTTCATATCTAAATTACGAATGTTCTGCAGCATCAATCCGCCAATAATAATGAGAATTGGTGCAATTGCACTGTTTGGAATGAGCTTAATAACCGGTATAAAAAATGCTGATGCTAAAAAGAGCAAGCCTGCTGTCACTGTCGTCAGTCCAGTTCTTCCGCCAGCCGCCATACTTGCAGCACTTTCGACCGTTGAAACGGTTGGGCTTGTTCCAAATACACCTGATAAAAGAGCAGAAACTGAATTCGCCTGAAAAGCACGAGAAAAACGATCATTTCGATTAATAAATGATACATGTCCGTGCACTAATCCGATATTTTCGAAAACAAGAACCATTGTTAATGAAAAAACGGCAATCCAGAAGGTAATAGAAAGAATGTTATCAAAGGACATACTTCCGAACACCTGGAAATAATCATTTAAAGCAAAATGGCCGTTTTGTGAACCCTGAGATTCAATTGTGCCAAATAACCAAGCAATCAGTGTTCCTGCCACAACAGTAATAAGGAAATTTCCCGGAACGTTGCGAATGAAAAGAACCAATGCCAGCAAAAAGGTTATAACGGTGGCCAGCACATGGGGTTCTCCCAGATGACCAAGCGAGATCAATGAGTTTGTTCCTTTTACAACAATTCCGCCTTTTTCAAGGCCGATCAGCATGAGGAACAAGCCTAACCCTACCGTAATGGCTTCTTTAAGCGATTGAGGAATCGCTGAACTTAAAGCTGAAGCAAATCGAGAAAAAGCAATCACTGCAAAAATAAGTCCAGAAACAAAAACCACTGCTAGTGCTTCTTGCCATGAAAGTCCCATCGACTGTACCATTGTGTATGAAAACAATGCATTAATACCCATTCCCGGAACTAGCAAGATGGGAACGTTTGCCCAGAAACCCATGATCAGACATCCGACAACCGAAGTGATAATAGTTGCTAAAATGGCTGCCTCAAGCGGTATTCCCGCTTCAGAAAGAATGAGTGAATTGACTGCAATAATATACACAATCGTAAAAAAGCCAATGAATCCAGCCATAATCTCTCTTTTTACAGTAGTATTATTGCTGTTAAGCTCAAATAGCTTATTTAACACTTTGTTCATTGTAATACCTAACTATTCAATTAGCCCTCTCCCTACCCGCTCTCCCTGCAGAAACAGGTGAGCCACAAATTAATATTGTAACAAAAAAAGAGTAAACTGCCAATAGGATAACCGAATCCGCTTATACTAAACGAAAATGAAACTTTCTACATTTTCAATCGTATATAGGTTAATAAAAACGAGAGGAATAACTAAATTTGACTGAAAATAAACAGCATTTACAAGAGGAATTAGAAAAAATTAAAGCATGGGAACAAGATCAGTCTGATTTGTGGTTCTGGGAGAAATTAGGACGTCTCCCGTTCAAGCTGCTTGATAAATTCACACCGCAATTTCTGCAAAATAAGGTTGGAGTGATCCTTGATGAACTTGGGAGCTATATTCAATCCGGCGGCAAATATTTAAGCTCCATTAAGTCCTTGAAATCGTATTATCCTGATAAAGGGATAACCTCACTTGAAGAGGTCGATCATTTATTCATCTCAGAAATGGATGAACCTGTAACGAAGCTTTCAGGAAACAGAAAACGAATAGCCACTGTTCAAGGAGCAAGCACTGGTTTTGGCGGGATTTTCACGCTATCAATTGATATTCCCCTTCTGCTTGGAATTCAATTAAAAACCTTGCAGGATATTGCTCTATGCTATGGTTATGATCCGAATGACAAACAGGAAAGAATGTTTATTGTAAAAATTCTTCAGTTTGTCTCTTCTGATATAGTTGGCAAAAAAGCAATTTTAAATCAAATCACACACATGAGTAACCCAAGTCTTGCAGCTAATAGAGAAGTTATTTCCGAGCTTCAAGGCTGGCGTGAGGTTGTTTTTTCATATAGAGATCAAATCGGCTGGAAAAAACTCTTTCAAATGATCCCTGTTGCCGGCCTGTTATTCGGTGCCTTTATTAACCGATCAGCTGTTAATGATATCGCAGAAGCCGGAATGATGCTTTACCGCAAAAGAAAGATTATGGAACGGTTGCAGAGTGTGACAGAAGTAATTGAGGAATAAATAAAAAGCAGCGGACAAGTCTGTGTCCGCTGCTTTTTTAGTTCCCTTTAGCCTCTGTTTTTTCTGCTGACGGGCACTTCTTTTCATGACCGGCTTAATAGCCATCTGATATTTTTAAGGAAGTTTTAAAATTTGATTCTCCAAATATTCTTCATCAAGGGTACCTAAAACGATATGGCGGATTACGCCATCTGAATCAATAAAATAGGATGTCGGATAGCCAACCACATCATAGTCCCTGCTTACGACTCCGTCTCTATCCATAGGGATCGGGAAAGTCAGTTTATGTTTTTTTACAAATTTTTCAGCATCATCATCGTTACGTTCACTTTGACTCATGTTAACCGCAAAAACGGTAAAGCCTTCATCCTTATATTTTTGATAAAGCTTTTCCATATGGGGCATCTCTATTTCACATGGCCCGCACCAGCTGGCCCAAAAATTTAAAAGCACTTTTTGCCCTCGCAGCTCACTAAGTTTCTGAACATTGCCTTCCATATCAACCAGCTCTATTTCTGGAGCAAGATCACCAGCTTCTAAGCCAATTTTTAAATCATTCACATTTTCGATTTTTTCATATTTTTCTACGCCAAAAGATATCGGGATTATCCCTTTGTCTTTTAAGATCGTAACATCTATGACGAACATCACAGCGAGTACTGCAATAACAATGATCACTAACTTTTTCACTCTAATCACCTCATGCAAAGCCAATTATATCACTGTTTATAGCACTCGTATATGTTTTCACAAAATTTTAAAAAAGTGAAGAAGCATGCAGGCTATTGTTGAAAACTTAATGATCTAATGTAGATAAATAGTCTGCGATAATTGCCAGCACACTTAGCTTTTCCATATGGTCAAGCTCTTTATGAAATGTCAATAGCGGTGTATTTGCGTCTTTAAAAAATGATTGATATGACAGCGGCAAATATCCTTTTTGTAAAACAGCCGATTCTGCTGATGAGTTAATAAAGATTTTAGCATCCATACGAAACAGTGATTTTTCCAGATAGTAGCTTTTGGAGCGTTTATAATCCAAAAACTCAATAAAGCCTTTGCCTCGCTTGCTTTTAAAATGCAAAACGGCATTTTCTTTCATGCCAATTAATTCAATTGTATTTTTCTTAATCAGGATCGTACTGTTCAACCTGCCGCTATGATCATATAACCCATACTTTTTAGTCAATAATCTTTCTGCAAAATATGGCATAAACCATCGAACCGCTTTCTGATTTATATCCCTTAGCTCCCCTGCCATATATCCGTTGTGATCATATAGCTGCATATGCAAATTAGGCGAAGGCAAAAACGTTATTAAGAGCTTTTCGATCGAGGTAACATCCTGTTCAAGGCTCACAGCTGCTTCTTCCATAACACTCTTCGTTTCTTCACATCTTTTCTTGTTTATGACAAAAACCTGATAACAAATAAAGCTATACACTAAAAATGGACATAAAAGCCATACGAAATATCTATGAAGCGGATCAATCAGACCGTAAACTATAAAATATACCGGCGGAATCAGCGCTGCTATTCCTGCATTTAATGCGATAACCGCTTTTTGTTTATAATACATATGCATGTTCAATTTACTCACCTACTATTTTGGACTTATCAATCTCCTGCTCTAGTAAGTCTATTATGAACATTTTATTTTCATGATAGAATCTGCTGAAAATTATATAAAAATAAAATTTCACTGTGGTTTGAACAATGGCATTTTTCTAATGCTTATACAAGTTCTCTCTTTGAAAAGATAAATATCGAAGAACTTATAAAAATAAAGGTACTAATAACAGTAATAGTTAAAACGCTGTAAAAACCGCTTGGAAATGGTTCATTTTCCAGGACTAAGCCTGAATAGGAGCTTAATAAGGATGGATTCCAGGATAACCCTTCAGGCATCACACTGCTAACCATACTCATGATGATCACAATAGCAAAGACAATAAACGCAATCATTCCCTGAGATTTAAAGATACTATTAAAGAACAACAGGATCGATAAAATAAATAGCAGCCATAAGCTATATAAAGAGAGCGACTCAATAAAATCCTTAAGTGGAATAAAAGCAAATAAATTTCCTGTATAATACCATGTGGCAAAATAACCGCACAAAACTGAACATAATAATAGCATTGCTGAACTAAACCATTTTGCTAAAATATAAGCTGATCTCGATACTGGTTTTACCAGGATCATCCCTGCGCTTCCATTCTTCCGTTCAGCTGAAATCATGCCCATAAAAGCCAGAACAACTGTTAAGATGCCAAGAGTATTATACTGGCCAATAGAAGCTGCAAACACTTCTTCAGCAGAGGGTGTCGGAATTTCAATCACTGTTCCCTCAGGAAGATTTCCAGCAGAATTAATTATATCCGGCAAAAAATAGAGTGATAGGGGCTGCTGTACACCAATCAGTATAAAGACAATCGGCATCCAAACCCATTTATAGCTCCTCCACATTTCAAGCCATTCTTTTTCTGCAAATAGTAGCCATTGTTTCACTTTTGATCAGCCACCTTTAAAAACATTTCTTCCAAACTAGTACTGCTTATTTCAAATTTAAGCGTCCGCCAATTTCTTGCTAATACTTCCTTCATTAATAATTTCTGTACTGCATAACAATCCTCTGAAAAAATATGAATCATTTGTCCTTCACTTTCCATTTTAAAGTCTGGAAATGCAGATTGTAATTGGGCCATAACATTCTGAATATCTTCCTCAAACACAATTGATAGTTTATTTTTCTTATATTTCTTCTTTAAAGACTGCAGTGACCCTCCCTCTACAATCTGCCCTCTATCAAGGAAGATAATTTCATCACTGACTTCCTCGGCATCATGTAATATATGTGTAGAATAAAACACAGTTGTATGTTTTTTTAGCTGTTGAAATAGGGTGAGAACCTCTCTTCTTCCAACCGGATCCAGTGCGGAAACCGGCTCATCGAGCAGCAATATATCCGGCTGATGCGTAATCGCCTGTGCGATCCCTAACCTTTGGCGCATTCCCCCTGAATATTGAGCTATTCTGTTGTTGCCTGCATGACCAAGACCTACAGTTTCAAGTAAACTTAGTGCTCTATCGTAAGCAGCCTTTTTGGTTGCACCTGTTAGTCTAGTACTGTATATGAGGTATTCCAAACCTGTCATCCAATCAAAAAAGGCTGGATTTTGAGGTAAATACCCTATGGCAGTTCTTCGTTTTTTAATAGATGCTGATCCTTTTACAATTATTTGCCCTTCAGTTGGGTGAATGATTCCAGCCAGCATTTGGAGAACGGTCGTTTTTCCAGCACCATTTGCCCCTAATAAAGCAATACATGTATTCGCCGGAAGATCAAACTGAATTCCTTTTATGACTTCCTTTTTTGAATACTTCTTCTTTAAGTTTTCAGCTCTCAATGTGATCATCCATTTTGCCTCCTTCCAAATATAAAATAAAGAACGGAACCTAAAATATTGCCAACAAGAACAATAAGGATCCACATCCATTTAGGGCCATTTAGTTGTTTATTCCTGAAAATATCAATAAGGGCAAGGATTAAAAGAATAGCTTGCAAAATAAAAAATGGCAGCAGTAACCCCCAATTGATTTCATTTAAAGCATCCATGCTGTTCCTCCCAGTTTTATATTTTTCTTTCTTGCTTATTAGCAAGCTTTAGCAGTAAAAATGGCAAACAGCTTGTGCCTCCTATTGGCTGAAGCCATTCCTTACAGATAAGACGAATAAGTTTAGAAATCGTTCAAAAAATCTTTACAAACTATAAAAACTTTTAAAAATACGAAAAAGCCCCGGAAGGAATTCCCTCCGGGGCTGCTATGCATTATAAAATTCGAAACACTAGTGGGATGCGGTATCCTTTTCCTTCAAAGGCTTTGATGGCAGCAATAATAGTGAAAACAAAGGCTAAGACGCCAATCACCCAAATAGTTACAAAGCCAATTAACACGATCATTAATACAACACTGATGATGGAATAAACACTGTAAGAAATAAAGAAGTTCAAATACTCTCTACCATGATGATCTACGAACGAAGAAGAATCCTTCTTTAAAAGCCAAATAATTAGCGGTCCAAGAAAGGCTGAAAAAAAGCTCGTCACATAAATGGCGGCTGCGATTAACCGCTCGTCTTGAGAAGGACTTCCCATTTTATCTAAATTCATTTTAACGCTCCTATTCATTTAATCGTTATTTTCCTCTTATCTTATTTTACGTACCAGCCTTCTAAAAGTTTCATTGTATTTTTTTAAAGTTCTTGATTAGGACAACCTGAATAAAATGTTTATAAGGATGATATACCCTATGCTTATTCAAAAAAACGATCCTATACCATACAAAGGGTGATGAATTTGCTATCAAAAATTGAAGCTTTTATATTGGGGATTATTCAGGGCCTGACTGAATTTATCCCTATATCCAGCACAGGACACCTTTATATAGGCAGACATTTATTTGGCTTAGATGAAGCTGGGCTATTCTTAGATACGATGCTTCATATTGGAACTTTATTAGCTGTTATTGTGGTCTATAAAGATGAGCTGTTTCAAATTATCAAAAAACCGTTTGGGAAACTTTCTATGCTTCTGGTCACTGGTACGATTCCTGCTGTTCTTGTCGGACTCACTTTTAATGACTTATTCGAAAGCATCTCAAAAACGGGCATTACGATTGGCTGGGAGTTTATCTTTACCGGATTTATTTTATGGATGGCTGATTCTGTTAAAAAAGGGTCAAAACAAATGCATGATCTTTCATATGGAGATGCCATTTTTATCGGTTCCTTTCAGGCAGCAGCGATTTTCCCAGCTGTATCCCGCTCCGGACTTACAATAGCCGCAGGTCTTTTTCGAAAGCTTGATCGAGAAACAGCAGCTTATTTTTCTTTTTTACTTTCTATTCCTGTTATTGCCGGCGGAATTGTCATGAAATTTGGTGATATGGTCAATGGGCATATTGAAGCGGTTTCTCTTGGCAGTTTATTGGTCGCTACACTATCCTCAGCTCTGTTTGGCTATTTTGCTGTTGTATGGATGATTAATTTTCTAAAGAAAAAATCATTAAAGATCTTTGCGGTATATGTTTGGATATTAGGTTTAATTGTCGTCCTCTTACAGATCACTGGTGTGTTTTAATATCCTTGAGGTTGGGACAAAACGAAACTACTATTTGTAAAACACGAATGTCCATTTTCAAGGTTTAGGTGTTTACAAAAGCCCGTTCCACCTGCGCTCCATTTCACTCATGTTTAGAAATATTAAATGTTAAACAAATAAAAAACCGAATGATCAGAAAGGTTCACTCCTTAATCATTCGGTTCTGTGGTTGTGTTAAATACTTATGTCCCAGCCTCTTATAAAAATGATTAGACTTATCCTTACTAGTTAATGAACCATAACCATCGTATAAAAGGATGAAAAACAATGTCAAATATATTACTGAAGAGTGCTCTTATTTATCCCATAACAGCACCGCCTTTTTTAGGGGATATTTATATTAAGGATGGGACGATCAGTATTCTTGCTCCTCACATTCCTATTACCGAAGCATGTAAGGTGATTGACTGCGGACAGCGACCTCTGCTCCCAGGTTTTATTGATGTTCACACACATTTAGGTTTATATGATGAAGGCACAGGCTGGGCAGGAAATGATGCAAATGAAACCATTGAGCCTCTAACTCCGCATATTCGTGCTATGGATGGCGTCTACCCACTAGATCCAGCCTTCTCTGATGCAATAAAATATGGGATAACAACCGTCCATATTATGCCGGGAAGTGCCAATGTAATCGGAGGTACAACCTCAGTTATAAAAACGCATGGCAAAAATATTCAAAAAATGCTTGTTCAGGAAACAGCAGGACTAAAGGTTGCATTAGGCGAAAATCCTAAAAGAATGCATAGCCATGGTAATAAAGAGTCTATAACAAGAATGGGCATTATGGGAATGCTCCGTGAAGCCTTTTATTCTGCTTTTTACGCTGACAATCCTGAAGACATCCGTCTTCGGCCAATCATTCAGGCGCTTAAAAGAGAAATACCTGTTAGGGTACATGCTCATCGTGCAGATGATATTATTTCGGCGTTGCGTTTTGCGGAGGAATTTAATCTTGATTTGCGTATTGAACATTGTACAGAAGGACATCTCATTGCAGATGAGCTCAAGAATCAGAGTTTAAAAGTTTCTGTCGGTCCAACACTAACAAGAAGGTCAAAGATTGAGTTAAAAAACAAAACATGGAAAACATATCAAGAGCTTGCAGATCGCCAGGTTGAAGTATCCATCACAACCGACCATCCCTACACACCAATTCAATATTTAAATGTTTGTGCTGCAGTTGCCGTCAGAGAAGGACTAACTGAACAAAAAGCCTTAGAAGGAATAACGATCTTACCTGCCAGGAATTTAAGAATAGATCATCGGCTTGGCAGCATTGAACCAAAAAAAGATGCAGATCTTGTGTTATGGAGTTCCCATCCTTTTCATTTTTCTGCAAAACCAATCTGGACGATGATCAGCGGTGAAATGATTTATCATTAACTATTTGCCCTTCTCACCTATTAGAAAGCAACATTTTTTGCTAAAAAGCCACAAATTTTATTTGTTGAAAAATGCCAAAAAATGATGAAAAAAATAAGAAAAAAACCTATTCCCTTTTTCAATTTTTTTTAGTATTATACGATAGTAATGAAAATACAGAGACGATGATCTTTAAAAGGGAGCAATTTTACTTTTTGGTTTTTTAATAAAAGCAGTAGTATATAGGGAAGGCAAATGGTGCGCCACCAGTTAAGCTGGTTCTAGTGGGTTCGATTCCCACCCCGAAATTTTTTAGCAACTTTACAAAAAATTTCGAGGGTGGACCGAATTCTCTATTTGACGTGGAGAAGGACTGTCCTCAGTTTGGAGGGATCCCCCATGCTTAAGAAACGCGATCTTCAAGATTGCCATGATTTGTACGAATTAATGACGCACCCAGATGTCTTCCCTTTCGTGCGCCAAAAAGCATACTCTGATGATGAATTTTTATTTTTAACGAAACAAACGATTGAAGCTGAAGAACGCGGTGAACTTATATCACGCACCATTCTTGATGAGTGGGGTTCTCCAATTGGCACAATCAATCTTTTTGATGTTCAGGAAAATGCAGGATTTTTAGGCACTTGGCTTGGAAAAGAGTATCATGGAAAAGGCTATAATAAATTAGCGAAAGATGCCTTTTTTGAAGAATTATTTTACGAGCTGGGCATTGAAACGATCTATATGAGAATACGGGTGGAAAATATCCGCTCTCAGAAGGCTGCTGAAAAACTGCCGTATGTTGTTAAGGCAAATGAAACAAGAAAATCATTATTACAGCAATTAAATGCAAATGACGCAACTTATAATTTATACGAAATTCCAAAAGATTTGTATACATTGCATGTATTAAGAACAAATACTGCGGCTATTGATGATAGCTCTCATTTGTTAGAAGCATAAATATAAAAAAGCAGGCTGAGTCCTAACTCGCCTGCTTTTTCTGTTGATTTAATCTTTCTTTTCATATTTAGCAATCATGTCTAAATAGATTTTACGCACCACAAACGTTTTATATAGCTCAAGCTTCTTTGCTTCAATCGGGTGTTTACGAATTCCTCTTTTTTTTAATTCCATGATATACCAGCCTTTTGAGCCGTGATAAGCCATGCTATATCTCTCCCCTCATTCACTCATTCGTATACTATATGAAAGAAGGGGAAAAACATGACTTATGCTTTTATGTGAATCAGTACTACCAATACTTTTATTTTTATTACTAAATCCTATATTTCAAACAATTAAGCTGATAGACGATTATAACCTATGTATCTTCCCTAATACATCTTTTCCGCCTGTAACTGGAATGATGCTTCCTGTAATAAAGCTGGACTTATCTTCAACTAAAAAACATATACATCTTGCTATATCTTCGCCCGTTCCAGGTCTCCCAACAGGCGTGTTCACATCCTTTATAGAAATAGCGTCTTCGATCTCTTTCTCTTTCCAATCGCCAACTATATCTCCAGGACAAACCATATTTGCCGTGATGCCGTATTTTGCTTCTTCCATTGCTATTGTTTTAGTTAATGACGCAACAGCCGATTTACTCGCAGCAAAAGCAGATCTATAGATCCAGCCAGAGGATGCTTCCGCACGATCAAATCCAATGGTGATTATTCTTCCCCACTGATTGTTTCTCATCTGCGGAATGAGTAATTTCGATAGATAGAATACAGCATTTAAGTTGCCGTCTACTAAGTATCTCCACTCCTCTAATGAATAATCTGTCATCTTTTTTCTTTCATGAATATAGGGACCAGCATTGTGAACAAGAATATCAATTGAGTTAAATTCTTTTAATGCTTGAGAGGTCAGGATTTCACAGTCATTGCTGTTGGCAATATCTCCCCTTATACAAATATTCTCTGTGTTATATACAGTTGTTAGGTGCTGACAAAGCTGTTCAGCTTCGTACTGACTGTTACGATAATTTATAACGAGATTAATGCCTTCTTGTGCGAGCTTAATTGCAGCCATCTTACCGATTCCAGTCGCTCCTCCTGTAATTAAAGCTGTTCTCTTTCCCACAAATAATTACCCCGTTTTGTTTTTTATTGTACAGACCTACTATCATTATACTAGTAAGTACAGCTTATATATGCAACAAAAACGGTTAAAGTTTAAAAATTATCACGGGTTTTGACGTACAAAAAATGGTACAAATGCATAGATTATCAAGTATAGATCAAGTAAATTCATCATAATTGCTTTACTGTGTTTGATGAAAACTTGCCTGCAAAAACAAGTACTCTAGACGATTTACAGTTTTTGCTTCTTTGAAAGGATGATTTAAATGTTTCCATGGAATTTATTTCCTTTTAATAAAGAAATGAAAAATAATTTCCAGGATTTAAAGAATATGAAACCGGAAGAAATCAATCAATATGTTCATAATATAATGGGAAATGTTTTTCCCCAGCAATCAAATGGCATGCCAAACTTTAATGATTTTTTTGGCGGTTTCGGTAATGAGAATGCCGGTTCGAAAAAAGAGCAAGCATCATTAAAGCTGGACACTTCAGTATTTGAGACTCATGATGATGTGTATGTAAAAGTTTTTATTAAAGACGAAGACTGGCTGCATCAAATGAGGTTATATCATACTTCGAATCAAATGATAATTGAGGCCATTCCATCCTTTGAGGATAAAACAACCATCACATTGCCTGCTATAGTTAAACGGAAAGGTTCAAAAGCAAACTTTCAAGATGGCATCCTTGAAATAAAATTACCTAAAAATATTGATGCTCAGTTTTCTGAGATCGAATTTACAAAGCTTTAATGGGTACAGAAAGCAGGGGAAAATAGAGGTTGAGACAAAACCAAAATTAGGTATATTCTAAAATAACGAAAAAGGAATCTGGGACAAACGAAATTAATATTTCTAAAACACGAATATTCAACATTTTGTTTTAGGAATTTAAACAAGTCCGTTCCATTGCGCTACGGACCCTCGCTTTCCGTGGGGAGCAAGCTGAGCTTCCTCGAAGCAAAGCTTCTGCGGGGTCTGACCCTTTCCTCTATTGCCCACAGGAGTCGAGGATCCTCCGCTCCATTTCACTCATGTTAATAAAATATATTTTTATATTCATAAATAAAAAAACCGAATGATTAGAAAGATGACTTCCTAACCATTCGGTTCTATTGGTGTGTTAAATATGATGTCCCAGCCTCTTCTATGGTCTTGGTAAATACGACTGTCCAAGCCTAGTATTTAGCTGTTATTTACCGATAAACATTTGAGTCCAGTAGTTGCCATCTGCAACATGACCTACACCAAGGTGTGTAAAGTTTGCGTTTAAGATATTTTTACGGTGACCCTCACTGTTCATCCATGCAGTTACTACTTCCTGAGGAGAACGCTGACCCATAGCAATGTTTTCACCTGCAGTTTTATAAGTAATGCCAAACTGCTTCATCATATCGAATGGTGAACCATAAGTTGGGCTATTATGATCAAAGTAACCTCTAGTTTTCATATCATTTGACTTTTCACGCGCAACCTTGCTTAGTTCAGTATCAAGCTTCAGAGCAGGCACACCATATTTTGCACGCTCAGCATTCGTCAGATCAAGCACTTGCTGTTCGAAAGCAGATACTTGAGATTTCGCTGCTGTTGTTGTGTTTGATTGAGCTGGAGCTTTTGTTTGCGTATTTGCTGCTGGTGCAGTTGTTTCTTTTTTCGGTTTTTCAGTTTGTACTGGTGCTTTTGCTGGTGTTTCTGCTTTTGGCTTTTCAGTTTGTACTGGTGCTTTTGCTGGTGTTTCTGCTTTTGGCTTTTCAGTTTGTACTGGTGCTTTTACTGGTGCTTCTGTTTTTGGCTTTTCAGTTTGTACTGGCGTTTTTGCCGGTGCTTCTGTTTTTGGCTTTTCAGTTTGTACTGGTGTTTTTGCCGGTGCTTCTGTTTTTGGCTTTTCAGTTTGTACTGGTGTTTTTACTACGGTTTCTTGTTTAGCTTGCTGCTGAATTGCTGTTTTTTGAAGCAATGCATTCAAATCTAAATTATAGTAGTTTTTCATATATTTTTGAAGAATGCTATTGATCTGTTCAAAATTCACGTTACTAGTTTGATAGTGATACACTTTTGTTTCTACTTTTGCTTGTACTGGTGAAGCAGCATCTGCTTTATTGATCCCAGGTGCTGACATTAATAGTGTTGCTGCTGCTGCGACTGAAAAAATCATTTTTTTATTCATCTATTGTTTCCTCCCTGATATCTGTAAAGTTTTTTGTGCTGTCTTGCTTGCAGAATCATCATACCACGGGTTTTTCCGTAATAATTCAGGGAGGATTTAACAAATAGGTATATTGATAGAACATAAACGATGATTTTCATTTGAAGCAATGAGAAAAACATAGTAGCCATCTATGTTTTTCTCAAACTCTTCTGGTTAATTATCCTAAGGTTCTATTATACTAAATTGGCAATGAACGTATGAGAATACCAATTATATACTAAGAAATGAGCATTGACAGGTTTTTAGGACCAGATCTGGAGTTACGATTATTACACCTATGTAACAAAGCTTGCCGATTAAAGACAAGCTTAAAGCCTTTTTCCTATTAAATGGAAGGAAGCGCTATTTTTACGGTTGTACCTTTATTCACTTCGCTTGTAATTTGCAGTTCTCCGCCATGTAACTGCACAAGCTTCTCTGCAATAGCCAGTCCTAAACCAGTCCCACCATCAGTGCGGGTTCGCGCCTTATTCACTCGATAAAAACGCTGCTTCACTTTTTTAAGGTCCTCTTCCGGGATTCCTGCCCCCGTATCAGTTACTTCAACACAACATCCATTCTTTGAACTATATAGTGAAATTGATATACAGCCTTCATTTGTATATCGGATCGCATTATCCATTATATTTTGGATTACTTGTTCGATTCGCCCTTCATCTCCATTAATAATGACCTCCGGATCTAAATCCTTCATTAATGATAGTTTTTTCTCTTTGAGTGTTGACCCATATTTTTGAATAGCATCTTCAATTAACTGAGCAAGAGGCAGAGGCATCATTTCTAATCGATATTCATCTGTCTCCAGCTTCGAAAGATCTAAGAGATCACCAACTAGTCTCTCCATCCTTCCAGATTCCCGGTGGATAAGACTTAAGTATCTAATCCTCTCTTCCTCAGTTGTGAACATATTTGTCATTAATGCATCACTATAGCCTTTTACATATGAGATAGGAGTCCGAAGTTCATGGGATACATTTGCGAGGAAGTCTCTCTTCCTTTCATCTTCTCGTCTAATTGAATCTGCCATATGATTAAAAGCAAAAGCAAGCTCACCAATTTCATCCGTCGATTGAATGTTCAAATGAACACCATAATTCCCTTTTGAAACTGAATCGGCAGCCTGCGTAATTTCTAATAATGGCATTGTTAGTCTTTTGACCAGCCATGCACCTGAACCTAATGCAACAATTAAAAATAGAAAGGAAGCGATCATCCAAAGGTAAGCAAAATCCTGCGTAATTTCTGTAATTTTGGCCAACGGCAAATAAATATAAATAATTCCTTCTAAACGATCATCGTCCAAAAGAGGGATAACGACACCCATAATGTTTCGATCAAAGCGTTCCTCAAATCCTTCTTTATAAACCGGATTCCCCTGCAGAAGCTCTTCTCGTTCTTCTTCACCAATCAGGGATTCATAATCAATGTCAAAAGGCAAACAAGCACTTAACTCCCGAGGGTTGCTGACGATAAAAACCTCTGAATCTGATTTCGTGTTATACCACTCAACCTGTTCCTTAAGCTCTTCCGTTAATGGCCCTCCCTCATAGTCTTTTGCAAGGGCCATACCCTCATCAAGCAAGGATTTTTCAATATCTTCTACATAAAGCTTTTCATAGAATAAATAAGAAAGAAAATAGGAATAGAGAATGGTTATTAAAATGGCTGCTGTAACTGTAAGCCATAGTTTTTTTGCTAATGTATTGGTTAGGTGCTTCATGCAGAAGGCACCTCTAGCTTGTACCCTACGCCCCAAACTGTTTCAATATAGTCACCCTCCTGCAGCTTCATCCTCAATGTTTTTACATGAGTATCTACTGTTCTCAAGCTGCCTTCATAATCTATTCCCCATACATGCTGCAGAAGCTGTTCTCTTGAAAGAGCCTGATTTCGATGATCCATAAAAAAAAGAAGCAACTCAAATTCCTTTAATGTAAGATTGACCGTCCGATGATCAACCATTACTTTGCGGGCTTTTTTATCTAAACTGATTTTTCCTAATTGATGCAGAGAGGATTCCTGCTTTGAAAGTCCAGTTCTTCTTAAAACCGCATGCATTCTAGCAACAAGCTCTCCTGGACTCAGCGGTTTCACGATATAGTCATCACCGCCCAATTGCAGAGCTTTCACTTTATCCCATTCTTCTCCTTTAGCGGATAAAAAGATAATGGGCGTATCATATTTCTTTCTTAAGTTCTCACAAACCTTAAAGCCATCCTCACCAGGCATCATAATATCAAGAATAATTAAGTCAATCTTTCGTTTCTCCATTACTTCATAGGCTTCCTTGCCGCTGCCGGCTGACACACATAAAAATCCAGAATTCGCAAGATACATTTCGGTTAAATGTCTCATATCGGCTTCATCATCAATGATTAATACGTTAACGCTGCTCATTCTGTCTTCACCCTTAATACAATAGTAAATGGCCCATTTCCTACTTCTAATATATCTTCTTCCTCTAAATTCTCAGGATCGATAAAATACAAATCATTACTGTCATAGCCAGCAACGAGGAGTTCATCGGCTGAAGTTAAAGCTAATTCAAACGGGTTTGCTCCAACTCTAGCCGTATCTATTATGTTACCCTCAAGATCCATCTTATAGAGCTGACTCGATCCGTGGCTTAGAACAAATACATACTGCTCATACTGGAGGAAATTAATCGGCATAACAGGGGCAGCAATTTTTTTTATCAATTCTCCGTCATCGGCATTATACACATGAATATTCTTTTCGATCGTTGCCCCTTCACCATGGCCACCTAACCAGAACTGGTTTTCCTGCTCTAAAAGAAGCGCACCGGACGCAGCACCATGAATCGCATAACTGCCAATTGTTTTTTTCGTTTGTACATTTACTCTTGTTAATGTTTCATTTTTAGAACTTACTACAAATAATTCGTCTGCATCCCCTACCACAATGGAGAGTGGAGAAGAATCTGTTTCCGCTTCTGCCAGTTTATCTCCATCAAACGTATAAAATTGCACTACGTTTTCATTCTTATTCACAAGAGCAACTTCTTTCGTATCATTTATAACTCTGGCATTGACAATTCCTTTACCCGTTTCCCAGCCCGCCTTTTTTTCACCCGATTTTAAAGAAAACAAATCTGCTGTTTCCACTTCTTTTCCATACAATAACAAAGAATCTCCATCTGGAAAAATAAGACCTCCAGTATAAGGTTTTTCGAGCTGCCATTCTGTTATAATGCTACGTTTATCTACATCAATGAATGTGACAGACATATCCTTAATATTGACGGTTGCCGCAAGTGAAATATCAGTTGGAATAGGCTCATATGTATTATTGCTGCACGATGTTAGCAAGACTAGCAAAGAAATACCTAAAAACAAGGCTTTGATTACTGGCATCTCCCAATTCCCCTTTGTAACTATATGCATTTACTATAACCCTTTTTTGTGTGTAAATTGTGAACTATTATTGATCTGTGTTGTAAGATTTTATTTGATCCAAAATTGTAATATGGATTGTAATAAGCACATCTTTGTCTGTTGCTTTTAAGTTTGACTCATTTATTCTCTTTATAGCAAAGTAGAATTTTTCATATATTGACTTGCGTACGCGGGGATGTGCGTTTTCATCTAAAAGTTCGCGTTGGATTGCCATCTTAAGCACTTCTTCCGGAGTACGATCACTTCCAGTTAATTGACGATTTTGCCAAAGACTTCTGTATTGAATCAATAAATTTTCGTAATTCATCGCTATTCTCCCTTTTACGTTCTTTTCTTTCCTCTTAGTATTTTCACATAAATAAAAGAAGGAATGCAAAATATAAGGAGAGCTGTCTCACAACATCTTTTTTAAAGGCTGATTTCGATTTAAAGGTAGAAGTTGATTTCCGCTCCAGGATGCCCGCTTTCCGCGGGGCGGAGTGAGCATTCTCTTAGCTTACGCTCCTGTAGGGACTCACCTGTTCCACTCCTCTCGCAGGAGTCTCGCATCTTCTGCTCCAATCAACTAGACTTTTTTTCAAAAAGAAAAATTATCCTAAAAGAGCTCTATAAAAAGATAGGGTAAGAAAGGAGGTTTATCAGATGAATGCACCGTATTGTTGTCCGAACTGTAAAACAAATCGCAGCAGATTCAATATTATTGAACAAGTTTCCAAATCAGTTAAAATGGATCCTGCGTCTGGTGAAACAATAGAAGAATATTCAGCCAATAATCTATCACCATTTCATATTCCGTATAAAGGCCCAGATTATAAAGTGCAGTGTGCGGCATGTGGGTTAGTGGAAGATGAAAAAACATTTATAGCATTTGGAGAGAAGAAATAAGCTTGAGAGATCGTCTCTCAAGCTTATTTCTTTAGTTTATGTTTCCATTAAAATGGTTATGATCTTCTAAAAACTGTACAGAATTTACTTTCCATGGTCCAGCGGGTGAAAATCGAACAAGAACGATCTTTCCGGTAAATACTTGCCTTCCATGATTCTTTACATACCATTCGATTTTCGTTGGTACCTCAAGTACTAATTCTGACTGATCGTGGATTTCATCCGGAAGCTGAACGCTGGATACCTTAGCGTTTTCAATCTTTGGAAAAAGCTTATTCCAATTTGTTTTCTGTAAAGAGATAAACTCTGCAATCTGTTCATCATGTTCTTTTAACCCTGTTATATAAGAGTTTATCACTTCTTTGGCATCTGCAAATGTTAAATAGGGATATAATCTGCCCGATGCTTTGAAGATCATTAATTTGTGTGATAAATCCATCTCATTCGTACGATGAGTTGTACTTCCATAAAAATGAATACAAAAATGCCCCGGAAAATTATTAGGCAACGCACCAGCTCCATGCGGCATGCCATGCATGGATGCTGCAATCCATCTGTCTTTTGTTATGACAATAATGGACCTTCTTCGCCAGCTCCATTGACCATCATAAATTTCTTTCATTATTTTTGTATCTTTTGCTGTCAGCGGTTGAACATCTGCATGTTGAGAACCCGCTCTTCTTTGCACTTCAAACATTCTTCCCGACTCTGTATCCAACACATGAAATTTACTGAATTTGGGGAGCTGTTTATTAACTTGGTCCCACTCAAGCATTTCAATATGATAGCCCAATCCGTGAGTAGATGCCACTCCTTCCAGCATTTTGATATTCAGGAAAAAGAACAACATGACTGTCAGTATGAACGTTAACCTATATATTGTTTTCATATTAAAAGTCTCCCTAAACATAAGAGAGACTATTCGTTATATATTTAGTTATTCTCTGTTTTCTTTCCATTCCTTGGCTTTATCGATGGCAATGGGAATAGCTCGTCCTTCTTCATAATCTTCATCCAACAATGCATTTGCAATTTCAATCGCTTTATTTCTTACTTTAGGGTCTAGGTTTTTCATGGCATCAGGATAATCATTTTTGCTCCACGGCATACTGAGATCCACTCCTTTTATTGAAGTCATTCCCTTTTGATATGAATTAAAACCTCATATAGATTAATCAGCAGAGAGAGTCTCCAGTTGAGACTGTATGTCCTGCCAATCAATCTGTTCACCAATAAACACCATATTTAATGGCATCTTCATGTTTTCAGGCAGAAAAATTGGCATCCCATACGAATATTGGAAAAGCTCGGGATACGGAGAATTGGTGAATTGAATGTATCCTTTTATTCTATATATTGTATCAGGCAAACTCTGTAGAAAATTTATAAATCCTTCACGGTGTACAGACCTTTTAAACGTATAAACAAACGTGCCCAAATTTAAATCTTGCTTAACATGAGCTGTTTCACTTTCTGCTCTTTTGCTGGCAGATAAGTTTCGAACCTTTTCCATTGGTACTTTTGAATATGTGGTCAACAAGGCAAGCACATTTGGATTTATTGCTTGCACGTCATAAACCAGCTGACCTTGCTGCGCTTCTGTCAGCTGATCTGCTTTATTCAAAAGCAGCAAATCTGAATGTTTAACTTGTTCAACAAGCAGCTGTCTGATTTGAGGGCTAAGACTGCTTCTCTCTAACCAAAGCTGACCATCTAAGACTGAGATAATGCCCTTTACCCATAATTGATCGGCAAAAATAGGAGACAGGATGCCATCCAGCACTTCAATTGGATGAGCTGCACCCGTTGATTCAATATAGATGACCTCTGGTTTTTCCATAACTAAAAGTTCTTGAAGCTGTGCCTCGAGCTTGTCTTGGATGGTGCAGCAAATACACCCATCAAGAAGCTCTTTTAAAGGGACATCTGTATCGACAGCATCAGAATCAATCGATACTTTTCCTAGCTCATTCATTAAGACAGCTGTTTTTCTTCCCTTCTCTTTTTCCTCTAGAAGCAGCTGCTTAAGCAGCGTTGTTTTCCCGCTCCCTAAGAAACCTGATAGAATATAAATTTCTGTTTTATTCATTGTAATCTCCATTTCCCTCTCTATCTTCCAGCATTTCTTTTATCATTTCATGTAGAATCTCGCCCAGTTCTGTTATTGTACGATTTGTAAGATAACCAACTCTTTGAAATGTCTCTTGTTTGCATTTCCAAATAGGGATATAAGCGTTCGGATAGTATTCATCTTCACTTTCTATACCAATTTCTAAATAAGATTCATAATATGGCGTAATAATATCTGTTTGTGCAGCTAGTTTGCCTTTTTGGTTTCTTATGACTTCTATAATCAATTCTTCATTGAACATGCAAAACTTTTGATCATAGTAAGCAGAAAACTCTCTTGCAACCTTTTCCCATTTGCATTCTATTTCAGCAACTTCCTGTCTAATGTGTCCATCAAGCTGAACAATCTGCCTCAAGAAATCACCTCATTATTCTAAACATCCATTTTTTATTATGAGACTCTAAATAATCATTTTAAAGGTTTTGCCGGCGACCTACAAATAATTTATCTCATAAAAAAAGCACATAACAAATCGAAAATTCCAGCTGACATTATAATGAAGAAAAAATTTTAGCAGCAATAAAAAAGAAGCTGGGACAAAATGAAATTATTCTTTCTAAAATAAGAATATTCAATATATCTTGGTTTTGGATATTTAAACTAGTCCGTTCCATTGCACTGCAGACCCTCGCTTTCCGTGGGGAGGAAGCTCCTGCGGGGTCTCACCTTTTCCTCTATTGCCCACAGGAGTCGAGTGTCCTCCGCTCCATTTCACTCATGTTAATAAAATGTATTTTATAATCATAAATAAATAACCGAATGATTAGAAAGGTGACTCCCTAACCATTCGGTTCTCTGGGTCTGTTAAATACTTATGTCCCAGACTCGATGTATCATATATTTTTGAACTCTACTATCCGAAATTCAGATATCCCTACATTTTTTTGTTTTCTTCCCTGCACCATTGTTCAATTTTCTTTTTCATTATGCTCTTGTCTCATAATTTCTTCTTGTTTAATCTCATTGAAAAATTGTTTTAAAGCTTCTGTGTTTTCTTCCAGATTCATTTCCAGTACAGCCCCTGCATGCTTGTAGCTTTTGTTCTCGTAACTGTCAGCTACAGGAACTCTTAAGGTTTCAACTTCTGTAATTGGATTAAGTAAAAAGGAAGCACCAATTGAAAATGCTTCTTCAAAGTTTAAATCTGTATCCACATAGTTTAAGACTTCATTGAGCACTTCCGGAAATTTCACAAGCCCTTCTGGAGTTGTAAATTGCTCCATCACTTGGTCTTTAATTGAAACTAGCACCTCTCTCTGACGGTCAACCCTGCCAAAGTCGCTTTTGGCATCATGGCGAAAGCGAACATAAGAGAGTAACTGTTCACCATTAAGCTTTTGTTTCCCGGGAGCCACATCCAGCCCCATATCATCAATCAGCTGCTGTGACACTTCAACCTCTATACCATCAGGAGCAAGAATATCCATCATACTGGCAAATCCATTAAAATCAATGACCGCAGTATGATCAATAACAATTCCAAAGTTATCTTGAATGGTTTCCTTTAATAACTCTTTGCCCCCTAAATAATAAGCATGATTTAATTTACTATATTCAAAAGGGTAATCAGGAATTTTGACATAGCTGTCACGCATGAGCGATACAATCTTCATTGTATTATCCTTCGGCTCATAGCGGGCAACAAGGATTGCATCCGAACGGGATTCTTCTTCTCCCCTGCTGTCAACTCCTATTAATAGAAAGTTTTTATGATTTGAAGAAAAATGAAAAGGCTCTGATTCTTTTTCTGATAAATGATCGCCATTTAAGCAGCCTGACAAAATCACCATGGTGAATATCATTAAGAGACATACTCTTTTTTTCATAACAGCTCACCTCTGAAGTTCGTTTATAAAACCCTTCTTTTACCATTGTTATACAGGACAGTGATTTCTATACGCTATCTATTAAAAACGAACCTTTTACCTATAAGAACCCCAGTGATAAAAACAAAATATTTAAAGAAGAATCAACTTATGATGTTGTACTTTCAAAAGGCTGTTTGGATAAAAAAACTCCCCACCTGATGGTGAGGAGCAGTAAATTAAGAATTTAGTTTTTCTTTTAATATTTCAGTTGCCTTTAAGATTTGCGTATCGTTTTTGTCAATTAATGCTCTTAACTCTTCCATCAGCAGCAGTGTCGTTTGACCAGTTAGAACGCCTGTCTCTTCAAGTTGAACAGATTGTTGAAATTGTTTTACGGCTGCTTCTGTTTTTTCATCGAAAAAGCCGTCCGTTCTGCCTGGATCAAAGTCTAGTGCTGCCAGCATCTGTTGTGCAGACTGAACTTGTGTTGAAGAAGAGGATATCTTCAATTCAAGATCTGGACTAACATATGGCAATGAAGCATAATCCGGCAAAGCAACTTCATAGTCTGGCTGGATACCTTTTGTATGGATCCAGTTGCCATCAGGTGTCAGCCATTTTTCAGTCGTAAACTTCATATTCGATCCGTCAGTAAAATCTTGTGCACGCTGCACTGTGCCTTTTCCGAATGATTTTTGACCAACTAGCGGAATATCTGCAGATTCCTGAACGGCACCTGCTAAAATTTCTGAAGCACTTGCACTTCCTTGGTCAATGACAACGACTAAAGGCATATCAGTATTTTCTTGTGCAGTCGACTGTACTGCTTCTCGGTTACCTTCACGATCTTCAATCTGGAATAAAATTTCCCCTTCAGGAACAAATAAACTTGAAATTAAGATCGCTTGATCCAATAAGCCGCCAGGATTCTGTCTTAGATCCAGAACTAGTCCCTTCATTCCTTCATTTTGAAGGTTGTTTAATGTTTCAACTAATTCCTGACCGGTTTGTTCTGAGAACGATGTAATCTGCACTTTTGCGATTTCATCATCAATCATTTCTCCATAAACCGTTTCAATTGGAATCGTATCGCGGACAATTGGAATTGTAATTGGTTCGTTTGTGCCAGCCCGCTGGATCGAAAGCTCAACTGTCGACCCTTTTTCACCGCGTATAAGCAGCACTGCCTCGGTTGAACTCATTCCTTGAATACTTTCTCCATCGACTGATAATACGATATCGTTAGGTTTTAATCCAGCCTTCTCTGCTGGAGAACCCTTTAAAGGTGAAACAATGACAATAGAACCTTCCTGTTCCGTAATTTCTGCTCCAATTCCTTCAAAAGAGGAAGATATGCTCTCATGGAAGTTTTTCGCTTCCTCCACATCCATATAATCTGAATATGGATCATCCAAAGACTCTAACATTCCATTAATTGCACCGTTTATTAGCGTTTGATCTTCTACGTCTTGAAAGTAGCCATCTTTCAATGTATCAAAAGCCGTATATAATTTATCAAATTCACTTCTGCTTGTTTCATTTCCAACACTTACTGCTTTTTCATCCCCAAATGCTAAAGCAAAAGTTGTTATCCCCGCAGAAAGAAATACAACTAAAAATAAAAGCATAACAAATTGGAATTTTTTCATCTTGATAAAGCTTGATTGCTTTTCTGTTGAATCTTGATTTAAATTCTCATCCTGCAAATCATTCACCACTTTCATATAACCATTAGGTAACGAACTTCTTTTGAATAGAATACCATTTTTTCACTGTGATTAACAAAAAAATCATACTTATTCACTAAAGAATACGTAATAAAAACTTGTACAAATTATACACCATCATCTAACATTTTGATAATAAAATCATTACAGGCAGAATGATCCTTGTAGCGTTATTATTGCATGAATGAAGTGATGTTAATAATTCCAAAAGCTTCCTGTTCAATCACTATCAGGAGCTGATTGATGAGGCTAAGCTAATTGTTTATATTTTTTTTACCAGATTAAAGTATTCCTCCAAAGTAAGATTTTTTTCAAATATTACTTTGGCACCTTCTATGCCTACATACCGATAATGCCAAGGTTCAAAGCTATATCCTGTGATATCTTCTTTTCCTTTTGGATAACGCAGAATAAAGCCAAACAAGTGTGCATGATCTGCAAGCCATTTCCCTTCAGCAGTCTCTGCAAATTGTTCTGTTAGCAGAAAATCTGCACTATGGCTTGAAATATCCATCGCCAGACCTGATTGATGTTCACTGCTTCCTGGATATGCAACTGTTTGTGCGGCCAGTTCTTCCCCAACCTTAGCTACCTCTGCTTTAAAAAGATCGTTTTGCCTGGAATATGAACGATAACCAGAAACAGCGAATAAATTAACGCCCTCATTCTTTGCTTGTGCAAACATTTTCTCAAGAGCACCAGCAGCTTCCTCGCGCATATAACTTTTCTCTATATCCTGATCTCCAAAAGAGAATTCAACATTCGGCCGAACCAGGTCAGCAGGTGTATATTTTTCTACATAATAATAATCCTTATTTACTAATGCCATAACGTTTTCTGGATTCTGTATATAATTTTTTCCATCGACAACCTTAATATGATTAAAGAATGAGGCTTCTAAAACAAGATTGTTCTCTTGGTTTGCTGATTCGTCATTCGCAGCGTCGTCTTCAATAGCTTCCTGTTGAGGCGTTTCTGTATTTTCTTCTTCTTCTGATTGTTGTTTATCGTCATTTTGCACAGGATCTACATTGTCATGTGAACCGTTGTTATTCCCATTTCCGATGAATGGAATGTTCTCTAAGTAACCGTTTAATTGACTGCATCCCGAAAGAAGAATGCATAGCAATCCAAGGAGCATTAGTTGTTTTTTCATTTTCTCACCTATTTCCGTCTAAATCATTCCACTCTATTTTAGCACGATCATGATCTGAATGCGAAAAATGTCGTTAATGGTAAGAAATGTATAAATCAAAGAGCCATTAATTAATCCTACAGTCAATCCAACCTATCTGAATGCAAAAGAAAAAACCGGCCAAGCGGCCAGTTCTTTTTTGCTTATTCTTTAATTGCTGCTTCTAAAGCTACTTCAATCATTTCATTGAAGGTCGTTTGTCTTTCTTCTGCTGTTGTCTCTTCTCCGGTTAAAATATGATCGCTGACTGTTAACACAGACAATGCCTTGCGGTCCAGTTTTGCTGCAAGCGTATAAAGAGCAGCTGTCTCCATTTCAATCGCAAGAATTTGGTATTTAGCCCATTTTTCCAGCTCAGAGTTATCATTATAAAACATATCAGCCGTGAAGACATTTCCTACCTTTAAGTTCAGACCCTTTTCTACACCGGAATCATAAGCTTTCTTTAAGAGATCGAAGTTCGCTGTAGGGGCATAGTCCACACCGCCAAAAGTAAGCCTATTCATTTGAGAATCTGTGGATGCCGTCATCGCCAAGATGACGTCTCTTACCTTAACATCCTTTTGAATCGCTCCGCATGTGCCTACTCTGATTAAGTTTTGGACATTGTAGCTGTTCATCAATTCATTGATATAAATTGAAATGGATGGTACTCCCATGCCCGTACCCTGCACAGAAATACGTTTTCCTTTGTACGTGCCTGTATATCCGAACATATTACGGACTTCGTTATAGCATTCTGCACCTTCTAAAAATGTTTCAGCAATATATTTTGCTCTGAGCGGATCTCCCGGCAATAACACCGTCTCAGCAATTTGGCCTTCTTTTGCTCCAATATGTACACTCATTGTAAAAAACCTCCCAATTTCTAACTATGTAAACTTGGTTGTACAATCACAATATACCATATACATTCCTTAGGCGAAACCTCCAGGCGGCAGAATGAGAATCCTCTTCCTGGGCAACCTAATGATAGCTTCTCCCATTCATGTGAGATATGCACAGTTCACTAATAAAAATACATTTGTAATAAAAGGAAGGGGATGCCAGATGGGTAAAAAACATCGTAATAGAATTAATTCACCGAAGAAAAATAATCATATTCCTGAAGAGGCAATTATTGCTGAACAAGAGGCTCATGGTAAAGAATATTCCGCTAGCGGTGGCCGTAAGAACGGACCAGGATCACATAAGTAATTAGAGGATTTGTTTAAGCCTTCCTAAGAGAAGGGGACTACTTTTCCTTCTCTTAGGAAACATCATTACCTGATATGAATTCGGTTAATTACTTGCCAGCCGCCTGGCTGAAGCTGATAATACATCTGGCCGTGACGCCCTTCATCAATATAAAGGATATCACCTGTTGTGATATATCTGCCTTGAAAATCGGCAGGCAGTCGATCCAGTACGTTAAATTTCTTGAATACATACCCTAAGCAATCATCATGGTCTGCGCCTTCTACCACGATCCGATAAACCTGTTTATACCCTTTTTTTTGATTGAATATTGGTGTTTGAAAAATAGTGACATCGAATTGTTTTTTTCTTGTTTTTGATAATTCCTTCAACATCTTCATCCCTCCAAACGTCTAAACTGCCTAATCACACGTTCTTTCTTATCTAGACATTTAGAGATTTTGCTTGTCATATCCTTCATCAAAAATATTCTACTTTTGTCGATTCAAAAAAGAAATTTGACATCCTTTTTGCCTATGCGAGCAATTATTTCATTTTTATACAATATGTATGAGGATCAAAATAGAATTGAAACAATTTTTGACAAAAAAAAGATGAGACACTGCCCCATCTTTTTTTTGGCCTTATGAATATTGTGCTATGACTGATTGCAGTTTCTGCTGCAGATTTGGCAGATCGCTTTGGTGAATCGTTAACCTCAAATTCGTTTCATCCATAGACATTGCTTCTGATAAAAAGCCGCCTAACCCTCTTGCTTTTCGGTCCACTTGCATGATGATTTCTGTCTGATTTAGGGAGACAGGGAAAAATACAATTTCAAGTTCATCTAAACGGCCTCGGAAGGGACCGGAAGTTGGCACGAACTCAAATTCTTGGATAAATGGAAGTCGTCCTCGTACACGGCGCGGTGCCTGTTCACATTCAACTTCGCGAATCCGAAACCCCAGGTTAGAAACCTCATGTAAAACAGAATTAACGAGGTCATTAGGAACTACTGTGATGTAATCCTTATCTGTTGGATCAACCGCATTTTTTATATCCAACCCTGTTGCCAGCCAAACTTTTGTTTTTCCATAAGAAAGAGGTGTATCCAACGGCAATATAAAAGAAAATGGAATTTCTCTTCTCTCGTTTGCATTTAATGTGAATGCCTCTGTAATATGATATCGTTCAATTTGACCTGTCACATTATATTTCTTGTCATCCGACTCTTTGATATAGGTGGTATTTAACGTTAAGTATATGTCTGAAATTTGCTGTTCCGTATTTCCTCCATTGATTTCAACAATTCCCTTCACTTCACCGCCTGGCATAACTTTGTCACTTTCAAGTTTTGTATCTACTTTAGCAGAGCCAATCCCTACACTTGCCAGCATCTTATTAAAGAATGACATCTCAAAACCTCCCGATTAGATAAGTAAACGTTTTACCTTCTGTATGTATACGTGATAAAAACAAATAAGTTTCAATGAAAATGCAAAAATGGCGAGGTTATTCGCCATTTCTATTAAAATCCATATCATTTAGATCCTGCATTGTTATTCGTCATCAATTTGCTCGTCAATGATACATTTTTGCAGCAAGTATTCAAATGTAATGTCAGCAAGATCATCTAATTCACCTTCAGTTGGGACATATCCCCTTTTAGCCAGCTCATGAAAGAAAAACTCTGCGATCTCCTCCGTATCAATAAATACCTCGATTTCCCTCATAGCAACGCCCCCTTTGTACCAAATGTATGACAGATGAAACTGTTTCATGCAAGACATATTCGATTCATATCTATTAAATTCCTTTTTTTACTCTATCATTGAACAAATCCCGAAAACGCAGCGAAATCTTTCGTTCTATTAATTGTCTAAGCGTCATAAAGATAGATTCATATACAGCTTTTACAATTTAATTAACCGGAGGTATATTCATGAAAAAATTGTCTTATTTAACAGAAATGTTTATTGAAGATGTAAATAATGAGCAAAGCCGAATCATCACAACAATTGAAAAATGGCTGCCGAGCATGTTCATAAGCTTTCTTTTAATCGGATTGCCGCTTGTTGGATACTGTATGGTACAACTATTTTTCTAATTAAACGGTACTTTTCCCATCATTCTCTGCTAGGTTTTTTAATTTTCTGATGATTACCCGCATAATATACTTATATTCTTCATCTTGAAACAAACTGTATAAAATCTGGTAGTCATTATATATATCAAGGAGTCCATCAATCAATTCCTGCTTATCCTGTTTTCCTGCCAAAAGCTCTTTCTCAGCCTTTCGAAAGGTGGTTTTGGTCTCCTTTAACTCTGGCAATTTCTCTTTCTTGTTCATTAAATAGAGCAATCCCAGCTTCTGTATAAAAGCCTCGGCACTTTCTGCATCTGCGAGAAGTGTTAATTCTTCTTCGGAAGCTTCCAGCCACTCACCATCATTGATTCTAGATAGCTCATAAATGACATCTTCCCAAGCATCCTCTTTATATCTCCATATTTCTGTCCGAAAGCCAACAATTTTGAAAATATCGGCACCATATCCTCTCACCTGCACTAAATCACCGAAAAAATATTGATATTCGATATCGATATGCTCCTTTTCGACAATATTCCCTTTATAATCAGCCAACAATTGCAAGCTTGATTCTACAAAAAGTCCTTCACTCTTGTTTACTTCATATACATACATATCATCGAGCCATTTTACATCTGTAATTTTACCAACCGTACCATATATGATAATGACGACAGTATCGCCGATTTTATATTTAGATTCTTTTCGATTATTCATTTCCTCCATCCTCTCACGTGAATCGCCGCAACTGTTGAATACGATAGTATATGCAGTAACGCTAAAATTCGCTTCATTAAATCAACCTGGATCGATTTATTACAGCAAAAAACACTCCATCCTAAATGAAGTGTTCTACTGTTATATATTCGATTGTCTAAAAACAAAGAAATGTTAACCTTCAGAAAGCAGATATAGTTCCCATGCCTCGTCAAATACCATCATACTACGTAAATAACTTCCGTTTAACTCTAAATATGTGCTAATTTCTTCATAGTTTTCAGATGTCTTCGGAAAACTATGGTCATCGAAAGCGTCATTAGCAAATTGACTAATTTCGTCTTTAGGTTGCGGATGTCTATACTTCATTAAAAAATGATAAAATGTTTTAGCCATTTTAAACGCCTCTCTGTTTCGTCATGAATTAGTTATATGATGATGGATTAGGCAAAATAAATCAAGAAAAAATTCAGCGATGCAGATATTTTCATACCTAAACTTAAAAAGAGACCTGGCACACACCAGACCTCCTCATAGAATTTATTTCATTGCACTTACTGTATGGAGGAAGATTGAAGGAACTCAAGAATTTGTTCATTATACCTTTCAGGTTCATCATGAAAAACACCGTGACCGCTAGCCTCAAACGGAACAAGTTTTGCATTAGGAAGCTGGTCGGCCAGCTGCAGGCTAAAATCATATGGGCAAATTTGATCTTTTTTGCCATGAAGGATCGCAGTTGGTGCTGTAATTCCTGATAGCTCATTGCGCAGGTCTTCATCTCTTAATGCAATAGCTGAGTGTATGGTACCATATGAAGATGAAGAAACAGCCATATTTAAGAACCATTGTTGAAATTCTTCAGAAGGCTTTTTCTCAAAGAATTTTTCCCCAAAAGATGCAATTGCGTGTGGACGATCTGTTTTCAGCTGATCAATCAGTGTGTCCACCTCCTCTTTCTCCATTCCAAAAGGGTAGTCATCCCGTTTTGTGAAAACAGGCGCAGCTGGACTAAGTAACAGCAGTTTTGAGATTCTTTCGCTTTTATAGCGCGACATGTATCTGAGAGCAATTGGCCCGCCCATTGAAAAACCCGCAAGAACAGCATTATTTAAATCAAGCTTTTGAATAACACCATGAATATCGTCTGCCATCGTATCATAATCATAGCCATTAAATGGTCGATCTGATTTTCCATAACCACGCAAATCAATTCCAATAAACCTGAACCCGTGTTTTGGGAGCTCATTCATCTGATATTCAAACATTTCATGATTCAATGGCCAGCCATGCAGGAAAATGACCGGCTGTCCTTCTCCAATATCTTCTGCATATATCTGTACATTGTTTTCTGTGCTGATATAGTGTCCCATAAAAAGTCCCCTTTCAAATTCATTTCCTTATTCCATTCTTCTTTACCCTATAGTCTAAAAAGGAAACAGTAACGTCTCGATATAAAATGCCATTGAATCTGAATCACTTTTATTGCTATTGCAGGAAAAACAAACAGTATTGTTGTGATTTCTTATAGATAACTTGCTGAATGCCAAGCTTGAAAGATAAACGATTGGCTAAGGAGCACTGAAGGCTTTCTTCTATTGTAGCTCTGCAATGATACTTCTCCTTAAATGCAAGAAAAGGAGCCCTGCCGTCGCAGAGCTCCTTTTCTATTACATAGACTAGCTTCTGAAGTGCACTTGCTGAAGTCGCGAATTTCGGCTTGCGCAAAAAAGAGAAGCTATAGAATTCAATTTATTAAATAAGGCTCTCGCCATGCAGACCAAGGTCAATGTCTAAGCCTAATGAAGAAAAATTTTCGTCTTGCTTTTCAGCAGACATGCTGGCAAGGTTTAAACCTAGCCCAATCCATAAAGCAGCTGTTTCTTCGTCACTTAAAGACGCAAGACCTAAGTTTGTGTTAACACCCAAAGTAGAACTGTTTTTCTCTTCACTATCTACAATTGCTGCATTCACATTGGTGTCAGCCCATACTCCAGCTGTTTCTTCGTCTTCACTTGTCATCGCTCCAACGTTTAGACCCGTGTTCACATCGGCTGATGTTTCTTCCTCTTCTTCTTTCTTCATCACAGAAGCATCTGCTTTTGTGTCAGCCCATACTCCAGCTGTTTCTTCGTCTTCACTCGTCATTGCTCCAACGTTTAGACCCGTGTTCACATCGGCTGATGTTTCTTCCTCTTCGTCTTTCTTCATTACAGAAGCATCTGCTTTTGTGTCAGCCCATACTCCAGCTGTTTCTTCGTCTTCACTCGTCATTGCTCCAACGTTTAGACCCGTGTTCACATCGGCTGATGTTTCTTCCTCTTCTTCTTTCTTCATTACAGAAGCATCAGTTTTTGTGTCAGCCCATACTCCAGCTGTTTCTTCGTCTTCACTTGTCATCGCTCCAACGTTTAGACCCGTGTTTAGGTCGGCTGATGTTTCTTCCTCTTCGTCTTTCTTCATTACAGAAGCATCAGTTTTTGTATCAGCCCATACTCCAGCTGTTTCTTCGTCTTCACTCGTCATCGCTCCAACGTTTAGACCCGTGTTCACATCGGCTGATGTTTCTTCCTCTTCGTCTTTCTTCATTACAGAAGCATCAGTTTTTGTGTCAGCCCATACTCCAGCTGTTTCTTCGTCTTCACTTGTCATCGCTCCAACGTTTAGACCCGTGTTCACATCGGCTGATGTTTCTTCCTCTTCTTCTTTCTTCATTACAGAAGCATCAGTTTTTGTATCAGCCCATACTCCAGCTGTTTCTTCGTCTTCACTTGTCATCGCTCCAACGTTTAGACCCGTGTTTAGGTCGGCTGATGTTTCTTCCTCTTCTTCTTTCTTCATCACAGAAGCATCTGCTTTTGTATCAGCCCATACTCCAGCTGTTTCTTCGTCTTCACTTGTCATCGCTCCGACATTTAGACCCGTGTTTAGGTCGGCTGATGTTTCTTCCTCTTCTTCTTTCTTCATCACAGAAGCATCTGCTTTTGTATCAGCCCATACTCCAGCTGTTTCTTCGTCTTCACTTGTCATCGCTCCGACATTTAGACCCGTGTTTAGGTCGGCTGATGTTTCTTCCTCTTCTTCTTTCTTCATCACAGAAGCATCTGCTTTTGTATCAGCCCATACTCCAGCTGTTTCTTCGTCTTCACTTGTCATCGCTCCGACATTTAGACCCGTGTTTAGGTCGGCTGATGTTTCTTCCTCTTCTTCTTTCTTCATCACAGAAGCATCTGCTTTTGTATCAGCCCATACTCCAGCTGTTTCTTCGTCTTCACTTGTCATCGCTCCGACATTTAGACCCGTGTTTAGGTCGGCTGATGTTTCTTCCTCTTCTTCTTTCTTCATCACAGAAGCATCTGCTTTTGTATCAGCCCATACTCCAGCTGTTTCTTCGTCTTCACTTGTCATCGCTCCGACATTTAGACCCGTGTTTAGGTCGGCTGATGTTTCTTCCTCTTCTTCTTTCTTCATCACAGAAGCATCTGCTTTTGTATCAGCCCATACTCCAGCTGTTTCTTCGTCTTCACTTGTCATCGCTCCGACATTTAGACCCGTGTTTAGGTCGGCTGATGTTTCTTCCTCTTCTTCTTTCTTCATCACAGAAGCATCTGCTTTTGTATCAGCCCATACTCCAGCTGTTTCTTCGTCTTCACTTGTCATCGCTCCGACATTTAGACCCGTGTTTAGGTCGGCTGATGTTTCTTCCTCTTCTTCTTTCTTCATCACAGAAGCATCTGCTTTTGTATCAGCCCATACTCCAGCTGTTTCTTCGTCTTCACTTGTCATCGCTCCGACATTTAGACCCGTGTTTAGGTCGGCTGATGTTTCTTCCTCTTCTTCTTTCTTCATCACAGAAGCATCTGCTTTTGTATCAGCCCATACTCCAGCTGTTTCTTCGTCTTCACTTGTCATCGCTCCGACATTTAGACCCGTGTTTAGGTCGGCTGATGTTTCTTCCTCTTCTTCTTTCTTCATCACAGAAGCATCTGCTTTTGTATCAGCCCATACTCCAGCTGTTTCTTCGTCTTCACTTGTCATCGCTCCGACATTTAGACCCGTGTTTAGGTCGGCTGATGTTTCTTCCTCTTCTTCTTTCTTCATCACAGAAGCATCTGCTTTTGTATCAGCCCATACTCCAGCTGTTTCTTCGTCTTCACTTGTCATCGCTCCGACATTTAGACCCGTGTTTAGGTCGGCTGATGTTTCTTCCTCTTCTTCTTTCTTCATCACAGAAGCATCTGCTTTTGTATCAGCCCATACTCCAGCTGTTTCTTCGTCTTCACTTGTCATCGCTCCGACATTTAGACCCGTGTTTAGGTCGGCTGATGTTTCTTCCTCTTCTTCTTTCTTCATCACAGAAGCATCTGCTTTTGTATCAGCCCATACTCCAGCTGTTTCTTCGTCTTCACTTGTCATCGCTCCGACATTTAGACCCGTGTTTAGGTCGGCTGATGTTTCTTCCTCTTCTTCTTTCTTCATCACAGAAGCATCTGCTTTTGTATCAGCCCATACTCCAGCTGTTTCTTCGTCTTCACTTGTCATCGCTCCGACATTTAGACCCGTGTTTAGGTCGGCTGATGTTTCTTCCTCTTCTTCTTTCTTCATCACAGAAGCATCTGCTTTTGTATCAGCCCATACTCCAGCTGTTTCTTCGTCTTCACTTGTCATCGCTCCGACATTTAGACCCGTGTTTAGGTCGGCTGATGTTTCTTCCTCTTCTTCTTTCTTCATCACAGAAGCATCTGCTTTTGTATCAGCCCATACTCCAGCTGTTTCTTCGTCTTCACTTGTCATCGCTCCGACATTTAGACCCGTGTTTAGGTCGGCTGATGTTTCTTCCTCTTCTTCTTTCTTCATCACAGAAGCATCTGCTTTTGTATCAGCCCATACTCCAGCTGTTTCTTCGTCTTCACTTGTCATCGCTCCGACATTTAGACCCGTGTTTAGGTCGGCTGATGTTTCTTCCTCTTCTTCTTTCTTCATCACAGAAGCATCTGCTTTTGTATCAGCCCATACTCCAGCTGTTTCTTCGTCTTCACTTGTCATCGCTCCGACATTTAGACCCGTGTTTAGGTCGGCTGATGTTTCTTCCTCTTCTTCTTTCTTCATCACAGAAGCATCTGCTTTTGTATCAGCCCATACTCCAGCTGTTTCTTCGTCTTCACTTGTCATCGCTCCGACATTTAGACCCGTGTTTAGGTCGGCTGATGTTTCTTCCTCTTCTTCTTTCTTCATCACAGAAGCATCTGCTTTTGTATCAGCCCATACTCCAGCTGTTTCTTCGTCTTCACTTGTCATCGCTCCGACATTTAGACCCGTGTTTAGGTCGGCTGATGTTTCTTCCTCTTCTTCTTTCTTCATCACAGAAGCATCTGCTTTTGTATCAGCCCATACTCCAGCTGTTTCTTCGTCTTCACTTGTCATCGCTCCGACATTTAGACCCGTGTTTAGGTCGGCTGATGTTTCTTCCTCTTCTTCTTTCTTCATCACAGAAGCATCTGCTTTTGTATCAGCCCATACTCCAGCTGTTTCTTCGTCTTCACTTGTCATCGCTCCGACATTTAGACCCGTGTTTAGGTCGGCTGATGTTTCTTCCTCTTCTTCTTTCTTCATCACAGAAGCATCTGCTTTTGTATCAGCCCATACTCCAGCTGTTTCTTCGTCTTCACTTGTCATCGCTCCGACATTTAGACCCGTGTTTAGGTCGGCTGATGTTTCTTCCTCTTCTTCTTTCTTCATCACAGAAGCATCTGCTTTTGTATCAGCCCATACTCCAGCTGTTTCTTCGTCTTCACTTGTCATCGCTCCGACATTTAGACCCGTGTTTAGGTCGGCTGATGTTTCTTCCTCTTCTTCTTTCTTCATTACAGAAGCATCAATTTCCGTTTCTCCCATTAAAGAAGTTTCATCATCAGAAGATGATGCACTTAGATTCAAATCTGTGCCCAGATTAGCAGAAGATTGCTCTGCTTTTTCTTCATGTGAAGAATGATTGAGATCAGTATCTGTATTGACGTCTAAAGAAGAATTTTCTTCAGAAGCTTTTAGTCCTAGATCTACTCCAACATCAGCATCAATGCTATTAGAGTCATTGGATTTGTCACTTTCTTCGCCTGTATCGAAATCAACACTTTCTTTTTCATTAGCTGAATGCTCAGCAGATTCACTTTCCTTAGGAGAACTTTCATTATCTTTCGAATCAGAAAAACTCAAATTCAAATTTAAATTTGAAGTAATTGAAGATTTATCATGATTTTCATTTGAATTTAAACTTGTCATTGCTTTAGAAGTTAGATCAAGTGATGGATGATCCCTCTCCTCAGATGCAAAAGTGCTGGAACCTCCTGCAAAAAGACCTGCTGCTGCAAAACCAGTTATTGCTAATGTTTTTAATAAGTGTTTGTTTTTCAATCGTATTCTCTCCTTCTTCTTTTTAGTTTTTTATTTAAAAACGTATGAGAAGAAGGATCATTGCGGCGGTTGGGAAGGTGGTGCATTTAACCATTGATCGTGAAAAAAAGCAACACTTGCATTAGGATTTAACTTTCCTCCAATGTCACCAAGCAATTCTGAATCCGTAAAATAAATGGACGGAAAGGCTGCTCCTCCTATAGAGGAATGCCCTCCATTTGCTGAAGTGGTGATTGAACTATTTGCACCTTGATTTGCAGGGACAGTTGCAATTGCACGCTGCAAGACCGGTTCAACAGATTCCTGCTTTTTGCTTACATCCTTCCCCATATAATCCTTTTTAGAAGTATATTTCGATTGCTCCAGGTGTATTGGATCATAAGAGTTTTCAAAGTCTGTAAAAATATCTTTCTTATTTTCTGACTTTATTTTTGAATCGTTTAATTCACCGATAGGATCCAAAGCATCCTTGGCAACAGATTTTCCAGGCTGGTCCTTATTTTCTGAACCCGCTGCAGGAGGATCTTGCTGCTGTTCATCTGGAGTGTTTGAATCCCGATCTTTGTTTTCAGCTCTGTTTGCATCATGGTGATCCACCTCAGTTTCCGGAGGTGATACAGAAACGGAATCAGAGAGATTGATATCAGCTATTGGTGTCTCTACCTCGATTGAGTCTCCTATATTTGCGTCTGCAATCCCCGTTGTTACAGAAATAGAGTCTGATACATTTACATCAGCTACTGGTGTTTCCACCTCGATTGTATCTCCTATATCTGCGTCAACGATGCCTGTTTTTACAGAAATAGAATCAGAGACTTTTACATCAGCTACTGATGTTTCCACCTCAATTGTATCTCCTATATCTGCGTCAGCGATGCCTGTTTTTACAGAAATAGAATCAGAGACTTTTACATCAGCTGCTGGTGTTTCCACCTCGATTGTATCTCCTATATCTGCGTCAGCGATGCCTGTTTTTACAGAAATAGAATCAGAGACTTTTACATCAGCTGCTGGCGTTTCCACCTTAATGGAATCTCCGGCTTCTGCTTCTGCAACTGCCGTCTTAATAGAAATTGAGTCAGAAACATTTGCCTCTGCTATCACTGCATCCACTTTTATAGATGGATCCTCAGAAAGGTTGACATTTAACACAGCATTATTTTTTGCTTCTTCTTGGTTGCCGGTGTTCACATTGATGACTGTGTCAGTCACAGAATTGATTGTTTTCCCAACATTTTCTGCAACTGTTCCTAGAAGTGTTTCTCTCTCTTCTGAATCCTCACTTTGCTCTTGTCCGCTTTCGTCTGTGCTTTCATCTGTATGCTGCACCTTCACTGTATCTTTTAGCGTGCTGATACCCTGATCACTCACAGATTCCAGTAGGCCGTCTGCCAATGCAGTAGAAGGAATAAAGCAAAAGGAAACAAGAACGAAGGCTTGTACGAATCTAGTCGACACTCTCTTTGCTCACCTCCTCTCAAATAATCTGCTTAAACTATTCATTGTGACTTCCTTCACTGTGTACCCATAGGCATGATTCATAAACATCGCAGCGACTTGCTTTACAGTACAATTGGTCCTAAGCCTCGGTTTTATCAACCTAATTACTGAAAAAAAATCACCCTGGATAGAGGGTGATTTCTCCTAATACTGCATCTTATTTAACTATTAAAAATCAAAATAGTTTCTCTTTAAAATTCTTTCCATCTGCATAAAATCTTTGTATGGAACAACAGCTGTTAGTTTTTCTCGATCTATTAGAAATAACTGATCCTCAATATTTTTCACCATTTCATCATTCTGATAAATCATATGACAATCATGACAATAAATAGATGGAGTATCAGTAATTTCGATCGCTCTTGTTCCTTCTGGCAATTCCCAATATACCGATTGCTTTGTCAGAACCACATGGCTGCTTTCACACCAATCACAGCTATTGCCCATCAATTTTCTCCCCTCCTTTTTTGATTTGTCCAGCTTTTTTTAGTTCCGCAAGATATTTCTTTTCCTTCAGTTCATCTCGTTTTTCCCTTTTATCCTTTAAGGAGTTATGAGCAGGATCCTGATCATACAGTTCACGCCGATTTAATCGCTGAAGTCCTTTTGGGACAAGGTTGAATGCTGTGTCATTCATTAACGCCGCAATTCCTACGTTTGATTGCTTTTTTGATACATCAGGGTAGATTTTTGCAAAATAATCATCTGCTTTTCCTGCTGTATAATTTTCTGGCTCTGGATAGGTTGTAATCACTCCCTCAAAATTGCGCAGCACTGTTTTTTCCGCACTTTGTGAGATCACATAATTAGGCTGTAATGCAATTTTTCCGCCGCCGCCCGGTGCATCGACTACGAAGGTTGGTACTGCATAGCCGGAGGTATGACCCCTAAGTCCTTCAATGATCTCCAGCCCTTTTGCTACTGGTGCCCGGAAATGGCCGATTCCTTCTGATAAATCACACTGATAGATATAATAAGGACGGACACGGATTTTGACGAGATCGTGCATGAGCTTTTTCATAATCGGAACGCTGTCATTGATACCAGCGAGAATGACTGCCTGATTGCCAACAGGAACGCCTGCATCTGCGAGCATTTCGCATGCTTTTTTTGCTTCTTCCGTAATTTCGATGGATGTGTTGAAATGAGTATTGAGCCAGACTGGATGGTATTTTTTCAAAATATTGCATAAATTCTCGGTAATTCTCTGCGGAAATACGACTGGCGCTCTAGTGCCAATTCGGATAATTTCAACATGATCAATTTCACGAAGTCTTTTTAAAATGTATTCAAGAATTTGATCATTGATTAATAGACCATCACCGCCGGATATAAGAACATCCCTGACTTCTTCGGCTGAAGCAATATAATCAATGGCTGCATCAAGCTGTTTCTTTGGCACTCCCATCCCAATTTGTCCTGAAAACCGCCTTCTAGTACAATAGCGGCAATACATCGAGCATTGGTTGGTGACAAGAAATAATACACGATCAGGATATCGGTGTGTTAGGCCTGGAACTGGTGAATCTTCGTCTTCGTGAAGCGGATCCTCCAGGTCGTATTTTGTTTTGTACATTTCCTTTGAGATGGGAACTGATTGCATTCGAATTGGACAGCGGGGATCATCTGGATTCATTAGCCATGCATAATAGGGTGTTATATTTAAAGGAATTGTTTTTGTTGCAATTTTCACTCCTTCTTCTTCATCTTCCGTTAAGTTGATCACCTTTTTTAAATCGTCGAGAGTGCGAATGGTATTTGTCAGCTGCCAAAGCCAGTCATTCCATTTTTCTTCGGGCACATCTTTCCATAGTTCAATCTCTTTCCAATGTCTTTCAGGCTTATATAAATTGTATTTCATTCAAACTCCCCCTTTATCCTCATTCTCCAATATAGAATGCAAGATTCATGCCAAAGTTTAAAACCTTTGCATTAACATATTCAAAAGACTAAAATCATGCGACTTTGCCGGCAGGCGAGCCTGTAAGGCGATTACTAAGCTTAGCTGCACTTCTATTCTCTGAATATCATAATGAGGAGGAGTTCTAATCTTTAATCATTTGCCGAATTTTCGGCAGCCGTAATATTGTGTTTTTGGATTTTGTATTGTAAGGTTTGGCGGGGAATTTGCAGAAATAGTGCTGCTTTATTGATATTTCCTTCTGAGTTTTCCAGTGCTTGTTGTATTAGCTCCTGTTCAAGTTTCATCATCTTCTCCCTTAATGACGAAGAGTTCATTTTAGGACACTCCTCATTTTTTTGTTTAAGAATAATAGGAAGATGATTTTCTGTCAGTTTGGACTCTTCACAAAGATTCATCATATACTCAAGCGTGTGTTTCAATTCTCGGACATTGCCAGGCCAGGAATGGTTTAAAAATATAAATTCAGCTTGCTTTGACAGACCCTGCACCTGCTTGCCTAACAAATTATTATATTGTCCGATAAAGTAATTTGTTAGATATAGAATATCTTCTTTTCTTTTTCTTAAAGGCGGGAGTTCGAAGGTTAACACATTCAGCCGATAGTACAAATCTGCTCGCAGCAGCTTTTTTTCAATCGCTTTCTTTGGATGAATGTTCATGGCAGCTATCACGCGTACATGAACGGTTTTGCTTTTTACCGAGCCAACACGCCGCAGTTCGCCATCCTCTAAAATTCGCAGCAGCTTTGCCTGTAGCTCAGGCGGCATTGCATGAATTTCGTCTAAAAACAAAGTGCCTTCATCTGCAAGTTCAAACAATCCAGGACGGTCAACAGCACCCGTATAACTGCCTTTTGTTGTACCAAATAGAATGCTTTCTAGAAGTGCTTCAGGAATCGCAGCACAGTTTTGGGTTATAAACGGGCCCTTCGTTACAGCAGAGGCTTCGTGAATGGCCTGCACAAACAATTCCTTGCCTGTTCCGCTTTCTCCAAAAACAAGAATCGGTGAAGGCGAACTTGCCAGTTTTTTAGCATGATTCTTAATTTCCATTAACTCTTTATTAAGTGTTATTAAGTTATCAAAAGTGTATAAATGCTGTGTTGCTTTTTTTCCTTTTTGCTGCGGTGTAAACATACGGCTCTGTAAATGCAGTAATTTATCTGAGATGGCTTTTAATCTGGTGTAATCCTTCGCGATCTCCACAGCACCAACTAGTTCTCCATCTACATACAGCGGATAGGTTGAATTGACCGTTTCAATTCTCTTTCCATGAATATTCACATATACTTGTGTTTCATTTAAAATTGGCTTACTTGAGTGGATCACCCGCAGCAATGTACTTGATTGGCTGTTTAGTGCTGGAAATGCATGAAGTAGCTGCTTTCCGACCACTTCATTCGCTTTCAGCCCGTCATGATTGGCCGCTACATCATTATAATAAATCGTAGTGCCCGTCAGATCGACTACATGAATAGCCTCGTCAATCCCTTTTAAAATTGCATCTAACACCTCTCTTGAAATATGCTGATTCATGCGCACCCCCCTCTCCCTCAGCGT
Organism: Cytobacillus gottheilii; assembly: GCF_900166665.1. Taxonomy (GTDB): domain Bacteria; phylum Bacillota; class Bacilli; order Bacillales; family Cytobacillaceae; genus Cytobacillus; species Cytobacillus gottheilii_A. The sequence goes on along the minus strand of NZ_LT800494.1, from coordinate 2,029,990 downwards.
CTGCCAAAAATTCGGCATGTAGTGCCCTTTTTTTGGCACCCTTAATGTGCAGACAAATCTTTCACCCACACATTCATATCCTCAAGCTTATTAAAAATATAACAATTTTTAGTTAAACGGCCGCGGTATTTGTATCCGAGTGTATGAAGCGAAGCATTCATGCCAAATGATAAGGCTCTTGCAATGGAATAGGCACAATAAATGTTATGCTTCTTTAAAACTTCTTCGAGCTTCACAAGAATAATTTTCATTAATTGATGCTTTCTATGTTGTGGAAGTGTCGCACAATCTGTCAGCTCTGCATTCCCATGCTTCCAGTCAATTTCGGCTGCAGCAGCACTCACTAGCTCTTCTTCAAAATACACACCATAATAGACGGTCCCTTCCTCCATTGTTTCACGGATATAAACAGGGTCGTGGAGCGGAACAGGATAAATTTTAAACACAGTTTGGTAGAGAAATGCCATTGCTTGGACGTCTGCACCAGAAAGCTCTTTTAATTTATATGGTTTCGGCAGTATAAAAGGTTGGTTCTCAGAAACTATTTTGTTCTGCACAGACTGTAATATATCATCCTCTTCTAGCCAATGCTCACTGTTTCTGCGTTCGCTAGAATAATATTTACAGAAAAAATACATATCGGTTCCCCTGAGAAACTGATCAATCTTAGCTTCTAAAGAAAAACCCTGCTCCTGAAAAATGGGTAAATCCTGAAGCTTACCTTTGATGATTAATTTTTCTGCTTGGTTCTCACGGGCAATCTCCTCTGCATACTTTAAAGATTCTACAAGACTACCTATCAGTTCATCGACACGAATTCTTTTATTAAAAGGATCCATATATATGCTCAGCTTACAAGCATCTTTTTCAAATTTGACTGTTTTGCTCATACCCTCACCATCCAATCAACATGTAGTTTAAATATAATATGAAAAGAAAGACCCGGAAAACCGGGTCCTGAATTCTGCTTCTATTAATCCAGCTTAATGGTAATAAGCTTCAGCTCAGTCATCTCTTCAATCGCATACTTTATTCCCTCTCTGCCGGTGCCGCTTTCCTTAACACCGCCATAAGGCATATGGTCTACACGGAAGGTTGGAAAGTCATTAATCATAACCCCTCCAACCTCTAATTTTTTCGCTGCATGCATGGCATGTTGAATATTTTGAGTGAAGATGCCGGCTTGTAAGCCATACTTCGATGTGTTAACCATAGTAATGGCATCCTCTAACTTTGAAAATGAATTGATATGAACAACTGGGGCAAACACTTCCTCACACGAGACCTTTTCATGTTCATCCACATGTAGCAGAACGGTCGGCTGAAGAATCCCATTCTCTGCGTTTCCTCCAAGTGCCAGCTGAGCTCCACGGGTAACGGCGTCATTAATCCACTTTAGTGCACGATTCGTATCATCCTCTGAGATTAAGGCTGAAAGGTCGGTTTCTTCACTTAAAGGATCACCCGTAACTAAGTTTTTGGCAGCCTGTAAAAATGATTCTGTGAAGCTTTCGAGCAATTTTTCATGTACAAAGATGCGCTGTACCGAAATGCATACTTGGCCTCCATATACAAATGCACCAGACGCAATACGCTCTGCCGCTTTTTGGGGGTCTGTTCCTTCATCTACAATTACCGCAGAATTGGAGCCTAATTCGAGCGTTACCTTTTTCAATCCGGCTTTTTCCCTTAAAGACCGTCCAACGCTCGGGCTGCCTGTAAAAGTAATCATTGAAAGGCGTTCATCTGTGACTAAGAGATCACCGATGGTTTTCCCGCTGCCTGAAACTACATTTAGTGCACCTGAGGGCAAACCTGCTTCATGAAAATAGTGCGCAATGCGATAGGCTGAAAGCGGCGTTTGCGATGCAGGCTTAAGAACAACGGTGTTTCCTGCCGCAATGGCTGGCCCAATTTTATGAGCCACGAGATTCATTGGGAAATTAAATGGTGTAATAGCACCAATGATCCCAAGGGGTTCTCTCATCGTATACGCAATACGATTTTCTCCGCCTGGCGCTGCATCCATCGGAATGGTTTCTCCATAAATTCTCCTGGCTTCCTGAGAAGCAAATTTATAGGTCATAATGGTGCGATCCACTTCTCCTCGTGCCGTTTTTATTGGCTTAGCGGCTTCATTTGCAATGATCTTTGCACATTCCTCCCGATCTCTTTCAAGGTAACCTGCCACTTTTTCGAGAATATCTGCTCTTTTATATGCCGGCATCTCTCTAAGTGCAGAAGCAGCTTCTTCTGCTGCTTCAATTGCCAGGTTTACATCCTCTGCTGCTGCAGAAGCTACTTTCGCAATCACCCTGCCGCTATAAGGACTTTTTAATGTCGAATAAGTATTCGTTTCAACGTTTTTTCCATTAATCCATAACTGCTGCTTCATCTTTTATCCTCCTGTCTGACAGCATTCCTTTATAACATCTTCTAAAATGGAGAAGCCTTCCTCCAGCTGTTCATCACTCACAACTAAAGGAGTTAGCAGGCGGACAATGTTGCCATATAAACCAGCACTCATAATGATTAAACCTCGGCTTTGTGCGAGTGCTGCAATCCGCTGAACAAGCTCTTTGTCCGGCTCCTTTGAAACTGAGTCTTTCACAAATTCAATGGCACACATTGCACCTAAAGCTCTAATTTCGCCTACCTGATTATATTGTAAAGGAAGCCTTGAGAATTTTTCAGCAAAAAGGCTTCCGATGTGATTAGCACGTGCGAGCAAACCATCTTCTTCAATCATGTTAATAACCTCTAAAGCCGCAACACAGCCGAGCGGGCTTCCGCCATATGTTCCCCCAATCTCTCCTATGCCTGGGGCATCCATTATTTCTGCCCTGCCTGTTACGGCGCTAATCGGTAAACCGGCGGCGATTGATTTTGACATCGTTATTAAATCAGGAACAACGTTAAAATGTTCGATTGCAAACATTTTCCCTGTCCGTCCAAACCCTGTTTGCACCTCATCAGCAATAAACATAATCCCATGCTTTTCACAGATCTTTTTCACCTGCTGTACAAAATAAATAGATGGAATAACAAAGCCTCCTTCTCCCTGTACCGGTTCCATAATAACCGCTGCAATTTCTTCTGGAGAGGCTTCATTTAAGAAAAAATCATGAAATTGGGCAAGAAGCATATCATCCAAACTCTTCTGATCCTGATGTTCATTACGAAAATAGTACGGATATGGCCATTTATAGGTTTCTGGCACAAAGGGACCAAACTCATATTTATAAGGCTTTACCTTGCTTGTCAGGGACATGGACATGTATGTGCGGCCATGAAAGCCGCGTTCGAATGAAATAATACCTTTTCTCCCGGTGTATTTTCTAGCAATCTTAATTGCATTTTCCACTGCTTCAGCACCTGTGCTTAAGAAAAAGGTCTTTTTATGATGGGACCCTGGTGTGATTTCATTGAGCTTTTCAGCAAGCTTTATATAAGATTCATACATCATGACATGAAAGCTTGGATGCAGATATAAATCGATTTGTTTTTTTAAAGCATCAACCACCCGCTGTGGACAATGACCTGTATTTAATGAACCGATGGCACCGGCAAAATCGAGAAACGTATTGCCATCAACATCTGTTAGCAGCGCTCCGTTTCCTTTAGCTGCAAAGGTTTCTACTGTATTAAATGGACCTCTGGGAACATGCTGTTTCTTTGCTTCCAGCAATTTTTTTGCCTTTGGTCCCGGAATAGCTGTTTTCAAATGGATATCTGACATCCTCAATCCCCCTGTTCATCACTTAATCCACACCAGTTCATGATCGCTTCAGCAATGATTTCAGCAGCAGTAAATACCTCTTTTATTTCGATATACTCATTTACATCATGTGCTGCGGCTGTCACACCTGGTCCAATCACAACAACAGGTGTATTTCCGACATTAGTGAGCAGCCCTCCATCTGTCCCCCATGGAGATGCTTCAATCTCTGGCTCACTTCCTTTTATCTTTTTATATGCATGTGCAATGGTTTGAATTAATTCATGATTGGTTTCTAAATTACCTGGCTGCCATCTCGCACCAAACCATTCAACTTCTGGCGGAAACTCTTTAAACCACGGATCGTCATTTGCCAGTTCTTTCAGACAAGCTTCAAGCTCGTCTGCGGCCTTTTCCATTTTTTCATGCGGTGCGACCCCAATTCTTCCTTCAATCCACGCAAGATCAGGAACAGAGGATGGCCATTGACCGCTTGTTATTTTTCCAATATTAATCGGAATGGGGATCGGTATGTTTTTATATAGAGGATCGTTAATCTGTTTATTCCGTTCTTTTTCCAATCTGGTTAAAGCATTTATAACAAGGATGCTCTTTTCTATTGCATTAACTCCTTCATAGCGGGTACCGCCATGTGCTGATTTACCTTTTACAGTGATTCTGAACCACATCGAGCCTTGCTGTTTAGGAAATATTTTCATATTGGTAGGTTCCGGGATAATCGCCCCATCCGCCTTGTAACCTCTTAAAATAGCTGCCAGAGTACCTGCTCCGCCACTCTCTTCTTCTATGACACTTTGAAAAATCATATCTCCTTTTAATTGAACACCTATCGATGTAATCGCTTCCATAGCTAATAATAAAGCGACAGTACCGCCCTTCATATCCGTTGAGCCTCTGCCGTATAGCTTACCATTCTCGACAATAGCACTATATGGATGGTGAATCCAATCGTTTTCATTGCCTTCTGGCACAACATCTATATGGCCATTTAGAATAATCGATTTACCTCCTCCGCTCCCCTTCTTCACAGCTACGACATTTGGGGTCCCTGAAAAGTCCTTGCGATCACAATAAAATGCCTGATGATGTTTAAGTTCTTCACTGCCAATTTCCCATATATCAAGTTCGAGACCCAGCTTTCTGCATTTTTCAATAATAACTGCCTGGGCACTGCTTTCATTTCCTCTAACACTATTTTCTTGTACAAGCTGCTGCAGCAGTTTAATCCCTCGCTGTTCATTTTGTTGCAGCCATTCTTTAATTTTAACGTTCGTATTCATTCTCCTTCCTCCTTTCTGAAAAGGGTTAAAAGAGTTACCCTTCATTCCATCGTACGTTTTCGGAGATGAGTAGCCGGCAGTCGGTGTACTTGATGATATCTTCAATCGTATAAGGCAAAAATACCTCTGTCAGCAAAAGACCTTGCTTTGTTATCTGAATTACTGCCATATCGGTAATAATTAAGTCAACAGATTTAGAAGATGTGAGCGGTAATGAACATTTCTGGACAATTTTCGAATCGCCATTTTTGTCCATATGGTTCATTAAAACGACGACCTTTTTTGACTTTTGTGCGAGTTCAATTGCACCGCCCATACCTGGAACCTTCTTGCCCGGAACAATCCAATTTGCTAAATCACCCTCTTCACTTACTTGCAATGCGCCTAGAATGGTCATATCCAAAAGACCACGCCTGATCATCGCAAATGCAATGCTGCTGTCACAATAGGAGCCGCCTTTATTAAGGGTGACAGGCAAACCTCCTGCATTACATAAATTCGCATCCTCCAACCCTTTTTCTGGGCTTGGACCTATTCCTGTGATTCCATTTTCGGCCTGAAATACAACATGGATATCATTAGGAAGGTGGTTGGGTACAAGAGAAGGAATGCCGATGCCCAAATTGACAATCATTCCATTCGTAATTTCCGCTGCCGCTCTTTTAGCAATTTTTTCTCGTACATCTATTCCCAAACCCATTGCCAGTTCACTCCCTCAGATTGAACGATATAGTTCACAAAAACACCTGGAGTCACAATTTCATCAGGATCAAGACTTCCCAGAGGAACGATTTCCTCGACCTCTGCAATCGTCATTTTACCTGCCATCGCGACGAGCGGGTTTGTATTGCGGGCACTTTTATCGTAGATTAAGTTTCCAAACGGATCAGCCTGTTTTGCATGAACAATGGATATATCAGCCGATAAAGCCGTTTCAATTAAATACTCTGCATCATGCAGCTTACACCTTGGTTTCTGATTAGCTACGAATGAATTTTCCGTTCCAATATCAGATAGAATGGCCGGTATCCCAACACCGCCTGCCCGGATTCTTTCTGCTAAAATGCCTTGCGGAGAGAATTCAACAGCCAGCTTTCCCGATGTCATAAATTGACCTGCAACCGGATTTGACCCGATATGCGAAGTAATAATGGATTTAACTCTCTCGGCACATACAACCTTTCCAATCCCAATGTCAGGAAATCCTGTGTCATTTCCTATTAGGTGTAAGTCTTCTGCTCCGCTGTCCAGAATCACATCAATTAAACCTGGAGGTGTCCCAATTCCACCAAAACCACCATACATAATGGTCATACCACTTTTAAATAATGGTTTCATTTTCTGGAATGATGTTATTTTTTCAAATGAATTATCCAACGTTTACGCACCTTCCTCCCTTGTTAGACTGTCATCATTCATGAGCACTTGAAGCGTTTTCTCAAGCCGATTTCCTAATTCATTCATCTCTTCTTCCGTAATGGTCAAAGGGGGAGCAATTAGAATAGCATCTCCATGAATTCCATCTTCACCAGCACCAGCTGGATAAAGAAGCAAACCATTGATCTGCGCAGCAGAAATCAGCCGCTGCGTAAACTGCATCGCACGAGGGAAAACCGTCTTCTTGATTGGATCTTGAACAAATTCAAGACCAAGCATTAATCCTTTCCCGCGAATATCGCCGATAACAGGAAAGGAAGATTGAAGTTTTTGTAAAAGGTCTTTTAAGTACACGCCTTTTTCCTCAGCTTGTTTTACAAGATTATGTTTTTCTATATATTCTAAAACAGCTAATGAAACAGCACAGCTTTGCGGGTTAGCACTTAATGTGTGTCCGCTCATGATGCTTTTTGATCCTTTGAGAATTGGTTCCATCACATGATCACTGACTAAGGCTGCGGCAATGGCCGTATAGCCTGCTCCCATTCCTTTCCCTAGAGCAACAATGTCTGGAGCCGTATCCCAATGCTCTGCTGCAAACATTTTTCCAGTTCTGCCAAACCCGGTCATCACTTCATCGGCTATAAAAAGAATGCCGTGCTTTTCACATATTTTTTTTATAATCTTGTAATATTCTTTAGGAGGTGTCAGTGCCGCACCAGCAGCGCCAACAATAGGCTCAGCAATAAAAGCGGCGATATGCTCTGCTCCCATTCTTTTTATAATAAGATCAAGCTCATGTGCACAGCTATACTGACAGCTGCCCTGCTCTTCATGAAAAGGACAACGATAGCAATAAGGCGGCGGCAGTACAGGGCTATCCTCAAGAAGAGGCATAAATCGAGATCTGCGCCCTCTATGCCCTGATAAGGACAAGGCTCCGAGCGTAATGCCATGGTAACTGATCCAGCGGGATAGAATTTTTGTTTTCGTATAGATTCCTTGTTCCTGCCAGTATTGAATAGCAATTTTCATAGCCGTTTCGGTCGCTTCAGAACCGCTGTTAACAAAAAAACTCCAATTCAAATCACCATATGCACATTGTGCTATTTTTTTCGCCAGCTGTTCAGCAGCCTCACTGCTAAATTGGGAACGATATACAAAAGATACTTTTTCAGCCTGTTTGGCTGCTGCAGAAATGATTTCCTTCACACCGTGTCCTATATTGGCTGTTATAGCTCCAGAGCATGCATCTAAATAGTCTTTTCCGTCCTGGTCGTATAAATAGACTCCTTTTCCATAATCAATAAGCGGGTATGTTTCATCTAACAGTGGTTTAATTAAATAAGAAGGATCCAATTTCCCCACCTCATTCTTGTCAATTCTTTCAATTATATGATGTGAATGACGGTTTCTTTCATATAAAAAAACTGCCCGATAAACAGGCAGTTTTTAAATCGTACTTATTTTATTTTCCGTAGCAGCTAGCGCCGATAATAATTAGCAGGATGAATAATACAACGATTAACGCAAATCCTTGAAATCCGCCAGTAGCTGGATAAGAGTATGCACCTGCAACTGGGTAGCTGTAGCTAGGAGTATAGCAAGGATCTCCGCATCCGTAGTTATAACCGTAATTCATAAATATCCTCTCCTCATTTGTTTTAGGCATTTTCAATATTAACTTATGTATTAGGTGCTTGACCCGAGTGTGCATTTGCCCATATTTATAAATTTCCAGTTAATTCTTTTTCTTTCATTTTTATTACATTTACGTTACGATTATATTAGTACAATCTTGTGAAGGAATGACTATATGCTAAAGAAAAAAGTCGGAATTTTCATTTTTATTTTTACTGCAGTCACTGGAATAACCTTTATTATTAATTATTTTTCTTCTTCTAAAGGGTCAGCAGAATCTGAGAGCCTATATGAGAAATTGGCTAATAAGGAAGACATCAGCTATTTAATTATAGGTGACAGCATCGGCAGAGGTTCGGGTGTATCACATAAATCTAAAACATGGTTCAGCCAAATGGAAAATGCTCTGTCAGAGAATTTTAAAGTGAAAACCAAAAGACATTTGCTTGTTCAAAGTGGCGCCACTGCATTTGAGGGATTGTACAAGCTTCAAAATGGCAAGCCTGACGACTATATAGATCTTATTTTCATCGTCTTCGGAGAAAATGATCGCAAGTATATGAATGTTTCTCAATTTGCTCAAACCTATGAGGCACTGATTAGAAAAGCAAAACAGAACTATCCTGACAGTGAGATTATTACGTTTACAGAAAGCTCTCTGACGGAAGATCAATTTGCAACGAGCATTAAAGACATTTCTGATCACTATAACGCTAAAAATATTGATATGCGACTTGCATTTTCAACATCCGGTTTATCTGTCAATAAGCTGACAACTGATCTAGTTCACCCAAACGATCGGGGATATGAGCTATATAGTGCGGCCGTATTAGAAAAGCTGCAACAGCTCACTTTAAAACAGGAGAATATTGCTTATTTGGCAGATCCTCTTCATCCTTATGCAGAGATCAGCTTAAAGGAAATACAGGATGTGCAAACAGCAGCAGGTTTTACAAAAGAAAAAGATTTTTGGATCAGTGAATCTAAAGGAGATATTCTGGAATACTCTTTTACAGGCTCAATGCTTGGAATACGGGCAATGCGAAGTGAATTAGGAGGAAAAGCAGATGTTTATCTAGACGGCAAATGGCTGACTGAAATATCTACCTGGTGGCCATTTGAGAGGGAAAGATACTTATATATTGCCAGTGGTTTAGAGAACACTCAGCACACAGTTACATTCGTATCAAAAGGTGAAAAATCCTTAAATAATACATCATCACATCATACTGTTGCCATCTCATCAATTATTACGGATAAATAGTAAAAAGCAAATGCGCCTAAAAGCAGAAAATTGTTTTTAGGCGCATTTTAAAAGTGAATAATAAAGATCTCTTCAAATTAATTCATTGTAACTGTCATAACGACATTTGATGCTCTTTGAACAGATGACGATAATTGTTTTTCTATAGTCACTTGGTCGCTGTTTGTTATAATGACAGGAGTAATCGTGCTCTTTGCTTTTTCTTTTACTAAGTTCATATCAAAAGTAACGAGCTGATCCCCTACTTCTACTTTTGATCCCTCACTCACATGTGCCTCAAAGCCTTCTCCATTCATTGAAACTGTCTCTAAGCCAATATGAATTAAGATTTCAGCTCCGTTTTCTGCCTTAAGCCCAACAGCATGCTTTGTAGGAAACACTTGAAGTACCTCGCCCTTAACAGGAGAAACTATAATTCCTTCAGTTGGTTCGATGGCAATGCCATCACCCATCATTTTTTCAGCGAATACAGGATCCGGTACCGTTTCTAAGGAAACTGCAGCTCCAGAAAGAGGAGCGAAAATGTCCACAGATTTTACTTCTTCTTTTTTGCCAAATAACTTTTTAAACATCATGATCACCTTTTACTTTTATTTTTCTTGAAACAATTTCAAATAAACTTCATAGCCCTCTTCTTGCAGCTTCTCTTTCGGAATAAATTTTAATGCAGCTGAATTAATGCAATAACGCAACCCAGATGGACCAGGTCCATCGTCAAAAACATGTCCAAGATGTGAGTCAGCCGTTTTGCTTCTTACTTCGGTTCTAACCATAAAATGACTTAAATCTTTTTTTTCAAGAATTTCTTCGTCTTCAATGGGTTTTGTAAAGCTTGGCCACCCGCATCCTGCATCATATTTATCAAGTGAACTGAATAAAGGTTTGCCTGATACAATATCTACATAAATGCCATCTCCGAACTCATCCCAGTATTCATTTCTGAAAGGCGGCTCGGTTCCATTATGCTGTGTTACTTCATATTGCATTGGGTTTAATTTCTCTTTCAACTCATTCTTATTTGTCATTTCTGTTCACCCCAATGTCTCTTAATATAATCCGCTCTCCCTGAGCCCTGCTGGTATGCATTATATCTAAGCGGATTCTTCTTGTAATAGTGCTGATGATAATCTTCAGCAGAATAAAATACGGATGCTGGTAAAATCTTTGTTTGAATGGGCTTCTGAAATTTACCGCTTTCCGAAAGCTTTTGCTTCGATTGTTCTGCCATTTCCTTTTGCTGCTCGTCATGATAGAAAATCGCTGTCTGATACGATTGACCTCGGTCATAAAACTGACCGCCAGCATCAGTTGGATCAATTTGCTGCCAGTATAATTGCAGCAGATTTTCATATGGAAATACATCAGGATCATACTTAATTTGCACAGCTTCATAATGACCGGTTGTTTCCGAGCATACTTCTTCATAAGTAGGGTCTTCTTTCGTCCCGCCTGTATAGCCTGACAGCACTTCCATTATACCAGGCTGCTCGTCAAATGGTTTTACCATACACCAAAAGCAACCTCCTGCAAACGTAGCTAATTTATACTGCTGCTTTTCCATTCCGTCCACCTCTTTCAGCTTCTCTTCATACATATTCCCTATTTGAAGAGGTTTAACGCATTCAACATAAGAGTAAAGAAAAATAAGATAATATGCAAGAAAATAGACTAGAGGTCAATTGAGTCCGTTCCACCTGCGCTGCGGCCCCTGTTTTATTACGTGGAAGCACATGCTGAGCCTATTCGAAGCAAAGCTGCTGCAGAGTCTCCCCCTTTCCTCTATTGCCCACATGAGTTCATGGTCCTCCGCTCCATTTCACTCATGTTAGTAAAATATATATAATCATAAAAAAACCGAATGATTAGAAAGATGACTTCCTAACCATTCGGGTCTATGAGTGTGTTGAATACTTATGTCCCAGCCTCTCACCTTTACCGATTTTTCGATTGCGAGGATATACTTTTCCATCTCTTTTTCTGTTCCGCCTGTGCACGTTTATCTTGTTTCCGGTCAAGATAGGCAAGCTCTCTCATCAGCTTTTTATAACTGTATAATCGTCCTTCCTCCATCTCGCCTGCCTTAATTCTTGCCATTACTGCACAGCCAGGTTCATTTTCATGCTGGCAGTCCCTAAACCTACATTCCTTAGCGGCTTCTTCAATATCACTAAAGCTTTCGCTTACACCGTGATCACTATCCCATAATTGCAATTCCCGCATCCCAGGTGTATCAATTAAAATACCGCCGTTAGGAAGAAGTACTAATTCACGATGTGTGGTCGTATGTCTTCCTTTGTCATCAGCACCCCTAATTTCCTGTACCTTTTGCTTTTCATCTCCAAGGAAATAGTTGGTCAAGGTAGATTTCCCAACACCAGATGATCCTAGTAATGCCACCGTTTTACCCTTTTGCAGATAAGAGGTCAGTTGCTCGAGTCCATCTTCTGTTACAACACTTACAGGGATGACTGGAACACCAAGCGCTACCGCTTCAATCTGAGCCAGCTTTAAAGAGAGGTCCTGACATAAATCAGATTTGGTTAATATAATGACAGGATTAGCGCCGCTTTCCCATGACAACAATAAATATCTTTCAATTCTTCTAATATTTAAGTCCTCATTTAATGAGTTGACTAAAAATACGGTATCCACATTTGTCGCGACTATTTGCTCCTCTGTACTTACACCTGCGACTTTTCGTGAAAATTTACTTTTCCTCGGTAAGATATGATGAATAATACCGCGATCTTCTCCGTCCATTTCTTTTACAACAACCCAGTCCCCAACAGCCGGGTAATCTTCTCTTTCGGTTGCTTCATAAGAAAATTTCCCTGATACTTCACAAAGTAATTCCCGCATTTCGGTTACAACACGATAAGATCGTTTATGTTCCAATGTGACTCGCCCTGCCACATATCCGTCCTTTTCAAACCGTTCAAATAAGTCGTGAAAATATTGATTATACCCTAATTTTTCTAATGTCAAATTCGTTTCCTCCGCTTTCGCTTATAAAATAATAAAAACCACAGGCATACACAGCCCATGGTTTAATAAACGAAAGAGAAAAAAACGTCTTTATTGACGATTTATCTTTTACATTCCAATTGGGCTGTGCTATTACGTTCAATTACTGAGATATAACCGTATAAGCTTGACATAACACATCACCCTTTCACTCTTAATTATTTAATTATATCACTATATTCTGAAAATGCAAACAGTTATTATAAAAATCCTATATTGGGATTATGAATTGGAATTTTTAGGCACCTGCCCCTTCTAAATTGCATACTCTGCTATTACCAGATCAGACCAGAAACTGCAAGGAGGTCATTTTTGTGGAGAACCATTCATTTTCGCAGACTCATTATCTAAAAGCGGACCAATACAGACATAAAGCAAATTATTATAAATATACAGACATTGAAAAGTATACCTGGTATTATCAAAAGTACTTAAAACACTTTTATGCTGCGATCAATCAACAAAGGACAAACTCTCTCCAGCCACTGCAAATATTGCCAAGCAGAGTGCGCCTGCTTCATGCTGCCCATGATTTTGAGAAAACAGATGTCTACTTAAATGGGTCCCGTGTTTTACAGGAATTTCAGTATGCCGAGGCAAGCAGTTACTTATCATTGCCCGCTGGAACATATCAGCTTGATGTTTATCCAGCAGGCACGACAATACAAACCATTATAAGTCAAAAAATAAAAATTGAGCCTGGTAAAGCATACACAATCACAGCATCAAAAGTTGAAGACAATGTTAAAGCAACATTATTTGAAGACGATCAAATTGTTCCTCACGGTGAAGCAGCCTTTCGATTTATTCACTTGTCAACAGATGCCCCTTCCATTGATTTAGCCGTTAAAAACGGAGATGTAGTCTTTCATAGCATTGAGTACCGTGAAGCAAGTGAATACCTGGGCATATCTCCTATGACCGTTCATCTTCATGCTAGAGTAGCAGGCAGTGATAATCATATACATTCACTTGACAACCTTGTATTCAAGGCCAATCATATTTACACCATTTTTCTCGTTGGCTCTGTTACAGGCGCTCCAAAATTAGAAATTTTAATGCTTTAATTTTTTTGGTGAGATTCCCCATTTCAATTTTCCATCCAAAGGCAAAAGAGAGGTGACCGCAGGTGGCCACCTCTCAAAAAATAGCAGTCTATGATTTCGTTATCATTTTAGTCATTACCGAACAGGTACAAGCAAAGACAATCGAATATCGTCATTTTCCAAATCAAACTCATCAACTTTTACCTTTACATCACTTTTCAGTTCCATGTCAGTTAAAGCAACGTAAATACGTTCTTCTTCCGGTACAATTTCAACCCATTCTGGAAGATCATAATGATCTCTTACAAACTTCATCACATATGCTGCAGGAAGCTGCAACTGACCGACAGACATTTCTTTCTTCTCTAACACAATATCTCCATTTTCGAGAGCAGTAGGTTCAAACGCAAGTTTCATTTCAATTTCCTGACTAAACACTGGCAGGGAACCAATTAGCTCCACATCATCGTTGAGAAAAATCTGATAATCAATTGTACCTGTCAAACCTTCACTTTCAAGATAATGATTAATTACTTGATTTAAGTCCTGTTTATTAGCTCCAATAGAAAAAGGAGCGTATCCACTTTCATTGATCTCGTTTGGCTCATATGCCTGATGATCAGCTGGTGCATAAATCAAAGTGGTCAAGAACACCAGTAATGCGATGTTTAATCCCAATAATATGAAAAAAAACAACTTCCATTTATTCTTTTTCAAAGTCTCCTCACCTCTTAGCTGTCCAATGACTTCTCTAATAACACATCTGCCAATACATTGTCTTTCATTACCTCGTAAATACGATTTCCCATTTTTTCATAGCCTCGATCGTTGGGATGGAAATAATCTGTATATAGGAGGTTTTCCCCTTCTGTTTGAAATATATCATCCACATCCACAAAAAATGTATTGGAATATTGACCCAATATCGTTTTGCTTGTTTCATTCCAGTCGCTCATAATCTCATCAATTTCCCGAATATCGGAAAACCAAGTCAAAAAAGGATTATATAAACCGATAAGACCGATCTCAGCTCGGGGATTATACTCGTTGATTGTCTCTAAAACATCCTGCAGGTTCTTTTCATAAATAGTCTTCTGCTGAGCAAACGCCTGGAGATTAAGACCTGTAAAATTTTCCCTTACGACCTTCATTATATCATTGCCGCCAATAGTAACTAGGACTAAATCCGCTTCTGCGATCGATTCTTTTACCTCATCTGTTTTTAATTTTTTTAACAGCTGATCTGAACGGTTGCCGCGCACACCAAAGTTTTTAAACACCACATCGGCAATTCCACGTTCTTCCTCGAGCAGCGTTTCTGTATATGGAACATATCCGCCTTTTTTTGTACTATCTCCAACACCTTGTGTTAAAGAATCGCCAACAGACACAATTGCCAGGTTTTGCGGCAAAAAGGCTGGATCGATAGTTTTTCTTTCAGCATATACAACACTTTTTTCAACATGCTCACCACTGCTCGTATTTGTACCAATACTGCAAGATGATAGAAAAAACAGCATGATCAGCATAAAAAAGAAGAGAAAAGTATATCTGAAAGTCATAAATGGATTTCTTGCCATTGAAGGTTTAAAGGTGAATTGCTTACTCATTTTATCACCCCTCATAGAAGTATAAACTATTATAGCATGATCAATCGTTCCTTGAAAAAGAAAGACAAAACAGAAATATAGATTAAGAAATGCTGTTTCACAAACTTAGTTGCATTTAATTTTTCTGAAAGTGAAAAAATAGACCTGTTAAACAAGGTCTATTGCAGCGTTTTTATATCGTTGATAATTTCCTCATATGGTACACCGGTTACACCATCATAATATTTTTGTATAAGTCCATCTTGATTGACAAGGTAGAATTTTGTATCATGTATCACTTGATCTTCATTTTTTGGCTTTTGAACAATGGCTTTAAATGAATTCAAAGCAAAATCTTCAATCACTTTTTGCTCATAACCAGTTAAAAAATTCCAACTGTCATAATTAGCCTCATATTGATCAGCAAATGTCTTCAAGACATCTGGTTTATCATTCAGAGGATCGACGCTGAAAGAAACAAAATGAATATTTTCAATTCCTTCTTCAGCTGCCATTGTCTGCAATCTTTTCATATTGGAGGTCATCGGCAAGCATACCGTATCACAATTGGTAAATATAAAATCTGCAACCCAGACTTTTCCTTCTAACTCACTTAACCCCACTTGTTCACCGTTTTGGTTTGTAAATTCAAAATCCTCGACTTCATAGTTTAAAGCATCATTAATTCCACCTTGACCGCAAGCCGATAGCAATGTAACTGCAAAAATTGCTATGATGGCAAAATACCTCTTTAACTTCACTTCTTTCACCTGCTTCACTAAAGTTCAAGTTTCATTCTAGCAAACCTCCATGAAA
Source organism: Cytobacillus gottheilii (assembly GCF_900166665.1). GTDB lineage: Bacteria > Bacillota > Bacilli > Bacillales > Cytobacillaceae > Cytobacillus > Cytobacillus gottheilii_A. Next base: position 2,014,214 of record NZ_LT800494.1, on the reverse strand, counting down.
GAAGAAAGAAAAGAATGTGTCAAAGTTGTGAACAAGCAGATTATTATTTTTTATCCGCCGGGCTTGTCATCACTTGATAATAGGTTTGGATAAACTGGCTGTAATCAAATTTGATTGCAATATAATGTACTTGATAATTTTCTTTTTTATCTGCCGGCAGCTTTCTAAAATCTCCTATAGTCTGTCCAAATGCCACCCCTTTATCGACTACTACCTTAACTGGCGCTTCAATGTATTCCATTTTAGACTGATCCATAATAGCCCAAAAAGTAAGCAAATCATGCATTGGGCTCCCAGAAATATCAATAACTTGCATCTTGTAAAATTCATAATAGTAATCAATCATTGGTTTAAGCAGTTGACCGAATTTATTGCCAGTTTCAATATAATATTCATGCAGCCGATCAACGAGAGCAGGAGTTAGAATGGCTGACATCGTGACATCTAGAGGAATAATATATACTTTCTTTGGAGCATGTGATAATACAATGTTTGCAGCATAAGGATCTCCGTAAATATTTGCTTCTGCTACAGGTGTTACATTGCCAGGGACAAAAAATGCACCGCCCATAATATAAATATCAGATACTTGCTTTAGTAAATTGGGGTATAAAATAAACGCAGTTGCGAGAGAGGATAATCTGCCGATGTTTACAATTAAAATATCATTTTCATATTGTTCAATAATCCTTTTGATCTCATCAAAATTCTCAAAAAAATCAACATCAACTACTACATCATTAAGAATTGGACCAAGGCCGCTGAGCCCATGAATCTCCGGGAAGAACTCCGGCATATCACCTGTAAGCGGGAGGCCAGCACCGCCAAATACTGGAATTTCCGTCAGACCTGTCAGTTCACGTAAATATGCTGCGTTTTGAAGCGCTTTTTCTTTAGAAACATTCCCATAATCTGCAACAATTCCTACTACATTTACTTCTTCATTAACTACTGCAAACGCAGCTGCAACCATATCATCTATTCCAAAATCGCTAAAAAGCAGAATATTTTTCACCTTCACATTTCCACCCCCTACTATAGTAATATTCATTGGAATTTAAAATAGAAATATTTAACATCCACGGTAAAAAAACAGTGAAATTTTCCTAGAAAAATAATAAAGCACAGTAGCCGGGACAAAACGAAATAATATATCTCAAATAGTGAATAACCAAGGTAAAGGTTTGGATTGAACAAGGGCATTTCACCTGTGTGTGTTGCGGGCATTTTTTCGTGGAATTACAGATCGTCACGCCGCTTCTTCTTTATTGCCCACAGGTGTCGAGTTTCCTCCAGTCCTTTTCCACTTCAGTTTAAAAAGATATATTTTAGAACAACAAAAAAACCGAATGATTAGAAAGATAAACTTCCTAACCATTCGATTCTATGGTCTTGTTAAATACTATGTAAGAGCCTCTTTACCTTTTTAATCAAGATAATACATAAATCCAATTGCACCCGCGCCTGTATGTGTACTCACAATTGGCGTTGTATCTTCAATGGATATATTGGTATAGCCTGTAAGCTCTTCGATTGCTGTTCTTAGTTTAGAAGCTAATTCAAACCCTTCCGCATGAACAAGCCCCACACTTTTAATTGTTTTTCCTTTAGCATCTTCCGCAAATTGATTTGCTAAGTATTTAACGATTTGAGCATGGCTGCGCACTTTGGCTACCGGTGTATATACACCGTCCTCGAGTGAAGCTATTGGCTTTATGTTTAGAAGGGAGCCTAATAATGCTTTTCCTCTCCCAATTCTTCCACCCTTAACCAGATTCTCGAGCGTATCCACGACAACAAATAATTTCGTCTTCGCTCTTATTTCATCCAGTTTCGAACATATTTCTTCAATAGAACTTCCATTCTTAGCCATTTTAGCCGCTTCAATCACTTGGAATGCAAGCGCTTTAGAAATATATCGGGAATCCACAACTTTCACATTGCCTTTTGCCATGCTGGCTGCACTTTCTGCGGATTGTACAGTGCCGCTCATTCCGCCAGTCATATGGATGGAAAGAATATCATATCCTTCATCTGTTAACCTGTCATACAGCTCCAAGAAAACACCTGCTGGAGGCTGAGAGCTTTTCGGCAGTTCTTCAGACTCTTTCATTTTTTTCATAAATTGAACCGGCGTTATATCTTTCCGGTCTAAATATGTTTCTCCATTGATATGAATAGACAATGGAACGACTTCAATATCATATTCCTTTAGTACTTCTTCTTGCAAATCAACTGTAGAGTCTGTAACGATTCTAACCTTATTCACACATTCACGTCCCTGCTATAACAATTCCATTTTATTATACATTTTTACCTATATGAAGAAAAGCAATATCATTAAGGCTGGCTATTAAACTCCATATAAAATAAGACTGTTTTGTTAACAAATAACAACCTAAGTATATCTTTTGCCCGATTCCTCAGCAATCACTAATTACTTAGTATATTCCTTACCAATTTTTCAACAACTTAAAACATCGTTCCTAATTGTATACTTCATTCATAACAGAGCTTTTGAAAGAACATCCAGCTGCTTTCTTTCAGCAAAAAATAAGAGGCTGGGACAAAACGAAATTCCTATTTGTAAAACACGAATGTTTATTTTTAAGGTTGATGTGTTTACACAAGCCCGTTCCACCTGCGCTCCTGACCCTCGCTTTCCATGGGGAGGAAGCAAAGCTCCTGCGGGGTCTCACCCTTTCCTCTATTGCCCATAGGAGTCGAGGGTCCTCCGCTCCATTTCACTCATTTTTAGAAATATTAAATGTTAAACAAATAAAAAACCGAATGATTAGAAATATTCACTCCCTAATCATTCGGTTCTGTGGTTGTGTTAAATACTTATGTCCCAGCCTCTGTTCATTTTCTAGCATTATTCAGCAATTCAGGGGTTTGATAGACTTGTTCATAGATCGGCCACTTTGTCATTTTTTTCATATATTCTTTAAATGAGTACAATGGCTTCTCTTCAGCTGAATCATAAATTTGATTCATGTAAAGCTGCAAACGCACCTGAACTAAGAAAAAATAAGGGCTATTTTTGTCTAAAACAGGAATTTCGATGATACTAACCTTCTGCCCAACAGCATTTTTGAACACTAGGCTTTTGAATAACAAAATATCAATCCTCTTTTTCACCCGTTTAACTTCATTATACCCTAAAAACAATTATAAATATGTCGTTTTTTGCATATTCAAAATAATTAAAAATAGCTTGCTGTTTTTCTATAATTTATAGCTTATTAAAAACCGAAACACTAATCAATAACCTCTTCTGCTGCTTGCATTTCTTCCCACTCTTTTTCTTTCTTGAGCTTCCGCTTATAGACAATTTTAGAGAGGTTAATGCTGATTTCATACAAGAATAATAGAGGAATGGTCACTAATATATCCGAGATAAAATCTGGCGGTGAAATGACAACCGAGATGACAACAAGTACAAAATAGGCATACTTCCTGATTTTCTGCAGCACGTATGGATTAATAATCCCAAGAGATGTCAGGAACATTGCTACAACTGGCAGCTCAAACAAGACACCAAATGGCAGCGTCATATGCATAATAAAGCGGAAATATTTGTCAGCTGTAAAATTGGTGACCATCATGCCTTCACCAAGTTCAACAAGGAAGCTTAGTACGGTTGGAAAGATGACAAAGTAACCAAAACAAAGTCCAACAATAAATAAAACAAACAATGCTGGTACATAAGAGAGTGAGACTTTTCGCTCAATTGGTGTTAAAGCTGGTTTCACAAACATCCAAATTTGAGCAGCTAGGACCGGAATCGTTCCCGCAAGAGCTACAACACCAGCCAGTGTAAAGTACACCCAGATTATGTCACTAGGACCCAGAACAATCAGTTTCACATCTAGATCACGCACAATCCATTTATAAATCTCTTCTACATATATAAAGCCAATAATAAAAAATGCAAAAAAGGCAATAACCGTATATATGAGTCTCTTTCTCAGTTCATCTAAATGATCTATAATATTTAATTCTTTATCTTCCATAATCTTCCCCTGCCTGTCTCAATTTACATGCCCAGAGGCAAGGAAAAGTGAATGAATGAAACGAATCCACTCACTGATCCAAAAAGAAAAAGTGTAAGAAAGAATCTCACACCTTATTTAACAGTTTTTTTATTCTGATCGTCTTCAAACTCTTCCATTACATCACTTGTTAATTCACGAGTCGATTTTTTGAACTCGCGCAACGTTTGTCCAAATGCTCGCCCAATCTCAGGAAGTTTCTTTGGACCAAATATAATTAAAGCAAGCACTAAAATTAAAATTAATCCAGGTACTCCGATGTTTGATAACATATAAACATCTCCTTAATATGTCTTGTAAATCTGTCTTCATTATATTACTAATTTGGGCTATTGTGTAGAGTATAGCGAAAAATTCATATTATATACACATTAACAATAATAAAATAGGAATGCAATAAAAATCACAGACCTGTAAATAGATCTGATTTCAAACACATCAGCAGAAGCTGGGACAAAACGAAAATAATATTCTAAAAACACTAATATTTAATATCTTGGTTAGGGTATTCAAACAAGTCCGTTCCACCTGTGCTGCGGACTCTCGCTTTCCGAGGGGAGAAAGATGAGCCTGCTCGGCACGTCTTCGGTGTCTCACCTTTTCCTCTATTTCCCTCCGGAGTCGAGTGTCCTCCGCTCCATTTCACTTATGTTAATAAAAAATTAAATAATCATAAAAAAACGAATGATTAGAAAGACGGCTTCCTAACCATTCGTTTCTATGGTTGTGTTAAATAATTATGTCCCAGCCTCTTCTATAAATTCCTTCATCTTCACACCAGTAAATGGAACAATTTCTTATCATTATTGATTTCTTGATAGGAGAATCCTTTTTTGTCCATTCTTTGGATCAACCCTGAATAGTCTTCTCTATTTTTTAATTCAATTCCTACAAGCGCTGGACCATTTTCTTTATTATTTTTCTTGGTATATTCAAATCTAGTAATATCATCATTTACTCCAAGCACTTCATCGAGAAATTCTCTTAGAGCACCTGCACGCTGCGGAAAGTTGACAATGAAATAATGTAATAACCCCTCATATAATAAAGATCGTTCTTTAATTTCCTGCATTCTGCCTATATCATTGTTTCCGCCGCTGACAATGCATACGACATTTTGTCCCTTAATATTCTCTCTGTACATATCCAGCGCCGCTATAGGCAGCGCTCCTGCTGGCTCAGCCACAATCGCATGCTCATTATAGAGTTCCAATATTGTTGTACAAACTTTTCCTTCTGCTACGGTGACTACATCATCTACCAGATCCCGGCATATAGAAAAGGTTTTTTCTCCTACTGATTTGACTGCTGCACCATCGACGAATTTGTCAATCTTATGCAGCGGCTTCACTTCATTTGCTAAAAGAGATTGTTTCATAGCAGGGGCGCCCTCCGGTTCAACACCGATCATTTTTGTCTGATGAGAAATTGCCTTGATATATGCAGAAGTTCCTGCCATTAGGCCTCCGCCTCCAATACTGGCAAAAACATAATCAGGAGCAACCTCACAGTCATTGAGTATTTCTACCGCCACTGTTCCTTGACCAGCAATAACTTTATCATCGTTAAACGGATGAATAAATGTTCTATTTTCTTCCTGAGCACAATGCAATGCTTTTTCATAGGCATCATCAAAAGTATCTCCGACTAGAATGATGTCCACTATTCCCCGGCCAAACAGCTCGACTTGACTGATTTTTTGTCTTGGAGTTGTAGCAGGCATAAAGATTTTTCCGCTAATGCCGAGATGCTTACATGCATATGCTACCCCTTGAGCATGATTGCCTGCACTTGCACACACTACTCCACCTGTCCGCTCATCTTCTTCAAGAGAATTTATGCAATAATATGCGCCTCTTAATTTAAAGGAACGGACATGCTGCAAGTCTTCTCTCTTCAAATAGACATTACACTCATATTTTTCTGATAACCGCTCATTTTTTTGCAGCGGTGTATGGGCTACAATGTCTTTGAGATGCTGATAGGCAATTAAAATATCTTCCAGCTGCACTTTCTTTTCCTTTACAGCACTTTGTTTCATACGGCACCCCAATTCAAGTTCCAATTTAATTTTTTCATTATAACACGATGCCGCTGTAAATCAACACATTATTTGTAAATTTTAGATTTTTTAGAATTCACCAAAAGAGTTATTTCATAATTAGACTGTAACTAGAACAAAGTAACTGGGACAAAACGTTAATAAATTTCTAAAATACGAATCTATGGCTTGGTTTTGTTATTTAACCTAGCCCGTACATTGCAGCCACTGTTTTTTTGTGAGTTCATAGTGATGAGCTCACCTTCTTGCTGCTTCTGCTCCTGCAGGGACTCATTCTTTCTCCACAAGGAGTCGAGTGGCCTCCGCTTCAGTTCACTGATGTTTAAAAGGAATATTTTAAATTAACCAATAAAAAAACGAATGATTAGAAAGATCACTTCCTAACCATTCGCTTCATCTTATTACTTATGTCCAGCCACTATTTCTGGTAAATTAAGAATTCGTAATCATATGGGTTTTTTTCATCTTTTATGCCCTGTTCTCTTGATTGGAGGGTCCATTGTGAGAGATCAAGATCTGGGAAGTAAGTGTCTCCTTCGAAGGTTTCGTGAATACTTGTGATATAAAGCCTGTCAGCGGCAGGTAGGATCTGCTTAAAAATTTCTGCTCCTCCAATGACAAATACTTCTTCCATGTTACTGCAGTAAGTTAACATCTCTTCTAGAGAATAAAAGACAGTACAATCATCACATGTAAATTGCCGATCACGAGTTATCACAATATTTTCTCTGCCCGGAAGCGGACGGCCAATAGAATCCCACGTTTTTCTTCCCATTACAATGGGACGGCCCATTGTTGTTCTTTTGAAGAACTTTAAGTCTTCAGGCAGATGCCATGGCAGCTGATTATCCTTCCCGATTACACCGTTTTCATCCATAGCCCACATAAGGGATATCATACACTGACCACTCCTTTAATGTGAGGGTGTGGGTCATAGGCTTCAAGCGCAAAATCTTCATAGCTATAAGAAAAAATATCCTTCACTTCTGGATTGATTACCAATCTTGGCAATTCCCGAGGCTCTCTAGTTAATTGCAATTGAACTTGTTCCAGGTGATTTTGATAAATATGTACATCTCCAAATGTATGTACAAATTCACCCGGTTCTAAATCACAGACTTGTGCAATCATCATCGTAAGCAATGCATAGGAAGCAATATTAAACGGCACTCCTAAAAAAACATCTGCGGAACGCTGATAAAGCTGACAAGATAGTTTGCCGTCCTGTACATAAAATTGAAATAAACAATGGCAAGGTGCCAGCGCCATCTTTGGAAGATCACCAACATTCCAAGCATTCACTATCAGTCTGCGGGAATCAGGATTTGTTTTTATTTGCTGTATTAACTCACTTATTTGATCCACCGTTTCACCATCACGGTCTGTCCAGGAGCGCCATTGATGCCCATAAACTGGTCCTAGATCACCGTTTTCATCTGCCCATTCATTCCAAATACGAACACCATTGTCTTGCAGGTATTGAATATTTGTATCGCCGTTTAAGAACCATAGCAATTCATGAATGATTGATTTCACATGCAGCTTCTTAGTTGTAATCAATGGAAACCCCTCTTGCAGGTTGAAGCGCATTTGATAGCCAAATGTGCTGATTGTACCTGTTCCAGTCCGGTCGCTCTTTTCTTTTCCGTTTTTCAGAACATGCTCACATAGTTGTAGATATTGTTTCATGTATTCCCCAACCTCTCATTATGCTCGTTATATTGTACCTTATTTTAAGCTGTCTATAAACACAAAAGTGAGCGGGGCTTTATCTTTTAACTGTGCTCGATATTCTTCATTCACATAGAACATTGCAAAACTTTCAGCAAAGTATTCTTCAGGATAATTCAAAAAATAATCTATTCCAGGAAATAAAATGCCTTTTTCTTTATTCCAAACATCTAGAAAATGATGACTAAAGCGAATGCCATTATACACATGACGATCAATTGAATGGGCCAGTTCATGCAATTCTAAATTAACTGAACCATGTCCATTGCCCTTCTCACTTGACCCGATTTTTACTAGTACAGTCCTGCTCCCCCCAATTCCAGGAACTTCATCCCACGTTTTATTACTTGTATAGCCGCGAGGAATAATGCCTTGTAAATGCGAAGCTGTGGGGTTATCTGTCAGTTTTCCTGAGAAAAGCTTGATATGGATATTTTCCTTATATATTTTATTCAATAAAGAAGAAGGAATCCTGTCTACTCTTGAAATCATGGCAGCAGCTTCCACCTCGTCAAAAGGATCTTCAGGCAGTATAAATATATCGCCAATTTCAAGAGGAGATACCAGATTTAAGTTCACTTTCAGGAATGAACTGGCCGGGTAATCTTTTAATAGGATGCCGTCCATTTTTGCTTGGGAATTTCCCATTAATGTTAATGAAGCAAAAAATATGATTGAAAAAATAGTAAGCTTCTTCATGTATGTAGTCCCTTCTGCTTATTTCGGAAGTCACTCATAAGGGATACATCCGCAAGCCAAATAGTTAGAATATACTAAAATTATAGCATAGGATTCTATTAAATTGAGGAAAATCAAGGGTGGGAATTAATGCTAATCAACAAGGCATATCAACATAAAAAACAGGCCAAGAATGTGAGAGCCCACACCCTTGACCTGTTCAAACATGTATTTTTAATCTATTAAGAATAAGTTCTTACTACATCTGCTAATCCGGAAGCAGTTGTTCCTGTACCTACAGCAGCAAATTTCCAGTCAGTGCCGTGGCGATAAATCTCACCTACAACTAGGCTTGTTTTACCGCTATAATCATCCGTTAAGTTAAAGTGAATCATTTCCTGATTATTTGCAGAGTTAACAATGCGGATAAACGCGTTTTGAATCATGCCGAAATGCTGTTTGCGTTTTACACAATCATAGATATTTACCACAAATACAAGCTTTTGAATAGTAGATGGCACTCTTGTTAAATCGATGAGGACTTGCTCATCATCTCCATCTCCATCTCCTGTCAAGTTATCTCCTGTATGCTGAACACTGCCATCCTTGCTTTTTAGATTCCCAAAATAGATGACATCATTATTGCTTTTAATCTTATCATTATCACCTAACATAATAACAGAAGCATCACAGTCGATATTTGCGCTGCCGCCTCCGCCAAATAATGATCCTAGTAAACCGCCGCCTCCGCGATTCTGAACAGGATCCCAGCCGAGACCAACAAGAATTTTAGATAAACCTGGATTCCCCTTTGTTAAATCTACACGTTGTCCTTTTTGTAAATTAATCGCCATGATTTCTCCACCTCATCATTGTTTATATTAGTTCATTATGCAGAAGCTTTCATATACAGCTTCATTTTTATTTAAGGCCGCAAAACTGATGGGCCACTGTTACCCCTGATGTTTTATCTTTTTAAAGTTGTCCTGAAGCTGTTCAAGCTTCTTCGTTCCTTCTTCGCGAAGGCGCTTGTTTTCTTCCTCAATGGATTTGGTTTCCTGCATACCTTTGATAATAATGTTCCATGATTCCTCAATAGTTTCGATTTTAATACTTGGCCCTCCAGCTAGTCGCGCTATATCAGCACTTTGAGTAGAGATATTTTGTGCATTACGAACAAGCATTTCATTCGTTCTGCGGTCAAGCTCGCTCATAGAATCAGCAACAAGTTTTTGTCTTTTAGCGGCAACAGCTTGAATTAACCCATTTTTAAAAATCGGAATGGTCGTAACAAAAGCTGAATTGATTTTTCCGATTAATTTCGTATTACCGCGCTGCAATAGGCGAATTTGTGGAGCAGTTTGTAAGGCTACCATTTTGGCCATCTCAAGATCATAAACTCTTTGGTCAAGCAGTTCTACTGCGTTTCTTAATGTATCCAATTGCATGGAGGCCATTTGATCTCCAGCGGTAGCGCGGCTTTCCAGCTGTGGAAGCTGGTTCTGTTTAAGTTCTTCTGACTTCATTGCGCCAGCAACAGCATACTTTTCTAAAGTGAGATAATATTGGTAGTTCTGTTCATACATTTCATCAAGTGTTGTGGTGGATTGCACCATTTCATTTTGATATTTGGAGATTTCCACATAAATTTTATCAATTTCCTGACCCATTGTCTGGTATTTCCCAAACAGCTTTTCTACAAGCTTTTCTCCTCTTTTAAACAGCTTTCCGAAAATGCCGCCAGAGGTCTTTTCGAAGTCCTTTTTGTCAAACTTGTCCATTACTTTGCCAAGCTGCTTTAACAGCTCTCCTGAATCCTCTACCTTTGTTGTCCGCATATTTCCTAGAATTTGGTCAGAGAAACGAGAAATTTGTTCTGCCGGTTCCTTACCAAATTCAAGAATCTGAATTTGATCTCGTTCATCAATTGTACGCACTAGGTTTTGAACATCAGGGTCTTGCCTTAAGGCTAATTTAATTTCGGAAGCATTTGCTTCTGTCAGTTTGTCTTCTTGGTTTGTTTTAACAAGATCTGTAGGCATAGAATTCATCTTTATCCTGCTCCTTTATAGCTTTTTGAACAATTTAGAAATGGTGCTCTTAATAATAGATGGCTCCTTAAACTCTTGTTCAAACACCACATCCTCCAGCCAATGTACATCGTACAGACGTTCGTCAATGAAATTTTCAATATCATTATGTCCAGGAGGATTGTAGATGACAATATCAATTCCAAATTGGTTCAGCAGCAGCAGTAAAGCTGCATCCGTTCGAACAAGAAAACCATTTACCTCATTATTATATAGTACTACCTTCGGAACATCTTGAGAATAATCAAATTTTTGAAAAAGCTTTAACATGCTCGGCGGTATTTGCATGCTTTGTGCAAACAAATAGGTTTTTATATCTTCCTCTGATTCATGCGCCTGTGGCTTCAAGGCTGGTACAGTACAAATATTGCGAATGGCTGTCGCGATCCCCGTCTGCAGCCCGGCAGGCAAATGAGCATATTTCCAATAATGGGCTGCCATCATTTTTTCCGGATCAAGCAGACCTGAAGCATCTAAAGCGTTACGATAGTGATAGCGAAAATCATTGTTAATGCTATTCGTAAATGGAAATCTTTTAATGAGAAGTGTATGATCAAGGGACGTAAAATGCTGAAGCCGATCCCAATATTCCTTTCGGTTTCTGCTTACTCCTTGCACCTTTGCAAAAATGGAAGGAATACTCACTGTGCCATCCTTAACCTCAAAATTCGGTCGGATCATCGCTTTTTCCTTCATTAATAAATAGAGCTCATCATACGTAGTCTTAAGCGTGACTGATACAGGTGTGTACTCGCGAAGCTGCCAAGGCTTATAAAAGCCTGAACCCTCATGATTCAGAATGCTCTCAATCTCTCTTGATGCCCGGTAAGCTACTGTAGCACTCCTTCTCCTTTTTTCAGTCGGAAAAGACGCTGGTTCTTTTTCATTTGCATATGTTTCTATTAAAGCAGCTGAAAGCTCGCTTGCCAGCGGAGCAAGCGGATCCTTGCCAGCCGGATTGTATAAAACAATGTCACACCCAAGCTTTATCATAAAGTATATAAAATAGTAGTGACTTTTTGCTGTTTCGCCATACCAAAGGATTTTCGGCATACTTACTTCCGGATTTACTTGAATAAGCTGGCTTTCAAGATGATTAAAAGACCATTTGACCAAGTCTACAAGTACTCGTCTTAACTCTGGATTTTTCAACCCATCTTTTTCAGTTGCAGTAAAATGCTTAAGCACTTCAATCATTGCCTCACGAATTTTCCGATGAACGGCACCGTTCTCAGATTTAATTAAAAGCTGTTCACCATCTAAAAAGGCAACAAACCGGTTGACTGATAAATTTTGCTCGTTATTTATATTGAGGATTTTTTGAATGGATTGAAAATGATTGTTATCAATTGTTTTATCCAGATGTTCCTCACTAAGTAAGATAAAACGAATATTTTGTTCGTTTACAAGTGAGAAGAGTTCATTGTAATATTCATCTTCGTCCATCTTAACACCCAATATCCGAACAATTACCTGACCAAATTGCAGGTGGCCATTGTTCAAATCATAAGATGGCCTGTTATTTGACTGTCTCTTTAATGTCTCTAACCAGTTCTCAGCCGTAACAGATGTGATTAATGGTTGTATTTGGCTATATTCGTTATTCATAACTGAACCTTCCCCTCTCCAGAGCGAAAGAAGTAAAATGATTTAAATATGTATAACTCCATCATATCATATATAATCTTTTATTCTAAATGATTACGTATATATACGAAGTTTCTAAGAAAAAGTTTCATTTTTATAGGCTGTTTTCGTAAACATTGTTGCTGTGAACTTAAATGAGTAGTAGTTGATTTCAACTCCAGGCGCTCGCTTTCCGCGGGTGGGCACTGAGCCTCCTCGTCACTTGCGCTCCTGCGGGGTCTCACCTGTCCCACTTCTCCCGCAGGAGTCTCGCACCTTTTGCTCCAATCAACTAGTCTTTTATCAAATAGAAAACTTATCCAAGATAACAAACTTTTAGAAAAGAGCCTTTTTATATGTATTAAAAACTGCTCTACGGATATAGAACAGCAGAATTACCCACTATTTTCACCCTTTGCCTATGTTCCGCATATGATTTGGTAAATAAGCAAGAAAAAGGTGAAGAGACATGAGGTTGTTTTTTGATCCCAAAAAATACACTCGAAACATCCAGCAAATCGATATTGAAATTCTAGACAAAGTATTAAGTTCTGGATATTTTGTATTCCTTGATTTAATCTTTTGGTCATTTCTTTTAACCATGCTGACTTTCGAAGTACATGCTTCTATTTTTATTGGATTCATAATCTTTGTGAGTTCATATGTGTTTGGGATAATTCTCTATAACTTGTTAAATTTATGGCTGAAGGAGCAGCCAGGGGATTAGATTGGGATATTAACTGTTTTATTTACAGAATCCAGTATCTCTTCCCCAGCCCATACTCCTTTGTTTTGAGTAATTTTGCAAACAATCTTCTTAATTTCCGGTCGCTGCATTAACTCCCCATGATTTGGAACGAACGCTTCTTGACAATATCGCAAAAAATCGTAGTCTAAAATTGAATCACCGGCGCCAATCATTCTATCAACCATTTCACGCTCTTTAATAAATTGCAAAGCCTCTCCTTTACAAATCGGATTCGGCATAAAATACAACTTTTTACCCTGAAGAGAAATTCTCCACCCATGCTCTAAAGCAAATCTGCTTATTTCTTCTAAATTCATTTGATCCGTTACTGTATCCAGAATATAGTAGAAAAACAAGTTCTCTGCTTTTTTCAAATTCCCTTGTATGGATAAGCGAGATACATTTTCAATCATATCCTGGTATAATGTGCAATCTTGACCAAGGCGCCTCTTCAGGACTTCTTTCCATTCCAGCAGTTCCTGCCCTTTGTAATGAATATTAGCTCCATTTGCTGTCACAGCATAATTGATTTGAATATCTTCTGAGAATATAAAAATTCTCTTGTATTGTTCATACGTTCTTGTCGTAACTGGAACAAACATTAGTGATGCTGCTAATTCCTTTAACATAGCAAAAGAACGACCTGTCATAAACGCAACATCACTTTCATCTTTTCTTTCCACTGGAACAAGATCTGAAAGATTATCCTGAGAAAAAGATTGCAAAGCACGTTTTGAATAAATTAATGTACGATCTAAATCAGACGCAAACAGATTCATCATTATTGTTCAACCTTCTTAATTAATCCACAGCAAGTGTAATCCATGTCACGATATTCAACCATTTCTACGCCTCTTTCTTCTGCTAGCATTTTTATATGGCGAATAAACGGGCTGTTTTGATCTTTCACAAGTATTTTCCATGGAACACGTCTTAATAATACACGTGTGGTTTCGCCAACACCTGGTTTAACAAAATGAGAGGAATCAATCCCAAATTGATCTTGAATGCGTTTCACACTGGCCATTCCGCTAAATGTTACTGCAGGGTGCTGCTCCATTATTTTGGAAGCTTTTTCATACGCTTCATAAAATATATGGTCATACTGTGCAGTGATTACAGATATATAGTCATTTGATACATCTGCACTGCTTAATTCATCATAATATTTCGCTCCGTGGAAATCCTCTGGCCCAATATAATGGTCATTAAGGACCGTTCTGCTGACTAGGCCTGATACGGTCGAATTAAGACAAGCACTTGGAATTAAAAAGTCCTCTCTTGTTCCATATAAAGTTGTACAGTGACCTGGATCAGCTATAACTGCTAATGTATCATCCAATGCTATGCCATATTTGTCTTGAAATTGCTGGCAGGACTTTGTCAGTTCAATGGAGATTGCGCCTTTTCCTGTCCATCCGTCTACAAACTGAATTTCCTTGTCCGGATGAGTTTTGAGTATATAATGCAAAGCATTTTCATCAATTCCTCTGTCACGAATAATTGAAATACTGTAATGCGGAATATTTAATTGGTATTTTTCTTTTAAATACCTTTTCATAAGGATTCCGACAGGTGTACCCGCTCTTGCAAGGGATACTAGCACAACATCTTTTCCCTTTTTCATATAAACCTGTTCAGTCACAACACCAGTACTTAGAGCCACTTTTCGCTTGTATGTTTCAAGTGTTTCTAGGAATAGGTTCATATAGGTATCTGGCGGCTGATATTCAATGGGCAAACTTTCGCTATAGTGCTGTCCAGATTGTATATTTTTTTCACGCTGCTCAGCAGGTCCTTCGAGCTTGTAATTACTTAAGTCTTTAAGTAAGAATATAACATCATCAGAATCATAAGAACCGAATTTCCGTTCTTCTTTTACATACTTCATCTGTCTTCCTCCCCGTTTAAATATACGACTTTTATATCTGGCACAGCTGAGCTCAACAGTTCAAGAAACGGAATGAGCTGCTGTTTAGAGACTTCCCTTTCAAAAAGCAAAAAGATATCATCGTAATTTCCTGGTGCTATGTTATAGACATAATTCATAATGCTTTGGTTCTGAGGGTTTGGAAACTTAAAAGCATTTTTTGCTCCATATCCTTCTTTTTCGCATGGGAAAATTGGACTGCGAGTTGTACTGTGATAATAAACACCGTCCCCCATGTACGAAGCAATTTTCATCGGCAGATACATAAATTCGCCTGTGCCGAGCACTAATGATCTGCGTCCTGTGCGCTGTGATTCCAAATAAGCACCAATTTCCCGAAATGCAGGAAAATTGGATTTATTGCTTTGAGCTGATAAACCAAACCTTCCAGTTGCCTCCAGGTAAGAAGGGGAGTTCCTTACTGCCAAGGAAGAGTGAGAAATAGATTTAAGCTGATTAGGAAGGATGCTTTGTATATTAATAAAATGGTAATTTCCTTCTACTCTTTCTGATTCATATATCGTAGAATCATCGTCCAGATTTGCGCTGCCATTCACATTTATTGTTCCGCTCATTAAACTAACGCAATGGATGCTGATATTCAGCTCTTTTTCCAGCAGTTCAAACTCTTTTTTATGCTCTGCAGTCCGCCAATCCAAAATAGATACAACCGTATACTGGGTACGAGGGAATTGCTGATGAATTGATTTAATAATATTTATGGCTGTTTTACCAGTTGTAATCTCATCATCAACAAGTATGATTTCTCTGTTATTGTCGATCATATCCTTTTCAATATAACTTCGATGTGAGGTAGCATGGGAATGCTCTTCTTCAAAATTAATAACCGATTCTTTATCTGCGATTTGTTCTCGTGTTGTGTGAAAATAATCACCTTCCGTAAACGCATTAAAAAAAGCATGTCCAAGTGCAGTTGCCGTTTCCGCAAAGCCAATAATGACGGGATTCCACTTGCTGCTGACAAATGCATCCTCATCGTAATGCTGCAATGGATTTAAAAAGGCAGATAAAAGAGTATCCGTTTTGCCTGACGCTTCACCTTTAACTTCAAATAAGAAACGGTCAGCAAGTAAAGCACCGCACACTAACCCAGTGGATGGATTGATGGGGATATGCTTCCCCAACACCTTACTGACAAATAAAAAGGAACGTTTTTTATTAATTCTGGCGGCCATCTCAAATAAAACTTCCGGTTTAAGAGAGTATGGATTATTTGTGATTGTAATATCAATATTTAACTGATTCAGAATGTTTTGCGTGTATGGTTGACTCAAGAATGTCGATGTATGTGTAGTCCTCATGCAGCACCCCGTATATTAGTGATTTTTTAATCGTTTTCTCTGCCCAATAATAGTGAGGTTTTATTTCGTTCATTTTGTTGCTATATGAACTTTTTAAAACTCCTATTTGACCATCTGTCTGTTCTAAGATCATCTTGGCATCTAAATATTCTTCGCAGGAAACGGTATTTAGTGCTTGGACCGCTTTAATATGTGTAGGATGAATAATGGTTTTTCCAATAATGCCATTGGATATATCCATTAAGACCTCTCTTATCAATCCATCCATTTGCTGATCAATTAAATCTGTTCTTAGTTCTAATCCTTTTTGACCATAACGCTGGCGAAATGGTGTTTGCCTTAATTGTGGCTTGAGCCTGCGTTCTTTTGAGGAAAAATGCTCCCACACAGGTCCAGATACTAAGTATGGAGAATCTGACCGTGAAAAAATGTTCAAAATATCTGTTATGCAGTCTCTCATAACCGCTATATCGTATATAGTTGTATCTGTATTTCGGCGGATCCCGAATAAACCGCAAAAATCAGTAGCCCCAATCCTGACATTTAATACATATTCTTCAAACTCGTCCAGAACAGCTTTAATTTTAAGAAGCTCGTCCATTCTGGTCTCTTTATAAATGATTTCTCTAGTTTCAAGAATTGGCATGACATACAGTTTAAAATTCTCTCTTTGATGAAGCATTTGAATTTCATTAATAATTTCTGTTCCATTTACCGGATTAAATTTCGGAATAACGATACCAGTCAGCAAACTGAGCGCTTGCTCAGCCTGATTGATAAGCCGAAGAAGCTGTTCATAGCTCCGTATACGAATAAAAAGCAGTGGCAGATCACCTTCTTGAATAAACCCTTTTTTCATATCTTCCTGCAGTCTTAATAGTTCTTCAACAACAAGTTGCTCGGCTCTTTCAACTTCCCAATCACCGATTGCATCTTCTAAACAAATAACCATTGAAGTCAGACCTGAATGCTTTTTAGACAGCAAATCCTGATGTATGTTTGGTCTTGTAGCAGGCATATAAAGAGTTGCACCTAAAGCATATGCCAGCTGATCCTTATCGGACCGCTTATTAAAATCGACAGGCTGCTTATAAAAAATTTTAGCTAGCTCCTCATCGTGTAAATCAGAAAATAACCGCATATACTCAACTCCCTTATAGAAAAGTGGAAGCGCCTTGCTCAGCCCCGACAAGCATAAGACAAGTTGGCCAAAAGGTTGTTCTTTAACCTAATGGACAGATTGGCTTATGACCTCGAGGGGCTAGGCGCTGGAACTAGACAACTCAGAAAAGTGGAAGCGCCTTGCTCAGCCCCGACAAGCATAAGACGAGCCAGACGGAAGGTCGTTCTTTGACCTTTTGACTGGATTGGCTTAAGACCTCGAGTCCCTAGCGCCTGGAACTAGACAACTTTGAAAAGTGGAAGGCGCTCAATAATGGTAATCATTGTATTTTTATTAAACAAATAATCTTCTACACAATTAAATTAGCAGCTTGACATCAAAAAATAGATAAAAAGAAAGGGAGCGGACAAATGTCTGATCCCTTTTATACTCTAGTTGATTATAAACCTTCTTTAGCTGCTTCTTTTTTCTTATTTCTAAAGTGAATAACAAATGTAATGGCAAATACTAAAACAAGAACCATAAAGAAGTAAATATGATCAATATGAACACCAGCTGCACTTAAAAGCATTTTCGCTGAAATGAGCAAGATCAATACATATGCACTTGTTTCAACCTCAGGAACTGCATCAATCAGTTTCAGGAATACTCCTGCAACTCCACGCATCATAATGATCCCAAGCATACCGCCGAGTAGTAATACCCAAATCTCTTGACTCACACCAAGAGCTGCTAGAATACTATCAATTGAGAATGCAATATCCATTAACTCAACGGAGATAACTGTACCCCAGAAAGTACCAAATAATCGAATTAAAAGTCCACGCTGGTTAATGCCTTCAAGTGCTTCGTCGTCCCCAGCTTCTTGTGCTTTCTTCTTATCTATAAAATACTTAATTGCTAGCCATGCAAGATAAGCTGCACCAAGAACCTTAATCCACCAGAACTCAATAAGGAATACCCCTACACCAATCGCAAGAAAACGGAAAAAGTATGCTCCAAGAAGACCATAAAATAATGCTTTTCTACGCTGTTCACCTGGTAGATGTTTAACCATAACAGCTAGCACAAGAGCATTATCAGCTGAAAGGAGACCTTCTAGAATAACCAATGTACCAATTAATAACCAGTTTTCTGGTTGTGATAACGCTTCTACCCACATGCTCCAATTGAATAATTGGGAATAGGTATGTAAAATCCCATCGATAATTTCCATTAATTTCATTTCCCCCTGAATGTTAATGATGAATAACTCATTAGAAAGGCTCGGGCTATGCCGAGCCTTTTCCTTTTTTTATCTTAATTTCTTTTATCCAATCTGTAAACCGAAATCTTTTGCCAATGCAGCTAAACCGCCTTGATACCCGCTGCCGTTTGCACTGAACTTCCATTCGCCATTATGGCGGTATAATTCACCTACAACAACTGCTGTTTCAATAGAGAAGTCTTCTCCTAAGTCATAACGAATTAGCTCTTCGCCTAAATCTTCACTTACGATGCGGACATATGAATTTGATACCTGTCCGAAATTTTGGTTTCTAGATTCGCCATCGTGAATTGTGATGGTAAATGAAATTTTTGAGACATTTTGCGGAACAGCCGATAAATCTACTTTTACTTGCTCATCGTCTCCATCACCTTCACCAGTACGGTTGTCTCCTGTATGTATAACGGATCCGTTTCCGCCAGTTGTATTGTTGTAAAAAACAAAATCGCTATCAGAAGCTACCTTGCCGTTGTCAGCTAATAAAAATACCGATGAATCAAGGTCAAAGTCATGACCTCCATCGTATTTATTAACATCCCATCCTAATCCAACAATCACTTTAGATAAACCAGGATTGTTTTTTGTTAAATCTACCTTTTGCCCTTTTGATAAGCTAACAGCCATATTAGTTAAACCTCCATTTTTTTGTTTTCTCATTTCATACGTACAACGTACAATGATAGTTTCAAAACCCCTCTATATTTTTTCATAAATTAGGTTTTTTTTCAATTTTTAACTCATCCACTTTGGGGGTGTATTTTTATCCCAATAGATGGCTCCTAATTCATGATGCTTTTGAAAACCATCATGATACGTATGATAATGAAAATTAAACCAATATCCCTGCTGTGGGGGATGATCTCTTCTGACATGAAAACGGATTATGTCCTCCTTTGTTTCTTCATTAAAAATATGAAAAATCTTTTCAGAACTGCCGCCAGTTGGAGATTCAGAAATAGTTAATTTTTTCAAACTATCTTTTGGATAGTGCTCAGCAATTTCAGCTATAGCTGCTTCAATATTCGGCAAAATACAAACATTAAATTCATCCTCAATCACAGGTTTAATTTTTGTTCCGAATTTTTCATACGAATGTAATTCAGCTTCTTTAACCATTTGCTTTATAAAATCCTCCTTTCCATCTGCCAAAGGGATCTCATTTTCATCCTGTGTATACGTCTCATCACTATGAAGAAATTCGATGTGATCCTTTTTAGCAGTACGATCCTGATATGAATTATCATATAGCAACGCGGCTTGTGCAGGAGTAACGACCCCAAATGTAAAAAGAGTAACAAGAATGATAAATGAATTACGAAGCCATTTTGACATGCTTGAATCCCCCTAAGCTTTTACTGAAAGTATTCCGCTGTTTTTAATTTGCTGAACCGCTTTTATTAGAACGTTTTCTGGCTGCACCATTGCAATTCTGACATACCCTTCTCCATGCTCACCGAACGCACTACCAGGTGTTACAACAACATGTGCCCGTTCAAGCAGTTCAAAGGCAAATTCAAGAGATGTATTCCCCTTTGGAATTTCAGCCCAGATAAACATGGAACCTTCCGGAGGGTCTATATGCCAGCCAATATCAGCAAAGCTGGATAATAGAAGATCCCTTCTATTGCGCAGGCTGCTTCTCATGTCCTTTAAAAAGTCAGAATGATCGAGAAGTGCCTTAGCAGCGGCCATTTGGAATGGATGAAAAACGCCATAATCCAGATTTGATTTTAAACTGCTGAGCAGGCCAATTACTTGCTCATTTCCAGCTGCATAGGCAACACGGCAGCCTGCCATACTGAAGCTTTTAGAAAGTGAGTTCATTTCAATTCCTACTTCCATACCGCCTTCAACCGATAGTAAACTTATCGGTTTTTTTTCAAAATACAGCTCAGAATAAGCAAAATCATGAAGCAGAACAATGTCATATTTCTTTGCAAATGCTATAGCTTCTTTAAAAAACCCTTCGGTCGCCATCACAGGGACCGGGTTGCCAGGATAACTAATGATCATTAATTTGGCCTTTTGACATACATCTTCCGGCACTAATGATAGATCGGGCAAGAAGCCATTTTCCTTTTTTAATGGCATTGGATATTTTATGGCCCCAGCTAAATTACAGCCAGCTTCATAGGCTGTGTAACCTGGATCAGGCACAAGCACATAATCTCCTGGGTCACAAAGAACAAGGGGTAAGTGTACAAGACCATCCTGTGATCCCATTAGCAAAGCAACTTGCGTATCTTCATTCATTCGCACACCATAATTCACAAGGTAATTCTCTGTTACTACCTTGTGGAATTCAACCGTTCCTTTTAGAGTATATTGATACATCATCGGATCGTTTGCTAAATCGGAAATCATACGAGTGACAAATAAAGGTGGTGGGGTATCAGGGCTGCCTATGCTAAGATCGATCATATCCACACCTTCAGAAAGTTTTGAATTTTTACGTTTTAAAAGTTCTGAGAATATGCTTTGCTGAAAATAGTTCATACGCTGTGATTTATTTATATTCATCATTCTGTTCCTCACTAACATCAAATCTATAAACTGGAACTTCCTTTTCTATGTATCTCTATTTTCAATTCAAATATAATTTATACTATTTTATCATAATAATAGGGGTTATAGATTAAAAAAACATTCTAAATTTGCGATAATTTTAAAATTTCATTAATAAAAATGATTATAGCCATACTATGAAGGGAATAATGAATGAACAAAACGGAAAGTGAAAAGGAGGGCTACATATGGATATGTCTGTTGTGCTTATTGGTGTTACTTTTATTATGATTGCTTATTTTATTTACCTTGCGATCGCGGATTAATACATGGACTCAAAAATGGGCTGCTGCAATTATCCTACATTTTTAAGTGAAAAAGGATTGTTCTCGGAAAACACTCCCGAGACAATCCTTTATTTGTATATACCTTTTTTTATTTTGATTCCATAATGAAATTTTGCACTATTTCTTTTTATTACTTCAAAGTCGAATTTTAGAAATTTCTCGCTTCGAAAATGATCCTTTAAAACCACACGCTGTTTTGCAACTCTTAGTGCTTCATTTATGAGCTCTTCTGTAAACGGTTCGTAGACAGCAAAATTCTTTAAAGTCTTAATGCCTTCTGAAGCATCAATACTTTCCTCAAACATGGGATCAAAATATACACAATCGTAGCGGTTATCAGGGAGAGTTCGCAAAATATGTAAAGCATATCCCTGCTTTACAGTTATTCTTTTCATCGCGTCATCCATCTCGGCAACACCTGATCGCCAGGTTAATAACCCATTTCTCACAATGTAAGCCAGATAAGGGTTCCCCTCAATCCCCATCACTTCACCAGATGAACCAACCGCATAGCTTGCCATAATGCTGTCACCTGCTAATCCCAAGGTACAATCTAAAAATGAGTTTCCTTCCGACAGATTACAAGCATGCAGAAATGGGTCATGTTCATCTCTAAGAATTCTTTTCATTCTGAACATGGCTGAGTTAGGATGGAAAAAGAACGGTTCTGGATCTGCTTGACGGTATAATTCCAGTCTCTCTTTCCCCACTACAATACAATCACTATTTTCCTGTTCTTGTATCCTCAGAATTGATCTTTTTCTTCTGGGAACAAATTGAACCCCCAACTCTTCTGCTGTTTGCTTAGCATGATGGATATTCTTTTCATTTGGTCTTCCGCAAGTTGTTACCAACAAAATTCTTCACCTACTTGTTATAGTAAGAGAAAAAGGATGTCATCAAGGGACATCCTTTTTCAATACGTTTACAGTTTTGCTTCAAATGCAGTTAGGAGATTTTCCATAATGGTTTCCATTGCATGGTCTTCAATATCATGACGGTGAATAAAATGAACTACTTCTCCGCCTTTGATCAATGCCATTGATGGAGACGATGGTGGAATCTCACCAAAAAATTCTCTCATTTGAGCTGTAGCTTCTTTATCCTGTCCAGCAAATACAGTCACTAAACGATCTGGTTTTTTTTCTGCGTTCATAACTGCTTGCGTAGCAGCTGGTCTTGCAAGCCCTGCTGCACATCCGCATACAGAATTCACAACTACTAATGCTGATTCATTAGTTTGACTCATAAATTCATTGACATCTTCTGCCGTTGACAGTTCTTCAAATCCTGCTCTGACTAATTCTTCACGCATCGGTTTTACCATTTGCTTCATATATTCTTCATAGGCCATTGACATATTTGTAATGCCTCCTTCTTAGAATTGCAATTCATTTTACTATATAATCAATTTAATGTGAAATTTGGTGAATGAGACCAGACAATGCTTCTTAAGATCTTGTTTTAAGATTTTCTTGACTCTGTCATCTGCTTCCAAACAGACCCTTTAGCTTCTTCGCCCATTTCGATTCTCTCAATGGCCAGCTTGATCTGCAGACTCACTTCAAATTCAGGGTCGTTTTCTGCATCCTTCAAAGCCGGCAGCGCTTGTTCATCGCCTACTTCATATAAAAACATAGCGGCACGCCAGCGGACAAGTTTGCTGCTGTCTTTTAACGCTTCTATCATAGCAGTTGCTGCTTCTTCAAACCCTAAATCGGAGAGACAATCTCCTGCTGTTCTTCTGACCGTAACCGTTTTATCGTTTAAGGCTTTATATAGAAGAGGAAGTACCTGCTGATCTTCAATCATGCCCAAATATACGGTTGCCAATCTGCGGATAGATGCTTTTTCGTCTGTTAATGCCTTTTCAAGTACAGGCAAGTCATTTAATTCAGGATCGTCCATTTGCTCCAGCTTTTGATAGCGTACACGCCAATCTGAATCATTTAAATCCTCCAGTGTAACCTTGCCTTTTTCCTTCTGCTTTAGCTGTTCCTGCTGTTCAGGATTATTGGCGATTTCCACTAGTACATCTAATCTTTTCTGAGGATAAGCGGCTAAAAGCTCTTCTACTACTTCTTTTCCAATTGCGTCCAATTCACCATATCTAACGCCTAACTCTTTCCACTTCCGTACTACTACAACATTATCATCTGGACTTTGTGCTTGTCCAACAGCCTGAACAAATGCTTCTGGCAAACCATATCTCTTTTCTTCTGTCCCATTTGTTAATTTCACTTGCATTGGAATGCCTTTATAAACTTGCACTAATGCGTTGATCTCACCGTAATGCTCATCGATACGCTGCTCATTTTGATTTGCTTCTGTTTCTTCTCCAAAACACGCTCTAACCTGCTGAAGAAGCTCCTGCCAGTCAAACTTCGCATTTCGTTCAACTGCTAAAAAGTCAGCAACATGATATACCCCTTTGATTCCCTGTATCTCCAGGATTTGCTTAATCACATGGGGAGCACCTTCACTATGATCCTTTTTGTAATTATGGCTTTTACCCATTGGCAGTTCTTCATGAAGTATGACTTTCATTGTATTCGGACTCGGTGTTGGTTCAATCGCTTTTATCTTCAAAAGTATCACCCTTTATCACTTGATCTGCATGTAGACTTATTTTATCACAGCAAATCTTCTGAGTTCATACAGAATGCTTACGTTCATTTATTGATCGGCTATCTCAGACAAATAACTCCATCGTTCAATAAAATATTCAAGCTGCTGATTTAAGTCATCACTTTCCTGTGTTAAAGACTGGGCTTTTTCAAAATCACTGCCCGTCTTAGCAAGTTCTGCTGCTATTTCTTCTAAACGAGCTTCCGCGGCCTCAATTTTGCCGTCAATTTCTTCCCATTCTTTTGTTTCCTTGAATGTCATCTTCTTTTTCTTTGGCTTTTCCTGTTGTTGTTTTGGTTTTTCTGAATCTGATTTTTCTTTTACAGGCTGTTTTTGATTTTCTCTTTCTAAGTAATCGCTATAATTTCCGTAGATAGATTCAATGACACCATTGCCTCGAAGAACGATAAGCTGTTCTGCCACTTTATCAAGAAAATATCGATCATGGGAAACAGTAATGACCACTCCTGAAAAATCATCGAGATAATCCTCTAGCACCGTTAATGTTTGAGTGTCCAAGTTATTGGTAGGCTCATCTAGCAAAAGGACATTTGGTTCTGACATCAGGATCTTTAATAAATACAGCCTTCTTTTTTCACCGCCAGAGAGCTTTCGAATTGGCGTACCATGTGAATATGGAGGGAAAAGGAAGCGCTCAAGCATCTGTGCAGCAGAGATTGTTTTGCCGTCAGATGTTTCAACAACCTGAGCTGTTTCCTTTAGATATTCGATCATGCGTTTATTTTCGTCCATATCTTCACTTTCTTGCGTGTAATAGGCAATTTTTACGGTTTGCCCTACCTGAACTTCTCCCGTATCAGGTGCGATATTTCCGGCAAGCATATTCAGGAAAGTTGATTTTCCAGTTCCATTTCTGCCGATGATGCCAATTCGGTCACCAGGTTTAATAAGAAGATCATAATGATTCATAATCGTCTTTTCACCGTATGTTTTGGTCACATTTTTAAACTCAAATACTTGTTTTCCAAGCCTGCTTCCCAGCAGCGACATATCGAGCTTGTCATTTGCTCTTACAGAGGAAAGCTCGTCGTCAAGCTTATCAAATCGCTGGATTCTGGCTTTCTGTTTAGTTGTTCGTGCTTTTGCACCTCGTCTAATCCATTCAAGCTCACGGCGATACAAATTTTTCTGCTTTTCAATGACTGCCTGCTCATTTTCCTCACGCAAAGCCTTAGCTTCTAAAAAGGCTGCATAATTGCCTTTATAGCCATATAATTTACCGCCCTCTAACTCAAACATCCGATTGGTTACAGCGTCTAAGAAGTAACGGTCATGCGTAACAATTAATAAGGCTCCCTGGTATTTGCTTAAGTAATCTTCCAGCCATTTAACAGACTCATAATCCAGGTGGTTTGTCGGCTCATCTAGAATAAGCAAATCAGGTGATTGAATTAAGACCTGTGCGAGCGCAACTCGTTTTTTCAACCCGCCTGAAAGCTCTCCAACTGCCTTATTAAAATTTTCTATTCCAAGTTTTGTTAAAATAGTTTTGGCATTTGTACTCGTTTCCCAGGCATTCAAAGCATCCATTTGCTTCTGCTGCTGAAACAGTCTATCCTGAACGTTCTGATCTTCTGGATTTTCATTTAACTTCAGCAGTGTCTCTTCATATTCTCTTAACAGCTTCAAAACAGGTGCATCTCCCGCAAAGACTTGCTCCAAAACAGATAAATTAGGATTTAAATCTGGTTCCTGAGACAAATAAGCAATTGAATAATCTTTTGGCGCTGTTATATGACCAGAATCAGGCAAGTCAACACCTGCAACAATCTTTAAAAGTGAGGATTTCCCTGTACCATTTACTCCGATCAATCCTGCTCGATCTTTTTCAGCAATTGTAAAATCAATGCCGCTGAACAAGTCTTTTTCACCATATGATTTATATATATTTTCAAGAGAAATCATTTTCATAAGAACCATTCCATTCATTAAAAAATTGCTGTAAAAAAGTCTCCATAAAATGATGGCGTTCATTCGCTATTTTTATGGCTGCTGGTGTATTTAACCCTTCTTTTAGCTTTAAAAGCTTTTCGTAAAAATGGTTAATGGAAGAGGATTTTCCTTGCCGGTATTCCTCCACAGTCATTTTATTTCTAACGGTTAAAGCAGGATCATAAATTGGCTGATTTTTAGATCCCCCATATGCAAAGGTTCTTGCTATTCCTAAAGCACCCAAAGCATCCAGCCGATCTGCATCTTGTACAATCTTTGACTCTATAGTCAAAGGACGCTGATTATTTCCGCCTTTATAAGAAATGCCTGCAATGACATTGATAATCTCTTCTGAGATCTCAGAAGGCAAAGAAAGTTCTTGTAAAAAGCTGTTCAGCTTTTTTTCTCCTGCTTCTTTTGATTTGTTCAGTTTTTCATCTGCCACGTCATGCAGAAGCGCAGACATTTCTATTATAAACAAATCTCCAAGGTTTTCTTGTTTATGTATATATTTTGCCGTATCTCGTACTCTGTTTACATGATACCAATCATGCCCCGTGCAGTCTTCCTGCATGACTTGCTGCACAAAAAGCTCCGTTTTTTTTATGCTCTCTCTTTGATCCACACTTGTGCCCCTCCTCATCCTGCTATAATACATATTATCATATAAATAAAAGAAGCCTAACTATGTGAAAAGCAAAAAAGCCGAACCTTTAGACAGCGTATTATTGAAAGCTGCTAATTGCTCGGTTTCAGATATATGGTTGTCATCATAAATATTTTAGCCTCTATACGTTTATTGCTTGTTAAACCAGCTAATTCCAAGTGTGTCCTCGCCTGCATGAAGTCCAACTGCAGCTCCTAACGGGTAACAGTTCAGCACTAGACCGGGAATCTCCATTTCGATTGTCCTTTTCCATTCTTCTGCTATTTCCCTGTGCAATCCATAAAGTATAAATGCTTCTTTCAGTTCATGCTGTTCATATGCTGCCTTTAAATAATTCATCATTTTTTCTTGTGCTTTTTTCTTACTTCTCAACTTTTCTTTCGTGTTTAATTGACCCTGTTCCAGCGAGATGATTGGGGTAATTTGAAGCACGCTCCCTAGGAAAAATTGCAGGCCATTCATCCGTCCACTTCTATGAAGCTGTTCCAAGCTTCCTATTAAAACATATAATTCATTCTCGTGTTTTAATGATTCCAGTTTTGTTGTAATCTGCTCTGGCTGCAATTCTTGCTCAGCAAGCTGCATTCCTTTTTTCACCAACCACGTAAGCGGATATGATATCAGCCCAGAATCAATTGTGTAAACAGGAATCTTCACAAGTTCTGCCGCCTGTTTACAGGAAGAAACGGTCCCGCTCAATTTTTCAGAGAGATGTACAGCAATGATGGCATCATATGTCTCCCCCAGCTTTTCAAACAACTGCTGAAACGTTCCGATAGAAGGCTGAGAGGTTTTAGGTACTGCTTTTATACTTTTTAACGTTTCATAAAGAGCTGCCGGTGTAAGGTCCACTCCATCAATATATTCTTGCTCGTCCAACAGGATCGTAATTGGAACAATATACACATCCGGATGGTTTTGCATTACGTCATCCATTGCAGCTGTACTGTCTGTTACCCACGCAATTTTCATTTCGATCTTCTGCCCCCTTTTTCCATAATATATGTACAATCATTTAAATAAAGACCGTCAGTGATTGACGGCCTTACTTCTTATTCTTTTAGAAATGGTTTTATCTTTGGAAAAAGCTTTACAGCTGTATTATAAAATACATCTTCATGATATTCTTCCGGTATTAAATCTTTGATAAATTGGATATATGGACCAACCGGAGCAAGCGGCCAATCAGTTCCAAATAACAGCTTATCATAGGAATCAGCGAACACAAGAGCATGTCTTAAATGATCTAAGAAACGGCCTTCGCTTCTTTTTTTCAGTTCCTCTTCAGTACCAACAATTATCCCAGATAAGTCGGCATATACATTCGAATTTTTATAAATGATTTCTGCACCAGTGATCGTCCATGGATCTCCAAAATGAGCCATCATAAACTGCACATTTCGGTGCTTTACAGCTACTTCATCAATTGCAAGCGGATGAGAATATTTTAATAGCCCTCGCTCTGAATATGTGTCGCCTGTATGAAACACGACCGGTACTCCATACTTTTCTGCAAGCTTATATACCGGTTCATATACCTCATCATATGCATAAAAAGGATAATAACCAAGATAGATTTTAATCCCAACCACTCTTGGATGCTGCAGTTCCTGCTCAAGTCTGCCTAAAGCAGCTTCATCCAAATCAAATGGATTTATTCCTGCACAATATACGATCTGTTCCGGCAAAGCATCTCCTAAATCCAAGCCCATTGGCGTTACAGCCTCATGGTCAGGGAAACCCATTTTATCTGTCTCCGTTAGCCCCATAGCGATGCTTAACACAACGTTCGCTTTTTTATATTCATTTATATAGCCATCATAAGAATAATCCACTTTAGAGATCTCAGCGGCAGTATGATGAAAAGATTTTACATCCGAAAAATGTATATGTGCGTCAATGATTTTCATATGTACTCCTTTAACTTTAAAATGTTTGCTTTTATTATAGTAACTGAACGTTCTAATTAATACCATAACATATGGCTTTTGAAAGAAGAGGTGGGACAAAAAGAAAAAAATATATCTAACACATGAAAGTTCAATGTCATGGTTTAGGTATTTAAAGAAGCCCGTTCCATTGCGCTGCGGACCCTCGCTTTCCGTGGGGAGGAAGCTGAGCCTCCTCGAAGCAAAGTTCTGCGGGGTCTCACCTTTTCCTCTATTGCCCACAGGAGTCGAAGGTCCTCCGCTCCATTTCACTCATGTTTGAAAGATATATTATAAAAATAATAACTAGTAAACCGAATGATTATATTAAGTTGTTTACTAATCATTTAGATTTATCACAATGCTGAATACTTATGTCCCACATTCTTTTTATAGCCTTTTTCACGTATTACATGCTTTATTTATTAAATAACCATCTTTTAAGGGACAGAATTGATATTAACTATTAAAAAATGAAATTCCTCGCAGCTTTTCAAAACTATTTGCTGAAAGAGGACGGTGATCGAATATCATAAACATTGGCGCAGTTACCGCGGCTGCTTTTTGTGATGAGGTTAATTCAGCAACTTCCTTATTTAAATAAGCTTCTGCTGCACTCTGTTCTTCTGCTGTTAGTACATATAATGCTTCTTCCCGGCCATTCGAGCTTATACTGCTGCCATCATGCATAAAGATCGACATCTCTTCCATACCAGCTTTAAATATCTGCTGTTTGACATCAGGCAAATGCACAGCAAGATCAGTCAATTGATCCCCTGTTAAAAAGACATCTGTATTCCAGGTTTCTCCTGCGATTGATTTCCCATTCTGATCATTAATCCGCACAAAATGAGCAACTGCCGGCACACCAGGAAGCAATGCAAAATATTGTGTGAACTGAAAATTCCCCCACGTATCATGCTGCTCAAATGCCGTTCGTATCGCCAAAGATCTCCATTTATTACCATACGAATCAGTCAGATCCACAAATTTGGCATCACTTTTAGCTTGCTGCAGAGAAAATAGGCTAACATTTGAAGGAATGGTTTTATATCCTCCCGCCCACGGATTCCACCAGCCTTTTGCGATTAAATCCGGATAAGAGCTGTGCAGCCACTGCTTTCCATTCATCTTAAGCGAATAAATGCCAGCATAGAAATCTGGCGATGCTTTCAATTCAATGAATTCATTGTGAAGAACGTAGGTGTCATACGGTTCACCTTTTTCGATTGATGAGTGGACACTCCCACCTGCTGCAAAGATCAGCTCTTCAAAGCTAATTTCTTCATGATCACTAAGCAGACTTCCTTTTACGATTTGAATGCCTATATGATCCTTAAGGTGAAGTGTAGAGCCGACCTCTGTTTTCTCATCTTGCTCAGTCAGCTTTTCTACTAAAACAAGCGTATCGTTCACATGCATATTCCATTTGCCGTTCAGGTAATTATTTCTGGCAGTTTTTAAGACGATGTCTGCTTTGCCAAGAGTAACAACTGGATTGCCCTTATTTATGGTAATATCTTTTTCGAATAGTAAAGTTTGCTGGTTGTTCACTTTCTTTTTCAGGGCGAAATCACGCTGCTCCTTCCAGGAATGAAATGTACCCATTGCCAGAAAAATAGCTGGCAATTCGACCTGTTCACCTGGGACAAGCTTTTCTATATGGAACTCCAGCTGCATTTGCCACCCTTCTGGATTCGCCTTCCAGTCGTCAGCCCAAGAAAGGCCAATTGGCATCTCTTCATGCTCACAAAAATACCAATTTTCCTGCAGATCTCCTTTATGAAGATCACCATATTCCAGCTCTCTTACTCTCGAAAACTTCGTAATTCCCCTTTTTAGCGGGAAGATGGCGTTTTCAAGGTCATGATAATTTGCTTGCTGAAGGAATAAATGATGATATATCTCAGAATGGCTGTTTTTTATTTCAGCCCATCTCTTTACGATACCTTCACCAAATAAGGATGTATAGACAGCCAGCTGTATTCCAGCAAAATCTTCAGAAACAAATGTCATTTTCAAGGTAATACTCGCCTCATCCTGAATCCATTCAAGAGAGATGGGTTTTTGCTTTGAAAATTCAAAAGAATATGGCTTTCCAAGCTTTGGAATAAAAAAAGCAAAAGGCTGGTCAATTAATTCATCTCTTCCAGCGGCAGTCGAATAATTTTGCTTGCTTATTTTCACTTGACTTATTCCATTATATAAATGCCAATATTTTTTAGATTCCCCGGCAAATTTCTTTCCGAAGCCTTTTAGACCGAAACCCACTTCATTATGCAGGAAGGATTGAACAGTGCCATCTTTTTTGACAACTCTTACTTTAATGTCCGGCTGGTAGAACCCATATTCTTTCATAATATAAGGAACCGTTAATAGCGCTCGTTCCTTTGGCTTTAATTCCAGCACAAATTGATTTGTTTTAAGTTCCACATGATTTTCTTCACCAATTTCAACAGTAAACGCTGCCTGTTCCGGCAAACTGTTCTCTACTTCTAATTCAAAATGAGATAACTCATTTTGAAACGCTAGATTCATAGTTGATTTTCCAGTGATTTTTGCCGGCTGTTTTGGAAATACACCAAGCGATAACAAACAGGGTTCACCGTTAATTTTCAGTTCTGCTTGAACCACCGGATGCGTTTTCCAGATATTAGGTTCCTCTCCAGCTGCAAGAACCACTGTTCCTTTTATAATTGCCTCATCGGCTACATTTACATTTGAAGATAATTGAATGGCTGAACGTTCACTTTTGATGCCTTCTGCCTGAACCTCTAAAGAGTTTCCACTTTTGTTTTTCAGATGTATCTCCACTTGTTCAGACTGCCCTTCTATGATTTCATGTGATGGCAATACAATTTCAACCGAAAAATCTTCTGTATCAATTGCAGAAATCCCTCTACCTGTTCTCTCAAAAGTTACACGCACGTTTTTACCATTACTATTCCATACATATTCATAAAAAGAAAATCCGTTTCTCTTAACTCCATCCGGCTTCACTTCTATTACTCTCGTACTCGCTTCATACCAATCTGTTTCTGCGAAGTATGGCTTTAAAACCGGTATTTTAAGTACGGAAGGAATAAAGTTCATTAAATGTGTAGTATCATCCCGATCTTCCCAAAAAAACCCGCATTTTTTATAAAGTGGAACTGCCTTCAAATTTCCCGGCCATGTAAATAAGTCGACCCGGGGATAATCTAATTCTATCGTTTTATCAATGGCTTTCATTAATAGCATTTTACCGATTTTTTTGCCATGATAATCTGGACGTACATTTAAAAGAGGTATATAAAGAGCACCGGTATCTTCCCTGTATTTAGAGAGTCCGCAATATCCAACAACCTCATTCTGGTCCATCGCTATATAAAGTGTAATATTGCCGGAGTTTTCTTCTTTTGTTTTGACATCTTCCGCAGTTGTAACTCTTGAATCTCCGCCCCAGCTATCTCTGCTCAGATTCCACATTTTCGCTACTTGGGCAGCATGCTCTTCTCTATATTCGGTAATCACAATCTCATTTGTTTTCACGTTCATTCTCTTATCCTCCTAAGCTAGGTGACTTCTTGTCTTTTCTCCTCATTTTCCGATTTTTGAACAGATGAAATATTCATCAGCTTCTCCTCCTTCTTAATAATAGGAATGATTTCCCTATTTCATACTAGCTGTTCACATTAAAATTGTAAACATTATTCTGATTATTACACAATTACAAACGGCTACTACATAATAAAAATATTTCCCCTAAATGCGAATAATTACAGTTTTCGTTCTGATATTAGATGAGCCCGTTCCACCTGCGCTGCGAACCCTGTTTTTTCTCGGGATCACAGAGTTGAGCCTCCTCGGAGCAAAAGCTGAGGGCACTGATTTTCTTAAGGTTTTTCGTTTTTCTTTAACCTGGTAAAATCTTATAAAGATAAAAAAGCCAATTTCTGTCTATTATTAGAAAGAAATTGGCTTTATTTTTGTCTGAATCCCTTAATTTTGGACTATGTTGTCCATTTTCTTACTTTATTAACTTTAGAATTCGTTTTATATTTACCGCAAATATGGTGGTTGCCCCTTGAATTTGCATGCCAAATAAACCCGAGGATTTCGCTGTTTCATACTCGTGTGCATGTTTTAATTCGCTATTCTTAGCCTCAATCTTATATCGATTTCGAGATAGCTCTTTAAATTTAACCGTCTTTTGAAATGCTTCCTGATCTTTATGCTCTGTCGATTTTATTGTGACAGAATAGGATTTTGTTTTCGCTCCTTTTTTATAACAGCCCTCTTGTAAGGGACAAGTGTTGCATTTATTCGTATCAAATAAATATTTAATTCTTGGATTTCGATCTTGACCTTTTCTTTCTTCAAATTTCTTTTGGATCGCCAAATGGCCAGCCTTACACACATATATTCCTGC
>NZ_LT800494.1:1771766-1978208 GCF_900166665.1 Cytobacillus gottheilii | reverse complement strand
TCATCGGCTACATTTACATTTGAAGATAATTGAATGGCTGAACGTTCACTTTTGATGCCTTCTGCCTGAACCTCTAAAGAGTTTCCACTTTTGTTTTTCAGATGTATCTCCACTTGTTCAGACTGCCCTTCTATGATTTCATGTGATGGCAATACAATTTCAACCGAAAAATCTTCTGTATCAATTGCAGAAATCCCTCTACCTGTTCTCTCAAAAGTTACACGCACGTTTTTACCATTACTATTCCATACATATTCATAAAAAGAAAATCCGTTTCTCTTAACTCCATCCGGCTTCACTTCTATTACTCTCGTACTCGCTTCATACCAATCTGTTTCTGCGAAGTATGGCTTTAAAACCGGTATTTTAAGTACGGAAGGAATAAAGTTCATTAAATGTGTAGTATCATCCCGATCTTCCCAAAAAAACCCGCATTTTTTATAAAGTGGAACTGCCTTCAAATTTCCCGGCCATGTAAATAAGTCGACCCGGGGATAATCTAATTCTATCGTTTTATCAATGGCTT
This sequence comes from Cytobacillus gottheilii, assembly GCF_900166665.1. Taxonomy (GTDB): domain Bacteria; phylum Bacillota; class Bacilli; order Bacillales; family Cytobacillaceae; genus Cytobacillus; species Cytobacillus gottheilii_A. Next base: position 1,977,682 of record NZ_LT800494.1, on the reverse strand, counting down.
TCATTAATAGCATTTTACCGATTTTTTTGCCATGATAATCTGGACGTACATTTAAAAGAGGTATATAAAGAGCACCGGTATCTTCCCTGTATTTAGAGAGTCCGCAATATCCAACAACCTCATTCTGGTCCATCGCTATATAAAGTGTAATATTGCCGGAGTTTTCTTCTTTTGTTTTGACATCTTCCGCAGTTGTAACTCTTGAATCTCCGCCCCAGCTATCTCTGCTCAGATTCCACATTTTCGCTACTTGGGCAGCATGCTCTTCTCTATATTCGGTAATCACAATCTCATTTGTTTTCACGTTCATTCTCTTATCCTCCTAAGCTAGGTGACTTCTTGTCTTTTCTCCTCATTTTCCGATTTTTGAACAGATGAAATATTCATCAGCTTCTCCTCCTTCTTAATAATAGGAATGATTTCCCTATTTCATACTAGCTGTTCACATTAAAATTGTAAACATTATTCTGATTATTACACAATTACAAACGGCTACTACATAATAAAAATATTTCCCCTAAATGCGAATAATTACAGTTTTCGTTCTGATATTAGATGAGCCCGTTCCACCTGCGCTGCGAACCCTGTTTTTTCTCGGGATCACAGAGTTGAGCCTCCTCGGAGCAAAAGCTGAGGGCACTGATTTTCTTAAGGTTTTTCGTTTTTCTTTAACCTGGTAAAATCTTATAAAGATAAAAAAGCCAATTTCTGTCTATTATTAGAAAGAAATTGGCTTTATTTTTGTCTGAATCCCTTAATTTTGGACTATGTTGTCCATTTTCTTACTTTATTAACTTTAGAATTCGTTTTATATTTACCGCAAATATGGTGGTTGCCCCTTGAATTTGCATGCCAAATAAACCCGAGGATTTCGCTGTTTCATACTCGTGTGCATGTTTTAATTCGCTATTCTTAGCCTCAATCTTATATCGATTTCGAGATAGCTCTTTAAATTTAACCGTCTTTTGAAATGCTTCCTGATCTTTATGCTCTGTCGATTTTATTGTGACAGAATAGGATTTTGTTTTCGCTCCTTTTTTATAACAGCCCTCTTGTAAGGGACAAGTGTTGCATTTATTCGTATCAAATAAATATTTAATTCTTGGATTTCGATCTTGACCTTTTCTTTCTTCAAATTTCTTTTGGATCGCCAAATGGCCAGCCTTACACACATATATTCCTGCATCTTTATTAAACGTGAATTCGTCCTCTTTTTTTCGCGTACCATGCGTTACATGTGGATGCAATTTTGAAACAAGTTCCAAATTTTCTTCTTTTATATAACGAATATTTTCTTTCTCAGAATAGGCCGTATCTCCAATAACCGTTTTAATTTCCATTCCTGTTTTGATGCTTTTTTCAACTAATTCTTGAAGATATTTTCCATCACTTTTCTCTCCAGTTGTGATCACCGCTGCCGTAATAATCCGTTCGTTAGCCATTGCCAAATGTGTTTTGTATCCAAAAAAAGAGGAGTCTGCCGATTTATGTCCTACTTTGGCATCTGGATCCATGGAAAAACTCAACTGTTCTGTACAATCCTCAACGACTTCTTTTAATACATTTAACTTTTCTTTCACCGCAGGTAATTCTGAAATTCTTGGCTCTGATTCGATGGCGGTAATAAGATCTTCGCAGTACTGTAATTCATCTTCAACACTATTCGTTGTTGTTTTGGCCGGTAAATTCTCTTTCATCGATTCATCGATTTGGTAGACAGACCGACGTACATTCTTTGATTTTTCCTGTAAAAATTCTTTAACGGACTTTTGATTATAACGGGATTTTGTGTGAGTTGAGTCAACAATAATCGTTTTACTTTTAATGATGTCTTTCTCTAATGCGATTTCAACACTTTTATTTATAAGCATATCTAATAAATCCACATCTTTTAGACGAAGCCTACGAAACTTCGTTAGGGAACTGGGGTCAATAACAGGATCTTCTGGCGCCATTTCAAGGAAGTATTTAAAGGACATATCATACTTTGATCGTTCGACCACATCTACATCTGATAAATTAAAAATGGATTTAAGCAAGAGATATTTGAACATACGGATCGGGTGAACGGCATTACGACCGTTATCTAGACAGTACTTTGATTCTAACTCTTCTAGAATAAAGCTGAAGTCCACAAGATCATTGATTTGACGAAGCATATTATCTTGTGGAACAACAAGATCGTATATCTGTAAATAGGGGCTGAAACTAAGGGATTGTTGGTTGGAGATCATTTTATATACCACCTGCGATAAGTTAATACCTCTATTATAAAACAAAAAGCCAGTGAAACAGTAAATGTTTCACTGACTTAAATGGACTTTTTCAGTGCCCTCGCAAAAGCTCCTGCGGGGTCTCAACTTTTCCTCTATTACCCGCTGGAGTCGAGTGTCCTCCGCTCCATTTCACTCATGTTTATACCAAAAAACCGAATGATCGGGATATATAAACACCCAATCATTCGGAAATACAGCAAAACTGAATATTTACGCTTCAGTCTCGCCCTCAGGTAAACGTTCTTGTAAGATGATCCATTTCTTTTACGGTTTTGACCATGTATTCTGCCATGTTTTGAAGGTCATCAATTTGATCTTCCTGGATGAGGCGATTGAAAGATATGGTTAGTTCATTTTCCACGTGGGCATGTTCATTTAGAGCATTTTTTCTAATATGCTGCTGAACTGAATGATTGGCTCCCCAAATCTTTCTTAATCGCTCAGCCGATTTTTTATATAATTCTTCGTTTTCAAGATGTTCAAGAGTTGTTTTAATAAAAACAGATGCTCCACTTTGCTGTACCACATTTGAAAGAGGCAGCAGTTCAGCTGTTAAATTAGCAAGGTCAGCTTGCAAAATAAATGTACAGAATACCTTGCTGCTTGAATTCTTTCTGAGTGTCATTTCAAATTTGCGGGAAAGCTTTGCCAAGTTTACCCAATCATTACGGTCAGTAATAATGATTTCACCATCCAGGTCGTAATCGTAGAGACAGCCCTCTATTACGACCTTCATATTTTCAAATGCTGTAGGATCAAACATATTAAAAGAGTCCAACTGCCTGACCTTGTTCGTCAACATCCATCCGCAATGCTGCCGGATTTTTAGGAAGACCTGGCATGGTCATGACTTCACCTGTTAATGCGACGATAAAACCAGCGCCAATGGATGGCTTTAGTTCACGAATGGTAATTGAAAAATCTGCTGGTCTGCCGAGTTTGGCAGGATCGTCCGATAATGAATATTGTGTTTTCGCCATACAAATCGGCAGGTTCCCCCAGCCAAGTTCTTCAAACTGGGTGATTTGCTTTTTGGCTTTTTGAGAATACTCAACTTTTCCAGCTCCATATACCTTTTCCGCAATCGCCGCTATCTTATTTTCGAGAGAATCAGAAAGCTCATATAAAGGGGAAAAGCTTTCTTCATGCTTTTCGATGACTTCAACCAATTTTTGAGCTAACTCTACTCCTCCGTCTCCGCCTTTTTCCCATACCTCTGTAACAGCTGCTTCCATTCCATTAGCAGCACATAACTCCAGCAATGTATTCATCTCTGCCTCTGTATCTGTTATAAACTTGTTGATCGCAATGACATACGGAAGCCCAAAGCTCTTCAGTGTTTCGGCATGTTTTTGCAGATTCGCGAACCCTATGCGAAGCGCTTCGATATTTTCTTTTTTTAAGTGGTCCTTTGCTACTCCTCCATGCATTTTTAAAGCTCGAATTGTCGCTACGACCACGACGGCCTCTGGCTTAATCCCTGAGGTTCTTGCTTTTATATGCAGGAATTTTTCTGCTCCAAGATCAGCCCCGAACCCTGCCTCTGTTACAACAAAATCAGCGAGCTTTGCAGCAGCTTTTGTGGCAATAACGCTATTGCAGCCATGAGCGATATTAGCAAATGGCCCACCGTGAATGAGTGCAGGTGTATGGGCGATCGTTTGAACGAGGTTTGGCTTGATGGCTTCTTTTAAAAGCAGTGTTAACACACCTTCTGCACCAAGCTGTGATACGGATATTGGCTGCTTGTCCATATTGTAAGCAATGACCATTTTTCCAAGTCTGTTTTTCAAGTCCTTTATATCTTCAGAGAGGCATAACACCGCCATAATTTCGGATGCAACGGTTATGTCAAAACCATCTTCCCTTGGAACGCCTTGCATTGCACCGCCCAAGCCTATGATAACTTTTCTTAACGAGCGGTCATTTAAATCGAGCGCCCGCTTCCAGACAATGCGTCGCTGATCTATTCTCAGCTCATTTCCCTGCTGGATATGATTATCAATTAAGGCAGCCAGCGCATTGTTAGCAGATGTTATGGCATGGATATCTCCCGTAAAATGAAGATTAATATCCTCCATTGGAAGCACCTGTGAAAACCCGCCGCCAGCTGCACCGCCTTTAATTCCCATTGTTGGTCCTAGGGATGGTTCTCTGATGGCAATCATTGTTTTTTTGCCAATGGCATTCAGCGCATCACCGAGACCGACTGTTACTGTCGATTTCCCTTCTCCTGCTGGAGTTGGATTGATCGCTGTAACCAAAATGACTTTTCCAGATTCGTTCGTCTTTAATCTCTCTAATGTCTCTGCGGAGAGTTTTGCTTTATATCTGCCATATAATTCAATATCATCTTCCTGTAAACCGATTGAAGCAGCAATTTCTGTAATCAGTTTCATTTTTGCCTGCTGAGCAATTTCTATATCTGACTTGACTTCAAGTTTAGCGTTCATGCATCTTCCCCCTGCAACATGGTGTGATATGTATTAGCCACTTTTTATTGTACCATCACAGTGAGATAATATTTAAAAAACTTAGCAAATTAAAACACATTATCATTGCTGACTATTGCAATCGTTTATATAATGATCTTAATAAAATGGATAATAGTGCATATTGTTATATATGTATATCGCCTTTCAAAATGAAGAAACATGGGAGTTGATCTTTTGCCTATTAACATACCGAAAAATCTGCCTGCCCGCGAAATATTAGAAAAAGAGCATATTTTTATTATGGATGATGATAAGGCCTTGCATCAGGATATTCGTCCGCTTAATATACTTATTCTAAATTTGATGCCTCAAAAAGAAAAAACGGAAACACATCTGCTTCGTCTTCTAGGCAATACACCACTGCAAACGCATATTACATTCTTAAAAACAAAAACACACACATCCAAAAATACAAGCCAGCTGCATCTCGATCAATTTTATTCAACCTTTCAAGATATTAAAGACCGGAAGTTTGATGGAATGATCATAACTGGTGCCCCTGTTGAACAGCTTCCCTTTGAAGAGGTCGATTATTGGCAGGAATTAAAAGACATCATGCAATGGACAAAATCAAATGTAACATCGACATTACATATATGCTGGGGAGCACAAGCAGCTTTATATTATCATTATGGGATCGGAAAATATGATTTAGAAGGCAAATGTTTTGGAGTCTTCCCTCACACCGTATATGAATCAGCTGAAAAGCTCCTCAGCGGCTTTAATGATCATTTTTGGGCACCGCATTCCCGTCATACAGATGTGTCTTTAGACGAAGTGCTTGCTCATCAAGAAATTACACTGCTGTCTTCATCAGAGGAGGCGGGTGCTTTCATCATGTCGGCCAATAGAGGGAAACAAATTATGATAACAGGACATTTAGAATATGAAGCTAATACTCTTTTAGAAGAATATGAGCGAGATGCTTCAAGAGGTCTTGATATAAAAATTCCGGTTCATTACTTTCCAGAAGATAATCCCCAAAAAGCTCCAGCTAATATTTGGCGTTCACATGCATTTCTGTTTTTTTCGAACTGGCTGAATTATTATGTGTATCAGGAGACACCGTATCATTGGTCATAAAACATTAGCAAGCCTGGATGACGAATCATCCAGGCTTATTTTTATGATTGCTGACTGTAGTAAACTTCCTCGAAGGATTGTATACATGTACAACAATTTTCACTTAAAAAGAAAAGGCTTTGTAGCCTTATGATACCATTAATTTAAGTAATTGCTTAGCGTTACTTTCGTAAACCTTCTCATCCTCCAATATCTCGTTTACAAATATGTTTAGGGTGTAATTAGATTTCTGAATGGAGGTGATAAATTTTTTCTCAATCTGTTTCATGTTGTCTCACCTCAATATGTATATATTCAATTGTCAACTTGTCCTATGACTCTCCGTATCTCTTAATCAATTCATCTACCAATTTATTTATGTAATATCTATATCTAACCTTCTTCTTAGCATTACTTACTTCAATTCCAATTTCCTTGCATATGTCTAAACTTATACTTGCTTTATTTACTTTCGCTTTATATGTATGTTCTTTAATTTGATTCTCAGCAATATGTTTGTATTTCAAAAAGTCATCAATATGTACAAAGTATGTAGGATTCCCTTCAACCCTAAAGTTAAAAATAAATCCGGCAATCAATCCATCGTATGTAACTGCTTCTTGTAATGAATCAATTTGGTGCTGCTTAATGATTGATTCGCTAAAACTAAACTTCTTATCCTTTGTGGATTTGAACTCAATGGGAAACAGATTAGGTTTCCTGTATATAAATGAATCGTATTTATTCTTAGTTACTCTTACTCTTGTCCTCAAATCAGGAGGAATAAAAGTATCCTTAATCCTGTAGTAGAATAGTTTTTGATCCTTGCAACTTTGCTCAACATCTTCCTCGAACATTTTTCCTTCGTTTTGCTTTTTAACCAACCAATCACCTCATAAGTAAAGTTGAGGGTAAGATGAAATATCCATCTCACCCGTTATGTAATTAATTATTTTTAAGCGACTCTTCTACTTCCTCTATTATTTGCATAAGGTTCTTTTTTCTAAAATTAGGAGCATAGACTGCATATTTATTTATAAATCCTTTAATTTGTCCTTGAAGTCTGACAAGTGTCTCATACACGAAAGCAAGAGAATGTGCGTGTTTGTAGTCTCCTCTATTAAGACCACCTGATATCTCAGAGTTTGTAACATCAGCCAATTGTTTAATAATCACTAGTTGCTCATTAAGTTTATCCTCTACCTCTGAGCTTCTATCATCAATTAAATCAACTACATTAAATAACTCTTTATAAGTGTTAACGAGTGTTTTTACCGCAGGACTATTATTACGTTTTAATTCATTTTCCATTTTCAATAGAACTGTATCCATGTTCTTTAATATAGCTTCCATTATTATTCTCCTATGACGATTGGTCGTCACCCTATATTTTTTTATTAACTATCTACCAAACTAAGCTTTATTGCTTTTCCATATAGTCCCTAGCATCCCTTCATGAAATGTTTCCATAAAAGCTATAAATAGTCCTAAATTATATTTTCCTGCAATCTTTTCTGCAAACTCTTTCTTCTCTTGCTCACTAGCTAAACTGTAAAATGTTGAATAGACTTTTAATAAATCTTCATAACCCTGTGACTGCGCATGTTTTATAATTAGAAGTAATGTTCTTCTAATATAATCAGTGTCCAACTTTGTTCTTTCAATCAACTCTTTTTCTAAGTCCGCATATTCCCGATCTACCACTTTAACCCCACCTTAATATCAATTTATTTTTTATTTAAGTATTCTTCTTCCTTTACTAATGCTGCTTCCAGTGCAACATATTCATCATGCAACTGTTTAAACTTGTCTGGTTTTATGTAGGCTTTGTCATCTATCACTTCAAACGTTGTAACCAGTTTTAAATCCTTACTAATCAACTTCTTCATTGTTTTCCTGCTTACATATTCCTTATTTACAATAGCACCAAGGAAGTCAGCAAGTATTATTCCTCTTTCGCAAACCCACTTTAGATCCAACAGTTTGTCTTGGTATTTTAACTTAGCAATCTTCTTGTCTGTTTCTAATATTTCAATATTCTTGTTGTATAATCGCCTTATTAAGTTTTGTTGTTTATCCGCTTCGATACCCCTCACCTCCTTTCAAATATATTTAAATCAATTTATTTTTAATATAAAATCGACATTTTACTTGTACTTAAATATTAATGCAATCAATCCTAAATACAGTTGTACTTCTTTGTTATCACTGTGATGTGCAATCCCTACTACAAAACTTGTATTATTTTTATCCAACAGAGGACTTATGTAAAACTCCATCTTGCATCTCCTTTCTATGTTTCTAATAAAATTTAACTTTTATCTTAAACTGTCTTGTGAAATACATCTATAAACGTTGATATATCAGTATTTAAAATTCACAAACTCCCTCTATTTTTATAGGATTATTAAAAATTTATGATTTCACCATTGAGGTAATGAAGTTTTCCACTATTACTTTGATAATTGTAATTAATAATAAAATACTCACCTTTCATCTTGTCAAAACCGTAAATCTCAACTTCTGACTCTATTAGATCAATTCCAATGTCATGTAAGCTAAAATAGCCTTTCTCTAATCCATACTGCAGAAACTTAGAATTAATCTCTTCAATAACCTTTGCCTCTATTTCCAAATAAATATTAGCAAACACTTATTTATCACCTCAATTTATTTACAACGTATATGTATTACTGCATATAACTAAATGACTTAAGTATCAGCTTATCACCTTTCAATATGAGTAACATATCATCATTACCCTTTAACAATCGTTTCTCAGCAAATGAGTATTTCAATGTTACCAAGTTACTTCTACCTAATCTAACTTTATTCTCTCCTTCGGTAAGCAGTACAACCTCCCTTCTATCCAAATTAACTTTAATGTCAAAGTAATCTCCATATCTGTACCCCATAGCTTCTACAATCTGCTTTGGTACTGTAAACTTAATTATGTATCCATCAGTATTCGCTTTGGCTTTAGCGACCATATGCCCTTGTAAAACATTCTTATAAATATACTTTAGTGATTCAGGTGAGAAAGCTTGCAAGTGACCCTCAGCCCACTTTAACCTTTTCTGTAATAGATCAACGAGTAACTCCTTATCTAATGTGTTTTCTTTTGTTGCTGTAATCAACATCTTTCCTCCTTGTTTATTAATTTATTTTTATTAGTGAAAAACTTCTGACTCAATATCATTGAATGACATATCGAAATTGACTTGATAAGCCATTACACCATTATCTTCGTGCAAATGTTTATGTAATTGCTTTTGCACATTCTCGATTCGATCTGTAATTGATTTACCTAAGCTCTTGCTGAGAATTCTCAATCGTTTCATTTCAGTCTTTACCAGCCTTCTCTTTTGTAAAAGACCTTGAAGTTGCTTTGAGAAATAATATCCTTCGCAAGCATTAAACTTAGAAACTTCTAGTTTATGATAGAGATTATTAATTTCCTTATCATAATTAGAGACTGCTTTACTCAGTTTGTTTAAATCATCCTCAATCCCATTTAGCACACTCTCGATTTCTCTTACTCTCCTACTTGCCAAACACACTTTAATCACCTTTCATTCTATTATTCTTATAAAAAAAAGAGTACAAACTATTTATTAGCTTGTACTCATAATATCAATTTATTTCTAATTAGTCAATATACTTTTCAATTTATTTTTAATTAGTTTTTTCTTTCATAAGTTAGATATGTATAGTCATGCTCATGATCTTTATCTGCCCAATTGTAGACTGTTTCAATTTTTCTCCACTGTGATAAATCAATCTTTGGGAAGTATGTATCTGCGTGTTCAAATTGATGCTCAATACGAGTTATGTAGAGTTTGTCGGCATATTGCATTGCTTGATTATAAATTTCAGAACCGCCTATGATCCACAATTCTTGTTTATCGGCATTATGATTGTGATACTTTTCGATTACTTCCTCAAGTGAATGGTAAACGAATGTACCAGTAGGAGATTTATAATTCTTGTTACGTGTTAGGATAATATTGTGTCTATTTGATAGGACAGAGGGCAAACTTTCTAGCGTCCTCCTTCCCATTACCACGTAGTTATTCTGAGTCATTTCTTTAAACCTTTTTAAATCATTTGGCAACTTACATAAAAGTTCATTCTGATAGCCTATTTGCAAACTTTGTGAATATGCAACAATTATATTAACGGACAAAATTACACCCCTAGTTCAAATTTAAGTTGAGGATATGGACATTCAAAGTCAACTAATTCAAAATCAGTTACTTTGATGTCATAGAAGTTAGTTTTCACTGGAACATTTAACTTTAAATACGGCTGCTTATCTACAGGTTTACGTGACAGTAACTCTTCAACTTGTTCTTCATGACGTAAATAATAATGTAAGTTGGATGTGAATATGCTGAATTTGCCTAGCTTGAATCCAAAATGATTTGCTACCATCATTTGGAGAGCAACATATTGAAGTCTATTGATTGTCCCAGCTACCCCGTAGTCAGAGGATCTAGATGTGAGATGCAAGTCTAAATAAATATCATCCTCAATAACTCTTACTTCCCAGTTAGTCATGTAGAAACATGGTTTCAATCCTTTTGGTTCATCAATGAAGTCTTGCTCCTGCCACAGAGACATAAGTTTTCTTCTGCTAAACATGTCATTATTCAATGTATCAAGCAGTTTATTCATCAAATCATAGCGTCTAACAGTAGCTCCATATCTTAATCCAATTGTATTAGTATCATCAACTTGCCAGTCTTTCCACCAACCAAGATTATATTTCTCTTTCATAACAGTTAAATCATTTGTCTGATCCTGATAAAAAGCCAACATCTCACCGATTGCTGACTTAGCTGCTACTGGTCTTAAATTAGGAATAGGAAACTCACCTTTTGCTAAATCATATTCTTCATGAACAAATGTGATATATCTTGTATGTGCTGGAGTACCATCTTCATATCTCGGTCTTACTTCACCTGATAAATCAGTAACACCTTCTTCTTTAATCTTTCTTAAATTGTCTAAGAAGTATTTATTTGCTTTGTACAATCACATTGCCTCCTCTAAACATTCTCTAACTTTCTTTCTAGCTTTATATATCTTTGCTTGTACATTTGCACCTGTCATATTCCACAAGTCGCCAATCTTATCATAGGACAAGCCTTCTTCTTTCAACTTTAGTATCTCTAGTTGAGTTTCATCTAGATTACTAGTGATACGACTGCTGTAAATATTATCGAATGCTTCCTCAACTGTATCCATATCTGAAGCGATAATGTCATGATATGTTTTAACATCATAACTGTCTGAAGAGTTAATGTCCGCCTCCATTGAAACAAAGGTGTACATATTATCGACCCATACACGGTTATTAGGGTTAACTTTCATTGGCATACATTCACGTTCTAAACTTGTAGTTACTTTCCACTTTATATGATTTATCGCATGTGTAATGAACTTAGCTTTGCTCTGATCGTATGTAGTAGCAGCAATCCATAAGCCTAGCCGTGCATATTGAAGTAAGTCTGCAAATTCAATTTTATGCTTTCTTGCTATCCCTTTAGGATGAGTGAACATTCTATAAAGTGTTTCCTTGGCTATGTGTTCATGTTTTTCGTATAACTCATAAGCATCCATTAAAATCTCCCTTTTATATATTAGTTAAGGAAGAGAAATTAATCTCTTCCTCATTAGTTTTTACTTATTCTTCTGACGTTCAATCTCTTCTTTTAGCTTAGGCTCAGGTGCAAAGTCCTTTTCCCAGTTTGGTGGCTTAACAATCTTTCCATCACCTTCACGGAAACGAGGCTTTCCATCTTCCCAAAGTTTCCCCATGTTTGCAGCTTGAACAATTTTAAATAGTTCAAATGGCTCTACTCCTAAAATAGTAAATGTACCTTGGTTAAAGTATTCAACATCTGTAAGCGCATCTGCCTGAGCAACAATAATATCATCAATTGGATCATTCTTTTCTACAATCTTATTAAAGGCTCTATCTAAACCTTTTGTAAACTCAGTGTAGATATTTTTGAATCTATCCTGATCTCCACCAACCGAAGCGTATAGAAATTCAACTAGCTCTTCGCCTGTCCATACAGCACGATTTAATGCGGTCTCTTCATCAATAGGAGTTGGTTTATCATTATGTAAGTGATTGAAAGCTTTATGAAATTCTTTAACCATGTAATACATTTCGTTTTGAGTTTTATTTGTCATTTAGTTACCTTCCCTTCTTAAAGTTTGCTAATTAATTCTTCTAATTCTTCTGGATTGAAACCTGCTGAACGCTGAACTTCATTACCTTCATTATCAAGCAAAATAGTAACTGGAGTAGACATGATACCGTATTGCACAGCAGCATCTAAGTTTTCTTGAACATTAACTGATTCATACTCCACTTCAAGGTTATTCAACAAATTATCTACTCGCACGCATGATGGGCAATCATCTTGATATAGTTTTAGCAATTTCATATTTTCAGTCTCCTTTTTTACAATTCATCGAATCCATTATCTTCATCAACTTTAGTGTATTGTCTTGACTTTTGCTCAAAGAAATCTGACTTACCTAGATTAGCATTTTCCTCGTCAAAAGCACGAATCCAAGGCATAGGATTAGATTCAATTCCTTTGTAAATTTCTTTCATATTCAATAGGGACAATACTTTGTTTGCACGATACTGAATATAACGTTTCATTTCAAACATATCAATATCTTCTTCGCCTTTAAGAATATACTCTGACCATTCAATCTCTTTATCTACTACTTGAGGGAAGAACTCTAAAGCAAACTCTTTGGCATAGTCTTGTAAGTGCGGTTGATCTTCCAATATAAAATTTAAGATATCTGCAGCTACTTTCGTGTGAAGTTGCTCATCTCTATTGATATACGCTATCATTGTTGAAGTAGCAACGAGCTTCTGATTTCTAGCAAGATTATAGAAATAAGCAAATGCAGAATAAAAATTAATTCCTTCCAATAGCATTGAAGCAATCATACCTCTAATAAAGTTTCTAACAGTAGGATGCTTTTTAAAATCTCGATACACATCAAATATTAATTTATTTCTAAAGTATACAACTTCATCTGTTCTTGCAATTTCAAATGCCTTATTTTGATTTTTATACTCTTCTAGAGTAGACAAAACATAGGAATATGAATGATTATGTACAACTTCCTGCTGAGATAAGATTGTAAGTAAGTGTTGTATAGAGCTATCAGTAATGTATTGTCCCATTAAGTTGAACCATACTGGCTGAACTGAATCTAAAATAGCCACTAAAGCATTTACTTTTCTGAACCGCTCTCTGTCCTCTTCTGATAGGTCTTTGTACTGCTTAACATCTGATCCTAAGTTGATTTCAAAAGGTGTCCAAAAGTTACCTAATGCTTCTTTGTATCTTTTATAAACAAGCTCTTTAGCAATATCATTCCAAGTTAAGATACCGCTGCTGTCACCATTTAACACACTGTTTGAACGGTTAGGATTCTCTGGAACTAAAAAGTCTGTTGATTGTAGTACCGTATCTAGTTCTAATCTCAAATTTAATTCCTCCTTAATGCTTCTACAACAAAATTTTCTATTGCTTCAATCTGATAATCGTTTACTGGATTTTGCTCAATCCTTACTTGATTAACTATTCTATTTCCATACTTCTTTAGGTGATATGTGATTTCATCAACTGCTTTACAATAATTACCCCATTGCGTTTCACCGTTGCCAAATACCGCACAAGTCATTCCAGTAACTTTATCTTCCTTTAAAGTCTTCTTTAAAAAGTTCAACATCGGTTTAGGTGTCTTTCCTCTATCATATGTAGGCGAACCAATAAACATAAAATCATAGTTTGCCACATTTATATCTTTACTTTCTTTAGAAAGGATATGAAGATAAACCTCATATCCCATTCCGATTAATTTATTTTCAATTATACTCGCTGATCTTTTTGTGTAACCACTAGCAGAATATACAACTACTAAAATCTTATGTACATGTTTCACACTCATCATACTCCCCTGTAGTTGAACGGATATAATAAGTTGTTTTGCATTTTTCTTCCCATGCCATATCAATTAAGTCCAGTAGGTCTTTCGCTTTAATATTATTTCTAACGTATAGATTGAAACTTTGCGACTGGTCAATGTGTTTTTGTCTTGCTGCGTTTTGCCTTACGCTCCACTTTTGGTCAATATTATAAGCACCGTCATAGAACCAAACTGTCTTAGGATTAAGGTCTGGAGCAGTTACAGGGATCTTATAATTCTTCTTCTCCTCAAAATATAACTGAGCAAAGATAGGATCAATTGAAGCAGAACCATTTGCAATAACACTCGTACTGCCATTTGGAGCCACAGCCATCAAATATCCATTGCGCATTCCATGTTCTTGTACACTCTGCTTCAGCTGCAACCACTGTTCATTAGTTACAAAGCGAGTAGTGTCATCTTGCTCTCCATAACCTCTAATGTCAAAATACTCCCCAGTTGACCACTGAGAACCTTCAAATACCGGATATTTTTCTTTTTCAATCGCTAACTCATTTGAAGCCTTAATTGTTAAATAAGCTATTTTTTCATAAAGTTTATCCGCAAATTCAACGGCTTCTTCACTTTCCCACTTAATGCCCTTCAAAGCTAAAAGATGATGCCAAGAGAATGTTCCAAGTCCAATTGCTCTATATTTCTGGTTTGTTGATTGAGACTGTAGAACAGGAATTGAGTTAATGTCTATTACATTATCTAACATTCTAATTTGAATCATGATAAGTCTTTCTAACTCTTCATCAGTAATTGCTCTACCTAAGTTAATCGAAGAGAGATTACAAGTTACAAAGTCGCCAATTTCTTTTTCAGTGATAATTTTATTACCCTGTATGTATTGGTTTATAAGTCTTGTAGGAGATTGGTTCTGAACCACTTCAACGCAGAGGTTAGTACAATAAATCATTCCTGCGTGTTTATTTGGATTCTTTCTGTTAACTTCATCACGGAAGAATAAGAACGGTGTACCTGATTCAAGCATTGATTTCATAATTGCTTTCATGATGTCAATAGCCGGAACTTTCACTTTAGATAAATCATTATTGTTTACGCATTGTTCATAACGATCTCTAAATGTTCCGCTACCTTCTTTTTCATCATATGAATCTTCAAGCGACCAACCCATCACTTCCCTAACTTCATGAGGATCAAACAAATACCAATCAGTTCGAGCATTTACCTTTTCCATAAATAAATCTGGGATACTAACAGCAGGGAATAAGTCGTGAGCCTTTAGTCGCTCGTCCCCATTGTTTAGTTTGCTCTCTAGGAATAAGAAGATATCTTTATGCCACGCATCAAGAGTTACGCTAATACTACCTTGTCTTTGACCCAGTTGGTCAACACTGACTGCAGTATTATTTAATTGCTTCATCCATGGCAGAACGCCTGAAGAGATACCTTTAAATCCTTTAATATCGCTACCACGACTTCTAATTTTACCTAAGTAGATTCCAATTCCGCCTCCACCTTTAGACAGGTTGGCGATATCCGTATTATCATCATAAATAGACTGTAGACTGTCATCAGTTGTAGCAATAAAACAGCTAGATAATTGTCCAAAAGCCTTACCAGCATTAGATAATGTAGGAGTTGCAACCGTCATATAAAGGTTGGATAATGCCCAATATGCTTCACTGACAAGCTGCATTCGCTGTGATTTCGGTTCATTAACCATAAGAACCATTGAAATAATCATCCAACGTTCCTGCGGTAATTCAAAAGTCCGCCTATCTTTATCTTTTGCCAAGTAACGGTCATAAAGAGTTTTTAAGCCGATGTAGTTAAACAGTTTATCTTTTTCTGGATCAATTAATGACTCAGCTTCTTTAATCTCTTCTCTCGTATACTCTTTTAGGATTAATTCTGAATAAACTCCCTTTTCACCTAGGTGCTTCAGTAATCCGTATAGACTACCGTACTTATCTGAATAATCGTATGAACGGTTATAAGAAGCTTCTTTATAGAGTTTATTTAAGAATGTCTGAGCAGCTACAAATGTCCATTCAGGCTCCTCACGTGTGATATTGTCTAATGCATTTAGAATTAACTTGTCTGTAATCTTAGCTGCACGAAACTCTTCATTGTCAGAAACAAAGCGAATGATACGTTGTTTGTACTTGTCTGAATTTAAATGTGGAAAGTCTTCCAACGCTTTATCAACTGAACGCTCTAACCGTTCCTTATCAAAAGGTAATTTTCTTCTTCCTTTGTCCTTTGTAATTAACGTCACTCAATTACCCACTTTCATATCAATTTATTTTTAATATATAAACTCTATATGTATATCTAATGTTATTAAAAGGCTTTATTCATTCTATACTCCGCCAGCATCGCCAAGTCGGATTCGTCTACATCATTGTTTACCCAAGATTGTCCATATGCTTCAGATAACTGTTCTTCACTCATGCTTTCAAATGGATTTTTCTTTTTAGGTTTTTCAACGAGTGATTGTACTTTCTCTACAGGAATCAATTCATTCTCTAATAATTCCCGACTAATGAGAGAAGTTCTTCCATTCTGATCTGTAGCAATCAAATCTCCCTTTCTGGGATACAAATCAGCCTCAATCGTGTGCAAAACTCCATCTTCATCTGCTTCATTCACGCTCACCAACCATGACTTAAAAGCATACAAGTTCCCCACTTCTCCACCCCTATATTCAATTTATTTTAATTAAAGCTATAAACCTTCCCATCAAATGAACCATGAAGTGACTTAGCTTCAAATTCAAACTGTTCTTTTGCATCTGTTCGTGAGATACTTTCGTATGTAGTAAGCTTTTCTGCGCCATCAACAGTTAAGATTGCATAGAATTTGCGTACAGGACTGAATTTCTTTTCTACTGTGTTTTCAAATACTGTACGTACCATTTCATTCTTGTTAGTTTTACGCTTGAACATCAAATTTCCTCCAAGTATATCAATTTATTTTTAATGTATGTTATTGATTAATCATTTGTTGCAACTCTGCTGCTATTTTGAATATCTGATTAGCTTCTCTGGATTCTCCAGCTTTATCGTAAAGTTCACCTCTAAGGTGTAGGTCACTGATGTATTGTGTTAATGCCTCTTTATCACCGCTAGTCATTGTTCTCACCCCTTTCAAATGTCAATGAAAATCATATTTTATAATTTTCTAGCTAATATCTTTGATAATGATTGATCCACATAACTTTGAATAAATCCATCTAAGCCTTTTGCGCTATTCAATTTCTGATCTAAGAATGTGGAAACTTTATCTTCAACCATGCTATTGATTTCTTCTGTATTTAAGCGAATTTCTTTATCAAGCTTCTGTACCACCAAGTCAGTAAGACGGCTCGTGATTGAATTCCAGTATGAAGAACTTTTGATTTCGTTCACTTTCGCAGTTACGATCCTTTCCATTTCTGAAACTAACTCTTTCTCTAATTCTTGTCGTGCAATCTGTTTTGCTTGTGCTGCAATTGCATTTTTTATACTTTCTCCTAGTACATCATTATCTTCAATATCAACACTTAGGTTAATCCTCTTCACTAAACCACCTTCCTTTTATATCAATTTATTTATAACATATAAAATGAATCTTTTAATTAATCTCAACCTAGTTGCGGTTTCGCAGTTTTTGCGATATCATAACAAGCTTTCAACAGTAAGGAAGCATTAGAACCTTGGTACTCGTCAAGTGTGGAGACGTTCTTAATATCATCTAGTGCTTGACTATAAACTTCTAAGGTCTTTTTTAGTCCATCAATTATTTTATCTTTATTTTCAATGTTCATTTTTACTTTCCTCCTTTATTATTAAATCCCAATTCCTCCAAAACCTTATCCAACTTCATCTTCTTGAAATCTTTCATTCTCTTAATCTTGTCCATTACAGAATCAGTGCAGGAGATATGTCCCGTAATATGAAACTTATCTCTGTCATTACTATCTCTCAGTTCAATCGTCTGACTGGCTCCTTCAAAAACCTCTCCACAGACCATACAAATGTTATCCATTTATCTACTTCCTAACTTGAGCAAAGTGCTTATTTAACCTTGTTTTAAGCTTATACTTGATACCGCTTATCCAGTAACGCTGCACACCTTCTTTGTATCCTCCATTGATTCTCTGATAATAACGGTAATCAACAAAGATTGGATCTTCACCTTCTCTATCATAAAAGTGTTCCGGTTCAAATACTTTTACACCTTGCTTCTTGAGATATTCGTTAATGTTCTTTCTGTCATTAATTACTTTCAATATGATTTGATTCAAATGTTCAGCAAATCCTTTATTGCCTTCTTTTTCAGCTTTATGTAACTTACTATTTAGTGCATTGATTTCTAAGTCGATAAATATTTTTTCGTCAATTGCGTTAAGTAACTCATCACTGATATTTGCACGCATGGTTTAATTCACCTCACGATAATTATATCAGATGATTAACAGTTAGCAAACATCCGTTCCCTTTCCAATTTAAGCTGATTCAGTTTCTTTTCTAGTGATTCAATTAGCATGTTTAACTTTTTCAGCCTTAACATATTCGGCATTGTTCTCACCTCTCTTATAAAGATAGAGCAGCCTTTCAACCACTCTATCAACTTGTATTTATCATATCAATTTATTTTCAATAGGTCAATATGTTTTTCAATTTATTTTCAATATAGATATCTATTTTTTGTGGCTTTCCCCATGTATCTTTTCATAATAATACTGAGCCATTTCAAAATGATATCTAAAGACGGTGGGATGATTAAGATTGTTGAATAAATGTCGCTTCTTTAAGTGATAGTCCAGCTTCCAACCATGTATAATTATTCTGATAAGCATTTTTACACTATCCATTTTCCAACCTCCTTTTGCAAATATTATGTATAATAAACCTCATCTTTTAATTTCCGTATCTTTTTATTAATTACTTTGTCTTGCTGATCAATCTTTTTCCACAGTTCTTCGCTTACCTCTGGATCATTTTCTAAGTCACCGACAAGCTTATAAATCTCTGATTCTATGTCATCTATATGTTCTAATAAAACAACTCTTTTATCTTCATTTATGGCTGGTTTCACTGTCGAAAACCCTCCTTATAGCTCAAATATTGTAGATATTTGATATAATAATTTGTTGATTTGTGTCAAATTTTCATTAGCAGATGACAAATGTGCGCAATCTAATTTCTTATTGTCTAGTTTATGGAAAATATCATCCAGTAACATGTATGCGTTGTTTACTTTTTGTAGCGCATTCTCAGGTGTTAATTCCGAGTTCATTTTAACTCACTCCTTTAGAGATTTTCAATTAGATATGTATTATGTAATTTATTTTTAATTAAATAATTTTCTGAGCAACTCTTCTGCGACTTTCACAACAATTGAATTGCCTGATTGCTTGTACAATTGTGAATCCGATCTATCTTTTCCTTTATGATATGTATTATTTAATGTTTCTTTTGCTATATTAAAATCCTCATCACTGAAACTCATTAATCGCCAACATTCTAATGGAGTTAATTTTCGAATCTTATATTCGCCTTCATATACCTTTGGTTGCCTATTGCCACCTTCCATAGTCGTTAATGTGGGACTCAATCCATTTGTTGAATACACTCTTTTGATACAATCCATACCGTTTATATCCAAATTGCCTACTACTTCAAGTATCTGCTTCGGTTGCTTATAATCAGTAGCAACCAAAGCTCCCATAACTCCTTCTTCCTTATAAACTAAATCTCGCTGTCCAATTGTTCTAAACTCAGGGGCAGTTGTTCCTATTAAACTATGATGGTATTTTTCATTAAACTTAAATCGTTTTTGCACTTGTTCACTCAAGTAATATTTTTCGTTGATGGTGTCTTCAAGAACATCTTTTAATTTAACTCCTGTGGTTTCACCTTTGGGGAATTTAAATTCCTTATTGTCAATATCCTTACGAATGCTAACAACAAATACCCTTTCTCTATTTTGCGGGACACCGAAATCTTTTGAGTTTAGTACCTCATAATATGTATTGTACCCTAAGTCATCTAAGTCATTTAGCCATTTGTCAAAGTCATCTTTGAACTTTTTCCCGATTAGATTCTTAACATTTTCAGCAATCATATATTTGGGTTGCTTCACTTTCGCTATCTTCATTGCTTCCCAAAGTAAACTTGATCTTGTCTCACTATTTTCTGAGAAACCTTTCTGTCTGCCTGCAACTGATATATCCTGACATGGAAATCCATATGTCATTAAATCAAAATCTGGAATACTCTCAGTTTCAATCTTACTTACATCCCCTAAATTTAAACTTTTATCAACGTTATGTATTGCAGCATATGATTCAATCGCATATTTGTCTATTTCACTAAACCCAACAAGTTCAAATTCTAACTTCAAATTTGTTAGTGCCTTTTCAAATGCACCAATGCCACTAAATAATGATAATACTTTAATCTTCTCCACTCAAACACTCCTAATATTTTAATTTATTTATAATATAAAATTCAGCTTTTATCTCAATCACTAGTAATAGTAAAACTACCGTCATCTTCATCTCTGGTGATCAAAATCTCCTTAATACCATTATTACAATCTCCAAATTTATACATTTGTTCTCCTAAATGATCAATCACCTTCAACAACTCTTGAACTGTTTTAGCTCCGTATTGCATACTCATATCATCATCTCCTTTAATTTATTTTAGTTCTAAATTTCTTCACTCCTTAATACAATGTCGTATATTATCCTAACTGAAAGGAATGAAGTTAATGGGATCAAGTAAATTAACTGACAAGTTTGATCTTAATTCTCTTGAACAAACTAAGAAACAACTTCTAGACATACAATTATGGGCAACTACGCAGCGTACAGATGATCATCAGCTTTACAATGTAATAGATGGACTGTGCCGTGTCGCTCACATGTATAATATGGTTATTACTCAATACGTTCGTGACCAAGGTGAAATATCAACTGCAGATCCTCAAGATTATATTGATGGAAAGCTGTCTACTCCTTATGCTATTTATAAAAGAGAAACTGATAAATCTGAGTCCTTATATTAAGGGCTCTTTTTTTATAAAACCCAGATTTTAATTACTACTTTATGTATAAGCTCTCTTGTACTTGCTCAACTACTTGATTCTTTAAATCTTTAAAGCTGCTTCTTCCACTATGTAAATAGATGTGCTCGTTGTATATGTATTCTGGTACTGCATATGTATTATCAACATCTGCTCGCTTACCATCAAAGCTTAGAAGGTATCTCCCTCTTTGCCCCTTTAGCCAATTCCAAAATAAATCATAATCTAATTTTCCATAATACATTCCTTTAGTGTTTGCATAGGGAGGATCAAGATATAATAAATCCCCTTCCAATGTATTAATTAATTCATAACTCCTATGTATAAATTGAACATCATTTTCGTTTAATTTATTTGACCAATCAATAATGATTTTTTGCAATGACTCAGGAACAATTCCATTTCTACTAAAATGAAAAGATGTGTTGAAATTGCCACTGGAATTAAACCTTATTAATCCATTGGTGCAGGTTCTTGACAAGAATAGAAAATCGTGAGGATTCCTTGTTTTATTAAACCTTTCTCTAACACTATAAAAATATTGTTTCTTGCGTTCAATATCTTCATCTGCATTTAGTTCTTTCCATAATTTAAAGTAAGTCTCAATAATGTCTAATGGATTACTCTTAATCTCATTCCACAGACTAATTAAGTCTCCATTTATATCACTGCATATGTAACTATTGACTTTTATATCGCTATGTAATAACTGAAATAGAACACTTGCGCCACCAACAAATGGCTCATAATATGTTTCAATTTCCTTTGGGAATAAAGATATGATTCTTTCTGATTGACTTCTTTTACTTCCGCTCCATTTAATTACTGGTTGAAATTTAACCAATTTAACACTCCTAATATTAATTTATTTTTAATATAAAATCTCGTTTTTATTAGCTCTTAATTATGTATATAAGGGTTAACCAATTAATCTATGTATTTCAATTATATTGCTGACAATTCGCCTCTGCGATGATTGCCAAAGATAACAACTGCACTTGGAAACGGTGCTGAATTCTTACTATCTCCAAACTTTAAACGACCTTTTACTAGTCGAATTTCACCTTTCATACAGTATTCATGCCACCACTTAGTATCTGTTCTAGCTGGTAGCAGACATACTACTACTGACCCGTGCTTTTCACTTTCTTCAAATGCTTTCTTCACCCATTGACCAATTACTCTACCGTAAGGAGGATTCATCCAACAGACACCCTCCCAGTCTTGCTTTAGTCCGTCTAAATCAGGAGTGAAGTAATTTTCACATTTAGCATTATCAGGTATTGCGCAAACATCAGTTTGAAATCCAAATTCCTTATTTAATTCATCATAAAAATCTTTTGGTGTTGCCCACATGTCCGTATTTGATGAAAACATTCCTTTATTCTCGGTAATAGACATTAAGTATCCCCTTTGTATTAATTTATTTTTTATTAAACCAGTCCAAGCAATACAGCAAACAAATATGTAAAATATGCTACATTTAATATTCCGAAAACTAGTCCCTTAAAGCTTCTCTTTCTTGCTGCTTTAGATAAATACTGTGCAATTCCAATTTCAGTATCTAAATCTGCTTTCGAGGACTTCTGAGCGACAATAAAGTTAATAAACATTACTACAATGAAAGCCAGCGTTGGATACAGAAGTGGATCAATTTTGATTGCATTTATTACTAAAATTATTTGAAGAATAAGCATAACTACTGCGTATCCGAAAAAGAATAATCCTTTTACAATGTGCTCACTGGGAATATCTTTTATTTCTCCTTTCTTATGCTTAACCGTATATTTTGCATTCTCTAGCTGAAACTTGTGAAACAATCTTCCGTTAATAAGTCCATAAATACTAAACAATAAGAATAATAAACTTAGAAACAACATCCCAACATCTCCTTTTTATACATCAACTTATTTGCAATGATAATCATTTTTGTTCTTCTTATTTAACAAATCTTATACCAGCCACTAGTCCGCCTAAGTAAAATAAAATCAATAAAGGAACATGTGAAACATTAACTTCGTCAATGAATGCTCCCAATAAAACCGCAGCCACAAAAAATGAAATGTATATTAGCATTGAATGTCGAGCACTTTTCTTCATTTGGTTCACCCTCCTTCTTTTAATAAAATAATTCTTCATTCGATAATGTTATTATAGTGTCTTCTCGCCAACCTCCCTTTGTTACAAAACGACCCATTGTTACAAAGTGATATGTTTTAGCCTTCTTCTTCTCATAAACAAAGTAAAGCGTATCATCCATTACCTTCAATAAAGATTTTGTTTCATGCTGAACGAGTTTCCCCATCATCTTGTGCCAATCTTTTTCTTCATATTGCATCCAAACCCATCCGTAGCCCATGCCCTCCACATCAGTCCAGTTGCAGCGAAATGGATTTCTTTCATCATCGTAAAAGTTTGTTACAATCTCTATGTGCTCATACAAAGATGTTGTCATTTCTACTTCCTTGAAAATCTTCTCATCGACTATTCCATACCTGACTACTTGATGACTCGAAGGAACGATATGATTTAATATTTTATCTATTGTTTTCACTTCCCTTAATTTGTTTCTTGCTAATAAACCTATAGTCTAGGTAAAATGCTGCAGTTATTAATAACAATAGAGTAGCAATCGAAAGTATAACTGATAATCCTACTGATAATTGAGCCACTGGTAACCATAGATAATTGGTTATCGAACCGCAGAACAAACCGTAGAATAAGAACCTACTCCTAAATAAAAAGCTTTTAAATTTACCCATATCAATTCTCCTTAGTTTATTAATTTATTTACAATAAAACTTATGATTTATATGTATTTTTAATCTACATAAACTAAGATCACACACGCTAAACTTATTAGGACTCCCAACATCGCCTCTTCTCGTGTATATTTTAAGACTTTATGTGAAACTGTAACAGCCACATGCGCCGTTAGCACATACAACACTAAGAAAATGAAATTTGTAACCAAAGCATCTCCTCCTTTCTAATCAATGAAAGAAATTCGAATTTTAATTTAATTATAATCTTTCATATTAAACTTAAATTTATAAACTCTTTTCCAGTCCTTTTCATACATATGAATCGGTTGCCCAAGGGTTTGAAAGTGGCATTTCTCCCCATTTTCTTCTTTAAATCCAGCAATACTTGCACCAGATGAAGAATAAACAAGGTTTCCTTCTGTGTTGTTGTGAATGTTGCGTACTTTATTTCCTATTTTTAATGACATTTATACCACCTCTTTTAATAAGATAGACTGGTTTATTTTTTGAATGACTCAAACGCAGTCCAGTAACCCTTTGAGTTTCCCAAACTATATCCTACTGCAAAGCTAGCTGCTAAACATAAAATGAAAACTAATGGACTCAAGCTCTCACTCTCCTTTTCGATATAAATGAATTATTTTATCAAATCATCCAAAAACTAATAGGATAACCTTCCCATTTCTTTTCAGCTTTTTTTCTGTAACTTTCATATTTAAACGCTCTACTCAAAGGTAATGAAGCTATTTCATCATCCGTACCTTTTCTTTTATAATCGTATATAAAAGGAATATCTTCCTCTATAATTTCACTTATAGGAAAATATGTATAAACCTCGTTATAGTCAGTTTCTTTACCTTTTGCTAATCGCTCTTCTAGTATATTTTCATAATACTCTCTTATAATTGTTTTTGCGTGTTCTAAATCATCCGCATAAACTGTCAACCCATCAAACTGAAAGCTTCTTATCATATTATCACCTCATAAATTATTCATTTCATTACAATATTTGTGCCAGTAAGAATAACACTCCAACTATTGCTAATGCCCACACGATAGCAATCAATCCTATCTTCGCTATAGCAAATCCTAGTCCTAAGATAAATAAAAGGATTAACACTATCGCAATAGCAAACAATATTGGCAATTTCTCCATGTTTCCACCTCAACTTCCATTGAAATTATCCTTTTACCTCAATTAATTACTTGTCTGTAAATCAATATCTGGAATAATTGATTCAGGTCTAAATATTACCTTGTATCTGAATGGATCTTCTGTCTTAGCATCAGTTTGCTCAACGAAGTAGCTTACATTGTCGCTCAGACCAAGATAATGTCTTTTGTATTGATCATCTCCAACTTTACAAGTTACTCGCAAATTCTTAGCATCTTCAACATTTAACGAACATAAGCCTTCGACAGTTAATAGATATTTGTCTGTTATCCCGTTAAAAAATACTATTCTACGCTGCACTTCAAAAGAATCTGCAGACTTGCTTAAATTGTGATTTACTGTGTCTGCTTCTGTTTCGCATCCTGCTAGTATAATAATTACCATGAACCCAGTTAGAATTGTTAAAAGTTTCTTCATTTTCATCAACCCTTCAATTTAATTTTTTAAATAACTCTCATTACTTTATTAAACTGATCAAACAAACTCTCTAAACTGTCATTATTGTAAATAACGTGGTCACAATCGTATGTATCAATGTGCATTTCCGTTTCATGATATAAGTCTGCTTTATTAAAGTTATCGTTACTTTCTAATATTCGATTAATCCTAATCTCATCATCACAGACAATCTTAATAGTTATGTATCCCTCTTCCTTAACTCGTGCAAATTCATTAGGCTGCCTTAAGTCAGTAATAATAATTCGATCCTTTTCACTCTTTTTAATCTCCGTAAAACAACGGTTCACCCAAACATCATTATCAAACTTCCTCATTGATTGCCCTATTCCTTGGAGCAATGCTCTTGGTTTATTTCCATCTTTCATTTGCTCTGGGAAAAGCTCTCTTGCCACTTCCCTAATCCCATCACCAAAAGCAAAGCGAGTATATCCATATTTTTTAATAACATAGTCTGCAAGCGTATCTTTTCCACTTCTCATTTTTGCAACCAGAGCTATATTCAAACCAATGCTCCTTTCATATGTTCGCTTTCTATCATTTTTAAAAAGTAATCACTGTATGTATTTTCATATTCGTGAAGATATATCAATCTAACTATTCCTGCTTGAACAAGCAATTTGGCACAATTCTCACATGGCTTATGCGTTACATACGCAGTTGCACCTTTTAATGAGTTTCTATCTGCAAATAATATTGCATTTTGCTCAGCATGAATTGTCCTAATACATCTATTTTGATCATTATATAAATGCCCAATCTCGTCACAATGTTTTTCACCTGAAACGCTACCGTTGTATCCGGTTGAAACAATTTGCTTATCTTTAACTATCACGCAACCGACATGAAGTCTGTCGCATGTTGCTCTAGTGGATACCTTTATTGCAATATCCATGAAATATTCGTCCCAACTTTTCCTTTGAGGTATTTCCTCTACTTTTATTAATTCAAGTCCTACAACCTGTACTCCACCATCAGGAAATCTAACTGAAATCTGACCGTATAATAGATTTAATTGTTCAACTGTTACCGTTACATCTAATGGAGTGTAAATTACTCTTTGTCCTGTTCTAAGTTGCAATATGTTCTCATCCTTTACCTCTTGAAGTTCATTTTCTCTTACCCTTACTTTTGGCTGGTTGGGAATTTTAATTATGTAGTCATATGTAATTGCATCATCAATTATTTCAACAACTTCAACTAGTTCCCCATTGTATTTGGATAAGTCTTTTCTCTTCGTGTTTAGTATCAATTTATTTTCAATATTAAACTTAAACACTTTAGTCAATTTATTCCCCTCCTTCTTTTAGAATTGTCACATTAACATTTTGCCTCCCAAATTGAATAGCTTCATCATAAGATCCAACTAGTAAATCAATTACATTGCTTCCTCTGATAGCTCCCCCAGTATCAAGAACAATCGCTTCAAATGTTTCTGTATCAGTCTTAACTCTAACAATTGAGTAAAGAGGAATCTTATTAAAGTCTGCAGCAATGATTCTGTATCCGTTGTAGTAAATCGTATTCTTCACATTATACTCGCTGTATGTAATCCCAGAACATCCATTGCAATTAGCTGTATAAGCTGTTGCTTGCATATAAATACTTCTTCGCTTTGTAGATTCCCCTCTACTCGGCATCTCACTAGGGTAATTCCTTATTCTCACCCTTAACCTGATTTAATTCCTTTTTAAGCTTCTCAATCTCATCTGATTGTTTTGTTATCAATTTATTTTTAATCGGTAATTCTTCTTCATATGTATCAATCTCACCTTGTTGTTTTTCTAATAGGTTGTTCTTGCTGAATATGTCTCCCCTGAGCTGACTGTTTTCCTCTTGTAAGTTAATAATCTCTTGTTCTTTAATATTCAATTCTTTGTATGTAAGACTTGCAGCAACTACATTTGTTAAAGCTAAAACTCCAATTGCCCCTGTGTAAACCAGTTGTTTTTTGATCATAGTGATTGTCCAACCTCAAAGGGTTAGACTTCATCACCTCTCTTTCTTCTTTATATTTATCATTATAAATCAATTTATTTACAATGTATAGTGTAATTTGTTAAATTTTCACTAAAATAATCACTTCTTATGAAAGTCTTATTTTATTGGAAAAATAGGCTCTGAAAACGTTGATATAGCAAGGTTTCTAAGCCACAATTTCCAACTCAACCTCTTTTTTCTCTGCCCAAGTCGTTTCCGTAATTTCTAAGTCAACAACTACTGGAACTTTCATCCACTCTACATCTTCCATGATTCTTTTAATATGTGGGAAAATCCATTCTTCCCCTTTATGAACTAGGAACTGCAGCTCGTCATGAATATTAGCAAGAAACTTTGTTTTACAGTTGTTTTCATCCAAGAATCTACCTATCTGAACAACGTAATCTTTCAACATATCTGCGCAAGAGCCTTGTACTAAGTAGTTTCCTACTTTGTAAGCTTTATCCGTATTAGTTAGAAAATACACTCGACCATACATATTTGTTGCATGGTGCGTAGACTGTACTTTACTACTGACCATTTTCTGATAATAAGATACTTCTGGGAAAGTGTTTGACCAACCTGAAACTAATGCATTAGCAATTTCCATTGACACCTCTAACGCCTCAGATGCTTTTTTAGCGCCTCCACCATAGTTCCTCATAAAGTTAAACATCTTACCAATATACCGCCAGAATTTCTTAAATGACTTTTCATCAACAGGAGAATCTTTAACATGCTGGTAAGACTTATACTTATTATCGGTTTTGTATCCAAGCGCAATCAATGTATTATGACTCGTCTCACTATGTACATCAGTCGGAACCCAAGGAGTTTTATTTTCCATCAACCAAACCGAATCTCCATTTTCTTGTTTTTCTCTCCATCGAAGCCTGTCTTTTTTAGTTTCAAATTTGTACTCTTCACCAGTTTTATAGTGGAAACATTTATAAGGCATGTAAGCACGACATAAATTTAGATCAGGTCTCCCTAGCAGCATAGTATAATTTGCTTGTGCTCTTAGTTCAATTTGTGATAGGTCAAAGTATGCGATTTTATCATACTCTCCTCCTTCAACTATGAATGCTCTCCGAGGTGAGAATATTTCCATTTCTACAGGAGCTTTCCCTTCACCGTTTTCTTTTTCGTAAGCTTCTCCTTCCTCAGTGAGAATGCGCTCTTTTGGAAATTGCTGTGCATCAGATCCTAATCTGCCGGACACTGTATTAAATTGTCCGTATTGCGTATAGAAATTACCATCATAGCTTGCTACTTCAATAATCCTTGAGATATACGTAGACTGCCATTTTTCTAAACGTCTTAGCCTAGTGATTAATTGAGCCACACGGATATCTTTATGTTTCTTTAGGAATGACTTATCTGTTGAGGACGGTCTTTCACCTAAAACTGCTTCAAAATAACCTGCAATAATCTTTTCCTGTGAAACCGTGAAATTTTCTCCTACAATCTCCCACAATTCCTCATAAAGTTTCTGAATTTCATTGTCACACTTTATAAAACAGTCTTGTAGATACTTCATATCGACTTTCATACCTACACGTTCCATTTTCAATAACTCTATAATCAATTTATTTTCTTTTTCAAATAAAGCCTTTTGATTACGTTGGAGCACTGTAGGGTAAAATTTCTCAACAATTTCAAGCGTGTAAATGCCATCACCATGTACATATTCCATCATGATATTTCTATCGACTTCAGAATAGTCCGCAAAAGGATGATCTTCCATCCATTTAAAATACAACTCTTCGATTTCTTTAGGAACTTCTATCCACCGCTGCTTTCTTTCTTTAGTAAACAAGTCCATGTCATTTCGTTTTTTAACTTTGTAAGCCTCTTTAATTGTACCGAGTTTCCATCCAATCTCTTTGTATGGTTGGAGGAGTTCTTTTAAGATACCTCTTTTTGCATCGTTAATTTTCTTTAACTCTTTCTTAACCTCTTTTTCAAATTCAGCAGCTCTTGGATCAATGTACTTTTCCGCAATTTTTTTAAGCGCTAGTACGTCTCCTCCATCTCTTGCTGAAACAGCATCAAATGACATTCTGCAGATACCCATTGTATCGGATACATTTTTCATTGAATAAACTTTACTATCTTTTATTCCTCCATTTATAACCATATGTAAATCGTACTTAACATTATGTCCAACTACCATTGTGAGCTGTTTGGTCAATTCAATAATCTTATTTAATATATCTTCATTATGTTCAAAAGCGAAAACTCTTCCTTTTACGTCTTCACTTTGCTTATCTTTTGGAAGCATCCAGCCGAAAACCCACATAAAAGGTTTATCTTTTTTGATATGTAAACCAGTTGTTTCAGAGTCAAATACACCTAATTTCGGCTTATCTTTTAGAAAACTTTCTTCTATCTCTTCAAATGTATTTGCCCAATATTTCTTATATTTTTTAGTTACTTCTGTTTCTAACTTAGGAGTAATTAACAAACTAGAACTCTCCTTTCTCTAAAAGTATAGGCGGTCAACTACTTCAATTTGCTCTATTTCTATTTGAGGTGTCTTTCTGCCTTCCCATTCGTTTGTACGGCATTTTCCTAATACGTCAACATAATAGGTTTCTCCTTCATCAAACAACTCTTCAAATTTTGTTTGATTAAAGTAAAATTTAATAAATTCAATATCATTATGAACAAATTTTAAGGTGTTATTTTTCTTTCCTTTTAGGTAAACCTCGCCTCTTTGAACTGGGATACGAGTTATAGCTATTTTTGGCTCAAAAAGTGTTGATCCCCATTCATCTCTTAAAGCGCTTATACTTTCAACAGTTTCTCTAGTTATTTCGCTAAAGTTTATAATAAAATCTACCTCGATTGAGTCAATGTCTATTTCATCTTTTAAATTTATTTCGAAATAATCTTTTAACTTAAGTAGATTCTCTTCCTTTATTTCAAAACCAAATGCATTACCGTGTCCCTCACAGAAATTAAATAGCTTTGAAGTAAGTAGAAACTCACGAAAGTCTTTAACTTCTCCATTCTCATAGCCTCTGGCAGAACCTTTAAGAAGCCCTTTACTTCTTCTATACAACAGCACTGGTCTTCTATATGCTTTAGATAATTCATTTGCAACCAGACCAGTTAGTTTTTTATCTAGTTTTTCAGTAACATCAATTACAAGTACCTTGTCCTCTAAAACGTTTTTTACTAATTCGTCATCAGATTTAATAACTTCGGTATTCGATGATTTTAATTTGTTCTGCCTATTTCTAATATTACCTAGCATTCGAGCAGTGTCAGTATGTATGTCTACAAACTCATTTTTGCGCTTATAGTATACTTTTTCGTCACTCTCTAGAAAGGACTTTACCATTTGAATTTTTTCATCTTCAGTAGCTGCTCTAACTGCTGCATTTATTAAAGGAACTACAAAAAATGCTACATTATGTATATTGATAATGCTGTTCATTGAGTAATCCTGTTTTTCAATAATAGCCTTAATCAATGGATTCTTTATATTATCCAAACCCTTTTTAACTAAATACCGAGTCTCGATTTCTCTTAGATCCATAATGTCACCAATATTTCCAATCGCCACTAAATCTAAATAGTTCTGAGAAAGAGATAATCCTAATTTTTCATCTAAAGCCTGACAAAATTTATAAACAATACCTGCCCCAGAAATATTCTTATTAGAATAGTCTGGGGAAAGTTGACTGTTAACAACTATTGCATGTTTTGATTCCTTTTCACATTCATGATGGTCAAGTACAATAACGTCAATCCCTTTATTGCTCAATGCCGCATGCTCTTTGTATTGATTTGTTCCGGCATCAGGGATAATTACAAGTCGAATATCATCAGTTATATCCTTTAAATTAATGCCATGTTGCTTACCGTCATGTAATTTCCATTTAATTTGAATATTAGGAAAGACTTTGTTTAAGTAAAGTAATAACATTGCGAATGAACAGTATCCGTCGCAATCGCTGTCCGGTTGAATGTAAATTATACTATTCGCTTCAATATGCTTTAATAACAGGTTTACAGCTTTATCTATATTTTTTAACTTAGAGAAATGAATTTCTGCCTTTTCATCTAAATTAATTAATCGATTGTAGTCCTTGACTCCTCTATTTTGAAATATCACTCCAACAGGATCAAGTTCATAGTCATTGCTTCCCAGTAATTTAAAATGCACTTTATCCCTCCATTTACTAATTTATTTTGTATTGATTGTTTAAGTAGAGGTGTTCCCATACTTCTTTACCTTTGTCTGTAGGCGAATCTTTATCTTCAAGCAAATTTTCAACATCGTAAATTCCATATCTCAATCTACCGTGCAGCTTAGAAGCTTCCTTAACTACAAATTCGGCATCTTTGCCTTTGTCATAAGCAAATATAAACCTGATGTCTAACCCTAACTCTTTAAGAATTTTAATCTGATAGTCTGATAAACTATCTCCTTCTATACTTATGGAGTTTTTAAATCCCCATTGATGGAGGAACATTGTTGTTTTGCCACCTTCAACTATTATTACTTCTTTTTTCTCCTCGATATAAGGTAAAGCACGGTGGAAATTAAAGAACTCAATAGATTTATTACAAGGTAACAGGTAAATATATTTGTATTGGTTTTTAATTTTCTCATCGTTACCGCAATACCTACCTTTAATACCGATTAACTCTCCCTTTCTATTATGAACAGTAAATGTTATTCTCTCGCTGTTCACATCAATCCCTACTTCAAACTCCTTTTGAGTAGAAGGGTATAAGCCTTCGTCAATCCAGCCTTTGTATGGGATAATACCAAAGGAATTGTAAACTTTATAAGGATGAACTTTATTTTCATTAACATTGACTGCGCTTTGGCTTTTCAATTTCTTTAACCATGAGTTATATGTAGGTTTTTCAATGTGCTGCGAAGATGTTACTTTGTAAAACTCATCAATGTATTCTACATATCCGAGCTTTTGGCATATCCAGAATTTACTTTTATGTAAGGTGTTTTGAAACTTTTCTTTTGTATCTGAACCATAAATGATATAAGATACTAAGAAAAATACATCTCCATCGATCCCTTTCGATCTGATATTACTGGTTAGATTTTCATTATTTTTAACTTGAACACTTCTTGGATTATCCCCATCGGGCAAACCAGCCACAATTAGCTTTCCACTTTGTTCTTTTGTAATGTCCCAGCATTCAAGTAAATCGAGCAAATCCTCAATTTTTTCTTCTTTATGTATTCTTTTCTTTATTTCTTGGAACTCCGACATGGTATCACCTACATCACATTCCTCCGTAACGTGGTACTTTTACAAACGCTACTTCTTTAAATGAATTGATTTCATAGTTAACTTCGTAAATAATTTGCTCTTCTTCACTTCCAAATCTATTCTTTGCTAAGAATAACACTAGGTAAGTCTTATTAGGGTCTAGTGCGTATTCCTCCGTATACCATTCTCCTGTTAACTCATCTTTTTTATAGTTGTACGGATGTAATTTAAATTTACCCTTTTCTTCTTGATACTCGTCAGCAAACAGCAAACGTCCCATCATTACTACTGCTGCAACTTCGTTAATTTCCATTGATTTACCTGTACTATCTAAATCTAAATAACGTGTTTCTTTACCAAGCTTCAATTGTACAGTAGCTAAAGTGCCGACATTGTAATTGTCCTCTTTAATCAAATCATGTAATTCTTGAGCAGAGTTTGAAAAGGATTCCCATCTTGCTAAATCAGATGTGGATCTGTCTGGCTTGAATGTGTCAATGATTAATTTTGTATAACCTTTTGGTCGGTACAACTCAACACGGCTTAAGATATCTTCTACTCTATACTTTTTTAACTCAAGTGTTTTGACCAAACCTTGCCCATGTTTCCACGCCCATTCTTTAGCCGCCTCTAATTTATCCAACATTTCTTGTTTGAAGTTTCCCTCAAACATTTTTTCACGGTTAATAGGCTTTTTATTGATTTTTGAACTAATTGTAGCGAGTAACAGTGACCTCCATTTTTTAACACTTTCTTCATTTATAGCAAGTAAAGCCTTCTCCTTATTCTCAAACAAACTAAGAACGAACTTTTCCATCGCTAATGATGATTTACCAACACCCGAAGAAAGAACAAGATAATAAAGTGAACCGTTTTTCCAACCTTTAATTTTCCTATTTAGTCTTGGAGCATCATGTAAAGGAGATCCCATTGATTCACCAGAGTTTAAATCATCTATCGTATCTTGCAGGTTATCGACTAAATCATGCTCAATTACATCACCAGAGTTAACGTGTGAAAAGGCTTCTTTATGTTTAACAGTTATGTATAATTGAACTTGCTTTAGAGTCATCTTTAATACTTTTTCAATTAAATCCCTGTCTTCAACATTTATAAGGGAATCTTTCTGTAACTTACGCAAACTCTCAAACTTCTGCACTTCACTGAAATGGTATTCATCATTCTGGGTGTCTTTTTTACAAGCATCCATCAACTCTGAAATAGTTTCATATCCTCCAAAATCATTATAAGCATCTATATATGATTTTTTGTTTTTCTCTTTTGGACGGGAAACTAAGAAAGAATATACAGTCTTATCGTCAAATTCTCGAATACCATTTTCAAACATTTGTTTACCAACTGTAAAGTAGAATAGCCAAACTGATTCAGTGAATGTATCCTGAGTTACTCTGTGTGTTTTATATTTTTGGAATAAACTTGGATTAGCCCACAAATAGCCAACAAGGAGGGATTCGTGGATGTAAGAGGGTTCTACAAACTCCTTTAAATATTTCATTCAATCCGTCCTTTACAAAAAATCTGAGATATCTAACTCATCTTTTTTAGTCGAATTTTTAACCTGTACTTCGACTGTTTCTTGGTTTATTTTTATTGCTTTATTCATACGTTCAGCCGTTTTTCGCTTTACTGCTGCGTCTTTTATAGCGTTGATGTTATTAACCATCGTTCCAAAAATATATGAAAACTCGTTCCACTCTGTCTTAAATTCATTAGTTTTTTTAATATAGTCGGCACGGTCTTCAATAAATTTGTAGGTTTCCAGCATTAATTCATAAGGAACACCTTCTTTATATCTCTTAATCTTCTTTGCCTTTACCTTAATTGAACCGTTTCGTAAGTCTTGAATTTTCTCCATCATTCTTCCATCAAGAACATCTAAGTTATGTAATTTAATTAGATATTGATACAGTTGATCAAGTGCTTTTAGTTCTTTTTCCTTTTGTTCTTTATCCTGTAAGTACAGTGAATGGCAATCATTATGGAAGTATTTACGTGTTATCCTTGGAGAACCGTCTTTATTTAACTGCTCTGTAACCTTTTCTTCTGCAAACATCGACTCTTTATTTTCTTTTTCTTTACACCAGTTACACTTTACGAGCCTCATTACCTACATTCACCACCGTTTATAAATCAAGGGCAGATAAACACGAATCTGCCCTTGATATTAAATTATTTAATTTGTGATCTTTGAAACGATTTCTAAAGCCTTTTTCAACTTTTCTACATTACCTTCTTCTTGTTTGTAGTTCTTAACACCGAATTCCTTCTCAAAACCAGTAGCTGCATCTTGTTTCTGTTTAGATGTCATTTTTACAATAATGTCGTTAATTTGTTCCATGAGGCTCTCAGAACTGTTCTCTTCTGCTTCTAGTCGGTCAGCCACTTCGTTAGCTTTAACTTGTCGAGTTGTTTCTTCATCTACTTTTAACTCGTCCACAGTTTTCTTTGTCTTTTTTAATTGTCCATTTACGGCATCTTCAAAGACTTTTAAGAAGTTTTCTGCACTGTACTCAACCTTCTCTGGTAATTCTGTATAACGTCCACCAGCAATTTCAACAAATTCGGAAGGTCTGAAGTACATCATTGTTTTTGTTTCATGGAAGTTACTTGCTACATCACGCTTCTTCTTATCCTTTAGGTTATCTTCTAACTCATTACCACTACGGTCATAAACAGTTGTTTCGTTAAATAAGCAGCAGATTAAACTTGCCTGTGATTCAAATACTTTCTTAGCTGAATTATTCATCATTAACTGAATTGAGTTGTACTTTAAGCCATTATGTAATGTGGTTTCCTTTTCTTTTGTCCAGCAAATATAGAACAAGCCATACCCTGCATTTTTTAGAGTGTCAAAAGGTTTGCGCAGTTCCTCAAACAAAGCTGTCCATCCGTTTTCGTTGGTTTTATCAGAGATATCTTGTAATGACACAAATTCTTTACCGTATTTCTGTGATCTATCACGAATTACCCATGCTGTACAAGTGTCGATTGCTCGGTCTGCAGTATCTACACCGATTAGTTTAGTAATTCGTCCATCCTTAGCTTCTTGTACCAGTTCAGGAACGGCAGATTTCTTAAAGTATTCCCATACTTTCCAAAGGTTCTTATCTGTACCTTCTTCATGCAATGGGACAATGTTGTCTAACTCCCATGTTTCGTAGCCATCTTCAAATGCCATTAATAGTACATCGTCTGGATCAGCATAGTGTAGCTCAGTTACTTCTTTCCATAGTCTAGTTTTACCTGTCTTATATCCCCCTGCAACCAGTGTAATAATTGATTGTAATTCAACTTTAGGGGTATTCTTCTTAGTTTTTTTACGTAAACTCACTCAATCATCTCCTAATATATTAATTAATTTATTTATAATCTATAGTTGAGCTGCTTGTTAAAATGGAAGATCATCTTCGGAAATTTCAACTGTTGCAAATGGATTTCCGACATCTGCAGATTCTACAGCAATATCTTCTTCTGTTAAAATCCCTCGTTTGAATGTACCACTGATATAATTTAAGATCTCTAAACCCTTTTTAGTTCCAGTAGAGACTTGCTCATAAGCAGTTGTTTTTTCACCTACGTCAGCGAAAGGATTATCGTCTTCTGTTTCTTGGATTTCAACCATAGCGAATTCTGCACGGTTATTATCAACCCCTTCAGCTACTAAGAAGTCCAATTTTTCAAGTTTTGAGAAAGCAGAAGCGATTGCGTCTTTACCCTCTGCAGGCTCTTTATAGAATACTTCTAACTCAACATCTCGGACTGCGCTCTTTTCTTTGCCATACGCCAGATAAAAAGCATTGACTTTCGTATTCTTAGTTTCTTCATTTTGGTATGTACTTCTAATACCTAATTGCATTTCAAAAGCATTTACTTCAAAGAAATTTTCATCTCTAAAGTCTCTTACATACGGTACATATTGCTTTTTACCATCTTTACCGATTAATTGAATATCATTTGTTACATTATTTTTTACAGTGATTCTTTCTGTTTCAACAACATCTGCGTTATATTCTTGCACAATTCGCTTTCCTTCTGTGTCTCCTTCTACTTTGCAAAGGTACAGTGTTCCGCCTTCTGGGTTTAACCAACCTACTTTAATAACGGCAACCCCGTCTTTATCAGCCTTACCGAATCCCAATTGATTTCCTTCTGTTTCACTGTCATAAACTCGGAATTGGTCTCCATCTTTTAAACCTTTAACAGTAACTTCACCGTTACGTAAAGGGTAAACTTGATCAATGATACGTTTAACAGTTTTAATCTCTTCTTCATCGTCATTTACGAATACATCAAATTCGTAATGTCCTCTTACGTCAGCCCACATTTCTTCAGTGATAATTTTGCTTAGGCTTTCAGTTTTATCCCACTCTTGCTCAATATAATGGTAAGTTTCATCAGGGTATTTCGTCTTATCTAAACGATCTTCCCAAGCAATTGGTGCTGATTGCTTATGTTTTGAGCTGTAGATGTATGCCGTGTCCTTTTCCATTCCGGCTAATTCAACTTTTAACTCATTTCTATATGCAGTTTCAACATTAAATTGCAATACTCTACGATCTTTTTTAGTCGTGGTTATTGTATTTTGGTAGAACGGAACATCGAACCAGCTATCTCCATCCTGTTCTTTCTTTCGTACAGGCTTAACTAAGCCAATAAATCGGAACTCGTTACGAAACTCTTTTCCACTGTGCTTCTTGTTACGCTTAATGTCTGTTCTATTTTTCAATGCCATATATGTAATTCCTCCAATTATATTAATTTATTTTTAATATATAACCATAATCATATGTATTTCCATCTAACATTCTTATAAAATATTTCTTTTAGGCGGACTTCGCTCGATAGCTCATCACCTCCCTAACGTCTATTTCGCTTGCTGCTAGTATACTTACAATCTTTAATGCCATATTGCCTGTTTAACTGTATGTATCGCTTTTGAGGAAACGTCCAATCTACTGGCTTTCCAGTATGGTTTACTACAGAAACAATTCGACCAAACCTTGTTGCAATATGTAAGTTTCCGTATTTATAAGTTGTAGTAAACAACTTCTTTTCAATTCTCTCAGGTGCTTCTTTCTTAACCAGTTGAATGTTTCTACTCAGCTTTAGAACAACTTGTGACCTGCTCGTTTTTTCATTCCCTTTAACCGTCTGTCTGTATTGATCTAATGCCTTTTTTGAAACCTCGTACACTTTCAATCTCTCGACCTCCTTTCGTTGACTGTATACTTATAATATCAATTTATTTTTAATATGTAAAGTAATTTTTTAATTTATTTTTAATTAATGAGTAAAATATTTAAATAAATTGAGATAGCAAACGCAATAGCTACTATCGTATCAATTGTTTTAGTTGTATATTTGCTGCACATACTGATTTCTAACTGCTGCCAAATTACTGAGATAATTGCATATATGAAAAAGATACTCATTAATGAAACCAATGTGAACAGAATGTTTTTCACCTCCAATAAAAACTACATTTTATGATAAAAGAGATTGTGAAATCACCTTTCAAACGTTGGTATATCAACCCTCATTTTCACAAAGTTTCACTTCTTGGATCTCTTTCCATTTTAAATACTCTTCAATTTGCAAAATTTCTGCTTCAGCTTCTGCAATAAACTGGAAAGCCTTTGCTCTCTTCCCACCAATCTCTTTTATCTCCTCTTCTAGCGCTTTAATTCTATCGTCATGACCTTGAACTGAATGATAATATCCATCTAATTGTTCCTCTAATTTTTTCTTAGCTTCTAGTAGTGTTTTGTTCATAATTACCACCTCTTCATTTTTATCAATAGTTTCAATTACCCAATACTTACCTTTTGTTTTATCAAAATCAACTTTCATATTAATAAAGTGTTCTCCATTAGAAACATCAAAATTAATATCTGAAGACTTAAATTCCAATTTAACATCAGTGTATTTCCTGTCTTTGTGATTATACATTTGACCAATGCCTACAAATTCAATTGTGTTTTTGTTAATCATGAAAAATCCTAGTCCTCCTTCTCCTCATAAAAGGTGAGTTTTATTATTTTTTATATACGTGAACTGCTGTTCCAAAACTCATTTCATACTCACCGTTTCTTAAGTGAACCAATGTACTGCCGTCTTTAAACACTTTGACATTGGATACCTCAGCGCCGTAGCCGAAGTAAATTGCATCATGTAAACCTTTTGATTTATATACTTTGCTTAACTTTGTGTC
The DNA here is from genome assembly GCF_900166665.1 of Cytobacillus gottheilii. Taxonomy (GTDB): domain Bacteria; phylum Bacillota; class Bacilli; order Bacillales; family Cytobacillaceae; genus Cytobacillus; species Cytobacillus gottheilii_A. The sequence goes on along the minus strand of NZ_LT800494.1, from coordinate 1,938,927 downwards.
ATAAACATGATGTTCACTAAACAGTGCATCAGTATACCCGTACAATTCACCAGTGTTTAAGTCTAAAGTGTCTCTTTTAGCGTACATATGTATAATTGGATTGCTTATTGTTTGGATTGACTTGACTTCTTCATAAGATCCTAGTGTTTCATCAATATACTTTTTGCTATCAGCATGGATTGGAATACTAAAACCTACGTTCATTTTTTATCCTCCTTTAATTTATTTTTATTAATCTTCTTGTTTTCCACTGAACGATATAAGTGTGGGGATTAATAATGCCCATAACGGACTAGCAGACTTAGTTACCCATACTGCAGCCGTAACAGCAAGTCCAGTTGAAATCCAAACAAATGCATAAGCAGTAGTTGCTTTCATTAGTTCACCTCTTTTCCAATCAATCCATTATTTTATTGATACTTATAAATTGTCACATCATAATCGTCAAATACTCTCACAATAATCTCATAAACTACTTCCCAATCCCCTCCAGCTAGACCGCATCCAATGCCGTATGGAATGGCAACAGATAATTCTAACTCTTCAGCAGCTTCCTTCAAGGATTCCAACCCTTTTTCAAGCGCTATGTAGTTCGTGTGTCTTTGTCCTCTTCCGTATCTATACTGCCCAAAGACATTAGCAATCATTTTACCGTTAGTTAGTACAAAGAAGCATTTACCTAATAAACTTTGTCTATCATGGCTGAATGAATCACAATAAGTCTTATAAGATTCAAAAAGGTCAGGATATTTACTTCTAAGTTGTTTTGCTAGTCCTGCTCCCATGACAGAATGACAGTTTACTTGATGGGCAATAATATTCTCTGAAGCATTCAAAATGTTTCCGTTAACTTGTTTGATCATTCTTCCACCTCCAAATTCATTATGAAAACTCGATTTCATTAATCTATTGTTACTTTGACTTCAATCTTAGGTGATTTGTTTACTAAGTCAGCCATCTTTGCTGTTTGGTTGTTTTTGATATCTCTTTCGCTTAATTTGCTATAGTATTCTTTTATCATTTTCTCAGCTACTTTCTTTACTAGATCTTCATTAGAAATTATGTATTCAACATCTTCATAGTATTCATCAAAGGACGCATATCTGTCTTCTTCTGAGGGAACTAGATGTGAGTTAACTACATTAAAAGTAGATGCCAAACATTCGTTTAATCTAGTCTTAAAGTACTTCCCCTTCTCTTTAAACTTAACATTCAGGTATAAGCCTTCCCAACCACTACCGATTGATTCACCGATATTGTATTCAAGTCTAGCAGTAGCTAATACTTCCATTTTCTACACCTCCAAAATCTTACTGTCCTCCAAACGCTTGGTCGATCTCTTTGCGATAACGCTCAAATACATTTTGCTTTATTTGAGTAATCTGTTGTTCCAACGCTTGAAACTCAGCGGTATTTGTCAATCCGTCTAACTTCATCTGATAATACTCATCTAGCATTCTCTGTAAATCTGCCATTTCTTCCTCAATTGTAGGATTAGCTGCCATCTTCATCTGACCGGATACATCTTGGCTCAGTAATTCTTCCTTCTTCTCATATCCAGCTTGACCAATTTGTTTACTTGCATCGTTAATGACTACAGTTTTCCAGTCACTATTTGCTCCTACAATCCCACCTACACCAAAAATTAATCCCATTCCTAAAACTGCTGCGCCAATTTTAAGTCCTTTTTTCATGCTCATTGCTCCTTTTATATGTATAATAATTCAATTTATTTCTAATAAAAGTCGGATTTTATTTACCAAATACCTCATCATCATAATGATTTTCAATTGCGTTCTTATAGAACAAAACAGTTTCCAAGTCAATAGGTGTAAAGTTATGACAATCCACTCCGACATTCAATCCATTACGTCTTACCATTTGCAGTTTATGTATGTGTCCAAATAGATTAAATACAGTTCCTATCATGTTGCTCGGTTCGTGAGCCAAAGCGATAATGTGATCATCAAATGAAATACTATAATTAAGTCTGTCATCAACTGTATAGAATCTTTTCCTTAAACCCTTAATTGAAATACCTGTCACTTCAGCTTCTTCAATATCCTTTCTCTCATAGTTCCCAAATAGAAGATGTATTTTCCCGTTTAACCTACTGGAATTATTATAATCACCGAAATCGCCTAGATGATAAACAATGTCATCATATCTTACAACGCTATTCCAGTTATTAATCACGGTTTCATCCATTTCTTTTACGCTGCTAAACGGTCTTTTCGACAACTCTAATGTTCTTTTACTACCAAAGTGAGTGTCTACTGTAAACCAAATTCTTCTCATAATTTACTCCTTATTAATTTATTTATAATAATATAGCGAATTTATTGAAAATTTTATTTCAATTCAATGACTCTTTCTATTACCTCTAGAGGATCAAGTAAGTAAACATTCACAACATTTAAGTCTACGAAATCTTTATCTCCATCTAAGGGATTATCCAACTCTACAAGCCTAACACTATTATTTTGTTCATCAATTTCCCACACGACATAGACAATACAGTCTTCATTCTTACTTTCTTTAACAGCTAATCTGCCAGTGTGATGATATTTTTCAAACATTTCATTTAATAGTTCCATTTCAACCCTCTCCCTTGTATTTGATTTATTTTATGTTCGATTGTTCAAAGTGAATGTAACTCGCTCACTATTACGAGTATTGCTGCTTAAAAATGCTCCTTGAGAAGCTACTTTACTATACGCTTTATACAAATCACCTAAGAAATATTTAAGTTGTTTTTGCATGGGTTCAACATACCAGCCATCTTGCTTCATAATCTTTTCATGTAGCAGCATATCTCTTTCACTTTCATACTTGTACTCTAAGACAGTTTTCCGATTGATTAATTCAGCCACTCTAGTTCCTCCTTCAATTTAAAGTATCATGAGTCTTATTAAATTCTGTGATTGGAAGGTTTGTAATTTCATTTGAATAATCCAAAGTTGGTATTAGCTTTTTTACTTGATCACTTGTGAAATCACCATTATTCATCATGTTAAATAACGTATCCTGAAGACTTATAAGCGCACTAAGATAAGCATATTCACTTGTATTGTTAAAGTTTGTATTTTTCATTTCTATTCTCTCCTTTTAAAAGAACTGTTTTATCTGCATTTCAATGCTACTTTAGTAAATCTATTTGCCTAAAATCCTCTTTTAATTCGTCCTGAAGTTTTTCTAATTCTTCTTTTAGCTCAATCATTTCTTCTCCATATAAACCTTTTCTTTCTAAATTCCACAATAAATCAACTATCCTTTGATATTTCTTAAACACCGTATCAACCCCTAGAATATTCTCCGTGCGTGTCCCATTGGCATCTTTTACAGTAACCTGCTTGTTCAATGTCATTGCCCCAATATCCCGTGCTGACAGTGTAAGTTTCCCAAATATGCCCTCTATATTCACAGATAAGTCGTTTAATCCACTTAAGCACTCTAATACCTCTCTCCTTTCCAATCATAAATCTAGACTTTTAAGTGATATTGTCTCTTTTAGACGTGATCAAAATTTTACCTTTGAATAAGTCAGTTAACCTTCTTGATTCCTTTTCGTCTTCATAGATAACGACTTTAGAAATAAGCAAATCATCACCTAAATACTCACAATGATAATCTATATAACCAATCCATTCTGGCTTTTTAAATTTTCTTTCCTTAACAATCATGATTCCGAATCCTATTTGCATGTATCCTATTAGACTGTCTGCTCCACACTCCAATTTAACATCTTCTGCACTTACACAACTATCACTAATTCTCAAATTAACGCCTCCTAATCGAATAATTTTACAGTGTTTAAGAAAATATCCTTTAAGTCATTTGAGTATGTAAATCTAGATTGATTCAAGTCAATTGACTTTCTAATGTCTCCATCTTCATGTCTCATTGTTGCCGCTTTCCAGTCGCATATCATTTCTACAATATCTGCTAAGTCCATTCCTCGAATTCCGTTATCATAATGCTCAGGATGATGACTGTTATTTGCATAATGATGCTTTAGTGCAACTTGCATTTCTTTAAGAAACCCTTTGTACTCATCAGATCCATATGTACTGTGTTTTAGCTTTGGTGTATATTCTGTAAAAATGTCTACCTCTGGTTGCTCTAATTTTGATTTATCGTGTACCAAAGCTCGATTAATTAACTCTTGAGCAAATACAAGCATAAATTCACGAACTTGTGCAATATGTTCCTTAGTATCTCTAATACAATCTTCTCTTGTATATGTCATTTTATAACTCCTTTGTCAATTTATTTTCACTATAAAATTTCAGATTTATTGTATTATTTATCAATATCTTCTTCGCTTAAAAATTCATTGCTCAACAAAAACTCTTTTAGGCTGATCTTTATCTCATCAATACTTGCAAAACTCCCAGCATCAAATATCGGAATCTCATAATGTCTAGCCATTCTCAATGCTTGACCTGTTCCACCTTGTCCTTTTCCATTCTTAGTCCAGCAAATTATAAACTTTGACGGTGTTTCAAGATCATTTCCTAAAACTTGATGAGTGTTTCTGGCTTGTAGCTTTCTTGCACCTTGAGATAAGCGTTCCCAATTTGGATGAAATTCTTCTGCTATCTCAAAAGCTTTAGGCTTCCAAACGATTAGATTTGAAGTTGATTTTTCAAATCCCTTCCACGGTAAGTAAATTTCCTTCTCTCCATTCACTTTATCGCAACCTATTTCAAAAACCTTATCTGCGCCTTCAGCACCACCTGAACGCAATGTAAAACCTTTTGTTGCCAAATATGCTGCTACTCGTGCAAAATACTCTAATATCTCCTTAGGTGTTTCTCTAGAGCCGATCCCTGCGTAATATGTGTTCATCTAATTCTCCTTTCTATTAGTTTAATTTTCACTTTAATAATTTCAGTAACTGTTCTCTATATTCAATTATGTATTCTGCAGTGTCGTTGGTATCATATATTGAATTATTGTTCTTAACAAACTCCTTAATTCTGTTCTTAATTGTCTCTGAGTCCTCTTTAAGCTTATACTCCATAATCTGCTTAGGAATCAAACCGCCTTGTACAAACTTGCCGCTAAAATAAACTATTCTATCACTATCAAAATTTAAATGCTTCTCAGCTTCTTCTCTAGTCAAAATTTGAGCATCGCCAAGATTTCTATCTCTAAAAAGCATTACATCATTTAAAATTGTCTCATCCATCATTACAATATCGGCTTTAATCATCTTAGTCCTCCTTAATTAAAATAAATTCGGAATTTGATCGTATTTCAAGCTACTTGTTTATTCACTTTATCAAACCAGTCCATCCAATCGACAAATGCCTCTACAAAAGGTTTGACATTATAATCGGATGCCCATCCAGCGAAACCAATAAATCCATTTTCATTAAATGTAATACCTTCTCTATTATCAAAATAAGATCCTGAAACGTTTATTGCCGCATATCTAAGTCCTTTTGTCTTCAATGCTACAGTATCTTTTTTGCGTGGAACTTTAACCGACATATTTATTTCTTTATCATGGTTAATCAATTTCTCAGAAATCATTAATCTTAAATGGTTAATATGTATTTCTTGCAGCATAGAGTAGCTAAATTCCTCATTGAAACGCTTCCTTGCCTTTTCTACTTTTATTCTCTCCGGTATTCTCTTGCTATATTTTTTTGGTACAAGATCATCTTCTTTGGATATATCAAACAGATGAAAAGATGCAACATTGGTAAATTCACGCTTATTTAAGACTACCCACCACATATTATTAATGTTATGATAAACAGTCCCACGTTTTAAGCGCCCTTTGTGATCTCGAAAATATTTAACCTGCCCATTGTAAATACGTTTATTATCTCTGTCTTCTGCATTATAAGTTGGTAACTTATGGTCGGGTAGTTCTTTCCCTTCCTCATAATGCCAGCATGTTTTAATTCGATTGATTACTTCATCAAATGCGTATTTGAATACAGGCTTAGTTTCATTTATAAATCCTTCTGATTCTAGTAACTCACAAATGTGTTTGCGATTAAGAATATATTCACACCTAGTCAAATATGGCATTTTCTTAAATTTGTCAGAATCATAATACCCACCGTGTCTATTTTGCGTAACTACTTCTTGATAGAATTCCAGCTTAAATCCTGCTGGATATATGTTTGCTTTAAATAACAATTTACCTTTAAAACCTTCCCAATGTGTATTTGCTAACAAAGGGTATTCTTTTAGTATTTCCTGATCTGTTTGAATGGTAAATCCTCTAGTTTCTAATAAATCAAAAACCTTATCAAGAGTTTCTTTGTTGCCGTTTTGTACTGCTATTGTAGAACTGTCTTTATTGGCTACAAATGTATTTTCGCTCATGAAAATATTCCTCCTTTATTCCATTTAAAATTCTCATTTCATATGATCAATCTAAACCGTTATACAATTCAATGCCTAGTAATTCTTCAGAAAATGAAGGCAGCCTTCTCATTGCTTGAATAATCTTTGCTTTCGATTCTCTGCATGGAAAGTATCCGTATCTTGCATACCTGAACATACGATTAAATGTATTTACTGGCAATATAATGTTCTCTACTTCTTCATCAATAACTAATCGTTTCATATGTAAGTGTTCAAAGAACTTATTATGATATGCAATCTCCCAACTAAACTCTTCATCTTCTGAATTATCAACCTTGTAATAGACAAACTTAGTGATTGTAAAATCAAATTCAGCAATCATATCCAATGGCTTCTTAAATTTATGTTTGATTAATTCAACTATTACTCCAGTTTTGATATTTATGTATGCAGTGACTTTCTTATTTTTATACTTAAATTTATAATTCTCATTCTTTTTAAACTCTTCATCTGCTTCAATGAAGTCTTTACTCTTTTCAAAGAAAATGTCTACGTCCTTAATTTTCTCGTTGTTAAAAATATTCTTGAAGACTCCACCTGCTATGTAACCGTTATGTCCTGTCATATATCTATCGAGCTGACGAATCTTGAGAAAGTTCTCGATAGGTTCACCTAAAACAATGTTCTTGATGTTCATTTTAACACTCCTTTTAGAAATTTATTTTTAATTAAAATGCATGTATTATTTAAACTCCAACTGGCAAAATCTTTTCTAATTCTGCTCTAAGTTGATCATTATCAAATATATTTAATTCCATTACCTCACTATACAATCCGCACCATTTCTCCCATACATAATACATGTCAAACTCTTGATCAACTACCTGCGCTTCATCAATAAGATTAACACCATATAAATCTCTCAAAATAGTTTCAGCAATCTCTTCCTGACCTAAAGCATAGTGATCATCAATTTCAGCAGCTTCAAATTGAATTCTAGCCAGTAATAATTCAAATGCAACCGGATTGATATTTGTTTTAACGTAAACATCTAAAGGCTTCTCATCATAATAGTGAAACAGTTTGTATGTATGCTCTTCAGGTGAATTTAAATCAGTTAAATCTTTTGTGTGACTTAATGCTTTTACTCTATCCTTTGCCGTGTGAATTAGTTTTGGACATGTTTTCATTTCAATCACTCCATTAATTTTCTAAAACTGATCTAAAGTAAACTCCCTCAATAACAAAATACTCTTCTTGCAATTTATCAATTTCACGTTCTAACATTTTTTCATCTTCTTCAAAACCACAAATTAAAGCTTCCATAAGATCCTCAATCTTTTTGCCAATCTTATTCCCCTTTTCGCTTTGAACGTTCATTTCTTCCCCTCTTTCTCCCTGATTTCATAAATCTTTTCCCTAAGTAAAATCACAGCAGCTTCATACTGATACAACACCTCATCTAAACTTCCCAATGACTTCTTAATATCCAGCTCTGTCAACTCTTCTTCTGGCTTTCCTATATGTATTGTCGCTAGTTGTGCTGCTTCTCTAAGTTTTTCTAGGTGATTCCTCGCCATCATTCTTATCTCCTCCAATTCTTTCCTTCTTATCTACGATATTATCAATTTATTTTTAATAAGTCAACATATATTATCAATTTATTTACAATATAAAATCCCCATTTTAATCAAAATAAATAGTCACCTTTGACCGTATTTCATCATGTTTGATCGTAGGTGACTGAATTTAGATTCATAATTGAATGATTTTTTGTTTCATTTCTGTCTCAAATTGTGGTATTATTATATTGACAGAACAAGTCGCAAATTTGTTCTTTGTCTACATAGACATTTCTGAGTCACTGATTGCCGTCAGTGGCTTTTTCTTCGTCTTCTTTACTATTATCCTCAAACTTCAACACTTCAAGTCCAGTTAATGCAGCAAAGTTCACTCTATGTACGCTGCCATCATCCAGATTGAATTTTAATTCTATATCATTAATTGCACCCTCAGAAAATTCATCTAAGAATCCCTGTTCACTTAAATACGTCTTGATAATCAAGTCCAAATTGACAGATACGTGAGCAACATTCTTTTTCATCTATTAATCTCCTTTTTATGTTTAATAATATAGCAACCTCCTAATATTATTTATGATCCGCCTCCTTAAAGAGAACTTATGTTCGTACTTTGTTCGTATTTCTATTATAAACTGTATAACGTTCGTTAACAAGAATTATCGTTAGAAAATATTTCTTGTTTAAAACTGAGCATTTTGGTATGATTTACCTAGGTTACATAAAGGAGGTAACTTTCCGATGCCACCAGAATACTCTGTCGGAAAGTGCCTACTCTTAGATCTATTAAATTCTAGATATATGACTCAAGCAGACTTAATCTCTAAAACGGGAATTGCCAAATCTCAGATATCAGCTTACATAAACAATAAAAATATCATGAGTTTGAGTACAGCAAGAGTTATATCTAGGACATTGAAGTGTAGGATAGAAGACCTATACGAATGGAATGATTGAGGGTAGGTACGGGTGAAGTTCTTTCACCTACCTCTCGGTTCGTAAGTAATGAACTTTTTTACATGATTAAAATTATCTGATAAATACATTTTACAACATAAAAACAGTTTTGTCCTTGTCTAGTTTTGTCGAAACATTGCACATTATAAAAATAATTATTGACAAAATGGTGAATATGCTATTAAATATTCCGATTTTTATTTTTTGAAAAATTGGAATGAATTAACCCTTCTTCAAACTTATTTTAGTGAGTTAATTTATTTTTAATATATAAGTAAATCTTAACCCTGCTAAAATACAGGGTTAAATTTCTACATCCACATTATACAATTCTTTTAGGTTTTTGCTATTTATATATCTCTTCATTAAATTTCTATTTGGACTACCAAATGAATTTTTAGCTGCTTGATATTTCTCCCCTATAGCATCTAAGTCTTCGCCCACTATTTTCCCTTTTTTATCATACACTTGATAAGCTTCATATATTTGACCGCTCTGACGAATTGAATTATAACTAAAAATATCTAAAGACTGATCTTCTTTAATTTGCAAAATTACTGCATATATTGCGGAAACGCCTAGAGAATCTCCAGTGCTTCTTTTTGTTGCAGTTGGTCTAAATACGTGATCGGAATGTATAAGGTCAATAGGTCTCTCATTTCCAACTCTATTTAACATTTTGTAAACTGTTTGATCATGTGCTTCCTGAATTCTTTGCAAGCACAATTCAGATACTTTAATTTCTCTAATTTCACCATTCTCGTTTGTTAGTCTTAATGTATTATTTGTCCAATCTATGTCGTTGTAAGTTAAATTTATTAGTTCGCTAAACTGTTTTCCCCCAACACCTTCAAACCAGCATTGAACAATTGCCTTCTCTCTTTCGTTACGTAGATTATCTATTATTGTTTGAATTTCATCAAATGAGAAATGAGTCTTTTTCACTCTATCTACAAACTCTTCTGCCCAAGAATTTGGCACAGTTGTTAAAGGATTAATATTATCGCTTCTATATCCATTTTTAATGCACCAAGATAAATACGCTCTCATATTAGACAATGTTAATTTTAAAGTATTTTCCGTACTAGGGGCATTCTTCATTACTTCAGTTATCTCGTTCATGCTAAAATTATACAAATCTTTTTCGTGAATTATCTCTGTATTTTTAGAGTATTGAAAAGTATATTTTACAGTATTTCTAGAATCCTCATTTTCAATTGAATTCAAGTATCTCTCTTTAACTGTCTGATTATAAAATTCCATGATTCACAATCCCTTCAATTCCCTAGTTATTCAATTATAAATTTATCTCATCGAAATAATTCTCAATAAATTTTACACTTCCTCTAGTTAAGTTTCCTTTATTATCGAGAATTCCTCTTTGTTTCCATTCTGGATTGTCTTTATTAAAGTTAATCTTATTGATATACTTCCGTACATCTCTAGAATCTATTTCTTCTTCCATCATTCTAGATGCTAACCTAACATATCCTGAAAACATAAAATTAGAATTAATTAATGATACTTTCTTTGTCTCTTGATACTTCTCATTAAATTCTTCCTCATAATAGCTTAAAAACACATCAAAAAATTCAGTTAGGTAATCAGAAACATCATACATATCTTTTTTATTTTTAAATTCAAAGTTTTTCTCTATAGAATTCAGTAAGGTATTATAAGTAACAATTTCTCCTATAGATGGAGTTAATCCTTCTTTCTTTGAAATCCTACCTGCTAATTCTGATCTACTATTTAACTCTTCCACTACTTTGATTGCATCTGTATCTTTACTCATAATTTTTCTTTTAGTTTCAGAAATTCTCTCACCTTTAGAAATCTGAGCAAGGTATGCAGCAGCTCTGTCTACAGTCATGTTAAGCAATTTTAAATCGAAATACATATCAATATTTGGTTTCTCATCCATTGCTCTAGCTGCTGCTAATATTCTGTGATAACCATCTACAACATCTAGCTTTGTACCTTTGTTTACTTGTAACTCATAAGTATCACTGTTATATGTTACTTCTTCACCATTATCAGCACTACCAGCAGAAGCATTGAGAATAATTTGTGTGATTTCTAATTTATTAACTTTAATTAAATTTTTCATTTCAATAACATTATCTAAATATACAGTTGCTTCTTCAACCATTTCTCCATTGACTCTTCTATAGGTAGCTTCACGTTGAGACTCTGGATTCCAATTTAATAATTTAGACTTTAGCATATCAACCAATAACTTAATATGAATTCTCATAGTCCAAACATTGTGAGAATACTCAATAACAGGTGGTTCAAATGTAATTGGAAGTTTCAAATCATCTTTAATAAACATCTTTCCTGAGTACTGTTTAGCTGTTTTAATTTCATACTCTGTGAAAAACTCTTCAGGATCTACTGATAAGTCCTTAGTTTCATTGAAAACTTGTTCTGCAAATAAATACAGTAATCTTTCATCCAAACCAGACAATTCTTCAGCAGGATTATTAATCCATTCTTGAACTGTACCATCGTAAATTGCATGACTAGTTGCTAAATTATCTTTAATTTCTCTTACAACTTTTCTTTTTCTTTTAATCTCTAGTGTAGGTTTAATTAAATTCTGTTCTAGTAATTCTCTATCTTGTAACAATAAATATACACCTCTTCTATTTAGACAGGTTCTCCTGTAATTTATTTTATATTAGATATTAGTACTAAGTAAACAATTAAGGACTAATTTAATTTATTTATTTCACTTATTTTGGAATTCAACATGAGTATATGACTTTTAGGTAATTCACTAATTGCCCTTAGTAGTACTTCATGATCAGTTTCCTTGTATAAATCTTCATCTAATTTCTCAATACCAAATAGAGTATTGTGTAATTGTAAGTCTTTTGCATTCAAATATAGTTGAGTAGTTACAATTGATTTATGTCTTAAAGCTTTTCTAGCCTGATTGATATCTCCAGTAGTCTCAAAAATCCAGCTTCCAAAGGCTTTTCTTACACTATGGAAAACTATTCTTCTCTTTGGTGAAATACCTAATTTCTTAGTAAATTTATTCATCATATTTGTTACAGTCTTTTTATCCATTTCAAACAAAGCTTCTTTATCATTTAAGGTTTCCCTAATCTCTTGGTAAAACTCTTTGGATATTTTGATTTGAAAGTCTTCATATCCTTTACCTACAAACTGAATTTCTACTCCATCTTCTCTTTCTACAAATGAATCCCAAGTTAAGTTAAATATTTCATCTCTTCTTAATCCAGTTTTGAATGAAAGTAGCAGCATTAGTCTCTTTTCTCTTGGATAATGTGTCTCTAGTCTTGCCAGTTCAGCCATCTTTAAGACCTCATGTGCTTCTAAAGCACCGTAACTTAGCGACCTTTCTTTTGTTCCTTTAATTGCTATTAGGTAAGAAACATCATCTTTAATGTACTTTTTATCTTTTAGAAATCTAACATACTTTTTTAGTGCTGAGATTTTTCTATTTATCGTTTTATTAGTATACAGATAAGTATCATCTGGTTTCTTTATGGCTTGTAGGGTTTCTATATACTCTTTAAATTCATCTTCCTGGATACTTAGTTCATCTAAATACAAAAACTCCAACTCTTTACCTTTTTGTTTGTTTCTCATCAATAAGAAAAATTGTCTAAGATCCGATTCATATTCACATTTAGTTCTATCTGTTCTTTCCCCTTCAAAGTCTCGATGAGAAGAGGTTAATTGACTAAAGTAATGATTTATAATATCCAACGACTTCATATGTTCATTTTCTAATTTAATTACATTAGATTGCATTTGTATAACCTCCTCTTCTTTTGCTTATTCGCTTCTCCAGTAAGTACCTGATCTTGTTGATTTCATTCAAATTCTTTTCCATTTCTCTAATCTCTGCAGTTCTAGACGCTCTTTCTACCCAATTGTAAATATCCCACTTAGCTAAATCCATTATAATCTCCTCCATAGTCTCTTTATCTCTATCTATATTTTTAATTTATTTATAATATGTATTAATCTTACCATATCATTCCGATTTTTAGCAATAGAAAAATTGGAATATTTGCCTATTGTCAAGAAAAATTTACAAATAAAAAAGACCTACAAGTTGTAGATCTCAAAAGTCCATGCTTTATGTATATTTATTTGTATACCCCTAGCGCGTTATTTATCTTTACTTTAATTAATTCATAATATCTTACTCTTTCTTCCCTAGTAGCAATAATCCCTTTATGTAAATTGTATTTACTATTTAACTCTCTAATTGTTTCTATTTCTTCACTTAGTAGATCTTGTAATATTGTCAGTTCCTTGGTTGATAACTCATCTAATTTCATTCACATTCCCTCGTTTTCCCATAGCTTCATATCATAAACTCCTCGTTTAAAGCACGATAACCAGTATTCAAGCTCCCTAATTGCAAAGATATCCGATTGTGTTCCACCTGAGAAGTCACGCATTCTACGGTCTTGTAGTGCTGCTAAACGTCTTTCCATGTGAGTAACTACTTTATTTTTATCAATCATGTTCATTAAATCACCGCCTTGATATGTAATTTATTTTCAATAAATGTGTTCTTTTAATCAATCTTAAAGCCTATTGTCAATTTAACAACTTCATTGGGTGGGTTTTCGTCATCGTACAATACCAGCAAATTTGTATTTCCAGTTAACACTTCTTTGATTAATCTTTGCGCTTCACTTTCTGATCTGAACAAATCAGCATCAATAGCATTTTCTACAGACCATAATCTTACTGTTTCAATACGCTGCTCATCAAAGTCTTGCCTTAAATATTCACCATTCTTCATTTTTACTGCATATCTAACTGTCATACTCATCAATATTTCCTCCTAATTCCTTATAAATTCTGCTTTCTATTTAAATAATTTCCTCTAATGGACTATATAGATTTGCATCTCTTTCAATAAGCTCTGCATTGTCAAAGTTAAACGGTGTGCTATTAAGTTTAAGGGCAAAGTTTCCATCAATGCACAAATCCACAGTTTCATCTTCATTTATACGATATACATAGTTGTAATAACCGAACACCTCTGATGATGGATCACTCTCACATCTTCTTTTTGCCTCAGTGTCAATGAACAAATCCCCTCTTTTAACTTTTTGACCATCTGGGTAAGTCAATTTGCTATTCTCCTCTGCCTTTATCGCTTCAGATTCTTCTAGTTTTAATTCATCAATAAGTTTTTCAACTGATTGTTTACCTTCTTCAGAAGCAAACCAGTTACGCAATTGTTCTAAATCCATTTTATTTCCTCCTAGTTTAATCCCTTAAAAGGATCATTTTATTTTCTTTTGTCTGCTTATATGCTTGTTTACTTTTTTCATATCCATCCTTAATTCATATGGTTCTTTATATTTTTCTTGAGTTAACTGTTCGATTTTCTCAAAGGTTAGTCCGTATGATAAGAACATCTGCAATTCTTTTTCTAATGCATCTACCACTTCTGTACTCTCAGCTTCTAAAAAAGGTCTCACATTTGCATTTGGCTTAATTCCATACATTTTCCTAATTTGCCTAGCTCTTAACCCAAAAAGTGTTTGATAAACTAAATCTGTATATTGAGCATAAACTTTAGTCGTTGGATTTTCTATGTAATCTTTAATTGCTAATGTAAATTTATTTCTTGATATTATACCTAAATATCTTGCCCTCCAATAGTGTAACTCTTTTTCCATTTCATTAAATTTTGCTATATATGTAAGCTGCATGTCTTGTGCTTTCTGTTTATTAAATCCAAAAATCGTAAGCATTAATAAGTCTTTGGTTAATTTATAAAAAGGCTGTAATTTATTTTGTTTATTTTTGTAATAAGAGATGCCATATGTGAAATCAGTATGTTTCCTAATGTAATCCCTGTTGTCTGATGACGGTGGAGATTCTCCACCCTCCTCAATTTTATAATCAGTCAGTATTTGACGTATCTTTCTCATTACCTCCTTATGTTCAACATCTAAAACATCTGCCAGATTTAGACTGTCAGTGTAAACCCAACTTTCTCCTTTGACAATAACATTTCTATCTTTCTCATAAGTTACAATTATTTCACTCATTAACTTCCTCCATTTATTTTTATTGTAATTCCGTAAAAATCTTTTCTTCAACTTCCCACTTAACTGTTTTATACATCCATTCTTTAACCTCTTCATTGGTTTGCTTGCTCTTATACACTGGTTTAATTGCTTGTAGTAACCTTTCAGATCCATCAATAAACACTCTTAACTCAGTTTCAGTCTCATATTTACCATTCCTAATATCGAGTAAAGTATTTCTCATATGTTCGTTCTCACTATAGTAAATAGCATTCTCAAATGACCAATTGTTTGCTTCATATCTATGTAAGAAATCAACAATTCTAGTTACAGACATTGTATGTTTCGAAACCTTTGACCAATCAACACTCTTCTCAATATCTCTCTCAAATTCTTTTTTCTTTTTATGGAACATGCCCATACAAGCATCATACAAGTAAGGCAGATTCATGCTGGCGATTTCTTCACGTTTACTATGTAATTCTTTATATAAATTAAAATAAGCTCTGTACTCTTCTACCTCTTTGCTAAATAAAACTTCAAGAAAGTTTACATTGCTTTTCCATAACATATCTGGCAGCTTTCTAATATCGTGTAATTCCACATCTTCTGTTTCTCCTGTTGTAGCTTTTGAATACTTCTCTCCAGAATACAAATCTTCAAATGATGGATAGAAGAACATTTTATAATCCTTATCTGAATTGGCTGTGTTTAAATTGTAATTATGTGATCCGACTAGCACTTTAAATGCATTTTCTCTCATTTTGTCCCCTCCATATAAAATAGAATTTTTTCTTCATATAATCACGCACTTAGCAATTTATTTATTCTTCCTAACGTTTTGCATACAGTCCTTTGACTAACACCCAGCCTTTCAGCTATCTTACGCTGACTTAGATCATCCTCAAAGTAAGTTAATATGAATATATCTCTTTCTCTTTCCGTTGCTCTGCTTAAGAAATTTACAGAAGCTTCATCTAAGATAACTAGTTCCTCTATCCCAATTTCCCCTGTTGAAATTAAATCAATCATCATCAGAGACTCATCGTCAGAATTCAATTTTGCAAATAGACTGCAGGTATTTAATTTGTTGATTTTGTTTACTTGGTGTAAAAATTTTAAAACTTCATTTCTAATGACCATTCCGGCATAAGTAGTAAATTTATATCCTTTATCTAAATTAAAAGTATTAAATGCCTTTACTAATCCCACTAATGCTTCAGATTCCACATCTTCTCTTAGTTTATCATGTCGCTTTATGTATTTATTACAAATGCTGAACGCTAAATTTTTATTAACTCCAAAAAAGTAATCTTTAATATTTTCATCTTGATTCTCTCTATACAATTTAATTAATTCTTCGTTGCTAAACCCTTTATACATCTCAGATAATCTCCCTATAATAATTTATTTTCATAAGCAACTATATCTATCTAATTCATTATGTACGTGCCCAACCTCTTTTGTAGCTCCCGCAAAATGAATTCCCTTTTCTTTTAATGCATCATAAAACAAACTTAACATTTCTTGATGTGTTAAATTATCCGGCACTGACAGTTTTCCTTCAATTGAGTAAACTTTCAATCCCAACCTCTTCACCTCCTATTATTAATTTATTTTTTATGTATATCTGAAAGCATCTTCATGTAACCTTTTCTCATCTCCTTTGCTTTATCGGGCTGTACTGGGAATATGTCTATGTAGTTTATTTTCTCTATGCAGCAATTATCTGATCCAGTAGCCTGATAGTAATTCTTGTAGCGTTGCTCATTGATGTTAGCAAGTTTACTTGACATTCTGAGACACACTCCTTCAATACTTTATTTCTATACTACTATTCTACCACATTTATCTAATCTGTAAATAATAAAATCAATTTATTTACAATAAAAAAGCGTAGGTATCGTTAGATTGTCTCTAATCACCTACGCTTTATCTTATACATATTGTAATTCATTACCTTCATAATTGATAAATGCACTATCTGATACAGTTGATTTTGTATTGCAGCCACAATTTCCCTGCCAACAATGTACACACTTATTTGATTCACGCTCAAATCTCTCCATCCTTGCTACAAAGTATCCCATTTTTAATTGCTGTAATGCTGAAGCTTGCTTTTTCATTCCCATCTTCCTCCCCAGTTTCGTTCCGATTTTTATATTTTTATAAATTGGACTTTTTCGCCTAAAATACAAATGGACACCGTTGCAATTAGCAACAAGTGTCCATCTATGTATAAATGCATTTAATGTTTAGCTTCCGCCGCCGCCCGGATCAAGTTGTTTAGTAGTAAAAGTACTATAAACTTCATTTTCTGCAGATTGTTTTCCTTCGTCTGCTGAAACTGCACTTGCACCTGCGAAAAGTAGAGATGCAGCCAAGGTTAATTTTAAAATTAGCTTCTTCATTTGTATTTCACCTCCTTTCAAGTTTTAAGCTTATGCTGACAACGCTTCAAGAATAACTTCATTTTCACCTAGCTTTTTCAATTCCATTATTGGGATCAATTTGTAAAACTTTTCTCCAGCTTTGTTAAAGAATTCTATAGATTTGTAAAAATGATACTTGTTATTTTCAAGAATACCTCGATAATAATGATTAAACGCTTTTTGGTGATTGTTTAATTTCTCAAAATCAATATTATCTAATATATCTTCAGCCATTGCTTTGTTGTTGGTTCTCGCATAGTAAAATAAATCATTGCTCATTGTTCCATCGCTACAAAAATTGTCAACTTTATTCCAAAGACAGGAAATGAAATTTATGCTTTGTTTAATCTGTTGTTCTGTCTTATTGTTTTTACACTCTAAAGCTTTTTTGTAAAACTCCATTGCTTTATCAAAGCTTTTTAACATGTAAGAGTTACCTATTTGGAGGTATGTCATGGACTTAGTAGGATCTAATGCTTTATCAAGAATAAATATTTGCTCCAATAGGTCTCCAATGTTTCCGCTATGAAAACTGATATCAACCTTTATACGAAACAATCTTCCCATATATGAGTTTCTAATAAAAGCATTTTTAATATTACTTATCTCACTCTCTAACTCGTCCAATTGGAGTTTTAACATTGTAATATCTCTAATTGCATAATAACAATATATTTGAGAGATCTTAGCAAATGATTTAACTTCTGGTTTTGAATTGGAGTATGAGTTCAGCTTACAAATCGCATCTGAGAAATCTAGTTTTTTCATTTCATAAAGATGCTGTACATGGTACACACTGGCGAAATCAATCACGTCTCTACTATTAGAAGTTAACATTCTATTAAGAAGTGCCTCTTTCAATTCATACATATGATACAAAGTAAGATACTCTAAACACAATCTAGCTGTTATTCTTTTTGGGTTTATTTCATCAACAAAGTTCTTCAGTAACTCTTCATATTCATTAGGAAAAAGGTGAAGAGCTACTTTGAAAAATCCATCTAGTTTCTCAATGTCCTTGTCTGGGTCTTTTAAGGTTCTTGTAAAGTTTGTACCACTTGAATATCCCGCAATCTTAGCCAATTCTTCAGCTAGTCCTCTTGGTGCAGCTTCGATCTCGTTCAACATCATTTGTTTCAATGTAAGCTTTGACATGTTCTTCATCCTTCACCAATTTATAACTTTATTTTACTTGGTAAAGATATGGTAGTCAATATAATTTATTAATTTATTTACAATACAAACCTGTTTATTCACGAAAGAATATTAATATTGAAAAACGGAGGATTTGTAAGCAATCATGCTATTATCTACAGTATATGAGAAATTTTGACCAAATTCAGACTTTAGCTTATGTACTGCTTTTCGCTTCTCTTTTAAACTATTAAACGGAATTACTCCAAATATTTCTAATTTATCCATCATTTTCACCTCTTATTATACAGTATACCAATTTATTTATAATTGAATACCGAGAATATCAAAAAGATTGATATTCTCGTAACTTTTTTCAAACAATAAAATCAGTGTTTTAAAACCCATTAATCCTTTTAGCTACATCTTTCTTTATCTCATCAATCTCTTCATATGGAACATCAGTTTTAATTGATCCTAAACTGCCTAGAGTATTACTAGTTAGTATTAAGTCAAACGTTTCAAATAGAGTGGCTTGTTCATGAAGTGTGTAAGGTGCAAACTCACTTATTAGGCTATCGTACTTAGCATTAGAAAATGGTATTTCTAGAAATACTTCGATGTACATTTTTACTATATCATTTTTTCTAGAGCTTTGATGAACCAATTCTTGTTGTAATGCGGTAACCTGTGATAGGAGTGCATCTAACTCTTTAGAAATTTCAGCTGTTTCTGAATGGTTAAAACCTTTTTCTGCTGCTACTTCAATCATCATTGCTCTCATATTGCTGATTTTCGTTAAAAATTCCTTGTGCTTACTGGTCAACACAGACACTCGATGACTCATTTGCTTCAACATTACTCTCAATCTTTCCAATTCAATATTATCTATTTCTCTTCCAAGCAGAAAATCGGACGTTACATCGTAAATATCACAAAACTTCAACAATATGTCTAATTTAGGCTGCCTTTCATTCAGCTCAAATTTTTGATAGGCACTAGTTGTCATACCTATCATTTTTGCAACTTCTTTTTGGGCATATCCCTTGTTATTTCTTAACCACTTTAATCTTTTAGCTAGCACTTCCATTAAGATCATCTCCACGCACACAATTTGTGTGTATTAAAAAGCAATTTTGTGTTTGTTTTATTCTTATAAGAATTATATAATATCCATAGACAGTGTTTCTATTACTCTACATGTGTATCATAATATAATTTAGGAGGTTTTATCAATGAAAAAAGTTGGCGAAATTACTCTAGTTGCAGCAGGTTTAGATTTTGAAGTAGATTTAGCTTGTGGTGGTAAAATTGTGATTGTAATGCCGGATGGACAAGTAATTGTTTTAGATGTTTTGGATATTATCAACAAAGACTGGTATGAAGATATAGCTTAATACATAATTAAAGCCTGCTGATTTAGTTTATCGGCAGGCTGTTTTTATCTATAAAACAAATATTTTGTTGCAATTACATTTCAATATTGAAATGATTGTTTTAATCAAACAGTATCGAATGACCGTCTGTTTTAGCTCCATAAAAATGCTTGGCTGATCCATCATACATGAGTATATCAACACCTGTGGAAGATTGTATGATTTCTTTAATGTTTTCAGGTTTGATTTCTATAACTTCTATTTTGTCATCAGCAATGTCCACTGATGTGCCGTCCGCTTTGTAGATTTTCATTTTTAATATCCCTCCTTATAAAAGCAATGTATTAATCACTCGATCCTCACTACTATTCAATTCACTAGACATTCTTTTAATATCTCGAACAATTCCTAGAAGCGTAATTAATGGTAGGTTAAAATCCGATAATCTTGCTCGATACTCATCAACATCTACTCTTGCTGAGTCATAAAGAGCGATATCATTTTCATCTGATAAAGCAATTAGATCTTCCCTTTCAGTGTTTAAATTGCTTAACAATTCTTCTTTATTGTCAATAACACTTGCAGTAATGCATGATACTCCAAATTTATCATATTCTTCAATCAGAAATTCAAATATTACCTTATCTGCCATTTTATTATCCCCTACTTTTATTGAGTTAAAAGACATGCTATATTGTTATCTGAGGTGAACGTCATGAAACCAGATTATAATAACATAGACCTATCTATCACATATGATTATAAAGACTTCCCTGATAAGAACTCGGGACAATGCGATAACTGCGGACGTAGCCATTTCATAAGTAAAGTTGGCGATGGTAAATTCCTTCGTGAGTGTAGCAATTGTGGAATGAAGAAGCTGATCTAAGTGGTCAGCTTCTTCATTGTTAGACTAAGTTTAACGCTATAAAACATTCTTTAGTGAGCCATTCTATAATTTTATTATACCTTTCTTTGGAAAACTTTTCATTATCAGGAGTATACCAATCTCTAAACTCCTTTTCATGTTTGTTGCTGTTGCATAACTTACAAGAAGGCACACAATTGTCTATGTAATTGCTCCCATTGTGATCAACATGTTCTTTATGCAACTGTTCTTTGTAGAGTATATAGTGAGTATCATCAGAAGTACCGCAATATGCGCAACTGTAATTAAAAAATTCCAAGCATGCGAACCATTCATCTTCCGTTATATCATGCTTTTTTGATTCCACTCTCCTTTTGTTATACTCCCTAATTCTCTCTGGGTTGTCGTTTTGCCACTTTCTTAATTGTCCCTTTTCTCTCATCCTTCTAGCGTTTTCTCTTTGTGGTATTTTTCTTTCTGGTCTTCTCATGTACTCTCTTCCATAAACCCTCATTTTCGCTAGATTTTCTTCTCTGTTGCTGTTCCTGTGCTCTAATGTTCTCTCAATTGTTCTTTGTTTACAGTAAGGATTGTAACCGTCAGCAGATGATTTATTTTTATAGAAGTGTTCTTCAGTTAAGGGATGCCAAATTTTGCAATCGGAACAAAGTTTATGCTCTATTCCATTAATAATCCTATGATTAACCACATAGGAGGTTCTCATTTTACATTCTTTTTTAGTATTTAGGTTACAATAACTCGTCAATTTGCCACCTCTTTCTATAATTTATTTCTAACAACTAAACTAACTGAGCAGTCCACAACACATTCCCTCTGTCTGACTTAACCCAATCCAATTCTGCAGATGATTTCAAAACCTCTGGATCACTATTTCTCATAGCAAATGAAACGATCTTTGAATCAATATTATGCTTATGCTGCAATTCAAAACTACCTGCTCCCTGCTGTTTAATTACTGCAATCATTCTTCTTCCTCCTCAATAATTTCAATTTCATCGTCTGGAAAATTAACCTCATAAGGATAGTCGTCTAGCTGCACAACGTTAAAGTATCTCTTAGTCTGTAGGATAGTTCCCTTTCTGCCGTAAAATGGACTATCTTCATCAGTTACTTGGACTCGTTTCACACTGAACACCTCATGATATTTCAATTTATTTATATTATAAGAAAGGAAAACCTATTAGCTTTCCTTATTCCTAACAACCAGATCACCGTCTTCATTAATAGATATTTCTAATATCCTCTTTACATCTACAATGTTGTCTGAGAAATTTAACTCAATTTTCTTCTCAGATACTTTATGACCAATGAGCATGTAAAATCTGTTTTCGTCAATTCTATATTCATTATTGATAACCAGACCTTGCTCATCAGTGTCAATTTGGTTTTCATTAACGAAATCAGATAATTCAAAACCATCATCTTCTTCTAAAGTTCTTTTAATGAAATCCTGTCTATCTTGTGGTAATTTACTTAATTTGTGCTCTGCAAATGATTTAACATTCTTATCTGACATGAGAAACAACTCCTAAGTTTTTTTAGACCATTATAACCCAATGCTTATAAAAATTTCATTTTATTATCCTTCTTCTCGTGTCGAATTAGTTTTGTTAACTTTACTCAACAACTCAGTATTGATTCTACTTGTGATTATTTTGCACTCTTTTGCCAATCTTGATAAGAACTTTGAAAAAACCACCCTATCAAGACTCTCTTGGAGTAAAATAAAGTTGGTAGTAATTTGTATAAGGGAATCCGCTGTTAATTGTAAAGGCACTGAGAGACCATACAGCGAACTTCCGTATAATAAGTATTTGCTACTGTCTAAGTCTGCCGGTATCGACAAATTTTCGACTAGTCCCTTAGGACTTAAGTGAACTTGCTGGCTTGCTTTCATGTAATATTGATTTAGCTTACCCATTCCAGCCTTTCTTGCTAATTCATAAAAATGAATTTTTCCTTTCTTGTTGCCAAATAAAGGTGCAGCCCAAAAATTATCATAATAGAAGTCCTTTCCATATTTACTTAACAATTCTCTCTTTCGTTTCTCTATCTTTTTAAAGTAATCATTGTCCATTTCACTACTCTGTATTAAGCTTAGCTTTTTTACTTCTTTTGCAACTTCAATTGCTGAATAGTCTATATAACGTTCTATAATATTGTAAGTGAAATCCTTATTGTTGAAGTTGCTTGTCAATAGTATGAATACTATTGCACTTTCATGTAAGCTCCTCCATCTAGCTAAGGCTCCATCCGCATAACCATTGCTAAGTAGAAGATTTATTTCTTTTGATATCGATATACTTCTGGAGTGAATTTTGAATAAAACAAAGTAAATTAAGTTATTTTGATCTTCGTATTCTCCACGTTTTAACTCATTTAATATTTCTTCAGAAGCTTCCTCGCTGATTCTTATAATAGCCTTCAGAAGCTTTAATGCTTCTTTCCAATCCTTAGTTACATTTTCTTGATAATAATTAATCAATTTTTCTTCATGTTCATCGATTTCATTTATACCTTCCATAATAGAGTTATACAGCAAGTCTGCTGACTCATTTATAACTCTATCCATTATATGAGGTAACCCTTCGAGAAGAACGTCTAACTCATCCCTATTGCCAGATAATTCTGCTGTCTTTTGATTGAAAATTTCCTTAAATTCTGTTTGAATATTAATGCCAAACATTATATTCTCCTTTTTAAGATTGTATTAAAATATAATTTTTATCGATTATTTAATAAAAGTTGAACAATGTATTAATCCATAGTCCCATACATCATAAAGATTACTGCTAAGTGTTGAATAAGCATTTGGAGTGTTTTGTTTTACAAAAGCATCTCTAATAAAACTATAGTACATATTGTATTTTTCGTTTTTCCACATTACCTTTTGTACTTTTAATTTATCATAATACCTATATTCTTCTTTCATTGTCTTCCTAATTTCTTTTAGACACCTCATAGCCTCTTGTCTGTTATTATTATTGAGATGTTTCATTCCTTCATCAGCTAAATTAACATAATGCTGCACATGCGCCTTAATTTGTTCATCTGTAATTTCACCTTTATCAAAATGCAGTACTGTTTCAGTTAGCATAATATTCTCCTTATCTAAATATCATTAATTATTTCTTAAAGCCTTCAATAAACTCCCTAACCTCTTCCACTGTCAATCCAATCTCTTTAGCTTCTAGTATCAACAAATACCACTCTTCATCAACTGTCACAGTCATTCCCCTTCAACTATTTATTCACTTAAAGTCATGACATGAGGTGTTTTTACTATTAATCTTGAGTTATTTCGAAAAGCAACAACATACCTTTCTTTGCACTCATAGATTTCTCTAATTACTTGTTTATTACGGGGAAACTCTTCTCCTACAGTGAATTCCCAGCCTTCTGTGCCGTTAAGAACAAATAGCGTTTTAATCATTGTATCACCCTCTGTTCAGTTTAATTGTTGCGATATTCTGACAAAATCATCCCTATTCAAATACTTCTATTCTAATTTTCTTTCCAAAATTAGCTCTCAGAATATCATTAACATTGACCCCATTGACTTCATACTCTTCACCATAATAGGATTGATGTTCGCTTTCTTTCAGAACGCCTTCGTGGACTTTCTGATATGGAGCATAAAATTCTCTAGTAAGTTCTTCAATAATACTTTTCTTTGTAAATCCTCCTTGTGAACCTCTACTATAATTCTCACCAATCTGTTTGCCGTCTTTGCTTATAACTAAATTAACCTTTTGCCATTCAACATAATTTTGTACATCAGTGTTTGGGTCTCCATCCCATCCAATACTTGCATCAGCTTGCTTTACTAATACCTCAAGTCCAGTAAGTTTTTCAAAATCCTTTGCAGCCTCAAGCACTTCTAAGGTAAATTGTTTTGCTCCTCCCTTAATCTTAAATTCATGTTTCAAACAATCTTTTTTATTTTCAAATATTGTTCCGTCATTTGCTTTATATATTTGTTTCATTAGTTTTCCTCCTCTAAATTAGTGGTTAAAATGGATATTTCATTTGAACCTTGATAAATAATTCTCCCAGCCTTCTATTGCTTCATAACCTGCAGTAATTAGAATTTGCTTGGCTTTCTCATAACGTTCATCTCTAACTGTCTTACATTTAAAGATGGTCATGTTCGGATGTCCAACACATTGATTTTTAAATATACGAAAAGCCTTAGTTTTCCAATTGAAGTCTTTGTTGCCGTCAAAACTATAATTGATTGAGTGTCCACCATCTTCATAGTCGAATTTATGTAGTATTATTTCCCCTCTGTGTATATTCATTTTATCACCTGCTTTAATTTATTTTTGTAAAATCAGCCTTTTATTAATACTTTCCTTTTTTATCAGTTTGAACAATTTTACTTTCTCTAACTTCGTAAAACCAAGCTTCTTTACTAAGTGTGTAATGATTTAGAATGATTGTTTCCTTCTCAGCCTCAGTTTTCACATTGAACCTTTCAATAAGATCATTTTCATCATCATAAATACTAATCTCATAATTTAATTCCTCATTAAACATATTAATCTCTCCTTAAAACTCGTATTTTATGATAATTAATTATCTGATTCTAACTTACTTAATAACAATTCATTGCTCACCAGATCTTCTCTAAGTCTCTCTACCGTCTTTTTAATTTCTTCTTTCTTGTCGAAAAATTTGACCCAATTATTATCTGTTCGCTCAAATGATTTAATAACATATCCATCTAGCCATACTTGCATCTCAATATAATCCCACTCCATACCTTCAACAGCAGAGTTAGCTTTCGCATCGTCTGTTCCGGCATATAGTATTTCTTGTCTTTTCTCTTCATATTTCCCATATTCTCCAATTACAACATAAGTTTTCATCTTATACTCTCTCCTTTAAATTTATTTTTATAAAAATCACAATTTATTAAAAAGCTAAAGCCAATCTAAACCCTATGATTGCATTTTTAAATCCATTCCTAACTACTTTAACTGATTCCTCATTGTATTTAGTGAAATCAAAAGTAAATCCTCTAAATTCAACTATCGGGTTATTTTCAGATAAATTCTCCAACTCTTTATAAAAGTCTGGCATATCAGCATCATACTTAAATTTTACTGAATCCACTGTTACAGTGTCACCAAGATCACTTTGCTTATATATCATTCCTATTTCATTTGGAAGCTCTATAAAGCCCAATTCTACAGTCCGTAGCAATTCATTTGACCCTACTAAAACTGTTCCATAACCAAATTTGATAACTTTATCTTTAATCATGAGTACCTCTCTCCTTGCCATTATAAAATTTGAAATTCATTGTTTTATGCAACTTCTTCCATATGTAAATCATACTAAATCCCATTAATTTTATCAATTGTTAAATCAATTTATTTACAATATATACTTATTAAGAAAACCTTCAACTTCATCCTGATACACCTTAACTCCACATCCTACAACAATCAATCCAGCAAGTAATATAGCAGCCGCTACAAGGTATCCCACTCTTAACCCTCCTATACTAATTCTGTTGCAAACATGACTAACTCCTGACGTTTTACATAACCTTTATTGATCCATTCTTGCTTTGGTAAGTATTCTGATTCTCCTTTAGCCATTAACTCAGAAGGAACACTTTCTCCGGCTACAAATGAATTGTTATGTTCTTCTGCTTTTGTTGTCCAAATCCAAGGATTTAGTAACCAATCTCTCATGTTGATTAACTCCAATCTAATCTAATTTAATCAATTTATTTTCAAATCCAATCTTTAATGTCTTCCTCATCGACCTCATATTCTGGTAAAGTCCTAAGCAATGTATCGACAATAAGCTCTATAGGATCTTTAGTCGATCTTATATGAGTGTCAATTTCCCTTAGTGCTACTAAATATTTATCGTCATTCATTGTTTTCACTCCTCATATTCCATTAATATAGTTATTTTGTTGGGTATCCTAATTTATTCCTTAACCATCTGTTCTCCCTGATTAACTCATTCAAAGCCCTGTCTCTGGACTCTAGAGCTATGACATAATCCACCTTCCCAACCATATATCCTTTCTTGATTCCCTCAATTAGCCTTTCAGTTTCTTCGATTCCAATAGGTAAGTGATTAGCAAAAACTTCAGCTAATTCTTTATCATTCATATATTCCATTTCTACACTCCTCTTAAATTTCTGATTCAAGTTGTTACTTTATTAAGTACCTAAAATTTCTCTTTTCCCACAGTCACACTCGACCATGATTGCATCAGGATAACTTTGGTCTGCTTTAAAGTATACAGACTCATTGATACTGTCTTGTAACGAAAACTCATCATCAATATATCTTTTTATTTCAATTGTCTCTTGATTCCCACATGCACATTGGATTCTAATTTCAAATTTCATATTGCATCCTCCTTTAAAATGTTCATTTTATTTCTTCTTAGTGTTTCTAATTCGATATAAATAGTTTCTCAATTACTTAACCAACTGCATTTCTAATAAGAATTCTCATTTTTATTCATTAACAATTTCATATATTCTTCTTACTTGATCAATAGTTAGGTTTGACTGACCGTATCTTGGAAATGCTTTCGTTTCAATTTCATCTATCTTTCTATTCTTCTCTTCATAATCTAAATAAGCTTGTTCACTTGGGAATAATTCATAATCCCCTATAGTGTTAGACTTCTGTATTAAATAATCTCTTTCAAAACTATCCTCCAAAGTAAACTGGATACCCTTACCTACATCGCTGAATGAAACTGTAACATATTTTTTACCAACGCTTTTCACTTTACCTAAAGTGTAACCTTTATCATATCTGGCTTTGTTTCCTGCGTGCTTGCAAGCTACAATTTGATCGATTTTAAAATCATTTTTAGTTAATAACATTAACATACTCCTTTCTAAATGAAATACCTGATTTATTGTCTTTTTAATAATTGATACACTCTATCTTCAGTAGTAACAAATATGTAATCCCTTTTCCTAATAACCTTGCTTTCAATCGATAAGATTGTGCCAACTTTACAGTAGCCAAACGTCTCATCAACAATTTTAAAAATTAAACTCTTGCCAAGTTTTAAATCCTTATTCTGAAAACTAAACCACCTGCCAGTCATATTCTTAATATTAATAACTTCTCCGGTAATTCCATCTGTTATCTTAGATAATTTTAATTGAATATAGGCATTTTCTTCATGTTTAAGTAGAATTGAAGGAATTACATTGTAACCAAATTCATTTTCTTCTGAGTTTTGACTATCGAATTTTACAATAGCTTCATCATTGCTATTGATTCCATAAGAAATAAATGTCCCATATCCTTTACCATTCATATAAACTCTATCTTTATTTTTAAACACCATTTTCACCACCTACATTCTCATGAAAGAGAAGTTTTACGGGAATAAATCACCCGATAAGATAATATTTTTTGCAGGAATTGCTACAAAAGCTGTCGTCACGATCTGTCTCTTTACCACACTGCATACAACATTCGCTTTCTGGAATATATTCATTCATTGGTATGCTTTGAGGCAATACATATTCATTTGTCACTAACCATTCGGCAAGAAATATATCTTCAACATATTCCAATGAATTTTGCTTATATAATATATCATCCGAAATAAACTCTTTAATGAATCTTAACCACATTTTTTTCTCTCCTTAATCCCATGAGAGGGAAATTTCATTTAATCATCTGTCCAATCTTCTAATCCATTAATTGCAGCAACACCCAGCAACCTACATTTGCCAGTTTCAAATGTTTCATTAATTGCACCTATAACATGCTCTGCCCTCTGTAATGCTTTACCATAAGATTCAGCTTCTAGTTTAGCTGTTTTGATCTCATCCTGAAAGCCAATGTAATTGATAACATATGTCTTCATTTACCCACTCCCTTATTGGTATGTATTTCCTTTATCTAATTAACATTATAGACTAAACAACCCATATATTCAACTGTTATTTCAATTTATTTTCAATATATAAGAAAATATTTACGATCCATAAACAACAAAAAGTTTGTGAATCATACTGACTAGAAACCCTTATTACATAGGTATTCATAATCACCTTTCACAAACTTCTTATTATAAAACATTGTTTTACTAGTTCTTTAAACAAGATCTCATATGAGGACTAATATCCTCAACGGCTACTTCGCTTTCGTCTACATTGAGAACTTTTCCATCTACAACTGATGCATATCTCGATATTTGCGTTCCTGATTCACACTTAATCCAAATGTACGTATAGGTATTTCCTCTAGGGTTATTTTCGCTAGTCTTCTTCTCTGTGTACTTGCCCCAGCTTGTTTCGGAAATATATTTCTCATCCATTCCTTCGTATGGAGGTGAATCTCTTTTACTCTCAATCTCTCTTGTTGCTCTGTCATATTTGTATATATCCACTTCGTCAATCCACTTTTGTAAACCATCTGCGCCTAATATCTCATGTGCTACATACTCAGCACTGTAATCATCATTATAATACTTAAGAAAATCCTCTTTACATCCTGAGTCGTTTTCTTCTATGCAATAATTTATCCAATCTGCTATGACGACTTTTTCCATTTTATCGGCTTCTTTATGATTCACATCTTCAAGATTCTCTATCGAGCGTATAGCGCTGTTATAATCATTTCTTTGCATATCCTCTTCAACTTCTCTTTTAATTTCTTTACTCTCTATACCTGTAATACTAAATACTATTTGAGCAACTAGTATAGTAAGTATAATTAAACCTATTAATCCAAAAAACATGATCACATAATTACTAGGATTATTTAAATCAATATCATTATATTTTTTGAAAAAGTACCAAATAGGAATTACCAAAGTAATAATTATTACAATAACACCAAGAAATCCAAGTAAGTTAAGAGTTGCAATTGATGTGAAAATTAACAGTGATAAAGACACTAAAATAAACAATATAAACAAAATGATTGCTCCTTATTTCTGTTTAAGTATTACCTTCATTTAGCTTGATAGTTCTATATTACCAAAATAAAAATTTTTAGCATATAGATTTTTCTAAGGATTAATCTGTTTTTAATTTAATTATTAACTAAAACCTCGTTCCATGATCCTCATTAAACTTCCCCACAACCAACCGCCTAGCATCGGCATTTGAAATGAGCATTTTATCTGTTATTATTTCATTGTTATAGTCATAAGCAAAGTAACCTGCAGCAGTCTGTTCTATGTATCCTAGCGTGTATTCTATGCCGAATAGCGTTACTTTCATCTCTGTTATACGGTTCATACTGTTACTCCTCTCTAGGTGCTATTTTGTAGTTAAAAAAGGCTGGTGATAAAATACAGTTTGTGTTATATCAGTTTTCCTATAAAGTTGTGCCGACTAAAAATGTACCAAGTGCAGATAATACGCAAATTAAAATTACATAACTGTTATTGTGGATGAATGTTTTCATTGTATTTTCTCCTTTCTGAAAAAGTGCCCGTGATATTTTAGCTTGGCTGTTATAGCAGTTTTGAGATAAATAAAAATCCAGTGATTCTCCAGTGTTTCTGTTATAGCGATTTTTTAAAAAAGGGAAAGCCAGCAAACTCTCCCTCATATCCTGTTATATCAATTTATTTTTAATGTTATGATGTTAGCTGCAATAATTTACTCGTTTCAATGAAATAATACTGCTTGTTATTCATGACTTTGTTATATGAGTTTTCACCTTCGAATTCATCAATAGTCTGCTTTTCTTCTGCTGTCATGTCTTTGTATTTTGTTTTTCCATATGTAGGAGGCAACCAGTTCTTAGATCTTGCAGCATGTAAATTCAGTTTGTGGAGCAATTCCATATCTTTAAACTCCAGATGTGCCGTGCCTTTCTTGAAAAAGGAGATTGTATAGAACTTTAGATCAATTTTCTTTGTTTCTTGATAATGCTGTGCCATCTTTAACGCTTCTGTTATATCAATTTCTTCCGTTCTTCCTCCGTCCAAGTAATTAAATGCCTTCTCTATGTCAGTTAATTTGTCTTTAATCTTATAGCCATTCGGTTCAAATCTACCTGACCAACTGTCATATGCGTTCAATGGAATAATTACACGCTTATTGATTTTGTAACATTTATTTGTAGCCCAGCCATTAAAGTAATGGATATTCTTAGATGTTTCATCATAGTAATGATATTTATTTGTAAGCTCCTCAAACAGTTCCATGATAGTATCCTCGACACCTTGAGTCATTTCCTTACTCAATTCAATCCTTAATGTATAAATGTTATAGAATGAAAAATCATAATCCCTTAACTCATCAACCTTCTGCAAATATTTCTGTTTCAGATTGCTCGTAAATAATGACATAAACTGATCATTACTGAATAAGGTTTTCCAATACTTAGAGCGAATCTGCTTAATGTATGCATTCTCTAGGCTGCTACCGTCTTTATCCTCATATTCTAATGACAACTTTAATACTGGGTTACTGTTATCGTTAAAACTTGTTAGCATTAACGGTTTAAGCTTGTCATACTCTTCAATTAGCTTCAATCCGGCTTTAATCTCAAAGTTATATTGCTGAACAATTCCTCGTATAAAGTCCGACTCTATTAATGTACGGCTGTTATACTCGTTTTTAGTTTCATGTAACTCTTCTTTTTTCAGTTCGTCTAAAAGGATGCTGTTATTTTCAATTTTAGGCACTGCTATATGTATTAATGCGACTGTTACACCGGTTTTTCTCTCTGCTGTTATAAAAGCATTTTCTATGAATTCAACTTCTGCGTTTAACTCTTCTAGCTTTCTTATAAGGTCTTTTCGTGTGTTACTGTAAGTATTGCGGATAGTATCTGCATTAATTAAGGCAACGATTTCACCGCCTTGACTCTGCATTTCAATGCTTTTAAGTAAATGCTTATCGCCATCAGAAAAGGGGAAATTTGCAATTATAGCATCATACTTCTTGTATGTCTCATAGGATAAAAAGTCATCATGTACAAGCCTATGTCCCTTTGATTTCAGTATCGCTTGCAAATTAGGATCAATCTCACAGGTATCAATATCATATTTCTTTCTGTTATGGTGATATTGACTATTTTTAAATCTGTTATGAATTGCTTCTATTAAGTCGCCCTTACCTCCACTGGGTTCAAGAATTGACTTAATGCCTGATTTCCAGTCTATTTTATTTAGCATTTTATGAATTAACTGTATCGGAGTCGGGAAAAAATCAGGATTCTCATTAAACATTGTTATAACCTCCTTGGAATATTACAGGCTTTTTGTTATAGCAGAAACCTGTTAAACTGCTAATCTATTAGAATCTCGGTTTGTAGGTGTTTATAACAGGTACTATATCCTGCTGCTCAAAATAGTATAGGATCTCGTCATACTGTCTGTTATCGCAAGAATGGTATTTACTCTTAGTGATTGTGAAGCCGTTTCTCTGCTCCTCTTCATGTAATACTGATTTAGGAAGTGAAACCCAACCTTTATAAACTAACATTGTAGAATAGAAATATTTGTAGTGTAATTTACGCTTTTTCTCTGGTGTGAATGTTAATTTAATTGCATTGTCATACTGTGCATACTTGCTATTAGTTACACTGTCAAAGGTGATTCTGTTTGTTACAATGCTTCCAAAATCGGAAATGTAGATTAATGTAAGCTTTTCACCTTGCTGAATGTCTGCATTAGTAAATTGATCTTGTATGCCGTCAACTTCTTGTAGTAGTCTGTACATTGCTGCTTTTAGCTCTTCAATGTCTAGTTGTTGTATAATTTCTTTTGTTAACTTTAATTTATTTTTTAACTTATCTTTCATAGCTTCTTTATATTCGTTCCAGTTGTCAGTGCTCCATGTTGTTCTAATGTCTAGCTCATCAATTACACTTGTTGAAATGTCTGCCAGTGTGTCAGCTTGTAACTTATATTCTGTGTTTTCCTCTTGGCTCTGCACTTGCTCAACTGTTACAGATTTTTCAATTTTAGCGTTTGAAGTTAGTCCGACATATCTTGCATAGTCGTATCCCTGACAATCAACAACAAACTGCAATTCATTGTTAAAATAGATTGCTACACCTTTTAAGAACCATTTAACGGATGTTCTAATATAGTCGCTCATATTATAAAAGTCAGTCATTGAGTTAATACGAGTATCTTCTGTATAGCTGCCGCCTGTGTTAGCTAGGAAATCAAAGTCATTTAGTAACATGTTTGAGAAGTTTTCTAATGCTTCTAGGCTGTTAAAATGGATTTCTTTTTCTATTCTTACGTCTTCTAATGAATAAGCACCTTTTTCAACTTCTTCCTTGTACTGATCAAGTGTGCAATTTTTGTTTAGGTCTGCAAACTCTGAACCGATAACAAAATATTGCTCATTTTCTTCTAGCTCTTTAACTTCAATGCTGCTATAGATGTTTTCAACTTGTTTCTTTTCTTCCTCTTGTTGCTTTTTATATTCAGCGTTTCTTATTTCTTGTTGCTTCATGTACTCCTGAAACTCAGCTTCTTTTCTTTCCTCTTCTGCTTGTTCGTGTACTGCTAATTTTGCATCAAAGTCAGCCATATCTTTTTTAACTTCTTCTGTTACTTCTGTTTGTGTGTACTCCCAGCAAATCTCAACCCATCCGTTAAAATTATAACTTCCAGCATAATCAGTATAAGAATCTGCAGCACTATAGCAATGCCTGTAAGCGTCTAATAAATTCACGCAATAAGTTTTAACAGCGTTTAAGTATGTAGAACCTTTTTC
This sequence comes from Cytobacillus gottheilii, assembly GCF_900166665.1. Classification (GTDB taxonomy): domain Bacteria; phylum Bacillota; class Bacilli; order Bacillales; family Cytobacillaceae; genus Cytobacillus; species Cytobacillus gottheilii_A. The sequence continues at coordinate 1,905,484 of NZ_LT800494.1, read as the reverse complement.
AAATGGACTAGATTTAATATCAAAACTGATTCTTCCATAGTAAGGCACTCTTACAGAAAACTTAATGTTAGGGAATCTTTTTCTTACATGTGCTCGGATCTCTTTTGCAATTTCCTTTGCGTCTTGATCTTTAACACTTTGAGAAACTTCTAACCCTTCCCACTGTGTAGCATCCCAAAGGCTTAAAGTTTCCTTCTTAACTTGCTTTTTAACTGCTTTCTCATTAACTAGTGCGGCAATTTCCGTTACATTGTTATTTGTAAGTTTGTCAGCAACTTTGAAAGCTTTCTCGGATTGTTTAGCATACCAGCAAGACTTATAAGAGCTGAATCTATATCCGTGTGACTTAAGATCATTTCTTACTGCAGCTTCTGGCTTTCCATCAAAGTATAACTCGATTCCGTTTAATTCCTCATTGATTTTCATAGCTACTGACATGATAATCTCTCCTTTTAATATTAATTTATTTTTAATTAATGTTCTGTATGTAATGTCCCTTAACTAATTACAATTTTACAGGAAGTTTTACCATTTGTCTAGTTATTTTTCAATTTATTTTCAATTAGTCAAACGTTTTTTGAATATAAAATCCTTCTTTTATATAAAGAAAAACGCTCCTCCTAGGTGAAGGAACGTTGCTGATCTGGTGTTTATAATGGTCTAATGATTACATAGCCTCTATCGTCTGATTCTACTTCACTAATGTCATTCACATACTGCCCATCGTCTAACTTTACAACATTGAACTGAGGCATTTGTTTTAGTTGTTCGATTAACTCATATACTTTCATTATATGAACCTCCTTATCCTTTTACTAAATACCTATAAAGGAAAAAACAGCCGTGAAACTGATCAGTTCCTCCAATTTAATACTGGATCATTTTCATCACAATCATTGTAAAGCTTGCATTGTGCTATATAGTAATCTTCCATTTCTAATATGGCTTCTTCAGATAAATCACGGTCAAGCTTGTCATTATCACCGTGAAAGTTAGCAAAGTGTACTTGTTTTGCTTTTAGTAATTCTTGCCCTAGCGTATATAGACTCATTTTATAATCTCCTTTTAGTTAATTTATTTTTATGTAACCTGTCTCATCAGTGCCAGAAGGTCATCTCTGACAGACTAGGAATATATCCTAGTTTCGACTTGGTGGGTTAAGATCTCTGTTTAATTCTTCAAAGATCATATCTGAAAACTCTTCAATTTCTTGAGCTTCTCTTTCTGCAGTCATTTCAATTTCAACCTCTGCAAATTGCTCAAAAATTTCATCCATTGCAGCCTCGTATCTGTTTACTGAGTTAATTGTAACCTTCATTTTAACTTCCTCCAATTAGGTAATTTATTTTTAATACATTCGTTGCTTTAATCAATTTTTATGTAATTTCTAACTGTCTTAATTATAATCCCTATTCAATCAAATTACAATACTTAATTTCAATTTATTTTTAATATATTAATTAGAATAAAAAACCCTTCCCATTCACTGAGAAGAGTTTTCTTCCATTCCCTCTTTCACCTGCCGCAATGCCTCATGAAATGTTTTTCCTTTGCCTATAAAGCCGCTATTCCCTTTTGATACATGTACCTCTACAAGTTTATCTGTTGCGTATATGGTGTATTTGTAGCCGTCTGTGGTGAATGTTACTGGTGTTCGTTTATTGGTCATTGAGCGTCACTCCTTTATGCCTATACAATTGGCTATAATTGTAACATGTCCTTGTGACGGTTTTGTGAATACTACTATGAAATTGCTGTTTTATCGCCTTATAGACATAAGAAAAACCAGCTTACTAGGCTGGCTCGGTTAGATGTTAAAGTCTTCTGGCAATTCAACTGTAATGCCGTGAATTCTACTGATTTCGCCCTCAATATCCCTTAACTCTGCGACCACATTCATTATTTGTTCCTGTTGTACTTCTTTATTAGTAAACTTATGAGTTTTAGAAAGCTGAGTGATTTCATCAAATTTCTGCTGTTTCAGTTTGTCTAGTTTATTAAGTTTAAGAATGATTCCATATAGATCGACTTGCTTAGTCATTAAGAACACTCCTTTAGATATGTAACTGATTTATTAATTAGATTGTATCACAGGTTAATTTCATCTGTCTACATATATTTCAATTTATTTTTAATATATAAAAACTCCCTTACACAAAGTAAAGGAGCAAAGTAATTCCCTAAAGTAGCCTAAAGGCAATCGAAGAATACTCAGTTTTCAATTCAAAATTACCGACATATGGGAAAACAGACATATCGCTTGGATCTGTTGTATATCCGGTAATCTCTTCATTGTTACCGTTGTATACTTCAATAGCGTTAGTGTCGTCCACTATACAAATAATACCTCCTGTGTCTTGATAATCCCAGTTGATAAGATTAGTCTCAAAGCAGATATTATAAGCATGTACGGCAACTTTCATCTTTTTACCTTTGTGTTGCTTTAAGAAATTAGATAAAGCTTGATATGCAGCGTTTTGAGTTAAATTCATTTAGTATACCTCCTGTGTGGCTGTTTGTTAGAGTATATGATGGAGAGGAAATAAGTATGTTATTGTTTTCGGTTTTAATTTATTTATAATTAATGATCAAAATAAAAAGGCTGCACATTGGCAACCTCTTAGTTTGATTACATCTTTACAACCTCGTATTCAGCTTCATCAAAATTTACAATAGTATAAAGATCTCCATCATCGTCAATTACGTCACAGCCGATTAGCATAGCAAATTCATTTTCGTCATTTGTGTTAACTCTAAAATCTTCTACCTTATATTCTTTACCTACTGTTAGAGAATGAGTATATGTACTTTTAATTTTGATTACCATGAAAAACACTCCTTTATTTTGGTTTTATTTTAATAATATCTCAATTTTCTAGATTGCTACAGGAACTTTGAATAATTCTTTCATTGTCTCCTGAATTTCTTCCTCAGTGATTTCAAACTCTGCAATTGTCTCCTGAATAACTGGCTTAAAATGATCCCATTCGGCTTGTTGGTTTAGCTGCTTTAAGTGCTGAACATATAAATCCTCTAGATCATTAGCTAGAATAAATTCAGTAAGTATCATCATGCGCTGAGTGTTAAGGATTCCGTCAGAATAGTTAGGTTGAGTTTGCATATTATATTTACCTCCGATTAAGTGAGATTGTGGTTTTCGTTTAGTTTAGTTGGTATGTATTAGTATTAATGGTAAATGAGTAGTAGTTCAATTAATTTAATTATAATTGATAGCGGAATAGGTGTAAAGGGAAAAGTTAATTTATTTTTGATGGAAGTGTAACTTTTTTGGATGTGTAGACTTATATATCTATCACCCTTTTCTTAACTTTTCCGCTCTACCCTTTCCCAATCACACCTAATCTAAAACGGCACTCAACTGTCGTATAATAGAATTATTTATATAATATAAAAGGTTAGTACATATGAGTAGCTGATTGTATAGCCTTCCTATATGATAAGTATTGATTCTTAGGTAGTAAATCCTTTAATTCCTCAACAGTGAATAGTATCATAACTGAAGCATCTAATAATAAATGAAACTTAGTAGCATCGTTTATATATTCATCTTCTAATGTTAACTCATATCTTATTTCTGCTTCTATTTTATTCATTCTATATTTATTAGGTTTCTTGAAATTATTTTTACTATTTCCTGATTTAATATTTCTTTCTATAATTTCAATTATCCCTAATTCCTCTAATTTATTTATCGTCCTATTTGCAGTTCTCTCGCTTAATCCTGTTGTCTTTGCCATTTGTTTATATGACATATAGAATACACCATTTTTACTTTCATACCTTTTGCTATGTACTAATAAAGCATAAGCTATTAATTTATCATTCATATTTTTTGCTTTAAGTATATTCAATACATCTGGATATGTAATTATAATTTCTTTGTCTGCAACTGTTAAACCAATATCATTATCAAATATGTAATTATTAACCCTTTTAATATCCTTTATACATTCTTCTATTGGAGTTGTATATGTTTCTTTGTCTTGATTTTTCATCCAATCAATGAGTAACGCTTCGGATTCTTCCTGAGTGTGTCCAAGATATCTATAATAACGGCTTAATAGCATAATACTTTTATGTCTAGTGCCTTTATAAGTTAATCCGTTTTCCTCTAGCTTAATGGCAGCTTCTACTGTTGCATCAGGATCAATGTTAATTTTATAAATATCTAATTCATTATGATTTATGTCAAAGTAATCTTTATTAGATTCAATTTCCATGCCTTTATCTGTTTTAACTGGAATACTTTCTAGAGTTAAATCCTCAATTTCTCCAAGAACATTTTTGATTATACTAATATCAATTTGATTTATTTCTAATAAGTATGTATAGCTTTTAATTGGCTCTAATTTCTTATTGTAATCAACATACCAACATTTATTTGTTTTAGTATTCTTATTGCCAAAGTGAACACCCAAAGGCAGCTTTAAACCTTGTTGAGTTGGTCTGAGTTCTATTTGTCCTTGTTCAGTCTTTTGTAACTCTCCTGATTCAATTACTAGATCAAAAAGCCGTTTCTGAAGTTGAAGGCTTATCATTTCATTAAAATAGATGTCTACATGATAACCCTTGTTCCCACTCGTAGAAATATAGATAAATTCGGACGGAATGCCAATATTGATTAATGTATCTACAACTTTATATGTATACCATTTTGCTAAACTATTATCATGATAATCTACATCAAAACATATAAACTTTGTTAGGAAGTCACCTGAAAAGACTCCTAACGTCTGTATACCTTTTAAATGATTCTTTACGTGAAAATCGTTTAAAGCTACAAATTTACTGCTGCTCTTGTTTATCTGTAAGTAGTTACCCTTTTTATTAAGTATGAGATACTTACCTCTTTTTGTGATAAATAACTGGTTAAATTTACTTACTAATTGCTCTAAAAGCTCATCATCTAATTTATTCATTTTGTATAAATTCCCCTTTAAATTCCCGTGTTAAAATAACTTTTAAATTAATTTATTTTTACTTACTCAGCTTCAGCAAATTGCTTTAAGGCTTTTTGCAATGCTGAATTTTTTAAATATAGTGTGTACAGTCTGCCGCTTTTCGGATTCAATCCTTTGTTTATGTATTTGATTCCTTTGTAACTTAGAAAGCTTGATACTCGTTTAGAATAGCAATAGTAAAAGTCATCGTTTGTTAGTTCTAATTGGTCTAAGTTCACCATTTACTAATTCCCCTTTTAAAATAAATTTTGAAATACTGTTAAAATATAAATTATTATGTAATTTATTTATGATATGTAACTGAAAACAAACTACCCAAACCAGTAACAATATAAATCTATCATGCTTGCACCTCCTTAAAATTGCACAGAAAAATTCCGTACATAATATAGACGAATGAGACAGGTAAATGGTTTCACTTTTTTTGTGAATTAATTTATTTTTAATATAAAACCTTCTACTCTTTATTTTATCTATATTATGCTATTTGGCAAATGGAATTGAGGAAATAAATTAAAGAATCCCTCATTATAAGTATACCAATTTAATAGTGAAATGATTGATATTTTTGTGATTTATTTTTGATTGCTAAATAAAGAAAAAGACTAGCTTATCACTAGTCAATTGTAAATGTATTATTAGATGATTTCCCTTTTGGTTAGGTTAGCAAATGGAGCTTTCTTCAAGTTAATGATATTGCGTTTAGTTAGGTTAATCATTGTTTATATCCTCCTTACGTTGATTTATATAGTTTACAATTTCAATTTAATTGCAATGATTGACTCTGATATTCAAACACTGTTTTCCTGTCCATGTGCTGCATGTTATCATCTTGATCAAAGTAGTAGCTTACAATACGGTCTGTAGGTTGCATGTGTTGTGTGATAAGCTCGTATACTGCATCTGGTATGATTTCCTTGGATAGTTTGAATGCGTGAAATAGTTCGGTTGCTTCTTCTGCTTCAGGTGATAGGTCGAATAGTGTTAGGTCTGTGTGGTTCGGTGAGTTGGTGAGTTGTAGATGGATAGTTTGAGCATGGGTTAAGGTCTCCTTTAGGTTTATTTTAGTGTATGTATTTCTTTATAATGATTAGGTCAGATAGATCAGATAAGCGACTGTTTAAAGCATCCTGTAAGGCTTCTGTTTGTTCAGCTGGTGTTAAGTCTAACTGTGATAGTGTGAGTGTTAAATCGGATGCTATGGCTTGTTGAGTTGATTGTGGTAACTGTGATATGTATTGTGATTTCATGTTGGACGGACTCCTTTTTGATAATTTATTTTTATATGGAAGTGAAGAAAAACTATCTCCACTTCCTATTTAACTAATCCAATAAAAATTCATTTTGTTAGATGAATATTGAAAACCTAGTGATTCTAATACTTCCGTTTCCTTATCTTTATTTGTCAATACTTCTCCTGTTGTAGTTGTAACTTGTACATTGTATCGTCCATCGGTTTCACTTAACCAAAGCCATTCTCTATCTTTTCTAACTTTAAATCCATGTTCCTTACATTCTTTTATCTTATCTTCTATGCTAATTGTCGGCTTTGCTGCTACCTTTTCCTGCTTCATTTGATCATATGCTTTTACAATTTGATCTATCTCGAATCTTGTTAATGTGACTTCTCCATTGTTCGTCTTAATTGTTAAATGATTATATTCGTTTAATTCAAGTTGAATTCTGTTTAAATTCTTTTTCATGTTTATCAACTCCTTATTTTGCTGATACATGTGTAGTTTTAATTATCCTTATTATAATCTATTCAATTGTTTTTGGTTGCTATTTAAGCTAATTCAAACTCTTCAATATTGTATGTGTTCTGCACTGTTGTCCTGGAGTATTCCGAGTATCTTGTATCTGCTAATTCTTTTAGCTTAATAAATGAATCATAATTTCCACTGCTGATATCAGATATAGTGTAGGTATCGCCTGTGGTAAGTTGCTTCTTAATATAATCCTCTCCGATATACTTTACCTGCTTGCCTATTAAACTTTGACTAGACTTATAGCTATCTAGTGCAATACTTTTAAGTTGCTGTGATTTAGTTAAGTTAGGATTTAATTTAATCATGCTGCATCCTCCTCCTTAATTTGTAATACCTCTTGATAATGTCTCCAAGGTTTAATTGATCCACTTGTAGGCGAATCATGCAAGATACTTGTTAATGTGTAGTCTGCTGCATCATACCAGATAGTAATGTTCTCTTGCTCATTGTGGAAGATCCATCCTCCAAACTGTTCTCCGTGATTAACTGCTAATTGTAAGTGAGTGAATTCGATTTTCTTCATTTTAATATTCCTCCTAATATGGCAATTTATTTTTAATTAATTGGTGAGTAAATGCGTTGAGTATGTAAGCTTGTTGCTCTCTTTAACTTAACTAAATTGTATCATAGATTAGGTTGTTTGTATACCGTTTTGTTAATTTATTTCTAATATATAAATAATTATATTATACAGTTTGTGTGTGCTGCTTGCCTTCCGTTGGTTAGTGTACAGTATGATAAATTGAGAGTGTATAGGATTGGTTGTGTTGATTGATAAGGAGCAAAGTATAGGTAAGGTTAGCTAGTGAGTGCATGGTTGGTGTAGGTTGATTGTGTGCGTGTAAGTGAGTGTGATTGATTAGGTGATAGTAGCGTTAGGTGATCCATTGATTAAGTTTGCTGATATGAGTTGAGTAGTAATAGTTATCAACATTGTGTGGATTATAATGTGAGTAAGTAGTGAAATAAATTAGTACCTAGTCATAATATAATTAGTAGTAGGTTATACTAGTAGATGACATATGTAGATTATGAATAGTGTGTATAGTGTGCTGGAATGCTGATATATAAAGAATTGTGAGTGATTAAGGGTAGAGTTGAATATGCAGAATGGATAATAGTGTGAGTTGAGTAGGTATAAATATAGTACCAGATACTAATAGTTGAATATAAAAAGTGTTGCAGCCAGTCGGTTATGTTATAGCTTCGATTGCAATAAGTAAACACAAATCGTACAACAGTTTACACAACTTAATTGTAAAATTTTTTACATTTTATACAACTTGCCTGATCAATAGCTTAAACATAAATATTTCATGATAAAAGCAAAGTTTTATATTATAGGATAAATTACGGCTGATTGTATGTAGGTTTGAGCTGCTGGTTATATGGTAGCAAAACAGGATAAAATAAGGATATATGGAAATAATTGTATTAACTTACCCCTAATGTATATTAGAGGAAAGTTTCAGAAAGCTTGATTTGATGCGGTTTTTGGTAGGCTTAGGTGGACTAGATGGAAAATGAGTAATAAATGGAAGAATATAGGGGGCTATATTTACATTTAATACCAGTTATAAATATGGAAATAAATCCCTAGCACTTCCATTTCCACCGCACAGTTATTTTTCCATTTTCCCATTCAAATTTTCACACTCAACTGTACAATTATCCAAACTTTTCCATCTTCGCTCCATTTTCACCTAAATTGCTATCGTCCTGCAATCGTAAAAGGACGAATGCATCATGCATCAAATCAACGTTTTCGTTTTTACCTTAATTCTCTAATTTGCGCATTTTCCTCTAAAATAACCCTCAAACCCTTGGTACACAAGGCTTGAACGATAACATTGTCATATCTACTCTCTCTAAACGCTAGAAACCCTTTTAAATCAATACTTTCAATCAACTGAACATTAAAAAACGATAACATCATTTTCCATGTTATCGTCTAATTTTTATATGAATATGTACAAAACAGGCTTACGATTAACAAAAATATGTATAAATTTTACAGATTAAACTATTTCAACTTTATAATTTAACATCGCTTCATACAATTTATTTGGAATTAAATCTTTATACTCATAAGCTTTATCTCTAAACAGTAAATTCTTATATTTTACATAAGCATTCGCTGCTTCTTCATGAGTCTTGAAAGATCCTATGAATTTATCTTTCGTTCTAGCGGTGTATTTGTATTCTAACCTTTTAGGGTTATAGTAAACACAGGTATATAGTTTCCTCTTTTCATCATGAACCTTGATAAACAGGCTATTTATAGCTGCAGGAACAAAGATACAAGTATCTGGACTATAAATCTTATTCCCCTTAACTAAAATATCTTTATCCAAGTGCATCATATGACCGTCAATAGAATAATAATTTTCATCATACCAATCTCCAAAATTTTGGTAGTTATGCCATACTTCCGCAACTGCACAGTCAGCATAGATGGGGGATCTTTTATGAAATTCCTTGTCGTAGCATCTCCTCATCATACCGTGCCAAGTTTTATACTTGTGTGACATTTTGTGATTTTCACTTGATATATGTTGACCGACTCCATAATATCCTACTCCGTACACCGTTTTATCGCTCGGGTCTAATAATGACCCTTTGCTAAATGAACTATATGCGCACCTTACAACATTCCCTGAATCAGTAAACTTAACTAATATATCTTTATTATTAGTATATTTGACAATTTCCATAGGCGATCCATTTTTATTTACTTTCTTCTCTCCTGTTCTATCTAGTTTCTTCATTCAATCTCTCCTTCAATTTATTTTCAACATCAGACTTAATCTAATTCCGAATAATATAGGTTTCTGTACTACATATAATATATACATACACTTTCTACTTTTATTTATTAATTTAATTATGTAATATTCAATTGTTTCTATATTATATTTAGTCCAGATTCCTATATTATTCAATTTCATATAAATAACTCACTCAGCTCTTCCCTGTTTTCCTTGATCTTCTCATATTCTTTTACACTAATTACCTTCATTCTACTAACCTTACACTTTTGCTCACTGAAGCTAGTCCAATCACAAGTCACATATGTATTAGCCTTTTTCTCGTCATTGCTCAATGCCAAGCAAAAGTAATCCTGATTGTGCTGACATTTAATCATTTCATATTCTCTAAGTGAGCCAAGATATTCACACATTGTGCTTCTAGCAATCTTCACCTCACTAGCTAAATCATCCAAACTTACATCATATCCTCCAGAAAACTTCTGATTCTGCATCTGCAAATAACTCCACAAGTAGAAGCCAGTACATCCTAACTCCTTTTTACTCATACAGAACATAAACACTTCAAATGGAACAAGGTGAGTGTTGTCTACTTCAAAGAATGTCCCATCTTCATAGTTATCTTCTTCCGACTCTTTGCTTCTGTAAAATGCTTTAACCGGATATTTGACTGTATACTTCCTACTATGTTGCTGCTTAATCATTTTCTGTACATCTTCTTCAAAGTCACTAAGTAAATCAAAATTTAAAATCTTATCCTCATATGTCCACAATATAGGGAAATTCTTTGTTGTTTCTGTATACCCTAAAGTATCAAGCAAACCATTCTTCTTAATTATGTAATCAATCTCTGGATATGTTGGACTGTATCCTAATATTTGTTTGATAACTTTATTGTCTAGTCCATTAATAACTCCATACTTCGCATATCTGTATAGCCAACTGACTAAGCAATAATAGGAATAAGCAAGTGGAATGTGCTTATTTTTAATCCCACTCGCCTGTAAATCTTCGAATATTTCATTGGGCAAGAATAACTTAGATTCTTTCTCGTTGTAAATCAATTTATTTCTAATATTATCTGACACTCAAATCAACTTCCTCCTCCATAAGCATATCCAATAAAAATGTGTTCCGTCTACCAGCAGAATCAGTCCTAACGGCATGTCTTAAAGCTCTACCCTCACAAACTACTACACATCCTTTACTTGCCCTTGTGAGTCCCGTATACACGAATTGTCTGTTGAGCAAAGTATAAGCGCTATAATCAAATACAAATAGTGTATATGGAATTGTTGAACCCTGTGAACGGTGACAAGTAATTGCATAAGCTAATTCAATTTGGTCAATCTGCTCTTTCATGTAGCAAATAACTTCATCAATTCCCTCAAACTTGATATATAACTTATCCTTTTCCTTATCATTTCTTGCTTTCTCTAAATCTACAATCTTACCAATGGTTCCATTGAACACACTTATGTCAAAGTTTTCACCAGCTTCATAATTGTTTCCACTTTGAATTACTCTGTCACCTTCCCTGTACTCATATGCTCCACGCTTAACAGAAGGCTTATTCAAATCATTAAATATTGCTTGAATTTCATTATTAAGTGTCTTTACAGATATATCGCCTCTAGCCTTTAGTGCAGTAATGACTTGAAAATCATCTATGTTCTTATTCAAAAAGGTTCTGCAGACATCTAGAGTTAACTCTTTTATGGCTTGCTTATCTGCTAATGGAAACAAAACAAAATCCTTTAACTCTCCATACACTTGTTTACCTAAAGTTGAAGTATCAACAATTTGTCTGCCCTCACGGATCTCATTTGCTGAAGACAATATTCCTGATTTAGCAGCTTGTCTGTGAACCTGTGTTAATTCTTTCTGTGGGAATACTTCCGATTTAAGTAAATCACTAAATACAGCTCCGGCTCCAATGGCTTCAAGTTGTCCACCATCGCCCACAATAATTAACTTCATACCTTCCTCAATTGCACAAATAATTGAATACATTAAATACACATTGCTCATACTTGCTTCATCAATAACCACTACATGATAAGGCAATTTCTCTTTCTCGTTATGTTTAAATCCTAACTTCGGATCAAACCCTAGCAATCTATGTATTGTAAAAGCATTTAACCCTAATGAGGACATTATCTTACTTGCCTTACCAGACAATGCACAGCAAGCATGTTTATAATTATTGTGTACACTCAATATAGCTTTCAAGACACTTGTTTTCCCTACTCCACCTTTACCGTTCAAAATAAAGACATTGTTTTCAACTGCCATCTGAATAGCTTCTCGCTGTTCATCTGAGTATATAATTCCTGCTAACTTCTCAGCTTCAGCTATCTTCTTCTCGACATCTTTAATATGCAATTTAGATTTAGCATTATGTAACCTGTATAAACGTTTCTTTATTTCTCGTTCATAGAAATAGTTCTTATATAAAGCTACTCTGTTTTCATCTAAGTAGAATTGTTTATTATTTGCTAATCCATTTACCACCGAATTAACAACATCCTCGCCAACCTGTAATAATTCAATTAATTTATTATGTAATGCTGAACGGCTAATCCATGTGTTTCCGTTAGATTCTTCTGATGCTAATACAAAATTAATGGCTGCAATAATCCGGTTAGGATTTTCTTTGTCATCTCCCCTGTTCAATGCATAAGCATCAACCTTTAAGAAACCAAACCCTTTAACCTCGCATAAAGAGTAGATATTCGCTTGCACTCTCTTTACTACAACTTCTGGTGTACCAAAGTGCTCAACTAACTTTTTCATTGATGCAAATGTAATATTTAGATCCTTCAACTCAACAAGTGATTCTTGAATATCCAAGTTGTCCAGTAAGTATCCTTTGATCTTCTTATAATTTTTCTCACCAATATTCTTTACTCCATTGTAATCAAACGTACCGTCTTTCATCATATCAAGTATTAAATGATTAGGGTATTTTTCAAGAATGGCACTTGACTGTTTCTCTGTAAGCATGATTCTTATGTATTCCTGCTGCTCGCTAATTGATGTAGGCTTTTGGTACGTAACATGAACAATAGAATAGCCATCTCCATACTTTGGATGAGTGGAGGGGCGTATTTTTATATCGTATTCCTTATCAACAAACAATTCAGGCATGTTTCCATTAACAACAAAGTTATTATAATCATTCAGTTTCACTAAATCCTTATTTGTGACTGGCTTTAAAGCAAATACTCCCCAAGATGATTCACTATTGTAAAACATTTTCCTATCAACTTTAACCTTCAATTCAATATCTTCGCTCATATAGCCTCTCCTTATATCAATTTATTTTTAATACTAAGCAAATAACCGTACCACTTTTCATACATATGTATTGGTATTCCTTGCACTTCTCGCTCCATTTTACTTACATAAGTCTTACAAATGCCTAAAAACTCTGCAATTTCCTTTGCTTTTATGTCTAATTCAATGCGTTTTATCTTCAGTTGCTTCCCTGTTAGCACACTCCGTCCTCCTTTCAATAAGTTGATAGTTTAATATTAATTTATTTATGACTAATAATCAAGTGACGTATTGTAAATAAATTGATAAAATAAAGAAAAAACAGCGCAATTTAATGCACTGTCGCAAATTTATAGCTAAAAACTTCTCCTGTTTCTATATTAATCTTAATTATTTTATCTTCCTCAACCTTATAATACACATTATCAACATCCCAATCCATTTCCCAAGTTTCCTTAATCTTATTAACATTTATTTTCATTTAATGATCCCTCCATTTTGATAATTCATTTTCTTCAGCTACGACTACATAACCTTTCCCTTGCTTTTCTAACCAACCTTCTTCCACTAATTCCTTTATTAAATCAGTCACATCGTTCATTCTAATTTTCATTTGCTCCCTCAACACACCTAGCTTAGTTTCGCCTGTATTAGCAATTATTTTCTTTAACTTTTCAATAGGTTTTTCCTCTTCAACAATGTCTACAGGTACTTGTTTTTTCGCATCTTTAAAATGTTCTAGCAAATTACCGTAAATCAATTCCTCCTCATTTTCGTCAAGAGTGATAACTGGTGACTGGAAACGTTCAAACTCCTTAATCTGACCTTCTAATTTAGCCACTCCATCTCCTTTGCCTAGTAGATTAAACGGAACACCGCCACCGAAAACTGTTTTATAATCAGACGATGTTTTCAATCTAAAGCTAATGGCAGATGGTAAATTGCTTTTCAATACAGAAGTTACAATTGTACTCAAAGGTTTCTGTGTTGCTAATACGACATGTATTCCGGCAGCACGAGATTTTTGACTTAATCGTACCACATGATCTTCTACATCTTTATTTTGCATCATTAAATCAGCATATTCATCAATCACGGTTACTATATACGGCATTTTTACATTGGACTTACGGTTATACTGCTGAATATTCTTAACTTTAAGCCTAGTAAACTCCTTATACCTCATTTCCATTTCTACACAAAGGGACTCAACCATAGATACTGCTTCTTCTGGATCTGTAATCACATTACTCACTTGCGGAAAGTCTTTGTACTGTTCAAATTCAACTTGCTTTGGGTCAATAAGGATGACATTTAGTAATTCAGGGTCAACACTTAACAACAATACAATAATTAAGATGTTTAGGAATACTGATTTCCCTGAACCTGTTGCTCCTGCAATAAGAAGATGCTTTAAGTCAGCCAAACAAGCAAGCTCAATCTCACCAGATGTTTTCTCACCTAATATTATCGGCAACTCTGACTTAGAAAGATGATTTTTGAATACATCAGATTGTAAAATATCCTTCAGCCAAATAATATCTCTGTTAATCCTTGGCATATAAAGGTTAAAAGTATTTGGCTGATCTCCAATTTCAATACTAACACTTTCATCTCCCATTGCAGCTTGTAGGTTTGTTAAATTTTTCTGTATATTGGAGTAATTAACGTTTTCCGGTATCTCGATTTGAAACCTATTCAATGTTGCCCCTTGGAATGATGACAGTATCTTGATATCTGTATCTGTGATCTTGACTCGTTTGAATGCTGATTGAAGGCTTACAATAGTATCCTCGGTTATTTTCTCTTCTTTTCTTGGATATGAAGGTAGGAAGTCTATTGCTCTATTCAGTAATTCGTTTGTATTGGCAGAAACAGGCGATTCGTTAAGCTTCATGGTTTCAACTGGTACTGTAATACTTTCTACATTTGATAAGATCGAGCAAACTTCTTGTTCAGAAAATATTTGCTTCATCGTAGGTTGAAATGTCATATCTTGAATATGCTTTGAAATTGATTCTTCTGCTGTTACTAATTCCAATGAATTAAACATATCCGTTTTGGATAATTTATTTGTTATGAATCTTTCTAATTCTGTCTCCGAACCATCTAAAAGCACAATTCTAATTTCCATTTGATAGCCATTTTGAAGTATTTTTTGTTCAATTTCTTCAAACTGCTGCCTTTTGAATTCTGTGTTGCTGATTTTTCCTAATGCTCCCACTAATTTAGACTGTATTTTGTCTAAAACTTTTACTCCAATAGGAGAATCAATACCATTCAAATAATTTTCATATCTAACTATTGCCTCTTCTCTCCAGTTCGATGATTTTGTTATTAGTATTTGAGTAAATGTATCGCATTGTGTTTCCTCTAGTACATTTAATATATCAACTGTGACACCAGTGAAGAGCGGAAGATAATAATGCTTACTTAGAGATAATTGATATATTTTCCCTTCAAGGATATATTCTTCAACACTCCTATCGGTTGTTTGAAAATCAAATTTTTCCAATGAAGGGGTTGTGAGTGTCAGATGGGATTCCCCTTCATTGGTTAACTGTTCAATTGCAAATGTACCTTCTGATGCAAATCGTGATTTAATAATCCTTTCTAACAGGCTGGAGTCAAACTGATCAATCGAATAGGTTGTATTCTTATAGGTGATTTTATTCTCTTTCTGCAATAGCCAATTAAGCAACTTTTCCCCTCCTATTTACCCTTAATTAAATCGTCCACAAATCGTTTACCATGCTTTGCTCTCAAAACGTTACGCTGCAAATTCAACCCTTTTTGTTTTCTGTAATAATTCAATGGTGCAAATTTTTTAAAAGTAACAGTATCATATACTCCTTTGAAAGTTTTAGTGTATGCATCAAATATACCTGCAGTGTCCTCACCTCTGCTATAAGCTTTAACAAACTGAGGAGGATTTGCAATGCGGTATAAGCCCCCTAGTATGATTAGAATTTTATACACCCACATATCTGCAGAGATGAATCTCGCACTGTAAAGAAATACCCC
The DNA here is from genome assembly GCF_900166665.1 of Cytobacillus gottheilii. Classification (GTDB taxonomy): domain Bacteria; phylum Bacillota; class Bacilli; order Bacillales; family Cytobacillaceae; genus Cytobacillus; species Cytobacillus gottheilii_A. The sequence continues at coordinate 1,889,662 of NZ_LT800494.1, read as the reverse complement.
CATTAATGTGATAAATGTTGCAAATACTAATTGAACCATTGATAATCGTTTGATTGTATTCCACCATTGAGAATGTAAATGTCTGTGTCGGTCAAATATCCATGCTGTGAAAGCTAAAGGACTAACTGCAGATAAAGTAAATAAATCCCACCAACGTCTGCCTGATTGCAAAAGAATAGGAATGAGTAAACCTAAAGCTACAAAGTCAAACAAAAGCATCCCTAGAACATCTACCCCACTTAGGCTTACTATTTCTTTTAAAGAGCTGCCACTTAGAATATCTCCTCCAATTTTGGAGATACCTCTTGTTAATTTATTTATCATCTTAAAGCAAAATTCAAACAGGAATGGAGCAAATCCAGCAACACCTACTGCAATAGGCAACCTCTTTATAATATCTGTAAATTTTGTATATTGTTGTTTTGTGACTTTGCTGCCCATTTGCACAAGAGATTCAAAGATTGTAAGTAAAATGATAATAGTAATTGAAATGATCGAAAATATCTGTGTCGTGCTGATGGTGAAACTATTGTTAAATATAAAACTTGGAGTCTGTAATCCTACTACCATTAACATTTCAAAAACAAATGCAAAAATGTCAATTGAAAATTCATAGATGTGAGTCTTAATGTCCTTTAGCCATTCAATAGCTGCAGATATGTTCTTAATAATCTCTCCTAAGCCTAGTAAGGTAGTTTCTTCATTACCTGAATAATCATGAGTTAGAATGCCTTTCTTGCGAGTGATTGTATCCCATGTTGATGCACTAGCAAATGATGATCCTAAGAATGCTGAAGAAAAAACGGTTACTGGTGCTACTTTAAATATTGGTTTATTTAGAATGGATTTAAGAATTGAATGAAATTGCTTCCTAAAATCGTTGTCACGATGTAGTAGAGAAGGAATACGAGAGGTGTGCTGATAAGTATTTGGATGAAACCTTTGATTATTAGATTGTTCCACTCTATACCTTCTTTTTTCTTCTTGAATTGAATCATTACACCTGCTGCGATTAGAAGTAAGATGGTTAGAAGTAGCGAGCCTCCCATTGCTAATTTTATTAATTCCATTAATGGCTCTGTTAGCTCTGCTGGTAACCCCATGTTGATTGCTTGTTGAGTTGTGTTTGTTGTAACTGTAGTTGCTGCCATTGATCTTGATGATAATGTCAGGAAACTGATTGATGTTGCTATGAAACTCTTTGCTATTTTGCCGTATTTCTTCGCTTCTTTTTGCGTTAGCTGTTTCACCTCCTTTAAGATTCGGTCTGTAAAATTTTCGTTTACCTTAAAACTAGAAAGGTGATAATTAAGATAACTCTTTGGATTTTTCACGCAGAAGTTGACCGATATCGTCATTTTTATCACCTTTCTTTTTAGTTTTTGGGTTGAATTCATGTAAAAATTTCAACATTTCTGAACCAGCAATTCCTGCACCACAAACGGCTGCTATTTTAATTGCACTACCAATGATAAATAGTGAAGTAATCATGATGTCTCACTCCTTGATGTTTTTATACTTTATTGTATTCATAGGATATTCGCCTAGAAAATTGTCCTATTCCATATATAGAATTATTTTTTCAAAACTGGAATCCGGTGCAATAACCAAGTTAACGGAGGGCAATCAAGAGAAATCCATATTCTTAAAAAATGATCAAGTGTTGGTTGATTTCTATTTTTTACATAGTTGTTAATGTTACTTGGCACAATACCTGTCATTTCAGAAAGCTCTCTTTGACTAATGTTCTTTTGCTTTAATAATTCATCTAGTTTGTTTTGCAATTGGGAGTCTTCGTTTAGCTCATTGATATTGGACAAGTCGTGTATTGATTTAATCTGATCAATATAGAAAATCACACAGCCTGCTACAAAATCCTCTGCAGTAATTTCTTCTAGCTCTATAGGATTATATAAAGCATATCTAGTTCTCCTGTATTTGAGTATGTCTTCAATTTCTTCCATGATTTCCTCTTTTAGATATAGGTTTACCTTTTTATAAGTCATAGTATAAATCTCCTCTACAAAGGACATGATATTACCATTATTACTACTGGAGGAACTTAAAAATGACTAAACGTAATGATGGAGATCGTCTTATTGATGAAATTTGTGATAGTTCAAATAGAAATAAATAAATTAACTCAGGGGTGATTTGCTTGAAACACTGGTGGGTCGAAGAAAAGCAGTCTTGGGAGATTGAATTCGATAAGTTGCAGTATATAGACTTTGAACGTTTAAATATTGAAAAAGATAAATTGTACAATATTCTTCAGCAACTGTATGATTGGAGAATAATCAGATAATATTAGGAAGTTTATAAAATTGGCTTTCAGGTCGATGAGCTGATTTCCGATTAAATCCATATGTTGCTGAAAGTAATCCATAAAGTTAATCTTTGTTTCGGCTACCTGTTGCAAAATTTCACCTTTGCTATTCATGTTCTGAATATCGGATACATAAGGAGAAGGGTCAATGAATTGTCCGTTCTCCTTTAATCCGAAGTGAAGATGGTAGCCGCCATTAGCCCCTTGTACAAAGCCACTGTTGCCACTGTAACCAATCAAGTCTCCTGCACTAATCCTTTGCCCTTCCGTGACTGCAAAGTCACTTAGATGACCGTATACAGCCGTCTTACCGTCTTCCCATTCAACTAGGACAGTTTTGCCAGCGTTTGTACTGCCATAGTCTCTTATGTGACAAATACCATCTCTAATTGATTTAAGTGGAGTTCCATTCGGCATTGAAAAATCGATACCTTTATGACTGGAAGAACGAAAGCCTTCTTGCTGCAGAAACTTAGATGTTATTTTATACATGACTAACTCTCCTTATTTTTGTAGAAAATTAAATTTATAGTTTTGTTACCGAAAAATTAGAAAGTGTATTTTTATAATTATCATATCTGGGTAACGAAATTTCATTACCCACAGGGCGGTAATGATAATGGGTAATGAAATTTGGCTATTTGGGTAATGAGTGGGTAATATAATTTAAGTTTTTCAGAATACTAATTAGTACGTTTGAATTGACCGATAAGGGAGCTAATATCTTGTACTTTGGACTTTGACTGGACTTGTTGCTTTGGTGCTGACTGCCTTAGTGAAATTGCTTCATATTTTTCATTATCCGAAACAGCGTCTAAGATTCCAGTTGTATCTTGCAAGATATCATCTATCTCTTTTAATCGTGAATTACACCACCTCAATCCGGTTAGAATAGTTAAAACTGTCCCACCTTCTCCAATGTAATATCCTTCATACAAATTAACTGGCATTCTATTTTTAAATCCATCAAACACTTTTTCTAAGTTGATTGAATCCATGAGTCTTTCCTGTCCCTCAAAAATAAATACTGCACTCGTAACCTTCTCCATATCAATATCAGCAAACAGTGAAGTGATCCAAGATCCTTTTATCTTATTAGCAATGCCATTTTCACTCATATCCATATTTAGAGATACTTTCGATATATCGGTAATACCTATTGTAGCTACTCCTGTTTGCGAGAAAGCATTTTTAACATCTCTCTTGTCTACAATTCCATATTGGGAATTTAATTCAAAATAGTTGTTAATCCGTTCAAATTGATCGATAACAAACTCATTAGCTTTCTTATATAAAGTAGCTTTGCTGTTAGATTGAGTTATCTTTCTTGATTTATGATTATCTAAAGGTAAAACTAAAATATCTAATTTTGATAAATCATCAAATGTCTCTAAACTATTACGCTGACTGGTATAAACTTCTTTCTTATCAGGGAGAATCGGCATAGCTACGAAAACCTTTTCTGGCATTGCATTCATCAACAAACTTAGAAATACAGGTGCAATCCCTGCCCCACTCCCTCCTGCAGTTGAAAACGGAACAACAATTATTTCTATTGAAGAGTGTGAGAAGTTCTCTTTGACAAAGTTAATCATTAAATCATAATTATTGTTCATTAACTCTAGAGCATTTTCCCTTCTCTTCCCTATCCCTTCAGAGCCAACTAATTTAAGTTTTCTTTCTACACTTTCTAATGAATCAAGATCTTTTTGTGAGAAGTTTATTGCGGCAGTATACATTCCTCTTTGTGCTGCTAAGTCACAGACATTGCCTCCAGCTTGCCCTAACCCGATTAATGAAATAAACATTACACTTCATTCCTTTCTGCTATAAGATTGATTGCATTTTGACCAAATTCAGTTGCGTAGATTGAATGTTCTTTGTTGCCAGTCACAACATTTACAAATTTAATAGCTTCTAATCTTTGTAGAGTCTTTCTAAAAATTGCTTCAGAATAAGAAACTTTATCATTCACTTCCTTTCGGGTAATTGCAGATAATAATGAGGTTGCTCTTGTAGATGTGAGAACATTTAAAACTTCAATGTCTTGTAGATTCAATCCATCGACTATTGCGTTGAAATATTTATCCATTGAATATCCTCCTTGATACTTGAATATCGACAAAAATGTTTACTGATAATTGTTGATATTCAATGATATGGGTTCATTATATTTCCATTTTTATAAATAATGCAAGTATTATCATAAATATTTTTTATAATTTTATAAATTTTATGTAGTCATTTGGACAAATATTGATATAATATAGCGTAGAAGGTATATTTGAAAGGAGGGATATAATAGGAGTGAATAAGGAATTGTTGAAGTCAAATCTAAAAAAGCTAATGGTTATTAAAGAAGTAAGTCAGGAAGAGTTAGGAAAAGCACTGGGCGTTGATGTACAAACTGTCTCCAATTGGGTTACAGGTCGTTCCTTTCCAACTTTGGTGAGGGCACATAAAATAGCAAAATATCTTAATTGTAAGGTCGATGATCTACATACAAATATAGAAGAATAACTATCCTATCCCTCAATTTTTATTTGAAACTATATTGACTAATTAGAAATAAATTGATATTATAATAGACAAGTTACAAATTTTAGGGAATCGGAGGTGAAAACACATGGAAAAGCACAAATTCAGAGATGAGGATGTGATTTATTATCTGGAGCAGTTAATATTGGACAACCTTGCAGACGAAAATGAGCAGTCTTTATATGAGGAATACATATGGAATGGCAGTTTTAACAACTTACACATCGTAAATAAATTGAAATATACATATAAGAGTTTAGTTAAAAAGATGAGATTAGTATATTAATTGATTGGTGAGAATTGCTGTTTGTTTAATTAGGAAAATAAATTTAATTGGTTTTGAATACTAAGTGTCTAGGTTGGATTATTAGGGTTATTTTTATAAGAGTTGAGTAAGGGAAATGAGCTTAGAATTGATTTTAAAATTTAAGGAGGAATAATTAATGGGATTTGCTAAAGAAGAACAAGAAACAAGTTTGGTTTTTGAAGCTGATACAGGTAAATGGATTGGATACAGTTGCTTTCCGCCCCATATTACTAAGATTGTGAAGCTTTTAGGGATTGATAATGTTGTTCCTACATATGAAGATGGTCGTGAGTCTCCCCTTTCAATCAAGTTTGAACTTAAAGGAAATCAAGTTTCTTTCCGTAAAGGTGAAAAGAGAGAAATGAGTGAGGAACAACGTCTGGCTGCTTCGGAAAGAATGAAGAATTTACATAAGAATAAGTGAATCGATTTTAAGTTTAGTTTTGTTGATTAATTATAATAAATAAATTATATAACAATATTTGAATAGGTATAGTCTAGGGAGATATCTCGTTAAAGAAATTATAAGAGCTGATAAAGGAAATTGAGTTTAGAAACGATTAAGGGGGAAATTAATATTGGGAGGATCTAAATGAATTATGAAAATGTAAAACTGTGGTTTGCCAAGAATGACAATGGAGACATCATTACAATTGACGAAATAAATGAATCCAATAAGAAAAGTACATATAACTGCCCTGTTTGTGGTTCAAGTTTAAATCCAAAAGCAATTGAATCTAAACGAATTACTCCCCACTTTGCTCATATTGATGCGACTAAATGTAATTCGGAGTCTCAAATGCACTTCTGGTTTAAAAATAAATTTCTAGAACAGGGTGATAAGTTTACTGTTGTTTCTGATAAAGAAAGAAATTATATAGTAAAAGATATTTTGATTGAAAAATCATACAAAGTTGGAGATCAGATTTACAGACCTGATATAACAATACTGACTGAGTGTGGAAATACAATTTATATTGAAATGGCATTTAGTAACAAAAAGAAGATTAGGGATTATTTAGACATTTGGCTAGAACTGAGAAATATTGTAGTTGAGATCGACATTAAACAGTTAATAAATAAGAATAGCGACTTAACATTTAAAGCACTCTTCTACAGTGGTAAGTGCTTTAACATAAAGAAAAATGACGCTTATTATAGTAATATTGGGCAACACAAAGAAGAATTGAGTAGTGAAACTAATACCACAACAAAAGAAAGACTTAAAAAATTAGACTGGTTTTGGGACGAATTAATTAAATACAAGGAGAACTCAAGAAATATACTTGACATAGTAAATATTATCAAAATCATAGAAAAAGATGACTTAGAAATCGTAAAGAAAATACTCAGAAAACAAGAATGTAGTAATATTTTTGAAGACTACATAAAACTTAAAGCTGAAGAACTATTTAATATTATAGTAAACTACTTAGAAGAAAATAACAAAAGTGAAATGTTTACAGTACAATTAATTGATATTATAAAGTGGAAAAAATTACAAACCAAAGTTATTCGATTCGATTATGTGTTTGACTATGTGTCACGATCAAGTTCCTTTGAAATTGACACTATGCGACATGATGCAAATAGTGCTACACAAATAGTAAGTGGGAAAATAAAACAATTAAAAGCTGATTATTTAGATCGTAAAAGACATAATGACGCTAAAAATAATTCCACATTAAACGAGGTAATCGATAACTTAAGAAGTAAATATAGGAACTATGATTCTTGTTATTCAATTTATTTAAACAGTTACCATCTTCAAAAAACGTATGTAGATTTGAGTCTTGGGGGAAGAAAAAAAGACCTCTATATTAAAGATGATATAGTTTATTCAAATGACTATAATTACATTCAAGTATACTTAACTAGCGAAATTGAAAAGCTAGTTTTAGGAAGTTCTAATTTGAGATTGGAAAGAAGATTTTCAGAAGTCTTAAGAGAATTAGAAGTTAGATACAACAGGAAAACCATTAGGACAGATGTATACTATGTCCCATCAGGCTATATAGGTATGAAAAAAAAGAAAAAATACCTCGATGTATATTTTTCTTATAGATTCGAATCTGAAGAAGCAATTAGAATAAAATTTGAGGCGAGATCCGGAGATAGTCGAATTGAACCTGTCACGAAAGAATATTTTATCTATAACAACGTACTAATCCCCATTAGTGAGAATCTCAAATTAGAAGACAAAGAAACATGGAATAAAAGCGTCATTAAAATTCAAGAAAGTCCAGAGTCGATGTTCGAGTACTTTACAGATATGATTGCTAATATAATCTTCGATATATTAAATCGATATAATTGCGTTGATTGCTCACGAAAATTAAATCTTTCAAGAGGCGAGATACGATTCTTTCTAAATAAGGACTTTGAGATACCGAAGAGATGTAAAGCTTGTAGAATAAAAAGAAAAAATCAGATTAGATAAGGAGGACAACTTATTGCAAAAACAAATTTTCTATACATATAAATTCAAGTCATCAAGATTGGCAGAATTCAACTATGATATTAACCTAACATTTGACCAAGCCAAAGCAAACAAAGAAGTCATTTCAATGTTTGATAGTCAATTGTTTAGATCTTTACGAAATATCAAAGAACAAGTTTTTGACCATGAAGTACTTGAAAGATTAAAGAAGCAGCTCAAGTTTCTAAAGAGGCAGAACCACTCCGAAGAAAACTTAACAAAAATTAAAGAATTGCAAACGAAAATCAATGAAATGCTCTACGTCCCTGAAATTGTAAGCATTGTAATTGAAAACAAAGCACATTACAGGTACTTATTCAGAAATAAATTGAAATTAAATGGATTGAAATACAGAAGACTCACCTGCTCTGCTGGTCAAGCTAGATCTTCTACGGTTATCTTCTGTGAAACTAACATGGCAGATAAACTTGATGAAATATTTGATAACGGTAGAAATAAAGATGTAAAGTTAGTACCTTCCAAATTCAACGCATACAAAGGATTGGTGACAAGTTCAACGTCAGTTGTATCTACACCTAGATTCTGTCTAGTGCCGGACTATGAAAGCCCTACCGATGTAAAAGTTAACTTTGTTACTGAAACAGAAATAAATAAAGATGACATTATTGGAGAAAAGACTATCACTGAAATGTTTAATCGGTTTGACGGACAAGGTATCATAAGTATTGAAATGGCAACTAAATGGGCTGAAGAGCTAGGTCTAGACTATATCCCCTCTCAGTGGTGTATTAGGCAGAATTACATAAAGGGAATGCTTTCAACTTTCGACATAAAGGCATTTTGTGAGCAAAAGAACAATGGAAATTACATAATTAAAACATCCTATAAGGATGAGAATGGTGAGCCGATTTTAGCCGATCTTTCTAAAATAGATGTAATTATTTCAGAAAGTCAATTTAAGCTATGGAAGTCATTTTCGAGTATTGAGGAGTATCAGGAAAATTGTAATATAAATAAATTAGATTGGGGAATCTCATTAGTCAGTCCAAAGAAAGACAAAGATATTCTCAAGATGAATTATCAGTTTTTGCAAACTGTAAAGCTTAATGATTCTCAGATTGAATCACTGTGTAAAAAGACTGTTGACTGGCTCACTGGCGTAACATCCAAAGATATAAATTACACCCTCCTCTTCCTTCTTGGCAAAGAAATAACGGAAGATAAAGTCTTAGGATACATAAAAGATAGTGAGAATCATTGGGGTAAGGCTTTAATGTTGGACAATGCTCTTATCAGTGACAAATGGATTAAAAGAAAAATCTACGACTTGATTAAGAAGAAAATCAAACGAGCTTGCTTGGGAGAAGTGTTGGTCGATGGTAACTTTCAAGTCATCGTATCAGATCCATACGCAATGATGCAGCATGTTTGCGGTCAAGAGGTCACAGGATTGCTTGGCAAAAGAGAATATTACGCTAATTACTGGAATCAAAAAGGAGTTAAAAAGGTTGATTCCATGAGAGCACCTCTCACCTATCGAAGCGAACATGTTGTGTTGAATCTTATGCAGAAAGAAGAATTGGATTATTGGTACAAATACAACACCACTGGAATTATTGTAAATGTTCATGGACATGAAACAATGAACTGGGCTGGCAGCGACTTTGATTTTGACATCATTGCTACTACTTCGGAACAAAATATCGTCAATGGAGTGTATCAAGATGAATTGCCAATAACTTATACTCCACCTAAGTCAAATGCGATTAACTTCAAAGAGAGAGATTTATATAACGCTGATTTGCATTCATTTGGATCTGAAATTGGTCAGATTACCAACAAGAGTACAAGTGGATATGCTTTGCTTGCTCAACTTGATGAAGGCACTCCTGAATTTGAAACAACACTAAAGAGAATTCAGATGAGCACTAAGCTACAGTCGGCGCAAATCGATAAAGCTAAGATAGGTCGAAAAGTTAAATCTATACCAAATATATGGCTCAAATACAATAGAGTCGAAGATACTGACTCAGATGAAGTTAGAAAAGAAAAAGAGTTTTTAAATAAGGTTCTATTACATAAGCATCCCTACTTCTTTACCTATCTTTATAAAAATACACGCAGAAAATATAAGAAATATCACAACAATCAAGACACTACTTGTAGGCAATTGTTTGGAATAGGTATTGAAGAATTGAAAAACTTGCCCAGAAAAACACCTGAGCAAATAGAGTTTCTAAGAAAATATAAGCAATACTCCCCCGTTATTGACAGTGATTGCACAATGAACAAGATTTGCAGATACATAGAGTCAATTGATTTCGGAATTAGAAATGTTGTTGGCAATGAAGAAGATCCAGAAATACATAAAAGATTAATGAATAATGGTAATATAATATTGGATGATAAAAAAGTCGCTGAAATTTTAAAGAAATTAAACACATTTAGAAAATCTAGTGAAGAAGAAGCATCTACAAATACAGAAAGTAACAGAGACGAACAGAATGAAGAATTGAAAAGAAAAATTTCCGAAGCATATGAGAATCTTAAGAAAAGTCTCCTTCCCATCTGTGTTAATCAACAGGAATTAGTCGATTACTTAATCAAAATGGCTTATGAGGATAATGGAGCGATTAGCAAAGAAGTCTTGTGGTCTATGTATGGTGAAGAGATTGTAGAAAATTTAAAGGTCAAAACAGGAAGTGTGTATCTTCCCTTCCCTTCTAACTCAGGAGAAATAGAGTACCTGAACAATCGCTACACTATGAGAAAGGTGGAATTAGATGTTGAATAAGTACCAATATAAGGATAGAGATTACATAACGGACATACTAAATGCAAAAAAGTTTACCTCTAAGTTTTTCAGCACAGAATTAAAACTGCTCTCAAGACATTATCGAGAATTAGGATGCAATGAAGTTGAAATCAAAAATAGATTGCATGAATTTTGTAAGCGTGGGATGAAAAAGTACAACCCGGCTATTCATTATAAAATCATTAATAATGCAGTATCTCATGGAATGAATGAACATAATAAAATTGTTCAGATTGATAGTTTAACAGTATCCCTACCAGAATTAAATTATATAGATACCTTAGAATTGTCACATGAATATAAACGAGTAGTTTTTACCCTTCTCGTCTTGCAAAGATTATTTAGAAGTTACCTGCAAATCAAAGATGGAGAAACCAAGAGTAACGAGTATTATTTTGGAGGATATAAGAATTATAGAGATCTAGTTTCTGTAGCAAAGATTACTTTTGATAAGAGAAAGAAATCGAAAGTAAAGAATATTCATGACTTAGTTAGGCTGCTCCATGAAAAAGAGATTGTTGAGATTGCTAATAACGGTAACATTAAATTGCTGTTTATGTATGATATTCCGACTGATGATAGCAATGGAATTATAGTTAAAGAGTACAATGAGATTGGCTATTATTATGATTTGTTTCATGGCGAGAATAGAGTTAAAGAATGTGAAAGTTGTGGAGTGCCAATTCGACCCAATGGAAACAGACAAGAATTTTGCAAGGTTTGTTCTAAACAAAATGAGCTTGAAAAGTATAGAAAATACAACAAAACTAGAATTAACCACCGTTAGAAGAACCCAACAGAGCTTACTCTCCCAAGGGTTTCAGCCATTTTTAGTTTTTCTGTTACTATGATAGAGAAAACACTATTCTATCATGAGAAACTAAGGAGGATTGCTATCAATGTCATGAAACAAAAAGCCGAAACACCCAAACAAGAATACATAACCAATGAGAAAATTAACGAGTATCTGAAGCGTCCTACCTTCATTGGACAATTTGGTGTTGTTGAAAAGCCTAAGAAAAAGTATTTTATCAAGGAAAATTAACATACATAACGCAATAAAAAAGCAGTTTTATATTTTTAATTAAAAATAAATTGATATAAAAGGAGATATTAACACATGAACAAAACAGAATTTAAGAAGTTTGCAGCAGAAAAATTAGAGGTATCACAGAAAGAAGCAGAACAGCGTTTACAGGAAGTGTTTCAACTTATCGAAGACGCTTTAGTTGAACATGGAGAAGTTCCTCTTGCTGACTTAGGTAAACTTGTAGTTGTTGAACGTGCAGAAAGAAATGGAGTTAATCCTCAAACTAAAGAAAAGATTGTAATTCCGGCTAAGAAAACTCCAGCATTTAAGCCATCTAAACACCTGAAAGAATTAGTTCTATAATTTTATATTGTAAATAAATTAATGTTTCACGTGAAACATTGTCGTTTTGAGTAGGGAGTCCTCTTCCCTGCTCTTTTTATATTGTCTCATAAAATCTACCTTATGGTATCGGAGGAAATCATATGCCACTCCCTAAAAACAACCTGTTCTTTGGATACGCAAGTAAGCTTACAAATGAACAGAAGGATTATGTCGATTCAATTATTGATAATCAATTAACAATCGTTAACGCTAAAGCTGGTACAGGAAAAACAACTTTAGCTGTAATGGCTGCAAGATTTCTTGAAAGAGAATTAGTTTATATCTTCTCCCCTGTTGAAGAGAAAACACTTGGATATACTCCGGGAACGGTTGAAGAAAAAGAAGCGAAGTACATTGTACCTTTAAAGGATGCTTTATATGAGATTGACGAAGATCCAGAGCGCTCTTTAGTTTATGAAGACAACATCGATAACGTAAAGAATGGCAATGCATGGGTTCAAGCAATGTCTCACACATTTGCCAGAGGAACAAACATAAAAGGAAATAAATTAGTCATTATCGATGAAACTCAAAACTTTACTCGCGGTGAATTGAAGAAAGTATTAACCAGAATACATAATGATGTGAAAGTTGTAATGATTGGTCACGACGGTCAGTGTGATTTAAAAGATCCTAAAAAGTCAGGATTTATCCCCTACCTCAATCATTTTGAAAATGAACCTTATGCAAAAGTGTGTAATCTAACTGTTAATTTTAGAGGTCAGTTAGCTCAACATGCAGATGAATTAAAATGGTAATAATTTGCGTTGCTTCGAATTAAACCATTGATACATATAGTGCATGGCTAAAACTATGCGCTCGCAGCGTTCTACTCTCACAATAAAAATAAATTAAAGTGTTAGATTAAAAGGAGATGGATTTACGATATGGCTAAAGATACTTTAAACCGAAAATATAGCAATGTAGTTATTGATTTAGAGGAAATGACTCTAACAGAGATGCCTAAGAAGAAAGATGAAGAAGAAAGAGAATTTGACTTAATGACTGAACTTGCTCGATTCGCAGGTGAAAACAGACGAGTAGATATCACTTTCAATGAGGTATCCGAACACTTCCCCGAAGGCGATGAGGATTAATCTATGACAGAATACAATTTCGATAGATTACAAGGCGAAACTGCGTTCAGTCATCTGAAAAGAGTAGCAATTGATAAACTAAATAAGCTCCACAATACGGATTGGTTAGATATTAAGGAAATGTTTGAATTCCAACACTCTGCTGAAAGCTTAAGAAAGTATGCAGCAGGATGGAAAATCGAAGAGGAAGCAAAAGAATTAGAAAGAATGTCAGAGGATGAGAATGTTCAGTATAAAGAAACTACTGAAATACTTGCTGACGGTTCTCATAAGTCAGATAAACTAATTCGCATGAATGCTGAACAATCTAAAGATGTTGACTACCTCCTCTCTGCTCATGGATTTGATTCTAAAGCTTGGGAATTGGTTAATGCTCGTAATAATATCTGGAATGTACATAGTAAACAAGATGGCGTTCAGACTCTATACTCTAGTAAAATTACCGTTAAACCTAAAGTTGTAGGTTTCGATATTGATAAGTTCCTTGCGAAAGCTAAACAAGAGATCACTCCTGTACATATTGAAACAATTAATACAGACGGTGAAGGATTATTAGAGATTCCCCTGTTTGATATGCATTTTGGTGTAAATACATATGAAGATTATATTCCAGTCAGAGATAAGATTTATGACAAGATTTTAAGCAAGAAATGGGATCGAATTTTATTCATAATTGGACAGGATCTCCTTCACAACAACGGATTTGATGGGAAGACTTCAAGTGGCACTCCTATTGAAAAAGTTGATATGGATAAGGCTTGGGATGATGCGTTTAGGTTCTATGCTGAGTTAATCGATGAAGCACAGGTTAAAGCTAATAAAGTGGACTGTAGTTACTCAATCGCAAACCATGATGACTCAATGAGTTGGGCTTTAGTTAAAACTTTAGAGGTAAAATTCCCAGACATTGAGTTTGACACAAGCAAAAAGGTTCGCAAGGCTTATATATGGAATGATATTTTCCTAGGATACTCTCATGGTCACAAAGGTGCTAATCGTATTCATGAAAATTTTCTTTCTGATTTTGGTAAGCCAATGGCTAATGCAAAAGTAGTTGAAATACATACTGGACATTTACATACTGAAGCAGCTAAAGATAAGTTTGGCGTATTAGTTCGTACATTATCAACTAAAGGCAAGACAGATGATTGGCACGATGATAATGGGTTTGTAGGTGCTCATAAGAGATTCCAATTGTTTGAATACTCCCCTTCTGCTCTAGAAGCGATTTATTATATTTAATAAAAATAAATTATCCCTAAAGGAGATCACATGACTAAAATTATTAAATTTAAACAATTAGAAGAACAAGAAGGAACAATTTGTCCTCTTTGTGACCTTGTTACTGCGTATATTGATGCAATAGCTAATTCGGAATCTGAAGAAGAGTTGTATTCCATCCTAAGTGAATTAACTAATGAAGCATTTGCTTGTGGTATGCAAGAAGGTTTCGATGATGGATTTGAAGTGGCTTATGATATCGGATATCAGCAATCACTTAAAGATACCGTTCAAAATCATGTAGAGCTTATTGAAGAAATTCAAGAAGATATTGATGATAAAGTTGCTTGTGGTTGCAGTGAGTGTTGCGATGACTGTGAAGAATAAAATCAACTATTGGCTAATGTACGGTTTTGTTTGGATTTACATTAAGTCATACAGTTTTGCTTACAATTTACAAAATAAATTGAAATAATAGGTATGATTACTAAATGTAATCCTCTTCCTCCCCATTTATAAGTTGGAGGTTATTTATTATGGAAGATTGTCCAAATGTAGTGATTATCCCTTCTAATCGGGAAACTCCAGAGGAAATTGTAGAGGATTATGTTGCTATGATTCATTATAACTTGGATCGTGGAATTCCCTTGGAAGAAGTATTATATATGTTTTTCGAGGATGTTAATCGTTGGTCTTGTAGAGAACTTCTAATTGACCAAACTAAAGAAAATTTAAGACAGTTAGAGATAATACAGGAAGAAGAAATAGCAGAAATGCTCGATGTTGATGATGATTTTGAAGAGGAATTTTAATAATACATAATTTAAAATACTGATTTTATATGGACACCTGACAATTTGTTGGGTGTCTTTTTGATTTGTTTAAGAATCTTTTTATGGGTACTTATCTTCTAAGTTTTCTCCCTCTCCTTTTTCTTAGGATGATGAGTACCAATAAAAAGATTCTCTAAAAAGGAGGATAAATATTATGGAAACTGGCAAAAAGCCTTGTTCAAAATGCACAACGCCTAAAAGATTGGCTGAATTTTATAAATCATATAGTCCACTTGATGCAGATGAGCGTTTAAGAATTTGCAAATCTTGTGTTCAAGAAATGGTTGATATTAATAATATTGAAAGTTTAAAGAACATGCTGAGGATGTTAGACAAGCCATTTGTAGCTAGTCTGTGGCAATCATCGCTTACACAAGGTAGTCCAATCGGTTCCTATTTTAAGCTGATAAACATGAAGGACTTTCGTCACCTCACATGGGCAGATAGCATGAATGATAGTGAAATAAAGCAACACACAGAAAATAAAGCACCTGTTCCCTCCTCTTCTGTTGACGTAGTGGAAACTGATGTTCCGCTAGATGAACTAAAGGAATTAAAGGAAATTTATGGACATGGATACCCAGATGAAGAATATATTCTATTCGAGAAAAAATTTAGAAAACTAAAACCAAGCTTCCAACTTCCTACAACTATGCATGAAGAATATTTGCGTGAGTATTGCGTTAATAAGGTAAAAGAAACTTTGGCTAAATCTAAAGGTGAATTCAAAGAAGCAAAAGAATGGTCAATTATGGCTAAAGAAGCTGCGGAAGCAGGAAAACTTAAACCCTCTCAGATGAGTAAAGCTGATCTATCTAAGGGGCTAGATGGCTTTGGGCAATTATCTAGGATGGTTGAAGAACATAGGGACATTATTCCTCTTCTCCCTAAGTTTACAGAACAGCCAAAAGATAAAGTTGATGTTACTTTGTGGCTGTATGTCAATTATATTCGTGATCTTGAAGGTTTACCGGAAGCAGCATATAAAGATATTTACGAGTTCTATGAAGTAAGAAGACAAGATTATGAATCTCAAGAATTGGATTCTTCTCCTGAAATGCAGGTGAATGAAGAAGATGAGTAGCTACAAAAATTTCCAAGATGATAATTTTAAATTCACTAAAGAATCTTCAAGGTTAGTAGCTGACAATCCTGCATTCAATAGTCAAGTTAAAATTAGTGACTTAAAGAAAGACAGTTTTGAAGATAACTTTGAAACTTGGGTTGAGTTTTTACAGTGGGCTAGATGGTTTCCAGACCTTTTTTATGACCTAATTAAGCCAGAAAAAGGTGGAATGAGACTTGATTTAGATCAGCGTGTTTTTCTTCGATGCATGAGTAGATTTGTCAGCACTTATGGAGTATTCCCTCGTGGATTTGGTAAGACAATGCTTGAGTTAATGTCAATTTACCATACTTGCATTTTCTTTGCTGATATAAATGTGGCTATGTCGGCTCAAACAAAAGAAAATGCTGCTTCAATCAGTGAGGACAAACATAAGGAACTTATGAAAAAGTTCCCCCTTCTTCAAAATGAAATAGTTAAACCTAGTTTTTCTAAGGACAGCGCTGAGGTAATTTTCAAATCTGGTTCTACTTATTCCATTTTAGCAAATGCTCAAAGTACAAAAGGTCAGCGTAGACACAGGCTGAACATTGAAGAATCTGCCCTATTAAATAATGAATTATTTAAAGATGCTCTTGAACCCGTTGTTAACGTTCCTAGAAGAACCATTGGTGAAATGTCAGTTATCAGTCCCTTTGAACTTAATGGGATGATTAACTTTGTAACCACTTCAGGATATAGAGGCTCAGACGAATTCAACCGTATCTTAAATATGATTAAGGAAACGGCAAACCTTAAAGGAAAGATGGTTCTTGGCGCAAGTTGGGAGCTACCGTGTCATTATGGTCGTGGAGAAACTAGAAATCAATTGTTAGCAAAAAAGAATGACCCTACCACTTCTGCTACTGCTTTCGCAATGAACTATGAAAGTAAGTGGGTTGGTGCTACAGACGGTGCTCTTGTTAATATATCTAAATTATTAAAGATTAGAACAATCGATAAACCAGAGTTAAACTGTCCAAAAGACAAACGGGGCAACTTTGAACTCAATGAATATATTTTTGGAGTTGACGTAGCACGTAGTAACTCTCAAAGCAACAACAAAACAGCAATCGTAGTGTTAAAGATTATTAGAAATAAAACAGGTACAATTCGTCAAATTCAGGCTGTAAATATTGTTGAACCCCCTAACGGTCTTAGCTTTAAAGAGCAAAGTTTGATGGTCAAAAGGCTATTTTATGCGTATGGCGGTAACTCGGACATGTTCAAATCTAGAGTTAAGGCAATAGTAGTTGATGGAAACGTAATTGGTAAAGGCTTGATTGACAGGCTATTAGAAGATCACACAGACCCAGATACAAATGAGGAATTAGGATGTTTCGACACTATTAATACAGACCAGAAGCCCGATGTCTCTCCAGCAATTGAAGTGGTATATGATTTGACTGCACAGGGTATTAATGGAGAGATTATTCGCACATTTATTGATTATGTTGAAACAGAAAAATTAAAGTTATTAAAAATAAATGATGATATTAAGGGTAAATCCGTCAACTCTAACGTCAACTTAGAGGAAGATAAAGCAAGAATACATACTCAGTATTTAATAGATGAGATTTCTAACTTGAAGTTAGAATCAACTCAAAAGTCAATTACTGTAAAGCAGGTCTTAAAGAAGATAGATAAAGATAGATATTCAGCTTTGGCGTATGCTCTTTATTACATATTTTTATTTATGGAAAAAGAAGAAACCGAGGAAGTCTATGACCTAGATGATGATCTAGTTTATTTCTAAAACAGGGGGTGAAACAATGACAGAAACAATCAAAATTGACCAAGAATCTGAAGAGTATCAAAGGATGATAAATGATTATCAAGATTATACCTCTACTTTTGTAAGTGGATTTGTCAGTAATCTATTCTCGCAAGGAATAATCACTGAAGTTGATGCTGAAAAGTTAAAACAATATTTTGCTAGTCCAGATACTTTTCAAAAAGAAATTGAAGATCTAGCACAGTATTATTATATCTCTTCTGCTGAAATTCATCAGTTGTTTGAGCTAATAGAAGCCTTACCTACTCTTAACTATAAAGTAGATTCGCATGATAAACCTAAGAACAATGACAAGTACATTGGTATTATAAATAAATCACTCCACAAAGTTAAACATAAACGATTAACGAGGGATTCTATCAAACAAGCTGCAACCGCAGGCACATTTATTGGCATTTGGCTTGGAGATAAGACAAACCCCTACCCTTATATATTTGATGATATGAAATTAGTCTTCCCTGCTTACCGAAAAAATGGCGATTGGCAATGCGTAATTGATTTGGAATACTTCTCAAAACTTACTGAAGAATTCCGTAAAGAACAATTGATGAACCTCTCCCCTTTCGTAACTCAACAAGATTATGACAAATATCAAAAAGATATAGTTAACAATAAATATATAGAATTGCCTCAAGATAGAACATTTATTTTGAGAACAGGAACTCTAAAAAGAAACCAAGGACTTGGGACTTCATGGGTTACAGCAGGACTATTTGATGTTCAGCACAAGAAAACTCTAAAAGATGTTGAGCGCTCCATTGCAAATAAAATAATAAATGCCGTAGCAGTTCTAACAGTCGGGGTAAACGGCAACGACAAGTACAGTGATTTAACAAACTTAAAGTTACCTAAACCTGTTAAGCAAAAGGTTCACTCTGGCGTAAAGGCAGCATTGGAAAAGAACAACAAAAGTGGAGTAACGGTTGTTACAATACCTGACTTCGCCAAATTGGAATTTCCAGACGTCAAAGCCGATGGTCTTGACGGTAAAAAGTTTGAGCACATCAATGGAGATATTCAATCTGCATATGGATTGTCTGGTTCAATTCTAAATGGAAATGGCGGTAACTTTGCAACCACAAAGATAAATCTTGAAACAATTTATAAAAGAATCGCAGTATTACTTGAAGATGTTGAACAGGAGATTTATCAAAAACTAATAAATTTAGTCTTACCTTCTAGTCAAAAGGACAACTACTACATCGCTTATGACAAAGAGCCTCCTCTCTCATTAAAAGAAAAGGTTGATATCTTGTCAAAAATGAATGATAAAGGTTGGTCTACAAAGCATGTCATTGATAATGTAGCAGGAATTTCATGGGAGTCGTATCTGGAACAAACCCTTTATGAGACCGATGAGCTTAAATTACAGGATAAGATTAAGCCTTATAAGACTAGTCATACAATGAATGGTGAAGAAGCCGGAAGACCAAGTAACGAGAATCCAGACAATGAGAACACCATTAACTCTTTGACTACAGGTGGAAATGATATTCCATCTTAATCTATTAGTCGCTCTTTAAAGGAGGTGAGATATTGGATAAAAAGAGACATTTATTTGAGATACAACTAAATGCAATTTACGATTCAGACAACCCTACTAAAAAAGACTGTGAGTTTATACTTCATGGTTTTGACATATCTCACAACTATGCTTTTATCACTAAAGAGACTGCCGGAAAAACATTACATACTTTAAAGGGTATGCCTATTGTGGCGAGATACCATAAAAAATCAGAACCTAATGCAAATGATGATGCACTTGGGAGTCATGAAATGTATTTAGATACTGATCGAACTACTGGTGATGACATTGTTGCTATGGGAACTGTTCCTATTGGTGTTTTTACTGAAGATGCCTATATAACAACAGTGACAGACAGCGAAGGAAATGAAAAAGAAGTAGTTGCTGGTAAAGGAATATTATGGGCCTCTAGATTTCCAAATGTAATTGGTCTATTAAAAGAATGGGTCGATGAAGGAATTCCTGTTGTTTCAAGTATGGAAATACTATTTGACAGTTATAAAGTCGAAGAAGGCATTACTGAAATATTGAGTTATGTTTATGAAGGTCATTGCATTCTGAATTCTCAAGAAAGAGGAAATCATAAGAAGGTATATCCTGCTTATGATGAATCCAAGCTAACAAAATTAGTTGCTCAAGCCATTGAATTAGAGAACAAACAATTGAGTAACAAGGAGGTTGAAAAAGTGGAAAAGTTTAAGAAAGTATTTGAATTATCACATGATGACATTCGTTCATTATTATATTCAGCTTTAGATCCTACTTTAGAAAATGCATATTCATATATTGTAGATGTCTATGATACTACTTTTGTTGCTAATATTTATAGCTATTCTGAAGGAAATGAGTATGATAAATATTTTAAATTCAATTACGTTAAAGAAGAAAATTCAGTAACTATTGATTTCGATACTAAGAAAGAAGTATTTCTGAAACGTAATTGGGAAGAAGTTGTTCCTGAAGAAGTACAGACACAACTTAACGAAAAAGATCAAAAAATTAATGATCTTGAAACACAATTAAATTCTGTATCAGAAGAAAAATCTGGTCTTGAGACTCAGTTTAATGATGTTAGTGAAAAGCTAGTTCAATTAAATTCTGTTGTAGAAGAGTTAACTCCTTTCAAAGAGCAGGTAGAACAAGAAAAGTTTGAAAAAGCGCTCAATGAAAAGAAAGAGTTTTACTCTGCTAAGTTCAGTGCTTTAAAGGCTGCAGAGAAATTTGAAACAGAAGAAGTTCAAGGATTAGTTGAAAAGACAGTCTTTGATAATGAAGAAGGTAAAAATGCAATTCTTCAATTAAACTCTATGCTTGTTGAAATGGTAACTGTTGAAAAAGAAACTAAAAATGAAGAACCTGTAATCAGAGAATTTTCTAGCAAGCGTGAAAACCTTATCCCTGCCGGTAAAGACTTTGAAAGCAGATTTTCAATTTAAACAAATTAATTATTAGGAGGAAAATAACATGGCAAGTCGTATTTTAAAAGCTTTACAAGAAGTTGGAACTCATGCAGTAGGAAATTTAAATAGTCTTAAGGTTAAAACAGTAGCAAACGGAGCACTTATTGAAGGTGCAGATGTAGATAACTTTACATTGGTTGAATTAGGATTTAATGCAGATGGTGAGCGTGTTGCAAAACAACTTTCTGCTGTTGACAAGAAAGCATATTTAATTGCTGCTCCAGAAACTCGCTACCTTGGCGAAGCGATGGCTGATTTCTATAATGCAGTTGGAGACCGTGCAAGAATCGTAATTCTTGAAGAAGCTTATACTCGTTTTGATACTTCTGCATTTACTGGTACACCTGAGAATGGTAAATTTGCTCACTTTGACCCTGTAACTAAGAAATTCTTAATTCATGATGGTGCTCATGCTGATTATGCTACTGCATCTGCTAAATTCCTTGTTGTTTCTAATGAAGATGATATGGAATACACTCTTGGCGCACCAATGGTTCGTCTTGAAGTAATCGAAGCTTAATTAAAAATAAATTACATAGAAGGAGTTAATTGAAAATGAAATTAGACAATCTTAAATTAAAAGGCTTATTTAGCCGTGTTTACAACAGCAAAATGGAAGAAACTGATTCTGCTGATATTAAAGCTTATATTACAAAAGTATTCGGTGATGGTTCTGCTAACCCAGATCCTTCTATGCTTCACCAATTCAACCAACTTGTAGTTGAAACTGCTGATGAAATTGCAAAACCAATGGTAACTAACCTTCTTAGCATTTTTGCTAATGTTGATTCTGAAACTCGTGGGAATATTAAAGAATTAAAAATCCCTCAAAAGAACAAAGCTAAAGTTGTTTGGTCTGCTACTGGTTCAGGTGTAGATTTAGTTCGTGTAGAAGGTAAAAAGTCTATTTTTGCTGTACCTGCCCACCTATCTACTGGTTTCTACTATGAGCCACTTGATCTTGTTAAGGAATCCGAGGAGTATTTCCGCAAATTAGTTAATGATGTTGCTAACGCTAAAGTACGCCTTTACCTTGATAAAATTAATGCTTTAACTGCTCAAGCAATTGCAAGTGGAAAAATCCCTGCAGCTAACGTTAAAACTGGATCTAACATCACTATTGCAGAATTCAATAAAGTAGCTTCTGTTCTTCAACGTTATGGTGGTCGTCCAGTGTTCGTTGGTGACTCTTTGCTTATCGACTACTTTGCAATGCAACAAGCTACTGACAGCACATTCAAGAATCTTCTTACAGACGGCATTAAGGATGAGTTGTTAACTGCTCTTAACCCTACTCGTATTGCACGTACTACTGCAGTAAACCTTGTTAACCCATTCACAGATGCTTCTAACTCTAAAGTTGAACTTCCTGTAAACAAAGGTTACATGTTTGCTGGTGGAGTTGAACAAAAACCATTCTCTGTAATCGAGTATGGTGGATTACGTCAACAAACTGAACAAGATATCGAAGACGAGCGTGTGAAAATGAAAATTACTCAAGATGTTTCTATCAACCTTGTATTTGGTGAAGCAATCGGCGTCATCGAAGAGCAAGCTGCTGTAAGTTTATAAAAAATAAATTAATACATTAGGCGATAGGATAATTCTTATCGCCTATTAAGGATATTAGGAGGAGATTTTAAAATGGCAGATAAAATTAAATTGGCAAGACATAGAAATACTTCTTACTTTGTTAAATATGATGCAGATGGTTCAAATCGTCAATGGTCTTGGGCTGGAAGTCGAAATGGAAAGATTGACATTAAAGCAGTCCCTAAAGAGGTTGTAGAATGGCTACAGATGAATAGTATCTGCTTCGACAAAGGTGAATTGGTTATCGTTGAAGATAATGAAGAAACAAAAGAAGTTAAAGATGGAATTGTTGAAATTGAAACATATGAGAATAACACACACTCTAAAGAAGAAATTGAATCTCTTTTAACTGGAAATGTCAATAGAATGAAGAAAGAGCTTGGAAAGATTACTGTTGATGCTGAAAAACAATTTGTAATCGAAGTAGCTTCCACATTTAAAGACGACCTAACCAAAGGGAAATTAGATTTCTTATCTGAGTGGATGGGTGTAGATTCTGACATCTTATTCGGCTAAGGGGTGAATGTAAATGACCTCTTATGACGCTATTTGGCAGACATTCTTAAACAACTGTAAAGTGTCTGATATTGATTTACCTCAAGAGCCTGAGAAAATCTATGAGCAGATTAGAAACGCTGCAATGTACTTTAATAATCGACTAAGAAAAGGAATAGTTTGCGATGATGCAACTGAAACATTGAACCAAGAATTATCAGATGATGATTTGTTAATTCTAGCAAACTACATTCGTCTAATTTTCTTGATTAATCAAAGAACCTACTTTGAGTCACTGTGGCAACCCTTCTCTAGTGATGTAGGATTAAGAAATTTTAGCACTCAATTAAGATCATTAAACACCTCTATCTATGAACAAGAAAGAATGATTGATACTCTTATTATGTACACAGAGGAGGATTTTCTATGATTGATATTAAAGTGAAAAATCCTCATTCTAATGAATTAGAAAGCTTTTATACATATTGTTCAAGGTTGAGTAAGCGAAACAATTCTGTGCTTTATTTGCTTGAATCTTATTTAGGCAGAAAATTGTTAGAAGATCCTCAACTCACTGAGATTAGAGATATTTTATTGACTGTTAGTGCTGATATTACTAAACTACACAATCTGTTAGTCATCGAAAGTGGTGAAACAGATGAAGGATTATAGTAATTATCACGGCTTAAATGATCATGAAAAGCTAACTCACGATGGTTTACTGCTACTTCAAAAATCACTAAATGGATTTGAAGGTTATGATGCATTAATCAATGATACAGTTGAGGCGAAAGTTTTAATGTATCAAAAATGGGATGCTAACAGTGAAACCAAGAAAGTAATCGGTCATATCTCAGATATTGTTCAAGGTAATATTCTTAAGATTGATGGGCTGAATTGGTTGATCACAACCTTCCCAGAAGATAATAAGGTTTATAGAAAAGCAGAGATGAAACTATGCAATGCCCTCTTCCCTATTACTTCGGATAAAATTCCAGATTTATTGAGAGATGAAAATGGCAATTTAATTCGTGATGACTATGGGAGACCTATCCCTATTGAGTCTGGTGGAGAAAAAAAGTTAGAACCTTGTGTAGTTGAAACTCGCCCTGCTCTAAGCCAACAAACCGAACAAATTAGATTACCGGAAGATAAAATCCTAGTTACTTTAAGATATCAAGAGAGCAAATCATTGCAGATAAATAGTGAGTTTGATATGTATAATTCTAGATTCAGAATTATCTTCACGGACTTCTCCAAAGTTATTAATGGTGTCGGAGTAATGACATTGACTGGTGAAAGGTTGGTGAACTAAGTGGGAATGTTTGACGATATTAAAAAAACATTTGAAGTAATTTGGAATGACGAAGAATTACATAGGCTCCTACACTATCTTCCAAAAAACAGAGCATTGAATATTCCTGATCCACTAGACCCCAGCCTTCCCAATATTCTCGACATGAATCCATTAGAGCTTTATGAGCTACAAGACGAACTCATTAAGAAAACTCCCAAAAGTGACGATCTAGCAGATAAGAAAATTTGCCGTCTATACATCTACCTTGGTAACAGAATGCCAGCAGCACATTTTAGAAGCTTCCATACGGTTACTCAAGAGATTCACTTTGACATCATATGTCATGAGGACTATGAAAATGGCGACTTTAGGAGCAATAGGATAGCAGATCGAATCAATGATTTATTTGCTCTGAATAGGATTAGTGGACTGGGTAAAACTGATTATTCACGAGGTAATTTAGTTAGAGTTCCTGCTCAATATGTTGGATATGGACATGTGTTTGAGTTTGGAGGAACAAAGTCATGATGGACATGAAAGAGTTTTACATACTTGGTCTACCTGTCGACACTCCAATTGGACATTGTACCTTTCTCAAAGTCAAAGATTATCCAGACTACTTCATGCCATTGCAAATAGTTGGATTAACTAAAAATCACATCGTTAGTAAATAT
Source organism: Cytobacillus gottheilii (assembly GCF_900166665.1). Lineage (GTDB taxonomy): Bacteria > Bacillota > Bacilli > Bacillales > Cytobacillaceae > Cytobacillus > Cytobacillus gottheilii_A. Next base: position 1,864,727 of record NZ_LT800494.1, on the reverse strand, counting down.
TCTGAGTTAAATAAAGACGGTTCTCTCGATGAGTTTATGGTTGAACTTAGAAATTCGGATATGTTTGAGATAGCAATGGGAATTCCTGAAATACATGAAGCTTATTTGAAACTATTCATTAAGCTTTTCAATGATGAGAACATCCTACTTGAAGTTACTAAGGAAAACTTTGACTATTATCGCAAATTAGTTATGACAATGAATTGCCTTAAAGAAGAGGTAATAAACCCTAACCCAGAAATACAAGCAGCCATAGAAAGAAGTCGAAGAGTGAAATCTCAAGAAGGTGAAAAACTTGAGTTCTCTGATATTGTAACAAGTGTAGTTGGTTATAACGGTCTTACTTATAGTGATATAAACGAGTTTTCACTGTATCAGTTATATATGACTTATTACCGCATTGCCCAGTTTAAGAATTATGATACTACTACCCTTTTTGCTACAGTGTCTGCTGACAAAATTAAGATTGACAGTTGGAGCAAGCATATCAATCTTTATGAAGATGAAAAATATGCAATAACTCAAGACGAGTTTAATAATGCAATAGGAACTACTGTAAACGACTAATTAATTTAGTCGTATTTTTTTTATTCTATATTAGGAGGAATAACACAAATGTCCAAATTATTAATCATTGATACTGCTGATGTAACAATCAAAAGAAAATCAGATAACCATTTATTCGCATCGGCTGAGGCACAATTAGCTTCTATCAGTCAGTCACTTGGAATTAATGAAAAAATCTACGGTGGAATCGGAAACAAGGCTCTTGCAATTATGAAGGGACAAAAAGATGTAACTACTACAATCCGAAATGCCTTTTATGATAAAGAATTTTTGGCGATGACACAAGGTGTATCTGTTGAAGAAGATGGCGCTGCGACAATTTATAATCGTGAAAAAGAGCTTACAGTTGTTGATAATGTGGGTCAACTTGAGGTAACAGTTACTGGAACTCCTGTCGGCACAACTGCGCATGTGGTAAATGGCAAAGGAGAAACAGAACAAGCTACTTTAACTGAAAAAGTAGTAGCGATTCCAGATGGTCACGCATTAGCTGGAGAAATGGTAAGCGTTGTTTATCAAGAAGCAGTTACTGGCGATATTGTAGAATTAGAATCTGATAAGTTTGGAGAGGCATTCACTATTGAATACCATACAATTGGATTTGATCCAGCTACAAACAAAGTGGTTAAAGATATTTACATTCAATTAGACCACGTTGTTCCAAACGGAGATTTTGAATTAGCACTAGAAAATGGAACTGCTATTGCACCTGAGTTTGTTTTCGATTGCTTAACAGCTCCTAACTCCAGTAAGATTGGTCGTATTATTGAAGTTGACCGTGTTTAATTATAAATAAATTAACCTTTGAGTAGGCGGACTCCCCTCCCCTACTCTATTTTTTTTAGTTTCATAAAATCACAATTTCATATGAATAAAAGGAGATGTTTAAAAATGTCAAAGAAAATTACTTTAACTGATATTAAAAATGATAATAAGGCTTACTCTCAAAAGAAACGTGTAGAACTGTCAGATGATTCTCATGTATTTATCTATCCGCACTTCTCCCCTACTAAAATGGCTGAACTAAGCAAAGAATTAGCCACTGATGCTATCCGTGCAAAAGAAGCTGGAATTGATTTTGAGAAGATCAATTTAACTGACTGGTCACTGTACAGTATTATTTACAAATTTGCCGATCTAGGTATTCCAAGTGAAATTAAGAAAAAAGTCCAAGCTTTCCAACTATTAGTTGACTGGAAACACTTTGGTGACTTGATTGAAGCATTCCCTAAAGAAAGCATTAAGGAATTTGAAAATTACTTTATGAGATTCCAACAAGGAGTTTTTGAAGTTTTAGATAGAGATAAAGAAAATTTATCCACTGAAAAAGTTGAAAATATTGTTTTAGATGTGCAAGACAATCTAGTTAATTAAACGGAGCTGATCCCCTTGCCTACTATAGATTTCAAAGACTTAGATAAATATGTGAATAGATTAGCAAAACAAGCAATGTCTAAAGGTAGCGCAACTAAGAACGCTGTTATCAATGAAGGAAAGAAACAGGTTGATCAGACCGTCTATACGTATACACCTAATCAATATGATCGTACTGGAAAGCTAAGAGAATCATGGGAAGTTGAAAGTACTGCAGATGGGATTGCAGTTTTTAATACTCGTAAAGATGAAGAAACAGGTAAAGACATTGTTGATACAGTTGAATATGGTCGCAATTATGATTATACAGGATATGGTTATGATTATGAAAAGCCACGCCCATTCATCCAAAACACGAAGAAAGTATTGAATGGCAGCAGTAAATTAACTAATGCGCTCAAACAGGATCTTAAATCGCTTGGTGCTGATATTGAATAGAAATAAATTACTTCTAGGAGGTGAATGTTATGGGAAGGAAAACGGTATATAACAGAATTTATAATGAAGCAGATTGGAACGAAGTCAATCCTCAGAATAAACAATTACTCCAAGAATGGAAAACTTACTTAATGTCTACTGACAAATCAGAAGGAACAATAAAGCAATATGAGAATGATATGCGTATCATATTTATTTTTCTCCTTAAGAACTGTGGAAACCGATTTATTGGAGATTTAAATAAGCGTGACATTATTGCCTTCCAAGGTTATTCAATTAATGCTTGGAGTCACAGTTCTAACAGGACAAGACGTATTAAATCTTGTTTAAGCAGTCTTTGTAACTTTATTGAGAATATCATGGATGACCTCTACCCTGACTTTAGGAATATTGTTAACAAAATTGAATCTCCACAGAAAAAACCTGTCCGAGAAAAAACAGTCTTATCAAATGAGCAAGTTGAAATGGTGTTAAAGACATTGGTTGATAGTAATCAATATCAGAAAGCTTGTGTATTTGCTTTAGCTGCTAACTCTGGAGCAAGGTTGAGTGAATTAGTTAGATTTAAAGTGAATTTCTTTGAGGAAAAGAATTTGATTAACAATGCTTACTATAAGACTCCAGAAAAGGTCAGAATTAAAGGGCGCGGAAAAAATGGGGCTGAGAAGCACAAATTTGTACTGAAGAACGGCTTCCGTGAATACTTCGACTTATGGATGGAAGAACGTGAACGCTTAGGAATACATAACAATGAGATTTTCGTAACAAGAAGAAATGGAGAATGGATTCCAGCAACTGACACTACCCTTCAAAGTTGGAAATTGCAGTTTTCTAAGATTCTTGAAACAGATTTCTATTTCCATAGTATGCGACACTATTTGACTACTAAACTTAGAGCAAATAATATACCGGATAAAATTATTAAGGATTTCTTTGGTTGGGAGTCCATTGATATGATCGAAATTTATGATGACAACGAAGCCGAAGATGACTTTGCTAAGTTCTTTACTGAAAGTGGAATTAAGAAAGTTGAAAAGAAAGCTTTGGATGAAATTTAAATTAATAAAGTTTCTAGGCAATCAACACTTGTTGGTTGCTTTTTTGTATTGGAGTGAAGAATATATGAAAGCTATTTCACCTCTTGAACTAATTAAAGTGCTTCAAGAGTATTATATAAAATATGACAAAGTGCCTAGTGTAGATGAAATTAATAATGACAGTAATCTTCCTAGCCAATCCCCTTTTATATCTAAGTTTGGCTCATATAAAAATGCTTTAAAGGCGGCTGGACTATACGAATTGAAAAAGGACAATAAGAGAAAACATGGTGATTATTCAGACGAGGCTTTATTAGAAAAATTAAGAATCTTCATCTCTTCAAAAGAAAGAATACCTTACAATAACGAGGTCAGAATTGGAATGTCTCCCTCCTTAAGTGTTTACGAAAGAAGGTTTGGTAGCTATTACAATGCCTTAAAAATGATCGGATATGATATTGGCATACAAAAACAAGCAGACACTGATAGAAAAAGAAAGAGCATGCTAGAAAAATATAAGGAACTTGCTGCTTCATTGCAAAGAACTCCAACTAGCAGAGACATAGCTAAGGCTAAAAAAGACGGTTTTGGATACTCTGTAAAAGCATACACTGATAACTTTGGTAGTATTAATGAATTACAACTTTTAAGTCAGGTGAACCCCACTGTTCTAAGAAAAATAGATAAAGACAAAATGTTAAAAGACTTAGTAAGAATGAGTGAAGAATTAGGAAGATCTCCGTTAATGGTCGAATTACCGAAGTTTAGTAATGTATTCAAAGCGTCAACTTATTTAAATTATTTTGGATCATGGAATAATGCGTTAATAGAAGCGGGTCTAAGCACTAACAAAAGACAATACTATTCAAAAAATGGCGATGCGTGTTTATCCTACTATGAATTAATAATTGCAAATTATTTGTATGATAAAAAATTCAATTATCGTAAAGAGGTTAGGTACTCTGATTATATTGATACAAAAAGAAATTATCGTTTTGATTTTATGGTGGAAAGTAAAGGAGAGAACATATTTATTGAAATCTTTGGAATTGTTGGTAAGGATGATTACTACATTAAGACTGAAGATAAGATCAACTTGTGTAGACAGAGTAATATTCATCTTGTCGAAATCTACCCTACTGATTTCAAGTCTCATTCTATAGATGAAATATTGTCACCTTTGCATGCAACAGTAAAAGATAAAGTTATCGCCTTAGTATAATTAAGTTTATCAATTTGGATCGATCCTAATAATGAGCTTAATTCATTATTAGCCCAAAACATTCAGAGTGCTGACCGTACAATCGGCACTCTATTTTTTTAGAAATGAAATATTTTATTTCTACGTTAACTTATTTTCAATATAAGTAAATTACAATTTATTTTGAATAGCATATTCTTTCTTTGACTAAATCAATTTATTTTCTATTCTCTTTGAATTAAGCAGACCGACTCTCCCCCCCCTTCGGCTGCTTGCTTGAAATAGAATGAATAAAACTCCACGGGATGAGTGTGGAGTTGTTTGTGTTGGACTACTTTATTTGGCACTTTGGTCATTTTTCTTTTTATTAACTTTTTCATCTATAAGTTCTTTAATTCTTTTTTCAAGCATTTCATTAATATCATTTCTAATATTGTTGTAAAATAAGTCATCCTCTTCGGGTTGGCTCTCAGCAACTTTCATAGTCGGAAAGGAAGCGTCTAAAGTTTCATATAAATCTTCAATTTCAAATAAATCTTCTATACTTAAATCTAACGCTCTAGATATCAATACCAAGTGAATATCTTGATGCTGCTTACTCTTATCGAATCTAGAAATTACAGGTTGGTTAATACCTGTCTTCTCTGCTAGTTCAGTTTGTGTCATTTTTCGCTCTTTTAATATTTTATTTAGCTTAGGCTTCACAGTTAGCAAACAAAACACTCCTTTCAGAATACATTATGCACTATTGCATATAGTCAATGCAATTAAATATTGATATTTAAAGATTAAATTAAGATAATTCGATTATACGAATATTTATATTGACTATACATTATTGTATATTGTATTATTAATCTAACAACAAGAGACAACATAATAATACAAAGGAGGAAAACGAGATGAATTATGTAAAAGTCACAGCAGAAGTCGAGTTCCTAGTTCCTGTAGATGCAGAAACGGAAGATTTAGCAGTAATTGAAGCAGGATACAAACTGGATCAAGGTCTGAACATTAAACAGGAAATATCATTAATGTGCTGCCAAGGAAAAGAAACACTGTCACCTATTATGGAATTAGATGCGAAACTCGTTGAGTTCGTAGAAGCACAATAAAGTAGATTATCAGATACATATAGAGATTGTATACAGCAACGGAATTACATAAATGAAATTTCATATCGGCAGATACGCTACCTCTTCCCTGCTTTATCTGCCTTTCTTTTTGAGGAATATAGATTGGGAGATTGGAGGAGTTGCGGGGATGGCGATTGTTGAGGGTCAGAAGGTTAGGGTTAAATGGTCATCTAGCACCAAAAAGTCATTAGAATCACTTGGTTATAATTACACAAAAATGGGAGACGAGTTAGAAGTATCATTTGAACATTTATCTGAGAATTCACATGCAAAAGTAATGATAACATGTGATTGGTGTAACAACGAAAAAATGAAACGCATATGCGATATCGATTTAAATGGTAATCACTTCTGTAGCTCAAAGTGTTATGGTCAATGGAGGTCTAAGTCTGAAGAAGGAAGAAAAGCATCTGATTTATTAAAAACTAAAATCAAAACAAAATGCAAGGTATGCGATAGTGACATTGACAAGATTCCATCTGAATTTAAGGGTCATGGTCTGCATTATTGTTCCCGTAAATGCATGGGTAAAGAAAATGTTTATAAAAACGGTATTGCAAGCACTAAAGACAAAATTGAAACAAAATGTAATCATTGCAACCGCCTATATAAAGTTCATGAATCCAAATTGAAGAGTAATACATGGTCATTCTGCTCAAGAGAGTGTTATTCAGAATTTAGAAGGGTACACTTTATTGGAGACAAGGTACACAATTATCAGGGTATTACTTCTAAGTGTGACTATTGCAATAAAGAAGTTAAAATTACTAAATCATATCAAGAGAATACAAAAAATACTTTTTGTTCAAAAGAGTGCTATTATTCTTATAGGTCTAAATTTTATTCTGGAGAAAATCATCCGCAATTTGGAACGAAAAAGTCTCCAGAACAAATAGAGCAGATGAGATTAAATACCTCTAAGATGATTGCAGAAGGAAGAATTCCACAGACAAGCACGTCAATTCAAATTCTAATAAGGAATACACTTGAAAAACTAGGTTTGTCTTTTGATGAAGAAATTCCAGATAAATACTATGTATTGGACTTTTATGATACTAAGAACAACTTAGCAATTGAAGTTATGGGTGATTATTGGCACGCTAATCCACTAAGATACACTGACTACGATTCTCTTCATGACATTCAAAAGAAAGATATAAAGAGGGACAAATCCAAGAAAACATACTTTAAGAAGAATCGAAACTTGAACATTCTTTATCTTTGGGAGAGGGACATAAACAATAATATTGATTTATGTGAAAAAATAATAGTTAAATATGTAGATACCAAAGGCACATTAGATAATTATCATAGTTTTAACTACTCGCTTATAGACAATAAATTAACACTAAACGAAACAATAATTTTACCGTATTTCATGAGAGCAAATACAAAATACCAGAAGGTTTCAGACATCTAACCCACCTTCCATTCCAATTTTCCCTTTTCAAATAATCGGAATGGAGGTTTATCTCTATTAAAGCTAGGGAAACAAAAAACTAGATTAAATCTATCACTTTTCAACTTTTATGTTATAATTCTATTAATAGAGTCATATACATTTCTCAAACAGTTGAGGAGTGTGTATGATGAAAAAACGTAAAAAGGGTGATATTATGACTTTAGCTGAATTAGAGAGCAGTGTTAGATCTAATAATGCCAAGTATGGCTCAGTTTTGTCTAAATTTGAGAAGACTGCCAAGTCTAAGAATACTGTTAAAGGTAGAGTAAGACCTAAACATCCTACAGAAGCTAAGATTCTTTCTATGTTTTCAAAAAAATAATAGATAGTGACGGTGTATTATTTGAAACTAGACGAAGCAAAAGATAAACTACTATCTTTAAAAGATCAAGAAAAGTATGTTGCTATGGTTCAAACTGCCGGGGTAATAACATCATTATTAGAAACCAAAGGTGTAAAGCCTATAGTTGTTGGTGGGTTATCAGTGGATATCTATACGCAAAATGACTATGCTACTAGAGACATAGATTTCGTTGCTGATGGGTTCCAAGTAATAACAGAAATATTATTAGACGTGGGCTTCGAAAAAGATGGAAGACACTTCTATCATAGAGAAATAGAAGTTGCAGTAGAATTTCCAGATAATTTTTTAGCCGGAGACCCTGATAAAGTTGTTAGATTGCAAATTAGTCCTGATACTTACATAAATATTATATCTATTGAAGATATAATAATGGATAGACTAAGATCTCATTGTCTAAATAATAATGAAGAAGATGAGATTTGGGGTTTCAGGTTATTATTAGCAAATATAAGCAGATTAGATGTAGACTACATGTTTAGAACCTGTGAAGTTGCAAAAGAATCCAATGTACTATCTCAATGGCTTGCTAAACTTGAAGAAGCGCCAGTTGCAGCCGGAGAAGAATAATTTATAGACCTCCTTCCCTAGCGTTGGAGGTCTTTTTCGTTGTGCGGAAATAAGGGATTATAAATTTGACAGAATTGTGATATAATTGGTAGCAAATACCTTTGTGGGTGGTGCTATCATATGGAAGTATTAATGCTTGTAGCTGTTGCTATTATTGCCTACTTTCTAATCAATGGACAGTCTAGTAAAGACAATGACAAACAAATTAAAAACACATTGATTGCAAATCAAAATAAATTATATGCGTATCTCAGAAGCAAAGAAATATACGATTGCAAAAAGTACATTTCAAATGATTATCAGAATGGTATAGTTTTTGATGAGAAAAATAACGAGATACTGTTTATTTCTAAGAAGTTTACCAATGATGATGGTACTTTTGAATATAATTATAATAAATATAAAGCAAATCAAGTCTTTCAATCAGAGATAATTGTTGATGATAAGTCAATATATAAAACTCAAAGAGGCAGTCAGTTATTAGGTGCTGCAGTTGGAGGTTTTGCTTTAGGTGGAATTGGAGCAATAATCGGAGGTCTATCCGGTAACAAAACTAAGGAAACAAAAGTAAGAAGTATTCAACTAAAGGTTTCTATTGCAGACACCTCTTCCCCATCTTATAAAGTTAAGTTTTTATCGAACGTTGACCCTTACACTGGTCAGATTGACAAGAACGGATACTCAACAGATAGTAGTAAAGTCAAAGCAGCATTAAATCATATAGAGCGTTGGCAAGGAATCATGGATATTATAATTAAACAACAGAATAAAGTCGCTAACGGTTAAGGAGTGTCATTTTGGCACTCCTTTTTATTTTGCATAGAAAGGAGTGCTTTTATGAATGACCAATTAAAAATTCGCATAGTAGGAACTTTGAACATTGGTTCGACCATAGGTGAGATCAATACAGCCATTAAAGGTATTGAAAAGAAGGTAAATAAATTAAAGATAAATGTTCAAATGGATGAACGTATTAGTAAAAGCCTTTCTGATTTATCTAAAGCTATGGAGAATCACAAGAAAATAGCGCAAGATTTAAATCGAGTTGTAAAGGAAGAAAAAACTGTTACCAAAGAAGCTGACGGCACAATAAAGGAGAAGATTCGTCAGCATCTCAAAAGTGGTGAAATCATTGATCGAGAAATTAAAAAGACCAACCAACAAACTAAGGCTACGCAGCAACAAGCGCAAGAAACTAGTAAATTAATTGACCAAGTAAACAAGTTAGGCGAAGCGCAAAAGAAAGTAACTAAGCAAAACGCACAAGGTAATTTTTCTGGTGGTTCAGTTAATTACGGTGACAGATTTAAAAATACTACATACAACTATGATCAAAATAATCAAGTTACTAGTCAGAGAACCGTTGAGAATCTAAGACAGCAAGAACTTGCAATTGAAAGAGTTAGACAAAAACTTAATCAATTAAACAATGCTGGAATCGTCACTAACTCCTCCCTATCTAGATTAAGTAACGCCATTAATGGTGCTCAAACAGAGAAAGAACTAAATAGAATATCACAAGCTTTGAGCCGTGTTGATAATAACTCAAAAGCAAGAGAAAAAACGAAGGAATTAGAACATCAATTAAAACTGTATCAACAACAGGCTAAAATTAATGTTCAAAATCTTCAACGCAGATATGGTAGTTCCTTATCTGAGAACGACACAAGAGCATTGAATACTTACTTACAAGTGGTTAACCGTCTAACTACTCAAACACCAAATCTTAATAGGCAAATGCAACAACTGGCAATGAATTATAGAGAAGTCGGTGCAAACGTTCGGGCTGCTACAAGTCATGTAGTTTCTTTTGGACAACAGTTAGCTATAGCGATGCAACGTATACCCCTATGGAGTATAGGGATGTCTTCTTATTATTTGCCGTTGAATGGACTTAAGGATGCTCTTCAACAAATAATTGAGATCGATTCTCAATTAACAGTTTTAGAGAGGGTTTCTAATGGTCAAATTGATATTAACCAGACTCTTCAAGACAGTATTAATCTGGCAAGTGAACTAGGTAATAAAATCCAGCAAGTTAACGAGGGCTTTATAGCCTTCAGCCGCCAAGGTTTCCGTGGACAAGATTTAACATTGATGGCAGAGTATGCGACTTTATTAGGAAATATTTCTGATATGTCAGTCGAGGATTCAGCATCTACTATTACAGCTGCTGTAAAGGGCTTAAATTTAGAGATTGAGGATAGTTTGCACGTTATAAATGCCCTCAACGAAGTAGATAACAATTTCGCGATAGTTTTTGTCGCCTAATACAGTAATGTATTAGTGATAACTCAGTGAACCATATTGCTCATGGGTGTGTCTTTTTAAGATGCTAACGGTGAAACTCTAAGTCCGTAAGGATATGACAATACCGTGCCAAGCTTGAATTTAATAATTCATGAAGGTGTAACGACTAATTGTAGGATGGACAATGAGCTGCCATTCGAAGTGCTGAGTATCCTTAATAATCTCTACTAAGGATAATGAGATAGTCTAAACCCACTTGATATCAAGTGTTAAAGTACATCGAAAGATGGGGTATTTTTGTACAACTCAAGATTTATCTACTGCACTAATGAAAAGTGCCGGAGCTGCAAATGTTTATGGAGTTTCATTAGAAAACACACTAGGATTTGCGACAGCTATTGGACAAGTGACCCGAGAAAGTGGTAAATTTTTGCCCCCTCTATTAGCAATAATAGCAGGTGTATCCTTTAAATTGCTGGAAAGTCCTTAGAGTCAATTAAACTACAACGTAACTAGCAATGGTATGCGTGAATGTTTGAAAATTAATTGAATTGGATAATCAGCAGCGAAACTTCTATAAAAATAGAAGGACGTTCAACGACTATAATAAGGACATCCTACTGGGATGATGGTATAGTCTAAACCCTATAAAATACTGTGAAAACAGGGGTATTATTGAGCATTATCGGGAATTCACTAAAGAGTATTTATTCTAGGCTAACAAGTATCCAGCCTGCTATTGATGGACTGGCTGAGATTGGTGTTAATGTTAAGAACTCTGCTGGAGAAATGATAAGGGTAGAGGAAATTTTGACAAACCTTAGCTCTAAGTGGTCATATCTTTCCAAAGAGCAACAGCAGAATCTGGGATTGCAAATTGCTGGTGAAAATTTTATCTGCCAGCCTAATTGGAAACAGTTAGAAAACAACGGTGTATATCGGTGAAAATCCAGAGGTGGACAATACCGACAGAAACTTCTTTAAAGAAGGACTGCTAGAGACTGCCATCACCCACCCTAACAGATAAGCTGAGGGCGAAGGTACAGTCCGATCTATACTTATAACCTGCAAGACATGAAGGTATAGAGCTAATCAGAAATGATTAGCCGCCAACCCATTTGTTGGTCAGTAACTCTAATAAAGAGTGAAAGTAACAGATATTTGAGATATCAGCTTTCCAGATTTCTCGTGCTTATGGATCAGTTTGAGGAAGCGCAGAAAGCTTCTACATCTGCCCTCGAATCTGAAGGGTCTGCATACAATGAGAACCAAGCTTTTTTAGATAGCTATCAAGCAAAACTTAATCAACTATCTAATTCATGGACAGCTTTTGCTACCACAATGCAAGAAAGTTTTTTAGGCAGTGCAATTGTTGTAGTCAGTGAAGGTTTGGCAGACTTTACAAATACAACTTCAACAGTTGTTGATACAGTTGGTATCCTCCCTCCCCTCTTTGCTATTGCAGGTGGGGCATTTTTAGCTTTAAATAGCCATACTCGAAATTCAATTGTACAAAATGGTCTCCTATCAACAAGTTTAGTTCGCACTGGGGACTCAATGACAATTACTACTGGTCGTGCTAGATTACTACAACAACAAATGTACAACTTAACTCTTGCTGGACGTGCTACAACTGCAGCCATGTCTACAATGGGAACTGTTGCAAATGGAGTCTTTACATTTTTATCTCGTGCGATACTACCTATTGCTGGATTTGCTGCATTAGGAGCTGGAATATCATATGTAACAAATAAATTTGTAGAAAACAGACAAGAGACAAAAGCTGTACAGGATGAAATTGATTCTTTAACCAAATCCTATAAAGATAATGAAACACAAATTGAAGGATTGGTTTCCAAGTATGAACAATTAGACAATCAAGTTAAATCGGGGTCATTATCTGAAACTGATGACGAATATCTACAAACTCAACAAAAGCTTTACGAACTGCTTCCAAGTGTCGCTGAGTCGGTTGATGAAAAAGGTCAGGCGCACTTACGCTCTGCAGATGCTATTCGTCAAGAGTTAGGTTACATCAAAGAATTATCAAGAGTTGATGCAGAAGCTTTTATTACCAACTTTCAATCAAAATTGTCTGATTTAAACAAAGAAATCTCAAATACCCAAAATGAATTAGATGAGATACAAAATCGTCAGGATAGCGATTATCAAGGTATTGCTCCTATATTTGGTCTCCGTGAACGTGCTCAACTTGAAGATATGGCTAATAGTGTCATAGGAAGACGTGATATTGAAGCTAAATTAGAGGAAAGAAAAAGATTATTTCAAGAGCTAGGCAAATCTTATGCTGAATACTATGGAGTACAATCTAGCTTAACTGATGAAGATGTAAAGTATATTGATACTTTAGTTGATAAAAATAGCAAGCTGCTTGATTCTAAAAAAGGTATCAAAGATGTAGAAACTCAAGTTAAATCTTACATAGGTGCTGTCGGAGAAATCCGTAGCGTTTCAGGCGATCTGTTTGATACTAACCGTCTTGAAACAATGGTTAAATACAATCACGACGCTGTAGCTGTGTTCAATGAAATGTCTAATGCAATGAAGAATGGAAACTCGGATTGGGATCAGTACGAAGATAAATTATCGAAGGTTGGAATTAAGAGCAACGAAGTTACTTCTATAATGAATTTGCTAAAGACAGGTGTCGATGAAACTACAGGTTCTACTTTAATATACAGCGATACATCTGAAGAGCTAGTTGATGTTGAAGAGGAAAAAATTTCAGTAATTGAACGCTTAATCGGTTTAAATAGCGACCATGTTGATTCTGCTTATGAACTGATCGGAGCATACCAGCTCCTTTCCCAAATGGAAGGTCGCAGTCAAGAACAAAATGAGCAATTAGCAGATATAACAAGCCAACTTGCGGACATGTACCCGCATCTAGTTAAGGGAAAAGAAGTACATATCGAAGCAATAAACCAAGAAATAAAAGTACAAGATATTTTACTTAAAGCTACCGAAGACCTACTAAAAGGCACACTCACCACTGAACAAGCTAAAACTGTCACTACTGCTATGCAAGCTAAAAAACGTATTGACATCCTTAAGCAAGAATTAGCAGCACAACAGGAAATTGTACGTAGATTTAATGAGATGTCTAAAGAACTTGCAGATAACGCTAACACTCTTGAGCAAGAAAAATTAGCAACTAGAGCGCATCAACGTTCTCGACAATTAACAGAAGACATCAACCTAGAGTTCCCTAACTTTGAAGCACAAATTGATGCAGTTGCCAGTGCAATCGATTATCACGGTAGGGCTAGTGAAGCTGCTAAGAAAGCCAACGAAAAACTCAGCAAGGAATACGAAAACTCAATCTACGTATCCGACAAATTCAAATCAGCACTTGAAGCTCTCAACTTAGAACTCGAACGCCAAGAAGCAATCCAAGCCAAGTTTCCTCAGCACTCAAAAGAGTATCAATCAGCACTAAAGAATGAGCTTAAACTTTTAGAACAAAAGAAGAAATTATTACAGGATCAAGCCAAGTCACTTAACGCACAAATTAGCTCTGGTAAGATTCAACAAACAGGTATCATAACGCAATCTGCTCCCTCCTCTTCCCCATCTACATCATCTGTAGCAACTGGTGGAGGAAACGGTGCAACTATTTGGAATTTCTTTAAGTCTAAAGGTTTCTCTGATTCAATTGTCGCTGGTATCATGGGTAACTTACGTATGGAATCTAACCTTAATCCTAACGCGCTTAATCGTTCATCCGGTGCATTTGGTATTGCTCAATGGTTAGGTGGTCGTAAGAATTCCTTAAACTCTTTTGCACGTTCAAGAGGTTCGTCTTCTAGCAATCTGTCTACTCAACTTGATTTCTTATGGCAAGAATTGCAAACAACTGAGAAACGTACTATGAACTGGATTAAATCTAATCCTAACGCTTCTGCATCTCAAATGGCAGCAATGTTTGATAAGTTATTTGAACGTTCTGAAGGCACTCATGTTCCACAACGTCAGCAATATGCTAATCAATACTTAAACCAGTTTGCTGGCTCAGGTGGCTCATATGTTCCTACTGAATCTTCTGCCGATGCATCTAGAGATTATGCTCAACAGTTACAATCAGTTGACCAAGCTAAATCTGAACTTTTACAACTTGAACAAGATATCTTATCCATCGAGTCACAGATGCAACAAGTGTTCATGGATATTATCGATTCACAATTAGCTGCGTTCGACAGAGTAAAGAATCACTATGCTGATGATTTGGCTAAAATTGACCTTATTCAACGTAAGGAAATTTCTACATCTAATGAATGGATTAAGGCTCAAGAACAGAAAGAAACGATCCTAGCCAAACAAGTTGAACAAGAAAAGCAAGCTATTAAATTCCTTGAAGACCAAGTTAAACTCAACAAGGATTTAACTGCATCTCAGAAAGCATTATTAGAGGATAAACTTGTAGACAGATATCAAGAATTGTACTCCTTGGAATCTAACTTAATGGATGAGCGTATTTCAATGGCTGAACAAATTATCGACTCTTACAAGAAAGCTGCAGAAGCTCAAAAGAATGCAGCAATTAAGGTAATTGACGATATTATAAATGGCATCAACGAGGAAGCCGAAGAAGCAGACTATGCGAAGAGATTGAAGGATGCACAAAAGGATCGTCAAGAATTGTTAGACGAAATATCCGAGTTGTCTATAGATGATTCTGATTGGGCTAAGAAACGCATTGCTGAATTAACTAAGGAGCTTCAAGAACAAGATGAGTCTATATTCGATATGGAAGATGAAAAAGCAAGAAATGACCGTATCGACAATCTAAATGAGCAAAAGGAACAGATTGAAACAGACTACGAGAATCTTGTAAATGATGAGCGTAAATTTGCTCAAATGCGTTCTGATATCATCAATGCAAATACTGCTCAGATTAAGAAAGACCTTGATAAGTATTATGCGAATATTAAATCCAACACGAATTTACTTGGCAAGGCTTTGAGTGAGAATCTAATTGACTTAATTAATCAAGCTAATCGCTATCTGAACGGAAAAGAATACAAGCCTATTAAAGTTGCTCAAGCGAGAAATGGCGGACTACTACCTCATTGGGGTAATCAAGGTAAGTCAATGGTTGTACATGAAGGTGAATTGATTACAAAGAAACAAGACGTAAAACCTTTATTGCAATCTATGCAAATGTCAACTAAGCTTGTGGATGCATTAAAGAATATGAAACTTCCATCTATTGTACCTAATATTCCTATGCCTAGAATAAATCAGCCTACTCTTCAAGGGGCAGGTCAATCTGGTGGAATTAATGTGAATGTTTCTATTGGTAACATTAATGGAGACTCTAACTTAAAGTCTACTATGGAAAAGGTTGCAGAGATAACTATTGAGAGGACTTTCAAAGATGTGTTTAATGGCGTTGGAGCAATGGGTGGTAATTTAAGAGCTTAATTATACAAGGAGTCGGTGTAAACCATCGGCTCTTTTATTTTGTTAGGAGGTGAATTTAGTTGATTAAAGAAAGTCTATATTTCTCTTTTGCAAATAGAAAATCAACAGATTTTGGCATATACAATGTCAGTATTACAGGTGGTTTATTTGATGAATCAATAACTGCAGCTAAGTCTGTAAACGAAAGAATTGTACGTGGCAATCCTATCCCCTATTTTATTGACACAACTGAAGAAGCAGTCCCTTTTCAATTACACTTTTCATTCCTAGAAACATGGAACGATAATCAAATTGACGAAGTGATCAGATGGTTAAATGTAGGCTATTACGAACCATTATCATTCAGTGAAAATATTGACAGGGTTTTTTATGCTATGCCAATTGACAGTATTCAATTAATACATAACGGACTAAAGCAAGGATACTTAACTCTAAACATGAAATGCGACTCACCCCGTTCATACAGTCGTGATAAAGTAACTCCTCTATATGAAGTAAGGGGAAGTAAAAAAGTTGAAATTAAAAATCTTGGTCACTATTCCCTCTTTCCTGAAATTTGGATAAATAAAATTGGTGACGGTGATATTGAAATTATAAATTATTCAAATGGCGGACGTTCTACTAAATTTACTAATCTTAAAGACAATGAAAATCTATATATGGACTGCATTAATGAACGGATTGAAACCAACATACCAGACGTATTCAGACACGATGATTTTAATGATGAAGTATTAGAGCTTCCATATGGTAGAAATAGACTTCTTGTCAAAGGGAATGCAAATATAAAGTTTGGATACAGATTCATATTTACATAAGGAGGTGTTAGCTTGGGTTATTTCGACAAGAACAAAAAACCTAGAAAAATAGATTTATCACTCGCAAAACCGAATAAAAATCGTACCGTTATAAGCAAACTAAAGCATATTAGTAATCGCAAGCTAACACTTAATTTTGGAAAAATAAATGAACTATCCTTCTCTGTCCCTTATCAGGTTAATGTACGTGGAAAGCTTGTTCCTAATCCCATAATTGATGAAATTAAAGAAAAATATTTCACAAAAATGAAGTTTGGAAATATCACAGAATGGTTTTTCATTTCAAAGATCAACAAAGTAGCAAATGATGAAAATATGTTTACTGTACAGTGCTATTCATTAGGATATCAATTGCGTTTTCAAAAAATGATTGGCTATGAGGCTACCTCCTACAATTGCTTACAAGTGACGAATGACTGCTTAAAAGGAACAGGTTGGAAAGTTGGCTTTATAGATCCATCATTTAACTTTAAAATGAGAAGTTTTAGCGAATCAAGTGTAACAAAGCTTGATTTTCTTTATAAGATTGCTGAAACATTTGGTGGAGTAGTATTTTTTGATACTGAGAATAAACTGGTTAATATTTATAAAAGAGAAGATGTTTCAAAATATAAGGGCTTCTGGGCATCATACGGACAATATCTAGACACTATTGAAGAAGAAATTGATTCTGATCAAATAGTTACAAGATTATTTGTAACTGGAGACGATAACTTAACTATTACTAGTGTCAATCCTACAGGTCAGTCATACATAGACGACTTCTCATATTTCCTCTACCCTTTCGAGGTCAATGAGCAAGGTGAAATTATAAAATCAAGTGATTTTATGAGTGATGAATTGTCTCTAGCTCTTGTTAAATATAACGCTTACGTATCCTCCCGAAAAGGAGAATTTGCTGAATTACTCAAAGATAAATCAGAAAAGCAGCAAGAATTATTTGAAGCTAATATCACCCTCTCTAGGTTAAATAATGAGCTAAAAATCATTTTAGATAATATTGAGATTGCTCGTCAAAATGGACAGTCTTTAGCAGAACTGAACTCTCAACGAGATGCAAAAGAAATCGAAATAAGTAATCAAAAGTCATCAGTTAGCGACATTGAAAGCGATATTCAATCTATAGATGATAACATAAATAATTTAAAAACTGATTTAAAGATGGAATCTCATTTAAGCGATGAGCTTTTAGAGGAATTAACAGGATACATCCAAGTTGAAGAATGGTCTGACGACAACCAAATCGACCCTAATGACCTATATGAAGCAGGTATGGAACATTTGCAAATAGTGAATAGTCCTCCGATAAATGTCAAAATGGGTATTGTTGACTTTTTCCAAGTTGTATCAGAACAGCACAATTGGAATCAATTGAATATTGGCGACATTATTAAGGTAAAGCACGACAGGTTAAGAATATGGATTGAATCAACTGTTGAGCAATTAGTGTTTGATTTTGATGGTGCAAACATAGATGTAAGTATCACGAATACTAGAAATCTCTTAAGTGTTAAAGACCAAATAAAACGAGCATTTTATACTGTAGACAAAATCAATACTGACTACAACCACAGGAAGACTGACTGGAATAAAATCACCACTAATTTCAATTTAAGAAATGACCGTATCTCAGAAACTCCTACTATCCCGATTGTTAAGGACATTTCTCACGTTGAAAACGATAATGGCTCAATCAATTTAAGCCTCAAGTGGGATTATCCTAACTACTCCGAGACAAATAAAAATAAGGATAACATTGACGGTTTTGTTCTTTATCTATTCTCTGACACAACTGGAGAAAAGTATGTTTTCGGTTCGCAGATGACTAACGAAACTAAAGTTGGAGTGTTTAATGAAGTAAGACAATATACATTCCAAAGCATCCCTTCTAACCGATATTATACTTTAGGAATTCAAGCTTATCGCAGCGTAGATGAAGATATTAACTCTGACGGCATTTTATTATCGGACATTGCTACCTCTTCCCTATCAAGTGATAACCCATATTTGCCAAATACTAATGTGGATTTCAAGGGCACAATAAATGGTGTAAAAATGTCTGTTGGTGAAAAGCCTCATGACAATCCTAATGAGAATGATATTTGGATTAATTCAATTACTGGAAAATCAAATATTTACAGTGGAGACTTCTGGAAGAATGACCGTTCCATTGAGATATCAAAACAATATACCGACAATGCTAAAACGGAACTCATTGCAGATATTGAAGATGTAAGCGAGCAGTTAGATGGTTTGGGTGAATACGTAGATTCATCATTTAAAGATGGAATTATTGAAGAATCTGAAGCTAAAGTAATTGCGAGTTATATCAATTCCCTTCAGACAGAAAAAGCAGATATAGATACTAAATATGACTCAACGGTATCTAATCAATATTTGCGTACAACTAGCATTAAAGAGTTACTGATTGAAAATAAATTGTTATTTGATGATGCTCACACAAACTTAATTGATACTATCAATATTGCAATTTCAGATGGGAAAACAACACTCGAAGAAAAAGCACAAGTTGACACTGCCTTTGAATCGTATCGAGTAAAGTTTAAAGAACTATCCATTGTCTTAGAACAAGCAATTGATGATATCACAGAATGGAAAGCTACGGAAGCAGAGGAAAATGCTAAAAATGCTATTGCCGATGGAGATGTAAAAGTCCCTTCAAGTTCGCTAGAAGGTGCTATAAACCTTGCAAATAATATCCTTAGCAATGCCGATGGAACAGTTGAATCAGATGTTGAAGGAAACATTTACTTTGTTGATCCACAGAATTCTAACTTTGTATTGAAGTTAACTCCTTACGGTATAGGTGTAAGTACAACTGGTAAAGACGGTGTTTATCGTACTGCTATTACTGCTCAAGGAATCACTGCAGATTTAATTACAGTTGGGCAAATGTTGTTCGATAGGCTTCAAGGAGGAACATTAAGACTAGGTGGAATAGATGACCAGTATGGGAAAATGGAAGTTTTAAATCCTAATGGTGACCCTATTATGATTCTTGATGGACAGCAACATGGATTTGACAACCTTAGAGTAGGTGGAGATTTCTTTAGCCCTACTGTTCCTAATATAAATAGATCCAATATGAATATATACGTTGACCCTAATGGGAATGACAGTAATAATGGTCTGTCAGCAAGTACACCTAAACAAACAATTCAAGCTGCTATAGATTTAATACCTCCTGTAAATAACGGAGTCGTCACTATATACTGCAAAGCTCCAGTTGTTGGAACTAGGCAAAACTATTACGGTGACTTGAATTTAAACGGCATCACTGGCTCTGGTGAAATCATCATTGATGGTCAGAATTGGTGGAATTATATTAACGGACGAATTATGGCTGTGAGTTGTACAAACAGAGTGTACATAAGAGACTTTACGATTAACTACACTGCTGATAATCAAGGTAACGGTGTTACTGCAATTGCATGTACATATGTATATTGCCAAAATGTTTGGGTTTATGGTCAGAATCGAGCTATTGCAGGGTTCGCTGCTAGACAAGGTACAAATTTATACTTGGTCAATTGCGAAGCTTATGACTGTGAATTTGTAATAGCTGCTCAATATCGTTCAGATTGTTTTGCACAAGGTTGTAAGGGTTTTGCCAATGGCAGAGGAGTAGTTGCTCAGTTTGGCTCATGGGTAATAATCTATCAAACATATCCCGGAGGACAAATGACTGACACCTATACGGACTCTGGTGGGACAATCTCGCTCAATGGAGCAACTGTAGATAATGGAGTTAAAGGTACAGTCCCCCCTCCTACTCAAACGAGACAATGGAGTGTCAGCAATGGTCATAACTGGGGAACTATGTACGGTTGGGAATTAAATCAAGTAAAAACTGGAAACTATGGTTACGGACAACGAACTGGTTATTTTGACTTTGGTACAAACTTAAGTAGTGCTTTGCAAGGTAAGACAATTAACAGCATGAGAGTTTGGGTTCAAAGGCGAAGTTCAGGTGGTAGAAGTTCTAAGACTCCAATTTATGTACGCTATCATAACTACACATCAAGACCAAGTGGACAGCCAACTATGTCCTCTGCTAGTGCAAGAATCGAATTAGGTTGGGGTGAAGGCGCATGGGTTACTCTCCCTCAATCTTTCCTAACAGCATTCTCAGATGGCTCTGCTAAGGGAATTGGATTATGGGCTAACTCTACTGACAGCCAATTTTACTCCATCATGGAAACATCGTGTTGGGTTGAAGCTACTTTTAGGTAGGTGAAAATTTTGAAATTAGTCCTATATAACAATGAAAGTAAAGTTACAAATGTAATTGAGGGGGTTGTCTCCCCTACTGTTAAAGAGAAAGACATATCGTGGGAAGCAGGATTTATGGGAGGGGTTAACCTTCCCTTTTTACTTTTAGATGACAATGTAGAAATTGGAGAAACGGTTACTGATGATATGAAACTGTTAGATCAAACAAACAATTGTCTGTATGTTAATGAGAATGAAGTATTAAAGAAAGAAAATGAAGAATTAAAAGAGAGATTAGGAGCAACTGAATTGGCGATTGTAGATTTATTAGATATTTTCACAACAATGGGAGGCGAATGATAAATGTATCAGTTTATTTTAAATATGTGGGTTTTTAGAAAAGTAAGCGAACAGCAAGTAACTAACTACGGAAATAAAGGCTTAATTACTCCAAAAGAAGCTCAACAAATTCTAGCAACACCTCAACAGGAAGCCGAGTAAGGCTTATATTTTTGTTCAAAATTAATTATAAGGAGGCGTAAAAGTGGATTCTCCTCAAAATATTTACAATGACCCAGTAGTATTCAAAGTCCGTAAAGGAACACCAGAAGACCCTAGAAAAAGAATAACCGAAAGTCCTATGATTGTTGGAGCCAAAGCTCAACTAAGAGAAGTTCCTGAACGTTTTGACGAGGTTGAAGTTACTGGTGAAGGAATTGATTGGTTTGAGATTCTAGACGGCAATGTTGAAGAAATACCTGAGAATGGATATATAGTCAACTATGTTGAAGGTTTAGTTTACTTTAATGCTATCCATGATAAGAAACAATTAACATACAATTACACTGGAACTGGTGCTCACTACTTCCCTGACTCAAGAATTTACTTAACTAAAGATAATAAATTTCCAAGTCTATCAGATAAACTCAAGGATGTTGACAGGTTATCTGAAGAGCAGAAATCAAGAGTCGATGAGCTTATTCGCTCTGTTCCCCAACCTTCTGAAGTTGTAGATCAACGGATAGATAGAAATGGTAAAGTGTTCAATACTGCTAAGGATAGATTAGATAGCAATCAAGAGAATGTGGAAAACGCTCAAGTTGATTTAAATGGTAGAGAGTATCCTTCCCTTAAAGGGCGCATAGATGCAAATCAAAAAGAAGTTGAAGACGCTATGGACGATGGTAAAGGTACTACCTACCCTTCCCTCAAGGATCGTATTAACGATTTCGATAGTCGCATCAGTGGATTTGAAGAAAATATCGAGTCAGTTGAAGGTAGGCTGACTTTAAAAGTAGACTCAGAAGACTTCAATGGTGAAAAGTTAATTGCCTTAATCGAACTGACTCCAGAAGGCGTTATGATATCTGGTAAAAGAATTGATTTAACTGGTCAAATTACAATCAATGACTTAGATGATGAAACTTATGCAAAAGTTTCAGAAGCCATAAGTGCTGCAAATTTAAATTTAGAAGGTTCGCTACCTACAAGCGTAAAGATGGATGAAAACGGAATTACAGCTTACACAAGCGATCCTAGTAAATTTGCAAGAATGAATCAGGATGGATTCTATGCTAAAGGTGGAGCTTTTACGATTGAACGACCTGACGGAGCAAAGTTAATTGATAATGGTATTGCAAGTTTTGAATATAACGTTCAACCAGCCTACCCTCCATTCATGGAAGCACCCATTGAACTAGACGGAATTTATTGTAAAACAACTTCTGAAACTTGGGCATCTGCTAACTTTTATAGCTTTAGACATACTGGAAGATATTTAAAACTCAATTTAGCACATAAAGTCAGCGACAGTGGTGTAATTGGAAAACTAAGACTTAGACGAGGTTCAGAGACTTCTAACTACTATGAAACTACTTTTAGTAACTCTACTCCCTTCTATGGTGAAGAATTAAAAATAACTATAGACCTAGGAACTCCTACGATGGCTGAACATCAGTTTTATTTACAAATGTCTAAATCGGGAATTGAAGGAGCTGCTTACCTCAGAGTAGTGAAAATTTGGCAAGATGGTTAATAAATTTATTGACTAAAAAGGATGTGAATATATGGCTTTTTATTTTCCGAATGTAGACCCTGCTTACATATATAAGAGAAAAGGAACTGAGGATGACCCTTTTCTACTTAGGAAGGAATCATTTAAAGTTAGAAATAACAAGATAACACTTAGGGAGATTCCAAGTTTTAAAGATGCTTTGAAAGTATTCTATGAAGGAAACCCTCTTGAAGAAACCGAACTTACCACTATAGAAGAAAACCAATTCAGAGTCGATTATTCTACAGGCATTGTCTATTTTCATTCAAGCAGAGAAGGACAACTAATTGATAATGAATACTATGGCACAGGTTATGTCTCCTTCCCTTCCGAGCGTGTTTGGCTGGAAGGTGGTCAAGACGTTGAAACATCGCTTCAGGATTTAGTTGATAATGTTTCATCTGAAACTGAACGCTTATCTCAAGTTGATGCGGTTCAATTTGATTCAAGACTAACTGAAGTTTCACATGAAGTATCACGTTTACCAGAAATTCAAAATGAAATTGGAATTTTAAATGAAAAGAACACTGAGTTTACCACGCAATTGACACAAACTTCGCAGAAAGTAATTAAAAGTGATAGTTACAGTAACAAAGGACTGCCTAATGTAGATAGCATTAACTTTTATAGTGGTAATGCTGAAGAACCAATTGTAACTTTTATCGATGATGATGGTAGAAGTGAAGTATATTCCAGACTATTTCCGATATTCCAAGAAAAAGGAGCTCCTCTTGTTGCTGCAATTTGTAGCGATTACGTGGGAATGAATAATTACATGACAGCAACACAAATCAAAGAGATGCACGATAACGGTCATGAAATTATAAATCACAACTCTGGTCACGCTGCTTATCTTGAAGTAGGGGCTGAAGAATGGGAAAGACAAATCAAGAAAGGGCGAGAGGATTTATACAACAACGGATATACTCACGATATATTTGTATACCCTAAAGGACAATCTGATCCGGGATTTGCGATCACGAAAAAATATGCGAAATGTGCCTTTGATAACGTAGGGCAAAATCTTCCCGGAGAATTAACTACGTACGGCATAAAGAGAATTCCGTTCGGATCAAATTTCGAAGATGCTGAGGTTCACGATTTTGACTACTATAAAGCCATTGTTGATACTTGTGTAAGTAAGAAAACATGGTTAGTATTTATGCTTCACGTTTATGCTCAAGATGCCCAACAAGATACACTATTATCACAAATAATTGACTATATTAAAGGGTTAGGAGTTAAAATTCTAAGTGCTTCTGATGCCTATGCATTAAGAGCAAACAAGCTTGAAATCAATGGTAAAGCACTCATAACTCCGAACGGAGAATTCAATGTGGCTGGAACTCAATTAGGAACATATATCGACACAAATACTCCAACTTTTACTAACTCAAAAATAAGCAACCTTTTGAGAACTGCAAAGGATAGGTTATCTGATGTAAATTATATAATGGTCGGAGATAGTACTAGAGCAAGTAACGGTTCTTATATTTATGAGATGGTCTCCCCTGTTTTACAGGCATTGAATGCCACAACGTATCTTTCTGCAAGAAGTGGGTTGAGAGCAAAACACTGGGGTAATAGCGATACTTCGGTACAACCTGGCTATCCTCAAGCCATCGATCTAATATCTAGAATACCTGGAACTGGTGCAACTACTATAGTTGACATTTGTTTAGGTATCAACGATAACAACGATACGGTAGATGCAATAAAAGGCTATATACAGGCAGGTATTGAGATTATTAAAGCTAGTAGACCTGATGTCATTATCAACCTAACATCGCCGAATATCCGAAACAGCACAGAATTTTATAAACTTCCCATCGTATATAAGGAGCTTACTGATTCTTATGGATATGGTTACATCAATGTTGCTGAAAATGTTTGGAAATCATGGGAAGAAACGGACGGTTACTTTTTAGATGCTGATCATCCGAATGAATACGGTCAGAAGAAGATGGGTGAATACATTCTCTCTAAACTTGTTCCAGAAGATTTGCGTTTATCCTATCTCTCCAATATTCCTGTACCATTAGGATATTTATCTAATCTACCTGTAAATGATCCAATTAAAAATAGTGGTTTCCGTTGTGAGGTAATATATACCACAGGAACAAGCACAGGAAGTCTATTCTTGAAAAAATTAGCCGATAACAAATGGTACTTCTTTGATGCTCTTACTGGTGATTCAGTATCTTACGCAATACCTTTAAAAAACGGTCAGCAAACAATGAGCGAGGGCGGATATTTAAGCGCACGAAAGATGAAAGCATTGATTACAATAAAAGACTATTCGGTACTTGATGCTGTTCCTTCCGGGAGCACATACTATCCTATCGAAAACTTCTCCGTAACTGAGTTTACAAAGAATAAATCTCTTAATAAATCAGTGTTTGAATTAACTGAAGATAACTATGTAATGAAAAAGCCTGTCACTATTCTACGTGGTTCTATTGATAAAAATGACCCTAATTATGCAGTACTGAAAAATACTGGACTAAGGATAGAACTTCGTCAAACAATGGGAACATCCTTCACAAACCTTTATATAAAGAAAAGCGCATCAGGCAAATGGGCAATATATTCTTCAACAAGTGGAGATCAGATAAGTAACGACCTTGTAATGGTAAATGGCTTTAGAAATGTTTCCAAAGTTTCATGGAATACGACAAGTGATTTTGAGTGTAAGATTTACATTGAGGACTACACTGTTTTTAACACATTCCCAGACACTACAAGTTATATTAAACTCAAAAATGCACTTGTAACGGAAACCCCAAGAGAAAAAACTGTAGCAGAACATCTAAAATTCTTATATGATTCTGTATTTGGTTAATAGTCAATTGGAGGAAATTGCGCGGTAATTGTTATAAGACAATCAGCCATCTTCATAAAATAAATTAACAAATATGGAGGTGGCTGATTTGGAAGAATTATTAAAGCGTTGTGGCATTGAAGAAGGCGAGTTGTACGGCATCTTGGTTCAACATTATGAATTTAAATTAGATGACGAAGAATTAACTGCAGATGAAGAAAAAGAAGCTCGTAGAAAGCTACATGCCCTATATGATGTATAAAGACACTCTAAAATATCGAGTGTCTTTTTCTTTTGTTTGAACAATGAAACAGTCATTTTATTGGAAAAAATAAGAAAAAGTTTGTGAAATTCAGATAGAAACCCTTATATATCAAGGGGGTTAAAAGCTAACTTTTCACAAACTTTTTTATTATGTCTAAACTTAAGCAAAACAAAAAAGACACTATCTCCCCTACTAAGAGCGATAGTGTCTTTTCTTATGGTTAATACCACAACTTAATTATACGTTAGGAGGTGGTTATTTTCAATTGTTAAATAAATTAATAACTAGGAGTGTTTATTATGAATCAGGTTAGCACTGATGCCCTAAATGTAAGAATTGAACATATTGAAGAAGACATCAAGGAAATTAAAGAAGAAGCCAAAGAAAATAATAAATACTTTAGAGATGTAATCGATTCTCTAAAAGAGAATTCAATTCAACAAACTGAAATATTAAGAAATCAAGAAAGACAATTTACTCAAGTTAACAATGATATTGCCGGATTACGTCAAGAAGTACAAGATAGTTCAAAATTACATACAACTTGGTATCAATCTTTTCTTAGTGACGGATTTGGAAAGATTATCAAAATCATTTTGATTATAATTTTAATTCTTTCTGGAGCATCAATTGCTGGTGTAGATGTTGCTAAGTTAATCACTGGAATTTAAATTCAAGGAGGAATACATAATGGATAAAATGGTATTAATTCGTACAATCGTATTGGCTGTTGCTTTACTCAATCAGGTGTTAGTAATGTCAGGTTTATCTCCCCTGCCGTTTGATGATGCACAGGTTGAGCAAGGAGTGTCGGCATTATTTACAGTAGTAGCGTCAATTTGGAGTTGGTGGAAGAACAATAGTTTTAGCCGGAATGCACAAAAAGCAGATGAAGTGTTAAAAGAACTTAATAATAAGTAATACTACATGGACTGTCCTCTTGGGCAGTCTTTTTTTATTTTACAAGGAGATGATCAAATTGGCTATTAAAGATTTGCCAAAGTACAAAGATATAAGAAATACTATCAGACGTAATGGTCGTTATCCCTATGTTGGTACAGCATGTAAAGATACAATTGTAATTCATCACTCTCTAACTGCAATGAAATTAGCAGGATCTACTCCACAAGCATTTGCAAATACACACATTGATAAAAACGGTTGGCATGGGTGCGCATACCCTTTTGTTATCACATGGGAGGGGACTATTTGGCAAACAGATGATTTAGACCGCAGAACTTACCATGCTGGCAATACTAATACTCGTTCCATTGGAATCTGTGTAGCTGGTGATTTTCGCAAAGGTAAAGAAAAACCTACAGATGCACAGATACTCTCCCTCTACTTACTGATTAAAGAACTACAAAGAGCCTTACCTAAGTTAACTCGTATACTAGGACACCAAGAATGTCCGGGATACTCTTGGAAAAATTGTCCGGGTGACAACTGGAGTTATAAAGATGTTGTCGCAGGTAAATTTATTGCTACCGCTAAGAAAAATGGATGGTTAAAAGAGAATAGCACATGGTTCTATTATGCCAACAATGTAGCAAAGACTGGTTGGCATAAAGATAAAAGCATGTGGTATTATTTAAAACCTGAAATGGCTACAGGTTGGATTAAAGACAAAGGAAAATGGTACTTCTTAGCTGCTAATGGAACAATGCAAACTGGTTGGGTAAAAGATAAGAGTAAATGGTATTATCTGAATCCTTCTGGAGATATGGTTGTAGGTTGGAAAGTAATTGATGGTCAGTGGTACTTCTTTGACAATGATGGCAGCATGAAAACTGGATGGCTGAAGCATAAAAATACATCGTACTATTTGCATCGTAGTGGAGTTATGATTACTGGTTGGTTGTGCGTAGATGGTAAATGGTATTTCTTTAATCCTAATGGTAAAATGGCACAAAATGCTCAATTAGAGGTACAATCTGTAACAGTTAATAGCGATGGTTCTATATCACAAATCAATTAACATTTGATAGAAGAGAGACGAAATAGAGAGGTTGTCTCTCTTCTGTTTCCATTGGATGTGAGTTCAATGGTGTAATTATATCTTACCCTAAGTTTCTTTCATTATACTTCGATTAAAAGACAAATTTTATAGTGAAATTAGTGTATAAAGAGTGAATAAATGACGCATATTATTGTATATTTTGATGTAATTTCGTATAAATATTAACTACCATTTACCCTTCCCTCAACCCCTCCTATCTTTCCTATCATTTTACCCTACCACAACTTAAATCTTTTGTTGTATAATAACTAGCAAAACTATTATACACAAAGGAGACCTTTATGAACCATAAAAGCGAAGTCGCATTTACTAAAATCATCAATTATCTTAGAAGATCAAGAAAAGACGAAGAGAGAGAAAAAAGAACCGGAGAAGATACTCTATCGGAACAAAAAGCTTTAATGACAAATGTTTTGGATGGTATGGGAATTCCATATACCCAGAAACAGGAAATAGGCAGTGGAGATAAAATATCTACTAGACCAGTGTTTCAGGAGATTATCAATGAATTAAAAAATGGAATTTATGATGCAATAGCAGTGAAAGAGATTTCTCGTCTTGGTCGTGGTTCAATGAGTGATATGGGTGTAATTTATGATCTAATAATAGAGCATCGAATCTATATTATAACTCCTTATAAAATTTATGATCCTAAAAATGAAAGTGACTTAAGGCAAATACGCTTCGAAATGTTTTTATCTCGTGAAGAGTTTGAGAGCATTCGTTCAAGAATGATTGGAGCAAAGCATACCTATTCAATGCAAGGAAAGTTTATGGGTGGAAATTCAGCCTATGGATATGACGTTGATGAACAGAAAATGATACTTATTCCTAATGAAGAGAAAGCAAAAATTGTTCGCTTGATTTATGAACTTTACAACAATGGATTAAACGGTGGCAGACCGAAGGGAATCAGATCCATATCCACTTACCTTTC
The DNA here is from genome assembly GCF_900166665.1 of Cytobacillus gottheilii. Lineage (GTDB taxonomy): Bacteria > Bacillota > Bacilli > Bacillales > Cytobacillaceae > Cytobacillus > Cytobacillus gottheilii_A. Next base: position 1,835,739 of record NZ_LT800494.1, on the reverse strand, counting down.
TAAGATGGGCATAAAAACAGCAAGTGGCAAGTCTACTTGGACAATTGGTGCTGTCAAAAACATATTAACGAACCCAGTTTACAAAGGAGAAATTCGCTACAGAACGACTCAGAGTAAAAACGGTAAGAAAACAGCAAGACCCGAAGATGAGCATATTATTGTTAAAGAAGCTCATGAAGCTATCGTATCTGAAGAACTATGGGAAACTACTCAATCAAAAATGAAGAGTGTTAAAAAGAAACCTTCGCTAAATGAAAATCAAGAAGAGAAGGAATTGACAGGTATTGTTAGATGTGCAGCATGTGGATATAAAATGACTGCTAATTTATATACTCGTCATTGGAAAAAGAAGAACGGTGAAATATCAACAAGGTACGTTGAGCGAGTAAGATGCTCAAACTATTACACTAATGATTGTGGCAGTCTCGAATACAGAAGTGTAGAAGAAGCATTAGTTGAAGCTATGTATCAATTTTCAAATATAGATATAGAACAGTACCGTAAGCTATATGACTCAATTTTTAGTGAGAGTGATAATAATATTGAAGTGTATGATGTGATAAGCACTAACACTGAAAAAGAACTGAAAGCCTTGCAAAACAGATTAGATTTTGTTTATGAGAAATATGAGTCAGGTATCTATGATGATAATGAATTTATAAAAAGAAGAGATAAGCTTGAGGATGAAATAAAGAAAATTAAATCCGTACAAAGCTCATCCCTACCTGCTAATAACAATGAGGATAATTTAAAAATAACACTTAAAGACTTTTCTAGTTTGCTTCTGAATGCCTATGAAATATATAAGTCTGCATCAGAGGATAAAAACTTTAAACTGTGTAATCAAATATTAAAAAATGTTTTTGATGATGTAACAGTTGGTATAATTGATAAAGGTAATCGAGCAGAAGACGCTAAGTTTAATATTGATGTTGTGTTTAATAAACGTTATTTTAAAGACAATTAAAGGGGAGCTTATTTTTGTTGTTCCCCTAAGTAAACTTCCTCGAACGGCTGCACCACAACAAATCCGTTTCCTTCGAACTTCATTTGAATCGATTCTCCGCTTCCTCTGCCGATGAATGTTTTAAAGGATACATCTGTAACAAATTCCGGCTGAAGATTTCCAGACCAAGCGACTGTGGCGTTCGGATCTGTATAAACAGGATTATCCGGCGTGACAAGCAATGTTAATGGCTCATAATGAGAGGTAATAGCCACCATCCCTGCACCTTCAAGACGGACATTAAATAAACCTCCGCTCATCATTCCCGCAATTTTTCTCATCAATTTAATATCCCAGTCAATTGATGGTTCAAAAGCGAGCAAATCATTCCCATTGACAAAAATAGATTCGCCATTGAGTTGTAATATTGAGATCTTTTTTCCTTGATCGGCTAAATACAATTTTCCGTTCCCAGTTGCCTTCATTAAAGAAGTTCCTTCACCTGTTAACGCTTTTTTAAACATTTTTCCTAATCCGTGCTCTAGAATACCTTCACGCTCAAATTTAATTTGACCCCGATAAGAAATCATCGCACCCGATTTTGCCCAAATTTGATTGGATAAGTTGATTTCCAGCATTCTAGGGGTCTCTAATTCAAACAAACCTTCCCCTTTGTCCTCTTGCTTTGTTTGATTTACAAATTCGTCAATCGAATATCTGCTCATTTTCAATTTCCTCCTCTTTTCTATTTTTAAGCATAAACACCCACATGAAAGAAAGTGCCTGCTTAAGTTCGACTGGAAGTGAACCCTTGGGTACCTGATCTGCTGCTTTTTTATACACAGGCAGTTCCGCAGCTTTTTCCCATCCATTTTCCTGAGCTAAGGCTTCAAATTCCCAGGGCATCATAGTATTGCAGATCACCTGATCGCCATACAATCTTCGAAAACTGCTGTTTCTCGGGCCTGCTGTTGGTCCTAATACACCAACACAAGCATAACCTCCACGCTTTACCATATGTTTGATATGCATTAAAACCCGCAATGGATCCTCAGTCCATTCCAGCGAATTAATTGCGATGACGGCATCATATGAATTTTCTGGTAATTGCAGCTCAGTGATATCACCTTTAATGAATTGAGCGTGATTTTGTTTATTTGTTTCTTTTGCTCTATGTATCATTTCTTCTGAGACGTCATAGCCTGTCACTTCATAGCCTTTTTCTGCTAGTTTCAACGAACCAAATCCATCTCCGCAGCCGAGATCACACACTTTTGAAAATTCAGGCACCGATTCGCAAAAAAAGGGGATAATATCTTTTCGGCTGCCTTCTTCCCACATCGTTTTGCTGCTTGCATGCCAGGTGGAAGATCGTCTATTCCACTGTTTCTCTGACTCTTCGCTCCATTTTTTCATATCATTTCTCACCATCTTCCCATTTATATACGATATTCCTGCTCAAAAGTTTCATCCTATGTACATTCTAGACTTATTCATAACAATCCTATCTATGTCTGATATAAAACTATTTATTTAATCATTAGCCCTTATAAGGTAAAAATAAACAGCATAATAAAAAGAGCTGGGACAAAACGAAACTACTATTACTAAAACACGAATGTTCATTTTCAAGGTTTACGTGTTTACACAAGTCCGTTCCATCTGTGTTCCGGACTCTCGCTTTCCATGGGGAGGAAGCTGAGCCTCCTCGGAGCAAAGTCTCAGCTTATCCTCTATTGCCCATAGGAGTCGAGGGTCCTCCGTTCCAATTCACTCATGTTTAAAAAATTAAATGTTAAACAAATAAAAAACCGAATGGTTAGAAAGATTCACTTCCTAATCATTCGGTTCTGTGGTTGTGTTAAATACTTATGTCCCACCCTCTTTTTCATGATAAATCCAACTGTTTAATTATTACTGCAGGATTTCCTCCAACGACAGTATTGGAAGGAACATGTTTTGTAACAACCGCACCAGATGCGATGACAGCGTTGTCTCCAATTGTTACGCCAGGATTGATGATCGCTCCTCCGCCTATCCACACATTATTGCCGATTGTTACTGGTTTGCCGTATTCTTTGCCCGAGTTCCTTTCAGCTGGATCAAGAGGATGTGTGGCCGTATAAATATGTACACCAGGTGCCATCATGCAGTTATCACCAATTTTGACCTCACAAACATCAAGAATGACACAATCAAAATTAGCAAAAAAGTTTTCGCCAACATGCGTATTGCTGCCATAATCAAAGCGAATATTGGGTTCCATATACAAATTCTCTCCTGTAGAACCTAGCAATTCTTTTAACATGAGCATTCTTTCTTCATGCTCAAATTCTAATGAAAGATTATAAAGACGCACCTTTTTTCGGGCCTCTGTACGGGCATGCAGCAATTCAGGATCAAATGGGTCATACATTTCCCCAGCCAACATTTTCTCTTTTTCTGTTCGCATCTTCTCAACCACTCCCTTTTATTTGTTTCAATTGTAAGCCTTTTCTCAAATGATTAAAATAAAAAAATACACAAGGGTTCTGTGCATTTTTCAATTTTTATGCATTTTCATTATTTTTTTGAACAATTCTTAGTGCATTTATTCGATTTTCATCTTCTTCAAAATATTGGACGAGATCCCCAATGCGGTCTATTGCGTCCCAGCTTAAATGGTGTTCAATTCCTTCAACATCCTGATAGATATTTTCGTCTTTCACACCGATGATTTTGAGAAGCTGTTCAAGTAATTCATGCCTGTACACTAACCGCTTGCCAATTTTTTTGCCTTTTGCTGTTAAAACGAGACCTCTATACTTTTCATATACTAAATATTCATCTTTATCCAATTTCTGAACCATCTTGGTAACAGACGATGGATGAACGGATAACGCTTCTGCTATATCGGATACACGGGCATATCCTTTATCTTCAATTAAGATATATATTTGCTCAATATAATCTTCCATACTCGGTGTTGGCATAGGGTACCTCCTAAAAGAAAAACGCTAGCGCCATGATTAGTACCGTCATTCCTGAGATACTGGACGCTGAAATAACTTGTCTATTTCTCATTTATATTTGTAGCTCGATGTAATTATACACACTAAGCCATTTCAATCATTTTTAATGCAATCATCAGAATAAGATGTATGGCAAATATAACAATTGCCTTTAAAAAGTTTACTACAAGATGGTGATAACAGACAAGCTTATGTCTAAAAATTAGGTTTTTGCAAATTAGAAATGAGCCAAAATTACAATCAAGCAGAGATGCATAACACCTGCTCACAATCATACCGGGCTCTTATCAAAAATAAATTTCAGCTTATGCTCTTTCTGATCCCATGCCAGCTTGGCTGAAAACACTTTTTCCTTGCTGGTAAACCCCTCAATCAATTCTGTCTGGCCATCCTTCAATATCAATTTGATGTTCTTTTGGGTAATCGTTTTATTTAAGATTTTTTTTGATAAACTAAAGCTGCATTTGCTTTTCTTATAATTGGAACATCCATAAAAGGAACCTTTATCAACTACTTTTCCATCACAAAGCAAGCATTTCCCTAGTGAAACGGTTCTTTTTTGCTTATATGTTCTTGGAGTGAAATTATCTTGGTCCTCTTGTGCAAATTTCCATTTTTCTTTATTCTCGGATGATGCCTGAATCAGGTGAAGGACCATTTTATTTGTTTGTTCCATAAATTGTTTAGGTGACGCGGTTCCTTCAGAAATCTGCTGAAGTCTCGTTTCCCATTTAGCCGTCATTTCTGGTGAAGCCAGTATCTCTTCACCGATTGCACTAATTAGGATTTTCGCTTTAGAGGTAGCATAGACAATATTTTTTTGGATATCAATATAGCCACGATCCTTTAACATGGTAATAATCCCTGCCCTTGTTGCCTCTGTGCCTAGGCCCTCTGTTTTGTTCAGCATCTGTTCAAGCTCTTTATCTTCCAGATGCTTGCCTGCCGTTTTCATTAATGTAATCAACTGTCCTTCTGTATATCTTTTGGGCGGCTGTGTCTTGCCTTCTTTAACTTCTGTTTTTAGAACCTGTCCTTTTTCAGCAGTCGATAAAATTGGCAGCTTTGGCTCCTTATCTTTCTCCACTAATGGGATGACCTTTCGCCAGCCAAGTTCCTGCTGTACTTTTCCTTTTGATTTAAACATTGCTCTTGCATCTACAAGCGTTGCAACCTCTGTATATTCCACCACAGACTTTTCATGAAATGCAGCAATTAAACTGCGCGCAATCATCATATAAATCTTTTGTTCATCAGAAGAAAGCTTTTCGATTGAAGGAACCTGTTCAGTCGGAATGATTGCATAGTGATCGGTTACTTTTTTATCATCGACATATCGTTTGTTGCCTAAAAGCGTTTTTTTTGGCAGAGGAAAATAGGCATTGAGTTCCTGTAAACCTGACAGTTTCGCTAAGATGTCCGGAAACATTTCTGCTTCTCCAGCTGTTACATGCCGTGAATCGGAACGAGGATAGGAAACAAAACCTTTTTGATAAAGTTTTTGCAGAATATCAAGTGTTTTTTTGGGAGGATATTTATATTTGCGGTTTGCATCGGCCTGTAATGCAGATAAATTAAATAGCATAGGAGGCAAATATTCCTTCTTTTCCTTTTTCACTTCTGTTATTTCTGCGTTTTTCCCCTTGCAAAAAGCAGCAATTTTTTCAGCGAGCTCTTTAGATTTTGCTCTGGACTCTCCATCCTTTTCCCATTTCCCCTGATATGTTTTGCCATTCATGTTAAACTCGGCAGTTACTTCCCAAAAAGGTTCTGAAACAAAACGTTCAATCTCCTTTTCTCTTTTCACGATTAAAGCTAATGTTGGTGTCTGCACTCTGCCGACAGAAAAGACGTCAGAAAAGCCTTTTTCTTTGAGCAGAAGACTATAAAGTCTAGACGCATTCATCCCTACTACCCAATCAGCACATGCTCTCGTATAGGCTTCATAATAGAGGTTACGCGTATCTGACTCTGATCGTAATGATGAAAAGCCTTCTCTTATAGATTTGGGTGTTAAGGAAGAAATCCACAATCGTTTCATGGGCTGCTTTGCACCTGCAACACGAAGCACATTTCGGATGATCAATTCTCCTTCTCTCCCAGCATCACCAGCATGAATAATTTCTGTTACTCGCTTATCCTGTACGAGTTTTTTTATGACATTAAATTGTTTCGCCTTATCCTTTGTTACTTCATACTGAAACTGCTCAGGAATAATAGGCAGATTTATTAGTGACCATTTTTTCCAGGATGAATGGTATTTTTCTGGAGCTGACAGCTGGCATAAATGGCCAACTGCCCATGTGACAAGGGCTCCTTCGGGGAATAGATCAGCAGGGAGGATTTCAACAAATCCTTGGTGTTTTTTCATTTTGAAGATTGAGGCTAGAGTTAAACCTTGATCTGGTTTTTCAGCAATGATAAGTTTCATAGCGTTTCACTTCCAAGTGTTCTAATAATAGTTTCTATTTTACCTGTAATTGAGCTGAAGCGAAAGGAAAAAAGAACGACTATTTTTTGTCGTTCTTTACAATTAAACTATTATTCATTTATTTAACCTTTATTGTTCGGAACCATATTTTACTTTTTTTAATGCAAATTTTTTAAATAGATACCCTTTTGTTGGAGAAAAGAAGAAGACGAGAGCAAATAATATTCCATTGACTGCGGCCATGCTTCCAGAGATGGATACGTTAAACAGCATAGCAGCATAGTATCCTATTATAGCTGCAGCTACTCCAAACACTCCACTTAAAATAAGCATCACACTCATTTTATCTGTTAATAAATAGGCAGAAGCCCCTGGTGCGATCAGCATGGCAACAACGAGAATGGCACCGACACTATCAAAGGATGCGACTGTTGTAAGAGAAACCATTCCCATCAGCAAATAATGAATGAATAGTACTGGGATTCCAATTGCAGCGGCCATAGCAGGATCAAAAGATGTAATTTTCAGTTCCTTATAGAAAAGGAAAATAATACCTAGAACGATCAGCAATACTGCTGATAACATTAAAAACGCCTTCGGAAGTTCCGGCAGAAAACCAATTTGCACTGTATCCCATGGCACAAATGCGATTTCTCCCATTAGTGCATGATCCACATCGAGATGCACATCACCTGCATAGAGGGTAATTAATATAACACCTATTGCGAATAGGAACGTAAATACCACTCCGATAGAGGCATCCTCCTGTACACCGCTGCTGTGGAGCAGCTGAACAAAAACAGCTGTTAACAGTCCAACAACTGCTGCTCCAATGAGCATATAAATTCCATTCATGCTTTGACTTATTAAAAAGGCCAGCACAATCCCAAGCAAAACTGTATGACTAATGGCATCCGCCAGCATTGAAAGTTTCCGCAAAATGAGAAAGCAGCCTGTAATCCCACAAGTAATGCCAGCCATTGATCCGATTAGAATGATCCATGCCTCGTAACTCATAGGTACTCGCCTCTTTCCTTTTGCATTGTCAGTTCTCTATTAATCTTCTTATGATTTAATTGTCTCTTAATGGCTTTCGTTACAATGCCTCTTCCTGGTGCAAAGAACATAGAGAATAAGAATAATGCCGTTGCTGTTACAACAATAAACGGTCCGGTAGCAAGGCCTTCTCCCAAGGTGCTGATTAATGTGCCAGCCACACCCGAGATCGCTCCAAAGATTCCGGATATAACAATCATTTTACCTAAAGAATCCGTCCAATAGCGCGCAGCAACTGCAGGAGTAATAAGCAATGCCGCCATTAAAATAACACCTACTGCCTGAATACCGATTACAATGACAGCCACCAATAAAGATAAAAATACCAGATTAAGAAATCCAGCCGGAAGGCCAAGTCCTTTTGCAAATTCCGGATCAAATGTCAGTACCTTTAACTCTTTAAAGATTAAGGCAGTGATGACAATTAATGCAGCAGCTGTAATGGCCATCATTTTAACATCACTGCCAACAAGTGATGCTGCCTGCCCGAAAATAAAATCGCTTAATCCGCTTTTATTGCCTGCCGGAGATTGCGTTACTTTTGTTAACAGCACAATGCCAAAGCCAAAAAAGACGGAAAGAATTAAACAGATTGCTGTATCTTCTTTAATAATAGAATTGGAGACCACAAATTGAATGCAGTAGGCTGCTAAAAGCCCTGTAATCGTTGCACCGATCAGTAAAGTAATTAATGATTTTTCCCCTGTAAACATAAAGGCAATACAAATTCCCGGCAAAGCGGCATGTGCAACTGCATCTCCGATTAAACTTTGCTTCCTTAATAAAGCGATGCTGCCAAGGACACCGCTCGCAATGCCTAACAACATGGTTGCGAGCAGTACCCATTGCGTATTAGCGTTATTCAAGACCATATTCATCAAATCATTCATTGCAGGCACCTCATTTTTGTTCTACCATGACCTGGCCTTTCTCTAAAAACGCCAGCTTCCCTCCGTATGTTTGATGAAGGTTTTCCATTGTAAAAGTGCTTTCTGTCGGCCCTGACGCAATTGCTTCAACATTTAAAAGCAGAACATGATCGAAGTACTCTTTTACAGTCTGCAGGTCATGATGAACAACAAGCACTGTTTTCCCTTGGTTTTTCAAATCATTTAATAAATCAATAATCGCACGTTCCGTTGCTGCATCGACACCAACAAATGGTTCATCCATAAAGTAAACCTTTGCCTCTTGTGCCAGTGCTCTAGCAAGAAATACTCTCTGCTGCTGCCCGCCTGAAAGCTGGCTAATTTGGCGGTCTGCAAAATCAGCCATTCCGACTTTCCTTAAACATTCCAGAGCAAAAGCTTCATCTTTTTTGCCTGGTCTTTTAAACCAGCCAACATGACCATATCTGCCCATCAGCACAACATCAAGTGCATTAGTCGGGAAATCCCAATCAACAGATCCTCTCTGCGGAACATACCCTACAATCCGATCCTTCGCCCGATACGGTTTATTGTAGATTTGAATCTGTCCTGACGCCTTAGGAATTAACCCCAAAATGGCTTTTATTAACGTTGATTTGCCAGCTCCATTTGGCCCAATTATTCCAATTAGCTTTCCTTCTGGCACCTCAAAGTTTATATCCTTTAGAACTGGTTTTTCTTGATATGCGACAGTTAATCCTTTTACAACGACTGGATTCATCATTTCCACTCCTTATTTCAGTGCATCAGCGATCGTTTCAACATTATGTCTATACATGCCGATATACGTTCCTTCTTCTGTACCTTCTTCGCCCATTGCATCAGAGTATAGCTCTCCGCCAATCGTTACTGTGTGCCCTTTGTCTTTTGCACCTTCAATAACAGCGTTAATTGATTTCTCAGAAATACTGGACTCAACAAATACTGCCTTAATTTCACGCTCTGTTAATGTATCTACTAATGATTGTACGTCCCCTAGACCATATTCAGATTCTGTGCTAATGCCTTGTAAACCCATTACTTCCATATCGTAAGCATTTCCAAAGTAGCCAAATGCATCATGAGCAGTTACAAGAACTCGTTGATCTTCAGGAATGCTTGACATTTCTTCTGCAGCAAATTCTTTTAAATCATCCAATTCAGCATAATATTTCTGAGCATTTTCTTCATAATATGCCTGGTTATCCGGGTCTACCTCTATAAGCCCTTCTTCAACCTTCTTTAAGGCCTGCTTCCACAGATCAATATCAAACCATACATGGGGATCCGCAGCTGAGCTATCTTCAGCATCTTCAAGCAATTCGCCTTCACTGACATTTTCAGCGATTGCATATGTTGGCTTATCAGCATTCATTTTTTCAAGGACTTCTAAGATTTTACCTTCCAGGTGCAATCCGTTATAAAAGATAACATCTGCTTCTTCAAACTTTGCGATATCGCCCTGTGTTGCCTTATAAAGATGAGGATCTGTTCCAGGTCCCATTAAACTAATAACTTCCACTTTGTCTCCGCCAATATTTTTTACTCCATCAGCTATTTGCCCAATCGTTGTTGTCACAGTTAGCTTTTCACCGTCTGATTGTGTTGAATCCTCCGATGCTGACTCACCTGAACACGCCGCCAAAATCATTACAAGCATTGCAATAGTTAACCCTAACAGCTTTTTCATTTTCTCCCCATCTCCCTTTGGAAATTATTTAGTTCAGTCTTAGATGAGTATATGCACAATTTTATGCTTAGTGCACACATTTTAACATAAGACACGTTTTTTTTATTAAGCAATAATTGTTTCCTTAGTGCAACATTTTAACTGTTTTTAGTTATTTGTCAATTCAAAAGAAAAAAAATCGGCCATTAGCCGATTTTTACATTAGAACCTTATTCTTTTATAAAAACTTTGCTGCTTTTAACCATTCTTTTTAAAAGGAGTGATCGTCATATGTTCAAGCACATAAAAGCGATTCATACTGACAACATTTGCTACGGTTAGAATGTGAGATGGGATTTTTTCAACATGAAACACAATTAATCCAACTCGATCATTCATGATAATAAAAGAATCGCCATGAGAGTATGCCAGGATCTCTTTTCCTATCAGCCGAATAGAGTTGATTATTGCTTGTTTAATATCTTCATCAAGATGAAAGTTTGGAGAAAATCTTAAAATCCATTCTAAATCATCAATTGAAAACCTGAACATATTCTCTCACCCTCTTCTCAGAGTTTAAAATATTAGTATGAGGAAGGAAGATTTTTATGTGCATTTTCATCAAAAATATTATTTTTTAAATTTTGTTAATATTTTAGGTTTTTTTCCAATTTTTGCGGTCTTGAACCTTGACTGTGGCCAGGCATTCGTGTATATTATAATCATCATTTAACAGAATATATACAATTTATTTGTAATATGTTTAAGTTGAGTGATAATATTTATCTTAGGCACATAGGTGTCTTCTAAGGTTTAGGAGGAAAAGTTAACATGCAAAACGGTAAAGTAAAATGGTTCAACAATGAAAAAGGTTTCGGTTTTATCGAAGTTGAGGGCGGAGACGATGTATTCGTTCACTTCACAGCTATCACAGGTGACGGTTTCAAATCTTTAGAAGAAGGTCAAGAAGTTTCTTTCGAAATCGTTGAAGGAAATCGCGGACCTCAAGCTGCTAACGTAGTAAAACTATAATCTTATAATAAACTAGGCTGGCCTTGTGCCAGCCTTTTGTCATTCTTTAGGACTTTCAACTTCTGGTGAATCAGCACAATTCTTTTCCAATTGATTTTATTTTCTTCCCCACTGTACACTGTGTGATGCAGAAGCGGTGTGCAAAGCGCCTTCCTTTTTCCTCCTTATGATGCTGATGCAAGAAACAGCCTTTACAATATGCTTCCATAATGGATTCTGCCTCTTGGATCACTTTTTTTCTTTCCATAACCCTTACACCTCCGCTCCTTATATCATTTGTATTTTGCTGTGGATGCTTTTCCCTTCAATTGCTTGAGTGGCAAGTTTATCTGCCTCTTTATTTTCATTTCTTCCTACCGGCGAATATGCTGGTATTAATCCAAGTTTCTTTATTTTTGCTTCGATGCGGTCGAGCCATCGATTTAAATTTTCTTCATAGCACGGCCACTCGCCAGCCAGCTGATTCAAAACGACTTGTGAGTCACCTTTAAATTCACAGCTCATATGGCGGACACCCATTTCTTCAAGCATATTAACACAAAAATAAAATGCTGCATATTCAGCTTCATTATTATCATCAATCTCATGCAGCAATTCATTAGCACGCAGACGGTATTTTTTTTTGCCCTGTTTATAATAAATCACAGCCCCTAATCCTGCCAGCTGTTCCTGTTTATCATAGCCCCCATCAAAATAAACGACGATATCATGGGGTTCTTCCTCAATTTCTTCCAGCAGTTTTCCCAGTTCCTTTAACGTCCAGGATGTACCGCGTTCATCATAATATACCATATCTGAAGCCCGGCCAGACTTAGTAAGTTCTTCTCCTGTTAAAAGAGCCAATTCACCTGTCAGCCAATCTGATGTAAAAAATACATTTGAATTTCCTTTTAATTTATAATTCCATTCTAATTTATATTTCATTTATTTTATCCTTTCTTCCTAATTTGAAGCAAATCATGTAGTTTAGGTGGTGATACTTTTATGATACACTTATTTTTAGCTTACATAATTTACAGGATTTGATGGAGGATCATGAATGATTGAAGTATATATTGACGGAGCAAGTGCCGGGAACCCTGGACCCAGCGGTGCTGGCATATTTATAAAAGCCAATGGCAATGTTGAAAGGCACTCGATTCCATTAGGTATTATGGAGAATCACGAAGCAGAATATCATGCGTTAATAAAAGCTCTGGAAATTTGTATTCAGAAAAATTATCAGACGGTTTCATTTCGCACCGACTCACAGCTTGTTAACGCTGCAATGGAGAAAGAATTTGTAAAAAATAAAAGATATTCCCCATTATTAGAACAGGCATTACTGTTAAGCAAGCAGCTGCCGCTTTTTTTTATAAAATGGGTGCCTAGCTCTGAAAATAAAAGTGCTGATGATTTAGCTCGCGCTGCCATTCGAAAAAATAATACAAAGGATATTGAACAGTGATTAATAATAAACATAGTGTTGCCCATATCTCACTTCTTCTTGTAGCCTTCGTATGGGGCCTGACATTTGTTGTTGTCCAAAATGCGATTGCTTTTTTAGAGCCTTTTACATTCAATGCAATCCGATTTTTTATAGCAGGATTATTATTATTCCTCTTACAGATTGTTTTTAATAGAAACAAACTGGTCCATTTTAATAAAAATTTGATTGCTGCAGGTATGAAAATTGGATTTTGGTTATTTATTGGCTATGCTTTTCAAACAGTCGGCCTTCTTTACACCACTTCTTCAAAAGCAGGCTTTATTACTGGTTTAAGCGTTGTGCTTGTGCCCTTGTTTTCATGTTTGCTATTCAAATTAAACCCTGGCAGAAATGCTTTAATCGGTGCTATCGTTGCTGCAGGGGGATTATATTTACTGACTATGACGGATACCGTTTCCTTAAATATCGGTGATGGTTACATATTTATATGCGCAATTGGCTTTGCCATGCATATTATTATGACCGGAAAATACAGCAGCAAGCATGCCGTGCTTCCTTTAACGATTGTGCAATTGCTGTTTGTTTCTCTGCTCTCTATGATTTTTTCTATAGTGACAGAAGATTGGCAAACTGTTCTAAACCCATCAATTATGTTTAATGTGGATGTTATAATGGCGCTCCTGATTACATCCGTATTTGCTACTGCTCTTGCGTTTTTAGCACAAACAGCATTTCAGCAATATACGACACCAGCAAGAGTTGCGCTAATATTTGCGACTGAACCGGTTTTTGCAGCTTTAGCAGGCTATTTATGGAATGATGAACGATTAGCTTCAACCGCCGTTATTGGCTGCGGATTCATTTTTGCCGGGATGATTTTTGCTGAGATTCCGAAAAAAAGCAATAAAGCACAGCTCGAAGCTTAAAGATCTTTATTGTGCACTCAACATTTTAAAAATGAGCCTTAATATAGGCTCAGGACCTGTTCTGTTAAAGCCTTATGGCACATGGATAAAAAAGAAAAGGCGTGTGGTTGCACGCCTTCTTAGTCTTTATTCAATTATATGGCAAGCAAATGCTTTTCTTTTACAAATTGTATGGCTTCCTGCCTATTTTTTATACCATGAGTTGTGAGCATTTCAAGTAAGGACATATAAAAACTGCCATCAAATGACTTTTGTATTTTTAGAGTAAGTTCTAAAGCTGCATTCACAAGTTCATCCCCAGCATTCGTATAATGCTTGCCGAAGTAGATAAAACCAATGGCATCTTCTTTCAGCTGAAAGCCTTTGCTTTCTAAAAAACGAACATATTCTTCCACTGTTTTTACAGTCATATTCATTCCTCTCCCTAATTGACAAAGCATTCCTCCTCAAATATTACCGTAAATTTCGACAATTATCTACCTTTTTTTGGTCAAATAATAGCCGATTGTACCTGTAATAACTCCGAGTATCGCTCCACCAATTACCTCCTGAGGCTGATGTCCCAGCATTTCTTTTAGCTTCTTTGGCTTTTCCTCTTTAAATTCAACTGTATCATCTGCATTGATTTTATCGACTAGTTCACCAAGGCTATTTACCTTTAGTGTAAGTTCGCCCGTTTGACGGCGGATCCCCTGTGCATCATACATGACAATAAGTCCGTAAACTAGGGATAGCGCAAAATCAACTGTTGGAACTCCTCTTTGTAATGCAATGAATGTCGTCAGAGAGGAGACTCCAGCTGAATGTGAACTAGGCATCCCTCCTGTTTGAAAAAAGAGTTCTGGCCGCAATTCTTTTTCTTTTGCATAATGGATCGGAATTTTTAACCCTTGAGCAAGTCCTATACTTAAGAGTGCTATGTAGACTCCTTTATTCATATCATCACCTCCTGTTTATTTTGGAGTTTGTGTAGTGTAATTATTCCTTTTCGGTCATACTACTAAACATCGATCATAAAAGAGAGGTGAATGAAGAGATGAGCAGAAGAGGCAATGATAACCGTGGCACAAAAGCATCTGGTGTAAATCCGCAAGGCTACGGACAGGACGCTGAATTTACTGAGGAGCCTAAAAGCAAGCTTGAGAATGCAGCGAAGAAGAAAAACACAAAATAAAAAAAGTAAAAAGGCCGATCACTGGTCGGCCTTTTTCTAATACGCACTTTATCTTGGTATTTATTTTAAGCGTATTGCTGTTCTTCCTGTATGAATTTATGGAGTCCGCGGAATTCGACTTCTGTAAACTTAGCAAGAACTTTTTCGCGATTTATTTTATAGTGCGATTGTTCTAGTGTACACGTAACAGGAACATCGCATTTAATTTCCGCTAACTGTCTGCTTAAGTGAAGCATTTCAAGATCTTGTTCGATTTTCGTTCTTTGCCCTTTTGGAAGCTCTGTTAAATGAGCAAGTACTCCTTCAATATGCTCGTACTGCTGAAGCAGCTTTAATGCTGTTTTTTCTCCAATTCCTTTAACACCAGGATAGTTATCACTTGTATCCCCCATAAAAGCCTTTAGATCAATCATCTGCTTGGGTGTAATGCCTTTTTCCTCGAAGAATGTATCTTTTGTATGAACTTTATAATTACCATATCCCTTTTGGAGAAGAACAACTGAGATCTGTTCATCTAATAGCTGTAAAATATCTTGGTCACCAGTCAAGATTATGACATTGCATTCCTTGGAAGCACTTCTTGCTATGGTGCCGATACAATCATCTGCTTCGTAGCCTGATAAGCCGATGTTCGGAACATCAAAAGCTTCTACCACGTCTTTTACAAGTTCAAATTGTGGCTGAAGCTCAATTGGAGCCTCTGGTCTGTTAGATTTATACCCATCAAACATTTCTGTTCTAAATGTTTTACTGCCCATATCCCAGCACACAGCTACATGGCTTGGGTTAAATGAAGACATAGCGGTTAAAAAGTGTTTCACAAAGCCATAGACTGCATTGGTTGGAACTCCTTTTGAATTGATCATAAATTGACCGCTGACTGCTGTTGCAAAATAGGCTCTGAATAAAAGGGCCATTCCGTCGACTAATAGTAGAGTAGATTTATCTTCTTTCATTTATATTCCTCCTTGGAAAACTGCGTAGATACTATTATAGCATAGGTTAATAAGTTCTTTAAAAACTGGATATAAAATACCAAAAAAGGCGTTTTATACGGTTATTCAATTATCTCTTATACGAGTCCGTTCCATTGCGCTGCGGACACTCACTTTCCGAGGGGAGGAAGCTGAGCCTCCTCGGCGCGACGAGGAGGCTCAGCACCCCCCCCGCAGGAAAGCGAGTACCATGGAGTGGAAATCAAACGATACTTCTATTTAATACAGCATAAATACTTACTTCTCTTTAAGCTTCAGTTTTACAATTGACGCTATTAAAGTCCTTTAAATGGACCCGTTTCCACTTCATTTTCTTCATATGAGATCCAGTCGCTGAAGCTGCCTGGGTATAGTTTGACATGTGGGTAGCCAGCTTCTTTTAGGGCAATGTAGTTTGGTGCGGCGGTGACGCCTGAACCGCAGTAGACGATTAGTGTTTTAGAAGGGTCGATGTCTGTGAATCTCTTTTGCTGTTCTTTTGCATTTTTAAAGCTTCCATTCTCCAGTCCTTCAAACCAAACTTTGTTTATGGCCCCAGGTATTCTTCCTGCCTTTTTGTCTATTGGCTCTTCTATTCCTAAGTATCTTTTCTCCTCACGTGAGTCAATCATTACTATATTATTTAGCTTTTCACTGACAGCTTCTTTTACTTCTTCGTATGTAGCAATCATGTCATGCTTGTAGGCCGGACTATAGCTGACAGGTGCTGGAGTTGGAATTTCGTCAGTTACGACACCATCTTGTTTCTTCCAATTTTCATAACCGCCATTTAAAATATATACCTTTTCATGACCGACATATGTAAGCATCCACCACAAACGCGAAGCAAAAGCACCTTGCCCGCCGTCATATGCAACAACAGTTGTTGCCCGGTCGATGCCCGAACGCTCCAATAACCCGATAAAGTTATTCATTGGCGGCAATGGGTGTCTTCCGCCATGCTGCTGAACTGGAACTGATAAATCCTTTTCCAGATCAAAATAAAGCGCACCAGGAATATGATCTTTTTTATATAACTTTGCACCTTCCTCCGGATCACTTAAATGAAATCGGCAATCTGCGATAACGAGTTTTTCATCATTCAAGTGCTGTTTAAGCCAGTTAGCATCAATTGTTCTCAACTGAAATCCTCCTCCATTTCCTGTGTTTCTTTTGCAGTATGCTGTCATTTTAGCAAAAAGCTTATAAGAAAGAGGGATTTTGTTTCCAAAACCCCTCTAAAAATCATGAAATTTGCTTTTCAATTTCATATAACTTCTCTATTGGATATTGGTTAGAAAGCGCAGAAAGTAAGCCGTTATAATATTCATTGGTTTGCTCGAGCATTGAGTCTGCTATACGGCTATATTCATTAGTCAACAGCGGTTGATAATGATTTTTCAGCCTCTCCCCTTCCCTTTGTAAGTATGCATCTGCGGGATCCTCCATTGCAGCCTGCAATTCATCTGCCAGAAGCTTCCGCTCATTTTTCTCAAAAAATGCTTTAGGATTTTTAAAATAAGATAATGCTTTCTTAAACATCTGCTGATCTAGATCTGAGAAAGCAGTTGTAAATTCTATAGGTTCAAACTGTGCTTTTTCAAATGAAGTAAAAGAGATATTTTGATTGATTTCTTTCAGTTCATTCATTAAACGTTCATGCTGCTCCTGCAGTATTTTTCCTATAAAAACTTCTGCTCTTAAAGAGGTGGCCCTCATTTCTTGTGCAAAATCAAACCCAAAGCTTTTTAGAAAGTCTTCTAAAGCTGTTCCTAATGCACGTTTTAAATTTCTGCCATCATCTTTTAGCAGGGAGGGATTAAACGATTCTTTGACAAAGTCACTAAATCTCAAGAATACTCTCTGGTTTATATAAAAGGTTAGCTCGTCGGCTTCTTGAGTAAATCTTTTCTGCAGCAAATCCGTTCTTTGTTCTTTGAGAAGATGCTGCATTCGCTGCTGCTCTGCTGCCAAAGCTTGAATTTTTTGCTCTTTTAATGACTGATCTTCCATTGAAGACGAAATAAATGCCTTCAGCTGCTCTTTTGATCTTTCTTGTTCACGTTTAGCACTTAAGATCGATATGTTCATTAGGTCATGATGTATAAATGAATAGAAACGCTCTTCAAAGTGCTGCATTCCCTCATGTAATGAACCATTATTTTTCTTTTGCTCTAATGCCTGTAAACTTGATACACCATATACAGAAGGAAGGCGTACTCCATATTGCGTCAGCTGTTCCTTAACATATGTCCGAACGTCTTCAAGCTCTTCTTCATTGTTGGCAAGATCAATAGCGTTAACGATAAAAAACATCTTATCAAGCTCAAAGGAATCCTTTACACGGCCAAGCTGAATGAGAAATTCCCGATCCGCTTTTGAGAAGGCATGATTATAGTAGGTTACGAACAGGATTGCATCTGAATTTTTAATATAATTAAACGCCACTCCAGTATGACGGGCATTAATCGAATCTGCTCCTGGAGTATCAACAAGCGTAATACCGCTTCTTGTCAGCGGGCAGTCATAGTACACTTCTATTAAGTCAACAAAACAGGATTTTTCTTCCTTCGCAACATAATCTGCCAGTTCGCTAAGATTGGTTGTGATCATTTCCCCAAGATTGTTTTGAAATTCTGAAAAACCTTGTGAAAATGCTTTCAAAAAGGCAAAATGTGTTTTCTCATATGCCTCAATTTGTTGTTCAGGCTGAAAAATCTTATCAATTTTCTGCAGAGCATCACTCAAATTGACTGCAGACAAACCAAAAACCTTTAATGATTCATTAATATCCTGAAAGAGGATGTCTTCTTTTTTAACATATACCAAAACAGTTCCGTGCCCATGGTCTGTATCAATTGGCATAATCTTATTGATGGCTGCAGTTGTGGGGTTTGGTGAAACCGGCAGAACCTTCTCGCCTATTAATGCATTGGCAAAAGATGATTTCCCTGCACTAAAGGCCCCAAATAGTGCTACTGTGAACTGCTGATTTTTAATTCGGTCTGCTTTTATGATCAGCTGCTCTGATATGGTTTTAAACCCAGGTACGTCAGCTAGTAAAGTTGAAGTATGCAAAAGCTTTTCAACCAATGCTGATGTTTCCTGCTGACTGACTGCAGCTTTTTCTGCTTCAGGCTGATCGATTACCTTTTTAAAGTGTTTCTTTTCTTCCTTTATAGCATATTCTTCCGTAACGATTTCTACATTTGCTTCTTCATCTGCTATTAGATCACCCCATGTGATCTGAATATTGTCTGGTGAAGCTGCTCCAGTTAAAAGATCAATCATATAGGACTTTGCTTGCTTTAATTGTTCTTTGACGGTGTTTACTTCCTTTAAGGCTTCATCATAGCGGTTTAGTTCGGCAAGGTCTGCAGATAGTTGAAGAAGCTGTTTTTCACCCTTCTTTTCGATAGAAGCTATGATTTTATCTTTCATCATGCGATACTCAGATTTTGCTATTTTTTTAATATTTTCGGCCACATCATTCGTATATTGAAGCACATAATCACCAGATAATCTTGCGCCAGTTTTAACGGTATTTGATAACAGACTTTTATCAAACTTCACTTCAAACTGCTGAGCCTGTTCATAAAGAGTATCACTATTGATTTCCTGCTCCTTCAGTGTCTTCTGCAAAAACTGACGCAGATGCCAATTAATCTGGGCGTTTACCTTATCAGAAAAGTCATCATAAAACTGTGTTAGCCGCTGTTCTTTTTCAGCCATAGTCTTTTGTTTGGAAAAAAACAGTCCTACTTTGAAATCAGGCTGCTCTGCCCTCAGGTAGTTTTCAGCGAGTTCTCTTGTCTGAAACGGCATCATATAAGCACTTTTAAGAATTTCATCTACCTGGTCATTTAAGTTCACTTCAATTATTGTAGCCGCTTTCTTTTTCTCATCGATAATCTTATTTATTTCCTGCAGCTTTTCGGGAACGAGCGCTCGCTCATCTTCATTTAAATCTGCTAATACACGCTCATATGAATCTAACTGATCCGCGCTTTGTTCCTCCATCCATATATGGTGATCTTTCATTAGTTTTTCTAAAGAATGATAAATAGACTGCGGCAGCTGCTTTCTTCCATCTTTTAATAAGTGCTGCAGATTGTTCTGTAAATCGGTATATTCATTATGTGGATGATCTTCTTCTTTTAAAGTCGTATAAAAAATCCTCTCGGGAATAACCCCCCATGATGCAAACGAATCTCTTACACCATTTTGAAACTGTTCAAAGCTTAGCTCTTCTTCCCTATGCTTATCAATTTGATTGATAACTAAATACACCTTTTTGCCTGCATTGACAAGTTCTTTAGTAAACAAGAAATTTAATTCAGCTTGAACATGGTTATAATCCATCACATAAAAAACAACATCAGCCAGATGCATCGCTGATTCAGTTGCGATTCGATGAGCATCATCCGTTGAATCAATACCAGGTGTATCCATTACAATTGCATGAGCAGGAAGTGATGTCTGAGAATGACTTATCTCAACTGATTGAATTTGATCGCCATCTTTGCTGTATTTTTTTATTTTTTCATAATCATATGGAGCTTCATAAACTTTAATCGCACCACTTTTAAAATACACTTTTGCATAGTCATCGCCTGCTTTAATTTTCACTAAATTAGCACTCGTTGGTATCGGACTTGAAGGAAGAAGATTCTCTCCTGCAACTGAATTGATCATGCTTGATTTCCCGGCGGAAAAATGGCCGCAAAACGCTATGGCATACTCTTCCTTATGAAGTTTTTGCGCTAGGTCTTTCGCTCTTTCTGCTGTTTTGACATCAGCTTTATCATGAACATATTGATAAAATGAGGTAATTCGTTCTATTAATTGATTTTTGTCTAACTGCTGAAGTTCCGTTTGAATCATATTAAGTTCCCCTTGCCATCTGTATTGTTATTATTGTATATGATTTTTATCACTTTTCCTATGTATGTCTTTTGATTTTTCAAACTTTTTGCACTCAAAAAGGACCTATAAAATTAGACAATAAAAAAACCAGGACTTTACTGCAAGTCCTGGTTTTGTATTTCTTATATGTTTGGTTTCACTACATTATTTAATACGTGTTTCATTACGATCGAATATGCGGCGATGGTGCCAATA
This sequence comes from Cytobacillus gottheilii, assembly GCF_900166665.1. Classification (GTDB taxonomy): domain Bacteria; phylum Bacillota; class Bacilli; order Bacillales; family Cytobacillaceae; genus Cytobacillus; species Cytobacillus gottheilii_A. The sequence goes on along the minus strand of NZ_LT800494.1, from coordinate 1,815,062 downwards.
ACTAAGACGGTTGTCATATGTAACAACACCTTCCTTATTAAAATCCTTTATTGATAATAATTTTCAACCTCAATTAGGATTCTAACATAGAACGAGAATCATTTTCAATATGTTCATGAAATTTTCACACATTTTACTCTCTCTCTTACAAGCGATTTTCTCCTGTAAGATTCAGCAATGCCTTTTCCTCTGCTGGGATACGGATCATCATCATCCCAATATTTAATAAAGTGAACAAAACAAATGTAATGTATGCTTGAAATAATAGTGGAATGACCATTAATTCTAATGCTACGATGACATAATTCGGATGTTTGATCCACTTGTATGGACCCTTTCGAACTGCTTCTGCATTAGGCAACACAATAATTTTTGTATTCCAATAGCGGCCTAATGAAAAAAGCGCCCATATCCTTCCTGCCTGCAAAAAAATAAACATCGGCAATAAGAATTTCCAAAGAGCCGAAACCGAGTTTTCCAAGAGAACTGTTTCTCCAAGCAAGCTAATAAAAAAAGCGGTGTGGAGAAGAACTATGTACGGATAATGAGCTTGTCCAAATTCCAAAGCTCCTCTTTCTTTCATCCACTTTTCATTGTGTTTTGCAACGTAAAGCTCGCATAATCTTTGAAGCACAATTAAGCTAAAAACGGTATAAAACATGTTCATGACGTCAACTCCATTCCAGCAACAGCAATTCGGAGCTAAAGCCTGGTCCCAATGCAGCTGCAAGCCCTATATCTCCTTTTTTCCCGCTATGCATGAACCTTCTCAGTACATAAAGAATTGTACTGGAGGACATATTTCCGTATTCTTTTAAAACCTGAAGGGATATCTCAGTCATCTCTGGTTTGAAATCAAGTGACTCCTGATAGGCTTCAATTACTTTTCTGCCTCCTGGGTGTGCAATAAAATGAGTAATTTGCTCCAGCTTTATATGATTATTCTCCAGAAATCCCAGTGCATTTGGTTTCAGCCACTTTTCAACAATCGATGGGATATCTCTTGAAAAAATGACATATAATCCATCATTTTTAACATCCCAGCCCATCACATCTGTTGAATGTTTCATGGTAGTAGATTGTGTTGCAATCACTCTAGGTGCTGACTCCTTAATTAATTTAGAAGGTTTTCCTTCGTCCCCAGTCACAAGCACACAAGCAACACCATCGGCAAAAAGAGAAGTCCCTACCAGATTACTTTTTGAAAAGTCATTCCGCTGAAATGTAAGACTGCATAACTCAATCGCCAGCACAAGCACCTTTGCTTTTGGGTATGCAAGACAATATTCATAAGCTCTCGCTAATCCCGATGCACCTCCTGCACACCCAAGACCCCAAATCGGGATTCGTTTCGTATGTTCGGAAAAGGGCAGGATGTTCATGATTCTTGCTTCAATGCTTGGTGTAGAAATGCCTGTACTCGAAATGGTAAAAATCGCATCTATTTCTTCAAAAGGAATATCCTCAACCAAAAATTCCTTGCTGGTGAGGCAGGCTTTCATCGCTTCTGCTCCCAATTCAACTGCACATTCTATATAAGCATCATTCTTTTCTTGAAAGGTATGGTCTCTTTTAAACCAATCCAAGTCCTTTGCAAAATGCCTCTTTTCAATCTGGCCATTTTGAAATACTTTTAATAATCTTTCAAGATCTTTATAGGATTCAGAGAACAAATCTCTCGCAAAATTCATCACTTCATTCTGATGGACGACATGCTTTGGACTAGCCTCAGCAACTGAAATAATTGATGGCATATAACCGCTCCTTTTCCTCCAATGCGGTTAATTTTTCCAAACCATTTAAAATTATTCATTTGCGTTATTAAGTTAAGCTAAGCAGGTATTTCGTGTATAAAAAAACTCCGCCCAAAATGGACGGAGCGAATGTTTTGAAGGAGTTGTTGTGCTCTTTTATTATAAATCCTTCTTATCTTCTATTCATTGTATAATCTTTTCCAATTATCTGTTGACTGATGCTGCACATCAATTTTGATTTTTTTACTGACAGGCGTTTTGCATTTTTCACACATGATTGGTTCACTGTACAATTGCCTGCAATAGTCACAATAATATTTTTCCATAGGATCCCCACATTCTAGAAGATTGTGAGATATTATATTCGTATATTGACGAAAAGATGCTTACTATGTGTGATATTTTTAAATTGTGATAGAAAAAGTTTTCGGATATAACGAAATAAAAAGGTTAAGATAATCCTGTTTCATTTCGCTGCATTCCTTCCTAACTGATACGATTATGAAGCCTGCTGCACTTCTATTTCTGTCTCTTTTACTTTTGACTTTTTAACGCCAAATTCGTTAAAGATCAGATTTAATAGAATAGCTGTTAAGCTGCCTGCTACAATTCCGTTTTCTGTTAGAACACTAATGGCAGCTGGCATTTCAGCAAATACTTCAGGCACAACCGTTACACCAAGACCCATCCCGATTGAGCATGCAATGATGAAAAGATTTTCTTGAGAAGCAAAATTCACTTGGCTTAGCATTTTGATTCCGTAAGCAATAACCATACCAAACATAGCTACCATTGCACCGCCGAGAACAGATGAAGGAATGACCGTTGTAAGAGCACCAATTTTCGGTACAAGCCCAAGCAATACAAGCATTCCGCCTGCAACATAAATAACATTGCGTGTTTTGACGCCAGATAATTGCATAAGTCCGACGTTTTGGGAATAAGTTGTGTATGGGAATGAATTAAACAATCCGCCAAGCACGATCGCAAGCCCTTCAGCACGATATCCTCTTGCCAAATCCTTTTCATCCAGTTTTTCTTCACAAATATCGCCAAGTGCAAAGTAAACACCAGTAGATTCAACCAAGCTGACCATTGCGACTAAAATCATGGTTAAGATAGCAGATAGTTCAAATGTTGGCATTCCAAAATAAAATGGTGCCGGAATATGCAATAGAGAAGCTTCTCCAACCTCTGAAAAATCAACCATCCCCATGAAAAATGCAGCCAGAGTACCTGCTCCAAGTCCTAATAAAATAGAAATTGAACGGATAAAGCCTTTTGAAAATTTATATAAGATAATGATAAAGAGCAATGTCCCAAAAGCTAAACCAATATTTTCAAGTGATCCAAAATCTGCGCTGCCTTCACCGCCAGCCATATTATTCATTGCAACAGGTATTAAGGTAATTCCAATGATCGTTACAACTGAACCTGTTACAACTGGAGGAAAGAATCGTACGAGCTTTCCGAAAAAAGTAGAAATTAGTAAAACAAATATACCAGAAGCAATAATGGCTCCATAAATGGCGGATATTCCATACTCTCCGCCAATGGTAATCATGGGAGCAACTGCAGTAAATGTACAGCCCAACACAACAGGCAGGCCTACGCCAAAGAACTTATTTTTCCAGACTTGTAGAATCGTTGCAACTCCACACATTAGAATATCAATTGATACAAGGTAGGTTAGCTGTTCTCCTGTTAAACCAAGCGCACCGCCAACAATAAGCGGGACAACGACTGCACCTGCATACATAGCAAGTACATGCTGAATTCCTAATGACGCAATCTTTAATGAATTCTGTTTCATCGTGCCACTTCCTCCAATTCTTTATTTCTAAAAGTGACTTCTCCATTTTCAAGAGATTCAATAATTGCGAGAGATTCGATTCTAATTCCTGCATCACGCAATAATTTACCTCCGTCCTGGAAACCTTTTTCAATGACAATTCCCAAGCCAGCAACAGCTGCATTTGCCTTTTCAACAATCTCAACTAGTCCCTCTGCGGCCTGCCCATTAGCAAGAAAATCATCGATAATGAGGACTGTATCGTTATTTTGCAAAAACTTCTTCGATACAGAAATTTCGTTTGTTTCCTGCTTTGTAAAAGAGTAAACGGACGACGTAATCAAATCCTCGGTAAGTGTAAGTGACTTCTTTTTTCTTGCAAAAACGACCGGTACATTTAAATGCAATCCTGTCATAACAGATGGAGCAATACCAGAAGATTCAATGGTTAAAATTTTTGTAATGCCTGCATCTTTAAAGCGGGATGCAAACTCTTTTCCGATTTCCATCATCAATTGCGGATCCACTTGATGATTTAAAAAGCTGTCAACTTTCAGTACTGAACTTGATAATACGTTTCCTTCTGCTTCAATTTTCGCTTTAAGTCTCTCCATTGTTCTCCCCCTGTTGTCTATGTATTTAAAATGAAATCTGCCTAATAAAAAAACCTAAAAGCAATTGCATTCACATGAAGAGTGAAGCAATGCCTTTAGGTTTTCGTTGAAAAAATAGACAATAAATAAGAGTTTTCCCCTTATTCTTTGCTCACTCATAGTCGAATCCTTTACGGTGATTCGGTAGAAACTCGCAGGCCATATCCCTGCTATTATATGAATGATTCATTTTTAATTGTATTAACATTATAACACCGCAAAGGGAGATTTCAATAGTAAATCAATTATTTTACGAACTTTATAGACCGATAAGATTCGGAATATTCGTGTTTATCATTATTGAACTGTGATAAATGTCATAGCAATCTGATTATACCCGATGTGCCCTCTCTTTTTTCCAAGTCTGATTTCTGTTTTTCTTCTTCACATTTTATTCACAATTGAACATTGTGAATTGTGACATATATCACTGGCATATCAATTTTACATCATAAACATAGTGAAAATATTACCAATGAACAATTTGTGAACTGGTAAAATCCATCTAGATTCTAAAATTTACTCTTGTATGATGGAGTTGTAATCATTCATTTTTCAAAGCTTTGAAAGGAGTGGGCGAAGGTGGCGAAGACGGAACTCAGGAAAAATGTAAAAACAGAAGTGGAAGATAGCTCTTCTCTTAAAGGGACGTTAGCTTCCGTTTTCTTATTAGGTTTTTTCCTAATTGTTTCATGGGTAGGTGTGTTCTTTTTATTTTTAGATCGTTTTTAAGAAGTTGAAAGGGGAAAATAGCCATGCATATGCATAAGTTTGAAAAAATTTGGCTAATTTTTGGGGTCAGTACATTGCTTTTCTTCCTAACAGTTTTAGGTGTAAGCGCATTCTATCTTGGAAACCAGCCTCCTAGCTGTTTGGCAACGATTGATCCTGAAAAGGTCGAAACACAGGCACCATTTAATGAACCTGGCTTGAAAAAAGTAGAAGGAAAAGCATGGGATTATGAGCTTGTCTTTGTTGCACAGGCATTTAACTATAATCCGGGGGATGTAGAAATTCCGCTTGGTGCAACAGTGAAAATTATTGCAACCACAAAGGATGTCATACACGGATTTGAAGTTGCTGGCACAAACATCAATATGATGCTCGAGCCAGGCTACATTAGTGAACATGTCACCACATTTGATAAGACAGGTGAATTCTTAATTCTTTGTAATGAATATTGTGGTGCAGGTCACCATTTAATGACTTCCAAAATCGAGGTGGTTGAATCATGATCAACTCAGCAGACAAACTGAAAGTTGACCGCCGTGACGGCAAATTAGTTATGGCACAGATCTATGTTGCCTTTATTGCATTATTAATAGGAGGACTTGCAGGATTATTGCAGGTACTTGTTCGCTCAGGCAGATTCGAGCTGCCGGCAGGAATCGGCTATTATCAGATTTTAACTGTTCATGGTGTTGTATTGGGTCTCGTATTAACAACCTTCTTTATTATGGGATTCATGCAGGCGTGTGTAAGTAAAACAGCTGGAACATTTACACATAAACAGCGCATGATTGCATGGATTGGCTTTTGGCTAATGACAATCGGAACAGTGATGGCGGCTGTTATGATTCTTCTAAATGAAGCAAGCGTGCTTTACACCTTCTACGCTCCGCTTCAGGCCCACTTCCTGTTTTATCTTGGATTAACATTCGTCGTAGTAGGAAGCTGGCTGGGAAGTGCAGCTATTATTATGAAATATGCACAGTGGCGCCGTGCTAATCCAGATACACCTAGTCCGCTGCTCACATTTATGGCTCTAGTGAATGTTTTAATGTGGATTGTCGCGACCCTTGGTGTTGCTGCAACAGTCTTAATTCAGCTTCTTCCATGGTCACTTGGATTAGTAGAAACCGTTAACGTTGGTGTCAGCCGTACATTATTTTGGTATTTTGGACATCCGCTCGTTTATTTCTGGTTATTGCCTGCTTATATGGCCTGGTATGTCATCATTCCAAAAATCATTGGCGGCAAAATTTTCTCAGATTCCTTAGCACGTATGTCCTTTATCTTGTTTTTACTTTTCTCCATACCTGTTGGGTTTCACCATCAGTTATTAGAACCGGGAATTGACGCTGCATGGAAATTCCTTCAGGTTGTTTTAACATTCCTGGTGGTTATCCCATCCTTGATGACAGCCTTCTCACTCTTTGCAACTTTTGAGACGTTTGGCCGTTCTAAAGGAGCAAAAGGCTTATTCGGATGGTTTAAAATGCTTCCTTGGAAAGATGCACGTTTTTCCGTTCCATTTATCGGAATGCTTTCCTTTATACCCGCTGGTGCAGGTGGATTAATTAATGCTTCCAACCAGATGAACCAGGTTGTTCACAACACCATCTGGGTAACAGGACACTTTCATTTAACACTCGCAACCGCTGTGGTTTTAACATTCTTTGGAATTACTTTTTGGTTAGTTCCGCATCTAACTGGACGTGTATTAACAAAAGCAATCAATAAATTAGCTCTCATTCAAGGTGTGCTCTGGGCAATTGGAATGACGTTTATGTCTGGTGCCATGCATGCTGCCGGCTTGTTAGGTGCACCGCGCCGCTCAGCTTTTTCTGAATACGGAGGTGCCCCGCAAGCCGCTGAATGGATTCCCTATCAAGTCGCACAAGCAGTCGGCGGTTCCATTCTATTCTTAGCGATTATTCTTATGCTCTATATCTTTGTAAATCTTGCATTCTTTGCTCCAAAAGGAGAAGAGGAATTCCCTATTGGTGAAATGTCCAGCCATGCTGAACCGGCTCCTATGGTTTTTGAAAACTGGAAAATTTGGATGGGGATTACGGTATTATTAATCTTATTCGCCTATACCATACCGTTTATCGATCTCATTCAAAATGCGCCTCCAGGTTCCAAAGGCTACGATAACCTCTGGTAAAAGAGCTGCGAATAGGCATTTAAAAAGCGTCTGCACAGTGCAGACGCTTTTTTTCTTCCATTATGAATGAACTCCACGATCTTTAGGAACACTCATCTTTTTAATATTCACATTCACGGCAATGACAGATCCTAAAATAAAGAGAGCACCTAAAGCTTGAGCAAATCCAAAAAATTCTCCAAAAATCGCTACACCAATGATACAAGCAACGACAGGTTCGATTGTAGCTATAATCGCAGCCTTGCTTCCTTCCGTTTTCTCCAGACCCTTAGTATATAAAATGTAGGCAACAACAGTTGGTATTAAGCCTAAGCCCAGACTAAGCAGCAAAGCATCTACTGTAAGAAATAAATCCATACGCTCCCAAATTCTTGTAAGTGGGATTAATGCAGCTGAAGCAACTAGAAAGGTATAAAATGTGACTGTGTAGGATGAGTACTTTCTTAATGCAAACTTTCCAAATATTGTATAAAGAGCATACCCAAAGCCAGATCCTAATCCGATCAGAAAACTCATGGCGGTTAAATTTGCATTGCTGCCGCTTAAGCCCGTGATCAGAGCACATCCTATTATGGTTGTGAGCACAGCTATTAATTTTTTTCTATTTAACTTTTCCTTTAAAAATAAAAATGATAGTACAGTGACAAAGGCAGGAGCGGTGTATAACAGAATTACCGCAATTGAAACACCTGCCTGATTCATCGTTGTAAAGTAACAAAAGTTGAAAAAGGCAATACTAAATATGCCAGTGCCGATAAAATAACGGATATCATACCATTGAGATAATTTCATTTCTTTTCGGTAAGAAAAGATGCCTAAGAAAAACAGAAAGAAAGCAGCAGACATTACCCTAACAGTGACTATTTCCATTGCAGAAAATCCAAGTTCCCCCAGCTCTCTTACAAATAAAGCAATGATCCCCCATAGTGCAGCACCTGATGTAATGAAAAGTGCAGGTTTGTATTTTTTCATCATTCACATCCCTTTTTAATTGAGATGAGCCGTTTACATGTCCTTGAAGATACCGATTTCTTAGTTTAACTGATAAACTTTATTATATTTTTCGTATAAATACTCTACTAAATGCTGTGCGTTTAATCCTTCTCCTGTCGCGTCTTGAAGAATTTCCAGAGGTTTTTTCATTTTGCCGAATTGATGTACATGCTCTGTAAACCACTCTTTAATGGGTGTTAAGTTTCCTTCCTCTAATAACTGGTCAAAGTGTGGCAGATCCTTCAGCATCGCATTTTTCAATTGAGCCGCATACATGTATCCAAGTGCATAGGAAGGGAAATAGCCAAAGCTGCCGCCAGACCAGTGAACATCCTGTAATACACCTTTTGCATTGCTGTCTGGCACTATGCCCAGGTATTCCTTATATTTTGCATTCCATACTTCAGGCAGATCCTTTACTTCAATTTCATCATTAAAAAGTCCCTTTTCAATTTCATAACGAATGATAATATGAAGCGGATATGTTAGTTCGTCTGCTTCAATTCGTATTAATGATGGCTTCGCTTCATTAATTGCTGTATAGAAATCTTCTACAGCAACATCATCAAATTGTCCACTGCTATATTGCTTTAATAAATCATAGTTCTTTTTCCAGAATGATAGATCTCTTCCAACAAAATTTTCATAGAATAACGATTGAGATTCATGAATGCCCATTGATGTTCCATCACAAAGCGGAGTGCCAATTAAATCTTTGCTTATATTCTGCTCATATAAGGCATGGCCGCCTTCATGAATTGTTCCAAACACGGCTGTCCGAAAATCATTTTCATCGTATTTTGTCGTAACCCTTACATCTCCAGGGCTTAGTCCGATCGCAAATGGATGTACCGTTTCATCCAGTCTTCCTGCCTTAAAGTTATAGCCCATTTGATCAAGAATTTCCAAGCTGAATTCTCGCTGTGCTTCTTTTGGGAAATGTTTGTATAATGAATCTGTCTGTGGCTTTACTTTTGCCTCTGCAATTTGCTTGACAAGCGGAACAATCTTCTCGCGCAAGTTCCCAAACACTTCATCAAGTGTTTCAACTGTGATGCCTGGCTCGTACATGTCCAGTAATGTGTTATATTTATTTCCTTCATAACCCCAATACTCAACAAAACGCTTATTCATTGAGACAAGCTTTTCTAAATATGGTTTAAACATGTCAAAGTCGTCTTTCTCTTTTGCCTCTTCCCAAGTACTCTCTGCCTGTGATTGTAAAATAACATATTCTTTATACTCTTCAGTTGGGATTTTTTTATTGCGGTCATATTCTTTTTGACATAGTTCTACTGTTTTTACTGTTCGTTCAGACAGTTCTTTTTTCACTTCATCTTGAGAAAGTGCTTGAAGGAATGCTGCCATTTCATCGGAAGTTGAAAGGTGAAAAACCTCTGAAGAAAGCACCCCAATCGTTTCAGATCGCTGCTCTACTCCCTGTTTTGGTGCTCCAGTGCGCAAATCCCAAAAAATAAGAGAAAGTGCTTCATTATATGCTTCCATTTTCTTTACATACTCAAGAAATTTTTGCTCTGTTTGCTGTATAGACATCAATAGTCCCCCTATGTATTCATATTCACTTCTTACATCTTATCATATTTTTCTGAAAATGCAGTATACCACCTTAATCATCACTTTGTCATTCATTTAATTCTATTTTAGTAGTTTCTCTAAGGCATGCTCAGTTATTAACAAAATAATGGAAAGGCGGTGGCTAGGACAAAACGAAAATTCTCTTTCTAATACAAGAATACATTCTGATTGTTTGCGTGCTTATAATAGCCCGTTCCACCTGCGCTGCACACACAATTTTTAAATCAAATAAAAAACCGGATGATTAGAAAAAGTCACTTCCTAATCATTCGCACATATGTCAAAGGGCATTTTAGTACGTTATAATTAAAGAGACCGTAACTCTATGGATATCACTTTAAATTAATAATAAGGAAGTATCGTTCATGAGATTTTTTATCTTATTCATTGTGTTTATTTCTTTCTTTGACATGTTTTCACAGTTGCCGATTATGAGTACATATGCAAAAGGTTTAGGAGCTGGCTCTGCATTCATTGGTATGATAGTGGGAATGTATTCTTTTTCAAATATGATCGGTAATATGCTCGCGGGCTACTATATTGACCGCAGACGCGGAAAGACGATATTAATCATCGGACTTGGTTTATGCGGAGCGATTCTTTTTCTATATCCTTTTGCCGCTACTCCTCCTCAATTATTGGGTATTCGCTTTCTTCATGGTTTTATCAGCGGATTTATTGTACCTGCGGCCTTTACTATGATCGCGAATAGAAGCAAATCAGGGACACAAGGTAAATCAATGGCCATTACTGGTGCAGCAGTTGGTATTGCCGCAATCGCCGGGCCAGCTTTTGGAGGAATTGCTGGTTCTGAGAATGTTCAGATAGTCTTTATTGTAAACGGTATTCTCATGCTTTTGACAGCCGCCGCGGTCCCATTTTTCATAAAAAAACAGGGATACAACGGAGCCTCTTCTGAAAAGAAGCTTGACAATCCAGCTGGTCAACCAATCAGTGCGTTAATGGTATTCAGCTTTATCGGTGCCTTTAGCCTGATGTTTGCTCAAGGAGTATTAGCATATATGCTGCCTCTTCAAGTGGAAATGCTGCAATTCAGCTCTACTGCAAGCGGAACACTTTTGAGTACATTTGGCATTACAGCAATATGTATTTTCTTACTGCCAACGAATAGGCTATATGACAAGTATAAACCTTTTCATTTAATGATTTTGGGAATGTCGGTCATTGGCTTTGCTTTATTGCTCCTAAGCAATAGTACAACCTTACTTATGCTATATGTATCGATGGTTAATTACGGCTTAGGCTTTGCCTGGCTGTTCCCATCTATTTCTGCCCTATTGATTCATCAGACATCGCCTGAAACAAGAGGAAGAGCTTTTGGGTATTTTTATGCCTTTTTCTCACTAGGATCTGTTGCCGGATCTGCCATCACTGGTGCTCTGACAGTTGGCTTTGAGAGCGGATTTTTTATTGCCGCATGTCTTTTATTAGGAAATGCATTGTGGATGTCCTTGTATAACAAATGGAAAAAATCCCCCTAATTGGTTTTAGGGGGATTTTTCCCATGATATTATTGCGGTTTAACAGGGACTACCTTTTCTATTACTGAAAGGGCATCCTTGTTTTCATTTTCATGTAATAAAATGTGAACTGTTCCCTGATCCTCGTGAGTTCGAATTAGCCTGCCTATGCCTTGGCGAAGTCTAAGAATCATGTAAGGCATGTCCACTTCTTTGAATGGATCCTCTGCTCCTTCTCTTTTCGCTGTAAAAACAGGATCATGCGGCGGATACGGAAGAGAGAAAATAATCACATTTTCGAGTGAACGTCCAGGAATATCCAATCCTTCCCATAGGCTTGTTGAACAAAGAACAGATTGTTCCTCATTTTGGAATTTAGATACCAATGTACTGATTTCACTTTCACCTTCAAAGTAAATTGGCCAATTTAGCTTTTCGGCAGCGTGTGATTTAAAAGCTGCCAGTTCTGCCTGATTGTTAAAAAGAACGAGCGCCCGTCCTTCTGATTCCTCTATTTGTGCCAAGGTATATTCCATTTTCGCATCTAAATCATCTGCTTTAAATACGGGCATCTTTATAGTCATGCTTTCATCATAATCAAATGGGGATTCTACCGAAAAAGAAAGATAGTCTGTCATTCCTAAGCTGTTTGCCATATATTCAAAAGATTTGTTTTCGGATAATGTAGCAGACGAAAACACAAAAGGCTGCTTCTGTGAAAAAACCTCTTCTTTCATAATTTCTTCCACCATTTTTGGCATGATCACCAGCGTATGTTCTAAGTTATGATTTTCAAACCATGTAATACCTTTTAACTCTTTTAAAAATAAGGACAGTGAATAAGAGATTTGCTCTAAATACTCTTCAACAATTTTCAAATCATATTCATTAATGACATACATTTCGCTTTCGAATACAAGCTCTTCTTCTAATGTACTGATTAAATCAAGAAGTTTCTTTCCTTCCGCCAGAACAGCCGGTGTTTTTTGAATCGTACGCTTTTCAGATCCAAGTTCCTCAGTAGAAGCATTAATCAATTCTGAAAAGAACACTTCATTCTGATAAATTGTATCTTCGATTGTATTTAATGTTGTTTCACGTACATCATTTGCCATTAAGCGTGTAAGAAGTGATTCTAAAATCTGCTCAGTGAAACGATACGTTAGTGCCTTTTGAGATGCATACTCTAGTAAATGTCCTTCATCAAAAACAACGCAAGAGCTCTCTGGCAGAAGCGGCAGCTGCCCTTCTCGTTTACGTGATTCTTTTGTCCATATATGTTCCATATAAAAGTCATGCGAGCAAATAATAAGATCACTCGCTTTACGATAATGCTCTCGATGCAAAGTCTGTCCGCACCGGTGACGCTTCTCGCATGTGAAGCAATCCTGCAAAGAATCCCACGCAACATTTTCCCAATGCTCATCTGTTAGATGCGGGTAATCCTTGCGATCTCCATATTTGTTAAACTTTTGCATAGAAGAACCACTATGAACAAAATCAGGCAGCACATCAAACACTTCGTTGTATACTTCGTTATCGTTTGCTGCTACAAGCTGATCAAGCTTATTTAAGCATAAATACTGATCACGGGATTTTGCTAAACGGACATCAATATTTAATTCTAATGCCTTTTCTAGTTTAGCAATGTCTCCTTCTTTTTTCACAAGCTGTTCAATTAAGTTTTCATCTGCACAAGCAATGATCGCTGGTTTATTTTTATATCTTGCATAAGCAATCGCATATAAAAGATAAACGATTGTTTTCCCCGTTCCTACGCCTGCCTCAGCAAAGATAATTTTACTTTCTTTAAAAGCCTTCTCAAGCTGGAAAGCCATAAAGATCTGCTCATCCCGCATTTCAAAGCCTGCTTCAGGAAGAATATCGTAAAAGACATCTCCTATCCACTCACTAAGTTTTTCGTAAAAAGATTCTGTTTTTGCAATTGCAAATGGCATTCGGCTTTGCATGCTACCCCTCCGTATTATCTGCTCTATATTCTTTTAATTAAATTTCATTAAACAAATAAAAAACCTTGCACTGCGGCATGGTTTTTCTTGATCGCCTTTTTTGTTGATGGAGTTCATATCGTATGTGACAATGTTTTTTTTATACTACCTGAAAGTATAAATGGGCAGCTCAGAAAGGCAAGTTTTCTTTATACTAACAGAAAATATAAATGAGCAGCACTGATGAAAGCTCGACGTCGGGGCTCATTTTAAGAATGTAGTATAAGGGCAACTAAGCCTCTGTCTGCGTCCTTGCAGGACTTGCCCAGTCGGCAAGTTTTCTTTATACTAACAGAAAATATAAATGAGCAGCACTGTTGAAAGCTCGACGTCGGGGCTCATTTTAAGAGTGTAGTATAAGGGCAACTAAGCCTCTGTCTGCGTCCTTGCAGGACTTGCCCAGTCGGCAAGTTTTCTTTATACTAACAGAAATATAAATGAGCAGCACTGTTGAAAGCTCGACATCGGGGCTCATTTTAGGATTGTAGTATAAGGGGAACTAAGCCTCTGTCTTCATCCTTGCAGGACTTGCTAATTAACTGCTCTTTTTTGAGAATGAGAAGGTCATAGCCTGCTGCAGTTCTAATTGTGCATGTTTGAGTTTATCAAGACCAACGTGTGACTGTCCATCGTCCTCAATGATTTTCCCCATTGATGCTTCTATTGCATGAGCGATTTTAGTAAAATCTATTCTGCTGTCTTTCATCGTCTTTCCTCCTGCCGAATATAATATAACTATTATATTCAGCAGAGGATTAGTCTATTCTTTCTGTTTCAGTGAATTCCTTAAATAACTATTGCTGCTGACGCGGCGGCCTTTTACCCCAGAATTGATAATAATCTGTCTTAATAAAACCATTAAACAACTTTCTCTTTTTCGTTGCCTTTTTTCCAAATTGAGTTTCAAACTCTTCATCGGAAGTCAGCATATAGATGGACCATGTGTCATATGGAGTAAGTGCTTGTCCCATTTCCCGATACATCTTCTGTACATCTGGCTTATCTCCAAGACGTTCACCATAAGGAGGATTACCAATGATAACACCATACTCTTTCGAGGTTGTGAAGTCTCTAACTTGCATTTGCTTAAATTGAATCAGATCGCCTAAACCTGCTTCAAAAGCATTTTCTTCTGCCATTTTTACTAAGCGGTGGTCAATGTCAGTGCCTGTAATATCAAGCGGCTGATCATATTTAGCAAGGTCCTCAACTTCTTCGCGGACTTTATCCCAAACATCTTGAGAAATCCAGTCCCACTGTTCAGAGATAAATTCACGATTAAAACCTGGAGCAATGTTTTGCCCAATCAATGCAGCTTCAATCGGAATTGTCCCAGATCCGCAGAAGGGGTCAACAAATGGCTTGTCTGCCGTCCAGTTTGTGAGCATTACTAATGCAGCGGCCAACGTTTCCTTTAGAGGTGCTTCCCCTTGGTCCACTCTGTACCCGCGCTTGTGCAGGCCGCTTCCTGAGGCATCGATTGTCAAGAGTGCCACATCTTTATGCAGAGCTACTTCAATTTTAAACATCGGCCCATTTTCTTCGAGCCAGCCCGGAATTTTATAATGCGTTTTCAGGCGGTCTACAATTGCTTTCTTCACGATTGCCTGACAGTCTGATACACTGAAAAGTTTTGATTTAACAGACTTTCCGGAAACCGGAAAATTTGCGTTTGCCGGCAAATATCTTTCCCATGGAATGCTTTTTGTTTTTTCAAACAGCTCATCAAAACTTGTTGCTCTAAATTCACCAATCTTAATTTTAATACGATCAGCGGTACGAAGCCACATATTGCTTCTCGCAATGGCTGTTTCATCACCTTTGAAGGTTATTCTTCCATTCTCAACCTCGCACTCATAGCCAAGGTCACGCACTTCCTTCGCTACAATCGCTTCTAACCCCATTGCAGATGTAGCAATTAAATCATATTTCGTCATATTCTCACCCTAACATCGTTTTCTCTGCTATGTATCTTTATATAATGAAATTTTTCTTCCTAATTATTAGTCACATACTGCAAGAAAGGCTCTCCTGTGTGGAGAGCCTTTATAATTATTCCCAAAAAAATCGCAATAATAACGTTCTGTAAGCCATGTTTTGTACCATTGTACTGCAAACGACAAGAGTCTCGTACATAGGTGGTAATCATCTATCTACAAACACTTACATGTTTGTCCTTCTCTTCGTTCATTTTCTCAGAGAAAGTGCCCCTACCATTATTTGGGTTTCTCGCTCGTGGGGTTTACCTCGTTCCACCCTTTTCATTTCTGAAAAGGCTACGTCACTGTGGCACTTTCAAGGTATTCACACCATATCAATGATTGACTTAGGTGTTTTCCCTGCCGTCAGCTTTCACACTGCCCTAGCTTATGACTTCGCTAGGCACGAACACTACCGGCATCTCAGCCAGTGCGAGCATGGACTTTCCTCTACAATAAAAATTGCAGCGATTACCCGAACGTTATTAATGACACAAATAGTATTATATGAAATATGTTATGCAATAGCAATGGTTTTTACAAGAAATCTAGTGAAATACTGTCAATCGTACAGCTTGTTTCCAAATACATGCTTCTCAAGGTTAGAGAGACGCTTTAAAATATCAAAATTGGTTGTACCAGCAGTTTGTGGTGCGGCAGCACGGCGCGGTGCTTCCTCTGCTTGCTTTTTCAATCTCATATTTTCCTGCTGCAAATCATCAATCATGGTAAAAAACGTTTCGTAGTCCTTAATAATGACATCAAGAAATTTATCTACATCTTCTGGTTTATATCCTCTCATTGATGTCTTAAATTCTTTTTCCAGTATATCCTTAGCACTTAAATTAAACTTTTGCTCCAACATCATCTTCACCTCAGTATATCGCCAATCATTCTTTATATTTTTTCAAATCTATAGTCTTTTGTCAATTTTAATCATAGCTGTCATTTGAATTCATCTGTTCTTCTTCAACAAGAACTTGCAGGTCATAAAAAGTAATTTGCCGGATTTCGTAGCTTCCTGCTTCGTCCTTTTGTTTTGCAGCCTCATATATAAATTTCGGACTGCCCTCTTTTTCCGGATCATAAAACAAAATCAAAATATCACTTTTTTCAATCACAAATTGATTTTTAAGCCGTAGCTGGTGTGGCCCCTCATATGGTTTATGGGATACAGATTCAATGAAATCTGCACCGGCAAGCACCGATTCATACCATTCTTTATTTTTGTCACTCCAGTTTTGTTCTTGCTCGTAAAATGGAGTGATGACTGCAAGCTGCAGTTGGTGATATCCTTCAAGCTGCAAATCAAAAACGACCTCAGCTGCCCACAATTCTGTGCCAAGCTGTCCGCTGATCAAGACCCACTCTAACCCTTCATCTGCTAAATGCAGGATCTGTTTTTTTAGTGCCTGCTTAATAAATTTTACGGAAGGATGATCCATTTGAAAAATCCCAAGTTCAAATGGCTTATATCCTGATATCAATGCAACTTTAGCCAAATAAAAAAGCTCCCTACTTGTTCGCCTGTGGAGACCAGGAAATATGTATTGACTTTATTTTACCATAACCTAACTTCTTTTTATAAGAAAATTATTTGAAGATCTGAAGATGAAGATCTCCTGTAAATTTTCTATTCTGAAAAAACCTTATTTTGAGCATATTTACGGACACTTATTAGCGGTTAGCAATTGGTCAGCATAATGCATATTTTTTAAAAGAAGGTGGCTGAAACAAAACTTAAAAATATCCTTAAAGCCAAATATTCAATGTAATGTTTTGAGTAACTAAACCAACCCATTCCATTTTACTCATGTTTAAAAAGAGATATTTAAATTCATAAATAAAAACCGAATGATTAGAAAGATTTACTTCCTAACCATTCGGTTCTATGGTTGTGTTAACTACTTATATCCCAGCTCCTTAAATCGTAAAGCTTATTTACGGAAACCGAAACCAGGAGCGCCAAATCCTGGTCCACCAAAACCTGGTCCTGGAGCGCCGAATCCTGGACCTGGAGTACCAAATCCGCCTGGTGCTGGCACGCCAAATCCTTGAGCACCTCCAAAAGCTGGAGCTGGAGCCGGTACTGGACCTGGTCCTGCTACAAATT
This sequence comes from Cytobacillus gottheilii, assembly GCF_900166665.1. Classification (GTDB taxonomy): domain Bacteria; phylum Bacillota; class Bacilli; order Bacillales; family Cytobacillaceae; genus Cytobacillus; species Cytobacillus gottheilii_A. Next base: position 1,797,802 of record NZ_LT800494.1, on the reverse strand, counting down.
GCTGGTTTGTTACTTCGTTAACCGTAGACTGAGTCTGCGGGAAGTAATGAACGTGATCGTAGTTAACATGGTTAACATTCGTAGTATGAGTTGGATGGATATGTGGCACCACATTATTTTGATATGTGTTGTTCACACAGCACTTCGTCGGATGCACAACTGCAGGTAAAACATTCGTTTTCTTTGGACCGCAATGCATAAGTGAAGATCCCCTTTCATCATGTTTTATTTTCTTTACAATAATAATCTATGATGAAGCCGGGTATCTTGTACTAATGAAAAAACCTAATTTGAACCCAATTTGCCAATTAAAGCAAGCTATAAAAACTATCCTTCATGCCGGAAAGCAGAAGCGCAGTAAAAATAATCACAGCAAAAAACAAAAATAAAATCGCTTTATACATATGGGCAGTTCACTCACTTTTCCAAGTTTACTCATTATACATATCATTTTACAGCCATATAGATGTACAGACAACTAGGAAATTGTGGATAATGAAAGAAAATTGTCATTTTTTGTCCGGTGAGTTAAATGCCGATTGCCTTTTCAACATTTTTGCTTCCAGGCGGTTAAGACGCTTTTGAATGTTTTCATTATTAGCGATGTGGAATTGCTGATTTGCACTTAATAGCATATTGGCTTTATGTGCATAATGGCTTGCTTCTGTGTATTGTTTCTCTTTATGTTCATAGTACTTTGCCAATTCAATACACGCTGCAAATTTTTGTTTAAGCTCGCCAAACTCTGCAACTTCTCTCCAAAGCGGCAAAGCCTCCTGTATCTTTCCATCCTTTTTATACTGCTTGGCTAATTCATGCTTTGCTTTATACTTTTCCGGTGAATCGCCTTCAAGCAGCTGTTTAAATGCAGATTCTGCCGCAGTTGTTTCTCCAAGTGAAGCATACCATCTGCCTGTTTCATATGCTGTTTGGGCTGTTTGCTCTCTTTCAAAATGAAGCAGCTGAAACGATAGGTGAGTATATAAGCTAATTAAAGATAAAATATCTATTTCATTATGGCGAATAATGCCCAGCATGCCTTCTGGGTTTTTACTTTCCAGAAAATCATAGTAGATCATCGGAGCCAGGTAACCAGGAATGTCATCTTGACGCTGAATTCCAAGAATGTCTTTTTCTACTATAGATAGCTTCATGCGTTCCAGCTGATGCTTCCATAATCTTCTTGCACCATGATATAAATCAAAATGACCAAAAGGAGGCAGCTTAGGCACCTGATCACGAATTAAAGTGTGACGTGTTTTCACTTGCGGCCAGTCAAATGCCTTCCCGTTATATGTCACCATGGTTGTATAATCAACACTTGTTAAAAAGCTTTGATACAAAGCGACCTCCGCACCTGGATGAGGGAGAACATGCTGTTTAACGATTACTTCATCTCCCGCTATGCTAGCATGCCCCAGCAAAAAGATCGTGTTCCCTGCCCCGCCGCCTAGTCCTGTCGTCTCTGTATCAAAAAAGAAAAGATCACTTGGCTTATGGCCAGCAGCCGACAATGGATGATTTATTTCTGACTGGTTCCAGGCCTTAACTGCATCTATAAATTCATACAGAGAATACGTACCATGTTTTTCTTTGAGATGATATCTTTTCTCTCTGACAAGGCAATAGGATTGATCAAAATAAAAAGGCTTAAATCCCGCTTCTTGCCATTCCGATTGAAATGGAATTTCATCCTCAGCATGTTGATGAGCCATCTTTACAGGCTCTTTTTGAGACTGACCTGCACCAAGATGAGGTTTAAGTCTATTTAGTTTATTTTTAAGGCTCATATTTTTCACCCAATTGAACCGTTTGGATAAGGGTTAGCACATCCATTTTTGCAGAGGAAGACGTTATATCCATCCCAATACATGAAGGACATCCGCTTTCACATTGACATCTTGTTATAAGTCCCTTCGTTTCGTTCATGATTTGTTCGATATTGTCGTAGATTTTTTCACTTAATCCAACACCGCCAGGATAACGATCGTAAAAAAAGACGACAGGAAGCTGATTATGAGTTGCCTTTACCTGCGGCACAACATGTACATCCTGCGGGTCACACATAACAAATAACGGTACAATATGTTTAATAGCATGCGCGAGCCCGATCAAGCTCTGTTCAAGACGATTTTGATCGCTTTGAAACAAGTCCTCCTGCAATGAAATCCAGGCTGCATTCGTGTGAAGCTCTTCCTCTGGAAGCGTAATTGGCCCTGATCCAATGTTTTCATGGGTTTCAAATTTTATTTTTTTGAAGATAGTTGCCATGGCTCTGACACTTACATCGCCGTAACCAATCTCGCCATATCCTCCATTTCTGGATTTGTCCTGTTCAAGCACCTTAAGCTCTACAGCAAGATTTGCATCCGTAAAGTAATCAGCGTTCACTTCTCTAACAAACGCCTTCTTTTCCTCCCAATCAAGAAGCTCTACTTGGAATTGTCTGCCCTGATGCAAATAAATAGCCTCATCGTGAAGCAAGGTCATCGCTGAAAAACGGTCCATTTCGCCGATTACCCTGACATTGGCAATATCGCTTTGATCAATAATCACGACATTTTCCTGAGATGCTGAACGGAGACTGACATTATGAGCAGGAAAAGCATCATTCATCCAATAAAATTTATCTCCATTTTGATGCAGTACACGTTCTTCCGCTAAATAGTCAAGAACCTCATCTGCTTCAAAGCTGCCAAAAGTGTCGCCGAGTTTGAAAGGCAGTTCAAAAGCAGCGCATTTCATGTGATCAATTAATATCACAAGATTGTTAGCATGAATACGAGCCGTTTCAGGACTTTTACTAAAAAAGTAATCTGGATTGCTGATCACAAACTGATCTAGCGGACTAGAGCTTGCCACCATGATGACCAGCGACTCTTCATGTCTTCTGCCTGCTCGACCAGCCTGCTGCCATGAACTGGCAATGGAACCGGGATATCCTGTCATGATGCAAACCTGCAGCTGACCAATATCCACTCCAAGTTCAAGTGCATTTGTGCTGACCACACCATAAATATCTCCAGAACGTAAGCCTTTCTCTATTTCTCTTCTCTCCGTTGGCAAATATCCGCCACGATACCCTCTAATCGCTTTAGGACCAAGCTTATGCTTTACCAGTTCCTGCAGGTACGTTAGCAATATTTCTACTCTTACCCGGCTTCTTGCAAAGACGATGGTTTGTATTTTATTCTGCAGCAGTGTTCCAGCCAGCTTTCGAACCTCCAGTGTTGCACTTCGCCTTATATTAAGCGGGATGTTCACAACAGGCGGATTATAAAAAACAAAATGTTTCTTGCCGCTTGGCGCTCCATTATTATCAATAAGCTGAACTTTATTTTCAGTCAGCTCTTCGGCAAGTTCCTGAGGATTGGCTATCGTTGCAGAGGTACATATAAAAATAGGATCGCTTCCATAAAAACGGCAAATCCTCTTCAGCCGTCTAATCACATTGGCTACATGACTTCCAAAAACTCCGCGATAAATATGCAGCTCATCAATAACCACATATTTAAGGTTTTCAAACAGAGAAACCCATTTTGTATGATGAGGCAAAATGGCACTATGCAGCATATCTGGATTCGTAATAACAACATGTCCTGCTTTTCGTACCTTTTGCCGGATCCCTGGAGACGTATCTCCGTCATATGTATAACTGTTTATATTTAAGCCTGTTCCAGCAATCAATTCATTTATTTCTGTTTTCTGATCTTGTGCGAGTGCCTTTGTCGGAAACATATACAAAGCTCTTGCATGATCGTCATTTATAATCGTCTGAAGCACAGGCAGGTTATAGCATAGTGTTTTACCAGATGCAGTCGGGGTCACCGCAACAATACTTTTTCCTTGCATCACAGCATCATATGCTGATTTTTGATGTGTATATAAATTTGAAATCCCACGTTCCTGCAATGCCTTTTGAAGTGATGGATGCAAATCATTTGGAAGGTGGGCGGTCTTTGCTTCCTTCTCCTCAATCGTTTTCCAATGAACAATATTTTCATTGAATTGACTCGAAGAATTTAAATCTCTTAAAATATCCTGCAAACTTTTCTTGAGTTTCATAACACTCACCCCTCTTCCATCTATTTTAGCGAATAAACGTTCGTTGCAAAAGAGCTTAACATAAAAATTTTATTTCCAGCAGGAAAAGCAGGAGCTGTTTTACAGTATGGATAAAAGACCATCTGGTTTGGGGATTACTTTGACCATTTCCGTTATTCATGCCTGCTTAGTTACAGTGAAAGGACATTTTATTGCTACATTAAAAGTTCATTTAATAGACAAAAGTCCAGCTTCTTACCTCAGTCATTTTTGTTATGCTAACTATAGGGGAAACCACCTTGAGCAAATAGATCACCAGGCTGCCAGGGCTCCGCGAAAAGGAAGTGAAATGAGATGGAAGATTTTCTGACTCAATTTTCGGTTTTTAAACAGCTTGATGCAAATGAACTTAATAAAATTAACGAGATTTCAATCATAAGAGAATGGAATAAAGGCAGTCATGTTTTTATGCAAGGTGAGCAACTGGAGAATGTATATTTTATTAAAAGAGGACGCATTAAAATTTATAAATGTGATAGCGGCGGGAAGGAACAAATTGTAAATATGCTAAAAGCAGGAGATATGTTTCCTCATGTTGGTTTTTTTAGAGGAGGAGAGTATCCAGCCTTTGCAGAGGTCATTGAAGCAGCTCAGCTAATTGTCGTACCCAATGCAAAATTCGAAAAAATATTAACAACAAATCCCGAGCTTGCGGTCAAAATGCTGAAGGTGCTGGGAGAAAAAATAGTTGACCTTCAGGAAAGACTGGAAGCGCAAGTTTTGGATAATTCGAATATGCAGCTTGTAAAACTGCTGATCATGCTCGCCAAAAAAGAAGGAAAAATGATCGATAAAGGGATGTACCTGCTGAAATTAAAAATGACAAATAAGGAAATCGCTCAAATGATTGGCACATCTAGAGAAACCATAAGCAGAACGTTAACCAAAATGAAAAGAGAAGAGATCATTTTAGAACATAACACCGGCGGAATTATAATAGAACCAGATCGACTCCTTGCAGCAATGGATTAATGCTATGGATTTGTGAGAGTGAGGTTTTTATGTATAAACGACCGATCTCCGCTGGATCGACCTTTTTGGGCGGGGGTAACCTTCCTTTTTAACCACCCAGCTCTGCTAAATTCTCCGGCTTTGGTCGTTTACTTTCCTTTTTAACTACCCAGCTCTGCTAGATTCTCCGGCTTCGGTCGTTTACTTTCCTTTTTAACCACCCAGCTCTGCTAGATTCTCCGGCTTCGGTCGTTTATTTTCCTTTTTAACCACCCAGCTCTCCTAGATTCTCCGGCTTCGGTCGTTTACTTTGCTTTTTAACTACCCAGCTCTGCTAGATTCTCCGGCTTCGGTCGTTTATTTTCCTTTTTAACCACCCAGCTCTGCCAGATTCTCCGGCTTCGGTCGTTTATTTTCCTTTTTAACCACCCAGCTCTACTAGATTCTCCGGCTTCGGTCGTTTACTTTCCTTTTTAACTACCCAGCTCTGCTAGATTCTCCAGCTTCCGGGCTTAACCACGCCCCTGCCCTTTTTATGTTAACGAGAAACTCACATCTTCCCAATTAACGCCTCCAATGTTCAGGCATTTCAAGTCCTTTCGGCAGCAGGGTTTGTTTATTGCCAATTGCAGCATTCAACTGTGCCTGTGTAAGAAAGAAACTGCCTGTTAGATTTGCTCCACTGAGATCTGCATCACGAAGATCAGCACCAATCATATCTGTCATGCGAAGGTCAGCATTTCTTAAATCAGCAGCAATTAATAGGGCTCCACGGAAACTCTTGCCTCTAAATTTTTTGCCTGCCAGCTTGGCACCAATAAACTCCATCCCTCTAACCTGCTGCTCTTGTCCATCTTTGGGCAGAAATTTAGAGCGCACCATCTTGCTTGATTTCAGCAGCAGTTCATTCACTTCAGCACGATGTTCATCTATATTTATTTTCAGCAATTCTTTCGGGGCTAAAAAAGTGATACTTTCTGTTTCAGACTGAACTTCTAGCAAGGAGGAATGCAGTGAGCGATTTTCTGTAAAAGATAAAGCCTCCGTAACATACATTAGCATTTCATGAAGCTGCTGCATGATCGGAAACACTTGAAACATTTCATCTGCAAGCTCTTGATTTTGCCTCCAGTCCCTTCCTCCAAATGTCACTTGTGAAACTTTTTGACCTGCTCCAAAACATTCATATACGGCACAGCCCCGAAACTTGCTTCCTCGTAAATTTTCGTGAATACTGCACAAAAAATCACCCTGCAAATTCCGGCAAGGCGTGCCTGCATCTTTATTGTAAGCAAAGTCAGCTGACTTTGCATATGGCAATGCTACACAGCAAAGCCCAAAGCAAGTCAAACAATCTGCTTTATATTCTTTTTCTGCTGCATCATTTAAAACTGTTCTATCTGTCAAATTTCGCCACTTCTCCCTGATCATCCCAAACTGTTTTTCTATTACCATATTAACATATTTTTGGTTGTTAAAGACCGAATCTGCTTGCATTTAAAAACGAAAATTGAAAAAGCTGAAACCATTTAAGATTCCAGCCTATCTCCTTTTATGATAGTTTCAACATTTCCTCCATATCCTCTTGTGCAGTTCCAATTAACTTTAAGCCAAATGTTTCCTGGAGAACATTCATTACTCCGTCAGAAATAAATTCTGGCGGTTTTGGTCCAATGCGGATATCTTGAATACCTAAGCTGAAAAGCCCTAAAAGAATCGCCACTGCTTTTTGTTCAAACCAGGACAGCACAATGCTTACTGGCAATTCATTTACTTCACATTCAAATGCTTCTGCTAAAGCTAGGGCAATTTTCACTGTGGAACCGGAGTTATTGCACTGCCCTAAATCGATATATCTTGGAATATCTGTACCAGGTACTGTCCCATAATCGACATCATTAAATCGGAATTTCCCACAGGAGGTTGTCAGAATAACTGTTTCAGGCGGCAGCGATGTTGCTAACTCACGATAATATTCTCCGCCTTTTCCTGGAGCATCACAGCCTGCTATCACAAAAAACCTCTTTATTTTCCCTTCCTTCACTGCTGCTATCACTTCTGGTGCCAAGCCTAAAACCGTTTCATGGTGGAAACCGGTTAAAAGTGTTTCATCGGAATCTATCGCTGCTTCAGGCAATTCCAGTGCTCTTTTTATAAGTGCACTGAAATCGTCACCTTCAATTTTTTGAACATTTTCAAGCCCTGCCACCTCATATGTGAACATTCGATCTGCATATGAGCCTTTAATCGGCATCACACAGTTGGTGGTTGCTAAAATAGCACCAGGGAATTTTTCAAATAGTCTTCGCTGATCATACCAAGCTTTCCCAATATTCCCTTTAAGATGGGGAAATTTCTTTAGGGCAGGGTAGCCATGAGCGGGAAGCATTTCCGAATGTGTGTATATATTAATGCCTAATCCTTCTGTTTGTTTAAGCAGTTCTTCTAATGCATATAAGTTATGCCCTGTAACCACAATGCATTTTCCTTCTATTTTATTTTGTGACACCTTAATAGGCTCTGGAATGCCTAATTTTTTGGTATGAGCTTCATCAAGCATTTCCATGACACGAACAGCGGACTGACCTACCTTCATTGCCATATCTATATGCTCTTGAACATTAAAATTTGAATTCGTTAAAGTCATATAGAGTGCTTCATGTGTAACTGTGTCTACAAAAGGGTCGGTGCAGCCAAGCTGATTCGCGTGCGTCCGGTAAGCCGCAATCCCTTTCAGCGCAAATATAATGGTATCCTGCAAACTTGCAATGGTTTCATCTTTTCCACAAACTCCAATGATTTTACAGCCGCCTGCTGGTGTTTGTTCACATTGATGACAGAACATTTCCTTCATCCCCCTCTATATTGTAAATAGCACACCCAAATACCGCGTACATTCCATTAGCCTTAATAGAACGATCGCTACTTGCATTATTTACTTAGCTTATCGGGATTTCAATATGCATATAGTGACGTAAATCACTTGATAGCGTATTGTCACAAACTGTTCATAATCTTCAATTGCTTTGAACCATTCCCAGGCTTCCTGCATACGATAAGATGAATTAACTGCAAGGGAGGGCATCTGACTGTATGAGCGATAACAAAAAGAAAGATCGCAATGAACCTTTTGGCGACATTATGAAATCAATGAATCAATTATTCCACGAAAAGCCTGTTAGAGGATTTTTACAAACGATGGATGACTTTTTTAAGAATCCATTTCCTGCTGCACAATTCCATGTGGAAGTATCAGAGAAAGATGATTACCATATCATTTCAGCAGAGCTTCCAGGTGTAAACAAAGAACAAATACAGCTCGATGTACTTGATAACTACATTACCATTACTGTAAACAAGTTAGATAGCATCACTGATGAGGATGAGAATAGACAAATTACAAGGAGGCAGCAATCATTCCAGCGTTCAAGCAGAACCATTCCGCTTCCGCAGCCAATCAATGAAAAAAAAGTAAAAGCAAGCTATACAAATGGTCTCCTGCAAATTAAAGTTCCTAAACAAAAAGGAAAAACCATTTTACTAGAAGACGAATGAGTAAGTATTACTGACAAATGCTTGATGAACCGAACGCAACCACGAAAGCAAACCGCGATATGAAAATAACGCAACATAAGTTGTTGTGCAATATTTGTCCATACAAGGTTATATGGCTGCATATTTCATGCAGGTCACATATAGCCTATTCATCTTTGAGCCTGTTCTTGGTTGGCTGGATTGAATTACATACTTATTTACTTTTAACGTGACAGTGACTGAAATAACTAGTTTAGAAGAAACAGTAATTCTTCAATCCTTATCATTTAAGCTGAATTTCATCATTGGAATGTCTTTCCTGACAAACCCTATGTTAAATATACATACGCTCCTGCTCCTGCAAAGAACAGCAATAGAATAGAAAATATAATTTTATTAACGGTAACACTTTTCCAGCTCTGTGAGCCATACTGCTTTCTAGCTGGACGAACCCGCGGATCCTGTCCGGTCTTAATCCAAGGAGTTCGCTGGTAATCTGACTGAAATTTATTCTTCAAGCCGTTTGCAAGTAAACTAAAGGAAATCGTTGTAAAAAGCAATACAGCAAGAGGGACATATAAAATATGAGTATTGCCATAAATATTGCCTTGTGCCTGTCCTACAAGCCCCGCCAGCTCTTTTGTAACGGATAAATAAATGGTCGGATCAAAGCGCATAATAGTACCGCCAACAAAAATGTTCATTAAAGCCAGCTGCCCCATAATCGTAATAACATACACAACTTCCAAAATGAACATCACCAATAGCGATTCCTTCAGCTGCGGAAATATATGCTTCCAGATCAGTCTGTTTTTCTTTGCACCTAGGGTTCTCGCAGCCTCTATATAAGTCGATTTATGTACTTCCATCGTCTTCAGTCTGACTGAGGATGCAACACTTGGAATACTGATAATCGCCGCAACTAAAATAAAATAAACGACTAGAGTACTTGATTCAAGTACACTGTTAACAGTGATGGGCATGAGAAAAAAATAAAGAATTAAAAATAACGGAATATAGCTCCACGCCTTCTCAAAAGCTGTAATAATTGTGGGCGTTTTTTTCATTGTTCCTGCATACAAACCAATTAATGTCCCTGCCAGCATTTTTATCACCGTAACCGCGAGAGCAATAAAGACCGTATACCGGATGCCAAAAAGGATCATAGAGAGAAGATCGTATCCCCAGCGATCTGTACCAAAGAGGAAGTCTGTGTTTTCAAATGGCTCAAGCGGCGGGGCCAGAACCTTGCCGTCCCGATACTGTGTTTCCAATGTAACAGTCAAAGAATGAGGTGTCATGAACGGTCCAAACATACATAAAAACAAGATAACAGCTACTAAGATTAAGCCCAGGTAATAAGAGTAATTAATGGTCTTTAATTTATTCATAGATAAAACCTCTTTTAAATAATAAGAATACAAGCTTCACAGACATAAACACGATTAAAGAAATAACCAGCATACATATTAATCCAATAGCAATAGGCTGAATTTCTGCACTTTGGAAAATAAATTTCGTGATGCCTGGCACATTTAATAAATATTCAATTATGAATAGATTCCCAATACCTAGAGAGATCACTTTTACAAGCTCTGCAGCAATGAATGGTTCTATGTTTTTAAACACATGCTGGAAATTGATATAATTCAGGCCCATCCCCTTGGCTACAGCGGTGCGAATATAATCTTCTCCTCCTGTTTGGTAATATTTCACCGCGATCAGTTTAAATAAATAGAGTGTTGGCGCAAATCCAACAAGAATAATGGGAAACCAAAGATTAAGAGCACCGGATTCCGGTCTCATTGAAATGATTCGTATGCCTGTCATTTTATAAAAATTGACTGCTAAAATCATAGATATAAGAATAATGATAAAGTCAGGTATCGCTGCTAATATATTTATAACAGCACTAAAAACTCTCGTAATTTTAAATCTGCTGATAAAAATGCCAAAAATAATACTAATAATAACCGCTGCATTCACACCTATGAGCATAATTGAAAAACTAGTAAAAAAATTATCTCCTATATCTGCTGCTATCGATCGTTCCTGATAACCAAGCTGATATGTACCTAAACTGCCTCTTGATAATTCTGTCAAAAACTGCCCATAAACTTCAGGCAACTGCTGAATATTTAGTTTGATCGCTTGGCTCTCTGAATCCACCAAAATCATCATTGGGAAAGATGCCAAGAAAATAATGAGAAGCAAAATAATGATAACCTGCTGAGCAACCCGCCACATACCTTTTCCTCCTAATGACATTCCTTTATGTATTTTTTCACTATTCTAAAATAATTGTCAATATAAATTTTCCATTATACTTTCTTTTCTTAGAGAGAGCGTGCTGATTAAAATTTCAAAAACAATGTTTACCATCGATCCATTTTTTAAAAAACATCTGCACTCTTGTTGTTCAAACTGAAACATTCACTTGTTATTTTAGCTCTATAAAAAAAGCCCCTCATCGGGACTTTTGCTTTTCTATTACACTTTAAACATTCCGCCAACACCTTTAACCATATTTGAAACTTGACTTACTGCATTCATCATTTGTCCTGCTGTATCCATCATCTTATTAAAATCGAGCGAACCGTCCTGCCCTTTAAAGGAATTCATAATCGATTGAACACCTGAAGGCTTCTTTTGGATGAAAGACTGTTTTGGATACGGATTTTGATAAGGGTTTTGCTGCATATGATAGTTCTGATTCTGATAACTGTTCTCTTGCGGCAGATCAAGGGGATTTTGAAAAATGCTGGTATTATTATTCATCATTGCTTGATGATTTTGATAATATCCCTGCCCCGATGGCAGATAGCCCATTCCGCCATAATTTTGCATATCATATCCATTTTGCTGAAATATCGGGGACTGCTGCTGCTGAAATGAGGTTAAGTAAGGGTTCATACCTCCATAAAATGCTTGCTGATTATAGGACTGATGATTTGATTGTCTGCTCTGAGACATATCAAAAGCTGAAGGTGCATATGGATTAACATGATTCCATACTGTTCGGTGCTGAGGGTATTGGACCATTTGCCTTTTTCGTCCAAACATAGGCAGACATCCTCCTTTATTGTTTCTATACTACAAAATATGATGAACCTGCCCAGCTGGTGATAATCAGTCAAAATTATTTGCTTATGTATCACCGCGAGCCTGTCAGATAATGATGTTTTTTGTCGGAAGTTTAAATTTTGTAAAAACGATGGAAATTTTTATTCCGTGTTACCATAAAGAAAACCTGTACAGTCATCAAGACCTGCGCAGGGACATCTAATATGCGTAATAGACTTTGAGGAGGGCATCAAAAATGATGATGAATATTCACGAGCTAAAACAGAAATATCAACAGCTTCGGGATTGTGATCCTGAGCATGTCAATGAATTATTAGATTTCTCAAAAAGAGCGTATATTCAAAATGAAATTTCAATTGATGTGTATCGAAATCTTGTGCGGGAGCTTGAAGCACAGGGTGCAAAACTTCCTAACCAGCTGGAGGACAATCCCCTCATTGGTTCTAATTAAGTTCATTCTATAGAGTAAATAGGCTGTATGTTGAATTAACCATTCCTATATTCAATCGCAACAAAAAAACCGAATGATTAGAGGGAATTTCTAATCATTCGGTTATATAATTGGTTTTGCTCCTTACGACTCAATCTTCATTGTCTAATGCCAGTACAATGGTTTGAAGAACATAGATGGATGAACTCACTAAATTTTTAAATCTAGTTCTGCTTGTCTCAGGGAAAAACGATTGAATGGAAATGATTTCAATATGTTCATGACATGAGTCAATTTGCTGTTCATGAATGTTTTTTGGTCTTTCTGTTTGAATCCATTGAATGACCGTTTGTTTCCATTCATCATTTACTTCTTTAACTTCGTCCGCAAAAGGTTTTACTTCTGTATAAAAGTCGCCTTTTTCTCCGCTAATTTTAATTTCCTTATATTTTTCATCTGCTCTGTTGACATATTCAATAAGTTTCTCTGTTTGCTGCAAAAGCCTTTGTATTTCCACTATATAATCACTCCACGAGAAAGCGGCTGTTACATATCCCAAAAAATCATTTTTTAATGAAGAGTCTTCTCAACATGCTGTTTCAATACATTCATGTTGAAAACCAGATAGCTATAAGAACAAGTATGTTCCATTGCGCTACGGACACTCGCTTTCCTCGGGGAGGAAGCTGAGCCTCCTCGGCAAGCCTGCGGGGTCTCATCCTTTCCTCTATTTCCCACAGGAGTCGAGTACCCTCCGCTCCATTTCACGCGTTTTAAGAGTCGTATTCAATTCAGAAGCGTATAAGCTTATAAGACCGCTATTAAAGTCCTTCATATTCGTTCAGTTATATCATCTGTTGAATTCTTATGTCCAGCCAACTTACAATATAAACCTTATTCTATGCAAATTAGTAGCCAAGTTCAAGTTTTAGGCTGCGGTGGTTTGCGAATGCTGTTTGGTCGGCTGTGTTTGTATTCAGTTTTTCTTCAAGGTCATTCATCTTCTCATAAGAGGAGATCATGTGCTCAGCTTGTTGGTTCATTAATTTTTCACGTGTACGAGCTGCATTTTTTTCTAAAAGTCCTTCAAGTTCATCCAGCTGTCCACAAATTTCAGAAAGCATTGTGAGGAGCTCTTCTTTTACCATATCATTTTTGTTCATTAATTAACCCTCCAATTACTTTAACCTTAGACTATTAGTTTTCGTTGATTATCTTTTAAATCCTTGCACCATGACAAAACTAGAACTGATTCGGCAAAGAAAGAACTAATCCTCCAAGATCAGCCTTTTAATTTCGACACAGATTCCGCGTATGAAAAAAGAGGACTTGCACAAAATAATATCGATGACGGATGATGAGTCCCTGTTCATCCATGTAATTAGTCATACAATTAAACAACCTTATAAAGCTATAAACGGAGGTGTAAGACAATGGCAAAACAAGAAAAGCAAAATAAAACCCAGCCCAAAAAATTAAATGAACAAAAAGCAGGATACGGCGACAAAAAATTAGAAGGCCCAGACCGTCCCTCTACATAATCGCCTATCACCAAAGCAGCAAGGAGAACATTCCTCCTTGCTTTTTTTGATAACAAGTGAAAATCATCTCTTTCTTTGCCTGCTCAAAAAGGGAAACATGATTTTTTTGCAAGCATGTGCAAATTCAAGCTGGTTTTGTTTAGAGAAATACCATTCTGTTAATGATTTTGAAGATGCACCTTTTACAATTTCTCTGCCCCATTTCGCCTTTACCACCGTAGTTTTTCTCCAGTCCTCGTATTGATGCCGATGATGTTCTACAAACGGAAACGTCAGTCTCAGCATCGGCGTTTTCCGATTAGACATATAGGGAATATATCTTTCATAATCGTACCTAGAACCTGTATGTTCTGTTCTTAGTGCAAAATCAAGAAAATTGTCGTACTGTTCAGGGCTGAACAAAATAGAAGCCAGGTTTTTCCCTAATTCAATTCGGTTACTTGGTGCTTTAAATCCGTGTACACTAGCTCCATACAGCTCTCCCCTAATGGTAGGAAATAGGACAACACTGAAATGAAACCAATCCTGTAAAGAAAAGAGGATAGAGTCAAAAACTTTTTCCCGATATACACCATATTCAATAACAGGTCTTTGAATGACATTTTGTTCATTAATAATTAATGAGGTCATCAATCTCAGCTTATTAGAATGGTGCCAATACAGCATCCATTCCTCCTCCATAAAGGAAGATACATGAAAATTTCGCAATAAATGAAACAAAGGCTTCCCTATTTTCGTCGAATAATGATAGAGGAGGAGTTGTGGGTATGCATCTTGAAATATAAGCCAATTTGCTCTTTCATAAGTTAAAAACAATCTGACTCGAAAAGTTGCACTCAGCAGGTCAGTGAAAAGGTCACCTTCTAAATCGCACATATTCCAGCCTGCATTGCGGGAAACCATACTGGCCAGAAAAGCCCACTGCATGTCTTGGTGCTGAAGATAGTAATTCAAGTAAGCATTGGTTCTTGAAATATTATCCAGGTTCCAGCGATCCGTTTGGTTTTTTATGATCCGAATGATCTCATGATCTGTTAGATCCAAGGCTGAGTTTCCATTGATCAGCAAAACTTTCCCTCCTGATGTTTGGTTTATGTGTTTAGCGTTTGCTTAATAGTGCTATTTATTCACCCAAACCTACTGCACATTTGGTATGATAGGTAGTAGTTTGTGAGGTGATCAACAATGAGCTTTCATTATCCTAATGGGAAACGATATGTGCCAGCTGCAAAAAAAACGGCGAAACCTTTAGCTCATAAAGAAAAAAAATGGTCTTATAGCAACAGAGGAATGACATTGGAGGAAGATATTAATCAATCAAATGAATACTATTTAGCACATGGAATTGCGTGCATTCACAAAAAACCAACACCTCTTCAAATTGTTCAGGTCGACTATCCTAAACGAAGCGCAGCCGTTATTAAAGAAGCATACTTTAAGCAAGCATCTACGACGGATTATAACGGTGTTTACAAAGGGAAATACATTGATTTTGAGGCTAAAGAAACACAAAATACAACTTCATTTCCATTAAAAAACTTTCATGAACACCAAATTATTCATATGAAGAAAGTTTTAGATCAAAACGGAATTTGTTTTGTGCTGCTTCGTTTCTCTCAAACAAACGAAGTATTCTTTCTAGACGCCACCTATTTACTAGGATTTTGGGACAGAATGTTAAATGGAGGAAGAAAATCGATTAAAAAAGAAGAAATCGAGGAAATAGGTCAATCCATTCCGCTTGGTTTTCACCCGACAATTGACTATATTAAAATAATAGATTATATTTATAACCTTTAATAGGAAGAAAAGCTAATACGCCTAGCTTCGCACTGAGAGCATTAGAGTTAAAAGGTGCAAACAGGGCCATAAGATAACGATCAACATTTTTAATATTCTTATGAAAAACATTCGGCTTTTGTAAGAAAGGATGAACATATATGGCAGAAAAATTCCAATCTAGGGAGGAACGTCGCAAAGGGCTTACCTCCAAGCCAAAAAACAAGGGCAAAAAGAATCCAAAAAACATATTTAAGAGGATCTTTCTCGCTTTAGTTGTCCTTGGTATTGTGGGCATGATTGCTGGTGCTGCTACTTTTGCATTTATGGTAAAGGATACACCTCCACTTGATGAATCCGCCTTAAAAGATCCAATACCTTCTGAAATTTTCGATAGCGAAGGTAATACAATTGCTAAGGTTGGATCTGGAAAATTGGACTATGTGAATTACGAGGATATTCCTGATTTAGTTGAAAATGCATTTCTTGCAACAGAGGATGTCCGCTTCTATAAACATAACGGCATGGACTTAATCCGTTTAGGCGGAGCTGTAATTGCCAACGTTACAGATGGCTTTGGCTCTGAGGGTGCAAGTACCATCACCCAGCAGGTTGTCAAAAATTCATTTTTAAATAATGAAAAGACGATTAGCCGTAAAGCTCAAGAAGCATGGCTGGCATTTCAGCTGGAGCGCAAATATACAAAACAAGAAATCTTTGAGATGTATGTAAATAAAATTTGGATGTCACAAGGCAGCCATGGTGTTCTGACAGCATCAAGAATTTATTTTAACAAAGACTTAAATGAGCTAGAACTTCATGAAGCGGCATTATTGGCAGGAATGCCGCAAAGTCCTGAAAATTACAATCCATTTAAACATCCAGATCGCGCTGAACAGCGCCGAAACATTGTTCTTTCATTAATGAACCAGCATGGTTTTATTAACGAACAAGAGATGAAAGCAGCACAGGAAATACCTGTTGAAAGCTCTCTTGTACCAGAGGACCAGCGGGAAACAGATGACATGCCTTATGATTCATTTGTTGATGTTGTGATTGATGAAGTGGAAGACAAATATCCTGATTTAGATATTTTCTCTGACGGCTTAAAAATTTACACGACACTTGATGTAAATGCACAGAAGCATGTTGAAGGATTGCTGAATGGAAATGACGTTATCCAATATCCAGATGACGAATTCCAGGCAGGAATCACATTGCTGGATACGAAAACTGGGCAAATTAAAGCAATTGGCGGCGGCAGAAATCTGGAAGTCAAACGCGGATTTAACTATGCCGTCGATTTGAGAAGGCATGCTGGCTCAACATTTAAACCGATCGTGGATTATGGACCTGTTATTGAATATAAACAATGGGGCACATATGAAACCATTGTAGATGAGCCATACACGTATTCAGGCGGCACTGCCATTAATAACTGGGATAACCGCCACCTTGGGCCAATGTCCATGCGTGAAGCACTTGCCCGCTCTCGTAATATTCCTGCCTTAAAGGCATTACAGGAAGTTGGTCTTGATCAATCAAAGGAATTTGCAAATAATCTCGGCATTCCAATTGAAACGATGCTAGAATCTTATTCAATAGGTGCCTTTGAGGTTTCACCGTTGCAGATGGCAGGAGCATATAGTGCTTTTGGCAATAATGGATTCTATACAGAACCATATTCTGTGAAAGAAATTGAGATGCGTGACGGAACAAAAATTGATTTAAAACCTGAATCCGAAGTTGTGATGAAAGATTATACGGCATTTATGATAAGCGATATGCTGAAAAGTGTAGTCAATTCTTCATATGGTACAGGTCGTGAAGCAAACGTCTCTGGTTTGCCTGTAGCAGGAAAAACAGGTACTACAAACTATACGGCTCAAGAGATCAGTGAATACGGGGTCACAAATGGCGGAGTTCCAGACGCATGGTTTGCAGGTTATACAACCAATTATACTGCTGCGATCTGGACTGGATATACAGAACGAAAGAACTTTATTAAAGCGGGCAATGACCAAAGAATTGCACAGCAGCTGTTCAGAAATATTATGAGCTATGTGTCAGAAGGAATTGAAACGCCTGATTTTGAACAACCGAGCAGTGTGGAACGTGTTGCCATTGAAAAAGGAAGCAATCCTGCTAAACGTGCAAGTGATTTCACTCCGGAAAATCAAATTATTTATGAATATGCTGTAAAAGGTTCGGCACCAAATGAGGTATCTGATAAATTCGAGAAACTGGATGCACCTAGCGGACTTGACGCTCAGTATGACGCTGAAACAAATCAGATAAATGTGTCTTGGACCTATCCAGAAGAGCTGGAAGGTGTGGAATTTGATATACGCGTATCATTAAATGAAGGTGCAGAACAGCAGATCGGTACCATATCCGACACATCATTAACACTTCAAGACATTGAACCTGGCTCGATTTATCGTTTCACGGTCAGAGCAATACGTGAGTCGCTGCAAAGTGACCCGGCTGCTACCAGCATTGAAATTCCACAAGCCGAAACAAATGAAAATGATCAGGGTTCAGAAGATGAAGGTGAAAATCCTGGTGATCAAAATGGGGAAAACCCAGGTAACGGCAATGGGAACGGTAATGGGAATGGAAATGGCAATGGGAATGGAAATGGGAATGGAAATGGCAATGGGAACGGCAATGAATCGGGAAATGAAGATGAGAATGAAGAAGGATCCGGTAATGGTGAAGAAGACCAAAATGGATCAGAAGATGGAGCCGGAAATGAAGGTGGCGAAAACACCGGCAACTCAGGTGGAGGAGATAATAGCGGCTCCAACAACCAGCAAGGAAGCAATAACCGTGGTGGACAATAATCCGTATTTTAAAAACATACTAAGATTAGTAGCACAGACCAAGGCCATGGTTTGTGCTACTATTTTTATATAGTAGAAGTGAAGGAAGGTCGAACAGCCTCTGGGGCCACATAAGAGTCCGTATTAAAAACAGACCAACTTCACACCCTTATTTGAATCAGTTTAGTATGTTGGGTCCATAGAGATCGTGTATAAGAAAATGGAATCGGTAAGGCAATGTGAAGACTTCTATGATTGGCTAAAAAGGAGAAGGTTTTATGCAACATGTCATCGCTTTAGATATAAGTAAAGGCAAAAGTCATTTTGTCATTTACAACCGTTATAAGCGCTGTGAATTTGAAGGAGAAATACATCATACACGTGCTGATTTTGAACGCCTTCAAAGTCGTATTGAGGAGCTATCTTCTCTCGATGGGGAACAACCTGAAATCGTGTTTGAAGCAACAGGCGTGTATTCAAAACCGATAGAAAAGTTCCTTTGTGATTACGGTTATACCTATTACCGAATGAATCCACTAGAAGCGAACTTACAAATGGCTACAATGCGTCGCCATAAAACAGATATCAATGATGCACACGAACTTGCCAAATCACATTTTAAAATGGAACGCGAGAAAACCTATACGCAAGATGAGTATTATGAACAAATGCGTGCAATAACACGGTATTATGATGAAACAGCTGAAGAGATGACCTACTTACGCAGCCGAATGCATGCAATTTTACAATTATCATTTCCAGAATTGGAACGGCTAATTACACCTAAATCAGCTCTGTTTTT
Organism: Cytobacillus gottheilii; assembly: GCF_900166665.1. Taxonomy (GTDB): domain Bacteria; phylum Bacillota; class Bacilli; order Bacillales; family Cytobacillaceae; genus Cytobacillus; species Cytobacillus gottheilii_A. Next base: position 1,778,752 of record NZ_LT800494.1, on the reverse strand, counting down.
AAATTTTGTCCAGCTGTACCCACATCCGGCATTATTGTTGGCCCATTCAAAAACAGTCATCAAAAATAACTTAAAGAGGAATACACAAAAGAACTTATCTGCAGAACGTGCTGAGAAAAAAGCCATTGTTTTACTTGAAGCTGCACAACATTCGTATCCGGCAATTGAATCCAGTGACATTCGCTGTGAGCAGGTAAGAGATTACGCACGTCGGATTGCGGATTTAAAGGACAAAAAGGAACAGCTCATTAGACAAATGGCTGAGCTATCTATGAAAAGAAAGGAGTTTAAGATTTTACGTTCTATTCCTGGAATTGGTGACGCAACGGCATGCCGATTAATTGGGGAGCTAGGTGATATTAGACGCTTTAAAAACTCGAAGCAAATAAACGCTTATGTTGGGATCGATATCATGCGGTATCAATCTGGGAATACACATTATCAAGATCGTATCAATAAGCGAGGGAATAAGAAATTAAGAAAGATTCTTTTCTTTATGATGAAAACAATGCTTATGAGAAAAAAAGTGCCTAATCATCTCGTTGACTATTACTACAAACTAAAAAAGCAACCTCAAGGTAAGCCCCATAAGGTTGCGATTGTAGCGTGTATGAATAAGTTTTTGAAAGTCGCATTTCATCTTATTACACACGGCATATTATACGACTATGAGTCCGCACTACCAGCTCAAAAATCGTAAGTAAGGATAATTAAACTATAGCACAATGGCCTTGCGAAAAAAAGTAAACTCGTTAGGTCTTTTTGTCATACACATGATTTATTTACTAGAGGGCTGTCCCCCTGCTAGACAAAAAACATAACCTCGAGCAAATAATTTTTAAAAAAACTATTGACTGGAGGTAAGAAAGAGGCTGGGACATAAGTATTTAACACTCTCATAGAACCGAATGGTTAGGAAGTCATCTTTCTAATCATTCGGTTTTTTTACGATTATAAAATGTGTTTTATTAGCATGAGTGAAATGGAGCGGAGGACACTCGACTCCTTTGGGCAATAGAGGAAAAGGTGAGACCCCGCAGGAGCTTGCTCCGAGGAGGCTCAGCTTCCTCCCAACGGAAAGCGAGGGTCTGGAGCGCAATGGAACGGGCTTGTGTAAACACGTTAACCTTGAAAATGAACATTCGTGTTTTACAAATAGTAGTTTCGTTTTGTCCCAGCCTCTTTTTTCCTTTGTGTATCTATCAATCCTCTTTATTCACTGCAGAAGGTGCTTTTCTAATTCCTTTTATAGCTATGAGTTTATAGAATTGTTTTTCCAACTCTTCTATTAATTCACAAAGCTGAACATATGAATGATATAAGACAGGTCTTGACAGGATAAATTGAATTCTTTCCGAGCAATTGACTGGGTGTACTTTCCATTGATCAAAATGCTGGATATTCTCCATATCTACTGTTTTTCCATTCATCCAATGAATCCATTGAATAGCAAAGGCAATTCCGAATCTCATCTCTTCTTCTGCTCCATTTNAAACATACTAAGATTAGTAGCACAGACCAAGGCCATGGTTTGTGCTACTATTTTTATATAGTAGAAGTGAAGGAAGGTCGAACAGCCTCTGGGGCCACATAAGAGTCCGTATTAAAAACAGACCAACTTCACACCCTTATTTGAATCAGTTTAGTATGTTGGGTCCATAGAGATCGTGTATAAGAAAATGGAATCGGTAAGGCAATGTGAAGACTTCTATGATTGGCTAAAAAGGAGAAGGTTTTATGCAACATGTCATCGCTTTAGATATAAGTAAAGGCAAAAGTCATTTTGTCATTTACAACCGTTATAAGCGCTGTGAATTTGAAGGAGAAATACATCATACACGTGCTGATTTTGAACGCCTTCAAAGTCGTATTGAGGAGCTATCTTCTCTCGATGGGGAACAACCTGAAATCGTGTTTGAAGCAACAGGCGTGTATTCAAAACCGATAGAAAAGTTCCTTTGTGATTACGGTTATACCTATTACCGAATGAATCCACTAGAAGCGAACTTACAAATGGCTACAATGCGTCGCCATAAAACAGATATCAATGATGCACACGAACTTGCCAAATCACATTTTAAAATGGAACGCGAGAAAACCTATACGCAAGATGAGTATTATGAACAAATGCGTGCAATAACACGGTATTATGATGAAACAGCTGAAGAGATGACCTACTTACGCAGCCGAATGCATGCAATTTTACAATTATCATTTCCAGAATTGGAACGGCTAATTACACCTAAATCAGCTCTGTTTTTAAATTTTGTCCAGCTGTACCCACATCCGGCATTATTGTTGGCCCATTCAAAAACAGTCATCAAAAATAACTTAAAGAGGAATACACAAAAGAACTTATCTGCAGAACGTGCTGAGAAAAAAGCCATTGTTTTACTTGAAGCTGCACAACATTCGTATCCGGCAATTGAATCCAGTGACATTCGCTGTGAGCAGGTAAGAGATTACGCACGTCGGATTGCGGATTTAAAGGACAAAAAGGAACAGCTCATTAGACAAATGGCTGAGCTATCTATGAAAAGAAAGGAGTTTAAGATTTTACGTTCTATTCCTGGAATTGGTGACGCAACGGCATGCCGATTAATTGGGGAGCTAGGTGATATTAGACGCTTTAAAAACTCGAAGCAAATAAACGCTTATGTTGGGATCGATATCATGCGGTATCAATCTGGGAATACACATTATCAAGATCGTATCAATAAGCGAGGGAATAAGAAATTAAGAAAGATTCTTTTCTTTATGATGAAAACAATGCTTATGAGAAAAAAAGTGCCTAATCATCTCGTTGACTATTACTACAAACTAAAAAAGCAACCTCAAGGTAAGCCCCATAAGGTTGCGATTGTAGCGTGTATGAATAAGTTTTTGAAAGTCGCATTTCATCTTATTACACACGGCATATTATACGACTATGAGTCCGCACTACCAGCTCAAAAATCGTAAGTAAGGATAATTAAACTATAGCACAATGGCCTTGCGAAAAAAAGTAAACTCGTTAGGTCTTTTTGTCATACACATGATTTATTTACTAGAGGGCTGTCCCCCTGCTAGACAAAAAACATAACCTCGAGCAAATAATTTTTAAAAAAACTATTGACTGGAGGTAAGAAAGAGGCTGGGACATAAGTATTTAACACTCTCATAGAACCGAATGGTTAGGAAGTCATCTTTCTAATCATTCGGTTTTTTTACGATTATAAAATGTGTTTTATTAGCATGAGTGAAATGGAGCGGAGGACACTCGACTCCTTTGGGCAATAGAGGAAAAGGTGAGACCCCGCAGGAGCTTGCTCCGAGGAGGCTCAGCTTCCTCCCAACGGAAAGCGAGGGTCTGGAGCGCAATGGAACGGGCTTGTGTAAACACGTTAACCTTGAAAATGAACATTCGTGTTTTACAAATAGTAGTTTCGTTTTGTCCCAGCCTCTTTTTTCCTTTGTGTATCTATCAATCCTCTTTATTCACTGCAGAAGGTGCTTTTCTAATTCCTTTTATAGCTATGAGTTTATAGAATTGTTTTTCCAACTCTTCTATTAATTCACAAAGCTGAACATATGAATGATATAAGACAGGTCTTGACAGGATAAATTGAATTCTTTCCGAGCAATTGACTGGGTGTACTTTCCATTGATCAAAATGCTGGATATTCTCCATATCTACTGTTTTTCCATTCATCCAATGAATCCATTGAATAGCAAAGGCAATTCCGAATCTCATCTCTTCTTCTGCTCCATTTAGCTGGCGCTGTTCAAACTTATCAGCCAGTATTTCTTTAATGGATGTCCATTGATTAAGCATGACTGGAATATCCCTAGCAGCATGATCTGGAGGAAAGCGATCCGTTAATCCTTCCATGTACAAAATATCCGCCAAAAAAGGAACCCTCAAATCTGTTGTCTTGTCTCTCACAACAGAAATGATCGTTCCTTTTTTATATACAACAGGGTGACAAAATCGATGCGGTATTTCAACCATTCTTTCAGCCACTTGCTCGTGCTGCTTTCATTCTCTTTTTACCCTCGCGACACATCTCCAGTAAAGGACATTGCGGGCATTGCGGGTTTTGAGCCTTGCAATGATAACGGCCAAAGAAAATCAGACGGTGATGCGTATCCGACCATTCTTCCTTTGGAATCTTCCTCATCAATGTTTTTTCGACTTCGAGTACAGAGTCTTTCCATCTGCAAAAAGCTAACCTTTTGCTCACTCTCTCTACATGCGTATCAACTGCAATCGCGGGTACTCCAAATGCTACAGACATGACGACATTGGCTGTTTTTCTGCCAACACCAGGAAGCTTAACAAGCTCATCTCTCGTCTTAGGCACGACCCCATTATAATCATCAATTAACATTCGGCATAACTTTTGAATATTTTTAGCTTTATTGCGATACAATCCAATCGAGCGGATATCCTGCTGCAGTTCCTCTAAGGAAACCTCCAAATAATCTTCAGGGGTTTTGTATTTCTTAAATAAGCTTTTTGTCACTTTGTTCACAAGTACATCGGTACACTGTGCAGAAAGCGCGACAGCTATTACCAATTCAAATGGATTTTCATGGACAAGTTCGCAATGAGCTTCTGGAAACATTTCACCAAATGTATTCAGACAGTATCTTATTTCAGTTTTATTTAACATAACTCTCACCACTTCAATTTCTTTATACGCTATTGCTCAAGCCAGTTGTAAAATGGGACTGATTTAGCTTGTACGGAAGAATCTTTTTCTTGGCGGCTTGTCTGCTGCTGGTTTTGTCTAAACTTTTTCCCATAGCTTTTCGCTTGTTCAATCGTTTTAATGCCATTTCGCTTCCATTCAAATAATATGCGATCAATATATCTGAAATTAAGCTTTCCGGACATAACTGCTTCTCTTAAAGCTGCTTTAATAATATGAGGATCATGATGATCATCATCAAGCCATAACGTTAGAGACTCAATTTCAAAAGGAGATAACGGACGACCAAATTCTCGTTCAAAACAAGTATATAGATCTGTTTCATCCTGCTGATGTTTAAGATGGCTATCTCTTTTCTCTTTCTGCAGAAAAAGCTCAATAAGCTTTCCCCAAAGAGGTTCTATATCATATTTTTCATAACGGATTCCATCTTTTGAAATTTCATCTTTTATTTCTATGCAGCCCTTTTGAATGAGTTTCCTTAATTGATCTGTACATTCTGAAACGGAAATCGTCATTCTAGAGGATAACTCAACAGGGGTAGGAAAATCATTTCCTTTTTCGATATAAGCTATAACTTGGAGCATTAACACTAATTCACATTCGTTCAAATTTAAATCCTTATAATTGGAAAGCAAGACAGCAGGAATAGTTATATTTCCTTCCTGAAGCCATTTAATTAAATGTTCTTTTGCCATGAATAGGACACCTCCCTATTAGTATATCACGAAGATTTACATACTGGTTGTTAGAAATATAGGTAAGTTTTTTCAGTAAGGTCTGTAAAAAATGAAAAATCCGCATTGGCGGATTTTCATTTTGTCTATGTGGATTATGGATATAAACGGTTTAATAAACGCGGGAATGGAATGCTTTCGCGCACATGCTCCACGCCGCTGATCCAAGCTACTGTTCTTTCTAAGCCGAGACCAAAACCTGAATGCGGAACTGAACCGTATTGACGGAGCTCTAGATACCATTTGTAGGCATCCATTTCAAGGTTATGCTCTTCTAAACGCTGTTTCAGCAATTCAAAATCATGAATCCTTTCAGATCCCCCAATAATTTCTCCATATCCTTCTGGAGCAATCAAATCTGCACATAATACAACATCATCTCTGTTTGGATCAGGCTGCATATAAAATGGTTTTAGCGAAGTTGGATAATGTGTAATAAAAACAGGCTTATCGTAGCTTTCAGCTATAGCCGTTTCATGTGGAGCGCCGAAATCGTCTCCCCATTCAATATCATCAAAGCCTTTTTCCTGCAAGAATTTAATCGCATCATCATAAGTGATACGCGGGAATGGAGCTGTAATCTTTTCAAGCTTCTCTGTGTCGCGTCCTAATGTTTTTAGTTCCAGCTGACAATTCTTTAGAACAGCTTGTACAATATATGCTACATATTGTTCCTGCACTTCAAGGTTTTCATCAAATTCAGTGAAGGCCATCTCTGGTTCAATCATCCAGAATTCAATTAAATGACGTCGAGTTTTTGATTTTTCCGCACGGAAGGTTGGTCCAAAAGAAAAAACCTTTCCTAATGCCATTGCTGCGGCTTCCATATACAATTGGCCGCTTTGAGAAAGATAGGCGTCTTCATCGAAATATTTTGTTGCGAATAGTTCAGACGTTCCCTCAGGTGCACTGCCAGTTAAAATAGGCGGATCCACTTTTGAGAAGCCATTTTCATTAAAGAATTCATAAGTCGCTCGAATAATTTCATTACGAACCTTCATTACCGCATGCTGTCTGCGTGAACGCAGCCATAAATGACGGTTATCCATTAAGAATTCTGTGCCATGCTCTTTAGGAGTAATCGGATAATCCACTGCGTTATGTAATACTTCAACACCTGTGACAAGCAACTCAAATCCTAATGGAGAACGCTCATCCTTTTGGACAACACCTGTTACATAAACAGATGATTCTTGTGTAACCGTTTTAGCTGTTTGGAATACTTCCTCAGCTACATCCGCTTTCACGACAACCCCTTGAATAAATCCAGATCCATCGCGAAGCTGTAAAAATGCTATTTTACCGCTGGACCGTTTGTTCGCAATCCAAGCGCCAATTTTAACTTCTTTTTCTACGTGCTTGTACACTTCTGATATTGTTGTTTTTATCACTAATGTTCCCTCCAAAACGAAACGCTCTTATGTATCGTAATATATTATACCTTTCGCAGTGAACTCAAGCAATGCTTTGCTCAGTTCAGCCTGTGATTACCTGTCTTTAGCCTTGCTATTTACAAGATTCCCGCCATAAACCATTTCTAGCTTATGGCGGGCTT
>NZ_LT800494.1:1628729-1768137 GCF_900166665.1 Cytobacillus gottheilii | reverse complement strand
TTTACAAGATCCCCGCCATAAACCATTTCTAGCTTATGGCGGGCTTGATCAGTGTTTGATCGATAAAATTTTCCCACCTGACAAGAAAGCAGGTTTCAGTTAGTTTGTTCTATTTTGCTTTGAACAAAGTTTTTTATTCTCGAAACCGCCTGCTCTAGGGAGTCTAATGAACTCGCATAGGAGATCCGGATATTATTTGGTGATCCAAACCCAGAACCAGGAATGACTGCAACCATGGCTTCTTCTAAAAGGGCTGTTACAAATTCATCTACATTCTGATAGCCTGATAATACTGCAGCCTCTGAAACATTTGGAAAAAGGTAAAATGCTCCCTGCGGCTTAATGCATGTAAAACCAGGAATTGAGATAAGCTGCTCATAAATAATGTTTAAACGCTGTTCAAAAGCTGCATTCATTTCTGCAAGCTTATCCTGCGGACCTGCATAAGCAGCGATTGTTCCATACTGAGCTGGTGTTGTAGGATTTGATGTGCTGTGGCTCGCAAGGTTTGTCATTGCTTTAATGATCGCCTGATTGCCGGCAGCATAACCAATTCTCCAGCCTGTCATCGAATGGGATTTTGAAACACCATTAATAATGATCGTCTGTTCTTTTAGCTCTGGAGAAATTTGTGCAATCGAAATATGCTTATGATTACCGTATACAAGCTTTTCATAAATTTCATCTGAAACAATTAGGATGTTATGTTTTAGACAGACTTCACCAAGCTCTTTCAATTCTTCCTCCGTATATAAAATCCCAGTTGGATTAGACGGCGAGTTAATAATAACAGCTTTTGTCTTCTCAGTAATGGAAGCTTCAAGCTGTGCTGGAGTCATTTTAAATTCATTTTCCTCTAAGCCCTCGGTATAAACAGGAACACCGCCGGCCAGTTTCACTTGCTCTGGATAACTCACCCAATATGGAATAGGGATGATGACCTCGTCCCCTTCGTTTAAGAGAACCTGGAACAAGGTATATAACGCGTGCTTCGCTCCGTTCGTCACGATTATTTCAGAGGGATTGAATTGAATCCCTTGATCGTTTTTCAACTTTATTGCTATTTCCTTTTTTAATAAAGGCAGCCCAGCTGCTGGGGTATATTTCGTATGTCCCTCATTCATGGACGCAGCTGCTGCTTCAATGATATGCTGCGGTGTATTAAAATCCGGCTCCCCAGCGCCAAGGCCAATAACATCATAACCTTGTGCCTTTAGTTCCTTTGCCTTGGCTGTGATCGCCAATGTGGTCGATGGTGTAAGTGCTTGAACTCTATTTGCCAATGTAAAATCCATTATGAGTGCCTCCTAAAAAATCACAAGTTTTCAATAACTTTTAACTTTTTATTGCCTGTTTCAAAATCAATGAGATAATAATTCAGCAAATCTCCCTCAGTTTTATAAGCTATTTCCCATAAAGGGATATTCTTTTCCATCCCAAGCTTTCTTGAAATAATGTCCACTTGTCCCTTTTCTGAAGTAAGAATATTCTGAGCTTCTTGCTCCGTTATTCCTTCTGACTGCTTTAGCAGCTGGATTTCTCCGTCATTTTCCGGAACCCAGACGAAAACCTCGTCTCCTGCCTCATCAAGGCCATCTATAACATAAATGGTTTCATTTCCATGATATATTTCAAAGTCATTTACTGACACAAGTTTTGTTTCAGCTTTAGCCCTTTTTACCGCATCATCTTCGGCTGCCTTCACAGGCTCAACAGAATTTAAATAAATATTAATACTCAAAGCGATTATAATAACGAACACTACAGAACAGATTACAATCAATTTTTTCATTATGTACGGTAGATGGTGAAAACAGCTTTCTCGTCATCCTGCTTATCTAAAGCCAGTCCAAACATTAAGTTTTCACGTTTTAAGGTTCTGTTTAAAGCATCAACAATTTTATACAAATCTGGGCTTTGCTGAATTTTGACTGTTGACAGCACTTCAATTTTATTTTCCATACTGGAATTCCTCCCTAGTGGCTACAAAATTTGTTACTTATATCGTCATTCATTTCGGATAAAATAGTATTACAATCAGTTGTAAAACTTCTTATATCAGTATAACAGCAATACTTCGACGCTGAAATAACCTAAACCAAAATTTTTCTTCTAGTTCAAACACGAAATGGCAAGCTGCGCCTTCATGGCGCAGTATTTTTTTAGTAAGCAGACGGATCCGCAACCTGTAGAGGAAAAATTGCCCTCTGCTTTATAGCCATCTTTCAATCAATTCGACTGTTTCATTAATGTTTTTTTCCTGCACATCTATATCAGGAACAGAATCAAGAAAAGCTTTTCCATATTTAGTTGTTACAATTCTCCGATCAAACACGAGAATGAAGCCTCGGTCTTTCTCAGTTCGAATTAAACGACCAAAGCCCTGCTTAAAGCGAAGAACAGCTTCTGGCAGAGAATATTCGTAAAAAGGATTTCCGCCCTGCTTACGGATATAATCAGATTTAGCTGCATGAATTGGCTCATCTGGCGGAGTAAAAGGCAAGCGGACAATAATTAAGCATGATAAATCATCTCCCGGGATGTCCACACCTTCCCAAAAACTGCTAGTTCCAAACAGAATAGCCTTCTCGAAACGCTGAAAATTTCTGGTTAGCCTAGTTCTGCTTCCTCCAGAAATCCCTTGCGCAAACAAGGCATACCCCTCAAGCAAGCCAGATTCTTTAATGAGTTCATATGTTTTCCTCAGCATTTCATAGGAAGTAAACAGCAGCAGCATTCTGCCTTTTGTTGCCTCCGCAATGGTAATAATATGCTCTGTTATCGATGCGACATAATCTTCCAAAGCTACAGCTTTTATATCTGGGAGATCAGTCGGGACTACGAGCTTCATTTGATCTTTATAGTGAAAAGGCGAAGCAATTTGCTCTAGCAGACATTCCTCTTTTGATAACCCAATCTGATCAAGAAAATATTGAAAAGAACGGTTGACCACTAGTGTTGCCGAAGTGAGTACGATACTCTCTTTTACTGAAAAAAACTTTTCTTTAAAAAGAGCTGATGCCTCAATTGGCTCTGCTATAACCGATGTAGCATTCTGTGCAGCCCGTTGATCCAGTTCAATCCATGCCACAAAATCCTGATAGTCTTGCAGAAATAAATTGCGTGTCATGGAGACGATATCTTCCAGTTTTAGCATAGTCATCGCCGTTTCCTCAAGCAATATCTTTTCCCCAGCATTTAAGTGTTCCTTTAAATTTGTAGCTAGATCTAGCTTGTGGTTAACAATTTGTATAATATCCTTCAAGGAAAACAGGAACCGTTCTGCAGCGGCTTTTACATATTGATTTTCTTTGTTATTAACACTGTTTTCAAAGCGCACTTTTATTCTGTTTGTATAACTTTTTACAGTGCTGTGCCTTTTCGCATAAATCGCAATCATTTTAAATAGTTCATCCATATCCTCGGTTAGAACAGACATTAAACGGCCGAATTCCATACCATGAATATCGTGTTTGCTATGATTAGAGTGCTTATTTAACAAGTGTACCAGCTTATGCAAAAGCTTGTTCTGATCTAACAATCCAAGCTGGCTGAGGAGGATGCGAATCGTCATATAATCAAATTGTTTTCCTAAATGCTGTCCTGCCGCTTTTACAAAATGATGTGCTTCATCAACGACAACATGATGATAATTCGGGAGCATTGGTTTTTCGGCCAGTAAGTCCGACATCAGCAAAGAATGGTTTGTAATGATCACACTGGCTGCATTCGCTCTATTTTTGGCAATGCTGTAAAAATCCCGTGTTTTCCACTCTTTTGTTTCAATAAAAACATTATGATCATTTTTCACTCGATTCCAGAAAAGATTTCCGCCGCTCGATAAATTTAATTCATCTATGTCCCCTGTTTTCGTTTCAGTCAGCCAGACCAAAATTTGCATCTTCGTTAACGTAGTATCATAATTATCATCTTTTTCCTTTAGCGTGTACTCAAATTTAGCCATTGAAATATAATGGCCTCTACCTTTTAACAAGGCTGCATTTACATGAAAAGGCAAAATTTTGTTTATAATTGGAATATCATTTGTAAGCAGCTGATCTTGAAGCTGTGTTGTATATGTACTGATCATGATAGGCTTATGTGTTTCTCTTCCGTATAAAACGGCTGGCAGTAAATAAGCGATCGATTTGCCGACTCCTGTGCCAGCTTCAATAAGAGCATGCTTGGATAACCGAAAAGCTTTATAAACTGTATCCATCATTGAAAACTGTCCATCTCGTTGTTCAAAAGCGGGAAAACCTTTTTTCAGCAAGGTTGCTTTATCCATTTGCTGAAAGGTATCTTCTATCACGCTTTCATCCTTTTTTATCTCTTCAGCCTGACCCTGTTTATAAATCGCTATCCCCCTATGAATTTCAAGGAATGGAGCAGTGTCTTCCAGCTTTGTTTCTTTTTGCAAAAGAAGTTCTTCCAGCAATGTATCTAAATCACTCTTTAGGCCGCCAGATAGCTTGTAAAGCTGACGAATTGTCTCTTTGGGCAGCTTTTTCACCTTATTTAGCAGCAGCAATAACAGCTCAGCAGTCGCTAATGAATCACTATCCGCCTGGTGAGGCCGGTCATGAATGATTCCAATGCTTTGTGATAACTCAGAAAGCTTATAGCTATCTGCAGACGGAAGAAGGATTCTTGCCAATTCAACCGTATCAATGACAGGGCCATAAAAGCCTATCAATCCAGCGTTTATAAGTTCTTCTTGTAAAAAAGATAAGTCAAAAAGAACATTGTGTGCGACAAAGTAGGCATCTTCTAGTAGAACATTTATTTCTTCAGCTATTTCTGAGAAATATGGGGCGGTTTTTACCATGTCGTCTGTTAAGCCTGTCAGCTCCTCAATAAACGGTGGTATAGGCTGCTTTGGATTAACAAGTGAAGAATACTCCTTGGTTATTTTCCCGTTTTCAATGACTACAGCTGCAAATTGAATTATTTTATCGCCTTTTTTCGGAGCATTACCTGTCGTTTCTAAATCAACGACAACAAATTTATTACTCATCTATTACACCTCGGTCGTTCAGTCATTAGAACGGTAACATAAAAACAAGAAAAAGAAAAAGGTTAAGCTAATCATGGGTGTAACAAAGGCTGAAGCGGAGTATCTCCCTTCAGCCTTTTTGTTTCCATAGTAGCGCTGCAGAACAGCAGTCCTATCAGTCGGGACGCGAAGCCACTACATGATGGTGCTGGCGGGCTCTGCATGCAGCAATTGCTTAATCACATTATTTTCTCCCATAATCGCCACTTTAGGCTGATGATCTGCCAGTTTTTCTTCGGCCACAAAAGCATAAGAAATGATAATTACGATATCCCCTTCATGAACGAGTCTTGCTGCTGCTCCGTTTACACAGATTACACCGCTTCCTCTTTCACCAGGAATAATATATGTCTCAAATCTTGCTCCATTATTATTATTTACAATTTGCACTTTTTCATTAGGAAGCATACCAACCACATCCAGAATATCACTGTCGATTGTAATGCTTCCCACATAATTTAAGTTTGCCTCTGTTACGGTCGCGCGATGGATTTTTCCGTTCATCATTGTGCGAAACATGATGATTCCCCCTTAGATGGTTAAGATTGTATTATCAATTAAGCGAGCCCCTGTAAATTTCACGGCTAATGCGATAATGAATGTACCTTGCAATTCGTTTAATGGTTTCAATTCTGGATAACTGTATATTTCGATGTAGTCAATCTTTCCGCTGCTATTTTGCTGAATACGTTCCCTCATGAATGATATCACCTTTTCAGGGTCTCTTTCACCGTTAATGATTCCCTCTCTTGCTTCATTCAGGGATTTGCTTAGGATGATAGCTTCTACTCTCTCGTTTGGCTGTAAATATACATTACGGGAGCTTTTTGCCAGACCATCACTTTCTCTGACCGTTTCAACCGTTTTGAGGGTCACTGGAATATTGTAGTCCGTTACTAGCATATCGATTACTGCAACCTGCTGTGCATCCTTCATGCCGAAATAGGCAAAATCCGGAACAACTATATTGAATAATTTTAATAGAACAGCAGCAACTCCATCAAAATGACCTGGACGTGACCGGCCGCATAATACATCTGTTCTGTCCTCAACCGTTACGTTAATTGATAAAGGTTTTGGATACATTTCAGATGCGTTCGGATAAAATAAGTAATCCGCTCCACATTCTTCTGCAAGCTGTCTGTCTCGTTCAAAATCACGAGGATAGGTGCTCAAATCTTCATTTGCTCCAAATTGAAGCGGATTAACGAATATACTGACCGCCACTACATCATTTTCCCTGCGTGCTTGTTTTATTAGCGTTAGATGACCTTCATGCAAATAGCCCATTGTTGGAACGAAACCGATGGTCTTTCCTGATCGCTTCTGTTCGAGCATTGAATTTTGCATCTCTTTTACAGCTGTAATGACTCTCATGCTTTTCCTCCATATAAGCTTGATAGCTCTTCATCTTTCATCGTAAAGGAATGTTCGTCTTTCGGGAAAAGTTTGTTTTTCACTTCTGTTTTATACGTACGAATAGCGTTTTCCATCATTTCACCGCTATTTGCATACTGTTTAACGAATTTCGGAACACGATCGACTCCATAGGTTAGAATATCGTGATAAACAAGCACTTGTCCATCTGCTCCGGCACCAGCTCCGATTCCGATCGCTGGAATATCTATCTGCTTAACAATCTCATCTGTTAACTGCTTCGGAACACATTCAAGCACAACTGCAAAAGCTCCTGCAGCTTCACATTTTTTAGCATCATCAATCAGCTTTCGTGCTGCTTGAGCATTTTTGCCTTGAACTTTATAACCGCCTAAAACACCTACTGATTGTGGAGTTAAGCCAAGGTGAGCCATGACGGGAACACCAGCATTTGTTAACGCTTTTATATGGGTAATGACATCATCGCCACCCTCGACTTTAACAGCGTGCGCTCCTGTTTCCTGGATAAGCCTTGCTCCATTTAGCAGGGTGTCTCTTTCAGATAAATGATAGCTCATGAAAGGCATATCAATTACAATAAACGTATTTGGTGCACCTCTTTTGACCGCTTTCCCGTGATGAATCATATCTTCCATTGTGACAGGCACTGTTGAATCATAGCCTAAGACCACCATTCCCAGAGAATCACCAACAAGAATCATATCTACCTCAGCTTGTTCAGCTTGCTTTGCGGAAGGATAGTCATATGCCGTCAGCATCACAATCTTTTCTTCTGACTTTTTCATTTTTAAAAAATTTGTACTGTTTTTCATTCTGTATCCTCCTCGTTTAGGGGAAGAGGCGATTGATTGACCGTAATGAGATAAAGTGAACAAAATGAACAAAATCCTTCAGCATTCAGCAGAAGGATCTTTCATGACAAACTCATTAATGTGTCTCATCCCTCTGTCCCGGTCCATATGGATCTAGGCAGAACTATTTTTTGTATAAGGTCTTGTTCCATTATTAATACTAGCTTTCCCGTATGAAGGCAGAAACATCTTAAGAAACAAGCCTATTATCTAACAAACTTACGGTGCAGTTCAGCATGGATACTGCCCATCAAAAGTATAGCAATATGTAAAAGTTTTGGCTAGAATTTTTATTCCCTGATTGCACAGCAGTACAACCGCTGATATTTCTGCTGTGCAGATTTTATGATGAGAACTGAAAATGCCAGGAAATGATCCCTCCTGGCATTTTATAGTTCAATATCCGCGGAATAGATGTGATGCTGTTCTCCGGTTTCGTCTTCAATTAAAAGGACGCCTTCTTCGGTTATGCCGAGCGCTTTCCCATGGATAGTCTCAGAAATCGAACGGGCGGTTACTGTTTTGCCGATTGTGATCGCGTAGCTTTCCCATAAGAGCTTAATAGGAGCAAATCCTTTATCTAAGTAGAGTAAATACAGTTTTTCAAGGTGATATAAAACATGCTGAAGAATGTGGGCCCTGTCCAGCTCCCTGCCTGCTTCAATGCTCATTGATGTAGCAATGGACTGCAATTCTTCCGGATAATCTTCAAGCTTCTGATTTACATTGATGCCAATACCGATAATGACAGCCTGGATTCGGTCTGCATCAGCCTGGAGCTCTGTTAAAATACCCGTAACCTTTTTTCCATTTAAAAGGATATCATTTGGCCACTTGATGGACGGATGAAGGCCAGCCTCCTCCATAGCCTGTACAATTGCCACTGCAGTGAGCAAAGTAAGCTGCGGCGCTTTTTGTGGCGGGATATTCGGCCGCAAGATCAGACTCATCCAAATACCAGTATATTTAGGAGAATGCCAGCTGCGGTCCATTCTGCCTCTTCCTGCTACCTGCTCTTCCGCAATCACAATTGTGCCTTCTGGTGCCCCTTCCAACACATGGCGAGATGCGATTCTTTGGGTAGAGTCGACGCTTTCCTCATAGTGAATATTTTTTCCAAGTATGGCTGTTCGAAGGCCAAATCTGATCTCATCTGCTCCAAAGTGTTTTGGCGCTTTAATGATGCGGTATCCTTTTCGCTTCACAGCCTCAAGAATAAAACCTTCTTTTCTTAATTCTTCAATATGCTTCCACACGGCTGTTCTTGAACAATTTAGCACATCGGCCAAATGCTGGCCGGATACAAACTCATCGCCGCTTTGGGTAAAAGCATCCAGCATTTTCATTCGGAGCTCTGATTGCATTTCATAAGCCACTCCTTTATTGAATCCTTGTCATTAGGCAGTTTTTTTTGAATAATGGCTTCTTCAATGCTTTGCAAGTCTGTCTTAAGCCATGCTCCTGCCTGCTTGTTTAACCACTGCATCAAATCGTTTCCAGAAACCAGAAGTTCGTTTTTACTTTTCATCGGCAAAGCTTGATATTGATCAATAACTTCTTCTAGATGTGTCTGTGCCGGACTTCCGGTTAAAATATTAAAGAGTTTCTCGACGCTAATTGCTGTTTGATAGCCGCAATGATAGAGATTTAACGGCTGCCATGCTGATTGAAGCCGTACATCCAGCCAGCTTAGGATCGATAGAATGGTTTTAATTCTTTTGCCTGGCAGCCGCCAGCTTTTTAAAAACAATTGTGCTTCTCGAGCATCCTGTTTAAGAAGATGCAAAAGTAAGGCCCATCTTTCTTCAATATGTAATGCTGCCTTCTCAATCACTGCAAATTGAATAAGCTGCTGCATATATGGCTGCAAACCAGGCAAATAGTGAAATAAGCCACTTTCAGCCAACACTCTAATGCCTCCATTGATATTTGCCCCAGAAAGCAGTTTTTCAAATTCAGCGAGTTTTCTCTCTACTGCAATATGCTCTAATAAATGCACATTTCTGATTAGTGCATCCATCGTATCCTCGCTGATTTCAAAAGAAAGCTGGCTATGAAAGCGAACTGCCCGCATCATACGCAAAGCATCTTCTTTAAAGCGCTCTTCTGCATTACCTACTGTTTGTATAACGTTTCTATGAATATCGTCAACTCCATGAAAAGGATCAATCAATGCCCCTTTTGCATCCATTGCGATCGCATTCATGGTAAAATCACGGCGGCCCAGATCTTCATTAAGACTGCGGATAAAAAAAACCTCCGAAGGTCTTCTAAAATCTTTGTATTCAGCCTCTGCACGAAAGGTTGTTATTTCATAGGGAATTCCCTCATGCAAGACAGCCACTGTTCCGTGCTCAAGTCCAATATCAATGGTTTTAGAGAAAATCCCTTTAATCTCTTCTGGCAGTGCTGATGTGGCAATATCAACATCAGCAATCGTTTTGCCAAGAATATCATCTCTGACCGACCCGCCAACAAAGTATGCTTCAAAGCCTGCTTCCTCTATTTTTACTAAGAGAGATTTTGCCTTTTGAAACTCAGGATTCATGCTTCTCATCCCCAGTTAGAATTGTTGTATATATATGTTCATATTGTTCTACGATCATTTCTGCACTAAAGTTCTGCTCCACATGAGCAATGGCATTTCGAGCAAATTCAACCTGTTTTTCTCCATTGCTTAAAAGCTCAATCGCTCTTCTTGCAACAGAATCAATATCGCCCAATTCACAAATATAGCCTGTTTTCTCATCCGCGATAACCTCTGGCAAGCCGCCGATATTGGTTACTATACAGGGAACTCCGCAAGCCATCGCTTCCAGTGCTACTAGTCCAAAGCTCTCTTTTTCTGATAAAAGCAGCATCAGGTCGCTAATAGAATATAATTCTTCAACATTATCCTGCTTCCCTAAGAATATAACCTTATCTGAGAGTTCAAGTTTCTTGACTAATTTACAAATCGTTGTCATTTCTGGTCCATCACCAACGAGCAATAGCTTTGCGGGAATTTTCTCCGCAATTTTGCTAAATGCCCCCACAACATCAGGAACTCGTTTCACTCCACGAAAATTTGAAACATGAATGATGACTTTTTCATTTTCTGCTATGCCAAATTCCTTGCNTTCTCCGGTTTCGTCTTCAATTAAAAGGACGCCTTCTTCGGTTATGCCGAGCGCTTTCCCATGGATAGTCTCAGAAATCGAACGGGCGGTTACTGTTTTGCCGATTGTGATCGCGTAGCTTTCCCATAAGAGCTTAATAGGAGCAAATCCTTTATCTAAGTAGAGTAAATACAGTTTTTCAAGGTGATATAAAACATGCTGAAGAATGTGGGCCCTGTCCAGCTCCCTGCCTGCTTCAATGCTCATTGATGTAGCAATGGACTGCAATTCTTCCGGATAATCTTCAAGCTTCTGATTTACATTGATGCCAATACCGATAATGACAGCCTGGATTCGGTCTGCATCAGCCTGGAGCTCTGTTAAAATACCCGTAACCTTTTTTCCATTTAAAAGGATATCATTTGGCCACTTGATGGACGGATGAAGGCCAGCCTCCTCCATAGCCTGTACAATTGCCACTGCAGTGAGCAAAGTAAGCTGCGGCGCTTTTTGTGGCGGGATATTCGGCCGCAAGATCAGACTCATCCAAATACCAGTATATTTAGGAGAATGCCAGCTGCGGTCCATTCTGCCTCTTCCTGCTACCTGCTCTTCCGCAATCACAATTGTGCCTTCTGGTGCCCCTTCCAACACATGGCGAGATGCGATTCTTTGGGTAGAGTCGACGCTTTCCTCATAGTGAATATTTTTTCCAAGTATGGCTGTTCGAAGGCCAAATCTGATCTCATCTGCTCCAAAGTGTTTTGGCGCTTTAATGATGCGGTATCCTTTTCGCTTCACAGCCTCAAGAATAAAACCTTCTTTTCTTAATTCTTCAATATGCTTCCACACGGCTGTTCTTGAACAATTTAGCACATCGGCCAAATGCTGGCCGGATACAAACTCATCGCCGCTTTGGGTAAAAGCATCCAGCATTTTCATTCGGAGCTCTGATTGCATTTCATAAGCCACTCCTTTATTGAATCCTTGTCATTAGGCAGTTTTTTTTGAATAATGGCTTCTTCAATGCTTTGCAAGTCTGTCTTAAGCCATGCTCCTGCCTGCTTGTTTAACCACTGCATCAAATCGTTTCCAGAAACCAGAAGTTCGTTTTTACTTTTCATCGGCAAAGCTTGATATTGATCAATAACTTCTTCTAGATGTGTCTGTGCCGGACTTCCGGTTAAAATATTAAAGAGTTTCTCGACGCTAATTGCTGTTTGATAGCCGCAATGATAGAGATTTAACGGCTGCCATGCTGATTGAAGCCGTACATCCAGCCAGCTTAGGATCGATAGAATGGTTTTAATTCTTTTGCCTGGCAGCCGCCAGCTTTTTAAAAACAATTGTGCTTCTCGAGCATCCTGTTTAAGAAGATGCAAAAGTAAGGCCCATCTTTCTTCAATATGTAATGCTGCCTTCTCAATCACTGCAAATTGAATAAGCTGCTGCATATATGGCTGCAAACCAGGCAAATAGTGAAATAAGCCACTTTCAGCCAACACTCTAATGCCTCCATTGATATTTGCCCCAGAAAGCAGTTTTTCAAATTCAGCGAGTTTTCTCTCTACTGCAATATGCTCTAATAAATGCACATTTCTGATTAGTGCATCCATCGTATCCTCGCTGATTTCAAAAGAAAGCTGGCTATGAAAGCGAACTGCCCGCATCATACGCAAAGCATCTTCTTTAAAGCGCTCTTCTGCATTACCTACTGTTTGTATAACGTTTCTATGAATATCGTCAACTCCATGAAAAGGATCAATCAATGCCCCTTTTGCATCCATTGCGATCGCATTCATGGTAAAATCACGGCGGCCCAGATCTTCATTAAGACTGCGGATAAAAAAAACCTCCGAAGGTCTTCTAAAATCTTTGTATTCAGCCTCTGCACGAAAGGTTGTTATTTCATAGGGAATTCCCTCATGCAAGACAGCCACTGTTCCGTGCTCAAGTCCAATATCAATGGTTTTAGAGAAAATCCCTTTAATCTCTTCTGGCAGTGCTGATGTGGCAATATCAACATCAGCAATCGTTTTGCCAAGAATATCATCTCTGACCGACCCGCCAACAAAGTATGCTTCAAAGCCTGCTTCCTCTATTTTTACTAAGAGAGATTTTGCCTTTTGAAACTCAGGATTCATGCTTCTCATCCCCAGTTAGAATTGTTGTATATATATGTTCATATTGTTCTACGATCATTTCTGCACTAAAGTTCTGCTCCACATGAGCAATGGCATTTCGAGCAAATTCAACCTGTTTTTCTCCATTGCTTAAAAGCTCAATCGCTCTTCTTGCAACAGAATCAATATCGCCCAATTCACAAATATAGCCTGTTTTCTCATCCGCGATAACCTCTGGCAAGCCGCCGATATTGGTTACTATACAGGGAACTCCGCAAGCCATCGCTTCCAGTGCTACTAGTCCAAAGCTCTCTTTTTCTGATAAAAGCAGCATCAGGTCGCTAATAGAATATAATTCTTCAACATTATCCTGCTTCCCTAAGAATATAACCTTATCTGAGAGTTCAAGTTTCTTGACTAATTTACAAATCGTTGTCATTTCTGGTCCATCACCAACGAGCAATAGCTTTGCGGGAATTTTCTCCGCAATTTTGCTAAATGCCCCCACAACATCAGGAACTCGTTTCACTCCACGAAAATTTGAAACATGAATGATGACTTTTTCATTTTCTGCTATGCCAAATTCCTTGCGGAGATGGGTGGATTCAATTTTTTTATAAACTCGTTTATCAATAAAGTTGTAAACCGCTTCTATTGGTTTATCTGGTTTAATTAAATCATAGGTTTGTGCAATAAGCGCGTTTGAAACGGCGGTTACAGCATCCGATTTTTCAATTCCAAACTTTATTGCATCAGTCAGGGATGGGTCGTATCCAAGCACTGTTATATCTGTTCCATGGAGGGTTGTAACTATTTTGACATCACGACCGCTCATTTGCTTTGCTAAAATGGCGCAAACAGCATGGGGGATTGCATAGTGAACATGCAATAAATCAAGCTGTTCCCGTTTAATCACCTCCGCCATCTTGCTGGCTAATGCAATGTCATACGGAGCGTATTGGAAAACAGAATATTGATTTACTTCTACTTGATGATAAAAGATGTTATGATACATTTTTTTTAAACGAAAAGGCAGACTTGAGGAGATAAAATGAATTTCATGACCTCGTTCTGCCAGCATTTTTCCGAGTTCAGTGGCGACGACCCCTGAACCGCCTACTGTCGGATAACATGTAATGCCTATTTTTAATTTTTTCATGCCTAATCTCCAAATAAATCAGAATTGATGACAAGCGGCTTTTTTGTTATAAAGCCTTCCGCATATAACACACCAGCCTGTGTGCCGTTCAGCTTTTCGCGCGCTTGAATCATCTCTATATACCCATTTACAAGCGGGGTATCAACAGTATGTTCATCTTTAATAAATTGACTTCTATAAGCGTTTAAGCTGGCCACTTTTTTATCCATATAATCAGAAACATCAATAATAAAGTCAGGTTTTGCTGTGCTGTTAATCAAATAATAGTAAACGTCTTTTACTTTATGAGCTTCACCGGCACCCTCGTATTTTCGAATGCCTGCTGAGAAGACAGCTTCATCCACTAACCGTGCGCAATTGCCATGATCCGGATGACGATCTTCCCAAAAAGGAGCGAATACCGTTTTCGGCTTATACTTTCGGATCAATTCTACAATTACATTGATATAATCCGATGTTAAAAATAAGCCTCTGTCTGGAAGTGCCAGTGTTTCTCTAGCTGATACACCAAGAATCTCGGCCGCTTTCTTCGCTTCTTTTTGCCTCATCTCCACAGTTCCGTTTGAAGACAGCTCTGCCTTTGTTAAATCACATATGATAATTTTTTTGCCTTGATGCGCATATTTTGCTATAGCTGCACCCATGCCGATTTCTACATCATCGGCATGGGCGCCAAAAGCTAATATATCAATAGGATGGTCTTTCATCTTACTCACCCTTATCTCCATTGGCAATTGAACGCCAAGCAAGATCTCCTCTATCCAATCCTTTAATCAGCATTTCAGCAGTTCCCATATTTGTTGCGAGCGGCACAGCATAAACATCACAAAGACGCAGCAGTGCCGTTACATCTGGCTCATGAGGCTGAGCTGTTAAAGGATCACGGAAAAATAACACCATGTCCATTTTGTTATTGGCAATCATAGCGCCAATTTCCTGATCGCCGCCAAGCGGACCAGATTGAAAGCGATGAACATTCAGACCTGTTTCATCCATGATTCGCTGTCCTGTTGTGCCTGTTGCAAATAAAGTATGACCTGATAAACTCCCCTTATAGGCAGTTGCAAAACGCATCATATCATTTTTCTTTTTATCATGTGCGATCAAAGCAATATTCATCTAAATCCTCCACCTTAATCAATTATATTTTCTAAGCCATATACTAGCGTATCTATTTTCACAACTGTATCAACTGCAAGCTTTACACCAGACATGAAAGAAGCGCGATTATAGGAATCATGACGGAGCGTTAATGTCTGTCCGTCTGCACCAAACATAACCTGCTGATGAGCAATTAATCCCGGAAGCCGGACAGAGTGAATATGCATGCCATCAAAGTTCGCACCTCTTGCACCTGCAATCGTCTCTTTTTCCTCAGGATGTCCTTGCTGTTTTGCGTTTCTCACCTCTGCAATCATTTCAGCCGTTTTCACAGCAGTTCCAGATGGAGCATCAAGTTTTTGGTCATGATGCAGTTCAATAATTTCAACATCTTGAAAATATTTGCCTGCCATTTGTGAAAACTTCATCATCAGGACGGCACCTAAAGCAAAATTAGGGGCAATGATGCAGCCAATTCCTTTATCATGACATAATTCTTCCAGCTCCTGCAGCTGTTCTTTAGTGAACCCCGTCGTTCCCACTACAGGTCTTACACCATTTTCTAGCGCGGTTTTTGTATGCAGCATCCCCACTTCAGGGGTAGTTAAATCGATTAACACATCTGGACGCATTTCTTGCATCAGCAGCTGCACATCTGAAAATACAGGAACTTCCAATCCGGAAAATCCTTCGAAATCACTTAATAAACCGCCGCCGTTTTTATGATCCAAAACAGCCGTAAGTTCATAGCCTACTGTTTCTTTAACAAGCAGAACAGCTTCTCTGCCCATGCGACCGCGCGGGCCTGCAATTGCAATCTTCAAATTCGTCATTTTATTGTTCTCCTTCTTCAATTCTTGTCCAGCGGTCTTTATCTCGCGTATTAAATTTATGCATAACTCTGTCATGAGCATCTTGTAAATCAATATGTAAGGAGTTTGCCATGCAAATGAGAACAAAAAGCACATCTCCCATTTCTTCTTCTATCGCTTTTTCATCTTCACTATTCTTTTTTGGCTTTTCTCCATAATGATGATTAATTTCTCTTGCCAGCTCTCCCAGCTCTTCTGTTAACCGTGCCGTCATGGCAAGCGGACTGAAATAGCCTTCTTTAAATTGACTTATGTACGTATCTACTTCTTTTTGGAGCTCTTTCATTGTTTTATGTGTATTCATTGTTTTCACCACCAAACTGATATGTGACTGCACCCTTTCATGTTAGCTAAATACTCCAAGTTTTACAAACATTTTTGACGTTTTTCTGCTGAACCTCACAATGTTGCTCTTCCAATTTCTATCCTATATAATAATGTGAGCTAATTAAGGAAGTGGAGGGATTTTATGGTATTTGGTTTGAAACTTAAAAACATATTCTTTATATTGTTAGGTTCAGCGATCTTTTCCTTTGGAATTGTTCATTTTAATATGCAAAATAATTTAGCAGAAGGCGGCTTTACAGGTATTACTCTTCTTCTCTATTTCTTATGGGAGTGGGATCCATCTTATACAAATTTAATCTTGAATATTCCGCTCTTTTTTATCGGCTGGAAGCTTCTTGGACGAAGTGTATTTCTCTATACCATAATTGGAACTTTTAGTGTTTCCATTTTTCTATGGATATTTCAGCGCTATCAGATTAATATGCCGCTTAAAGATGACCTTACCTTAGCTGCCCTTTTTGCAGGTGTTTTTATCGGGGTTGGCCTTGGAATCATTTTTCGCTATGGAGGGACAACAGGCGGAGTTGATATAATTGCAAGACTTGCCAATAAATATGCCGGCATAAGTATGGGAAAAGCCATGTTTATGTTTGATGCCGTTGTTATTGCATTATCATTAATATTCTATTTAACATATCAAGAAGCCATGTATACCCTTGTCGCCGTCTTTATTGGTGCAAGAGTGATAGACTTTATGCAAGAAGGCGCCTATGCAGCAAGAGGAGCCATGATCATTTCTGAAAACACCGATCAAATAGCAGAGAAAATTATGAAAGAAATGGATCGTGGAGCGACCGTATTACGAGGCTATGGACCTTACACAAAGAAGGAAAAAGAAGTATTATACTGTGTTGTTGCACGAAATGAGATCGTCAAACTGAAAAGCGTAATTAATTCAATTGATCCGCATGCCTTTGTATCAGTTACCGTTGTGCATGATGTGCTTGGCGAAGGATTTACCTTGGATGAAAACAAGAAGCCGATTGAGAGATAAATACCTGCCTATTTCCCCTTCTTCTTGGAAGGGGCTTTTTAAATCAGACAAAACATATGGAAATTTCAACTTTTGTAGACTTCATTAAGAAGGCTATATTTTTATATGAAAAAATCTAGAAGGAAACATGTGGAAGGAACAAATTCATATGCCTCCACAACTTAAAAAAAGAGTTTATTGGTGCTAAGCTTTATTGAGAGAAAGCAAAATCCATTAATTATCGGAACTTCATCAACAGGAAAAACGCATCTGGAACGGTTTTAGGCGAAAAATGTTTGAAACAAAATACGAAGTAGTAGGATTTTACCGTGTTTCAAATCCAGTGACTCTCATTAATATTCATATCTAACAATCCCATCAATGATCACCTCCTTTCAAATAAAATATAGTAGTAAAAAACAGTAAGTCATTATATTATTAGGAATAATTAGATATACAATAATTGTCAACTATTTAGGGGGGTCCAAATGAAAAAATTTTTCTATCTTATTTTATTCCTATTAATTTGTTCCGCATGTAGCAATAATAGCGAAGTAAATAGAATAGAAAAGATAACAAATGAAAATTCACTAGAAATGTATAGTACTCCTGATGAATCAGTTACATTTAGAATATACAACCAAGGTAATTTTACATCACAAAAATTAAAACAGCTGCAGGATGAACTATTTTCTAGTTATGAAAAATTAAATAATTTAATGGATATAAACTATGAACATCCAGATACAATAAATATATATCTATATAATGGAATGGGGCGATCCAGTTCAACAAAGACGGATATTATATTATACGATTTTGATAGAAATTTACATGCATTAACTCATGAACTACACACATTTTGTTTGGCGTTGGCGACAAATCCTCCTACGAATATGGTGCACTTACTCAAGAAGGGTTAGCGGTATATACACAAAATCAATTTGGACAACCCTCTTTTCCTAACTTAGATATACCAGTTCACAATTTTATGAAGTACTTTATTGAACTTGATAAAATTTTACCAATGGGAAATCTTGTTGACAGAGAGATGACTCAAAAATTAGTATTTTCTTCAAGTAAAACACCCGGTAATGAGGCAACTGTTTGGATGTCCTATATTCAAGCAGGTTCATTTGTTACATATTTAATTGATGAATATGGTTTAGATAAATTTGCAGAAATTTATAATCAACCTGATTTGGAACAAAAGTTAGAACAAATTTATAATAAGGATTTGAAAAACCTTGAAGAAGAATGGTTAGTATATATTAATAAAAACTACAAAGCACCTTCACAGGAAAAAATAAACAGCCAATTACAATACTATAACGATGCGATTGAGCAGATTGATAATTCCATTTTCATACCAGCAGACTGAGAATGGTAATAAAAAATACCAGGTCACCACTGACCTGGTATTTTGAGTTCTTATTCTGAACGCTGCATGCCCGTATAAATGAGAATCAAGCGCAATAGTTCCAGCACTGCCACTGCAGCTGCAGCCACATATGTAAGCGCTGCGGCATTTAACACTTTCTTTGTTTCACGTTCTTCATCATTGCGGATGACACCTAGTGAAACGACTTGATCCATGGCACGATTGGAGGCGTTAAACTCGACTGGCAGGGTAACAACTTGAAATAATACAGCCCCGGCCATAAAGAGAATCCCCAGCAGCACAAAACCGCTGGCTCCTGCAAAGAATCCAATCATAATTAAGATCCATGAAAAGTTCGAACCTATATTTGCTACCGGAACAAGCGTATGGCGCAATCTTAAAAACGAATAACTCTCTGCGTCCTGAATAGCATGACCCACTTCATGAGCCGCAATGGCTGCCGCAGCTACTGAATGGCCATGGAAATTGCCTGAAGATAGTCTAACCGCTTTCGATCGTGGATCATAGTGATCTGTAAGATGCCCGCGCACCTCTGTGACGGTAACATCGTATAATCCGTTCGCATCCAAAATTCTTCTTGCGACCTCTGCACCTGTCATATGGGATGAGGATGCTACTTTTGAATACTTATTGTAAGCTCCTTTTACCTTAAACTGTGCCCAGATCGGAATAATGATAATTATGGCAAAGTATATCAAGTATCCTCCCATAAAAACCCCTCCTGTTATTTCTTCTTGTTGTCTATTTTCCCCTTATGGACTCTTATGGAAACATGGAAACGACATTAACTCTCTTGCTTTTTTGTTTTTTTCTTGTCACCGTTATATTTTCTCCAGCCAACATAGGATAATGTAAGAATAATGATACTGCCCGTCGAAATGATGACCCACCATAGGGATGGATCGGCTTCATCTTCTGTCATATCCTCAAAAATGGATTGCAAGTCGGCTTCTAATACTTCCAGCTGCTCATTCGGTTGACCTGATGATATAACATTTGCGCGATATTGGTCAATATATTGAATTTGTGTATCAACATTTTGCACTCGTTCTGGAGAAATATCCAATTTTATACTTGGATACACAACATGATATAAATTTAAAAACGAATTATAGCTTATATGAAATTTCTCAGTATCTCCATTTTCAGCTGCTTCTTTTACATCTTTAAAGACAGTTAAAATCGGTGATTCCATTTCTGTCCACATGGGCTGCGATGCTGATGTAACTGTATCCATAACAAGCCGGAATTTTGTTAAACTGTTCACTCTATCTGTATAGTTCATCTCTGTGCTGACAGCCGCCTGCATGGCTTCATGATGTGTTGCCGTAACTGCCCTTAGCTCTGCTGATGTAAACGGACGCTCATTCCCAGTTGCATATACATATTGCTCAGAAAAATAGTCCAGCAGCCTTTTGGCATCATCATATCGCTTCAGCTTCATCATTTGAAGTGCTTCGTCTGATATCTCATTTAATTTATCAACAGGTGAACTGCTTTCTGCATACACCGAAAACGGCATAAGAATTAAAAATAATATGCTGAATAAAATAAATAGTCGTTTCTTCATACCTTGTCCCTCCTCGAATTCCTATTAAAAAATGTATGAGAAAATGGACAAGGGTAGAACATGAAAAATGATTGGGGAACAATCCATCATGAGAAAAGCAAATGACAACCACTCCATGATCCTTGCATTTTGCATTGTGCTGAGCATTCTGCGAGGTTCATTTATTCACTCATCCCTTAAGGGCGTCTCGCAATCAGTTATTTAAACGAAGTATTAGAAAAAACCAAAGAACGTTATAAACAACATTCTTTGGCTATATTTTTTCCTATTTACAGCAGCATTAACTCCCGCCCTGCGGAATGATGACAGGGTTAACATCCCCTTGGCCACTGCTGCCGCCATTAAAATATTGGGGAACCTTTCCTGGATAAAATAGATCTCCAACCTTTACGGAGTTTTCCATTACAATATCTCGTTCAACAAGCGGAATAATAACCTTCATTTGGACTTGAACCTTCACATAAACTTCCAAGTATGTATTGTTTATGCCTGTTTCAAGAATTTTCGTCTCGACATTTGACATTGAGTGGCCTAAGAGCTCAAATTTAATAGGAACTTTCGGCCCAAGATTCGAGAATAAGGTTTGCTTCGTCGCCATTCCCAGTGGAATTCGATAAATAATCCCCTTCTCTTTGTGCGAAGCCTCATAATCTATATAAGAATCATTCCGAAAGGCTTCAAACTGTTCTAGTTCTCCTTGTTCAACTAAATCTAAATATTCCTGCACCATTCTGTTTGTATCAGACATCACTTTATTGACAACCTGCTGATTAAAACTATATGGTGCATTTTCGGCATCGCCATGACGAACGATTAATTCGTTTACATCAATCGTTTCAGATAATTCCTTTGTAATCGCATCATTAATTGCTTGTGCAGAGAATTGCTTCGCTCTTGTTTCAGCAATTTCCATCAATACTGGTTCAATTTGTTCATCAATCATAATCAGGCCAAAAAAAGTAAGAAGGATAAAAAGGATAAACGAAATGAAGAATACATGCTTAGCTGGTAAAGGTCCTTTAAACAGTCCCTTCCTCTTTCTTCTGAACACATGAAACCCTCCCTTTGTACAATATATGATTGTACAAAGAAAATAAAACAAGTATCGTCTCTTATGTCCACAATTTCATTCACTCGTCTCCTAAAGCCATCCTTAATTACTGATAATATTTAATTGAAAGGATTTTTTCCGCAAACATAAGTAATAGGTTAGTGCTATACAGAAGATACTGAGCCAAAATGTAAAGTATCCGATTTCCGGTATGTATAAATCCAAGGTCGGATATCTTGGCAGCATAAAAAAGACATAATCAATTACGTCATTATGTAGTGTCCAAACTCCAGCAGCAACTAAGTGCCACGTTTTCAAACGATAAAAAGGAGCGTATAAGACCCCTTGAACTGCCATAGCACCATGTGAAAAAATCAGCATAAGAGCTGCAGGATGAATATCACCAGTGACTTGGAAGACAAGCAAATTCATGACCACCGCCCATACACCATATTTCACTAAGGTCACAATGGCAAGAGCCTCAAACAGCGGCCAATTTTTCCCCAGCAAAAAAGCAATAAGAACAAAAACAAAAAACAAACTGGCAGTAGGACTATCCGGAACAAACGGCAGAAAATGCAGCGGTGTTTCGACAAGCTGCCCTTTATACCATATATAACCGTAGACGGTTCCTGCTATATTAATTAATAAAAGCATGAACAGAATGGTACGGTTAGCGAAAAACGGGTATATCCACTTCATAACTTACCTCATCTCTACCTATATTTCTCTTTTATCATAAAGTATTCCATATACAACAGCAACATAAAGGGCTAAAACAGGCGGCAATCTCCGGACCATATAAAGAACCGGCAGTCTGCTAGACTTGCCGGTTCTTGTATTACATTATTCACTTTCAACGCTATCAATGAATTCGACGAGCTTATCAAGCTCTTCTTCAGTGCCTGCAAATAGACCGCCTGGCATTGCACCACGACCGTTTTGAATAACATCCTTAATTTCTTCAGGAGTTAATTCAACGTCGATTAATGCAGGACCGGCTGCACCTTGCAGCTCAGTGCCATGACATGACAAGCATGTGTTAGCTTCTAAAAGGGCATAACCTTCTGCAGTTGTATCAATCTCTGCTTCAGCTACGATCTTCCCTTGCTGTGCTGCAGCTTCCCAATCATGGTGAGCCACAGATTCCCATGTTAAGAATGTAATACCCGCTAAAGCTAATAACATAAATCCAGTCGCTAAAGGACGTTTTGACGGACGACGCTCAGGTCCCCTATCAATGAATGGAGCCAGCAATAGCGCTCCGAACGCCAAACCTGGAATAATGAATGCTCCAATCGCATTGTATGGACCAGATGCATACGTATATTTCAGTAATTGATATAAGAATAAGAAATACCAGTCTGGCAATGGAATATAGGCTGTATCACTCGGATCAGCTATTTTCTCTAATGGAGGCTGGTGTGCGATTGTTAAGCATAAGAACCCAATAAGGAATACTGCTCCAACCATCCACTCTTTTAAAAGGAAGTTTGGCCAGAATGCTTCTGTTTTCCCAGGATACTCCGAATAATCTTTTGGAATATTCGGCTTACGCTCAGCAGGAACACGTGAATCTCCTACGAATTTCATACCTTTTCCGCGATGCATTGGGTAATTCCCCTCCTTCGTTCATTATTTTAATTTTACAACGGTCCAGAAATACCCTGCTTTCGAATCATGATAAAGTGGGCCGCCATTAAAGCAAATAATGCAGCAGGCAAGAAGAACACATGGATTGCAAAGAATCTAGTAATTGTTTGCGCTCCAACAATATCTGCATCTCCTGCGATTAGAATTTTCAGGTATTCCCCGATCAGCGGTGTTGATTCAACAATTTGAATTGTTACCTTTGTAGCAAATAACGCTTTCATATCCCATGGTAATAAATATCCTGTTAAACCAAGTGCCAGCATAACGAAGAAAATAAGTACACCAACGACCCAGTTCAATTCACGAGGTTTTTTATAAGCGCCTTGGAAAAATACACGAAGCGTATGTAAGAACATCATGACAATAACTAAGCTAGCGCCCCAGTGATGCATTCCACGAACAATTTGTCCAAATGCTACGTGGTTCTGCAAATAATAAACGGATTCCCATGCATTTTGAATATCTGGGACATAATACATGGATAAAAACATACCGGATAATATTTGAATAACAGTTACGAAAAACGTCAGACCGCCAAAGCAATAGACAAACGCAGAAAAATGATGCGCTGGGTTAACATGCTCAGGTACTTCGTGGTCAGCGATATCCCGCCAGATTGGCGTAATATCTAAACGTTCATCTACCCAATCGTAAATCTTGTTTAACAATGATTACGCCCCCTTCGGTTCAGCTTTACCTAAATGCAAATAGCCGTCTACATCTTGAATCGGAAATACATCAAGTGGAGCAATCGGCGGAGTACCCTTCACGTTTGTACCATCCTTCGTATAAAGACCACCATGACAAGGACAATAGAAGTGATCCGGATTCGACTCGTCCGAATTCCAGTCAACTACACAGCCTAGATGTTTACAAACAGGAGATAAGGCCACAACTTCTCCATTTTCGTCCCTGTAAACCCAAGCAGATCCAGTAACTTCAGAAGTATACCATGCATCCACTTGTTCAAATGTGTAATCTACTCTTGTTGGTACTTCAGTGATTTCAGAAATCTTTTGTTTTGTTGGAATAAAATCGCTTTCACCCTTATGCTGCAAAACAGGATCCACAGCAAAGCGAACCATAGGCATTAACATACCCGCTGCCATGAAACCGCCTACACCAGTTAGAGTATAGTTTAGGAATTGACGTCTTGAAACACGATTTTTGCTCATACTTTTCCCCCCTCTATTATGAAGTTGAGTCCAACGGACATAATTCAACACAATATAAAACTAGGACATACCAATGATATATCAATCTTTATAGAAGGTCAATATAATCCTGTGCACAAAGATGGAAACAATGTGACTTATATTGCTTTCATTCATTATTTTGCCATTTCCGAACAAATAAATTCAAGAGCTGTTTCACTTGATCTTCCAAAATTTGATTTTTATATTTCTCATCCATCTGTTCTAACGGCAATGAAGGAAGCCAAATCAAGTTCCCTTCCAAGTTTTCTTCGTGTATTTTCCAGTTACTGTCACTTGTTACATAAAAAACATGCGAAAAGCCTTGTGATAATAATTCTGTTTCCCAGTGTTTTATATCACTGACAAGTTTATCTTCATTTGCATTCTTTAAATAGGAAAAACCAGGAAGCATTAATAACCTTCCTTTAAACTGTCTTTCTAATTGAATAGACAAAAGTGATATAAATTCTGTCATGCCTACAGACTGTTTAATATCATCTCCGAAGGATACAGGATACAAAGGCATGACAACCGTATCAATATACTGCCTTTCCTTTATAAACATTGTAATGTCTTCTGAGTTCCACTTCATCCAAATCCCCCCAATAAGATACTATTTTAGCCTATCATAACATGTCCTGGAAACGTCAACAATCATCCTATTCAGACAAAAGAAGGGTACGGCCGCCTTTATTGGGCTATGTACTCTCTTCACTGTAAGAAACCTTGCAAACTGACAGTCTAAAATGGTGAAGAATATAACAATGCATTTCTAACACCATCTTAATGAGCAAGCTGTCACGAATCTTCTTCTGTGCTGCTCTTTTAGATCTTCTGAAAATAAAAAATAAGTCTGCACACATGTGCAGACTCTTTTATATCACTTCTTCAATTTTTTTAATTGTGTTGTTAAGGATGCAAATGCTTCCTTGTCATTCCGATCTAAAGCATCATCAATAAGGGACAGCAGTTTTTCTTTTTGAAATTTCTCAATGCTCTCAGTAAGAAATCTTTCTGCAATAATCCGATCCTTATCGCTTATTTGCAGTTTTTTTGGCATGAATGGATTTTCTTCAAGTACAGCTGCATATTGATGCGCTTGGTTGGATGCATGGAAGTTCAATTGAATATAAATCTCTTCTTCTCTGTTTAGCCGGATATCATGAAACGATTTTTCTGCATCAGTTGTCATCACATTGCCTTTATAAAAGCGAAAAGGCGCTTCATCTACACAATGTGCTGACATGATTAAACCTCGCGGACAATATTGTGCCTGGTCCACAAAATGAACCTTCTCCATTAAACCATCATGACTCATCAGATAATTTAAAATCCAGACACATTCCCGTCTTTTCAGTTGATAATGATTCAAAAACCAGCGAATAAAATCTTTTTTTTCGTTGACAGATACAGGGGCCGTCAATGTGATTCCCTCCTCTGCTAACAGCCAGATTTTAGAACGATCCTTTACATGTATTCGTCTGTAATACGTTCCAATACATCCGCATACTCCCCATTTTCCGGATCGAGCTTTATTAATTGCTTAAAGATTTCTGCAGCTTCCTCCCTTTTTCCTTCTTCAATAAGAAAATAACCATAATCAGAAAGAAAATCCGGCTGCTGTTTAAAATAAGTATATGCATGCTTATATTTGTTTAATGCCTGTGAAAATTGTTCAAGATGCTGATAGGCTACGGCAGCATCCCATAAAATCTGCGGCTCTTCATTTTCAAACTGCTCCATTAAAGTGACAATCTCTAGCATATCTTCATATTGTTCCTGCTTTAAAAAAACTTTATTAAGTGTAAGAGCAGCTTCTGTATATTCAGGATCAAGAGCTAAAGCCTGCCTGAATAAATCAACAGCTTCCTCTTCTTTTCCAATTTTCAGCGCAAGCTTGCCTCCATAGAAAAATAACTCCTTATTAAACTCATCTTGAGTAATGCCTGTCTTAATACTATTATAGGCATTCTCCAGCTCTTCTTCACGCTCATAGCTTTTTGCAAGATGATAATAAAGAGAATGATACTCGTGATCCAGCTCTTTTAACTCATTGAATTTTTCAATCGCTGTACGGTTAAAACCTGCTTGCAGGGCTGTAAATGCATAGCTGAATAAAGTGTTAATTTCGAGTTTATGCTCTAACGCTTTTTCAAAGTATGGCAGTGCATCCTCAAAGGCTCCAGAAACGCTTAAAACGTCGGCAAGTCTTTCGTTTACATTTACCCCGGCTATCAGTTCATCTGTCTTCAAGACCTTCTGGTAAGCCGTGATTGCCTCAAGGAATTTGCCTTCTTCGGAAAATAATTCACCCAGCGCAAAATCTATGACTCTCTCCTCAGGCAAGATGGACTTGGCCTGTAATAACTTTTGTTCACTTACCTCGAATAAACCTTGCATTTGGTATAAATCAGCAAGGAGCAAAAGAGCTTGCGGGTAACTTGGATCATTGTGATCTATTTTCTCAAGAACAAGAATCGCTTCCTCTTCATTGCCAAGATCTATCTCTATTTCTGCCAGTAAAACGAGCAGCTCCCCCTCTTCAGGGTAGGCTTGTAATAAGCGTTCAAACAGTGCCTTCGCTTCTTCTAGAAATCCGAATTGCAGGAGTTCTTCCGCCAATACAAATCTTTCTTCATGGGATCCATCTTTTAAAATATCTTTATAATTAATAATTGCTTCTTCATGCTGACCGTTTTCTAATAGAGAAATGATTTGCTTAACTTTATCCATGTATTTATCCTTTCGCTCTCTAATCTCCAAATGTAAAATAAGAAGGAGTTTTAATAAGTATGTGTTCACCAAATCCGGGTCTGTATAAGACCTCGTCACCAGCACGGATAACCGTTCCTTTATGAACCGTAACCGCTAGTCTGTCTTTATGATAATCATTAAGCTCTAATTCTTCAATTTTTATGATTTCCCTGCCATGACTATAGAAATTATAAGATACTTCACTTCCTATCTGAATAGCTGCTTTTATTGGGTAGATGCCAATCTTGGCTAGTACACTTCTTGTTAGGGTTGTTTTCTCAGGCAGTTCTTCAGAAATAGCAGGAATCTTTTCACGCTTTATAATTTTTTTCCATGTTTTTAAAGCTAATGCCCGTTCGGCAGGATGCTCACACGTAATAACGGGAATCAGAGGGCTATTATAAGGGAACATTGATTCGCGAATCCACCCCCAAGGCAGATTGTTCAGCTCTTCAATATTGTCTATTTCTATAAATATAGCCGGAATCCTTTCCCGTTTCGATTTTAACAAAAAAGAAGGCGTTAATAATCTCATAGGAATACGCACTCCGATTATATAGTCAATCGGACTGTTAAGCAAATTTGTTTTTATGCGTTTTATATTGGCTTTTAAATCTTTTTCAAAGTGAACATAGACGGAGGTCAATATAACAGTTGCTCCTTTTAAAATATATTCCTCTGTAAAATAGCTCTTTTGATTAGAATACGAGCCCAGATTTGGAAATTGTGAATCATACATGACATGGATAGGGGTAAGCAAATAAGAATTGGCATCCATCCTCATATACTTATACCGTTGAAATGAGTTTTTCACCGTGGCAATCTTCCCTTTCTCAACAAGAAGAGAAGACTCCTTTATTGTTTCTCCGCTAACAATATTTGCATTTTCAATAATGTACGCCATCAAATCACCCTCTTAACGGTCTTAAGACAAGCTATGAAGGTGATCTTAAATTCATGACTAATTCTCTTTAAGTGCTAGTGATGCTCCTGAATTTGCAGAGGGGAATTTTTTTGCAAGTTTTTCCCTAATGCCGTTCTTAGAAGGGAAAACTGTCGAAATTGAAATCGATAACTTATGTTTCAATAAAGAAGCTGAGACAAAACGAAAATACTATTTCTAAAACATGAATATTTATAATCTTGATTTAGGTATTTAAACAGGTCCGTTCCACCTGCGCTGCGGGGTCTCACCCTTTCCTCTATTGCCCACAGGAGTCGAGGGTCCTCCGCTCCATTTCACTCCTGTTAATAAAATATATTTTATAATCATAAATAAAGAAACCGAATGATTAGAAAGATAACTTCCTAACCATTCGGTTCTATGAGTGTGTTAAATACTTATGTCCCAGCCTCATTAACATTTAAAAAAGCCTGAACGTCAGGGATCGTTACCCCTTGTTATCAGGCTGCTCTTTTTAAATCAAATCATTATTCCGCAATCAAACTGTGTAAGTGTTCAAAGAAATTCGGGTAAGAGACTGAAATCGCTTCTGCTTCTTCTAGATGAACCTCTTCATTGCTGATGGCAGCAGCGATAGCCAGCATCATTCCAATCCGGTGATCGCCGTGGCTTGATACTTTTCCGCCGGAAAGCTCTGACTTCCCTTCAACCACCATGCCATCATCCGTTGCAGTAATCTTCACACCCAATTTACGAAGTTCATTGACAACAGTATCTATGCGATTCGTTTCTTTTACCTTTAATTCCTCTGCATCTTTAATGATCGTCTGGCCCTCTGCTTGGCTCGCCAGAAGAGCGATGATCGGAATTTCATCAATAAGCCGAGGGATTAATGCACCATCAATCACAGTCCCTTTTAAAGCCGAAGTCTGAATGGTGAGATCTCCAGCTGGCTCCGCCTGCCCGTTTTCATATGGAGCCACTTGTAAATTTGCCCCCATAGCTGACAAAACATCGAGTATACCTGTACGTGTCGGATTTAAACCGACATTCTTCAAGGTAATTTTACTGTTTGGCACAATGGCGCCTGCTGCAAGGAAAAATGCTGCTGACGATATATCACCCGGAAC
Organism: Cytobacillus gottheilii; assembly: GCF_900166665.1. Classification (GTDB taxonomy): domain Bacteria; phylum Bacillota; class Bacilli; order Bacillales; family Cytobacillaceae; genus Cytobacillus; species Cytobacillus gottheilii_A. The sequence continues at coordinate 1,739,498 of NZ_LT800494.1, read as the reverse complement.
ATGGACGGTTGTTGCTTTTAACTCCTGACCGCCTTGCAGACTGACCTTTAAACCATCTACCTCCACTTTACCGCCAAATGCCATGATCATTTTCTCTGTATGATCTCTTGTTCTGGCTTGTTCGATAATTGTTGTCGTTCCTTCTGCCTGCAGGCCGGCAAATAGAAGTGCTGATTTTACTTGCGCACTTGCCATTGGCATTTCATATGTAATCCCCTGTAAAGAACCGCCCTTTAAAGAAATAGGTGTGAATTCGCCATTTTTTCTTCCTTGGATGCTTGCACCAAATTGCTGAAGCGGCTTTGTCACTCTTGTCATCGGTCTTTTTGCGATCGATTCATCGCCGATTAGAACAGAATGAAAACCTCTGCCGGCCAGTATCCCCATCATTAATCGAATGGTAGTGCCTGAATTGCCAACATGTAAAATGTCTTCTGGCTCTTTTAGACCATCAAAGCCCGATCCCTTAATGACCACCTCATCATCATGCAATTCTATTTGCACACCAAGCTTTTTAAAACAGGCAATCGTACTTAAACAATCGTCTCCTTGAAGAAAATTCGTAACTCTTGTTTCTCCTTTAGAGATTGCACCAAACATGATGGAGCGATGTGAAATTGATTTATCACCAGGCACTTCTACTATTCCTTTTAATCCAGGAATGTCATGAACAAGCTTCATGGTTTTTCCTCCTATAAACCGATTGTTGTGTCATAATTTGTATGATGCTCTATACAAGAAATGGCTCGATTGCGATCTTCATCTGTTTGAAAACTGATAACGAGCACACCCATAATGTCTTCCCTTGTTTCACGTATACTGATATTGGTAATACTAATATCTTCTTTAGCTAAGTATCCCGTAATTTCGGAAATTACACCAGGATAGTCAGGAACATCTACAAATAAATCATAAAAAGCGGGTATGGCGCCTTTTTGTTTTTGGGGCAAATCATCACGGTAATGCTTAGCATCAGAAAAATAGTGATGGATTTCTGAACCACTGGCAGAAATAAGCATATTTTTGACTTTTTCCATCTCAAGCTGCCAGTCATCCAAAAGTTCAAGCAATACCGATTTATTATGTATTAGAATGTCTCTCCACATATTTGGATTGCTTGAGGCAATTCTCGTTATATCCCTAAAGCCTCCAGCAGCTAAACGCGGAACTAATTCATGCACTTCTCCCGATCTTTTTGCCTGATGGACAAGAGAAGCAGCAATAATATGGGGAAAATGACTGATAATCCCTGTTAATTGGTCATGTTCTTTCGGACTGACAATCAAAAATCTTGCATTCGTGCCTGAAAGCCATATCTGCAGGTGATGAATCTTATTTTCCTCAATATGCTCTTCTGGTGTAAGCAAGTAAAAGGCATTTTCAAAGAGCAGCGGACGTGCTGCACATACTCCGCTTTTATGGGAACCAGCCATTGGATGACCGCCTATAAACGTAATATTCTTTTCTTTAAATTTAGCTCCAATACGAACGATCTCCTGCTTTGTACTTCCAGCATCTGAAATAATGACATTTTCCTGAAGCGGGAGACGCAATAAATGGGTAAGGATACGCTCTGTTTCGATCACTGGAGCGGCAATTAATATTAGGTCGGCTTTCACTGCTTCTTCTTCTACTGAGGCTGTTATTTCATCCACAACAGCCAGCATTTTTGCTAATCTTCCTTGTTCTTCATTAACATCATAACCAACTATAAAAGCTTGTTTATGTGCTTTCTTTATTGAAAGGGCAAGAGATCCGCCAATCAGCCCTAATCCAATCATCAATACTCTTCCTTGCATGAATTGATCTCTCCCTTTGAAGCGAGCCTTACACTCTACCATTTGTTTTCATTCTCAAGCGAGGGCTTAAAATACCTAAAAGATGGTGAAATTGAAAAAAATTCAGAGGCAGATCAATCACCTCTGAAACTATAATTAATTAAGTGCTGGCTGATTTTTGAGATACTGCTCCATTGCAGAGATGACTCCTGCATTCTGCTGTTCTGAACCAATCGTTACCCTCACTGCATGAGGGAATCCGAGCGCTTTGCCGGAACGAACAATATAGCCTTTTTCTAATAAATATTGAAAAACTTCATCTGCATCTGCAGCAAAATCGATTAAAATAAAGTTCGCTTGAGAAGGGTAATACTTTAAATTCCTGCTTTTGCAAAAAGAATAAAACTGTTCTAAACCTTCACGGTTAGCTTTTTTACAGCTTTCAATAAATGATTGGTCTCCAACCCCTGCAATTGCTGCAGCCTGCGCAAATCTATTTGCATTAAAAGGCTCACGTACAGGCTCAAGGCCGCGAATAATATGTTCATTTGCAATTCCATAGCCAATTCGGAGACTGGCCAAGCCATATATTTTGGAAAAAGTTCTTAATGCAATCACATTTGGATAACGCTCTACAAGTTTCACAGAATCATGGTAATCTTCTGCAGTGGTATATTCACAATAAGCTTCATCGATGACAACTAAAATATCCTCAGATACTTTCTCTATAAATGCAGTAAGCTCTTGTTCAGGAATATACACACCAGTAGGATTGTTTGGTGTACAAATCCATACGACTGCTGTATTCTCATCAATCAGCTCGAGCATCTTATCTAAGTCAAAGCCCCCATCCTTAAGGGGAGCTTCTCTCATTTCTGCTCCTTCAACAATTGCATTATGCTTATATTGAGGGAATGTTGGAGCAGATGTGATTGTATTCATTCCAGGGCTCAGCAATGCTCTTGCAATCATTAGAATAATCTCATCGGACCCGTTCCCAAAGATCAACTGAGTTGGTTTCACATTTAAAGAGCTTGAAAGCGTATCACGAAGCTCCTGTGCGTAGCCATCTGGATATAAGGCATAATAGGCAAGGTCCTTCTGCATGGCGTCAGACGCTGCTTGAGAGCAGCCAAATGGGTTCTCATTTGATGCCAGCTTTGTAATTTCTGTTAATCCATATTGCTTTTTTACTTCTTCAATAGATTTTCCTGGCTGGTATGGTGTTAAGCTTAAAAGCTGTTGCTTCCATTTCAACGTTATCCCCACCTTTAATTTAAAACTCATTTTACTGTTTATTCTTTTCCGATTTCCGCCAAATCTGGACGCAATGCAACGGCATTACGCAAGTAGACATGTTTAATTTCCTGCTGTGATGTGTTTGTATTCACATGCATCATCACTCGCACACATAGAGACAAGGATTCTGGCACCGGAATTTCTCGTGTACACATGACAGGAACGTACTTCCAGCCTTCAACCGCTCTCATTGCTTTTGCAGGAAAACACGCAGTTAGATCTTCTGTGACTGAAAAGAGTACAGAAGCAACTTGCTCTGCTTTGAGATTATTCTCTTTAATCATTTCTTTCAGCAGAATTTCCGTTTCTTCTAAAATGAGCTTTTCATTGTTTTCATCAACCGTGGTTGCTCCTCTAATCCCTCTGATCACTTTTCTTCCTCCCTTACAAACCTGCATTAGTATGTACGCTGATGTGTTATCTCTATCTTGTAAAATGCTTTAGTTCCGATAGTAAATCTTGATCATCTATTTTCTGCAGTATTGGTTTGCCTATTTGTTCAAGCAATACAAATGTAATCGATGAACCAATTGTTTTTTTATCTTGCTTCATCCGCTGCAGAAGCTTTTCAAATGATACTTCTTCAGGAAGTCTAGTTTCATAACCTAATGAATGAAGCCAACTAGCAAATTCGTGATCGTTAAAAGCAAGATCATAATACTTCTTACTCAATTGGATCGCATACCTCATACCAACAATAATTGCTTCTCCATGTGACCAGCCGCCATAGCCCATCTCTGCTTCAATAGCATGACCAAGTGTGTGGCCAAAATTTAAATAGGCACGTTTTCCCGTTTCTTTCTCATCTTCGCCAACAATATTCGCTTTAATTTCAATGCCTCTGGCCAAATAAGGCTCTATAATCTGTGCATTAATGTCTTCAATGGAGTTGATTTTTTCTTTGAGTTCTTCATATAACGAGAGATCATAAATCAATGCATGTTTGATGACCTCTGCAAATCCAGATCTCATTTCTCTTTCAGGCAATGAACGCAAATACGCTAAATCATAAAAAACAGCTTCTGGCTGATAAAAAGCTCCAACCATGTTCTTCCCGAGCTCATGGTTAATCGCTACTTTTCCACCGACAGCACTATCGTGTGCCAATATCGTAGTAGGGATCTGGATAAAAGGAATGCCGCGCATATAGGTTGAAGCAACAAAGCCGCTTAAGTCACCTACTGCTCCTCCCCCAAATGCAAGTACGAGTGATTTGCGATCTAGCTGCTGGTTTAGAGCAAATGTCAAGCATTCATGGTATACATCAAACGTTTTTGCACTTTCCCCATTCGGAACGATGATATGACTAGTCTCAAAGTTTGAAAGAACTTTAAGCAGTTCTTGTAAATATAATCTGCCAATGTTTTCATCTGTAATAATCATCAGCTTTGTCAGCTGAGGAAAGTCCTTATGTAAAAATAGCGGAAGTTCATGAATGATCTGAGATCCAATTAAAACTGGATACTCTTTAGATGAAGTTTGAACAGGAACGGTTTTCATTAAAATTCCCTCGCATATGTTCTTTGCAGCTCTACTGTTTCCAAAAGCGTTTCAAAGCGGTCTCCATAAAATTGGCTCACAAGTGCTGAGGCAAGCTCCCATGCTACTGCGTGCTCTGCCAAAACAGCTGCTGCAGGAACAGCGCAGCTATCAGATCTTTCAATACTGGCTGTAAATGGTTCTTTTGTTTCAACATCCACACTTTGCAATGGTTTATATAGTGTGGGTATAGGCTTCATCACACCGCGGACTACGATTGGCATTCCTGTCGTCATTCCGCCTTCAAAACCACCAAGGTTATTGGATTTACGATAGTATCCATCATTTTCGTTCCAGGCAATTTCATCATGCACTTCACTGCCTGGTTTTCTTGCAGCCTGAAAACCAATGCCAAATTCAACACCTTTAAAGGCATTAATACTGACAATTGCTGAGGCAAGCTTTGCATCAAGCTTCCGATCATAATGGACATAACTACCGACTCCAGGAGGCATGCCTTCTACAATTACTTCAACAACCCCACCGATCGAATCTCCATTTTGCTTTGCTTCATCGATCAGGTTCATCATTTTTTGACCTGCCACTTCGTCAAGACAGCGAACGGGTGAGGCTTCCGATATATGAATCATTTCATCAATCGACGGATATTCTTTAATGTCTGCGATAATTCCGCCAATTTCTTTTACGTGAGAAGTAATTTTTATGCCTAATAATGAAAGAAGTTTTTTGGCAACTGAACCAGCAGCAACCCGCACTGTCGTTTCACGTGCTGAAGAGCGTTCCAGTACATTCCTCATATCTCTGTGCCCATATTTTAAGGCACCATTTAAATCAGCATGACCCGGTCTTGGTCTTGAAATGACCCTTTTCATTTCAGCCAATTCGTCCTCGTTTAACGGCTCAGCACCCATAATTTTCGTCCAATGCTTCCAATCATTATTTTCTACGACAAGACAGACAGGTGAGCCGAGCGTATAGCCATGGCGTACTCCGCTTGTAATATTGACTGTATCTTTTTCAATTTGCATGCGCCGGCCTCTTCCATGGCCTTTTTGACGTCTTGATAATTCTTCGTTAATATCAGAATCGATCAATGGCATCCCAGCTGGTAATCCTTCAATGATTGTTGTCAGCTGTGGTCCATGTGATTCCCCGGATGTTAAATATCTCAAAACTCTTTCCCCCTTCAACTTGTTAAAGGATTATGTATCAATATAACATATGCCTTTATGTAAACATAGAAAAATTTTTGAATTTCTGAAAAATTTCTTGTTTGAGTGATTGCAGTCATTTTACCATGAAGAATTGAAGGAGAAAAGCAGAGTGGTGATGCACTTTGATAAGAATAACGGGGACAAAGCTAAAATAATATTTCTAAAACCTCATGGTTTGGTACTTAAACTCGTCCGTTCCACCTGTGCTGCAGACACCTGCTTTCCGTGGGGAGGAAGCTGAGCCTCCTCTATTGCCCGCAGGAGTCAAGTGTCCGCAAGCTCCATTACACTTATGTAAAAAGATATATTGAAAATAACAAATAAAAAAACCGAATGATTAGTAAGATCCCCCTAATCATTCGGTTCTACGGTCGTATTCAATATGTCCCCAGACTATTTCAGCTTTTCTTATAAAAGAATGTATCTTCTGTTTGAAAGCCATACTTGCCTGGATTGAAGATCTGTTCTGTACTGCCGACAAAAAAGAATCCTTCTGGCTTTAATGCCTGGCTAAATTTATAATAAAGGCCATCTTTGGCTTCTTCAGTAAAATAGATGAGAACATTTCGGCATACAATTAAATCAAAAGGACCACCAAATGAATCGGAAAGCAGATTTTGATTTTTAAATGTCACCGTTTTTTTTATTTCATCTGAAACTTTGTATAAGCTGCCTTCTTTATGAAAGTATTTCTGTTTCATATCAGCCGGAACTTCATTTAATGATCTTTCAGGATAAATTCCTATCTGGGCACGTTCAATCACCTTTTCATCCAGATCTGTAGCGAGAATGTTAATTTGTGAGAGCGGAAGTACTTTAGACATAATCATCGCAATAGTATAGGGTTCTTCACCAGTTGAACAAGCTGCGCTCCAGACTCTTACCTGCTTTGTTTTGGCATAAATCTGCGGCAGTACTTTATTTTCCAGCACTTCCCATCGTTTGGCGTTCCGATAAAACTCTGACACATTTATGGTCATTCGGTCCAAGAAATCATCGAGCAAATTCTTATCCTGATTGATCGCATGAAAAAAATCACGAAAAGAAGTAAATCCTTTTTTATCATATAAGGACTCAAGCCGCCTTTTCATCTGTGCTTCTTTATAAGCTCCGAGGTCAATTCCTGTCTTTTTCTTGATATTCATTATAAATTCCTGATATTCTTGAACCATTTGTATTCTCCTCTATCTATAGTCCTATTTAAGAGTATAACGGAAAATAGATAAAAATAGAATCACTTATATTTCCCACAGAGACTGAATGCGGTTACAAAAAAACACTTGCAAAAGCAAGTGTTTTTTGAAAAGGTTTGTCGTAATATAGTTGATTTTTAATATAAAGGTATTTGGACTCCGTTAAAGAACCTAAATGAGACAACACCTTTAAAAGGACATTCTTCTTAATTAATCCATTCATTCATTACTTTATTGTATTCAACCAGCTCTTCCTGTTTAAAGAATAAGCCAATTTCACGCTCAGCACTTTCAGGTGAATCTGATCCATGAATAATGTTTTTCCCTACAATGACACCAAAGTCACCGCGCACAGTACCTGGGACCGCGTCCTTCGGATTTGTAGAACCCATCATTTGACGAGCAGTTGCAATTACATTTTCACCTTCCCATACCATCGCAAAAACAGGACCAGAAGTGATAAAGTCAACAAGCTCACCGAAAAATGGACGTTCTTTATGTTCACCGTAATGCTCTTCGGCAAGCTCTTTTGGAATACTCATTAATTTTGCTCCAGCTAATTGGAAGCCTTTCTTTTCAAAGCGTGATACAATTTCACCAATTAAATTGCGCTGCACCCCATCAGGCTTGACCATCAAAAACGTCTTTTGCATAGACTCCACTCCTAAGTTATATGTATATGGCTGTCAAAGGACAATCCATAGAAATGTTAACATTTATTTGACAATTATTCAACTTCGAATTTTTCTGTCAAATGAAATAACTTAGAATATGAATCCATTTAAAAACGTCTTTTGCCGATGACTCTTACTAAATCTCGAAATGCTCGCTTTGAACGGTTTTGCGGCAGTTCGTCTATTAAGATCAGCGCCTTTTGTAAGTATTGGTCACTTACCTTTAAAGAGCGTTCAATGGCTCCTGAACTTTTAATAAGTGTAATGATGTCTTGGATTTGCTCGCGTGATGTATGCTCCGAAACCAGAACCATCTTTTCATATATTTCTTTATTTTCTATGGCAAATAGGGCAGGAAGCGTTATATTCCCTTGAAGAAGATCACCGCCAGCAGGTTTGCCAAGTTCTTGTTCTGTTCCGCTAAAATCAAGCACATCATCAATTATTTGATAGGACATGCCAATATAATAACCAATTTTGTATAATTTCTTATGCAATTCTTCCTCTACATCAGCTGTAATGGCTCCAAGCTGACAGCTGACAGCAATTAAAATCGCTGTTTTTCTTTTAATACGGCGCAAATAGCTCCGCATGTTCTGATTAAAGTTATATTTATCCTTTATTTGCTCAATTTCACCAATGCAAAGTTCCACTAGTGTATTAGATAATATTTGATGTGCATACGGCTTTTCAATATTCGCCATTAATTCTAGTGCACGCGCAAATATGTAATCACCCGTATACATAGCAATTCGGTTGTCCCACTTTGCTTTTATCGTCAGCTGCCCTCTCCGCAGCTCTGCATCATCAATAACGTCATCATGCACAAGTGATGCCATATGAATAAGCTCAAGCGCGACAGCTACATTTTTCATTTTATCGATGTCATAATCCCCAAACTTGCCCGAAAGCAAAACAAATACAGGACGCAGCCTTTTCCCCCCTGCCTGAAGCAAATGCAGAGAAGCTTGGTGAAGCAGCGGTGACTGGGCTTGAATGGCGTTTTCCAATGCTTCTTCTATCACGTTTATATCTGAATTCAAAAATGAGTACATCATTTTTAATTTCATATCTTCATCTCACCTAGCTTATAAATCCCTAATGCATCATACACGTAGTAATGAACAAAGCATTCAGATCCAATATTATTTTTCCTTCATCCCAAAGTGAACAGCAGCTGCTCCGCCACTGTACGGTTTATAGGTAACATTCGTCAGTCCAGCTTCTTTAAATAGCTGCGCTAGTTCTTTCATACCGGGGAAATCCTTAGCCGATTCATGCAGCCATGCATACTCATCAAAGCTCTTTGCAAACAATTTGCCAAAGAACGGCATAATATGACGAAAGTATAAATAAAACAGCTGTTTGTATCCCGGCATTGTCGGCTGTGATGTTTCAAGACAAACGACCTTGCCGCCTGGTTTCACTACGCGATGCATTTCTTTTAGAACCTGCAAATAGTCTGGAACATTGCGAAGACCAAAACCAATGGTTACAAAATCAAATGAATGATCCGGGAAAGGGAGTTCCATTGCATTTCCATGAACCAGCTTCACTTGATTCAATTGCAATTCTTTTACTTTTTGTTCTCCTATTTTCAGCATATTCTTGCTGAAGTCCAGCCCGACCACTTGACCTTGTTCTCCAACCGCATCAGCAAGGGAAATCGTCCAATCAGCAGTCCCGCAGCAAACATCCAGCGCTTTTGCGCCTTTAGGAACATTCATGCGTTTCATGACATCTTTGCGCCATCTTACATGCTGCTGAAAGCTAATAACAGAATTCATTTTGTCATAGTTTCCATATATTTTTTCAAACACCTTATGGACGCGTTCTTCTTTAGATTGTTGCATACTTACCCTTCCTCCGCATATGATTTAACCTTATATTGATCAAATTGAATCATTTCTTGAATTCTTTTGTTTAGCAAGTTGTTCATATAAGGGATCTGGTTAAGCTCCTGAGAAATTTCCCGCCGTGCATGGTCTATATATGAATCCACAACTGACAATAATTCACTTCTAACTGTCATTGAACTTTTATTTAGGTGTGTTTTTGAAAATATGAGATCTCCTAATGCTTCAAACAAAAGCGATGGTTCCTCATTATTGAAAAGCTCTCGTTCTTTTAGAAGCCTCCTGTAAAATAAAACGTTTGCTGTAAAAGGCAAGATCGTATCACTATTGTAATGAGTGAGAACTCTTTCATAAAGGGCTGACTCTATTTTTTTTACCGATTCCATTAAATTATCTATACGTTTACTGTCTTTGCGGTAAACGGAAATTTTATGCTCATTAACCTCTTTTATTCCTTCGGCAAGCGTACGAATCATTCCAACATCTTCGAGAGCAGATAAAATTTTATAATAAAGTCCGCTATAATAGGTTCCCGCTAATATGGTCAACTGTCTGCTTTTATGGAATTCGCCGTCTAACTCTCCATTTTCCACGAGTTCATGAGTATCCAAAGCAATTTGGACAAGCATTGCTGTTACAATGTATTGCTCAGCTTTGGATTTTGGCAAGTCATAATCAGAAAAAATAGAAGTAAATAAAAGAAGTTTATCTTCATCAATAACTGGTTCTTTAATATATTTAAATAAGTATGAGTGTTTGACATGCTCATTTATTTGTGATTTCACATCTGCTAAATTAGTGGTTAGATCTTGCATGCAATCACCCTTGATCCAAAAAGTTTTTCACCCATCTTCCATTTAGAACAGACTGCCAATCCTAAATCGTTACTTAAAGAATCAGCAATACTCTCCGTTGGCAAACAGATCTATCTATTATGTTTTTCAATTTCGCAAATAAAATAATATGTATATATAAAAACAAAGACAATTAGTGTTTTTCTATCATCAAACAAAACAACCTTATTTTATTTCTATAAAATAGGCATATGCAGTGCAACTTTTAGTTCATTATTTTTCACTGAACATACTTCCTTTAAGGCAGAGACAATTATACCATAAAAAACATTGCCATGTTAGAGGAATATATAAGGATTTCGCATGCTGCCACAGGTTAGAAGATACTTATTTTTTCGCTTCACTTTCTATTTCTCCATAGGAGGTATTGATAATGGCATTCCCTCTAATTTTAATAGCCGATGTATGCTCCGTAAATTGAGCGATCAGCACCTCTCCTTCATCAAGCTTTTCAGAATGATGAAATTTCGTATCAGACCCTCTAGTAAGCCCAATAACATTTACGCCATCTTCTTTAGCTTTAATGACAATATAATCGCTGCCGTTTCTTTCCATCACGATCACCCTTATCTATACGTATTAAAGGCAGAGGTGTTAATAGCCATTCAGATAAGCTATCTCCCGCGACTCTGCCATCATATAATTATTTTTTCCCAATGAGAGCAAGTACTTCTGATCTTGAAATCGCATCCTCTGCAAAGACACCTCTGACAGCAGATGTAATCGTTTTAGAACCAGGCTTTTTTACACCTCGCATTGTCATGCACATATGTTCAGCTTCGACAACGACCATAACACCATGTGGTTCTAATGTTTCAAGTATAGAGTCTGCAACTGTTGATGTAATTCGCTCTTGAAGCTGTGGCCGTTTAGCAACTGCTTCTACCGCTCGCGCCAGCTTGCTTAAGCCTGTTACCTTTCCGTTTTTCGGAATATATGCAACATGTGCCACACCGAAGAATGGAACTAGATGATGTTCACACATTGAATAAAAAGGGATATCTTTCACTAACACGAGTTCTTCGTGATCTTCGCCAAATACAGTTTGAAAATATTCTTTAGGGTCTTGATTCAAGCCCATAAAGACCTCTTCATACATTTTCGCCACTCGCTTTGGTGTATCCAATAATCCCTCTCTGTTAGGATTTTCACCTATTGCTTCTAATATGAGTCGCACCGCTTCTTCTATCTGCGCCGTATTAACTGATGTCATGATGGGTTCCTCCTAATCAACACTGGTTCTTCTAGCTCATAACTTTCATATTAGCATACTCTATGACTGACTAGCAAAGACATCTTACTTCACTATCTAAGGTCTCCTGCTATGCTGCTCGTTTATTCTTTTTATGGTACAAAACAAAAACCGCGAGAATCATCTCGCGGTTTCTATCGCACATATATGTACTAATTATTTTACTGCATCTTTAAGCGCTTTTCCTGGTTTGAAAGCAGGAACTTTGCTTGCAGCGATTTCGATTTCTTCGCCAGTTTGCGGGTTGCGGCCTTTACGTGCTGCACGCTCGCGTACTTCAAAGTTTCCGAAACCGATAAGTTGAATTTTATCACCGTTTTTAAGCGCTTCTAAAATTGTATCGAAAACAGCATCGACTGCTTTAGTAGCATCCTTTTTGGAAAGTTCGCTAGCTTCAGCAACTGCGTTGATTAGTTCTGTCTTGTTCATTACTTTCACCTCCTCCCAAAAAAACAATCTAACTCAGTAAATAGATTCTTACATTCATTTGTAAACAAAATTACTGAATTCTATACGTTGTGACGTATATTTGTTTAAGCATGCCTTATCATATATCAACTCGCGGAATTTTTCAATCAATAAAGCAAAAAATCCTTTTGTGATAAGGGTTTAAGCATCACAACAGTAATTCTGTTAAAAGATTATCACAATCATTTATGCATATCAAGAATATTTCACGATTTAATGGGAATCTTTTCTTTTTTGAAATATAACTGTAACACGCCAACTAGAAAGATGTTTCCCCTTCTTCCACATCAGCAAACCAAAAAGATGAAAGAAAATTAAAAACTACACTCTGTTTTAATCGCCGGTTTTTTGCAGACATATTTGTTTTTCAATGTACAGAAATTGCAATTTCAGACCACTTGCTTTCCTGCCTAGCGGCGGCCGAGTTCACGTCCCGCCCGAGTCTCGCACTCTTTCGTTTAATCAACAAGTATTGAACTATAACCCCTTTAACAGTGATTATTAAAACAACAATCATTCAGAAAGAAGCTAAACAAAAAAAAGACCCCTTAAAGGAGTCCGTTGTTATGCATCCATATACTTACAGGATAATGGCGATCAGTCCGCCTGATCCTTCATTAATAATTCTTTCTAGCGTTTCTTTTAGTTTATAGCGGGCATTTTCTGGCATAAGCGAAAGCTTCGCTTGAATCCCTTCTCTAACAATGGAACTCAGGCTTCTGCCGAATATATCTGAATTCCAAATGGAAAGCGGATCATCCTCAAAGTCTTGCATTAAGTAGCGAACCAACTCTTCACTTTGCTTCTCTGTACCGATGATCGGTGAAAATTCAGATTCTACATCCACTTTAATCATATGGATGGATGGTGCCACTGCTTTTAATCGGACCCCAAATCTCGAGCCATGACGAGTGATTTCCGGCTCATCTAAGCTCATATCCGCTAACGATGGAGCAGCAATTCCATATCCCGTCTGTTTGACCATTGTAAGCGCATCAGAAATTTGGTCATACTCTGCTTTCGCATGGGAAAATTCCTGCATAAGCTCTAAAAGGTGATCTTTCCCTCTTATCTCTACACCAACAATTTCTTTCAGAACATCATCATACAAATCATCTGGAGCAAATAAATCAATCTCCGCGATCCCTTGCCCCATCTCGATTCCTGCTAATCCTGCCCGTTCAATAAACTCAAAGTCTCCGAATTGGTGGACCACACGATCTACATCTCTCAATCTTTTGATATCCTTAACCGTTTCCTTTACTGCCTCCTGATAACTCTCACGCAGCCAATGATCTTCGCGGAGAACCATGACCCAGCTAGGCAAGTTAACATTCACTTCAAGGACTGGGAACTCATACAGAGCCTCTCTCATGACATTTAGAACATCTGATTCTCTCATTCCTTCCACGCTCATTGCAAGGACTGGAATGTCGTACTGTTCAGCTAATTGCTCTCTTAATGCTTCTGTATTCGGGTGATGAGGCTGCACGCTGTTGATCACCATAATAAATGGCTTCCCAACTTCCTTCAGCTCGTCAATTACTCTAGCTTCTGCCTCTAAATAACTGGATCTTGGGATCTCTCCAATTGTACCGTCCGTAGTAATAACCACTCCAATTGTAGAATGCTCCTGAATAACTTTTCTTGTGCCAATTTCAGCAGCTTCATGAAACGGAATTGGCTCTTCATACCAAGGAGTATTGATCATTCTTGGACCATTTTCATCTTCATAGCCCATTGCCCCAGGCACTGTGTAACCAACACAATCAACAAGGCGAATATTCACATTGAGTCCTTCATCAACATGAACAGATGCTGCCTGATTTGGAACAAATTTCGGCTCTGTCGTCATGATTGTTTTTCCGGCAGCACTTTGAGGAAGTTCATCCTGCGTACGTGCACGCTCAGCTTCGTTTTCCATGCTTGGCAATACAACTAGTTCCATAAATTTTTTAATAAATGTTGATTTTCCTGTACGAACAGCACCTACTACTCCGAAATAGATATCACCACCAGTTCTTTCGGCAATATCTTTAAACACATCTACCTTTTCCAAGTGATCCCCTCCTGAATCTCCGAGTTAGTGGGAAATATTATCCTATTAAGTATATCTGGACACTATATGTGTATGATGTTGTCCTACATTGTTATGCCACTTTTTTAATAAATTTTTCCCCTCACCCCAAATTAAAGTTTCTTTTCTATATCTCTTATCCCTTGTCAACACGGTCATCACCAGGAACCTAAGACCTATTAAAGGTCAACAGCTTTCAAAGTAAGATTGTTAACATAGGAGTATTGCTGAATGCATGGCATTATAGTAAACAAAAAAAACCTTTCTCTTACAATATATTTTGTAAAAGAAAGGTTATGACTATTTCACCAAAAAGATTGGTTCATTGTTTTCATTTACGGTGTACGGCAATGAATAGGAAGGAACAAACAGCGAGTCCTTCACCAGAATATCCCGAATATCTTCTCCCTGCTTTAAAGGAAGGTCCGTTTTCTCAACTGTTTCAAATAAATCACTGCGATAATCAACATAAATCTCGCCGTCACCGGTAATCACAAAAGGAAGCTCTCTCCCTGAGTACGGGCTAATAGCTGCAGGATTCTCTTTATAGCCGAGTTTTTCAAAATCAAGCGTAAATACATGTGATTCAATTTGCTCCTTGAAAGGAGGATACTCATGCCCTTTTAAACGGATTTTAATTTCGCGAATTGTCTCAGCCATGCGCAAATCAAAGATTTTGACAGTCGGCTCTGTTTCTGCATTAACGATCACATATTGAAAAACACCACCCATTTCAAATGAGTTTCCTGGTGGTTCAGCCATAAAAGCCGGTGTAAGTTTGTTAAAATCAATTAAATATTTTTGATAGATTGGTGTTTCCATATCCTTTGTCTTAATTGGCAGAAGTCCAGAATTTGCTTCCCTAAATTGGTCAACTGCATTTTGAACAGCAGAAATCTGGTCTTCATACGGAATTTGATTCTGTGCCAGGCGCTCCTGTGGATAGGCACAGCCAGACAAACTCATTAACACAATGGCTGCAGCCAGTATACGCAGCAAGCTCTTTTTCATGATTATCAACCCTTTAGTATGTAAATCTAGTGTTTTACAAAAGACTCATTTCTGAAGACTCGGTACTGCCTCTGAAGGTAGCAGCAAATTACTCAGGTGTTGGTCCTCCAAATACAATCAGGAATATAATAATACCGCTAATGATCATAAGAATATACGCAATAAGAGCAGTAATTAATTTTAGCGTTTTATTTTTAAATTTAAAGCGGCTTAAGTATATTAACAAAATAGATATAAACATAAAGCCCATGGATGATAGAGAAATCCACATTTTCATTAAAGAAACTGACATTTATTTCACTCCTTTTTCCGAAAAGTATTATAACATAGAAAAAGGAGGAAATATAGGCTGTACACAAACGTTTTCATCTCTATAAGTACTGTTTATTTGTTTTATCTTCCTCATATAAAAATAGCCGAGAAAATGGAAGGGGCATTCCCATTTCTCGGCAATATGACTAAATTACCCTACACCCTGATCATGTTACCAGTTTGCTTCGTTGCATTGTATGCAAATCCCATTCATCATGTATCGTTTAAATGCCTATATTTTCGAATTATTTACCGAAGTAATCCATTTCAAAGATAACTAAATGATCGAATGAATTAGGATTGCCCATGCATGTCAGTTTTTTAATCTGTTATTGCCCGCCAAGTAAATTCGCGAGGTCTTCCATTTCATGCGTTTTCACGCGAGCCATAAGCAAATCTACAGCATCCTTTGCACTGACATTTTCAAAAAGAACACTATAAAGAACGTCTGTAATTGGCATCGTCACCTCGAACTTTTCAGCCAGCTGATGAGCAGCTTTCGTTGTTCGTACCCCTTCAACGACCATGCCCATATTATCAAGAACTTCCTGTAAATTTTGGCCTTTTCCAAGTAGATTTCCCGCTCTCCAGTTTCGTGAATGAACACTCGTACAAGTAACAATTAAGTCTCCTATACCAGTTAGCCCTGAGAACGTAAGGGGGCTCGCACCCATTTTAACTCCCAGACGGGCAATTTCAGCGAGACCTCTTGTGATGAGAGCTGCCTTGGCATTGTCACCATAGCCCAACCCATCTGTAATCCCCGCAGCGAGTGCAATAATATTTTTTAACGCACCGCCAATTTCCACCCCAATAATGTCAGGATTCGTATAAACTCGAAAATGCTGGTTAATAAATAGATCCTGAATTCTTTCTGCTTCCTCTAAATCTTTCGAGGAAACGGTAACTGTTGTCGGCTGTCTCAAACTTACCTCTTCAGCATGACTAGGACCTGAAAGCACGACTACACTCTTTAAAAGATGAGCTGGAGCCTCTTCTTCAATCATTTCTGATATGCGCATTAAGCTATTAGGTTCGATTCCTTTACTCACATGCACAATCGTCATCGGATCTTTTCTGATCGCAGCAATTTTATTAACAACTTCTCGTATAGCTTTGGTTGGAACCGCGAGAACAAGCACTTCTGCACCTGTTAGTGCTTGTTCGAGGGATACATGACCAACAATATTGCCAGGCAGTGTGATATCCGGCAAATACTTATGATTTGTATGCTTTGTATTTATCTCATCAATCTGATCCGGTTTATGTCCCCAAAGCCTAACATCATGACCGTTATCAGCTAATACCATAGCCAAGGCAGTGCCCCAGCTTCCAGCGCCAATAACAGCAATTGATTCAACATTTTTCATTAACATCACCGCTTTTTATCAGTTTGTTCTGCTTTAACGAATTAGAATCACCCTTGAATCATAGACCAATATTACAATCCGCAATTATAAAATGATTGATTAAAATACTGTTTCACAGCAACTTTAGCAGTACTTATTTCCGTTCCCTTGAAAAAATTCTGATCGGGGTTCCTTCAAACCCAAATGCGTCACGAATTCGATTTTCCAGGAAGCGTTCATAGGAGAAATGCATAAGCTCAGGATCATTTACGAATACAACAAAGCTTGGCGGTTTAACTGCTACTTGTGTTGCATAATAAATGCGCAGTCGCTTCCCTTTGTCGGTAGGTGTTGGGTTCATAGCAACCGCATCCATGATGACATCGTTCAGTATACTTGTTTCAACACGCAAGGCATGATTTTCACTTGCAGTATTGATCATTGGAATCAATGTATGAATTCGTTTTTTCGTTTTAGCTGATAAAAAGACAATTGGTGCATAGTCGAGGAATAAAAAGTGCTCTCTAATATTCGTTTCGAACGCTTTCATCGTTTTTTCGTCTTTTTCCACAGCATCCCATTTATTCACAACAATAACCACTGCACGGCCAGCTTCATGTGCATATCCTGCAATACGCTTATCCTGTTCAATGATTCCTTCTTCTCCATCAATGACAACAAGAACAACGTCAGAGCGTTCAATCGCACGAAGAGCTCTCAAGACACTGTATTTTTCAGTTGTTTCATAAACTTTTCCTTTTTTCCTCATTCCAGCTGTATCAATGATGACATATTTTTCACCGTTGTATGTCATTTGGGAGTCGATGGCATCTCTGGTTGTGCCAGCCACATTGCTGACAATAACGCGATCTTCCCCTAATATTGCATTTACAAGAGACGACTTGCCGACATTTGGACGGCCAATTAAAGAGAATTTAATCACATCGTCATCATATTCATTTCCGCCATGCTTCGGAAAATGCTTGGCAGCCTCATCTAAAAGGTCACCTAAGCCTAGTCCATGTGAACCTGAGATCGGAAATGGCTCTCCAAATCCTAAAGCATAGAAGTCATAGATTTGATCACGCATTTCCGGGTTATCAATTTTATTCACACCAAGCACAACTGGTTTCTTTGCCTTGTATAATATCTTGGCAACTTCTTCATCAGCACTTGTCACACCTTCGCGGCCGTTTACAAGAAATACAATAACATCAGCCTCTTCAATGGCGATCTCTGCCTGCTGTCTAATTTGTTCCAAGAAAGGCTCGTCCCCTATATCAATACCGCCTGTATCAATAATATTAAAATCGTGTGTAAGCCATTCAGCTGAGCTATATATACGATCCCTGGTGACACCGGGAATATCTTCTACAATGGATATTCTTTCTCCTACAATTCTGTTAAAAATAGTTGATTTACCAACATTCGGACGTCCGACAATAGCCACTACTGGTTTTGCCATAATATCACCCCTTCAAGGTTTATATTCCTGAGCAATATGACGAGTTATCTGCAGAATACAATTAAAATCATTCATATCTCAAAAATAACCCTTCTATTGAAAAGAAGGGTCTAACTTCACTATTTTATCAGAGCTTTTCGATAGAGGCAACATTTGGATAAACTCCAAGCTATATTCAATTATATTTTTAGCATCAGTGCTTTACAATCACATATAATTCTTCCGTTAACATGTGTGCAATTCCATCTAAAATGGCCTCTAAATTTGCCGCAATTGTCTCCATTTCCTGTTTGCTGTCGCAATAAAAAACAGCCGTCCCGCCAGGAATTTTGGAAGAATTGGTCGTAATAGCTGCCAATATATACTTTTCTAATACCATTCTTTATTTCCCCTCGCCTTCTACATGACGTTCGCTCGGCATTCTAATCGCATTTTCAAGGGTAGGAACAGCTCCGATAATTTTAATGGCACGCTGGATATTTTTTTCCTGCGGAAGCACGAATACCCCTACACGCCCGTCATCTAAATCACGCTTAGCCAGCGGAACAAGCGCTGGTGTACCCGAATCCCTATAAACACCAAGTGCAGTTGAAACATCATGTAAAATCGCCTGGCGCTGTCCTAAATTGGCAATTGTGGATCTGGAATTAAAATTTTTCGGCTTTAAAATGAACCCCATCCCATACCGAAGAACTTCTTCCTGCCGCTGAGGCAAACCGATATTCATAATATAAATATTGTCGACATAAAGTCCAGGACCATCA
Source organism: Cytobacillus gottheilii (assembly GCF_900166665.1). Lineage (GTDB taxonomy): Bacteria > Bacillota > Bacilli > Bacillales > Cytobacillaceae > Cytobacillus > Cytobacillus gottheilii_A. Next base: position 1,720,432 of record NZ_LT800494.1, on the reverse strand, counting down.
AAACGAGGCTCTACATATTCAATCTCTACAATATCCTTTAAGCGACCTCCAGACATAAGCACTTTAGCGATGATGACACAGATCACCGCAGCTAGAAGTGCAGCCCAAATATTTACTAATAAATAGACCAGTGTACTGACTAAAGAAGTAAAGATCACAAGATAATTCCGGCTTTCAAATGCAATTGCAATTCCTTCAATATACGTCTTGCCTCTTGGTACCATCTCATAACTATCTAGCTCCGTTAAGGTGTTCCTTTCCATATTCCTGACCTCACGAAACTGTGAGGCCGCTAAAGTTAAAAAGGTAATGGCTGTAAAATCCTCTTCCATAATAGATGGAATCGCAACTGTACCTAGCCCCGCTGCAATAAACCCCAGAGCAACATGAATGATTTTGCCATGCAAATAAGTTGGATATTGGCGGTAATCTGTGCGCAGCATATACATTCTTGTTGCTGTCCCAATAACTAAACCCAATAATATGGGATATGTATATTCACTCACGATGTTCTTCCCCTCTCTTTTTCAAGCTGGTTAAAGTAAGTTCCTAAATAGGCTGTCATATATTCAACTCCATTCCATATAAGAAGAACTAGAGTGGATATAGATAAAATATCCAAATATACAAAAGAGCCAATATGATATGGAAAAGAAAACGAATGAAAAATAATTCCATTAACCACTTCTCCATGTATAGCGGCAGATGCAAGAAGAATGAAACGCTCAAATTTAGCTTTCATTAATATACTGGATAATATCACCAAGATGGCCGAAAGCATCCACTCCCTGCCTATGATTACCCACACAGGGTCAAACATTTCAAATAAATGAAAACTTGCATATGCAGAGATTCCAATTAATTGGCACACCAAAAAGTAACAAAGCTTTTTAAACTTGTATTTCGCTAATAATACGTAAATGGTTAGAACGATAAAAATAGCAGAAAAAGAAACTGATATGGTACCCAATGTCAGCTCACGGGCAGAAAAAATGATGAGCAGCAATATCCATACCGAAAGCCCTAGCCTATAAGGCTGTTTCTTATCTATGAAAAAGGTGGTTAGAATCCAAATCCCCCACGCTGTAAAATAAAACAATATTCCGTCCAACCTGACCCCTCCTATCATTTCCATTATGACTAAATCATATGTATTTTAATCTTTACGGTATAAACTTTCAGGAAAGCTTCATCTTAACTATAGGAGGTGTTTAACATGGGAAGAGATCGTCAAGAGAAAAAACTAAAAAACAGCGGGAGAGTTAAATCCGATCGAGACCAGGCCCTACACTACCCCGGAGCGACAAAATTACAAAGCCCAGAAGAAGCAAGATCCCTAAACGACAACAGAAAAACACAGCATTAATAGAAAAGCGGAGGCGGCTTGTCCAGCCGCGACAAGCATAAGGCAAGCTGGCCGGAAGGTTGTTCTTTAACCTTTTGGACAGATTGACTTATGACCTCGAGCGGCTAGCCGCCAGAGCTAGACAATAAGAAAAGCGGAAGGCGCTTGCTCAGGGACGACAAGCTTAAGACAAGCCAGGCGGAAGGTCGCACTTTGACCTTTTGACTGGATTGGCTTAAGACCTCGAGTCCCTAGCGCCTGCAGCTAGACAATAAGAAAAGCGGAGGCGGCTTGTCCAGCCGTAAGCCCCAAAAGCTATAGACCAGGACCTAAAGCGAGTAATTTTCAAATAAAAAAAGCAAGCAGAGAGTTTTTCTCCGCTTGCTTTTTAAGTATGTAAATTACATAACTATGAACGCTGTATTGATCTTTGACTATAGGAACAAGTATTAATACCCCTTTGTTGAAGCCAGTGATATACATCTCCACTAAGAATGAGAGGAGCCTGCTGCAATTGCTTTACACTTGTGGCGCCTACTGCTGTCATAATTAATTTTAGCTCGTGATGCAGAGCATGGATCTCATCAATTAGACTCTCTAAGTTCTCTTCTACAAGCACCTTTAAAAGGGCACCAGCCATGCCTACAGCATCAGCTCCTAGTGCAATCGCCTTTGCTGCTTCTGTGCTCGTTTGAATTCCACCTGATGCTAAAATAGTAAGATTCCCTTTGTGAGATGTCGCTTCCGAAATGGAAACAGCTGTTGGTATCCCCCAATGATTAAAGAAAGGGATATGTCTTTGCCTGCGTTCATTTTCAATTTTCGAAAAATTTGTGCCTCCAAATCCTCCAACATCTACAATAGATGCTCCCGCTTCTGTAAGCTTACGGATGGTTTCCCGGCTCATCCCAAAGCCCACTTCTTTTACAATCACTGGGACTTTTATATGATGAATAATCTGCTCAATCCTTCTAAGCGCACCGGTAAAATCTCGATCCCCTTCAGGCATTACGAGCTCTTGAACAACATTTAAATGAATTTGCAGTGCATTCGCTTCTACCATTTCAACGGCAGCTTTGGCTTGTTCAAGGGTTGCTTCACTTCCAAGGTTTGCAAATATAAGACCTTTGGGGTTTTCCTTACGCACAACAGAATAAGATTTGGCTTCGCTTTGGTCCTTTAAAGCTGACATTTGCGAACCCACCGCAATAGCAATCCCTGTGGCTCTTGCAGCAATAGCTAAATCACGATTGATCTGGTAGGTTCTTTCTCCTCCGCCTCCGGTCATCGCATTGATAAAAATTGGCGAACTCATTGATAGTTCGCCAATTTCCGTTGCTAATGATGTGTGACCAAGACTTGTGTCCGGAAGGCTTTGATGGATAAAAGCAACATCCTGAAATCCGGTTAGTGATTTCTGCCCGGTTGAAAGGGCGTGTTGTATGTGATCCCATTTCCTTTTAGCTCTAGACACTATTCATCACCATTATTTATTTAATTTTTTTAATTGATCGCCAATCATTTCTCCAAGCTGAAATCCTTTTGATTCTTCTGGCAATTCATAATCCGTTGGAACTTCATCCTCTTTTTCCAGAAGATCTTTAATGCTTAAAGACAATCTTTGTTCTTCTTCGTTTGCTTCAAGTACTTTTACTTTTACTTGCTGTCCTTCTTTAAGTTCTTCATGTGGAGTACTAATGTGTTTATGAGCAATTTGAGAGATATGAACAAGTCCTTCAACACCAGGGAATACTTCTACAAATGCACCGTAAGAAACAAGTCTTCTAACCGTACCTTCTAATACTGTGCCTTTTGGAGCTTTCTCTCCAATTTGATCCCATGGTCCAGGAAGCGTTTCTTTAATAGAAAGCGAAATGCGCTCATTGTCGCGATCAACACTTAGCACTTTCACTTTTACTTGCTGACCTTCTGAAACAACATCGGATGGCTTCTCAACATGCTCATATGAAAGCTGAGAAATATGAACTAATCCGTCAATGCCGCCAATATCAACAAATGCACCGAAATCAGTTATTCTTTGAACTGTGCCATCAAGCACTTCGCCAGCTTTTAAAGCATCAAGTAATTCATTTTTTTGTTTTCCTTTTTCTTCTTCAACAACTGCTTTGTGAGATAGAATTAAGCGATTTTTTTCTTTATCCAGCTCCACAATTTTAAAAGTCATTGTTTTGCCTTTATAATCAGAGAAATCTTCGACAAAGAATGCTTCTACTAACGATGCCGGTACAAAGCCACGCACGCCTAGGTCGACAACAAGGCCGCCTTTTACAACATCCTTAATTTCTGCTTCAAAAACTTCACCATCATTATATTTCTTTTCAAGTTCTTCCCAAGATTTTTCAGCGTCTACTTTGCGTTTTGATAAAATAAGCGCTTCTTCTTCTACTTTTAACACTTCTAACTCAAGCTCATCGCCTTCAGCTACAGCATCACTAGCTTTTTCAATATGCAGGCTTGAAAGCTCGCTGATCGGAATAATACCGTCAAGTTTGCTGTCTGGAATATGCACACTGACTTGTTTTTCCTCAACTTTCGTCACTTGGCCTGTAACTTTTTCTCCAACTTCAAAGGTTTTTACTTCTACATTATTCATTTCTTCTGACATATGTAATCCTCCTTAATCCAATGGCTGCTTCAGATTTTATGCNAGAAAAGCGGAGGCGGCTTGTCCAGCCGCGACAAGCATAAGGCAAGCTGGCCGGAAGGTTGTTCTTTAACCTTTTGGACAGATTGACTTATGACCTCGAGCGGCTAGCCGCCAGAGCTAGACAATAAGAAAAGCGGAAGGCGCTTGCTCAGGGACGACAAGCTTAAGACAAGCCAGGCGGAAGGTCGCACTTTGACCTTTTGACTGGATTGGCTTAAGACCTCGAGTCCCTAGCGCCTGCAGCTAGACAATAAGAAAAGCGGAGGCGGCTTGTCCAGCCGTAAGCCCCAAAAGCTATAGACCAGGACCTAAAGCGAGTAATTTTCAAATAAAAAAAGCAAGCAGAGAGTTTTTCTCCGCTTGCTTTTTAAGTATGTAAATTACATAACTATGAACGCTGTATTGATCTTTGACTATAGGAACAAGTATTAATACCCCTTTGTTGAAGCCAGTGATATACATCTCCACTAAGAATGAGAGGAGCCTGCTGCAATTGCTTTACACTTGTGGCGCCTACTGCTGTCATAATTAATTTTAGCTCGTGATGCAGAGCATGGATCTCATCAATTAGACTCTCTAAGTTCTCTTCTACAAGCACCTTTAAAAGGGCACCAGCCATGCCTACAGCATCAGCTCCTAGTGCAATCGCCTTTGCTGCTTCTGTGCTCGTTTGAATTCCACCTGATGCTAAAATAGTAAGATTCCCTTTGTGAGATGTCGCTTCCGAAATGGAAACAGCTGTTGGTATCCCCCAATGATTAAAGAAAGGGATATGTCTTTGCCTGCGTTCATTTTCAATTTTCGAAAAATTTGTGCCTCCAAATCCTCCAACATCTACAATAGATGCTCCCGCTTCTGTAAGCTTACGGATGGTTTCCCGGCTCATCCCAAAGCCCACTTCTTTTACAATCACTGGGACTTTTATATGATGAATAATCTGCTCAATCCTTCTAAGCGCACCGGTAAAATCTCGATCCCCTTCAGGCATTACGAGCTCTTGAACAACATTTAAATGAATTTGCAGTGCATTCGCTTCTACCATTTCAACGGCAGCTTTGGCTTGTTCAAGGGTTGCTTCACTTCCAAGGTTTGCAAATATAAGACCTTTGGGGTTTTCCTTACGCACAACAGAATAAGATTTGGCTTCGCTTTGGTCCTTTAAAGCTGACATTTGCGAACCCACCGCAATAGCAATCCCTGTGGCTCTTGCAGCAATAGCTAAATCACGATTGATCTGGTAGGTTCTTTCTCCTCCGCCTCCGGTCATCGCATTGATAAAAATTGGCGAACTCATTGATAGTTCGCCAATTTCCGTTGCTAATGATGTGTGACCAAGACTTGTGTCCGGAAGGCTTTGATGGATAAAAGCAACATCCTGAAATCCGGTTAGTGATTTCTGCCCGGTTGAAAGGGCGTGTTGTATGTGATCCCATTTCCTTTTAGCTCTAGACACTATTCATCACCATTATTTATTTAATTTTTTTAATTGATCGCCAATCATTTCTCCAAGCTGAAATCCTTTTGATTCTTCTGGCAATTCATAATCCGTTGGAACTTCATCCTCTTTTTCCAGAAGATCTTTAATGCTTAAAGACAATCTTTGTTCTTCTTCGTTTGCTTCAAGTACTTTTACTTTTACTTGCTGTCCTTCTTTAAGTTCTTCATGTGGAGTACTAATGTGTTTATGAGCAATTTGAGAGATATGAACAAGTCCTTCAACACCAGGGAATACTTCTACAAATGCACCGTAAGAAACAAGTCTTCTAACCGTACCTTCTAATACTGTGCCTTTTGGAGCTTTCTCTCCAATTTGATCCCATGGTCCAGGAAGCGTTTCTTTAATAGAAAGCGAAATGCGCTCATTGTCGCGATCAACACTTAGCACTTTCACTTTTACTTGCTGACCTTCTGAAACAACATCGGATGGCTTCTCAACATGCTCATATGAAAGCTGAGAAATATGAACTAATCCGTCAATGCCGCCAATATCAACAAATGCACCGAAATCAGTTATTCTTTGAACTGTGCCATCAAGCACTTCGCCAGCTTTTAAAGCATCAAGTAATTCATTTTTTTGTTTTCCTTTTTCTTCTTCAACAACTGCTTTGTGAGATAGAATTAAGCGATTTTTTTCTTTATCCAGCTCCACAATTTTAAAAGTCATTGTTTTGCCTTTATAATCAGAGAAATCTTCGACAAAGAATGCTTCTACTAACGATGCCGGTACAAAGCCACGCACGCCTAGGTCGACAACAAGGCCGCCTTTTACAACATCCTTAATTTCTGCTTCAAAAACTTCACCATCATTATATTTCTTTTCAAGTTCTTCCCAAGATTTTTCAGCGTCTACTTTGCGTTTTGATAAAATAAGCGCTTCTTCTTCTACTTTTAACACTTCTAACTCAAGCTCATCGCCTTCAGCTACAGCATCACTAGCTTTTTCAATATGCAGGCTTGAAAGCTCGCTGATCGGAATAATACCGTCAAGTTTGCTGTCTGGAATATGCACACTGACTTGTTTTTCCTCAACTTTCGTCACTTGGCCTGTAACTTTTTCTCCAACTTCAAAGGTTTTTACTTCTACATTATTCATTTCTTCTGACATATGTAATCCTCCTTAATCCAATGGCTGCTTCAGATTTTATGCTGGAAATCCATCCGCAACATTTAGTTGTAAATTGAAGCAAAATGGTTTTTATACTGTGACACGCCCCGCTAAGGTTGTGCCGTATATTCAATGCAGCGATTCATCACCGCACAGCTACTGCAGCTATAGCCTAAAATATGATTAAAGACTATTTTCAGAAAACATTGTATTCAAATGCCATACAAAAAACGCCTTTTATTAAACTTCTTATAAATGGCTGTTTTTGTCAAGCAAGAAGACTTAGCGATAACGATCAATTAAAGTGCGGATTTCATTCATTATTGTGTCTGTCGTTTCCTCCGCAGATGCCTTTCGATCCCGCAGCTCCTGGATGTCAATCGGCTCCCCATAAACAACCTTAATTTTTCCAAATACTTTATATGGGCCAATTATAGCACAAGGAACCACTTTGGCACTCGAGCGGAGAGCAAAAAAACCTGCTCCAGCCAATCCTTTTCCAAGTTCACCATTTTTACTTCTTGTTCCCTCAGGAAAGAGTCCTAAAACATTGCCTTCTTTTATAATTTTCAATCCATTTCTTAATGCTTCCCGATCGCTCATGCCTCTTTTCACAGGGAAAGCATGAATTTTGGGAAGAAGTTTTCCAAGAACCGGCACATTGAATAACTCTTCCTTCGCCATAAAATAAACAGGGCGAGGTGCGGTTATTCCTACTACAGGCGGATCAAGATTATCAATATGATTGGCACAAAGCAGGACCCCGCCATCTTTCGGAAAGTGTTCTCTGCCAATTACCTCATAGCGATATATAGGTTTTAATATTGCATTTACAACCGACCTTGCAAATCCGTATAAAGTCATATTCAATGATTCCTTTCAGCAGCTAAAGCTAAAATACGTTCCACTACTTCTCCAATAGACATAGATGTAGTGTCAATCTCTTCAGCATCATCTGCCTTCATTAAAGGTGCAACTTCCCGTTCAGAATCCAATTTGTCACGGGTTGCAATTTCTTTTTTTAACTGTTCTAAATCAGAAGGGAAACCTTTTGATTTATTCTCTGCATGACGACGTTCAGCTCGCTCATCTACTGAAGCCAGCAGAAAAACTTTTACTTCAGCGTTTGGCAATACGTGTGTACCAATGTCCCTGCCATCCATGACAATACCGCCTTCAGCTCCAAATCCCTGCTGTCTGGCCACCATCTCTTCCCGGATTAAACGGTGTTTTGCTACGGCTGAAACAGAATTTGTAACTTGAGATGAACGTATATCGTTTGTAACGTTAACACCATCTAGTATAATGATTTGACCTTCTTCTCCAGGCATAAGCTCAATTCTTGTATTCTGCAGGATCGCCAGCAGTTCCTCTTCGTTTTCAATATCAGCAGCATGTTGGATCGCTTTATATGTGAGCGCTCTATACATGGCACCTGTATCTATATATATGTATGATAGTTTTTCGGCAACGATCTTTGCTACTGTACTTTTGCCCGCAGCAGCAGGACCATCAATTGCAATTGAAATTTTCTTCATAGTTCCTCCTGAAAACAATAATATCGAATATATTTTAACACAGAAATAAGATCATCGGTGTTCATTTCGAGCTATAATCTCTTAAAAAGTAGCATTCCCTATTTTTATTAAAATGACTATCATTTGCTATTATGCATGGCTTATTGCAAATTATTTAATTTTAGGGATAGCTTTAATGAATAATTCAACTAAAAGTAAAAAAGCAAGCAAATATATGCTTACTTTTTGGCATTAAAGGTTTCAAGCAGTTCAGTAAAATTCTGATCTGTTACACCTTCATATTGAGTTAGCTGTTTTAATTCAGGAAATACATTCCATTTGTGAAAAAAAAGCTGTGAACACAGCAAAAATAAAAATTGAACGGCAATTAGTTTTATTAGAATTCTTTCAAATGTTTTCATATTTGACCCTCTCATACTTGTATTAATATTCCAAGTATGAGAAATTCCAAATGATTTTATGCCTCAATTCCACGCTTTTTTAAGGCCAGCTGGCGGTCAAAGCAGAAGCGAAGCAATAATTGCCGCTCGTTTGGGTTAATATTTGAAAACTGAACAGAGATTTTCCGTTTGCTGTCATCATTATTTATAATTCGAACTACCTTGCTTTTTAAGTTTAAATAATGATATTCTCCACCATGCATCAGGAGGACAAGCCAAAGGTTTACATCCATCTCTGGTTCTAAATGAATCAGTGATTTTGTTGAAAGTGATGCTCCACCAGCACTAATATCCTCTGTTACACAAACTAATGGAGGAAAATATTCATTAGGAGAATGCACTGCTGCATCTACGGTCGTTTCTACTCTGACATACTGACGCCTCTGTATTTTCATCAGCTGTTCATCACCCGGATATGTAAGCATGATCATTGGAATATTGCGTTTAACCTTGCCGGCAACTTCACTGTCAAACAAGTAAACAGCACCAGCATTCGCAACAAATGAAGCTTTTAATTGTGTGCCATCTAATAGAAATGCCGTTTTATCGGTTTCCATATTTTTTGGATAATCTATGTAAATATAGTGTTCTGTTTGATCTATAACCTTGCTTTTATACCTTTCCCCACTTTCAGAATATTTCGTTTCCAGTATAATTGTATCCCCTATCTTAATCAATTTCCGCACTTCCCCTGTCCGAAAGGATAAACTTGTCATTTTATTATGACATGTGATTCATATATGTGGCAAGTTTATTTTAGGAAAAAAACAGGAATTTAGACTTGTTTTATAGAAAAAAAAGGAAAAGCATAGTTCGCTTTTCCTATACAACATCTTCATAAACAGGTTCTGCATTCTTAAGTTTATCAACCTTTTCCTCAATGCCGGTATCTGCATTAATATAAATACGATAGGTATCATCTCCTAAAGTACCCATGAATTCATAACACAGTACTTCTTCACTTATATCATTGATGATGATCGCCAGCCGGTTTTCCATTACCTCTACCGCTGGGTTAATGTTCTCTCTGGCTTCATCAACTGTGATTCCTGGATCAGGGATTTCTCTTGCATGATGTGATTTTAAATAGTCTTCTGCAGAAAAACCTAATATTTTACCGTTATCCAAAGCCATCTTCATCTTTATAGAATCAGGATAAATTCGTACACCGTCTTGGTTTGAAACGAAAGTAAAAACACCCATATTGTCATATTGAGCACTTTCGAATAAGTCTAGGCTCTCAAATTTATTCTTCTTTAAGAAATCAACAGCCTGGTTGCTCGCTTCATTTAAGCTTATCTTTTGGTCACTTACTTCTCTGGCCATAAGATACCAAATCGGATATCCGCCTTTTTTTGTAATATCCATATTGGCTTCTTGCTTTGATTTTTTATCTTGAAGTGTCACGCTATAGAAACCGTAATCAGAGCCTTCTCCATTTTCTGTTACTTTTACATTTACGTTGTTTCCTAAGCCGGCATACTCCTTCGCTTCTTTTATAGCCTCTTGTTCTGTGATCTCTTGACCTTCTAAGTATTTAAAATTCTCATCTTTCTTTTGCATATTAACAAAAGCGGGACCAAAGTCGGTTTCTCCGTATCCATCGACAGTCTTTTCAACCGTTTGGAAGCCATCGATGATTGTATTGTCTCCAGCCTCATCTCCTGCTGCCAGAGCCATTTCAACATCCATCCAGCGAAGGTTATTTTCCAATACCGTATGCTGAACTTGTCTCAAGTCTTCCTGGACATCAGCAGCCTGAGTATACAGCTGTTTTAACGATTCATATTCTTTGTCAGATAGCGGTTCCTTATCTAAATCTCTAACTGCTGTCTGATAGCTAAAGTCACCGATTTTCGCCAGGAATTCTTCCGTTTTATTAAACGGCAGTAAAGAAAGCGGGAGCTGCCCGACATCTGTATGTGCTTCTGAAGTAACCCTCCATACCTCTGCCAGAGCTGGAGACAATGATTCTCTTGAATTCATCGCTAATGTTGTACCAATTTTATCGTGAAGCAAATCAATCTGATATGTTAAATCATGAAATGCTCTTTGATAGTTATTTTCAGCGTTAATCAGGATTGCATTTTTCTCTCTATGCTCCTGATACCCCCAGAAGGCTGTTCCCGCGACTCCTAATGTTAGTACACCAATTAAAACGCCTCTTAGCATGCTTTCACCCCTTCTATTTACAGAATATGTGCTTCCCTATTCTCTTAATTTGCGGCCGTGTCCAAATCCATCCGCTTGTGGCAGTGTCTGGATTAAAATAATATAAGGCATTTCCAGTAGGATCCCAGCCATTGATCGCGTCTAATACAGCTTCGCGCGCTCCTTCGTTTGGAGTTAGCCATATTTGTCCATCTGCTACAGCTGTAAATGCTCTAGGTTCAAATATGACACCAGAAATGGTATTCGGGAATGTTGCGCTCTCTAATCGATTCAAAATAACTGCTGCAACAGCTACCTGCCCTGTATACGGCTCTCCACGCGCTTCTCCATACACCGCATTAGCCATTAACTGAATATCATTTTCAGAATATCCATTTGGCATATTAGCTGCTGAAGGTTTTTGCTGTGCAGGCTGATTAGTCGCTCCACCGCCGCCCGTCTGACCTTGATTGCCGCCGCTTTGTCCACCGCTAGCCTGACCGCCCCCGCCTGTTTGTCCTCCGCCAGTCTGGCCACCGCCTGTCTGACCTTGATTAGCAGGCTGCTTCTTTTGTTGTGTTCCACCCCCGCCACCGCCTGAAGAAGATGGCTTTTTCTGTTTATTTAAATCTACTCCGCCATAATGAGTAAATTTATTACCTTTGTTAATTTGCTCTTTCACAAATTGTTCATTATAGTTTGAAGCTTTAGCTAACTTGTCTTTTGTTTTTTGACCTGCAAGACCATCAATCGGCAATCCAAATTCATATTGAAAATTCCTTAATGCCCAATAGGTTCCCCAGCCAAACACACCATCAATTTTCCCATTGTAAAAACCAAGATATTGCAGCCTTGATTGAAGTTCAATGACATCATCTCCCACAGCTCCTTGCTGTATGATTTGATCAGAAAATGCGGTTGCTTTTTCACCATTTCCAACCAACGGAATCACCAGCACAATGAAGGAGATTATGATCATTATCTTTGATAGAAGAAACTTTTTATTCATGTATAATAACCTCCAAAAGTAATTCTTTATTACATTAACCCTATTTTCTGTAGCGTCTGGATTTTTATACAAAAAACTAGGCATAGAATGGATGGGTCATTTTACCAACAAAAAAACTTAACGATTGGCAAGCAGGCGGATGATTAAATTTATTTGTAAATGAACATAAAAAAGCACTGACAACAGGATCGTCATCAGTGCTTTTGAGTATAATTAATGATGGTTTTTACCACCTTATTCAATATGTTAAACATATACATTTACATGTTCAATGGATGCTGCAAATTGTAGGGATCCTGATTTTGCCGTATACTTAACATTCTCGCTTTTTTTACTTTTCTCATGCCCAGCCACCAAAGGAAAATCATAAAAGGTACCATGAAATACGGCCAATATTTGAAGGATAATAAAATGTAATCATACATCCCATGCAAAAGAAACGGAACAAACAAAGATAATAATAGCCATTTTCCGCGGGAGGTTGCTGAAAATTTCACTTTTCCTATATAATAACCCATAATTACTCCAAATAAGGCATGGCTTGAAACAGGAAGAAGAGCTCTCCCTACAGCATGTTCAATTCCAAGTGCAAAAAGGTATAAGATGTTCTCAACTGTAGCAAAGCCCAGTGAGACAGATACACCATAAACAATACCATCATATGGCTCATCAAAATTCACATGCTGATATACTGTGTAAAATAAAATAAACCATTTAAAAAACTCTTCCAGCATTCCAGATGAGAGAAAAGCGCTAATGAAAGTAGAATCAATCATATGCTCCGTTTCCATGACATGCTGGATAAACATGATGGGAAACACAAGTAAAGCACCAGACATGAACGTTTTAAATACCATTGAAAAGGGCTCTGACTCATATTGATCTTTTAAGTAAAAATAGCTTAATAAAGCTAGACCTGGGGCAATTCCCGCAGATAATATCCCAAACATGAGCCACTCTCCTTTCCAAATAGTCTCTATAATCGTAACATGATCATATTGGTTTTAAAATGCATAACAGCATATTTAATTATATTCTATATTTTTCAAATTAGGGAGGACAAAGCTTTGAATCGAAAAAAAATTCTGCTTATACATACAGGCGGCACGATTTCAATGAGTGAAGACAGCTCAACAGGTGCAGTCTCAACCAATGACAAAAACCCATTGACAGATAAAACAAATGAATTACATGCACTTGCAGACCTTATAGTGGAGGAACCCTTTAATTTACCTTCACCACATATTACTGTCAGAGAAATGAACATATTAAAGAACTTGATTGAAGATCATGTAAAAAAGAAAGATATTTCCGGAGTTGTTATCACGCATGGTACAGACACCTTGGAAGAAACTGCTTACTTTCTGGATTTAACTGTAGATGTTCAATTGCCAGTGGTTCTTACCGGTGCAATGCGTTCAAGCAATGAAATAGGTTCTGATGGACTTTATAACCTCATTTCTTCTATAAGAGTGGCAATGAGTGAAGAGGCTCACTACAAAGGTGTTCTAGTTGTCCTAAACGACGAGATACATACAGCTAAAAATGTAACAAAAACACACACGAGTAATGTCTCAACCTTCCAAAGTCCCCAATATGGACCAATTGGAATCGTAACAAAACGAGGCATTCTTTTTCACCATATGCCAACCAAAAAAGAACTTTATGAAATAAAGGATTTAAACCAAAAGGTCGCACTAATGAAGGCACATGCCGGTATGGACTCTACCCTTCTTCACGCCATTAAAGAACTTAATTATGATGGGGTAGTTATTGAGGCACTTGGACAAGGTAACCTGCCACCTGCAGCTATAGACGGGATTAAAGAAATGACAGCTGCCCACATTCCCGTTGTCATTGTTTCACGATGCTTCAACGGAATCGCCCAGGATGTGTACGGTTATGAAGGCGGAGGCAAACACTTAAAGGAACTAGGTGTCATCTTCTCCAACGGATTAAACGGCCAAAAAGCACGCCTAAAACTAATGATCGGCCTCGCCAACCAACAAACCAAACCCGAAATAGAAAAAATGTTCGGGTTATAAGAAAAACGGAAGGCGCTTGCCCAGGGGCGACAAGCATAAGGCGAGCCGGCCGGAAGGTTGCTCTTTAACCTTCTGGACGGATCGACTTATGACCTCGAGCCCCTAGCGCCTGGAGCTAGACAACTAGAAAGGTGGAGCGGCTTGACCAGCCCCGACAAGCTTAAGACAAGCCAGACGGAAGGTCGTTCTTTGACCTTTTGGCTGGATTGACTTAAGACCTCGAGGGGCTAGCCGCCGGAGCTAGACATTAAGAAAAGCGGAAGGCGCTTGCCCATTTAATGAACGCAGACTAAGTTCGCCACATCCTGTGGCTACGTCTGCATGACCCACATCCTGTGGGCCACATGCATAAGGCGAGCCGGCCGGAAGGTTGCTCTTTAACCTTCTGGACGGATCGACTTATGACCTCGAGCCCCTAGCGCCTGGAGCTAGAACTAGAAAGGTGGAGCGGCTTGACCAGCCCCGACAAGCTTAAGACAAGCCAGACGGAAGGTCGTTCTTTGACCTTTTGGCTGGATTGACTTAAGACCTCGAGGGGCTATCCGCCGGAGCTGGACATCTAGAAAAGCGGAGGCACTTGTCTGCTAATGAAATACCAAAGAGGCTGGGACATAAGTATTTAACACTCTCATAGAACCGAATGGTTAGAAAGTCATCTTTCTCATCATTCGGTTTTTTTACGATTATAAAATGTGTTTTATTAGCATGAGTGAAATGGAGCGGAGGACCTCGACTCCTGTGGGCAATAGAGGAAAAGGTGAGACCCCGCAGGAGCTTGCTCCGAGGAGGCTCACTTTCCTCCCCACGGAAAGCGAGGGTCCGCAGCGCAGGTGGAACGGACTTGTTTAAATACCCAAATCAAGATATTGAAAGTTCGTGTTTTAGAAAGATTTATTTCGTTTTGTCCCAGCCTTTTTCTTTTGATTTATTGACGATGGCAGCAGCGATTTCAGCTCCGTGAAATCTGCCATTTTCAATAAATATCTCATTGGCATTATTGCCGGCAGCAATCACCCCTGCGATAAATACATTTTCTATATTCGTTTCCTTTGTTTCTTCTGTATATATCGGCCTTCCAGTACTTTCATCTATTCCTATACCAATGCTTTTTAAAAATTGGTGATCCGGATGATAACCAGTCATAGCAAATACAAAGTCATTAGCTATTTCGTGTGCCTCACCATTAACTGCATAGACGAGTGTATCATCCTTAATCACCTGAACATGAGATTGAAAAACCATTGTGATAGCACCAGACCGAACAAGAGAATCAAATTCGGGAAGAATCCATGGCTTCACGCTTTGGGAATATGTTTCTCCTCTATATAAAACAGTTACTCTCGCCCCAGCTTTCACCAGTTCAATAGCAGCGTCAACACTTGAATTTTTGCCGCCAATAACCACCACATCTTTATCAAAATAAGGATGCGCTTCTTTGAAATAATGGAAAACCTTCGGCAAGTCTTCTCCCGGTATCCCCATATAATTAGGATGATCATAGTAGCCTGTAGCTATAATCACATATGGAGTCATATAATTCTGTTTATCGCTCGTAACAATAAACTGCCCTTCTTCATTCTTGGTAACAGATAATACTTTTTCATATGCATGAATAACAAGGTTTTTTCTCTTTACTACTTCCCGGTAATAAGTTAACGCTTGATTGCGAGTAGGTTTATGTTCAACGGTAATAAAAGGTACATCACCGATTTCGAGCTTTTGGCTGGAACTAAAGAAAGTTTGGTGTGTCGGATAATGATAAATGGCATTTACGATGTTCCCTTTTTCAATAACAAGTGGTCTTATACCGACATCCTGAAGGGCAATAGCAGCTGCCAGTCCACAGGGGCCCCCGCCTATAATAATTGCTTCTTGATTTTTCAAAGTAATCAGCTCCCAATGTTTTATCAGTATTAAATAGTATGTATGGAGACTAAATTCATAATCGTCTTCTTATAGCTTCGCATGTGTTAAAGACATTTTTAACCTTCTTCATTCCTTTTTATCTATACTTACTCCTGATTGCAGGTGGTTCATATACGACTATACAAAAAATCTCCTATCCATCTATGATAGGAGATTTTTTCAATTGATACAATGAATTCACATTATTGTAGAAATTATATCCAGCCACGGAATCTTGAGGCTTCAGCCATTTTCCGGACACCAACCATATATGCAGCAAGACGCATGTTTACACGGCGGGTTTGAGCAAGATCATAAATATTATTAAAAGATTTACTTAATATTTTTTCAAGCTTTTCTTCCACTTCTTCTTCCGTCCAATAATAACCTTGGTTATTCTGTACCCATTCAAAGTAAGAAACCGTAACACCGCCTGCAGATGCAAGCACATCAGGGACTAATAGAATGCCACGTTCTGTTAAAATTTCAGTTGCTTCAAGTGTCGTTGGACCATTAGCTGCTTCAACAACAATGCTAGCCTGAATTTTATGAGCATTTTCCTCTGTGATTTGGTTTTCAATTGCTGCTGGAACTAAAATATCACAGTCCAATTCCAGTAATTCTTTATTTGTTATAGTATCATTAAATAATTTTGTAACAGTTCCAAAGCTATCGCGGCGATCTAGTAAATAATCTATATCAAGACCTTCTGGATCATATAATCCTCCATAGGCATCTGATATCCCAACAACTTTAGCACCAGCATCATGCATAAATTTAGATAGGAAGCTTCCTGCATTTCCGAATCCCTGGACAACTACTCTCGCACCTTTAAGGTCAATCCCTTTTTTTCTGGCAGCTTCATGAATACAGATCGTTACACCTTTAGCTGTAGCTGATTCGCGACCATGTGAGCCTCCAAGCACTAACGGTTTCCCAGTAATAAATCCAGGTGAGTTGTATTCATCAATTCGGCTGTATTCATCCATCATCCATGCCATAATCTGTGAATTTGTAAATACATCAGGGGCAGGAATATCTTTTGTAGGTCCAACAATTTGGCTAATCGCACGAACATATCCACGGCTTAGTCTCTCAAGTTCCCGAAAAGACATATCTCGTGGATCGCAAACAATTCCACCTTTTCCACCGCCGTACGGCAAATCAACAATACCACATTTTAAACTCATCCAGATTGATAATGCTTTTACTTCTTTTTCCGTAACATTAGGGTGAAAACGTATTCCGCCTTTTGTAGGGCCGACGGAATCATTATGCTGCGCCCGGTAGCCAGTAAAGACTTTAACATTTCCGTCATCCATACGAACAGGGATTTTTACCGTCATTAGTCGCATAGGCTCTTTTAAGAGCTCATATACTTCATCAGGATACCCCAGTTTTTCCAATGCTTTATGAATGACTGTTTGAGTTGATTTTAAAACGTCATGTTTGTCTTCATTGTTTTTATGATCAGTACCTTTATCGGCTACCATTTGTAAACCTCCTAGAAAAATCACTTTCTTTAGTTGTCCGCTTTCATGACATAGTATACACTTTTGGTTGATTTATGCAAGAAGAAAAAACTAATTTTGCGCATTTTTCGATCATTTTATGTAAACGCTACCAAAGTTGTTATGAAAGGATAATTGTCAGTATATTCACATGATTCCACTAACGATTTAAGCTTGTTTTCCCCCTTCACTTTGAAGTCATTCTGATCTGCAAAACCATTTCATTTCTTCTATTTTAACCGAACCTGTCCTTTTCATCAGAAAAATACGAGTAAAAACCCCCTTAAACCTTTAAGCCTCCTCTTAATTGCAAAGCGAAGGCTTAAAGATAAACTCTGCCAAGGGCTATACTCATTCATGTTAGACAGGAAAATAATGATGCATATTTAGAACAGCATTTTCTTTTATAACCGCCTTGCCATACTCTTGTAAATAATGATTAGTAAGATTACTTAAACTCCCATACTCTTCTGTTATAGCAAAAATCCGCTTAGCAGTTTGTGAATGATCAGCTTTTAAAATACAGTAATATTTATTGTTCCAAAAATAGATGCTTCCGCCAAAAAAACCATTTCTATACAACGTGCCGGAAAGCATAATAATATCCTCAAAATCATGAAATTCGTAGACACTCTCATCGGTGCTGTCTAATGTTACTTGCATTTCAACGAAACCATCTTGAAGCAGTTCCTCTTCTTCCTCACTGTGCTCTTCCAAGGTCACAATCATAATCATCCCTTGGGCCTGAACCGAAAAGATTTCAACTGCAACTGAACCATGTATTTCAAATCCAAAGGTCTCACTTGCCTCTTCAAGCATTTCATGAAATAACTGGTGCCATTTCAAAGAATCTTTCCATATATCCTCTTTCGTTAAACCTTTGTCTATTAAATCGTCCAATGAAAGGAAAATTTTTATTTTGTTATAATTCAAACGTTCTAAGCGCATATTTATGCCCCCTGCTGAACCAACTCTTGCGATAGTGTATGAAAGAAACCTGAGATGGTGATTAGTCCATTTTTCCATATTTAACATTTCATATAGCTCGTGGCAAACAGGGGATGCCAATGTTAGCAGCTGATCTGGTGTTTAATCTGAAAGCTGAGCGTTTTTAATAGTGATCAAGTGGGTTTCAGCTTTAGCACCAAGCCGGAGCGGCAAAGCGGTTGTTCCATATCCATTGCTAACCAAAAGAGTACATGTCTCTGTTTTTTTTATCTTCCCCTTTTCGTATAAGCCAAATCCTAAGAAATGAATTTGGCCGCCATGTGTATGTCCGCTTAGTACCAATTGAATATGATCTTCTTTCTTCAGCATGCTCATCACTCTAGGCTCATGACTGACAAGAATCTTAAAGTCAACTTCGCCTGCATTTTTTAGGGCTAAATCAAGACGATCCTTTTTTTTGCTAATATCATTAATGCCTAATAATGCATACGTTTCCTTTGACGGAGATTCAAACCTAACAGCGTTGTTATCCAATATTTTAACTCCGCACTCAAGAAGCAATGCATTAAATTTCTGTGAATCCACTTCAAAGTCATTATTTCCCCAAATGAAATATACTGGCGCAATATTCATAAGTTTTCGAAGATTTTCTTTCACTCGTGAGAGCGGTACTTTTTTTTCAAGCAAGTCTCCGCCTATGATAACCATATCCGGTTTTGCCTTAGACGCTTCATGAATGATATCTTCATGAATTCTTCTCTTATGAATATCCGAAATAAAAAAGATCTTTACTTCACCAAAGCCAATTGGAAAATCTTCAAAGCATAATTCCTGAAAAAGCATTCGATTAGCAAATGCTTCTTTTACCATATAAAGAAGCATAACTGCCATTAATACCATGATTGCAATTATAAAATAAACCATATATACCTCCAAAAGCCCGAGAAACGAGCACTTGACATTTCAAATGATACTCGTATTGACGAATGTTTTGATTTTATCACACAACTTTTATAAATATAAAGAAACTCGTTACCGGAAAACAGCAAATCGCAAAGACTGCCATGAAAGAATATTTCTCATTAGTATATGTATATCAAAACATGGAAGTTCAATTTTATTGGAGAATTAGTTTTAATAGTTTCAATGAGGATTTCTTCAAGACAACAGTTAACTTTAAAGACAACTGTAATTTGGCATAAAAACATGCCCTCTCACCTATTGCGAGAGGGCATGTTTTTACATTTCCTGAATGCTTATGATTCTGAAGCCTGAGCTTTCCAATTTCTTTGTGAATCGATCGATATTATCATTTTGTTCAACCTTCATAACAATCCGCCTTACAAGCTTATCTGTTTCGTCAAATGTGACTAAAGAAATAATATGTTCATGGAATTGATGAGCAATTTCTGCTAGACGTGCAATCCTGCCCTCAGATTCTACCGATGTAAAGGCAATCCTTACTCCCGGGCGATTTGTCCCAAACGCTGATTGAAATTGGGCAAGTACATCAAATCTAGTCACAATCCCTAAAAATTTCTGATTGGTTCCGACAACAGCCAGAAGCGGAAAATCTTTTAATTCCAATAAAGTATTTTCAAACACTTCAGTTCCCTCTAAATACTTGTCAACAAAGGTAACAATTTCTTTTGCTAACGTATTATTTAAATATTCTTCTTTTGAGCCGCCCTTTGAGAAAAATGATTCATAAATATGGTATCTCGTAATAATCCCAGCATATTGATCACCTGTTAATACTGGCAGGGCATCTATTTTGTGCTCTTCCAGCTTCTTCAAGGCAGCTTGTAAATTTTCACTTTCCTGAATAGTTATACATTCATGCTTTGGAATCATAATGTTTTTTACAAACAACGAAATCACCTCACCAATCTTTTCAGTATATACCTATATTTCTACATATTCATGAAAATACCTCTTTTATTAAGCAAACTAACATGAAGTTCACTTTTTTTTCATAAAATTGAACGACACATTCAAAGGAGGGATATTGATGAATAAATTTCAAAGAAGCTGGTACCCATATGTCAGCCCCTTCGACCCATGTAAGCCTATAACCGTCAAAACTTACTCAACACCACCCAACTTGTTTATGGGTTTCCAGCCTCCAAACTTGCCGCAGTTTACACCCATGGAAGCATTAAGAGCAGGTACATTGTGGAAGGCGTTTTATGATCCATATTACAGTCCTTATGAAAGAGCAAAGGGAGGCAGTGAGGAATGAAGCAATTGCCTCAGGAATACTACCAATTGCTCGAAAATCTTCAGGCAGTCGATTTTGTGCTTGTTGAACTCACTCTATACTTAGATACTCATAATGGTGACGTAGATGCTATTAAGCAATTTAACCATTATGCAGGTGAGAGAAAGAAACTGAAAAAAGCGATAGAAAGTAAGTTTGGTCCACTCATGCAATATGGCAATAGTTATTCTGGCAATCCGTGGAATTGGGACGACGCTCCTTGGCCATGGCAGGTTTAGAAGTGCAAGAGTAAAGGGGGATTATTTAGATGTGGGTTTATGAAAAGAAGTTGCAATATCCAGTTAAAGTAAGCACTTGTAATCCGATGCTTGCCAAATTTCTTGTTGAACAGTATGGAGGCGCAGACGGTGAACTGGCGGCTGCACTGCGTTATCTAAATCAGCGCTATACAATCCCTGATAAAGTTATCGGATTACTCACAGATATTGGAACAGAAGAATTTGCTCATTTAGAGATGATTGCAACAATGATTTATAAACTAACAAAAGATGCAACACCAGATCAGTTAAAGGCTGCAGGTCTCGATGCACATTATGTGAATCATGATAGTGCTCTATTTTATGAAAATGCAGGCGGTGTTCCATTTACCGCCACATATATTCAGGCGAAGGGAGATCCGATTGCTGATTTATATGAGGATATTGCTGCAGAAGAAAAAGCAAGAGCAACTTATCAGTGGATTATTAACATGAGTGATGATCCTGATTTAAATGACAGCTTACGCTTCCTAAGAGAAAGAGAAATTGTACATTCCCAGCGTTTTAGAGAAGCAGTTGAAATTTTAAAAGAAGAACGTGATCGAAAAATATTTTTCTGAAGAATTCTTAGATAGAGAGAATTTTTGTAAAAACAAGAGCCTGAGAGATAGGAATTTCAGCTAATGATAACCTAAGATAGTTAGTGTGAATCACTCTTTAATTTTTCGGTTTTTATCATTTTAAAACAGGTAGAATAAAGCTAATAGCGAGGTTCTGCAACGAAATGGAACGTAATTATAACGCAATTTGTCTTTTGAGGCTGAGAAACCTATTAGTGTGTCTCAGCCTCTTTGCTATTTATTTTCATGATATAGATTAATATCATAGGTGTCTTTCATCATTTCATAAACAGTATGACGATTTTTCCACTCTTCTTCTTTCTTCCATAGATCCTTGCTTTTATCAATAATTTCGCATCTTAGAGCATTAAATTCTTTATCGGCCTTTTCGCGCTTCTCTTTTAGAACGTTCATAAAACCATACGAAGCAACAATAAAGACCAGCAGATACATATTAAAGGGCAAATGAACAAAAGCAGAAAACATGGCTGAAAAGGAATATGAGTAAGGCTCCACTACATTCTTATATAATAACAGCATGTATAGAAATGAACTGAAGACAACTGCCCACATTACATATAAATGCCAAAGCTTTAACTTATCAAATTTCCTTTTTTTATCAACGACTTTCTGCAGCATTTGTCTAGTAGCCTGATCTGTCCTATGATCCAGTTCTATTATTGCAGTTTCCATCCCTACCCCTCCCTATCATCCGTACATCATATGAGCTTGTACGATTAAATATGATGAAAATAAGAGGGGAGCATTGCTTATTGATTAAGAGGAATTTTCAAGACCTGCCCTGCTTGAATCTCATTACTTGAAAGGCCATTTGCCTGCTTAATAATTTCTACACCATCAGCTGAAGAATAATAATTCATACTGACTCGATATAATGTTTCTTTTGCCTTGACTGTGTGATACACAATTTTCCCTTCAGCCTGTTCACTATTTTGCTTATTTTCGTCCTCTGCGCCTTCATTTTTTGGCTCATTGGTCTTTGCTGCGGAATTATTATTTTGATTTGTTTTTTGTTCTTGTTCCGCCTCATTGGCAGGAACAGATTCTGAAGGTTGTTCAACCGGCTCTTCTTCCTCAACCGGATTCTCATCTTGCGGCTTGTCTGCCTCCGTTTGTTCATCATTGCTTTCATTTATTTGTTCGTCTATTTCATAAACCACATCATTTTCATTTTCGTCATTATTTCCGTAACCAACCATCTCATAGCCTGTTGAAGCAGTTGTTGTTTCGGTATCTCCGCCATTCACATATGTGTAAACGGTAAAAATAATGATTGGAAGTAATATAAAGAATAAGGCGAGCAATCGAATCACCGGATACTTTAATTTTAAACCTTTGTTGGCTTTTTTGTTTCTATGCACCCTGCTGCGCGGCGGAAGTTCTTCTTTTAATGCATTTGTATGATTGCCAGCTTTTTTAGTAATCTTTTTTCGGAGGCGTTCTGCCTGATCTCTATATGGACCCTCTCTATTCATAAATCATCCCTGCCTATACTGAATTATTCATGTTTTTTTCCATACTTAATAATGACCCCAAGAAGAAAATCAATCAAAAAATGCATGAAAATAGTCACAAATAAATTTTCTGTTATAACATAAATATACCCAATAAAAAAACTAAGTGCCACAATATTTAAAAATAAATACCAGTGAAATAAATAGCGAAAATGAATGAGTGCAAAAACAACACTTGAGACGATCCATCCAAAATTAGTTTGTATAACACCCCTGAATAGAATTTCTTCGCTAATTGCCACAACAAGTGAAATGAAGGCGATATGCAAAACGGAACGTCCGCGAAAAATTTTCTCATTCAATCCTCCGTCATTATAATAAGATTGTGGAAGAATTTTCATAAGTATTGAATCAATAAGTACAACAAGAACACCTGCACCACCGCCAAACAAAACAATTTCTTTAAAATCCCATTTAAAAAGGGCGGTTATTTCACTGTAATGATCAAAAAATAGCCATGCTAATACTACGGATATGACAAACAAAATGATTTGCGTTAAATAGAGGTGAAAAATAAGTTCACGGTCTGTAATTTCCTCTAATATATCTTTTTGGCGATTTTTCAACGTTCTTCCTCTCGTTTCCTTAGCAATATTTCTGCCAATCTTTCCTTCCAGCTTTGTTCTTCATTATCTCTTTGCTTATGAAGGGGGAAGTTTGTTCGCTCAAACGTTGTGATAGAAAAGCCGCAGTGATCACAGCAATCACTGTTTTGTATTTTCGGCATTTCTTCAAAATACTCAAGAAGCTGTATTCTTCTGCATTTTTCCGATGAAATCCAACGGACCATTTCTTCAATTTTCCTTCTTTTACTCTCTAGACGTTTTTTTATATAAAGTTTGAATTCATCACAGACGGAAGAAATGTTCTTTCCAAGCGAATAATTCTTTAGATAATCAAAGGTCAGTCTTAATTGAATCTCATTAAACCCGCAAATCAATGATAATTCTTCTTCTAATCCTGCTAGGTTCTGAGGATTTGTCTTATGTTCTTGCAGCCAGTTTTCAAGAAGAGTTATTTGAGGTTCATCGGGAAGTTCCCCTTCAATGAGCTGGTGCTGAAGCGTTTCATCTCCAGAAGTATAGAGCATAAATGCAATAGAAGGTTGACCATCCCTCCCAGCTCGGCCAATCTCCTGTACATATGATTCAAACTGCATTGGCATATGAAAATGAATGACATACCGGATATTTTCTTTATTGATCCCCATTCCAAAGGCACTTGTCGCACAAATAAGATCCAGCTGTCCATGGAGGAATTGCTGCTGAATAAGCATTCTTGTCTCCTGCTCTAGACCCCCATGGTATGGCATAACATTCCCTATGCCTTGCAATCTTAAATCAGCGGCCATTTGTTCTGCCATTTTTTTACTTGAAAAATAAATAATCCCGGGACCTTCTAATTTTGTCACCAGTTGGATTAAACGGTCCCTCTTCTCCCGATAATGGTGAAAGTGTTCAACTGCCATTGTAATATTAGGTCTATTTACAGAATAAATAATCTGTTCGCTTTCCTGAATAGAAAGTGTCCGAATGATATCCCCACGTACTTCACTTGTGGCCGTTGCTGTCAAAGCGATCGTCAGCGGGTTTTGCAGCTGCTTGCGGACGTAGCCAAGCTTTAAGTAATCCGGTCTGAAATCATGACCCCATTGCGAAATACAATGAGCCTCATCAATCACAAACAGGGCAATCTTTAAACTCTTTAACCTAGCCAAAACCTGCTCGGTGAGCATCATTTCCGGTGAGATAAAAATAAACTTAAACCTGCTTAGCTGTTTCATTGCGGTTAGCTTTTCATCAAAAGATAAAAATGAATTAATGGCGATGACACTTTTTTCTCCATTTACTTTCAGCTGGTCAACCTGATCCTGCATCAAAGATAGCAACGGGGAAACGATTAGAACTTGCCCTTCTAGCATATACCCAGGGAGCTGATAACAAAGTGATTTACCTGTTCCTGTCGGCAGCATGGCCAGCGTATTCTTCCCAGCCAAAAGGGATGAAATGACTTCCTTCTGCCCGCTTCTAAAATTGCTGTATCCAAAACGCTCTTTTAAGATCTCCTCGAGCTTCATTGTGCATCTCCATATACCGCAAGCACTAATCGTATTTCAAAATACTGTGCGTGCGGAACAATGGATTTAATATGCTTTAGTTGTTTTGTGTTCACCTTCTTTACCGCCTCCAGTATGTCATCCACAATATCAGCAGAAACAAAGCTTTCTATTTCAAATTGTGGTTTACTCAGTGCAAGTTCGACAACATGATCCTCTATTGTGTTCTTTTTTAATTTTCTATACAGCGCTATCTCTTCAAGAGTAAATCCATTTTGCAAAAGCTCTTCCGTTTTTTGCGCTGAATGGGTCATCGTAAATTCTGTTTCTGTATATTGGATTACTTTATTTAATAACGGAAATGGTACAGGTTTCTCTTTTATCACAGCAAGCATAGAATGCAGGATACTTTGAAAATGGAGATCAAAATAATCCTGATCCATTGAAAACCGGACTGCTGCTTGTTCCTTCGTAAGACCAATCGCATCAGTGCCAGTCAGTCTGCTGATCAATAGCTGTGGCCGAATATTCGAGCTGTTTTCTAAACAGTCAACTAATTCATCATAAACTTTTTGGGCAAGGATATGTCTATCCATTTTGGTTTCTTGTAAAAACTGTTTAAGCCATACATGTGTCTCCTTTTTGCGCTGAATTGGCAAATAGCTTAAGTTGTTGGACATGAGATTTGATACAACTTGAACAAGCAAGGATAACCTTTCCCAAAACACTACAGAAAGTTGATGAAATTTCCAGCCGTTTAAATTTTGAGGCAGAGGCTGTTTTGTTAATTGTTCTTTTAAAGTGTCTATACCTTGATCCGTAAGACGATACTGAGAAGGCTCATATTCTAAAATCCATTTTTCTTTTCTCATTTCTGCAAGGTGCTGATCGAATTGCTGCCTTGTCATAGCAGGGTAGACACGAAAAAAGGGTGTAAGCTGAAAAAGAAAGGCATCTTGAATGGTTTGGGAGGATTTTTTGCCATTTAATAAATGAAAAACAGAATAGATTGTACGCTCATCTGCTATTCGCTGAAGACAATATAGAATCACATATTTTTTATAACACCCAAACATTGTATTGTATCCCCTTTTCAAATTCGTATAGATTAAAAAGTGAACAGTTCTATCTTTACCGTTTAAGTTCATTGTATCATGAAAGAAAATGGCTTGTTCAATGTAAGCGTTTTATTCGTTTATAAATCAGGAAAACCCTTCTGTGATAAGTATTCTCAACATCTTTTTATTGAAAAGTTGATGTTTCAGTTTTACAATAGGAATGAGGGACGAGATTCTGCAGCGAGCAGAAGCACAAGATTTATTTCTTTTTTTAATTTATTCAGGAGGTTTTTTTTATGGCTAAGTATACAATCGTTGACAAAGATACATGTATCGCATGCGGAGCTTGTGGAGCAGCTGCTCCAGATATTTATGATTATGATGATGAAGGCATTGCCTTTGTTACATTAGATGATAACCAAGGAACAGTTGAAGTTCCCGATGTTCTAATGGACGATATGATGGATGCTTTTGAAGGATGCCCAACTGATTCGATTAAAGTGGCGGATGATTCCTTTGAGGGAGATCCGTTAAAATACGAATAGAATATTTTTGAAAGATCTCCTTTCTTTTGAAAGGGGATTTTTCTTTTCCAAAAAATAAAAAAAGCAGCTATGGCTGCTTTTTTTTGTATTATTTAAACCGCACTTTTAAGCGCATTTTGATTTTGCTTGGTTATCCATACACTCATTTTAGAGTAGATCAGCATAAATACGGCTGCTATTAATAATCCTTTAACGATATTAAAAGGCAAGATCCCCGTGACAATCATCGTCCGCATTTCAGGAGCAGACATGGCAGGAGCGTTTAAAAAGAATGTGTACGCTGGCAGTATCACTAAATAATTGAGAACACTCATCATGATTGCCATGATAATAGAACCTGAGATAAGTCCGATCGTCATTCCTTTTTTCGATTTAAGACGATTGAAAATATAGTAGGCCGGAAGAACAAATAATATTCCTGCTAAGAAATTTGAAATATGACCAACAGGTACTCCTGTTGCACTTCCAGTCATAAAATAGTCTAAGATATTTTTAAACAATTCAACCAAAATACCTGCCAGTGGACCAAAGATTAATGCAGCGATTAGTGCAGGTATATCACTGAAATCAATCATTAGAAAGTTTGGAAATGGCGGCAGCGGGAAGTTCAGCAGCATTAATACATATGCGATGCTGCTCAGCATTCCAATAGCTACAAAAGCTTTTACATTCAATTTTTTCATTTTTTCCTCTCTCCTTTTTAGGCTATCTCTCCTAAAGAAGAAAGGTTCAGCAAAACAAGCGGCAATAAATAACCCCCAAGTATATACTTGAGGGAGAAAAGGCACGCTTTAATAAACGTTCAAAACACCTGCATTTTTTGAACGCTTGCAGAACCTCCATCTTCTCCCATCCAGACTGTACTGTCGGCTTTGGATTCACACCAAATCCTGCCCAATTTAGCGTACTAGCTATGCGTGCGTTAGAATGCAGCATACTGATACAATCAGGCTCGCGGGCTTAAAGCATTTCGCTTATCACCGCCGGTCGGGAATTTCACCCTGCCCCGAAGATAGACCATATTAATTTGTTATACAGGTACATTATACTGAAAAATATTGTAGTTGTGAAGGAATAAATCTCAGTTCAAAATATTTTAACTCTTTAAAGCGTTTCCTTTTTACATCGGTACATAATATAAATTGACAGACTATTAGCTATCTTGTAAAATAGTCAAAAAAATCGCACGATGCAGGGGGAGCTTATGTACACCGTATTAGTATCAGATGCAATAAGTGAAGAAGGACTCAAACCGCTTTTAGATATGCCTGGTCTTGAAATTATTCAAAAGAAAACAGATGACCCATCCGTTAACCTCCAAAAAGTTGATGCCTTACTCGTTAGGAGCGCTACAAAAGTTACTGAACAGCTATTGAGTCAGATGACAAACTTGAAAATCATCGCCCGTGCTGGAGTTGGCGTTGATAATATTGACGTCCCCGCTGCAACAAAAAAAGGGATCGTCGTGGTGAATGCACCTGATGGAAATACCATCTCAACTGCAGAGCATACATTTGCCATGATGGCCTCCTTAATGAGAAATATTCCACAAGCCTATGCATCAGTAAAAAATAAGGAATGGAAACGCAATACTTTTGTAGGAACTGAGCTATATGGAAAAACATTAGGAATTGTCGGGTTAGGCAGAATTGGAACCGAGATTGCCAGACGTGCAAAAGCATTTGGGATGACTGTAACTGTTTTTGACCCTTTTTTAACAAAGGATCGAGCTGCTAAGCTTGGCGTTGAATCCGCACCACTAGAGACCTTACTTCAATCATCTGATATTATCACCGTTCATACACCGCTCACTCAAGAGACAAAAGGACTTATTAACCGTGAAAGCTTAGCGTCGACGAAAAAAGGAGTATATATCTTAAATTGTGCCCGCGGAGGCATTATCGACGAACTTGCACTTGCTGAATATATCGGCAATGGGCATGTAGCAGGTGCCGCGCTTGATGTTTTTGAATTAGAGCCGCCTGGTGAACATCCTCTCCTGAAATATGATCAAGTCATTGCCACCCCTCACCTCGGGGCGTCAACAAAAGAGGCACAATTGAATGTAGCAACTCAAGTCGCCAAAGAAGTTCGAATGTTCCTTGAAGATATGCCTGTTTCTAATTCAATCAACCTGCCGGCCATCTCAAAGGATTTATACAATAAACTGCAGCCATTTCATCAACTTGCCAAACAAATGGGCACAATTCTGTCACAATGTGTAAAAACCGGTATTCATGAACTGTCTATTACCTATTCAGGCTCCGCCACTGACCTAGAAACTCCATACTTATCGAAAGCTTTAATTGCTGGTTTTTTCAAGAATAGAATTGATGCGTACGTAAATGAAGTAAATGCACTTTTAACGGCGAAGGAACGGGGCATAACAATCGGAGAGAAGATTTCAGCGGACGCTTTTGGCTATTCAAACTGTATAACTGTAACTGCAAAAGGAGATCATTTCACCTTTACTGTCAGAGGGACTTATATTGATCATTATGGTCCCCGTATTGTGTTTCTGAATGGCTTTAATATCGACTTTCTACCAGAAGGAAATCTGCTGTATATTCAGCATATGGACCGACCAGGTGTCATTGGCTCTGTTGGTAAAATACTCGGTGACCTATCAATCAATATTGCCACGATGCAAGTGGGCCGGAAACAGGCTGGAGGAGAAGCGATCATGGTATTATCTTTTGACAAACCAATCGAGGAACAAACATTATCAGCCTTAACTCAATTAGAGGACATTGTTTCCATCAATTCTATTTTGCTGCAATAGCTGATATACAATTGATAATTAAGGAACACATATTTATATTTGAGTACAAATTTAGAACCACCTTGTGTAAAAATGATTCAGTTTTGATGCAGAAAAAAGAAATACCGTTACAAATCTTATTGAAATATGCAAGATAAATAACTCATACGATTAACATAAAAAAAAACGCTAAAATGTATTATTTTAGCGTTTTTTTCTGACCTATTTAGTTTAGCCGTTTTAGGCATAATTTTTAATACCCTTCATTACACCTAGAGTAGTCGAGAGGATTAGTACTAGCGAAAGAGCTAACGCCCACATACTTCCTTCCTCAAATAGTGCCACTAATACAACACTGTATGAAGGAACACCTAATGAACTTAGCAATGGTAATACAAATGCAGTTGCAAGGACCCCCATCAGAAATATCATCATTAACTTTTTATTCCTTTTATTCACAATACTCACCTCCTATACAACCATTTTATCATAAAAACCATAATTAACTAATTTTTCAAATAACTTCTCTTTGCAATTACCTATTGTAAATTGCATTTCTAATCTCCAAATCATTCTCAATTATTTCCAATGAATAGGTTAATTCTTTTCCATCAGCTGATTTGAGGATTTCAAAAAGAGTTGTAGAATGTTCAATGTATTGAGCGTACTTGCATTAAAATTTATACATAATTATAACTTGTTTCGGTATTTCATCAGCCATATTTTCCAATATACTTTCCTCACCCTATTGGATATTCTTTTCTTTCTCCTTTGGAAAAAGTCATTATAGATGTATAGCCTGTCTCTTTTGCAAGCTTAAGGGCTTGGTCAAAGTTACTGCCAACATGTTCAGGAAAATGAGCATCTGAAGATAAAACAATCGGGATGTTTTTCTCAAAGCATTTTTTCAAGAGCCTTGGATCTGGGTATAATTCGCCAACAGGTTTTCTTAATCCAGCAGTACTGATTTCCACACATGTCTTTGAATTGGCTAATGCATCTGTGGCCCGTTCATATTGCTGCAGTAAAAATTCTTCATCATCTGGTACATATTTAAATATTTTCACCAGATCCAGATGACCGACGATATCAAATAAATTCGACTCTGCCAATGTTATAACCTGGTCAAAATAACCTCTATAGACTTGTGCAACGTCCCTTCTGTCCCATTCTTTTCTGTACTCAGCTAAATCAATGCCGAAATCTCCTACCCAATGAATGGAGCCAATCACATAATCAAAATCATAACTTTTGATAAATTGCTCCATTTCTTTATGCTTTCCTGGAGTATAGTCCATTTCAATTGACATTTTTACGTCTATTCCTTTGTTCCACGCTTGCTGAAATAACGATACATAGTCTTTCATATCATAATACCGTCTTTCATTCACCCATGGATTCTGCAGAATATCTGCTGTCTGATAAAAATGATAGGCATGTTCTGATATACCAAAGCTTTCTATTCCAAGTTCTTTAGCCTGATCCGTAAACTTTGTTAAATAGTCTAATGATAGTGTACCGTTTTCCAAATGATTGTGATAATCCGTGAGCATCCAATCTCCCCCTTAATTTAGACATCATTATACGCTTATCAGAAAAATCAGGCAACGAGGAAGATCATTTTCTCACTAAAAAAACTCCTGCTCTGTTTAAAAACAGACAGCGAGCAGGAGGATAGATGTTTAATTAGAGATAATAATTCTTTCATTTATTTGAATCGTGTCGCTGTTTAACTTATTCATTTCTTTTAACTCTTGAACTGTAAGACTCGTCTCTTCAGCTATCGAAGACAACGTGTCGCCTTTCTTCACCAAGTAAACCCTTGCAGCATCAATTTTAGGGATCGTTAAACTCTGTTCAGGCACAATATGATCTGAAACAAGCTTGTTTGCTTCTTGAATAGACTCTACATCAATTTTATACTGAACAGCGATATCCCAAAGCGTTTCTCCACTGCGGACCTTATGGATCATCGTTTCATCGCTTTCAGTTTTTTCCTCTTTTTCCTCATCTTCTTTTACTTCATTTTCACTATAATTTTGACCTCTTGAACCAAATTCATTTAGAACAGCTGCTGTCCTTGTATCGGAAGAATTGTCCTCTCTTCCAAAAACTTCGACTGAGTCACCTAATGATTCATGACCATAAGCTAAAAAGGGATCAAGTGCATTCTGTTTTTCATAGGTCCATTCATTTTTATGTACTTCGAAATGTAAATGTACACCAGAAGAATTTCCGGTACTGCCCATCTTGCCAATTACTTCTCCCTGTTCTACTTCGCTTCCTTCTATCCCTAAACGCTCTTGTAAATGAGCATAAACCGTTTCTGTGCCATTCCCATGCTTTATAAAAATAACATGGCCGTAAGAACCTGAATAATAGGACCTTGTGATCGTACCTGAATCAACAGCATATATTGGCGCTCCAGACTCAGCTGCTATGTCAATTCCTTTATGCTTTCCGTTTCTTGTCCCAAAAGTATCTGTTATAATCCCATCAGCTGGCCAAATCCAGTGGGAAGTTTCATTCGCAATATTAAATGTTTCAGCTTTTATTGTCTTTCCTCCAAGAAACAGCAAACTAACACAAAGCGCCAAACCCCCAGCGATTAATAAACGCTTTATATAATCCTTCAATGTTTTTTCCTCCTAATTTTGACTGCAGCTTATTCAGAAAGCTTTACGCACAAAATTTCAAACCAAATATTTATTTATGTGCAGCAGCCTTTTATTCTAAAACTCTCTTTCACAGCCTATGATGGCATGTACCAATTTAGAACCTAGCATTAAGAGACTCACAGCGAAGACACGTGAATTAGTATGTGTCCCTTTTAGGGATGACTATACAAACTTTTTTTAAAATAAAGTGGCTGGGACAAAACGAAAATAATCTTTCTAAAATACGAATGTTCTTTTTCAAGGTTTGGGTGTATACACAAGCCCGTTCCACCTGCGCTACAGACCCCCTCGCTTTCCGTGGGAGGAAGCTGAGCCTCCTCGTCGCTCTCGCTCCTGCGGGGTCTCACCCTTTCCTCTATGGCCCACAGGAGTCGAGGGCCCTCCGCCCATTTCACTCATGTTTAGAAATATTAATAACAAATAAAAAACCGAATGATTAGAAAGATTTACTTCCTAATCATTCGGCTCTGTGGTTGTGTTAAATACTTATGTCCCAGCCTTTAAGGCAACTCTTTTTGATTTGGTGCTACAGGCGGGTGAAGCTCCTGGGTAAGGTTAAATCTTCCCACTGTATCTACATCTGCATTCTCAAGTTTGACAGCCTGATAATTAAATTCCTTAGCAGTCAGTAATAATGCCTCAATCATATATGCTGTTTCTTCATTATCCTCTATTTCTGATTCATCACTAAATGTAATCACCACTGTGTGATCATGAACATCTGTCTGAAAATTAATATCTGCTGGTATTGATGCCATCAATGGAGGGTCAATCTCGATTTCCTGTCTCATTGCATTAAAAGCTTCCTCTATGGATTGCGGCCTCTCGTCGTGTGTATACGGAACTAGAAATGGCTCTTCCATATCTTGATCTGGATAAAATAAATAGAAAGCATATTGATTAGATGAATTGTTAGGAGTAAATTCTGAGATTTCACCGTAATTCCCTAAGTCAACTCCAGGATTTCCATCTGTAGTTAACTTTATTTCTTGAAGGTTAAATTCTTTAAATATATTGATAAAGAAATTATTTATGACCTCAGCAACAGAAGTAAAATGATATTGATGATCAGAAGGCATATCAACGTTTAAGATGTTCTGATTCTGATCATAAGTTAAATCTGCATTTAGCGGATAAAATTCAGATAATCCCCACTGTTCTTCTGTTAATTTGGGCATTGTTTCTTTGTATAAATCAAATTTAGTTTTACCTTCTTCTTTAGGCACTATTACACTAACAGGAACTATATTATTAATGTTTTTATCAGGAATGACATATGTCAGCACTTCACTTTCCTGCAGATCTTCTTCATATACAGCTGTTGTAAAATCATTTTGGATATCTACTTCTGCTTCCGAATCAGATGAGTCATTTTGAGTGCTTTCATTTTTCTTTTCAGATGAGTCGAGCACTGCTGAATCGTCAGAAGTTGACTCTGCGTCATCTTGCGAGTTTTCAGATGATCGTTCTGCAGATTCTTCGCTGACAGCACTATATTGCGCCGATTCCTGTGAGCCGCTTGAAGAATCTTCAGCCGTGTCCTGTCCCCCCATCATACCGGGAATAAGAATCACCATGAGAAGCAGTGCGGCAGCGGCAGCTGCACTAGGAATAAGCCAAGTTTGCCGTTTACGACGATTCATCTTCATCATCACGTTCTGGTATACTTCCCGTTTTCCACGCTGATCTTTTATTTTTGGCATTTGTTTTAATAACTCTTCAATATCCCTATCATTATGATCATTCTTCCGCAATGTCCACACCCTCCTTTGCCAATATTTCTTCCATGTGCTTTTTTAGCACTTTTAACGCTCTATGCTGTGTAGTTTTGACTTTGCTTTCTGTCCAGTTCAAAGCCTCCGCAGTTTCAGATATTGATAATTCTTGTATATATCTCATCACAATAACCGATCTTTGGTCCACTGTACAATATCCTAAACATTTATACATCACACGCACTTCTTCCTTTTGCATGAAGATATCTTCAGGAATAGGCTGATCATCCTTCACTTGATGTGCTGACCAATCGAAGGTGTCAATCAATCTTTGTTTCCAGCCTTTTTGCTTGCGGAAAGAGTCGATTGCAACGTTACGGGCAATTGAAAAGAGCCACGTTTTTTCACTGCTTTTCCCCTCAAATTTATCATACGATTTAAGCACTCTAATATATACTTCCTGCACGAGATCCTCGGCCAATTCCTTGTTTCTTACCATATAAAATAAAAATTGAAAAACGTCATGATGATATTTACTGTATAATTCATCAAAAACGGAGTCCATCGATTCCCCTCCCCGTTCATTAATATAGTCGTAATATAAAGAAAAAAAGTTACACTATAAATATAGTATTTGTCATAAAAAAAAGGAAGGATTGCAGTTCCATATCCTTCCTTTCTCCTATTTATCATATGCGATTGTTTCTTGTGAATCAAGAACAATCGGCATATTTTTAGCATTTATTCAATATTTCGCGGAATAAAAATAGAAAATGTCGTACCGTGTCCAAGCCTGCTTTGTACGGTTATATGACCTTTGTGTGCATCAATTATATTTTTTGCAATAGCTAAGCCTAAACCTGTACCAGACCTTCCGCGTGTTCTGGCTTTGTCTTCTTTATAAAACCTTTCAAAGATAAACGGCAAATCTTCTTCCGGTATACCTGATCCTGAATCTGCTACCTCCATATACAAACCACGTTCATCCACATCAGATGTAACCGTGATCGTACCCGCTTCTGGCGTGTGCCGCATCGCATTATCAATTAAGTTCGTTAAAACTTGTTCAACTCGATCTGGATCAAATATAAAGAAATAATCTTGCTGTAAGTCTTCCCCTAAAGAGATTCCTTTATCTTTTGCAAGTCCTTGAAATTTGCGTATGATTTTTTGGATAAAAGGAGTTACGTCTACCTGCTCCTTAGTTAGTTGAATATGCCCTGCTTCCATTCGCGCAAGATCAAGTAATTCATTGACAAGGCGGCCCATCCGCAGCGATTCATCATGGATGACTTTAATCATCTCATTCTTTTCTTCTTCAGAAGACGCTATATTGTCAACAATAGCTTCACTATAACCTTGCATCATTGCAATTGGTGTTCTTAACTCATGTGAAACGTTGGCAATAAAATCTTTCCGCAGTTTATCAAGCTGTCGCTCTTCTGTCATATCCCGAATAACAGCGACTGCACCGCGTATATTCTTTTGATTATAAAGCGGACTAATAATCATTACCCATGAACGACCTTGTATGGAAAGTTCACCAACCTGTTCCATTTCCGTACTGACCGCAAGCTGAAACAGCTCGTTTACCTTTGATGGAACCACTTCTGAAGGACCGCCTTCACTGCCTTTTTCAAAATACCAGCTTTGCAAAAATCGCTCTGCAGGAGGGTTCGTAATCAATATTGTCCCATCGCGATTAAAAGTAATAACACCATCTGCCATTCCGCTTAAGATGCTTGCAAGCTGTTCTTTTTCCTGACTAAGTGCGTCCATATTGAATTTAAGCTGTCGTCCCATTTGATTAAAGGCAGTTGCCAATTCACCGATTTCATCATAAGACAAAAACGGTACCTTTGTATCAAACTTCCCTTTAGCTGCTTCCGAAACAGCTTCCCGCATTTTTCGAAGCGGAGCAGTTATTCTGGTTGACAAGAAGAATGCAAAAATGGTGGTTAAAATAATCGCTACACCAGCAGCAAGCAGAATAAACTTTGTTGTCGTTTTGGTTGTTTCCTGCATTACTTCAATCGATTGATAAATAAAGACTGCACCATCTTGATTTTCATCAGGCGGAAGCGGAACACCAATGATTAGAGCTCTTGCTTCATCTTCATCTTCCGGATTGGCTGAGAAGTAAGAAGAAATCTTCCTTACCGTTTGGTCTTTCGTAAAGACTTCGTTTAATTCATCATCATCTCTTAAATAAGAAATCGGCAGCTTTTCCGAATCATTCAGGTGATTGGGAGAATAATAGTACTCATGATCATCTTTGATAATGATGACTTTTGTAACATCATCAATCAATTCCCACGCTATCTCAAGCCCCACGTCTTGATCATGTTCTTCTAAAATTCTCGAAATCTTTATTGCTGTAGCTTCTAGTCCTTTATCTGTTTCATCTATATGATAATTTTCAAAAAACTCAAGTAGCATTACAGTTAAAATGAAAAGAACAAAGGAAACGAGCAGGATAATGGTAATCCAAAGCTTACCTACTACACTTCGCCAAAGCATCATTCATTAATAACCTCAAATTTATAGCCTACCCCCCAGACGGTAACAATCATTCTTGCTGCCTGCTCTGAAACTTTATTCAGCTTTTCCCGCAAGCGCTTGACATGGGTGTCAACAGTTCTAAGATCGCCGAAAAACTCATAATGCCAAACCTCTTTGAGCAGCTGTTCACGATCAAACACTTTATCTGGAGTCTTTGCCAGAAAATAAAGCAGCTCATATTCCTTAGGAGTTAAACTTACTTCTTTTCCATCCGCTAACACTCTATGCGCATCATTATCAATGGTTAAATGCTGGAATACAATCACATCTTTAGCTGAAGGTTCCGCCTGCACAAACGTTGATGCTGAAGAACGGCGGAGCAATGCTTTTACGCGCAGAACAACTTCTCTAGGACTGAATGGTTTTACAATGTAATCATCTGTTCCTACTTCAAAACCTTGTACACGATTTACCTCTTCTCCCTTGGCTGTCAGCATGATAATGGGAGTTGCCTTTTTTTCTCTTATTTCACGGCACACTTCAAGTCCATCTTTTCCTGGCATCATTAAGTCCAAAAGAATGACATCGTATTCTTGATGAAGCGCCTTTTCCAATGCTTCATTTCCATCTTCAGCTTCTTCAATGATGTAATCTTCTCTTTCCAGGTACATCTTTAATAAGCGGCGAATTCTTTCCTCGTCATCTACAACTAAAATTTTTGCATTTTGATCCATATCCTTCATCTCCTTATTAAAAGTACGAATGTTTTATAAGGCATAGAGCTAGAAAAGCCCAATGATATAAAAGCAATAACCGAACTGATAAGAACCTTTTTAAAGAAAGCCTTCACTGTTTAATAGTGAAGGCTATAAGATTTATATGATCAACATTTCTACATCCTTAGAAATGCAGGCAAGCATACTTTATGACCCTGCATATGAATGCAAACCAGCTATAACTAAGTTCACCACAATAAGATTAAACATAATGATGATAAAACCAATCACACCTAGCCATGCTGATTTTTTTCCATGCCAGCCTTTTGAAAGACGAAGATGCAAATAGGCAGCATAGAATAAGAATGTGATAAGAGCCCATACCTCTTTCGGATCCCAGCCCCAAAAACGCGTCCAAGCAATTTGTGCCCAGATCATTGCAAACACTAATGCACCTAGCGTAAATACAGGAAATCCAATTAAAACGGAACGATACCCAATCTCGTCAACTAAATCTGCGTTAACCTTAGATGTCAGAGGCTGAAGAGCTGCTGAAATCCGTTTACGCAAAATCAATCGTAATAAAAGATATAAAACAATTCCTGCTAGTATTGACCAAATGACCGTATTTAATTTTTTTGCATTAATAATTCCCGGCATCTCAACTAGAGGCTCCATAGCACCTTCTGTCAAGCTTACCCCTTCATTAGGACCAACGAGCGGAGGCAGCTGATATTCAGCAACTGACTCTACATTATTTTTATCTACCCAGTTAAAATCAGCCTTATACCCAGAAGCTGAAAAGCCTGTAGAAATTAAAATAAATCCTAATGTACAAACAAGACCAAACATAACAGCTTCAAGCCAGAAGCTCTCTTTCGTTTTTTTCGTATGATCAATCACTTTTACTAAATAAAGAAGACCGGCAGCAAAACTAATTGCTAAAATAGCTTGTCCCATCGCTGCTGTTGTTACGTGAATATGCAGCCAATGACTTTGCAATGAAGGAACCAGCGGCGAGATATCTCTAGGAAACATTGCCGCATAACCAATCAGCAGCATTGCAATTGGAAGTGTAAATAAACCTAAGACTGCTGTTTTGTAAATAAAGTAGATAACAATAAATGCACCTACTAATGACATACCGAAAAAGGTAGTAAATTCAAATAAATTACTAACAGGAGCGTGGCCTGCAGCAATCCATCTTAAAATAAAGTAACCTAACTGTGAAATAAAACCGGCAATTGTAATCGCAATGCCCGTTTTGGCCCATTTATTTGGACCCTTACCTTTCTCTCTCTCCTTGGCGCGTTTATCTTTTATAGAGCCGGCAAAAAATACCGTACCTACTAAGTAGAGCAGAAAGGCAATAAAAAGAAGATTGCCGCTCAAACTAACTAAATCCACCTAAGTTCCCCCCTATGTTTACTCTTTCTTGTCAAGCTGATCTGCCGGTTCGTTTAGGCTTGTTCCATCAAGAACAGCCGCTATATCACGTTTAAGACCATGCCAGTTTTTATTTGTATGCCCTGCCACCCAAACTTCACCATCCACTTTTCGCAGCCAGACGCGGCGATGGTTCCAATAGGAGCCTTGTGCAACACCAATCATAAAAATGAATCCGCCTAATGCAAGTACCCATAGTGTTAAATCTTTTCTGACAGTTAAAGCTGTTACATCTTTCGTTTCCACCGCTTTAAAGGACATTTTGTACTCATTATCTGTAAAAGGTTCAATCGTTTGCTGTATAGCGACAAAGCTAACTTCACCATCTGGCTTATCCGGTGTAAACATTTTGAATACAAATGCTGGATTGTTTGGAATCCGTGACTTTGTTATAGGCTCTGAGTTTTCATCAAATTCAAAGTCCGGGAAATAGCTGACTATTTCTACTTGATATCCATTACCAAGATCATAGGAATCCCGAGGATCATACAAGTCAATCGTTAAATCTCCGTACTCCTCACTTGTTTGTTTGTTGGATAAAGCAAATGTCATTTTATTCAACTCATCAAGCTTATAATCTACTTGGTAAAGGGCTAAGTCTTCGAATTTAAGCGGATGATTGACTCGAATGCTCTCATCTCTTACTTTTTCCAGTTGGGGTGTTTCACCATGAACGGTTTCACCCTTTGTTTTATACAATGTGACATTCGATTGGAAATTCTTCGCCACCATTCCTTTGTCTTCAATAGCAGCAGAAAATTCTTCTTTTGAATTTTCTTTATCGTACGTCTCAAGAATAAATTCGTGGTTTTCAAGATAATATTGGCCTTCTGTTTCAGGAATGACTTTTGTTTCGCCTTCTCTTACCCAGAGAATTTCATCTACATACATGCCTGGTACAAACCTGAGCATACCGCCAATTAAGAAAATAATCAGACCCACATGGTTTACATACGGACCCCAACGCGAAAATCTTCCTTTTTCAGCCAGGATATTTCCATTCTCTTCCCGAATTCGATAACGTTTTGCCTTTAGCTTTTCTTTAACTGTTTCAAACGCTTGGTCTTCTTTTTCTACCTCTGACACACTAAACAGTCGCTGTCTCTTTAGAAACCCTTCGTGTCTTGTTACTCGCTGAGTCTTTAAAGATCTGTATAGAGGAATCCCTCTATCCAAGCTGGCAATAATGATGGAAATCCCAATTGATGCAATTAAGAGCAGATACCACCATGAACTGTATAAATTATGAAAGCCCAGTGTATAATATAGTTGCCCCAGCCAGCCGTATTGATCTTCGTAATACTCCGATGCAGGCATCACAGGTGGTATGTACATCTCCTGCGGAAAGATCGTACCAAGTGCAGAAGCAATCAATGTGATGACAATTAGCCAAACGCCAACCTTTACAGAAGAAAAGAAGTTCCAGATTTTATCTATAATGGTCTTATTGTATGTTTGAGAACGCCTTGCACTTCCCTCATACCGCATATCAAGCAGCTTTTTATCTTTTTCTTTTTCAATTAAAACTTTTCCGCATGATTCACATAAAACGGTACCATGCGGATTGTGGTGACCGCATTCACAAATTACTTCTTTCATTGTAAAAACTCCCCATACACCCTTATGGTTTAATCTCTTCCATGTACCCTTTTATCATTGCTTCCGTCATTCCGCTTTCAAGACGTTTGACAACGATTCCATCCTTATCAACTAAAAACGTTGTAGGGAGAGGACCTATTCCATATGCTTCCATTACTTCCCCTTTGTCAATCACAATTGGAAAATCCAGGTTATACCTTGAAGTGAATTTATCGACTGCAAATTCAGATTCGTTAATATTCACTGCAAGCACTTGTACCCCTTGTTCCTTGAATTGCTTATATTGATTGTTCATATAAGGCATTTCTTTTTCGCAAGGCTTGCACCATGTTCCCCAGAAGTTGAGGAATACCCCTTGTCCCTCATAATCGGAAAGCTGATGCTTATTTCCTTCCATATCTGTTAAGACAAAATCAGGTGCTTTCTCATTGATTGCCACTTTTCTAATATCATCACTGCTGAAATTAGCATATAATGTATACGCTACGGCAGCTCCGAGCAGGATTAAAATCACCGTCCGTATAAGAAGCCGTTTTTTCTTCATCGAATACCTCCCCATTCAAACAAAAGGCAAGAGTGTTAAGGAAACATTGTGTATTTTGTCACTTTGCTTCTTAGAAGCAGTTTGTACATAATTATATCATTTATTAGCATAAAGACGTTGTTAACTATGTGAAGTAAATGTGACATTTATGCGAAAATATTTCCTGTTGTTCTATTTTTTTCCTTGTGTTGCTATTGTTCTCAGCTGCTTCACTTCATGAGCAGTCAATTCTCTTCCATCACCAGGAGAAAGCCCCTCTAATGTTAGTGTTGCATATCTCTCTCTTTTCAATTTAAGAACATTGTGTCCAATGGCTTCAAACATTCGGCGCACTTGACGGTTCTTCCCCTCATGAATAATTAATTCAACGATTGCTGTTTGTTTTTTCTTATCCATAGATAAAAGCTTTGATTTCGCTGGTGCTGTTTTTCCATCTTCAAGACGGATGCCTTTCTGCAGGCTTTTTAGGCTTTCTTTTGATGGAATGCCTTTCACTTTTGCAACATAGACCTTTTCAATTTCACTTCTTGGATGCATTAATAGGTTAGCGAATTCCCCATCATTTGTTAAAAGCAGCAAGCCGGAAGTTTCATAATCTAATCTGCCAACAGGATAAATACGCTGTTCAATTTGCTGAAAATAATCAGTTACTACTTTTCTGCCTTTATCATCTGATACTGCGGAGAGAACTCCTCTTGGTTTGTAAAATAAGAAATAAACAGGCTGCTCCCGTTCAATCGGAATGCCATCAACTTCTACTTTATCATTAGAGCCAACTTTCACTCCCAATTCTTTGACGACTTGACCATTTACTTTTACATGCCCCTCGCTTATTAATTGTTCCGCTTTGCGTCTTGACGCAATGCCGGCATGGGCTATTACTTTTTGCAATCTTTCCATTATGTCACCTCATATATTTCGACAATACATTTTCTATCCTTATGAATTATGCCATATTCCAGCATCTTTTCAAAGTAAGCTATACGATAAACTGTAAAAACTCGCAGGAATTTAGCTTATTAAGATAAAAATAGACAAAAAAAAAGCACTTAGGTTTCCTCCCCAAGGCTTTTATAATCATTAAATATATTGTTTTAAGCAAAAAGAAGTGTTACGACGATGATGGCTGCAGCGATGCCGACAAGGTCAGCCAGCAGGCCAACTTTTAATGCATCCCCCATTTTCTTAATGCCTACAGCTCCAAAATAGACAGTCAGCACATAAAAGGTAGTATCTGTACTTCCCTGGAGCACGGAAGCCAGTCTTCCAATAAAAGAATCTGGTCCATAGGAAGCGATCAAGTCACTCGTCATCCCCAGTGCTGCTGTTCCTGAAATGGGGCGGATGATTGCAAGCGGGACAATTTCAGCTGGAATTCCGATCGCCTCTAACGCGGGTTTGATGAATCCCATCATATACTCAAGTGCTCCTGATGCCCTGAAAACCGAAATGGCCACAAGCATTCCAACAAGAAATGGAATAATCGATACCGCAATTTTAATGCCTTCTTTCCCGCCCTCAGTAAAGCTTTCATAGGTAGGTACTTTTTTCATCGTACCGTAGATCAGTATGATGCCAATTAAAACGGGGATAAACCACAAAGATATAAGAGAAACAATTTGCATACAACCTCATCCTTTTCGAGTTCTTCTGTAATAAAAATAGCGGTCAATTAAGATAGCACCAAGAGCAGAGCAAAAGGTTGCAATTAGCGTCGGTCCGACAATATCCGTCGGATTGGCGGAATCATAATTCATGCGAATGGCAATAACAGTTGTTGGGATGAGGGTAATGCTCGAAGTATTGATTGCCAGGAAAGTTATCATAGAGCGGCTTGCATAATCCTTTCCGCCATTTAAATTTTTTAGTTCTTCCATCGCTTTAATGCCAAGTGGTGTCGCCGCGTTGCCTAATCCAAATAAATTAGCCATCATATTGGAAAGGATATACCCCATTGCAGGATGGTCGTTTGGCACTTCCGGAAAAAGCCTTTTGACAATCGGCCTAAACAAGCTGGCTAGTTTTTTCAATAAGCCAGCATCCTCTGCAATTCTCATCATGCCAAGCCAGAAAACGAGAATACTGATTAATCCTATACATAACGTGACTGCCTCTTTTGCTCCATTAAAGACAGCCTCATTCACTTCACTCATTGTTCCATTGAACATGGCAAAAACAATCCCGATCACGGTCAATAGCACCCATATGATATTAACCATCTTGCTTTACACCAACAATAAATGAAAATAAACTGCGGAACTTGTCAAAGAACGTTTTTTCTTCGAGTTCTTCCTCTTTTTCATAATAAATAGGCATCGTTTTTATTTGTTCATTGTTCAAATAGACAATCGCTTTCCCGACAACATCAGGTATATTTTCAGGATTTCCCCAATTTTCCTTAGGCTTGGTTAATTGATACTCTACTTTAAAATTTTCTTTCTCTTCAGCTGTTACCGGGTAGTTATAATCACTTTTAAGATAAATTTTATTTTTATATTGTTTTTCATCCGTCTCTTTTATGATCCCTTCTGATAGGACCTTTACAGACTCATAGGTTTTGAAGGCTGTTTCATACATCTGGATATGATCATTCCAGTCATCTGGACCGTTCAGTGTTACAGCGATTAGCTCTAGTCCATCCTTTTCAGCGGTTGTTACTAAAGTGCGCTTCGCTCTTT
The DNA here is from genome assembly GCF_900166665.1 of Cytobacillus gottheilii. Classification (GTDB taxonomy): domain Bacteria; phylum Bacillota; class Bacilli; order Bacillales; family Cytobacillaceae; genus Cytobacillus; species Cytobacillus gottheilii_A. The sequence continues at coordinate 1,677,336 of NZ_LT800494.1, read as the reverse complement.
TGGTATAGCCCGTTTTGCCCCCGGTTGTATGATCATACAGTTGAGTTAGCAGTCGGTTCTTATTATTCCAGACCCTGTCCCAGCTTTCGTTAGGATTTGGAGCTTTATGTACTTTTGTTCCCGAAATCTTTTGATACATCTCATTTTCCATAGCGTATCGAGTTAAAATCGCCATATCATATGCGGTTGAATGGTGATTCTCATGGTCATCCAATCCATGTGGATTTTCAAAATGAGTATTGATCATACCAATTTCCTCTGCCTTCTGATTCATTAAAAAGACAAAGCCTTCTAAACTGCCTCCAATATGCTCTGCAATCGCTACTGCTGCATCGTTTCCAGATCTCAGCATTAATCCATAAACTAAATCTTCAAGCTTTATTTTTTCACCTTCCTGGAGGTAGATGGAAGATCCCTCTGCCCTAATCGCATTCCCGCTTACTTTAACCATTTCATCAAGCTTGTCAGACTCGACCGCAAGAATTGCCGTCATAATCTTGGTAATACTGGCAATTCTTCTTTTCGTATTAGCCTCTTTTCCGTATAATACCCTTCCAGAGTCTTGCTCCATTAAAATCGCGCTGCTCGCACTGACTGAAATGGCAGCTGCTGCTTTATGCGGGACATTCATCAAAAGAAATGTCAAAGTAATCATTAAAATGATGAGCTTTTTAAAGAGTTTCATTGCCAATCCCCGTTTCACATTATTGTTTGTACAAGTTTATGCAAGCGAAATAGAGTTATGACTTGAAACTAATATAAGAGGTCATACATTTACTTTTAAAAAAAGCACAAGAAATTGGATAGCAAGTATCCATTCCTCGTGCCCTGCTTATTTTTTATGTCTGTTTTGCAAACTTTGTTGTCTTTATAATCATGTACGAAGCTTCAGAGTACTCGCATGTGCAGGAGTATCCCACTATTTCGCTTCATTCAACAGAGATATGACTAAAATGCTCCTTTAAAAAGTGATATTAAAATGAGAATGTTTCAGAAAAGAGCCTTTTTTATTAATATGGCTTCCACTTCAATTCTGATGCTTTTAAGTATCGGTCTTCAACGTCTTTCCAGTTCACTACGTTCCACCACTGATCAACATAATCTGCTTTCTTATTTTTGTACTGCAAATAATAAGCATGTTCCCAGACGTCCAAGGCAAGCAGCGGGATGGTATCCCATTGTGTTAAGATCATATGCCTTTCAGATTGAAGAATTTCTAAATGCCGCGATCTTGGCGACCAAACCAGGATTGCCCAGCCTACGCCTTCAACCTGTTTTGCCGCTTCAGAAAACTGCTTTTTGAAGTGATCAAAGCTGCCAAAGTATTTTTCTATTTCTTTTAATAGGGCTCCAGCAGGCTTTCCGCCTCCGTTAGGAGACATGTTATTCCAGAATATTGTATGCAAATAATGACCGGATCCATGAAAGGCTAATTCCCTCGACCAATGCTTTATAAGGGAAAAATCATTCTTTTTCCTAGCCTTTTCTAATTCATTTTCTGCTTTGTTTAAGCCATCCACATATGATTGGTGATGCTTGTCATGATGCAATTTCATGATTTCTTCTGAAATATAAGGTTCAAGGCTATTATAATGATAAGGAAGTGGAGGCAATACATGTTTACCAGGTGAAATAAAGGGTTCTTGAATAGAAAAGATGCTTCCTAAGCTTGATCGTTCCCGAAAATAATTTTCCATATCTTCATGCAAATCTTCTACCTGTTCATGAATATGATTGATTTCTTGAGCATTTAACGGCTGATTTAACATATTCATTATTTCAGTAAAATTTTCCATTTTCTTCCACAGTTCATTATTACGGTCAACATTTTCAGATTCAAGAAACTTCTTCATTTCACTATTCCATTTAAAAACATCCTGTACATAATCATTCATCTTGCTCATATGAACCTTCCTTCCTTTTTCTCTGACCTCCTACAATGGTATGAACCATTGCTTGGCCGCTAGAATGAAAAATTCTTCTACTAAGCTATAGAAAAAATCATGAATCTAACCAGTGTATTGATAATAGAAAACTCCAAAACAGCTCTACTTATAGCTACTCACATAATGATTATTTTCCTAACCCGCATAGAGCGCACCTCTTACTCCAAATTTTTATGTGTCAAAGGAACTTTCAGGCAGAAAAAAAGCCGAAAGCAATTTTTCAACATTGTTTCGGCTTCTATAATATGGATTGTACGTTATCTTGATTGAATCATTTTGGTTCTGTAATCCGTTTCATAATATTCCAGTTCTTCTCTAATATGCTGAAAATCAGCTTCTAAACCTTTGAAAAGATCCTTTACACTCTGAGGTACGCTCTCATGGAATCGGATCGAGTTTTTACCTGTATAGGCAGAACGGCTATTTTCAAACCATGTATCATTTTTAGGAGAGAAGAACTCTTCTACACATTGATGATAAATGCGATATAGCGTTTTTTCAGCTGCTCCCTTTTGAAACGGTTCACCTAGAATGATGACATTACAAGCATCCAAGCCTTCTTCACAATAAACGAGCAGCTTTCTTATATTAGATAACACTTGTTTATAATATTCCTTGTTTCCTTGTTCTTCAGATAATAATCCAGATACTGTAGTTTCGTTCAGAAAATTTTCAAATACAGATACAGTATTCCCTAGGAAATTTTTAACGTCCTCCATTTGCGTCTTTACAATGGCATTTCCCAATACTTACACCTCCAGTTAATAAAACAGCAGTAATCTTTTTATAATAGCTTATGACCAATTTCATTTTTTGGACAGGTGATTGTCCTGAACAATTTCGTGATGAGATTTTCATGCTCGTCCTTTATTGAAGTTAGAATCGTCCCTCCTAATCTCACTCTGAAGGATCCAACATTCTATTTAATTTTACCACAAACAAGCTTTAAATGTTTCAGAAAAATCAATTATCGATTGTTTCCTGGAACTTCTCAAAAAATAAATCTGCATCATCTAATATTGTCTCATCTTCTGTATGATCTGGCAGCTGCGGAAGCTCCTCGATATGATTTAATCCAAAATAATCTAAGAACTCTTTCGTTGTTCCATATAAATAGGCACGTCCGGTTCCTTCAGCTCTGCCGACCTCTCTAATTAATGCTTTAGAGGTAAGTGTTTGCAGGGGACGTTCTGTTTTAACTCCTCGAATCTCTTCAATTTCAGCTCTTGTTATAGGCTGTTTGTACGCAATAATCGCTAAAGTTTCTAAAGCAGCCTGAGAGAGAGAGGCTGTTGAAGGAGACTCTACTAATTTCTTTAGATACACTGCATTTTCCTTTTTTGTTGCAAGCTGAAACGTTCCTGCCATTTCAATTAGCATGATGCCCCTTGAACTATTCTGATCATATTCATGTTTGAGATTTTCAACGATATCAATCGCCTGCAATTCATCAATCTCAAGCACATTCATAATTTGCTTGATGGATAAACCTTCATCACCTGCAGCGAAAAGAAGACTTTCTAAGATGCCACCCCAATTAATTAATTCCATTTACTGCTACTCCTTCCGTTGCTTCTATATAAATTTCAGAAAAATTTCCCACTTGACTCACAGCAATCTCTTGCCTTTTCATTAGCTCGAGTACTGCTAAGAAAGTAACGACCAGATGCTCCTTGTCCTCTTTTGGGAATAAGCTATAGAAGGTTGTACGGCCATGCGATTTTTTAATGAATGTAACGATTTCTTCCATTCTTGTTTCAATGGGTATTTCCTGACGCGTAATCTTTGTCGAAAGCGGTTTCTGCAGTTTTTTTCTGCGCAGCAGTTTTTGAAATGCACCAAGCATATCATACAAGGAGACGTTTAAATCTTTTAAATCATTCTGCTCGCTTTCTGCATATACAGCCAGGTCACTCGGAGGCTTTGTGTAGATCATGCCTCTTTCCTGCTCCATCTCTTTTAACTCTTCAGCAGCTTCTTTATACTTTTTATATTCTATTAATCTTTCAACGAGTTCATCCCGCGGATCTTCTTCCATTTCCAGCCCGAATTCGTCCTCAAGCTCATCTTCTTCATGTTTTGGCAGGAGCATTTTGCTCTTAATCGCCAGCAGTGTCGCAGCCATTACTAAATATTCACTGGCCACATCAAGCTGCAGTTCCTTCATTGTGTGAATATATAATAAATATTGTTCCGTTATCTTTGACACCGGAATATCATATATATCAATTTCCAATCGATTGATTAAATGGAGCAGTAAGTCCAAAGGGCCTTCAAAAGCATCTATTTTTACATTATATTGCATCATTTGTACCACCAAAATTTCTTCCAGAATCGAAAATCAAATTATTTTTGCATGAATATCCATTATGCCATATGCGTGTGCCAATGGGTATATTTATCTCTTCAAACTACTGAGCGAATATGTATCGCAACCGTTATCGCTGCAGAAGCTAAGAACTGAAAACAGATTTTCTTAATAAGTATAAATGATTCATAGCCTTTATCCAATGCTAAAATTAGGCATGTATTTGTATTTTTATGATAAAATAGTTCAAATAATATGTAATCACGTTTTTGAGCAGACCTACAGTATTAATAAGGAGTGAAAAGATGTATCCACTCGAATATATAAAGTTTATTGTTCACTTTCATGGAGATCGAGACTATTTCGAATGTCATGAGATTTTAGAGGAATATTGGAAACAAACCGAGGAGTATCACAAAAACTCTATATGGGTGGGGTTTATTTTGTTTGCTGTCTCCTGTTATCATCATCGCCGCTTAAATTACCGAGGAGCGGAAAGAACCTTACTAAAAGCGCTTAAGATTTTTTATAATAGGAAAGAATCTATAAATAACCTTGGTCTTCATGCTAATACCTTTCTTGCAGATCTCCAGAAGAAGTATACTGAGATTGTAAACAGGAAGCCGTATAAAAGCTATAATATGCCTATAGAAGATCCAGTTCTTCTTGAAAGAGCAATGGAGACGTGTTCTGCATTAGGTTTAAAGTGGTGCTGTGTAAGTGATATTGCAAATGAGGATTTAATTCACCGCCACTCTAGAAGAGACCGCAGCGGTGTTATTGCAGAGAGACTTGCTGCAATGCAAAAAAATCGCTGATATCTGTTTTCTCCAATCTTCTGAAGAGCGGATTTATTAAAACAATATATAAAAGGCAGTGATTAATCACTGCCTTTTACTGTCTCATTAAATTGGCATCTGTGTAAAAACGCTTCTGTTTCTTCGACTGATGTCATAACTTTCTCCGGAAACATGTCCTGAAGAGCATTTATCATGGCTTTTCCAATTCCTTGCTGTCTATGTGAAGGATTAACAGACACATGGAGCAGTTCCATCGTATCTTCAGTAAAGGATACACCAACAAGGCCAATAATGTCCTCTTCTTCCTTCCACAAAAAAAGCTGCTTATGCCGCTCTGATTCATAAACCTTCATGGTTTGCTGCAATTTTTTTAAGTCTTTTTCATTTGGCATAAAAGACAAAAGACCCATTGCAATTTTTTCAAATGTTTTCTTATATCGAATTAACATAATTATCCCTCATTAAATTTGATTAAAGTCGGGCTTGATCAGTCAAGTGGAGAACGCATTATACGTACTAGGATGAAACCCATTATACTATTTTCCCCATCTGAACAGCATTATAAACTGTTTGCACCATTATATGTAAGATCGTCTGAATGTTTCTTGTGCACTCTTTTTTCATTAGACGGGCCTATTTAGCCAAGGGCGATAAAAAACCAATAATATAAACCCCAAAGCAGACCTAACATCAAAATGATCATAAAAAGAACCCAGTTGCTTTTTTTCATATACACCCTGCTCCTGAAAAATCTGTAGTGAATGGAAACTATGATTCATTGTACACCATCTGGTCGAATATTTCCATGTGCTTTTTGACCAGGTGGCTGCATCATTCATAAACAGCAAAAGCTGCCCATATTGGCAGCCTTTATGAATTAAATCTATTACCGCAATCTATGATCCTTTTTTATCATAGCATGCAGCCCATGTGTCGTATGCTAATTGCGCAGTTACACGTAGTTTAACTCTGGATCTTTGTTTGAATGGATAAGTCTAAACGGATTAGGTCTTCTAATGTTTCACGGCGTACAACAAGCTGTGCTTCTCCGTTCTCTACAAATACAACCGGCGGACGCGGCAGGCGGTTATAGTTGTTAGCCATGGAATAACCGTACGCACCTGTACAAAAAACAGCAAGCACATCATTTTCATCGGTTTCCGGCAATGGTAAATCCCAAATTAGCATATCTCCGGATTCACAGCATTTTCCCGCAATTGAAACAACCTCATTTGCTTTTTCCAGTGGCCTCCCTGCAAGGACCGCTTCATATTTTGCCTGATAAAGGGCCGGGCGAATATTATCACTCATCCCACCATCAACCGCTAAATATTTCCTTACATCTGGAACTTCTTTACGTGAGCCAATTTTATAAAGAGTTGTACCTGCATCCCCAACTAATGAACGGCCTGGTTCAATCCAAATCTCAGGCATTTTCATTTCATGCTGAAGTGCGAGATTCTTAACCTCTGTAATAATATCTTCCACATATTGTGAGGCAGCAATCGGCTCGTCCTCGCTTGTATAGCGTATGCCAAAACCGCCGCCTAAATTTAATACAGCAGGTTCGAATGATAAGCGCTGTTTCCAGTCATTGAGTTTCTCAAAGATTTTCTGTGCAGCTAAAATAAAGCCGGTTGTTTCAAATATTTGTGAACCGATATGACAATGGATGCCAAGCACTTCAAAAGATTGAGACTTTATAGCACTTTGCAATGCTGCTTCTGCTTGTCCATTTTGCAGATCAAAACCAAACTTCGAATCTTCCTGCCCTGTCAATATATAATCATGCGTATGTGCTTCAATGCCAGGAGTTACCCTCAGTAAGATGTTCGCTTTTTGATTCTTCTCCTTGCAAATACGTTCTAACAATTGGAGTTCATAGAAATTATCAACAACAATACAGCCGATCTGATGTTCTAGAGCCATTTCCAGCTCTTCTCGGCTTTTATTATTGCCATGAAAGTGGATGCGTTCCACTGGAAAGTCTGCAGCCAGTGCTGTATACAGTTCACCTGCTGAAACAACATCAAGTGATAATCCCTCTTCTTCTACAAGCTGAACCATCGCAATGGTAGAGAAGGCTTTACTTGCATATGCCACTTGTGCTTTAATGCCTAATTTTTCAAATGTCTCTTTAAATCCTCTTGCACGATCCCTAATCAGTGCTACATCGTATACATAAAGCGGCGTTCCAAATTGGCTCACTAAGTCAAGTGTATCGACTCCGCCAATTTGCAAATGTCCTTTTTCATTTACTTGTGCTGTGCCATTAAAATACATTCACCCATTACCCCCAAAAGAAAAGCGCAAGCACTGCACTCAGGTCCCGGCAAAACATCCTCATCTGTTCTGATTAAAGGTTGGATGATTTTAAGGAAATCCAATGCGCACTAGGGCTTGCCGCCTTTATAAGCAAAATAAATATTCTGTATCCTTTAATGCTTTATTCAGTTGAAAATACTTTAACACAATTCAATCATTCCCGCAACGGAGCTTGGGTGGAGGACTATTTAATAGGCTGCTTATAACGATTTTTGGCATGCACAATACTCGGTCTAATTTTAGAACCTGGTACTGCTCTTCGTATTAGGATATGAACAAACGCACCAGGATTAAATGGGATAAATGGCCATAAGTATGGAACACTTAATGATTTAATACTTGCAAGCCAAATGATAAAGGCAGTCGTTCCTACGATTAATCCTGGTGTGTGGAAAATGGCAACGAGCACTAGAATCCCCAGCCTGGCTAACTTATTTGCAATACTCAACTCATAACTCGGTGTTGCGAATGTGCCAATCGCTGCTAATGCCACGTATAGAATAACTTCCGGAACAAATAATCCGACATCAATGGCAATCTGGCCAATTAAAACGGCTGCAATTAAACCCATGGCTGTGGACAGAGGTGTCGGAGTATGAATTGCCGCGATCCTTAAAAACTCAATTCCGATATCTGCTATAAACAGCTGAATAATGACAGGTATATTTGTTTTCTCATTTGGTCCTATAAAAGCAATCGCTTCAGGCAAAAGAGAAGGTTCTAAAACGAATAAGAACCAGAGCGGCAATAAGAAAAGAGAGGATAGAAGTCCTAAAAAACGAATCCATTTGACGAACGTCCCCACTGCTGGAGATTGCCTATACTCTTCAGCATGCTGGAGATGATGAAAAAAGGTCGTCGGCGTAATGATCACACTTGGTGAAGTATCAACAAAAATAACAACATGCCCTTCCAGCAAATGAGTTGCAGATACATCCGCACGTTCTGTATACCGGACCAGTGGGAATGGATTATAACCTTGCTTTAATAAGAATTCTTCAATTGTTTTATCTGCCATTGTAATTCCATCAATGTCTATTGCTTCAATTTCTTTTCTAATAATGTCAACTAGTTCCTGATCTGCTACATCTTTTATATATCCGATCGCTACGTCCGTTTTTGATCGTTCACCTACTTTAAGTATCTCAAAACGAAGCCGCTCATCTCGAATTCTTCTTCTTGTTAAAGCTGTATTAATAATAATATTTTCTACATATCCATCCCTCGAACCGCGAACCACCTTTTCGGTATCTGGTTCCTGCGGTGTACGGCCAGGATAACTTCTGACATCGACGACAAGCGCTGTGTCTTCGCCTTCCATCACTACTACAATGAGACCGGAAAGAACTTGATCAACTAGTTCATCAAGTGTTTTAATTTTATTAACAGATTGATGGACAAGGCGGTTTTCAATGATGCTAAATAAGTTGGACGATAGCTTCTCATGATCATTAATGGCCACTAGCTCTTCGACAATTTCAATAATGAATTGTGTGTCTGTAAGCCCGTTAACATAGTAAAAATGTACATCTTTTCGCAGAACCTTTAATTTTCGGACCCCTAGATCAAAGCTCTCACCAAGACCAACTCTCTTTTTCATATATGTTTCAATTTCATTTACCGATAAAGGAATGGCCTTCATTTCATCCTTCTTTGCTGCTGTCATACATTCCGCTCCTTTCCAGTATAAGCTTTATCGCTTTAATGGTAATGGGCGATCCCACTGTAAAATGATCCATTTTTCCCATTTTCCCAATATCTCCAATGCCAACGATTATAGGCAGATCCAATTCATCTAAACAATAAACAGTATCTCCTGTAATTCTGCCTTCCTCCATTTCAGGTATGCCATATTTATCTACACCATAGTGTGTGAGTTCACCGAAACGATCAATACAGACATCTACATGTGTCCATTCTTCATGCCTTGTTTTTGATGCGACGGCAATGGCACCTAATACATGGATGCTTTCATGGTGAGCAACATATTTCATTGCATTTTCCCCTGCCCCTTCACCAACAAATCCGCTATCATCAAACATGACAAGCACAGGATCACATTTCGCCTTATGAATGAGCTTAACGATTTGAGGCCCGTCCAATACAGACGGATTTCCTTGTGAAGAAGTAATACATCTGCAGCCAATTTCCTGTGCAGCCAGTTCAACCGCCTTACGGGCATAGACATCTCCATCTGTTATTAGAATGACATTTCTTTTTTCACTCATAAGCCAAATCGATCCTTCCTATTGTCAGTCAAACCTTTACCTACTTTCCTACAAAATACATCCATTGATAGAGGCTGCCGGCGATTTTGCCAAAAACAAGGGCCATCAGGAGAATCACGATTTGCCCGTCAATGCCAATTCTTTTCGCAAGAATCGGAAGCACGTTCAACACCTCTGTTAAGGCTGCTGCAAGCATGCCTACAAAAACACCTGATGATGCACCGAGGGGGATTAAAAACCATGATGGAAATTGGAAATTAAACTCCCAAAGGGTTGCAGCCGAACCTGCGAAAACCCCTAACACCACTGACCATTCGTAATAATGGATCATTTTCATTGTTTTAGTGAGCTGAGTTAGCCGGGGAATGATACCAAGCACCGTCAAAAAAGCAACAAACCCAGCGCCAACAGCCAATCCGCTGGCGAGCCCAATGAACATCACTGCGATAATTTTAATTGTCATCAATGTTTTTCATGCTTTCCTTATTTTCATTCATAGCCACATAGTTATCTAAGTCAAGCTGATAATTGAACATCTCGACTTCCAGCGGGCTTGGCTCTTCATTGAGGCGCTTTTTGAATAAATGATTAAAAAAGATGATCATTCCTGCTCCAAGACCAATTGAATAAGGAATTTGGAATACAAGCGGCTTTTCGTCTGTTATCCCAGTAATGACAGTGAAGATCTTCAAATGAACTTCTCTCATACTTACATCCTCGTGAAAATTCATGATTGTTAGGGCAGCTCCAAAAAACAATAGCAGCCACACTAAGACAAATAACGACATTGACGTTTTTCTTTTTTTCCTGGCCACTTCTACAATGACCTGTGCAGGGCCTATTGTTTGGATCTCAAGCATGTGGTATTTGTTTTTTATAAGGTTGATGACCTTCATTACGTCAATAATAATGATGTTATTATCTTCTTCAATCACCTGATGCATTTTCAAGCTGCTTAATACGGGAAGAAACTCTTCATCTGCAATAATTTGTGCGATGTCCTCTAAATGGATTGCCGTATTCGGTCTGACCTGAAGCCGATGGCGCAAACGAATATACACTGTGTGTTCCACTCTCTTCACTTCCCACGGTAGTGATTTCCTTACATATAGTATGACTTGCATATATTTACTTCATGAAAGGCAATAATTTCATGTTTTGCCATTTGACATTTTCGAAATCCGACTGTGAAAATATCCTATGGTTTTTTTTCAGTGTAAAATTAATCATGTTTGCCGTCCGTTAATTTGATAGATCCGCAAAACTCCATGCTGATTCAAAGTACAAAAAAACCGTATGGATTTACATATCCATACGGTCCTTCATTTGCTGTAATATTTTTTTCTCCAGCCTGGAGACTTGAACTTGGGATATTCCGAGTCTTTCTGCTACTTCAGATTGAGTCTGATCTTTATAATAACGAAGATACACGATCAATCTTTCGCGTTCATTCAACTCTCTAATCGCTTCTTTTAGAGCAATTTTGTCGAACCATTTGCCTTCATTGCCATCATCTATTTGGTCAAGCAGTGTAATTGGATCTCCATCATTTTCGTACACTGTTTCGTGAATAGAGGAAGGCATTCTACCTGCTTCTTGTGCAAGAATAACGTCTTCTGATGGAATATCCAGGTACTCTGAAATTTCAGATACGGTTGGGATTCGTCCTAATGTTTTAGAAAGTTCATCTTTCGCTTTTCGAATTTTATTGCCGAGCTCTTTTAAGGATCGGCTAACTTTCACAGTTCCATCATCACGAATAAACCGCTGAATTTCCCCAATAATCATAGGAACAGCATAAGTAGAAAACTTTACATCATAGCTCAAATCAAATTTATCAACAGATTTAAGCAATCCAATGCACCCGATTTGGAATAAATCATCAGGTTCATAGCCCCGATTTAAGAAACGCTGCACGACAGACCAGACGAGCCTCATATTCTTCTGAACAATTGTATCCCGGGCACTTTGATCACCGCTCTGGCTTTGCTGAATTAACTCCTTGACCTCATGATCCTTTAAATACGTTTGGCCTTTACCTGATTTTACTTCCACATCCATAGCAAGACTCCCTTAATTACATAGCATTTTACTATTTGATAAATGCTTTTTTAAGCGGATTTCTGTGCCTTCCCCTGGGTGTGATACAACCGCTATTTCATCCATAAAGTTTTCCATAATCGTAAAGCCCATGCCAGACCGCTCAAGCTCTGGCTTGGTTGTATAAAGCGGCTGTCTCGCTTCATCGACGTCTGATATACCTAGACCTTCGTCTCGAATAGATAGATCTACCAAACCATCTTCAATTGTGACAGAAATATATACAAGCCCATTAGGGTCGTTTTCATAGCCATGAATAATGGAGTTTGTAACTGCTTCTGACACAACAGTTTTAATTTCTGTAAGCTCATCCATCGTTGGATCAAGCTGAGCAATAAACGCGGCAACTGTTACTCGAGCAAACGATTCGTTTTGACTTAAAGCACTGAATTGAATGTGCATTTCATTTTTCATTGTTAAGCAACCCCCAATCTTTGCAATGCATATTCTTCTGTCGGTTCAAGACGGATGATTTTAAATAAACCGGACATATCGAATAACCTTTGCACTGAAGGGGAGATGGCACAAACAACCATTTCGCCATGTACTTGTTTAATCTGTTTGTATCTTCCAAGTATGACTCCTAACCCTGAACTATCCATAAATGATAGATGCTCGAGGTTTAGAATGATATGACGGATATGAAATTGCTCAATTGCGGCTGAAGCTTGCTCACGCAGTTCGTCTGCAGAATGGTGATCAAGCTCCCCGCTTAATCGAATACATAAAATTTCATTTTTCACTTCCAAGTTAATGTTAAGACTCACTATTCATAGCCTCCTTATGTGGTATGAAGCTGCTAAAGGACCAATAGCAGCATTCGGATGCAGGAAGTGCTTTTTCCAATGAAGCAGGCTCCTTTATCACCCTTTAGTGAGTCAATTTCTATATTTCTATTCCGATATCCTTCAAGAAGACAAAACTAGTGTGCATTCGCCAAAATTAGTAGTCATGAATAGTCCCTTCGACATCTTCTGCCTTCATTCACCTGATTTTGTAAACATGCCCATCGAACGTTTAAATAGTGTCCACCAGCTTGCATCCGAATTATCCTCTTTGGCAACAAGCTTGCTTTCTACAATCGTTTTGCCATCCTTCTCAAAAGTGATCTTGCCGACTTCATCTCCTTTTTTCACAGGAGCCTTAACATCCTCCGACAGCACAATCTTTTGCTTAACATTATCAATATTTTCTCCCTTTTTCGTTAACAGAGAAATAGGCTCACTCGTCACTGCATCAACAAATTTTTGCTCGCCTTTGCTAACCTTAACTTTTCCTAGCGTATGTTCTCTTTCAAACACTGAGTGTGTTTTATATTGACTAAAAGCATAATCCAACATTTTCGTAACTTGTGCGTTGCGGTCCTTAGATGTTGGAGCACCAAATACAACCGCAATGACACGCATTCCATCTATTTCTGCTGTTGCCGTTAAACAATATTTTGCTTCGTTGGTAAACCCTGTTTTCAGTCCATCAACACCGGGGTAAAAACGAACAAGTTTATTGGTATTAACTAACCAGAACTTCTTATCCGTTCCTTCACGCAAGTAGGATTCATAAGTTCCCGTAAAACTCGTTATATCTTCATATTTCAGCAGTTCTTTTGCCATGAGTGACATATCATGTGCTGTACTGTAATGCCCTTCTTCCGGCAAGCCTGTTGGATTTTTAAAGAAGGTATCCTTTAGACCAAGCTCCTTAGCTTTGCTGTTCATCATTTCAACAAATTCATCCTCTGAACCGGCAAGACGTTCTGCCATTGCTACAGAGGCATCATTACCAGAACCAATCGCGATGCCCTGAAGCATTTCCTTTGTCGTCATTTCTTCACCAGGCTCAAGGAAAATTTGTGAACCTCCCATGGAAGCAGCATATTCACTAGTCCGAATTTTCTCATCCCAGGTAAGCTTTCCCTCATCGATGGCTTCCATTATGAGAAGCATCGTCATTACTTTTGTCATGCTGGCTGGCGGCAGCTGTTCTTTACTATTATTTTCATATAAAACCGTTCCTGTATCTCTCTCTATTAAGATCGCTGATTTTACTCCTTCAGCCAATTCTGCTTTTTTCTCTTCTGCAGAAGCTGCAGGTAAGAAGCTTGTGAACATAAAAAAAGAAAGCATCAGTAACGAGACAATTTTTTTCATCCTATAAACCCCTCCAAATTATGACACCAGAATAGACTGATGGTCGTTTCGTTTTATAGCTACCATCATTTCCATAAAATAAAAATCTATACCATTTAGAGAAGAAAATGTTCATTAGGAGGAAGAACAGGAATGAGAAACCTTGATAGGAAAAGACAGAGGCTATAAAGGGGAAAAAGAGACTAAGTTAGTGGCAGAGCAGCTGTGTTTTGAGGCTTTAGGGGTAGGGGCAAAGACTATAAGTGCAGTGTCTACTGGTGTAGTGCAGAATCACGACTCTGATTTCCAAATATAGGATTTAACGGTCGTGTTTAGCTCTGAAACACGCTTAAATTACCATATATCCCCTGTAAAAAGGGCTTCAAGACCTGTCCACTTTCCCCAGCAGCCAGTTTCAAAAGTATTGAAGATATAATTAATTAAAAAAAGCTGCCATATATCCCGGCAGCTCTTTCGTATATATTAATTTACTTTTTAATTCGTTATTTCACCATGTATTAACACAGGAGCACTTACTTTTTCGCTCGTCAGCAGGATATTGGCATATAATTTTTCTTTTACTTCGCTGACATCTTCAAAATTGCTATAGATGGTTACGAGTGAATCACCTTTTTTCACTTCATCACCTATTTTTTTGCGTAGCATTAATCCAACAGCAAGATCGATGGTTGATTCTTTTGTTGCACGCCCTGCTCCTAGAAGCATGGCAGCTGTTCCAATTTCATCAGCCACTATTTCTGATACATAGCCATCCTCTTTTGCTTCAAGTTCAAATTGATATTTTGCTTGAGGCAATTTCTCTGGCTGATCCACAACAGTCGAATCTCCGCCTTGAGAGCTTAAGAATGTTTTAAAGGTTTCAAGTGCACTGCCGTCATTTATCACCTGCTGCAGCTTTTCACGTGCTTCCTCTACAGTTTCAGCTTTTTTCGCCAATACAACCATATGGCTGCCTAGTGTTAAGCATAGCTCTGTTAAATCTTCCGGACCTTCTCCTTTAAGCGTATCAATCGCTTCTTTCACTTCAAGCGCATTTCCGATGGCAAAACCAAGAGGCTGGCTCATGTCTGAAATGACAGCCATTGTATTTCGACCAACATTGTTTCCAATGCGGACCATTGCGCTCGCTAATTCTTTAGAATCCTCTAACGTTTTCATAAAGGCACCAGCGCCCGTTTTCACATCAAGAACAATTGCATCTGCTCCAGCCGCAATTTTTTTGCTCATAATGCTGCTGGCAATGAGCGGTATGCTATCAACAGTAGCCGTAACGTCGCGTAATGCATACAGCTTTTTATCTGCTGGTGTTAAGTTTCCACTTTGGCCAATTACAGCAATTTTATTTTCATTTACTAACTTTATAAATTCTTCATTTTCAATTTCCACATGGAAGCCTTCAACAGCTTCCAATTTATCAATGGTGCCGCCTGTATGGCCTAATCCGCGTCCGGACATTTTGGCAACAGGCACCCCAACTGCCGCTACAAGCGGTCCTAAAACAAGTGTCGTTGTATCACCAACACCGCCCGTTGAGTGCTTATCTACTTTAATGCCTTCAATTTTTTTGAGGTCAATTTGATCCCCTGATTCAACCATAGCCATTGTTAAGTCAGCACGTTCGTTTTCTGTCATTCCTTTGAAGAAAATCGCCATTGTTAAAGCACTCACTTGATAGTCAGGAATTGATCCATCGGTATACCCATTTACAAAGAATTGAATTTCTTCTTTTGTTAATTCAATCCCGTCACGCTTTTTTTCAATTATGTCAACCATTCTCATAGTGTGAATCCGCCCTTCTATTCTCTCTGCAAGTTCTGTCTATAGCGCTGCTTAAGCTGCTTTGCTTACGCCATATTCTTAACTAAAGCTTTTACATATTGAAGGAAATCTTTTTTCACTTTTTCTGTTGTTTCAATTACTTCTTCATGGTTAAGCGGCTGATCTAAGATCCCTGCAGCCATGTTGCTGATGCAGGAAATGCCGAGTACCTTTAATCCTGCATGGCGAGCAACAATAACCTCTGGCACTGTTGACATACCTACTGCATCTCCGCCTAATACACGTAGCATTCTAACCTCTGCAGGCGTTTCATATGTAGGGCCAGTATTGCCGACGTAAACTCCTTCTTTTATATCTATATTCAGCTGCTGTGCAATCTCTTTTGCTGCTTTACGAAGATCTTTTGCATATGCTTCTGACATATCAGGGAACCTGACGCCAAGCTTCGAATCATTTGGTCCGATCAGCGGGTTACTTCCCATATTATTAATATGATCTGAAATCAGCATTAAATCGCCTGGTGTAAAGGATTCGTTTACGCCACCAGCTGCATTTGTAACGATGAGAATTTCAACCCCAAGCTCCTTCATCACGCGTACAGGAAAAGTAACTTTTTCAAAAGAGTAGCCTTCATAATAGTGGAAGCGCCCTTGCATAGCAACAACATCCACACCATTTAAATCGCCAAATACAAGCTGTCCGGCATGACCTTCAACCGTCGACACAGGAAAATCCGGAATTTCGTTATAAGGAATTTTTACTGGTTCAGAAATTTCGTTTGCCAATACCCCTAAGCCAGAGCCTAAAATTAGTCCTATTTTAGGTGCCTTTGAGTATTTTCCTTTTAAAAATGAAGCTGCGTTTACAATTTTGTTTACATCCATGATTTAATCTCCTTCTCATTGTTTTGCAGAGGATTCTTCCCCCTCCAATATTTGGTAGTCTCTCTATTCATTCGGGCTTTACTTTAATTCCTGCAGAAAACTTTTCCCGAATGCCGGAAGTTTCACATTGAAATTTTCCGCAACAGTCGCACCGATATCAGCAAATGTTTCTCTGATCTCCAGTTCTTTTCCCGCTGTCATTCCTTTTGAGTATACAAGCAATGGCACATATTCTCTCGTATGATCTGTGCCGGGATGTACTGGATCATTTCCATGATCAGCTGTCACAATAAGAAGATCATCTTCTTTTAACTTAGCAAATACTTCATCTAAACGAGCATCATATTCCTCTAAAGCTTCTCCATAGCCAATTGGATCTCTTCTATGTCCAAATAATGCATCAAAATCAACTAGATTCAAGAAGCTTAGGCCCGTAAAATCCATGTCCAATGTTTGAACAAGTTTATCCATTCCATCCATGTTGGAAACGGTTCTTAATGATTCTGTAACACCTTCGCCATCATAAATATCTGAGATTTTTCCAATGGCAATGACATCATATCCACCGTCTTTTAGCTCATTCATAACTGTTCGGTCAAATGGCTTTAGTGCATAATCATGACGGTTAGACGTTCGCTTAAATGCACCTGGCTCACCGATAAATGGGCGTGCAATCACACGTCCAACCATATATTTTTCATCTAATGTTAATTCTCTTGCGATTTCACAGATATTGTATTGTTCCTCAATAGGTATGATTTCTTCATGCGCAGCAATTTGCAGGACAGAATCTGCTGAAGTATAGACAATAAGTGCACCCGTTTTCATATGTTCTTCGCCAAGTTCGTCCAATATTTCTGTTCCGCTAGCCGGTTTGTTGCCAATTACTTTTCTGCCAGTTCGGTCTTCGAGTTCATCAATAAGCTCAGGCGGAAAGCCGTCTGGAAACACTTTGAAAGGGGTTTGAATATTCAAGCCCATGATTTCCCAGTGCCCTGTCATCGTATCTTTTCCATTCGATGCTTCTTGCATTTTCGTATAAAAAGCGAGCGGTTTTTCTGCTTTTTCAATCCCCTTGATATTACGGATATTGCTCAATCCTAATTTCCCCATGTTTGGCATATTTAAGCCGTCCATCTTTTCAGCAATATGACCTAATGTATCTGAGCCTTTATCGCCAAACCTTTCTGCATCAGGTGCTTCGCCAATGCCAACTGAATCCATTACAACCAGGAAAATTCTTTTATATGTATGATTTGTCATAAATGTTCCTCCTTTAAAATTGAATCCCCTTACAAAAACATCCTATTTAAATAACGCCTTAAAAGCCAGTCGCTTAGTTGCACCCTATTGTAAAGTAACTGGTGCAGCAGTGCTGCTAATTTCTTAAAGTGCAAAAAATATCTTAATCTTATATTACCCTTATCAACTTTGAATACACATATTCATACGTCAGAAGTCTGACATCTCTATTGTAACGAATAATCATAAAAAAACAAGAAAAAGCTGCCTATTTTTCCAGGCAGCATTGTAAAAAATTTATTAAGCTCTCGGATGAAACTGGCTATAGACATCCTTCAATCTGGTTTTGGTTACATGTGTATAGATTTGCGTTGTTGATATATCTGCATGCCCAAGCATTTCCTGAACAGCTCTAAGATCCGCTCCATTTTCTAAAAGATGGGTTGCAAACGAATGCCGGAGCGTGTGCGGCGTCAAGTCTTTTTGAATTCCTGCCTCTCGTGCCAATCCTTTTAGGATCTTCCAGAATCCCTGCCTTGACAGCCTCTTGCCATGGTGATTTAAAAATAAGGCATCATCTCGGTGTTTTTTGGATACAAACACGGGTCTTCCCTTTTGGAGGTAATCATCAAGTGCTTTAGCCGCTGTGCGCCCAAGCGGAATAATCCTCTCTTTATTTCCTTTTCCGATGCATCTGACAAATCCCATTGTTAAATGAACATCTTCCTGATTTAGCCCAATTAATTCACTGACACGGATTCCAGTTGCATATAAAAGTTCAAGCATGGCTTTATCCCGCAATCCATAATGATTGTTTGATTTTGGCGAATCCAATAGTGTTTCTACATCTGCCATATTTAACACCTTCGGCAATGATTTTTCCTGCTGCGGCGATTCAATATGAACGGACGGATCATGCTCTGCAACTCGCTCACGCAATAAAAATTGATGAAATGCGCGAATCGAGGCGATATGTCTCGCTAATGTTTTAGACGATTTCCCTTCTTTTTTCAGAGATCCTAAAAACTGAATAATTTGCGCACGCTGCACATCATGCCAAGATGCCGCTTTCTCGTCTTCTCTTAAAAAGCGAATATAAAACTTTAAGTCTCTTTCATATGATACAATCGTATTTTGTGCAAGCCCCTTCTCCACTACCAAATAGTGCACAAAGTCCTTTAACTGATCTTCCATTCTTTCATTACTCCCCATTTAGATAGAAAAGAAATAACCTATCCAAGAAATTGCTGTCATGCTCCTCCCCGCTTGATGAGACTTTGACAGCCGCTCCATCGGGCTCATCATAGCGATGATAGTCCTGATATTCTTCATTTAACCACATAATTCCGTAATAGAAAAGAATTGTGCAGCCTGTAAACAGCACAAATACTTTTGTTGTCTGAAAAATCATTTTCATTCCCGATCTCATATATAAATCCTCCAAGCCTGTTGCATATTAGTAAAAGATATGCCAAATTGGACAAGAAATATACCTAAGATGAAAATTCCGTTTGGATATTTAAACGGTTAGTCTCAGTTCCTATAAATTTGGAGAGTGAGATCAGATAATTCGGTGATGAAAGACACAAAAAAACCCTTTCTTTTAATAAGAAAAGGTTAAAGTGTTACTCTTCAGTTTTCGTTTCTTCCTCGTTGTCTTTATCCTGGCATCGGTAGCAAATTCCATGGAAGGTTAAACGATGATCTTTAATTTTAAAGTTCCAGCGTCTCTCGACCACTTCTTCTACATCTTCAAGAAGGTCCTCTTGAATTTCATCGACCGCACCACATTCTATACATACTAAATGGTGATGGAAATGCGCAGCGCCTTCTTGACGTAGATCATATCTGGATACGCCATCACCAAAATTAATTTTGTCCACTATTTTTAATTCTGTTAGTAATTCAAGTGTTCTATATACAGTTGCTAAACCAATTTCAGGCGACTTCTCTTTTACAAGGAGGTAGACATCTTCCGCGCTTAAATGATCCTCTTCATGTTCCAGCAGTACACTTACAGTAGCCTCACGCTGCGGAGTAAGCTTGTAGCTGGATGAATGCAACTGTTTTTTTATTCTATCAATTCTGCTTTCCATACCGAAAGTCCCTCCCTTGCCGCTAACATTCTCATTATAACAGATCACCACATCGTGTCAAAATAAAATAATTACAAATAACTTTTTAGAATGATTATTATGTAATATGTGTGAACAAAATGAGAATGATCGACCAGCAGGTCAGAGCTTCCCTTAGGCACTGATAAGGAAAAAACCAAGATTACGATCGTACCTTGGTTTTCACCTTCCATTATTTTATTGGATCGACTGTATAACGGATTTCATTAATGGCGGTGATATAAATGCTTCAACGCCAGCTGCAGCTGCTATGAAGATTAAAGCGATGGCAAACGCTGCGACATAACGTCCGAATAAAGGAAGCATAGGGTCGCCCATCCTTTTCATAAATTGCTTTTTGATCATCTTTAACGAAAAGGCAACGGCAAGTGTGGCAGCAATAATGAACACCGGAATAATGACTAAGTTTTGCGGCAGGATGGAAACAAACGACAAGAGGAACCCATCCCATGCCATCTGATTAACTAGAAATCCAACAGTAAAGCCTACAACCATTCCTTTTATAAATAACATAATTAGAATAACAGGCAAGCCGATAATCGAAATGCCTAAAAGCCAAATCAGTCCTATATATTTAGCATTATGAAGCAAGCTTTGTTTAAACAAATCATTAGAAGAAGCAACTTCTTCGGTTGATACTTGCCCGAAAAATTGCGATAAGTAATAAAATAAATCTTCCTTTTGAGTAAAGCTTAAGCTATTCACAACAATAGCTCCAAAAATAACGCCCATAAAAAACAAGACAATCACAAATAAATAGATCGAGGAATGCTCACGAAAATGGGTTGCGGCGACGTTCTGGTACATTTTTTTCTTCATTGCTAATCCTCCTGTACATATTCAGTTACTCCATTGTATGCCTGTCCAAATGGAGTCAGAACTATTTCATTTAATTTCCAGAAAGTTATTGAAGATCAGCCGAATTGCGCCTATAATATTATCAATTTACTTGGGAGGGATACTCCATGAATCCAATATTATTTGATTTTCCGGAAAAAATTGAAACTGAACGGCTGCTGATTCGTCCGTGTCTGCCTGGAGATGGGCAAGTAACCTATGAAGCTATTCAGCATTCATTAGAGGAGTTCAAACCTTGGTTTCCATTCGCTCAAAAACAGCAAACGCTTGAAGAAACAGAGGAAAATATACGCAAATCTTATGCTCAATTTATTAGGAAAGAGGATATTAGGCTCCATATTTTTAGAAAAGAAGATCAAACATTCATTGGTTCAATAGGATTACACCGCATATCATGGGAAGTGAGGAAATTTGAAATTGGCTATTGGTGCGATACGCGCTGGACAAAGAGAGGTTATTTGACTGAAGCTGTAAAAGGACTCACCGCTTTTGCGTTTGAGGAGCTTAACGCGAATCGAGTGGAAATTCGCTGCGACACACTTAACATAGCCAGCAGGAAGATTCCTGAACGGCTCGGCTTTAAGCTTGAAGGCATTCTCCGCAAGGATTCGCTGAGTGCAGATGGGACACAATTGCGTAATACATGTGTGTTTGCGAAGGTAAAAGAGTAGAAGACTGCGAGGTTGCGAGGAATAATAGTTTACATGAATAAAACAAAAAAATTCCGGCTGCTCTCCGCGCCGGAATTTTCATTCTGAGATTTTCCCGTATTTTCCGCCGCCGCCTGCAGCAAGCGACAGCTTTCCAATCCGTGCCTTTGCGATCAGATTTGCTATTTTTTCCGGGATGACTTGTCCCAGCTGCTCCTCTGAAACATGATGCAGCACATTCATTTCTGTTCCGAAATGATTTAAAAGTTTTTCAAGCATTTTCGGCCCCAAGCCTGGTACAAACTCAAGCGGGATCTGATGAATATATGGTGGTCTGTCTGCTATACCCGCTTCGGCTGTTTTCAGTTCTAGGATCCGCTCGGCCACACCTTTTACAAATGCATGGTGTCCGCAATTCGAACAAGTATCCTGTGCGCTTTGCCACCGTGTTGAACAGGAAGCACATACGGTTTCATGATACTTTCCAAGTAATGGATCCAAGCCGTAATTAGCGGCAATTTTCCGCCCTTCCTCCCTATGGAGAGCCTTTTTCAATTCTTGAAACGATGGATGCTGCAGATAAAGGGTTTGATACTCGCGTGCAATTTTACTTAATGAATGAGCATCAGAATTCGTTAAAAAAGAGTAACGATGCAGTTCTTCTATTTGGTCTGCCATTTGCGTATTTGAACTCAAACCCAATTCAATTCCATCTATTAAATTCGGATCAAATACTTCTGTTAAGCTTTTGTGAACTCCTTTTCCAAACAGGCTTTTAAAAGGGGTAAACACATGGGCTGGCACAAATAAGCCACCAAGGTCCTTTACTTTTTGCTGCAGTACTTTTCCGTCAGCATAAATTCGCTGGGAGCTGAGTGTAATATTCTTTAAATGCTGTGATAACCAATGCGAAAAACTCTTCATTTCCATTATTCCAGGAAAATAACATAGAACATGAATAGGGCCTTTACAGTTTTCATCATAAATTTCGATCTCAGAGCCAGGAATAATCGTTAAATCACCATAATCTAATCCGCCTTCTTTTGTTTCAGCCATCTCCCCAGCAGCAATCAGCATCTCCATCTCTTGAATCACTTCCGGTGAATGACAATCAATAATACCGATCATATGTAACCCTTTTTCATCACGGGCATGATCAATAATATTTGAAAAGGTCAGCGATTTTGAGCCTGTAATTTTGACCGGCTTCCCTGTATAGGTTCTTCCGATGTGAATATGCAAGTCGGCATAATAATTTCTCATTTCGATGCTTTCAGGGCCTCTTGAAGCTTTAAATATAATACAGCATAAGCCGTCTTGGCATCATAGATTCTCTGCTCATTCACAAGCTGCTCTGCTTCGGCCAGTGTTAATTCCATTAGATTCACAAATTCATCTTCATCTAGTTCTGCACTGTTTTCTTTTTGGGTAAGACCTTTCGCTATGTATAAATGAACAATTTCATCCGCAAATCCCGGTGAAGTATAGAAAGAGGTTAATAGGGACCATTCCGCCGCTTCATACCCTGTTTCTTCCTCCAGTTCTCTTTTCGCGCATTCTTGTGGATCTTCTCCCTGTTCAAGCTTGCCTGCCGGGATTTCTACAATCGTTTTTTCAAGTGCTTTACGATATTGCTCAACCATGATGATTTTCTGTTCATCTGTCACTGCTAAAACAGCAACCGCACCAGGGTGCTTAATTAGTTCTCTTTTTGCATGCTTGCCATTAGGAAGTTCTACATCATCAACTTGCAGACTAATGATTCTCCCTTTAAAAATAGATTCTGTTTTTATTGTTTTTTCTTCAAGACTGCTCATTCCCTGACACTCCCTTGTATGTACATTACCTGCTCTATTTTATCATACCCATTTTTTTATACTATCAGAAAGTATGAATGAGTAACGCAGCAGAAAGTTTCGACGTGTGGCTCATTTCGCTTTAAGCTTGCCCATAGGACGTGGCGAAGACTGCGTTACTTTTAAGGGCGAGCCGCCTTCCGCTTTTCTTGTTGTCCAGCTACAGGCGCTAGGGAATCGAGGTCTTAAGCCAATCTGTCCAGAAGGTTAAAGAACAACCTTCTAGTCATCTTGTCTTAAGCTTGTCGTCCCTGGGCAAGCGCCTTCCGCTTTTCTTTTTGTCTAGCTACAGGCGCTAGGGACTCGAGATCTTAAGCCAATCTGTCCAGAAGGTTAAAGAACAACCTTCTAGCCATCTTGTCTTAAGCTTGTCGTCCCTGGGCAAGCGCCTTCCGCTTTTCTTTTTGTCTAGCTACAGGCGCTAGGGACTCGAGGTCTTAAGCCAATCTGTCCAGAAGGTTAAAGAACAACCTTCTAGCCATCTTGTCTTAAGCTTGTCGTCCCTGGGCAAGCGCCTTCCGCTTTTCTTGTTGTCTAGCTCCGGCGGCTAGCTGCTCGAGGTCATAAGTCAATCCAGCCAAAAGGTTAAAGAACAACCTTCCGGCTGGCTCGCCTTATGCTTGTCGCAGCTGAGCGAGCCGCCTCCGCTTTTCTTGTTAAGTGTTATGATTTGGCGTCTTTGGTTGTCTCCGTTAAAATAAAAGAAAAAACTGGTGGTGGAATGATGGAGAAGAGACAAATTGGCACTTCTGAGCTTCATGCAAGCGTTTTGGGTTTAGGCTGCATGTCGCTTGGTACAGATCTGAGCAAAGGGAAAAATATTATTGAAGCAGCTCTGGATGCCGGCATTAATTATGTTGATACAGCAGATTTATATGATTTTGGCGAAAATGAAAAGATTGTCGGCCAAGCTTTAAAGTCGGTTCGCGATAAAGTGATCATTGCGACAAAAGCAGGGAACCGCTGGAATGAAAACAAAGATGGCTGGAGCTGGGATCCTTCCAAAAAACACATAAAGGAAGCAGTCAAACATAGTCTGCAGAGGCTCCAGACAGATTATATTGATTTGTATCAGCTGCATGGCGGCACAATCGAAGACAATATAGAGGAAACGATTGAAGCATTCGAGGAGCTTGTAACGGAAGGCTACATCCGCTATTATGGCATCTCTTCCATTCGCCCAAATGTGATTCGCGAATATGCGGAAAAATCAAATATCGTCTCGGTTATGATGCAATACAGCATGCTTGACCGCCGTCCAGAGGAGCAGGCGTTTCCCCTTTTAGAGCAGAAAAAAATAAGCGTTGTTACACGCGGTCCACTTGCAAAAGGAATCTTAAACGGCAACCTCGCCAAAGCACAAAAAAACGGCTATCTAAGCTACAGCTATGAAGATTTACAGCAGCTAATCCCGAGCCTTGAAGAGAAGCTTGGCGATCGCTCTCCAGGTGAAATCGCTATGCAGTTTAATTTAGCACAGACTGCGGTCGCGTCTGTCATCGCCGGAGCAAGCTCGGTTGAACAAGTTCAGCAAAATGCTGCCGCAGTCCGCAAACCTGCCCTATCACTGGAAGAATTGAAAGTGATTCAACAACTAACAAGCAGTACCGGATATTCGGAACACAGGTAATAGAAAAAAGGTCATCTTATGTTGATAAGGTGACCTTTTCTGTAAGCTTTTTACTTATATTCACGCCAATTCATATTGCTTTCTCCAAGCAGCTCCTCAAAGCTTTTATTCTTTTCGCGCTGTTTACGTTCTTCTTTCTTGCGGCGCTCTTCTTCTTCCCGCTTTTGATCGGCTTCTGCTTTAAGTTCCTGCTTTTTATTTTTCAGCTGATCCATTAAGCTTTCGTTTAACATGTCTCCGAGCGTAACGGGCTTATCTTCTTGTTTACGGGCCGGCTGCTGTTTTCTCTTCATTGCTTGAATCCTCCGCTTAATTTTTTGCTCATTATAGCAAAAAACTTGTCTCTTGGCGATGTTAAAATCTGAATTAAAAAGCTTCAGTTTTAACAGAGTCATCTACATGTAACTCCGCTTCTGTTGCCTGCACAACCTCTTCAATTGTATAGCCATTTGCCACTTCGGCGAGCTTTAAGCCTGTTTCTGTCACATCAATAACAGCCATTTCGGTGATAATTCGGTTGACGACCTGCTTTCCCGTCAGCGGCAGCGTGCATTTTTTCAGGATTTTCGATTCTCCGTTTTTATTCACATGATCCATTATGACAATGATGTTATTGGCTCCATGCACTAAATCCATTGCACCACCCATGCCTTTAATCATTTTTCCGGGGATCATCCAATTGGCAAGATCGCCTTCCTGTGATACCTCCATTCCGCCGAGTATGGCAATATCGACATGTCCGCCGCGGATCATCGCAAATGATTCGGCACTGTCAAAATAAGAAGAACCAGGGATTGCAGTGACGGTTTCTTTCCCTGCATTGATTAAATCCGCATCCTCTCCGCCTGCTTGCGGATATGGCCCGATTCCAAGTAAACCGTTCTCGGATTGAAGAACCACTTGTTTATTTTCTCCGATATAATTTGCCACTAATGTCGGCATTCCAATCCCTAAGTTTACATAATAGCCGTCTTTAATTTCCTTTTCTGCCCTTCTTGCAATTTTTTCACGGATGGCTGCTTTATCGTTCTTCATATGTACAACTCCTTTCACTTTATTTGCTTACCGTCAAACGCTCAATCCGTTTTTCTTGGGTACCTTGGATCATTCCCTGTACATAAATACTTGGTGTGTGAATGCTATTCGGATCCAGCTCACCGATTTCCTTTAACTCTTCCACTTCCGCAATGGTTACTGTCCCTGCGGCAGCAATCATAGGGTTAAAGTTGCGCGCCGTTTTCCGATAGATCAAGTTGCCCATTTTATCTCCGTGCCACGCCCGCACTAAACTGAAATCTGCTTTCAATGCCTCTTCAAGTAAATATTCTTTGCCATTAAAGACCTTTGTTTCTTTTCCTTCTGCTATCGGTGTGCCAACGCCTGCCGGTGTGTAAAAAGCAGGAATGCCTGCTCCTCCTGCTCTGATTTTTTCAGCAAGCGTCCCTTGCGGCAGCAATTCTACCTGCAATTCCCCAGACAGCACCTGTCTTTCAAACTCTTTGTTTTCTCCCACATAGGAACCGATCATCTTTTTGATTTGATTGTTTTTTAACAGCAGCCCAAGTCCCCAATCATCAACTCCGCAATTGTTAGAGATTACTGTTAAATCTTTTACACCCTTCTCCATTAATGCAAGAATTAGATTTTCTGGTATTCCGCATAAGCCGAAGCCTCCAACCATAATGGTGGCGCCGTCATATATGTCTTTTACTGCATCACTAAATGAGCTATAGATATTTTTCATAGTTCTGCTCCTTTCTCTCCAATTGGGTAAACGCTTACATTTTGTTTCTTCTCTTAATTAGCGCAGAGCCTTATCCATTAATTAATTCGTTAAAAACTGCAATAATCCTCTTATTTTGTCAAAATTCCTATTATTCTTGCATTTCATTAAAAGCCTGCCATACAATAAAGAAAACGCTTTCTTAATAAGTGCAGAAATGCGCTATAAACAATGCTAAAAACTTACTACTTTTTTACTTTATGAAAAAGGAGATGAAAACATGACGGACAGTCTTCCTGCCGAAGTAACAATTATTGAAGTTGGCCCGCGGGACGGTTTACAAAATGAAAAGGAGTTTGTTCCAACAGACGTCAAAAAAGAATTTATTGCTAGATTAAAAGAGGCTGGCATTACAGAAATGGAGATCACTTCATTTGTCTCTCCAAAGTGGGTGCCGCAAATGCAGGATGCTGATGACATTGCCTTCTCCTGTCTGACAGACCATACGCGGGAGATCATCCTTGTCCCAAATACAAAGGGAATCCTCAGGCTCTATCAAACATCCTGCAAGGCTGCTGCTGTATTTGTCGGGGTCAGCAATTCGTTTAATCAAAAAAACATAAACAAAACAACAGAACAAAGCATGTCCGAACTTGTTCCGCTGATCGCTGAATTAAAGGAAAAGGGCTATTTTGTGCGCGCCTGTATTTCTACTGCCTTTTATTGTCCATATGAGGGGAAAATTGCCCCAGAGGACACGCTAAAACTTTGCCGCCAATTTGCTGAAGCTGGCGCTGATGAACTTAGTGTGGCAGATACAATTGGCATGGCCGTTCCTTCAGAATCCTATCAGCTTTTTTCTATGCTGATCAAGGAGTTTCCGAATACATTATTGACCGCTCATTTCCATGATACCCGCAAAATGGCTCTCGCTAATATTTACGCTGCCCTGCAGGCAGGCATCAGCCGCTTCGATACATCTGCCGGCGGTCTTGGCGGCTGCCCGTTTGCACCTGGTGCTTCTGGAAATGCAGCCACTGAAGATGTTGTCTACATGCTCGAGCGAATGGGCATTCAAACCCATATTGATTTGAATAAGCTGCTTCATGCTGTTGATGCCGTCAAGCCCTATCTGTCACGGCCGATTGAAAGCATGTATTATCAATTGCAGTCGTATTAACTTTTTCTTTTGTGAATAGCTCATTCCTATTTGATCCATCTTAAAAGTGATCTTATTTTTAGGAAGGAGCTTGTGAAATGAGCCAAAAGCGCGATAAAGGAAACAGCCAAAAAGGAAAACCAAACAGCGATACAGTCAATAACACAATAGCCGCTGAAGAATTAGAAAAGGCAATTCATCCCACCAAAAGACAAAATTCACAACAGTGATTTGTTCTTTAACAAGTTAGGGCCGCTGCTTTAGCAGACGGCTTTTTTATCATTTATGATGCTACCCTTGCTTCTACACCTCACTTAAAATGGTACTACTATGTACTTCTCCAGTTCCTCCCCAGTTATTCAGCCTGGTTCCTATCAAAATTTTTCGTTTTTCTATCAAATAAAACCGCTTTCCTATCAAAAATTTTCATTTTCCTATCAAATAAAACCGCTTTCCTATCAAAAATTTTCATTTTCCTATCAAATAAAACCGCTTTCCTATCAAACGTTCCTTTCTTCCGATCAAGCATAAATTTATGTTAAGTTTTTTCCTCTTCTACATATCTGTTTTCCCTCTGCATAAGACTATATGTGAAGAGATCACATACGTTTTTCAATTAGATAAATTGTGTAATTTTACATTTTTAGGCTAACTGATAGTTTATTTTTTTCCGTTAATGGTAAAATAAAAGAAAAAACATTAAAGGAGAAATGAACATGAGAAGACTTCTCCGTTTTTTACTTTCTTTCATTCTCTTTTTGACTACTCTAGGGGTTTATTTTTCTAATCGCCTGATGTATATGAAGAAGAAGGATGACGCCTTTATTTTAAATCGCGAAAAAGAGGCTGGCCGATTCGATCCCCTTGCTTTCGAAAATCTTCCTAAAAGAGAAGTTTCCATTCCCTCTCCTTTTGGATATCCTCTAAAAACGATTATTGCGGAACCTCATGACCAGAATAAATACATTATTATTGCGCACGGAGTAACCGAAAACAAAATGAACTCGGTTAAGTATATGAATATCTTTCTGAAGCGCGGCTATAATGCGGTCATTTATGATCATCGCCGCCACGGTGAATCAGGAGGAAAAACAACGAGCTATGGGCATTATGAAAAGTTCGATCTTCAGGCTGTTGTGCAGTGGCTGAAAGCGGAAAAAGGTGCAGAGGTTCAAATTGGCATTCATGGTGAATCGATGGGAGCTGCGACCATGCTGCTATATGCGGGGATGCTTGAGGATGGGGCGGACTTTTATATCGCTGATTGCCCTTTTTCTGACTTTGAGGAACAGCTTTCTCATAGACTGAAAACGGAAATGAAGCTGCTGCCGCCGAAATTGCTCATCCCGCTCGCTGACCTATTCATTCGAGTGCGCCAGCGTTATTCAATAAAAGCTGTATCTCCAATATCGGTAATTGAAAATATTCAAAAGCCCATTCTTTTTATACACAGCCAATTGGATGATTTTATCCTGCCAACAATGACCGAAGAACTTTTTCAGCGCAAACAAGGTCCAAAAAAGCTCTATTTGGCGACAAACGGCATTCATGCTCAATCGTACAATGAGAATAAGGAAGACTATGAGCGTGTCATTGATGAATTTTTGGATGAGTATGTTGATGCAAAAAATGAGCATGTGGAACCAGTGCCCAGCAGCTCTTAGCTCAATATATAAAAAGCCCTGGATCTAGGTACTGCTCTAAGTTGAAAAAAACGGCATGAAGACACTTATCATACAAGCTCTTCATGCCGTTTCTTTATACACTTGCTTTTTTCGTTTGATCAATCAGACTCATGCGCGGGTTTAAATACTGATTAGGACTTTTTAGCTGAAAACAGTTCGCTGCTTCAGAAAAGTCAATAATGAGCTTTTCATCAAGAAAGACGATTTTAGACTTTTCTATATATATACTGCCTGAAGAAGTTACAACCTCAAGATCATCACTATCGAGTTCGTCTACAAGCCATAATGCTGCCACACCGCTGACAACACAGCCGCATCCCTCTGTATCATATTTCAGTTTCAAATATCCTTCTTTTCCCTGTAGCCGTTCGTTTAATTTAACAGCTGCTGCTTCTGTAATCTTTATTTCCATGAATACTTCTCTCCTTTCATGGCTTAGTATGTTATTTTAACATATTTCTTGCCGCTTCTTCTGCTATTTTGCTTTTGCCTGTTGCTTTCTAGCTCTCTTCCTTATACCATAGTCACGAGGGGGATTGAGAGCATGTCAAAAGTACAAATTAAAGTAAATGATAATGGATCACTTCGCATTTCTGGTGATGTCGAGCTAATTGATGCAGAAGGAAATCCGTTTGAAACAAAGCCAGCATTTTCGCTTTGCCGCTGCGGGTTAAGCGCAAAAGCTCCGTTTTGTGACGGAAGCCATAAAGGTAAATTTGAATCTGTCGTTCGGGCGCCAAAGCCAGAGAGTTCCGAAGAATAAGATTCCACATGCATATGTTTTCAGTATTCTTCCTGATGGCATATGCATTTTTCATTTTTTCATACGACAGGCAGCTAATATATTGTCTTAAGCTAGTCGCACATCTACTACACTGCCTAAATCGATGCGGTGAATTTCATGAAACCGGTCAGCAATGTGAAGGCGTTTGTTCATTTCATCCCAAAAGTGGATGGTTCCCATCGTCAGCTCATACTTTTGGCGACAATAATGCGTGATGACCACGCAGCTGTGAAATTCCATCGCTTCCGCCAGCACTTCATTCAGCCTTTCCACTTCCTGTTCATCAAGCTCTTTCTTTTGTTCGTATTGATCCTCTTCTGCCCAGTCACGCAGCATCTTCACATGTTCTGGCAGCATCATGGCTGTCCATTTAATTCTTCCCCGATCCCGAATCATGTCAAACACCCCTTGTCCTTGTTACATTTTATGCCCGCCTACGAGTTTGGCGCGATGCCTTGCTGTGCCAGCCTCTGTATAGGAAACCGCCCGAAGAAGAGAAGCCGATCCAAAGCGCCTGCGGATCCCATCCATTGTGTAGCCAAGCTTTTTTCTGCGCCATTCATCCAAATCAAATAAGCTCAGCTGCAGCTCATGATCATCCTCAATATTGCTTAGTGACATCGTAATCTTCCGCACCGTTTTCCCTTCATAAAACTGCTGAAATAACTCCAGACAAACATGATAAACATCCATCGTGATATTTGTCGGCCGCTCAATCGTTTTTGAACGATAAAAGCCTCCTCCCAGTTCATCCTTGCTATAGCTAAGCCCAAAGCTGATCGTCCGGGCTGTTTTATGGTGTGCGCGCGCCCGCCTTGTTACTTCTTCGCACATTTCCAGTATCACATTTTTAATTTCATGCTCTTCTTTATAATCTCTTAATAAAATTTGACCTTTGCCAAAGCTAATCTGCCCTTCCATAATCGGAGCCCCAATCTCAGACAAATCCACACCCCATGCATGGAAATAAAGCTGATTGCCCATAATCCCAAATTTCTTCTCAAGCTTTTTCAGATCATAGCGAGCCAGCTGTCCAACCGAAAAAATCCCCATGCTGTTCAGTGTTTTTTCTACTTGACGGCCAATTCCCCACATCTCTCTTAAAGGAGAAACATTCCAAAGCTTCGTTTGCACATCATCGTATGTCCACTCTGCTATGCCTTTGCCTTTTGCTTCGAGATCAAGGCATAGCTTTGCCATCAGCATGTTGGGACCAATGCCTATCGCCGATGGTAGCTGAAATTCCCGTTCAATGTCATCCTTGATCTTTTTGGCAATCGTCATTGCATCTCCCCATAGATGCAATGCACTGTCAACTTTTAAAAAGCTTTCATCCACACTGTACGTATGAATGTCCTCCTTTGGGACATAACGGTTAAATACACGCGTAATTTCAGTCGAAACCCGCAGGTACGTTGCCATCTTCGGCTCTTCAATCCTGATGCGCGGATCGTTCGGAACTTCAAAAAGTCTCGAACCCGTCTTGATGCCGAATTCCTTCTTGACCTTTGGAGATGCTGCAAGTACAACACTTCCCTTGCGCTCATGGTTGCCGGCAATGACGAGATAGCAGTTCAGCGGGTCAAGCCCCAGCATGACAGCCGTACAGCTTGCATAAAAGCTCTTCATATCAATGCATAAGATTTGCCCTTGCGGCAATGAACGATAATCCACCATAGAGGTCCCTCCACCTTGCTTACACTTACAATATATCGCCGAAACGAACATTCGTTCTGTTTATATATACCCATTATGATAAGCGAATATACGTTCGTTTTCAATGGAAATTTTACGACGAATTTCTTATATCCCCCTCTGCTGCCAGACAGAAAGCCGTTATAATAGACAAGAGGTGACATGAAAATGGAGAGACGGTATGTATATAAAATGGTGCAAAGCTGCCTTGGACAATATAACTGGGAGAAGGATTCAATTTCCTGCGAGAGCACAGAATTTACGGAAATTTATGAGAAGGTAATGATAGTAAAACAAGAGGAGCCTGAAACGGATTTGTATGATATTGTCAGCGATATTGTGTATGGATATGTGACGGGTTCGCCGTATTTTTAAAATCTGCTGCATTTTAACGTGGGTTTTTAACAAAATAGCGACTGAGACAATACTAAAATAATATTTCTACAACACGAAAATTCAATGCCGTGGTTTGATTGTTTAAACAAGCCCGTTCCACCTGCGCTTCTGACCCCGTTTTTTCGTGGGATCAGAAGCTTAGCCTCCTCGCAGCAAAGTCCTGCGGGATCTCACTCTTTCCTCTATTGCCCACAGAAGTCGAGTGGCCTCCCGCTCCATTTCACTCATGTTAAAAAGATATATTTTAAAATAACAAACAAAAAACCGAATGATTGGAAAGATGAACTCCTAACCACTCGGTTCTATGATCGTGCTAAATACTTATGTCCCAGCCTCTTTACAAATTATACTCTTCATTCATCCATAACCCATTGAATTTTGTGAGAATCTATAAATTTAGTACTCTCTTTTGTCGACAGATCCAGTATATAAGTATTTCCCACAGAGTCAGCAACGATCCCTTCTAAAATGGTCCCGATTGGCGTAAAATGTTCCATCGAACGATAGACTAAATAGTTTCTATTTGGTGAAAATCCAATAGAGTCATAGCCTGTAAATTTTTCATCATAAATTCCGTTAAATTTCTTTAATACGCTTTCGTTTCCGTTCTCAGAAAGGTAAAGGGAGCCTTTTTTGGAAGTAACAGAAAGATCCTGATTCTCGTTCTGCAGATAGTCCGTGTCCATCTCCATTACATCTGCTTGGAGTACAGTCGGATTGTTTTCTCCTTCTTTTAGGGAAAACAAGCTCCAAGAGCCGTTATTCATTGCAATAAAAGTAAAAGTTTCACTTGCACGATCATAATGAAAATCGATAATATTATGATTAAAATCTCCGTAGCCATCATTTCCATTCCCTCTATGGCTATATACTAACGTTTTATTTTGTAAAGAGGCATCCGATTTAAATAATGTTAATACACCATCTACTCTTTCGGTAAAGTAGAGCGTACCTTCTAAATCAGACAATAATTCTGAATTTGCATTGCGTGAAATAATCTGAAAGACATTTGAGAAAATAACGAGAAGCAAAATAAGCAATACACTTCCTAAAAAACACCTTTTTCTTCACAAGTTCACCTCTTATATGTTCCATATAAATTATCAAAATCCTTACAATAAGTTTACTATAAATACCAAATTTCCCACTATATAAAAATAAATTTTAAATGTAAAAAGACCACATATAAATGCGGCCTTTTCAGGTGAAGTCTATGATATCTTGTTTAACTTCATGATTAGTGCTGCTTGTTTGGAAGCTTTTCGCTAGCGTGCTTCTTTCCTTGACGTTCTTCGTTTTTCTTAGCTTTCTCTTGTCTTTCGTGCAGTTTTTCAACGAATTCATGTGTGTTATCCATGTGAAAGTCCCCCTTATTGGAATTCATTTTTAATGTATCCTGATTGGAGAAGTTCATACAGATGCATTACTTTTTATTAAAGGCACGTTTGCCAGCTTTTTCGAACAGTCCAGGAAAGAGCGCAAATATTTTACTGCCAAGATTCATCCAGCCTGGCAAATTAATTTCACGGACAGGCCGATCCATTGCGGCCACGATTCTTTGTGCAACATAATCAGGCTTCAGCATATACCTCTGAACATTTTTTACATACGTGCCCTCTGTATCGGCTGTTGTAAAAAAGTCAGTTGCGATGGGTCCAGGATTAACTGCGGTGACATGGATGCCAGCGTCCGCTAATTCCATCCGCAGACTGTTTGTAAATCCTAAGACTGCGTGTTTCGTTGCAGAATAAACACTGGATTTTGGTGTCGCAATTTTGCCGGCCTGTGATGCAATATTGACAATATGCCCGCTTCTCCTTGCCCGCATGCCAGGCAGCACTGCGTTTGTGCAAGATATAAGTCCAAAGACATTTACAGCAAACATGCTCTTTACTTCGTCCATCGGCACTTCATGCGCATGGCGAAAAACGCCAAATCCAGCGTTGTTTACAAGAATGTCTACATGACCAATTTCCTTATGTATTTGCTCAAAAACAGCCTGAACTTGATCTGTATCGGAAACATCTAAAGCAAAAACAGATATAGCTGCACCATATTCCGCTTCCCAATCTGCCTTCATTTGCTCAAGCTTGCTGACAGTTCGGGCAAGTAAAACCAGACGGGCTCCCTGCTCTGCACATAGCTCAGCCATTTTAGCGCCAATCCCGCCAGAAGCCCCAGTTATGACAATATGTTTATGTTTTAAGCTCAAAAATAAATCACCTCAATTAGCATAGTAAAGAAACAAGCCAGCAAGCACAGGCCTAGTTAGCCAACGCTCTGATTTTTCTCCTTGTGCAGCTAAATTATCCTTTCACACAAGTATAAAGAAATGCTGATTCCTCTTTATTAATACTAATTTCCCCTAATGCCTGCAAATAGTCAAGCTGGGCAATGGTTTCGGAAAGGGTTAGAGCAAGCTCTTTTTCATAAACAGAGGGAAAAAGACGTTTGCACACTTGAAAAACCGTAAGCGTTTCCTCTTCAAGCCATGCTTTTACCGTCATGGCACGCTCATGCTGACGCTTTAAACGCTTATCAGCCAATTCATTTACATTTTCAATATTTTCACCGTGACCAGGATATACCAAAGAAATCGGCAGCTTCTTTATTTTTTCAAGAGATGTATTAAACTGCAGCTGAGGCTTGGGACGTTCATCACTGCCCGGGAGCGGAGGCTCTAATAATGGATTGGCTGAAATATGTGCAAGCAAGTGGTCACCGCCAATAAAGATTCCATCCTTTTCGCGGATAAAGCCAATATGGCTTTGTGCATGGCCAGGTGTTTCAATGACAGTCCAGCCTTCAAGTCCCGGGACGGAGTCTCCCTCTTTCAGCATGCCTGTTAAAGAACGGCTGCATGCAAAACGCAATGATCTCTTTAACAAAGGAATCATCATTTTATAGTTCTCAGGAATCCCAAACTCTGCAAATAATTTAAAATAAAAATCATCATGTGCCTGCAGAAATTCTTCTGTACGATTAAGCCATCTTTCATTTAAGAAGTGCCCATACACTGGGAGATCCTTAGGGAAAAAATCAAGCATCCCCGCATGGTCTGGATGATGATGTGTCAAAATTACTTGTTCAATATCATCTGGTGTAAGACCCAGCTCCCAAAGCTGGCTTTTCAAAACCTGCCATGCCTCTTCTGTCTTTGGGCCGGCATCAACTAAAGTCATCCTCTCTCCCCTAATAGCATAAACATGAACATCACCAACAGGAAAAGGCGTTGGCACTGTAAGTTTAGCTATTCCATCTTTCCATTCAATCACGATCATCACCCTTTATTATGGTTATATAATTTGCATCCCTCGGGAAGTCTACTGAAAATATTTATTCTTCCGTGTTTCACCTGTAAATTACATTTATGAAATAAGTTTACCTTTCTTCGGAACAATTGTCATTATTTTCACATAATAATAAAAGGTAAGAAGTAAGCATTTACATTTAATTAACCATTTATCCCTTGACAACTTAAGTGGTTTCTTAGATAATCACTGTAAAAATCCACAATATTATAAAAATTGAACACTCCAAACTAGAATCCATATAAAACATTTCTGAAGAACTTCTAAACGGAATACTTGCAGAATACACTAACACCCTAAAACTAAATAAAAAAAGCAATGAATAAGACTAGTAAATGGAAAAGTGCAAAAGAGAGTGAAGCCCATCGGCTGAAAGGCTTCATTGCCCCCTTGACCATTGAACCTGCTTATGAGCTGTCAGGGAAACCTGCTACCGTGATTCGGCGTTAACGAAATTG
Source organism: Cytobacillus gottheilii (assembly GCF_900166665.1). Classification (GTDB taxonomy): domain Bacteria; phylum Bacillota; class Bacilli; order Bacillales; family Cytobacillaceae; genus Cytobacillus; species Cytobacillus gottheilii_A. Next base: position 1,641,237 of record NZ_LT800494.1, on the reverse strand, counting down.
AGATGCTTTTTACATGCTGCAGGGTAAAAAAGCAAATGAAGGTGGTACCACGGAAGATCAGTCCTTTCGTCCTTTACAGGATGAAGGGGCTTTTTATTTTTATCAAGGAAACGAAAGGAGCAAAAAACATGAAAAAACTTGCGGTTGTAGGTGCTGGATCAATGGCAGAAGCCATTATTGCAGGCATTTTGGAAAGTAACCTTTTACAGAGTTCGCAAATCTATGTGACGAATAAATGCAATCAGGAAAAGTTAGAAGAATTGAGTTCAAACTATCAAGTAAAGACAGGGTATGACATGCAGCAGATCTTTAAAGATGCTGACACCATCATGTTAGCGATGAAACCAAAGGATGCGGCAGAGGCAATTCGTGCGATTAAAGATCATTTAACCTCTGATACGCTTATTATCTCTGTTCTAGCAGGTGTATCCATCAGCAGCATCGAGCAGCTGGCCGAGAAAGAACTTGCGGTTGTAAGAACCATGCCAAACACATCCGCTGCGATCGGAAAATCAGCAAGCGCATTGGCCATCAATGAACGGGTATCAGAACAGCAAATGCAAAAGTGCAAAAAAATCTTTGAAACCATTGGCTTCACTGCGATTGTGGAAGAAAAACAGCTTGATGCTGTAACGGGGTTATCAGGAAGTGGTCCCGCGTATGTTTATTATCTGGCTGAGGCCATGGAAAAAAGCGCAAATGAAATCGGACTTGATGCTGAAATGGCAAAAGGACTCATTATCCAAACGCTGATCGGTGCAGCTGAAATGCTGGCAAAGTCGCACAAAACACCAGAAGAATTGCGCAAAGCCGTTACAAGTCCAGGAGGCACAACAGAAGCTGGGATACAGGTGCTCGAAGCAAATGAAGTGCAGCAAGCAGTGATTGATTGTATTAAAACAGCAGCAGAGCGGTCAAAGCAGCTTGGTGAAAACTTTAGCAGCAAAGTAAAAGTGTAGACGGCAGAGCTGAATTTTTTCCAATTGCACAGCCTCCTGCTATACTGGGATTATTGAATGAAAAAGGAGGCAAAGCAATGAGTACAAAGCTCTTTTCACCAATTACAATTAAAAATATCACGATGAAAAACCGCATTGTCATGGCACCAATGTGTATGTATTCAAGCCATAATGAAGACGGCAAGGTAGAAAACTGGCACCGTACTCACTATACAAGCAGAGCAGTCGGCGGTGTTGGCTTAATCATTATTGAAGCAACAGCCGTAACAGCTCAAGGCAGAATTTCTCCGCAGGATTTAGGCATTTGGAATGATGAACAGGTCGAAGGATTGCGGGAGCTAACTTCATTAATGAAGGAAAACGGTGCTGTTTCAGGCATTCAGCTAGCACATGCAGGCAGAAAAGCTGTCATTGAGGGGGATATTATCGCTCCATCACCGCTTGCCTTTAATGATCAAATGAAGCAGCCGCTTGAAATGTCAAAAGCAGATATTGTTGAGACTGTTGATGCGTTCCGCAAGGGTGCAGAGCGCGCCAAGCAAGCTGGCTTTGATGTGATTGAAATTCATGCAGCACATGGATATTTAATTAACCAGTTTCTTTCTCCTCTATCCAACAAAAGAACAGATGAATATGGCGGGAGTGCTGAAAATCGCTACCGATTCCTGAAAGAAATTATGGAGGCTGTAAATACAGTCTGGGATGGACCTCTCTTCGTCCGTATTTCCGCTTCTGATTATCATGAGGAAGGGCTGACACCTGAAGACTATGTCACGTTTAGTACATGGCTGAAGGAGCAAGGCGCTGATCTAATTGATGTCAGCTCAGGTGCAGTGGTTCCTGCAAGGATACATAGCTATCCAGGTTATCAGGTAAAATTTTCTGAAACAGTGAAAAATGGTGCAAACATTGCAACTGGAGCGGTCGGCCTTATCACAACTGGCATCCAAGCAGAAGAAATCCTGCAAAACGACCGCGCAGACATGATTTTTATCGCACGTGAATTACTTCGTGATCCCTATTGGCCGCGTACAGCAGCCAAAGAACTCGGCGCAGAGATTGAATCGCCAAAGCAATATGAGCGAGGCTGGCTGTAAAATAATTTATAAGCAACTAACTAGATGATTGCATAGATAAACGCACAGTATGAATATAACTGTGCGTTTATCTTATCTCACAGAAATTGTATTACAGTAGCTTCTTTAAGATTTCTAGATTTTCCTCATAAAAGGCAGCATTCTCCTTCATCCCGCGCCGTTTACACCAGCCGATGCTATTAAACGCATCTGTAAATCGATAAAAAGGCAATACCGTCTTTAGATTAATCAATGTTCTAACACTATTGTAGCCGTCTTTATATGCTTTGTATTTCGCAGAGTCCAAACTTAAAAAATCACGGTATAGTTTAGTGAAATCAATTTCAGTGGAACCAAATCGTACACTTTCAAAATCAAGTATGCCTGAAACCTTATCATCATTTACGATAATATTAGCTGGGCGAAAGTCCATATGTATGAAGCTTGGTCCATCTGGTGAAGGAAGATCCTGCTTCATTTTCAGAAACCTTGCGCTGGCTTTATTGTATAAATCATTATCCAGCACTTCTCTTACATCCTCAGCAAAACTATTAAATTGCTTTTCAATAAAAAGCGGCCAGTCTGGAAATTCATTTTTCAAACCAGTCAGCACTTTTCCAGGAGGAGGCTGCACGGAATGCATTTTGGCATGAATGACTCCCACCTGAAAGGCAACTTGAGGTGAAGCTTCCGCAGTTAATACACTTCCCTTTAGTTGTGATAATAAAAAAGCGCCAGGACATTCCTCATCTCCAGGCCAATAATCAAGCATTTCTGGAATAGCAACTTGACCTTTCAGAATTTCATAGGCCTCCAATTCCCGCTGAAATTTCAATTGGCTATAGGGAATTTTTATAAAAATATTCTCTCCATTAAGAAGTGTACACTTATATACGGTCGAACTAAAAGAATCAGCAACCTCATTAACAGACAATAGCTGCAAACCAAATTGGCTGATTATTTTGTCTAACATTCAATGATCTCCTTTATTCCCTCAACAGGTGTAATGCTAAATGTTCTTCTTATAAAAGAAGTTATTTGGAGAAGCAGCTCAGCCGAAAAAAATCTGTAAAAGCCATCTAAATTTAGATCCCTTTACCGCCCATTGTTTTTAGCGTGCTGATTCTCTCCATTCCAGCAATAATTGGTTTAGCTCTGCTTATTAACGTTTGAGTTGCTTCAAGCTTTAGAGACGCTTGATGAGCGTTTTCGCTGCTCCACACTTCATACACGTATACACAATCCGGTTCGCTGTCAGCCGTGTTCACTAGGTAGATTTCGCAATCATCCAAATCCCTCATGGACTCTGCTGCTTCCAGCAATATTTCCACCATTGTGTCACGTTCGCCTTCTTTTACAGTAAACTTGCCAAACAAACTGTATTTGCTCATAATAGGCCTCCTTATTTTGACTATCGCAGTTTGTTTCTCCAAACAAATCAAATATCCTTTAAAATATTATTTCTTTTTTGTAAACTTTGTTGCTTTAAATTTCAATTATTCGGTACCAGGAAACCAAATAAATCAAAAAACGCACCAATTCTACAGAATCGGTACGCCTTCAGGTTAAAATTTTAAATGACTCCTAGCACATCCAAAAATACAACAATAATAACGAGTGGAACAACATAACGAATAAGGATAAACCAAACCTTAAACAGGCCATGTAATGATTTTGAACCTTGAACGACTTCGCTTGTCAAAAGATCCTTTTTCATTTTAAAGGATACAAAAATAGAGATAAGGAAAGCACCAATTGGCATGAGTATATTGCTGACAAGGAAATCAGCACTGTCAAAAATGGTTTTTCCAAAAATCATAAAGTCTGATAAAACACTATACGATAGTGCCGACGGAATACCGACAACAAATATCGCGGCTCCCATCAGCCAGGCCATTTTCCCTCTCGCCTTGCCAGCATTCTTGCTTGTTATAGCCGCAACTACAATCTCCAGCATTGAAAACGCAGAGGTAAGCGTAGCAAACAAGAACAATAGAAGGAATAAAAGTAAAAATACTTGCCCAAACATAAGTTCATTAAAGACAGATGGCAAAACAATGAACAATAGTCCTGGACCTTGTTCAGGTTCAAATCCTAGCGAGAAGACCGCTGGAAATATCGCTAAACCAGATAGAAGTGAAATAAATAAATTCATTCCTACAACAGAAACAGCCGGCTGCACAAGGCTCTCTTTTTTCGATAAATACGAACTGTAGGTGACCATCACCGATACCCCAACACTTAAAGAGAAGAACGATTGACCCATTGCATAAAGAACACTTTCAGAAGTAATACTTGAAAAGTCTGGCTTTAAAAAGAAAGACACACCTTCCATTGCATTCTCCAATGTTAAAGAGCGTACAATCAAAATTACAAATAAAATAAATAAAGCAGGCATAAAAACTTTATTCATTTTCTCGATTCCATTTTTCACTCCTCTTGATATAACAAGAACGGTTAATATTAGAAAAAGAGCTTGAGCTCCGATCGCTGTGTATGGATTTGAAACAGCTTGATTAAACAATTCCTCATAACCATTCTCATAACTGCTCCCCACTCCGGTCACTGCATAATACAAATACTGAATAATCCAGCCGCCAATCACACTATAAAAAGACAATAAAAGGAAACAGGCAAATACCCCTAAATAGCCAATCCAATGCCATTTCGTATTGGGTGCAATTTGTTTATATGCTGAAATGGCTTCTTTGCCAGTGCTTCGTCCCACGATAAATTCTGCAAGCAATAGCGGCAAACCAATTAATACAGAAAACAAGATAAATAAAAGAATAAATGCGCCTCCACCGCTCATTCCCGTTACATATGGAAGCTTCCAAATCGCTCCAAGCCCGATGGCTGAACCTGCAGAAGCTAAAATAAACCCAATTCTTGATGACCATTGCTCATTCTGCTGCATGTATTTTCCTCCTTAATTTTCCCTATATCAGTCATAAGCCTCTTCTTAAAATAAAGACACACTTTTTCACGCTTGCCGATTGACTAGCCTGCAAAGGTGAAGCCAAAGGCCTAGTTGTACTTATCATTCTTCTAAATTAGCAACCTAATTTCGTGCTGCTAATTTCTAATTTATACTTTTGAAAACACAAAAAAGCCACATGATTCCTGAAAGGGACGTGCATAAATTGCACGCGGTACCACCCTTTTTGAAAGCATGTGACTTTCCACTCGAAAAATATAACGGTTCATAAACCGCCTTGTCTAAAAATAACACGCTCGTATAGACAAGGAAAGCTCAAAGAGTGAAATTCATCTTATTTATGTGCCGAACTCTCACCAAACGCCGGCTCTCTATAACAGGGAAATAAGACTTAATAGGATTCTTATCATCGCTTAAATCATATGAGGTTTTAAAGTATAAGTGTGATTATAGTATGGAGTGCAGTAAGAGTCAATGATAAAATTTTGAAAATATTCGATTCTATTAATAAAAATACATGCCAGACTTGTTGCCCATTTATATAAATAGATACAATAAAAGAATTATTTCAGAATCATGTTTTACAAAATATATTTGGCAATCAGCTTATCCAGCCTGCGGATATCTACTTTTTTGTTTAGATTCAATTTAAAATGCCCCGCTCTAGTCCACAGCTCAAGCTCTGCATTAAAGTCGAGCCTGCCAGCGTTTTCGGTGGAATACATCACAATTGATTTAAAAGGAATTGTATAAACCTCTGTTTTCTTGCCTGTGATTCCTTGGCGATCCGCAATCATCAGCCGTTTGTTTGTAATGACGGCAACATCGCGAATTGTTTTATATGCTGTTTCCGCATATTCACCATCAACCAATAATTGCTGAACGTCTTCAGGCACCGGTACTTCTTCATGAAAGGTCCAAGCCATAATTGTATTCATTTCTGCCATAAATCAAGATCCCTCCCGTAACTATCATATTTATGCAGCACAACCTATTGACTACAGCTATTTCTCCCACAGTCTGCGCAGTGCCGCTTGCTCATTCTCTACAGTAATTTCAAATACATCTGGATTGCTCATCTCCATATGCTCTTTAAAACCAATCTTCTGATCAAAATAACGAAGCAGCAAAGTGGTTAGATTGCCATGACTGACAAGTACAATATTGTTTACTTCCAGTTGTAAGATATGCTGAATCATCTCTTGAGCTCTATTCATGCCAGAGGCTTGTGATTCTCCCCCTTCATACACAAGGTCGAAATCATCAAAACTCTTCTGTAATTTGTCCTGCCAATCCGGAAACATTTCTGAACTAAGGACCCGCTCCCCCAGCCTCGCATCCTCTACAATTTGCAATCCGCGTTCTTGTGCAAGAGGTTTAATCGTTTCGATTGCACGAATAAAAGGACTGCTGTAAATGACTTCAATCTGCTTATCTTTGAAAAAGGTCTTAAGCAAATGAGCCTGTTCCTTACCGCTATCTGTAAGCTTTGCTTCAAAATCTTGACCATCTGCCTTTGCATGTCTTACAACATAAATGGTTTTCAATGGATCTGCTCCTTTTTCGCTTCGATATGGATTTCTTTAAAATCTTCAGAAATGACCGTGTTTGGGAAGAGTTCCTTCGCTTCTTTTTCAAGTGTTCTCCAGTCGCTTCGATCATAACGGGAACTAATATGAGTTAAGCATAACATTGAGACATTAGCCCGCGCGGCGATTTCGGCTGCCTGTGTGGTGGTTGAATGAAAATAGTCATATGCCAGCTGCTCTTCTCCGGCAGAAAACGTTGCTTCATGAATTAATAGATCTGCATTATCTGCTAGCCGAACTGCCGCTTCACATTTTCTTGTATCTCCAAGAATAGCCAGCACCCTTCCCTTTTGATCAGGACCAATATAATGATGCGGGTCTATAATGCGGCCATCCTCAAGTTCAACTGGCTCTTTTTCTTTAATTTTTTTATAAATTGGACCTGGCTTTATTCCGTCCTCTAACAGTTTATCGGCCAGCAAAGTGCCCGGGCGATCTTTTTCCGTTACCCGGTAACCGTAGGAAGGGATTCCATGCTCCAATAACTCTGCTTCCACTTTAAACTCATCGTCTTCGAATACTGTTCCCTGTTCGATTTCAACGATGGAAAGCGGATATTTCAGATAGGTTTGACTGATTGCAAGCGAAATTTGTATGTATTCCTTCAAACCCTTAGGACCATATACAACGACTTCCGATTCTCCGCCTTGAAAAGATCTGCTTGAGAGAAGACCAGGAAGGCCATATATATGATCACCATGCAGATGAGTGATGAAAATTTTCTCAATTCTCCTAGGCTTTATGCTCGTATGTAAGATTTGATGCTGTGTCGCTTCTCCACAGTCAAAAAGCCAAATGGCTCCCCTTTCCTCGAGAAGTTTTAAGGCAATTGCCGTCACATTTCGAGGCTTTGCCGGGACTCCTGCTCCTGTACCTAAGAAAAAAATGTCCAACTAAAACTCCTCCCTTGTACCTTTCTCTATAATCATCATACTATAATTACAAAGGCATTTCACGGCAGTGTCACGGATAGTTCATTAGATTATGCAAAAACTAAGATCATAATGGTTGCTGTTTTTGCAAGAAAAGGCTAAAATTTTATACTTGAGTGGGTACATTATTTTAGGCTAATAAATTGTCATACATATACCACAGCCAATTTTAATGAAAAGAGGTACGGCCTAAATGAAACATACGGAAAAACCAGCCGGGTTAATTATGATTTTTGGGGCAACAGGTGACTTAGCCAAACGAAAGCTGTTTCCTTCACTATACAGGCTATATAAAAAAGGAAAACTCTCCAATCAATTCGCGGTCGTTGGTGTTGCTCGCCGGCCGCTTACGAACGAGGAGTTTCAAGCAAGCGTAAAAACATCCGTTGAGAATGCCATTGAAGATCACAAAGACCTCCAGGACTTTGTCTCTCATTTTTATTACCATTCCCATGATGTAACAGATTCAAGTTCCTACCAGACATTAAAAGGGATCGCATCTGATTTAGATCGCCATTATTCGTTAGAAGGGAACCGGATTTTTTACTTGGCAATGGCACCTGAATTTTTCGGAACAATTGCTGAGCACTTAAAAACAGATGGCTTAACAGACGTTTCTGGATTTAAGAGACTGGTTATCGAAAAACCATTTGGTCATGATTTGGAATCAGCGAAAGAGCTTAATGAGCGTATTCGAAAAGCATTCTCTGAGGACGAGATCTATCGAATTGACCATTATTTAGGCAAAGAAATGGTTCAAAATATTGAAGTTATCCGATTTGCTAACGCCATCTTTGAACCGCTCTGGAATAACCGCTATATTTCCAATATCCAGGTAACATCAAGTGAAGTGCTTGGAGTGGAAGAACGCGGCAGATATTATGAAACAAGCGGAGCGCTGCGCGATATGGTGCAAAATCATATGCTGCAAATGGTTGCCTTACTGGCAATGGAGCCGCCCATTCGCCTTAATACAGATGAAATCCGTTCTGAAAAGGTAAAGGTTCTTAGAGCCATGCGCACCATTAAGGGCGACGAAGTCAAGGATTCATTTGTGCGCGGACAATACGGAGCTGGAGAAATGGCTGGGAAATCTGTCCCAGCATACCGCGAAGAGACGATGGTAAACCCAGAGTCTAACACAGAAACATTTGTAGCAGGCAAGCTCTTAATTGATAACTTCCGCTGGGCTGGCGTCCCATTTTATATCCGAACAGGAAAAAGAATGGCTGCAAAATCAACGAAAATTGTCATCCAGTTCAAGGATATACCGATGAATTTGTACTATGGTACAGAACAAACATTAAATCCAAATTTACTTGTCATCCATATTCAACCTGAAGAAGGCATTACCTTATATCTAAATGCACAAAAATCAGGTCAGAACATGGAAGCAACACCTGTTAAGCTTAACTTTGCGAACAAAGGGCCTGCAGGCATGAACACACCTGAAGCATATGAACGCCTGCTTTATGATTGCATGCGCGGAGATGCAACTAACTTCACTCACTGGAACGAGGTTGCCCTTTCATGGAGCTTCGTTGATAATATTTCAGATGTTTGGGAAAACACGAAAGCAGAAAACTTCCCGAATTATGATTCTGGAACAATGGGCCCGCGCGGAGCAGATCTTCTTCTTGAAAAAGATGGGTTCTTCTGGTGGCCAGTGACGGATTTAGATGTGGAGAATTGTTAAATTTTTATCTGCATAATGGGGACAGCACGCTTATTTACTGAAGCGTGCTGTTTTTTGTGTTTTCTTTTCCCCAAGCAAACCATTTGAAATAAAAGAGAAGAGTCTATTATAGTTACATTGTAAAAATTCATTTTTGGAGGGATTATCCATATGGCAAAGGTAGCATTTCTTTTAGCCGGCGGTTTTGAAGATTCCGAAATGAAAAATCCTTATGAAGCAATCAAAGAAGCAGGTCATGAAACAACGTTTATCGGGCTGGAAAAAGGCGCTGTTTGTGATGGAAAAAAAGGCACAGTTTCCTACACTGCTGAATTATCTTCTTCAGAAGCGAACGCAAGTGACTTTGACGGTGTTGTTATTCCAGGCGGGTCAGCACCAGAAGCATTGCGGGTAGATGAGGATGTTGTTCGTTTTGTGAAAGAACTGAATGGACAAGGCAAGTTAATTTCAGGCATTTGTCATGGACCACAAGTCATGATTAGTGCGGATGTTCTAAAAGGCAAAGCTGCAACATGTTACATAGGAATTCGCGATGATGTAAAACTTGCCGGAGCAGAATACAGAGACGAAGAAGTAGTCGTTAGCGAAAATTTCGTAACATCACGTACACCTAAAGATGAACCCGCTTTCATTCGCGAGATTTTAGCGAAGTTATCATAATATAGACACCTAAAAAAGATACGCAGATTGGTTTGCGTATCTTTTTTGTTACCCAAGAAATACACACTCTGTCTTAAAAGACAAAAACTCCCGGTGATGAACATAATTGTTCACCACCGGGAGTCTGAATGATTATTCCATCCAATTTGTATGGAAAACTCCTTCTTTGTCAACACGCTGATACGTGTGTGCACCAAAGTAGTCACGCTGCGCTTGAAGCAGGTTGGCAGGCAATGTCTCTGTGCGGTAGCTATCGTAATAAGCTAGAGCTGCAGAGAAGCTTGGCACTGGAATACCATTTTGGATTGCAACACCAATAATTTCACGAGTTGCTGATTGATAGCCTTCCACAATTTCCTTGAAATAAGGATCAAGAAGAAGATTTTTCAAGCCAGCATCACGATCATAAGCATCCTTAATTTTTTGCAGGAATTGAGCTCGAATAATACAGCCTCCGCGGAAGATCATCGCGATATCACCATATTGTAAATCCCAATTATATTCTTCAGAAGCTGCACGCATTTGGGCAAACCCTTGAGCATATGAACAGATTTTGCTCATATAAAGTGCTTTTCTGACTGCTTCAATGAACGCTTTTTTATCACCTTTAAATTCCTGTTGTTCAGGGCCCGAAAGGATTTTGCTTGCATGTACACGTTCCTCTTTCATTGCAGAAATGAAACGGGCAAATACAGACTCAGTGATGATTGGAAGCGGCACACCAAGGTCGAGAGCACTTTGGCTTGTCCATTTTCCTGTTCCCTTTTGACCAGCTGTATCTAAAATAACATCAACTAGCGGCTTGCCAGTATCTTCATCTTTTTTCGTAAAAATGTCAGCTGTAATTTCGATTAAATAGCTATCTAGCTCGCCTTTATTCCAATCAGCAAATACTTCATGCAGTTCATCTGCATTTAAACCGAGGACATTTTTCAAAAGGAAATATGCTTCAGAAATTAACTGCATATCTCCATATTCAATCCCATTATGGACCATTTTCACATAGTGTCCGGCACCGTCTGGACCAATATAAGTTGTACAAGGCTCTCCGTTCACTTTAGCAGAGATATCCTTGAAAATAGGAGCCACAAGTTCATACGCTTCCTTTTGACCGCCTGGCATGATAGAAGGGCCTTTTAATGCTCCTTCTTCTCCGCCGGATACACCTGTGCCGATAAAATGAATGCCGAGCTCGCTCAGCTCTTGATTACGGCGCTGTGTATCTGCGAAAAATGTGTTTCCGCCATCGATTAGGATATCTCCTTTATCTAAAAGAGGTTTTAATTGTTCAATTGTTGCATCTGTTGGTCCGCCAGCTTTAACCATTAGCATAATTTTACGAGGCTTTTCAAGAGAATCAACAAATTCTTCCATTGAATATGTACCAGTGAACTGTCTGCCCTCTACTTCACGCAGCATTTCATCTGTTTTTTCTGATGAACGATTATAAACAGAAACCGTATAGCCTCTGCTTTCAATATTCATTGCGAGATTTTTTCCCATTACAGCTAAACCTATGACACCAAATTGTGATTTTGCCATATTTTATATCTTCCCTTCTAACATGATACATAATGAATGAATCCCACTTTACTTTAGCAATAAGACATGTAATGTGCAAATAAAAAAGAGCGTAATAACAGCTATTCCAAATTTTCTTTGAATGAAAGCGAATACAAAAAACCGACTACTCTTTTAAAGCAAAATAATAAAAGATATCCGTTTCTTAACTTTTGCTATTTTAAAAAGAAAAACTCCTATAATTGAAATATTCTTGATCCTAAAGGGATTTTAATTTTGATAACATTTAAAAAATCTAAGTAAATCTATAGAAAAAAACCTTTAAACTTGAAACAAGTTTAAAGGTCTCTGCAGATCAAATTTTATGAGAAGGATATTATATTCATTGCTCTGGTTCCAGCTGTTAATGAAGTTATATTTGTAAATGTCTGAGGGGCAATTCTTAGTTGATACGTAAATGTTCCTGCTGCGCCAGGCTGATCTATAAATGTTGTATTCGGCAAATATATATCTGTTCCTGCGCCACCTTGGAATGTCCTTGACACTTCGAAAGCTGCAAGTAGTGTGGTATTTCTGTAGAGCCGAATAAAAAATCTAAGTGCTTTGGTTCCCGACATTGTAACTGCATTAATTTGGGCCGAAGTATCTATTTTCAGTCTAGCAGTAGGAGCTGTCACAGTAACAGGAAGAGTCAATATAGCTGTTTCCGCACCCTGTGTAAGAGTAATTGGTACGGGTGTTGATGATTGGGTGAAGTTTAATATGGATCCAGCCCCTGGAGCCCCAGTGGGACCCGTGGCTCCCGTTGGACCTACTTCTCCGGCGGGACCGGTTGCTCCCGTTGGACCCACTTCTCCGGTTGGACCGGTGGCTCCAATTGGGCCTGCTTCTCCCGCGGGACCCGTGGCTCCGATTGGGCCTGCTTCTCCGGCGGGACCCGTGGCTCCAATTGGGCCCGCTTCTCCGGCGGGACCCGTGGCTCCAATTGGGCCCGCTTCTCCAGCGGGACCCGTGGCTCCAATCGGACCTGCTTCTCCAGCTGGGCCTGTGGCTCCCGTTGGACCTACTTCTCCGGCGGGACCTGCTTCTCCGGTTGGACCCGTGGCTCCAATTGGACCCGCTTCTCCGGCGGGACCC
>NZ_LT800494.1:1623847-1624527 GCF_900166665.1 Cytobacillus gottheilii | reverse complement strand
CCAGTCGGGCCTACTTCTCCAGGTGCTCCTGTGGCTCCAGTTGGACCCACTTCTCCAGCTGGGCCCGTGGCTCCAATTGGACCCGCTTCTCCAGCTGGACCCGTGGCTCCAGTCGGGCCTACTTCTCCAGGTGCTCCTGTGGCTCCGGTGGGACCCACTTCTCCAGCTGGGCCCGTGGCTCCAATTGGACCTACTTCTCCAGCTGGACCCGTGGCTCCAATTGGGCCCGCTTCTCCGGCGGGACCCGTGGCTCCAGTCGGGCCTACTTCTCCAGGTGCTCCTGTGGCTCCAGTTGGACCCACTTCTCCAGCTGGGCCCGTGGCTCCCGTTGGACCTACTTCTCCAGCTGGGCCCGTGGCTCCAATCGGGCCTGCTTCTCCAGCTGGGCCCGTGGCTCCAATTGGACCTACTTCTCCAGCTGGGCCCGTGGCTCCAGTCGGGCCTACTTCTCCAGGTGCTCCTGTGGCTCCAGTTGGACCCACTTCTCCAGCTGGGCCCGTGGCTCCCGTTGGGCCTACTTCTCCGGCTGGGCCCGTGGCTCCAATTGGACCTGCTTCTCCGGCGGGACCTGTAGCTCCAATTGGACCCGCTTCTCCAGCTGGACCCGTGGCTCCAGTCGGGCCTACTTCTCCAGGTGCTCCTGTGGCTCCGGTGGGACCCACTTCTCCAGCTGGGCCCGT
>NZ_LT800494.1:1563731-1622952 GCF_900166665.1 Cytobacillus gottheilii | reverse complement strand
CCAGTCGGGCCTACTTCTCCAGGTGCTCCTGTGGCTCCAGTTGGACCCACTTCTCCAGCTGGGCCCGTGGCTCCAATTGGACCCGCTTCTCCAGCTGGACCCGTGGCTCCAGTCGGGCCTACTTCTCCAGGTGCTCCTGTGGCTCCGGTGGGACCCACTTCTCCAGCTGGGCCCGTGGCTCCAATTGGACCTACTTCTCCAGCTGGACCCGTGGCTCCAATTGGGCCCGCTTCTCCGGCGGGACCCGTGGCTCCAGTCGGGCCTACTTCTCCAGGTGCTCCTGTGGCTCCAGTTGGACCCACTTCTCCAGCTGGGCCCGTGGCTCCCGTTGGACCTACTTCTCCAGCTGGGCCCGTGGCTCCAATCGGGCCTGCTTCTCCAGCTGGGCCCGTGGCTCCAATTGGGCCCGCTTCTCCGGTTGGACCCGTGGCTCCAATCGGACCTACTTCTCCAGCTGGGCCCGTGGCTCCAATTGGACCTACTTCTCCAGCTGGGCCCGTGGCTCCAGTCGGGCCTACTTCTCCAGGTGCTCCTGTGGCTCCAGTTGGACCCACTTCTCCAGCTGGGCCCGTGGCTCCAATTGGACCCGCTTCTCCAGCTGGACCCGTGGCTCCAGTCGGGCCTACTTCTCCAGGTGCTCCTGTGGCTCCGGTGGGACCCACTTCTCCAGCTGGGCCCGTGGCTCCAATTGGACCTACTTCTCCAGCTGGACCCGTGGCTCCAATTGGTCCCGCTTCTCCGGCGGGACCTGTAGCTCCAATCGGACCTACTTCTCCAGCTGGGCCTGTAGCTCCCGTTGGACCTACTTCTCCAGCTGGGCCTGTAGCTCCCGTTGGACCTACTTCTCCGGCTGGACCCGTGGCTCCAGTCGGGCCTACTTCTCCAGGTGCTCCTGTGGCTCCAGTTGGACCCACTTCTCCAGCTGGGCCCGTGGCTCCAATTGGACCTACTTCTCCAGCTGGGCCCGTGGCTCCAATTGGACCTGCTTCTCCAGCTGGGCCCGTGGCTCCCGTTGGACCTACTTCTCCAGCTGGGCCCGTGGCTCCCGTTGGACCTACTTCTCCAGCTGGGCCCGTGGCTCCAATTGGACCTGCTTCTCCAGCTGGGCCCGTGGCTCCAATTGGACCTGCTTCTCCAATTGGACCTGCTTCTCCGGTTGGACCCGTGGCTCCCGTTGGACCAATTTCTCCGGCTGGGCCTGTTGCTCCAATTGGACCTACTTCTCCGGCGGGACCCGCGGCTCCAGTCGGGCCTACTTCTCCGGCTGGGCCTGTGGCTCCAATCGGGCCTACTTCTCCAGCTGGGCCCGTGGCTCCAATCGGGCCTACTTCTCCAGCTGGGCCCGTGGCTCCCGTTGGACCTACTTCTCCAGCTGGGCCCGTGGCTCCAATTGGACCTGCTTCTCCAGCTGGGCCCGTGGCTCCAATTGGACCTGCTTCTCCGGTTGGACCCATGGCTCCCGTTGGACCAATTTCTCCGGCTGGGCCTGTGGCTCCCGTTGGACCTACTTCTCCGGCGGGACCCGTTGCTCCAATTGGACCCGCTTCTCCGGCTGGACCCGTGGCTCCAATCGGACCTACTTCTCCAGCTGGGCCTGTAGCTCCCGTTGGACCTACTTCTCCGGCGGGACCCGTTGCTCCAGTTGGGCCAATTTCTCCGACGGGACCCGTGGCTCCAATTGGACCCGCTTCTCCGGCTGGACCTGTAGCTCCAATTGGACCCGCTTCTCCAGCTGGACCCGTGGCTCCAGTCGGGCCTACTTCTCCAGCTGGGCCCGTGGCTCCAATTGGACCCGCTTCTCCAGCTGGGCCTGCGGCTCCCGTTGGGCCTATTTCTCCGGCGGGACCCGTTGCTCCAATCGGGCCTACTTCTCCGGCTGGGCCTGTGGCTCCCGTTGGGCCCGTGGCTCCAATCGGGCCCGCTTCTCCGGCGGGACCCGTGGCTCCCGTTGGGCCTACTTCTCCGGCGGGACCCGTGGCTCCAATTGGACCTGCTTCTCCAGCTGGGCCCGTGGCTCCAATTGGACCTGCTTCTCCGGTTGGACCCATGGCTCCCGTTGGACCAATTTCTCCGGCTGGGCCTGTTGCTCCAATTGGACCTACTTCTCCGGCGGGACCAGCGGCTCCAGTCGGGCCTACTTCTCCGGCTGGGCCTGTGGCTCCAATCGGGCCTACTTCTCCAGCTGGGCCCGTGGCTCCAATCGGGCCTACTTCTCCAGCTGGGCCCGTGGCTCCAATTGGACCCGCTTCTCCGGCTGGACCCGTGGCTCCAGTCGGGCCTACTTCTCCAGGTGCTCCTGTGGCTCCGGTGGGACCCACTTCTCCAGCTGGGCCCGTGGCTCCAATTGGACCTACTTCTCCAGCTGGACCCGTGGCTCCAATTGGGCCCGCTTCTCCGGCGGGACCCGTGGCTCCAGTCGGGCCTACTTCTCCAGGTGCTCCTGTGGCTCCAGTTGGACCCACTTCTCCAGCTGGGCCCGTGGCTCCCGTTGGACCTACTTCTCCAGCTGGGCCCGTGGCTCCAATCGGGCCTGCTTCTCCAGCTGGGCCCGTGGCTCCAATTGGACCTACTTCTCCAGCTGGGCCCGTGGCTCCAGTCGGGCCTACTTCTCCAGGTGCTCCTGTGGCTCCAGTTGGACCCACTTCTCCAGCTGGGCCCGTGGCTCCCGTTGGGCCTACTTCTCCGGCTGGGCCCGTGGCTCCAATTGGACCTGCTTCTCCGGCGGGACCTGTAGCTCCAATTGGACCCGCTTCTCCAGCTGGACCCGTGGCTCCAGTCGGGCCTACTTCTCCAGGTGCTCCTGTGGCTCCGGTGGGACCCACTTCTCCAGCTGGGCCCGTGGCTCCAATTGGACCTACTTCTCCAGCTGGACCCGTGGCTCCAATTGGTCCCGCTTCTCCGGCGGGACCTGTAGCTCCAATCGGACCTACTTCTCCAGCTGGGCCTGTAGCTCCCGTTGGACCTACTTCTCCAGCTGGGCCTGTAGCTCCCGTTGGACCTACTTCTCCGGCTGGACCCGTGGCTCCAGTCGGGCCTACTTCTCCAGGTGCTCCTGTGGCTCCAGTTGGACCCACTTCTCCAGCTGGGCCCGTGGCTCCAATTGGACCTACTTCTCCAGCTGGGCCCGTGGCTCCAATTGGACCTGCTTCTCCAGCTGGGCCCGTGGCTCCCGTTGGACCTACTTCTCCAGCTGGGCCCGTGGCTCCCGTTGGACCTACTTCTCCAGCTGGGCCCGTGGCTCCAATTGGACCTGCTTCTCCAGCTGGGCCCGTGGCTCCAATTGGACCTGCTTCTCCAATTGGACCTGCTTCTCCGGTTGGACCCGTGGCTCCCGTTGGACCAATTTCTCCGGCTGGGCCTGTTGCTCCAATTGGACCTACTTCTCCGGCGGGACCCGCGGCTCCAGTCGGGCCTACTTCTCCGGCTGGGCCTGTGGCTCCAATCGGGCCTACTTCTCCAGCTGGGCCCGTGGCTCCAATCGGGCCTACTTCTCCAGCTGGGCCCGTGGCTCCAATTGGACCCGCTTCTCCGGCTGGACCCGTGGCTCCAATTAGACCCGCTTCTCCAGCTGCTCCGGTTGCTCCCGTTGGACCCACCTCTCCAGCCGGGCCCGTAGCTCCAGTTGGACCTGCTTCTCCAGTTGCTCCGGCGGGACCCGTGGCTCCAGTTGGGCCCGCTGCTCCCCTTGGACCAGGTACTCCAGCTGGACCGGTCGGACCTACAGGACCCCTCGCACCAGTTGTTTGTGTAACATCTTCTACTAATTCAAAAACATCTGATAAAATGATCTCTAATAAGGTCAAAATAAATCGTAACATATTTGAACATACGCCACCTTTATAACTCTTCTTATAAACAAGCTATTAAAAACAAAAAAAAGAGTGAGAGAATTTGGTATAATTCCCTCGCCCCTTTTTCTTTACAATCTAACAAAGACCTTATTATTTAACACAATTAATCATTCTCGAACCAAATAAATAAAAAAGCTGTATTATTATTTTTCAGGCTGCTTTCTCACCTGCAAAAAATCTTTATTAAAACTAGTCGCTGTTCCAACATCATCTTTTTTATTCTTCATTTCATTGATTGCACCCGCATGATCAATAATATCCGCTCCGAATTTAAGCTTAAGCTCCTCCATTGCTTTTAAGAGGGGCTCCTTCTTGGCTTCTTTTTCAAAATTAAATAAATCCAGCTGCATAACCGCAGAACCTTGTTCTACTAAATCTCCACCAGTTATTCCAAGTAATCTGACGGCGTTGCCGTTCCAATGCTTTCTGAATAAGGCTTTGGCCTGGTCAGCGATATCCTCTACCTGTGCAATAGGCTGGTCCAGCTGCTTGCTTCTTGTAATCGTCTTTCGATCTTTGTAGCGAATCATAATGGAGATGCTTGTGGCTAATACCTTCTTCCTTTTCAGGCGCACTGACACTTTTTCAGCTAGTCCAGCAAACACGGTAAACAGCTCCAGCTGATTGGTTGTATCTCTCGGTAGTGTCGTTGAGTTCCCAACACTTTTAAACTCTGCTGCAGCTTCTGGATCTACCCGCCGTCTATCTTCTCCATTGGCCTTTTCCTTAAGCCTCGGCCCATTAATTCCTAATGTTGCTTTCAGCTGCATGGATTCTGCATTTGCGAGATCTCCGATTGTCTGAATGCCAAAACTGCGCAGCTTTTCACCTGTTTTCTTGCCGACTCCATGCATCTCTTCCACTTCCAGCGGCCATAAAACTCGCGGAACATCCCGTTTTCGCAAAATCGTAATGCCAAGCGGTTTTTTCATATCAGATGCCATTTTTGCCAAAAATTTATTTGGTGCAATTCCAATGCTGCACGGCAAGTCCAGCTGTTCATATATTCTCTTTTGAATGGTTTCAGCAATCTGCACGGGATTGCCATATTCCTGACTGTCGGTTATATCCACATAGCCTTCATCAATGGATACCGGTTCTACAAGCTCAGAATATTGTCCAAGAATTTCAAACATGCCAATAGATGCAGCCCGGTAACGCTCAAAAGTAGGCCTCATAATGATAAGCTGGGGACAAAGCTTTTTAGCCTCCCAAAGTGGCATCGTCGTTTTTACTCCATATTTACGAGCTTCATAGCTGCATGTTACAATAATGCCCCGTCTTTCCTCTGGGTTGCCTGCAATCGCCAATGGCTTGCCCTTTAATGAAGGGTCAAAAGCCATTTCAACAGAGGCATAAAAGCTATTCATATCAACATGCAAAATGACCCTTCCGTTTTTTGGATACATCTATCACACTTCCCGGTTTCTTGTTTATCATTATTTTATCAAATTACAGACCTCATTACATACAAGCTGAAGCGTTTAAGGATAGAAAAAGAGGAGATATCAAATGATCTCCTCTTTTTCACCTTATTGCATTTGTTTTTGACTTTTCATATATTCTTTAATGTCCTTAATTCCTTCCAGCGATTCAACAAGTACAGAAGGATCAATCAAGGTAATCAGCTTGCTGTTTAGGTTTGCTACACCTGAAAAATAGGATGTTTTTTGGTAGGCTGCAAGGCCTAAAGGTTTCACAGCTTCATTGGGAATATCAATAATTTCTTTTGCCTCGTCGACAATGATCCCAACTGACAATTCCTCTGTCTGCAAAACTATTTTCCTTGAAACTTCCTCAAGATTTGTGCCTTGATGATAGAGAACTTGCTTCAAGTCAATGACTGGAATCAGCTCGTCTCTTACCTTCGCAATTCCATTCACATAATGAGGCAAATGGGGAATTGGCGTAATCCCTGCTATTTTCTCAATAGATATGACAAATTCAATAGGAATAGCATACTCTTCCCCTTGAATCCGAAATACAACAACTTTTTTATTTTCAGCCATTTCGTATCCCCCTGCTTGAATGATGTTAATTCCAATATACCATATTTCACACCAAAAATAGTACAATTAGGAGGATTGGAATTGAGCAGAAAGACCTAAGGAATGAGTTAATTAAAATACTTCTGCTCACAGAATCATCTAACCTACTGAACTTCGCAGCCTAAATGGCTTTCCATACTTACTGCAGAAATTGAGCGTCTAAGCCCCATACCTCCACAATCCACAAAAAACCCGAACATCAGAAAGATAGTCCACTAAGGATATCTACTGATTGCTCAGGTTTATAAAAGCTTAAACACTTTTTTTAGGATTTCATTATTTTTTAAGCAGATACTTCTTCAATAATCGCAATGACCATCTCTGCTAATTTGTTTAATTCTTCAACTGGCATGCGCTCATTTGTTGTATGAATTTCTTCATAGCCTACAGCCAGATTCACTGTTGGAACACCAAAGCCTGCAATCACATTGGCATCACTTCCGCCGCCGCTATGAAGCAGTTCGCAGCTTCTGCCGATCTTCTCTGCAGCTTTGCGTGCCACTTCCACTACATGGTCTCCTGCAGCAAATTTAAAGCCAGGATACATAACTTCAATTTCGACTTCTGCTTTTCCGCCCATTTCTTCAGCAGCACTTTCAAAGGCTTCCTTCATTTTAGCAACCTGCTGTTCCATCTTTTCACCAATTAAGGAACGTGCTTCTGCTAAAATATCGACACGGTCACATACGATATTTGTTTGCTGTCCGCCTTCAAAGCGGCCAATATTGGCTGTCGTTTCTTCATCAATTCTGCCAAGCGGCATTCTAGCAATCGCTTTAGACGCAATGGTAATCGCAGAAATGCCTTTTTCAGGAGCAACTCCAGCATGTGCAGTTTTTCCAATAATTCTTGCTTTTACCTTTGCTTGTGTCGGAGCAGCAACAACGATATTGCCGACCTTTCCATCGCTATCAAGCGCATAGCCAAACTTCGCTTTTAACAGGGCTGGATCGAGCACTTTTGCTCCAACAAGACCGGACTCTTCCCCAACAGTTATAATGAATTGAATCGTACCATGCTCAATATTTTGCTCTTTCAGCACTTTAACGATTTCAAGCATAACTGCCAGACCTGCTTTATCATCCGCACCAAGAATCGTTGTGCCATCGGTTACCACATATCCATCCTTAATAGCGGGCTTAATTCCATTCCCAGGAACAACTGTATCCATATGAGAAGTGAAGTAAATTGGATCTACTCCTTCTTTTGTTCCTTGAAGCGTACAGATTAAGTTACCTGCTCCATGACCGGTTTGCTCCGTCGTGTCATCTTCGTAAACTTCAACCCCAAGGTCACGAAACTTCTTTTTTAATTCTTTTGCAATTTGTGTTTCATGTTTTGTTTCTGAGTCAATTTGCACAAGCTCTAAAAATTCATTTAACAATCTTTCCTCGTTAATCATTCTCCAACCTCCAAGTAAGCTTATGATTATGTAAAGATGAATCTAATAAAAGAGATTCAAGCTTCTTATCTATTAAGTATACTCTTATCAAAACATGTCAGCAAATAGATTTACAGGCAAAACTCTTTTTAACAGCAATTCAAAAATCCAGGTTCACATTAAATTCTTCTAAAAAAGTTTATAAAGGAATATTCCCATGCTTTTTATTCGGCCTCTGCACTTTTTTATGGTGAAGCATTTCCAAAGACTGAATTAGCTTAATTCTCGTTTCTTGAGGATCAATCACGTCATCGATCATTCCTCTCTTTGCTGCAATATATGGATTAGCGAACTTTTCTCGATATTCTGCTATTTTTTGTTCTTTGGTTTTTTCTGGATTATCACTTTCATTAATTTCTTTAGAGAAAATGATATTTGCCGCTCCCTGCGGTCCCATAACAGCTACCTCAGCGTTTGGCCAAGCAAAAACCAGATCGGCACCAATGGATTTGCTATTCAAGGCAACATAGGCACCTCCATAGGCTTTTCTCAGAATAACTGTTATTTTAGGAACTGTGGCTTCTGCATATGCATATAGAATTTTTGCACCATGGCGAATGATGCCTGAGTGCTCCTGTTTAACTCCCGGGAAAAATCCGGTAACATCTTCAAGGGTTATAATCGGAATATTAAAGGAATCACAAAAACGGATAAATCGTGCTGCTTTATCAGAGGAATCATGATCAAGACTGCCAGCCATTACTTTTGGCTGATTGCATACAAGTCCAACCGTTTCTCCTTTAATTCTTGCAAAGCCAACAACCATGTTTTTCGCAAAACCACACTGTACTTCAAAAAAGGATTGTTCATCCGCTATTTCATGAATGACAGCTTTAACATCATATGTTCTTGTACAATCAGATGGGATAATTTTTGTTAGCTGCGGGCGGAATTCATCTGCATGATGATATGGAACTATAACAGGCTTCTCCATATGATTTTGCGGCAAATAGCCTAAAAGAGTGCGCACCTGTTCAATCACTTCAGCTTCCGTCTCTCCGCAAAAATGCGCATTGCCGCTAATGTAATTATGCACATAAGCTCCGCCTAGGTCGTCTGCTGAAATCTTTTCACCCGTAACGGCTTCAATAACCTTTGGTCCGGTAATGAACATTTGACTGATCTTTTCTGCCATAAAAACAAAATCTGTTAGCGCGGGAGAATAGACGGCTCCTCCTGCACAAGGTCCTAATATAACAGAAATTTGCGGAATGACCCCCGAATACATGACATTTCTTTTAAAAATCTGGCCGTAGCCATCAAGCGCCATTACCCCTTCCTGAATCCGTGCTCCTCCTGAATCATTTAATCCGATAAAAGGAGCCCCATTATCTGCAGCCAAATCCATAACATGGGCTATTTTCTTGGCATGCATTTCTCCAAGAGCACCGCCAAAGCAAGTAAAATCCTGTGAAAAAAGAAAGATCGGACGCCCATTTACCTTTCCATATCCGGTCACAACTCCATCACCTGATATCTTCTGCTGTTCTAACCCAAAGTCCTGGCTGCGGTGCTCCATAAAGGGGTTCAATTCTACGAAAGTGTCAGCATCTACAAGTAATTTGATTCTTTCACGTGCAGTCAGCTTTCCTTTTGCCTGCTGGCGGGCCAATTGTTCATCACCGCCGCCAAGCTCACCCTTTTGGCGGAGCAGATATAGTTCATTCATTTTTTCATAAATATCAGCCAATGGACTTGTCATTCCTTTCTCTCACACAACTCAACTAACACTCTTCCAGTAGAATGGGGATGCATAAATGCAACAGCTGCACCGCCTGCTCCTGATTTTGGCTGGCTGTTGAGCATTCTAATTCCTTTAGCATTTATATCTTCTATTCTCTTTTCAATTGAATCTACCGCAAACGCGATATGATGCATTCCTTCACCAAATTTCCGAATATATCGCGCTACGGCACTTTCTTCATTTATCGGTTCTATTAGTTCAATTTTTGTTTCACCAGCTGCTATAAAAGCGATCCTTACCCCTTCGCTCTCTACTTCCTCTATATGCAAGAGCTCCAGCTGTATAATGTCTATATAAAAAGGTAATATTTTTTCAAGTGATGACACGGCAATGCCAATGTGATCGATTTTCTTAATCATGTCCAGTCACCTCTTTATCATGGTTGGAGAAAAAGCACATTATAATTATGTTAATATGTACCAGGACAGTCAAAATCATTCATCCAGCCATAAACAAAATAAGTTTTGCCCACAACTCTTGCGATTTTCTCAATACCTAGTAAAATATAATTATCATAATGATAGGAGGATGACCGTTGTCTAAAAAAGCACAAAAAATTATTGTTTACGTTATGATCTTTATCATGCTCGCATCCACATTACTAATGGGATTATCGATGCTATTTTAATAAAGGCGATTTCACTGCCGCAACAAAATGAATGTATATGAAAATAACCGTATGTAAGAAGCGTGAATTCACATCTGAATCACGCTTTTATTTTTTATGCTGGTATGTAGGAGTGTTGATATGTTAAATGCACGGGACAAAGTTCAGGCTGAACGAATATTAAAACATCTATTCATCGGCACACAGGTGGACGGATTACAATTTGGCACCTCTCCTTCGACACTGAAGCTTTATTTTACAAATTACAAGGAGATTGAGGATTTTGGCGGCCAATTATACTTGAATATAGAATCAAAATGGTGCTTATACGAAAATCCGCCTATAAAATACCCAGCTAATGAAGATGAAATAAAAGATTATACAGAGGCAGAACAATATAATAGGATTTATCGTATCCGAAGACAGAAAGTAACCGATGTACAACTAAGAGAAACGGCTCCACATCTGCTGCTTACGCTAGAGAACGGCTATACGATCTTTTTAAACGGTTCAAATGAAATGTATGAATGCTGGCAGGCTGGTGTAGAAGATGAAGAGGAGTTATGGCTTGTTGTTGCTGTACCAGGAGAAGAGATTGCTATTTGGGTTCCAGATCGGTTTGACTTTTAGCTCAAAAACTGTAACTTAACTCATGAATTCCCGTCTATAAATAAAAAGGGGAATTCTATATGAAAATTAAATTATTCCTTATATTTCTATTGTGCTCTTTCATTACAGGGTGTGGTTTAGAGACAAAAACGCTTTCGGAATTTTACGAGAAAGGTCTTGAAGATGTAACTCAAATTAACATCCTTGATGGAAGTACAGGATATAAAAAAATTATAAAAGATAAAGAATTGATAGATGACTTTTTAAGTCAGATCAAAGATACGCAGTTTATACCTGAAAAAAATCAAGAAGACCAAAGTGGCTTTACATACTCTTTATCACTGCATCAAGAGGGAGAGTTCCCTTTTAGATTTTCGCTAAGTTCAGTAAACGACCATTACTATTATACACATCCAGATCTATTTCCAATTGTGGATGACTTTTATAAAAATCTAGAGGTTCAAGAAGAGTAAATCTTCTCTAGTGAGAACTGTTACGCAGTACATTATAGAGACATAAAAAAACCGCTTAGAACATCAAGCGGTTTTTCGTGTGGTCTAACCTTTATGGAATGCATGACTTTTATACATGATCATTTTATAGCTCCATACCCTTTTGCGATTTCCTCAAAGCTTTGCTCTGTTGCAATCACTAGCACCTTTGTTCCCAACGGCACCTGATCATATAGTGCTTCTACATGTTCATTTTGCAGCCGTATACAGCCTAAGGATGCATAGGTTCCGATCGAAGCAGGATTATTTGTTCCATGAATTCCGTATGTTCGCCCATCTGAATTTTCTGCGTCAAAGCCAATCCAGCGTGTCCCAAGCGGATTTTCCGGATCTCCGCCCGGAATATCTTTCTTTCTGTAGTAAGGTTCTGTTGCTTTAACGGTTATGGTGAATAAACCTTCAGGCGTTAATTCCTCTGTTTTTCCCGTAGCAGCACGGTATACGGTTTGAACTATATTTTCATCAATATAAGCAGCTTCATTTGTTTTTTTATTCACAATGACAAAGGGATCGCCTGGAAGGGGATTCGGACCAAGAGGCCATATAGGTGAAACAACTCCTAGTAGAAGCAAGGATGTAAGGAATTTCAGCATTGTTCTCACTCCATCCTTTTTCTCTTAGTTTGCTTCATTCACCTGTTTTTGATTCAGCCCCTTTTTCATTTTCATTCCTTTAAAATTACTTTTAATGATTAAATATTGTTCCATTTCTTGTGTGAAATGGAGCAATGCAGCACGCGCTTCAAATTCCTCGCGAGTTTTTGGAAGCTCCATATTTTGAAATTGAAGCCGCATGCGCAGCAGCTTTTCAATATACACAATTGCCGTGTTGCCCGGATGAATATGCTCTGAAAGCTCCTCAATAAAATCAGCGATCATTTCCCCCTGCTCAAGCTGAAGCGAGATGGACGTGATGCTTGGCAACACCCGTTCAATGATTTCAAATTGTTTTTCTCTCATGCGAAAATAACTGTAATATAAGTTCTCTTGCTGAATAAAGCGATTTTCCGTATCTCTGTTGGCAAGAGCTCTCGCTTCTTCAATCAGTGCATAGGTTTCCGTCAGCTCGCTGCCGTCCCAATTGCTTTCGTTGGTACGCAGATACTGGACGATTTCTTCAAACATGATTTTAAAATTTTCCTCTATACGCTGCTGATATTCAATCAGCTTTCCATCAAGACTTGGCATATATAAATTAGCAAGTAAAGCTACACCAATTCCAATTGTTATAAGTCCTAATTCGTTGAGTAACAGCTCTCTTGATACTTCTCCTGCATTATATATATGTAAAATAATGACTGAGCTTGTGACAATCCCATCATTCACTTTCATCATCACAGTTACCGGGATGAAGAAAAGCAGCAATAACCCAATAACCAATGGATGAAAAGCAATTAATTCAAAAAAGAGAGATGCGAAAACCATTGACATGAGACATGCAAAAAATCGAGCCCATGAAGCCATTAATGATTTTTTTTTCGTCACTTGAATGCAAAGAATAGTGATAATTCCCGCAGAAACATAATTTTCCAACCCAAACATTTGTGCGATCATGATGGCAATGGATGTACCAACAGCTGTTTTAATCGTTCTGTATCCAATTCGAAACTTCATAGCAAAACTCCCGTATGTTCATTAGTAAATGTTTATGTATTTTTAGCAGAAGTAATTAGAACTTCTCTTTCGCGCCCTGCCTTTAGCATTGGAACATCTTATTGTATATTTTATGATTAATTTTTAAAAATTAGCCTATTGTTCAAATAAAGACCTGTAAATAATCAATTGCTGCACTGTTTCTATAAAGCTTAAGGTAACAAAATACAAAAAGATGATCATCATCTGACCATCTTTTACTATAAGCATATAACCATTACAACATTTTTTGCAAGAAATCTTTTGCGCGATTTGTTGAAGGATTTGTGAAGAATTCAGAAGGAGGAGCATCTTCAACCAGATTGCCTCCATCTAAAAATAGTACTCTGTCTGCTACTTCACGCGCAAATCCCATTTCATGCGTCACGATTGCCATTGTCATACCTGTATGTGCAAGTGACTTCATAACGTCTAATACTTCTTTTACCATTTCGGGATCAAGAGCAGATGTTGGTTCATCGAAAAGCATAACTTCTGGTTCCATTGCTAATGCACGTGCAATGGCAACCCTCTGCTTTTGCCCACCTGAAAGACGGTTCGGATACTCATTTGCTTTTGCTGCCAAGCCGACTTGCTCAAGCAATTGCAGCCCCTTTTTTTCTGCTTCCTGCTTTGATTTCCCTTTCACCTTGATCGGGGCATACGTGAGATTTTCGAGAACTGTTTTATGAGGAAACAAGTGAAAATGCTGAAATACCATTCCGACATTTTCACGGACTTTCATAATGTCTGTTTTTTTGTTTGTAATATCCTGATCGTTAATCAAAATGTTCCCGTTCGTAGGTGTTTCCAATAAATTAATGCAGCGAAGGAACGTCGATTTTCCTGAACCAGATGGTCCAATAATCGCGACAACCTCTCCATCCTTAATGGACGTTGAAATCCCCTTTAAAACCTCCAGCTGACCAAAGCTTTTATGCAAATTTTCAATTTTAATCACTGCGCTTCATTCTCCTTTCGACGAGTTTGCCGAGGAAGGTTAACGTAATAACCATAATATAATAAATTAAGCCGGCCAATAATAACGGCTCAATAAACCTAAATTTATCAGCACCAATAATATAAGCTCTGCGCATGATATCCATTACACCAATCGTTGTTACAATAGCTGATTCTTTTGTAAGTGTAATAAATTCATTCATTAGAGCGGGTAAAATATTTTTCATAGCCTGAGGCAGGATAATATTTAGCATCATCGGACGATATGGCACTCCTAGCGCCATTGCCGCTTCGCTTTGCCCCTTGTCCACAGCTTGAATACCCGCCCGGATAATTTCAGAAATATACGCAGCCGAATTCAGAGCAAAAGCAGCTACAGCGGCTGTGACTTCTTCAATTTGATATCCGAATATTTGCGGTGAGCCAAAATAAATAATCATCAGCTGCAATATAAGCGGTGTTCCTCGGAAAATAGATGTATATATATCCGCGAAAATGCCAAGAACCTTAATAGAACTGATTTTAAATAACGATAAAATAATTCCTAATATAAACCCAATTACTCCTGCCAAAAGGACAATTTGCACTGTGACCAAAATACCTTTTAAGATAAATGGCAGGGAAGGGAGGATAGAAGTAAAATCGAATGTCATGATAATAATCCTCTCATATTTAATAGACCAATTGAATACGAAACAGCTCAAATCCTATAAAAATGCCATATAAGTATTTGCATAGGATTTGAGCCGGATTGTGTTATAGAAGGGAAAGCGTTCAGAAGAAATGTTCTCCTGAACGCGTCTGATATTTATTCTTCCCCTTCAAACCATTTCTTAATGATTTCATCAAGTTCACCGTTATCAATCATTTCTTGAAGAGCTTCATTAAATTCATCAGTAAGTTCACTATCTTTTGGAAGAGCAATTGCGTAGCCGCCATCTGCATCTTCTACTGTAAACCCTTCAAGGTCTGCATTTTCTTCAAAGTAGCCTTGTGCTACAGTATCTTCAATAATAGCAGCTTCGAAGCGGCCAGCTTTAATTTCCTGAATAAGCTCAGGGATACGGTTTCTGCTTTCGATTGTCATATCTACTTCTTCAGCCAGCTCTTCCCCTTTTCCTTCCTGGATAGATCCTAACTGAACACCAACTGTTTTCCCTGCTAAATCTTCGACTGATTCAATACCGCTTCCTGCTTGTGAAACAATCATATGCTTAGAAGTATAATAGATTTCACTGAAATCTACACTTTCTTTACGTTCATCTGTTGCTGACATAGCTGAAAGTACAAAATCAACCTGACCAGACTGCAATGCTTGAATCAGCCCTGCAAAGTCCATATCTTTAATCGTAAACTCATAACCTAGTTTCTCTGTAACTGCTTTTGCAATATCCACATCAAGCCCAATAATATCATCGCCTTTAGCTGTGTCAATATACTCGAATGGCGGATAGTCAGCTGACGTTCCCATAACTAATTCTTTCTTTTCTGAATCATCGCCTTCTGTACCGTTGCCTGAATCACCTTCGTCTGTTCCACATGCAGCTAAAACACCTGCAAATACGACACACATTAGCATTAAAGATAATAGCTTTTTCATCTTTATTTTCCCCCTAAATATTATATGATTAAAATATTTTTTATGCATAAACAAGTAATAAATATTCATCTAAATGTATTTTAACACATGTTTATATTTATGCAATATAATTTTAATAATATAAATAATAATTGAACATTCAGACAATATCAAGTAAAATCATTTCCATTTATATGTTTAAATTTCATGTCTTAAGAACTTTTTCTAATTGGAAAGAGAGAGAAATTGAAAATATGTTAATGCAATGTATTTGATAATCATAAATAAAAAACCGAATGATTAGAAAGATGACCTTCCTAACCATTCGGTTCTATTGGTGTGTTAACTACTTATATCCCAGGCTCTTACTTATATTATAGTTCTGAGCAATGTGTTTCAAATGCGCTTTGCAGTTTATGCACAACTTCCATTGGCTGGTGGCCTTCGATCTCATGACGCTCAACCATAGTGCACAGCTTGCCATCTTTTAATAATGCAAATGATGGTGAGGACGGCGGATAGCCTGTAAAATACGTGCGCGCAAGTTCAGTCGCTTCTTTATCCTGGCCTGCAAATACAGTTACTAAGTGATCTGGACGCTGATCGAAATGCACAGAATGAGCAGCTGCAGGACGAGCGATGCCGCCAGCACAGCCGCAGACAGAGTTTACCATTACAAGTGTTGTTCCCTCTTTTGCAAAAGCCTCTTTTACTTCATCAGGTGTTTTTAATTCTGTATATCCTGCCGCAGCAATTTCCTTGCGAGCCTGCTGAACGACGTCATTCATTAAAAAGTTAAAATCCATATTCATATTCCCAGCACTCCTTTAAAAATATATAAGCTTATTTACATTATCTATCATACCAATTTAACGACTATTTTTACAATGAAGAGAGTTTTTTGCCACAAAAGTTTAACATCCTTTTGATCGGGGAAGTATATATGTACATCAAGATCCATACCCCTAATACTCCCTAGATTGTCCAGTGCTTGCAGAGGCACTGGTCTTTTTTTTCATTTTATGAAAACTTAAAAACGGCAAGACAATAGATGAATAAGTTTTTTATTCTAAATTAGCAGATGGGCCGAATCTTCTTCTATCCTGCAAAAATAATAAAAAACCGCTGCAGAAAGCAGCAGTTTTTCTATTAATAAACAGATGTATTCTCTTTCGAAATGTTTTCAAGAATTTCTTTCACACGCTGTAAGAATCTTCCGCATACAAGTCCATCTAATACACGGTGATCAAGCGACAGACATAGGTTAACCATGTCGCGGACAGCAATCATGCCATTGTTCATGACTACTGGGCGTTTGACAATTGATTCAACCTGTAAGATCGCAGCTTGAGGGTAATTGATGATACCCATTGATTGAACGGAGCCAAAAGAGCCTGTGTTATTAACAGTAAATGTACCGCCTTGCATCTCTGCTGATGTAAGCTTGCCGGCACGAACCTTTCCTGCGAGCTCACCGATTTCGCGGCCAATTCCTTTTATCGTCTTTTCATCGGCATTTTTAATCACTGGAACAAATAAAGCATCCTCAGTTGCAACGGCGATTGAAATATTGATGTCTTTCTTTTGAATGATCTTGTCGCCTGCCCACATGGAATTCATTTGCGGATATTCTTTAAGCGCTTGTGAAACGGCTTTTACAAAGAAGGCGAAGAATGTTAGATTGAAGCCTTCTTTCTTTTTGAACTCATCTTTAATAGTGTTTCTATATTCTACAAGGTTTGTAACATCCACTTCCATCATTGTCCAAGCGTGTGGTGCTTCATGCTTGCTGCGCAGCATATTAGCAGCAATTGCTTTTCTGACACCAGTAACAGGAATTTCAATATCCCCAGGGACAACAGGTACATTGGATGCTGGTGCTTGCGTTTTTGGTGCTGGAGCAACAGCTTCTGTTTTCGTCTCTGCAGCCTGCTGCTGTTCTTTCACTTCTTCTTTCGCAGAAGACTGAGTTGGAATTTGACCGGATTCAATGATTTTCATTAAATCTTTTCTTGTAATCCTTCCTTCCGCTCCAGTACCAGCTACTTGATTTAAATCAATGCCATGTTCCTGTGAAAGCCTTAAAACAGCTGGAGAATAACGGGCTTTGCTTCCAGCAGGACGATCCTGCTTTACAGCTGGCGCTTTTTCTGCTGCCGCTTCCGTTTTAGGTTCTTCCTTTACTGATTGTGACTGGTTAGAAGAAGCCTCTGAACTTCCGCCAGAT
Source organism: Cytobacillus gottheilii (assembly GCF_900166665.1). GTDB lineage: Bacteria > Bacillota > Bacilli > Bacillales > Cytobacillaceae > Cytobacillus > Cytobacillus gottheilii_A. The sequence goes on along the minus strand of NZ_LT800494.1, from coordinate 1,605,743 downwards.
TCTGTTTCAATTGTCATAATTACTTGTCCAACTTCATATGTTTCGCCTTCTTCTGCAATAAGTTCTTTAATCACTCCTGCAAAGGATGAAGGCACCTCTGCATTTACTTTATCTGTCATAACCTCTGCTAAAGGATCATATTTATTTACTTTGTCTCCAACAGCAACCAGCCACTTGCTGATTGTTCCTTCGGTTACACTTTCCCCTAATTGAGGCATTTTAATTTGTTCGATTGCCAATGCTTTGACCTCCTATGCCGCTTTTTTTTGACCTGTAATCCAATCTATTTAAAATTCAGCCAGCTCTCTCATTGCTTTTTCGACTTTATCTGGGTTTACCATAAAGTACTTTTCCATTGTTGGAGCATATGGCATTGCTGGAACATCTGGACCTGCTAATCGCTTAATCGGCGCATCGAGTTCAAACAAGCAATTTTCTGCAATAATAGCAGCAACTTCACCCATAATGCTTCCTTCTTTATTGTCCTCAGTTAGAAGAAGCACTTTTCCAGTCTTAGAAGCAGCTTCGATGATCGCTTCTTTATCAAGCGGGTAAATGGTTCTTAAATCAAGAATATGAGCAGAAATACCGTCTTTAGCCAATCTTTCAGCCGCCTGCAGTGCAAAGTGAACACATAAACCATATGTAATAACCGTTATGTCTTCACCTTCGCGTTTTACGTCTGCTTTGCCGATGGGCAATACATAATCATCAGTAGGCACTTCACCTTTGATCAAACGATACGCACGTTTATGTTCAAAGAATAAAACTGGATCTTCATCTCGAATGGCTGCCTTCAGCAAGCCTTTCACATCGTAAGGAGTTGAAGGCATGACGATTTTTAATCCAGGCTGATTCGCAAAAACTGCTTCAACGGATTGAGAATGATATAATGCACCATGTACACCGCCGCCATAAGGAGCACGAATGACCATTGGACAGCTCCAATCATTATTAGAACGATAGCGAATTCTAGCAGCCTCAGAAATAATTTGGTTAACGGCAGGCATGATAAAGTCAGCAAATTGCATCTCCGCAATCGGACGCATTCCGTACATTGCTGCGCCAATTCCAACACCTGCAATAGCTGACTCAGCCAAAGGCGTATCAATCACACGATCTTCGCCAAATTGATCATATAATCCTTGAGTCGCTTTAAAAACTCCACCCTTTAACCCTACATCTTCACCTAATACAAATACTTTTGAATCTCTTTCCATTTCTTCGCGGATTGCCATTGTAACCGCATCAATATAAGAAATAACAGCCATGTTTTCTCCCCCCTGCTATTCAGCGTAAACGTATTTTAATGCATCTTCTGGATTTGCATATGGCGCATTCTCAGCATAATCCGTTGCCTCATTCACCAAATCCATAATACGATCATTGATTTCTTTTTCCTTTGCATCATCCATGATTCCATTTTCTTTTAAGTACGCACCAAAAGTAATGATGGAATCCTTTGTTTTCGCTTCAGCCACTTCTTCTGGAGCACGATAGCTGCGGTCATCATCATCAGAAGAGTGCGGTGTTAAACGATAAGAAACGGTTTCAACTAATGTTGGACCTTCTCCGCGGCGTCCTCTGTCAGCCGCTTCCTTAACAGCTTCATAAACCGCTAATGGATCATTTCCATCAACCGTAACGCCTGGCATTCCATAGCCAATAGCACGATCAGATACTTTTTCACATGCCAATTGCTTCTCAATTGGAACAGAAATCGCATATTTATTATTTTCACACATAAAAATGACCGGAAGCTTGTGTACACCTGCAAAATTGGCGCCTTCATGGAAATCACCCTGGTTGGATGAGCCTTCTCCAAAGGTTACAAACGTAACAAGATCTTTGCCTTCCATTTTGCCTGCCAACGCGATTCCTACTGCGTGCGGCACCTGAGTTGTAACAGGCGAAGATCCTGTAACAATTCGATTTTTCTTTTGTCCAAAGTGTCCTGGCATCTGGCGTCCGCCTGAGTTTGGATCCTCTGCCTTTGCAAATCCTGAAAGCATAAGCTCTCTTGCAGTCATGCCAAAAGCTAATACCACTCCCATATCACGGTAGTATGGAAGCGCATAATCTTTTTCACGATCTAAGGCAAATGCGGCTCCAACTTGTGCAGCTTCCTGCCCCTGACATGAAATAACAAAAGGAATTTTACCTGCACGGTTTAAAAGCCACATCCGCTCATCGATTCGGCGAGCAAGCAGCATTGTTTCATACATTTCAAGAACTTGTTCATCACTTAAGCCTAATGCTTTATGACGGTTTTTATCCATTGTATAACCTCCTAAATATATGTAGTGTCGGTCTAGCCGTGAATAGCCTTGCCTTCAACAGCAAGAGCAGCTTCCCCGATGGCTTCTGATAATGTTGGATGCGGGTGAATCGTATGTGCAACCTCCCATGGTGTTGCATCTAATACCATTGCAAGACCAGCTTCAGAAATCATATCTGTCACATGCGGTCCAATCATATGCACGCCTAAAAGATCGTTTGTTTCTTCATCAGCAATGATTTTGACAAAGCCATCTGATTCGCCATACACGAGCGCTTTTCCGATCGCACGGAAAGAGAACTTGCCGGTTTTCACTTTGTAGCCTTTTTCCCTCGCTTCATCTTCTGTATAGCCAACACTTGCTGCTTCCGGTGAACTGTAAATACATTTAGAAATCAAACGATAATCAAGCGGCGAAGGATTTTCTCCGGCAATATGTTCAACTGCGGTAATCCCTTCATGTGAAGCAACATGGGCAAGCTGTAAGCCGCCGATGACATCTCCAATCGCATAAATATGTGATTCTTTTGTTTGATAGTATTCGTTGACCAGAATAGCGCCTTTTTCAACCTGAATATCGGTATTTTCAATGCCGATTCCCTCAGTGTTTGCCTGTCTGCCAACCGAAACCAGCAGTTTTTCAGCGGTGAATTGTTTCTGTTCGCCCTTCACTTCAGCGGATATGGTTACTTGATCACCTTGTGATAATGTTTCAGGCAAAACTTTTGCATTTGTTACGATTTTAACGCCTTTTTTCTTCATCAGACGCTGCATTTCTTTTGAAATCTCTTTATCTTCTGTCGGAATAATGCGGTCTGCATACTCAATGACCGTAACTTCAGCGCCAAAGTCTGATAACATTGATGCCCACTCAATCCCAATTACACCGCCGCCGACGATGATAATAGAAGAAGGAATTTCCTCCAGCTTAAGAGCCTCATCAGATGTCATAACATTGCCGCCAATTTCTAATCCAGGCAATGTACGAGGACGGGAACCAGTAGCTACTATCACATTCTTAGGAATCAGCATTTCATTTTCCTCGCCATTGTTCATCTCAACGGATATGGTCCCAGGCATAGGTGAGAAAATCGATGGTCCCAGTATACGGCCAAGGCCTTCGTACACATCAATTTTTCCTTGTTTCATTAAATGTTGAACGCCTTTATGAAGAGTCTCAACGATTTTCCCTTTACGTTCTTGTACTTTGCCGAAATCTACTGTTACATCACTCGTCATAATACCGTATTCATCACTGCGCTTTGCCGTTGCATATACTTCAGCACTCCTTAACAAAGCCTTGCTTGGAATACAGCCATTATGCAGACATGTGCCGCCAAGCTTCCCTTTTTCAACTAATGCTGTCTTTAATCCAAGCTGAGATGCGCGGATTGCTGCTACATAACCGCCTGTACCTCCGCCAAGAATGACCAAATCATATTCTTGTGCCATGTTCGTTCCTCCTATTTTACAGCCGTTCTGCTTGATATTGTACCAGGATAATCTTTTGGTCCTTCTTCACCGAGCAACACTCGCAATGCCCCTTCTGCAAGAGCCTGAAGTTCGTTTTCTCCCGGCTTTACAATAACATCTGCAATCCAGCTGATGCGATTGCTGATTTCTTTTACAAAATCCTTGCCGTAAGCCAATCCGCCTGTAATAATGATGGCGTCAACCTTGCCGCTGAGCACAGCCCCGGCCGAACCTATTTCTTTTGCAACCTGATAAGCCATGGCATCATATACAAGCTTAGCCTTTTCATCTCCATTTTTAATCATTTCTTCAACTTTAACGGCATCATTTGTACCTAAATAACCTACAAGTCCGCCTTGGCCTACCAACATTTTCATAACTTCCTCGCGGTAATAGCTGCCAGAATAGCATAGAGAGATAAGATCTCCAGCCGGGACTGTTCCTGCACGTTCCGGGCTAAATGGACCATCTCCATGAAGTCCGTTATTAACATCAATAACCTTCCCGTTTTTATGTGCACCAACCGTTATACCGCCGCCCATATGAGTAACAATTAAGTTTAACTGTTCATAAGGCTTTCCAAGCTCCTTTGCCACTCTGCGTGCAACTGCTTTTTGGTTTAGAGCATGAAAAATGCTTGTTCTTTCAATCAGGGAGAATCCTGAAATTTTCGCAATTGGTTCCAACTCATCAACAACAACTGGATCGACGATAAATGATGGAATGTTCAATCCAGAAGCAATTTCAAATGCTAAAATTCCGCCGAGGTTCGAAGCATGCTGTCCCGCAAATCCCGCACGCAGGTCTTTTAGCATTTCATCGTTAACAGAATATGTACCACCTTCAATCGGACGAAGTAATCCGCCACGGCCGCACACTGCATTAAGTTTAGATATATTAATTCCTTCGCTATCTAAAGATTCTAAAATAGCGTTTTTGCGAAACTCATATTGATCAATGATTTGTTCAAACGAGCTGATTAGTTCCGCATCATGCCGAATGGTTTTTTCAAAAATAGATAGATCATTATCGAAAACGCCAATTTTCGTAGATGTTGATCCAGGATTGATGACGAGAATTCGATTTGTATGCTCCTGCACGATTAAACCTCCATTAAATACGCGGTATTAGATCCGCATTTTTTATTCAAAAGACAAAGACGCTGAAATTTTGTTCAGCGCTCTGCATTTTTCACTAGAAGCTGCCCTTTTATCGGCGGCTTAAAATATTGTGGCCGTTTTGCAGAAATTGACTGCGGGAATTGCGCATTCTTTCAATTCTTTCTTCAGCCATTCGGTCTGCAGCTTTATAGGTTGGAATACCATCACGCTTCGAGATATCCATGACCTTTGCAATTGTGTCATACAGACCTTCCACTTTCTTCATAGCGCGTTCAGCATTGTAGCCATATAGTTCATCTGCAACGTTGATGACTCCGCCTGCATTAATAACATAATCTGGTGCATAAACAATGCCCATTTCATGAATGATGTCACCATGACGTTCTTCTTTCAATTGATTATTGGCAGAACCAGCAATTACTTTTGCCTTCAGCTGCGGAATTGTTTCATCGTTAATAGTTGCACCAAGTGCACACGGAGCATAAATATCACAGTCAACAGCATAAATTTCATCAGGCTCAACCGCTTTAGCACCAAAATCATCAACAGCACGCTGCACTGCTTCTTTATTAATATCCGTTACGATTAATTGAGCACCTTCTTCGTGCAGATGCTTACATAAATGATAAGCAACGTTTCCGACACCTTGAACAGCAACAACTTTTCCTTCTAAAGAATCTGTCCCAAATGCTTCTTTAGCAGCTGCTTTCATGCCTACATAACAGCCATATGCTGTAACAGGAGAAGGGTTTCCTGATGAGCCAAAGGCTGGAGAAATACCCGTTACGTAATCTGTTTCTTCATGAATTAAATCCATATCGGCAACAGTTGTCCCTACATCCTCAGCCGTAATATAGCGGCCGTTTAATCCTTGAATGTAGCGGCCAAATGCACGGAACATTTCTTCATTTTTATCTTTGCGTGGATCACCAATAATAACCGTTTTCCCTCCGCCCAGGTTTAAGCCCGCTGCGGCATTTTTATAGGTCATTCCTTTTGCTAACCGCAGCGCATCTTCAATGGCATCTTCTTCAGAAGCGTAAGTCCACATCCGTGTTCCTCCGAGTGCAGGACCAAGAGTTGTATCATGGATAGCGATTATGGCTTTTAACCCTGATTGCTTATCTTGACAAAAAACTACTTGTTCGTAATCATATTTTTCTAGATATTTGAAAATTTCCATTTGTAATTCCTCCCCAGGAAGTTTTATTTGAGTATTCTTATACTAACTATCGGCTTTATGTTCAATAAAGTTTTAAAGTATTATCTTGGAACAGAGCATATGGCAAGAGCTAATGAATACAGCTTACTCTCTGCTGAATCCGCTCGAGATGTTAATACAATTGGAGCTTTGGCACCAGCAATTACGGCACCTACTTTGGCTCGTGCAAAATAAATAAGAGATTTATAAAGAGTATTCCCAACCTCGATGGTCGGTACAAGCAAAATATCAGCCTGACCCGCCACTTCGCCACTGATGCCCTTATTGGCGGCAGCCTGCTCTGAAACAGCGTTATCCAGGGCAAGCGGACCATCAATCGTGCAATTCTTTATTTGGCCGCGCTGGTTCATTTGTGTTAAGGCTGCTGCATCAAGTGTTGCCTGCATGGCAGGATTGACAACCTCAACTGCCGCAATGGCTGCTACTTTTGGCACTTCAATCCCAATGCTTCTGGCGATCGTGACAGCGTTATTTGTAATTTGCACCTTCTGATTCAAATCGGGTGCAAGGTTCATTGCTGCATCCGTAACAATTTTGAAGGATTTAAACCCAGGCACTTCGAAAACAGCTACATGTGACAAGACATTGCCAGTTCTCAGGCCGTATTCCTTATTTAAAACTGACTTTAGAATAACAGCTGTACTAACATGGCCTTTCATAAGAACATCTGCTTCTTTTTGGCTGACAGCTTTAACGGCAAGGTCAGAAGCCAAAGCAGGTGAATCAGCATGAATGATCTTTACCTTTTCATGGTTAATAATGCTATTGTCAATTTTCTCAAGGATCTTAGATATTTCATCCTTATTCCCGAAAAGCAAAAATTGAGCAAGGTCCATCTTAAGAGCATTTGCTACAGCTTGCAATACCTCATGGTCCTCAGCTGCAGCGACTGCTACCGTTTTCCCTTCAAATTGGGCTGCTCTAGAAAAAAGCACATCCAATTTCAATTGCCTCAACCCCTAACATGATAATAAGTATTTGTTAATTTGTAGTGCATTTAGTATGAAAGACGAGAGGTTGTTATCACCATTCATTTAATATGCAAGAAGCGTGCCAACATAAAAACCATTGAAAACGCTTTATAAGCAATACCTAACCATGAAAAAAATTTCAAGGTGCGCAAATTATTGCATGCTATTATTTGCAAGATTGTATTTTTCCATCTTGTAATATAAATTTCGAACAGACAGTCCAAGCATTTTCGCTGCAAGTGTTTTATTTCCATTCGCTTTCGCAAGCGTCCTGCTTATCTGCTTGCTCTCAAATTCCTCAACAAGCTGTGCAAGTGTGACATTTTGGTCAAGTACTTCTGCAAATGGTTCTTGGCTCTGTGTTTTAAGAGAGCTTACCAGAACAGGAACATGTGATTGATCAATTTCTGTTTCATGATATCCCATAAAAATGACAGCTCTTCCGAGAATATTATCAAGTTCACGGACATTTCCCGGCCAATCGTATGTCATGAGTTTTTCAATCGCTTCCCTTGTCAGACCTTCAACATTGCGTCCATATTCTTGATTAATCTTTTGCAGTAAATGCTCACATAAAAGGGGAATGTCTTCTCTTCTTTTCCTTAATGGCGGAATATGAATTGGCATTCTGTTCAGTCGATAATAAAGATCCTCACGGAAGGTTCCATTTGCAATCGCCTTTTCAAGATTTACATTCGTAGCGGCAATGATTCGAACATTTATTTGAATTGGTTTTGTACTGCCTACTCTTGTAATTTCACCTTCCTGAAGCACTCTTAATAGTTTGGCTTGGGTATTGGCTGTTAACTCTCCAATTTCATCCAAGAAGATACTTCCTTTATCCGCCTCTTCAAAAAGCCCTCGTTTTCCGCCTCTCTTTGCACCAGAAAATGCTCCTTCTTCATATCCAAATAATTCACTTTCTAACAGTGATTCAGAAATCGCGGCACAATTCACACGGATAAACTTGTTATATTTTCGATCGCTGGCATTATGTATTGCATGTGCGAATAGCTCTTTGCCTGTTCCAGATTCGCCTCTGAGCAGAACTGTTGCAGGTGTTTTCGCTCCTAACTTTGCCTGTTCAATCGCAATGGTCATTTCCTCTGAACTTCCAATAATATCCTGAAACGAATATTTGGCTTCCAAGGTCCGAATCAGCTGCCTTGCTCTTGAAAGCTCCCTATTTAAGTTTTGTATTTCAGAAACATCATGAAGGACACCTACACTGCCCTTGAGCACACCATCAACAATCACAGGAGCTACATTAACCACTACTTCCTTTTCCTTTGGGCCAACCCGCATTGCCACTCCTCTGACCGCTCTTCTCGTTTGAAGGACTTTCATATGAACACTTTCACCTTCAGAAATATCTGCAGTCGCAGGTTTACCGATGATCTCCGTTTCTGATAATCCAGTTATACGTGAATACGCTGGATTGATCATCATCCCTTTTCCATTCTCATCCACAACCGATATAGCTTCATCACTTGATTGTATAATCGCCTGCAGCATCGTCTTTATTTCTTTTAAACCCGTCATTTCTTCTGCAAGGCTGACCATTTCGGTAATATCTTTAAAAATAGCAATCGCTCCGATTAATTCTTCTTCATCCCCAATAATCGGAATTCTAGTTGTGATAATCTTTTGCCCGTTGTTCAGCGTAAACTCCTGATTGATTTCTGCCTTTTTTGTTTTTAGTATGTATGGCAGACGGCTTTCTTTAATAACATCTATTATTTTTTGCCCAATGACAGCATTTTGCTTCACGTCAGTCATATGAGCTGCACTCTTATTAAAAAGAATAATTTCTTCGTCTTTATTGATGACAATCATGCCATTGTCGGTTGCGTTAAAGATTAGATCAAATTTATGGGTTTGATTTTTTAATCTTGTAATTAAACTTTCTTTTTCTTCTAACAGCTGTGAGATGAGAAATGCAACCGTCCCAGGAATCAAAACTGTATTTCTGTCGCGTGCATCCCTCAAATCAGTAAATACCTTTTCACTACCTGTAACCTCAACAATAATGTCAATGTCTTGATGGATGTAATCCTTCCAATCAGAACCGGTAGGGATCCTCTCACTTCGTGCCAGCAGAATGCCGGGAGCATCATTGTTCTTGTCAACCACTGCCACGACTTGAAGGACACTGATTGATTTTAGTAATTTCAAAATGGCTGTTCCGCCTTTACCTGCTCCTACAATCAACACTTTTTGCATAATTGCACGTTCCTCCAGCTTGAAATTTTTTTCAAGTTGCTGCGCAAATCTTTTCATAGTATATTGTATCCTTTTAACAGACACTTGACAAATTACAGCATTGATTTATCATTTTCACTATACACAAAAATATTGATTATAATTGAGGGAATATAGATATGATACGAATAATCGCACTTATTGTCCTGCTTATACCAGGGGCACTTGCCGCTTATGGAATTAAATTAATGCGAGATATGGTCTTCGGTATCCTGCAGTCTCCATTTCCGTACCTATGGATGCAGTTTATTGCCGGTCTTATTCTTTTCGTTTTAGGTTTAGGCTTTGTAGCTGGCTTTATACTCCATCGTGACCGCAAGAAAAATAAGGTTCAAACACGCTTTCAAAGACCTACCGGAAGGGAGCGCAATTCATGAGACCATTGCAAATAAGCCCAGAAACTGCGTTAAAACTGTCAGAAAAGCTAAATGTTCCACTCGAACAAATTATGCATATGCCGCAGCATATCTTAATTCAAAAACTCGCAGAATTAAATAAAGACGAATCCGAATAGCACGAATCCAATTAATATCTGCCGGTGACCCTTCTGCTGACATTCTTTTAAAAAATACAAAAAAAGCATTATGCTACCATCAGGAGATGGCGCATGATGCTTTTTTTGTACATATAAAAATATAAAATATACATGGCAATCCCATAATTAACAGATTAATTATAAAATTAAGAGAGAAGGATTAATTTAAGAGTTATGGTCGTAGAGTTCCATGACGGCAAAAAATATAATTTTTATATATAATGAAGGAAGACAATGGCATACACGCTAAAATAAATCCCTGTTTGTAAGTGTCTTCCTAATCAAAAAAGCCAGGGCATCTAATGTGTTTGAACTTGAACAATTATTGATCAGCAAGGACTTATCTTACTACGAGGATTTTTAATTGCTTATAGGAAATTCCTGAGAAAGGTTACATAATAGGGGGAAGGTTACTTATGGAAAAGAAACAAAAGTTTGAAATGGACGTAAACGGAGAAACAATAGTTTGGGAAGAAAAATCACATGCTCAAATCTTTCGCAATTTCTGGGCATATTTTATGGAAAAGGATCTTCAAAAGACAATAGATAAAATTGAACAGGCTGGAATACGTACCAGCGACAATGAATACTTCGTTTCAATTAATGGAAGCAAAAAGAAAAACATCTTTGTTAAAGAAGGTTATTACATATACACCCATTTAACCCCCTCTGCAATGCAGAAAACATATGAAAAGTTTTTGAATGGCTGGCAAGAACTTAACGAAGGGTCTCATGCTAACAGTGTTGAAGACCAGGAAAATGAGGAAGCACCTCCTCAAGTTGAAGGGAACCTACCATTGAAAAATATCTACAAGAAAAGTCTTGCAATGGCTCTTGTTCGGGCAGGAAATGATCTTCACCATACAATGCGTAATCGAGAGAATCCCAAGTATCAGGTTTATTGTTTCCCGCACACAAAAAAACTTGATAGGGATATTGCCGAATTAACGGGTTATAAATATGAGGAACGTGCTGAATAGGGCACGTTTTTGTTTTTATTTTCAAAAAACTCCGAACTAATTAGTTTGTTATACTGGAAAGTTTTTTAGCTTCAATTAAGTTTTTATATGTTCTAAACTTATCCATGCTTTCTTTGAGCTTAAAGATCTCGGTATTTATCTTCAATATCTAATGATATGTATCATAAAATTATAATACACCTCGTCTAAATCATCTTGAATGATAAAACGATCAGGAGGAAAGCCATTAAATTTATTCGATTATTCATAAATCACCTAAGTATCTTATAACTCCTCTAACAATATATACGTAATCTTTACCCTCATCCCTATTCTTCGTTATCCTCATACCGTCAACTATCTGATGGTGCAAGTTGAGCATATTATAAAAGGTTGATTCAAATTGCTGTTTTTCATCGGGCCATTAGTTATTTGGCCTCTATTCTCTTCTCTTTAATGCCTCTTCATATGAATTGTATTTTTTATAGGTTCTTACTTTGCCAATAAATTAAAAAAGTACCAACAGTTTCCGATTCCTACATGTTTTCTTCCTTTTTCACAAGCATAAAACCCTATGAACAAATTTGTTCATAGGGTATAGCTTAAATATTTATTGGTACCAAAACATGTTTTTTGATTTTTATTATTAACATATAAATGCTTTAAACCTTAATCCTTACCCTCTCAAGAAGCTTTATGTTCAAGTCGCAGCTTATCAGCTACCATTGCAATAAACTCAGAGTTGGTTGGTTTTGCTTTAGACATTGATACGGTATAGCCAAATAGTGAAGAGATGGAATCGATGTTCCCGCGGCTCCAGGCAACTTCAATGGCGTGTCTGATTGCCCGTTCCACCCGTGAAGCAGTTGTATTGTATTTCTTAGCAATATCCGGATAAAGTACTTTCGTGATAGAACCAAGCAATTCAATATCATTGTAAACCATGGAAATGGCTTCACGTAAATATAAATAACCTTTAATATGCGCTGGGACACCTATTTCATGAATGATGCTAGTGATGCTTGCATCAAGGTTCTTCGGCTTCGCTTCTGCTGTCTGGTGGGAGGAACGAAGTACTGATGAAGAAGATTTTCTCATGACAGGACTTGTTTTTCCGCTGACCTGACGAATATGACTTGCCAGGTAATCCATGTCAAATGGCTTTAAGATGAAATAAGACGCTCCAAGATCCACTGCTTTTTTCGTTACATCCTCTTGACCGAAAGCCGTTAACATAATGACATTTGGAAGCGGCTTATTTAGTTCTTTCATTTTTTCAAGAACTGCTAATCCATCTAAATGAGGCATAATAATATCTAGTACTAGGACATCAATTTCTGTATCTTCAATGATATTTAGACAATCTTGGCCATTATGTGCTACTCCTACCACTTCCATATCATCCTGAGATGACATATATTCCTCTAATAAAGCGACAAGCTCGCGGTTGTCGTCAACTACGCATACCTTAATATTCTTCACTTCTTGTTTCCTCCTCGATCCATTTGTGGTCTCTTTTTTACACTTTACGAATAATGAGAATTAGCAGCGCAGAAGCGAAAGCCGTGAAGTAGCTAATTTTTTTATAAAGTGCAGTTAAACCTGCACCACTGTTTAAGCTGTAAGCAAAAGCAGACGGCAAGTTTTTTATTTATATATTTTATTCTAAAGTACAATTTCGACAATGCAACATAAAATCCTCTAGTTTTTTAATTTTTTCTTAAAAAACCTATAAAATCTTTTATTTCCTTTTATTTTCTCTTATTTTCGACCTTATTCGCTATTTAATTTAATGTGATTATGCTTTTGTCGAAAAATCTTTATTTTAATGATAGCATAGGTGAATTAAATTGAACAGTTGCTTTCATTTATACTCGGTTAAGAAAAAAAGGTCGCGAGCTCCACTCCTGGGCACCCGCTTTCGGGAGGGCGGGTGCCTAAGCCTCTCCGTTGCTTAATCTCCCTCTCAAATCTCTCCGTTCGATCCAACAGCATATTTAAGATCATTAAACATCAATTGAAAAAATTAATGTTTTTCAGCATTCAATACTTTAATCAATAAAAATAACGGGGAAAATTCCCCGTTATTTTTAAGAAGCCTTTTCTTCCGGCTCTTCGTATATGTTAATACCTGCTTCATTCAGCATCCATTCTATATGGACACCATATCCGCTTGTAGGGTCGTTAACAAAAACGTGTGTGACAGCACCGATCACTTTATCATTTTGGATTATGGGACTGCCGCTCATACCTTGAACAATTCCGCCTGTTTTGTTTAGAAGCTCATCATCAACTACCTTAATGACCATGCCTTTTGTAGCTGGAAACTTCTGTGGAATGGTGCTGACAATTTCAATATCAAAAAGTTTTACTTCATCATTTTCAACAACCGTCAGAATTTGAGCTGGTCCTTCTTTTACTTGATGTGAAAGTGCAATTGGCATTGGTTTATCCATAATGCCATTTTTAATGCCGCGATTCAATTCCCCAAAGATGCCAAACGGGCTATTCCTGACTATATTTCCAATTACTTCTTTATCTGAGGAAAATCTGGCCAATTTTTCACCAGGATTTCCATTGCTTCCTTTTTCAATGGATGTGACCGTTGATCGAACGATCTGGCCATCATCAACTACGATTGGTTTTTTAGTATCCATATCCGATATGACATGGCCAAGTGCGCCATATTTTTTTGATTGAGGATGGAAAAATGTCATTGTACCGATACCTGCTGCTGAATCTCTTATATATAAACCCAGCTTGTATAATTCTTCGTTTTCTTCTTTAAGAGGAGTTAACTGCGTCTTTACTTTACCATCTTCTCTTGTCACCACAATCTGCAGCGGATTGCCCGACTTTCCGGCTTCCTGAACAAAAGGAGCTACATCAGCCATTTTTTCGATTGTTGTGCCGTTAATTTCCGTGATAATATCTCCAACCTTAATTCCTGCTAATTCCCCTGGAGATGTTTTGCCATTACTTGTATTCACTTGGTGATGGCCAACCACTAATACACCGACAGTATTCAGCTTTACACCGATCGATTGTCCGCCAGGTATTACTTTAAAATCCTTTAATACGTTTACATCAACCTTTTTAATGGGAAATCCTGCTAGTTCAAGCAGCATTTCATTTTTGCCGTTTTCCAGTCCATTTAAAGCAATTGAATCAGTACTCTGCTCAATGGAAACACTATTTTGTGGCTCTGCTATTGTTCCGGAAACGGGTCTTGCTTTAGAAAATTCCAACTGATCTCCTTCAAACATGGTAATGCTATTCGGAATTTGAATATACTCCTGGAAGGGTTTAGAGAAACCAATTGCAATTAATGAAACAAGGAGAATTCCACCAATTATTTTTCGTAATAAATCATATGACAATTTAATTCACTCTCCTCGCTTCTAGTCCAACACGAAATGGCTACATCTATAATTTTGCCTGCTTCACTTGCATTTATAACCTCCAAACGGATAAAAAAAGCTACCCTCCTTTGGATAGCTTTTCATGGTATTTTAATTTGACGTGCCAGCTTCAGTAATTCCTTGGCATGCTCCTTGGTTAAATCCGTAATTTCCACACCTGAAATCATTCTTCCAATTTCTTTTACTTTCTCTTCATCACTTAATGGCTTCACCGTTGTTTTAGTTCGTCCATTTTTTGTATTTTTTGCAATAAAGAGATGCGTATCTGCCATTGCAGCTACTTGTGGAAGATGCGAGATGCAGAGCACCTGTGAGCCGATTGCAACATGATGAATCTTTTCAGCGATTGATTGAGCTACTCTTCCGCTTACACCGGTATCCACCTCATCGAAAATGATCGAGGTAACGCCCTGATGCTTAGAAAAGATGCTTTTTAATGCGAGCATTATTCGCGACAGTTCTCCGCCTGAAGCAATTTTCGATAGCGGCTTTAATGGTTCACCCGGATTAGTTGAAATATAAAATTCAGCTTCATCTATGCCATTTTTATAAAATCGGTCATCTTCACTTGAAAACACAACCTCAAATACAGTCTTTTCCATATATAGCTCTTTTAATTCCTTATGAATTAATTTCGTGAGCTGGACAGCTGCATTTTTTCGCAGTTTACTTAGTTCTTCTGCTTCCACTAAGAGGTCTTTTTTCAGCATGGCAGCTTGTTTTTCAAGCTGATCAATATGCGTTTCTTTATTTATAAGCGTTTCAATTTCTTCTTCAATTTTAGAAGCGTATTCTAATATATCGAGGACACTTTTACCATATTTCCTCTTTAATTGGTGAATTTCATTCAATCTTTCCTCAATTTCATTGAGCCGCACTGGGTCAAATTCAAGATAATCCAATTCATTGCGAATCGTTCTGACCGCATCTTCCATTTGATAAAAGCTGCTTGAAACGGATTCTGCCAGCTCCTTATACTTAGGCTCTAACTCCGCAGCGCTCTCAAGATTGCTGACAGCAAGACTCAGCCAGTCTATCCCTCTCTGTTCGCCCTGCAGGGCATTATAACCTGTCTGCATAGCGTCGTATATACTTTCAAAGTTGGTCAATTTTCTTTTCTCTTCCAGCAATTCTTCATCTTCATTCAGTTTTAAATCAGCATTTTGAATTTCTTCTAATTGAAACTGAATCAGATCAAGGCGATGGGCCATTTGCTGTTCATTCTCATTTAGACTTTTCAGCTTTTTAATCGTTTCCTCGTAAGAATGATAAATATCCTCATACTCGCTTTTTGCTAATTGAATCTTTTGTCCGCCAAACTGATCAAGCAAACCTAAATGGAGTGATTCATCCATAAGTTCCTGATGCTCGTGCTGTCCATGTATATCAATTAAGGTATTTCCGAACTCTCTTAAGGTTGATATTGTAACGAGTTTCCCATTTACACGGCACACACTTTTACCGGACTTGGATATGTCACGACGTAAAACAACCATGCCATCATCAATTTCAATTCCAAATTCAGCTGCTTTCTTAAAGCTGGGATGATTTGGATCATCGAGCAAAAAAAGCCCTTCAATTTCAGCTTTGTCTTCTCCATGTCTGACAAATTCACTTGAGCCCCTGCCGCCAACCAGCAAATGAATGGCATCAATAATAATGGACTTCCCTGCTCCTGTTTCCCCAGAAAGAACCGTTAATCCTTTTTCAAAAGATACTTCTAAGCCTTCAATAATGGCAAAATTTCTTATACAAAGCTCATTTAACATGTAACCTCACCCCAAATTACAGCATGTCTAAAAAACGATTTGAAATCGCTTCTGTGTCTTCAGGAGTTCTACAGATAATTAAACACGTATCATCTCCACATATGGTGCCGAGAATTTCATCCCAATCTAAATTATCGATTAAGGCACCGATTGCCATGGCATTTCCTGGCAAAGTTTTCATAACGAGCAAATGCCCAGCCATATCAATACGCACAAAAGCGTCCATTAAATTTCTTTTCAGTTTTTGCAGCGGATTAAAACGCTGATCAGCTGGAAGACTGTATTTGTATCGTCCGTCTAATAAAGGAACCTTAACCAGATGTAGCTCTTTAATGTCACGTGACACAGTTGCCTGTGTTACGTTATACCCTGCATTTTTTAATTCATCCACTAAATCATCTTGGGTTTCAATATCATTCATGGTAATGATTTCCCGGATTTTTATATGGCGCTGCCCTTTATTCATGAAAATACCACCTCAAGTTCTAGAAATTTTTATATATAAAAATTGTATTGTGTACAAGTATGGGTCGTCTGCCTTTATTACATATGTTAGCCGATTTTAGCAATATTGTACAATAATAATAAAGAAACACCAGCCAAAGGAATTATCTATTCCTCTTCTAAAGGCATGAAAAAGGATAAGCCATTTTAGGGCTTATCCTTCATCATTTTTCTTCTTTGCTTTCAGCTCTTCATGTGCAGTTTTAACTACATCTTCTACACTTGTCGTTAAGTTATTTTCTCCAGCTTCTTTCTCACCTGACCAGTACAAATGCAGCAGAAATTCAATGTTGCCATCTCCACCGGTAATAGGCGAGAAGGATAATTCCTTCACATCATACCCGATGCTTAGGGAGAACTGAATAATTTTTTCGACGACACTGTTGTGTACCTTCGAATCCCGGACAATGCCTTTTTTTCCTACTTGATCACGGCCAGCCTCGAATTGCGGCTTCACAAGAGCCACCACGTCACTGCCTTGAACAAGTAAGGTTTTTAGAACAGGCAATATAAGTTCCAAAGAAATGAATGAAACGTCAATTGAAGCAAAGCTAGGCATTCCTTTTGGAAGATCCGCAGGTGTCACATAGCGGAAATTCGTTCTTTCCATAACGTGCACACGCTCGTCCTGCCGAAGTTTCCATGCCAGCTGGTTGTAGCCAACGTCTAAGGCGTATGACATTTGAGCTCCATTTTGCAAAGCACAATCTGTGAAACCGCCTGTCGATGCCCCAATATCTAATAGGATTTTGTCCTGAATAGTTAAATCAAAAACTTGCAGTGCCTTTTCAAGCTTTAACCCGCCGCGGCTGACATAGGGCATCGTTTTGCCTTTAATCATGAGCGGAATCTCTGAGTCCACCTTTTCTCCAGGTTTGTCGAGCCGGGTTTCATTACTGAACACAAGTCCTGCCATTACAGACCTTTTGGCTTTTTCTCTTGTTTCAGCAAGGCCTCTTTCGACAAGAAGGATATCTAAACGCTCTTTTTTATTTTTCATCTGTTATGCCCTTTTTCTTTTTTTTCCTGCCAGCATCATTAATCTTTTAACTACTTCATCTGTTGTCATCCCAATTTCCTTCAAGAGTTCATTGACACTGCCGTGCTCAATGAATTCATCTGGAATTCCGATCCGATCAATTTCAGCATGGTGGAATCCATGATCATGAGCGAATTCAAGAACAGCGCTTCCGAAACCGCCTTGTAGTACAGCTTCTTCGATCGTTAAAATAGGCATATTGCTGCCCAGTAGCTCGGACATCATTTTTTCATCAAGCGGCTTAATAAATCGCGCATTAACAACTTTAATGGAATATCCCTGTTTCTCAAGAAGTACAGCCGCCTCCATTGCCATTGGAATTGTTGTTCCAAATGTTAAAATAGCTGCGTCTTTTCCTTCTTTTAATACTTCCCAGGTTCCAATAGGAATCCGCTTTAGCGTTTCATCCATCGGTACTCCGATGCCATTCCCTCGCGGAAATCTCATGGCAATTGGACCATCATCATACGAAAGTGCTGTGTTGACCATATGCTGGCCTTCATTTTCATCCTTTGGCATCATTAGTACCATATTTGGTAAGTGGCGCATAAAAGCTATATCAAATACACCCTGATGCGTCTCTCCATCGGCACCTACGAGACCGGCACGATCAATTCCAATAAATACATTCAGCTTTTGACGGCAAATGTCATGCAGCACTTGATCATACGCCCGCTGTAAAAACGTTGAATAAATCGCTAAGAATGGCTTCATTTTTTGTGTAGCCAGACCGGCAGCTACGGTTGCAGCATGCTGTTCGGCAATCCCAACATCAAACATTCTGTCTGGGAACTCACTGGCAAAACCTTCAAGCTTCGAACCGACCGGCATCGCTGGGGTAATCGCGACAATTCTTTCATCCTTGCGCGCCACTTTTCGCACGGTTTCACTTACAAGCTTGCTCCATGCAGGAGGAGGATTTACAGGCTTTACAAAATCCCCAGTATCAATTTTATATGGACCTGTTCCATGCCAAGTTCCAACGGTATCGCTTTCTGCAGGATCGTAGCCTTTTCCCTTTTTTGTGATTACATGTAAAAGGACAGGTCCTTCTGTTTTCTTAGCATATCTTAAGTTTTCAAACAGCTCTTCATAATTATGCCCATCAATAGGTCCTAAATAAGTAAAACCCATCTCTTCAAAAAACATACCGGAAACAAATAAGTATTTTAAGCTATCTTTTAGCCTCTCAGCTGTGGAAGCTAGTTTGCCGCCAACAGCAGGTACTTTTTTAAGCAGCATTTCCAGTTCATCTTTAACCCAATGATATTTACCGGCTGTTCTCAGACGTCCAAGAACATTGTGAAGCGCTCCCACGTTTGGTGCAATAGACATTTCATTATCATTTAAGATCACAATCATATTTTTTTGCTCATGTCCAATATGATTTAAAGCTTCTAAAGCCATGCCGCCTGTTAGCGCTCCATCACCAATGACAGGAATGACATGTGAATTTTCTTTTTTCAGGTCACGGGCAATTACCATACCCATGGCACCCGAAAGCGATGTTGAACTATGCCCGGTTTCCCATACGTCATGATCACTTTCAATCATTTTCGGAAAGCCGCACATCCCTTTGTATTGTCTTAACGTATCAAATTGACTGGCACGCCCAGTAAGGATTTTATGAACATACGATTGATGTCCAACATCCCAGAGAATTTTGTCCTTAGGACTGTCAAAGCATTTGTGTAAGGCAATTGTCAGTTCGACAACTCCTAAATTCGGACCGATATGACCTCCAGTTACAGAGAGTTTTTCAATAAGGAACGAGCGGATTTCTGCACTTAGCTCCTCCAACTCCTTAATAGAAAGGTCTTTTAGGAATTTTGGGTCTTTAATGTCTAAAAGATCCATGTAAGGATCACTCACTTTCATCTTCTTATTCATTTAGTATCCGGGCATCAGCTATTCACTTTTCTGTTTGGCTTTCAAAAAAACCGATTTCATCATTTATTTTTTCAATTCAGTATCATTAGATTACATGATTTCGCGGTAATTTCCAAATAGAAACTTTTATACTAGCTGTCTCTTACGGCAATTAAGTCCGTAATTTCCTCGAGATAAGCTGTATCCAGAGCCGTTTCCTTTAGATATTTTTTAGCTGCACTTATATGTTCCTTTAGTGCATTTTTCGCACCTTCCATTGATAAAAGGGAGGGATATGTGCTCTTATGGTTATTTTCATCGCTTCCAACTGGTTTACCAATCATTTCTTCCGTGCCTTCTAGATCAAGAATATCATCCCGGATCTGAAAAGCTAGTCCTAAGTGATAGGAGAAGGCTTTGAGTTTATCAATTAAACTTTCATTTGCTTCTGCAAGCAATGCGCCGGCAATCACGCTATAAGCCAAGAGCTTCCCTGTTTTGTGCACATGGATATATTCCAGTTCTTCGAGATTTAATTGCTTTTCTTCCCCTTGCATATCAGCTACCTGTCCGCCAACCATCCCTTCTGCACCAGCAGCTTTTGCAAACTCAGCAATTAAAGCCAGCTTTGTTGCTGCCGCTGTCTCTGCAGATTGAATCGAAGCAATCAGCTGAAAACTATATGTCAACAAGGCATCTCCTGCAAGGATGGCAGCTGCTTCTCCGTACACTTTATGATTAGTAGGTTTGCCTCTGCGCAAGTCATCATCATCCATACTTGGCAAATCATCATGAATAAGTGAATACGTATGCACCATCTCAATAGCTGATGCAGCTTCCAATCCTATTTTAGGATCTTTTTTAAAGGCAGCCAATGTGGCAAACAATAAAAGAGGACGTATCCTTTTGCCTCCCGCTTCTAATGAATAGATCATCGCGTCTTTTAGGATCTGCGGTGTTTCAAGTGAAAGCATTTCTGTGCGTAAATGGCTCTCTAGCAGGTCTTTGTATTGATTAGAAAACTCTTTAAACGTTGCCCCCATAAAACTATTCCTCCTCAGAGATGGCAAATGGCTCTCTCTTTCCATCCTCAGTAATCATTTCTGCTATTTGAGATTCCACATTTTTCAACTTGTCATGACATAGTTTTGAGAGTTCCATCCCCTTTTTATAAATGTCAATCGCTTCCTCAAGAGGCACATCCCCTTCTTCAAGCTGATCTACAATCTCTTCAAGCTGCTCCATCGCTTCCTCAAAAGATAACTTTCTATCAGATGTCATATTGATTTCCCCTCCGTATCAACTACAGTACAATCTATCGCTCCATCCGAAAATTGAATTTTCACCTTATCATTTACATTTAAAGCTTGTACCGACTTTGCCAAAGCCCCGGTTTCTGTATAGACAAGGCTATAGCCTCTATCCATAATTTTCAGAGGGCTCATCGCCTCTAATGAGGATAGTAAATGCTTAAAATCCTTTTGTTTGGACTGCATAATGGATGTCATATTTCTTGTTAAGTATTTATTTGATTTATCATAGCGCTGTTTTGCTTCCTGCAGTAAATCCTGCGGTCTGGCACGATCTAGCCTTCTCAGCAGTATCTTTTGTTCTTCTTTTTTTATAAGAAAAAGTTTTTCTGCCCCTCGTTTAAGCTGCTCGGCATATTTATCAACTTGCTCAAGCTTTTGCTCGTACAATTTTTGAGGATTTCTGAAAGCATAGGATTTGCGGATCCTTGTTAGTCTGATAGTTTGCCGGGACACGCTTTCTCTCATTGTTCTAATAAGTCTTGATTGCCGATTCCACACTCGTTCAGCCAGTTCATCTATATGCGGAACAGCTAACTCTGCAGCACCGGTTGGGGTAGGGGCACGCAGATCCGCAACGAAATCAGCAATGGTAAAGTCTGTTTCATGTCCAACAGCAGAGATAATCGGCAGCTTAGATTTATATATTGCACGAGCAACCATCTCTTCGTTAAACGCCCATAGTTCCTCGATTGAACCTCCGCCTCTTCCAGCTATCAGCACATCAGCTTTTCCGTCTGCATTCGCTTGTTTAATGCAGTTAACGATTGAAGGCGCGGCTTGATTTCCTTGAACAAGAGCAGGATAAACAATAATTCTGGCAATCGGATATCTTCTTCTTATTGTAGTGATAATATCCCGCACTGCCGCTCCTGTAGGTGAAGTAATGACTCCCACACATTCAGGATATTTCGGAATGTTTTGTTTCTCTTTCTGAGAAAATAGCCCTTCTGTTTCAAGTTTCTCTTTTAGCTGTTCATAAGCTAAATACAACTCTCCAATACCGTCCGGCTGCATTTCTTTTATGTAAATTTGATATTGGCCGCTCTGCTCATATACCGTCAGATCACCCCGAATAAGGATTTTCATCCCGTTTTCAGGCTGAAACTTCATATTGCGATTATATCGAGAAAACATAACGGCTAAAATACGGGCCTTTTCATCTTTAAGTGTAAAATACATATGCCCGCTAGAGTGCTGTTTAAAGTTCGAAATTTCCCCTTTAACCAATACGTCCTGGAGATGAGGATCTTTGTCAAATTTTCTCTTTATATATTTTGTTAATGCAATGACAGTTAAATAACGCTGTGTATCCATCATAACCTCCTGCCCAGTCCGCCCTCATGCTCCGGCAAGCGAACAATTGGGGCACCATCCTCCATCAAGGAGATCTGTACCCCATATTCACTAGATATGTTATTGCATGTCTGCTTTTACTTTTGATAAGACACCATTAATAAATTTTGGTGATTTGTCATCACCGTATAATTTAGCTACTTCTATAGCTTCATCCAGTACCACGTTCACAGGAATCTGTTCTTCTGTGTACTTAAACTCAAAAATGGCAATTCTTAATATATTTCGGTCAACAGTCGCCAGTCTTTCAATGGTCCACTTCTCAAGATGTTTTTGAATCATCTGATCAATTACCTCTCGATGTTCTGTAACTCCTTCAACCATCATCGTTAAATATTGATCCTGAGGGGCGCCATCCAGGACATGCTCAATTGCTTCGTTTATATCTGTTTCACTTACATCAATTTGGAATAATGCTTGTAAAGCTTTTTCCCGTGCAGTTCTTCTTTTCATTGAATATCATTAACCCCTTTTATTTCACATTATTTCGCGTCATCGAAAAAAACACATAACAAGATAATAGCATATGTCACCATTATGCGCACTTATGTACTTAATTTCTCCATGATTATGATTTTTAGCATATTGTTATTTGTTTATTAACATAAGGAAAGCCAAAGACTTTTAAAGGTCCTTGGCTTTCGCGTTGTTTTACATTTCCTGATCGTATTCCGGCTCTTGCTTTTGGTTTTCAAATAGTACACCCACAACGTGAATATTTACTTCACTTGCATCAAGGGCCGTCATATTCAGGAGGGCTTGCCGAATGTTATCTTGAATCTTTTGAGCGACATTAGGAATGGATATGCCAAACTTCATTAAGCAATAGATATCCACTTTAATGCCTTCTTCTGTCAGATCGACTTTGACACCTTTGCCATGATTTTTTTTGCCAAGTCTTTCAACGACACCTGTTGCAAAGTTTCCGCGCATCTGCGCTACACCCTCAACCTCTGCAGCCGCAATCCCGGCAATTACTTCAATCACCTCTGGTGCAATCTCTACCTTACCTAACCCAGTATGCTCTTGATTCATTTCAAGCATTTGATTTTCACTCAATCTAAAGCACCTCCAATTATTCTTTACCACCCATTACATCATAAATGTCCAAAAACTTCGTATTAAACTGTCCTTCCACAAATTGTTCATGATTTAAAAGCTTTAAGTGGAATGGAATGGTTGTATGAACACCTTCAATAATAAATTCGCTCAGTGCTCTTTTCATACGGGCGATTGCCTCTTCTCTAGTATCGCCGTAAGTGATCACTTTTGCAATCATTGAGTCATAAAATGGCGGAATCACATAGCCTGGATATGCAGCTGAATCCACACGAACTCCTAAACCGCCGGGAGGAAGATACATTTCTATTTTCCCCGCTGAAGGCATAAAGTTCTTTTCAGGATTCTCTGCATTAATTCTGCATTCAATAGACCAGCCTGAATACGTAATATCCTGCTGATTAAATGCCAGCTTTTCTCCAGATGCTACTTTAATCTGTTCTTTAATTAAATCTACACCTGTCACCATCTCAGTTACTGGATGTTCCACTTGGATCCGTGTATTCATTTCCATAAAATAGAACTTTCTATTTTTATAGTCATAAATAAACTCAATGGTTCCTGCTCCAGTGTAGTTGACAGCCTCAGCAGCCTTCACTGCTGCATTTCCCATTTCCTCGCGTGTTTCTCCATCTAACGCAGGTGATGGCGTTTCTTCAAGCAGCTTTTGCAATCTTCGCTGAATGCTGCAATCTCGCTCTCCTAAATGTACGGTGTTTCCATAATTATCAGCAAGGACCTGTATTTCGACATGGCGGAAGTCCTCAATATATTTTTCAATATAAACGCCAGGATTTCCGAACGCCGTGAGTGCTTCCTGCTGAGTAATAGCAATCCCTTTAATAAGCTCCTGCTCATTTTTAGCGACCCGAATTCCTTTTCCGCCGCCGCCCGCAGTAGCCTTAATGATCACTGGATATTCAATTTGATTAGCCAGCGCTATCGCATCTTCTTCATCTTTAATGATCCCGTTTGAGCCTGGCACGATTGGAACTCCAGCTTCTTTCATCGTTTCACGGGCAATATCCTTCGTGCCCATTTTTGAAATCGCTTCTGGAGTGGGCCCAACAAAAATGATGTTGCACTCTCTGCATAGCTCTGCAAAGTCAGCATTTTCAGCTAAAAATCCATAACCTGGATGGATCGCATCACAATCCGTAAGCTTCGCCACACTGATTATATTCGTAAAGTTTAAATAGCTGTCTTTAGACATTGTTGGTCCAATACAGTATGCTTCATCCGCAAGCTGTACATGCAGTGCATTCTTATCAGCCTCAGAATAAACCGCAACAGACTCAATTCCCATCTCTCTGCATGCGCGAATAATCCTAACAGCAATTTCTCCTCTATTAGCAATAAGTACTTTTTTTATCATCGTATTCATCCTGTCAGCCCCCCTTACTCAGGCTTTACTAAAAATAATGGCTGACCATATTCTACTAACTGTCCGTCTTTTACAAGAACCTCAACAATTTCACCATTAACTTCTGCTTCGATTTCATTAAATAATTTCATTGCTTCTACGATACAAACAATCGTTTCTTTATAAACTTTGCTGCCGGCATTTACATAAGGACCAGCTTCTGGTGAAGAAGATTGATAAAAAGTTCCAACCATTGGAGAAACAATTTTATGAAGATTGCTTTGTTCACTAGCTGCAGCAGCGCTTGGCTGTTCAAGGTCCTGTACTGGCTGCGCTTCAGCAGCTGCTGGCTGTACGGCTGGTTGTGTATGTATTTGCGGCTGCTGCATCACTTGTTTTACTGGCTCTGCAGAAACCATGATTTCAGAAGCCTTTTTTTTCATCTTTATTTTGGAGCCTTCATGCTCATATACAAACTCATCAATCGTTGAATCATCAACAAGCTTAATCAATTCGCGAATTTCTTCTACTTTTAACATTTATTGCACCCCTTGTTCACTTGGCACTTCACTTCATTCAAAAGCTTGAAGAAGAAGTGCATGAATTATGACTAGCTACTATAATCATACGATAAGACCTTATGATAATTCAACTGTATTATTGTTCTCTTATTATTTTCTCTATTGAACAGCTTGATTCCTTGTGGAAGTATGAAATCATAAATAGACAAAAATTTTTAAGGTATTTCTGCTAACTTTATTAATATTGTGATTGCCTAACAGATTGATTTTAGCAAAATCACTTATGAACCTGTGTCTATTTAATCTTTTATACAGAAAGCAGCTGACGAAACCGCCAGCTGCTTTCATATCATTTATTTCATTTGAAATTCTACAGCTACTGCTCCCAGGTTTTCAATTTCGTTATTCGCTGCACGGATGATTTCATTTGCTGCTGCTTTCGACTGTTCTTCTGCTTTTACCGTAATTCTCACTTCATCACCCTCGGCGCGAACAAGAACATCTTCATAGTTCATCGATTTAATCAGCATCTCTAATGTATGTTCTTTTGTGGCAATTTCATTTAATTGCTCAATCTGATCTTTAGCTTCGCTAATTTGAGCAGTAGTTGCTTCACTAGAAGCCACAACCGCTGTTAATGCTTCTTTTTCTTTGCTTCTTTGGTCATCTAAATCCAGGCGAAGCTGAACAAACATTTCATCAGATTCTACAGTCGAAACAGTTGCATCTGCGTTTTCCTCCTGCATTGCAGCTTCTTCTTCAGCAGTCCCCGTTTCTTCCACATTTTCAGATTCTTCAACACCTGCAAGATCCTGACTTCCTTGTTCTGGGGATGTAATGTAATACACGGATAATACCACCACTAAACTTAACATTGTTAATAACCAAACCGTTTGTTTTTTTAATAACATCTATGATTCCTCCTCTTATTTTTTAGGCATTACAGATACTCTATGGCTAGGCACGTCAAGTGCTCTTGTTACTGCTTCAATAATCATTTTTTTCACTTGGATGTTTTCGGCTCCCTTTGCAACAATTAAAACCCCTCTGATCGATGGTTTTTTCGTTTCAATGACAATAGGAACCTCTTTTTCTCCTTCACGGATGATGACGAGCTGCTCTTCCTTTGATGTATCCTCAACAACCCTCTTCCCGCCTTCACGGTCCGTTTCGTCTGTTGTTTGAGTCTGAGTTGTTCTATTTTTTTCAAGCACCTTTTTCTCTGTAGCATCCACATTGACAACAACTGCTACATCATCAACTCCCGCTATGGTGTCCAGTGCTTCTTTTATTTGAGATTCATACATTTTTTCATAGTCTGTTATAGCACCTGTGCTTTCTCCCTGCTTTTGCCCAAATGCGGCAACTTCCTCTTCGCTATTCTCATCACTGTTATTGAATACTGGCAGCTCTGAGGTGGATTCTTCTTCACTGAAAAACATATTGCTTACCAGCATGATGGCAGCGCCAAAAAGGAGAACGAGCAGTAAATAATGGTATTTTCCAGGCTTTTTATCAGGCTGATTTTCCTTTGAGAGCCATTTTTTCAACAACGTAATGGGCCCTTTGTCTTTGTCCATTGCTGTTTATGCCCCCCCTTCCATCAATACGTCAATTATTCGTCCATCTACATCCCAGGAATCGGAAAGGAGTGCTGCAATATCCTTTGCATCATTAGTTGCCGTTCGTGAAGGGAGCGGTTTTCCTGTATTTATATCTACTGGCTCCACCGCTTCAACGGCCTCGCTTTCCTCCTGCGCCTGCTCCAACTGAACAATCAATTGCTGCAGGACGGGAATGTCGTTTTCATCCTTTTCTTCAGATACTATTTCGATATGAGCGATTTGCAGCCCGTATTGTGCCATCAACTCCTCCTCTGCGTCCATTTTCAGTTGGACAGCCATGTTTTCTAAAATATATGCATCATGTGAGGCTTGTATTTCTTTTTTTTTCATTTCTATCGAATTTTCCATATTATTTTCACTCACAGCCTGGAAGGAGGGCACTGTAGCAAAGGCTTGTTCGAAATCCTTCGAAATAAATTGCAGGATCGGAGTAAGGATAATGGCGATTAAAAGGAGCCCGGTAACCATCTTTGTGTATTTCTGCAGCTTTGTATTCGGCAGAAGCATATCTATGACTGTTGCAATGAGAATAAACAGGATAATATTCGTAATCCATTCTTTAATAAAATCCATCATCTGCCTCCTTACCGGATCATCATTGTTAAATTTCCTGCGGCAATGATAACGGTTAAACTAAGGAAAAACATTAAAGATACAACCGCCAATGCTGCAAACACATAAATGACACTTTTGCTGATAATGTCCAGACAAGTGATAATCGGGCCACCACCAAGCGGTTGGAGAATGGCTGCAGCAAACTTGTAAATGAAGGCAATCATTAAGATTTTGATTGCCGGAAATGCCGCAATAATGATTAAAATGGCCACTCCTGCGATACCGACCGTATTTTTCAAAAGCACGGATGCACTAATGACTGTATCTGTTGCATCCGTAAACATTCGCCCAATAACCGGAATAAAATTTCCAGTAATAAACTTGGCTGTTTTTATCGTGATTCCATCTGTTACAGCTGAAGAGGCGCCCTGTACAGAAATAACGCCTAAAAATACGGTTAAAAACAGACCAAGAAGCCCGATGCTCCAATTCCGCAATAAGTTGGCCAGCTGCGTTACTTTATATTGATCAGACAAAGCACTGACAATGCTTAAAATAGTGGACAATAACAGCAGAGGCAAAATCACATATTGAATGAGCAGTCCGCTTATATTCATGAGAAAGAGAATTACAGGATGAAAAAATGCTGCTGATACAATCCCGCCCGATGTTGCAATCAGCGCCAGCAGCAATGGGATCAGTGCCATAATAAAAGAAATCATTGTGCTAATCGCATCTTCTGTATATTGCATAGCAACATGAAAGCTATTTAACGCAATAATCATAAGAACCATAAACACAATCGCATACGCAACCTTGCTGATCGTGCTTTGTTCAAAGGCATTTTGCAGAGATTGCAAAAACATGCTAAATACCGTTAACAGAATTAAAGTTCCGAGCAATTTTCCATTCACAATCAATTCATGGAAGGCAAACTTCAGAGCACCTTTAGCCCATTCCTGGAAGGAAAACTGCTTGTCTCCTTTAATAAACTCATATAAACTCCCTTTTTGACTTTCTGGCAGAAAGCCTCCATAAGTGGTGCTGATCTCTTCCCAAAACGTCTTTAATTCATCAAGATTTAAAGAATCTATTTGGTCATCAAGCAAATCTTCAGCATGGATCGCCGCGTCGGCATTGTCTGTTTGTGGGGAGGCTTGTACACTCGGACTAAATATGAAGAAAGCAAAAAAGCTTAACATCAACACGTTCCGGATATAGTGCTTCATATGGACACCTCTTTAAAGGAAATACGAATATTGCTGCGTCTAGTGGTGCAAAGCTCAATTGCTAATTAGGAATCATTTGAACAATTGTTTCAATTAAAACGGTTAAAATCGGAATAGCCATTGCTAATATTAAAATCTTCCCTGCCAGTTCAATCTTGCTGGCAATCGCTCCCTGCCCCGCATCTTTTGTCATTTGCGAAGCGAATTCTGCAATATAAGCGATACCTATGATCTTTAGAATCGTTTCGAGATAGACCATATTCACATTTGCATTCACAGCAATCTTTTCAATCATCATGATGATGGCATGAACTTGGTCAATTAAAAATAGAAAAATAGCGCAGCCGACAAACATAACGATAAAAAAAGCAAAATTCGGCTTTTGCTCTTTTACAATCAGAACTAAGAACGTAGCAACAAGTCCAAGACCGACTATTTGAAGAATTTCAATGGCAGCCGCCTCCCTTAGCCTTGGAATAGAAAGACAGATTTAATTTTTTGAAATAAATTATCGACAATGGATGCGACCATAAACAAAATATAAATAAAACCAAATAAGGTGACCCACTGGGCGTATTCTTTTTTGCCAACTTGATCAAGAATGGTATGAAGAAAGGCAACAACAATCCCTACACCAGCAATTTTGAAAATAATATCAACTTCCAAGCCCATTTTTTCTCCTCCTAAGCTCTCGCCCTCTTGATTCCTTACCTCAAAAGTAAAAAAAGTATTATACTAATAAAATGATAATGAGCAGGCCAGAAAGAAATCCGAAGCTTTTGGCCATTCTTTCATATTTCGCCTGTTTTTCATGAGCATCGTTGACTTCTCTTTCCAAATGAGCCAGTGCGAGCATAATCTGCTTTTGCTGAGAAATCCGGTCATGTCTGCCCAGCGTCTCACCAAACTGCTTCATGATTTCAAATTCCCCTTGCTTTAACGCCGTCTTGCCCCAGATCTCTTTTAGACAATCCTCCCATGCGTCTCTTACAGTCGTCTCTGTCTCTGTTAACCGCTTTGAAAATGAAGAAAAAAATGAAGCCAATGGATTTGATAGCTGAGCGGATAGCCTTCTTGCTGCTTCATGCAGGGGCGTATGGCCATACATAATTTCAGCATCCAGCGACTGCAAAGCCGATTTCAGCTGCCTTAACTGCCTCGGTCTTTCACTCAGATGCCTTGACGCCTCAAACCCAATCCACGAGGTAGCAAGTATGATTAAAATAGCACCAATGATTTTCACCATTTTGACATCGCCAGCTTTTCCGATGTAACTAGTAAACCTTGTCCATCTTTAATGCTCTTAATTCCGCCTGGTCCATGTTTTCGATCCAATTCAATAAATCGTTCAAAAATGCCGGCTTCAAGGATCGGTGCTAAGGTTGGACGCTGTTTAATTTCTTCAAAAGAGGTGCCATGGGTTGTCATAATCAGCTTAATTCCTGCATTTACAGCTTCCATAATCGCTTCTTTATCTTCATGAGATCCTATCTCGTCCACAATTAATACATCTGGGCTCATGGACCGAATCATCATCATCATGCCTTCAGCCTTTGGACAGCCATCGAGCACATCCAGGCGGTGCCCAAAAGTCATTTCTGGAATTCCGTTTACACTCCCGGCAATTTCGGATCTTTCATCAACGATTCCAACCTTTTGAGCATGAAACCGTCCCGAAGGATCTCCGCTTGAAATGATTCTAGCTATATCACGGAGAAGGGTTGTTTTTCCGGTTTGCGGCGGACCAATTATCATGGAATGCTTCCACTCACGGTCATATATAAAAGGAATAAGCTTATCTGCAATACCAAGCTGTTCTTTAGCAATCCGAATATTGAAGGAAGAAATATCTCTTATCGCTTTCACCTTCCCTCCTTCTAAAATGACTTTCCCGGCAAGACCAATTCGATGACCGCCTTCTATTGTAATAAAGCCCCTTTTCAACTCTTCTTCTAATGTATAAATCGAATGGTGACTGATTTTATTTAAAAGCTGAACAGCATCATCATGTGTAGCAATGTAAGGCAAGAAGCTTGTCTCACCTTTCCAAGTCAATTCCAGCGGACGGTGGATGCGTACGCGAATTTCTTCAAGCTGTGATAAATGATCTGGAGGAATATGTTTGCAATGATCTGAAATGTTATTTGGCAAATAGGCTAGAATGTTTTCCATAACGCAGTGCCTCCTTTAAAAATTTCAACAGCTATAGGACTAGCTCTCATTACTTTAAATGTATGCTGCGGAGTGGACATTATGACCTTGTTTGAATTTTTTTAGGTGGATATTAAGAACAGGCAGTGTTCATACATTTTTAAACGTGGCAATCCTTCTTATGTGAAGGCTGTGACTCAAACAGAGGAAAGAGATATGACGTATTAGAAGATATTCATTAAAGGAAAACGAAGACATCTCCCTGAATAAAATAGTTAAGACCAACAATACATCACAAGTGGAGGAGAGAGAATGGTATACGGACAATCATTTTATCGGGAAACTGGACATTTTGCTTCAAAGAAACGAATAACGGTTGTCGGCGTGGGAGAATGGAGAATACAGCCGACCGAGGCGCAAATCCAACTGGGCGTAAGGGAGGAACAGAAGACACTAAATGAGGCTCAAGCGCTCAGCACAGCTAAGATAACAAATATATTAAATGGGCTTAAAGAGCTTGGCATTCCTGAAAAACAGATCCAAACGGCAAGTTATCAAGTATTCCCTGTTTATGACTATCATGAAGGCACTCAAATTTTGCGGGGCTATCAAGTTGAGCACCTTCTGCAGATTACAGTAAAGGAATTGGAAAAGACAGGAGAAATTGTTGATGCCGCTGTACAGAACGGTGCAAACTTAGTGAACAGCATTCAGTTTACTTCTTCACCCCCAAATGCCTATAAGCAGCAAGCACTTTCCATTGCCGTATTTAATGCTGTTGAGAAAGCAGAAGCTATTGCCAGGAGCATGGGTGTTCAATTGAATCAAACACCGCTGCGTGTCTCCGAACAATTACAAACTGATGGAATAACCCCTTTCAGCAGTACTGGTCTAATGGCTAAAGCGGAAGCAGTTCCAATTCAGGCGGGAGAATTAACAATAAAAAGCATTGTTATCGCAGAGTTTTCTTATTTCTAATAAACAGAAAATCCCGAGGGCAAATAACCCTCGGGATTTTTGTATGATGCTAATGATTATGCACGAGATACGTAAGAACTATCAGTTGTATTAATGATCAGTTTGTCACCTTCGTTAATGAAGAATGGCACTTGAACACTTAAACCCGTCTCCATAATTGCTGGCTTTGTACCGCCTGAAGCAGTATCCCCTTTAATGCCTGGCTCTGTTTCAGTTACAACAAGCTCAACTGTATTTGGCAGTTCAATTCCAAGAGATTCGCCTTGGAACATCATAATATGAATTTCCATGTTCTCTTTCAAGAACTTCAATTCGTACTCAATTGAAGTTGCAGGAAGTTCGATCTGCTCATATGATTCATTGTCCATGAACACATGCTGATCACCATTTGCATATAAATATTGCATTTTACGGTTATCAATTTGTGCTTTTGCTACTTTTTCTCCTCCACGGAATGTTTTTTCCTGGATCGCACCTGTACGCAGGTTTCTAAGCTTTGAACGAACAAAAGCAGCACCTTTCCCTGGCTTAACATGCTGGAAATCCAGTACGCGCCAAATGCCGTTATCTACTTCAATAGTCAATCCTGTACGAAAGTCATTTACTGAAATCATGCAAAAAATCCTCCAATTTTCATTACAAAATAATTAAATCTTTTTTAGAATGAGTAAGCGATTCATTATGATCAGCTGTAATAATCGTATCATCTTCAATACGAACGCCGCCTACGCCTGGAATGTAAATTCCCGGTTCTACTGTTACAACCATACCCGGCTCTAAAACTACTTCTGATTTACTGGAAAGTCCTGGGCCTTCATGCACTTCAAGACCGATTCCATGACCTGTTGAGTGACCAAAGTATTCGCCAAAGCCTTTTTCAGTAATATGATCACGAGTTAAGGCATCAGCTTGTTTTCCAGTGAGACCTGGCTTAATTCCATTCATTCCTTTTAATTGTGCTTCTAAAACCACGTTATAGATTTCTGCGAGCTGATCTGATGGCTGTCCAACAGCAACTGTACGAGTGATATCTGAAATATAGCCGTTATACAGTGCACCAAAATCCATTGTGACAAAATCACCACTTTCAATGACTTTATCACTTGCCACACCATGCGGATAAGCTGAACGGTATCCTGAAGCAACAATAATATCAAAAGAAGAAGAAGTAGCACCAGCTTTTCTCATAAAGAATTCCAGCTCATTCGAAACCTCAATTTCCGTCTTGCCTGGCTTAATGAAGTTTAATATATGCGAAAAAGCATCATCTGCGATCTTCGCAGCTTCCTTTAATATCTTAATCTCAGATGCATCCTTAATCAAGCGCAACTTTTCAATAACACCGGAAATCGGTACAAGTTCCGCAGAAACAGCTTTTTCATACGTTTTAAAGCTAGCAAATGAAACATAGTCCTGTTCAAATCCAAGTTTTGAAATTCCCAGCTTCTTCACCTGTTCTTCTACCTCAGCTGGGATCACACCAGTATGCTGAACAATCTCATAGCCTTCGCATTGCTTGCCTGCTTGTTCAACATAACGGAAATCAGTAATAAACAGTGCCTTTTCCTGACTGATTAATACAACGCCAGCACTTCCTGTAAAACCAGACATATAGCGGCGATTATATGAACTTGTAATCAGCATTCCGTCTATACCCAATTCACTAAACTTTGAACGTAATTTTTCAATTTTCCCCATGTTTCTCTCTCCTTTACAATTCCAATAACGCAAGAAGTGCCAATTCATAGCCTTTAACCCCTAAACCAGCAATCTGCCCTTTACTGACAGGTGCAAGTACAGACTTATGACGGAACTCTTCTCTCGCATGGATGTTTGAAATATGTACTTCTACAACAGGAATTTGTATTCCTGCAATGGCGTCCCTAAGTGCATAACTATAATGCGTAAAGGCACCAGGATTAAAAATAACACCTGTATATTCAGAGGCGTTTGCTTCCTGCAGCTTATCAATTAAAGCTCCTTCATGATTGGACTGAAACGCAGACAATTCTGCTCCATGCTTTGCTGCCGCCTCTTTTATTTGCTCCTCTATTTGTAAAAGAGTAACAGAACCATAAATGCCAGGTTCTCTTTTGCCAAGCATATTTAGATTCGGCCCATTCAGCAACAGTATTTTCTTCATTCCTTACACCTCTGCCAAACAATTTATACAACATCTTTATTTTATCACAATTATGGCAATTGAATAAAAAAGAAAGTTTGAAGCACGAAGGAATACCGATACTTTCATTGAAATGATAAGATGTCAATTTATATGCGATTACAGGCAAGTCCGGGTAAGAACGAAAAATCGATCTGTCCCGAAGGCATCAGGACAGATTATTTTCTTTTAAAAGGCTTATGCGACCTAGCTTTGTGCATCGGCTTCCTCTGCCTTTTGCTCCATTTTTCTAAGCTCGCTAGTTTCATAAGATATAGAATAACCAACAAATACACCATACAAGATATATAAACAGCCAGAAGTTATAATTGTATTCCGCTCAAGCTCCCCGAATGGAGGAATCCCAGGAAAAATCGGGTTCAGTACGAGGAAAACTAATAAAAATAAAACAATTCCATACCCGATCCCGACCCAAATACTGTAAAATTTTCTTAACATCGCATAATAAAGCAGAGCCGCCACAATGGATATGGCTCCCATTAGTAAAATCGAGATAATGATGCCTAACCAGCCATCTTTCCATTCTCCTATTGTCCAAGGCTCTAAGATTGTATTTGCTGGAATTTCGGTAAAATTAAATACGTTGGCAATATACCCTACACCGCTCCAAAGAATTCCCCCAATCAAACCTGTTAAGACCGTCATCATCATTATAGACATCGGTTTATCCTTTTGATTTTGTTCAAGCTTTTTATTTTCTTTATCCGCCAAAATGAACACCTCCATTCATAGTATGTCCCGCTGCACATATTCCTTGCATCCTCTAATGCGATTTGTAAATTTTATATGATGCAGGAGATTATGCTGGAATGAACAACCAAAGCCATTAATACACTTTTTCTTAAACATTATTTATTTCATCAAAAGGTTTTGACGCAGAAAAAGAGAATTTATTATAATAACGATTACAACCTTCAATTTTATCGTTTAAAAATGTCTTTTATGGAAAAAATATATAGAAGTATATCGTGTACAAACTGTTAGACAAAATGAACTTTTGTTAATAACAACTCAAGGAGGTGGCATTCTTGAAAAATCGAGTTTCGTTTTATGTCGTTGCAGCACTCATTGTATTGGGGATTTTGGGAATAGCCGTCAGTTTATTTTCAGACCCACTTGGCGTATTGCGGACAGTTGCAGTTGCTGCAATCATAATCGCAATTATCTATTTTCTGATTACGCGTGTATCCTCCAGCAACAGTGGCAACAAGGAAAACCGGGCCTTTAAACAAGCTGCCAGAAAATCAAAAAAACGGTTTATGAAAAAGGATGCGTCTTCAAGTGCAAACCGCAAACCAAAAACTGCTTCGCTTACCTCTATCAAAAAACCAAAGAAAAAATCATCTGTACAGCTCACCGTTATAGAAGGAAAGAAGAGCAAAAGAAAAAATCGGGCATCTTTATAAAGAAGCCCGATTTTTTTCTATTCTAATAACTCCATTTTGAGAAGAATTGAAGAGCACACTGTCTGCCAAGCTCGAGCAGGTCATTTCTTCTCTCCTCGGTCAATTCAAATTCAGTTGCCAGAACACCGTCTGTCGGAATAAAAATTATATTCTGCGCATGTTTTCTGGAAATATAACGAGCGTCATGAGCGTCTTTCATTGTTTCAAACAACGCTTCATACAGCTTAAACGCATTATTAATTTTTTTCGCCGGGCGTTCATTTAGATTGTGGCTCAACTTAATGCCAAGAACAGGCCTGACTTTTTTGACATTTTCTTTATCAAAAAGCCACATCGGAAAATTACTCAATACACCGCCATCTACCATTAGACTGGTTCGTTGCTGTGCATACAATTTGACTGGCTCAAAAAAATACGGAAGACTGCAGCTCATTCGAATTGCCTTGGCAACAGAAAAGGAACCATGATCTATTCCATAATTCGGAAGATCATCTGGTATAACAACAAGCCTGCCATTTGTTAAATCTGATGCAACGACGCGAAGTGCCTGAGGAGGCAAATCTGAAAATGTCCTAATTCCTCTTAAAGCTAACTTCTCTTCCATCCACTTTTCAAGCTCTGCGCCTTTATACAGACCTAATCTCCAATATAAGAAAATCCATTTTGTCACAGCAAATGGAATAATCGCTTTTCTATCATCCATAAACGTTTTCACATCAAGTTCCTTCATTAATTCAGCAATTTCATCACTTGTATATTGAGCTGCAATTAACGCAGCCACGATCGATCCAGCGCTAGTTCCAGCTACTCTTTTAAAACGAAAGCCTCGCTTCTCCACAACCTCATATGCACCAACTAAAGCAAATCCCTTAATGCCTCCCCCAGAAAACACGCCATCAATATACATGTTCACCACCCCCTGCACAGAACTCGCCTACTACATCTTTAAGCAGGAAATGAGAAAAATAGTACGATTTTTTTAACAGCATTAGAATAATTACTGGGTTTTAAAGGCGGACGGGGATCGGCTTAGAAGATCAACTCCCGAAGCAAGAGAAAGATTAGAGCATGTGAGTAATTTCCGAAATACGGGGATAAAGCGGATATTAGGTGGATCTAAAGAGCTTGAATGAGAGTACTATATCCTGATAAAGGTGAAGGTATTACTTGTGAAAACTTGACCTTGTTATCCATATTTAAGAAATTAAAAGTGTATTAATTACGCAAACAAGATCAAACACAGGATTTCAAAAATCAGTCAAATCATCTGTCACACTCAGCTTTTCAAAAATCCTATCTATTCTTAGGATTGAAACGTAAAAAAGGCCGGAACACTCTTCTCCAGCCTAGGGTTGTTAGTCTTATTATCTTTTAAAATTCCATTCATCACTTTCATAACGATCTTTAGCGATTTTATGGACATACGCTAATTCTTCTTCCGTTAACTCATATGGCTCAAGTTTAATATCCAAGCCTTGCTCGAAACCTTCTTTGAAAGCCTTTTTCGCCATTTCAATGGTGACATTTTCTTTAGCAATTTCATTAATGGCAACTGCTTTGTTTTTAAATGCCTTTTGCATTCTTTCTTTTACGCGCTCATTAGGATATTTAAACAAGCTGAAAAGCTTGTCTTCATCAAGATCTAAAAGAATCGAGCCATGCTGGAGGATGACACCCTTCTGTCTCGTTTGTGCACTTCCAGCTACCTTACGTCCTTCTACAACAAGTTCATACCAGCTTGGTGCATCAAAACATACGGCAGAACGGGGATTCTTTAATGATTCGCGATCTGCTTCTGTTTTTGGCACGGCAAAATATGCATCCATCCCAAGATTGTGAAATCCCTTTAAAATTCCCTCAGATATAACACGGTAGGCTTCTGTAACCGTTTTCGGCATATCCGGATGTTCTTCAGAAACAATAACACTATATGTAAGTTCATGCTCGTGCAAGACGCCTCTGCCACCAGTTGGGCGACGCACAAATCCAAGCCCATGCTGTTTAACACTATCCATATTTATTTCCTTTTCCACTTTTTGAAAATAACCAATCGATAATGTCGCTGGCTCCCAGCCATAAAAACGGATAACCGGCGGGATTTTCCCTTCGCTATTCCAATCAAGAAGCGCTTCATCAAGCGCCATATTAAATGCTGCTGAATGATTTCCTGAATCGATAAACCGCCATACTTCCTTTGCCATTTTATACCCTCTTTTTCGAATTGTTATTAACTTGCTGTCAAACCAAAGTCTAGCAAAATTCCATTTAGAAAAAAAGCATTTACCTTTCGTATAAAAAATTACCTATTTTTCTTTACTCATATAGTGATGCCTTATATAATTATACTTGTCTTATCATATGTGTGAAAGGAGAAAGACACATTGGATATCCTTTATTTCCTTCTGATTATGCTTGGTGCGATTGTGGTTTATTCTGTCGTTAACTGGCTAATTCAGAAGAGAATCGTTAAAACACTCACAGAGGAAGAATTTCGTGAAGGCTACCGCAAAGCGCAGCTGATTGATGTCCGCGAACCAAATGAGTATGAAGCTGGACATATACTCGGTTCTAGAAATATCCCGCTTTCCCAGCTTAAAACGAGACTCCAGGAATTGCGTCCTGATAAGCCTGTTTATTTATATTGCCAAAGCGGCATGAGAAGCGGCAGAGCGGCTCAGCTCTTAAGCAGAAAAGGCTACAAAAACCTTAGTCACCTGCAGGGCGGCTTTAAAAAATGGAGCGGCAAAGTTAAGAAAAAATAAACACGTGCAGTTTGCACTTATACTTCATATATGAAATTAGCTTTTGTACGACAAAGTGGTTATGCTAATTCAATTTTTGAATGTATACAGTAAGAGGCTGTCTTCAAGTGAAGACGCCTCTTTTGCATTTAATGTGACCTATATTCTTCTCAGTACGCTGATATATTCACTTTACACTTTTTACGTGTTTTTTTGGTATGATCGATCATGTAAAGATGAAAATTTAGCGAATATGTTTTAAAGGAGTTTTTATATTGCGTGCCATGCGGAAAATGTATCAATTCTTTTTAGACAAACCTATAAAAAAAGGAACAATATTGAATGATGCCTATGAGATCTTGAACATAATCGGAGCAGGAAGCTACGGACTTGTTTACTTGTGCAGAGAACTAGTGTCCAACGAGAGAAAAGTAATCAAACAACTGCGTCCGAGTAAGCATATGTGTAAAAAAGAGGTTGACATGTTCAAAGAGGAAATGTCTATTTTGAGCAGCCTTAACCATAGAAATATACCAAAGATTTTTGAAACATTCTCTAGTAATGGTTCTTTATTTTATGTCATGAGCTATATTGAAGGTGATAATCTGGAAGACCTCATTTTCCATAAAAAGCGAACATTTAATGAGGAAGAAGCATTATTTGTTTTGACACATCTGCTTGACTTTATAGACTATCTTCATAGTATAGACATTTTTCACCTTGATATCCGGATCCCAAATGTGATGGAAAACAATGCGGAGTTTTATTTGATCGATTTAGGTTTAGCACAATCGCCGCAAAATCAACAGGAAATGATCGAGATGAAGCTGCAGGATTATTATGATCTAGGAGAGATTCTGCTGTATTTGCTTTATACAACATTCAACTCTAAATACAAAAAAGCTCTTCCATGGACAGAAGAACTTTCGTTAAAACCGGAAACGGTCAGATTGTTAAAACGGCTGCTGCAAATCAATCAGCCATATTCAGACATTGCCGAAATCAAAGCCGATCTTCAATCAGCATTGAATGTGCAGGCAGATCCCATTTAACTGCTGCTTCGGCCTCTCCTCTTATAATACTTGCTTCCGCCCAAAGGATTCCGTTTATAGCGACGGCTGCTGCTGCTTCCCCGGCCGTAATACTTCCGGTCACTGCTGCTATAGCGACGATAATGACGTCTTCGATCACTGCTGTCACGGGACATCTTTGTAATTTGCTTTAGAATTTTTTTAAACATAAGTCCCCTCCTCTCATTCTCGCTTGCATTCTTTGTGTTTTTTCACATTCTAACATAAACTTATAATAAACCGTTAGCTTAAAACCGCCACTCTATGATCTCAGGTATGCTTTTTATTATTTATGTGCTTCCTATATTCTCAGGATCATATTTTTATCCAGTATCGCAAAACTGATTCTTTTGATTTCAATGGCTTTATTTCATTCTCTAAAATACCGCCAACTTTTTCAATGGTTTTTGCTGAAGCAATATTGCTTTTATCACATGTGACCAAAATTTGTTCTAAGCCAAGTTTCTGCGCTTCAAGCAAGCTAAGCCGAAGCTGCTCAGCGGCATATCCTTTTCTGCGCCTATTTGGGTGGATGCTATATCCGATATGTCCTCCATTCATTAATAATTCTGGTGTTAATACATGGCGAATATTGATTAGTCCAATTAACTCACCATTTTCAATACTTAGGAATTGAGTGACGGGGACTTTGTGCGGAGGTAAAAGTTCTTCAATCTCTTGACTTATAACATTATCCAACCACTTGTGATAATCAGTAAATTTTTGCAGGGAAGAGCCTCCATAAGGCGTTTCTCCTCGTTCTAAAAACACCTCCCGATAAGCCATGATTTGTTCATAATGCTGTATAGTTGGTTTAACTAAATTCATTATCTCAATTCTCCTATATAAAATTAATGATTAACTTGCTATTTTGGTAAAAGGATGTACAACTTCATGGAATTCACCATTTCTCCCTCAAAACTGTATTTCCATGTCTTTTAACGCCCCTTGTTTTACATATTGAATGATTTTTGCACATTCACTTTCTACACGCTGTCTGCCAATCTCACTAAGAAACCAGTTATTCTCACTTGTGTGCTGATCATCTGCAGGACAAAGGGTGTATTGGATCCAGTCAGGCATATATGTCTCTAACGTTAATTGTAAGCGTCTCATATGCCAGGAAGCTGTGACCACTAATAACCGCTTTATTTTAAAGAGGTGAAATTCTCTGTCTAGGACAAGAAGAGAGGCAAGCACATTCTCTAAAGTATGCAAGGAAGTATCCTCTACCAGAATATCACTTTCTGGTATGCCTAGTGCAATGGCTTCTTTTTTTAGCATGACCGCCTCCGGATCACTGCTTCCATGCCACTTCACTCCCCCTGTGAAGATCATTTTAGCTGCTCTGCCGTCATGATATAAATCAACAGCTTTTGGCAACCGGTATTGAATTGCCCTGCTGCTTCCAGCTACAAAAATACAATCTCCAGGTTTACGATCATCTTCAATATCTGAAAATAATAATTTGGACATCTGGAGATCTGTCAGCTTTCCTGCTTCTAATTGTGATATATACATGTGCCACCTCTTCTTTATTCATTTACAAAAATAACTTCAACAATATAAATGGGAATTCCTTCTTGTATCCATTCTTTCTTGAAGTGTGTCTCATAAACTCAAAAGTTGATTTTATAGTGTAGATAAAACATCCTAGAAATTCACTAAACAGCTTGTTGCAACAGGAATTCAAAGAAGAAAAATTATGAAAAGCTAACATGTATCAAAGGTTTTTTCATACAATATTTTAGAGGTGATCGCCGTGACAAGAGTAAGGTATACCAGCAAGGACATTGATTTAATAGCAAGGATGATGAGAGCAGAAGCCGAGGGTGAAGGGCAGCTGGGAATGCTCATGGTTGGAAATGTTATTGTCAATCGAGCTGCTGCTGATTGTTTGGATTTTAGGGAAGTAAGATCAATTCGGGATGTCATTTTTCAAATTCAGGGCGGCAACTATTCTTTTGAAGCAGTGCAAAAAGGAAATTTATTTTATAACCCGGCTAGGGAGGTTGAGAGAGAGCTGGCACGAAAAGTATTGAAAAATTGGCGCCAGCATCCGTCTAAATATTCTCTGTGGTACTTTAATCCGTATGCCCCATGTCCTCCTACTTGGTATGGTCAGCCATTCGCGGGACAATATAAACAGCATTGCTATTATGAACCTCAGGCTAACACATGTGAAAGTGCTTATAGATAATTGTTCATAAAGAAGTAAAGAGGCTGGGACAAAAAGAAATTAATATTTCTCAAACATGAATATTCACTATCTTGGTTTGGGTAATTAAGCAAGGCCGTTCCATTGCGCTGCGGACCCTCGCTTTCCGTGGGGAGGAAGCTGAGCCTCCTCGGAGCAAGCTCCTGCGGGGTCTCACCTTTTCCTCTATTGCCCACAGGAGTCGAGGGTCCTCCGCTCCATTTCACTCAGTTATTTTATATTCATAAAAAAACCGAATGATTAGAAGATGACTCCCTAATCATTCGGTTCTATGAGTGTGTGAAATACTTATGTCCCGGCCTTCTATTTTTATTATTGTTTTACATATTTCAATACTGGCTTTCTTGCTGCCAAAGTTTCATCTAAACGGCCGATTACGGTTGTGTGCGGAGCCTCCTGCACGATTTCTGGATTCTCCTCTGCTTCTCTTGCAATTTGCAGCATCGCATCAATGAAGCTGTCGAGCGTTTCCTTAGACTCTGTTTCAGTAGGCTCAATCATAATACACTCTTCCACATTAAGCGGGAAGTAGATTGTTGGCGGGTGATAGCCAAAATCAAGCAGGCGTTTAGCAATATCAAGAGTACGCACACCAAGCTTTTTCTGTCTTTTTCCGCTTAAGACAAATTCATGCTTACAATGTCTGTCAAATGGCAGGTCATAAGCTGAAGATAATCTTCTCATCATGTAGTTAGCATTCAGTACTGCATATTCTGTAACAGCTTTTAGACCATCAGGGCCCATTGTGCGAATATACGTATAGGCACGTACATTAATGCCAAAGTTGCCGTAGTATGGTTTTACACGGCCAATTGAGTCCGGTC
>NZ_LT800494.1:1546485-1561098 GCF_900166665.1 Cytobacillus gottheilii | reverse complement strand
CCTCCGGATCACTGCTTCCATGCCACTTCACTCCCCCTGTGAAGATCATTTTAGCTGCTCTGCCGTCATGATATAAATCAACAGCTTTTGGCAACCGGTATTGAATTGCCCTGCTGCTTCCAGCTACAAAAATACAATCTCCAGGTTTACGATCATCTTCAATATCTGAAAATAATAATTTGGACATCTGGAGATCTGTCAGCTTTCCTGCTTCTAATTGTGATATATACATGTGCCACCTCTTCTTTATTCATTTACAAAAATAACTTCAACAATATAAATGGGAATTCCTTCTTGTATCCATTCTTTCTTGAAGTGTGTCTCATAAACTCAAAAGTTGATTTTATAGTGTAGATAAAACATCCTAGAAATTCACTAAACAGCTTGTTGCAACAGGAATTCAAAGAAGAAAAATTATGAAAAGCTAACATGTATCAAAGGTTTTTTCATACAATATTTTAGAGGTGATCGCCGTGACAAGAGTAAGGTATACCAGCAAGGACATTGATTTAATAGCAAGGATGATGAGAGCAGAAGCCGAGGGTGAAGGGCAGCTGGGAATGCTCATGGTTGGAAATGTTATTGTCAATCGAGCTGCTGCTGATTGTTTGGATTTTAGGGAAGTAAGATCAATTCGGGATGTCATTTTTCAAATTCAGGGCGGCAACTATTCTTTTGAAGCAGTGCAAAAAGGAAATTTATTTTATAACCCGGCTAGGGAGGTTGAGAGAGAGCTGGCACGAAAAGTATTGAAAAATTGGCGCCAGCATCCGTCTAAATATTCTCTGTGGTACTTTAATCCGTATGCCCCATGTCCTCCTACTTGGTATGGTCAGCCATTCGCGGGACAATATAAACAGCATTGCTATTATGAACCTCAGGCTAACACATGTGAAAGTGCTTATAGATAATTGTTCATAAAGAAGTAAAGAGGCTGGGACAAAAAGAAATTAATATTTCTCAAACATGAATATTCACTATCTTGGTTTGGGTAATTAAGCAAGGCCGTTCCATTGCGCTGCGGACCCTCGCTTTCCGTGGGGAGGAAGCTGAGCCTCCTCGGAGCAAGCTCCTGCGGGGTCTCACCTTTTCCTCTATTGCCCACAGGAGTCGAGGGTCCTCCGCTCCATTTCACTCAGTTATTTTATATTCATAAAAAAACCGAATGATTAGAAGATGACTCCCTAATCATTCGGTTCTATGAGTGTGTGAAATACTTATGTCCCGGCCTTCTATTTTTATTATTGTTTTACATATTTCAATACTGGCTTTCTTGCTGCCAAAGTTTCATCTAAACGGCCGATTACGGTTGTGTGCGGAGCCTCCTGCACGATTTCTGGATTCTCCTCTGCTTCTCTTGCAATTTGCAGCATCGCATCAATGAAGCTGTCGAGCGTTTCCTTAGACTCTGTTTCAGTAGGCTCAATCATAATACACTCTTCCACATTAAGCGGGAAGTAGATTGTTGGCGGGTGATAGCCAAAATCAAGCAGGCGTTTAGCAATATCAAGAGTACGCACACCAAGCTTTTTCTGTCTTTTTCCGCTTAAGACAAATTCATGCTTACAATGTCTGTCAAATGGCAGGTCATAAGCTGAAGATAATCTTCTCATCATGTAGTTAGCATTCAGTACTGCATATTCTGTAACAGCTTTTAGACCATCAGGGCCCATTGTGCGAATATACGTATAGGCACGTACATTAATGCCAAAGTTGCCGTAGTATGGTTTTACACGGCCAATTGAGTCCGGTCTATCGTAATCAAATGTGAATACATCATCTTTTTTCACAAGTACTGGTTTTGGTAAATACCGAATCAGATCTGCTTTGACGCCAACCGGACCAGATCCGGGGCCTCCGCCGCCGTGAGGACCTGTGAATGTCTTATGCAAATTCAAATGGACAACATCGAAGCCCATATCGCCAGGTCGAGCTTTGGAAAGAACAGCATTTAAATTGGCTCCATCATAGTATAGCTTTCCGCCGGCACCATGAATGATTTCAGCCATTTCAAGGATATTTTCTTCAAATAATCCAAGGGTATTCGGATTTGTCAGCATGAGAGCCGCTGTGTCATCTCCCACCACACGCTTTAAATCTTCCAAATCCACTAATCCATGTTCATTCGATTTAACAGTAACTGTTTCAAAGCCAGCAACGGTTGCAGATGCAGGGTTTGTTCCGTGAGCTGAGTCTGGCACGATCACTTTTGTGCGATTTGTATCACCATTTGCTTCATGGTAAGCACGGATCATCATTAACCCAGTCCATTCACCATGAGCGCCGGCTGCAGGCTGCAATGTTACTTCATCCATCCCTGTAATTTCCTTTAAGTGCTCCTGCAAATCATACATTAATTCCATTGCACCTTGAACAGAGCTTTCGTCCTGAAGCGGATGAACATGTGCAAAGCCATTAAAGCGAGCAACATTTTCATTGATTTTCGGGTTGTATTTCATTGTACAAGAACCAAGCGGATAAAAACCTGAATCGACACCATGATTTCGTTTTGATAATGCTGTATAGTGGCGCATAATATCAAGCTCAGATACTTCCGGAAGATCAGCTTCTTCCACGCGTAAATATTCTTCCGGCAGCATTTCGCTCATATCAACCTCAGGTATATCCATTTCCGGCAAGCTGTAGCCTATACGTCCTGGCTTTGTTAGTTCAAAAATAAGCGGCTGATCTTCCTTATGCATGATAATCCCCCAATTCTTGTACAAAAGTATCAAT
Organism: Cytobacillus gottheilii; assembly: GCF_900166665.1. Classification (GTDB taxonomy): domain Bacteria; phylum Bacillota; class Bacilli; order Bacillales; family Cytobacillaceae; genus Cytobacillus; species Cytobacillus gottheilii_A. The sequence continues at coordinate 1,558,362 of NZ_LT800494.1, read as the reverse complement.
CTCTTCTTTCGTTCTTAATTCTGTAACAGCAACAAGCATATGGTTAGACAGCTCTGAATAGTCACGATGCAGATCGTATCCGCCAATAATTCCTTTTTTCAAGAGCTCAACATTTGCTTCTTTGACCGGTTTATTTAGCTTTACCACAAATTCATTAAAAGAAGGTCCTTCGAAAGCAATCTCAAATCCGGCTTTTTTGAATTGATTTTTTGCATAAAAAGCCTTCTGCATGTTTGCTGCAGCCATCTCTTTTACACCTTTTTTCCCAAGCGCCGTCATGGCAACTGATGCTGCCAGTGCATTTAATGCCTGATTGGAGCAAATATTTGATGTAGCTTTATCGCGACGGATATGCTGCTCACGAGCCTGTAATGTTAAAACAAAGCCGCGGCGGCCTTCTTCATCCACCGTCTGCCCCACTAAACGCCCGGGCACCTTCCGCATTAATTTGCTGCTGACAGCAAAATATCCGCAATGAGGTCCGCCAAAAGCTGAAGGAATGCCAAATACTTGTGCATCTCCTGCGACAATGTCCGCGCCAAAGGCACCAGGCGGCTTTAATGCACCAAGTGCAAGCGGGTTGCTGGAAACAACAAACATCGCTTTATGCTCATGAATGATCTCCTCAAGCTCTTTCATCGGCTCAATTCGGCCAAAGAAGTTCGGATATTGCACAACAACTGCAGCGATTTCTTCATTCATCATACCTCTTAATGCCTCAAGATCCGTTACACCATCTTTATGAGGAATTTCAATTACTTCAACATACTGGCCTTTTGCATATGCTTTAACAACTTCCTTGGATTCAGGATGCACGGCACTTGAAACGAGCACCTTTTTGCGGCGGGTTTGCCCAGTTGAAAGCATAGCGGCCTCTGCTAGAGCTGTTCCTCCGTCATACATAGAAGAGTTGGCAACATCCATGCCAGTTAATTCACAGATCATTGTCTGGAATTCAAAAATAGCTTGCAGTTCACCTTGTGATATTTCAGGCTGATACGGTGTGTAAGCTGTATAAAATTCGGATCTGGATAATACATGATCAACAATGACTGGCATATAGTGATCGTAAACACCAGCACCGAGGAAACTAGAATGAGTTTTTAAGTCGGCATTCTTTTGGGCAAGCAATGTTAATTCTTTCATTAGTGCTGTTTCCGGTTTTGCAGGCTTAATATTATATTCACCTTTAAAGCGAACACGTTCTGGAATATCACTGAATAATTCATCAACAGATTGAACACCGATCGCTTCAAGCATGGCATTTTTATCAGACTCTGTCATCGGTAAGTAGCGATGTTTCATTGATTTGACCCCCTATTATTTCTTCTCTCTTTTATAAAAAGGTGTAGCTGCAATCTGTGCTTTTACACGTTTTCCGCGGATTTCCACTTCCACTTCTTCATCTAGTACAGCATGTTCTGAGTTCAATAAAGCTAAGCCAATATTTTTCTTTAAGGTCGGAGATTGTGTACCAGTTGTCACTTCACCGATCTTTTCTTCCCCTTTATAAACAGGATATCCATGGCGTGGAATACCTCTGTCAATCATTTCAACTCCAACAAGCTTGCGCGGAATGCCGCTTTCTTTTTGATTCTGCAATGCAGATTTTCCAATAAAGTCAGCTTCTTTATTTAGTTTAACTGCAAAACCAATACCTGCCTCAAGCGGTGTAATATCTGCGGAGAGCTCTTGCCCATAAAGTGCTAGATTGGCCTCAAAACGCAATGTATCCCGGCAGCCTAGTCCGCATGGCAAAACGCCATCTTCCTTCCCTGCCTCTAAAATATCTTGCCAAATAGCTTTAGCATCTTCTGTTTTGCAATAGATCTCAAATCCGTCTTCACCTGTATAGCCGGTACGTGAAACGAGAGCCATCTTTCCATTTACGTCTACATTCTCTTGAAATTTAAAAAATCCGATCGCAGATAAATCATCACTTGTCAGTTTCTGCAACACTTTTTCTGCAAGTGGTCCCTGCAGCGCCAGCTGTGCGTATTGCTCAGATAAGTTAATAATTTCTACATTTCCTTCTTCATGTTCCTTTAGCCAATGGTAGTCTTTATCAATATTTGCCGCATTGACTACCAGCAAATAATGTTCATTTTCTAGTTTGTAAACAAGCAAATCGTCAACTGTTCCACCGTTTTCGTAGCACATCGCTGTATATAAGGCACCAGCGTTTTTCAGGCGGGAAACATCATTTGTCATCATTTTTTGAAGATAGCTGAGGCTGTCTGGCCCTTTCACTTCAATCTCTCCCATATGAGAAACATCAAATAGACCAGCTTTCGTTCTTACTGCTTCATGCTCTTCTTTAATGCTGGAAAACTGGACAGGAAGATCCCAGCCTCCAAAATCAATTGTTTTCGCACCATATTCCTTATACACATCATAAAGGGGCGTGCGGTTTAATTGTGACATTTACTTGTCCTCCTCTAATTAAAATTCAAAACTCAGAAAATATAATATTCGGAACAGCCAAAAGCAGCAAAAAAGGACAGAAAATCCCCTCAAATACTTGAGAAGATCTCTGTCCTTTCACCTGAAAGTTTACCATATGTTCATGGCTGTCCCCTTGGGTGGCCCTTTAATGGGCTCTCTCCAGAGATGCGTCAAGTAAGAGTTCTTTTGCCTGAGAGATTCACATGTGTATGCTTGCTCCTTCGGCGCTGCTTAAACAGCAGTCTCTCCCCTTACTATCATTCGCATTATAAAAATTTTCCAAGATGGTCATACTGATAGAAAAGCAAAAATTCTTTTTACTGGAACAAGATTGTTTGCCTATAGCATTAGAATTTAAAGCAGCACACTGCAGTTTCTAAAGTACTATAGATCAGTCTTTATTCTATTTTTTAAAATAAGTCAGTCATGTTTATAATGTGACAAATTTCAAAACTTTCAAAGCTATTTACATCCTAACACCTTCATGCAGATTGAGCAACAATTTTATCAGTTGTAATCTGAAAATCATCCGTAATCTCTAAATTTGATAAAGAAATTTAGTGATTCAAACAAATAATTATACCAAAATACGAACATTTTTATTTTATACAAGAAAAATATTCGTAAATACCATTCATACATTTATGATCTGCATCTATGTTTTATCTGAAAGGAGAGAATAATATATATGACCGTACATATTGAATTTGATACATCCTGGCAAGATGAATTATTCAAAAGAATCGATCATGATGGACCATGGGGAAATTGGGAACTTTACAAACTAGCAGTAGAAGTGGAGAACCATACAACCATCCCAGAATTTGAAGGCTTACAGGCACCAGATCATCTTCCAAATTTGACTCCGCTTCCCCACCAGCTGGAAGTGGCCAAGCAAGTTGTTGAAAATATGAATGGAAAAGCGATCCTAGCTGATGAGGTAGGCTTAGGGAAAACCATTGAAGCAGGATTGATTTTAAAAGAATATATGATCCGTGGACTAGTCAAAAAAGTATTGATTCTTGTTCCAGCATCGCTTGTATCACAATGGGCAATTGAGCTGAATAGTAAGTTCTTCATACCTGCCGTTGCCCAGAAAAAAAGCTATGTATGGGAGCAATGCGATGTCGTTGTTTCTTCTATTGATACAGCCAAACGTAATCCGCATCGAGAAATTATTAATCATCTTGACTATGATCTCATCATAATCGATGAAGCTCATAAACTGAAAAATAATAAAACAAAGAACTATGAATTTGTACAGAGTTTAAAAAAGAAATTTTGTTTATTGCTGACGGCTACACCCATCCAAAATAGGGTTAGCGAAATTTTCAATTTGGTTTCTCTCCTAAAGCCCGGCCATTTAGGAAATGAAACAGCCTTTTATGAAAAGTACAAAAAGGATGCACGATCCTTGGATGATGATGATCATTTAAAAGAACTCGTAAATAAAGTCATGATCCGCAATCGCAGAGCAGATACTGGCATTGAATGGACAAAAAGACATGTCGAAACGATCCCTATTGAGTTTTCAGAAAAAGAGAGAGCATTATATGATGCCGTGTCGGCTATTCGTTCAGATGAAACGGTGTCATCCAGCCAGTTCTCTGTCATGACCCTTCAGCGAGAGGCATGCAGCAGCAGAGAGGCTGTCTATTACACATTGCGCAACATGCTGACGAAACAAGAAGCTCCATCTGCTCAATTTCAAGGCAAAATCCAAAAATTGATTGGGATGGTTGAAGCGGTTGATAAAAATTCAAAAGCAGAAAAAGCACTTGAATTGATCCAAAAAATTGATGATAAAGTAATTATCTTTACGGAATATCGATCAACTCAGTTATTCCTTCAATGGTACTTAAAGCAACATGGCATTACTTCTGTTCCATTTAGAGGCGGTTTTAAACGCGGCAAAAAGGATTGGATGCGAGAGCTTTTTCAGAAGCATGCACAAGTCCTTATTGCAACAGAAGCTGGCGGAGAAGGAATTAACCTTCAATTCTGTAATCATATGATCAACTTTGATCTGCCATGGAATCCTATGCGTCTTGAGCAGCGGATCGGACGTGTTCATCGCCTTGGTCAGGAAAAGGATGTTATGATCTATAATTTTGCCATTAAAGAAACGGTAGAAGAACATATTCTGAAGCTCCTTCACGAAAAAATACACCTGTTTGAAAAGGTTGTCGGCGAACTGGACGATATACTGACAAAGCTTGAGTTTGGCAATATTGAAGATCACCTGCTTGATATCTTCGGAAAATCTTCATCTGAAGGTGAAATGAAGATTAAAATGGATAATCTTACAAGCATGATTCAATTCGCAGAAGAGATGAAAGAAGGGAATATACATGCAGCAACATGAAATCCACAGCTTTCTCGTCAAATACTTTCAGGCAAATGAATGTGACATAATTGAGCAAGGTCCTGGCTTTTTAAGAGTACAGCTGACGATTGAGCTCGATAAAGAATTAATGAACAGGCCATTCTATTGGCATTATCTTGAAAAAACAGGCGGTATTCCGAATCCAATGCAGCTTACATTAATCACAAATAAGATGCTGGCACCCGAAAATATGCAAGGTGAGGTCATTCATTTTGGCTCACCTCGCCTGCATCAAATTTTCCAATCAGCCAGAAACCTAGCAGGCTATATCCGACTTTATGAAAACCACCGGCATCAAAATGGGACCCAAATACCGCTTCGTCCATGGCTAGGCATGAACGTCCGCATCTCCTATCAATGTGACCGAAAAAAAGATATCTTTAAATCCATTGGACTTCAGCTTATTAATGGCCAAATGATTGAAAATTTTCATGATCAGCTGCTAACGATGGAATTAACACCGAAAATCCCAGACTATTCTTTCACCCTTTCGCCCATTATCATGCCGAAAAGCGGTATTACAAGAGTTGCAGGTTTCTTGCAAAACAGCATTCTTCAAGAAGACCATACTTGGGCTGAAAAAGCGAGGGAACGGTGGGCCAATGATCTTAAACTGCTAGAACATTTTTATGAAGAAGAGACAGAAGATGAAAAAGCCGAAAGCTATGACATTGAAAAAAAAGCCCTGCAGGAACAATATGAACCAAAAATTTCAATTTCAATGGTAAATGGCGGACTATTTTATTTGACAGATTCCGCTGTCTCATGACCTATAATTTAGAAAATAAAAAGCAAGAATGCAATAATTGGCATTCTTGCTTTTTTAAATGTTATTCTCAAGCCTAATTTTTTCTTTTTGTTCTAAACCCATAATAAAAAACATATGGAATAACACCGAACCAGCGAAATAGAAAAGGCTCTTTTTCGATCTTCTTTTGCTGGCGGTACTTCTTGCGTTCATCTTTTGGCTGGTCCATATACTTAACAAAGGTTTCTGTCATAAACTTAACATAGTCATTTGATTTCATGCTTACACCCGCTTTGTTTTGAAGAGTATTAAATATGGCTGGTGCCTATTTATTATCAAGTATATCCATGCCCCGCCTTTCTAAACAGCTCTACCCTTTTTCCCGGGAAATAGTGGCTAATTCGGTTCAATCCACTTCGTCATACTCTGCATTTCTTCATCATAATAACTATAGGCTGTAAGTTCATACTCCTTTTTTAAATACAATTTATAGGTTACTTTTACCTGATTGACGCTCATTTTTTCTGTATGATATGCAACATGTCCATTCTGAAAAGTAAAAATCCCATTGGTGGCCAGTTCTTCTGTTTGCAGTCGTTCTTCCACTTGATGTAAGGAAGTGTAAAAATAATATTCTTGCTCTAAAAGAGCGCTTTCTTCAGCAAGGATTCTTTTTTCGTTTAAATAAAGCTCTAGCTGCAAAGTTAACAGAAACGTAATTAACAGCAATATTGCTGTAGTAAGCGGATACGTAAAACCATTCTCATTTTTGATCATGTGTTTAATCTCCATTGATAAATGGTGTAATGAGAGAGGTATGTGTTTCTTCCTGCAGATCTGTCATAACGACTAAAACTGTATTTATGCGTTCCTCATATTCTATTCTATCAACATTCTGCAGGACAATTTCATGACCTGTTCCATCCACTCTCCTTCTAATATTGCTTCCGTACTTCTCGTAGATAATCTGCTGCTGATTCTTGCTTACGATCAATTTACCGTTTTCAATATTCACCCTGTCAGATAATCTCACTTCTTTTTTTAACTGTTGTACGAAAATATTCCACTTCATTCTTTCAATGGTTTTATCTGTCTCTGAACCTTGAATGATATGATTAATCGTTAGCGGAATTAGACTCATGATGAGCAGAAAAATAGTAAACGCCAACAACGTATCAATCATCGTAAAACCTCGTTCGTTCGAATCGTTCGCACACTTGTTTGACACCTCTGCTGCCATTTTCATAACGTACACACACCTGCCCCTGATCAATCAAAAGTTTATACTCCTCTCCATTCTTTAAGAAGCTATCCGAACGGGGAGCTGTCATAATCGCCTCGCTTTCCATTAATTGTTCATACAATAGTTTGACCGCTTCATGATCTCTCTGAACCGATTGTTTTTGCTCATAAACGCGAATCAAATACGGCATCAAAAGAGCTCCAATAATCACAAGAGCTGAAAGTGACAGAAACAAATCTGTTAAAATAAAACCCTCACATTTCCGTAACATAATAACGTCCTCTTCCAATTAAAAAGGTCATTTTGAATTCCTTTTCTTTGAGAAAAATATAAAAATTACCGAATTGATTGACATTGCCATCAGACAAAAAGGAAAAATATAAATCCATACTACCTTCTTGAATGGAAATATCATTGGCATATTGCCTTTTAAACAGAAATTCTCCACCGTTTTTTATTACATAATACATATGTTTTTCAGGCTGAATAGACACGCGAATTTGCTGCTGGTGGGACATAGCGTAGTTTTGAGCAAAAAGGAGGTCAGATTGGAACTGGGAAAAGAACCGCTTCTCCAGGAGTGCGTTTGTCATTGGGCTGATTTTAATTAATGATGCTGTCAGGATGACTAAGACAATGGAAAATACGATTAAAGATTCAATTAAAGTAAATCCACGCTCTGTATTCAGCTTCATGATGATGGTGAAGCTGAAGCTGATTTAACTTTCCCTTCTGCTGAGATTACAATTTCGTCGCCGTTTTGACATGTAAGCTGATTTTCATTCATATACCCTTTATCAGCAAGATCCTGGACACTTGCCGGCAACTCTTTGTGATCCATTTCATATGCTTGAACTTGGGCTTGCACCATCTGAATAAATGCTTCACAGCCTTTTGAGTTAATTTTTGAATTATGCTGAGTTACATTTGGTACCGTAATGATCAGCAGGACGGAAATGACCAGCAAAACGATCATCATTTCTATTAAAGTAAAACCACGTTGATTTTTTAACATTATAATCCCTCCATTAAATGAAACATGGGTAATAACACGGCCAAATACATGGATACGAGCAGAACACCAATAAAGGAATAAATCATCGGCTGAATTCTTTTAATCATTTTTTCTACCTTCTCTTCAAATCTCTCCATACAGTGCTGGCTAAAGAAGACTAGCTCCTCTGCAAGCTTTCCGTTTTTTTGTCCATGTGCAATAATTCTTGAGAGCTCAATGTCAAAAATGAGATAGTTTTGAATTAAATGCTCGAGTGCTTCTCCTTTTAATAAACCGCTTTGTAATTCAGAACCCAGTTCCTGGTAAAGAGGCTGTTTTTCATTTTTTTCAAATAGCTGCAAGGCTTCAAATACAGATAATCCCGCCTGAAGCAAATAATGCAGCTGTACCGAAAAATAATGGGAATAAAATAGTTTAAAGAAGACACCGAGGATCGGAACAGAGGAGACGATTGTTTTTTGCTTTATGTGTGTAAATCGTTTAAAGCTAAAGAAATAAAAAGAGAGAAGCACAATAGCCAAGAGGATGATCATACTTACGAATACCGGAAAGAAATGTTCAAAAAAGTAAACAATTTTTGTAAAGAAGTTAGCTTCCAGATCCAAGGAGAGGAACAATGAAGAAAATTTAGGCAGTAGTATTTTGACAACGAACAAAAATAAAACAAATGTAAACAAAATCAAAAAGACCGGGTACATTAACAGTTTTTTGAGTTTTTTCCAATTTTCATCCCGCTTTAGAATCATCTCACTTCCATCATCAAATGCATCTGCCAGTCCGCCATGCTGTTCCGCAAAATAAACATAGCCAATGACATCCTCATTAAAATTCAGTTTTGCAAGTGCATTATAAAAGGTGTAGCCTTCCCGCAAATCGGTTAAGCATATCTCCATAGCACCCCTTTTTTGTGGGGGCAAGTGCAGAATGACAGACTCAATAGCTTCTGATAATGGATAACCTCTATTTAGCAGGTCACCGATCCATTTTAAAAATAGCCCCTGCTCCTGCAGGCTCCATTTATTATGGTGCATCTTCCATCACCCACCGTTCGTACTCAGAAGGCTTTACAAATCCAAGAGCAATTCCTTTACGGATATAATGCTTGAGCGTTGCATATTGAACTGCCTTAGCTCCCTCGTTTAAGCTGCTGATGACACTCTGCAATGCTCTGCCTGTTAACAATTCAAAAACAGTGGCACGCTTTAACTGTCCGTAACTTAAGCAAAAAGGAGAACATTCACCTCCGCAATAGGGGCAATTCAATTCCACGAGCCTCTGTGCTGTCACTGCAATAAGTGTTTGCTGAATTTCTAACATACTGACGCCAAACTCTTGCAGCCTCACAATCGCTCCCTTCGCATCCCTCGTATGCATTGTTGTTAGAACTAGATGTCCGGTTAAAGAGGCACGCACTGCGATTTGTGCAGTTTCAGCGTCTCGGATTTCTCCGACCATAATAATATCTGGGTCATGCCGCAATATTGCCTTTAGGCCGGTTGCATACGTAACACCCGCTTTCTCATTCACCTGCACCTGCATCACTTGCTCATTCTCTTTTTCAATTGGATCTTCCAGAGTAATTACATTTCGATTGTAAATATGTGAGGTTTCATTTAGAAGAGAGTACAGGGTAGTAGTTTTACCGCTCCCAGTTGGTCCTGTTAAAATAATCAGTCCATGAGCATGTTTCAATAGTGCAAGCATTTTTCTTGTTGTATCAGGGAATAATGAAATGTGATAGGAAGGTATGTGCTGATGTTCGGGTAGTATGCGGATGACAAGGCTTTCTGAAAAGCGGGAAGGAAGAGTGGAAAAGCGCAAGCCAATCTGAGAACCATTCATCGTGTAGGAGCTGGAGCCGTTTTGCGGACGTCTCTTTTCACCTATATCCATCGATGCAGTGAATTTAAAATGGGAAATGAGTCGATCGCAATCTTCTCTAGGCAATTGAAAAATTGGGATAAGTCTACTTGCTAAGCGGAACTGAATCAATGTATCGTTCTTGCGGGGAACAATGTGAATATCTGTCGCCTGTTTATCGACAGCATCACGGATAATGCTTTCTGCGAGCTTTTCGATATTGCTCACTGCTAGTTAACACCACCTTCTTTATTAGGTTAGTAAATAAGATTCGACAGTTTTCTGCTATTCCCTTCTTTTTTCTTAGTTTTTTTTCCACATTCACCAAAGATCGTGAAGATGTGAACATTTTCTAAACTTATGGTGAAAACAGTGTTTACTTCATATGGCTGTATTATAATGGAATAAATACACAGTACGAGGTGAATTCTAGTGGAACAAACATTAAAGATCACGAATGTATTATCTGATCCAACCCGCTATTATATATATCAATATATCACTGAGAAGCATCGCGATGTCACAGTCCAGGAAATTGCCGACCATTTTTCAATCCATCCGAATGTAGCAAGACTTCATTTATCAAAGCTAGAAGATGTAAATATGATTATATCGGAAACAAAGAAAACTGGAAAAGGCGGACGCCCAAGCAGACTATATCGCTTGTCAGATGAAGTCATTCAGCTTCAATTCCCTTTTAGAGATTACAAGCTGCTTTCAGAAATTGCGCTTGAAACCTTACTATCTCTAGGCGAAGCCGGAAAAGCTGCCTTATACGCAACAGGCAAAAAATTCGGCCAGCGCCTTATGGAACAGGAAAATCAGCGTCCGCAGCATAGCATGGCATTATCAAGCTTTGATCAGAAGCTAAATATCATTAAAAATGCAGCGGACCTAGCAGGTTTCCATCCTGAGTTCGAAGTAAATGAGGACGAAACGTCTGTTTACTTTCAAATCTATAATTGTCCGTTTAAGGAGATTGCCGCAAATCATCCTGAGTCTGTATGCCACATGCATTATGAGTTCCTAAACGGAATGTTCTCTTCCGTATTTCCAAATATGGAACTGAAAGAAAAATCCAATATGCTTAAAGGCTGTGATTTCTGCTCTTATCAGTCACTAGTGACAAACTGATAACATGTTATTTACTTTTATCTAACAATTACCTTATAATAATAACGTATGCAATTGTATGCGTTTTAAAGGAGGGATACATATGGATCGTATGTACAGAGTACTGGGGTTCTGGACTGGCATATTTGCGATTATGTTTTATGTAGGCGACATGTATACTACGTCCTTGATCTTTTTCGGTCAAACAGGATTTTTCCTGCTTTTAAGCTACTTAAAGCTTTCCGAACGTATGTATATTTATGTTTTTGGAGCTTATTTAACCGTGTTTTTCGTTGGGTTTACGTACTGGTCAACATTTATGATGATCCCGGGGTCAGGCGGGCATTAATCAAAATGCACTAGTGCAAAGCAATACACTCTCAACCTGCACTTATAAGCGACTTAACAATCTAATTAATGTGCGTTATTGCTTTTGTTCTAGCTTCTGCTCTCAAAAAAGCACAAATAAAAAAACGATGATTATGTCATCGTTTTTTTATTTGTGTTAAAACGAATTAAAACCCGTTCAAAAATGGGTTGGAATCCATTTCTTCTCCTATAGTAGTTACTGGACCATGGCCAGAAAGGATAAGTGTTTCTTCAGGCAGTGTCAAAAGCTTATCATGAATGCTTTTGATCAGCTGAGCATGATTTCCGCCTGGCAAGTCCGTTCGTCCAATGCTGCCTTGAAAAAGTGCATCTCCAGAAACAGCGATTGCTGACTCTGCAAAATAAAAGGTCACACTGCCTGGTGAATGGCCAGGTGTTTCAATTAATTGAAACTGAAAATCACCAATTTTCATCTGATCCTCATTTGTAAGGAAATGGTCTGCTGGCTTCATTCTCATTAATGAGCCAATTTGAAAAAATTGCGAGCCATTTAAAGATGGATCAAGGAGCCAGCTGGCTTCTTGTTCGTGTAAATAAACAGGAATCCCAAAATGCTCACGAATCTCATCAAGTGCACCAATATGATCAAAATGAGCATGTGTAAGTAATATGGCGGTTGGCTGGTATTTTTTTTCATTCAAAAAGCTAATAAGCTTTTCAGCTTCTCCGCCTGGATC
>NZ_LT800494.1:1384352-1546034 GCF_900166665.1 Cytobacillus gottheilii | reverse complement strand
CATTAATGAGCCAATTTGAAAAAATTGCGAGCCATTTAAAGATGGATCAAGGAGCCAGCTGGCTTCTTGTTCGTGTAAATAAACAGGAATCCCAAAATGCTCACGAATCTCATCAAGTGCACCAATATGATCAAAATGAGCATGTGTAAGTAATATGGCGGTTGGCTGGTATTTTTTTTCATTCAAAAAGCTAATAAGCTTTTCAGCTTCTCCGCCTGGATCAACAATTAAACAAGACTGATTCTCCATTGCTAAAACATAACAATTGGTCTGTAATGCTCCTAAAGGAATACAATGCCATTTCATTTACTCTACCTCCAACTAGTCCTTATGTTTCCTTCATTTTACACTACATCAATCAAGATGTTAATGAGAAGCATGCGACGTATAGACACTCCCTGCTAATAACATTTGCACCAAACCTTTAAATCTTTGGTCAAAGTGATATTATTCATTGCCTGAAAGACATATAAGTGTCATTTTTAGATCTCGACAAATTCTCGAAAAACTTATAAAATAATAATGAATGCATAATGATAGTAAGGTAAATACTTCTTAAAAATGCAGTCAGCTACTGGCCATTTGTAAACGTTTAATTTGCGCTTCCTATCCTGTATATGAAGAAAGCATTCATTTTACGTTTAGCCATGGGCAAAAGAAGTACATAGTAAACTGTACAAGGCTTTTCGCCTGCTGCAAATCCATAAAGGAGGCTAACTCATGGGACTTGTCATTATCTTTGCTTTAACAGCACTGCTGGCACTGTTTGGTACAATTAGTGCGCTAAAAAACAAGAATTTACTTGGAATTGTCTTTGGCGGAGGAACTTTAGCTGTTTTTGGCTGGTTCGCGGTCATGACATTAATCAACAGCGGTTACCCAGCTGTACACTAAGTCAGGTATAAAGAAGAGGATTGCCGCGATGGCAATCCTCTTCTTTTTAGTCTCACAATAAAGATTGAACTCGTTTCACCTTATCTTCCATCTTTCTTTGAACATCACGGCGGTCATCAATGCGAATATTGGTAGCGACCCGTTTAATATCCTGATGAAAAGGTGCTTCGTGGATTTTTTGAATAACTTCAAATAACACAGGCAGTTCACCTTCAATGATTGTATTCATCGGGGTCAGCTGAAAACGAATGACACCCGCTTCCTCATAGGATGTTAGGATTTTCTGAACCTCTGCCACATACATACTTACACTAGGCGTTTTTGTTCCGATTGGAATGACTGTTACATCAACTATTGCCATATTTAATACATTCCCTTCTTATAAAACTTCTTCTTTTACTAAAGAAACAATCTCGCCTTTTTCCAATAGTATCAGCTTCTCAAAGTAATACCCATAAAGACAAGCGTTCCCATCTGGTGAACAACTGAGCGGCTCATTTTCTGCATTTTCCAGCAGAATTTCCCTTTCTCCACTGCTCAAATTTGTGTTAATTAGCTGAAATCCATTCTGATATAAATCTGCTTCTGAGCTATGTAAAGGCTGGAAAGAGAGAAAAGATTGATTCTTAACGAAATCAGAATAAGGTATTAGCCAATCTGAATAATTTGTCAGCTGCGGAACAGAGAAGGAAGATAAAACCTCAAACTGATCAGTCATAAAGGTGTAAACAGCTTTATCCATTTTATCATTTTCAGCAGTAATCGTCATAATCCCTTTTTCAAACCCTTTAACCTGAAAAATTTGATCAAGTATGACTTCATTTTGTTCACTGTCAATGGCTTGCTTAACAAGCGGCGCAAACAAAGCAGGATTTTCTGAACTCCAGTCAAGATATACAACCTCACCGCTATTTAACCACTCCACAAACGGTTCTTTTAAAGTCAGCTCATTTAAACTTTTTTCTTCAATATTCATTAGGTATGAAGAAAATGTCCAGTCTTCAGAAAAAGCAGATATAAGAATCAGGTTTGGATTATACGGATTCCAAGTGTAAGTAAGCTCAGCAGCTGTCAAAGATTGTGAATCCATTACTTTTCCTTGACGATCCGTGACCGTGAGGAGTCCTTCATATGTAGAGACGGATGTATGTATAAAAAGATGTTCCTTATCAGGACTTATTAAGACATCCACAATTGGCAGTTCCGATGTGTATATTAATGATTTCTCACCTGTATAAAGGTTATTTATATAAATATCAGAACTTGCACCTTTTGAAACAGTATATAAAACCGTTTCCTCTGATAACCATCCATGAATTCCGGAAAATTGCCCGCTTTCCACCTCAATAGGAACGATTTCTTCCTTAGGCTCAATTATAGCTTCTGGAGGATTCGCCTCCTTGCCATCCGCCTCGATTTCACTGTCATCGTCCTTTTGACAGCCTGACAAGAGAAGAAGAGAAAATGCCAAAACCAGAAAAAAACCCACATGTAAATAGGCAGGTTTAACATGCATATTCGACTTTTGCTTCTGACAATTACTCATCTTCTTCCCCTCCTTTCATTCACTATTAATTTGTACGTCCATATGTAAAAAACGTTTCAATTATTTCAATATTTTTAAAGATAATCTACTATGCCCGGTTTCCCTGCGCTGCTAATTTATACCTTCCTGAAGTATAAAAGAAAACAACAAAAAGCCGAGACCGGCTTTTTGTACTTTTTGCAAGAAAAATTTTATGTGCATAGAACGATGTCCCATTGCTTTGTTGAGTTCGAGCAATATAGACTTCAAGCTATTATACTTTTCTTCCGCCCCAAAAAACAAGCGTTTGTTACATATAGAGAGAGGCTAGGAAAATGCCGAGCACTTCTTCGTATATTTCATCAAACTGCGATAATGGCAATGGATTAATTCCTTGACCTAATTCAATGGTAAAGGCAGGCATACGGAATTCTTGAATGAACCAATCCTTATAGCCTGCAAAACTGTCAATATATTGTACAGATGCATAGCCGCTGACACGTTCAAATTCAGCTGCAATCGTTTGAGATTCTGGCGGCTCCAATCCTTCATATCCCCAATAAAATTCTTCTCCTTGTGTATGAAAGGCAAGCATTCTGTCAAATTGATTTTCTCTTGCATAATTTGCCATTGCAACTGCTTCTGGCTCTGTTAATGGTGCATCACCAGGAAAATCTCTTGGTGCTGGTGCTTTTTCTTCTTTCCGTTCCTTTTCTACATCCCACTTGGCTGGATATTGATTATTTAAATCCACGCCTCTTATATTGGCTTTCCAGCCTGAAAAGTCAGAGCTGCCATTGTTAATCCTTAGAACTTCCTCCCTCATCTGAGGTGGAGGACCATTTAAAACAAGATTAACTCCATCAGGATTAACCATTGGAACAATTGATAAGCTGACATTTTGGTAATAAGGCAGAACGTTTAAACCTCGAATCGGACGCATATTCGTTAGAGCAAGCAAGTAATTATTAACCAATGCCATTAAGATTGGCGTCGTAATCCATTCATTTGCATGAAATGACGCATTGATCTGCACTTTCTTTGGTCCCGTGCCAATTTTAATTTCTTGTATTGGTTTCCCTAGAACACTTTCTCCAATGTCGTTAATTTGAATAAATGGAAAGACTTCTTTTAAAGAAGAAAGATCCGTTTGCAGAGATTCAAATGTATAATTCATACGCCTGTTTAGCGACGGTGTAATCACTCTTTTAGGCAAATCGACTGTTGATCCGATTGGCAGCTGATTAGGATTGATGTCTTGATTAACTAACATCAGTGCATCTGCAGAAAGATGCCGGCCTGCACTTAATTTCCAAAAAGTATCCCCTCTTTTTATTGTATATCGATCAATCGTAAAACCGGGGATTTGCACCTCCTGCCCAATTTGCAGAGCGGATGGGTTTATATTTGGATTAGAATCAATAATTAAATTTAATGGAACCATAAACAGCTGACTATAGTACCATAATGAGTCACCTGAACGAACAGTAATTTCCATACTATTCACTCCTCCTTTCCATCATTTATACTGTATGAGGTAAGGAGGAGGATAATGACAACGTTTAATTGCTAAACACAGAATAAAAGGAGAAAACGTTTGGATTTATCGTAAAGAAAGCTGACCAGATACTATCATTAATATTCATGAAAATCTGTATAAAATCTAAGCAAATCACCATTAATAATGGCATCTGAATATCCAAGCTCCTTTTCGGCTTGCTCAATAAATGCGCCACATTCATTTTTTCCAATTTGTTTTTCTGTACTCCGATCATAACAAGTATTGCGAGTATAGACGTAATCTTCAGAAATAAAACTTCCATCCCTCAGCACCGTAAACTGCGAATGATTTTCCGAAAAGAGATCCTCACCAAATTGGAAGGCATTTCTTGTCTCAATTCCAAGTAAATTTAGCAGTGTAGGCTTCACATCAATTTGGCCGGCCACCGTTGAAATGGTTTCTCCTTTTTGTCCTGGGATATGAATAACAAATGGAACCCGCTGCAGGTCCATGCTGACGAGCGGAGTCACTTCCTGACCTAAAAACTCACCCATCGTGTGATTATGATTCTCTGATATTCCATAGTGATCACCATAGAGAACAATGATTGACTCTTCATATAATCCCTCTTTTTTCAGGTTATGAACAAACTGCTTAATCGCTTCATCTGTGTAACGGACTGTTTGGAAGTAATTATCGACGATACTGTCTCCAGAGGCATATGGTTCCATCAGTTGATCATTTTCTTTTAATTCAAACGGAAAATGATTTGTAAGGGTAATAAACTTTGCCAAAAATGGTGAAGGCAAATCTTTAATATGTTCAATTGATTGTTCAAAGAATTCAATATCCTTTAAGCCCCATCCTACTGAGTTATCCTGATTCACCTCATAATACGGCAATGAATAAAAACGGTCGTAACCTAGGCTATTGTACATAATATCACGGTTCCAAAAGCTTTTATTATTTGCATGGAAGGTTGCAGTTGTATATCCATTTTCCCTCAGGATTCCAGGCATAGCATCATATTGATTCCCTGAGTGTGTGAAAAAAACAGCACCTCTGCCTAGAGGATACAATGCAGTGTCAACAATAAATTCGGCATCAGACGATTTCCCCTGTGCTGTCTGGTGATAAAATTGATCAAAATAATAGCTTTCTTTTATAAAGTCATTTAAAAATGGTGTGATTTCTTCTCCATTAATTGTTTGATCAACTACGAAGCTTTGCACAGATTCCATGGCAATCAAATACACATTTTTGTCTTTCGCTGCTCCGAATAATTGATCATTGGGAGGAGTATAGCTTTCTTGAATATATTGATTAATATCAGCGAGTTCGCTTCCATCTGCCATTGCCCGCTGAGCGGATGATTTTGTCTGCAAAAACAAGTCATAAACATGGTAATTGTATGTACCAATATTTTTCACCAGTACTTCACGATCAAAGGTGCGTGTCAGAAGATTAGACCATTGTGATTCCGCCAAACCAATGTTTAAGAAAGCCACCGCTGCAGCTGTAATAAAAAAAGCAGTCCTGCTTATTTTTGTATATTGTTTGTCTACAGCAAATGCCGGTTTCAATAGGATCACAAGAAAAATAATGAATACATCCGCAAAATAAAGCAGGTCACTGAAATGGAGCAATTCACTTACACTGCTGCCAAGATCACTCATATTGCTTGTCTGAAATAAGACGGGAATGGTTATATAATCATTATAAAATCGGTAAAAGACAACGTTTGCATAAAGGACAAATGAGATAACAATGGTGGTTGTTCCTATATATATATTTCTTTTTTTCTCTTTTAAGAATAATCCAACACCTAAAATAATCAATAAAAAGCTTAAAGGATTCATAAACAAAATGAGCTCTTGCTTCCAGTTGTCGATTGGGATATCAAAACTTGTTTTGTAAACAATATAAGTTTTAATCCATAATAATAGGATTGCAATCGCAGTAATAGAAATTTTGGGCATCGTGATTTTTTTCACGCCATTTAGACCTCCTTGCTTAAGAATTAGAATTGAGTAAGATCAATCTTTAATACACGCTGCTTTCATTTAAGTAGGTTTGTTAGTGGCTTTTAAAGTGGAGCTTTATGTATATGTAATTGTATTATGAAGTGCTCTTTAAATAGACGTTTGAAACCTCAAAAAGTTTCGAATTTAACATATTTTAGAAAAATAAAAATGAAATGACTTATACATTTCAGGTTAAAACAAAAGCCTGTTTAAGCAATTTTTTACATAACTGTTCGAAGATTTCCCTACAGAATACTCGCTTTCCGGCGAGGCGGGGGCTCGGCTTCACAGTGGCATGAGCATGAAACTCGCACACTTTCGTACCATTCAATAGGCATAGTACTAAAATGTCCCCTTTTAAAAAGATTATCAAACCATTAACCTTTATAAAGAAATTAACTTCATTCTGGGATACAAAATAAGCACCTTTAATAAAAAGTAAATAGTTCAGTTTTTGTGGAGAAACAGCGGAAATAGCATATCAATTCTAAGACCAAATCACAGATTTGCATTTATCCAATTATTAGATTGAAACTCTTTCCCATTTGGATAAATTTGGTTTATAATATAAGAGAACATAAGTTCTTATGCAAAAGGGAGAATAGTTTATGTGGAAAAGAATAGAATGTGTTGCAATTTATACAGAGGAAATTGAAAAGTCGGTAAAATTTTATCAATCTTTAGGTTTAACTAAATCTTGGGAAACCTTTCAAGATGAAGAAAAACAATGGAGACTAATTGGGATGAAATTTCCTAATGGTAATTCAGAGTTAGTATTAAAGAATAACCCTAATTTGAACTTTTCTGAAACTGAGATTGTTGTTGAAGACGTTCGTGAAACTTACGAAGCATTAAAATCTATCCCTAAAGTTCAGTGGATTCGTACTCCATTTCAAAACTCTTTAGGAGGTTATGTAGCTGTAATGCAGGCACCAGACGGAAATGTATTTGTTTTAGTAGGTAAATGAGTATGAAATTTAAAGAAATTATAACGAGTTCTTTTGTATTAGTCGGTTATAGTGCGGCAGGAGAATGGAGTGGTAAGATCGTTTATCCAATTCCAGATTATGGATGGTGTTTTTTTTTGACAAGGAGGTTTATAAAATTAAAAAGGAATGCCCGAAATTAAAATAGTGAAAACTATTATGTTCGGTAAAGAAGGAACAGATGAATATGAAATGGAAATTTGGATACCAATTGAATAGAAGTAAGTTCTTCAATAAAGAAGGTATTAATTGAAGAACAAAAATTATTCACAATATAAGAGGCTGGGACATAAGGATTTAACCCAACCACAGAACCGAATGATTAGGAAGTTCATCTTTCTAATCATTCGGTTTTTTATTTGTTTAACATTAATATTTAATCTAAACATGAGTTAAATGGAGCGGAGGACCCTCGACTCCTGTGGGCAGTAGAGGAAAAGGTGAGACCCCGCAGGAGCTTTAGCGACGAGGAGGCTCAGCTTCCTCCCCACGGAAAGCGAGGGTCTGAAGCGCAATGGAACGGGCTTGTGGAAATACGCAAACCTTGTAAAATGAATATTCGTGTTTTACAAATAATATTTTCGTTTGTCCCAGCCACTTTTATATTGCTAAATTAATTGTTAATTCTAATGCTATTTTAATTGCTTTTTGTTATTGAAAAAGAGATGTGAATTTCGATTTACTCCATGTTAACTGAACTACTTAAATAATAAGGGGCTTTCTTTAATATTCTATTATTTATTTTTTGCCAGCCAGGCCGCTCCGATGACACCAGCATCGTTTCCTAGAATCGCTAAATCAATTGTACTTGTATTTCTTACTCCTGGAAAAGCGTATGTTTGAAAATGTTCTATAACAGGCTTTAATAAAATATCCCCTGCTTTAGAAACGCCTCCTCCTAATACTATTTTTTCAGGATTTAGGGTATTTGCAATATTCGCTAGAACAAAACCAAGGTGAAAAGCAGTCTCTTTTAACACTTCCAATGACAGTTGATCCCCATTACGTGCGGTATCGAACACATCTTTAGCTGTAACAGCACCTGTTTTCTGATAAAGCGCAACCAGTTCACTATCCCCTGAATCCGCTTCTTTCATTTTTTCCATTGCCTGTCTGACGATGCCTGTTGCAGATGCAATCGTTTCAAGACAGCCCGTTTTGCCGCAATTGCACGGAGCCCCACCATGCGGAATCACTGTAATATGGCCAATTTCTCCTCCAGAACCAGCAACTCCTTGCACGATGTCTCCGTTGGCAATAACACCGCCTCCAACACCTGTTCCGAGCGTAACGCAAACAAGGTCCTTGCCGCCATTTCCAGCCCCCTTCCACATTTCCCCTAATGCCGCACAGTTGGCATCATTATCGACAACAACAGGAAGACCTGTTTCAACCTCAAGCAAGTCCTTAACCGGATAATTATCACGCCATCCTAAGTTTACAGAATGGTATACAATTCCTGCATCTAGATCGACTGGTCCTGGTGCTCCCATCCCAATTCCCTTGATCTGACTTTTTTCAATATTGTATTCTTCTAATTTTTCATCAATCGTTTTAGCTATATTTACAGTAATATGTTTTCCTTCTTGACTGTTATCGGTAGGAATTTCCCACTTATGCTGAATTTCTCCATATGTATTTAGCAGTGCCAGCTTTGTAGAGGTGCCTCCTAAATCTACTCCAATTAACCATTTCTCCATAAACTTACTCACCCTTCTGAAGCTTCTCTTTTAATAGCTGCGCTTCATGCCTTAACAGCAGAATCGCACTTTGATATTGCTGTGGTTCTATTAGCAAGGAATCGTATAACTCTTGTATCTCTGCTTCCATTAATTCTAAATCAGCAATACGATCGCCTATATAAATAAAGATGCCAAATTTTTTCAGCAGCTGCTGAATATCGTATATCGTATTCATACTTGCTCCTTACTGAAAAGTGTAAACTGTTCAATCCTCAAATAAAACCTCTACAAAACAGGAAGCAGCCATATGTTAACTTTCACCTGCTAGAAGGATTAGAAAACCGATTGATACAAAATAAAAGATAGACACTTTTCAATGAAAATAATATTTAAAAGGGAGCTGTCCTATCTCACTGCCCAACCTAAAGTATAATCGAAAGATCCTGTCCTCTCAAGAGCTAGCCCATGTAAAAAAGAGAATAAACGGCCAGACACTTGCGCACCTAATCAAGCTGGATCAAGGATGTGTAAGAAATCTAACAATTTTAAGAACATATACCTAATTAGCTTAACAATCATTTTCAATTCCTTAAAACCCTTAAACAGGGAGAACTAAATTGGAACATACAAGCAATAAACACTGTATCCCCGCTAAGAGGAAGGGTATTCGGAAAGTCTGTGCGGTCTCATTTTATATTTCCCACCTCCTCTTCACTTTTATATTTATAAATAGGGGGCCAATATAATAGAAAACCCGAACAAAATACAGATGAAAAATCTGCTATTTGTTCGGGTTTTCTATTCGTTGAAGCTTTTGTCCAACTACTCACAAGCTTCGATTCATCGATCAGGATCCTTGGGATGGATGGATCGCGGTCTCCTATTTTTCAGAGGAATTGGCGAACGGATCAGGACATCCCGGAAGGCACGAAAATTAAAGGGAATAAACGGCCAAAAATAAGGAACGCCAAATGACTTCATTCTTGTCAGCATAATAATCAGCAAGACCACCGCTATCATCAGGCCATACTCGTGAAATAAGCTTGTCATCAGCAGCAGAGCTATTCGAATCAGCCGGTTCGCAAGACTCATCTCATAGCTTGGTGTTGCAAACGTTCCAATCGCTGCAATTGCCAGGTATAAGACAACCTCATTAATTAAAAGCCCTACATCTACAGCAACAGAACCAATCATTAAAGCGGCCACTAAACCAAGCGCTGTTGCCAAAGAGGATGGCGTATGAATTGCTGCCATTCTCAGCATATCAAGTCCGACCTCTATGATGAGAAACTGCAGGAGAAGCGGCAGCTGTCCGGTATCATTCGGACCGATAAAAGAAAGTGTGTCAGGTAAAAGCTCGGGTTTTACAGCAAATAAGTACCATAATGGAAGCAGAAAAAGGGATGCGAATACAGCCAGAAATCGAACTGCTCGCAAATAAGCACCAACCAATGGCTTATTGCGATATTCTTCAGCATGCTGCAGATGATGCCAATATGTTGTCGGTGTAATGATAACACTTGGTGAACCGTCTACAATGATGCAGACATGCCCTTCATATAAATGGGTAGCAGCTGTATCAGGTCTCTCTGTATAACGAACAAGCGGATACGGATTCCAATGTCGTCCTGAGATAAATTCTTCAATCGTTTTTTCTGCCATTGGCAGGCCGTCTGTATCAATTTTTGATATCGCATCCTTCACTTCTTTCACGATAGAGGGATCTGCTATATCCTCAATGTAACTAACCACAATATCCGTTTTCGACCTTCTGCCGACCTGCATGTATTCCATCCGCAGGGTTTTATCACGAATTCTTCTTCTTGTTAAAGCAGTGTTAAACACAAGTGTTTCAACAAATCCATCCCTAGAACCACGGACAACCCGTTCTGTATCCGGCTCCTGCGGTCCTCTAACAGGATACGTACGAGCATCGATTAAGATAATTTCAGGAACACCATCCACCACAAGTGCGGTAGGTCCGGCAAGGACGGAACTTACTGCTGTATCCAATTCGTTTGTCGTTTCAACCTCAACATAAGGAATATATGTTTTAACTAGCTTGGATAATGTATTGCCTTCAAGCTGCTCTGCATCAAGGCCTGAGAGCATCTTCATCAAGTAATGGAGTATATCATCCTTAACGAATCCATCAACTAAATAGAGCGCCATTTCTCTCTCTGCATATTCCACATCAAGCTGAATGATATCAAAGCTCTTTTCTACACCTAAAGCTTCTCTTAAATATGCCGTATTCTCTTTAAGTCTGGCAGATACTTGTTTTTTACTTTTTTCTTCCAAAATCTCCACCTCGATATGATTTTCCAGCATTTTCAATGCATATACCTATCAGCATAGACATACAGAAAAAAAATCATACCATAAACTGGTATGATTAATAAGAAATGCGGCAGCGGCTTGCTCAGCCCCGACAAGCATAAGGCGAGCTGGCTAGGTGGTTGTTCTTTAACCTCCTGGACAGCTTGACTTATGACCTCGAGGGGCTAGACGCTGAAGCTGGACAATAAGAAATGCGCAGCGGCTTGCTCAGCCTCCTAAAATGATCTCATAAGCCGAACATTTCTCTGTGCTACTCAGAAGTGTAAAATGCGGTGAATTTAAAAGCATATGATCAGTTGCCCGCTTCATATTCTCTAATTTGCTCTAATAGATTTGTATATAATTCTTCATCACTTTTCAGTTCAATTGCCTTATTCACAAGATCCTTTGCTTCAGTGACCTTATTTTCGTTTAAATAAATCAGCGCTAAATTATAATATGCCTCATGAAACTGGTCATCCTGGTCGATAACAGACTGAAAGTGCTCTTTTGCTTGTGCTATTTTTCCTGACTGAATTTCCGCATACGCCAGCTGGAACAATATATTGGCTGAAGCATCATCAGACTGTGCAGGACCTTCTAAAAGTTCTATGACCTTTTCATATTCTTCTGCTTGTATATATTCACCTGCAGCAATCAGCAATGATTGTTCATCCACCACTCTGGAATGGTCGCTAAATCCGTACCATAGAAACGAACCTATAAGTAACACTGCAGAGATAAAGGCAAGCAGCTGATAACGCGGCTTCTTCTTTTTAGGAAGATGAACTATAGCTGCGGCAAGAAAACCTCCAATGATTCCGCCAATATGACCTGCGTTATCAATACCTGGCAGAACAAAGCCTAATACAAGATTAATGCCTAAAACGACAATAATATTCATTCCAATCGTTCTAAAAAATAGCTCTTTATAGATACAGCCAAAATAAAGCAATGCTCCAAAACAGCCAAAAATGGCTCCACTCGCACCTGCAGAAAGACTGTCGCTAAATGTAAAACTGGCTAAAGTTCCTGAAAAACCAGCAAAAATATAAATGAGGAGAAAGCGCACATTTCCAAAAATCCTCTCAACTGCAGCTCCTAAATAAAATAATGCCAGCGTGTTCATAAGCAAATGAACAACGCCTATATGAAGGACCATCGGAGTAAAAAAGCGCCACCATTCTCCTTCAAGAATTAATGGGTTAAACTTTGCACCGTATTGAATCAGCGTAGAAGTATTTGTACTTCCGCCTCTCCATTCAAGTAAGAGAAACATAAGTACTTGAATCACAATAAACGCATAAGTAAAAACAGGTTTTGCAGCCCGAAAAACGGCCTGTTCTTCCTTTTCCTTTTTCACTGCTCCCATTAGCGTTTTTTGCTTGAGATCCTCTATTTCTTCTGGCTCTATATGTACATCCGCAGGAATATGAAATGGAGCAGAGAAGAGCCGATTGAGCTTCGCTGTTTCTATTTCATAAAGTGCAGGTGCCATAATCATCGACGTCACTTCTGTTTTACTGCGTTCTGGAAGCTGAAAAGGAGACTCCAACCGATATTCATAATCATCAACAGGAGGATATGAGGATACATAAATATTCAAAATCCCTAATTGTTTCTTCGCCAGCCGCTGTCTGATTCTCTCGCCATTTGCAGCTGTATTTTCAATATCTCTCTCCATCCAGCTGCTCCAGTCCAAATCATATCGAAGCAATCTGATTACCTGGAGCTGTTTGTTTTCCATCTTTTCAAGCCATAATTCTTTCTCACCTTCTCCTAATTGGACAATACGAAAATCAAGATCAGAAATAAAATGCAATGCTAATCTCCAAAACATATATTCTTCTTGCATACGTTCTCCACCACTCTATGTTAACTTGGGTAAAAAAAGGTTCATCAATAGATAAGCCTATTTTCTGACACCTGTCTGCTACTAATCACTCTGCGCTAAGCCGGCTTCAGAATAAGTACTAATTAACTTATCCTTTAACTATAGAAAAGAATGTTCCCTATTGTAAAGTAATATCATCCTCTTACAGACAGAAGCCTGTTAGTAATATCATGAAAAATATTGGATAAAAATGCTGTCTTTCATTCAAACTAATAAAAAAACAGGAGGTTGGATCATGGGAAGAATTGTTTCTATCTTTGTAATTGGGCTAGGCGGATACTTATTTTTTCAAAATCGCTATCGTTTATTAAATGTTGTATTAAGCAATGTGTGGCTTCGCAGGTTTGTTGTCGGCTCTTTCATGGATATGCCAGGAATGCGTGACCGTATGATGAAATCAGTTTTTCGTTAGAAAAAAAATGATATAAGAAAAAGGCCATAACGGCCTTTTTTCTTTTTTCCTATTTAGTCATTCCCGAAAAACGGCTTCATTGTTTTCTTGAGCACTTCAGCCGAATGCGTAAACTTTTTTAGTTCATCTTCATTCAAGTTAAGCTGAATTACATCACGGATTCCTTTTCTATTCACAATAGCAGGAACACCAATGTAAACATCACTTTGTCCATATTTGCCATCCAAATATGCCGAAACCGTCAAAACTGAATTTTCATTTTGCAGGATTGCTTTTGTTAAGCGAACAAGCCCCATAGCGATTCCATAGTAAGTGGCACCTTTACGTTCAATAATGTGATAAGCCGCATCCCTTACATTTAAAAACAGCTGATCTAAGTCTTCTTGTTTATATTGCTCTTTCTTTTTTACCCAATCAGCGATGGTTTTACCGGCAATATCTGCATGACTCCATACAGGAAGCTCCGTATCTCCATGCTCTCCAATGATATAGCCATGAACATTCCTTGAGTCTACTTGAAAATAGTCCCCAAGCAAGTAACGGAAACGGGCCGTATCCAGAATCGTTCCAGATCCAATGACCCTTTCCTGTGGAAGTCCGGAATATTTCCAAACCGCATATGTAAGGATGTCTACTGGATTTGTCGCCACAAGAAAAATACCGTCGAAGCCGCTGGCCATCACTTGATCGACAATATTTTTAAATATTTTTGTATTCTTTTCAACAAGATCCAATCGGGTTTCACCAGGCTTTTGATTGGCTCCAGCACATATCACAACAATATCTGCATCACGGCAATCAGAATAATCTCCATACCATATATTTGTCGGAGAAGGAGCAAAAGGAAGTCCATGATTCAAATCCATCGCGTCGCCCTCTGACTTCTCTTTATTAAGATCAATTAAAACCAGTTCCTCTGTTACTCCTTGATTCAACAGCGCAAAGGCATAGCTTGATCCAACAAACCCTGTTCCGATTAAAGCAACTCGGTTCACTCTTCTTGGCACAATATTCTCCTCCTTTATCATTTTAATCATTGTAGCAGATAAATATTAACCATTTGTAAATTGAAAATATATGAAGCCTAAAATGACAGCAATGAATCCGGATAAAAAGTTCACCACATCATTCGTAAAGAAAGCCTTCCCTTTTTGGAGGGTTGTTTTCACTTGGCAATGAACGATCTTTTCCATATGTTTTCCACAAACTGGACATACATAAACGGCTTGAACATAGGCTCCTAGCAAAGTATCCACGAGGTTTCCTGCGAATCCAAACAAAAATACGAGCAAAAAAGTGGAGTACTCAATATCAAATAATGATAAAGCTGTAAAACTTATGACAAAAGATCCAGCAATACCAGCAATGGTACCTAGCAGACTTACTGCACCAGAGGTTCCAGGCGGAGCCGGTTTTAAGGTCCTAATATAAACAGGTGCTTTTTTACTCAGTGAGCCAATTTCGGAAGCCCATGTATCCGAATTGGCACTCGCTATACTAATAAAAAAAGCAAGCAGCCATACTTCAGCAGAGGTTTGCCAATAAAGTAGACTGGCTCCTGCAGCAACCCCTCCATTGGCAAGAACCTGCTGCCAATCCCGATTTGCTCCTTTTTGAACAATCTCCTCTATCATTGCTTTTTTCTGCTTCTTATAATTCGACCATAAGCTGGAAGTGAGAAAAAACATGCCAAGAATAATTAAACCGTTAAACCCAAACCCTAAGCCTACACTAATCCCAACGATACATGCAGAGAAAGCACCTGAAAGAGACAGAACTTTTAATCGATAACCGCCAAATGCAGCTGTTAAGATCAAAAAAATGAGAAGAAGATTCTTAGTCATTTTGTCCGAATACCAACTCATCTGTTATGATTCGCTTAATAGACTGATCATACACATCAACTGGCAATGTTTTTACTATTTGTTCATTGAATGCAAGCGCAACCGTTTCACCTTTATAATGTGCAAGATAGCGGTCATAATAGCCGCCGCCAACGCCAAGGCGTACACCCTGCTCGGTAAAGGCGAGTCCAGGAACAATTAATAAATCAATCTCATCGGCTTTTTTCGCTTTCGTCTGTGCTTCAATTGGTTCTAATAGATCAAAATAGACTCGCTCTAGCTGCTTAAAATCTGTAATGGCTCTGAAAGTCATTTTCCGTTCCTTTGGCTCACATTTAGGAACTGTCACGGTCTTGCCTTCCTCCCATGCTTTTTCAATGATTAAGTATGTATCAACCTCTGGCTGAAGGGATATTGTAATGCCAATACATTTTGCTCTCATCCATACCGGCTGCTGAAAAAGTTTTTGAGCAATCATTTTTGACCGCTCCACATATTGCTCTTCTGATAACTGTGCAAGTTTATTTCTTATATGCCTTCGTATCTCTTTTTTTAGCTGTGTCATTCCCAATCTCCCTTCAGTAGCTTCCATTCAAAGTGAGCGTTTTATGTATCTTTTTGAATACAAAAAAAGCAGCAGGAATGATCCCGCTGCTTATTTTGTTTCACGATGTGTAACAGAACGCTTATCTCTTGGGCAATATTTCTTAAGCTCAAGACGATCTGGATTGTTTCGTTTATTTTTTTTAGAAATATAGTTACGATCTCCACATTCTGTGCAAGCTAACGTAATATTCACACGCATGTAATTTCCCTCCAAACTATAGATGACTAGTTCGTTCATACGACTTTTCTATAATATCACTTTTTAGTTTGAAATGCTAGTGTGTTTTTTAAAAGTACAGAATTTAAGTTCTGCAATTCTGATTTACTCTCCCCGCTAATAACCCAAGACTCCCCTTCACATGTCTGCCTGCCGTCAAATTCAATTTCTTTTGTAAATAGACTGACTGCATTCCCCTTAAACATCGGAATATATTTCAATTTCCCTAGTGCTGAAGATGCCCAAATATTATCACTATAAATATTCCAATACGGCTGTATGGTAC
This sequence comes from Cytobacillus gottheilii, assembly GCF_900166665.1. Classification (GTDB taxonomy): domain Bacteria; phylum Bacillota; class Bacilli; order Bacillales; family Cytobacillaceae; genus Cytobacillus; species Cytobacillus gottheilii_A. Next base: position 1,529,844 of record NZ_LT800494.1, on the reverse strand, counting down.
ACTCTTTGATTTTTTCCTTCTGCATATATCCGTTCACTAAATAAACGGTTTGATCGGCCAGATGGTACACAAGATTATCTGCAGGGGAAACAAAGGAAACATGCTCTCTAGAAGGCGATTCGTGTGTATATTGAAGCAATATCTTAACTTTTCGTGCAAAAGGGTAATGATTGGTTACATAAACTTTATAGAATCGCACCTTTGAATGTACGGGCAATTCCTTCACATGAATAGATAAACCGATCTCATGGAGTGTTTGCTGGAGCCCATCATTTAGCCAATAGGTTACTCCATCCACCCACAGACCAGGAAACATTCTCAGTTTACGATTCATACCTTCAAAATTAGGATCATGTTCTGTTTTTCTAAGAGAATTTGTATTCATTTTCAGGACACCTTTTTATATTTATTTTTGTTTCATCACTATGCTTTCAATTAGGATTTCTTCATATATTCTTTTTGTTAGTTCCGCAGTTCGTGTCCAGCTGAAAAGGCTTTTCGCTTTTTGCTTTCCATTAACTCCGAGCATACGTGCATCTTCTCTGTTGTCAAGGAGAAATGATACTTGTTCAATCAGACTGTTGTGATCATTAGGGTTCATCAATAAACCCGTTGAACCATGCTGTACAATCCCTTTTAATCCTCCAGTATTCGAAGCGATAACTGGTTTTCCAGCAGTCATTGCTTCGAGTGCCACTATCCCAAATGGTTCATAGATACTAGGAAATACAGCCATCTCACAAATGGTAAAAAGCTCTGCACGCTGCTGATCACTAATAAAACCAGGAAAAAATACGACGTTCTCCAGTCCGCACTCTTTTACTTTTTTTCGATATTCTTCTAACATCGGACCTCTGCCCGCGATAATAAAATAAATATCATTATAGTGTACTCTAAGCTCATGGGCAGCTGAAATAAGTGTTTCAAAGCCTTTTTCCTGTACCATTCTTCCAATTGAAAAGATTAATCTTCCGCTTTCTTTTACGTAAGGCATTTGCTTAGCGGAAAATTTAATTGGATGCTGGGAAGTATGTTCTGCTCCATTCGGAATAATCGTCAGCTTGCTTTCCAAAGCTTTAAATAATTCAATCACTTCATTTTTCATATATAAACTGCAGACAATCAATTGATCCGATTGTTGAATCAGCTGCTCTTCCTTTTTGTGTATAAAGCTTTGCAATTCCGTATATATACCGCCATTTCTGCCGGATTCAGTCGCATGGATGGTGGAAATCAGCGGAATGCCCAGCACATCTTTTAAACTTATAGCGCACGCCCCAACCAGCCAATCATGAGCATGAACCAATGAAAAGGTATGAGTATAGCTTAGCTCTCTAGCTTTGCTTTCCATCGCGACATTTAATCCGCCAATCCAGCGCAGAAAGTCGGGATCTTTCCCATTTAATGGCTCCACACGGTGAACAAGGACATCGTTTACGGTCTCTGTTTTAGTCAAATTCCCTGGATTAGCTGTAATGACGTGTACTTCAAACCCAAGCTTCACAAGGCTTTCAGCAAGTGCGCCAACATGTCTTGCCAATCCACCTACCAAATTGGGCGGATACTCCCACGAGAGAAGCAGCAGCTTTTTTGAATGATCAGATCCTTCCCTCTGAACTGCATTAGTTGTTTTAAAAAAGCGATTATAAGAATCATTCTCAGGAAGCTGCTGTCCAGCAGACACTCTTCCTGCAAGATCTAACCACTCATTAATAAAACAATTCATCCCTGTGTCTTGTGTAAGGTCAGCTCTATTTTTTTCAATTTCCTGCTCCATTTTGTAGACTGTGTCCCATAGATGTACCAGGTCTTTCGAATAGAAAGATTGAGGATCCATATTTGGCAGGAAAGATTGGCATAAATGCACTGTTTCAATTTTTCCTGTTTGAGGCTTGTTCCGTATGTCACTTCCTCGTAATCGGAGGTCATAATGTTCTAGCTCATCCAATCGAGCAAGAAGCGTGTTCAGGTCAGAATAGATAAACAATACTTCTGTAAATAAAGAGGATTGATTCACCCACTCCTGAATCGAAACCTCTTGGCTCCTGAATTGCTCTGAAAGATTCACATGAAGAGGGTAGACCGTTAGACCGTGCGGAGTATTAACTGTGCTCAATCCTCCATTAGCTGGTGAAGGATCAGCAAATTGAACTGTTTCAGAACTTACAAATGTATATGAAAATCCTTGTTCCTGAAGACTTAAATCAAGTCCAGGAGCATACATGCCGTATGGGAACCAAAATCCTGTTGGCTTTTCCTGTAAGTGCCTCTGCAAACAAGTTATGCTTTCTTGCAGCTGCAGCTCCGTTCCAACGGATGTTGTTGCATAAGGAAGAATTCCTGTTGAAGTAGCTAAGACTTTAAGACACTTTTTTTGCAATAGTTTAGCGATCATCTGATTGATATCTTGATTTCGATCGTCCCAATATGAATGTACCTCTGGAAATGTATTTAAATAGGTGTCCATTTCTTTCTGAAACTCTGGATTAGCAAAAATCCTGTAATAGGATGATGATAAAGCAAGTTGAATAGTCATTTGGTGCTCTGATCTTTCCAGGTGCTGAAGCACTTGAAGAAGCTTATGAACAAAAGGAAATAATTCGGACCAAAACGCTTCCTGCATAGGATAATAATGTACTTCCGGATAAACAATTATCGTAATGGGCTGCTTGTCCATCTATTCATTCTCCTTCAGTTCTTTCTCGTAATAACTATATGTACTTACATGTTCTACCCAATTCGGCGTTTGATTGCTGTGCATTAAAAATTGCTGAACATCATGTCCGAGATGCCCTGTCTGCTCAGTACTATTCCTTGGAACATGAATGGCATTGGATTTGACAAGCGGAAAGAAATCTAAATTGGAAAGTAGTACACCAATTTCAGCAACATAACAATGATTACTTTTTAATCCTGAAAGAATCCAATGAGAATCCTTATTTGTAATCCCGATGTCGATAGCTGAATGGGCGTTAGAACCATCATAAATAATGCAGGTGACGTCATTTAACCTAAGAGCAAGATTTATATCTTCTAAATGAAAAAATTGCTTTACAAGCTCTTTCGTGCCCATACACACATGCCACTGTAAAAATACTTGCTGAGGTGAAATTAAAGACATAGTTAAGTGATTGTTTTGTACATGCCTGATAGAATGCTGCTGACCTTCGATGTTCCTATCATCCTTTTGAACCTTTTTATGATTGATAAGCTTTACCCATTGATATTGAACCTTTCCTACGGATGTATTAAGCTCTTTAGCGATTTTACGAAAAGAGAGACCACTTCGTTTTAAAGCAATAATTTCTTCAATCATCTTTTGCAACTCACTTTCATGCTTTAAATTTGATATATAAAAATTTTGTATAATTTCATCATTTCTATTATTTCTTGATATTCTGTAATTTAATGTTATCATCGAACCCTTATACCAGCAATGAACGGAATTTGTCGGGAATTGTTTAAGCACCGTCTGATGCATACTATATATACAAAAAAAATTTCATTGAAATCTATTAGGCTGAAAAAAGAAGTTCATTCGACTAGATCAGCGAATAAATACGACAGAATCACCCTTTTTTTTAACGACATTCGAAAATTGTCGGCTGCATATGATAGAATGTGTTTGTCTAATATACAGAGAGCGAGTTGAAAAACATTGATATATGTCTTAATTACTTTAATAGTGATTTCTATATTGCTTTTTATCCTTTCTATTTTCTTAAAAGATCCGTATAAAAGCTTAAGAGAAGAAATCGATCAGCTTTCCATGCAGCAAATTCAGGAGATGTATGTGGTAAAAAAGAAGCTTAAAGTTCTAGAAGAAGAGCTGCTGCTGGATGAGCAAGTCATGCCGCAAATGATGAACACATCAAAATCACCAGCACCTTCACCGAAACCTGAAAAGAAAGAAATACATGATATTATCAAAAATCAGGTCCTGGTTCTTAGTAAACAAGGATTAAGCATTGATCAGATTGCACGGCAATCGTCATTAACTGCGGAGGAAGTAGAAATTATCTTAAGTTCAACAAGTCTAAAAGGGGATTATTATGCATAAGAGAAATGTACGCGCCTTTTCATTCGGTATTCTTTTTTCCGTAATAATTGTTGCACTTTACACGTTAATCACTGATGAAAAACCTATAGAAACTGCCTATAACAAGAATGATGCCAAAGCTTATCTTGAAGAAGCTGGATACACGGTACTAACAGAGGAAGAGATCCAAGAAAGAATGGAAACAACAACTGAAAAAGAAACAGAGCAGCGCTCCCCAGCTGCAGAAGAAGAAATAGAAAATGATTCGAATGAAGCTCTAGAAGAAAAAACAGCACCTGAGGAACCGCCTCCACCATTTCAGCTTGAAATTAGCGAAGGAATGAACCCGACCCAAATTGCCTCTATTTTACTACAAGCTGGTTTAATTGAGGATGAAGCTGAATTTACACATTTTGTTGAAAACAATGGGTATAGTACAAAAATACAACTTGGCTCTTTTGAAGTTACTAAAGGCATGAGTATTGAAGAAATTGCAAAAATCATAACAAAAAGCTAAAGGCCATTGGCCTTTAGCTTTTTCAATTAAGAATTCAAATCATATTGACGGCCTTTAACAAGGTAGAAAACATGTTCCGCAATATTTGTTACATGATCAGCTGCTCTTTCTAAATAGCGAGAAGTAAAAGAAAGCTGAGTAATCTGTGGTAGACGATCTGGCATGCTCACGCTAATTTTCATTAGATCCATAATCGTTTCACCGTATAAATCATCAACCTTATCATCCATATCTGCCACTTTTTTCGCCTTTACGACATCTTCTTCGTTAAAGGCTTCTAAAGATAGCTTCAGCATCTTAATCATGATCGTATACATCTCTTTAATGTGCACGATTGGCTTTACATGTTCCTCAGAGCCAATACGAATGGTTGATTTAGCGATGTTTACAGCAAAATCTGCAATTCTTTCAATATCTGTTGCAATCTTAATCGCCACAATGATTCGTCTTAAATCAATCGCTACCGGCTGCTGCTTCGCAATTAACAAAATGGCAAAATCATTAATTTCTTCGTAAAGAACATCTGCTTTAATATCATCTTCCATGATTTCAATCGCTAATTCGATATTTTTTGTTTCTAGAGCCTGAATTGACTTTGTTAAAGCAGACTCAGCAAACTCGCCCAGTTCAATTAGCTTCTGTTGAAGACGGATTAATTCATCATCAAATTTTTCACGTACAGACATAGCGGCCTCCTATTAACCAAATCTTCCAGTAATATAGTCTTCTGTTCTCTTATCCGTTGGATTCGAAAAGATCACATCTGTATCTGCATATTCAATTACTTCACCATTTAAGAAGAAAGCCGTTTTATCTGAAATCCTTGCTGCCTGCTGCATATTATGTGTAACGATAATAATACTAAAATCCTTCTTAAGCTCTTGTACAAGCTCTTCTACTTTTAAAGTAGAGATTGGATCAAGTGCAGATGTTGGTTCATCCATGAGAATGACATCAGGCTCAATTGCTAAACAGCGTGCGATGCAAAGACGCTGCTGCTGACCGCCGGATAAGCCATATGCATTTTCGTGAAGACGATCCTTAACTTCATCCCAAATTGCTGCCCCACGTAAACTTTTTTCAACAATTTGATCCAAAACCTTTTTATCTCGAATACCATGGATCTTTGGACCATAAACAACATTTTCATAAATTGATTTAGGGAATGGATTTGGCTTTTGGAATACCATTCCAACATGTGTGCGCAAATCTTCCACCTTGAAATTTTTATCAAAAATACTTTTATCTCGATACTGAATATCTCCTGAGATCTTTACAATTGGTGTTAATTCAACCATACGATTTAACGTTTTTATATAAGTTGATTTCCCGCATCCAGATGGACCGATAATCGCAGTAACATCATTTTCTTGAATCTCAAGATTAATATTTTTAAGCGCATGAGTTTCTCCGTACCAAAGGTTTAAATCCTTAGTATTATACACCATGCCCTTTTTATTCTCCGTAGAGTCTTTCACTGTATTGGCAGCATTTTTTGCTGTAAAAGTAGAAACTGTCATGTTTGAACCTCTCCCGTCGTTAGAATCTTCTCTGGAACTTATTTCTAATTAATACTGCTATCGAATTCATGACAAATAACACAAGCAATAGAATAACGATCGTTGCAGCAGCAAGATTAGCGTATTCTGCTACAAGGGCAGAATCCAAGGTCCAGTAATAAATTTGCATTGGCATAACAGTGAATTTGTCGAAAATACTATCTGGTAGCGGAATCAACAAAGCAGGAATTCCGAGTACTACTAGTGGTGCTGTCTCACCAATAGCACGGGAAAGAGCTAAGATTACTCCAGTTAATATACCCGGAATTGCGGCTGGCAGAACCACATTTTTAATTGTCTGCCATTTTGTTGCACCCATTCCATAAGATGCTTCTCTTAGAAATTGGGGAACAGCCCGAATAGCTTCCTGACTTGCAACAACCACAACAGGTAATACAAGCAAACTCATTGTTAAGCCACCTGCTAAAACAACAGAACCTAAATCTAAGGCACGGGCAAAAACAGTTAAACCTAAAATTCCAAATACAATGGAAGGTACACCAGCAAGGTTAGAAATATTGGTCTGAATAAAAGCTTGAAGACGACCTTTTTTCGCATATTCCTCTAAGTAAATAGCTGTTCCAACCCCAAGAATCATTGTTACGGGTGCAACAACAACCATTAACCATAATGTACCCGATATAGCCCCCATGATTCCAGCTTTTTCAGCATCTGTAGATAGCTTATTTGTTAGAAACTCTAAATCAATCCATCCAATACTATCTGAAACCACACGGTAAATTAAGATTACTAAAACTAATAGACCAAATAGCGTCGCAGCTAGAAAAATGTTTTTTGCTACTGTATTTAATGCCAGTCTTGGTCCCATTTTCTTCTCAACTAGTTTTGTATCGATATGTTTCATTTTAATATTCCTCCCTAAATTTACGAGAAATATACTGTGCAATTAAGTTCATGACTAACGTAAACACAAACAGTGTCATAGCAACAGCATATAAACTGTAATAAAGGGTAGAGCCGGCAGGAGCATCCCCGCCAGTAACTTCAACTATATAAGCTGTCATCGTTTGCATGGATTGTGTAACATCAAAGGTGAATACTTTATTACTTCCACTTGCGATCGTTACAATCATTGTTTCACCAATTGCTCTAGAAATCCCTAATACAAAGGAAGCAATAATACCAGACATAGCTGCTGGAACAATTACCTTCCAAGTTACTTCTAGTTTCGTTGCACCAAGTGCTAATGCACCTTCACGCATTGAATATGGCACTGAACTCATTGCATCTTCTGATAAGGATGCCACCATTGGAATAATCATAATTCCCATCACGATCCCCGGACTGAGGATATTCGTGGGTTCTAGAGAAGGAATAATCGCTCTCAATATAGGAGTGACAAATGTAAAAGCAAAAAAACCATATACGATTGTTGGGATACCTGCAAGAATTTCAAGTATTGGTTTTAAGGCTTTTCTGACTTTTTCAGAAGCGTATTCACTTAAGTAAATAGCTGTCATTAAACCGATCGGAATAGCCACGATCATGGCTATAGTTGAAGAAATAACTGTACCGGTTAGCAATGGGAGTACCCCGAATTCCGCATTTTCTCCCAATGGCTTTAAGACAGTGCCGGTGAAAAATTCAAAAAATGGTACTAATTTAAAGAACTCAATTGTCTCACTTAACAATGTAAAGACAATCCCTATTGTTGTTAAAATGGAAATTATAGCAATAACCAAAAGCAGCTTAGGCATTATTTTCTCAAAAATGGCAGAAACCGAACGTGATTGCTTATTCTTTGCAACCATTTCGCGCACTGCATTTTTTTCTAACTTGTTATTCAAGTTGTGAAACCCCCTTCACCAAAACCATTTCATCCAATTTGATCTTCCATACTTAATCAAACAGATAGGAAGATGAGACTTAATGGTCCCCATCTTCCTATCATCTTTGTGTAATAGATGTTAATTATTGTTGTAAAGCTTCTAAAGCTTCGATGTTAGCTTGGATTTCTTCTTCTGGAATTGGAGCAAATCCAGTTTCAGATGCTACAGTTGCAGCATTTTCCATTGTGTAAATTGCATAGTCAAGAACTTGTGGCTTTTCTTTAGCCATTTCTGGGTTTAGGTAAGTGAACACCGGACGAGTAAATGGAGAGTAAGCGAATTCGTCGCTTTCACCAATTGTCTCTAAGCTTGGTGCAACTGGGCCATCACCGAAATCAACAGATACAGCAGTTAACTTGTCAGTGTTGCTTTCATAGTAACCATAACCAAAGAATGCGATCGCATTTTTATCTTTAGATACTAGATCTACTAAAGTAGAGTAATCTTGCTGAAGGTTAACACCTTCTACTAAATCTTGACCTTCAAGAATTTCATCAAAGAAAAACTCGTAAGTACCATGGTTTTCGTTAGGTCCCATTGTTGAGATTGGCTCATCTGGGAATGAAGGGTCAATGTCAGACCAGTTTTTTACGCCAGAGCTTGCAAGGAAGATATCTTTAACTTGTTGCTCAGTAAGTTCTGTAGCCCAATCGTTTTCTTTGTTGATAACAACAGTTAGACCATCTAATGCTACTTTTAACTCTAAAGGCTCAAATCCAACTTCTTGAGCAGTTGCAATTTCTTCTTCTTTAATTGGACGAGAAGCATCGTTGAAATCATTTCCATCTTCAACTAAGAATTTCTTGAAACCAGCAGAAGTACCAGCACGGCTAACTTCTACAGAAACATTTTCTTGTTCGTTCGTCATATAGTTTTCAGCCATTTTAGCCATGAAAGGATAAACAGTACCAGATCCGTCAATTACTACGCTTCCTTCTAAACCTTCTTCTTCAGCTGGAGCTGGTTCTTCTGTGTTATCATCTGTACCGCCAGCGTTTTCTTCTGGTTCTTCCTCAGTGTCTCCACCGCCGCAAGCAGCAATGATTGTCATTACAGCTGCAAGCAATAGTAACATGCTAAGTTTCTTCAAGCTTTTCATCTTCTTAATTCCCCCTAAGAGTTATCAATGTTTTGTCCTACAAGTAATAGAATAAAGGTGTTCTGTTAATCTCGTTTTAATCGAATGTAAATGTTTTGTAAACTTCGTTGATTGTTGTGTAAATATGTCGAAATTGGGTAGAACTATGTTGTTTATGCACAAAAACAGTCGTATTATCTTCTATTAAAAGCGTAACTGTAACTTAAAAAGTGCAGAATACTAGAAGGATCTATTAATATACCCTTAAATCTGCAGAAAGAAGAATGAACATATGCTCCTTCTTTATTCTTTCCCCGAAGGGGTATTTCAATGCAACTAGTATCATTCTTATACGATAAGAGCTGGATTTCCGTGAGGAGAATCCAGCTCTTTCTTCATATCATTTATATTTTAAATTTATTAATAACAGTTTGCAGCTGTGCAGCCATATCATTTAGTTTTTTTGCTGAATTGGTTATCTCACCGCTTGAAGCGAGCTGCTCTTCGGCTGATGTTGCCACAGTCTCTGAGTAGGCAGAATTGATTTTAGCCATTTCAGTCAATATATTCACATTTTCTGAGACCATCTCTGTACTATTCGAAAAGTCAGCAGCGATATCATTCATGGCATAAATGGTTTTGTTCATATCTGATATTGAGTGACTAATATTCTGAAAAGAATTCCCTGCTTCATTCACAGCCTTTGTTCCATCTTGAACCTCATCGGTGCTTTTTTTCATAGCCAGCGACGTTTCTTGAATTCCAGTTTGAATTTGCAGAATTAATTCCGTTATTTGATTAGTAGATTCACGGGATTGTACAGCAAGCTTTCTTACCTCATCAGCGACAACTGCGAACCCTCTGCCATGCTCACCCGCACGAGCAGCTTCTATAGCTGCATTAAGGGCTAGTAAATTCGTCTGTTCAGATATACTTGTAATCACATCTGTAATTGTGCCTATTTTTTCGGAGTTTTCTCCTAGCACATCTATATAGGAAGATACATCTTGCACCGAATCATTAATTTGCTTCATTTTTATAATAGAATTACCTACAACTTCATTTCCTTGTTTGGACATCTCAGCAACTTGATCAGCAACCGAATCAAGCTTTTGTACCGAACTTGTTAATCTCTGCAATCGATCCTGCAAGTGATCAATGGTGCTAATAATTTCATTTACAGTATTCAGCTGTTTGCTTGATGATGCTGCCACTTCTTGAATGGAACCTGTAATCTGCTCTGTTCCCTTCATTGTTTCTGATGAACTCGCAGTCAGTTCGTCGGCCGAATCCAGTACATGAGATGTAGTTAAGGTAGCCTGATGAATTAATTGTTTTAAATCTTTAACCATTTTATTTATGGAAAATGTAAGATCACCAAGTTCATCGTTAGAAGAGATTTTTATTTCGGGCTGACTGAAATCACCCTCTGCAACAACTTGGATTCTTTCTGATATGCGCTTAACAGATTTATGAATAGTCCTCGCCAATATAACTCCAACTAAGATTGAGATACTCGCCATAACAACCGTTAGAATTATTGTCATATAGGTAACTTTTTGCCCGTTTGCAATAATCGTCTTTCCGAGTTCAGAAACATTATTCTGCTTTTCATCTGCCATCTGTTTTAAGCTAGCCATGGTGTCTTGGGCCTGTTCTTGTTCAGCACCAAGGTTCAATAGTGATTGATGCTCATCTCCACTATCATAAACAGCTATAACATTGTCTCTCATAATATCATTCCAGCGCACTCCATAGCTGATCAGTTTATGTATTTCTTCTTCTATTTCCTCGCCTTCCATTCGCTTAAGAAGATCACTATCAAGCTTTTCACTTTCTGCCGCATTTGCTTCAAATTCTTCAATGGATTGCGGAGATCCTTCAAGCAAATAATTCGTCACCAGCCGAAGACGCTCGGACATATTAAAACGAATATTCTGCAATAAATTTAATTCGGCAGATTCATCCAATATTAACTCTTCAGCAAGTTCATTTGACTTTGCAGTATTTATGATGGAATACGCTGCAAGTCCTCCTGAAATAAACAGCACTAAACAAAAAGTCAGAATAATTTTTCTTTGAATAGACAATTTGAATGATATAGGTAATTTCCGTTTCTTTATCTTCTGGAATAAATGTGCTAATTTCTGTTGAATTGGTTGCAAAAAGACACGCCCTCTCCCTAAAGTTCCCCTTCCATTATCACAGTTTTATATTAAGAAATTGTAAATTCAATGTGAATTTTATATAAACTACAGGTTTTTAGACCTATGTTTACTAAAAATCCATAGGACTTTTTAAGGTGCAGAAATTTAAAAAACCTGCACCATAATAAGGAGCAGGTTTTTTACCGTAATTATTCTTCTGTGTTTTCTTCAATATTTTCGTTTTCCTCAGTGTCAGAATCAGATGTATCCTTTGTTTTCAGATCAAAGTATGCATCCATAACTCGGTTGCCAATTTTTAAATTCGCTTTATGGTCAACACTTCCTTGGAAGGCCCAAGGTACCAGAACAGCCATCGCCACTTCTGGGTTCTTCGCCGGCGCATAACTGACTAGGCTTAAATTCATGACTTCTGGAGGCTCTTTTCCATAATTGCTCCGCAGTGGACCATCATAGAAAGCCTCGGCTGTGCCCGTTTTACCTGCAGGAGAATAGTCTTTACTGCCAAAATAAGAGTATGCTGTTCCCTCTCTCTCCTGCATCACACGTCTAAACCCTTCTTGAACTACAGCCATCCATTCAGGTTTGGCATCAATCCGATTCAGTACTACAGGAGATATCTCCTGAACAAGCGGACCAAGCTCTCCCTCTTCCATAACAGGTTCACGTATTTCTTTTACCATATGAGGCTCCATACGATTGCCTCCGTTGGCAATTGTCGATACATATTGTGCGAGCTGCATATTTGAATATGTATCATATTGTCCTATGGAAAAGTCGAGCATGAAACCTGGCAGATTGCTCGCACCTTTAAAGCCTGTTTGCTCGTTTGGCAGATCGATGCCTGTTCTCACACCTAGACCAAATTGAGCAAAGGAATCACGAAAAATACTAAAGCCCTCATCGGTATTTAAAGGCAACGGCTGATTCGGCTGGTATTTCCCTCCGCCGATTCGTATCGCCGTTTCAAACATATAAACGTTTGATGACACCTTTAAGGCATTAACATCACTAATCGGACCAAATGTTTTCCAGGATTTTTTGGGAGGTGTATTCTTAATAAGTAATGGTCTGTCTGTAATGACTGTCCCTGGACTTATGACTCCTTCATTATATCCGGTTAGGATGGTTGCACCTTTGACAGCAGATCCAACATTATACGTTGTCGTAATATTGCCAAGTGCATCGTCCTGCATTTCTGTTTTGCCTGTTTTCTCATTCTTCACAAGTCTCTTTCCTGCCATTGTTAAAATCTCCCCTGTATGAGGGTCCATTAACACTACGTAGGCGCGGTCGAGTAAGGTGGTTCCAGCCGAAGATTTCGCTGCAGTCAATTCTTCTTCAATAATCTTCTCTACTTCAAGCTGCAGCTCCATATCTGTGCTTAAAACAAGATCTTTTCCACGCTGCCCCTCACTAATCGGGATGGTCTCCAGTACATTTCCAGCTTTATCGGTGACATTTTTAACCTTTGCCTTTTGCCCGTGAAGGACCTCTTCATATTGAAGCTCAATGTAGCTCTTCCCGACACGGTCATTTCGGCTGTAATCTCTTGCTAAATAATAGTCAAGCTGTTCTGCAGGAACACCTTCATCAGAAGAAGTAACCTTACCAAGTACAGATTTTAACGTATTATCATATGCATAATCTCTTTCCCAATCTGTTGTGGTATCAACCCCAGGCAATATTTGCAGATTTTCACTTACAATCGCAAATTCTTCATCTGTAACATCTTTATTTTTAACGATTTGCGGAGTAAGTGCATATCCACTTGAAAAATCCCGGTATATCGCAAGGATTTCGATATCCTCAGGAGTTAGTTCAGCAAGGTCATTTTCTGTAATACGATCTAATTGCAATTGATACACTTGATTGCTCAGATCAGAACCCTCATAACTTTCCGCTAAAGCTTCTGATTCTTCTTTTGATACTTTTTCTTTCGCACGCTCTGGATTTTTGATGATCCAGTAATCCTTTTGATCTCGCTCCGTAACTTTTTCCGTATCTTTTTCAATCATCTTAGCCAGTCTAGCAGCCACCTCAAGCATTTCTTTCTGGCTGGCACCGTTATTGGTATAAGTGATTGCATTTTGCGGTGTATTATCCACAATAATTTGCCCTGTGCGGTCATACATCTTTCCGCGAGGCACAGGATTATTGACCGTAACATCCTCAGTTCGTTCAATTTCCCGTTTGTAATCCTCTCCATAAACAATCTGTACAAATCCTAAACGCAGAATTAAGACAGAAAATAATCCAAATACAACAAAGAAGAGCAAATTCAGACGAAAAGGAACATGATTCTTCTTTTTATTCTTTCTGTTCAAAATGTAACCACACTTCCCCTAAAAAGATTCTAGTTTTATTTTATAAGAAGTGAGAAAAAAATTCTATTAATAACTTTTCTTTTACAATGTAATGTTTTCCATTAAGCAGCCAGATTCACTTTATGAACAAAATAATAAATAAGCGTATGTCCTGTTCCTAATAAAACGATAAGGACAGGGATACTGTTTTCTGGCTTAAAAATAGCTATTCCAGTTAGAAAGGCTAGGACAGAAACAACTCTGCCTATATTTAAATAAAGTTCCCTGACTACAATATACTCAATCCTCATTTCCCTTGCCTTCCACGCAGTGCCAATAACATCATAAGTCATCGAAACATAAGGAACAAATAAGATTGGGTATCCGATTGCAATAATGGCTGCATAGATCATTAACTTTGTGAACGTAATGTCCGTCAAAATAAAAAAGATACTGACATACAATAGGATTCCACCAATTAATATCGCTTTTTTTCTCTGATTTTTCCTTAGCATTCGAGAAACTATATAATAGGCCACAAAAGAAATACCTGAATTAACAAGACCAAAAGTTCCTAGTGCAAGCTCACTTCCTGTCGAGATAAACACAAAGACTGACACGAGAAATGCAAAAGTCCCTTCCCGCAGTCCCTGAAAAAAATGAGCATTCGTAATCATCTTCCAATTAAAGCTGTTCTTTCTTTCCTGCAGGATTCTACCAAACCAATACCGCCCGCTCGCCGGTCTTCTTTTTAGAAAGAAACTTAAAACCACTGCCACTAAAAACAAGGTTAAAGAAATCCCAAAAATCATCGAATAGCCTGTAAACTTCTCCATCTTTGAAATAATAAATCCTGCAGCGATCGGACCAGCCATCCCCGCTACGGAATTTAAAATGCCAAGAAAACCATTAAAAAAATCACGATTCTCCGGCTCTGTAATTTCAAAGGTTAAAACATTAAACGCCAGCCAATAAAAACCATAGCCTACACCCAGCAGGGCTCCTAATAAGAGTAGATATGCTGACGCTTTTCCTCCTGCAATCAGAACTGCTAAATAAAAGACTCCAAGAAAAATAACTCCGATTCGAAGAACAATAACTCGATCAACTTTTTTCGCCCAACTTCCTGCAATTGTAAAAGTAATTAATTGTAATACAACAATGGACAAATTGTATAAACCAAGATCAAAATATTCTCCAGACTGCTTCCAAAGAAATATATTCACAAACGTATTGGAAAGGGCAATACTTAAAGAATACAATCCTCCAATAAGCAGCAATAAAGTTAAATCCCTGGTTACCTCTATATCACCTAGTATCTTTTTAAATCTGCTCATAAAAAAACTCCCCTTTGGTTCTAAGGGTAGTTTTAGACAGAGAGCAATGCATTATGCAAAATTGGACTTTAGAATTTAAAAAGCACAGCAGAAAATCTGCTGTGCTCTTAATTAAGACTATTATTTTGCAGCGCTATAGCGTTTAGAAACTTCGTCCCAATTCACTACGTTCCAGAATGCAGTAATATACTCTGGACGACGGTTTTGGTAGTTTAAGTAGTAAGCGTGCTCCCAAACATCCAAACCTAAAATTGGAGTTTTACCTTCCATTAATGGAGAATCTTGGTTTGGAGTGCTTGTTACTTCTAACTCACCATTGTTAACAGCAAGCCAAGCCCAGCCAGATCCAAAACGAGTTGTTGCTGCTTTTGCAAATTCTTCTTTGAAAGAATCAAGGCTGCCAAACTTGCTAGTGATCGCTTCTGCAAGCTCACCAGTTGGCTCACCACCCCCGTTAGGAGCAATTACTTGCCAGAAAAGGCTGTGGTTAGCATGACCGCCACCGTTGTTGCGAACAGCTGTACGTGCAGACTCAGGAACAGCGTCAAGATTAGAGATAACCTCTTCAACTGACTTAGAAAGAAGTTCCTCATTTCCCTCTAATGCGTTATTTAAGTTCGTCACATATGTGTTGTGGTGTTTAGTGTGATGGATATTCATTGTTTCTTTGTCAATATGAGGTTCTAAAGCATCGTATGCGTAAGGTAATTGTGGTAATTCAAAAGCCATTAATAATTCCTCCCTATGTATATGAATAGTTTCGGCTCCAAAGCTTCTTCGTTTTTAAGAAACTTCAAGAACTTCATGGTTAGATTACCAAAGATAGCCTGTTCTTTCAAACAAAACGCTTTGCTGACAAAGTTAAAATACCCGTTTTTTTCGTTTATATTCTCCAATAGAGATACAAACCATGAAATTTCGCTAAATTGTCAAATATCACCTAAATGTCTCTATGCCAACACCCTAGGAGCAAATCCCCTTATAAACACGGATAAAACAGTACCTTAACTATATTGACACCATGCCAACTTTTGCTTTAAATCGAGGTATAGCATCCAATAAGGAAGTGACAATATGTCAGAATTTAATATCTCGTTTTATAGCCTTCTTATCCAGCATTTTATAGCAAATGAAAGAATTGTTCATATTAAAGCAGA
This sequence comes from Cytobacillus gottheilii, assembly GCF_900166665.1. Taxonomy (GTDB): domain Bacteria; phylum Bacillota; class Bacilli; order Bacillales; family Cytobacillaceae; genus Cytobacillus; species Cytobacillus gottheilii_A. Next base: position 1,513,836 of record NZ_LT800494.1, on the reverse strand, counting down.
TACAATCCTTTTTCAAGAAAAAGATCCTGTTGACTATGTTTACTTGCTGATGTCCGGAAATCTTGCATTGGGCAGGCATCATATTAAAGGCAAAGAATTTATTCTTAAGATCTTAAAGGACGAAGAAATTATCGTTGAATATCAATTATTTAAGGAAAATCCATCCTATCACTTTTTTGTCAAATCGCTATCCGATTGTGAACTTCTGAAAATTAAAAGAGAACAATTTGAGGAGTATTTGCTGAATGATAAGAAACTCCTCGCAAACTTAACATCCTGGCTAAGCACCCGCTATTTAAAAGCACAAATGAAATGCCAGGACTTAATTATTAACGGTAAAAAAGGCGGACTTTATTCAATGCTTATCCGACTCGCTAACAGCTATGGAGTACGTACTGAAGAAGGCATTCTAATTGACCTTGTACTTACGCACCAGGAACTTGCTAATTTAACATTCGGTACCCGCGAGGTTGTACAGAGACTTCTGAAAGAGTTGCGTGAAGAAGGCATTATTTCTTATGAGAACCAAAAGTTCACGATTCTAAATATGAGCCATTTAAAAAGGGAGGTTGATTGTCAGCACTGTCCCCTTGAGATCTGTGGGGTTAACTGACATGAAGGGAAAAGCAGCAAGCAAGCAGCGGTACCGACCTGGCGCACGCATGCTTGCTTTTTTATTAAAAAACAACCAGCAGGAAATATATAATCATAATAGCTTGAATGATTCCTTTTGTCACAACACTGCTGACAAAGCCAACGACTGAGCCAAAACCTATCTTTGCAGCTTCTTTCAGATTTTTCTTATGAACTGCGACTTCAGCAATAACAGCACCTAAGAACGGACCAATTAATATTCCCAGAACAGGAATTACGAACGGACCAGCCAATAAGCCAATGGTGCTTCCCCATATGCCTGCTTTGCTGCCGCCATATTTTTTTACTCCAATTAAGTTTGCTGCATAATCTGCGGTAAATAGCAAGATGACAAATAGGATCTGAATAGTCCAGAAAAGCCAGCTGAAAGGCTCAAATGAAAATAAAAATCCGTATAACAAAAAACCTGCCGCAATAAAAAGAACACTTGGTATAATTGGATATACAAGTCCAACAAATGCGACGATAAATAAGATCGCAATGATGATCCAATAAATAGCCTCCACCTGATCACTCTCCTGCCAATAATATCCGATTTACATCTTTCTTATTGTACTATCTCTAATAGGAATTGAAAAGCGAAGCTCTTCATAAAAAAACCAAAATAGAGGCTGGGACAAAACGAAACTGCTATTTGTAAAACACGAATGTTCATTTTCAAGGTTTATGTGTTAACAAAGCCCGTTCCACCTTCGCTCCAGACCCTCGCTTTCCATGGGGAGGAAGCTGAGCCTCCTCGGAGCAAAGCTCCTGCGGGGTCTCACCTTTTCCTCTATTGCCCATAGGAGTCAAGGGTCCTCCGCTCCATTTCACTCAGAAATATTAAATGTTAAACAAACAAAAACCGAATGATTAGAAAGATTTACTCCCTAATCATTCGGTTCTGTGGCTGTGTTAAAACCTATGTCCCAGCCTCTTTCTGTATAATCATGCATGCAACGCAGAAATCAGTTTTATTTTGTTTCTCCCAGCACCGCTTCAGCGATATTAACAGCATGATCACCGATTCTTTCCAGGTTGCTGACAATATCAACATAGACGATACCTGATTGACCTGTGCATAATCCTTCGTTTAATCGCTGAATATGCTGCTTGCGGAGCTTTCTCTCCATCTGGTCAATTTGTTCCTCTTTTTTCACTACGTCAATGGCAGCATCTTTATCTTTATGATCTAATGCCTGGAGCGCTTCTTTGACCGTAGTAATGGTTAATCCGAACATCTCCTGCAGATCTTTCATTGCTTGATCTGTTATGGTTACTTTATTTGCCTTTTTAAATTCAATCAATTCAACAATATTTTCAAAGTGATCCCCGATCCGTTCAATATCACGGACTGTGTCCATCAGCATTGTATGTTCTTCCGATTCATGTTCCGATAGCGAGCTTGTAGACAATAATACAAGATAATCTGTAATTTTACGGTCTAAATTATTTATCGCTTCTTCAAGCTGATAGGCGTTATCGGAATGCTTTTGTTGGCCATTTGTCAAGAAATCTTGAGTTTCCTCAAGACCTTTTACTGAAAATTGGCCCATTCTCAATACTTCTTCCTTTGCCTGTCCAAGCGCTATTGAAGGTGATTGCTGAATGAAAACTGGATCGAGATGTTTTGCTTTATATTCAATAACAGAGTCTTCTCCAGGAATCATCTTAGTAACAATATAAGCTAGTGCCCCAACAAATGGCAGCTGAATAAGCGTGTTTGTTATATTAAACATTCCATGAGAAAATGCGATCGTCATTTGCGGATTCAAGTCTAAGAAAGATTGTAAACTTTCCACTACATAGGTAAACGGAGTCAGTAATATCATAAAAATCGTCGTACCTACAATGTTAAATATTACGTGAACGGCTGCTGCTCTTCTAGCAGCAACAGAAGCACCAATGGCAGCTAAAACAGCTGTAATCGTTGTTCCAATATTATCTCCAAATAACACAGGTAATGCAGCGTCTAATCGGATTAAATCTTCAGCAAACAACCCTTGCAGAATCCCAATTGTCGCACTGGAGCTTTGAACAATAACTGTAAATACAGTACCTACAACAACACCTAGAATTGGGTTAGAGCTCATGCTGACAGTTAAATCATGAAAAGCTTCCAGCGATCTTAAAGGCTTCATTCCGCCGCTCATTAACTCTAAACCATAAAATAATGCACCAAAACCGAATAGAATCTGACCAAAGTTGTTAACTTTTTTGTTTTTAATAAAGAATAAAAGAATCGCACCTACTGCCAATATAGGCAATGCGTATTCACCAACATCAATGCCAATAATAAATGCTGTTACAGTTGTACCTATATTCGCACCCATTATGACACCGATAGCTTGACGTAAAGTCATAAAACCAGCACTAACCAGACCTACCGTAATAACGGTTGTAGCAGAGCTGCTCTGAATTAATATCGTAACAAGTATCCCTGCTAATACTCCCATAAACGGATTGGTTGTAAATCTGTCCAGTAAATCTCTTAATCGATCACCAGCTGATTTTTGGAGTCCATCCCCCATCGTCTTAATTCCGTATAGGAATATTCCGAGCCCTCCAAGAAATTCAAAAATCATTTGCTGAACATCTAGTTCCAAAAGTTTCAACCCCTACTTTTAATAATCAATCGACAATATTCTTCAAAACCCCTTACCAATTATTATGGGAACACATTCAAAAGTAAAGAATTATTAACGCGAATTTACATTACCTTAACATTAAGTAGTAATATTACATTTTGATTACAATTGTTTCATTATTAAGTCATTTTCATTTGCTTGTACAACTCCAAGTAACAAGCTAGAATAAGCATTGAATACGAAAAAGGGTGTGTGTACGACTAAATGAAAATGAATATTTTTAAACAGTTTATTAAAAGTCTTTATTCCCCAAAGGATATTAGCATGTTTCGCTTTCAAGGAATTGGAAAAACCATTTTATATGTATTTTTCCTTACTTTGATCTCTGTCATTCCGACCATTTATTTCCTCAGTACTTCTATTATGAATAGTGTTGAAGAAATAACAAATAGTATAGAGAATGAGTTCCCAGACTTCTATATTGAAGATGGTGAATTGCATTCAGAAGAAAACAAACCTTTGACTATTCCAGGAAATGACATGGTTATTCAATTCGATTCGACTGGCACGCTAACAAGTGAAGATATACGCTCTGATCAGAATACCGTTGCATTGTTAAAAGACGAATTTGTTTTCGTTGCTGGCGGACAAGTACAAACTTATGATTACAGCATGCTGACTGGAATGACCTTCTCAAAACAAGAAATTACCGAATACTTAGCAGCTGCTGATTCCTTTTTGATCATCGTTCTGCTTATTATGGCGATCATTATTTATCTCTTCTCAGCAGGATTGCGATTTATCGAAGTATCCATCTTAGCTTTAATCGGCCTTCTAATCAAAAACATGATGAACCGCAAGCTGCAGTATCGCCAAACTTGGCGCATGTCTGCTTACAGTATAACATTGTCTACCATCTTCTTTACCATTATGGCATCTCTTCAAACTGTTGTGCCGAATGGAGCACTGATTAGCTGGCTTGTTGGAATAGTTGTCCTATTACTGGCAATCAGAGAAGTTCCACAGCCTAAAAATAATAATGTTTAATGTTGCTGAGACATAAGTTCAGTTTAGCTATATTTCCGAATGACTGGGTATTACTATTCCCACCATTCGGTTTTTTTTATATAAAATTTTAAATAGGAGCAATAGAAGAAAGGGTGAGACCCCGCGGAGCACTAGAGACAAGGAGGATCAGACTTAATGATCCTGAAAGAATATTATCCGCAGCGCAGGTGGCATGTGCCTGGTCTATCAGCATAACGCATACTGTAATTGTTCGTATTTAGGAATTACTTTATGTTTTGTCCAGTATCCTTATTTTTATAGGAATAAACTATCGGGGACGAGCATACATATTGGTTAAGTACGAACATTATGCCTAGGAGGCCTGCCAATATGAAGAGACTTTCAGCTTTCATCCTAACCATTCTTTGTATCTATGCTATTTATTTTGATTTAACAAGCGGCACACTTCCCAATCAAAATGAGGAAATTGCCGTAGAAGCCTCTGCAGCCAATCAAGAAGCAGGTCTAGAGTACTTTGAAAAAGAAGTCGGACCAGGTGAAACCGTATTAACGATCATTGAAGCGCAGCTGGGCGGACCTGTACCTGTAGCAATCGACACGGTTGTGAGCGATTTCCAAACCTTAAATACAGGCATCCAGCCTGAACAAATCCAAAATGGGAAAACTTACAAATTCCCTTCTTATAAATAAACAAATAATATTAAGGCAGTGTTAAACCTTTTATATTCATTGCAACATTCTTGTCAACTTCAGCGTTTCATTGATACAATGAAGTGAACTTTCTTTTCATAGTTCTTTAAATTTATGAATAAAAAAAGGAGCGAATCTCCATTGACTGAGATGATACATCGTACAAAAACGAGACCAGTAAAAGTTGGTCCTTTAACTATTGGCGGAAGCAACGAATTATTTATACAAAGCATGACAACAACAAAGACACATGATGTTGAGGCAACTGTTGCAGAGATCAAACGTCTAGAAGAAGCAGGCTGTCAAGTTGTCCGTGTAGCTTGCCCTGATGAAAGAGCGGCTAATGCAATTGCTGAAATTAAAAAGAGAATTAATATTCCACTTGTGGTTGATATCCACTTCGATTATAAACTTGCCTTAAAAGCGATCGAGGGCGGAGCAGATAAAATCAGAATCAATCCTGGTAATATTGGCAGACGCGAAAAGGTTGAAGCTGTCGTAAAGGCTGCTAAAGCGAAAGGAATTCCAATTCGTATTGGGGTTAACGCTGGATCATTAGAAAAAAGAATTCTGGAAAAATACGGATATCCCACAGCTGATGGCATGGTTGAAAGTGCCTTGCATCACATTAAAATTCTTGAGGATCTTGATTTCCACGATATCATCGTATCCATGAAGGCATCAGATGTAAACTTGGCCATCGAAGCCTATGAAAAAGCATCTATGGCTTTTGATTACCCGCTTCACCTTGGCATCACAGAGTCTGGAACCCTGTTTGCTGGTACGGTAAAAAGTGCTGCTGGTCTAGGAGCCATTTTAAGCAAAGGACTCGGAAATACCCTTCGTATTTCTTTAAGTGCTGATCCTGTTGAAGAGGTAAAGGTAGCAAGAGAACTGCTAAAAGTATTTGGCCTTTCTTCTAATGCAGCAACACTTATTTCATGTCCTACATGCGGTCGTATTGAAATTGATCTAATTTCAATCGCAAATGAAGTGGAAGAGTATATCTCAACAATTAAAGCTCCAATTAAAGTAGCCGTTTTAGGCTGCGCTGTTAACGGTCCTGGTGAAGCTCGTGAGGCTGACATAGGCATTGCAGGTGCCCGTGGAGAAGGATTGCTTTTCCGCAAAGGAGAAATTGTTCGCAAAGTACCTGAAGCAACCATGGTAGAAGAACTAAAAGTTGAAATTGATAAAATCGCCGAAGAATACTTCGCTAAACAAGCCGAAGAAAAGGCAAAAGCTGAACAAGCAGAAATTATTTCGCAATAAGCAGAAAAAGAGCCCGGCAAAAGCCGGACTCTTTTTTTATCTGCTGCTTAAAAGAATGGCAATATGAACAGACCTATAATAATGGATACTGCTCCAATTCCAATTGCCCATCCTCCGAGCGTTTTAGAACCCCTGCGGCTTGCAACGAAGCCTAAAACAATTCCTGCCGCTCCCATTAGAACCGGCCAGATGAATAGCGAAAGAATTGAAAGGATTAGGGCCGTATAGCCAACACCTTTTCCTTCCCCTGCTCTTGGCTGCTCATTAGTCTCTGACCTGCTTCGGTTATAAGTTGTGACAGGAGCAGCAATCTCTGCTGCTGTTTCTTCAGTAAAATCTCCCGCTCCATAGGCACCATATTGCTTTACTTCTCCAATATCTGTACCATATCGATGATTTGTTTTACCATCGAATTTTTGATCTTGATCTTGATCTGCCATCAAAATCCCTCGCTTTCCTTATCACTGCTGAAGTGTATCAGGTGAAGCAGTTATTATTATGGCCAATACCACTGATTTTACAATGCTAAATACTGGTTGAATATCCACTTTTATATCAATATATATCGAGTTCTTTCGTGTTTACAAATCATTTGTTAAGATATTATAGGGAATCATGTCTTAAGATAGCATTTCTAGCCATGGGACGACCAACCTTATACGGTATGGATCTACTATATATAAAAAGGAGCAGCATACGATGAAGAAACGATTTGGAATTGACATTGATGGTACTGTAACATGTCCATCCTCAATGATTCCGTTTTTAAATTCTTCCTTTCAGTTAAAGTTAACGTTAGAGGATATTAAGCAATATGACTTAATGCCGCTTGTAAATGTAAGCGAAGAAGAATTTGCAGAGTGGTTCACAACAAATGAACCCATTATTTACAAAGATTCGCCTATGGCAGAAGGTGCCGGGGAAGTCTTAACAAAGTGGAAGGATGAGCATGAATTATATTTTATAAGCGCTAGAGGCAGCCATCTCCTTGAGGTAACCAGAAATTGGTTCTTGGAGAATGAACTAACCTTCCATCATATTGAATTAATCGGAAGCCATGATAAAATTGCTGCAGCAAAAAAGCACAATGTGGATATATTTTTCGAGGACAAACACGATAACGCAGTAATGATCCATGAGCAATGCGGAATTCCAGTACTGCTTTTTGATACTCCATACAATCGAGATCCAATTCCAGAAGGAGTCATCCGTGTATACAGCTGGCAAGAAGCAGAGGACTGGGTGAAAAATTGGCTTGCTGCTGATAAAGTTTCCCGATAAAAACAAAACAGCATTAACCAAATGGTTAATGCTGTTTTTTCAGCTGCACTCCGGACATTTTCCATAAATCTCAAATTTATGACCCGAAATATCGTACCCTTTTAAGTTTTCACTCAGTCCTTCCATAGGACAAGTGCCAATCTCTTTCGTCTTACCGCAATCTAAGCAAATGAAATGATGATGATGGTGATGATGTGAACAGGTAAAGCGGAAATGCTTTTCACCTGAAAGCTCGGTCATCTCAAAAATATCCAACTCTGCAAATAGGGACAGATTTCGATAAATCGTATCAAAGCTAAGTCCCGGATAGTTGTCTTTCATATGTTCAATTACATCTCGAGCCGTTAAATATTTATTACTGGCAGCAAAAAGCTCTAACATTTCTTCTCTTTTGCCAGTGATCTTATAGCCTTTTTCCTTCAAAAGATCAAGTGCTTCTTGTGTATTCATTGTAATCACCTCTAAAAAAACATTTCAATAATCTATAACTATCATATATTAAGCAGACCTTGCTGCCATCATTTTTTTTGAAAAGATTGTTAAAATCAAAATACAGACAGCTATAACAACAATCACTCCGCCTGGTGCCAAATCTGCGTAATAAGAAATAAACAGGCCGCCAATTACGGATATCTCTCCAAATAGTATAGAATAAAATATCGTTTGTTTAAAGCCTTTTGCTATTCTCATACTTGCCGCAACCGGAATGGTCATTAAAGAAGACACTAATAAAATCCCTACAATTCTCATAGAAGCAGCAATAACAAGAGCAACCATTACAATAAAAATAAAATGAAGACTTTTCACTGACATTCCGGATGCTTTTGCGTGTTCTTCATCGAATGAAAGCAGAAATAACTCTTTATATAAAAGAACAACTATTAGGATCACAACCATACTAATAACTAAAATGGTCCATAAATCCAGTCTGCTCACGGCACTGACACTGCCAAATAAATAACTGAATATATCTGTGTTAAAGCCGTCCGCCATTGAAATAAAGATCACACTCAGCCCTATGCCCCCAGATAAAATAATGGGAATCGCCAGCTCCTGATAATGTTTGTAGACACCACGCAGCTTTTCAATGAACAAAGATCCTCCAACAGAAAAAACCATTCCCATATACAGGGGATTAAGTCCTGACAATCCAAGAAACTTTTTTTCCAGAAGCAAACTTGCCGCTATTCCTGCTAATGTGACATGGCTAAGGGCATCCGCAATAAGAGAAAGCCTGCGCACCACAATAAATACGCCTAACAGAGGCGCAATAACCCCAATAATGATCCCTGTAAGAAAGGCATTTTGCAGAAATTCATACTGCATTAATCCTTCAATCATGCATGGCCACCTCCATGATGGTGATGATGATGACCATGATCATGGGAAAGAACTTGAACATCATGTCCATAATATAATGACATATCTTTCATATCTAATTGTTCAAACTCCTCAGTTTCTCCATGAAAATGAAGTTTTTTATTCATGCATGCGACATGGGAAACTTTATCAGAGACAGCTCCAATATCATGTGTAACCAATAAAAGTGTTATTTGAAGCTCTTTATTCAAATGTTCCAGCATGGCATAAAAGGATTCTACATTTTGTGCATCCACGCCTACTGTTGGTTCATCTAAGATCAGAATTTGCGGGTCGCTGACCAGTGCCCGCGCTATAAACACACGCTGCTGCTGCCCCCCAGAAAGTTCTCCAATATTACGATCTTTAAATTCCAGCAAGCCGACAGATCTAATCGCCTGCAGTACTTTTTGCTCGTCAGACTTTTTCATAAAACGGAAAAGGCCGATCTTTGTAGTCAGTCCGCTTGAAACCACTTCATATACAGTGGCAGGGAAGCCAGTGTTAAACGAATTGGCCTTTTGTGAGACATAGCCAATTTTATGCCATTCCTTAAACCTGGCAATATCCTGGCCAAACAGCTTGATTTTGCCACTTTGCAGTTTTAAAAGGCCCAGCAGAAGCTTTAATAAAGTTGATTTACCAGAGCCATTTGGACCTACAATTGCTAAAAAAGAGCCAGTCTCTACTGTCAGCTGAATATTCTCGAGCACATTTTCTTTTTCATAACGATATGAAACATCCTCTATTACAATAATGGAATCTTTATTCCCCATCTGAATCACCTATTATTTAAGAATCATTACGATTTTTAACAAACCGTAGTATACCCCATGCTCTTTTAAAAGTAAAGAAAACTCGCCGAATGGCAGCAGCGCTTACTGAATCATTCCACTTCCATATATTTTATTTCTAATTCCAAGTGCCTATTTTAGCTTTGCTGCACCCGCACGATAAAATTAGTCACGATTTTCAAGCTTATGTCATAGAGTACATTGGGAGGGATGACATTGAAGCTGTTTGAAAACATTATTAATCATAAATTAAGTAATATTACTGGTGCCGAATTATTAAAATATGCGAATCAATTCCAAATTTCCGTTGCGAAAGCAGATGCAGAGAAAATTGCACAATATTTGCGAGGTAAAAAAATTAATATATTTAACGATAGCGACCGTGCAAAGGTTATTAAAGAAATTGCCAAAATCGCTGGTCCTGATACCGCAAAACAAGTAAATAAATTATTTTTAATGTTCTCCAAGTAACCCAATACTTACTTAAAGAATGGCATACCGCAGTTTAATTCGGTTTTATATCGTATTTTAACATGTTTTTGATGCAAGTCTGCTTCGTTTTTTGACGCTTTCTAAATGCCAAAAAGAGGAAGCCGCATAAGACGGCCTCCTCTTTTTCATTATGAACCCTGAATATCAGTCAGCAGATTTTCATTAAAGGCCTGGTCTCTCAGCATTGCGATTTCATGCTTATAAGGCGCCTTTTTGCTGCTTTTATCTTCTCCGACAAATGGTGTCTCTAATATTTTTGGAATATGAGACAGCTGCGGATGATGAACAATATAATTTAAAGCTTTAAAACCGATATGGCCAAAGCCAATATTTTCATGACGGTCTTTACGTGCGCCTCTTTCATTTTTGCTGTCATTAATATGAAGAACCTTTAATCGATCTAAACCGACTATTTTATCAAAGCTTTCCAGTACACCATCAAAATCTTCGACAATATCGTAGCCAGCATCATGGGTATGGCACGTATCAAAGCAAACGGATAAATGCTCGTTATGGGTGACACCCTCCATAATCATCGCCAATTCCTCAAAGCTTCTTCCGCACTCAGATCCTTTTCCGGCCATTGTTTCTAAAGCAATCTGAACCTGTTCTTCCCCATTCAGGACTTCGTTAAGACCTTCAATAATCTTTTTAATCCCCTCTTCCGCTCCAGCACCAACATGAGCACCTGGATGAAGAACGATTTGTCGCGCGCCTAAGGCCTCTGTGCGATCAATTTCTGATCGCAAGAAATTTACACCAAGCTCAAATGTTGCAGGGTTTGTGGTATTGCCGATATTGATGATATACGGAGCATGCACAACAATATCAGCCATTCCATTAGCTTGCATATGCTTAAGACCTTCTTCAATGTTCAAGTCTTCGATTTTTTTTCTGCGTGTATTTTGCGGTGCTCCTGTATAAATCATAAACGTATTTGCACCATAGGATGCCGCTTCCTCACTAGCTGCCAGCAGCATTTTTTTACCGCTCATTGAAACATGCGAACCAATTTTAAGCATCTTCTTCTCCCCCCAGCTTACTTGCGTTTAATTCTTCTTTCGCGTTTTTTAATTTTATCCATTTCCCACTTCATTTTCTTTTTATAGCCTGGTTTTACTTTTTTCGGCTTTTGGACAAGCGACTGTGCCTTTTTGTCTGTATCGTCTGTTTGTCTTTGACGATTTTTCCGCTTATTGCGATCGTCCAATTCAGTCCAATTGCCATTTTGCAAATCAACATGCTTAAAAGCAATACCCATTTTTTCCAGCTTGTTTAACGCATCCTCGTTTGCTGGATCATAGACAGTCAGAGCAATTCCTGAAAAGCCAGCTCTCCCCGTACGACCTACACGATGAATGTAAAAATCAAGATCGGTTGGAAGCTCATAGTTAATGACATGGCTTATTCCCTGAATATCAATTCCTCTGGCAGCTAAATCAGTCGCCACAATATATTGAAATTCTAAATCAACAATCTGCTTCATCATTTTTTTGCGTTCACGCGGATTCAGGTCACCATGGATTCTACCGACCTTTAATCCCTTGCTCATGAGACCATCTGCCACTTCATCTGCTTTTTTCTTCGTATTTGTAAAAACAATCGCCAAATACGGGTTATATGCCTTTAAAGCTTCATATACAAGGTTAACCTTGTTACGGTGACGTGAAGGAAGCAAAATATGTTCAATTTTGCTGGCAGCCATTTGTTTCGGCTCAACATGCACAAACTTAGGATTTTCCATATATTTCTTTAAAAATGGCTTTAATTTTTCTGGAATAGTCGCTGAAAAGACAAGCATCTGAAGCTTCTCCTGCATTCTTGCCGCGATCACATCTACATCTTCAATAAAGCCCATATCCAGCATTAGATCTGCTTCGTCGACTACTAGCATATGTGCTGTGTGCACAAACAGCGCATTTTCTTTAACCAAATCTGAAATTCTTCCAGGTGTTCCAATCACAATATGAGGCTGGTTTTTTAACTTCTCGATTGTTCTTTGCTTGTCCGTACCGCCAACATAACAGCGCGCGGCAATTTCTTCGCCTTCCTTACAATGCTTTGTGATCTTTAAGACTTCCTGATAGATCTGATTGGCAAGCTCCCGTGTAGGAGCCGTGATAATTGCCTGCAGCTCCTTTTTAGAAGGGTCGATTTTTTGCAGCATTGGCAGGACATAGGCAAGAGTCTTTCCTGTTCCTGTCTGAGACTGCCCGATTGCACTTTCCCCTTTTAATATGGATGGGATAAGCCTTTCTTGGATTTCCGTTGGCTCATAAAAACCCAAATCCTTAATTGCATCATTAATAAACGGTGTAAATTGAAAACGTTCAAATTTTGTTGACATTATATAAACTCCTTAAGGTTCAATTCTTCCAAAAACACTTCAACTACATATATTAGCTCTGTAAACACTTCTAAATTACGTTCAGATGCAATTCAGGTGGATCTCATCGCTTTTCTTTGTCCAGCTCCTGGCGCTAGGGGCTCGAGGTCTTAAGTCAATCCATCTTGAAGGTAAAGAACACCTCCCAGCTGGCTTGCCTTAAGCTAGTCGCCCCTGAGCAAGCGCCATCCGCTTTTCTCTGTCCAGCTCCATCGGCTAGCCCCTCGAGGTCATAAGCCAATCTGTCCTAAAGGTTAAAGAACAACCTTTATGCCATCTTGTCTTATGCTTGTCGGGGCTGAACAAGCCGATTCCGCTTTTCTGGTCATCATGTTATTATAATAAAGTTTTGTGTAAATAACCACCTATTCACTGCATATATATTTATGTTGGTCTATTTTTTGTTTTTTTAACAATAAAAGCTTTTTTTCCGCTGGAACCTAAACCATTTGCATATTGGTGCATAGTTTATTATAAAGCAGTCATTTATCACAGTAGACGATGGAATTTTTTATGCTAATTGATGTAGTTTGAAAGGGGGAAAAAGAAATGTTTCCAGGACAACGCGGGCCTTTTCAGGGAGGAATGCCACGCAGTCCGTTTATGGGTCCGATGGGCGGTCAGCCACAGATGGGGCAGATGATGAGAGGACCGATGCGCGGCCAAGGCGGGGGTGGTGGTTTACTTGCAAAAATTCTAGGTGGTGGCGGCAATAAAGCTGGAGGCGCAGCCGGGCTTTTGGGCAGCAGAACAGCTGGCGGAGCCGGTGCAGCTTCAAGTGGAGGATTCTTGCAGACACTGACAAATCCTGCTGCCATAAGCGGTTTTTTAAATAACACGCAGAAGGTGCTTCATACTGCAAATCAAATCGGGCCAATGGTCCAGCAATACGGCCCAATGGTGAAAAACCTTCCGGCCATGTGGAAGCTTTATCGTGGATTAAAAGATATGCCAGATGCAGATGATACAACAGAAGAAACAGAAAATAAACCTTTGAAAAGCAAAGATAAGAACACTTCCCAAAATATTGATATTAAAAATGATGAATCTGTAGATTTCACTCCAAATAAAGAAGCAAAAAAAGGGACCTCAACACCTAAATTATATATATAATTGAATCCGCCTGCTTTTTGGCGGGTTTTTATTATTTAGGAAGCAATAATCTGCTGAACCTGAAATAGACGATCTTTGAATTATTGCTGTAAGTTTTATATAATAGGGTAGAATTGATCGGTTTCACATATCTTCAGGTTGAAAAACAGCGATCTGAGAGATAGAACGTTTCACTTGGGGAGGAATATAATTGAACATTATTAAGATATCACCTCGCGGCTATTGTTATGGAGTTGTCGATGCAATGGTGATCGCGCGCAATGCAGCACTTGATAAAACGCTGCCGAGGCCAATATATATATTAGGTATGATCGTCCACAATAAACATGTAACAGATGCCTTCGAAGAAGAAGGAATCATCACATTAGATGGAAAAGACAGAGAAGAAATTCTCGAAAAGGTTGAAAAGGGCACCGTCATCTTTACAGCTCATGGCGTTTCACCTCAGATTCGCAAACGCGCGAAAGAAAAAGGGCTAGTCACAATTGATGCAACTTGTCCGGATGTCACAAGAACACATGATTTAATCAGAGAGAAAAAAGATGAAGGCTTTCAAATCATTTATATTGGAAAAAAAGGACACCCAGAGCCTGAAGGTGCAATCGGCGTAGCGCCAGACATCGTTCATCTCGTTGAGACCATTGAAGATGTGAACAAACTTGATCTGCAGGGACAGAAAGTGCTTGTAACCAATCAGACAACCATGAGTCAATGGGATGTTGGCCATGTAATGGACCAAATCAAAGAAAGATTCCCGCATGCTGAGTTTCACAAAGAAATTTGCCTGGCAACTCAAGTTCGACAAGAAGCAGTTGCAAAACAAGCTGGAGAGGCAGATGTTGTTATTGTTGTCGGAGACCCGAAAAGCAATAACTCCAACCGTCTTGCTCAAGTTTCCGAAGATATTGCAGGCACACGCGCATATAGAATTGCCGATCTTTCAGAGCTTCAAATTGATTGGATTAAGGATGCTGAGACAGTTGGTGTAACATCTGGTGCCTCTACACCAACACCTATTACCAAAGAAGTAATCAACTTTATTCAGCAATTTAATCCCCTTGATGAATCAACTTGGGTAACAGAAAAGAAAGTTCCGCTGAACAAAATTCTTCCAAAAATTAAACAAGTAAAATAACAAAAGGTGCCCATATGCAGGGCACCTTTTTTCACTTATAAAAATTGAAATGGGTCTGTATTTAAAACAGAAGAGAAAATTTTTACATCCCAGCCTTTTAATTCAGCCATCTTTGTAAGCTTATGCGCGACACCTTTTTTCATGACTTTTTCAATGTTATGCCCTGGATCAATGATATTTAACCCTGCTAGCATAGCATCGTGCGCAACATGATAATACATATCACCAGTTACATACACGTCTGCACCCTTCAGTTTGGCTGACATATAATATTTGTTTCCATCACCGCCGAGTACAGCTACCCTTTTCACCTTGTCACTTAAATTCCCAACGACTCTTACCCCTTTAACCTCTAAACGGTCCTTTATATGCTCCGCAAATTGCTCCAGGGTCATTTCGTCTATTTGTCCAATTCGTCCAAGTCCCAGAGTTTCTCCTTTATTGGCTAGTTCGTATAGGTCATATGCTACCTCTTCATATGGATGGGCTTTAAACATGGCACGGAGGATTTGTTTCTCCAGATGTACAGGGAAAATGGTCTCAATCCGCTCTTCAGAAACAGATTCCAGTTTTCCAATTTCACCGATATGAGGGTTTGCATCATTATTCGGTAAAAATTGCCCCGTTCCTGAAGAAGAGAAGGTACAATGACTATATTTGCCGATGGCTCCAGCGCCAGCATCGCCTAATGCTTTCCTCAAAGCAGAAGCATTTTCAGCTGGCACATAAACAACCAGTTTTTTCAAAGTCGTTTCATATGTAGGATACAGCACTTCTGTATTTTGCAGTCCGAGTGCTTCAGCAAGCAGGTCGTTAACACCGCCAGTTGCTACATCTAAGTTAGTATGAGCAGCATATACAGCAATATCATGCTTAATTAGTTTTTCGAGCATTCTGCCGGCAGGTGTATCTAAATTGATGGCTTTGAGCGGTCTAAAGATCGGAGGATGATGTGCAATAATTAGCTGCACATTGTTCGCGATTGCTTCATCCACAACCTCTTCTACAACATCTAAGGCAATCATTACATTTTCGACACTTCTGCCTAAACTTCCAATTTGCAGACCAACCTTATCCCCTTCCATCGCATAAGTTTTTGGAGAATATTGCTCAAATAAACCGATTATTTCATGTCCATTAACTTTTTTCATTCTGAATGGCCTCCTCTGCATGTAGAATTTTTTTCTGCAGCTCTTTCTTTTTCTGATCATTTTCTTCACTGCCTGCAGCTTTTTCCAGGTTCATGAGAATCTTGCGCCAATTTGCTAACTCTCCTTCCCATTTTTTTATAAAGACTGGCGATTTCTCAGAAAACAAAAACGGACCAAACAGCAATTCCTTCTCCAGTTGATGATAAGAACCATGTGGATTCCCTTTCTCTGCAACTAGAATTTCATATATCTTCCCATCTTCTTCTAGAATTTCTTCTGCAATAAGCTCCCAGCCATTCTTTAATAGCCATTCACGTATGGCAATCGCACTAATGTTAGGCTGCAGAATTAATCGTTCTTTTCCTGACAGTTTATGCTTCCCATCTTCTAAGATAGAGGCGATTAGCGGGCCTCCCATTCCTGCAATGGTAATGCAGTCAGCTTCTCCTGCTTCTAACACTTCCAGACCGCTTCCCTTACGCACAGAAATGACCTCTTCAAGACCTTCACTCTTCACTTGCCTTGTTGCCGATTGAAATGGTCCTTCCACCACTTCACCTGCAATTGCCCGTTTTGCAAGTCCTTTTTTTACAGCATAACAGGGCAGATAGGCATGATCTGAGCCGATATCCGCGATTGCGGAGCCTTCTTTTATGTAATTTGCAACTGTTTCAAGCCGCTTTGATAACTTTTCTGTATTCATTTTGCCACCACTTTACTTTGTAGTTCGACTGCTAAACAGTCCTGTTTCCATCCTATAAATGATGCTTCCTCTTGTCAACCCGCCGTATCCAGACGCCCAGTGCATGCTACTGAGGTGTCTAAGAGAAGATTAGGGGTATGGGGTTCGGTTATCATGTTTCCGTTAAATTCACTTCAATAAGGAAAATTTATAACTTTTTTCTGAAAGTACAAAAAAACCCTTTATATATAAAGGGTTTTTTTCATGTATCAGGGCAGACAGACATTGCTAAAATGCTAAATAATGCCTGTCCAAATGAAATTCCTATTTTTACTGCAGCTCAGAAAGCCACTCTGCCATAGCAGTTTCATTCCCAGGAACTAATCCGCCAGGCATTGCGCCTTTACCATTCGTTAAAATGTCAACGATTTCATCTTGAGACAGCCTATCACCAACACCTGTTAACGCAGGACCTGCCCCACCTTGGTATTGATCCCCGTGGCAGCCAATACAGCTTTGCTGGTAAATTTCCTCTGGATTCGCTTGAGCAATTTCGTCGGTTGTTTCTCCACCTTCGCCGTTAAGTTCAGCGGCAAGCTGTTCATTGTCACCAATTCCTTTAAATGAAAGCAGGAACATAGCACCAATTCCAATGACCATTATGATAACGAATGGAATAATTGGATTACGGTTCATCATTTAACCCCCCTTATGTAAGAAGCACATTCAATAAAGTTAAGCACATACAAACAAACTCTATTTTACTTTAAAATGGCGTGAAGGAAAAGACCTAAAGTGAAAGTTGTCACTACTTGTTCATAAAATTGACAAAGAAAACTTGTTTAGTCGCAAGTCTGCAAAGCTTAGTTGCACTTGGACTACATTCTTAGAATCAGCAACTGCACCCGTGTTTTATCTTTGTTACTCATTTAAGATTCTTTTAATACAAAAAACTCTACCGTTATCAGTAGAGTTTTCAATTCCCATGAAAATATACAACTTTTAACAGCCGATTTGCCGGGCAATTACCATTCTCTGAATTTCAGAAGTTCCTTCCCCAATTTCCGTTAGTTTCGCATCTCGCATATAACGTTCTACATGATACTCCTTCATATAGCCATATCCTCCATGAATTTGAACGGCTTGATCAGCAATTTCCATGCTAATTTCTGAGGCATATAGTTTGCACATAGAAGCTTCCTTAGTGAATGGCTTTCCTTGATCCTTCAGCCAAGCAGCTTTATAAACCATATTTCTTGCTAATTCTATTTTCATAGCCATATCGGCAAGCTTAAATTGAATCGCCTGAAAATGGGAAAGCGACCGGCCGAATTGCTGACGCTCTTTTGCATATTGCAGAGCTTTTTCATAGGCTGCCTGGGCGATGCCGACAGCCATAGCGCCAATGCCGATACGACCGCCATCAAGCGTAATTAAAAACTGTTTAAACCCTTCTCCCTTCTTTCCGAGCAATTGCTCAGTAGGAACGCATACATCTTCTAGAACCAGCTCGGTTGTATTTGAAGCATGAAGGCCCATCTTCTCATAATTATCAATAACCTTAAAACCTTTAGCATTTGTTGGAACAATAATAGCACTAATTTCTTTTGCCCCACTATGTTCCCCAGTAATTGCTGTAAGAGCCAAATGGTTTGCATAGCTTGCGTTCGTAATGTAACACTTATTTCCATTAATGATATATTCGCCATTTTTCTCAATCGCAGTTGTTCTGGTACCTCCTGCATCTGAACCAGCATTCGGCTCAGTTAACCCAAATGCACCAAACGTTTCGCCTGTACAAATAGGGACTAAATACTTTTGTTTCTGTTCCTCTGTACCAAACATATTTAATGGTGCGCCACCTAAAGATATATGAGCAGAATATGTAATCCCAGTGGATGCACAGGCCTTGCTTAATAATTCTGTTACAATCGCAAAGCTTATCGCATCTGCTCCTGCTCCACCATATTCTTCCGGAAAGGGCAATCCCATCATTCCTAAATCTGCCAGCTGCTTGAATATATCTTTTGGAAACGCCTTCGTTTTGTCCCGTTCAAGTGCTCCTGGAGCGACTTCTTCTTCCGCAAATTCCTTAATCGTTTTATAAATCATTTCCTGTTCGGATGTTAAATTAAAATTCATTTGCATCCCCCTTAGTGTTTTGAATACGCTTTCATTAATATTATATAGGGGAATGTATTATTTTCTCAACATTTAAAAATTTTAAAAAATATATTATTATATAAAAATAGAAACAACAATGGCAGCAATACCTAAAAATCCGGAAATCCTTAAATAGATCAGCCGCCACTTCCATCCGAGCAAAACCCAAATCAAACAATTAGAAATCAAGTTCATATAGAGTGGCAGAGATTGATTTGGAAAATAAACGGTGACAATCTCTACAGAGAAAAAAAGGTAAATAAGAGTTGATGTTATGATTGGTATATGCAGGATAATTTCTTTTTTAGAAAAATAAAAAAATAATGTTGCACCTAAAAAAATAAATAAAATAGCAAAGGCAGTTTGCAAAATGATAGATAATTCAGTAAAATATAATAAAAACACAGACATTGGAATAAGCAGCAAGAAAAGAAGGTTAACACTTTTCAGCATTTTCCCATTAACAACTTTTCGATCTTCCTTCGGCTGATTCCCTTCCGTGTACAAAGCAAGTAAATAATCACAATATTGTTCAGGCAGCAGCCTGTTCTTCTTCCAATAATTGATTTCATTGATAATGATGCTTTTTCTTTTATGCTGCATGCTGCGCACATCCAATCTAATTAGCTGATAAACAAAAATAGTTTACCTCTATTGTAAGAAGTAAACTATTTCATAGCAATCCTTAATTCATATAACCAATAGGTGAATTGACCTATTCTAAAAAGTCCTTAAGCCTTTTGCTTCTGCTTGGATGTCTTAGTTTTCGAAGTGCTTTCGCTTCAATTTGACGGATACGCTCACGGGTTACTCCGAATACTTTACCGACTTCTTCAAGCGTCCTAGTACGTCCGTCATCAAGTCCAAAACGAAGTCTAAGCACGTTCTCTTCACGATCGGTTAAAGTATCAAGTACATCTTCAAGCTGTTCCTTTAAAAGTTCATAGGCAGCATGCTCAGAAGGTGAAGTGGCATCCTGGTCTTCAATAAAGTCGCCAAGATGTGAGTCATCCTCTTCACCAATTGGTGTTTCAAGTGATACAGGCTCTTGAGCGATCTTTAAGATTTCACGTACCTTCTCAGGTGTTAAGTCCATATCTTCCGCAATTTCTTCTGGAGATGGTTCACGGCCAAGATCCTGAAGCAGCTGACGCTGTACTCGAATTAACTTGTTAATCGTCTCAACCATATGGACCGGAATACGGATTGTTCTCGCTTGGTCTGCAATCGCACGCGTAATCGCCTGACGAATCCACCAAGTAGCATATGTGCTAAATTTAAACCCTTTACGGTAGTCAAATTTTTCAACAGCTTTAATAAGACCCATGTTTCCTTCCTGAATTAAGTCCAGGAACAGCATGCCACGGCCGACATATCTTTTGGCGATACTCACAACAAGTCTTAAGTTCGCCTCTGCAAGACGGCGTTTTGCTTCTTCATCGCCTTCTTCAATGCGGTTTGCCAATGAAATTTCTTCTTCGGCAGTCAAAAGGTCAACTCGCCCAATTTCTTTTAAATACATACGAACAGGGTCGTTAATTTTCACTCCAGGCGGTACACTTAGATCATTAAGGTCGAATTCTTCTTCACCTTTAGCAAGCTCTTTTATGTTTGGATCTGCATCATCATTATCACCAACAAGCTCGATTCCCTGATCTCCAAGGAACTCATAAAACTCATCCATTTGGTGGGAGTCCAATTCAAAGTTAGCCAATCTTTCTGCTATATCATCGTAGGCGAGAACACCAGTCTTCTTTCCTACCTCTAAAACTTGTTCTTTTGCTTGTTCAAGGGTCAATTCTGAATCAACCTCTTTTGAACGGGCCGATTTTTCAGCCATTTGTCCCCCTCCTTCCAAAAATCACACACAGCGTATATAAAGCGCAATGTTTAAGTACCATTTATTCCATTATAGAAATGAGCTTCTGCTCAAAACTTCTAAATTAAATCCTTGCCATATTGGTTATACTGTTGTCTTTAATGACTTTTGCAACTGAATAATTTCCATGCCAATTAAAGCAGCCTTGTTATAATCCTTTTGCCTCTCAGCCTCTTTTGCCTCAGCTTTTTTTTCTTTTATCATTAGCATTTTTTGATAATTCAACACCTGCTTAATATAATCAGATAGCTCTTGTTCACTTAATTCATCATTAATGGTTACTAAAGCAATCTCTGCACAAATCTTACGAAGTTTATCATCATCAATAAAATGTATAAATGCACTAGTATCCGGTGAATGACCGCTTTCAAAGTAACCTAACAAATATGTGAAAATCGCTTGGTGTTCGTCAACATTAAATGTATTCCCGCCAAGTAAAGACTGAACCTTAAAAGCTATGTCTGCATCTTTCATCATATGAGAAATTAGATTTCTTTCTGCTGTATGAAAGGCTGGTCTAATTTTAGAAGAGGCAGATGCAGGCGGGTTCACCAAGGTGCGTGAATCGACATGGCGATCTTGATCATTTTGTCGCCTGCTGCCACGCTGGCTCATTTCAATTGCTTCAAGCTGTTCTTTAAGGGCATCAAGTGAAACGGAAAATTCCTCTGCTAATTGCCTTATATAAAGATCCTTCTCAACAGCTTTATCAAGCTTGGCAAGCTCCCTTAATACTTCTTCTATATAAAGAAGGCGATCTCCTTCATCCTGCAGCCTTTTCCCTCTGCGCAAATAAAGAATTTTAAACGCCATCAGCGTCAAGCTTCCATCAATGACTTCATTTCTAAATTTCTCAGCGCCATTTGCCTGAATATAATCATCTGGATCCAGACCGTCTGGCATCATCGCTACTCTAATTTGAAATCCCGCTTCATCAAGCATTGCAGAAGCGCGAAAAGCAGCTTCCTTTCCTGCATTATCGGAATCATAACAAATGGTGATGGACTGTACTTGTTTTTTTAATAACGCAATATGCTCGTCAGTTAAAGATGTTCCCATTGTGGCAACACCGTTTTCAACGCCGGCTCGATCGGCAGCAATGACATCTGCAAACCCTTCAAACAGGACGGCTCTTTGCATTTTTTTCATTTGGGCCCTTGCTGATTGAAAGTTATACAGGATTTTGCTTTTATTAAAAATAGGCGTTTCTGGACTATTTAAATATTTGGGATCATCGCCACCAAGTGCTCTGCCAGAAAACGCAATCGTGTTTCCGTTTCGATCTTGAATTGGAAACATGATGCGATCGCGGAAACGATCGAAGTAACTGCCATCTTTTTCGCGTTTAATGATCAATCCAGCTTTTTCCATCAATTGCTCTGGAAAGTTTCTTTTCATTAGAAATTTATAAACAAAATCCCAGGAGTTTAATGAATAGCCAATTTGAAATTTATCGATTGATTCCCGTGTAAAGCCTCGATCCAGCAAGTATTCAAGCGCATGCTGACCGTCTTTTGTATTTACGAGCAAATGATGGTAGAATTTACTTAATAGCTTATGTGCTTCAATCATTTGCTGAAAATCTGGAGACATTGACTTTGCGGCCGCAGCAGCCGGAGCATCAATATCAAGTTTTACATTCCCTTTTTCAGCAAGCTCAATAGCAGCTTCCTGAAAAGAATAACCTTCGATATCCATTATAAACGAGAAGGCATCGCCAGCTGCATGACAGCCAAAGCAATTATAAATCTGTTTGTCTGTTGATACAGAAAATGAAGGTGTATTTTCACCATGAAATGGACATAATCCAAAATAATTTCGCCCTTTTTTGGTGAGCTGGACATATTCTCCAATTACATCAACAAGATCAACAGATCTGCGAATTTCATCAATTTTCTCTGATGCAATAAGATCTGCCATAAGAACAACTCCTACTAGTTCTAAGAGGTATTCTATAAAAGTTATGGAATCCCTTCAACTTTCGACAAAATTTTTGTAAATGTGTTAATAAAATTTATTCGATCTTGTTTTGTAAAAGGTTTTGGGCCTTTACCATAAATCCCTTTTTTGCGTGCTTTTGCTGAGAGATATCTCATATCTAGCATTGTCCGGATATTTGATTCTTCGTATAGCATCCCTCTTGGAGAGAGTACATACATGTTTTTAAGCAGCAAGGTAGAAGCCAGCCCGATATCTTGGGTAATGACAATATCCTGTGATGATGTATGGTTCATTATGTAGAGATCGACTGCTTCTTGATCACAATCTACGAACCTCCATTCAGCTTCTTGAGCTTCATTCTTCATGTGAGCATATGAAGCAACAAATACAACTTTAATTGAAAAAGCTTTTGCAATTTCGACAATTTCATCTTTTACTGGACAAGAATCTGCATCCACAAAGATGGCAGTTGTGCCTAATGACTTATTAATTCTACATCACTCCGCATTTTCCTTCTTACTGGCTTAATTTTTCAAAAGGGATATTTGTCGAATTTTTTTTCAGCTGGTACCTTGACATCTTTCTTTAAATAGTTTATTCGTTCACTCTCAAGTCTAAACCTATTTAGAAGACATTTTTATCACAATTTTTTATTATAGTACATAATTGCTGGTTTTTCCATTAAAAAATAGACGTTTCATGCAAATTTCGTCATTTTTTTTATCCAATTCCTTTCCTTCATTAAAAAAGAGCACATAACAAGTATGTGCTAGGTAATTGGAAAGCTTTTACGATAATGATTGAGGATAACATTGGCTGTTTCTTCAACCGCTTTGTTTGTTACATCTATTACTGGGCATTGAAGGCGGTCCACTATATCTTCAAAGTAGTCAATTTCATTTTTAATTCTTTCAATATTCGCATAGCTTGCATTGTCGCTGAGACCTAATGAAATTAATCTTTCTCTCCTGATATTATTTAATTTTTGCGGGCTGATTTTTAAGCCATAGCATTTCTCCGGCTGAACCAAAAATAATTCTTCTGGCGGATCAACTTCAGGCACGAGCGGAACATTGGCAACCTTAAGCCTTTTATGGGCCAGGTATTGCGATAATGGTGTCTTAGAAGTTCTTGATACACCGACAAGTACAATATCAGCCTTCAATATCCCTCTTGGATCTCTTCCGTCATCATATTTCACAGCAAATTCAATTGCTTCGATCTTTTTGAAATAATCTTCATCAAGTTTTCGGACTAGACCTGGTTCATATAAAGGCTCAGTACCGCAAAATGTTTGGATTTGATCCATAAGCGGTCCAATAATATCACAGGCATAAATCCCTGCATTTTGTGCTGATACATTCATGTACTGTCGAATTTCTGGCTTAACCAGAGTATAGGCGATCATTCCATTATCCAGTTTCGCAAGCGAGATCACTTCGTCAATATGTGATAGTTCCTCTACATATGGAAATCTTTTTATAATGACGTCACCGCCATTGAATTGACTTGTTGCAGCTTTTGTTACGAGTTCCGCTGTTTCTCCTACAGAATCTGAAACAACATAGATTACCGGCATTTTCCCCATCCTTGATCACCATCTCCTATTTCTAGAATTACTTTTCTCCAGCTAGAGCAACAAACGCTTTGGTTAAATTGGTTTTTGTGATTCTACCTAATACTTCCAACCCTTCTTCTGTCTCTTTAACAATCGGAAGAGAGTCAATTTGTTTATCAATCAGCTTGTGGGCAACATCAAGCAATAAGTCATCTTTCTTGCATACAGTGATATTGGGCATTCTTGTCATAATAATATTTACAGGTATAGCCGAAAGTTCCTGCTTGCCTATGCTGGCTCTTAATAAATCTTTTCTGGAAAGAACTCCTACCAGCAGGGATTTTTCATCTACCACAAACAAAGTTCCGACATCTTCCAAGAACATTGTAACAATGGCATCATATACGGACACATTTTCCTTTACGACAACTGGAATAGACTGATAGTCCTTCACAAATAATTTCTGCATGTTCTCAGTCAGAAGCTGCGCACCTGTTTTTCCTGTGTAAAAATATCCTACTCTAGGTCTGGCATCAAGGTAGCCGGCCATCGTTAATATGGCCAAATCTGGCCGTAATGTAGCTCTAGTCAAGTTTAACTGCTCTGCTATATTCTCACCTGTAATGGGGCCGTTTTCCTTAACGATTTCCAGAATTTTTTCCTGTCTTTTATTCAGTTCGATTTCGTTCACCACCTTGCTTATGTATGTGTATTCGATTCAATAAGACATACTATTATAGAAACATTATATACTATTTACACAAAATGAACAGAATAGATTCCTTTCAAATTTGTGAATAAAAACCTCAATACAGTAATGTGAAAGAGCTTGCCGCTATGACAAGCTCATCCACAGGTCTTTTCATGATGTTTTAGCTGCTTAGTAATGCAGACCGAAGTGCTCACAGTGCTAATTAGCCTGCTAAACTGGAGTTCCGTACCTATCTGTTTTCGTTACGTTAAATAGCATATATTAAATAAGTTTCTACACACCCGCTAAGTGCCCGACACACCACAAAATGCGGCCTGAAGGGAAAGTTTTATTTAACAATAATCTCATTCACATTTGCAAATTGACGAATGAGGTCTGCCAGTTTTGCCATCTGACTTAAACGATTTGCACGAATATTTTCTTGCTCCGCCATAACCATTGTATGTTCAAAATAACCGTCTATGGCTGGTTTTAATGAAACAAGCAAGTTGTATAAACGTTTCTCATCTGAAATTGTTTGCAGCTGGTTGCGAACTTCCTCATATTTGCTAAACAATTCTTTTTCATAATTGTTTTCAAATAAACTTGCATCTACTTCACCAACATGCTCAGCTTTCGAAGAAATATTCAATACACGGCCTAGAGCTTCCATATTTTCTTTAAAATCAGGGTTTTGTTTCTCTTGCTCCAATACTTCCGCACGTTTGACTAATGAAGGCATTGAGCCTAATTGATTCCCAAGAACAGCTTCAATAAGGTCGTATCTAATGCCGCGCTCTTGAAGAATATGCTTGATACGCAGTTTAAAGAAGGCATATAAATCTTTTTGAATGTCTTCTAATGCTTTTTTCGCGATTTTATCTTCCTGAACAAACTCCAACGCAAGATCAATGATGCTTTCAAGCTCCAGACCCCAATCTTTTTTCAGGAGGATCTGTACAATGCCTGTCGCTTGTCTTCTCAATGCATATGGGTCTTGTGAACCACTTGGAATAATGCCAATTGCAAAGCAGGCTGCAATTGTATCTATCTTTTCAGCTATTGATAATAACGCCCCCACATTGCTTTCTGGCGTCCCGTCTTCAGCATTTCTAGGCATATAATGCTCATTAATCGCTTGGGCAACTGCGGGATCTTCACCCTTTTGCAATGCATATTTTTCCCCCATAAAGCCTTGCAGTTCCGGGAATTCATAAACCATATGTGTCACAAGGTCAAATTTCGCAATTTCAGCTGCACGATCTGCCTGCTTGGTCTCATTTTCATTAAAGGTTAATAATCCTGCTAGCTTATTCGTTACCTTGCGCACTCTTGCAGTTTTTTGTGATAGCGTTCCGATTTCCTCATGATACACAATGGATTCCAGCTTTTTCAGCGAATCACTGATCGCTGTTTTTTGATCTTCATTGTAAAAGAACGCTGCATCAGAAAGTCTAGCTCTTAATACTTTTTCATTTCCTTTTGCCACATTTTCAAGATGCTCATGCCCGCCATTTCTCACCGTAACAAAGAAAGGAAGGAGCTCTCCATCTTCTGATTTAACAGGAAAATAACGCTGATGTTCTTTCATCGATGTAATAAGAACTTCCTGTGGGATCTGCAAAAACTCTTCCTCAAACTTTCCAAAAAGCGCTGTCGGATATTCAACCAGGTTATTAACTTCTTCAAGAAGATCTTCATCGACTGGAATGACCCACCCATGTTCTTCTTCAAGCTGTTTCAGCTGGTTGCGAATACCTTCTTTTCTTTCATCCGAATTAACAAGCACGTACTGAGACATTAATGTTTTTTCATAAACATCCGGGCTGGTAATTTCCGTGCGTTCACCCAAGAAGCGATGACCCATTGTCCAATTGGATGTCTGTACACCAGCAATGGAAAATGGAACAATTTCAGAACCGAATAATGCGATGATCCATTTTATCGGGCGGATATATTTTAGCTCTTCGTCTGCCCAGCGCATATTTTTAGGGAAAGACAAGGACGTAATGACATGCTGCAGCTCTGGTAAAAGCGAACTCGTTTGCTGGCCTTGAATAAACTTTTTCACATGAACATACTCAACACCATTAATTTCTTTATAGAAAATATCTTCGACTGTTGCTCCTTGACCTCTGCAAAATCCAATGGCAGCTTTCGTCCACTCGCCATTTTCGTCTTGTGCGATTTTTTTAGCTGGACCCTTTGCTTCTTCATGTACATCCTCTTGTGCTTCACTGATGCCTTCCACCACTACAGCAAGACGGCGGGGTGTTGAAAATGCAGTAACATGATCAAAATCAATCTTTTTTTCCATCATCCAAGCTTGAATTTTATCAGAAAGCTGATTCATTGAATTTGTAACAAATCTTGCAGGCATTTCTTCAAGACCAATTTCTAAGAGGAGATCTTTTTT
This sequence comes from Cytobacillus gottheilii, assembly GCF_900166665.1. Classification (GTDB taxonomy): domain Bacteria; phylum Bacillota; class Bacilli; order Bacillales; family Cytobacillaceae; genus Cytobacillus; species Cytobacillus gottheilii_A. The sequence goes on along the minus strand of NZ_LT800494.1, from coordinate 1,486,583 downwards.
AGACATCTTAATTTTCCTCCTTTGCTTGCAGGATTGGGAATCCTAACTTTTCACGCTCTTCATAGAATGTTTTCGCTATTTTTCTTGCTAAGTTTCGGCAGCGTCCAATATAACCAGTTCTTTCTGTGACGGAAATGGAGCCTCTTGCGTCTAACAAATTGAACACATGTGAGCATTTCAGTACATAATCATAAGCAGGATGCACGAGTCCTTCCTCCATTTGACGATGTGCTTCTTTTTCATAAATATTAAATAAGTTAAACAGCATGTCAGGGTCGCTCGTTTCAAACGTATATTTAGAATGCTCATATTCCGGCTGCAGGAAAATGTCTCTTACAGTAAAGCCATTTGTCCACTCCAGGTCAAAGACATCTTCTTTATCTTGAATATAAGAAGCTAAACGTTCAATTCCGTATGTAATTTCCACAGATACCGGTTTACATTCAAGACCGCCAACCTGCTGGAAATACGTAAATTGTGTAATCTCCATTCCATCAAGCCATACTTCCCAGCCTAAGCCAGCACAGCCCAAAGATGGATTTTCCCAGTTATCTTCAACAAAACGAATGTCATGCTTAAGCGGGTCGATTCCTAATGCCTTAAGTGAATCAAGGTATAATTCCTGAATATTATCTGGAGAAGGCTTCATAATCACCTGGAACTGATGATGCTGATAAAGGCGGTTAGGGTTTTCACCGTAACGGCCATCTGCTGGACGACGGGATGGCTCCACATAAGCGACATTCCAAGGCTCCGGTCCAATTGCCCTTAAAAATGTATACGGACTCATTGTGCCCGCTCCTTTTTCTACATCATAAGCCTGCATTAAAATACAGCCTTGCTCTGACCAATGCTTCTGCAAAGTCAGAATCATGTTCTGAATATTCATCTTACATCTCACCCTTTTTTATAAAATTGATGTTAGACATCAGGGACTTGTTACTTTTAAAATATAAAAAACTCCCGCCCCTATGCCTAAATACGGCATAGGGACGAGAGTTAACCCGCGGTTCCACCCTATTTGCCAAAGCAAAAGCTTTAGCCTCTTTCAACGTTATGTCGCTCGTAAAGTGCCCTTCCTTAACCCTTCTATTGCCTAGCTCCCACCACCCTAGGTTCGCTTTTATAGATTGAATTAAGTACTCCTCTTCGTCATCGCAACTATTAATATTTGAATCATAGCGAAAATCATTTTTAAAGTCAAATATTACTTTAAGAAGCCATCGAATTTCTCCATTTGATTTAAAAACTTTTTTGATTTTAAATTTAAGCCAGAGTTTTCATCATAATAAGCCGTGATGATTTTCTTCAATTCTGCCTTCGTTTCTTCTTTGACTGATATATCTCCTAGTCTCGATAAATCAAAATAATAAAACACCCTTAACAACCGGACCGCTGCAGGTGATAGTTTGTAATGGTACGGATCCTTCTCAAGGCAGCGATGGCATATAAGACCACCTTCACGAATAGAAAAAGAGAAATGCCCATCGGCACTTCCGCAAACCGCACACTGATTTAACACCGGATATAACCCGAGTGTATTCAGCATTTTCATCTCAAAAATATTCACAATAATGTCGGGATCATAGCCTTCATTAATCAGATTCAACGATTGAAATAATAGCTCAAATAAAAATGGATTTGGCTTTCGATCTTCAACACTTCTATCTAAGAGTTCTACAATATACGCAGCATAAGCCGTAAGGAAAATATCTTCCTTAATCGATCGCATCGAGGAAATCATTTCTCCTTGCTGCATCGTACCCAGCCCGCTCCCTCTTTGCATAAGAAAATATCCATATGTAAAAGGCTGGGTGACGGCGGAGAGCCTGCTATTCGGCTTTTTTGCTCCGCGTGCCATCATCCCAACCTTTCCCCATTCGCGCGTATATAAGGTAACGATTTTATTGCTTTCTCCATAATTCGCTGTTCTAATGACTATGCCTTCACATTTTTCAAGCATATTCGTCACCATCCCTATATTTAGACAATCCTATGAGATGGGAAAATCAACCTCTGCTAGCTCTTCGTCCTGATTTCCGGGTATATCACTTGTTTCCTTTTGCAATTCCTTAAAAAGAAGATATGTGTCAATATTACCTGTTTGCGAAAAGACCTTCCAGGTAAATTCCATCATCGATAACCCCACCTTTCCGTTTTTAACTAGCAATGCAATTATGATTCCTTAACATTATCATAGCCTGTCTTTTAAAAATCATAAGACGAAAAATTTGTAAATTAAAATCGTTCATTGAACATGAATAACGATAATATTTTAGATAAGAGAATTAATATTCGTCTTCTCTAAAACCAAAGTCACGCAGCTGTGTCATCTTATTGCGCCAATCCTTTTGCACCTTAACCCAAAGCTCTAGAAACACCTTTGATCCGAGCAGGTTTTCAATATCCAATCGTGCCCGCTGTCCAATCTCCTTCAGCATCTTCCCTTGTTTGCCAATGACAATTCCTTTTTGCGAATCTCGCTCAACAATGATGGTAGCCATCACATGAACAAGATCTTTATCATCTTTTCTTTCCATTTTATCAATCAGAACGGCAAGTGAATGCGGAATTTCTTCTCTGGTAAGATGCAGCGCTTTTTCTCTTATTAATTCAGAAACAATAAAGCGCTCCGGATGATCGGTTACCTGATCAGCAGGATAGTATTGAGGACCTTCAGGCATGTATTCTTTCAACTGCTCCAGCAGGGTTTCAACATTATTACCTTCTAGAGCTGAAATCGGAACAATTTCCTTAAAATCATACTTTTCTTTGTACGATTCTATGACGGATAACAGCTGATCTGGGTGAATTTGGTCAATCTTGTTAATGACAAGGAAAATGGGCGTATTCACAGTTTGAAACTTTTCGATGATAAACTCTTCGCCTTTTCCAAAACCTTCTTCTGCGTTGACCATAAACAGGACTACGTCCACGCCTTTCAGCGTATTCTGGGCCACCTTCATCATGAAGTCTCCCAATTTATGCTTTGGTTTATGAATACCCGGTGTATCAATAAAGATAAACTGGGCATCCGCCTTTGTTAAAACTCCCTGCACTTTATTTCTTGTTGTCTGCGGTTTATCACTCATAATAGCAATCTTCTGACCAATAACTCTGTTTAGAAAAGTCGACTTGCCGACATTTGGTCTGCCAATAATGGAGATAAACCCTGATTTATGCGTTTGTTCGTTATTCATTTAAATCCTCCGGTGAAAATGCGCCAGGCAACAGCTCTTCTACTGAAAGCTCTTTAATAGCTCCATTTAAGTTTGTTAGTATAATTTTTGTATCTTTGCTGCATAGTTCAGAGATTACTTGGCGGCATGCACCACAAGGAGCAACAGGCCCATCTGTATCTGCTACTACTGCAATTGCTTTAAATTTAGTAATTCCATCAGAGTATGCCTTAAAAAGCGCTGTTCTTTCTGCGCAGTTGGTCATACTGTATGCTGCGTTTTCAATATTGCAGCCATGTATAACAGTACCGTCTTCTGTAAGGAGAGCTGCGCCAACCTTGAATTTAGAATAAGGTACATATGCTTTTTCTCTTGCTACTTTTGCTTCTTCGATTAATTGTGTGATTTCCACTATACATTCTTCCTTTCGATACCAAGACCGAAGCCTTACTCTTATTTTACATCATTTCAAAAACAATTTCATGGGTTGTTGCCAAATTGTAATAAAAAATTTGAAAATTCAGTTAATGAATTAGCCCTAATTGTTTGCTGTTCTGTTATTTTAGCCGATTTAGGCAACGGTTTCAAATAGGTAATGACAGTGTTTACAAAATCTTTGCTGTTCTTTAACAATTAGTAAGAGGCAAGTGGTTATTTATTGTACAACTTACTTCGAACCGCTGACTTCTATCGCTATTCCAATAATATTTATCCATGTGACTCTGAATCGATGACTTCTGAGGTGATAATGAAGATTAGTTAACCAACTTACCGGAATACTGACTTCGGGGGTTATCAAACCTTTTATTACAATGAAGATATTTGTTTGGCTCTGATTATTAGATGGGAATCCATCTCAAGAAGGAGTTTTGTTTTGTATTGTTTACGCACTTATCGCTACACAATTTAACAGTATCAGGATATCAGTGGCATGTTTACACTCTTATCGCGACTCTGTTTACCCTNATGATTTTCTTCAATTCTGCCTTCGTTTCTTCTTTGACTGATATATCTCCTAGTCTCGATAAATCAAAATAATAAAACACCCTTAACAACCGGACCGCTGCAGGTGATAGTTTGTAATGGTACGGATCCTTCTCAAGGCAGCGATGGCATATAAGACCACCTTCACGAATAGAAAAAGAGAAATGCCCATCGGCACTTCCGCAAACCGCACACTGATTTAACACCGGATATAACCCGAGTGTATTCAGCATTTTCATCTCAAAAATATTCACAATAATGTCGGGATCATAGCCTTCATTAATCAGATTCAACGATTGAAATAATAGCTCAAATAAAAATGGATTTGGCTTTCGATCTTCAACACTTCTATCTAAGAGTTCTACAATATACGCAGCATAAGCCGTAAGGAAAATATCTTCCTTAATCGATCGCATCGAGGAAATCATTTCTCCTTGCTGCATCGTACCCAGCCCGCTCCCTCTTTGCATAAGAAAATATCCATATGTAAAAGGCTGGGTGACGGCGGAGAGCCTGCTATTCGGCTTTTTTGCTCCGCGTGCCATCATCCCAACCTTTCCCCATTCGCGCGTATATAAGGTAACGATTTTATTGCTTTCTCCATAATTCGCTGTTCTAATGACTATGCCTTCACATTTTTCAAGCATATTCGTCACCATCCCTATATTTAGACAATCCTATGAGATGGGAAAATCAACCTCTGCTAGCTCTTCGTCCTGATTTCCGGGTATATCACTTGTTTCCTTTTGCAATTCCTTAAAAAGAAGATATGTGTCAATATTACCTGTTTGCGAAAAGACCTTCCAGGTAAATTCCATCATCGATAACCCCACCTTTCCGTTTTTAACTAGCAATGCAATTATGATTCCTTAACATTATCATAGCCTGTCTTTTAAAAATCATAAGACGAAAAATTTGTAAATTAAAATCGTTCATTGAACATGAATAACGATAATATTTTAGATAAGAGAATTAATATTCGTCTTCTCTAAAACCAAAGTCACGCAGCTGTGTCATCTTATTGCGCCAATCCTTTTGCACCTTAACCCAAAGCTCTAGAAACACCTTTGATCCGAGCAGGTTTTCAATATCCAATCGTGCCCGCTGTCCAATCTCCTTCAGCATCTTCCCTTGTTTGCCAATGACAATTCCTTTTTGCGAATCTCGCTCAACAATGATGGTAGCCATCACATGAACAAGATCTTTATCATCTTTTCTTTCCATTTTATCAATCAGAACGGCAAGTGAATGCGGAATTTCTTCTCTGGTAAGATGCAGCGCTTTTTCTCTTATTAATTCAGAAACAATAAAGCGCTCCGGATGATCGGTTACCTGATCAGCAGGATAGTATTGAGGACCTTCAGGCATGTATTCTTTCAACTGCTCCAGCAGGGTTTCAACATTATTACCTTCTAGAGCTGAAATCGGAACAATTTCCTTAAAATCATACTTTTCTTTGTACGATTCTATGACGGATAACAGCTGATCTGGGTGAATTTGGTCAATCTTGTTAATGACAAGGAAAATGGGCGTATTCACAGTTTGAAACTTTTCGATGATAAACTCTTCGCCTTTTCCAAAACCTTCTTCTGCGTTGACCATAAACAGGACTACGTCCACGCCTTTCAGCGTATTCTGGGCCACCTTCATCATGAAGTCTCCCAATTTATGCTTTGGTTTATGAATACCCGGTGTATCAATAAAGATAAACTGGGCATCCGCCTTTGTTAAAACTCCCTGCACTTTATTTCTTGTTGTCTGCGGTTTATCACTCATAATAGCAATCTTCTGACCAATAACTCTGTTTAGAAAAGTCGACTTGCCGACATTTGGTCTGCCAATAATGGAGATAAACCCTGATTTATGCGTTTGTTCGTTATTCATTTAAATCCTCCGGTGAAAATGCGCCAGGCAACAGCTCTTCTACTGAAAGCTCTTTAATAGCTCCATTTAAGTTTGTTAGTATAATTTTTGTATCTTTGCTGCATAGTTCAGAGATTACTTGGCGGCATGCACCACAAGGAGCAACAGGCCCATCTGTATCTGCTACTACTGCAATTGCTTTAAATTTAGTAATTCCATCAGAGTATGCCTTAAAAAGCGCTGTTCTTTCTGCGCAGTTGGTCATACTGTATGCTGCGTTTTCAATATTGCAGCCATGTATAACAGTACCGTCTTCTGTAAGGAGAGCTGCGCCAACCTTGAATTTAGAATAAGGTACATATGCTTTTTCTCTTGCTACTTTTGCTTCTTCGATTAATTGTGTGATTTCCACTATACATTCTTCCTTTCGATACCAAGACCGAAGCCTTACTCTTATTTTACATCATTTCAAAAACAATTTCATGGGTTGTTGCCAAATTGTAATAAAAAATTTGAAAATTCAGTTAATGAATTAGCCCTAATTGTTTGCTGTTCTGTTATTTTAGCCGATTTAGGCAACGGTTTCAAATAGGTAATGACAGTGTTTACAAAATCTTTGCTGTTCTTTAACAATTAGTAAGAGGCAAGTGGTTATTTATTGTACAACTTACTTCGAACCGCTGACTTCTATCGCTATTCCAATAATATTTATCCATGTGACTCTGAATCGATGACTTCTGAGGTGATAATGAAGATTAGTTAACCAACTTACCGGAATACTGACTTCGGGGGTTATCAAACCTTTTATTACAATGAAGATATTTGTTTGGCTCTGATTATTAGATGGGAATCCATCTCAAGAAGGAGTTTTGTTTTGTATTGTTTACGCACTTATCGCTACACAATTTAACAGTATCAGGATATCAGTGGCATGTTTACACTCTTATCGCGACTCTGTTTACCCTCATCTGGATAATAGAGGGGTTTTCACTCTTATCGCGAACACATTTACCAGCATCTGGATAACACTGTCTTGTTTACGCACTTATCGCGACTCCATTTACCATATTTGAATAATAATGGCCTGTTTACACTCTAATCACAAAACGGTTTACCTGCAACTAGATATCGATCAGTCCCCCAATCTATTTCACCTAAAAAAACTGCCAAAATGGCAGCCTTTACAAACCGATACTATCAATTATTTTGGGCACAAAGATCATGACACCGATCACAATAGCGGTTATGGCATAAACAAGAACTGCAGCTGCTGCAATGTCTTTTGCTTGCTTTGCCAATGGATGATACTGGTCAGTCACTAGATCAACTACTCGCTCGACTGCCGTATTCATAAGCTCAAGCGCGATCATGCCGCCAATTACTAAGATCACTACAAGCCATTCATATCTGCTGATTGAAAAGAAAAAGCCAGTACCAACGATCATCGGCATAATCAGCAGATGAACTTTCAAGTTTCGTTCACTTCGAGAAGCCGATGAAAGCCCCTCTGCAGCATAAGAAAAAGACTTTGCAACGGCTTTTAACCCTTTATACTTTTTATCTTTCGAGGCCGAATTCATCCAGTAAAACCTTCTGACGAGAGAACATGATTTTTTCGTCTTCTTCAGTTTCATGATCATACCCTAAAAGATGTAAGAAGCCGTGCAGTGCAAGAAATCCTAACTCCCGCTGAAAGCTGTGTCCATATTCTTCTGCCTGTTCTTTTGTTTTTTCAATTGAGATGATTATATCTCCGAGGACTCTTGGCATTTCAATTCCTAATAAGGCTACTTCACCTTCTCCGAGCTCTTCCATCGCAAATGAGATCACATCGGTAGGCTTGTCTTTATCTCGGTATTCTCTATTTATCTCTTGTATTCTTTCATTTGTGACAAAAGTGATCGACACCTCCGTTTCACTTTCCACACTTTCTTTTTCTGCTGCAAAATTTAACAGCTTTTCGATTTGACCTTGATCCTGAGCTGAAATTTCATTCGTTTCATCCAAAAAATCAATATTTAAACTCATGCTTCCTTCACCTTCTGTTTTGTCATTTCGGGATATTCAATGCGAGAATGGAATATTCCATTTAATGTTTCACTAAATGATTGAGCAACAATTTCAAGCTCTTTTAACGTTAAATCACATTCATTAAGCTGACCATCCTGCAGTCGATCGGCAATAATTTTCTTGATTAAATCTTCAATCTGCTCTGGAGTAGGGGTTGACATGGATCTTACAGCTGCTTCAACACTATCGGCAATCCCAATGACCGCAGCTTCCTTTGTTTGTGCTTTTGGACCTGGATAGCGGTAGTCCTCTTCTTTCACATCCAGCCCTTTCTCCTTCGCCTTATAGAAAAAGAACTTAAGCAAGGTTGTGCCATGATGCTGCTCAGCGATATCAATAATTTCCTTGGGCATTTTGTGTTTTTTTAACATTTCAGCTCCATCCGCTGCATGAGCAATAATAATATTTCTACTCGTTTGCGGCGGCAGACGATCATGAGGGTTTTCGATATTCATCTGATTTTCAATAAAAAACTGAGGCCTTTTCGTCTTGCCAATATCATGATAATAACAGCCTACTCGTGCAAGAAGACCGTTAGCTCCAATCGCCTCGCAAGCAGAATCCGATAAATTCGCAACCATTACACTGTGATGATAAGTACCAGGAGCCTCTGTTAAAATTTTTCTCAATAAAGGATGGTTCGGATTTGACAGCTCAATTAGCTTCATTGCCGACAGCATTCCAAATCCTGTCTCGAAAAATGGAAGAAACCCAATCGTTAATACTGCTGAAGCAATACCTGAAATCAAAGCTGCTGCAAAATAGAAACCATACTCTAGTGGATCATACTGACCATTACGCAAAAATAGCAATGAGAAAATAACAATGATATTTACAATCGATACAAAAAGACCTGCCTGCAAAATTTTTGAGCGATGATTATGATTTGTTAAGAAAAGAATTCCTGCCATTCCACTGCATAGTATATAGATCCCGGCTGTGACATGGAGTGTACCTGTGATGCCTTCATTAAAAATAATACAGCCGCACAACGTACTAATAATTGTAAAAAAGATCGCAAGCTTTTCATTTATCAATATCTTGATTAACATGACTCCCATTGCGGCTGGAAATATGTAAACAATTTCTGAGTAATCGAGGTCGTGAAAAAAGCTAATTGCTTTCATAAGCAATGTGGACAGAACTAAAATCAGACTAAATAACAAGAGCTGACTTTGCTTCTTTTCCGCTTTTACATCATGCTCATGAAAATAGTAATAGATGGCTCCTAAAATAAGGATAATGATAAGTAATAGTCCAAAATAAGATTGAACTGAATTTTCATTGTCTGTCAGACCAACTAACTCAAGCTGTCTGAATACATCCCGGCTAATCAGCTGATTTTGCTCAACAAGAATCTGTCCTTGTAAGATCTTTACCGGTTCTACACTTTCAATAGCCTGCTGTCTCATTTCCTGTGTAGCAGCAGGGTCGTAAAATTCATTTTGGTAAACGGCATATCGGCCGAGCTCAATGGCAGCTGTCTTCAAACCGGTGCTCATACTTGTCAGCTTAAGCTCTTCTTCAAGCCTCTTCTTTGCATTCTCTACCTCATCAGCCGGAATACGAGATTGCATCACGTTATTAATGGAGGTAACGGTTAGATCATGCGCAATGCTTAAATCATCCTGTCCAGCCTGCAGGAGTGCCCGAAGTGATTGATCCGACACTTCCTTTGTTACACCTTCTGTTAGCTTTTCTTTCATAAGGGAGAGCTTTTCGTCTATGGTTGGTTCTTCAATCTCAGCAGCTTCGTCTTCTGTATTTTCAGCGATCTCCTGAGCGGCTTTTTCTCTTTCAGCCAGCTCCTCTTCAATCTCATCATTTACCTCAGTTGCAGAACTAAAAATGGATGTGACTAGGTCAACACGATTTTGAGTAATTTCTTTTTTGACAACATAGACATCCTGTACCTGGTTCTCCGCCTCTTTTTTCTTTAACTCAGTGCTTTCTTTATCCTCAACGGTGATAGGAGATCGAATGGTTTGCTCCGAAACAGAGAACAAACTCAAATTTAACATTTCTGGTCTGACATTCGCGAACATAGAAAGATATAAAACAACTCCTAAAACAACAAACAGCAATAATTTAAACATCTTAACATTAAGCAGATTTCTTATTTTAGCCATATTCCGCTGCAGCTTATCCAAAAAGATCCCTCCTACCATACCACAATATGACGTTTGCGCTATATCTATAATTATGTAAAATAATATCAGCTTTTTAGACAAATTTCATTAAAATGACAGAAAGTTTTCATACTTCATTACTAATAGGGTAACCTAATCTGATAGATAATAGCAAATTATACCAAAAATTATTAAAATATATTCAGGAAAAGCGAGCCCAAACGGTCTCCCATTACTATATAGAATATTGCAGGTAGAAGATTAATAAATGGTTTTAATGGCACTCATTAAAATCAAAAGTATTAATTTATTCTTTCTTTCTGTTGCAAAAAAATAACCGCCAGATCTCCTGGCGGCATATATTCACTGATCAGCTTTTTCATAAGCCTGTATAATTTTTCCTACAAGTGGATGACGAACAACATCACTTTGTTCTAAATGAATGAACGAGATCCCTTGCACGCCTTTTAAAATTTCTTCTCCTGCAATCAGCCCGGATTTAACACCCTTAGGCAAGTCAACCTGTGTCCGGTCACCTGTTATAACCATTTTAGATCCAAAACCTAGGCGCGTTAGGAACATTTTCATTTGTGCTAACGTTGTATTCTGTGCTTCGTCTAAAATTACAAACGCATCATCAAGTGTACGGCCCCTCATATAGGCTAAAGGAGCAATTTCAATCGTTCCCCTTTCAATCAGCCTCTGAGTATGCTCAGTTCCTAAAATATCATGCAGAGCATCATAAAGCGGTCTTAAATAAGGGTCAACCTTTTCCTTTAAGTCACCTGGCAAAAATCCAAGGCTTTCGCCAGCTTCAACTGCTGGTCTAGTTAAAATAATGCGTTTGACCTGGCCCGTTTTCAGAGCACTGACAGCCATGACAACCGCAAGATATGTCTTACCTGTACCGGCTGGGCCAATACCAAAGACAAGATCATGCTTTCTGATTGCATTAATATATTGACGCTGTCCTAACGTTTTAACTCGAATCGATTTGCCTTTTGCGTTTTTCGTAATTTCTTCTTCATATAGGTCGCTGAAGTATTCAAGTGTTCCCTTTTTCGCCATTTCAATGGCATACACGACGTCTCTCCCGCTGATGTTAATTCCTTTGCGAATTACATACAGCAGCTTATCAAGTATGTTTCCTGCAAGCTCTACTCTTTCAGCAGTTCCTGAAACATATACCGATTCGCCGCGGGTCACAACAGAAACCTCAAGCTCTTCTTCAATTAATTTAATATTGTTATCAGAGTTGCCGAGCAGTGCAATTGCTTCGTTTGGATTTTCAAAATGCATATTCATTGTTTTTAAATCTTCTGTCATTCTGCATCTCCTTGGGTAAATGGTTGTCCTTGTGCAATATTCTCAATAATTTGGAAATGTATTGATAGTGTAACTTTACCATTGTCTGCAGATTGGTGCAAAACTTTTTCACCTTTAATCTTAGCATTGTCATCGAGGAGTGATTTTATATCCTGCCGCGCCATTTCTTTTGCTACTTCAACAGCTTCTTTGTCCGCATAAGCTCTAGTAATCGTCTCTCGCTCACGATAGGTCTCATTTCGATAAGATACTGGCAAATCCCATGATAAGAAGCGCAGTGTCTTTTGGTTCTCTTCTTTTTCATACTCCTTAAACTCCACTTTTCCATATCCCCAAATTGGGATACTCCAAGAACCAATTTTAAGATAATGCTTTTCCTTCTCCTGTCCATTAAACACTTGGAAAGTACTGTTTATTGGCAAAGTAACCGTAGACTTGTACCATGTTTCGCCAAAGACTTCTCCTTTAGCAGATACAACCTCTGGCTCCTCTTCTTTTCCAACCAAACCGGAAACAAGTAATTGCCCAGGCACAACCCGATCATGAATACTGACGACAGGCTGCCCTTCTTCAACGAACATATTTTCAATAATCGCTTTCTTTTTTGCGACAAGATGCTGCGGCCCCACAGCTTCTAATTTTTCAGGTTCATTCTTCTCAACCACTTGAAGATGGTAGGTTGTCCCTTTTAACTCAACACCAACCCAAGTTATTTCTTTTACATTATTCGTAAGTCCTTTCTGAATGCCTTCTACATTATCGATAAAAAATTGCAGCTTCCCCGTTTTAACACCCATCGCTTCCAGCTCTTTCTGAATTTTATATTCAGTTGCCGGATTTGCTCCTTTAATCTCGATACCCCATACCATATTAGAAAGCAGGGTTATTACCACCAGAAATAGAAAAGCTCCGATTAAAAACCCGCTATTTCTGAGCATTCTAATCGATAAGAAAGGAATACCCTCTCTTTGCTGAAACTCTAATTTACATTCACTATCACGTGCATATTTCCTAATCTTTTTTGCATCCCTCAGATTCATTTGAAAGGTGATTGCACTCGTGCCGTGACTTCTGACATTCCAGATATGTATTTTATCTCTTGTTAAAGAATTGATAAACCGTTCAATTCCTTTTCCGTTTGCTTTAACAGTCACTACTCCTTTATAAAATTCAATCCATTGATTCTTCATAGCGCTCCTCCTGATCCATGATTTGCAGCTAATGGGGATGACTTCAAGTCACCTCTCAATCCGGGAGATAGGTGACTTGATCAATTTTCCCCTCAAGCATGATCTCTTCTGGCAAAATGGTCTTTATGACAAAAGCCTTCCCTTTCACTAACAACTGTCCCTGCTTTAGCAAAAGCCTTATTTCCTTATCCGAAAACGAAAGCAGGCCTCGGTGATTTTCAATATATATATGGATTTGTCCAATCATTGTTATCCGGGGTAAATCCATCATGACATCTTGAGGAAGCTCCATATTTTTTGTCATCCAGCTCCGCAGCACAGTCCCCCATTTTTTTGCCATAAAAAAGAACCCCCTTTCATCTCATATGTATGAAATGAAAGGAGGTTCTAGCACATTTTTCGCCAATCAGCTTATGTTATTTTCTTTTCACAGAGCGGTGAGGATTCATCGCTCTTGGCGGACCTAAGATTTCAGACCAAATAACAGCGTCTGCCAGCTTTTTCTTGTCAGGCGCGAACGATTGCGACTGCGCAGTCTTCTTAATAGGTTCACGTGTTCTGAGTGTTTCTGTTTGCCTCTCAGCAGTTCTATGCCTATTATTTAAAGACTCCAGTTCATCTTCAGCCTTTTGCCTTGCTTGTGTATATTGCTGCTCCATTTGAGCTGCTGCTCGTTTTGCACGGTTTTCAAGCTTCTCCTTTTTTCGTTCAATCGTGGAGGCTTGTGCAGGCTGCTGCGTATGCCCTGGAGTGCCAGCAGGACGCTGCGGCGGTCTTCTTCGCTTTTCTTCTTCCTTTTTCCCTTTAGAAAATAGCGTGCTAACCAAACCAATTAGTGCCATTAAAATAATTGGATTTTCAAATAAGATCTCCATAAAAACACTTCCTCCCTTCAGAAGGGAATTAAACATTTGACACCATAGAAAAGTCTCAAAAGAAAAGTTCTCTTAAAATGGTGCCATATGCTTTTAATTATTTTTTGTCATCTTTACGATTTGGATCTTCTGAAATTTTGCCAATCGAATCTCTCATGTCTGTATCAGCAGAGATATTCTTAAAGTTTAAATAATCCATAACACCCATGTTGCCGCTGCGCAATGCTTCCGACATAGCGAGAGGAACTTTCGATTCTGCTTCTACTACTTTCGCACGCATTTCTTCTACACGCGCCTTCATTTCTTGTTCTTGAGCGACTGCCATTGCACGGCGCTCCTCAGCCTTCGCTTGGGCAATATTCTTATCTGCTTCCGCTTGCTCCGTCTGAAGCTCAGCACCAATGTTTTTGCCGATATCAACGTCCGCAATATCAATCGATAGGATTTCAAAAGCCGTACCGGCATCTAATCCTTTAGAAAGAACTGTTTGAGAGATCATATCCGGGTTTTCTAATACTTTTTTATGATTATCAGATGAACCAATTGTTGATACAATTCCTTCCCCTACGCGGGCAACAATTGTATCTTCACCTGCACCACCGACAAGGCGGTCAATATTTGCTCTAACCGTGATACGCGCTTTCGCCTTTACTTCGATCCCGTCCATTGCCACACCGGCAATAAATGGCGTTTCAATTACTTTTGGATTAACACTCATCTGTACTGCCTCTAAAACATCACGGCCTGCTAAGTCAATAGCCGCACTTCTTTCAAAACTCAATTCAATATTTGCACGGTGTGCTGCAATTAGTGCATTTACTACACGGTCCACATTTCCTCCAGCTAAATAGTGGCTTTCCAGCTGATTTGTTGTAACGCCTAATCCAGCTTTATGTGCCTTGATTAACGGGTTAATAACTCGACTCGGAATAACCCGGCGAAGTCGCATCCCAATTAAGGTAAAAATACTTACCTTTACTCCAGCTGCTAATGCTGAAATCCATAGCATGACTGGTACAAAAGTGAAAAGAACTGCCAAAAGAATCACTGCAAGTACAATCAGCACAATGGTTAATATGGAACCTGTCCCTAATACCATTCCTAGTTCAAACATGTAAGTTCCTCCTATTTATCTAAATTAGTTACTTCTCTAACAACGATGCGGGAGCCCTCAGCCTTAACGACACGAACTTTTGCATCTTTTTGAATAAATCCGCCTTCACTGACGACATCAATTCTTTCATTGCCCATTACAACAGTACCTGCTGGGCGCAATGCAGTCAATGTATATCCTTCCATTCCGACTAATTCGGTGCGGCTAGCATTTGAAATATAGCCTTTTTCCGTGTTGGTGGAATCCGTTAAAATGATTTTTCTGAAAAATTTCATCTTTTTACCAAACACCTTTACCATTAAAATAGAAACCAAAATTGCAGCCGAAATGGCAATTAAAATAGATATTCCCATATGAACCACGTTTCCAGATGCCATAAACAGACTAGCTAAAATAGCTCCTGCTCCAAGCAGTCCGGCAACGCCGCCCGGGAGGAAAAACTCTGCGATTAACAGACCAATCCCAATTACAAAGAGGATTAAGGTTTCATATCCGGCAAGGCCGGCAACAAGGTGTCCGTAGAAGAACATCAATAAGGCGGACAAGCCCATAAAACCCGGAACTCCAAATCCTGGTGAATACAATTCAACAACAAGCCCAATGCTTCCGATTGAAAGTAAAATAGGAATGATGACTGGGTTTGTTAAAAATCGAGCCAGTTTCTCTGAAAAACTTTCTTCTATGCTTCTTATCTCAGCGTTTTCAAAGC
Organism: Cytobacillus gottheilii; assembly: GCF_900166665.1. Taxonomy (GTDB): domain Bacteria; phylum Bacillota; class Bacilli; order Bacillales; family Cytobacillaceae; genus Cytobacillus; species Cytobacillus gottheilii_A. The sequence goes on along the minus strand of NZ_LT800494.1, from coordinate 1,471,144 downwards.
CAAGCTGCTGGATCAATTCATCCATATCCGCAACGGTAGCTTCAGAATAGTCAACTTCTAATGCTTGTTGAGGTGTTAAGGTCAAAAGCTCATCATTGCCAAGACCCAGTTCAGGTATCTCAATAGATTCGTCTGCCATCGCTCTTGCAACAATTGGGTCTCGATCTGACTGCTGTGCAGCACTTTCCATGGCAGAAAACCAATAAGACTCAGCCTTTTTGCCAGCTGTATTGCCGGATTGATCAATAATTGCAGCTGATCCCATTGTCGAACCCGGAACCATATAAATTTCATCGGTATTTAAAGCAATATACGCTCCAGCTGATAAGGCCTGCTTGTTAACAAAGGATACGGTATTGATATCAGTACTCGTCAGCAGCTTGCCGATTTCTCCGGCAGCATCAACAGCTCCGCCTGGTGTATTAATATCAAAGATAATTGCCTCGGCGCCTTCTTCCTCAGCGGTTTGAACGGCTCTGCTTAAAAAAGCATACAGACCTTTTTCAACCGTTTCTTCCACAGGAACTGTGTATACGATTTCATTATTAGCATTTGTCCCATTAGCAGGAATAAGCATCAGAATTAAAGCAAAAAGGAACGAAAAAACAGTAATATGCTTAAAGATTGCTCTCATAATCCTCCCTCCTTTCCCTTCATAATCTTATCCTTGGTTGTAATACGGATTAGGATACAAAAAGGTTTCAAATAAAATTAAAAGAATATAAAAAAGCTTATCGATTTATACATACATTTAGAAAACAGCCAAAAAGACCGGAAGCACTAAGCTTCCGGTCTTTCGAACTCGTTTTATGAAAGGTGTTGTTGTACAAGTTTATTAATGATTGAACCGTCTGCTTTGCCTTTAACCTTTGGCATTATAGCGGCCATCACTTTGCCCATATCGGCTTTAGAAGCAGCACCTGTTTCTTCGATCGTTTCTTTAACGATGTCAGAGAGTTCTTCTTCAGTGAGCTGTTTAGGCATATATAATTCTACATACTGAAGTTCAGTACGAATTTTGTCAACAAGATCTTCACGACCTGCTTTTTCAAATTCATGGAGGGAATCCTTGCGTTGTTTCACTTCGCGAGAGAGGACAGTAAGCTCCTCATCACCGGATAGGTCTCTGCCAAGCTTGATTGCTTCATTTTGAATGGAAGCTTTGATCATCCGGATAACGGTTAGCTTATCTTTTTCTTTATTCCTCATCGCTTGTTTCATATCCTCATTTAAACGCTCGAGAAGACTCATTTCATTCACCCTCTCTTAAAACTTGCGCTTTCTTGCAGCCTCAGACTTTTTCTTACGTTTGATACTAGGTTTTTCGTAGAATTCGCGCTTTCTTGCTTCTTGCAAAGTACCAGTTTTAGAAACTGAACGTTTGAAGCGACGAAGAGCATCTTCAAGCGATTCGTTTTTACGAACGACGGTTTTAGACATTCTCTTTCCCTCCCTCCGAGCACAACACACTTACATCATCAACATGGTTTATTCCATGTACCTTGCAATTATAATATAACACCGTAGTAAGGTCAACTGAAATTAGCACTAGCTTCCGTTTGTTTTTTATATTTCCATCATAAATAGTTCATGTGTGTGGCATGTCACTCTATACCTGTCCATATGATGTATGGTAGGAGGGATCGTATGCTTCAGATTCTTTTATTTTTTTTCTTTATCGGTTTATTTATTTTTGGAATGTTTATTCTCAGAACAGGTTTATTTAATCTTTCTGGAAAATCAGTGAATAAATGGTTGGCATTTTTTACGGGTTCTCCGTGGAAAGGAATGCTGACAGCCATTATTTTAACAGCAGTATTGCAAAGCAGTTCTGCTCTAATGATTATAACGATTGGACTTGTTTCAGCTAGAATGCTGACGTTTCCCCAATCCATTGGCATTATTTTAGGCACAAACATTGGAACAACCTTCACCACTGAACTCATCACTTTTGAAATTGAATCACTTCTCATTCCGTTTGCGCTGATAGGGGCAGCTGCAGCAATATTTCCGCAAAATGCAATCCGAAGCAGCGGTTTTGCGTTTTTAGGGATTTCCGCTGTTTTTGCAGCAATGCGCGGCTTCGAGGATCTTGCCTTTTCTTTGAAAGAGAACGTATATGTAAATCATATCCTTCTAGCATTAGATGATTATCATTTATATAGTGTTCTTGCTGGAATCATCATAACAGCCGTTATTCAATCGAGCACAGCCACAACTGGCATCATAATGGGGTTTATGTCAGCAGGATTAATGGACCTAGATACCGGGATTGCCATTATGCTTGGTTCCAACATTGGGACATGCGCTGACGCATACCTGGCTTCCATAGGAGCTGGTAAAGCTGCAAAACTTACGGCATATGCCCACATTTGGTTAAACTGCGCAGGTGTCGCTCTGTTTTACCCGTTTATCTCTCTATTAGCGAATACTGGTTCGGAACTTTCCTCTTCGCTTGATACACAGCTGGCCCACATTAGCGTACTCTTTAATGTACTTACTTCCTTGCTTGTATTACCGTTTTCCACTCAGTTTGCTTCATTTATAGAAAAACTGCATGGCCGAAGAACATCCTAGAAAACAAACAGAGCCGCCCACACGGACGGCTCTGCTGCATATTAGTAATCTGAATCGCTAGTTAAACCTTGTACAATTGCTGCTCCTGAACTAGCACCAATTCTCGTTGCACCTGCATCAATCATGTTTTGAGCGTCTTCTGCACTGCGTACACCACCAGAAGCTTTAACACCGATGTCTGGACCGACTGTTTTTCTCATTAGTGCGATGTCCTCAATCGTTGCTCCTCCTGTTGAGAAACCAGTGGATGTTTTAACAAAATCAGCTCCTGCTTTAACAGAAAGCTCACAAGCCTTAACTTTTTCGTCTTCTGTTAAAAGAGATGTTTCAATAATAACTTTTGTTAATGCTTTTCCTTTTGCAGCATCAACAACCACCTTAATATCCTTTTCAACAAGCCCGTAATCTCCGCCTTTTAGTGCGCCGATATTAATAACCATATCGACTTCTGTTGCCCCATTTTCAATTGCGTTTTTCGTTTCAAACGCTTTTGTTTCAGACGTAGAAGCCCCGAGCGGGAAACCAATAACAGTGCAGACCTTTACCTCTGTTCCGCCTAGAAGATCGCTTGAAAGCTTCACCCAGGCTGGGTTCACACATACAGATGCAAAATTATATTCTTTTGCCTCCGCACAGATTCTTTCGATTTGTTCTTTCGTTGAGTCAGCTTTTAATAATGTATGATCAATCATTTTTGCTACATTTGTCATTAAGTATTGCTCCTTCCGGCAACTAGTTGTACGTACCTCTAACATAATACCATTGTCCATTGAAAAATTACAGTGTATTTTTGAAAAATTGCAATCGGTTCCAACCATATTATTGCCCATACTGATACCTGGCATGATTTTTTATTCGTTTAAGGAGACCAAATCGGACACTGATTACTCGTTTTCCTGCGAGGGATGGTGGTTTCCATTATGATCTGTACGAAATGAGACTCAAAAATGTGCTAATAGGTCCTTTTGTTGTCCTCTTTAAGTAAAAGCAAATATCGCCCTTCCCAGAGAAATATCCGCCGTTATTTTCATTTATCCGCCGAAGTCAGCTATTTATCCGCCAAACGCTAAAATACATATATTTTACTGCCCCAAAAAAAAAAAACCGCCCCAAAGGGCAGTTCTTTAAACAGCAGCTTCTTCCACTTCATCAAGTACGCGGACAAATTGTCCTTCGTTGTATGGATAGCCTGATTTTGTAATTTTCACTTTAACGATTTGGCCGATCATATCTTCGGTTGCTGGCAGAACCACTTTTAGGTAGTTGTCAGTATAGCCAACATAAAGATTACTGCCTTCGTTTTCTTTGAATTTTTCTTCAGGAATCACTTCAAGTACTTCGTCTTCAAATTCGCTAGCATATTCTTTCGCAAGCTGATCCGATAAGGCAATCAAGCGGTGTACACGTTCATTTTTAATATCCTCATCAATCTGGTCATCCATACGAGCAGCAGGCGTGCCTGTTCTCTTTGAATATGGGAATACATGAAGCTCGGAGAATTGATGATCTTTCACGAAGTTATATGTCTCCATGAATTCTTCTTCTGTTTCACCAGGGAAGCCGACGATAACATCAGATGTGACCGCGAGTCCAGGAAGCACTTCTTTCAAACGATCTAATCTTTCTGCGAAAAATTCCATTGTGTATTTACGACGCATTCTCTTTAAGACTGTATTAGAGCCTGATTGAATCGGGATATGGAGATGTCTGACGATGACGTTCGACTGATCGATCACTTCGATCACTTCATCCGTGATTTGGCTCGCTTCAATGGAAGAAATACGCAGTCTCTTTAAGCCGCGGACTTTTGCTTCCAGGTCTCTTAAAAGCATTGCAAGGTTATAGTCTTTCATATCCTCGCCATATCCACCTGTGTGAATGCCCGTTAAGACAATTTCTTTATAGCCTGCATCGACAAGCTGCTGTGCCTGGCGGATGACTTCTTCCGGATCTCTTGATCTCATAAGACCGCGTGCCCAAGGAATGATGCAAAACGTACAGAAGTTGTTGCAGCCTTCCTGGATTTTAAGAGAGGCTCTTGTGCGATCGGTAAAAGCAGGCACATCAAGCTCTTCGTATACACGGCTTTTCATAATGTTGCCGACGCCGTTAATAGGCTGGCGTTCTTGTTTATATTGTTCAATGTACTCCAGCATTTTAACGCGGTCCTGAGTTCCTACGACAATATCAACACCAGGAATCGCCATGATTTCAGCTGGAGATGTTTGTGCATAACAGCCTGTTACACAGATGACAGCATCCGGGTTTCTGCGGATCGCTCTGCGGATCACCTGACGGCTTTTTTTATCGCCAGTATTTGTTACCGTACATGTATTAATAACGTAAACATCGGAAATATGTTCATAATCTACCCGGTCATAGCCGGCTTCTTTAAATAATTGCCAAATGGCTTCTGTTTCATAATGGTTGACTTTACAGCCAAGTGTATGAAAAGCAACTGAAGGCATTCTATTCACCCCATTAATTCAAAATGATAGGAAACGGCCGCTAATACATATAACGGGGCCGTTTCGGTTCGTAATATTCTAGGTCCGAGACCGCAAGTAATAAATCCTTGTTCTTGAAGAGCTGTAACCTCTTGTTCTGTCAGTCCGCCCTCTGAGCCAAACACGATTAGCAGTGATTGTCCTCTTTTAAGCTGCTGCAATGTTTGGGAAAGCATCGAGGCTTCTCCTTTTTTCGCACTTTCCTCAAATGCAATTAACTTTTGATCGTACGATTCTGCTAATTTGATCAGCTCTTTTAATTGAACTGGAGCAGTAACCTCAGGCAAAATAGTTCGATGAGACTGCTCTGCAGCTTCTTTGCTGATTTTGTTCCATCTATCAAGCTTTTTGTCTGCTTTTTTAGCATCCCACTTTACAATTGAACGAGCTGAAATAAAAGGGATAAATTTATTTGCACCTAGTTCTGTTCCCTTCTGGATGACGAGCTCAAGCTTATCCCCTTTAGGCAATCCGCTCACTATTGTAACTTGTACAGGCAGTTCCGGAGATGCTTCTATCCATTTTACTATTTTTGCCGTTATTTTTTCATCGGTAATTTCTGCAATTTCACATTCTGCACTGTTCCCTGTTGGGTCAACGCAAATAATCGAATTCCCTGGTGCCATTCGCATGACTTTGCTGATATGGCGCTTGTCATCGCCTGTAATGGTAAAATATTCGTTTTGTGCAGATTCTTTCACGAAATAGCGTTGCATCCGTATCCCTCTTTGTCATATAAAAAATATAGATGGTACACAAACTTTGTTACTGTTAAAAACAGAAGAAGTTGGATTTTCACTTCAGGGTACTCGCTTTCCGCGAGGTGGGTGTTGATATCCTCCTCGGCGCTATCGCAACCTGTGGGGTCTCACCTTCCCAATCCTCACACAGGAGTCTCGCACCCTTCCGTTCCAATCAACTAGCATATTATTATTGACAAAAAACTCGTTAGAGAAAATTCTAATAAGAATTGGAAAATGCAATTCCTGTAGTCATAATGTCAATATGAAAGAAATACACACTAATAACTGATCTACACAAGGATAGGGGCAGCTGTTTACCAGGCAACCCCTATGACAGCTATTATTTTCTTTTGGCAATAATGGCAACCCAGTCTTCCATCTGCATCACTTCGATAATGTCAAAGCCAGCTTCGCTGATCTTATCTTTAACGTCCTGTTTCTTTTGCTGGATAATGCCTGAAGCAATAAAGTAGCCATCTTGTTTTACGGCTGAAGCAACATCACTTGTGAAGCGCATGATGACCTCTGCTAAAATATTCGCGACAACAACATCCGCTTGTCCTTCAACACCGTCAAGCAGGTTGTTTTGAAAGACATCAATCTTCTCATGAACCTTATTTAGCTTTACATTTATTTTGGCAGATTGAACAGCAACTTCATCGAGATCAAGTGCTGTTACTTTCTTAGCATCAAGCATGGCTGCTGCAATACTTAATACACCAGAGCCTGTTCCAACATCAACAACATAATCACCATGTTTGACCGTGCGTTCAAGAGCTTGAATACACATTACCGTTGTAGGATGGGTTCCCGTACCAAAAGCCATTCCTGGATCAAGCTCTATGATTAGTTCATCGCTGCTTACAGGAGTGTACTCCTCCCATGTAGGAACAATCGTAAATCTCTCTGATATTTTAACAGGATGGTAATATTTCTTCCACGCTGTTGCCCATTCTTCTTCGTTTACTTCACTAATGCTTACTTTATTAAGTCCAATATCAATATTGAAAAGGATTAAATTATTAATCGCTTCTTTAATTTCATCTACCGTTTCGCCCAGGAAGCTGTTCACAGGCAGGTAAGCTTTAACAATAACACCTTCATCAGGATAATCTTGGGGATCGAGCTGGTAAATTTCACCGAATTGGTCTTGTCTTTCTTTAATTAATTCAAACGGGTCTTCAATGACAACCCCGCTTGCACCTGCTTCATGCAAAATATTCGAAATCGCCTCTACCGCTTCATTCGTTGTATGAATGCTAATTTCTGACCATTTCAACGTTTACCAACTCCATTTCCATTATTCACCCTTTAAGGTACGTTTCACTTTATCAAAAAAACTTTCTTCCTGTTCTCCTTGAGGTACATTGCCGCTTACTTCTGCAAATTCAGTTAATAGCTGCTTTTGCTTTTCAGTCAGCTTTTTAGGAGTCTGTATTTTCACCGTAATGCGCTGATCTCCAGTGCCATATCCGCGTACATTTTGAACTCCTTTACCTTTTAAGCGGAATTTTGTACCTGTTTCAGTTCCTGCAGGCACCTTAAGCTTTACTTTTCCACTAAGCGTAGGAACTTCGATTTCATCTCCAAGTGCTGCCTGTACGAAGGTGATTGGCACCTCTAGATGAATATCGTCTCCCTCTCTCTTAAAGAATTCATGAGAACGGACGGCAAAAACAACATAAAGATCCCCAGGAGGTCCTCCGTTCACACCAGGTTCACCTTGATTTGGAACCCGGATCTGCTGACCATTATCAACTCCCTGTGGAATTTTCACATTAAGCTTGCTGCGTTTGTTTACTGTACCGTCTCCGCCGCATGTTGAACATTTTTGCTTAATCTTTTTCCCTGTACCTGAGCAGTGGTGACAAACTCTTCTATTGACGATTCTGCCAAAGGCCGTATTTTGTTCAACATTAAGCTGACCAGTTCCGTGACAATGACTGCACGTATCTACTTTTGTGCCTGGCTTAGCACCTGATCCATCACATGTATCACAAGTCTCTTCTCTGGGAATCTCAATCGTCGTATCCTTGCCGGACACGGCGTCCTCAAATGAAATGGTCATCGTATATTGCAGGTCTGCACCTTGTCTAGGTGCATTCGGATCTCTTCTGCGGGCTCCGCCGCCGCCAAAAAAGGTGCTGAAAATATCTTCAAAGCCGCCAAAGCCCTCAAAACCGCCGCCTCCGCCAAAGCCTTGATTTGGATCTGTATGGCCGAATTGATCATAATGCGCTTTTTTCTGGTCATCACTTAATACTTCATAGGCTTCTTTTACTTCTTTAAACTTTTCATCTGCACCAGGTTCTTTATTGATATCTGGATGATATTGCTTGGACAGCTTGCGATAAGCTTTTTTTAATTCATCCTTGGACGCACTCTTGCTGACGCCAAGGACTTCATAGTAATCCCTTTTACTCATGATTACCACTCCCCGATTCTATTCACATAAATTGTATTGTATCAAAAATAAAAGCCAAAGCCAAGAAAGACCTGACTTTGACTATGGTAATTCCAGATGCAGCTTATATATATGCTAAGCTGCACCCGGGAAATAGAATGAATGGTCTTAGTCGTCTACTTTATTCTTTATACGAATCAGCAAACAACTTCATAATCGTTTAGACGATTACTTGTCATCCTTAACTTCTTCATACTCAGCGTCAACAACATCGTCATCTTTGCCGCCAGCAGCTGAATCATCAGCACCTTGTGCGCCCTGAGCCTGCTGTTGTGCTTGCTCATACAGCTTCATTGTAAGAGCTTGAACGATTTCTTGAAGCGCATCTTTCTTCGCACGAATTTCTTCAAGATCATTTTTCTCGATCGCTTCTTTTAGAGCATCCTTCGCTTCAGTTGCTTTTGCAGCTTCTGCTTCGTCTACTTTGCCTTCAAGATCTTTTAACGTTTTTTCAGTTGTAAAGACAAGCTGATCTGCCTCATTGCGAAGCTCTACTTCTTCTTTGCGCTTCTTGTCTGCTTCAGCATTTTCTTCTGCTTCTTTGACCATTCTATCGATCTCATCATCAGAAAGTCCTGTAGAAGACTTGATTGTGATTGCTTGTTCTTTATTTGTGCCAAGATCCTTCGCACGAACATTAACGATTCCGTTTTTATCAATATCAAACGATACTTCAATTTGCGGTACGCCGCGTGGTGCTGGAGGAATATCGCCTAACTGGAAGCGTCCTAGTGTCTTATTATCTGCCGCCATTTGACGCTCACCTTGAAGCACGTGAATATCAACAGCTGACTGATTATCAGCAGCAGTAGAGAATACTTGTGATTTAGACGTTGGAATTGTTGTATTACGATCGATTAGTTTCGTGAATACACCGCCCATTGTTTCAATACCAAGTGATAATGGAGTTACGTCAAGCAATACTACATCCTTCACATCACCAGTGATCACTCCGCCTTGAATTGCCGCACCCATTGCAACAACTTCGTCAGGGTTTACGCCTTTATGAGGCTCTTTGCCAACTTCTTTTTTAATTGCATCTTGTACAGCAGGAATACGAGTAGAACCACCAACAAGAATAACTTTATCAATTTCAGAAGGAGATAGACCAGCATCTCTTAATGCTTGGCGAGTTGGTGCCATTGTACGCTCAACAAGGTCAGAAGAAAGCTCTTCAAACTTTGCTCGTGATAAAGTTACTTCAAGGTGAAGCGGACCAGCTTCGCCAGCTGTAATAAACGGCAGGGAAATTTGTGTAGATGTTACACCAGAAAGATCCTTTTTCGCCTTTTCAGCAGCATCTTTTAAACGCTGAAGCGCCATTTTGTCTTTAGATAGATCAATTCCGTTTTCTTTTCTGAATTGCTCTACCAAATAGTCAATGATTACTTGGTCAAAGTCATCTCCGCCAAGACGGTTGTCGCCGGCAGTTGATTTAACTTCGAATACACCGTCGCCAAGTTCAAGGATAGAAACGTCGAATGTACCGCCGCCAAGGTCGTATACAAGAATCGTTTGATCTTCATCAACTTTATCCATTCCGTAAGCAAGAGCAGCAGCTGTTGGCTCGTTGATGATACGCTCAACTTCTAAGCCAGCAATTTTCCCAGCATCTTTTGTTGCTTGACGCTCTGCATCATTGAAGTATGCAGGAACAGTAATAACTGCTTTCTCTACTTTTTCACCAAGATATTCTTCTGCATATGACTTTAAGTATTGAAGAATAATAGCAGAAATTTCCTGCGGAGAGTAGTCCTTACCTTCAGCTTCTACTTTATAATCAGTACCCATATGACGTTTTACAGAAAGAATTGTGTTAGGGTTTGTAATGGATTGGCGTTTTGCAACTTCCCCTACTTGACGCTCTCCGTTTTTGAAAGCTACAACTGATGGAGTTGTGCGATTACCTTCCGGATTCGGAATTACTTTAGCTTCGCCGCCTTCTAATACTGCCACACATGAGTTTGTAGTACCTAAGTCAATCCCAATAATTTTGCTCATGTTAAATTACCTCCCTAAATTATGTATTACTGATTTACTTTTACCATTGCTGGTCGGATTACGCGATCTTTCAGCATATATCCTTTTTGGAATTCTTCAACTACCGTATTGGTAGCAAAATTTTCATCTTCCACCTGCATAACGGCTTGGTGGATATGCGGATCAAATTCTTTACCAACAGACTCAATTTGCTCAGCGCCTTCTTTTTTCAGCGCATCGATCAAGCTGCGGTAAACCATTTCCATCCCTTGCTGTATTGATTTAGCCTGTTCAGAATCAGCTTCCATTTGTAAGGCTCTTTCGAAGTTATCAATGGCAGGCAGCAGATCGGTAATTAAGCTTTGTGATCTATATTTATCAGCCGCCTCACGATCCAATTTAGATCTGCGGCGGGAATTATCAAAATCAGCCTGCAGACGCAAGTAGCGATTTTCAGCTTCCTCAAGCTTTTGTTCCAACTCAGAAATTTTTGCATCGGCATCGTTTGTTTCTGATGCCTCAACAGCTTCTTCTGCCTCACCAAAAATTTCTTCAGTCGGCTCTTCGCCATTAAATGGCTGCTTGTTTTGCTCTTCTTGTAAAGTGTCTTTCTCTTCTGCCAACTTTTTCACCTCCTTAAAATGGATTTTTACGGAAATATCTTTTGAGTAAAAGACTGTTTTGCGGTTTCTGCTACGTTTAACTCAAGTATAAACTGATTTCCACTCCAGAGTACTCGCTTTCCGCGGGGCGGGTGCTGAGCCTCCTCGTCGCATTCGCTCCTGTGGGGTCTCAGCTCCCCACTCGTCCCGCAGGAGTCTCGCACTCTTCCGTTTCAATCAACAAGTATTGTTAAAGCCAATTATTATCTTAAAGCTAAGTTCAAATCACGCTTCGCTTACTTCTTATGAAAGAGCGCTCAATGCATTGTCCCTCTATCAATATTACCCGCGGTTTTCATTTTGATACAAATTTGTGAGAACAGCGGAGAGGTCTCTGCTGAAATAGTGAAGCAGGCTGATGACTCGGGAGTATTCCATTCGGGTAGGCCCTAGGATGGCGATTGTGCCGAGTCTTTCTTTTCCAACAGAATAGCTGGCAGTGATGAGACTGCAATTGTCAATCGCTTCATTATTATTTTCTCTGCCGATTTTCACCTGAATCCCAGAATGATGATGACGGATAAGATCATAGAAACCTTTTTCCTGTTCGATCATATTCATCAGATTGCGTACTTTATCAATATCGTGAAATTCCGGCTGACTGAGCATATTCATTTTTCCGCCGAAGAATAGTTTTTCTCCTGCTGGCGCTTTAATGGTTTCAGCGATGGAATGCAGCATATAATCATAGTGACTGATATGCTGGCGAAGCAGCACCGCAACCTCTTTATAAATTTTATTATGAAGCTGATCCATTGGCACTCCGGAAAGGCGTGCATTCAGGATGTTGACAAGCTTTTCAAGCTCACCGGCATCAATGTTTTCAGGAAGCTGAAACATCCTGTTTTCCACATGCCCAGTATCAGTCACAATTATCGCAATTGCTGTCTGTTCATTTAGTGGGACAATTTGGATCTTCTTCAGTTTATTTTCACCTAAATCCGGCCCTAAAACAATGGATGTATAGTTTGTCATCTCAGACAGGATTTTCGCAGATTTTTGTACGATTTTTTCGAGTTCATAGATACGATCTGCAAATATAGACTTCACTCTAAAAACATCATCCTTGCCTAGCCGCTGTGGTGAAAGTAAATGATCCACATAGTATCTGTAGCCTTTTTCGGAAGGAATTCTTCCCGAAGAGGTGTGTGTTTTTTCAATAAAACCTAGCTCTTCCAAATCAGCCATTTCATTTCTGATTGTTGCGGAGCTAAATGAAATCTCATCCTTTTTCGACAAGCTTCTTGATCCGACAGGCTGTGCAGATTGAATAAAATCATCAACAATCACTTGAAAAATTAACAATTGACGATCTGTTAACACAGTTATCACCTCTGTTAGCACTCTTAATCACCGAGTGCTAATTCTACTAATAAATTAACAAATCCAACGATTAGTGTCAATAAAAAAGCCTAATTCGCATACAGAGGATTGGGATTATTTCAAGAAGTTCTGAAATACTTCATTTCCTAAAAATCGTCCTTGATGCGTCAGTTTAATGTCATCATTTTCAACCATAAGCAAATTTTTATTTACGAGTTCATTTATCTCATCTTGAAAATAGCTCAATGGATTCTCTGCAAATTTATCTGAAAAACGACGAATTGAGACACCCTTCGATTTTCTTAGACCTAAGAACATTTCTTCTTCCATTTTCTCCACCTTTGACAGCTCATGCTCTTCAATAATAGGAAGTTTACCATCTTCAAGAGGCTCCATATATTTTTTCAGCGGCCCGAAGTTTGACCGTCTCTTCCCATCCACATAACCATGTGAACCAGCACCAAAACCATAATAGTGGTCATTATTCCAGTACGTTAAATTATGCTTGCTTTCATACCCTTTTTTCGCGAAGTTGCTGATTTCATATTGCTCATAGCCATGCTTATTCATTTGTTCCATCAGCACTTCATACATTTCCGCTTCAGTATCCTCTCCAGGAAGGGGCAGTTTGCCTTTTCTCATTAAGTTATAGAAAACCGTTTTCGGCTCAATGATTAAGGAGTACCCTGAATAATGCTCAATGTCCAGTGTAAAGGACGTTTCCAATGTTTCTTTAAAATCCGCAACAGTCTGACCAGGCAAGCTATATATTAAATCAACGCTGATATTCTGGAAGCCCGTTTTTTTGGCATTTGCAATCGACTGGAAAACATCCTTTTTCCTGTGCACCCGACCAATTCGCTCCAGTAATTCGTCATTAAAGGTCTGTACACCAAAGCTGAGTCTGTTAACACCAGCATCATAAAGAACCTTTAGTTTTTCTTCTGATAAATCCCCGGGATTGGCTTCAAAAGTAAACTCGGTATTCTGATCAAATGGAAGATAACGGTGGATGGTCTCACAGAGTACTTCCAGCTGTTTTTCGTTTAATGCAGTTGGTGTTCCTCCGCCTACAAATATGGTGTTTAAATTATTCGCCGGTGATTCCTGAGTAGCAATCGCCATCTCTTTGCCAAGTGACTGCAAATACTCATCAACTGGCTGACCTTTTAAAAACACTTTATTAAAATCGCAATAATGGCAGATATGCTCGCAAAAAGGAATATGAATATATGCTGCTCCAATCATTTTTTACACAACCTTTATTTCTTAATAGTGTTGGAGAACGTTTTCTGTATGATAAAAACAAGTTAGGTATGCTTTTTACAAAGCATACCTAACTTGCATGTCTTCTATCAATAAATTACTTTTTCGGCGTGCTGTCATCCATTTTCAGCACGGCCATGAACGCTTCCTGCGGCACTTCAACAGAGCCGACTTGCTTCATGCGCTTTTTCCCTTCCTTCTGCTTCTCTAACAGCTTCCGTTTACGGGAAATATCTCCGCCATAACATTTGGCAAGTACGTTCTTTCTCATCGCTTTAATGGTTGAACGAGCCACAATTTTTTGACCGATCGCTGCTTGGATTGGCACCTCAAATTGCTGTCTTGGAATTAATTCCTTCAGCTTTTCAACAATCACTTTCCCGCGCTCATACGCAAAGTCACGGTGAACGATAAAGCTCAAGGCATCAACTTTTTCTGTATTTAATAAAATATCCATTTTAACAAGCTTTGAAGGCTTATAGCCAATAAGCTCATAATCAAAGGAAGCATAGCCCTTCGTGTTAGATTTCAGCTGATCAAAGAAATCATAAACAATCTCAGATAACGGAATTTCATACACAATGCTAACCCTTGTTTCATCCATGTATTGCATATCTAAGAAAATACCGCGTTTTTCCTGGCAAAGCTCCATAATTGCCCCAACATAGTCGTTCGGTGCCATCATCGTTGCCTTTACATATGGCTCTTCGACACGATCAATTTTTTGCGGATCTGGCATATTAGATGGGTTGTCTACTTTCAGCTGTTCACCATCTGTCATAATGACATCATAGATAACACTTGGTGCCGTTGTAATCAAATCAATTTTAAATTCACGTTCAATACGCTCCTGGATGATCTCCATATGAAGAAGTCCAAGGAATCCGCAGCGGAAACCGAAGCCTAATGCCTGGGACGTTTCCGGCTCAAATTGAAGAGCAGAGTCATTCAGCTCAAGCTTTTCCAGTGCTTCGCGCAGGTCATTGAATTTCGCGGAGTCAATTGGATATAATCCGCAATACACCATTGGGTTCAATTTACGGTAGCCAGGAAGCGGCTCAGTTGCGCCGTTCTTTGCACTTGTGATTGTATCCCCTACACGCGTGTCGCCAACATTTTTAATCGCTGCTGTTAAGAAACCAACATCTCCAACAGAAAGCTCTTGCAGTGGTGTTGATTTTGGCGTAAATACCCCAACTTCTGTTACTTCAAATTCCTTGCCGGTCGCCATCATCCTTACTTTATCGCCGACCTTGACCGTTCCTTCAACAACCCGAATATAAGCAACAACACCACGATATGCATCATAAAGGGAGTCAAAAATAAGTGCTTTTAAAGGTGCTTCCGGGTCACCTGTAGGTGCAGGAACCTTTTCTACAATCTGTTCTAAAATTTCTTCAATTCCAATACCTGCTTTGGCAGATGCAAGTACAGCTTCAGAAGCATCAAGGCCAATGACCTCTTCCACTTCGTTACGAACCCGCTCAGGATCGGCACTTGGCAAATCAATTTTATTAATAACCGGCAGGATTTCCAAGTCATTATCAAGAGCTAAGTAAACGTTCGCAAGTGTTTGCGCTTCAATGCCTTGTGCAGCATCTACGACTAAAATTGCTCCTTCACAGGCAGCAAGACTTCGGGAAACTTCATATGTAAAATCCACATGTCCCGGCGTATCGATTAAGTGGAAGGTATATGTTTCTCCGTCCTTTGCAGCATATTTCAGCTGAACAGAATTCAATTTAATCGTGATTCCGCGTTCTCTTTCAAGATCCATTGAATCAAGGAGCTGATCCTTCATTTCTCTCGCTGTTAACGCTTTTGTTTTTTCTAAAATACGGTCAGCTAAAGTGGATTTCCCATGGTCAATATGGGCAATAATCGAGAAATTACGAATTCTCGACTGTCTCTCAAGTCTTTCTTCTCTGTTCATATAAATCCTACACACTCCTATTAGAAAAGCTCATCGCCCATTTTGCAGCGCTCGGAGCTAAACATGATCTAAGTTCATCTTAGTACTTTTAATAGAGCAAACCTCTTAAAAAAGGATTTGCTCGAAAAATGATATTTATAATGGCATACTATTTTTGATTATAGCAGTACAAATGTGAACATTCAATGTTAAGCGCAGGGATTCAGCAAGGATGACATTGCAAAAAAAATGCAGCTGCTAAAAAGCAGCTGCTATTCACCATTGATAAGAGATGTAATAAGCTGAATGGTTTCTTCCATTAAGGCTTGTATGGTCGCTGAGAACTGCTTTCCCAGTGAGGAAAAGAAATTATAAGCTTCCATCTCTTCAAGCTGCTCTCTTTTTTTCTGAAGATCATGGCTTGAAACCTCATTTCCGAGTATGGATGCCTGCAATTCTCCACTTTCTGCTTCTTGAATGGTGATGGCTTCCGCGTAATTTGGATCATCAAATCCTCTCATTCGCTGTATCCCATCATTCGCCTGCTGCATTCCAAAGAGAACGGACGCAAACATGAGCGCTGCCAGAAACAAAGCTTTTAATGTAAACCTCTTCATCCTTATCACACCTTTTACCAATCGTTTAATTTTGAGCTGATCCGTCCACTTCTTCTGCTTGCCAGTAATATTCACTGAATACATCTGCAAGTGCAGCAGCTGAACGGTTTAGTTCTTCGAAAGTATTGTCTATGCCGCCGAATTCTACTAGTATCGCATTATCTGATAGATCCTGATTAAATTTACCGTTTGTTCCTGCTCCTTGTTTTAAGAGAATACCTCGGCTTAAGCCAGGATATTTTTGTTCAAGTCCTTTATGCAGTTCTTCAGCAAATTGTTTATTTTTTTCATAGTTGGCGTGCTCACCGCCTATTACAAAAGCTAGTTTGGCATAACTTTCCCCATTAATTTCTTTTGTTGTATCTTCTTTGCGTTTGGCATCTCTATGGATATCAATCAAGTAGGTCAAATCCTTATCTGCCCCAATGGCAGAAGCAACAACTTCCCGTGATTCCTGATAGGACTGGCCGTAACTCCAGCCTTTGTTCACCAATCTCGATTGAACATCGGTTTTATCAATCGTCGTGCCAATCCCTTTACTTTCAAGCTCTTCTTTTAGCTTGTCTCCAATTTGCGTCACATTGATCTGTGAATGAAAAGCTTTATTAGGATCTGTTACACCTTTTAAATACGGGAGGAACGATTCTGTGTTATGAGTAAAATACACATAAACAACCTTTTTTCCATCCGTAGATTGTGGCGGAGGGGCTGTATCTTCATCTGATTCCCCGTTGTCAAGCTCATCCACATTTTGCAGGGGTGCCTCATTTTTCCCTTCAAAAACATCTTGCGGAGGTGCTGATTCAATTGGCATATTTGTATAATTGGTCCCTTCCCCCGCCACTAATATCTCTGTATCAAAGATAGTAAATGAGGGAAGCTCTCGTCCTAACAGACTTCTCGGGTCATCCAGGTTAATATTTGTGGAAAGCTGGAAGAGCAGACTGGACAGGTTTGGCCCTTCCTCTAAATCCATATTAGCTGCGAAAGCTCGATTTTCCGTACCGATAATTTTGTACAGAAGATCAGCAGAGAAAAAGGATGCGGCTTTATTCACCGACTCTGACGATGGCCTTAGTTCTGGGTTCAAGGAAGTAATCGCACCGCTTATCGAAAAAATCATAAATATAAATAATAGAAATGCTGCCGCTGACTTTACTAGATTTGACCCTTGAATTGTAATCAATATCCCGCTGGATTTTTGGGGTTTCATTGTTCCACCTCTCCTTGCAAGTCTAGTAAATCTTATGACTTTGATAGGAAAGATAGAACTAGAAGATATTTTATTTTTATAAACTGGCCAATTTACGACTTGAGGGAAGGGGGGAGCATTACCCAACCTTCAATAGCAACTTTTGTGTGGTGAGGGGAAGAATTAGCGGATCTTTCTCCCCCTCAGCAGCCGTTCTCCACGCTAGCGGACAGGATTTTCACTTCCCATATCCTCTTTAACTCACTTATCTCGTATACATTCCGCTGTTATCATCATTAATATTCTGATGAAGAGCGGCATTGAGTCCGTTGGCAATGACATTTGCCATGTCTTCAATAAAAACATCCACTTCTTTTGGCGTCACCATTAAGTTATGGCCGATTGGAGAAAGAACCTCGTATATCAGCTTTCTCTTTTCTTCTTCCTCTAATGTTCCTACGATGCCCAAAAAGGTTTGACGCTGGCCTTCTTCCGGCAGGTCATCCTCTGTCAGCTTTTTTCTGGCGCCAAAGTTCATTCCCGCAGGTGCTAATGCTCTTGAAGGGCGATCTCCTTCTCTCAGCTCCTTGCCGAAATGCTTTAAGATAAAATCAATGGTGTCACTTGTAATGGAAACTGCGTCAACCACGGTAGGCACACCAATAGCGACCACGGGAATCCCCAGTGTTTCGGCACTGATTTCTTTTCGTTTATTTCCCACCCCAGAACCAGGATGTATACCTGTATCCGAAATTTGAATGGTCGCATTTACCCGCTCAATTGATCGTGCAGCGAGTGCATCAATGGCAATCACAAAATCCGGCTTCGTCTTTTCTACAATTCCAAAAATAATATCACTTGTTTCAATCCCAGTTAAACCCATAACCCCAGGAGCAATTGCGCTGACTGGGCGGTATCCTTCTTCAACGCTCTCAGGCTGAAGCTGGTATAAATGACGCGTAACTAAGACATTCTCACAAACCTCGGGACCGAGTGCATCCGGTGTGACATTCCAGTTTCCTAATCCAACAATCAAGCAAGATGCATTTTCTTTAATGCCCAGCTGTTTTATAAATTGGGAAAATTCTTTTGCAAATACCCCAACTATCTTTTCCTGAAGAGGGGTGTCCTGTTGACGGATGCCTAATGCCTCAATTGTTAAATAGTGACCTTCTTTTTTCCCTAAAGCCTCGGCTCCTTTTTTTGTAACCTCAACAAAGGAAACCTTGATATCGTCTTCTTCTTTTTCTTTAATAATGACGCCTTCGATTTGAGAGAGATTTTCTTCCTGATGAATTCCATTTTGCCGCTCTGCAAGCACCATTTCCCTCGCCTCTACAGCTAAATCTGTTCTGACTGAATAATTGCTCAAATCCGGTTTCTCATTCATACTGATCCCTCGCATTCTAATAGGTGTTATCCATATTTCCATATATCTAATATCCTTTCCTGAACAGCAGGAAAAGATTCACAATTAAAGGAAATTACGTCTCTTTCTAAAGGAAAGAGCCAAAATAAGAACCTGCAACTTACGATAATTAGTTGCAGAGTATTGCATTATGTTCGGGGGTTTGGTAGAATAGCACTTGTTCTTAATGAATTGTGAATGAATGTGACTATCGAGTTAGAGTAAAGGCTTTTTCGGCATTGGCTTCCATTTGGTGAGCATATATGCCGTTAACCTGCAATCATCTCGATGCTTTTTCAGGAGGTGAATGGAATGCCAAACATTAAATCTGCTATTAAGCGTGTAAAAACAAGCGAAGCTCGCAACGCTGCTAACGCAACTGCTAAATCTGCAATGCGTACTGCTGTGAAAAAAGCTGAAGCTGCGATCGTTAATAACGAAGCTAACGCACAAGAAAGCTTTGCTGCTGCTGCAAGCAAGCTAAATAAAGCAGCTGCTAAAGGACTTATCCACAAAAACGCTGCTGCCCGTAAACAATCTCGTTTAATGAAGAAATTAAACTCTGTAAACTCTTAAGTTTATGGAATCATGGCTATCTGCTAAAGATAGCCTTTTTATTTTTGCAAAAAAAAAACTGTATTCCCTCTGCCTGCTGCAGAAAAAATACAGTTTGTTAAAATTATTTCGCGGCACCCAATTTAAATAAAAACATTTCAATCAGCATGGTTTTGTTCATACCACCCGTCTTCATTTGATAATCGGCATCTGCAAGCTGGCTCATAATTGCTGACAGCTCATAATCATCAAAAAGCTGCGCTTGTCCGGCTGCAAGCTTCACCCGGAAAGGGTGAATTTTTAACTGGCCGGCCATTTGATTCTGTCCGTACCCTTTCCTCGCTAATTCCTTCACTTGGTAAATGAGTCTGAATTGCCCCGTGATTACTGCTAAAATTTTGATTGGCTCTTCATTTTGTTTGAGCAGATCATAAAAGATCCGCAGTGCCTCATCAATTTTTCTATGTACAATTTTATCTACAAGTGCAAAAATATTTTGTTCCAATGATCGCGCAACAAGCTTCTCAACCATTTTCTGATCGATACGTTTCTCATCATCTGCATATAAAGAAATTTTATCGATTTCACCTGTAAGCATAAATAAATTGGTTCCAGCAAGTGCTAGCATTAATTCAACCGCATCTTCATCAATCTGAACACCATTAAGTGCCGCTCGCTCACGAATCCATGTTTTTAATTCATTTTCACCAAGCTTTTTGGCCTCCACTAATGATGCCGTTTTCTTTAATTGCTTCGTAATTTTTTTTCTCTCATCTAACTTCTCGTATGCTCCTGAAAATACCACTATGGAATAAGGTGAAGGTTCCTTTAAATAAGCCTCCAGCTTCGCCACGTTATGCTCCACTTTGGACTTGGATTTTTCAGAAGTAAGAAAAACAGGATTCTGCAGAAGAATTAAGCGCCGTTCTCCCATAAAAGGGAGTGTTTCAGCATCTTCCAAAGCTGTTTCAATCGGTGTCTCTTCCAAGTCATAAGAGGCTAAATTAAAATCTAGCTCGTCCTCATTTAGGCTATGTTCAATGAGCAGCTGCTTCGTTTCATTAATTAAGTAAGGCTCTGTTCCATAAATTAAATATACTGGCGCAAAGCGCTGCCCCTTAATCTGTTTCCATATATCAAACACAAATATTCGCTCCGTTCAATAGGTTTTGCTGCTGGTATGTTCACTACTTCTATCCTAAAGAAGCCATCATGTTTTGACAAGTAGCAATAGGGAATCAGCTCTATAGAGAATAGAGCCAATTCCCAATCTATATAGAACGCAGACAGAGAAGGCCTAGGAATCTTCGCCGTCAGCGGTGCATAAGTAATACTATTTTCTCCTAACCCCAGCACCTTATTTGTGACAACTGCTGTAAAGACAGGAAAAGCATGTGAGGAAGTATGGATTTTTTAGAGTATTTCGCTTATACTAGATAGGAAATAGGAGGGGTAGACTGTGAACGAATTTGAAAAAAACGTACAAAGCACACGAAATGATGCAATTGACTCTGGTATTGGCTTCGTCGTATCATTCGGATTTTTTGCAACGTTGTTTGTCATTGCAACAGTCATTAAATTTATCGCATCTTAATGCTGCATATAGCGGACCTCCCATATTAGGACCTTTTATGCCAACGCTTTCAAATCGTCCTTCATGGTTAGGAATCGGATTCGTAAATGGTTCATGCTTAAGATGCTCTTCATAGCCTTTTCCATTCTAAAAACAGAATGGAAGGGAAATTGAAGAAAAGAGGCCAGAAAGCTGAACAAGGCAATACTGCCAACAGCCTTGAGACTGTATGATCACAATACAGTCTCTTTTTCATTTCTTATTTCTGATAATGTATCCTATGGAAGTACTGTAAAAAATGTACCTTGGCCTCCTTTAAATTTATAGGTAATTCCCCCATGTAAATCTGTACGTAAGATCACAATCTTTTCTTCTTTCAGTTTTTCTATTACTTCGATGTGAGGATGGCCATACAGGTTATTTCTGCCTGCCGAAATTAATGCGTATCGAGGTTGAACAGTATGAAGTAATTCTATTGAAGTAGATGTTTTGCTGCCATGATGTCCAACCTTCAGCACATCTGCATTTAAACTTCCATATCTCTCAATCAGCTTTTTTTCACTACTTTCTTCCACATCACCCGTAAACAGCCATCTTAAGCCTCCTATCTCCCCGTACATCACAATAGATCCATCGTTCTCACTATCTGAAGAGGACGTTTCTGTTGGCATAAGAATTCGAAAAGATGATTCTCCACTTTTCCATCCCGTTCCCTCGTGAACTTTTTGGATGTTCACACCCTTTTTCTCCGCTTTGGTGATTAGTTCCTGTTCCGCCTGAGACGGTTCATCTTCTGCTGCAAGTAGCAGCTGTTTCACATTCATAGCGTTTAATACAGCTTCACTTCCGCCAATATGGTCTACATCTCCGTGTGTGATAATAAGCTTATCTATTTTTCGGACTCCTTTGCTTTTTAAAAAAGGAACAATGGTATCTCTTCCAACCTCGAATGGTTTTTCACGCACTTGCCACGGTTCTTCTTCAAATTGGAGGATACCACCTGTATCAATTAAGTAATTCCCTTGAGCAAAAGGGAGTTTAATAAAAATGCTGTCTCCTTGACCCACATCCAGCATTGTAACTTCCCCATAGAGTGAAAATGTGTTAACTGCGTAATGCAGCAATATAACAGCAGTTGGGATGAACAAATTTCCCATAAACGCTTTATATCCTGTTCGCTTTTCCCATAATACAAAGAAAAGAATGATACCAGCTGCATAAAAAAGGAGAATGGTTGAGGAAGGAATCCCTAATCTTAAAACGGCAAACGGAAATTCCGACACCCATTCACTGCTCTTATTCACAAAAACTATCAGCACTTCCAGCATCGTTAATAAGAAAGTAATCATATTCCCGATGAGCAAATGCAGAAAAAACAAGAAAAACAGAATGGGAAGCAGCAGCCAGGAGAACAGCGGAATATAGATGATATTGGCAATCAGGGACAAAACGGATACTTCGTAAAAATAATAAAACATAATAGGCAAGGATGCGAGGAGACAGACAAAGGACGTTTGCAGACTGAGATAGAATGGATTGGATATTTTCTTTGTAAGAACTGGTGCTGACAATAACAGTGCAAATGTAATAAGGAAAGAAAGCTGAAACCCGATATGAAAAATAGTGTATGGACTAATAAACAAGTACAAGCTAAATACAAAGGAAATAATATCGCTAGTTGGTATTTGAAATTCAAATCGCTTTGCAGTTAGCGCCACCATCAGCATGCAGACGGCTCTTATGACCGAAGGAGCAGCACCTGTCAGCAGTGCGTAAAAAGGCAAAATCAATAATAAAACAGTGATCATTCTTTCACGCGTAAACCCCATTCTTAAGCCAATATAAAATAAAAGACCAGCCAGCAATCCAACATGCAATCCGGATATAGCGAGCAAATGAACAATGCCTAATCTTTGATAAGCGGTGACGATTTCAAAATCAATACCCTTTCGATCTCCAAAAATAAGAGCTGCCGCAAGTCCAGCTGTTTGTTCAGGAAAATATGTGTTTATATAGGTGATTCCACTGTAGCGAAGGTTTTGAAAAAAGATGGCCGGAGAGGAGGTCTTTGAGGAGGAGCAATCTGTTAAAGAGACCCTTTGTGGTTCTAAGATCCAATAGATACTATTTCTCTGCAAATACAATTGATAGTCGAAGCCATTGGGGTTCACAGCTCTTGAAGGCTGTTCGAGCTGACCTTGTATAGAACATACAAGTCCAGGATGAAGTGTTTGAGAAAGGCTATATTTCTCTTGTTCTGAGGAAATTTCATACCGAAGCATCAGCTTTTCTCCACTTTGATCTTCAACCTGTGCAGATAAGAGATCACCATCCACTTTAATAGAATCCAGGAAAGTGATCGAGAATTCCTTCTGCTCAGGGAGCAGATTTGTCACTTGCATGGAGACAGCCCATTCACCTCTGTAAAATAAAATTGTACTCGATGCAATCAGAAGAGCAACCCACTTAAGATTCCACTTTTTGTAAAAACATAAAAAAAGAATCAATATGCAAAAGCCAACAAAACTAACCGTTTTATCAGCTAATGCACCTGTGATTGCGAGTAAAGAAGCAAAAGCAAAATAAATCGCATTTCCTTTCATTTCTCACCTCTCAATTTTCACCTAAGAAAAGAGTTTGTCCGCCTCTTCCCGAAGCTTTTGAATCTCATCGTTTTTATCTTCTTTCTTCTCTAATAAAGACAGCATATCATCAATGAAAGCTCGCTTTTCAGTTTGGTTGAAATCTAAGGTCATTTCTTCACGATCCACCTTCATAAATTCAACTCCAGCTTTCAGAAAGAGCTCAATTCCATAAGGATGGTTTTTATAATCCTCTGCATAATAAACCTTTTTAATACCCGCTTGGATAATTGCTTTACAGCATTGCAAGCAAGGAAAATGCGTTACATAAATCTCCGCATCACTTGTTGGCACTCCAAATTTCGCACATTGTAAGATGGCATTCATTTCTGCATGAATGGTACGGACGCAGTGATTATCGATTACATAACAGCCTTCGTCAATACAATGCTCTCCACCAGCAATCGAGCCATTATAGCCACCAGCAATGATGCGCTTGTCCCGAACAATTGTCGCTCCTACCGCTAAGCGGGTACAAGTGCTCCGTAATGCTAACAACTGACTCTGAGCCATAAAATACTGATCCCATGAAATTCTATTCATCTTTAACTCTCCTTTTATCTCCCCTATTCTCTCTTTAGTGTAAAGCGGCTGAAGAGACAGGTCAATTTACTTTAATCTGTTCGGCTAGTTTTTCATACGTTTTATCGCCAATTCCTGAAATTTCTTTCAGCCCCTCTTTCTCTGAGAATGGACCATTTTTTTCACGATAGTCAATGATTGCCTCTGCCTTTGCGGGACCAATTCCAGGCAATGTCTGCAGCTCAGCAGAATCAGCACTGTTAATGTTCACCGTTCCCTCATCAGTCTCAGCAAAAGAGGAATTTACGGACTCTTCTCCTATTTTAGGAATATACAAAACCATCTCATCTGTTACACGCTGCGCAAAATTAACCATCTTTTCGTCTGCATCGTTTTCCAGGCCTCCAGCTGCATCAATCAGGTCAAGTACCCTGTCTCCTTCCTGCGCTTCATATACTCCTGGATTTCCAACAGCTCCCTTCACATCTATTAAGATGTTTTTTTCTTCAAGGGGAGGTTCATCGACTAATTCTTGCTGAGTCATTGGTTGCTGTGAGGCCGTTTGGTCATTAACTACATTTAAATCATCATCCTCTTGATGAGAAAAAAAGAGAAGGCAAAACAGCGCAGCGACTCCCAAAGAAATCAAAATAATATATAGCTTTTTTTCCTTTATAAAACTGAACACAGCTTTCAGCTCCCTTTCTTTTAGCATATTTGTTTATTTTTTTCATATGTTTTTAGGAGAAAGTTTTGCATGCATAGGAGGGTTGCAGCATGAAAATTGGTGTGATTGGCACAGGAAATATGGGCAGAATTTTAACTGAATCATTTATAGAAGCTGGTACTGTTTTACCGGAGGATTTAATGGTGACAAACCGTACGCTTGCAAAAGCACTATCGCTGCAGGAGGTGTACGCGGGATTAAATGTAGGGGTTGATGCTAAAGCGGTCGCAGAGCACTCTGATTTAATTTTTATCTGTGTGAAGCCTCACGATGTATATCATGTAGTCAGCAGTATACAGGAGCAGCTGAGTGCTGATAAATGTGTCGTATCCATTACAAGCCCAATAAGTATAAAGCAGCTGGAATCGATTGTTCCATGCTCTG
The DNA here is from genome assembly GCF_900166665.1 of Cytobacillus gottheilii. GTDB lineage: Bacteria > Bacillota > Bacilli > Bacillales > Cytobacillaceae > Cytobacillus > Cytobacillus gottheilii_A. The sequence goes on along the minus strand of NZ_LT800494.1, from coordinate 1,446,090 downwards.
CGGCAAGGGCCATTCCAAGCATTACGAACCGTTCCTTAGCTGGAGTTTCCCTGCTTAGTTTCGGCGAGCGCTGTGAGGAAAAGTGGAGACTCAGCTTACAGACTCTTTTTACTTCGATCTCGACACCGGTTGAAATTGAAGAGAATATTACTCGCGTAGCCTCTGATATTGTCAGCTGCGGGCCTGCCTTTTATAGTTATTTAACACAGCGGTTCATCACTGCTGCGGTAAATGAGACAGAGATCGATCAGGAGACAGCAACAAAGCTTGCTGGAGAAATGCTGATTGGATTGGGCGAGCTTTTGAGAAAAGGATATTATACACTGCCGACACTGCAGGAAAAGGTGTGTGTAAAAGGCGGCATTACAGGAGAAGGCATTAAAGTGCTGGAGAATGAGCTGGGAGATGTGTTTGAACTGGTATTCAAGGCCACACATGCGAAGTTTGCTGATGATTTAGACCTCATGAAAAAACAGTATACATTCTAGTATTCGGCATAATGGAAAAAAATCCTTTAAAAAATTTAAAAGCAAGATCATTTTTCTCATGATCTTGCTTTTTTGTTATTTCTTAGAACTTCCTACACACAAAAAAGATCCGCTCAGAATCAGATTGCGGCGGGGTATCAGAGAAGTCTGCTAAAATTTCCAGCACTTCAAAGCCAGCCTGCTTCAGCCATGCTTGGTATTGTTCAACAGGATAGGTGCGCTGAAAATGGAGTTCATCATAGCGGTCATATTTGCCTGTTGTTTCATCAAGAGCAAAAAAAGTTAATTCATGCTCAACACTGTGAGGATGTTCGCCTTCAAAGCTTTCCCATATGTAGCTGATTTCTTCTTCATTTAAAGCGAATGTCTGGTTCATAAAGATGTCCGTCATTTTATAAACAGAATGGACATCTATAATAAACAGACCATCATCTTTTAGGTGTGTGAATACACCCTCAAAGGTTCTCTTCACGTCTTCTTCATTTTGCAAATAGTTCAGAGAATCGCAAAAAATGCCGATGATGTCAAAGAAACCAAGACCTTCAAGCTCAGCCATGTTTTGCTGAAAATACTGGATAGGAATGCCTTGTTCATCAGACTTACCCCTTGCAACAGAAAGCATATCTTCTGAAAGATCTACTCCTGTTACATCATATCCGCTGCCTGCAAGGCGGACAGAAAGCTCACCTGTTCCGCAGGCAAGGTCCAGCAATCTTTTCCCTGTAACATTGTATTCAGCGGCCTTTTGCTCAATGATTTCAACCCATTTATCATAGGGAACATCTTTCATCAGCTCATCGTAAAGATAAGCGAACTGCTCATAGCTCATTAGTTTAACTCGCTTTGAACATTTTCAGATGGTGCGTCTCCCCAAAGGCGTTCTAGATTGTAATAATTTCTTTCATCCTTATGGAAGACATGTGCCACAACATCTCCTAAATCAACGAGGATCCATCTTGCCTCATCGAAGCCTTCCATACGCTTAACTGTATGTCCTAACTCTTCTGCTTTTTCTTTGATTTCGCGGGCAATTGCCTGTACTTGCTTATCAGAGTTACCATGGCAAATCACAAAATAATCGGCAATTAAGGAAATTCCCTTCATATTTAATGCGATAATATCCTCTGCTCTTTTATCGTCTGCTGCTTTTACAGCTGTATTTAATAATGTTTTTTCAGTCATTTAATCTGTCCTTTCTATTTAACAATAATCCATTATAAGCCTCTAATGTCTGCGGATATACTGCCTGTCCCTGTTTTATTAAAAATATAATCGTATTGCTCATCGCCTGTTTAAGTGCTGCATCTAAATTTTCTTGTGCTGACAGCCGGACTTCCTCGACACCAGGGAATTTGCGGCCCGGCTCAATATAATCGGCGACATAGATAATTTTGTCCAAAAGCGTCATATGCTCGCGCCCTGATGTATGATAGCGGATTGCATCCAATATCTCTTCATCTGCAATGCCCGCTTCCTCTTTAACAAGGTAAGCCCCTACAGGAGCATGCCATAGCTCTGAGTGATGCAGAAGCAAGTCTGCCGGCATATTCTGTTCGAAGATGATGCTTTTCATTTCATCTTTCGGTCTGAACTTCGCATAATCATGGAAAATCGCTGCGATCTCCGCTTTTTTCTCATCAGCTTTATACTTTTTTGCCAGTTCAATCGCTGTTTCCATCACACCAATGGTATGAATATACCTTTTCTCAGTTAATTGCTCTTTTACAATGCTCAATGCTTTTTCACGGTCCATACAGCTTTTTCTCCTTTATATAATCACGTATTTCATTCGGAACTAAATACGTAATGGATCTCCCTTTTTGAAGACGATCCCGAATCATACTGGATGAAATCGCCACATCCGGTACATTGGCATATGTAATAGGATAGTCGCTTTCAAGCTCATATGCAGGTCGATTGACACCAATGAATTGCACCATCGTAATCAGCTCATCGATGTTATGCCATTTTGGCAAATATTCTACCATGTCCGCACCGATGATAAAATAAAAGCTGTATTGTTTATATAACTCATTCAGCTGCTTGATGGTGTCATAGGTATAGGAAGGGCCTTGCCTGTCCAGTTCAATCGTCTCTACTTTAAAACCAGGCCGCCCCGTAATGCCAAGCTCTAGCATCCTGACCCGATCTGATGCCGGCACTGAGTTAGTCCGCACTTTATGCGGAGGCTCCTGGTTTGGCATAAACCAGATTTCATCAAGCTCAAGTTCCTCTTTTACCTCATTCGCAATAATAAAATGGCCAAGATGCGGAGGGTCAAAGGTTCCGCCCAGAATTCCTACCTTTTTCAGAAGTCTTCACTCCCTGTTATGGTAATTGAATTTGCTTATTCTCTCTTGATTCTTTATACAGTACTATTGTGTTTCCGATCACTTGCACTAATTCTGCATGTGCGCCTTTTGATAGTGCTGATGCCACATCATCGCGGTCTTCTTCACAGTTTTGAAGCACGCTGATTTTCATCAGTTCTCTTGCTTCAAGCGCTTCACGGATTTGCCCGATCATATTTTCATTGACGCCGCCTTTTCCAACCTGAAAAATCGGGTTCAAATGATGTGCCTTTGATCTTAAAAATCTTTTTTGTTTACCTGTTAACATTGTTAACCTCCTAGATGTGATAATACAAGTTTTTTCATTCTATTTGTATCGGGTTTGATGCCTGTCCAAAGTTCGAAAGCTAATGCTCCCTGATACACAAACATGGGCAGTCCGTTTTGAACCTCTGCTCCCATATTTTTGGCTGCAAGTAAAAAGGGAGAGTAGAGCGGATTATAGATAATATCGCTGACAAATGTTTTAGAATCAAGATGCTGTAAAGACAGAGGCATGTCTGTGGCGGCGGAAGACATCCCAATTGGCGTCGTTTGAATGATTAAACCATACTGTGACAGCACTTTTTCCGCCATGTCCTTTGAATAAACATTTGTTTCCACTTCATATGGACACTCATTTTTAATCAGCTCGGCCTTCTCTGCGGTCCGATTGCACAGATCCATTTGCTGAACGCCTGCAGCAGCTAGGGCAAAATAAATGCCTCTTGCTGCTCCTCCAGCTCCAATTACCAATGTCCGCCTGTCCTTGAAATCCGACAGTACCGTCTGCAATCCTGCCACGTAACCTGTGCCGTCCGTATTATAGCCCTGCAGTTTGCCTTCTATATTGACGACTGTGTTTACAGCGCCAATAGCTGCTGCAAGCGGGTCTACATAATCAAGAAAAGGAATAATTCTTTCTTTATGCGGAACTGTTACATTGAAGCCCGAAATTCCAATCGCCTTTAATCCTGTTACAGCCTCTTGCAGTGTTTCTTTTTTTACGAGAAGAGGGTGGTAATGGGCATGAATCCCATACGCTCCAAAAAGATCATTATGCATAACAGGCGACATGGAATGAGCGATCGGATCACCTAATACAGCATATAGCTTTTGCATGAATCTGACTCCCCTTCTGTAAAAAAATTAAATAAGTGACTTTCGAGTTAAAACATGAACACCTTTAGGAACAAATGCCGTAATTTTAATCCCCGGGTCGTTAACCGTAATCCAGCCTAAACCCGAGAAAACGATGTCTGTCTTCCCTTCTTTAATCGAGAATTCTTGTTTTACAAGCTCCGGAAACTCGTCCATTTGCTCTTGTCTCGGAGGTGTCAGCATTTCGCCGGCATGATTTTTATATAGCTCCTCAGCATTCTCTGTTTTGGTACGATGAATAAGCAATTCGTTTGAAAAATGACAGACAAACGACTTTTTGCCGCCGCCTGAGACATAATCAAATCTTGCTAATCCGCCAAAATATAATGTCTGCCCTTCATTGAGCTGATAGATTTTTGGCTTAATTTCTTTTTTCGGCGTAATGATTTTCAAATCACGCTTATCGACAAAGTGAGCCATTTGATGATGATTGATTATGCCAGGTGTGTCCATCAGTGCCTGTCCATCAGCAAGCGGAATTTCTATAATATCAAGAGTCGTGCCAGGGAAATGAGACGTTGTGATGATGTCACCTTCACCTGTTACTTCCTTTAGAATACGATTTATAAACGTAGATTTCCCGACATTAGTACAGCCGACAACGTATACATCTTTTCCGCCCCGCAGCTCATCAATTGCTTCAGCTACTTCCTTTATATTCTGGCCTTTTCCTGCACTCACCAGAAAAACATCTTCAGGCTTTAATCCAAGCTCTTTCGCTTCCTGCTTCATCCAGTTGATCAGCTTGTTATGCTTAACTGATTTCGGTAATAGGTCGACCTTGTTTCCAACCAAAAGAATTTTATTTTTTCCCACAAAACGGTGCAGTCCAGGCAGCCAGCTGCCATTAAAGTCAAAGATATCGACAATTTTAACGATCAGGGCATCTGTTTGGCCAATGCCGTTTAATATTTTTAGAAAATCATCATCTGTTAAGCTTACATCTTGAATTTCGTTGTAATGCTTTAAACGGAAACAGCGCTGACAAATGATCTCCTCTTTTTCTAATGCTGAAGGCGGAGCATAACCTAGGCCTTCTCTTTCATCTGTTTGTATCTTCACTCCACAGCCTATGCAAACATATTGTTCACTCAAAATTTAATCCTCCCACTGAATCATCCCTTTTTTCCTGAAGAAATTTAGGATGCGTCTTTCCACTTTTCTGTTAAACCTTGTTATAAATCCATCTGTTTGGGCAACAGGAACAACTAAAACGGTGTGAAACCCGCTGCGGTTTCCTCCCAGAACATCTGTAAGCAGCTGGTCTCCGATCACAACCGTTTCATCCTGCTGTAATCCCATTTCTGTTAATGCACGTCTAAAAGCTCGTCCCATTGGTTTGCGAGCTTGATATATGAAGGGTATATTAAGCGGCTCAGAAAAGGCCTTTACTCTATTTTCATTATTATTGGACACAATCGTTACTTTAATATTGCTATTTTTCATATCCTCAAACCATTTAATCAGTTTAGGGGTTGCGTTTGGACGATCCCACTCAACAAGCGTGTTATCCAAATCGGTAATAATTCCCTTAACACCTCTTTCAGCTAACGTATCCGGAGTTATTTCAAAGATACTCTTCACATGCTGATTTGGTAAAAAATGCTTCAACACCATTGTCACACCTCAATTTTCTTATTCTGCATTACTATGTCACATCATCTAATGATGGTCAATATATTTTCTGAACCGTTATAGAGCTTTAAGAAGAATCTTCTTAACGGCAGGACCTGCTTTTTAGCAGTGGTAAAGCTTCCATCCGCTACCAATGGTCATTTCTTATAATTTCATTCTCATTATAAGTATCTCACCTTTATCTTTTGCATAAAATAACTTTCCCATAAGTATGTTGAATTGCCGCAAATTTATGAATAAATCATAAATACTTTTCGACAAAATTTTCAGCAGTCAATCTGTGGATAACTTTATTCACATTATACACTATGATACGTTTATCATTTTCCCATATATAAACAAAATAATCACAGGTTATCCACTATAAACTGTGGATAACAGAACGGTTGTTCTATGTGTTTATATTTGGTAAAGTAAGGGTACAACAAAATTACCTACTAATATATGTTTAAAACCAGTTAAATAGACCGATACAAAGCACACATTATTGGAGGTGAGTCAACTTTGCGCAAACTGTCAGATGACCTGCTCATAGAGTCGTACCATAAAGCAAAAGAGCTTAGACTTTCCCCAGACTTTATCAGATTAATTGAAACTGAAATTCATCGGAGATCTCTAACAAACCAGATTAAAGCTTCATCCTAAAAGTCTGCTACTTGTAAATTGGACAAGCCCTTTTTAAAGGGCTTTTATTTTTTCTATATTTAAACCTGCTCAGAATAATGGCCTAGATTGCCAAGTCTTTTTCCCGTTTGAATATTAAAAGGTGCTTTAATGCTCTGATCAAGCAAAAAAGTATCCTTTTCAAACAAGAGAATAACGGTAGAACCGAATGTAAAGTAAGCCATTTCACTCCCTTTTTCAAGCATGTCCCCATTATGCGTTGTTTCGATTGAATTGACAAACATCGCTCCGACCTTAACGACCGCAAGCTTTCCTTCTTCATGCTGAATTTCCGTGATCGTCCGATAATTTTTCGATAACGTATCTCTGCCATATTTGAGCCCCAACCGATTGACTGGGTATGATTTTCTGCCCAAGGTCCACTGTTCCATGACCGTCCCTGTAACAGGACTATGAATACGATGATAATGACTAGGACTTAAATACAAAATCATATACTGACCACCAGCGTAAACATCCGCTTTTTCTTTACTTCCAAGCATTTCACTAATTGAATAGGTCTTTCCTTTAACAACAATTTCTCGCGTGCTTTCAATCAAGCCGATATCCTCTATTACCGCATCGACCGGACTGACAACTGCTTCTTCTGCTGCATCCGTGATCCGCGCATTCTTTTTAAGCTTTCGGATAAAAAAATCATGAAGCGATTGATATTCTTTTATCTCTTTTTCCATTTCACCTTCATTAATTTTATAGGTACTTGAAAACGAAGGGATCACAAACCTGCTTATCTTTGAACGTGCAAACTTTTGAAGAAGGTAAGACGTAATCCTGCCATTCGTCAGCTCAATCAAAAATCTGTAAATAGGTTGTTTCATCTTTTAGCTCCAATCTTTTGTCATTAAGTCATCCTGCATGAAATCCGCAGCTATATAAAGTATGCATACTAGCATCCTGAAACTTTGCTGCTTTTAAACCGTATAAAATAACAGTCTTTAAAATATTTATTATATAAGGACAATTGTATTCGTTGTTAAAAGGTCTTATGTAATGTGTTCAAGGGAGTGAAAAGATGCTTTCATTTCAAAACAGCCACCATTTATTAAAAAGAATCAGGTCTCAAATCGCAAATATATTCACTTTATTGAATCTTAGCAGTGGAAGTATTGCTTGTATATTTATTATGGATGAGCAGCTTTCACTTGGAATTTTGTTCATTGTTTTGGCTGCTCTCTTAGATTTTCTTGATGGGATGCTGGCAAGGAAACTCCAAATTCAATCTGAGTTCGGAAAACAATTGGATTCCATGAGTGATATTATATCATTTGGCATAGCACCAGCACTATTATTATATCAGGGAACCCTTTATGAATTTGGTATCATTGGTATGGTTTCCACCATTCTGTATGCATGCTGCGGGGCAATTCGCCTTGCCCGTTACCATCTGATTCATCAAGACGAGTATTTTATTGGATTGCCAATTACCGCTGCTGGTCTGTTTGCAGCGATAAGCATGCTGATGATCTTACATATACCGCCAGTCTTCTATTTATCTTTCACCTTAATCTTATCTTTCATGATGATCAGTACGATGAAAGTGAAGAAAATCCGCTGACTTTCTTTTACCCAAAAGCTGAGGGAAATAACAAAAACCGCCCTAATAGAGCGGTTTTTTAGCTGATGTTATTTCTTTTCAGTTAAAGCCAAAAATTCTTCTACATCATCTACACATAGCTGAACAGCTTTTTCCCAGAAGTCAGGCTTCGTTAAGTCTGTGTTTAAGTGCTTAAGTGCCAGGTCTTCTACTTTCATAGATGCAGAATCCTTCAATAAGTCAATATACTTTTCCTCATAACCAGCGCCTTCTTCAATCGCTTGCGCATAGATGCCAAGAGAGAAGAGATAGCCGAATGTATATGGGAAGTTGTAGAAAGGAACACCTGTGATATAAAAGTGAAGCTTAGATGCCCAAAATGTTGGATGATACTCATCCAATGCACCTGCATATGCTTCCTTCTGTGCTTCAAGCATCAGTTCACTGATTCTTTCTGTGCTCACCATGCCGCTCTTTCTTTCTTCATAGAAACGTGTTTCAAACAAGAAACGAGCATGAATATTCATCAGCAGTGCAACAGAACGCTGGATTTTATCTTCTAAAAGTGAGAGCTTTTCTTCCTCTGACTGTGCATTCTTCACCGCTGCGTCACTAACAATCATCTCAGCAAAAGTAGACGCTGTTTCAGCCACATTCATTGCATAACTGCGATTTAATGTATGAACATCTCTCATCGCGTATGAATGAAAACCATGTCCCAGCTCATGTGCGAGTGTTGAGATATTTGAAGGTGTTCCAGAATACGTCATGAAAATACGAGACTGACCAGTTTCAGGGAAGAAGGTGCAGAATCCGCCAGGTCTTTTGCCAGCCCGATCTTCTGCTTCGATATAGCTATCTTCGAATGCTGTTCTTGAGTAGGATGTCATTTCCTCCCCAAATTTACTAAAGTGATCGAGAATAAATTGTGCACCCTCCTGATAAGAAACCTTCGTTTCTGTCTCGCCAAGCGGAGCATCAAGATCATACCAGCTCAACTTTTCCAGTCCGAGCAATTTTGCCTTTCTTTCAAGAAACTTAACGAATGGAGCTTTATAGCTTGAAATGACATTCCACATGGAATCAAGTGTAGCCTTTTCCATCCGGTTAATCGCTAATGGTTCTTTCAATGGATCCTCCCAGCCGCGTTTTTCATAGACTGTTAAGCGGAAGCCAGCCAGGTGGTTTAATGTTTTAGACAAGTAATCCGCCTTTTCTCCCCATGCCTCTTCCCAGCTCTTGAACACAGCTTTTCTCACTTCACGATCCGGGCTTGAAAATTTATTAGATGCCTGCCCAACAGACAGGAATTTCTCCTCGCCGTTTTCTGTGAAAGGAACCTTGACCGTACGAACAATCACATCATACATTTGGCTCCAGCCGTGATAACCATCAACACCAAGGGCATTGATTAATGATTCTTCCTTCTCAGATAACTTCTCTTCTGCCTTTTCACGGCGTTCTGTCAAAACGAAGGAAAGTTCAGATAACCCTTCCGTTTTTAAAATTTCTTCCCAAACATTTTGGTCAAAAGAAGTCAATTTTTCATCGAAACCGGTAAGTACGGATTGAAATGCTGCACTTAGACGTGTCACTGTTGCACGATGTTTGTTTGCTGCCTTGTCTTCTGTATTTTGAGCTTCTAAACAGCTGACAAACGCTCCAGCCTGTCTAATTTTCTTCGATGTTGCTTCAAATTTCTCCAAAAGCTGGATCAGCTGACTGCTTTCACTTGCATGGTTTGAAGGTTCCCAGCTTTGCACAGATTGTTTAAATTGCTCAATATGTTTTTCGGTTTCGCTAAGATGTGATGTGAATTCCTCAGACTCACTTCCGCCTTTAAAAAAGACATCTAAGTCCCATACCTCTGAATATGTTTTGGTTGTCATGATTAAACCCTCCTGCATTTATGTATACTTGCCTGCGATCTTAAAAGAGAACTAGGTATTACTTCGGCAGCTGAAATACTTTCTTTATTATAAATTAATTTTTCCGAAATTTCTATTATCAGGGCTTATTTTTTTAAATATACAGAATGAAATGCGCCATGTTTGCTTCTTAACATGGTTATCGGTATGCTAACAATTGAATAAAGCAAAATAAAGTTGGAGTGAAACAAATGAATTGGAAACGTTTTTTAATACCATTATTGCTGCTTTCATTTTTTTTAGCAGCATGCACAAATACGGAGAATGAAACAGAACAGGAATCTTCATCAAATGATGACACCGAACAGCCTGCTGAAGAGACAGAGGTGCCTGCAGAGGAAGATATTCCTTTTGAAATCTCAGATGCATCCAGCATGGAGATCGCCCAGCTTCAGGGAATTGGTTATCCAGGAAATGATGACGGTCTATATCTGGCTACTGACAAAGGTTTGCTCATACATAAGGATGAACAATGGTTTGAAACTAGCACTAAAAAGCATGATTATTATGGCTTTAGCGCGGTTGAAGACGGATTTATTACAAGTGGTCAGCAAGGTGAGTCTAAGATGGGTATCGCTAAAAGTATTGACAAAGGTGAGACAATTGAGCATATTGCCTTTGAAGGAAAAGGCCAATTTCCATTTCTGACCGCTGGCTATCAAACTCAGATGATTTACGGAATTAACGGTGATGCTTTAACAGAGATGGACCCAGGACTTTTCCGTTCAACAGAACAGCCTGACGCCTTTGAACCCGTACCATTAAATGGATTCGGCGCCGATACATTAGGCATGATTGCTGCCCATCCAACTGATCCAAATGTGATGGCCATGGCCACTAGAAGCGGAATTTATCTGTCCGAGGATAAGGGTAATAATATGAAGCTTATTACAGAAGAGGTTATGGTAACTGCCATTACATTTACAGAAAGTCATTTATATTACTCTTCTGTGGAAAATGAAAAAGTACAATTCAACTCCATCAATCTAGCGACAATGGAAAGCATAAAAATGGAGATTCCATCCCTTGCTTATGATAATCCAATTACCTATATAGCTGGAAGTCAAACAGACAAGAGTACTCTCGCATTTACAACCTATATGCGCGATCTTTATCAAACAACTGACGGCGGCGAATCTTGGGTGCATATTTTGGATAAAGGAAGTATTTAACCACTTAGACACACCATTAGATTGCCAGTTGTCGGCGGCAAGGATTTCAAACGTACGGTCATTAAAAAAGAGTAAAAGCACATGATGCTTTTACTCTTTTTTATATGATTAGAGTATTTATAAAATAAACGCCTCAAACCCTGCTGCTGTTAATCTCTGCACCTGCTGCTCTGCATTGCTTCTATTAGAGAAGGCACCTGCCCGTACTTTATATAATCCGTTTTCAGCAAGTACAAATGCTTCAAAGCCTGCAATTTTCGCCTGTGCTGCTAGGCTGTCAGCATTCTCTTTGTCACTGAATGCACCAATTTGAATCCTATATAGTGTTATTTGCTTTTTTTTTAACCCAAATGCTCTTGCCAGACCATTGACATGCCCTCTAGCAATGCTTTCTATAAAAGATGGCTGTGTCAGTTTTGCCGCATCACTGCTATTGTCAATAAACCCATTTTCAGTCAGTAATGCCGGCATCGCTGACTCGCGAAGCATATGAAAGTTCGCCTGCTTCTTGCCGCGATTGGCAAAATCCACAGACTTTGTCACTTCTTCATGAATTATATTCTGATAAGTGGTTGTTGGCGCACCAACATTCGGATACACATAATCCTCATAGCCTGTCCCGCCGCCTGCATTAATATGAATGGACAGCAAAAAATCGGCTCCCCAAGCATTAGCGGCATTGGTTCGATTACTTAATGAAACAGCACTATCACCCGTTCTGCTCATCCTCAGCTCCACATTTTCATATTCGCTGCCAAGAATATCACGAATACGAGTTGCAATCTGCAAGGTTATATTTTTTTCCTGCAATCCGTTTCCAACTGCTCCTGGGTCACTGCCCCCATGACCAGGATCTATGAAAATCTTTACCATATACATCACCTCCATGTATCCTATTCTTCTATTCTCTTAACTGCTTGTACCCTTGAGCATAGAACAAGCCTTTTTATAAAAAAAACATTAAATGGTGATTTTCATCATCAGATAATGGGTTACAGTAAAGGACGAGGTATTTAAGTGAAAAAGCACTTAAAATTATTCTCATAATTACTTAGGTTCAGATTGCTGCAAATAAGGAAAAAAAGATTCCATTTTAAGTAAAACAAATGTAATAATATAGTAAAAACGCAAATTCTAGGAGGACCAGTTGAGAGAGCTAATTGAAAAGAGTTTGCTTGGAGCAGGCATTGTATTTGTCATAAATCATTTACTCGGTCATTTATTTTTGTTCATTCCTCTCTTTTCTCTAGGAGAAATGGTTGTTGAAGGAACATTTTTTGGTATGCTCTATAATCTCCAGTTGTATTTTTATTTCATTTTCACGAATGGTGTATTGTTCTTAACCATTAAACATTACTTTCCAAAATGGCAGATGAGTTGGAACATCGTGTTCCTTTTTATTGCATTTAACTTTTTTCTCGATCGAAACCCTTTAGGCAATCAGGGCGAAATATTCTATTATATTCGTTATCTAGTTGCACTGAGTGGCCTTTTCCTGGTTAACATTATTCGTGACAAGGTTTCATGGCTTTGGAAATCAATAACTATCTCCTCCCCTCTTTTATTTACTGGTCTCATTTTGGTAATTTTAAGTCTCTCAGACTAACCATAAAAAGGCTGGACTTTTAACAGTCTCAGCCTCAACCTATTGAAAAAGCATATCGGTGAAAATAAACCATTACCTTTTGATATCCTTCTAATTACTCCACTTCAAATGGAGCATACAGACAGCCTTTGATCGCTCGAAATTCACCAGGAGTAAGATAATCATTTAAACCACTGAATTATAGGTTTAAGAAGGATTATTTCTCTTGATAACGACTCCATGCTGCCGTCGCGATCGCAGCACAAATCTCTCCTATAAATCTAAGCAGACCTACAACGATTTCCATGAAGAACAACTCCTTTTCTATTATTTTAAAAGGAATATGTAAAAATTTCAAATATATTCCATGTTGACAGTATACAGTTTTGCACACTTACAAGTAGACTTTTACCAAAGTTTTTTTCTAAAAGATTGTTGTTTTTGAAAAGTTTTCTGTTCTAAAAAAACTAGTTGATTGGAGCAGAAGGTGCGAAACTCCTATGGGAGGAGTGAGACAGGTGAGCCCCCGCAGAATCGTAAGCGACGCGAGGAGGCTCAGGGGCCCACCCTGCGGAAAGCGAACGTCCTGGAGCGGAAATCGACTTCTACTCATTAAGTTCATAGCAACAATGTTTGCCAAAAACAAAAAGCAGCAAAACACTACCCATCTCCATCCTTTAGAAAAAAACTAGATTTACAGTCAAGAGTCCGTTAATATAATATTAAGAAAATTATTAAAAAAGAGAGGGAGTCAATCATGGCACAAGAATTAAGTCATAAATATTACAAAGAATTAATCAATTTACAGGATGCCGCTGGGGTAGAATCTCAGTTTCAGAGCTTACTTGAAGTTCCGATTGAATCTGTTTCTGATCTGGAAAAATGGCTGATGGAAGAAAAGACTTTTATACATAAAATTGACGAAGCGATGACAGGACATTTAGTTGATTTTAACCGAAATACAGAAGATGAGGAAATTAAGGCGACTTATCTTCATGACCAGCAAGTGATTCTGCCGCTGATCATGAAATATGAAGCAAAACTAAATGAGAAACTGTGTGATTCTCCTTATTTTAGTCAATTAAATGAAGAACAATATGGTTTAATGAGAAGAGCTCGGGAGTCCAAAGTGAAATTATTCAGGGAAGAAAATATTCCGTTAATGGTAAAAGAGCAAGAGCTCAACACAAAGTATAGTGAAATTATGGGAGGATTAACCGTTGAATGGGAGGGTGAAGAAAAACCATTTCCATTTATTCAATCACAGCTTGATCATCTTGATAGAGCAGTACGAGAAAAAGCCTATCACAAAATGATGGGAGCTTATCGTCAAATCAAGCCAGATATGGATTCCATTATGGATGAACTTGTTCAGCTGCGTCATCAGATCGCTTTAAATGCAGGCTTTGAGAATTATCGCGATTATATGTTTGTCGCTAAAAATCGTGAGTATAGTGTGCAGGATTGCTATGACTTTCATGAAAATGTTGAAAAGCACATCATTCCCGCCTGGAACCGTCTGGCAGAGGTGTTCAAGTCCAAGCTTGGTGTCGATACATATCGACCTTGGGATAACAATGCTAAGTTGATGAAAAACGCACCATACATGGATGTGGCTGATCTGATGGATGGCGTTTCTGAGATGTTAGGCAAGACAGATGCCTATTTTGCTGAGCGTTTCGATTATATGAGAGAAAATGGTTTACTAGATCTTGGAGACCGAAAAGGTAAGAGCCCGGGCGGTTTCTGTACTTCCCTGCCTGTTTCAGGAGAAACCTTTGTTTTTGCAAACTTCAGTCCTTCCTTTTTCTCACTAATTGCCCTAATCCATGAAATGGGACATGCGGTCAATGGATACCTTGAGTTTTCTGAGCATGGTCCTACTGAAGACTATCAGCTTCGCATGGAAGTCGCTGAATTATATTCGCATGGAATGGAATTACTCTTATTGGATAAGCTTGATCGCTTTTATCCGGAAGAAGAAGATTTTAAGAGCGCGCAGCGTGAAGAGCTGAGACGGGCATTTACGATGTTATTCGGCCCATTATCAGGGGACCTCTTCCAGCATTGGATGTATACAAATCCAAACCATACTGCAAAAGAGCGTGATGAGAAATACTTCGAAATCTCTAAACGGTACGGTTTAAGCCCTGTCGATACAACTGGCTTTGAAGAAGAAGTTGGAATGAGCTGGGCTGGCACCCTGCATTATTTCCAGGTTCCTTTCTATAATATTGAATACTCCATTTCAATGCTTGGCGCACTGCAATTACTGGAGAATTATCAGAAAGACCCGGCAAAGGCAATTGAGGATTATAAAAAAGGTGCTGGTGCTGACTATAACCAATCGATTGCAGCTATTTATGAAGAAACAGGAGTTCAATTTGATTTTACTGAACCAGCTGTTAAAAGAATGGGTGAGTTCCTGGAGAAAGTGATTCAGGATATTAACTAACAGAAGCTCTTCGCAGATACACGCAGGAAACTGGTACAACTAGCACATGAAGCTAGTTGTGCTTTTTTCTTTCTTTGCAAAAAAACCAAATGATTAGATAGATTTACCTCCTAACCATTCGGATCTTAGTCATAATAAATCCTTATGCACCAGTCTCTTACAACTTATACATTTACTGATACTGAATAGTGTTCTTCCAGTGTCTTCTTCAATAACGATGCCAATTCCAGCATTCCATATTTCCCTGCTTTTGCTTCAGCATCTGAATTATAGTTGGTGTTTGTATTGATATCATACGTGTAAATGTCGCCGTCAGCGTTTTTGATAAATTCAATTCCAGCCACTCCAATATCATTTCGCGCCAAAACGTCTTTATACTTTTCTATAATACGATCGTCAAAGCCTTCAATAATCTGGAATTTAGGCTTTTCTTCCACCTCTTCTCCTACCGGGCAGAATAAGTCCCCAATCTGGCAGGCATCAGCCGGGCAGAGTTCAAAGCCTTCAGATGTATCCACCCGAACGGCATACACAAATTCGCCTCCGACAAATTCACAGCGGGTGATGTAGCTTTCCGGTGATTGAATGTATTGCTGAATAAGGGTGATGCCATCAACAGGCTCTTCGAATGCCGGTCCCTCGACATATGCCTTCAGTGCGTCAATACTTTGGAATAATTGCACACCCAACCCTTTGCCGGCACGGTTATGCTTCGTGATAAACGGCTGTCCTGCGAAAGCTTCAGCTGCTTTTAAAATCTGCTGTTTTCCAACTGCTGCAATTGTTTTTGGTGTTTTCACACCAGACTTTTCCAGCTCCAAGTATTGCAGTACCTTGCTCACTTCAAGCTTCAGCGCGCTTGTTCCATTTAGCACTGTACGACCATGTGCTTCCAGCCAAGCTAATACCTGTCCGGAAAACTCAGCGGCAAAACGGTGGTCACGAGTATGTGATGAAGCACTCATTCTGCTGTAGAAAATTCCTTCCGGGGGTTCTGAAGATAAATCCAGTGTTCCTTCGTCTAAATGCCATTCTTCATAAGGAACACCAAGCTCCTCTAGTCTATTGGTTAAGTGGACGGTCCACTCACTATTTTCATGGATTACATATACTTTGGTCATGTTCGGGACCCCTTTCTAGTTTTTTATTAAACTGCGTTTTTGCTCAACTAATGGCATAACTTGTTTTGCAAATCGTTCCATCTCTTCTAATTGAGGTGAAAATTGCAGCAGCAGCAAGTCTAAACCATTTTCTTCATATTGCAGAATTCGGTCCGAAATTTGCTCAGGTGTTCCTACTAAGTTTGGGCGCAAGCCACGGTTGGAAACAGAGTAATCCTGAAGCTGAATCTGCTGTTCTAATTGTGATTTCGTCGTGAAATCTTTAAAGCCGGCATATGCACTGGAATCCTTCACGGTTGTGATCTTTTCAAGTTCAGCAAAAGCCTCTTCTTCTGTATCACGGCAAATCACATAGGCAGCCATTCCGAATGAACTAAATGGCTCATTGCCAGTTTGGGCACGCCTTGCCTTCATATCAGCAATTTTTTGCTGTATTTCTTCAACCGTTCCTCCATGCATCACATATGCATCACATTTTTCTGCAATGGTTTGCTTGCCTTTTTCACTTTCGCCGCCTGCATAAAGGATCGGGTTAGGTCTTTGTACAGGCTTTGGCGCAAGCTTTGTATTTTTCAAATCGTAAAATTGGCCAGAATATTGGAAGGTTTCTTCCGTCCATAACCCTTTTAACACATCAATAAACTCTTCGGTACGTGCATAGCGTTCATCATGCTCGGTAAAAATCCCAGCATATTGACGAGCTTCTTCAGCCCACCAGGCAGATACCACATTTAGCGTAAAACGCCCGTTGCTGATCTGATCAATATTAGCTGCCATTTTTGCTGCCACAGCAGGATTATGAAAACCAGGACGGATCGCCGTCATTATTTCGATTTTTTCAGTAACAGCAGCAAGTGCAGCTGCGGTAGACCAGGCTTCAAGCGAATCATGCTCCGGTCCTTTTATATCATTTAAATATAATTCCGCGATTAATGTTGTGGAATATCCCCATTGTTCAGCACTCTGAATCACATTTTTAGCATAATCAAAAGTTGCCGGCATGTGTTCGTCCTCTACATTGCGCAGCCAGCCTCCAAATATCGGCAGCCAAAAACCATATTTCATCTCTCTTCGCCCCTCTGATCATTAATTATCTACTTTTCCTATAACTTAAGTAGGATTAATAAACAATGAAAAAACTCTCCTCCTAAGAAGAGAGTTTTAAAAACCCTCTTCTCATCTTTCAAGCAGTACGCTTGCTGGAATTGGCACAGTGTTCATACGAACCTGCTGCCGAGGCTTCAAAGGGCCAGTCCCTCCACCTCTCTGGATAAGAAGAAAATATTCAATTTTTCATTTATTTAATAGGATAATAAATGAAATTGAAACAATTGTCAATAAATTAATTCTAGACTCTAAATATTGATTATTTACCTTCTAGTCTAATAAATAACTTACACTAAATTACGCAGTATTTACTTTCAAAAACTATACTTTGAACCTGCTGACAACCACTTTTAAATCTTCTGCTAAATGAGATAACGCTGCTGATGAAGCGGCTATTTCTTCCATTGATGCAAGCTGTTCCTCTGCGGAAGCGGCCACGTTTTGTGAATGAGATGATGTCTGTTCTGATATGGTAATAATCCCAGAAACTGTTGCTGACACTTCTTGTGTACTAGCCGATATTTGTTCAGAAGTCGCTGCCATATCATTCGTTTGTTCTGTTAAGCTTGCCATATGATCAAGAATTTCTTTAAAGTTCATGCTTGTCTGCTGAACAATGTCTAACCCCTCTTTTACCTCTTCAGAAACTTGTTCAATGGACCTGCTTGACTGCTCCATATCTTCTTGGATGGTTCGAATCAATACTGAGATTTGAGAAGAAGATGCCTGTGACTGTTCTGCGAGCTTTCTTACTTCATCTGCTACAACAGCAAATCCTCTCCCATGTTCTCCCGCTCTGGCAGCCTCAATTGCCGCATTTAATGCCAGTAAATTCGTTTGGTCCGCAATATCGGTTATCACTTTTGTTATTTTTTCAATTTCCTGTGATCTGTAATCCAGCGTTTTCATAACTTCTCCGCTTGCTGCTGCAGATGTGTTAATGGCATTTATTTGCTTAACCGTATTTTGAACGAGTACCCCGCCCTCTTTGGCTTTTTCGACAGCAGCATTACTGACTTCAGAAACCATTAGTGCATTTTCGGCAATAGAATGTATGCCTTTTGCCACTTCTTCCAGTGCCAATGAACTTTCTTGCACATTCACTGCCGATTGCTCAGCACCATTGGCTACTTGTTGAATTGATTCTGTAATCGTCTCTGTAGCAATGCTCGTCTGCTCTGAGCTTGCAGTTAGCTGTTCTGATGAAGAAGCTAGCTGTTCAGAGGTTTGAATCACCTCATCTAACATTGTTTTAAGATTCTGGGACATTTGATTGTAGCTTACAGCTAATGAGCCCAGCTCATCTTTTGAATGATCCTGAATTTTCGCTGTAAAGTCACCATTCCCAGCCATTTTAAGGGCATTGGTCATAGCGGCAAGTCTCTTTTTCATTTTAGAAGTGAACAGATAAACGACAGCAAAAGCTATGGCTACCATAATCAATAAAATAATAATAAATTTTATTAGAAAAGAAGACAGGATTTGATTGATGATTTCTTCTGATGCACCAACATAAAAAATCCCAATCACTTCTCCTGTTGAAGACTGAAGGGGCATATATGCCGTTTGATACATATTCCCTGCCACATTTGCTTCACCATAGTAATTTTCACGATCTATGATGACAGTGTCCACTACCTCAGGAGAAGCTTTGGTGCCAATCGCGCGGTCTCCATCGATTAAAACATTTGTCGTTATACGGGTATCTTTTAAAAAGATGGTTACAGTATCTCCCGTATCTTCTCCAATCTTATCGACGATTTCAAAGTTATCATTTATTTTGACGGATCCTTTATATAACTCATTTCCTCTAACTTCCCAATCACCTGGGTACTTATTATCGATATACCGATAAGCTAATCCCAGATCTCCCTTTGCTTTCTCTGTTGCAAATTCTTTAATTCCCTCTGTTACCTCATGATTCGCAACAAAACCAATAACGGCTGATAATACCACAATGATTGATATGACAATGATATTTACCTTTGCAGCCAGCTTTAAATTAATTTTCCTGATTTTCCCCAATGTATTTTCTCCTATTCAATCACAAATTCACTTTTGAATCTCCCACTATACTATCGGTTGATTATATAAAATGATTAATATGGATTTACTAAAAAAGATTATATATATTTGGCAATTAAAGAATGCTAAACGGCAGTATATTTTATGAATGTAAAAAGAGCCAAGGTATGCAAGCAGTGCATACCTTGGCTCTTAATTTTGTTCCTTGTTGTGTAAATGCACGCTTTTATTTACGTGCATTTTTTCAGTTCATTCTATTTCAAATATCTAGAGTTATTTCTCTTAAAAATTGTTTCCTCTTCTCATCTGTTGTTAAGTTAACACCAGAAAAATGAATCCATTTTGTTTTTTCATTTTTAATTCCCAGGTCAGCTAAAGTTCAGTTAATGAATACGCCCTGAATAGCATTTCCTCCTTCAGATTCAATATAATCTTTATCCGTTGTAGAAGTTGAAATCACAGTTGTTTTCTCTATATATGTCAATAACCCTTTCAGATCACCTGTTGTTTTTTCCTCTAGGAAAGCGAATCCACTCAACATTACTTTATCAATAAAACTCTTTAAAATAGCAGGTAAGTCCCACCACCAGACAGGAAATATAAAAATCAACTCAGTTGCCTGGCTTAACTTCTTTTGATATTCCTTAACTAATTCATAAGGTGTTTCTCCTCTATTAAAATGCTTCAATTCTTCAGCAGTAAATAATTTGGGAGAAGAACAATTGGATAAAAGAAAAGAAGTCACGATTAAAGTGAACAATAACTAAAAAAAGCTGCTTAGTCAGCAGCTTTAGATTCATTTTCATAGTTAATATAACCTGCCCCATTTCTAGCATCAGTGAATTTTCACTTATTACAGGAATGCTGCCCCCTATTGCCAATTAAGAAAAGCCGCCTGAATGGGCAGCTGACTCTTGGATAATAGCACCCTTTAGTTTAAGTATATAACTTCACAAACTTTAAGCTTATAAATGCTTACCAGTCTAAACTCTAGTTAAAATAGAGAAAATGAACCCTTCCTCCCTTTGAAAGATAAGAAGTCACTTTCTTAGCATTTTTTCATAACAAATACATTCATGTACTCTTTGAAAACTCTCCTTTATCGACTCTTTTTCATTTCCAACGTAATGAGCATATACTTGAACAGGAAATAGGTTAGAAATTTCACTTTTAATGACTCCGTTTAATTCCTTGTTACCATCAATATACACTTGCAAGTACGATTCTACATCGTCAAATCCACTTTTTATATACCAGTTTCTTACCCATTCATCATTTCTAGTCCAAGCTTCAAAACGATTTAACCCTTTTATTTTAGCTGTTTTTTCTGCCGCATTTAATAATTGAGTACCTATACCTCTCCTCTGAAAGTCTGGATGAACTGCAATATGCCATATCATTCCACCGAGACCATTTCCTCTTGAACAAACGGTCCTCTCTTGGACTTCATATTCAATATCTAATAATCCTACAATTTGTTCGTCTTCAACAGCTACTAATTCAATAGCTGGATTATTGTATATTTCTTTATTCTTCAATACATTGTCGAAGTAAGCAGTATCTAAAAAAGATAATGCTCTACATCTAACCCAACCAATTTCATCTCCAGCTTCATAATTTCTTATTTGCATACATTTTAGCTCCTTATTTTTAATATAGGAATCCGATAAAATTAAATTTACAAATAAAATAAAGACCTCCGTATTTACGATGGTCTTCTTAGATAATTAAATACTCTTAATTATATACTTGAAACTAAAGGGAGGTTTGGAACCATCGTAACTCGTCTAATTCTATATAATTTAAATTTGGCCATAATAATCCCCTCCCTTACACAGTTAATTAACTTAACATTTTAAATTATATGACATCAAGGTCATTAATGTAAATCCCCTCTTACGCTAACCTGCCCCTTTTGTACAATAAGAAAAGGATCGTCGAATCACCCGTCCGTTAGTTCAATATAATCTCCATTTTTCTACTCTTCGTTGTCATCCCAATTGACCTATAAAATTCAATGGCAGATTTATTTTCCTCGGATACTCCTAATTCAATACTATCAATTTTGAGGCATCTACCAAAATCCAAAACGTATTTAGTTAGTTTTTTTCCGATACCTTTCTTTCTATGTGCTTCAAGAACGCATAAACTCTTTATATATAATACTTTCCTCGCTTTAACAAAAGTATTTTCTGTTACTTCTTCTTCCTTTGTCACTATAACGCCAACTATATCAGCGCATATGGTAGCCACAAAAATATGCTGTTTACTATCAATCAATTGGCTTTCAAAAAACTCTTGTTCGACTGGAGTGGGATTCTCTTTGTACAAATCTGGTCTTACAAAAACGTGGAATTCATGAACCTGACTAAATAAAGGCAGCAATAAATCGTAATCGTTTTGCTCAGCATGTCGAATAGTTATATCCATAGTTATTTCTACCCCCAATAATATAAAATAAAAAGACCACGCCCCTATTAAAAGGGACGTGGTTAACGTGGTACCACCCTTATTGAAGAAAACTCTTCCACTCATTACGAATAACGGTCCGTCCGTTCTTTACTACTTCTATGTTCGTAAAGAAAGCTCAAGGAGGTAATTCGCTCTTACCTTTGTACTGATTCCCACCACCCATCAGCTCTCTGTTACAGGGAGATAAGTAACTACTAATTCCTATCCTAACTTTTCATCTTATACATTTCAAAATATTTCTATTTATACAAATTTTAACCTGGAATCACCATAATTTCAACGGTTAATTTATAACTGTTAGCGTTCGGGCTTCTTTCACTAACCGCCCCGTTACTTGAATAAACAAAATAGCGATCTTTCTCACTTGAAGAATCGCATCTGTTTGTTTATGTATATATATTCACCAAGTTAGCGCTAAGTGGATGTCTTTTACTGCCCAATATCGTTGTACTACGCAATAGTCCTTGAGTAAAAGAAAGAGACGATTAATTCGAGGGTAACCGTCTCTCAATTATAGTATATTAAAACAGTTTACCTGTTTTTTCGAAGTCCTAATAAGCGTTTTAAATTTTCATCAATAAATTTATTATCGGTTCTGTTGATTCCACGACCAGCAAAATGACCCCAGACTGATTTGATAGGATGATATTCAGCATTCGGTACAAGATTAGCTTCATATTCGTTATTTTCTGCCGTACAGAAGAGATCCGTACTTCCTGGCATGATATAAGTATCGGCTTTAATGGTTTTGAGTGCCTCATCGAACGCTCCGTTATATGCTGCGTTTGCACTAATATCTGCATGTTGTCCTGTCCATAACATGGCTAGAACATTGTGGGGATCCATACTCATAAAGCTATTTTCCCAAACTCCAACCGCAAACTCTTCCAATTCCTCAAATCCCATTTCACGATAAAGTTCCTCTTTATAGAAGGTTTGCGATAACCCCCATCCAGCATAGACACGACCCACCGCACGCATATCTTTAGAAGTCAACTGGTTTATTTCAGTAGATTCCGAGCCGACTGAGGCCATGAGTGCAGCCTTTAGTCCATCGAGAACCACATAGGTTTGCGGCCAAGTCTTTGCATTTCCACAGAAAGAGGCAATTCGATCCACCATGTCGGGGTAACTGGCTGCCCATTGGAAAGATTGAAGACCACCCATTGACCATCCAACTACAAGTGCGATTTTCTGAATGCCGAATTTTTCGGTCACAAGTCGATACTGCAATTGAACATTGTCATAGATGGTTACCTGCGGAAAATTAGCTTTGTCGAACGGTGCAGGAGTATTGCTTGGAGAAGAAGATAAGCCATTCCCTATTAGATTCGGAACGATAATGAAATATTTCTGTGGATCTAGTGCCATGCCGTCTCCGATCAACCATTCATTATTAACATGTTGGTCGCCAAAAGCAGTTGGATAAATAACAACATTATCTTTAGTTTCATTCAACTTTCCATAAGTCTTATAAGCAAGAAAAGTGCTTGGTAACGTTACTCCCGATTGTAAGGTTACATCACCCAAATTGAAAATCTCATAATTATCCATTGAATTGTCACTCCTTTTTAAATGAAACACAAACATTTTAGAATGTATTTCTTGTATTTAGTATAAGGTCGTGTTACTTTCAATAAAAGTGAAGATAATTAAAAGCAGTATTCAATAATATTGAAAATCGAAGGAGGAATTATGGTGGAATTGCGCCAGCTGAATACGTTCAACACGGTGGCAACAACATTAAATTTCAGTAGAGCTGCTGAAGCACTAAACTACGTACCCTCCAATGTAACGATGCAAATAAAAGCATTGGAGGAAGAACTAGGTGTTCGTCTCTTTGATCGATTGGGAAAGCAGCTTGTTCTCACAACTGCGGGTAAACGTTTTTTAACTCACGTCCAGGAGGTTCTAAACAAATTGGACGAAGCTCGGAGTGTCGTTCATGACAATGAAATTCTAAGTGGCACCTTAACGATTAGTGCTAACGAAGTTGTTTGCGCCTATCGACTTCCAGATATCTTTAAGCTTTTTCGTTCGCTGCATCCTGGTGTTCGTCTCATCTTTCGCTCGGTTCCAAATCATCAACTCAAACAAACACTCTTTGAGGGAACCTCGGATGTCACCTTTATACTGGACGAACCCATTCAATCAACGGGACTTGCAATAGAACGATTGACAGAAGAAACTTTTCGCTTTTTCGTTGCTCCAGATCATCCACTTGCCAAACAAACTGCATTACAGCTTGACGATTTTCACGGAGAGGTGTTCCTGATAAACGAAAAGGGTTGTCCCTATCGAACAATGTTTGACCGAACGTTTAAGAAGGGAGACATTGATAGTACTTCATCATTAGAGTTTCAAAGTGCAGAAGCCATTAAACAATGTGCAATTTCGGGAATCGGTATTGCCTTTCTTCCTAAAATAGTAACTGCAGTTGAAGTTGAACGTGGCGAACTTGTTGCTCTTCCTTGGCGATTTCAAAACTTGGATGTGTATACACATATGGCTTGGCATAAAGATAAGTGGCTTTCACCGATTATATTATCTTTCATTGAAGCAGCAAGGGAAGTTCTATCTCTAAAGGAGGAGAATATGTCAAAATAGTTCAAACGATTTTGACATATTTTCTTAAATTCATGAAACAATCATTGCGCAGTATGTGTCATATACGAGGAAGAGACGATTACTTAATAAACTTAATCATCTCTCAGAACTTGTATACATTATAGCCTGTGTATATGTGTATCGTTAAAAGAAGCTTGATATTTTAATCCAAAACCTAATAATCTATCCATAAATATATGAGCAATCCAGATGATGATTATGAGAAGTAAATAATCATTTAATAAGAAGAAGTAACCTATTGCTAAAAGTAGAGGTAACACAAAGCTATGTCCCAAATTATAAACATTTGCACCTATTTTATTGTTAATTGCATAGCCAATCATTGAAATATCGGGAATGAATAAAAGAACAAAAAACAGCCAGATTGGAAAGTCTAACAGTGTATAAATATAAAACGAAATGGCTAGGGCGATTCCATTTTCAATGCGCACAACTTGACTGATTTTCATAACATCCCCCTTTCATGTACACTCTTAAAAAACAGGTCTATCAATTCTTCAATAACTTCTTTATTTTCTAAATACTTCTCATCACTTACTAGTTCTTTAAGTGTTTGCACTATTTTTAACGCTTGCTGATAAAACTGGATTTTTTCTTCAAGTTTTATTATTTTTTCATCTAATAACAAAACGGTTGAATTGTTACAACTGGTTGAAATGGCTTCGTTTCTAAGAATAAATACTTCTTGTATTTCTTTTAATGTAAATCCTAACTTTTTTAACACGATGATCAGCTGAATTTGTTTTTCGCATTCTTTATCATATTCTCGATAACCATTATCACGCCTTTTTGGCTTTAAAATATTCTCTTTTTCATAATAACGAATTGTATCAGTTTGCAATTGATATTTTTCTGCAAAATCTTTAATTTGCATGCTTACCACTCCTCGAATACAACCTTAACATTGGAGTAATCTCCAAGGTCAAGAGAAAGATACTCTTTTGAATCCTGATGGTTTCGTTTAAGTGAACAATTTTACAATAACCATATCACTCATCTTGATTTCCCCATTTTTGAAAATGTTTCGTTGCTCAGTAAGAGTCTACTATGTATTACAGATTACGAAGCACTGATTAGGATTATCAAAACATCCTTTATTCAACTAAACTGCCCCTTTAACGACATAAAAAAAGGCTTCCCTTTTCCTTAAGGAAAGCACCCGGTAGCTTAATAACTTCAACAAATAGAAAGTAATTAATGAAACACTTTATCACCTAAATCACTTCACTTATATTTTGTTGAAATCTCTTTACTCAAGGAATCTGACATATAATCAAACTTATAATGAATGCATTCAACCATTTCTTAATAATTTTCTCCACTTTTCTCTTTTTCCTTATTCTTTAAATGCTTTATAGCGGTTCTAATGTTTCGCAACATCCCAATCTTTTCCCCTGTATATACCCATAGTAAAGTGTAAATAATTTGTTGTACCCCTATAACTAAAAAGGCACCTAGTATTAATCCTAACAAAAATGGTGACATATAATTTCCTCCTTAATTCTCAATTTCTTTCAATAATGCCAATGACAAACCCTAATTGCGTTCCCCTCTTTACTCATGCACACTAATACGCTTATATATAACAAAAGTTTCATTGTTTCTACATCGGCTATTCCTCCAACACTAACCTGCCCCCGTTGTTACATAAAAAAGCCGCTTGAATCAGCAGCTGTTTATGAATAGTACACCATATAGTTTAAATAAAATTATCACAATCTTTTCTTTACCCAACACGATCTAATCTCTCTCATTGCAAAACAAGAGAAAATTCTTTCGTTCAAAATAAGATTTTTAATCAAACTTTTTTTACAGATGATCGAACTATTTTTCAAAGCCACATCTCTAATGAACCTTCAATATTTATCAATTGTAGCACCGAGAACCGAAGCACGAATGAAAGGAAGATCTTGAAAACGTTCAAGCTCTTTTGCTGTTCCAGTAACAACTGCGCCATTATAACGAATTTCCCCATCAGTGAAACCTGTATTTTCCTCTATTCCTTTTAAAGTTTCGTTGACTAGGCTTTTGCGGACTCCTGTTTTCTTTAATTCTTCCAGTGTTCTCATAAAGAACTCTTCATATTGGCTGGAGTAAGGTTCTTGAGGATTAATTTCAAATCCAAAAGCTCCACCGCCACCTTTTGTCTTTAAACTATCACTATCTAGTTCATTTTCCATTCTACTCATTTGGGCTTTGGTCGAAGTGTCTACCCATAACCAAATTACATTTTTATAGCCAAGCTGCTTGGATAATTCAGCTAAGGTCATCGGTTTATCAAAGGAGATTGCTACTTCAATTAACTTATTTTCATCCAGACCAGTAGCAATATCGAGTTCGTGAGGTAAATAATCGTAATTTAAACCCGGATAATAAAAATCAATTCTTCGTTCATTATTAAAATCATTATATCGTATATGCCGTTGAGCTTCTTGATCAAGTGAAGTAGTATAACCATTACCACTCCCTTTACTAAGAGTCTCTGTCCTTCCGAATAAAGGTATTTTTTTTATTTCCGTATCCCATAAGATAGAGCGGCCTCCTACCGTTTTAAAAGTTCTCTCGTCTACGGTCACACTCAATAGATCATAGTTATAAGAATGACTGCCTGATGTTAGATTTGCTCCATAAATAGGATCCAAAAGAAAATCGTGGTTGTCATCTTCAATACGCTGATTTAGAATATATTGGCTGCCACTGACTAATGCATACAATAATACAATTGTTGTAATAACAGTAATGCCAATATATTTAAATGTTTGTTTACGCTTAGATCTTTTTACAGCCAACTGTAAAGAAGGGTTGTTCAGAAAGTTAATCTCTTTCTCACTCTCTTCATTTGATACATGTTTATCACTCATCGAATTCCTCCTTGAAAACCTTGGCTAGTTGTTTTCTAGCCCTAAACAAATTTGTCCTGACGGAATGAATATTTGAGTCCAGCAGCTCTGCCATTTCTTTATAGGATAAGCCTGATTGGTACTTTAACAATAATAATTCTCTAAAATGCGGCTTTAATTTGGACATCGCAAATGCTAGTTGATTATTTCGCTCTTTTTCAAGAAGGAGATCTTCTGGCTGATCCATTGCAACTACTTTAGCAGCGTCCCCATCTAAATCAAGCTTATATTTCTTTTGTTTTCGGCATTGATCATAATAAAAATTTAATGCTACTCGTATTAGCCAGCTGCGTATTTTTGAAGTTTTAATGGAATCGTAATACAGTAAGTATTTGTACGCAGTTTCCTGCACAGCATCCTCGGCATCCGCATGAGAAATCCCTAATTTAAGTAAATACTTATATACGATGTTCAGTTCTGTATTCAATGCATTGTTCTTATTTAATTCATTCATTACTCCCCTCCTGAATACAAGACGTTTTAAGGTAGAAAATATATACAGCATTTCGTAATTTTTTCAAAAAAACACCAGCTAAGTGTCCCTTTTTTATCAAAGAGGCTTAACAGATTACGTACAGGCAAATTCTCCAAGTGACTTTAACTTTAATTTGATAGCCTTGACTTGTTCAACAACCTCTCCTGTTTGTTACATAATAAAAGCCGCCTTCTTTGGCAGCCGTTCTTGAATATAGACACCACATTCAATTAAATAAGTTTGCAAATTCACTATTCCTATTTAAAATTGTTAATTTGTCTTTATATGGGCTAAGCATATCAATTATTTCTGGCTTACTACGATATTCAAATACAGTGTTGTAGCTATATAAATCTTTTAAAATTTTTAAAGTTGGTTTATAGTTCGCTCGCTCAATACCCATTTTTTGCTTAAGGAATCTATTAATTATCCTAAATCTTCTTGTAGATAAATTAATATCCAAGAATAAAATTAAATCAGCTTTTTGGAAGCATGGGGATACCCATTTATGATGAACCCCTTCAATAATCCAGTTTTTTGAGGTTAGTATTGAACTTAAATATTCATCTCTTTCTTGTTCAGTTCGTTTAACATCTCCAGTATTTAACCTATTCCAAACTATATTATCCAATTCATAATATGGAATGTTTAACTGAGCAGACAAAACTTTGGCTAAGGTGGTTTTTCCACTCCCGATCGAGCCAATAATATGTATTCTTTCTGGAATAGACTTATCCAATTAAATCAACTCTCTCTTATCAAAATTAATTTATTCTTACTATTACACGGAGATTTGAATGATTTGTTTCATAAAAGCGATAAAGTTCAATACCAAAGCTGTTTTTAAATCAATGCTCTAAGGCTCAATCTCCAGTACGGCTAAAAATGTTCCTTATTTGCTATACTGATTCTGACGATAACTATTTTAGCAGAAAGAAGTTGAATAAGGATGGAAGAAAACGTATTTGAGCAGATAGCGAACAAGTATGATACAGCCGAGCGAATGGAGATGGCTAAAATCATCACGAATGAAGTGAAAGATGCATTGCAAAATAGCCATACAAAATCATTAATCGACTATGGAAGCGGAACGGGGCTGGTCGGGCTGGAGTTAGCACCTCTAGTAAAATCTATCCTTCTCGTTGATTCATCACAGAAAATGCTGGATGTTGCCCAGGCAAAAATCACTCAGAAAGGCATTTCTAATGCCAGCACTTTCTATTCAGATTTTACTCAGGAAATGCCTGATGATATAAAAGCTGATATTGTTGTGATGTCACTGGTGCTTCTTCATATCCCAAATACCCGGGAAATCCTTCAATCACTTTTTAACATTCTGAATGATGAAGGCAAATTGATCATTGTTGATTTTGATAAAAATGACAAAATCCAGCATCCAAAAGTTCATAACGGTTTTGTACAAGAGGATCTTGAAAACCTGTTAGCTGAAGCAGGATTTAAATCAACTGACATTCACACATTTCATCATGGAGAAGCTATTTTTATGAATCAGGATGCCTCCATGTTTATAGCGAGCAGCTTGAAGTGATAGCATACAATTGTACAAAGAAGAGCATATGTTAACAAAACTTCAATCTTTTTCTAATGACCAGAAGGGTTCAAATTACGACCCTTCTTTTTATTTTTTCTGAAAATTCTTCCATATAGTGTGCTAAAATAAAGGTAACCTAAATAAGATGGTGTCCTTTTGATCTTTCTTTCATCTGGTCTATTAATTGAAGCGATCATAGGAAGCCTCTTTAAAAAGACTAATGAAAAAGCACAATAAACCCATCTCTCGAAAGCAAAGGAGGCACTCATGGGCAAATATGTCGTTATCACATTACTAACCATCATGCTTTCAATCATTTCTTTTTCAGTCATTGAAGCATTTCTTGGATTTGAAAAATACTCCCAGCTATGAATATAGTTTATGACATTGTTTTCTTTTGTTAGCTTATCGTTTCGGTTCTCTAATACATGGATGGCATCACCGTTTGTAGTAATCTTAGCACCTCTTAAAACAATCTCTTTCTCTCCACTCCAATAAAGATAACCAACCCAATCTCCTTTGGGAGCAAATGCTATCCCATTATAATCCCCTCTCCACTGTCCATTTTGAGAAGCGCCTTCCCACTTGGGTGGCTGGTTGACTGAG
The DNA here is from genome assembly GCF_900166665.1 of Cytobacillus gottheilii. Taxonomy (GTDB): domain Bacteria; phylum Bacillota; class Bacilli; order Bacillales; family Cytobacillaceae; genus Cytobacillus; species Cytobacillus gottheilii_A. The sequence goes on along the minus strand of NZ_LT800494.1, from coordinate 1,416,232 downwards.
TAAAACATCCAAATAAAAAAGAACAGAGCAACTATTATAACGATATAAAGCCGTTTTTTACGATTCATATATTCTCCTTCTATGATAATGAACAATGACAATTATTTAAGAGGTGAGCCCCCTGAAAAAAATTATTGGTTTTTCATTAATCATACTTATTATTTTATTTGCACTAACAGATAGATTGGAATTGGGACTTCTTGTTTGTTATGCTGCCATCTCCATCTCTAACACTACTCTTGCTTATAAGTATTTGACAGAAAAAAAGCTAGGGCTTTCTATATTTCATCTTTTACTTTGTATTGGATTTATATATCTATTCATTTCCAGTTTATAACATTAAAAACTTATCGTACATTAACGGATATATGCTCGAATTCAAAAGGAGAATTAATGTGGAAGACTTCTTTCAGCAAGCTCAATAGATGAACAGAGAAATCAAAAATAAAAGAACAGGTGAAAAATTCTATGTTTAAAACAAAGAAAAGTAAGCGCTATTGGCTATTAATGCCGCCATTTTTGATCGTTGGTATTCTACTGGTCATTTTTTTGCCTCAACATTTAAAACCGATCGGAACACTAATTGGACTTCCTTTTTGGATTGTATATTACACGTGGAATTATCTCAGTGAAAAGAATATTAAAAAAGAAGCTAACTAATTAGCTTCTTTCTACTGTTTACCATCATATATATAAATGCAAGCTTTTTATTATGCAACTGAATGAACCTTAACACTTTTCTATGCTTTTACAATAGGAAATGTAACCGTAACTTCTGTACCTTTTCCTTCCTCGCTACAAAAGTGAATGGTTCCGTCATATTTTTGGATAATGTTGAAGCAGATCATTAAACCGATTCCTGTTCCTTTTGCTTTTAATGAATAAAATGGTGTTCCAATCCGCTCCAGTTGCTCCTGACTCATTCCTGAGCCACAATCAATGATAACAATCTTTACCGTATCCTGTTCCCCTGTTACTTTTATTTGGATTGTATCACCATGATTTGAAGCTTCAATCGCATTTTTTAACAGGTTGACAAACAATTGTTTAAATTCCAGGATATTGCATTGAATTTCGTATTCATCTTCAATCTCCAACTCAATATGAATTGTATCGATCAATGCATATGTGTTAAGCAGGTCCATAACGGTATGAAGGGCAGGATTGACCGAGACAATTTCTGTATTTGTTTCTACTGGTTTGGCCAATGATAAAAAGTTTGAAATTACAGTCTCTGCGTCTTGAAGCTGATCCAACATCAAATTGTAATGCTTTTTTATATGTTCAGGAACATCCTCATCTCTTTCATGCAATTGGATAAATCCTTTTACGACCGTAATAGGATTTCGAATTTCATGAGCAACAGCTGCCGCCAGCTGTCCAGTGGTCCTTAGCTTTTCATCTTCCTTCATTTGAACATAATATAATTCCTGTTCTTTCATTTTCTTTTTGAAAAGCTGGAAAAGAAAGAATAGAAAAATTTGAGATGCAATAAAGTTAATGGCTACCCCAGAATAGTCCAAATAGGTGTACTCTTCTATACTGCGTGTACCATACATCATTAAATAGAGAAAAATACTAATGGTAATCGTAATGTTGCTTACCAAGGTGATATAAAATAATCTTGTATGAAGAAACAATACAGGTATAACCGGAAGATAACTAATCATTAATAACGAAGCAAATCTGTCAGGAAACTGTAAATACATAAAGAAAAAATATGCAGACATAGAAAGAATGATACCAGCTCTAAATCTTCCTGAGTCTTTTTTCGGGAAGAGAATAAATAGAATAGAAATCGTGATCACAAGTATGAACTGAAAAATCAGTGAAGTAGTAATGGTGCGGTCATTGACTTCATAGATTAACATCAGCCCTGAACTCATTAAGATAATTATAACGCTAATAAACATTCGATAAATTTTTATACTAGGTAGTAAAACATTGTCGATCATTTTAAAAAGTCCTCACAATACTGTTGTCTCTTATTATCTAAGGAGTCCATAAAATATATTATTTTAATGAGATCCTTTTTATATAAAATTCACTTCATCAGATTATTGGTAAACATTTTATTGCAAAATGGATTCTATTATGAAAATTTGTTATCTAGATATAATTTCTCTAAATCGATGAAATTAAAAGACAACGTATTCAACCAATACATGGATATGCGTTTTTTTTATAAATATCCTACACTCAAATTACACTATGCTTTTAGTTACAGCATTGCTCATTGTACATGATAATATTTTACCATATTTTCTTAATGTGTTCGTACAATAGCCAATTATGGTTATTAATTTCTCATATATTTTTAACTATAGTAAGACAGTCGTCAGTCAGGATATATGTATTTTTTTGTACGCTAATGGTGTTGTATCCATTGCCTTGCGAAACCTTTCAATATAATAGCTTGTGCTATTAAATCCTACAGTATAGGCCACATCGGTAATATTCGATTCAGGCTGCTTCAGTAAAGTTAAGCTTTTTTGAATACGATAGTGTGTGACATAGTTCAATGGTGTGGTTTTCAATATCTTTTTAAAATATCGGCAGCATTCAGATCTGCTTAATTGACCTGCTTTTGCAATATCATCTAACAGGATTTTTTCAGCGTAATTGAAGTGAATCCAATCTAACATTTGTTTCATTCTTTGACTCTTCATCATTTCCGCTTGCTCAAATTCTAATTGAATGCCATGCATCATGAGGTTTTTCCAGATTAAATTCACATGAATACTGATATCAATTTGGTAGCAGGAAGGAGTTTCTTTTATCAGCTGATGAATCTTTCTAATGGAGGCCAATATATTAAATGCCCAGCCTTCCGCATGAATCAACCTAATATAAGGTATATTTGTTGCTTCAGTGTAAGGTTTTACATACATGACATAAAGTTCTTGCGGCAGTACATAACTCGGAGAAATATTTAAACAAATATAAGCACAGCCTGAATCGTTTTTTTCTTCTGCACTATGGAGGCAGCTGCTATTTATAAAGAGCCCCTCCCCTTCTTGCACCGTAATCTTCTCTTCATTGATGTGAAAATCTGCTTCTCCATTTATAACGAGTACAAACTGAAACTCATCATGCCAATGAAGCGGTATATATCCATTAACATTTTGGTTAATGACCGTTTCGTAACAGGCAATCGGCAGTACCATTGTACGATGTTCAGTTAATTCTCTTAAATTTTGGTCAATCCTAAAATCTATAATTTGCATACAACCGCCTCAATATCATGATATTTTACGAACCGATTTTAGTATTATCCCTAAGGCTTTCCATTTATTATTTAAAGTATTATATCACTATTTTTATATTCGAGGTGGAAAATCAAATATGAATAAACGAAAGGGAATGTTTCTAGTTATAACAGGAGCAATATTCTGGGGAATCGGAGGTACAGCAGCTAAGAAGCTATTTGAATATGGAATCGACGTCAATTGGCTAGTCACAACCCGCTTGCTCATTGCAGGTCTTTTACTCTTAATAGTTCAATATTTCAAAAAAGATCGTTCCCAAATAATCGGAGTATGGAAAACAAGAAAAACCGCTGTTCACTTGGTGATCTTCGGATTACTCGGTATGCTTGCCGTTCAATACACTTACATGGCTGCCATTGAACATGGCAATGCAGCCGTTGCAACACTATTACAATATTTAGCACCCATTATGATTATCGTCTATTTACTGCTGAGTAAACAAACCATTCTGACCCAAAGAGATGTGCTGACTGTTTCTCTCGCTTTAATTGGGTGTTTTTTCTTATTAACAAACGGCTCGATCTCACAATTATCTGTACCAGCACCTGCTATCATTTGGGGTGTTTTATCTGGAATCGCCCTTGCCTTTTATACATTAAATGCCGTCCCGTTACTGAAGCAATTTGATTCACTCGTTATAGTCGGATGGGCGATGATCATTGGCGGAAGCGCCCTAAGCCTGCTCCACCCGCCTTGGCAAATGAATTTTAATAGCTTAGCATTAGAAGCTTATTTCTATTTAGCTTTTGTGATCATTTTTGGAACCATGATCGCCTTCTGGTTTTATATTGAAAGCCTGCAAAGCCTGTCACCTAAAGAATCAAGTCTGCTAGGCAGCATTGAGCCGCTCGCTGCCGTTTTAACAACTGTCTTTTGGCTAAAAGAACCCTTTGGTTATTTCCAGTGGCTAGGCACACTTTGTATCATTGGCATGATCTTATTTATGGCTTTGAATAAGAAGGATTCATCATCCAGCCAGCATCCTGATGAGAAAGAGCCCCTTAAGGTTGGTTAATTGAGGGGGCTTTTTTGACGGCTTATTATCTAAACAGAATAATATAGGGATTCCTTAGTACTTAGACAATTAAACCTCAAACTTAAATTCATATCCAATATAGTTAAACACATTCTTAAACCCTATATTTTCTGCAACTGCGATTGATGGCTTATTAGACTCCATACAATCCCAATACGGAACAAAGTTATGATTCAAGCAATCTTCAACGAAAGCATTAGCCGCCAGCTGTGCTAACTTTTTTCCTCGATGTTCTTCTAAAGTCTCAATATCTACACAATGAAACGGCTCAACAACAAAACCAGAAAAACAGACACTTACAATTTTATTTTGATGAACCACACAATAACCTGCGCCTCTTTGAAAGAAACTTTCACTAGAAGCCCAGTACGCTGCAATTTTTGCATGCAAGAAATCGATATTTGTTATCTGCTTATCATTAAATATTTCGCTTATTTGAACGATCTTATATCCTTCTTCTATAGCGGGTTTACAGCCAGCTTTATAATCATCTTTCTGCAGTGTGTAAACCCTTTGGTTCCAGCTTCCTAAACGACGATTGGCTAACACTTTTTCAATCGTTGCGTTCCACTGCGGATGATTGCCTACCCCTTCAAACCAAATTAATCCAACCTTATTGGCGTCTGGTGCGATGACAGTATCTATAAGGTGATTTAATCCTGTGTTAAACTCATCATTTCTTTCATTCCCAATAAAAATAAAACCATCATTATTGCCCAGCCAGATCAGCCCGGAAGCAGGTGATTCCATATCATCCACAAAAATACGGCCGGGATTTATGCCTTCAACTATTGCTTTGGCTTCCAACTGACCATTTTCATTTAACAGCTCTTTGCACTTATAAAACTCAGACTCTTTCAATTCTTTTATCATTGCATTCTCCTTAAACTATTTAATATGCAAGTCCTTCTTTAAATAATAATGCACAAATTCTCTTCCAACCTGATCGATGCTGCCAAACACTTCATAGCCATTCTTTTGATAAAAATCTAGCGCCTGAAAACTCAATGTATCGACTTTTATGAAATCACATTTTTTATCCAATGCTATGGCCTCCACTTCTGTTAATAATGTTGTTCCATACCCGGAGTACCGAATGTCTTCATCTAAAATAAACGTATAAATCTCCAGCCAGTTCCAGCAGACTGCAGCTAAGATTCCACCATAAACCTTGCCATTATCATCTTTGAGAAATAGATTAATTTCTTCATATCTGCCTCCCAAATCCTTGGGAAAATGCTCTAGGTTGAACTTGTAAAGTGCTTCGTCAACATATTGTTTATCTTCTCTTTTTGATTCTTTGCTTATATGCAGTTGCATGGTAAAACTCCCTCTCTTTTCATAGGTTACTATTTCAATTATATTCGAGGGAATTCCTTCCTTTTCTTGCTAGTGGTACAATTATTCTATTAAAGTATTTGCTAAAATCCTGTAAAAATGAAATGCTGTTCAAATATCTAAAAAAGGAGATTGAAAAATTGTTATATTATGTAATTGACGCTTTTACAGAAACAAGATTTGGCGGAAATCCGGCAGGTGTAGTGATCCACGAACATTTAGACGAAGAGTTTATGCAGAAATTTGCTGCAGAAGTTCGCTTTTCAGAGACAGCATTTATTAAGAAAATAGACCATAACCATTTTGAAATTAAGTACTTCACACCGACCTCCCAGGTGGAACTTTGTGGGCATGCTACAATCGCATCCTTCACAGCCTTATTGGAGAACAACGATGTTGAAGATAATAATAGATATTTTATAAAAACACTCGCGGGGACACTTGCTGTTGAAATCAATCAATCTTTTATTATGATGGAGCAAGCTGAACCTATGCTTGGGGAAACATTTGATGATTATGTTCATTTGGCGAACCTCTTCAACTTGGATGAAAGCCAAATAGGCAGTAAAGACTTCCACCTAGTACCTCAGTCTGCAAGTACTGGTCTGTGGGATATCATGCTTCCGATTAAAACGAAGGATGCTTTATATGCTCTAAGTCCTAATTTTAAAGCACTTGCTGAGTATTCAAAGATCCATAACGTCGGTGGAGTCCATGCCTTTACTCTTGATGCATTAGAAGGGATTTCAGAGAGCAGAAACTTCTGCCCGCTCTATGGCATTAATGAAGAATCCGCAACAGGCACTTCAAACGCTGCATTAACCTATTATCTTTTCAAAAACCATGTATTACAGCAATTTAATCAGGAGTACACTTTCCTTCAGGGAAATAGCATGGGAAGACCGTCAAAAATTATTACAAAATTAATGAATGAAGAAGATCCAAGGGTCATGGTTGGAGGCAAAGGGGTTATCGTAACAAAAGGGAAACTATATTAAGCGCCATACTTTCATACATATGGCGCACCATTCCTATAAATAATCTGCCTTACTAAAAATAATATAGAAAGGATAAACAAACATGGAAATCATATCTAAGGAAGATCAATTCGACTGCCTCAAAGCCATGCAATCAACAATCAAAAAACTGGAAAAGGCCTATGCCCAGATGAATCAAAAGGGTGCAAATACAACTCTGGTAAAAAAACGGCTGGATGCCTGTAAAATTGGGCTTGCTATGCTTGAAAATGTTTGGAATGAAGTCTCCCATACATACAGCCAGACAGATTTAGAAGATGCCCGTAAAACTCTTCTTGCTTTAACGCCTTCTGTTGAAAGCAGTTATGCCAAGTCAAAGGCTGGCACTCCGCAAAGAACACTTTTAGAAAGAAGACTTAAAGCGTTGCAATTGGCGGATCAAGCAATTAACCAGCAGCTATCTGATGGAAATCATGAAGACAGCTGCCTTTAATGCTGATGTCCCGCTTTAAAATTGTCTATTATTTCACAGCATAGTTCCGCCATTTCCTCATCTGATTGCAACATATCAGACTCAATCCATTTCGTTAGAATCGAATAGGCAGCGCCGTTCCAAAGCGCTGCACTGTATCGTCCAAGGATATCTTCCTCAGCAATGTCTTCTTCCACTCTTCTATTAATCTGATGAAGGATGGACTCACCAAAATTTGCTTTTAGAAGCAGCTGAAATGTCTCAGAATAAGGACGGATACACTGGAACATCGCATACCAAAACTCAAATGGCTCTTTCACGGGATCATGCAAACTCATCGCCTTAACCGTCTGATCAACAACCTCCTGCAGCATACTGTTGAGAATATCTTCCTTCGATGAATAGTTTCGATAATAAGCTGTTCGAGAAACTCCTGCCCGCCTGACTATATCCGTGATCGAAATTTTATGAAACTCCTGTTCTTTCATTAACAGCACTAACGCGGATTCAATACATTCTTTCGTAATCCGATTGGATTCAAGATTGGATAACCTCAAGATTTCCATTCGCTGTAATTCGGTTTTCTCATCGGACATTACAATTCCCCCTTATCTGTTCAGTCCGATCTCCTAGTCATTGATCAAATAAACCAGGTGAACTATAATGAAATCGATGTTACAAGTGTAACACTAAAACAAGTGTATTCAATCGTCTATTTCATTGTCAATCACATCCTAAAATGAGGGAGATTCCTATGAATAAATTTAAAACAGCAGCACTTTTAGCTGCCGCAGCCATCGGCGGATTATATGGCTATACACGTCTGGTTGAAAAAAGATCCTTATCAAGCTGGACCGTTGAACGCTTACTTGCGTTATCAAAAAACACACCAAAAACGGAGCAGGAGTACTTAAATTTTATAAATAAATATCGTGATATCAGTGATCAGCCTTACGAAAATCCTCAAAAATATATAGACTATGAAGTCAAAGAAATCACTGTTGACGACATGCAAACCTTTGTATGGAATGATAAAAGAGATCCAAACCAAAAAGTAATCCTGTATATCCATGGCGGTGGATACGCGGCTCAGCCACTATCATTCCAATTAAAAGCAGTCAATCACATCAGCAAAGAATTAGATGCAAAAATCGTCTTTCCGATCTATCCCAAAATCCCGCGCTATAAGTATAAAGACTCCATTTCAAAAATGGAGCAATTATATAAAGACATTTTAAGCGTGTCAGCAGATTCATCCAAAATCACTATTATGGGAGATTCTGCTGGGGGCGGCTTGGCGTTAGGCTTAGCCTACTCATTACGGGACAGGCAGATTGACCAGCCAAAAGATATCATCCTGCTCTCTCCATGGCTGGATGTCACATTAAACAATCCAGAGATTCAAAAATATGAACACCTCGACCCAATGCTGGCAGTCTATCACCTAAAAAAAATGGGCGAAAACTGGGCAGATGGATTGCCATATACAAAAGATCCATATGTTAGCCCTATCTACGGAAATCCTAAAGGCCTGGGAAGGATCACCATGTTTGTCGGCACACATGAGATTTTCTATCCGGATGTTATGGCGTTTGACAAGAAACTTACAGATCTGAAAATTGACCATACCACCATTGTTGGAGAAAAAATGAATCACGTGTATCCGGTATTTCCGATTGCGGAGGCAAAGGAAGCGCGGAGAGAGATTGTGGGGATTATTAAGAAGAAGTAGATTTTGTGGATGGGATATAATCTGCTCAAAATAAGAGGCAGACTTTGTTTTTAAAAGCTTAACTAGATATACTAAAAAAACAGCATTATCATGGATGCCCCCTTGATAATGCTGTTTTTTATCCTAAGTACCCTTATTCCACTTCTCCTTCTCCCCCCGATAAAACTCATGGGATTTTTTCATAAAACCTGTTTTTCAATGCTGAGACATAGCTGCGCGAGATGTTAAGTACCTTTGCAATTTGGCGTTACGTCTTTTCCTTTTTACGGATAGCAGTTATCTTATCTAGACAACTTTATATTTTTGCTTTTAAAAGTTCTATTTTTTCCTTTAGGGAATCAAATTTACCTTCGCTTCTGAATTTTCCATGCAGTGAAATAAGTTTTTCATAATACTTTAAACTCTCATTTAACAGTGCATACAAAAAATCAATTTTAAGAACAGTCCCATTATAAATTAGGCGAGCTGGATCGTACTCGTGGTAAACATTCAGTTCAATGTGATTTCCTATTGTTTTTAACTTTAATACAACCGGTTCTATACCCAAAGGAACTTCGTTAATGTGATTTTTGTTTTCAAGTACAATCTCACAAGCCTTCAATAAATCGCTCCATAAATCAATATCTCTAACTAAAAACCCAAGTAAAATATGATCATTATGTGTAATTTTGACCGAGATATTTATATAATCAATATATTCTTCTTCGAGTATTTTTTGTACACTCGCAGTATCTTCTATATTTGTATAACAAGCCTTTGGATACTCAGAATAATAGGTTTCCGAATAATTTCCGAAGGTTTCTTCAATCATAACTTTACTTTTAGCGAAATATGTATTTACTTCTAACATAAAAAAACCTCCTAACAAAGAAAACCTGCATTCCATACCAAAGGATTAAGTGTGGTAAATGAACCATTTGAAACAACTAATCTATATTTTTGGTAGTATTGTTTAAAATCTCTTTTCCATTATTACTATAATTTGTAATTGTAATTATAATGTTTTCCATGTTAGTAAAGCTAGTCTCAGGCTCGAAGAATGTTTCAAAAAAGACCAGTGCCCAAGACCAGTCCAATGATCTGATGTGATGCTTCAATAGTATTGTGTTCCATATCCTAAAGACTTGTTCCATGTTCTAATACAATAGTTTTAGAACTATTTCAAGCTGAATTTTCTTAAGATATCACGTTGGGTTTGATCCATAAATATTTGTATAAATCTCTGAATGATTGTGGTGCTATATTGTTTTTCTAACGTCTATTCTTGAAGCCATGGTAGAAGGGCATGAACCCTTCTTGAAAAGCTCCCCGGATTTTAATTTAACAATGCTAAATAGGGAGAAATAAAAAACAGCTTTTCAAGGATTTTTCCTTGATAAAGCTGTTTTTGTATATCCTAAGTATTCTTATTCCGTTTCTCCTTCTCCGCCCGATAAAACTCATGAAACATCTTCATCAACGCGCGTTTTTCAATGCGGGAGACATAGCTGCGGGATATGTTGAGCTCTTTGGCAATTTCTCGCTGGGTTTTTTCCTTTTTTAAATCAAGGCCAAACCGCCCCACAATAACCTCTCTTTCACGGCCATCGAGGACATCAATGTATTCCCGAACCTTCTCAAGCTCCATGTTGAGCTGGATGGTGTTGATGACATCTTCGGATTCGGATTTGAGGACGTCGATGAGGGAGATTTCATTCCCTTCCTTATCCTGCCCAATCGGATCATGCAGCGAAACGTCTTTCTTCGTTTTCTTCAGCGCTCTCAGGTGCATAAGAATTTCATTTTCAATACATCTGGCTGCGTATGTCGCGAGCTTTGTTCCTTTGCCTTCTGAATAGCTTTCAATGGCTTTGATTAAGCCGATTGTTCCAATCGAAATCAGGTCTTCAGAATCTTCACCTGTATTTTCAAATTTTTTCACAATATGGGCAACAAGCCGTAAGTTATGCTCAATCAGCATATTGCGCGCATGGGCATCGCCATCTGCCATTAGCCGCAAATATTTTTTCTCATCTGCTGCTGACAGCGGCTGTGGAAAGGCATTGTTTTTTACGTATGAAACAAGGAAGATGATTTCCTTTACCATAAATCCGAGTGCTGTTAAAATTCCGGACATTTCTGCCACCCCCGCTTTCAAGACTTTTTCCTATACCTAATTCCTATGTGAGGGCAGAGTTGTTTTTGTCTGTCCTACTTCATATTTTAATTAGCATTATTTGGGTTTATGCTGTTTTGTACAGTCATAGCGGACTTATCAGCAAAAATTTTCCGTTCAATAATTTTTTAAAATAATATGCCTTATGCAGACAACCTGCATTGTATAATCACTAGGCTGAATTTTATGCCTCATTAGACAAACTCTCCCCTTTTTATGTATGATTAAATTATCATAGTTGAAAGAGGTTAGAGACTTGCCTGCACAGAAAATTATCTTGGCCATTACGCTCATCATCATTGTATTGGCTTCAACTGGAGAGCTTATTTTTAATGGATTTGCCCTAAGGCCGATTTTTATTATGGCTGCGGCGATTGCGATCGTGGCATTTTTGTGGTTTTTTCCGAGGGATAGACGGCAATAAAAAAGGATCAGCATTTGGGTGCTGATCCTTTTCTTCTATTCCACACTGACTTCGGCGGCGATAATGCAGCCAATTGATCCGCATATAACCAATCCCATCACGATTATAAACATGCCTCCACCCCTTATCACCATTTCTTACCTTTAATGTAGCATAGCTGATTCCCGGTGGATCAAAGGGGTTGTGAACATTTTGTTAATCCATGTGACTTTTCTTGGTTTTTCTTCGCCTGAAACCTAATGTGAAAATGAGTATATGCAATGACATGTATACCACTCCCCTTTGCCGTTAGGTGGAGTCCTTCTCCACATAGAATATTGCCAGTCTGCCTTGCATCATAAATAACATCTTATTCCCCGCCTTTCCTTGTATTTTTGTTTAAAATTAAAATCTGCCGTAAAGTGAGAATTGACGATCACGGTTTTCTTCCATAAGCTTGTGACACATTTCTTCGCGAAGAGCATCTTCTGTTGTCATCTTGCGCTTATGAATGGTAACGGTGAAAAACAGTATATTTAGGGTCATGCATACCACCTCCTCTTTTTTTCTATCCTTGAGCCTATTTTTGGGCAGCAAAAAGCCGCAGGGCATACTGCTCCTGCGGCAAAAGGGCACAAAAATGCCGCAGGAAACGAATCTCCCTGCGGCATGGATAGACAAATTTAAATTAAGCGATCCAGTCCAAGTCGGTCGAATTCGTTACATATGAAGTTTGATTCAATTGTTCAATTACAACGTTTTTCATCATCATTTTCTTCGACCTCCTTTTAGATTTCTTCACTTACATTGGTAAGTATATCCACAAAAAACAATTTTGTAAACAACAATTTGAAAAATTGTGCAAAAATGTTGACTTGCCTACTGAATGGTCGAGAAGCAGCAACCATTTCGTATGTATTAGCTGTTTCAAAAATCAGATATTCGCCGTCCAGAAAATTTATTCGCCGTTAAACAGATATATTCGCCTTCAAAAATTTTTATTCGCCGTTATTTTCATATATTCGCCGTAAACGACCTTTTATTCGCCAAACTCAAAACATCACACACAACACTCTCCCCAAAAAAAGCGCACAAAAAAACGCCTCTCCGGCGTTTCTATTTCTTCATCAAATATTCGTCTCCGCCTTCAGTTTCTGCAAGTAAAGAACGGCATTTACGTGAGCGCACAAAAAAGAAGATCGCTCCTGCTAAAAAGAAGACAGATGCTGCTGTCATAATATGTGAATCAGCCAGCGCTTGTTCCGTTGGCAAAATCATTCCTAAATAAAAAAACGAGCCTACAGCCAGAAGGGAGATCGCAAATCGTTTGAAATCTAGCATTTTTTCATATAAACCTTTTGCATTTTGTTTCATCTCATCACCCCGTTGATGTGTATGTCTCTCTCTTAAAAACTATAAATCTACTGTAACATGCCTGACAGGGTGAGAGTATATGTAAATTATGTAAATAAGACTGGTGCGTTGCTGCACCCGCTCTTTCTGCTAAAAAAAGACTCCCCGCTAAGGAGAGTCTCAAGCATCAAAATTAATCTTCCAACGCATTCTTCAAATCTTCAATTAAATCCTCAGCATCTTCTAATCCAACTGAAATACGCACAAGCCCTTCTGTAATACCAAGTTCTGCTCTGCGTTCTGCCGGGATCGATGCATGTGTCATTCGTGCTGGTACTGAGATTAAGCTTTCTACCGCACCAAGGCTTTCTGCGAGCGTGAAGTATTTAATCTTTTTCAGAAGCTTATCAGCATTTTCGCCGCTGCCGACATCAAAGGAAACCATTCCGCCAAAGCCGTCTGCCTGCTTTTTGGCAATGTCATGGTTTGGATGCTCTTCTAAGCCTGGATAGAATACCTTTTCAACAGCAGGGTGATTTTTTAAGAACTCTACAATATCATGTGTATTTTTCTCGGTTTCTTCCATGCGCACGCCCAGTGTTTTAATGCCGCGCATCAGCAGCCAAGAATCCTGTGGCCCAAGTACGCCGCCTGTGGAATTTTGCACAAAATGCAGATCTTCGGCTAATTTTTCACTGTTCACAACAACAAGTCCTGCCACAACATCACTATGGCCGCCAATGTATTTCGTTGCACTGTGCAGAACGATATCAGCACCATTTTCGATTGGTGTCTGCCAGTAAGGAGTTGAGAATGTATTATCAACAATTGTCAGCAGATTATGCTTTTTCGCCTCTGCCACCGCACCTTCGATATCTGTAATTTTCAAAAGCGGGTTTGTCGGTGTTTCTAAATACAATGCAACGGTATTCGATTGAACCGCCTTCTCAATATTGTCCAAATTGCTTGTATCTACGAAAGTAGACTCAATGCCAAAGCGATTTAACACTTTTGACATCACACGGAAAGTACCGCCGTACACATCGTCTGTTAAAATAACATGATCGCCGCTCTTAAACAGCATCATAACAGCAGTAATGGCCGCCATTCCAGATCCAAAGGCAAAGCCGGCATGGCCGCCTTCCAAATCTTTAATCAGTTCTTCTAACGCATGGCGAGTTGGGTTGCCGGTACGCGAATATTCAAAGCCGCTATGCTTTCCTACGCTCTCCTGCTTGTAAGTGCTTACCTGATAAATGGGAACAGATACAGCGCCAGTATGCGGGTCACCAGCGATACCGCCGTGAATCAGCCTTGTTTTTCTTTTCATTTAAATCCCTCCATCGAAAATCTTTTTACTTAAGTATCGTTCACTGGCATCCGGGAAAATAACCAGTATATTGGTTCCTTCCGGTGCCTTTTTCGCTTCCTCCAGGGCAGCATGAAAAGCGGCTCCTGAAGAACTCCCAACCAGTAAACCTTCCTTTTGTGCCAGCTCTTTTACTCGGGCGAACGCATCCATATCCAGAATGGTATGAATCTCGTTAAAATAAGCGGGATCCATATAGTCCGGCAAAAACTCCATGCCAATTCCTTCTGTTTTGTGGGGACCAGATTCTCCTCCATTTAAAATAGAGCCTTCCGGTTCCACAATCACAGTTTTGATCTCTTGATTTTGCTCTTTTAAATAGCGGGCTGTTCCCATGAATGTGCCGCCGGTTCCTGCACCTGCGACGAAAATATCCAACTGGCCGTCCATCTGCTTATAGAGTTCAGGTCCAAGTGTTTTGTAGTAGGTGTCTGGATTGGCCGGATTCGCGAATTGCTGCGGGCAGTAAGAGCCAGGAATTTCTTTTAATAATTCCTTCGCTTTTTTGATGGCACCAGCCATTCCTTCGCTTGTTGGCGTATGGATAATTTCCGCTCCAAGCGCGTTCATGATTTCCTGCTTTTCGATACTGAATTTCTCGGGCATGCAGACGATAACCTTTACTTCATGTTTGATGGCAGCAAGCGCTAAACCAATGCCCGTGTTGCCGGCTGTCGGTTCAATCACAGTGCCGCCTTCCTTCAGCTCTCCGCTGGCAAAAGCCGCATGTAAAAGCTCCTGGCCAAGGCGGTCTTTCACACTGCCGCCCGGATTCATAAATTCGAGCTTCGCAAAAAGGCGGACAGCCTTTGGAAGCTCGAACTGAGTAATTTCAACGATAGGAGTATGGCCGATTAATTCATGAATGTTTTTATATACGTTCAAGCCAATCAATTCCTTTATTTAGCCATTATTTTTAATGGAAGAAGTGATGCTCATGACTAAGTTTGCTGAATGCAATGCTGCTGTTTCAAGAAACTTGTCAAATGAAATATCAGATTCCTTGCCGGCGATATCGGATAGAGATCGAATCACGACAAATGGAATGTTAAATTGATGACAAACCTGTGCAATTGCAGCTGCTTCCATTTCAACTGCCTGCAGATCTTCAAACTTTTCTCTCACTGCCTCTACACGGACAGGGTCGCTCATAAACGAATCTCCTGTTGCGATTAAGCCGCGCACTACCTGAATGTCGCCTGATTCCTTTGCACATTCCTCTGCAATTTTCACAAGCTTTTCATTTGCTGTAAAAGCGGCAGGCAGCTGTGGCACCTGACCATATTCATATCCAAATGCTGTTACATCCACATCATGGTGTCTTACTTCTGAAGAGATCACGACATCGCCGACATTCAGTTCTGGGTTTAATCCGCCAGCAGAACCTGTATTGATCACATAATCCGGCTTGAAGCGATCCAATAACACGGTTGTAGACATTGCTGCATTCACTTTCCCAATACCTGAACGAAGCAGGATCACGTCTGCTCCATCCATCTCACCTGTTGTATATTCACAGCCTGCAATTGTTTCGACTGATTGATTCGTTATTTTGTCTCTTAGAATTGTTACTTCTTCTTCCATTGCTCCGATAATTGCGATTTTCATTGTTTTAATTACCTCTTCCTTATTTTTTAACTCCTTCCATAATCCAGACAAAATCATTTACACGAGAAAATGTTAATGTAAAGTTGTTTTGTTCCATGAAGGCTTTTAAAACAGGGATGGTTGTGTAATATTCCCTTTGCAAGTCTTCAGCTAAATTATGGAAGCCGTTTTCCTGTGCAGAAGCAATTGCTTCCTCATATGCGTCCTTAGTTTCATACATTGTGTCCGCAAACACTATTTTACCACCAGAGGGAAGAAGTTTTCCATAATTGCTAATGGCATAACCTTTCTCTTCATCTGTCAGATGATGAAAAGCATAACTGCTGACAATCGTGTCCACCTGTCCTTTGATCGCAAAGTGCAGGAAATCGCCATCGAGAATTTCAGCTTCACCGGCTAGCTTGGTTTGTGCTACTTTTCTCATCGCGGGAGAAGGCTCGATCCCCGTAACAGTTAAGCCATTGTCTAATAGCTTCCTAGTCAGATTCCCTGTGCCCGGACCAAATTCCAACACCCTTCCAAAAGAGCGTTTCGCCACTTCCTCCAATAAATGATCATAATGCTTAAAGACTTCTTTATATTCAATATCATGCCCTGTAACGGTATCATCATAACTATCTGCCCAATTTTCAAAAAGCTCCAGAAATTCTTTTCCCATTTTGTACTCACTCTCCATAAACTTATAATTCCTATGAGTATACTATGAATTAAAACAAAACTTGTTCCCAATGTACCACAAGAAGTGGCAACTTTCAATTATCAACCCTTCTTTTCAAGAAATTTTTATTGTTATAAAATAAGCATAACATCATAACAGAGAGGATCTTAAACACATGAATATTCATTTTGACTATATTGAAGATAAAGTGGAATTTTTCGAAGCCGTCGACCTAAAAACACTGGAGGCAAAAATCAACGCCCAAATCGAGGAAAATAAACCTTTAATGCTGCGCGTTCACCATGTTGGCCATCAGATGCATGTGGATGAGAAAGGGAAAACTTTTTTTACGGCGGTTGTGCATTTTAAGGCAAAGTAGCAAGAAAAGTGTGGAAGGCGTTCACTCAGGGGTGACATCTCGAGTCTCTGGCGTCAGGAGTAAGATATATAGAAAAGCGGAAGTGGCTCGCTCAGCCTCGACACCACGAGGTGCTAGTCACTGGAGCTACACCTAAATAGCAAAAGCCACTCACATGAGTGGCTATTCTCTATCATTATTGAATCTCCCGCAGCTCTTCCACCTTCACCGGCTTCCAGCCTTCTCCGTCAATCCAATCAATATATACACGATAGTTTTCAGTTTGGTCTTTCGAGCGAACGGTTGCTACCGATTTATTGACGCCGTTATTGCCTAGGAACATAATGGTCATATTTTCTTCAGCTAAACCCGTCGCATAGGTGATCGCTTTCACGCTTTCCTGCCAGTCCACTGAACTTGAGTCATAAACCGCACCCGGGTGCTCCGTCTGCACAGTGCCTACTGGCTGCCACGCTGGATTTTCGATGGTGCGAATGATATTGGAATCTTCACTGCCCTCTGTAACCACTTCCTGACTGGAATCAGCTGGCGCTACTTCATCAGTAGTTTCTTCTTCATTTTCTTCGTTTTCACTTCCAGACGTTTCCTGATCTTCTGGAGTCTCTTCATCTTCAGTGTCAGATGGTTCCGTTACCTTCTCTGTGGTGTCCGCAGGTTCATTTTCATTGGTTTCTGTTGTCTGTTCTTCATTTTCCGCCCCGTTTGCTGCCTGATTATCCTTGTCATTTCCTGAAAAAACGGCATAGGAAACAATGATGATAAGCAATAGCACTACTGCAATTAAACTATTTAAAATAATATTGGTTTTTTTACGCTTTGATCGTTTTCCGTATCTGGAATATTCCTCGTGATTGCCTTTCATCGTGTTCTCCTCCCAAAAGACATTCTATTAGCAGTTCTTACTGATGCTAAGACCGCACCCTAAAGTGCTGAAAACCATTCTATCATGTTTATAGCAAAAACAAAAAGGTTCCTACTTCACAGGCTATTTGCACCAGTTATAATCTTCTCCTGCACTTATATATGACGGAAAAGGCAGTCCAAAAGTTTCATTTTTTCAAATTAGCTGCTCTCCTGATCGTATTCATACAGCTTTTCCACCATTTCAGCAAATAGCGGATTTACCCCTCCTGAGTCAGCAGGCACATCCAAGTTAACTGTTACCAGAGCATATTTCGGCTGATCATATGGAAAATATCCCGCAAACCATTTATTATGGAGCTCAACTTCACCTGACATTGCACCTGTTTGAGCAGTCCCCGATTTTCCAGCTACAGCATATGGCAAGTTTTGAAACCATCTGCCTGTTCCTTCTTCATCTAGCACAACCTCCCTAAGCAGCTTTTGCATATTGATTGCGGTATAAGGTGAGAGATTGTCACCAGCAATTGGTTTCTCCTTAAATTCAAGCAGAGACGTATGATTTTTATATTCCACTCCGGAAGCAACTCGCACCATTTCTTTTTTTCCGCCCCTCGCTATCGCTGCCATCATATTTGCAACCGCAAGCGGTGTTGCGCGGACCTCATGCTGACCAATCCCTGTTAAGCCGACGAAATTACTGTCTTTTCTCGCATCATCTGATAAAAACACTCTGCCTTCATCTTCATCCTGCAGCTGATGAAAATCTTCAAAATGATAGATATCTCCATGCCAGCCAACGCCGCCTGTCAGAGAAAGTTTTTCGGCATACTCTTCCAATATATGCGGATCAATTTCTTTTAATTCTTTTGCTAGTGTGGCAAATGTAATATTACAGCTTCTCGCAAAACTATCATTAAAATTCAGCATGCCATGATCATAATTCATATCAGGCTCTCCTGTAATCGTTTTGCTGCAATCAAACAGGCGGCTGGAGTCTGCCAGTTGGTAATCAATCGCTGCTGCAGCCACAACTGTTTTAAAAACAGAACCCATAATTTGCTGTTTCACCATCAGATTTTCGGTTCCCCCAGTTTCTTCTTCAAAAGGGTTACTTTTATTAATAGAAGGCCGTGACACTGAAGCAAGAACAGAATTGGTTTCAATATCGATTAAAACTAAACCGCCTCTCTGTATTTCATGCTTGTCTGTAACTTCTTCGGCTATAGCCTGAATATCATGATCAAGTGTCGTCCGAATATTAACCGGATAGTAAGGGTTTGCAGGTTCAACGTATTTAACATCGATCCCAAACAATGGTCCTCCTATGGCATCCACATGATAAACGAGCTTAGAATTTCCCTCTGGGAGCAGAAACTCATCGAAGCTTTTCTCCATTCCGGTTACACCAACCATCGTATCTTCAGAAAGCTGCTTGTCAGGATATCGCTGCTGAACAACCTCTTTGTTCATACTGGTAATGCCAATTAATTGTTCAGCGGGATTATCCAGAAGATGATATTTCTTATCTACCGCAAAAACGCCTGGAATTTGCAGCTCGTTGATTTGCTGCATTTGCACACTTGTCAGCTCCAGTGGCTTGGGACTCCCAAAAGCAATTGGCTCCTTTGCCTGTTCAACCGCATATCTTAATGCATATTCAGACGCTCCTGTTATATCAGAAACCTGCTTCACATTCCAATCCATGTTTGCTAAAAAAGGAAATAGTATGAGTACTGGTTTGTATGTATGTGTAAGCGGGTCTCCATGACGATCTACAAAATTGCCTCTGCCGGTATCCAGAATCATTTCTTGTGATCTCTGCTGCACACTGGCCTCTAATAAATTGATTCCATTCTCTGTAAAATTTTCAGTTTGAAGCAACTGGATCTGTGCGAGTCTTCCTAACAAAACAGACAGCAGGACTATACAAGCAGCTAATATAAATACAGCTCTTTTTCTCCACATAAAAAACACCTCGTCAAAAGTTTTGACGAGGTTTTGTTTTTTCAAACTTATTAAAATAAAATAAAACCGCTTACTTAATGGTAACGATGCGGACGTTCATGTCACCGCCTGGTGTTTGAACGGTTACTTCGTCTCCAACTTTGCGTCCAAGTAAGCTTTTCGCGATTGGAGAATCGTTTGAGATTTTCCCATCGAAAGGATCAGCTTCAGCGCTTCCCACGATTGTGTATGTTTCTTCATCACCATCTGGAAGTTCAATGAATGTAACGGAACGGCCTAAAGAAACGCCATCTGTGCTCATATCTTCTTCTTCAATTATTTTCGCATTACGGATCATATTTTCAAGCGTTGTGATTCTGCCTTCAACAAATGCTTGCTCCTCTTTTGCAGAATCATACTCAGAGTTTTCTGATAGATCACCGAAACTGCGGGCAATCTTAATTCTTTCAACTACTTCTTTACGCTTTACTGATTTTAATTGTTCTAATTCTTGTTCAAGCTTTTCTTTTCCAGCTTGTGTCATTGGAAATACTTTTTCTGTAGCCAAGATCTTCACTCCTTCTGTATTCACACACCCAAAGGGGCATTTGTGTCAAAATGTATGTACACTGTTCACATTTTAGTTAAAATGCACAGGAGCGCGTCCTTTTAAAAAGGGCGCGCATTATTTCATCCATTATAAAGCATTAACACGATGTGTCAATCCTTTTAAGAAAATATGTTCCTTACATTTTCTATGCTATTGTTTCATAAAATAGACTTTTGTTCAAGAATTGTTTTGATTTTTGTGACCATTAAGTCAATCGCCACATGATTATGACCACCCTCAGGGATAATCACATCGGCATATCTCTTCGTAGGCTCAATAAATTGATTATGCATTGGGCGCACAACATTCACATATTGTTCAATAACAGAGTCCATTGAACGTCCACGCTCTTTAATGTCTCTAAACAAACGGCGAATTATGCGCAAATCTGCATCTGTATCAACAAAAAGCTTGATATCCATGAGATTACGTAGGCGTTCGTCCTCTAAAACTAAAATACCTTCTAGAATAATAACATCCTTCGGTTCAACCATGATAAATTCATCTGATCTTGTATGCATCGCATAATCATAGACCGGTTTAGCGATCTCCTCATGATTAAGCAATTTTTGAATATGTTCGATAAGCAGATCATTATCAAATGCAAGAGGATGATCATAATTCGTTTTTAAGCGTTCCTCAAAGGGAAGGTGCCCCTGATCTTTATAATAGTAATCTTGTTCAAGCAATAAAATTGAATGCCCTTTAAAGCTTTCATAGATAGATTTTGTAACGCTTGTCTTTCCAGAGCCGGAGCCCCCCGCTACACCGATAACAACTGGTTTGCGATTCATTGGTTAAATCTCCTTCCGCATCATGTTATTCGGGTAAACGGGCTGATCCACTTTGAAATGTACAATTTGTAATGGATGACGAGCTGCATCCAATTCATTTCCTTTTTCGTCCCAAATTTTATCCACAACAACCTTGAAGTTTTCAATTTCCGGACCAAAGAATTCAACCTCTTCACCCGGTTTAAAGAAGTTACGCTGCTGCAGTGTAACCACTTGTGTTTCTTCATTATAGTCAAGAACAAGGCCGGCAAAATCAAAGTTCGTTTTCTTACTATGGTTGCCAAACATTTGCTCCTGAACCCCAGGCACGCCCTCAAAAAAGGCTGGAGCTGTCTCTCTGTTCGCACATTTATCAAGCTCTTTAAGCCATTCCGGCCGAATCACAAAATTTTCTGGGTCTGCACAGTAAGCGTCAATCACTTTGCGGTATATGCTGACAACTGTCGCAATATAGTGAATAGACTTCATTCTGCCTTCAATTTTTAAGCTGTCAATGCCCATTTCAATCATGCGCGGAATCGATTCAATCAGCTTCAAATCCTTAGGACTCATTGCAAATGGTGCATCTACCTCAGTGAAAAGCGGAACCTCTTTTTCATCCTCGAGCTGATATAAATCATAATCCCAGCGGCAAGACTGACAGCATCCGCCGCGGTTGGAATCACGTGCTGTCATATGATTGCTCAGCGTACAGCGTCCAGAATAAGCAATACACATCGCACCATGAATAAAGGTTTCAATTTCAATATCAACCTTTTCCTTCATTTCCTGAATGTCCTCTGCACTTGTTTCACGGGCAAGCACGACACGCTCTAAGCCTTCTTCTTTCCAAAATTGTACGGCTCTCCAGTTAGACAGTGACTGCTGCGTGCTTAAATGCACCTCAACATCCGGCGCTACACGGCGGCATGTTTCGATAATAAGCGGATCTGCAACAATAATGCCTGCCACTCCAGCTTCTTGTAATCCTTTTAAATAGTCTTCAAGACCATCAATATTTTCATTATGTGCAAAAATATTGGTTGTTACATATATTTTCGCACCATACTTGCGGGCAAATTCAACGCCCTCTTTCATTTCCTCAAACGTAAAGTTGCCTGCATTTGAACGAAGGCCATATTCCTGACCGCCAATAAAAACAGCATCTGCTCCATAATGCACAGCGATTTTTAGTTTTTCCAGATTTCCTGCTGGCGCAAGAAGCTCTGGCTTTTTCACAATGACACGCTTTCCATCGACGATTTCTGAAACTCTATCACTCAAAGTCGTCATATGCTGCCTCCTTCTGCTAATAAAAGCTGTTGCAGTAATTATACTTCCTAATTAATTCCCATTTCATGGTGCTCGGTTTCCGCAGGGCGGGTGCGCGCTCCTCGTGGCACTAGCTCCTGCGAGGTCTCACCTTCCCACTCCTTCCGCAGGAATCTCGTGCCATTCCGTTCCAGGTAACAAATGGTCAGTTACAGCAACATTCTTATAAAATTATGTTAATAAACAGTTTCTTTAAAGAAAAATCCTGTATCAAGCGATCTGTTTGCCGGCTGAATTTCTTCAATCTGCTGCAGCAGCTCGTCTTTTATGTCTTCATAAGCGTCCGGATCTTCAATGCAAATGTCGATTGCTTTGCGGTACAATCCAGCTACGAAAGTAATATACTCTTCACTTTTTAAAATTCCATCAATTTTAAAAGAATCAATGCCAGCTTCCATTAGCTCCTGAAGCTCATCAATGATGCAGATATCATTTGGACTCATGATATGTGTGCCATTTTCATCTTCAAAAATCGGATATTTGTTTTCACGTTCTTTATCATGGAGGAACATATTCTCTTCCTGTGCTCTATTTTCAACTTTTAATGCTTTCCCCTGATACTCATAGTAGTTTCCTAGCAGGGAACGCTTTGATTGGAACATCGCTGTCATGCCATGCACTTGAACTTCAATTTCCACTTCTGCATGTTCTTTAATTTCAATAATGGCATCCATATTAATTTCCCGGGCAAGAACCGCTCGTTTTGACCCTTTTCTGCCCCAATAGTTACATGTATACCAGTTCGTCGCAGTGGTTTCAGTATTCCAATGAAGCTTCATATTTGGCGCAGCTGCTTTCGCTGCCATCAGAACAGCTGGATCTCCATAAATAACAGCATCAGCTTGTACATCATCTAAAAAGGAGATATACTCATCAAGCTCTGCTACACGGTCATTATGGAAAATCGCATTCATGGCTACATACACTTTTTTCCCATGAGCATGTGCAAGTTCGATTGCTTGTTTCACGTCTTTTCTGGAAAATTCAGCTGCCAGCCGCAGACCATAACGTTGTTCACCAATTACAAAAGCATCTGCTCCGGCAGAAATTAACTCTTCAATATGCTGAATTGACTTAGGCGTCACTAATAATTCAGGCTTTTTCATATTCTTCACCTCTTTTTACTGATTGCAATTCCGTCACCAACAGGAAGAATCACAGTGTCGTAATCTTCATGTGACATAAGCCATTCGTTAAACGCATTTATTTTTTTCACTAAGCTGCGGATTCGCTTATTTTCAATCTCATCCTCACACACAAGCCCTTTAAATAAAACATTATCCGTCACAATGACTCCATCATCTTTTAAAAATGGGGCATACATTTCGAAGAATCGCTGATACTGCCCTTTAGCCGCATCAATAAAGATGGCATCATAAGGTCCATGATGCTCTACCTCCTGCTCCAGTTCAAGCGCATCTCCTGCCAGCTGAATGATTTGCTCTTCCCGTCCTGATCGCTGGATATATTGCCTGGCGAGTTTAATTCGTTCTTCGTCTCTTTCTAATGTGACAATTTTGCTTTCAGGTAAAGCTAATGCCATTCGAAGTGCAGAATAACCAATTGCCGTTCCGACCTCCAAAATGGAGCTTGCCTGCTGAATTCTTAATAACTGAAGCAATGCTTCAATTCCGACCAATTCCATAATGGGAACGCCATTTTCCTCTGCATACTGTTCCATTTCCATCAGCAGCGGAGAGCGTTCCTTCGTTAATTTTTCTATATAAGTATGCAGCTTATCATTTTGCAAACTGCCCTCACCTCTTATTATCCATTTAGACATGAAAAAATAGCGTTCACTGGAGCATGTACAAAAGCAGCACTTTTGCAAAAAACGAGCCATTCGGCCCACACCGTGATTGACGCTATCGTCTACTCTATAAACACCTCAACTATTTTACCATAAATTCCGAAAAGCGCAAGGGGCTTGACCAGCCCCGACAAGCATAAGGCGAGCCGGCCGGAAGGTTGTTCTTTAACCTTCTGGCCGGATTGACTTATGACCTCGAGGGGCTAGCCCCTGGAGCTAGACAACAAGAAAAGTGCAAGAGCCTCGGTCAGCCCCGACAAGCTTAAGACGAGCCAGGCGGAAGGTCGTTCTTTGACCTTTTGACTGGATTGGCTTAAGACCTCGAGGGGCTAGGCTCTGGAACTAGACAACAAGAAAAGTGCAAGGGGCTGGTGATTCAAGGGACGCAAATGAAAAATACTCGCTATGTATGTAAACAAGTAGCTGGGACAAAACGAAATTAATATTCAACATCTTGGTTTGGGTATTTTAACAAGTCCGTTCCACCTGCGCTTCGGACTCTCGCTTTCCGTGGGGAGGAAGCTGAGCCTCCTCGAAGCTAAAGCTTCTGCGGGGTCTCACCTTTTCCTCTATTGCCCACAGGAGTCGAGTGTCCTCCGTTCCATTTCACTCATGTTAATAATATATATTTAATAATCATAAATAAAAAACCGAATGATAGAAAGATGACCTTCCTACCATTCGGTTCTATGGATGTGTTAAATCCTTATTTCCCAAACTCATTGTATTCTACTGATTCGTTATATGCTCTGCTTTCTTCTGGTTATGTTCATCTAATGTAGTAGAGAATAACACTTCGCCAGTTCCTGTTGCCAGGAAGTACAGGTAATCAGTTTCTGATGGATATAGTGCAGCTTCTATAGAGGATACACCCGCATTTGCGATTGGACCTGGCGTTAGTCCAGTATTTTGATACGTATTGTATGGGGAGTCAATTTCTAGATGTTCATACAATACTCGATCTAAATGCTCGCCATGTGCATATAAAACGGTTGGGTCTGTCTGAAGCGGCATGCCCGTTTCCATTCTGTTATAAAAAACACTTGAGATAGATTCTCTGTCTACCTGTTCTGTTGCTTCTTCTTCAATTAATGATGCCATGGTCAGCAGCTCATGCACCGTCATCCCCTGGGCATCCATCTCACCTACATATTCATTAACAACTGAATTGGTTTTATCCAGCATCACCGTAACCATTTCTTCTACAGTTGGATCTTCTTTATAGAACGGATAAGTTGCTGGGAATAAATAGCCTTCTAGCGGATAAAGGACGTTTTCATTTAGTATTTCATCAGTTAATAGATTTGGATAGTCGGCCATTAATGATTCAATAAATGCTTGGTCGTTAAGCTGTTCGAATACAGCTTCTGTTTCCTGGCCAATTTTCTCTCCAATAATGCCGGCAATTTGCTCAAGCTGTTTTCCTTCTGGGATTGTCATCTGGAATACAACCTCATCCATTACTGAACCTGTTTTTAAACTGCCGATAATTTCATCTAAAGTCATTGAAGGCTTCATATCATAGGTGCCTGCCATAAAGCCTGATTCATTTTTAAGCTTGACATAATACTTAAAAACACGAGCATCTTTAATAATTCCATTGTCTTCTAATACTTGTGCAATTCCTGTAACAGAATAACCAATTGGAATTTCAACTTGCTTTTCTGTATTGTTTTCAGGATCCGCAGGCTTGATAGCTGAGTTAATATACAAATATCCTCCGCCAACTATTCCTCCAATAATGAGAATTAACACAATTGTTGTGATAAACACAATCTTTCTTACCACTTTTGCTTCACTTTGCCGTTCAGTCAACTTTTGGCGAATAAATGATTTTTTATCTTTCGTTTCATTTGATGACAAACGATTTTCCCTCCTACTTAACGGGCGGCTGTTATTCTTTTTATAAACCTTTCCTCTTAGAATCAAGGATGTGCCCTTCTGCTCTCATATCTCGCATTATTATACTATATTTTCGGAATGAAGTCGCAAATTATTACAATTCCCATGAACAAATTACAATAATCTCCAATAATTAAGGCATCTTTTGTCGATATGAACAAATTTCGACCACCCTTTCCTTTTTAAAACTTTGTTCTTTGTAAAAGATTATTGTATCTAGACAAGTTTTCTATTTGACAAAAGACCAGTTGATTTGGGCATCCTAGAGCGTAAATCAATGTGGCGAAAACTGCCTAAATCTTCTATCTATGAGCTAAGTCAAAGAAACTTTTCTTGGCTGCTACTTATTTCCTGAAGGCACAAAAAAGCCTCCAGATATAATCTGAAGGCTTTTTCTTTTTATTCTTCTTCTTGCTCTGCTAAGAAAGTGTTGAGCATCTCTTCGATAAGATCCCACTCTTCATCAGTTTCAATCGGCTGAAGCTCGCCATCTGTATAGTCATCGCTAGGAATGAACGCAGATGCATGAATTTCAATTTCTTCTTCATCATCTTCTTCGCCAATTGGATAGTACAAAACATATGATTTGCCGAACTCGTCTGAGTTAAATGTAAATAGCACTTCGCAAAGCTGCTCGTTGCCTTCTTCGTCTACTACTGTAATATTTTTTTCACCGTGATCCATTTTCTTTCACCTCATTAATTTTGGCTATTCAAAAAGCCTTGTAAAATCATGACGGCAGCCATTTTGTCAATGACTTGCTTGCGCTTCTTTCGGCTGACATCTGCTTCTAAAAGTACGCGCTCTGCTGCCATTGTGGTAAGACGCTCGTCCCATAGAACAACAGGCAGACCGAAGAGCTTCTCAAGCTCGCTCCCGTAGAACTGGCTTGCTTCGCCGCGCGGGCCAACAGTACCGTTCATATTCTTCGGGAAGCCAACAACAATTTTACTGACTTCATGTTCTTTAATAATTTCACCAATACGATCAAATCCAAACTGCTTTTCTTCTTCATTGATCTTTATGGTTTCTAAGCCTTGCGCTGTCCATCCAAACGCATCGCTTATTGCGACGCCGACTGTTTTCGAGCCGACATCTAATCCCATCGTCCGCATGATTATCCCTCTCGCTGCTGTTTCAAGTATGATTTGACAAGTTCTTCAATAATTTCATCCCGTTCCAGCTTGCGGATCACATTACGTGCGTCCTTATGGCGTGGAATATAAGCAGGATCTCCTGAAAGCAGATAACCGACGATCTGGTTAATTGGGTTGTACCCTTTTTCCTGAAGCGCTCCATACACTTGGAAAAGGACATCATTCACATCCTGTTCGATCGGTTCCTCAGGAAAGTTGAATCTCATTGTTTTATCAAATGAGCTCATTTTTTACACCTCGCTTTACCATTTGAGCGATATATTCGTCGTCACGCACAGAATCAACATTCTAGAGCTTGACCACTGATGGTTACCTACATTTTACACTACTTTTGCCTAAGATCAAATGGATTTCACCCATTCAGCCGCGAATTGCAGTGCTTCTTCAAGCTTTTCAGGATCTTTGCCGCCTGCCTGAGCCATATCTGGACGGCCGCCGCCACCGCCACCGCAGCGGGAAGCTACTTCTTTGACTAACTTTCCAGCATGATATCCATTTTTAATCAGATCTTCTGTTACACCAGCAATTAAATTTACTTTCCCCTCATTTGCGCTGCCTAAAACGACAATCGCTGAACCAAGCTTTTTCTTTAGGTCATCCGCCATGTTACGAAGATTGTTCATGTCAGAAGCCTGTACTCTTGCGGAAAGCAGCTTGACTCCATTGATTTCCTGCGCCATGTCGACAAGACTTCCTGCTTCAATGTTCCCCAGCTTAGCCGCTAATGATTCATTTTCCCGTTGAATCTGCTTCATTTCTCCTAGAAGAACATCAATTCTTGATGGAACATCTTTTGGATTTGTTTTTAATTTTGAAGCAGCATCTTTAAGGGTAATGATTTGCTCGTTCATCAACGCATATGCACCTTCACCTGTTACCGCTTCAATTCTGCGTGTTCCTGCGCCAATACCGCTTTCTGATTGGATTTTAAATAAGCCAATCACAGATGTGTTTGGAACATGGCATCCGCCGCAAAGCTCCAGGCTGTATTCGCCGATTTGAACAACACGGACCACTTTGCCGTATTTTTCACCAAACAATGCCATTGCACCCATTGCTTTTGCCTCTTCAATGCCTTTGTTCTCAATATTCACTTGAAGGCTATGCCAAATCTTTTCGTTAACAATTTGTTCAATCTTTTCTATTTCTTCAGCCGTAATTTGACCGAAGTGTGAAAAGTCAAAGCGAAGGCGATCTGGCTCAACAAGGGAACCTGCCTGATTTACATGCGCTCCTAAAACATCTTTTAATGCCTGATGAAGCAAGTGAGTAGCTGTGTGATTCTTAATAATCTTAGAGCGATTAAATGCATCCACTACTGCCTTCACAGAACTATTCACCTTTAACGTTCCTTTTGAAACGACTGCACGGTGCAGATTTTGTCCGTTTGGAGCTTTTTGTACGTCTTTTACATGTACGGTCACTCCTTCAGCTTCCAGAGTTCCTCTATCAGCGATTTGTCCGCCGCTTTCAGCATAGAAAGGCGTTTGATTTAAAATAAATTGAACCTCGTCACCTTCTGCTGCTTCATCTGCGAATTGGCCATCCTTAATAATCGCCAAAACGTTTGCTTCGCTATAAAGATTTTCGTAGCCGACAAACTCACTCTTTTCTTTATAATCCCCAAGTACACCTTCCTGCACCTGCATGGAATCAACATCCTGCCGAGCAGAACGTGCACGGTCCCGCTGCAGTTCCATCTCACGCTCAAAGCCATCATGATCGATTGTCATGCCTTCCTCTTCAGCGTACTCTTCTGTTAATTCAACCGGGAAGCCGTATGTGTCATAAAGGCGGAATACATCTGAACCTTGGATCACCGTACTTCCTTTCTCTTTTTCACCTTTTATAACCGTAGAAAGAATCGCCAATCCTTCGTTTAATGTCTCATGGAAACGCTCTTCTTCGTTTTTAATTACTTTTTGGATAAAATCTTTTCCTTCTGAAACCTGCGGATAGAAGTCCTTCATCACATCGCCGACCACGTCAACTAACTCAAACATGAACGGACGGTTAATTTGAATTTGCTTCGCATAACGAACCGCTCTTCTCAAAAGCCTTCTTAAAACATAGCCTCGACCTTCATTGGATGGCAATGCTCCATCGCCAATCGCAAAAGCAACCGTACGAATGTGGTCTGCAATGACCTTAAAG
The DNA here is from genome assembly GCF_900166665.1 of Cytobacillus gottheilii. Classification (GTDB taxonomy): domain Bacteria; phylum Bacillota; class Bacilli; order Bacillales; family Cytobacillaceae; genus Cytobacillus; species Cytobacillus gottheilii_A. The sequence continues at coordinate 1,386,937 of NZ_LT800494.1, read as the reverse complement.
GCCACATCTGCCTCTTTGTTTTCACCATATTTCACGCCGGAAATTTCTTCAGTAGCATTGATGATTGGCATAAAGAGGTCTGTATCAAAGTTTGTTGGCACATTTTGCACAACAGAGGCCATACGCTCAAGACCCATACCTGTATCAATATTTTTCTTTGGCAGCGGTGTGTATGTACCATCTGGATTATGGTTGAACTCAGAGAACACCAAATTCCAAACTTCTAAATATCTTTCATTTTCTCCGCCTGGGTATAATTCTGGATCATTCTCATCGTTTCCATACTCTGGACCGCGATCATAAAAGATTTCTGTGTTCGGACCGCTTGGGCCTTCTCCGATATCCCAGAAATTCCCCTCTAAACGAATGATGCGCTCTTCTGGAACCCCGATTTTTTCACGCCAGATGCTGTATGCCTCATCATCCTCAGGATGAATCGTTACCGAAAGCTTTTCTTCTTCAAAGCCAATCCATTTCTCTGACGTAAGAAATTCCCACGCGAACTCAATGGCTTCTTCTTTAAAATAGTCGCCAATTGAAAAGTTCCCTAGCATCTCAAAGAATGTATGGTGACGAGCTGTTTTCCCTACGTTTTCAATATCATTTGTACGTATTGATTTTTGAGCATTCGTGATACGCGGATTCTCAGGCACTACGCGGCCGTCAAAGTATTTTTTCAATGTTGCTACACCACTGTTGATCCACAAAAGGGACGGATCCTCATGGGGTACAAGGGAAGCACTTGGTTCAATGGCATGCCCTTTTTCCTTAAAGTACTCTAAAAAGAGGCGGCGAATATCTGATCCTGATAAATTCTTCATCTTTATTCCTCCATAGTTATAATCTTTTGAAAATACAAAAAGCCCTCATCCCAAAACAGGGACGAGGACTATACTCGCGGTACCACCCTGATAATAACAGAGCATGTCCTCTGTTATCTCTCAGATCCTTAACGCGGATAACGGCAGGGATTAGCTGCATTCAGGATTAGCGTTCTGTTATCCTTCACCCAGGGATTCTTCCAGCCATGGAATCCCCTCTCTATGTAGTGGTCTATAACATACTTGTTCCATCAATATGTTTTCAGTATAAATTCATTTATAAGCGCATTATAGCGATAAGAAAGGCGGTTTGTCAATGCTTCACAGGCTCTCGCTCCCTCTTTTTTGAAAAATGCTTTTTGGCGTGCAGAAGGCTGACTTTTATGACCGCCAGAATCGGAACAGCAATAATCAGGCCGATGATTCCGGCTGCCTCTCCCCCTGCTAAAAGTGCAAGCATGATCACGAGCGGATGCATATGAAGACTATGGCCCATAATGAAAGGGGAAAGTACATTACCCTCAAGAAACTGCAAAACGAGCACAATCCCAATGGCGATCAATACCATTTTCGTAGACATGGTTGCTGCAATGATGACAGCCGGTACTGCTCCAATAATGGGACCAAAATAAGGAATGACATTAGTTATGCCAATAATCAGACCTAAAAGAAGGGAATAGTTAATTCCAAACAGCCAAAACAAAATGGCTGACAAGGAACCTATGATGATACAAACAAGCAGCTGACCGCGGATATAGCTGCCCAATGACTTATCAACATCTTTTAAAAACAACAGTCCTTCTTTTCGCCACCTGCGCGGTGTTAAATACCAAACCGCCTTTTTTACGAGCGGATAATCTTTTAACAAGTAAAAAGAAATAAATGGAATCAGTAAGATCATGACAATATCATTGACAAAATTCATCAGCACAGCCAAGATCTTCGTCAGCAACTTGTCTAACGTTTCCTCAGCCGCTGTAATTCCGCTATCCACTCTTGTCTGTAATCCTTCTGGCCACATTGAAGTTTTCTGCTGAATAATTTGAGTCCAGCTTCGATATTGCTCGCTAAATTGCGGAGCACTTTCCGCCAAGTCTCTAAGCTGATGAATAAAGGCTGGAATTCCTTTATACAGAGCGAATCCTATTCCTCCGAAGAAAATTATATAGATTATGCAAATGGCCACACCCCGATGCATCCCTGTTTCATGCAGACGCTCCACAATCGGATGAAGCAAATATGTAATAAACGCACCGATGATAAACGGAATTAATACAGCTAGAAAAATATCCAACACCGGATGCCATAATGTCTTCAATTTTAAAAAAACAAAAATAACAATAAATAAAAGCAGCAAAAACCCTAATCGGTAAAACCACTTTATAGGGATATTCATTGAAGTCGCCCCCTCACTGGATAGTGTGAGAGAGAAGAGGGAGAATCATACATTTATTTTGGATGGGGGGTGTTTTTCTGCGCTTTTTGTTTCTGTCGGGGTGGATTTTTTGGGGTGGCGGGCCATTTGCTCCTTCTTTGGTTCCCTTCAACACCAATTTTCACGGCTGACGCGCACATGCTCCTTCTTTTGTTTCTTTCACCATCGAATTTCACAGCTGGCGGACACTTTGCTTCTTCTTTTGTTCCCTTCACCGCCGATTTTTTCGGCTGACGGGCACTTAACCTCTTCTTTAGTTCCCTTTAGCATCAATTTTCCCGGCTGGCGGGCACTTAACCCCTTCTTTAGTTCCCTCCACCATCAATTTT
>NZ_LT800494.1:1371348-1382353 GCF_900166665.1 Cytobacillus gottheilii | reverse complement strand
ATCAATATTTTTCTTTGGCAGCGGTGTGTATGTACCATCTGGATTATGGTTGAACTCAGAGAACACCAAATTCCAAACTTCTAAATATCTTTCATTTTCTCCGCCTGGGTATAATTCTGGATCATTCTCATCGTTTCCATACTCTGGACCGCGATCATAAAAGATTTCTGTGTTCGGACCGCTTGGGCCTTCTCCGATATCCCAGAAATTCCCCTCTAAACGAATGATGCGCTCTTCTGGAACCCCGATTTTTTCACGCCAGATGCTGTATGCCTCATCATCCTCAGGATGAATCGTTACCGAAAGCTTTTCTTCTTCAAAGCCAATCCATTTCTCTGACGTAAGAAATTCCCACGCGAACTCAATGGCTTCTTCTTTAAAATAGTCGCCAATTGAAAAGTTCCCTAGCATCTCAAAGAATGTATGGTGACGAGCTGTTTTCCCTACGTTTTCAATATCATTTGTACGTATTGATTTTTGAGCATTCGTGATACGCGGATTCTCAGGCACTACGCGGCCGTCAAAGTATTTTTTCAATGTTGCTACACCACTGTTGATCCACAAAAGGGACGGATCCTCATGGGGTACAAGGGAAGCACTTGGTTCAATGGCATGCCCTTTTTCCTTAAAGTACTCTAAAAAGAGGCGGCGAATATCTGATCCTGATAAATTCTTCATCTTTATTCCTCCATAGTTATAATCTTTTGAAAATACAAAAAGCCCTCATCCCAAAACAGGGACGAGGACTATACTCGCGGTACCACCCTGATAATAACAGAGCATGTCCTCTGTTATCTCTCAGATCCTTAACGCGGATAACGGCAGGGATTAGCTGCATTCAGGATTAGCGTTCTGTTATCCTTCACCCAGGGATTCTTCCAGCCATGGAATCCCCTCTCTATGTAGTGGTCTATAACATACTTGTTCCATCAATATGTTTTCAGTATAAATTCATTTATAAGCGCATTATAGCGATAAGAAAGGCGGTTTGTCAATGCTTCACAGGCTCTCGCTCCCTCTTTTTTGAAAAATGCTTTTTGGCGTGCAGAAGGCTGACTTTTATGACCGCCAGAATCGGAACAGCAATAATCAGGCCGATGATTCCGGCTGCCTCTCCCCCTGCTAAAAGTGCAAGCATGATCACGAGCGGATGCATATGAAGACTATGGCCCATAATGAAAGGGGAAAGTACATTACCCTCAAGAAACTGCAAAACGAGCACAATCCCAATGGCGATCAATACCATTTTCGTAGACATGGTTGCTGCAATGATGACAGCCGGTACTGCTCCAATAATGGGACCAAAATAAGGAATGACATTAGTTATGCCAATAATCAGACCTAAAAGAAGGGAATAGTTAATTCCAAACAGCCAAAACAAAATGGCTGACAAGGAACCTATGATGATACAAACAAGCAGCTGACCGCGGATATAGCTGCCCAATGACTTATCAACATCTTTTAAAAACAACAGTCCTTCTTTTCGCCACCTGCGCGGTGTTAAATACCAAACCGCCTTTTTTACGAGCGGATAATCTTTTAACAAGTAAAAAGAAATAAATGGAATCAGTAAGATCATGACAATATCATTGACAAAATTCATCAGCACAGCCAAGATCTTCGTCAGCAACTTGTCTAACGTTTCCTCAGCCGCTGTAATTCCGCTATCCACTCTTGTCTGTAATCCTTCTGGCCACATTGAAGTTTTCTGCTGAATAATTTGAGTCCAGCTTCGATATTGCTCGCTAAATTGCGGAGCACTTTCCGCCAAGTCTCTAAGCTGATGAATAAAGGCTGGAATTCCTTTATACAGAGCGAATCCTATTCCTCCGAAGAAAATTATATAGATTATGCAAATGGCCACACCCCGATGCATCCCTGTTTCATGCAGACGCTCCACAATCGGATGAAGCAAATATGTAATAAACGCACCGATGATAAACGGAATTAATACAGCTAGAAAAATATCCAACACCGGATGCCATAATGTCTTCAATTTTAAAAAAACAAAAATAACAATAAATAAAAGCAGCAAAAACCCTAATCGGTAAAACCACTTTATAGGGATATTCATTGAAGTCGCCCCCTCACTGGATAGTGTGAGAGAGAAGAGGGAGAATCATACATTTATTTTGGATGGGGGGTGTTTTTCTGCGCTTTTTGTTTCTGTCGGGGTGGATTTTTTGGGGTGGCGGGCCATTTGCTCCTTCTTTGGTTCCCTTCAACACCAATTTTCACGGCTGACGCGCACATGCTCCTTCTTTTGTTTCTTTCACCATCGAATTTCACAGCTGGCGGACACTTTGCTTCTTCTTTTGTTCCCTTCACCGCCGATTTTTTCGGCTGACGGGCACTTAACCTCTTCTTTAGTTCCCTTTAGCATCAATTTTCCCGGCTGGCGGGCACTTAACCCCTTCTTTAGTTCCCTCCACCATCAATTTTCCCGGCTGGCGGGCACTTAACCTCTTCTTTAGTTCCCTCCACCATCAATTTTTCCAACTGACGGGCACTTAACCTCTCCTTTAGTTCCCTCCACCATCAATTTTCCCGGCTGACGGGCACTTAACCTCTTCTAAATTTCCCTCCAGCATCAATTTCCCCAGCTGGCGGGCACTTAACCTCTTCTTTCATTCCCTCCCCCACCGATTTTCCCGACTGACGGGCACTTGTTTCACAACCAAAGAAATCTGCTGAAATAAATTAACCAAAAATGGTAAAATAAGTTTAAAACAGCAACCATATATTGGCTTATATGCATATAAGAAATGAAATGGGGGAGAAAAAACCTATGATGATTGCGTCTCTGTATTTTGGCTGGTTCTTCATGCCTGTCTTATGTATTATGTTTTGCTTGAATTTAGTATCAATTTTAAAAAAGGTAAAAAACGACGAAAACACGGCAAAAAACACCGTTTGGCTGACCATTTCATTTACTCTTATCATGTGGAGTATAGCGATCATTGCTTCAGCAGGCATTTACTAAGAACACTTAGCTTCAAAGCTCTAAGAAAAAGGAACACTCCATCATAATAAAAATAGGGATACCAATTCATCTGCGAATTAGTATCCCTATATCATCCTTAAAAAAGTGCTTTTGTCATTTTCTTCTGTAATCTTTTCATATTTCTTGAAGAAAACATTTTGTTTTTTTGAGTTGCATTGTAAACAGCATATCCAGCTCCAATAAGTGCTGCTGAGGTTAAAATTTTGTTCATCTAACACACCTCGATCCGCTAAATTTTCGTCACGATGAATAGCGGCGCTCATCTTCAGCAAACAAGTCGTCAAGAGAGCTTAGTGATCCATCTTCTTCAACCTGATGGGTATTGATGATTCCTTTGGATAATGATAGCTCTATAAAGCATCCCCAGCAATAATACTGATTGATGCCAATTTTCCCGATATCCTTGCTACCGCAGTTTGGGCATTTTAACATAGACGTAAGACACCTCATTTTTATTTTACATTAACAATGATGGCGTCTTTTCCAATCGCAGGGGGCTCTTCTGTCTTAATGACATGTTTTCCTTCGAGCATATCTGAAAAAAAGCCATCGGTACATTCATACCCTACGATTGTGCCCACTTCTTCGGAAAAATATACATCCTCAAGCAAACCCAGTCGTTCGCCCTCTTTCGTCATCAGCATCTTGCCGGTTAAGCGATTGTGGCTCTCACATGTGTATTCTTCCCCTTTGTGAACCGGCTTCATTACAGCAGGGCTTGGAATCATCACACCATCCCAGCCAAACGAAGATACATCGTTAATATCAATGAGAAATGTTTTCTTTAAGAGAGCACCTTTTTTCAATAACAGACCCTTTACGAGTCCATCCTGCGAAATAAATAAATCGCAAATACTGCCGAGTTTATCGCCTGTATTCGCGTTAAAAACGGTCAAGCCTTTTAAAAGGGAAAATGTCCTCAGGAGCGCTCCCACCTTCCCGAACATCAGTATTCAAATCATGGACATACTGCAGTAAAGCTTATTTCTTATTGTAGCGCGGTTTATCAAAGCGCTGATTTCGTTCTCCGCCATCAGCCAGCTCCTCTGAAAACTCATGTGAGCTGCCTTCTTTCATCTTATATGCCTCAATCTCTGCATAGGTAAGCTTGTTGTCGTTTTTCTTTGGCATTAGATATCCCGCCTTCTTGTGTCGATTGGTAAAGCTTCCCATAAAAAAACAGCCTAACTTAGACTGTTTCTATTAGCTATATTCTTTTTCCATAAAATCATACGGCGTTATATTTTCCATCCCAATCATTGGGTCAGCAGCCAGCAATATTTCTTCGTATGATAACTCTTCTGTTTGTTCTGAAGAATCTATTTCACCCTGTTCAACAATTCCTTCTTGCAATTTTTCTGTTAATCTTGTCAGCCGGGCCTGCTCATCTGCACGTTCCACACCGATCTTGAGGGCGTCTTCTTCTCCGCACAAAATTAAAAACTGTCTGCTTCGTGTAATAGCTGTGTATAAAAGATTTCTCCGCAGCATTCTGTAATAGCTTTTCACAACAGGCAAAATAACAATCGGAAACTCGCTTCCTTGAGATTTATGAACAGAGCAGCAGTATGCATGCGTGATCTGATTCAAGTCCTGCCTTGTATAAGTTGCCTCGACTCCTTCAAAAGAAACGACAATCATATCCTGCTTTTCCGTATTTTCTTTTGCATAAAAGATTGAGACAATTTCACCCATATCTCCATTAAATACATGATTTTCAGGCTGATTCACAAGCTGAAGCACTTTATCGCCGATACGGTATTTTACATCACCAAAGGCCAGCTCCTTTCGTGAACCATCGGGATTGCTGTTGAAAATTTCCTGCAGCATTAAATTTAGCTTGTCAATTCCGGCGGGTCCTCTATACATTGGCGCCAGCACTTGAATATCCTTAGCTGTATAACCCTTTTTCTTGGCATTTAGAACTACTTTTTCAACAACAGCTCCAATTTGACCTGGCCCGCATTTTATAAAAGAACGATCAGGCTGAGGAGAGCTAATATTCGCTGGAAGCTGTCCTTTTTTCATTTCATGAGCAAGCTCGATGATGGAAGATCCCTCAGCTTGGCGATAAATGTCTATTAATCGGACTGTGGGAAGCCGTTCAGCCCTTAAGAGATCTTTTAGTACCTGCCCAGGACCTACGGATGGCAGCTGATCTTCATCTCCTACCAAAATAACCTGCATATTTTCTGGCACAGCTTTAAACAACTGATTCGCCAGCCAAATATCAACCATCGACGTTTCATCCACAATTAAAATTTTTCCCTCAAGCGGATTTTCGTCATGGTGATCAAAACCTTCACTGCCATTCCAGCCGAGCAGGCGATGAATGGTTACAGCGGGCAGTCCAGTTGATTCTGCCATTCGTTTAGCCGCTCTGCCTGTTGGGGCAGCAAGCAGAAACGGAAAGGTTTCTTCCTGCTTATAAGAGCCTGGTTCAAGCGAGCAGCCATGCAGTTCTCCATACAGTTCCACAATTCCCTTGATAACAGTTGTTTTCCCCGTACCAGGCCCACCGGTTAAAATAAGCATCGGACTCATCAGCGCCTTCTGGATCGCTTCCTTTTGTGAAGGAGCATACTGAACCCCTAGCCGTTCCTCAAGCTCACCTAATGCCATTAAAAACTCTGATTCAGGAAATTGCTGATCATATTGTGTCTGCTGCAGAATCCTTTTTATATTTGTTACGATTCCCTTTTCTGAAAAATACAATGGAGGCAAATAGAGGCGCTGATCCTCCGCCATAATCTTGCCTTCTTCCCCAAGCTTCACAATTTCCTTGGAAATATCAGCGAACTCGATCTGGTCACGCTTATTATCCTCAAGCAGCTGCTTAACACTCGGCAGAAGGTCTCTGGCATACATAAACACATGTCCATTCTGCATGCTGCCGGTTTCAAGCATATAAAGGCATGCGGCTCTAATGCGATCAGGATGGCTGCCCGATATCCCGATCTGATATCCCAGCTCATCCGCGCGCGAAAAACCGATTCCTTCAACATCTTCAACAAGCTTGTATGGGTTATTTTGTATCATATCTACCGTTTGTTCTTTATACGCCTGATAAATTCGCATCGAAAGCTGCGGTCCAAAGCCATATTGATTTAGAGCAATCATGGCCTGCTCCAATCCCTGATGCTCCATTAACGTATCATAGACAAGCTTTGCTTTTTCGCCGGAAAGCTTGGGAACCCGATCAAGAATTGAAGGCTCATTCAGTATTTTTGAGATGGCATTCTCTCCAAGCTCCTCCACAATGCTTTCCGCTGTTTTAGTTCCAATCCCTTTAAAAAGATCACTAGATAAGTAATTAGCAACGCCCTGCTTTGTCTGCGGTATATCCTTGCGGTAATGGGTAGCATGAAGCTGGACACCAAATTTCGGATGCTCCTTTAGCTCTCCGTAAAAAATATATGTCTCATGCTCATGTAGCTTTGGAAAATAGCCCGTGATCACAGCTTCTTTATCTTCATATGTATGATTTGTATCTTCAACCCGCAAACGCAGCACCGTGTACATGTTTTGCTCGTTATGAAAAATTGTCACAAGATGCTTGCCTTTCATATATTTTTCTTCTGCACCGGAAAACAAGTTTAATGAGCCCTGCTCCTCCATTGATGGTCCCTCCCTTCAAAGGCTTTTTAACAATAAGTGTATTAATTTCACTTCATCAGGAATCTTACTGATTACCATTATAAAAATGATTTAAATAAGAATATCTCCAGCTCTATTCCTTCTCGATCAATTTTTTCCCGTATCCTGCAAGGACATGATCAGGCTGAATTTCCAGTGCCTTCTCGAAGTGTTCTAATGCTTCTTTTTCTTTTTCCTGGAAACCGTACGCTACACCTAGATTGTAGTAAGCATCTGCATGATCTTCATCTATGCTGATGCACTTTTTAAATTGTGCAATAGCTTCTTCAATGAATTCCAGTCCTGCAAGACATAGGCCATATTGAAAAGAGGCCTCAGCATCTTCTTCGTTTAATTCTGTGCTGCGCTGCAGGTATGGCAGTGCAAGACGGGCCTGATCAAGCGCCATCAAAGACATGCCGAGCATGAAATAATTATCACCAGTATTTAAGCCTTTTTGCATCGCTCGCTCAAACATGTTTTTTGCTTCTTCAAAGTTTTGCTCATCATAGTATAAGTTACCTGCGCTATAGTAAGCGGCAGCGGCATTTTCATCAAGTGCAATCGCCTTTTCATAGAATTTCAGCGCTTTTTCAGGGTCGCCGACAGCTGCTAAGACGTTGCCAAAGTTTATGTATAGAACTGGGTTGTCCGGCTGCTTTTCAATGGCTTCCATAAAGGACTGTGCAGCTTCTTCCCATTTTCCTTCTTGCATGTATTGAATACCTTGCTGATTTTTATCCATTGTACAATCACTCCATTCACTGAAAGTATAGCATATTTTTATTTTAGGACGGAAGAAAGCCCTGAATTCAGTGATTCAGGGCTTGTTTTCAGCAATGTGTAAAAGTGATTTCCACTGCAGGGTACTCGCTTTCCGCGGGTGGAAGATGAGCCTCCTCGGCGCGTGCGCCTGTGGGGTCTCATCATTTCCACTTCTCCCGCAGGAGTCTCGTACCCTTCCGTTCCAATCAACCAGGCATATCCTGATAAAATCTCTCTTTTTTTATAGATTTATATCCCTTTAGAAAATGGATTTAATTGAAGATCTACTATTAAAACTATCCTACATACGTAAGACGGTCTTCGTTTTTGAATACTTGGTCAATGGTTCCCCCGCCCAGGCAGACGTCTCCATCGTAGAAGACAACCGCTTGTCCTGGTGTAATTGCGCGGATTGGTTCATGGAAGGTAACTTTAACCGTATTGTCGTCGGCGAGTTCTACTGTTACTTTATTGTCAGCCTGACGGTATCTGAACTTTGCTGTACATTCAAATGTTTGAGGTGGTTTTTCATCTGAAACCCAGCTCACATTTACAGCTGTGATACTGTCTGAATAAAGCTTTTCATTATGAAAACCTTGTCCCACATAAAGAACATTGCGCTTTAAGTCCTTGCCAATCGCAAACCAAGGTTCGCCTGCTCCGCCAATGCCAAGTCCATGGCGCTGGCCGATTGTATAGTACATTAAACCATCATGGCGCCCAACCACTTTGCCGTCAAATGTTTCCATATTGCCCGGCTGTGCTGGCAGATAGTTTCCGAGGAATTCTTTGAAATTGCGCTCGCCAATAAAACAAATGCCCGTACTATCCTTTTTCGTTGCTGTTGCCAGCTCTGCTTTCGCCGCTAATTCCCTAACCTTTGACTTTTCGATATCACCAATCGGGAACATAACTTTTGAAAGCTGTTCTTGTGTCAGCTGGTTAAGGAAATAGGTTTGATCTTTATTTTCGTCAAGCCCTCTCAGCATTTTGTATTCACCATCACGGTATTCGACTCGTGCATAGTGACCTGTTGCTAAGTAATCGGCACCTAAGCTGACAGCATGCTCAAGAAACGCTTTGAATTTGATTTCCTTATTGCACATTACATCAGGATTTGGAGTTCTTCCAGCTTTGTATTCATCAAGAAAGTACGTAAATACCTTTTCCCAATACTGCTTTTCAAAGTTTACCGCATAATAAGGAATGCCAATTTGGTTGCAGACTCTGATGACATCGTTATAATCTTCCGTTGCTGTACAAACGCCAAATTCATCCGTATCATCCCAGTTTTTCATGAAAATACCGATGACGTCATAGCCTTGTTCTTTTAAAAGAAGTGCTGCCACAGATGAATCAACGCCGCCCGACATCCCGACAACAACGCGTGTATCTTTAGGATCTTTTTTCATGTTTTTCACCACGTTTCTGTTTTTCTTTTATTTATGTTATCTTAAATGATTTCCACTCCATGGTACTCGCTTTCCGCAGGGCGGGTGGTGAGCCTCCTCGTCACTTTGCTCCAGTGGGGTCTCACCTTCCCACTCCTCTCGCAGGAGTCTCGCACCATTCCGTTCCAATCAATAAGCATATCGTTAGCTAAAGTTCTTACAAATAGCAAGCATATGGAGTATCACTTTATGTTAATCGCTTTATAATTTTACTCGTTTCAAGTGCTGCTTTTTCAACCTGTTCCGCTGTGTTGAATAAGCCAAAACTAAAACGGATCGAATTTTGCAGACGATCGTCTCCTTTTCCAAACATCGCAACAAGCACATGTGATGGTTCAATAGAACCCGCTGTGCAGGCAGAACCGCTTGATGCCGCAATTCCAGCAAGGTCAAGGTTCACAAGCATTTGCTCTACATTTGTTCCAGGAAAGCTTAAGTTTAGTACATGTGGCATTGAATAATCAAGTGATCCGTTCCGGGTAAAATTCACTTCATTTTCATTCAATTTTTGTACAAAAAGTTCCTGATAGCTTTTATACTGCTCTGTCTTCGCTTCCCGTTCTTCCTGCGCAACACGAATTGCCTCTAGAAAGCCTGCAATTGCAGGGACATTCTCCGTTCCTGCTCTGCGTTTTCGCTCTTGCTCACCGCCAAACAAACGAGATGAAAGCATGACGTTTTTATTGGCATAAAGAAAGCCAATCCCTTTAGGTCCGTTAAGCTTATGGGCCGTAACAGATAACAAATCGACCTGCAGTTCCTTCACATCGATCTTCTGCAGTCCATAGGCTTGGACAGCATCTGTATGAAAGAGAGCCTGATGATCAGCTAGGAGCTCACCAATTTCTTTGATCGGCTGTATCGCGCCAATCTCATTGTTGGCAAACATAATCGTTACAAGAATTGTTTCGTCAGTTAGTGCATTCTTAACAGCTTCTGCTGAAACTCTTCCAGTCTCATCGACAGGCAAATACGTAACCGTGAAGCCTTGTTTTTCAAGCTGATGACAGGCATGTAAAACCGCATGATGCTCGACTTCCGTTGTGATAATATGATTGCCTTTATCGCGATAAGCATCTGCTGCTCCAAAAATCGCGTGATTATCGGCTTCGGTTCCGCCGCTTGTAAAAATAATTTCGGTTGGAATAGCCCCAATGCTTTTGGCCATTGCTGCCCGCGCTTCATCAATAATATGCCGCGCACTCCGTCCAAAGTGATGAATGCTTGAAGGATTTCCAAATTCCTGTCCCATCACTTCCATCATTTTTTCAATCACTCTTGGATGCATCGGGCTCGTTGCCGCGTGATCTAAATATATATGTTCCATTGGTTCACCTTCTGTCTTTCGAAATATATCGTTGCAGACTTTTAGTCTTACTTCCTATGAAAGCAGTGAATGAGCTTTCAGGGGAATATTTTATTATTAACTTTCTTTTAGGGCTCGTATAGGTAAGTACCAGGGTAATTTTTAACGCTCTACCTCTCTTCTTAAAAACGAAGTTCGGGGAGATTCTCTCTTTTTAACGACCCAGCTCTACCCTATAACCGGAGTTCGGGGGTTTAACTCCCTTTTTAACGACCCAACTCTACCCTATAACCGGAGTTCGGGGGTTTAACTCCCTTTTTAACGACCCAGCTCTACCCTAGAAACGGAGTTCGGGGGTTAAACTCTCTTTTCAACGACCAATCTCTACCCTATAACCGGAGTTCGGGGGTTAATCTCCCTTTTTAACGACCCAGCTCTACCCTATAACCGGAGTTCGGGGGTTTAACTCCCTTTTTAACGACCCAACTCTAATCTAAAACCGGAGTTCGGGTGTTTAACTCTCTTTTTAACGATCCAACTCTACCCTAGAAACGGAGTTCGGTTGTTAAACTCCATTTCCACCAATCCATCTCCCTCATCAAAGCGGATCCTAGGCGTTAATCTCCCACTCATCAAATATAAAACATATAAGAATCGCCAGCATTGTCGTCTGTATGATTCGCCAAGTCTTCGATCGTGGTGTTGTCTAATACATCTTTGACAGCATCGCGAATTCTGATCCACAGTTCTCGCTTTGCTGGTTCTTCGTCTTCAATGCCTTCAACAGGACTAATTGGACCTTCTAGAACACGAATAATATCTCCAGAGGTGATGTCTTGCGGC
>NZ_LT800494.1:984946-1370766 GCF_900166665.1 Cytobacillus gottheilii | reverse complement strand
CCCTATAACCGGAGTTCGGGGGTTTAACTCCCTTTTTAACGACCCAACTCTACCCTATAACCGGAGTTCGGGGGTTTAACTCCCTTTTTAACGACCCAGCTCTACCCTAGAAACGGAGTTCGGGGGTTAAACTCTCTTTTCAACGACCAATCTCTACCCTATAACCGGAGTTCGGGGGTTAATCTCCCTTTTTAACGACCCAGCTCTACCCTATAACCGGAGTTCGGGGGTTTAACTCCCTTTTTAACGACCCAACTCTAATCTAAAACCGGAGTTCGGGTGTTTAACTCTCTTTTTAACGATCCAACTCTACCCTAGAAACGGAGTTCGGTTGTTAAACTCCATTTCCACCAATCCATCTCCCTCATCAAAGCGGATCCTAGGCGTTAATCTCCCACTCATCAAATATAAAACATATAAGAATCGCCAGCATTGTCGTCTGTATGATTCGCCAAGTCTTCGATCGTGGTGTTGTCTAATACATCTTTGACAGCATCGCGAATTCTGATCCACAGTTCTCGCTTTGCTGGTTCTTCGTCTTCAATGCCTTCAACAGGACTAATTGGACCTTCTAGAACACGAATAATATCTCCAGAGGTGATGTCTTGCGGCTCTCTGCCTAATATATAGCCGCCATATGCGCCTCTAATGCTCTTAACCAATCCCGCATTTCGCAGCGGGGCAATGAGCTGCTCTAAGTAATGCTCTGATAAATCATTATTCTGGGCAATAACCTTTAAGGAGATCGGTCCTTCGCCATGTTTTCTGGCAAGTTCAATCATAATCGTTAAGCCGTAACGGCCTTTAGTTGATATTTTCATGGATTTACACCTCTATTTTCTTTATCTATAAAAGGCTGTTTTCGTAGCGACACCAAAAATAGATCCGTCAGCTTTTGACATTGCGGCAATGCCTTTCCTACAAGTGGACCTATACATAAACTAATAAAAACGGTTCCCCAAAAAACAGGACCGCCAAGCTGCCAGCCGACAATTAACACTAGTATTTCCATCACAGCACGCACTCTTCCGACCTTCCAGCCGGTCTTTGAAGTTAGTGCAATCATAAGACTATCGCGAGGACCTGCTCCCAGCTGGGCTGATATATAAAGTCCCATTCCATAACAGTTAATAAGAATACCAGCTGCAAACATAAGAAGCTGTCCTGCCATACTTGAAGGAGTATCCATAAAAGGCAATAACATATACATATCGATAAACAAACCGACAAGAATCATATTCAAGTATGCACCGGCCTTAGGCATTTCCTTCGATATAAGGGCTGATACAATTAGCACAGCAATGCCAACGATAATAGACCAGCTTCCAATCGATAATCCGAATTGATAATAAAGACCAACATGCAGAACATCCCACGGTGAGGCTCCTAAATCAGCCAATATCACCAAATCAATTCCAAGACTCATCACGAGCAATCCTACTAAGTATACCGAAAATCTTGGACCGATCTGGCCTCTTCTCTTCATATTCATCCTCTTTTCCCATCTACATATGTGATCTTATATATAGTTAAAATCCTTATTTTCTCTATAGACTTTTGTCATTATAGCATAATTGCAGGCATTATTCATTTATACAAATGGACAGTTTATGATATGTTTAAAGCAGAAAAATCCCCGCATTATATTTGGAGTGATTGTCATGAGCATTAAACCGTTAGCCTTCAGGATGCGACCTAAAACAATAGACGAAATCATCGGACAGGAGCATTTGGTTGGTGAAGGAAAAATTATAGATCGGATGGTAAAAGCCAAACAGCTTTCTTCAATGATATTATATGGACCACCCGGAATTGGTAAAACGTCGATTGCGAGCGCCATTGCCGGCAGCACCCGGTTTGCCTTTCGTACATTAAATGCTGTTACCAATAATAAAAAAGATATGGAAATCGTTGCGGCTGAAGCCAAAATGTCTGGGAAAGTGATTCTTCTGCTTGATGAAGTCCATCGTCTTGATAAAGGGAAACAGGACTTTCTGCTTCCATACCTTGAAAGCGGCATGATTACATTAATTGGCGCGACAACCAGCAATCCCTACCATGCCATAAATCCTGCCATTAGAAGCAGATGCCAGATTTTTGAATTAAAGCCGTTATCCATTGAAGATCTCAAGCTTGCCTTAACAAGGGCAATCGATGATCAAAAACAAGGGCTTGGAGATAAAAACATCCAAATCGATGAGGATGCACTCACTTTTTTTGCTACAAGCTCGAATGGTGATGTCCGCAGTGCCCTCAATGCCTTAGAGCTTGCCGCATTATCAACAGCAGCTGATAATGATGTCATCCATATAACGTTAGCAGTTGCTGAAGAATGCATGCAGAAAAAGAGCTTTCACCATGATAAAGATGGAGACGGACATTATGATGTACTCTCTGGCTTTCAAAAGTCCATTCGTGGCAGTGATGTCAATGCAGCTTTGCATTACTTGGGCAGACTGATCGAAGCAGGTGATCTTACCAGTATTGGCCGCAGATTATTAGTGATTGCCTACGAAGATATTGGACTCGCCTCCCCGCAGGTAGGAGCCAGAACATTAGCGGCGATTGAATCGGCCGAGCGTCTAGGCTTTCCGGAAGCACGCATTCCGCTTGCCAATGCTGTCATTGAGTTATGTCTTTCACCTAAATCAAACTCAGCCATTTCAGCAATCGATAGTGCTTTAGGGGATATACGCAGCGGAATAAGCGGTGATGTGCCGAATCATTTAAAAGATGCTCACTACAAAGGCGCAGCAGAGCTTGGACGCGGAATTGACTATAAATATCCGCATGATTATGAATCTGGATGGGTAAAACAGCAATACCTGCCGGACAAACTAAAGCATAAAAAATACTATGCTCCAAAACTGACAGGAAAATTTGAGCAGGCACTTGCGGCGATTTATCAGAAGCTGATGAAATAATTGACCATGTTGGCACGGACTTACTGATTTTTTTGAAAGAAATCATAGAAAGCCAACAAGGCAGCTTCTCCAATGTTCACATTTTTACTATTTGAATCTATATAAAATGCTTAGAACCTCAATGGTCCTAAGCATTTTTTAGCTGTTATGCAGCCACATCACGTTTCTTAAATGTATAGAAAGCAATGAACTGGAATAGCAAGAAGTAAATAATAAGCATGATGACTGAGAAGCCCATTGTCATTCCTGCGATCAGCGGAGAGCCATCCAGGTATTGCATTAAATCAGTGTTGGCAAACAAAATGTACTTCGCCCAATCATATCTCATCGCAACCAGGCTTGTCACCGTGTCGCCCATAAACATAAGGAAGAGGGAAAGGCCGATTGCAAGCGAACTGTTTCTGAACGCCGCTGAAATCATAAAGGCCATTGTCGTCAGCATAAATAAATTAATCGAGTTTAATCCATAGTAGGTTAGTAAATGCACAAACATGCTAGTCTCAATTACCTGTCCGTCCTGATAGCGCAAATATGGCGACACTTCACCAGGTGTTCCAAAGAGGATACCGCCCAAAATAGCAGAATAACTGAAGAGAAGCACGAGCAGCATTAAACTAAACAAAACAACTGTTACATATTTTGAAAGCAGGATTTTTTCCCGGCGAATCGGCCTGATCAAAAGCAGTTTGATTGTGCCCCAGTTAAATTCACTGGCCACAATACCAGCTGCAATAATAATTGAAAACATCCCAACAAATTCAATAACAAAAGATGCATCCTGAACAAAGCTCCAGACTGAATAACTGTCATTTGGTGAAATATTATGTTGCAGTCGATATTCACCAATGGCAATATCGCTTTCATAACTGTGTCTCATTTCAGGTGTGAATGTATCACCGTATTCTTCTAATTCTTTCGTCAGTGTTTCATTTTGCATTTCAATCCCGCGCTGCCAATCGCTGTTATCCGGAACTGTTCCGCCGCTTTCCTGATACTTAATAAATGCAGCCATGACGGTGACAAAAAGTAACAAGAGACCAATCATGACATAAGTGCCCGCACGTTTAAAAATTTTCATCCATTCATTTTTTAATAAATTCAGCATTCTTTACTCCCCCTTCTTTGCAGTAATTTCAAGGAATCGGTCTTCCAAAGTTTTATTAACTTCTTTCAGCCCGTATATCTTTACATCGTTTTGAACAAGCATTGAAATCATGCTCGGAACCTCTTCTTTACCAATAACAATTGAAATATTTTTATCTGACAGCGCAATTGAACTTTCTGTATATTGCTGTTTTAATAGCTCAACTGCCGCATTGGCCGGCTCTGCTTCGAGCTCATACTGTTTTTCGCCTGTTTGCACAACATCATGCACAAGCTGAACATCCACAAGTTTTCCTTGCTGAATAATGCCAATGCGGTCACACATCATTTCCATTTCTGAAAGCAAATGACTTGAAACAATTACTGCCATGCCTTTTACTCTTGCTAATTTCCGAATATGATCCCGGATCTCTCTAATACCAGAAGGATCTAAGCCATTTGTAGGTTCATCCAATATTAAAACTTTTGGGTCATGCAATAGACATTGCGCTAAACCAAGGCGCTGCCTCATTCCAAGTGAATAGGTTTTGACTTTATCATGAATTCGGTCTTTTAAGCCGACAAACTCAACGGTTTCCATGATTTTTTCCTTTGTTACGCCTTTTGACATCCGTCCGAAATGCACGAGGTTTTGATATCCGCTCATAAACTTATACATTTCCGGGTTTTCAACAATGGCCCCCACATGCTGAATGGCATCTTCAAAGTTTGTTTTTACGCTGCTGCCCAGAATCTGAATATCACCTGAGGTGATGCCAATCAACCCAGCAATCATACGAATCGTCGTTGTTTTTCCCGCTCCATTTGGACCTAAAAAGCCGAATACCTCGCCGCTTTTCACCTCAAAGCTTAAGGAATCAATAATTTTTCTTCCTTTAATTACTTTTGATACATTTTGAATCTCTACAAAATTTTCCATATCTTCACCTCTTTTATATTTCATCTCTCTCTGCACTGCTCTGAAAAATTACTTTCATCCACTCAATAATAGACAGGCCCTTCTCTTCTCTTAAAGCCTCGACTTCTTCATGTGCAATCAGTTCACCATTCTGTAAAACGAGCACTTCATCCAGCAAGGCTTCAATTTCAGCAATTTCATGAGTTGCAATCAGAAGGGTTTGTTTGTCGAAATCGATATACGTCAGCAGCCCTTTCACAATCGACTCCCGAACCATTGGGTCTAATCCAGAAAAAGGCTCATCAAGCAGCAAATATTCTGCATCCCTCGCTAAGGCCAAAACCAGCTTTAACCTGCCACGGCTTCCTTTTGACAGATGCTTTATTTTTGTATCTTTTTCCAATGACATAAAACTCAGCAATTCATATGCTCTTGTTTGATCAAAATCAGAAAACTGCGTATCGTAAAACGTGATTAAGTCTTTAGGTGTAAAAGTAGGATAAAGTGTATCCAATTCTGTTAAGTAAGCCACTGTCCCGGCTGTTTTTCGATCAGGCTTTTTCCCATTTACTTTGACATTGCCTTCGGAGGGATAGGCGAGACCAGCAATCAGTTTTAACGTCGTTGATTTCCCGCTTCCATTCGGACCAACCAATCCATAAATTTTTCCCCTTTCCAGCGCAAAAGACATGGAATGGATCGCTTTTTTCCTCCCGTACTTCTTATGAACATCTGCAAACTCAATCATGAACTCCCCTCCAAATAATCCTGTACCTTTTGTATCAATTGTTCAGGGGGTACACCAAGCTCTTTCATACTATCGACAAAGGAATGAATGACTTCATCCTGCATTTCTCTTTTTAAAGCAGCAATCACACCATGTTCATCCGTTACAAACGTTCCCTGACCGCGTTTCGTCAACACAATTCCCGTCCTCTCCAATTCACTATAAGTCCTTTGGATTGTATTTGGATTCACACCAGATTGAATCGCCATTTCCCGAACCGAAGGCAGCTTGCTTCCAGCCTGGAGATCTCCGCGAATAATCTGCTGCTGTACCTTACTGACAATTTGCATATAAATCGGCTTTGAAGCTTGAAACTGATCGCCCATCGTATTCACACCTCAACCTTCTTCTCCAGCATCCAAATAGAAAACATAACCACTGCCATTATAAGGATTAAATAGAGTGCAATTTCTGTCAGTGAGATAAAAGGATCTGCTGTAAACTCGGCTGAAAAAGACTGCTTTGAAAGTTCATAGTTCAACGTTTTGAGGCTGGTCATATCAATGGCGCCAAGTTCCCAAAAGGATTGATAAATAGGGAGCTCGCGAATCAGGTTTTCAATATTAAATGAGACAACCCATAAGCATATTAAAAAGCCCCATCGCCATCCGCTGTTCCATCCATATAATTTTAGCGAATGATATAAGGTCCAATAAAAAAATGTCCATATTCCTAAATAGAATGAATAGACAATAATACTTAATGACACACCAGTCAGTATGAATAGAGGCAGATGATCCTTGGCCAAGAAATAAATGCCAATATCACTCTTCGTTGCCCATATCGCAATGATGAAAGCAATAAAAATAGAAACCATCATAAACACAAACCCTGTTAAAAACTTTGAAAAAAAGAGCTGATAACCGCTATTCGGATTATGAAGCCATAGCTGAGTTTTTGCTTCCATATTCAATGACAGAAGCAGATAAATCGGCAAGTAAAAAGCATGTGCACTGAGGATCATGAACACAAGCACTTCAAAAACAATCATGTCATTTACATATTGAGAGATGCTATAGCCTGCAGCAGCTATTGCAATGCTGAGCAAAATCCCCCATATAAACCAAATTTTCATTAATTTTGCTTCTTTGATGTAAAGTCCTTTAAAGGCCGTCACAAATAATGATACCCCCTTTACTGTATTCGTGTACTAGTCAAATAATACACTAATACATTTTTAAATGTCAATTAATTTTTGTATTTTTTTAACAGTACTAGGTGAAGGTAAGAATAGACCTAATGAAAATGGATGGTGATACCCTATGAGTACAAACCAAAAATGGACCCATAAGGATGATGAATTGCTGAGAGAAACCGTGCTCGATTATACCGGGAATGGCGATCCTAAATCTGCCGCATTTAAAACGGTCGCAGCCAAGCTGAACCGCTCAGTGGCAGCCTGCTCCAATCGCTGGTTTCACATAAACAAAGGGCAGGCTCTACATAAAAAAGACATTCATTTATCAGATGTAATTGCATTTTTGGAAGAATTCCCTGGATTGCTGAAGGAAAACGAAGAGTTGAAAAAAATACAGTCTGAGCTATCACAACAAAACGAATTTCTGAAGTCGCAGCTTGAGGAAAAGCGCAGCAAATATGAAGCTAGCCTGGAGCAGCATGAAGAAATGACGAAGCTTTTTGAAGAGGCATCGAATTTGTTTGATGGAGAGATTAAGCGGGTTGTGCATTGAGATTAGTGGTAAAATAATTGCGAAACGCTGGTTCGCAATCATTTTTGCTTTATAAAGTGTGATTAGGAGCTGAATTCTGTTTTTTTAAAGCTAACAATTGGGATATCCGCCTTCCAGTGAAAATAACCCACGCCAAAAATATATATCCGCCGTTATTTTTGAAATATCCGCGAAAACAGCTATTTATCCGCCAAACGCTACTTCACACCTTAGAATCTTGCATCTCCACAAACGAAAAAAAGTCCATTGCTGGACTTTTACTTCTCATCTTTTACTCTTGTAATTTTAATATCGCTTAATAATTCCCTCACTACATAACTCGCCATAACCAGGCCGGCTACAGAAGGAACAAAGGCATTGGAAGATGGCGGCATTTTGGCTTTGCGAATCACTGCATCATCCTTGCCAACTTCCTTGCGCACATCCTCACGAATCACAATTGGGCTTTCATCTGAAAACACAACCGGAATTCCTTTGCGAATGCCTTCTTTTCTTAGGCGTGTACGAATCACCTTTGCAATTGGATCTGTATGTGTTTTTGAAATATCCGCAATCTGAAAACGGGTTGGATCCATCTTATTCGCAGCACCCATGCTTGAAATCACAGGAATATTGCGGCTTAAGCATTCTTTCATTAGGTGGATTTTATAAGAAATCGTATCAGAAGCATCGACCACAAAATCCAAACCATAATCAAAAAATTGCTCATAGGTTTCTTCTGTATAAAACATTTTCAGGGCGATGACTTCGCAATCCGGGTTAATGTCTTTGATTCTTTCTTTCATTAAATCCGCTTTCGGCTGACCGACAGTTGATAATAAAGCGATAATTTGTCTATTCACATTGGTAATG
This sequence comes from Cytobacillus gottheilii, assembly GCF_900166665.1. Classification (GTDB taxonomy): domain Bacteria; phylum Bacillota; class Bacilli; order Bacillales; family Cytobacillaceae; genus Cytobacillus; species Cytobacillus gottheilii_A. Next base: position 1,362,510 of record NZ_LT800494.1, on the reverse strand, counting down.
TCTACGTCATCTTTATCGACAAGAATCAGTCTGCCTACTCCAGAACGGGCAAGCGCTTCCGCAGCAAACGTTCCTACTCCGCCAATTCCCAGTACGGCAACCGTACTATTTTTCATAATGTCTATACCTTCCTTGCCGATCGCAAGCTCATTTCTTGAAAACTGATGCAACATATTTATTCAACTCCAAACGATTGTAATCAACTTATATATTATCATTTACCCGATAATGAATATATCATACTTCTTTATAAATACAAGTAGTTCGATAGGAATTTATTAGTTACACTCTATCTCTAGAGGTAACGGCTTTTAACCTGGACCTCGCGTCATTGAAGACGACTTCAATAGAATTGTGTATCTTTCAATCATTTACCCCGTCTTTTCGATCATTTCCCGTACGTATTCGATCATTTCCCAGTGTTTTTCGATCCATATTAAGTATTTATCGATCTTTTTCTACATTTATCCGATCAATTGCTCGACACAGCAGTAAGCAATATTACCAAATTGTTAATAGAATATTTTTCCATAATTCATAATTTGTTCAACATTTCACAAACTTTACGATGCATGCATATGCTATTCTAAATTCAGAAAAAGAAAAGGAGTGATTGAGATGATGGTCTATGAATGGAAAACATTCGTTACAGATCGTGAGGAGTATACGCAAACATCTTTTGAAGCATTAATAGGTGATGTATTTGAATGTATGATGTTTACGGAAGATGATCATATCCCATCTTATATCTGGACTGTCAATTATGTCATCATTGTCAAAAGAAGCTCAAAAATCTTTACGGACATTACTTTTGATAAAGTCCCCCGTAACCCTGTAAGTGCATAGTTTATTTTTTTAATCTATCATGTGAAATATTTCACAATTTAATTGGAGGGTTTAATCATGGCTATTGATGAAAAACAACTAACAGAAAAAGCTACGGCTATAACAGAAGTGAACCAGCTTGCTGCCAATGGACTGCAGGCATTAAAACAATTCAGCAGTTTTTCTCAGGAAAATATAGATAGCATTGTCAAAGCAATGGCTCTTGCCGGACTTGATCAGCATATGCCGCTTGCCAAGCTTGCTGTGGAAGAAACCGGCAGAGGTGTCTATGAAGATAAAATCATAAAAAATATGTTTGCAACAGAATACATCTATCACAATATTAAATACGATAAAACCGTTGGCATCATCCATGAAAACAATCATGAAGGCATTTATGAAATTGCTGAACCAATCGGTGTTATTGCTGGAGTGACACCTGTTACGAATCCAACTTCAACAACCATGTTTAAAGCTCTCATATCCATAAAAACAAGAAATCCGATTATATTTGCTTTTCATCCTTCCGCCCAAAAATGCAGCAGTGAAGCGGCGCGTATTCTGAGGGATGCGGCCATACAGGCCGGTGCTCCCGAGCATTGTATTCAATGGATTGAAACACCATCTCTGGCTGCTACACAGCAATTAATGACACACCCTGATATCTCACTCATTCTTGCAACAGGCGGATCCGGAATGGTCAAATCTGCATACAGCTCAGGAAAGCCCGCTCTAGGGGTTGGACCTGGAAACGTGCCTTGCTATATTGAAAAAACAGCTAATGTCAGACGGTCCATCAATGATTTAATTCTCTCCAAAACCTTTGACAACGGGATGATTTGTGCGTCTGAGCAAGCGGTCATCATTGATAAAGAAATCTACAATGAAGTCAAAAATGAAATGATCGAAAATGGCTGTTATTTTGTTAATCCTGATGAGAAAAAGAAGCTTGAGAAACTTGTCATTAATGAACATACATGTGCCATCAATGCAGATATCGTAGGCATGCCTGCAGCTGTTATTGCTGAAAAAGCCGGTTTCCATGTGCCAGAAGGAACAAAAATTCTGGTAGCCGAGCTAAAAGGAGTTGGCGCAGAATACCCATTATCCCGGGAAAAACTCAGTCCAGTACTTGCCTGCTATAAAGTAAACAGCCTTGAAGAAGGATTAACACGATGTGAAGAAATGCTGGAATTTGGCGGTTTAGGGCATTCAGCCGTTCTTCATTCCAGCAGCGAGCATGTGCAGCGGATATTTGGCACACGAATGAAGGCAGGCAGAATTATTTTAAATGCTCCATCCTCTCAAGGTGGCATTGGAGATATCTACAATGCTTATATGCCTTCATTAACGCTTGGCTGCGGAACTTACGGCGGAAACTCTGTATCTACGAATGTAGGAGCCGTACATCTTATCAATATTAAAAAAATGGCACAAAGGAATAATAACATGCAGTGGTTTAAAATCCCGCCAAAAGTTTATTTTGAAAAGAATTCAACTCAATATTTAGCAAAAATGCCAAAGATCTCGAAAGCCTTTATTGTGACAGATCCCGGCATGGTAAAGCTCGGTTATGTCGATAAAGTACTTTATTATCTGCGCAAGCGTCCAGACTATGTCCATTGTGAGATTTTTTCTGATGTAGAGCCAGATCCTTCCATTGAAACGGTCATAAAAGGTGCTGAGCAGATGGCACAGTTTAACCCAGACGTGATTATCGCGCTTGGCGGCGGTTCAGCAATGGATGCAGCCAAAGGAATGTGGCTATTTTACGAGCATCCTGATACTGAATTTTTTGGGTTAAAGCAGAAGTTTTTAGATATTCGAAAAAGAATCGTCAAATATAAAAAACTCGGTGAAAGAGCACAATTTGTCGCGATACCCACAACCTCTGGCACCGGTTCTGAAGTCACTTCCTTCTCAGTTATTACCGATAAAGAAGCAAATATTAAATACCCTTTGGCAGACTATGAGTTAACGCCTGATGTTGCCATCATTGATCCACAATATGTCATGACCGTGCCGAAGCATATAACGGCAGATACAGGCATGGACGTTTTAACACATGCCATCGAGGCTTATGTTTCCGTCATGGCAAATGATTATACGGACGGCTTAGCCATAAAAGCCATTCAGCTTGTCTTTGACTATTTGCCTAAAGCATATCGAAATGGAGCCGATGAAGTGGCACGGGAAAAAATGCATAATGCCTCCACCATCGCCGGAATGGCATTTGCGAACGCCTTTTTAGGAATCAATCATAGCCTTGCCCACAAGCTTGGCGCTGAATTTCATATTGCACATGGCCGTGCCAATGCAATCCTAATGCCGCATGTGATTCGCTATAATGCAGTCAAACCAAAAAAATTCACCGCATTCCCTAAGTATGAACGCTTTATTGCGGACGAACGCTATGCGGAAATTGCGAGAACACTAGGATTGCCTGCCCGGACAACAGAGGAAGGCGTCAACTCGCTGATCCAGGCAGTCTGCGACTTGGCGAAAGAGCTGGAAATCCCAATGACCCTTCAAGGAAACGGCGTAAACAAAGAGATGTTTGAAAACAGAGTTGATTTCTTAGCAGAACGCGCTTTTGAAGATCAGTGCACCACCGCTAATCCAAAACTTCCGCTGATAACCGAACTCGCCGAGATCTATCGCCAGGCTTGGTAATCAAATAAGACGTGAAACCGGAGAAAAGCTTTGTGATTCTCCGGTTTTTTTGGTTTTGTGAAGGAATATGGCTTTATATTGAGCCTGGAAAGCTAATTTTGCATAAAATTAGAGTTAATTAGCCGGTGAGATTAGATTTTCCTATTAAATGTTTTGAGTTTCCTATTAAAATTTCTCGGGTTCCTATCAAAATTTGTGTTTTTCCTATCAAAATTCCTAGGCTTCCTATCAAATTTTTCGAGTTTCCTATCAATTCCTGGACTTCCTATCAAAATTTCTCGGGTTCCTATCAAAATTCCTGGACTTCCTATCAAATTATCCGGCTTTCCTATCAAAATTCCTGAGTTTCCTATCAAATTATTTGAGTTTCCTATCAAACCCACTAAATCCCCTCTATTTAACAGGTACACAAATCTCACAAAGATGACTCTCTACCTTTTCTTCGCTATATCGCTCAAATGCCGGCCGCTCCATGTCCACACGTAATCCATTTTTCTTCAATTCCAAAAATATCATTCCCCAGGCTATCTCAATCGCTTCAGCAGTATGCTCAACTTCATAAATAGCATATCTTCCTGGCAAAAGACCCCCCTCACAAACTTGATCATCCAAAAGTACTCCCTCAGTGATCACAATTCCAGCATCATATCTGCAGCGTTCAGGTAGTGTCGTCCCAGGATATCATGTGATATCCCCACAATCATCCCTTCTCCCTGCATCAGCCCGTTTTCCCTTCCCCACTCTTTTATTCTCCTCATCGCTTCAAGATTCCCCATCCCATATGGTCCAACATGCCGAATATACGCAATACGTGCTGCGAGTAAACTTTCAATTCTTATTTTCATCCGTATTACCTCCATTTTGTTTGTACGTCCAAAATGAATGTAACAGCCATTAAAATGAATTTCAGCAATATTTTTAATTTTTTTCAAATTATTTTAAAACACATTAAAAAACCCCACGCAATTAGTGCAGGGTTTATTCGTAAGTATGTAGTTAAAGAGTCCCAATCATGCCGTCGCCTCATGTGCCTTCGTTTTGAACCCGCACTCAGCAGGTGGGTGTCCTGTTCCTGCATTTGCAAGTCCTCTAACATGGAGGCATTTACGCGGCTCGGAAACTCTGGACTCCCGAAGGAATAATGTTCGGTCAAAATTTCAGGTATTGCAACGAACACATCAGGACTCTTTATGAATTGAACTCATTATATCACGAAATGAAAGCTCTTACAATGAGTAAGGAATAGGCAATTATTCACTTTTTTTAAGATTTAAAGCTAAGTGTAAGTCATCTAACTGAGTCTCACTAACCTCACCTGGTGCATTCGTCAGCACGCAGCTTGCACTTGCTGTTTTAGGGAATGCAATCGTATCACGCAGATTTGTTCTGCCTGCAAGCAGCATCACAAGACGGTCAAGGCCTAAAGCAATTCCGCCATGCGGAGGCGTTCCATATTCGAATGCTTCAAGCAGGAATCCAAACTGCTCTCTTGCTTCTTCTTTTGAGAAGCCAAGTACTTCAAACATTTTTTCCTGGACTTCACGTTCGAAAATACGTAGAGATCCACCGCCAAGCTCATAGCCGTTTAAGACTAGGTCATATGCTTGTGCCTTCACCTGTTCAGGATTGCTGTCCAATAAATGCAGATCATCACGCGCCGGCATTGTGAATGGATGGTGTGCTGCATAATAGCGGCCTTCATCTTCTGCATATTCAAGCAATGGCCAATCTGTTACCCATAAGAAATTGAATTTGCTTTGATCAATCAGGTTTTGTTCTTTACCGATTTTTAAGCGAAGTGCACCTAATGCATCTGCAACTACATTCTTTTTATCAGCTACAAATAACAGCAAATCTCCTGTTTCAACTAAAAGTGCCGATTTTAGTTCACTTTCTTCTTCTGGGCTGACAAACTTAGCAATTGGTCCTTTTAAGCCTTCTTCTTCCGCTTTCAGCCATGCAAGGCCTTTTGCGCCATATCTGGCAACGAATTCTGTTAGAGCATCGATATCTTTACGAGAGTATGCTGATGCACCATTTTTCACATTAATGGCTTTCACTTGCCCTCCAGATGAAACAGCACCTGCAAATACCTTAAAACCTGAGTCCTTTACAATAGCAGACACGTCTGTTAATTCCATTGCAAAGCGTGTATCCGGCTTATCTGAGCCAAAACGGTCCATCGCCTCTTGGTATGGCATCCGGTTAAACGGTGTTTCAATCTGAATGCCCTTAACGTCCTTCATGATTTTTGTCATCATTGATTCCATCATTGCAATAATATCATCCTGGCTCATGAAGCTTGTTTCGATATCAAGCTGTGTAAATTCAGGCTGACGGTCCGCACGCAAGTCTTCATCACGGAAACAGCGGGCGATTTGATAATATTTTTCAAATCCGCCAACCATCAATAACTGTTTGAAAATCTGCGGTGATTGCGGAAGTGCGTAGAATTCGCCTGGATGTACTCGGCTAGGCACTAAATAGTCGCGAGCCCCTTCAGGTGTGCTCTTCGTTAAAATTGGTGTTTCTACATCGATGAATCCTTCTTCATCAAGGAAATTCCGCATTGTTTTTGTGACTTGATGACGCATTTTTAATGTTTCAAAAATAGCTGGTCTGCGCATATCTAAATATCGGTATTTCAAACGAATATCTTCAGATACATCCGTTTGATCTTCAATTACAAACGGAGGTGTTTTCGCTTCATTAATGATATTCACAGTTGCAACTGAGACTTCAATTTCCCCTGTTTTCAGATTTTCGTTCACTGTGCCTTCTTGACGTGCAACAACCGTTCCTGTCACATCAAGCACATATTCATTTCTGATTTTTTCTGCTGTTTCTAATGCTTCTTTTGAAACTTCCGGGTTAAACACGATTTGCACAATTCCCGTACGGTCACGAAGGTCGATAAAAATTAGTCCTCCCAGATCGCGGCGCTTTTGCACCCATCCTTTTAACGTCACTGTTTCGCCAATATGGCTGCTGTTGATATGCCCACATTCATAAGTTCTGCCAAACATCTCTATTCCTCCTATTTGCCGCTTAGTTCTATAAATTTCTCGATAAATGTATTGAGATTGATTTCCGTTTGTTCACCAGTATCCATGGATTTTAGATTGATTTTATTTGCTTTTAGTTCATCTTCTCCAAGTACAGCAACATATTTCGCATTGACCCGGTCTGCCGCTTTAAATTGCGCTTTAATTTTACGATCTAAATAATCTCGATCAGCAGAAAAGCCAGCGTTTCTAAGCTTCTGCAGCAGGCCAACTGTGTAATCCTTTGCTTCGTCACCCAATGCGACAAGATAACAATCAATGCTGCTCTTTAAATCCAGCTCTACCTTTTCAGCAGCAAGAGCTGCAATGAGTCTTTCAATACTGAATGCAAAGCCAATACCAGGGGCTTCCGGCCCGCCAATGTCTTCTGTTAATCCATTGTATCTACCGCCGCCGCAAAGAGTTGTGATGGCACCAAAACCTTCTGCATCACTCATAATCTCAAATGCTGTGTGTGTGTAATAGTCCAATCCGCGCACTAGATTTGGGTCCACCACAAATTCTATGTCAAGATCCTGTAAATATCTCTGAACCTTTTCAAAATAAGTTTTTGACTCTTCATTTAAGTAATCCAATATCGATGGTGCTGTCTTCATTAGTTCATGCTCACGATCTTTTTTACAATCCAAAATCCTCATCGGATTTTTCTCAAGTCTGCTCTGACAGTCGCTGCAGAATTCTCCGATCCGCGGTTTGAAGTGTGCAATCAATGCATCGCGGTGAGCTCCTCTGCTTTCTTTATCACCTAAGCTGTTAATCACAAGCTTTAATTTTTTTAAGCCCATTTCTTTATAAAATGTCATTGCAAGAGCAATGACTTCTGCATCTATTGCCGGATCAGTACTGCCGATTGCTTCAACACCAAATTGCACAAACTGGCGGAATCTGCCTGCCTGCGGGCGTTCATAGCGGAACATTGGTCCCATATAATAAAGCTTAATCGGCTGGTTCGCGTAGCCAAACATCTTATTTTCAACATAAGAGCGCACTACAGCAGCTGTTCCCTCTGGACGAAGCGTTAAGCTGCGCTCGCCGCGGTCTTCAAAGGTATACATTTCTTTTTGGACAACATCCGTTGTATCGCCTACTCCGCGCAAAAACAGCTCTGTGTGTTCGAAAATCGGCGTTCTGATTTCCTGATATTGAAATCTGTCGCAGATTTCCTTCGCCTTCTGTTCAATAAGCTGCCATTTCTCAACTTCTCCAGGTAAAATATCCTGCGTTCCTCTTGGTATGTGAATTGCCATAATTGATCCTCCTAAAACAATTAATTACTATATATGTATAAAAATAGTCTGAACACAAAAAACTCTCGTCCCTTGTATTCATTACAAATACAAGGGACGAGAGTTATATTCCCGTGGTGCCACCCTAATTGAAGTCAGTTTACCTGCTTCCACTTTTACAGTTAACGCCTGTGTACGTTCATTTCCTACTAGACCAGATTGGCATTTCAGAACGAAGCCTACGAAGTGTTCTTTCATTAAATCAGTTTGGAGAAATGCTTTCAGCCTAAGGCATTTCCTCTCTTTCCAATTAGGATTTAACTACTCTTCTCCATCATCGGTTATATGAAAAGCGTAAGCGCCTTGCTCAGCCCCGACAAGCTTAAGGCAAGATGTACTAAAGGTTGTTCTTTAACCTTTAGGGCAGATTGACTTAAGACCTCGAGTCCCTAGCGCCTGCAGCTAGACAATACGAAAAGCGTAAGCGCCTTTCCATATGCTATATTATTTATTTAATATTAAGGACCAAACCCAATAATGTCAATAGTGAAATTAAGAGCGCCCCATTTTCTTTTTTAATGTTTTAACATCTTTTAATGTCAAACCAAATTCAGAAGCCAGCTCAACCATGTTTGATTGCTGCTCTGATTGGATAAAATCATGAAAATCAACACCAAATAATTTATTGTTAGCTGATTGAACTGACATTCCTTTATCGCCAAATCTCATTAAAAAAACCACCCTTTAGCTTATATTCTTCTTGTTAGTATTCCCAATAAAGGAAAGTTTATTTTTCTAATCTGCCCTCTATCATAAAAAAATTTTCTTAGAGGAAATGCAAATTAAATAACGAATTAGTATAATAGGCTGGTACTAATTTTGTGTTAAGAAGTTTGCCCGGTATCATTAATCTAGTTGATTGAAATGGAATGGGGAGAAACAGGACAATAAGACGCCGCCGCAGGAGCGATCATGACGAGAAGCTCTCTACCTGCCCCGCTAAAAGCGCGTACATAATGGAGTGGAAATCAGTCGTATTACTCAACAATGCTGAAAACACCCTGAAGAAAATGTTATACTGTGTAAGGCTGTTATTTGGCATTTTTTTCTGAGAGAGGAGGATTTTTTTGTTAAAGAGAAAAGCAGCAACCGTATTCTTGTGCTTCATTTTTTTGCTAGCGGCTTTTATTCCTGCTGCCAATGCTGAAGCAGAAGGTTTCAATATCCAAATTGCGGTTGATGAATTGAATGTAAGGTCAGGTCCCGGATTAAGCTATCCTATTTTAGGAAAAGCAAGCCGGGGAGAGGAATATCAGCTGCTTGGACAAGAAAATGAATGGCAGCAAATAAGCTTTAAAGGAGAACAAGGCTGGGTGGCTGACTGGCTTGTGACATCAGCAAACAGCTCATCATCATCTTCGAGCGACTCTGCATGGAGCGGACAAGCAACAATTACTGAAGATGGATTGCGTGTGAGAAGCGGTCCCGGAACAGACAACTCTGTTATCGGCACGGTTCATCAAGGTGAATCCTATCGCATTGAAAAAAGCAACGGCGAGTGGACACAGCTGGAAACTCCTTATGGTCTTGGCTGGGTATTTAACGATTATCTTCAACTAGATTCAAATGATGTTTCAAATGATATCGAAGAATCATCTGGGGATGAAAAGACTGGTACAATCACAGGCAGCTCGGTAAATATCCGATCTGACTCAACAACTGGCAGTGAAATTCTTGGCAAGCTAGAACAAGGGTCCACTGTAAAAATTCTATCCAAGAAAAACGGCTGGGTTGAGATTTCTTTTTCTGGACAATCGGCATGGGTAAGCAGTGACTATGTGGAGGCAGGGACTGGTTCCTCAACAGCTGGCACTACCAGTAATAAGCTTACAACCGGGAATACAGGACTTATTAAAGCAGATTCTTTAATTGTAAGAGACACCCCTTCCTTAAATGGAAGCAAAATCGGGAATGTTACAAAAGGTCAGTCGTTCACCATGCTTGAAGAAAGTCATGATTGGGTCAAAATTGAGTTTGAAGAAGGCTCTTATGGATGGGTCGCAGGCTGGTTTTTAGAGAAGCAAAATGCTGGCAGTGCTCAAACTGTCAATAAATCTTTAAGCGGCAGCACGGTGTCAATCATACATGATGGCACAAACATACGGGCATCCACTTCAACAAGTTCAGCCGTTGTGGAAAGAGCTCATGCCGGCCAAGTTTTTGAGGCAATCTCATTAAAAAATGACTGGTATGAAATCAAATTGAATGACGGCAGCACAGGTTTCGTTGCTGGCTGGATTGTGACCATTAATGGACAAGCGCCTCAAATTGAAAAACGAGGATCAGGAAACACTGTGAAAAATAAAACGATTGTGATTGATCCAGGACATGGCGGCAGAGATAATGGCACCACAGGTACACGAGGCACATTAGAAAAGAAACTGAATTTACAGACTGCACAGCTATTAGCGGACAAGCTGAAGGCTGCAGGTGCAAATGTTATTTTAACAAGAAACACTGATACATATATCCCTCTTGAAACACGGGTAAGAAGTTCTTCCGTTAATGGAGCAGATGCTTTTATCAGTATTCATTATGATAGCATTAATGATCGCAGTGTACGCGGAATGACAACCTATTATTACCATGGCTTTCAGGAAAGTCTTGCAAGAGATGTTCATGCCTCAACAGCTGCGAGAACTCGTTTAAAAGATCGCGGGCATCGTCAAGGCGATTATTATGTGCTTAGAGAAAATAGCCAGAAAGCGATCTTAATTGAGCTTGGCTACCTAAGCAACCCAACGGAAGAAATGGCTGTTAGTTCACCGCAATATCAGGAAGCAGCAGCTACAGGAATGTATGAAGGACTAGTGAATTATTTTAAGTAGTAATAAAAAAAAACAGCTCTTAGTGAGCTGTTTTTTATTTGCTTTCTATAATGAGTGTGACTGGGCCGTCATTCGTCAGCTGAACGTCCATCATCGCACCAAAGGTACCTGTTTCAACCTTTAAACCTTTTTCACGCAGATATGCATTAAAAGCATTATACAATGTTAACGCGGTATCTGGTTTAGCTGCATTCATAAAGTTTGGTCTGCGGCCTTTTCGGCAATCACCATAAAGAGTAAACTGGGAAACTGACAAAATCTCTCCGCCTGCGTCTAAAATGGATAAATTCATTTTTCCATCCACATCATCAAAGACCCTTAAGTTAGCAACTTTATCAGCAAGAAAAGCTGCATCCTCATCTGTATCTTCATGTGTGACACCAACAAGCAGGACAAAACCTTTTTCAATTCTGCCCACAACCTCTTCTTCGACCGTGACACTCGCTTGTTTGCTTCGCTGTACTACTACCTTCATAACACTATACTCTCCCAGATTAATTCATTATACGTCTGACAGCATACACGTCTGGTATTTGTTTGATTCGATCAACTACTTTTTGCAGATGGCTGACATTCTGAATAGCAATGGACATATCAATCGTAGCCGCCTTATTGCGGTCCGATTTGCCAGTGACAGCTGAAATATTTGTTTTTGTTTCATTTACTGCCTGCAATACTTCATTCAGAAGTCCTCTGCGATCATAGCCGGTGATTTCAATTTCAACATTATATTCCTTCCGGTCATTTAAGCCGGTTTCCCATTCGACTGGTATGAGGCGGGCCTGCGCATCGTCTGTTCCTATGTTAGTACAATCCGCACGGTGAACGGAGACTCCCCTGCCTTTTGTAATAAAGCCAACAATCTCATCGCCGGGGACTGGATTACAGCAGCGCGATAATCGGATTAACAAGTTATCAATACCCGATACACGCACACCTGATTCTCGTTTTTTCGCAGTTGGAAATGACTTTAATTCTGAAACTGCATTTGAAATATCGTTGTTTTGCTCCAAATCTCGTTGTTTACGCCACTTTTCTGTTAATCGGTTGGCAACCTGCAAGGCCGTGATGCCGTTGTAACCTACTGCAGCATACATATCGTCTTCATTGGCAAAATTAAATTTTTCAACAACCTTCTTAACGTTATCAGCTGTTAAAATTTCTTTTAAATCAAAATCCATTTGGCGTATTTCTTTTTCAACAAGTTCTTTGCCTTTTTCAAAATTCTCATCTTTTCGCTGTTTCTTAAAGAATTGTCTAATTTTGTTTTTAGCCTGTGACGATTGCGCCAGCTTTAGCCAATCTTTGCTTGGTCCATAAGAATGCTTTGATGTGAGAATTTCAATAATATCACCAGTTTGCAGCTTATAGTCTAGTGTCACCATTTTTCCATTCACTTTGCTGCCGATTGTTTTGTTGCCGATTTCAGAATGAATTCGGTAAGCAAAATCAATTGGAACAGAGCCTGATGGAAGTTCAATTACATCACCTTTTGGTGTAAAGACAAAAACCATATCTGAAAACAGATCCATTTTCAAGGATTCCATAAATTCTTCAGCATTAACTGTGTCGTCCTGGAAGTCAAGAATTTCTCTAAACCATGTAAGCTTTTCTTCAAATGAAGAGTTTTCAGCTACTATTTTACCCTCTTTATACGCCCAGTGGGCAGCGATCCCAAATTCCGCGATTCGGTGCATCTCCATTGTGCGGATCTGCACTTCCAAAGGATCCCCTTTTGGTCCAATCACAGTTGTATGAAGTGATTGATACATATTTTGCTTTGGCATCGCAATATAATCCTTAAATCTTCCTGGCATCGGCTTCCAGCATGTATGAATAATCCCTAAAACAGCGTAGCAGTCCTTTATGCTGTTCACAACAATTCGTACGGCTAATAAGTCATAAATCTCATTAAACTGCTTGTTTTGCAGAGCCATTTTTCGATAAATGCTGTAAATATGCTTTGGACGGCCTGACATTTCAGATTTAATTGCCACCTCATCCAGCCGCTCCCGCATGATGGAAATAACTTCATCAAGATATTCTTCCCGTTCTGCTCTTTTCTTTTTCATTAAATTAACGATTCGATAGTATTGCTGTGGATTTAAATATCTTAATGCTGTATCTTCAAGCTCCCATTTAATTTTGCTGATCCCTAAGCGGTGTGCAAGAGGCGCAAAGATTTCAAGTGTCTCGTTTGAAATGCGGCGCTGCTTTTCAGCCGGCAGATGCTTTAATGTCCTCATATTATGAAGACGGTCAGCAAGTTTGATTAAGATAACACGAATATCCTGTGCCATCGCGACAAACATTTTGCGATGATTTTCCGCCTGCTGTTCTTCCTGTGACTTGTATTTAATTTTCCCCAATTTTGTTACACCATCGACAAGCATGGCAACTTCATCATTAAATGCGTTCGATATATCTTCCAGTGTAATTTCTGTATCCTCAACAACATCATGTAAAAAACCTGCTGCGACTGTAGAAGGATCCATTTCTAAGTCAGCAAGAATGCCGGCTACTTGAATTGGATGAATGATATATGGTTCGCCTGATTTGCGATATTGTTCACGATGAGCATGCTTGGCAAATTCATAAGCCTCTTTTACAAATAAGGTCTGCTCCTCATTTAAATATTGCTTTACTATGTCGATGACTTGTTCGGCGGTCAGAACCTGATCATGCGCCATGGAATCACCTTTACCCCATAATTTTATTTCTGCTGCGTTTTCGTTTATATAAACAGTGCTTCGCAAACTTGAGCGGGTAAGCACCAACAATAATTAGTGAAGGATCATTCGAGTGTTGTTTATGTTACAAATTAGAATGATTGTTATTATTATCGAAAAAAAATGGACAAATGTAAAGTAGTTGGCTGTTATTTTTATGGAAAAGCGAAAAAAATGTCGAACTTTGACTAATTTGTTGTGTAAATTTGTTAGTATACCCACTTATTATAGAAAATATATGGTGTTTTTTAGTAAATAAATCATTTCAGAAACCCTGTTTAAATTAGAAGTGTTTTGAAAATCTTGTTCTACACGGCGGGGAGCTACTCGCTTGTCCACCTGCTCTTCAATGTATAAAAAGAGCGCCATGTTAAGTAGCGCTCTTTTTGTGTTTATTAAAAGTCCATTAGTGTCAGTACATCGTATTTTTCGAGTTTGCTTCTGCCTTCGAGGTATGTTAATTCGATTAAGAAGGCAATGCCTGCAACGATGCCGCCAAGCTCTTCAACAAGTTTGATTGTTGCTTCGATTGTACCGCCAGTTGCTAATAAGTCATCCGTGATTAAGACACGCTGACCTGGTTTAATTGCATCCTTGTGGATGGTTAAAACATCTTTTCCGTATTCTAAGCCATAATCAACCTTGACTGTTTCCCTTGGAAGTTTGCCTTCTTTACGAACTGGTGCAAAACCTACTCCTAAAGAATAAGCTACAGGACAGCCGATAATAAAGCCACGCGCCTCTGGGCCTACAACAAGATCAATGTTTTGTTTTTTTGCATATTCAACGATTTGGTCAGTTGCATATTTATATGCTTCACCATTATCCATTAAAGTTGTAATATCTTTAAAACGAATTCCTGGTTTTGGCCAATCTTCAACGATTGTAATGTATTGTTTCAAGTCCATTCTTACCCATTTCCTCCTCGGATTCCACAGATCCTGAGATCACTTCATCAAACCAGCTCTTTAGCTGGCTATAAGATGAGTATAGCAAATCGCTTTCAAGCTCATATGATGCCTGCTTTTGCCGGTATGTCTGTGAATCTGCCAAATCACGTTTATTGGCTGTATTTTGTAGAGAAATAACTCCACTCTTTATTGTAACAAAATCTAGCTCAAAAAACACTGTTGAGATAAAATCTATTGAATCTCTGCTCCACCCTTTGTGTTTGGCTAAGTCGTTTCCGTGCTTTTTCAAGTCAAAAGGACCTTTTTTCGCTAAAAATGCATAAAACCATTTAAAATGATCACGGTTCGGCATGGTGCTGAAGAAATCACTATCCTGTTTATAAAATAATGTATATATTCTGCCTGGCTGTTTGCCCTGCAATAACCCTGAGAGCAGAGCCTTTGATGGGGGAAGGTCGGCTAGAATAATCGGGTCTTCAGAAAGACTCGTCTTCAGTGCTTCTTCTAGAGTCGAGATAAAGGCAATAGGACCATTAGCAAATTGCTTAATAGACTCAACATTTTCTTCATTAAAAACAATCCATTTAATCGCAGTCTGCTTTAAACCAACAGGCAGCTTGGCAGGATTTTTTATTCCTCTTATATCAAAAAGCTGCCATCCTTCAACTGCGACGTCATGAATGAAAATTTGCGGCTTTTTAATATTATTCCATTCGTTGATGGAGAGTTCGCCAATCACATTAATGGAGGCATCTGGTGAAATGTGATCATACAGATGTCCAAGACTAAATCCGATCCCGTCCAAGTGTGCATCATCATTTTCAAGTGTTACTTTTAAATGATTTTGATTGGCACCAATTTTTCTGATTGATTTAATGCCCGCTTTTTCTATGACAACCTTTGGCTTTGGGTTGCCCATTCCAAATGGTGCCAGCATGTTCAGCTCTTGAATGGAGGCTAAATCAATTTCAGCCAAATGCACTCGCTGATCCAACGTGGTAACAGGAACAAAATCATCTTCTGTCAGCTGCTGATCTGCAAGTTCTTTCAGACGCTCTCTCAGTTCGTCCACATCTGAAGTATTTAATGTCATCCCTGCAGCCATAGGATGTCCGCCGAAATGAGGAAGAATATCTCTGCATTCTGAAAGGTTCTTAAATAAATCAAACCCTGCAATGCTGCGGGCAGAACCCTTCGCCAGTCCTTTAACAGGATCGTAGCTTAATACTATGGCAGGGCGGTAAAACTTTTCGACCAGCTTTGAAGCAACGATTCCGATTACACCAGCGTTCCAGCCTTCTTTTCCAACTACAATCACTGGATGCTCGTCAATGCTATAATTTGTTTCAACTTCTTCAATCGCCTGCTGTGCAATTTCATTCACGATGTTCTGGCGTTCTTTATTCATATTGTCGATCTCTTCAGCAATAGCTTCTGCTTCCACGCGATCCTCTGTTAATAACAGAGCAACAGCCGGATCTGCACTATCCAGTCTTCCAGCGGCATTTAAACGCGGACCTATGAAAAAACCAATTGTCTCTTCATCGATACCAGCAGCCTCAATATTGCCTCGTTTTAAAAGTTCCTGGAGGCCAATGAATTTCGTTGCTCTTAATTTCTTAATCCCTATTTTGGCAATGGTGCGATTTTCTCCTTTAAGAGGAACTAAATCGGCTATTGTACCAATAGCGGCAATTTCAAGCAAATGCTCTGGCAAATCCCCATATAAAGCATGCGCTACCTTAAGAGCAACACCAACTCCTGCCAGGTCCTGGAACGGATATACACTATCTTCAAGCTTTGGATGAATAATGGCTAAAGCTTCAGGAAGCTCAGGTCCCGGTTCGTGGTGATCGGTAATAATTAAGTCGAGCCCAAGATCTTTAGCTGCCTTCGCTTCATTGATCGCAGCTATTCCGGTATCAACTGTAATAATCAGCTTAACACCGATGTCGGCTGCATATTCAAACGCAGGCACATTTGGACCGTACCCTTCTGTAAATCGGTTCGGAATATAGTATTCTACCCTTGCACCCAGATCACGCAATACAGTCATCATCACAGTTGTACTGGTGACTCCATCGGCATCATAGTCTCCAAAAATAAGGATTTGTTCTTCCTTGGCAATGGCCTCTTTTATTCTGGCAACTGCCAGGTCCATCCCTTTTAATAGAAAAGGATCATGAAAGCCTTGTTCTTTTTCAAATAAAAAATACCGTGCTGATTCAACGGTATCTATTCCACGATTAACAAGTAAAGAAGCAACTAGAGGTGTAACCTTTAGCTCTTTCACTAATATATCTACTTTTTCTTGTTCTGATTGCCGGATTACCCAGCGTGTTTTTGATTTTAACATGCATTCACCCCTCGGCTTTTTCATTATACAAGAGGGGTTAGCTTGTTTCAATACTATAGACTGGACGAGGAGGTTTTCCGTTCAGCTTTGCGTACTTTCTTTAGGCTTTTTCTCTGCTTTTACAGGTTCTTTTTTTGCTGTATTTGGCTGCAGAGCCTCTTTTTCCTTTTTAAGATGTTTAATTTCCCTTTGCAGACTATAGATGCGTACAATCCCAACAGAACCAATAATGATTCCGCCCATTAAAACAGAACCGAGAATGACTAAAATAAGCGGCCATTCACTTTCTCCAAATAAATAATTGACTGTGACTGGATCCACATTGATGACAGCAAATATAGCAACAATTAGTGCAAATACAATACCTAGTAATAAGGCCCATTGATTTTTCATGATTATCCACCTTTCTTAAATCACTGATCTATTCCATTTACCACATTATAAGGACTAATAAAACACTGACTCTACAATTAATATACTTCAGAAACAGATAAAAATACCTCTGTCCATTTTGCAGGACAGAGGTATTTTGAATAACTTAAACCTGTGGTTCATCGGTCTCTTTTTTCTTTTCTTTAAACGTAATTAATACACCTTTTTGTTTAAGCTCTTTTCCTTTCCAGTCAAGCCAAATCTGTGCGGCAAGGAAGATAGAAGAGTACGTACCAGCGATTAGGCCGATGAGCAAGGCAATATTAAAGTTTCTGATTGCTTCGCTGCCGAAAATCAGCAAAGCTACTACAGCCAGCACAACTGTAATAATAGTATTTAACGAGCGTCCTAACGTTTGTCTTAAGCTCTTATTAACAACTTCTTTTAGTTCAGCAAATTCTTTAATTTTACGCTTTTTAACCATATTTTCCCGAATTCGGTCAAAGGTTACAATCGTATCATTAATTGAATATCCAATAATGGTTAACACAGCCGCAATAAAGGTTAAGTCGGCCTCTAGTCTTGTCATACTAAAGACAACGATGATAAAGAATGCATCATGCAGCAGCGCAATAATGGATGCCACAGCCATTTTAATTTCAAAGCGAATTGTTACATACAGGATAATTCCAATGGAAGCAATCCCAAGAGCAATCAAGGCGTTTCTGGCAATTTCTTTCCCAACTGCTGGTGAAACGGTGCTTATATTAGGTTCTGCGCCATAAATTTCCTGGAACTGATCTTTTACTTCTGCAATTTCATCTTGGCTTAGAACATCTGTCGTTCTGGCAACTGCAATATTATTTTCATCGCCAGAAATAACGATATCATCAGTAGTAATATTTACAGCCTCAAGCTGTTCGCTGAATTCCCCTGCGGTGATCTGCTGTTCAGCAAGCTGCTCTATTCTAGTTCCGTTAGAGAAATCAATACTCAAGTTCAAACGGAAGATACTTAATACAATGATGCCTGCAATAACCATCGCTCCCGATAATAGGAAAAATTTCTTTCTATTCTTCACGAAGTCGATTTTATCAAACTTAGAAGGCAAATCAAGTGTATCGTAATTTTCCGCTATATCTTTAATTTCATCCTTTTTAACACCAAACCAGCCTGGTTTCTTATTAAATAGATTGCTGTTTACCCAAAGCCCCAGCAATAATCTAGTTCCATAGACAGAAGTAATAAAGCTAACAAGGATACTAATGATTAAGGTTGTTGCAAAACCTTTAACCGAGCTTGTCCCATATATAAATAAGACAGCAGCTGCAAGTAATGTGGTCAGGTTTGCATCAAAAATGGTCGAAAGCGAGTTTTTTCCGCCCACTTGGAATGCGGACTTAATTGAACGGCCAACCTTGATTTCTTCCTTAATTCTTTCATACGTAATAATATTTGCATCGACAGCCATTCCGACCCCGAGAATAAGGGCGGCAATTCCCGGCAGTGTCATAACCGCATTTAGCCAGTCAAAAATAAGCAAAGTGATAAATAAATATACTGTTAATGTGATCGATGCAATCAATCCTGGGAAGCGGTAAAAAGCAATCATAAAGAGGAAGATCGCTCCAACACCGACGACTCCGCCGACAACTGTTTTCTCTAATGCCTGTTCACCGAATTGAGCTCCTACTGACGTAGAGAAAACTTCAGTAAGTTCAACCGGCAATGAACCTGCACTAAGCAAATCGGCCAATGTTTGCGCTTCATCTAATGTAAAGTTCCCCTCAATTGTAACGGTATCAGTATTAAAAACCTCTCTTACGTTTGGTGCTGAAAGAAACGCTGGGTCTTCTTTCGTAGCCTCTTCCTGGTAGCTATTGACACCTTCTTCAAAATCCAGCCAAATAACAAGCTGATTATTTGGCGCCATCGCCACAATCTGTTCTGTTACTTCTTTAAACTTATTTGCATCCTTTAATTGAATCGATACATTTGGCTGACCCTTTTCGTCAAACGATTGTTTCGCTCCGCCCTCGACAAGGTCAGAGCCATCCATCATCAGCACATCGTTTACATCACGAAATGAAAGTTTTGCACTTGTTGAAAGAATTTCCCGTGCTTCATTTTGGTCTGTAACTCCTGCAAGTTGAACACGAATACGATTATCGCCTTCAATTTGAATACTTGGCTCATTAACACCGAGCACGTTAATTCTTCGGTCAAGTGATTGCACAGTACTGTTTAAAATGTCCTGCGTCACTTCTTGGCCATCCTCAGTCTTTACCTCATATAAAACTTCAAATCCGCCCTGCAGATCAAGACCGAGTTTAATATTGTTTAAAATATCTTTTGATGTCACGCCAATCAAGCTTCCAAGCAATAAAACAATGAGGAAGAATGAAAGGATTCTACTGCGTTTGACCATTATGTATAAATCCTCCTTAAATAGTGCCAGTAAAGGCATTAGACCTATGATTCCAATATAATACCCATTATGAAACAGAAAAAGATAGCTGTCAATTTGACTATTGACGGAAAAAGGCTTGTACAAAAGCGCTATACAAAGTGATTTAAGTCCTTTTGCACAAAGACTTTTCTTCATACTTTGGAGCAAAGATTATCTATCGATCCATTATTGCCTTATATTCCTTAATTCATCTGATAACGATGCCAACTAAACTACTTAAAAAGACTTTTCAACTCTTCTTCACTTAAGGATAAATCACTTCCCCTTAAGGCTTCCACTGTTGAATAGTTGATGTATTCCCCAGCCTTAACAGCCATAATATCTTCAATTATTTCGAATAATTTGACTTCTTCCTTTGGTTTACGCCATTTTTTCTTTGTAAGAAATGACCAGAACTCATCTTCGTTAACATTTCCATAGCCATAAAACTGAATTTCATCTAGCTTCACCTGCAATGCCGGACTAACTTGTTGACGAAAGGAATCATAGGGATGATTACTTTTCAAAATAGCAACGCCTCCATTTTAATTACATTTAATTACATGATCAAATTCGCTCCTCATTATTGTTGATCCTTCTATTGACCATCCAGAGTGCTGAAGAGGTTTATTTTTCAGCCGAAAATGAAATGGAGGTTGTACTAGTTTAGGATGTTCCGGTAATCAGCAGCGGATGATGCGATTTAAAAGTTATGTAAAAAGCATCGATAGAAAAAAGAGACTCTTAAGATCTAATACTGTTAAAAAAGCTTGTCATGCTTTGTCCACTCTCCTGCATATAGATAATTGTATAGCATTATACGTAATTTGAGAAGGCAGGGAGCAGAATGTCTAAATTTTTAAAAGGTACCATGATCCTGCTGGCAGCAGGGTTAGTTACTAGAGTTCTCGGATTTATCAATCGCATTGTTATTGCCCGGTCAATAGGAGCCGAGGGTGTTGGATTATATATGATGGCATATCCAACCTTTATCCTTGCCGTCACGATTACCCAGCTTGGTCTTCCTGTAGCCATTTCCAAATATGTAGCTGAAGCTGAAGCAGTAGGCGACGCACGTAAAACAAAAAAAATTCTTGTAGTTTCTTTAGCTACAACAATCTCATTATCACTTATTTTTACTCCTGCTTTAATCATCCTTGCTCCTTATTTATCAGAAACACTTTTTACAGATCCAAGAACACATTTGCCTTTACTCGCCATCGCACCCGTTGTTCCGATTATAGCGGTTTCTTCTGTGATTCGCGGTTATTTCCAGGGAAAACAAAATATGAAGCCAGCAGCATACTCACAATTGCTTGAACAGGCTGTTCGGATTACGTTAATTGCAGCTATGACCACGGCATTCCTTCCCTATGGGATCGAATATGCTGCAGCAGGAGCCATGCTCGCTTCTGTTGTAGGAGAACTTGTTTCATTAGCCTATTTATTAACTGCTTTTAAATTAAAAAAGAAATTCCGTGTCCGCAAGCAATTCTTTCAATATATCCAATCTGGGAAATCAACGTTCAAAGAACTTATGCGCGTAGCATTGCCAACCACAGGAAGCCGGATGATCGGTTCACTCGCCTGGTTTTTTGAGCCTATTGTCGTAGCACACAGTCTAGCACTGGCAGGGGTTGCAACGATTGCAGCAACGCAGAGCTATGGTGCGCTAACCGGCTTTGCAATGCCACTATTAATGCTTCCATCCTTTATTACACATGCCCTGTCAACATCATTGGTACCTGCAATTAGCGAGGCTTATTCAAAAAAGGATATGAAGCTTATTGAATATAGACTTCAGCAAGCCCTAAAATTTGTATTCATTTCAGGCGGACTAGCTGTGGTAATCCTATATGTTTTAGCAGAACCGCTTATGAACGTTCTATACGATTCGTCGACAGGAGCTGGCTTTATCAAATTAATGGCACCATTCTTCTTATTATACTTTTTCCAAGGCCCCCTTCAGGCAGCATTGCAGGCATTGGACCATGCCCGTGCTGCTATGATTAACAGTCTGATTGGAGCCGTTGTTAAAATCGCTGTTATTTTCGCACTTGCCAGTCAGCCGGCGTTTGGAATTAATGGCGTGGCTATTGGAATGCTCGTAGGTTTCGTCCTTGTAACCCTGCTGCATTTAGCGACGATCTTGAAAAAGATTTCTTTTACATTTCATGTACGCGATTATTTGAAAACTTTTATAATCATGGGACTTTCAGGATGGGCTGGATACTTTACATATCCACATTTGCACGAGTCTCCAATGCTGTTTTCAATCATCATCTGCATTTTCGTAATCGTAATAGTTTACTTCATTCTGCTGCTGCTCTTTGGATTACTAAGTAAACACGAATTGCGCCAAATTCCCCTGATTGGCCGATTTTTAGCCGTCTTCGCATCGAAGTAATGAAAGAGGTTCTGGATATTTTCATTTATACATTCGTTTAGGAATCAGAGGAAATAGACTATATG
This sequence comes from Cytobacillus gottheilii, assembly GCF_900166665.1. Classification (GTDB taxonomy): domain Bacteria; phylum Bacillota; class Bacilli; order Bacillales; family Cytobacillaceae; genus Cytobacillus; species Cytobacillus gottheilii_A. The sequence continues at coordinate 1,340,544 of NZ_LT800494.1, read as the reverse complement.
TGTTGCAGACACTCGGACCTATCTCCCTCCCGCTAAAAGCTAAGGACCCTTTGTTGTTAAAAAAACCCCAAACCATTAGACAGGAGATCATTGCTGATGGTTTGGGATTATTTATTTAGTTTCTCTTCCTTTCGTGATTCTATTTTCTAAATTATGGTATTCAGAGTGGTGTTTCTCCTCTTTCCGCGACTCCTTTTTCCAAATTCTAGATTTAGATTTCAGAGAGATGTTTCTCCCCTTTTCGCGACTCCTTTTTCCGAATTATGGATTTCAGAGGGATGTTTCTCTACTTTTCACGACTCCTTTTTCCAAATTCTAGATTCCAGAAGAGTGTTTCTCCGCTTTTCACGACTCTATTTTCCAAATTCTAGATTTTAGAGGGGTATTTCCCTCCTTTTTCGCTACTTACATAATGGTCCTGGCAAGGTTATCTCAGTCCCCGTGCTAACACATGACATGTCTATTATTTCCTGCTGTCCCCCTAAGCTTTTCAACACAGTTCTAGCCTTATTTCTCAATTTCATTTTTTATATCAATATAAAAACGCCCGCTTTCAAAGCTGCAAAATGATATGTCTTCTATGCCGTGGTAGCCTCTCTCACCTAACTCCTTCAGCAGCCATTCGTCTGTTTTATTTATACTTTCAAGATGCTCATATTGTATGACTCCATCTAGAATTAGCGGCCAGGTCACACCATTTTTAGCAGCTTTTTTCGTGAAAACGGATAAATGGCCAGAAGATTCGAGAACTGCCAATTCAACATCTGAAATAAGAGCAATGTCTTTATCACGCAGCTGAAGGAGCAGATCGTCAAAATTGTAATTTTGCTTTTTCATGGCGTACTCATCTATTTTGCCATTATTTATAATTATCGTTGGTTTTCCGTCCACTACATCTCTAAACTTCTTGCTTTTAAGTGATATGTAAGCAAATGTAACCTGCAGCAGCAGCAGGATGAGCATAGGAAGCACATTTTTAAACAGTGAAGATTTTGTTTGCTCCAGGGCCGTTACGGCTAACTCTGCCAGCATAATTGAGACAACTACATCCAGTACACTCAGTTCGCCGATTTCCCGCTTTCCCATCAATCGATAGATGACGGAAATTAATCCATACAAGAAGATCGTTCTGAAAATAATGATCATATACTCTTCCATTGAATGATCCCCCTTTAAAAACAGCTTTCTTTTTATTGTCAACGAACAAGAAAAATATATAAGCTTTATTTTTTCAGGGTGAGGGAAAAAAAGAAAATTTTGTTAGCGAAAAATGATTTTTTGCTTCTAATTTCTGCTCTTCTGAATATGCTTGTACAAAGAGATTGTGCGTGACAGGCCCTTGGCATTCACGCTAAAAAATTTGCAGATCATTTGAGGGGAGATGGTTCAAATAGAAGAGTCAAAAAACTTAGGCAGTGCTGTTCTTTTTGGGAATATTGCCATTTTTATCATTGCCATTGTAAGTAGTTTGTTTTTTTCGCTGCTGCTTTCGTTCACCTCTTTACAGGAGGCATCCCTGCAGCATGTCATTACCGCTGTATCATTTGTAGCACTATTTGCGGGGGGCTTTATTGCAGGAGGAAAAGGAAAGCAAAAAGGCTGGCTTCTTGGCGGCATTACAGGATTGCTCTATTCTCTCATTATCTTTCTTTTTCAGTATTTAGGACATGATCGTCTTTTTGATGGTGAACAAATCATCTATCATACGTGTTATATCCTGATTTGTATGATGGGCGGTATTTTAGGAGTAAATGTTAAGGGGAAATCTTCTTAATAATGATAAAAGCGGATCCAAAATCGGATCCGCTTCTTTATTATTTTGCAAGCATGTCTCCAGCTGATACTTCCGTTACTTCGCGAATTGCTGCGCGATCGTATGTAAGTCGGCTGCCGTCACCGCATTTGATAACAATCTTATCTTCATCAATTGCATCAACAAAACCATGAAGACCACCAATTGTTACAACTTTATCTCCCTTTTTCAAATCAGTCTGCATTTGCTGAACCGCTTTTTGGCGCTTCTGCTGCGGACGAATTAACAGGAAGTAAAACAATACAAACATCAATAGCAATGGTGCTAACGTTCCTAAGATTTCCATTCTTTTTTCCCCTCCTTTCAGGCATTAAAAGTTTTTCGCATTTGGCTTATTAAAACCATATTGTTCGAAAAACTCTTCTCTAAAGTCCCCCAGTCGATCTTCTCTGATTGCCTGTCTGACCCCTTCCATTAATTTTAACAGAAAATAGAGATTATGATAAGTTGTAAGCCTTATTCCAAAAGTTTCTTCACAGCGAATCAAATGACGAATGTATGCACGGCTGTAGTTTTTGCATGTATAGCAATCACAGTTCGGATCAAGCGGTCCGAAATCTTTTGCATACTTCGCATTTTTGACTACCAATCGACCTTCACTTGTCATTAATGTACCATTTCGGGCGATTCGGGTTGGCAATACACAATCAAACATATCGATTCCGCGAATAGCTCCATCAATTAACGAATCCGGTGAGCCTACTCCCATTAAGTATCTTGGCTTATTGTCAGGCAGCCATGGCGTCGTGAATTCAAGCACCCGGTTCATCACATCTTTTGGCTCTCCAACTGACAAGCCTCCAACTGCATAACCCGGGAAGTCAAGTGATACAAGATCCTTTGCACTTTGCTTGCGCAGATCTTCAAACTCGCCGCCCTGAACGATGCCAAACAATCCTTGGTCATTTGGACGCTGATGGGCTGTTAAGCAGCGTTCTGCCCATCTGGAGGTACGCTCAACCGATTTTTTCATATATTCGTGTGTTGCCGGAAATGGCGGGCACTCATCAAAGGCCATCATAATATCTGAACCTAAAGCATTTTGGATTTCCATTGCTTTTTCTGGAGATAAAAATAGCTTGTCTCCATTTAAATGATTGCGGAAGTGGACACCTTCCTCTTCAATTTTACGGAATTCACTTAAGCTGAACACTTGGAATCCGCCTGAGTCTGTCAGAATGGCACGATCCCAGTTCATAAATTTATGAAGTCCGCCTGCTTCTTGAATAATTTCATGGCCAGGACGAAGCCATAAATGATACGTATTGCTTAAGATGATGCCTGCTCCCATCTGAACTAAATCTTCAGGAGACATTGTTTTTACTGTTGCCAGTGTCCCAACAGGCATAAATACAGGTGTTTCAAAAGAACCATGCGGCGTATGTACACGGCCGAGTCTAGCTCCTGTTTGTTTACAAGTTTTAATTAATTCATAACGAATCGCTGTCACTATTTTTTCTCCTTCCGAGAATGGTGTTTCGAATTTATGTCTTACTTAATCAGCATTGCATCACCAAAGCTAAAGAAGCGGTAGCGTTCTTCAACAGCTGTGTTATAGGCATATAATACATTTTCTCTTCCTGCTAAGGCACTGATTAACATGATCAGTGTTGATTTTGGAAGGTGGAAATTTGTAATCATTCCATCAATCGCTTTAAATACAAAGCCAGGAAAAATAAAAATGTCTGTCCAGCCGCTAGCAGCAGCAAATTGTCCAGCATGGTCTCTTGCAATGGTTTCCAAGGTTCTTGTTGAAGTCGTTCCAACACTTATAATCTTACCGCCTTGCTCACGTACTTCATTCAGCAGGTTAGCTGTCCCCTCACTCATTTGATAATATTCAGCATGCATATCATGCTCTGTAAGGTCATCTACACTAACAGGTCTAAATGTACCTAAACCAACATGCAGAGTGATAAAGGCAATATGAACACCCATAGCTTTAATTTCTTCCAGTAATTCCTCTGTGAAGTGAAGTCCAGCCGTTGGAGCAGCTGCCGACCCGCGTTCTCTTGCAAATACAGTCTGGTAGCGTTCCTTATCATCCAACTGTTCTTTTATATATGGAGGAAGGGGCATTTCACCAAGACGATCGAGCACCTCATAAAAAATGCCTTCATAGCTGAATTCCAAAAGACGGCCACCATGCTCAGCTTCACCGATGCATGTTGCTGACAGCAAACCATCTCCAAACGTGATCACTGTACCTTCTTTGACGCGTTTCGCCGGCTTTATAAGGGTTTCCCACTTGTCACCCTCCTGCTGTTTTAATAAAAGAACCTCAATTTTCGCACCTGTTCCTTCTTTTTCGCCAAACAGCCTTGCTGGCAGTACTCTTGTGTCATTTAATACAATAGCATCTCCAGCTTTAAAATACTCCTTAATATGTTTAAATATATCGTGTTTGATTTCACCTGTTTCTTTATCAAGCACCATTAATCGGCTGCTTGTCCGATCCTCAAGCGGAGTTTGTGCAATCAGCTCCTCCGGCAAGTGAAAATCAAATAAATCTACCTTCATGTTGTCACCGTCTCCTGCTTAATAATTAAAATTCCTTTATTTCTCTGGCATTTCTATTTGAAAATGCTCGTAAACCAAGCCTGTCGCTACTCTTCCACGCGGTGTCCTCTGCAAGAACCCAATCTGCAGCAAATAAGGCTCATAGACATCTTCAATCGTATGAGCTTCTTCTCCAATAGTAGCTGCGATGGTTTCTAGTCCAACTGGGCCTCCGCGGAATTTCTCAATAAGCCCTATTAATAATTTATGGTCAATATGATCCAGTCCTAAACGGTCAACTTGCATCAATTCAAGCGCTTCATCTGTTATCAGAAGATCCACTGTTCCATTGCTTCGAACTTGAGCGAAGTCTCTTACTCTGCGAAGCAGACGATTGGCAATACGCGGAGTTCCTCGTGAACGGCGGGCAATTTCAATTGCAGCCCTATCATCAATTCCCGTTTCCAGAACTTCTGCCGTTCGCACAACAATTTGCTTCAGCTGTTCTTCCGTATAATATTCGAGCCTGCACATCACACCGAAGCGATCTCTTAAAGGAGCAGATAAAGAGCCTGCCCGCGTTGTCGCTCCAACAAGTGTGAAGGGAGGCAAGTCCAGGCGTACAGAACGAGCACTTGGTCCTTTGCCGATGACAATATCAAGGCAAAAATCCTCCATAGCCGGATAGAGGACTTCTTCAATCGAACGCGGCAGACGATGTATTTCATCAATAAACAACACATCTCCAGGCTCCAGCGCAGTTAAAATAGCGGCTAAATCACCAGGACGTTCAATAGCCGGTCCGGCAGTTGTTCTCAAATTGACGCCCATTTCATTTGCTATAATCGCGGCAAGTGTTGTTTTTCCAAGACCAGGCGGGCCGTATAATAAAACATGATCCAAAGTCTCTTGCCTCAGCTTGGCGGCCTGGATAAATACTTCAAGATTCGCCTTCACTTTATCCTGGCCAATGTATTGCCGGATCGTTTGAGGGCGCAGACTTTGTTCAAAAGTAACATCAAGCATATCCGCTTCGCCCGAAATAATACGTTCTTCCAACTCCATCACCTTCTTTATTCACTCAATATAGGAGCAGAGTATTTATTTTAAGAGTTTTTGCAATGCAGCTTTTATATATTGATCTGTAGTCATTTTTTCAGCCTTCAGTGCAGGCGTGATTTTCTTCAATTCGCGATCAGAGTATCCTAAGGCCTTCAGAGCCAATAAAGCTTCTTCATAATCCGCTTCATGCTCACTGGTTTTCTCAATGCTTTCATGGTCATTAAACAGATTAGGGAAATAATCTGGCACAAAGTCCTGCAGCTTTCCTTTTAAGTCAAGGATAATTTGTCTTGCCGTCTTTTTCCCCACACCTGGAAACTTCACCAAAAAGGCTTCATCTTCATTTTCAATCGCTGAAACGACTTGCTCTGGCTGCCCTGTTGCTAAAATGGCAAGTGCCCCTTTTGGCCCAATTCCAGTAACATTTATCAGCTTTGTAAAAAGTGTTTTTTCTTCTTGTGAAGTAAAACCGTATAATGCAAAAATATCTTCACGCACATAATGATATGTATGCACCTTCACTTCCAGCCCTGCCTTGCTTGAATAGCTGAATGGATTCGGTGTCAGTATTTGATAGCCGATGCCGCCGTTTTCAACAACAATAAATTCTGGTCCAATATAATCAATTTTGCCTTTAATATATTCGTACAAACTGTTCTCGCTCCTCTAAAATGCTGTCTTTCATTGTACCACACTCTGCTGCTTAATGACACAGGCATATCCTGCATGTCCCAAGCAGCAGAGTGTACAAATTCTAACCTTTTTCCTGCAATCGCTTTAACTCTTCCTTTAAATCGTCGCGGGCGCTTACTTCTGCCAGCTCCACATCTGTGCGATAAGCGGATCGGCAGATTAAATGAGCAGACACCGGTGCAGTCAGAAAGACAAAGAAGATGCCGAGCAGCAATTTTATACTAAAATATCCTTCTTGAAAGATAAAAAAGACGAATGTGCCAACAAGCGTACAAAGGACGCCTAAGGTGGAGCTTTTAGAGGCTGCGTGTGACCGCGTATAGACATCAGGCAAACGAACTAATCCAACAGCACTCAAAAAACTAATAATACACCCAATAAGAATGAGAGTAACAGCAGCGATTTCACTTAGGGCGCTTATGCTCAATGACAACACCTCTTTCTAAATATCTGGCAAACGCAATCGTTCCGATAAAGGATAAAATCCCGATCAATAAAATCACTTCAAAGAATGCAGTCGTTCTGAGCATAACAGAGATGATTGCGACCACTGCAATTAGATTGATGCCAATTGAATCAAGTGCCTGCACTTTGTCAGGGATCGATGGCCCTTTTATGAGACGGTAAATGGCTGCAATTATGGAAAGAACTAAAAAGAATATCGATATCAATAGAATCGTATAAATCATTTGCGTGTCACCTTCTTAATGGCCATTTCAAACTTTTGCTTGGACCGGAGTACAGATTTCTTAGACTCAGGAATATCCATTGCATGCATATAAAACACTTTATTGTCATTGGAAACTTCTATTACGACAGAGCCGGGTGTTAAGCTCAGCAAGAGGGCCAAAAGTGTAATTTCCAGATCTCCCTCTAAGTCTGTCCGCAGTTTAAAAATACCCGGTGTAATATTAATTTTTGGTCTAGTTACTTGCCGAATCACTAAAATACTAGATGAAAGCAGTTCTCTCAAGAAAATAAAAAACAGCTTTAAAACATTTAAAATGGTAATCAGATAAAACTGATCACGCAAATATTTTCGTAATATAAATAAGACGAAGATCCCGACTATATAGCCTGATAAGAATGTGATGGCACTCCAATCGTTTTGCAGAAAACTCCATAGTATCGCTATAAATAAATTTGTCAGCACCTGTTTTGGCATCAGCTTCACCCCAATCTTTAGCCTTCTATTTATTCTCCAAATACAGCATTGATATAGAGCTCTGGGTTCATCAGTCCTTCTGCCGCCAAATTGACATACGAACTAATCCCTTCAGCACCGACTCCAAGCAGAACCGCTAATCCTGTTAAAAGAGCAATCGGCACCATTACACCCTTTGTAGTTCCTTTTTCCATTTCCTCACTGAGGTATGTCTCTCCCCAAAACGCGTTCATAAATATTTTCATAATTGAATATAAAACGAGAAGACTTATCAGAAGGCCAATGCCCCCAAGCCAATAATACTCTGCTTCAAAGATACCTTGTGTGATAAATACCTTGCCTAAAAAGCCGCTTAACGGAGGAATGCCTGCCAATGCTAAAGCTGCTGTGAAAAACATCCAGCCTAAATAAGGATGTGTGCGAATCAAACCGCTCATATCTTCAAGCTTACTCGTGCCGGTCAGTGAAATAATCGTTCCTCCAATAAGGAAAATAAGAGCTTTTATAATCATGTCATGAATCAGATAAAATACGGACCCTGTCATGCCTGCAATCGACATTGAGGCAAGTCCAGCCATTATAAAACCGACACCGATGATCACATTATAGGTTAAAATTTTCTTAATATCTCCATAAGCCACTGCCCCAATTGCGCCTAACACCATCGTAGCAGCGCCAAGAATGCCAATGAGCAGATGGGTAATGTGCGGCTCATGATAAAACACAAGCGTAAACAAACGGAAAATTGCATACATGCCTACTTTTGTCAGCAAACCTGCAAATACAGCAGCAATTGCGGTTGGCGGAGCACTATAAGACCCTGGAAGCCAGAAAAACAGCAGTAAACCGGCCTTTAAACTAAACACGACCAAAAAGACGAGTGAAATGGCTGTCAACATTCCTCCTTGACCTGCCTCTGCCACCTTAACAGAGAGATCGGCCATGTTTAACGTACCTAGCACCGCGTATAAATAAGCCACTCCAACTAAGAATAAAAATGACGAAATAAGATTGATCAGCACATATTTAATAGATTCTCTCAGCTGTTTCCGTGTCCCGCCTAAAGACAGCAGCACATAGGAAGAGATCAGCATTACTTCAAAACAAACAAATAAATTAAAGAGATCTCCAGTTAAAAAAGACCCGTTCACTCCTGTAATCAAAAATAAGAACAAAGGATAGAAATAATGGCTTTCCCTTTCTTTGCCAATCGTCTTAAAAGCAAATAACAGACATGACAGGGCAACAATACTTGTTGTTGTCAGCAAAAGACTTGAGAACATATCGGCAGCATAAGTGATCCCAAAAGGAGCCTGCCAGCCTCCAATCTGCAAGGTTTGAATCCCATCTTGATCATTTTGAATCATCAGCAGCACTGCGACAGCGCCAGTTGCCGTTATGCTGGCAGCACTTACTACTTTCTGAAGTGTTATATTCTTTCTAAACAGAACCATTAAAAGTCCCATAACCAAAGGGATGACGATGGGCAGTACCAGCAAGTTATTCATCCTCATTCCCCCTCATTTTCTCTGTGTTGTCTGTTCCTATAACCTTATAAGCCCGGTAACTTAATACTAAAAACAAGGCTGTTGTAGCAAAATTGATTACAATGGCCGTTAAAATTAATGCCTGTGGTATAGGATCTGTGAATGTAATCTCCTCAAAGCCTAAAAGCGGCGGACCGCCAGCCTTTACTCCACCCATTGTTAATATGAGAAGATGAACACCATGACTTATAATCGAAGTTCCTAAAATAATCCGAAGCAGGCTTTTCGTTAAGATTAAATACGTTCCAATGGCAAAGAACAATCCAATTAAAATTGACATCAATGTTTCCATATCATCGATCCTCACTTATCGTCATGATGACCGTAACCGCCGTGCCAATAACAGCCAGAGCGACTCCAACATCAAACAGAACAGCCGTAGCAAGCTCAGTCTTTCCGAATATTGGCAGGTCAAAATAATTAAAAGCATGAGATAGAAATGGCGCATCAAATAGGAGGGAACCAAGCCCTGTTCCAACGGCAATCAAAACGCCGAACACAGCCACCTTTTTAAAGTCGACCGCTATATTCTCACTCACCGTTTCAATATCATAGCTTAGAAACAAAAGAGTGAGAGCTGCAGCAAAGCCCAAGCCGCCAATAAACCCGCCTCCTGGAAGATGATGCCCAGAGAAAAAGAGGTTAATAGAGAAAGTGAAAATAATGACGACTGCCACCTTTGTGACACTTCTTAAAATAACATCATTCGGCTCCTTCATCTTTCTCCCTCCTTGCTAACCTTAATTTAATCAATGTATAAACCCCAAGTCCCACGACGGTCAGCACAAAAATTTCCAGCATCGTGTCAAGCCCGCGGAAATCAACCAGTATGGCATTTACAATATTCCTTGCTCCTGCAAGCTCATACGAATTTTCAAAATATGAGGATACTGGTTCAAACATTCTGCTGCTGTTCGCTGATAATGCCAACAAAGTAACGACCGTTCCTACACCTAGCGAAATGATTAAATTGATTGGCTTGAATGGTACTCCTTTTTTCTCTTCTTTTTTTTCATGATCTTTTTTAAATTTCGGCAAATGGTAAAAGCATAGTAAAAACAGAGCAGTTGTGACCGTCTCTACCACAAGCTGCGTTAAAGCCAAATCTGGCGCTCTGAACAGAACGAAGAAGATGGCCACCAGGTAACCGAGTGCGCCAACTGCAATTATGGCAGTCAGACGCGACTTGGCAAATAACACAGTTAACGCCGCAGCCAGCATACAGCCCATAATGCCGACTTCATAAAAACTCACTGGTGCGTCATTTGAAACATCAATTGAAAATGCACCAGGCAGCAGCAGCGCACCTCCCCAAACAACGATCAGAAGAGAGAAGATGTAAATCATATATGCGCGCAGAGAACCTGTCATATACTGATCTGTAATGGTTTTTGCTCCGCTTTCCATTTTGGCCAGACCATTATCATATAAGCGATTAAGCGTAACACTTTGCGGATAAACGCTGTATAGCCCGATCCATTTTTTTAAAAGAACATATAAAATAGCCCCGACAACAACAACGCCAATTGTCATAAATAATTCCGTATTCCAGCCATGCCAGGCACTGATTTTCATTTCAATATCAACCGCAGTCACTTCCTCCGGCAATAATGAAGCTAGAGCCGGCTTCAATAAATAATTTGATAGGACATTTGGAAAAAAGAAAAAGATCACAACTAGAGAAGCCAAAATAGCAGGTGGTATCAGCATGCCAAGCGGTGCTTCATGCGCCGGTTTTTCAAGCATTTTAGGCTTATATTTCCCACCGAACGTTTTGAAGACAAGTATCATACTATAAACAAACGTGAAAACACTTGCGATCCAAGCAATAACAGGAAATAGTACCCCAATTGTCTCCATGTTAAAAATTTCTAGCTGTGAGGCATTTACAACTGCCGTAAAAAACATTTCCTTACTCAAGAAACCGTTAAATGGCGGCAAGCCTGCCATAGCAAAGCTTCCGATAACAGCAAGTGTAAAAGAAATCGGCATAAAACTCAGTAAACCGCCCAGCTTACGGATATCACGTGTACCCGTTTCATGGTCAATGATTCCAACAACCATGAACAAGGACCCTTTAAAGGTAGAATGATTGACTAAGTGGAATACAGCAGCAAGTGATGCGATCGCATATACAGACGATTCTTCGTTGTAGCCAAAATACAAAATGGCAGAGCCAATCCCAAGCAAGCTCATAATTAAACCAAGCTGACTGATGGTGGAATAAGCAAGCAATGCTTTTAAATCCGTCTGCCTGACAGCATTAACAGAGCCGTATAACAAGGTTAGTATTCCAATTCCTGACACAAGCCAAAACCATTCAGCTGTTCCTCCAAAAACCGGCGTAAAGCGGGCAACTAAATAAATGCCAGCCTTGACCATCGTTGCTGAATGCAAATAAGCACTAATTGGCGTTGGTGCCTCCATTGCGTCCGGAAGCCAAATACTAAAAGGAAACTGAGCAGATTTTGTAAAAGCCCCAATCAAGATTAAGATCATCATAGGAAAAAACAGCTCATGACCATGAATGATATCCATTTGAGCGGCAATTTCCCGCATGCTATAAGTATCCGTTATGATGGAAAGCATAATAAAGCCCGCGAGCATACTCAGACCGCCAAAAATGGTAATCATCATTGATTTCTGAGCTCCGTAGCGAGAACGCTGCCGCTGATACCAGTAGGCAATTAATAAGAATGAAGAAATACTTGTTAACTCCCAGAAGACGTAAATCACAAGGACATTATCCGAGAACACCAGTCCCAGCATGGCACCCATAAACATCATAAGATACACATAGAAATTATGGAGAGCTTCCCGCTCCTTAGAGAGGTAGAAGATCGAATAAAAAATAACAAGAGCTCCAATTCCTGTGATGAGAAGACCGAATACTAAAGATAATCCATCCATATAGAGCTCAAAATTGATGTCATAAGTGGGGATCCACTGAACAAGGTAGGTAAATGTTTTACCGGCTGATATGGAAGGAATATACGTTAATAAATAGATAAAAATCAGTAACGGTATAAACATTACGAACCAGCCTATATGAATTTTGTGATTGCACACTTTATGCAAAAAGGGAACAATGATAGCAGCAATAAATGGTACTAAAATGATGATGCTTAGCCATACCATATTGGAGTACCTCCTTTATATAAATTTTTAATGAGAACATGCCGAGTAAAGAAAGAACCCTTTTAAAACGTATTCTTCCGGTCCGATCTGCCGTGGTGCAAAATGATCGTTACTGGTGATCTGGATGCATATTTTATCTTTTAAAAAAGGACTGCTTTAATTTTGTTTTTTACATTGACTGTGTGTGTGTCATGAGCTATAGTCATACATAGCCAATTTAATAAAGATTTTTGATTAGTTATTTCACATCTATTACGAGGTGAGCTTTAAATGAAGAAAATTAAAGGTCGTATGGACGAAAGCATCTTAGTGTGCGTCTACTATGGCCCGAATGGAGAACGACTTATTCAGCGCGGCAGCAAGCTCGCAAACATGCTTGATTGTCCACTTTATATTTTGACGATAGACCCTAAGCCATTTGATGAAATGGATGCAGAGAAATCTCACTATATTACCAGATGGCAGCAGCTGGCAGAGAAACAAGGCGCTGATGCTTTTATCTTAAGAGATAATGAAAAGAAACCTGTATCTAAAGTGATTGCCGAAGTTGCCCGAGAACAGCATATTACGCAGATTATTCTAGGCCAGACAGCACAAAGCCGATGGGAGCAAATTGCAAAAGGATCCATTATTAATTCTTTGCTGCGCGAAATCCCTTTTGTAGACCTTCATATCATCTCTGTTTCTCGTGATCTGAAAGATAATGAAGGTTTGTTTGAGAAAGGCGTTCGTGCATATCTTGTCAAAGACAGTGAGCAATATCGGGTCATTTTCAAACATTCCAAAAATGTTGAATACGAAGGAATCTTCTTCAAGGACAGCTGTACAGACTTTAACAATGGAATTTTTAAATTTATGAAAAACAACGAGATGCTTCAAGTAAACGTGACTGAGGATATTGTGACAGATTTGACACATGTCGATATGAACACAACGCTTGAGGATACTGACGATTAATTCTAGCCTCCGCATCAAAATGCGGGGGTTTTCTTTATGTTCATTCCTTGCATTTATCGCCTACAAATTCACATCGACTTTGATCATCTGCCCCTCGTGTTTATCAATTCCAATATACTTTAACGTCTCAGCAGAAGAATGATGCTGATAGATCCCCTTAATAATCGAGATCGCAATCCCTTTGCGATAAGCATGATACCCAAATGTTTTGCGGAGGGTATGCGTACCAATTTTTCCTGGTATGCCAACCTTTTTGGCAGCAGTGTTAATGATTCTATAGGCCTGCTGTCTGGTAATCGGCAACTCATTCTTTTTTGACTTGAATAAATAATCATCATGGTGGTAATTAAACTGTCCCAGGTATTTCTGCAATTCTACACGCACGGCATGATTCAAATAGATTGTCTGCTGTGATTCTTCCAATTCTAAAAACTCTTTTGTTCCGCTACCATCAGATACATCGCTGATTTTTAATGAAAGTAAGTCACTAATTCTGATCCCGGTATTAATTCCTAAAACAAAAAGAAGCAAATCCCTTTGTGACTGTTCCTTTAATTCTTTTTTTATTTCATTAATACTTTGAATATCTTTAATAGGATCGACATACTCCACAGAATTTCCTCCTGATATCTAATGTTACTTAATTACATGTTAACAAATACTATGTAACATTACAAATGTTTAATCCGCAATAAAAAGACCAGGACATCTGTCACCGGCCGTAACTAAACTTATTGCTTTTTTTTGAAGCGTTTATGCAAGCTTTTGCTGTTTAACAGATTTCTTACGCCAAACGATTAGGAGGAAACTAAGCTCTCTTGTTGCTATGAAGCTTCGTGGTCGCAGCTTCCCACTCACCACGGAGGAGTCTTGTACTCTTCTGTTTTAGGCATAATACTTAAAATATTCAATTAGAAAAGGCCTTTTATAAAATGTCTCTAGTCTAATTTAAGACCTTTCCATCTGTTGAATAGGTTTTGAAGGTTTCAAGCACATTTATATAGCGGTCTTTTGTCATAATCGGAATGCCTTCTTTTAATTGTTCACATTTCTTGCTCTCTAGTCTTTGGATATCAATTTGAAAAAAGGATTGAATAATATTGGCTCTCTGCGGTTTTCCGTTAAAAATGGTGAGAACCCCTTCTTCTGTAATGCCAAAATATCCATTTGCTTTTAAAAGCGGCGAAATATCGTCTGTCTGCTGTCTAAAGACAACGACATCTTCATCCATATCTATTAAGTTCCAATCTTCATATTTCGCCCAAAAATCTTCGGCAGCCCAAATGGTTTCAGTCACTGTTTCTTCGCTTATTTCGCCATCCAAATAGACTCTTTCCAAGATCACTTTCATTTGGGGGGCAGATTCTTCTTGATCCATTACCTGTGCGAATGCCTCATTGGCACCACCAATTCCTATGATCATAATAAAAGCAGATAGCAGTGATGCAGGTAAGATTTTCATTGTTTGGTCACCTCGTCTATAAATGCGAAATAGTATCGCTTAAGGATCATTGTTTATTATTAGTGTGACCAAATTTTACAAGCTTATCCGTATCTATTTTAAAAATCAAATCATCAACAAAAAACCGAATGATTAGAAAATACTCCTAATCATTCGGATGGTTTACACACTTATATCTAAGCTTTTTTTCATGCTTAACTTAATGATTCAAATCCTTAAACAAGTTTTCCACATCCAAGTCAATCTGCTCGCGCATCCCGCCATCTTTTAGGTCGTTGTTTAAGACCTTGATGCGGTTATATTGACTTTCATTCGTTAAGATATGAACTGAGCGATCGCCAATTAATGGACGAACTGCCTGCTGAATGCTTTTTTTCGTCTCCGTATCATTGTTCTGATTTTCCAGCATTGCTGCAATGACAATTTCATCGCCATGTAACAATGCTTGTGCATCCTTGACATTTTCAACACGAGATGCCGCTTTACTTACATTTTCAGCAGTAGCGCCATCATACGATTGATAATATGAGGAGCGCGGGGTCTTCATCGGATCTCCAAGATGCTTGTGGTAGTTTCGATCCGCTCTGCTATACGTCCCATCACGCTGATGTCCTCTTTCTTCTCCAAGAGAATGATCCATCATTTCAACGATTGGTCCATCATTATCATTGCTTGTGAGCAATCGTGCATTTCCGCGATCTTGTTCTTCGTGGTGCTCATTTGAATAATAACCCATTGGCTGCGTCACTTCCGTATTTCGATCTTGAACAGCAGTATCTCCATTCGAACCGCATGCCGTTAATCCAAGAGATACAAATACTGCAAAGGGAATAAGAGCCTGTTTTTTATTCAAAGTAAAAACCTCCTCGTTTTCACAAGCCTGAGCGGTCTGCTCTTGTTTAGCTTGGCTGCGTCGAGGAGGTTTAATGCCTGAAGAATACAGGAAGATCTATGAACCGATTTCCATTTTTACATCATGAATAAATGTGCGCCTTTTCTCTAATTGAGAATAAGTCATCTCAAGCACATTTTTTATTTTCACACGATCATTGTACATTCTCTCGCGTATAATCCGATTCCATTCACGAAAAATATCTGATGGATAGATGAGACCATACAAAAAGCCCTTTTCTGAAAGATAAGGCTTTAGAATTTTAAAGGATTGCAGTTCATTAAAGGACCAGCCTATAGATGGCAATATCCGATTTGCGAATTGCAAATAATCAGAGTAAACATACCCATTGCTGATTAAATCAAAATCTAATACGTAAAGCCGATCATCCTCTCCACGAAGAAAATTATGAAAAGCTACATCTCCATGCAGAACAACTTTCGGCTGGTATTCAAGCCATTCGTACGTTTCCTTCATTCCAGATAACGACCATTTAGCCCATCCAACAAATTCATCAAGAATATCAGCATATATAAACAACTTAATCAGCGAAATATTTTGCAGAAAACCTGTCAACCGGTCATCCCATTTCGCAATTTGATCAAATGCGGGGAGCAAGGTTTTGTATCTTGGATATAATTTGGCGGTTGTTTCATGATATTGATGAAGGAGCCTCAGTGCATCTTTTCTGTTTTTAGATGTGCCGTACGTAAAAGGCATTTGCGATGAAGGAATATACTCAAGCAGTCCAAAAAACCTTCCTTGAAAATAAAGCGGTGCATCTCGTGCAATGTCTACAAATTGATATGTTGAATCAAAACCTTCATTTTTCAAAGAAGAAGTAAAGGTTTCCTGAAGCTTTAAGCGGTGGCTTGGTGAAAATTCTTTTAGAATATATTGTTCCTTATCCGTACGAATCTTAAAAACATTTTTTCGAATGCGTTTCAGATCGGTTAAGACAAAAGGAAGTTGACCATTTAAATAGGTGAAGAGACGATTTAACTCTAAATCGTCTCTTCCTCCATTATCCTTCGAAATCACTGCTTTCGTCAAAAGGACGCCCAAATGCAGGTCCGCCCATTGGTCCATATCCGTATGGATTCATCTGCGCTTGTGGAAATGCTCCATAAGGCTGACCATAAGGAACCGCTACTGGAAATGCAGGTGCTGGAGCAAATGGCTGCTGATATTGTGGTGCAAATCCTGTTGGTGCTGGTGTTCCTCCACCACATCCACAGTCAGCTTCTGCTCCTTGTACAGAAGTAGGCATTAATGGCACTTGACTTTGAGACGGCATTAATGGCATTTGGTTTTGAGCTGGACTTAAAGGCATTTGACTCTCCGTTGGCATCAATGGCATCTGAGCATAATTCGGCTCCTCCATTACCCCTTGCACTTGCGGCATCGGCGCATATTGCGGATAACCATAGTGCATCGGCGGCGGGCAGTAGCCTGGCCCTGGCCCCGGCATTACAGGCGAAACAGGATAAATCTGTGTTGGCGGGCATGGATAATACGGCTGCTGATAGGCAGGAGCTGTGTATGTCGGCTGATGCGGCAGCTGATGACCGTAATCCTCAACACCCATTACTGGCGCTGGCATTTGCGCTTGTGCTGGTGAAAGCGGCAATTGCTGCTGTGACATATACGGTGAAGATTCTTCATAGTTAGGACTTTCAACACCTGGCATCATTCCATAATATGGCGACTGCACACCCTGAACTTGCGGATATGGCATTTGTGCTTGAGGAAATCCACCTTGTTGTGCTGCTCCTGGTGCGACAGGTGCTCCCGGGAAAAAAGCATTGTGATTGTGATAAGGATTCATAGGCTGTTCGTAACCTCCTTGGTTTGTTGGCAAATTCATACTCTCATGCATTTCAACAGGATTCTCCTGTGGAAATAAATTTAGTGGTTTCGGCGGCAGCTTCGGTTTTGCAGGAGCTGCAATTGGCTGTTCTGTTGCCTTAGGCATTACAGGTTTAATTTGTTCTGCAGGCTTTATTTGTTCCACTGGCTTTGGCTGTACCGGCTTCGGCTGTGCAGCAGGCTTTTGCTGAACTGGCTTTGGCTGCGGCATTGGCTTTGGCTGTGGGGCAGGCTGCTGCGGTTGTATATTAGCAAGATTCATTAAATAATAATTGTTAATATCAATATCTGGCATCATAGGCTTTGGCATTTTGGGCATATATGGTTTTTTAGGTTTTTCTTGCTTAAGCGGCGCCGGTTTCTGCGGCTGAACCATTTCCTTAGGTGTTTCAGCTACAGGCTGTGTGATTGGCTTTTCTTTTACAAATGGATGCTCAGCCTTTGGCATTTCCTTTTTGGAACCCATATTAACTTCCGGACCTATTGGCGCCTCTTTTTTAATTGTGCCGCCTGATGCAGGAACTTTTATTTTCATGCCGGGCATAATCATATCAGGATTGCTGAGCTGTGTATTCATCTTTTTAAGCTCTTCAAAATTGACTCCGTACTTTTTGGCGATTTTCCAAAGGGTATCCCCTTTCTGTACGATATGGATTTTCACTCTGATTTCCCTCCTATGTGTAAAGTCATACCACGAACCGCTTCGCTGATTGTAACGGGGACGCGGATTGTTGATCAAATCGGGCTTTCAGTTTTTCCCTGCAGCTGTGGGCAAGCAGTTTAAAAACTGAATATCTGCGATAGTCCATATAGTGTATGAAGGATTGGGCAAATTGCTAACAATCTACACAAAAACTTATGATTTTTTTTATGAAAATATGATTTAATCTGAAAAAACATCTATTTCTCTTGCAGCGGACTGATCTACATCCATTTAAATTCAGCTAGAATTTATGGTAAAATGGGACAATATGTGAGCGTTTGGGGGGAACTTATTTTGAGTGAAAAGAAAATACTTGGTGAAGAGAGACGCTCCTTGCTGCTTAAATTATTACAAAGCGGAGGTCAGCCGATTACGGGCGGAGAGCTGGCCACAAAAACAAATGTAAGCAGGCAAGTAATTGTCGGAGACATTACCTTATTAAAAGCACGAGGCGAGCCAATCATTGCCACAAGTCAAGGTTATATGTATTTAGCGAACAACGCTCCTTCTCCCGTTGCTGAACGGACTATTGCCTGCTGTCACACACCCGAGCGCGCCGAAGAAGAATTGCACCTATTTGTGGATTATGGGGTAACAGTGAAAGATGTTAAAATTGAACATCCTGTTTACGGAGACTTAACTGCCTCCATTATGGTTTCAAGCAGAAAAGAAGTAAATCAATTCATAAAAAAAATTAAAACCACACAAGCATCCTTCTTATCAGAGCTGACCGATGGCTACCATATCCATACCATTTCAGCTCCCTCAGAAAAAAATTTAGATGAGGCGGTTGATGCGTTAAGAGAAGCGGGATTTTTGGTGGAATAGTTACGAGCGATTGGAGAGGTAGGGATTTAATCCTTACCTCTTTTTAGTTGTTGGTGAGAGGAAGATCACTTGCTGCGGGTAGGTTAGTATCTATTTCTTTCCGTCAACTTTATTTTTTGGGGTGTGGGTGATTGATGGCGGCTCTTTTGCTNTCCGCCCATTGGTCCATATCCGTATGGATTCATCTGCGCTTGTGGAAATGCTCCATAAGGCTGACCATAAGGAACCGCTACTGGAAATGCAGGTGCTGGAGCAAATGGCTGCTGATATTGTGGTGCAAATCCTGTTGGTGCTGGTGTTCCTCCACCACATCCACAGTCAGCTTCTGCTCCTTGTACAGAAGTAGGCATTAATGGCACTTGACTTTGAGACGGCATTAATGGCATTTGGTTTTGAGCTGGACTTAAAGGCATTTGACTCTCCGTTGGCATCAATGGCATCTGAGCATAATTCGGCTCCTCCATTACCCCTTGCACTTGCGGCATCGGCGCATATTGCGGATAACCATAGTGCATCGGCGGCGGGCAGTAGCCTGGCCCTGGCCCCGGCATTACAGGCGAAACAGGATAAATCTGTGTTGGCGGGCATGGATAATACGGCTGCTGATAGGCAGGAGCTGTGTATGTCGGCTGATGCGGCAGCTGATGACCGTAATCCTCAACACCCATTACTGGCGCTGGCATTTGCGCTTGTGCTGGTGAAAGCGGCAATTGCTGCTGTGACATATACGGTGAAGATTCTTCATAGTTAGGACTTTCAACACCTGGCATCATTCCATAATATGGCGACTGCACACCCTGAACTTGCGGATATGGCATTTGTGCTTGAGGAAATCCACCTTGTTGTGCTGCTCCTGGTGCGACAGGTGCTCCCGGGAAAAAAGCATTGTGATTGTGATAAGGATTCATAGGCTGTTCGTAACCTCCTTGGTTTGTTGGCAAATTCATACTCTCATGCATTTCAACAGGATTCTCCTGTGGAAATAAATTTAGTGGTTTCGGCGGCAGCTTCGGTTTTGCAGGAGCTGCAATTGGCTGTTCTGTTGCCTTAGGCATTACAGGTTTAATTTGTTCTGCAGGCTTTATTTGTTCCACTGGCTTTGGCTGTACCGGCTTCGGCTGTGCAGCAGGCTTTTGCTGAACTGGCTTTGGCTGCGGCATTGGCTTTGGCTGTGGGGCAGGCTGCTGCGGTTGTATATTAGCAAGATTCATTAAATAATAATTGTTAATATCAATATCTGGCATCATAGGCTTTGGCATTTTGGGCATATATGGTTTTTTAGGTTTTTCTTGCTTAAGCGGCGCCGGTTTCTGCGGCTGAACCATTTCCTTAGGTGTTTCAGCTACAGGCTGTGTGATTGGCTTTTCTTTTACAAATGGATGCTCAGCCTTTGGCATTTCCTTTTTGGAACCCATATTAACTTCCGGACCTATTGGCGCCTCTTTTTTAATTGTGCCGCCTGATGCAGGAACTTTTATTTTCATGCCGGGCATAATCATATCAGGATTGCTGAGCTGTGTATTCATCTTTTTAAGCTCTTCAAAATTGACTCCGTACTTTTTGGCGATTTTCCAAAGGGTATCCCCTTTCTGTACGATATGGATTTTCACTCTGATTTCCCTCCTATGTGTAAAGTCATACCACGAACCGCTTCGCTGATTGTAACGGGGACGCGGATTGTTGATCAAATCGGGCTTTCAGTTTTTCCCTGCAGCTGTGGGCAAGCAGTTTAAAAACTGAATATCTGCGATAGTCCATATAGTGTATGAAGGATTGGGCAAATTGCTAACAATCTACACAAAAACTTATGATTTTTTTTATGAAAATATGATTTAATCTGAAAAAACATCTATTTCTCTTGCAGCGGACTGATCTACATCCATTTAAATTCAGCTAGAATTTATGGTAAAATGGGACAATATGTGAGCGTTTGGGGGGAACTTATTTTGAGTGAAAAGAAAATACTTGGTGAAGAGAGACGCTCCTTGCTGCTTAAATTATTACAAAGCGGAGGTCAGCCGATTACGGGCGGAGAGCTGGCCACAAAAACAAATGTAAGCAGGCAAGTAATTGTCGGAGACATTACCTTATTAAAAGCACGAGGCGAGCCAATCATTGCCACAAGTCAAGGTTATATGTATTTAGCGAACAACGCTCCTTCTCCCGTTGCTGAACGGACTATTGCCTGCTGTCACACACCCGAGCGCGCCGAAGAAGAATTGCACCTATTTGTGGATTATGGGGTAACAGTGAAAGATGTTAAAATTGAACATCCTGTTTACGGAGACTTAACTGCCTCCATTATGGTTTCAAGCAGAAAAGAAGTAAATCAATTCATAAAAAAAATTAAAACCACACAAGCATCCTTCTTATCAGAGCTGACCGATGGCTACCATATCCATACCATTTCAGCTCCCTCAGAAAAAAATTTAGATGAGGCGGTTGATGCGTTAAGAGAAGCGGGATTTTTGGTGGAATAGTTACGAGCGATTGGAGAGGTAGGGATTTAATCCTTACCTCTTTTTAGTTGTTGGTGAGAGGAAGATCACTTGCTGCGGGTAGGTTAGTATCTATTTCTTTCCGTCAACTTTATTTTTTGGGGTGTGGGTGATTGATGGCGGCTCTTTTGCTGGGGGGCGGCTCTTTTTTGAGGCGTGGCGGGCTCTTTGGTACCACCTTAGTTCCCTTCAGCTCTCTTTTTGCGGCGGGGCGGGCACTTTACTTCCCTCTTAGTCCCCGCCAACTCCCTTTTTGCGGCATGGCGGGGACTTTGTTTCCCTCTTAGTTCCCGTCAGCTCTCTTTTCACGGCCTGGCGGGCACTTTGGTACCACTTTAGTTCCCGTCAGCTCTCTTTTCACGGCTTGGCGGGCACTTTGGTACCCTCTTAGTGCCCGCCGGCTCTCTTTTTGCGACGTGACGGGAACTCTGCCTCCCCATTAGCCCCCACCAACTCTCTTTTCGCGATGGGAAGGGCACTTCACTCCCCTCTATTCTACCCATTGTCTTTTTTCCAGCGTAGTATTCATGTCTATCTTCCCAGCGTCACAAAAAGAATCTACTCACCCTTTACTCGCCAACACTTCGCCAAAGCACAATTTCCTTTTATTTTTCCAAAGCGAAAAGACTGCTCCTTTGGAACAGCCCCTCCATTTTCAAATAACTTTTAATTACTTTTCTCTAAACTATAGTAAGGATAACTCCCCAATATATTCACTTTACAGCCAAGTGCTTCTAACTCTGCTGTTACACCTGGAATTAATACATCATCTTTCTGCATATCCACATCAATGATAAAGAAATAGTTGCCAAGTCCCGTTTTCATCGGCCTCGATTCAATTTTGGATAAATTCAGATTTCTCCAGGCAAACGCTGATAAAACTTGATGGAGCGCACCAGCACGGTCTAAAGGCAGAGTAACCATGATGGTTGTTTTATAGCCTTTAAAGAGTGGCGTATCGATATTGAGTTCTTGTTCCTCTTTAGATACAACAATAAAACGCGTATGGTTGTAATCAAAATCATGAATATCTGATTTGGCGATGGCTAATCCATATACTTCTGCCGCCAGTTCATTTGCAATCGCAGCAACCTTAAGCTCAGGATGATCTTTAACATAGGACGCTGCTGCAGCAGTAGAAGTTGTATTTACTGTCGGAATCCCTTTTAACTGGGAGTGTAAAAATTTATGACACTGTGCAATCGCATGTGAGTGACTATAGACAGCCGTTATTTCATCCCATTTGTCCTGATGAAGAGGATGAATCATTAAATGCTGCCGAATTGGCGCTGTGATTTCTCCGATGATTGGTTTCTTTGCTTCATGAATTAAATAATCGAGTGTTATATTAACTGATCCTTCTAATGCATTCTCAATCGGAATCACAGCCAGGTCAACTTCTCCTTCATTTAAAACATCAAAGCAGTCGGGTATGGTTTGAAGAGGAATTCTTGTTCCGTATGGAAACAAACCTCTTACCGCAATATCGGTAAATGTTGCTTGTGGTCCTAAAAAGCCGATCTTCATGAAAACCTCTCCTCACTTCTAAAAACATGATCTATGTATTTTCTTGAACCTGTATGTAAAAAAACAGGCACTCGGCAGGCGCGCATCTTCACGCACCTGAACTGAGTACCTCCACTTTGTCAACAAACTCGAGCCTTCTTAAATTTGTCAGCAGTTCATCAATCTCAGTAGCCAACTCAGCCACATTTAATGATAAAGTTACATTTGCTCTTCCTAACAAGGGAATCGTCTGATGGATCGTTAGCACATTACAGCCGGAAGAAGCCACGACACTCAGCAAATGCGATAGTGTGCCTGAACGGTCTTCCAGATGGAAAAACAAAGTGATGATTCGCTCTTTTACGACCGTATGGAAAGGAAAAACGGTATCGCGGTACTTGTAAAAAGCACTTCTGCTTAAGTCCACCTTTTGAACAGCTTCCCAAACAGACTCCGCTTTTCCTCTTTCAATCATTTCCTTTGCCTCTAACGTTTTTTTCATCGCTTCAGGCAGCACATCTTCTCTTATTAAAAAGAACTTTTTATCAGACTTATCTTGTTTCATCTTTACACCTCGTCACATTCAGAAAAGGCTAGTCAACAAAATCAAATTCAAATTCCATGAGCTTAACGGTATCTCCGTCTTTTGCACCTTTTTCACGCAGCGCATCATCAATGCCCATTCCGCGAAGCTGACGAGCAAAACGGCGTACAGACTCCTCACGGCTGAAATCGGTCATCTTGAAGAGTTTGACAACAGCATCTCCTTCTAAGATGAAGGCACCAGCAGAATCACGGGTAATCACAAACTCAGTTTGCTGTGCTTCATGCTTGTAAAGGACGCGATGGACGCCATTCTCTTCTTCCTGTTCTTCCATAATTGGGAATTCAGGTGTTTGCTCAATTTTATCAGCAACCGCAAACAGCAAATCACGAAGGCCTTTGCGTGTTACTGCAGAAATTGGAAAAATCGGATAATCTTCTTGCAGCTTTTCTTTAAATACCTGCAGATTTTCTTCAGCTTCAGGCATGTCCATTTTGTTCGCTACAATAATTTGCGGTCTTTCGGTTAAACGCAGGTTATATTCTTTTAATTCCTTGTTGATTGTCACATAATCTTCGTATGGATCTCTGCCTTCTGTTGCAGCCATATCAATGACATGAACAATAACCCTTGTTCTCTCGATATGACGCAGAAATTGGTGTCCGAGACCGACTCCTTCATGAGCTCCTTCAATTAAGCCTGGAAGGTCAGCCATAACAAAACTTCTGCTATCTTCTGTTTCGACCATCCCTAAGTTAGGCGCAATCGTTGTGAAATGATATTCAGCAATTTTTGGACGAGCCGATGAAACAACCGAAAGCAATGTTGATTTTCCTACACTTGGAAATCCAACTAAGCCTACATCTGCCAATAGCTTCAGTTCAAGAATAACATCACGTTCTTGCCCTGGCTCTCCGTGCTCTGAAAGTTCAGGAGCCGGGTTGGCTGGAGTAGCAAATCGTGAGTTTCCTCTGCCGCCTCTGCCGCCTTTGGCAATAACCGCTCTTTGACCATGCTCAGTCAAGTCAGCAATGACTTCACTTGTTTCAGCGTCCGACACCACCGTACCAGGCGGAACCTTTACAATCATATCTTTTGCGCCGCGGCCATGCTGGTTTTTAGACATCCCGTGCTCACCGCGTGTTGCTTTAAAGTGTCTTTGGTAGCGGAAATCCATTAAAGTACGCAAGCCTTCTTCTACTTCAAAAATAACATCTGCGCCTTTTCCGCCATCACCGCCAGCGGGACCTCCCTTTGGTACATACTTCTCACGGCGGAATGCAACCATTCCGTTGCCGCCATCTCCGCCTTTTACATATATTTTAACCTGATCAACAAACATTGTTTAATTTCCTCCCGTCATGCAGAAACTCTGCTTCTAATATGCCAGCTCTTTATAGCCTTAGCTTGTGCATGTTTGATGAAATGCTATTCGACGAGAATCACTACTTTTTATTTTCGATGCGAAAAGGCACGAAAACTTCCAATCCAAGCTCCATATCTGAAAATTCATGAAGATGTACGATTAAAAAGCTGGGATTGTTCGTAAAAAATTCATTTAACATGCTTTTATCGACAATCATCCCGCTAAAATCAAAAAAGAATCGCGCTGCTTCGTTTTGGGGCTCTATTGAAACGGATAGGTGATTTTCATAATAGGGTTTTACAGATGCATTGAGACATTCAAAAAATTCGCTTGTCCATTGTGCCAGCGCTTTGTCATCCAGCTGTTTAATACAGCTGCTTCCATCAACCTCCAGCACATCATATTCGAGCTGAAAAAAGTGATTTTCCCAATTATAGGTGAGGAGCAATGATGCAAATAGAGGAATTTTTAGATTTGAAAGCTTCGCCTCTTGCTGCGATTCCAACACAATTTCATCAATAATTTCTTTTGCCCGTTCTATTTTATCCAGTGCCAGATTTCCTTTGATTAATTGAAGTTTATTAAGCCAGTCATGACGAGCATGGCGAAGCACTTCAATCATATCCCATTCTTTATCCATAAGATACTCCTATACTAAGTAGTTACAATATCATCCCTTTTAGTAAGTATATCAAAAAAGTATCTGGTCGTAATCTAATTTGAGCAAAATAACATGACTATAAAGTACATCTTTATGAATTTTATCCATATATCTTTGCGTTCAGGCGATAAAGGAAATGGACAATGGCCATTCTGAAAGACAAAGACAAACCTGCACTTACATTTTCTTTTTGAATGAGCGGATGCCTCGCATTTCTTTAGCATTCGCTCTTTCTGAAAATACAATAAGGTAATTAAGGTCTATATAAAACGAAAACTCTAACCATAAAGGTTAGAGTTTTCCTAATCGCTTATGCTTCTTGTGCTTGTGGATATACGCTCACTTGCTTGCGGTCACGTCCAAGACGCTCGAATTTAACAACACCGTCCACTTTCGCGAAAAGCGTGTCATCTCCACCTTTACCCACGTTTACACCTGGGTAAATCTTTGTGCCGCGCTGACGGTAAAGAATAGAGCCGCCAGTTACGAATTGACCGTCCGCACGCTTAGCACCAAGGCGCTTAGAGATTGAATCACGGCCGTTCTTAGTAGAACCTACTCCTTTTTTAGAAGCGAACAACTGAAGATCTAATTTTAATAGCATTTATTCCACCTCCTATTTTTTGAAGGTAATTCTTATATTCTGTCCGTAAGTTTCTTCAATACTCTGCAAAGAGACAACCATTCCTTGTAGCAAAAGCTGAACTTTATCAAGTACATCTCCTGACAGGTCATCAGGAAGAGTGCAATGAAGCAGTCCATCCGGATCATGCGTGATATCTGGTGTAACACCTGTTAGCTCGTGCACCGCATTAATTGCGCCGACCGAGACAGCAGAAACACCTGCACACACAATATCCTGACCTCTTTCAGCAAAAAAGGCATGGCCGCTGATGGCAAAGGATTGAATATTACCGGTTTGATTACGAGTAATCGTAATATCAATCATGTCAGAATCGCCTTATGCGTTGATCTTTTCAATAACAACTTTTGTGTAAGGCTGACGATGACCTTGCTTTTTGCGGTAGTTCTTTTTCGCTTTGTATTTGAATACAGTGATTTTCTTCGCACGGCCTTGTTTTTCAACTTTAGCCGTTACAGTAGCACCCTCAACAACCGGGCTTCCTACTTTCACACTGTCTCCACCTACAAAAAGAACCTTATCAAAAGTTACCGTTTCGCCTGCTTCGCCGTTAAGTTTTTCGATGTAGATTGCTTGACCTTCTTCTACACGTACTTGCTTACCGCCAGTTTCAATAATCGCGTACATAAATGCACCTCCTCATAAACTAAGACTCGCCATCTTCAGGTGGGAAGCGGGTAGCTACCTCTTAACACCTGTTCTGTGCGGTTGTAGCACAGGTGCGCTACAAACATAACATGAAAATACTATCATATTATTGGGATATGTGTCAATGTAAATTCTTTTTTAAATCACGATATGCACCAAATTTCTTAATCTCATACGAAGGGCTTTTGTCCTCAGTGTTCACCAACACGATCTTTAATCCAAGCATCTCTTCTAATCGTGACTGGTGTGCAGCATTCTCTCCTGTAAATATGTCTTTCACATCTTCGGTAAGTCCAATCAGCACTGCTTCATGATCATTGCTTCGATACTCCCATAGCTCGCGCTCTAACCGAAAAGCAATACTTTCCGCACTGAACACACGCCCTGTTCCATGGCATACACCACATGGAGAGGTGAGTGTTTCGCGAAGAGAATTTTTCGTCTTTTTTCTCGTCAGCTGCAGAATTCCTAATGGAGTGAAGCCAATTAGCTTAGTTTGGCGCTCATCCTTCATGAGCTCTGCTTTCATCACATTTAAGATTGCTTTTCTATCGTTTTCATTTCCCATATCAATAAAGTCAATTAGGATAATGCCAGCGAGATCACGGAGCCGAATTTGCCTCGCCGCTTCCCTTGCAGCAAGCTCATTTGTTTTGTACACCGTATCCTGGCGACTTTGTTTGCCTGAGAACTTTCCGGTATTCACGTCAATTACGGTAAGTGCCTCAGCTTCATCAAAAATTAAATAGCTTCCCTGATTAAGCCAGACAATTCGTTTGATCGCTTTTTCAATTTCTCCTTCAATGCTATAAGCCGCAAAAATATTTTCCTTATCGGCGTAATATGTAACAGGTAAAGAGGTATAGCGGACAAGAAGATCCTTTAGGGAAAGATCATCCACCACAATATCGCCTGACTTCATTTTTTTTACTTCTTCTATCATGCTTTGTAAAAAGAGGTTTTCTTCGTAGACAACTCCAGGCTTTTTTTTAGAAGCAGCGGCTGCTGAAATTTCTTCATATTGTTCTCTAAGCCTTTTAAGCTCCTCTAAGAGTATAGATTCAGGCTGAAGCAAAGCGGATGTTCGGAAGATTAGACCCTCACGTTCGTTTTTTTCTCTCATGCCGAAGCTTCTCAATCGCTGCCTGTCAGCTGGCTGATCTATTTTTTTTGAAATAGCCACATAACGTCCTTCTGGCATATAGATAAGATGATCTCCGGCTAATTCGATAAGTCCAGTTAATCTCGGTCCCTTTGTTCCGTCTGCATCTTTTTCAATCTGAACAAGCATTTTCTCTCCCTGGTGAATAAATGTTGAGATCGAACGGCTTTCTTTTGCCGCCTTCTCCTGTTCATCATTCACATAAGAACTAAGCTTCTCTTTATGGAGAAAGCCGCTTTTCTCCTGCCCAATACCTATAAAGGCAGCATTTAACCCCGGAAGAACCTTTTCAGTCAGTCCAAGATAAATATTGCCTACTGCAGCCTGCGACTTCGGCTGTTCAATGATAAGTTTATCGACTTTATTTTCTTTTAGCAGGATATACCGTTTTTCCCTTGTGCTGCTGTTAATGATTAGCTTTTCCAACTCTAAGTTCCTCGCTTTATCTTTAATACAAATAAACAATATCTCCTATTTTAGCAGTTACGAGCTTTTCAGAAAAATAGGCATGAAGCAGTTCATTTTCGTCCAGTGTTCCTTTTTCAGCTCCATCCTGCTCAATGACAATCGGATGCTTGCAGCCTCGCTGAAACTGATCGAGCACATCGATCAATTTATCCTTTTCGTCCACAATGATTGGCTTCAATGTCCGTATATCTGTATGCTTCCCATAATAGCGCTGAAGTAAAAAGCGCATAAACATATACCTCGTTTGCTTCCATTCATAATATAGTGAAAAGGCTAAAAAAGCAGCAACAATCCATATATTTAAATTAAAAGGCCCAGTAAACAAAAAGAAGATCATAAATACAAACAGACTGCTGATCGACAAATAGAGTGTCTTTTTATGGGCAGCTGGAAAGGGAAGCTTACTTGAATAAAATAAAAAAATAAGTTTTCCCCCGTCAAGCGGCCAAATGGGCAGCAAGTTAAATATCAGGATCATTAAGTTATATTGAACGAACAGCTGAAACACGTCTGCTGACATCCATGTGAGGCTATGTAATATGGCAGCTCCGCCGATCAGCCAAACATGCTGAATCGGACCTGCCAAAACAACCATAAGTTCTTCACGCAGCGGTCGGTTGCCGTGCTCATCCATTTCAGCCACTCCGCCGAATGGAAGCAATGCAATTCTTTTGATGCGCCAATTAAAATGAGCTGCTGCCGCTGCATGACCAAATTCATGGACAGTGATAATGAAAAGCAGCAGCAGTAATTCTCTAAAGTGTCCAGTAGCAATTGCCAGTCCTATTACAAGCCATAGGAGCGGATGTATATAAAGATATTTTACCAATCTCAGCATTTTAATCAAAAGGAATCACCTGAATAGGGTCGATGAAATTATCCCCCTTTTTAATCGCCAGGTAAAAAGATCCCTTTTCACCAGTTTCTGACGCTGAAGCTGCTCCTACAGAGGTGCCTTTATTTATATACTGTGACAGCTTTACATCAATGCTTTCAAGATTGCCGTACCACGACTCGCTTCGGTCTGGATGCTGAATCACAACAGTATTGCCAAAATCCTCCTTCAATCCCGCAAAGGACACATAGCCTTCACTCATGGCTTCCACACTTGCGCCTTTTTCTGTTTCCAAAATCATTCTTTGACCATTATCATCGAAATCTTCGACAATTTTAGCAGAAGCAGGCAAAGCATAATTGTTAAGATTCTGGTCGGATTCTTCATCCTTTTCATCATCTTTGACTGGCAATAAAGCAAGTGGTTTGCCAAATTGGTCTTCATACCAGTCGGCGACCGCCGCAAACTGAAAATCCTTTTCCATTGTTGAAGTGATAAATGTTTTTACAGTCGACAATGAAGGCGCTTCACTGCGAAACATAATTGCCACAGCAAGAAATAGGCACGCTGAAAATAGAATTTTAAAAATGATCGCCTCTTTTTTAAAAAGGGGATGTCCATCATCCTTTAGAGGCGGATGATCATAATCCGGGATTGTGCTGTAACCGTAGCTGGTTTCTTGTTCCTCTTCATTCCACATAAGAGGTTTATGACCTCTATTTGGTGATCTTTGCATTTCTCGTTTCTTCTTTGCCATCTTCTTCCGTATCTCATCAGCTCTTGAACTCATATATCCCACCACCATCATGGTATTTATTTCTACCATTTTATGAGTTGTCCAAATAGAGTATGACTGATATGGAAGCAATCCATATAAAAAAAAACCGGGAATCCCCGGTTTTCGAATTTAACGTCTGCAAACTGGCACTTTCTTATTTCACGCCAAAAAACTTTTTAATTTTTGTAAACATACCCGCATTTTCTTCTTCAAGTGATTGCAGAGGTACCGATTCACCAAGTATGCGGCGGGCGATATTGCGGTAGGCAATAGAGGCCTTGCTATTCGGATTTAAGGCAATCGGTTCACCGTGATTGGATGCTTTAATGACCTCATCATCATCTGCAACGATGCCAATCAAATCGATAGACAAATGTGTAGTAATTTCATCCACATCAAGCATGTCTCCATTTTTCATCAGATGATTGCGAATGCGATTGATAATAAGTCTCGGAGCGCTGATTCCTTCTTCTTTTTCCAATAAGCCAATAATTCTGTCTGCATCTCTTACAGCACTAACCTCAGGTGTTGTCACGACAATTGCATGATCCGCTCCGGCAACAGCATTTCGGTAGCCTTGCTCAATTCCCGCAGGACAATCGATGACGATATAATCATAATCTTGTTTCAGTTCATCAATTAACACTTTCATCTGTTCTGGAGATACAGCGTTTTTATCACTCGTTTGTGCTGCTGGAAGCAGATAAAGCAAGTCCTCAAAACGCTTATCTTTCACTAGCGCCTGATGAATTTTGCATCTGCCTTCGACGACGTCCACAAGGTCATATATAATGCGGTTTTCGAGTCCCATTACAACATCCAGGTTGCGGAGGCCGATATCCGTATCAACAAGGCATACCTTCTTGCCCTGCAAGGCTAAGGCAGTACCAACATTTGCTGATGTCGTTGTTTTTCCGACACCACCCTTACCGGATGTAATGACTATTGCTTCTCCCACACTAGAATCCCCCTTGCAATTTCGATAAATTTGGTCGAATATTCATTAAAGCTTGTAATCTATCAATCGTAATTTGATTGTTTTCATCTATATAAGCACATTCCATTTCGCGGCCATCTTCTTCCGGATATGAGTCGGGTGCACGATTTAAACATTCATCAATTCTTAATTGTGAAGGTTTCATAACAGAAGCAGCAATGACTGCGTCGCGATTTCCGCTGCAGCCAGCATGTGCAATCCCTTTTAAAGCTCCTAATATGTAAATATTCCCTCCGGCTTTCACGGTCCCGCCAGGATTCACATCGCCAATGAGCAGGAGGTCTCCTGCCACTTCTAGCACTTGTCCTGACCTTACAATTCTCGCAATGGAAACCACTTCATGTGCAATTCGTTCAGCTTCAGCTTCTTGCTTTGTTACTACATTTGAATTAATTGTATCAACAACAAGATTTTTCTTTTGACGGATTAATTCTTTCAATTCTTCTTTTTGGTCAGCTGTTAAATAGCGATTTCCCACTTGGACCATAACCGATATTAATTTATCGCTTTGAGACTTGCTGCTTTCAGAAAGCTTCTGATCGAGCTCTTCTTTTAAATCACTATAGGAACATGTGTCATCAAGATGCAATGTTAGTCCTTCTTTAGTTCCTTTTATCGTTACATTCTGGTATTTTTTCATTTCAAGTTGTTCACCTCAAAAAAGCTCTCCGCATAAAAATCATATATTCAGAAGGAATAGGGAACCAGTTATGATGTTCTATTTCTTCCTTTTTTGTTTCTATATGAATCTACTACCTCATGTAAAAAGCTCACAGATTTTCTCCATGTGAAAATATATTCGACAGAAAGCTCAGAAAATCCTTTATCCAATTGGACGATTCCTTAGGCTGATGAGATATTTTTTTAACCAGCCTAAAGAACCTAAAATGCATAATTCTGTATCATGTACTGCTTGTAATAGTTGTTTTAATCCGACAAACTTGCAATAAATTTTTCAAAATGCCGCTTTAACGGATACCCAGCAATGATGATAAAGGCAGAGTTAAGCACCACTGTTGGCAGAAGCCTTAGTGAAGCAAAATCCGCAAAGTTCAACTCCGTCTGATTAATCACTACGTTTATTTCATATACACTTATTTCAAGCAAGACAATCATCACTAATGAAGCCAAGCTGACCATGACGATGTTACTCTGCAGAATGCGCATGAGCTTGGACATTAAATAGGCCAGGATTGGAAATGAAAACAAATAGATGCCTATAACTCCGGTATAAACAATATCAAATAGCAAACCAAAAATAATACCATAAATGATGCCATATTTACGCTCGCTGAATACTGTTAAAAACAGAATGCTGATGATTAAGAAGCGCGGCACTGTAATTCTATCGCCGCCAAACATTTCAGTCGGCAAGTATTGCACAAAAATACTTTCAAAAACAAACAGAAAAAGAAACAAGAATGGAAGAAGATATTTTCTCACTCCTCTTCCTCCTCTTCCTCTATCGCACTTTGTAATTCTTCTTGAAGCTCTGCTGACATGCTTGTAATTTTAGCAACCATGACATGATTGATATCATACAAGTCTGCGCCCGTTTCCAGATAAGCTGTTTGCGTCAATCCGTATTCGGCATTTTCAACCTCAAGCACTTTCCCAATAATCAGCCCTTCAGGAAAGACACCGCCAAGTCCGGAGCTAATTACATTTTGACCTTCCTTCACTTCGGCATCATAAGGGATTTTTGTCATCATTAACAGCTTCTTGTCTTTATCATAGCCTTCAATCAAACCAAAAATCTTCTTATCATCCTCAGCCTGAATTGCTGCTGAAATACGATTTGTTGGATCCATAGAACTTAAGAGCTGTACAGTTGACGTAAAGCTTTGCGCATTTTTTACTTTTCCAATTAAACCATTTGCAGTAATTACAGCCATATCTGCCTGAATGCCGTCGTTTTCCCCTTTGTTAATAATCAGATTCTCATGATAACGGTCAGGGTTTCGTCCAATAACAGTCGCCTGTATTGGTTCATATTGACTGAGTGAATCTTCTTTTCCGACAATTTCACGCAGTTCTGCATTGTCTTTTTTCAGCCGCTGCACTTCCGCTTCAAGACTGGCTAGCTGGTCAAGCCTTGGCTTAAGCTCTTGATTTTCACTGTATGTATTTTGCAAGTCCTGCACATTTTCTATAAAGCCGGCAATATAATTTGTTGGGCCTGAAAGAGCATTTTGCACAAATCCTGTCATATCTTTAAGGAATTGCTCCGGCCACGTTACCTTTTCGCGTTCACGCAAGGAAAAACCAATTAAAGCCACAAGTACAATAATGCTGACAAGCAAAATAATCAGGCGCTTATTCAAAAAAAACTGTGGCATTTTGAACACCTCGATTTATTTTTTCGCTTATTCGCTTAGCATATGGAAAGGAAGAAAGGCATCAGCTCTCTTATAGAATGATGCCAATACATTTTCCTTAATTAGCGTGAATCCTTTGCTTTTGTTTTGAACAGATCAATATGATCCAATGCTTTTCCTGTTCCGATCGCTACACAATCCAATGGATTTTCAGCAATCAGCACTGGCATTTTCGTTTCTTCACTAATGACCTTGTCCAAATTTCGCAGCAATGCACCGCCGCCTGTCAGCACAATTCCGCGATCCATTATATCTGCGGCAAGCTCTGGCGGAGTTTTTTCTAAAGTTACTTTTACAGCATCAACAATGGCAGCAACAGTATCATTTAATGCTTTGGCGATTTCTTCTGCTGTAATTTCAATGGTCTTAGGCAATCCTGTTAATAAATCACGACCGCGGATATCAATATTATCCACACCCTCTGGATCGCTGGCAGAACCAATTTCGACTTTAATCATTTCCGCTGTACGATCCCCAATCATCAGATTATACGTTTTGCGGATATAATTAATAATCGCATCGTCCATCTCATCACCAGCAATGCGGATCGACTGACTAGTTACAATACCACCTAAGGAGATAATTGCAACTTCTGTCGTACCGCCGCCAATATCAACGACCATGCTGCCAGTAGGCTCCCAAACAGGCAGATTGGCACCAATTGCAGCTGCAAAGGGTTCTTCAATTGTATAGGCATCTCTTGCCCCAGCCTGGCGTGTTGCATCTACAACAGCACGTTCTTCAACTGCCGTTATGCCAGAAGGTACACAAACCATGACATATGGCTTACCAGAGAACAAACCTTTATTTTTATTCGCTTGTTTAATATAATATTTCATCATAACAGCCGTCGTTTCGTAATCAGCAATGACTCCGTCTTTCATCGGACGAAGAGCCACAATATTACCAGGTGTACGGCCAATCATATTTTTCGCGTCATTTCCGACAGCCACAATATTCTTTGTATCTGTTTGCAAGGCCACAACAGATGGCTCTCTTACAACAATTCCTTTTCCTTTAACATACACAAGTGTGTTAGCAGTTCCCAGATCTATTCCTAAATCTTTTGTTCCAATTCCAAACATAACAGTATCTCCCTTTCTGATACATATAACCTGTCCACTATCCGTGAACAATTAAAGTTCATATCCCTCATTATATCATTTTATTACTGTGCATCTAAAAAATCATAAACAATATTATAGCCCAACGTCAAATAAAAACCTAGTGCTATAAATACCCTTTTTCCTTTAAGCTGACAAATTTATTTTCCCCGATAATAAGATGATCAAGCACTTCAATGCCAATTATTTTTCCGCACTCACCTAAACGCTTTGTGACTTCGATATCTTCTCTGCTAGGAGTAGGATCGCCTGAAGGATGATTGTGAACACAAATCACAGAAGCGGCAGAACGTTTTAAGGCTTCTTTGAACACCTCGCGCGGATGAACAATCGAAGCATTTAAGCTTCCGATAAAAACGGTCTGTTTACTCAGCACCTGATTTTTCGTATTCAAATATAAGCATACAAAATGCTCCTGTGATAAAAAACGCATATCATGCATCACATAATTTGCTCCATCCTCAGGAGAGCGGATACTGTAGCGTTCCTCATAAGTGAGATTAGAAATACGCCTGCCAATTTCCACTGCTGCTAAGACTTGAATGGCCTTGGCAGTTCCAATGCCTTTAATCGACGTAATTTCGTCTAGCGTAGCATCCTTTAATAAGCGCAAGCCTTCAAAATGTTTGATCAGCCGATTTGATAATTGCAGAACGGATTCATCTTTTGTACCTGTTCTTAATAAAATGGCGATTAGCTCATGAGTAGAAAGGCTTTCTGGCCCTTTTTGAACAAACCGTTCCCTTGGCCTCTCACTTTCGGGGAAATCCTTTATTAATAAGGATTCAGAGTCCATCTTATTCCTCCCTTTTTTGGCAGGAGTTATGGAATAGCTGCAGTTTACATTGGGAGCTTAAAGCCAGCTTGTTTTAACTTGCGAACCGTTTGTGAAACAGGAAGACCTACAACGGCAAAATAATCACCGTGTATTTCCTTCACAAGCATGGAACCAAAACCTTGAATTCCATATGCTCCTGCCTTATCAAACGGTTCACCCGTTTGTAAGTAGGCATTTATTTCATCATCCGCTAACTCCCAGAACGTAACTTTTGTTTCTGTGAAAAATGTCGTTGTTTCTTGAGAAGAAACAATCGAAACACCGGTAAAAACAGAATGCTGCTTCCCTGAGAGAGAACGAAGCATTTGAAAGGCATCCTTTTCGTCGCGGGGTTTCCCTAAAATGTCATCACCTAACACGACCACTGTATCCGCTCCGATCACATACGATTCTTTATTTCCCTGGAAAACGGCATCTGCTTTACGCTTGGCAAGTTCCATGACAACCTCGGCAGGTTCTGTGCCCGGCTCAAAGCTTTCATCAACATCACTGCTTTTGATTTCAAATGGTAGTTGAAGAATTTCAAGTAGTTCTTTTCGACGTGGAGAAGAAGAGGCTAAAATGAGGGTTTGCATGTAATCACCTGACCTTATGTTATTGTACCAGAATGGAGATACATTCTAATCGTACCAAACTTTGCAGAAGCTAACAATTTTTAATAGAGTTTTTGCTGAAAATCTTTATAATTTTCATCACATAGCATAAAAAAAGAGCCTGTCGCATACAATCGAACAGACTCGAAAAAAATTTCCCGGGAAAATTTTTCCCTGATATAGTTTTATAAAGCATCATATGCGGCTAAAAAAGCCAGCAGATGACCTTGCAGTTTATTTGAAGCAGCAGCATCAGGATTGCTTGCGTATGCCTCAAATTGGCTAAGAGCTGAATTAAGCTCCTGTTTTAAAAGGATCAGCTTCTCTTGCTTTATATTTTCATCAGAGATCGAAGACAGGATTTCCCCTGCTGCTGCTGTATTCTCAGCAGTATCTGCAGGAATTTCAATCCCGCTGTATGCAGCTGATGCACTAGCTGTCAAGCTTTTAAACAGATTGGGAATATGCTCAAGAAGAAGCTTCTCATCTTCTGTCAAACCTTGTAGGGTATTTCCGCCAAAAGTGATTTCTTTCGCAAATACTTGAAAGCCCTGTTCCTTCAGTTTAGCTCCTGCATCCTTTGCTTTTGTCAAATCATCGGATATGGCGAGGAACAGAGGGAAATTCTCCTCACCTTGAATATAAGAAGCCGGCACACCTTTATCCAAACTCTTTTGCTGCTCCTGCTTCACCGCTTCCTCTGTTGTAAAGACTCCTCCTTGCACGATAAATGTGTTTAAGGATCCTGCTTCATACTGAATGGTTCCTGCAGGCTGTTCGGGCTGTTCAGCACTTTGTCCACCATTCGTTGCAGCTGGAGAAGCAGTTGCATCTGGTTCAGCGATCACGAGCTTTAATAAAATGAAACCAAAGCTTGTCCCAAGCAGCACTGCGAAAAAGACAGCAAAAAAGAACGTTGGCACAAAACTCTTTTTTCCTTTCTTTATTAGTCCAGCATTAAAAACCTTAAATCCGTTCGTGTTTTTCTTTTTTTCAGGAGCAGAAGCAATGTTAAATTCCTTCACCTCTTCTTCTGGCTCCTCCTCTGGAAGAATCCAATCAAATTGGTCTTCCGTTTCCGCCTCCTGAGCAGCTGCTGTCTGGAAGCTGGCAAAACTCTCCATTGGCTCCTTTTTTTCTTCTTTATTCTCGGAGTTATCTGTTTTGTTCACTTGGAATGGCCGGTCTTCTCCATTTATTTTAATGGTAATCGTCCTTTTTTCTCTTTGATGATCCACTGCTTGTCCTCCCATCCTGTCGATTTTTGAATGGTTACATCCTAACACAACAGCAAAAAAAAATAACAAGACTTTTGTCGTCTTGTTATGGGAGAGTTTCGTCAAATTTTTTAAAATGACATTTAATTCGGCACTATATTGGCTGTGATTAAATCACTGATAGGGATTGCATTTTCAGCACCTTTGTACGTGCAAAGGTTTTTCTCTGTTCCTTTTAAGCATACGGCTGTGGCTGATTCCCCTGTTATCACAACATATGTATCATCCGATGGCTCAAGCTGCTCGCCGCTGTGCGGGTCTTTAAAAGCATCAATAAACCGCTGCTCTTCAAGCATCTTATAAGAAACAGTAGCCTGGAGTGTCCCACCGCTTGTTAATTCATGGCGAATATAAAAGTCAGCAGCCTCTTTTAAAGCAATGGCATTGCCCACAAATGCCTGATCACGTGCTTTTTGAATGACATTCATGATAGACGTAACCGCTATAGCCGCAATAATGCCCAAAATGACAATCACTGCAAGCAGTTCTATTAATGTAAGTCCCTTTTCATTTAGTCTAGTATTCAGTTTGATCATGACTAGACCCCTCTTTTTTAGCAGCAGTATTTTTAACTAATAGCGATGGAGAGGATGATGAATGATCTTCACATCCCCTCTCTCAGAAAATATCTTTAAGGTGTTCCATCCTCTTCTTCACTGGAAAAACGATTGAGCGGATCGTTTTTATTCGACCCAGCTGGCGCATCCAGTGGAGGAAGCTCCGCCTGTAAATCTTCAAGTGCTGGATAATAATAAGCAGCTAATGTAATTTCAAATTCGACATTGCTTGTATCCTGTTCGACAGAATAGACTTCTTGAAGTCCGGTAAAGTTCAGCTCCTCAATCTTGATGATGCGCTCCATGGATAAAAGATTCTCCAGCAGCTTTTCTAATTCAAAATAAGAATCTGACTCTCCGAACAACGTCAGAGATGTTCTTTTAATGCCGTTTGGCAATGGAGTGACTGTTTCAGATGTTTCACCTGATTCAGCATCTTCTTCAGTGATTTCCTCGGGATCAGCTTCCTCATCTTCGGATTCAGGATCATATTGTACCGTTCCATCCTCACTGATTAAATCCACATTTTCATCTTCCTGTGTGCCATTCAGCTGGATTTCATTAATCGTTGCATCCGACACGATTTCTGCTTTCTCTACATTCAGAAGCAGCTGGTCGAGCAAACGCTTAACAGGTACTTGCTTTTGCAGCTCCATCGTATTCAGAACGGTCTGCTCACTGCTTTGGCTCAGTGTATTGTCAATGATGTCGAGCTCCTGTCTCGCCATGTCCAATTCAGTGGTTTTTCGGTCAATTTGATCATTCAGCGGCAGAATAAACAAATAGTAGCTTGCAAAAACGAGAAGGCCAATGACAACGATTCCCAGAAAACCAAATCCTAGCTGTTTTTTTGAAAGTTGTACATTCATGGTGAAGTGCCTCCTTCATCCTCGCTGCTTTCTAGTTCTTCTTCTTTCTCTGACGGATTGGCCTCCTTCAATGCGGGCACATTGATTCTCATCTCGAAATTCGCTATATACCTTGGTACAATGTCATCACTTGCTGCAGCTTCATTCTCTTCATCAGTTAAGTCAGCTGTTTGTGCTTCTGTAAGCACTGCTTCCTCAATCCATTCGACAGAGGTCAGCAAGTTCAAATAATATGCTGCTTCTGATTTCGTATCGAATTGAACCTGCTGGTTGACCCCATTGTCTCCATCCATTTCGAAGTCACTGATAAATCCGCGTTCAGGCAAAAGCTTCGTCAGCTCCTGCAGCATATAGACGACATCATAAGGCTGGTGATCTGCCCAGGTAATAGCATTCTGCAAGTCGGTCACAGAATTGGAAGACTGATAGTTTTCCAGCTTTGCCCGTTTTGCCTCAAGCAGTTCAGTCGTTTGCTCCAGCTGCTGCTCTGTATTAGCTATGGTCTGCTTACGATCCTGGATAATGAAAAAGAATACAGCAGCTATAAGCAGTACAATCAGCAAAGAAGCTAGAAGGACGATATAAGAAGCTTTGGTTTTTTTCTCTTTTTGCGGAAGCAGATTAATATCGACTAACATCTTCTACACCTCTTTTAAAGCTAATCCGATATTCAAATAAAACGAAGCGAGGTCAGCAGCATGTCCTTTATCAATCACATCGTTTTTCAATGTAAAAACAGGAACAGAATAACGATCCTTCATTTCTTTAAATATATCTTCAAGGTATGGATGATCACCATCAACGACCATCTTCGTAATCTTCTTTTTACCTTGGGTTAGTGAAAATTGATAATAATCCCGAACACGATCGATTTCTTTATAACTGTCCATTAAAGAACTGCCGACATCATTTGCAGAACCAGAATAATGAAGCTTCCTGCCGCCATTTTCAGCTTTAACGTTATCCCATTGCGATGCATCCAGATCTAATTTCAAATGACGCATAATGATGGGAATATGATTTTCAAATATACTGACATTAACGGTTGTAAGATCATATTGAACAAGCATTAAGTTTTCATCCGAGCTTGCCATATCCAGCTTATGATACAGCCTATAGATGGATAGTGCTGATAAGTCGGCAGCTGCCGGCTTCAATTTGACTTCTTCAAGAATGTCTGTATACTCAGAAACCACACTCTCTGGTGCGGCAAAAAGCAATACTTCCTTGCGCTCATTGTTCTGCTGCGGCAATAAGTAATAATCAAATATTGGGTCCTCAAACGGAAGGTGAATGGTTGCTCCAACCTCCATAAATAAGTAGCCTTTTAATTCATCTTCATGCACGTCTGCAGGGATAGCGATCTTTCTCATGACAATAAAAGGATCTGGCACTAAAAATGTGACTTGTTTATTTTTCAGCTTCCATTCATTCACACATTCTTCTAAGATGGCTATTAGTGTTTCACTATCCTGAATTCTGCCTTCCTTAATCAATCCACCAGGAATAAATCGTTCTTCTAAACGCTGGATCTGCAGATCTCCATGTGACTTTACTTCAGCTAAACGAATAACATGATCCTTTATGATCAGGCTAATATTTGATTGTTTTCCCAGCTTCAAACGAAA
The DNA here is from genome assembly GCF_900166665.1 of Cytobacillus gottheilii. Lineage (GTDB taxonomy): Bacteria > Bacillota > Bacilli > Bacillales > Cytobacillaceae > Cytobacillus > Cytobacillus gottheilii_A. The sequence continues at coordinate 1,300,546 of NZ_LT800494.1, read as the reverse complement.
GGCCATTTTCAAAACTCCTTATAATAGTGAATGCAAATACCAGGTGATAATGTCATTGCCAAAAAAATAAGCCGTCAAAGCACCGATCCCAATAAAAGGACCAAACGGAATAGGGTTTCCTCTTTTCAGCTTGCCTGAAAGCAAACCCAAACCGCCATATACAGCACCAATTAAAGTTGCGATAAAGAACGATAATAAGACAAACTTAACGCCAAGTGCGATTCCGAGAACTCCATAAAGCTTAATATCTCCGCCTCCCATGCCGCCTTTGCTGATCACGGCAATGAAAAGCAGCAGACCAAAGCCAACTGCAGCACCTGCAATGGAATCCCACCATGGTGTAAGCGGAATAAAAATACGTTCAACTACTAAAATAATTGCAAATACAAGCAGGATCTTATCTGGAATCAGCATATATTTAATATCGGTGATCCAGATGATGACGATAAGCGAGATAAGCGTCCAGGCAATCAATAATTCAGCACTCCATCCCAAAAGGAGTGGGGCTGCAACAAACAGCAAACCGGTCATCAATTCAATTAGCGGATAAACGAGCGAAACAGGTGCCTTACAGCACCTGCATCGTCCTCGTAAACATACATAAGATATAACCGGTATAAGCTCAAGCGGGGACAGAACATGTTCACACTTTGGACAATGTGACCGCGGCTTTACAATAGACTCTCCGTTCGGGACTCGCAGGCCAACTACGTTGTAGAAGGAGCCTAGGAGGAGGCCGTAGATGAATACAGCTATTAACATTGGAAGCCTTAATTTGAAATGGTAATTAAATCGTCTGTTTCTGTATGTGATCCTGTATCGTCAATTCCACTTACTGTAGCATCAGTAAACTTAATTGATTTATTACCCGCAGTCACGTTTCCAGTAGTAGTTAATTCATAGTTAGTACCATCATATACTACTGAAAAGACTAATCCATCTTGACCAAATGAACCTGGATTATCAATAAATTCAAGAATATTATCCTTAGTAATTGTTGTAGTCGCTCCATCACTAACACCATTTGAAGAAACATGCATTTTAGCAGCATTTAATACTGTAATAGCATCCGCTCTAACAGCATCTTCTTTAGATCCCTGAATAATCCCACCAATACTAGGTATAGCAATCGCAGCAATAATCCCTAAAATAACAATAACAGCAAGAAGCTCGATAAGTGTTAGACCTTTTTGATTTTTTAATGTGTTTCTTAGTTTTTGAAACATGTTCATTCTCCTTAAAATGTGATTTTTATGTTACTTTTTTACTAGTCTTATTATAACAGAATCATAGATTTGCGCTAGTAGGAAATTGTTTGAAATTGTAAAAATATTGTATAGTTATCCGACATGGTTAAAGATCTCGAACATTGGCACCATAATAGAGGTAACGATGGTTCCGACAATTCCTGCAAGGAAGACAATCATGATTGGTTCAATCAGGGATTTCAATCGGTCTGTTGCGCTTTCAACTTCTTTTTCATAGAAATCGGCTACTTTCGTGAGCATGGCGTCAAGGGATCCCGTTTCCTCACCGATTGCAATCATTTGCGAGACAAGAGGTGGAAAGACCCAGTGCCTGCGCATTGGTTCGGTTAATGATCGCCCCTGTTCTAATGAATCTCTTGATTGGCGGATGACTTTTGCAATGACTTCATTTTCAACAATATTTTCGACAATGGTCATTGCCTGCAGAATCGGAACGGATGATGTAAAGAGCGAACTAAGTGTTCTCGTCATACGTGCTAAAGCTGCTTTTTGAAAAATCTTACCGAACACTGGCATTCTTAACAGAAAGTAATCTAAATAATATTTTGATTGTTTATTATTTCGAATCAAAACGATTGCTACCGCAAATGCGATAAATAGAAGAATAACAAGCCACCAATACACCTGCATCAGCTCACTTGATTTCAAGACAAACTGAGTAATTGCAGGCAGCTCCCCGCCAAAGTCCTCAAACATCTCGACAAAGGTCGGAACAACCGATACAAGCAAAAAGATGACAACCGCAACAGCAATGATGCCGACCACAATTGGGTAAGCGAGCGCTGAGACAATTTTCTGCTTCGTAAAATGCTGCTTTTCATAATGAACTGCAAGCCGCTCGAGTGTATCATCCATATTACCGCCCACTTCTCCGGCACGGATCATATTAATAAACATACTTGTAAAGATCTTCTTATGCTTAGCCGCTGCATCAGAAAGCGGATTTCCTTCCCGAAGGTCCTGTTCGACTACCTTTAAAGCCTTCCTTAATGCTTTGCTTTCCGTTTGCTCGGCAAGAATGGCGGTCGATTCGACAACTGAAACGCCAGCCTTCAGCAACGTCGAAAATTGCCGCAGATAGATGACAAAATCCTCAAGCTTCACTGGGTTGCCTATCGAGATATCCTTCGTTAGAACTGTTTCAGGCAATTCCTGAAAGTCCATGACACGAATGCCATTTTCCCTCAGCTGCATCACTGCCTCACGTTTTGAAGAAGCTGTTATAACACCTGACTTATTTCCTTTACGGTCTCTTCCGCTATATTTAAATCGAGGCATACTATTCCACCTTCTCAACTAAATAAGGGTTGGCGAGTTCCTTTGAAATGAGGCCAGCCTGATAGAGTTCCTTCACATTTGTCTCCAATGTGTGCATGCCCTGACTCCGTGATGTTTGCATCACATTCACAATCTGATGAATTTTTTCATTGCGAATGAGGTTAGCGACAGCCGCATTATTAAGCAATATTTCAGTAGCCGCCTTTCTTCCATTTCCATTCACAAGCGGAAATAGACGCTGCGACACAATCGAGACAAGTACGGATGCAAGTTGAATGCGAATCTGGTCCTGCTGTGCCGGCGGAAAAACATCAATAATCCGGTTGATGGTTGCCGGTGCACTTGATGTATGCAAGGTTGCAAACACTAAATGTCCTGTCTCAGCTGCAGTAATAGCGGTTTGAATGGTTTCAAGATCTCTCATCTCCCCAACTAGGATGACATCTGGATCCTGTCTAAGAGAGGCTCTTAACCCATTCGCAAAGTTATTCGTATCAAAGCCAACCTCGCGCTGATCAATGATGCATTTTCCATGCTTATGCAAGTATTCAATCGGATCTTCCAATGTGATCACATGCTTGCGCATCGTCTGATTCATATAATCGATCATGGAAGCAAGTGTAGTTGATTTACCGCTCCCCGTAGGTCCTGTTACCAGCACAAGACCCTGCGGCTTAGCTGCGATTTCTTTCAGGATTAACGGCAAATCAAGATCATCCATTGAAGGAATTTTCGTCGGGACCACACGGACAGCCAGCGCCACGCAGGATCGCTGATGATATGCGTTCACCCTAAAACGCGAAACGCCATGAAGTCCATACGAGAAATCCAGCTCGCCATTTTGTTTAAATGTGTTCCATAAATGTTCCGGAATGACGGTCCGGGCCATGCTTTCCGTATCTGCCGGTAAAAGAGCATCTTGTCCGTAGCGTTTTAAATCTCCATTGATTCTCATGATCGGCGGAACTCCAACCGTGAGATGAATATCTGATGCCTTTAGCTCAAAGCCTGCCTTCAGAAGCAAATCAATTTTATTCACCATACCGTTTTACTCCTAATCAGGTAGTGCTACTCTTAGCACCTCTTCTGTTGTTGTGATCCCTTGTTTGATTTTGATTAAGCCATCATCTACAAGGAAAATTGTTTTATTTCGAATCGCAATTTCTCGTAATTTCGAGAGAGACTCTCCATTCATAATCACACGGCGCATTACATCATCTACAACTAAAACTTCATGAATAGCGACACGGCCTTTATAACCTGTCATATTACAGGAGGAGCAGCCGGCCCCTTTTACAACCTGTTCGATTTTCATGCCTCTTTTGGCAAAAATCTCAATCTCCCGTTTCGATGGCTCCATTGTTTTCGCACAGTCACGGCACACTCTTCTGACAAGACGCTGTGCCACTACACCACTTAATGAAGATGCTACAAGGAAAGGCTCGACACCCATGTCTACTAATCTCGTAATGGTGCCTATCGAATCATTTGTATGCAGCGTGCTTAACACAAGATGTCCTGTTAAGGAAGCACGGATGGCAACTTCAGCTGTTTCCTTATCACGAATCTCCCCGACCATGATAATATTCGGATCTTGACGGAGTATGGCGCGCAGTCCAGCTGCAAAGGTCATGCCGACGTTTGAATTCACATGAATTTGATTGATGCCTTCAAGCTGGTACTCAACAGGATCTTCTACTGTAATAATGTTCACTTCTTCGCTATTCAGCTTGTTTAAAGCAGCATATAAAGTAGACGATTTACCAGAACCGGTTGGGCCTGTAATAAGAACAATGCCCGTTGGTTTTTCGATCATATCAGTAAAGCGCTGCAGGTTTACCTTGTTAAAGCCCAGTTTATTAATATCATTCAGCGTACTTCCGAGATCAAGAAGACGCATAACAATTTTTTCACCATATACAGTGGGCAATGTGGATACACGCAAGTCAACCGGATGAAAATCCAAGTTCATCTTAATACGGCCGTCCTGAGGAATGCGATGCTCTGTAATATCAAGATTGGCCATAATTTTAATTCTTGCTGTAAGGACACTTTGCATATGCTTAGGCAGAACCCGTTCCGTTCTGAGTATGCCATCCACACGATAGCGGATGACCACCTTTGTCTCCTGCGGATCAATATGCACGTCACTTGCCTTTACGACGGCAGCATTCGTTAATACTTGATTTACAAGACGGACAATCGGAGAATCCTGGTCAACGATTTTTTCCTGTTCTACTTCTTCTGTATGTGCAGGTGAAGTTCCGAATAATTCCTCCAGGCCTTCATCCATATCGTAATACTTATTAACAGCGCGCAGGATATCGTCTTTTGTCGCAATAGCTGTTTCAATTTGAAAGCCTGTTGATAGCCGAAGATCATCAATCGTATAAAAGTCCATCGGATCAGCCATTGCTACATATAACTTATCTCCATCTTTTTTCATTGGAATAATTAAGTTTCTTTTCGCCATATCCTTGGGAACAATGCTAAATAGATTCGTATCAAATGGATAGCGGTACAAGCTTACATGCGGAATGCCAAGCTGAAACTCCAAGACTTCGATCAGCTGCTGCTCTGTCACATAACCGCGCTGCAGGAGAGCATCTCCAAGCTTTTGACCGCTGCTCTTTTCCTTTAGCGTCAGCTGCAGCTGTTCTTCCGTTATTAATCCTGCATCGACGAGCAAGTCTCCTAATCTTTTACGCACTTGAGTCATCTATATCCCTGCTTTAACCTCATTATTTTACTGCTTCTTTCTCGTGACCCCATAAATCATTTTCATTCTTTTTGCCAGCGTTCTGAGCTTCTTCATCCGAGCCAGTTTCAGAATCTGCTGTTTCTTCTTCGTCCCTCAGATCATCTGCAGGATCTGCATTTACATCTTCTTCCGAACCCGTTTCGTCTTCAATCGATGTATCTGCTGAATTGATGTCCGTACCATTGTTGTCCGAACCATTAGGCTGGGTGTTCGCTATTAAACTCTTGACGATAACTTTATGAACAGGCGGGTAAAAGTCATCCGAAATAAACTCTTTTCGAAGGATGCTGCCCGATGGTTCCTTTACTTCACGGTACAATTTAATGATGACACCATCCGTGCCTTCGGAAACCGTTTTTTCCTCACCGAACCTCAGCTTGGCATCATATTGCACAATCGTTTTTGGCTTAAATACTTCTTTATCTTCTAGAGAAAGACTATATTCATATAAAAATGGCGAGCCTTTCAATGATACGTGAAAATGATTATCTATAAGCTTAAATTCAAGGGTAAAAGAGCTATCGTTTGTATTTGAAATAATAAAATCCATATTCTTAGCAGGATCTACTTTTGCTTCATAGCCTGCTTCTGCATATGCTGGCAGCAGTCTGCTAATATGGCGCTCTGAAATAAGGAAATTGGTTGACAGCACCGTCTTATACATGGCAGACGCAATATAGCTCAATGTATCACTGCTAAAAGAAGACGTTAACCCGTTTTCATCTACATATTTTAGTAGAGAAAGCTGTGATTGGGGCTCAATTTCTATTTGACTCGCAGCTTGTGTCCATTTTTCCAAACTTTCATATACTCCATCAGCTGATACAGTCGCTTCAGCTACGACTTGATTCTCTTCTGTTTGAGCAAAGAATGTCTGCAGCTTCATCGTCTGGCTGCCAGTATGCAGCACTGAAGCCGCATTAAGCAGTTCTGTTTTTAGTTTTTCTTCCTGAAAGTCTTCAGAGGTTAATTCTGGAGACATTTCTAGAAGCTTAAGTGCCAGGTCTTCTTCATTTACTTCTACAAGCAAAGGATAGCTTCCGCCTTCCTTAACGGCCTGCATTGAAGATTCTACATCAAAAGAAAAAATAGATAATTCCACTTGTTCGTCTTTTTCTTTATAGTTAAAAGTAAGAGTGCTTTGCTCCTGCCAAAGTATGGTGCTCTGCAGAACTTGATCATATGCTTCTTGGCGTGTTAAACCCGTGATATCAACGGATCCTACCATTGTCTTCTCTGTATAAACACCCTTACTTCCCGTAACATTCCCATAAACAGCAGTGCCAAAGTATGAAAAACTAAAAATAAACGCTGTGCTAACAAGTAAGATAATATATAATTTAGCACTATCTGATTTCTTCATGCTCCGATCCGCTCCGCTCTTTCTGCCTATTCAACATTCACTGCCAATTCAATTAGGACTGCTGGTCCTTCCGTTTGTGCAGAGTGAATTTTGTCTTCTGTTAGAATCGTTCCAGCTGGAATGAAAACTTGTCCATTCAAGCCTACAATATCTTTAATAACCTTTTTGCCTACAAGCAGCTCAACTTGTTTATTTTTTAACGCATCAAGCTGGACGTTGTTTTGCTCTTCACTGGCAGCCGCTTCTTCTTGATGAATCGTATCCAATTCGACTGACTTTTCCGCTTCTAAAAGTTCATGGTTTTCAAGGAATCCTTGTTCTGCATCTTCTTTAACAATAACAATATCTTTACCATACGTAAGAACATATTCAGAAGGCATTGTAACTTGCTTTTCACCTACAAGCAGGTCCATTCCTAAGATCTGTCCTGTCTCATCATCTGCATAAAATTCAATGACTTCACCAAGCAATGCACCTTTTCGTGTCATTACTTTGGTTTGGTTAATTTTTATTTTTTTGTTAACTAGTTGGTTTGCAATTGGGATTTCGTTGAGGTCAATGACGGCGTTGTCTGTTTCTACAGTAATCGCATATTCTCCAATTCCAACTACTTTTTTGAATGGAATTGCTTTTACACTAACTTGCCAGTCTTCGTGTTCGATGGTTAAGAAGTCAATTGTGCCTTTTTCAGGATTGATTACGAGTGTTTTTACGGCACCGATCTGTTGGCCGTCGGCAATGCTTATAATTGGCAATCCTGTAATTTGTGAGCTGTTTTTCATTTATGTCACCACACCTATTCTTTAAGAGATCACTTTTCTGCTTACATGCAGGAGAAAAGTATGAATATTATTTTAATATTTATAGACTATTTTAACTAACATAATAAGTAGAGGTGATTTCCACTTCAGGGTACTCGCTTTCCGCGGGGCGGGTGGTGAGCCTCCTCAATGCTAACGCATCTGCGGGGTCTCACCTTCCCACTCTTCCCACAGGAGTCTCGTACCCTTCCGTTTCAATCAACTGTCATATCATTTTTAACAACGCTCTAAATACAATTTAACTATAAGAAAGTATATAACATACTAGTCATATCAACCCGCTACTTATAGATTACTGTTCCTTGTTGGAATATGAAAGTAGTAAAAATTGGATTTGTTCTGAGATGATTGGCATGTCGGCGTATTGGTTTTTTAGACCGTTTAGCAGTGTTACTAGTTTTTGGTTCTCTTGTTGTGCGATATAGTGTTCAATCAGCAGGCTAGCAAAAATGTAATGCTCTTTTGGAGGCATTTTTTGCTGCATGCATTGCTGAATCCATTTTTCATATATATGTGGCTCCGTTGTTTCTTTAGCCAATTGCAGCTGCTCAAGAAGGGTTTTCAGCATTTCTCTTTGAAGTGTGCTATTTTCTTCTTGTTCTTGCTGCTCTTCACTGGAATCAGAGGATGTTGCCGCTTCAAGCCATGGCTCTGCACCATCTTCCTCAAGGACAGGCTCTTCTTCAGTTGTTTCTTCAAAACCTAAGAGAATTTCATCTTTTTCGATAACAGCCTTTTCTTCGGTCTCAGCAGGCAGACTTTCTTCTTCTTTTTCAAAATCAATGACTTCTAAGTCTTGCTGTTCATTCATTTCTTCAAGAGAGACATCAATATCCTCTAGCCTCTCTTCTAATGAAGGTTCAGCCAGTGAATCGTCTTCCACCAAATCGCTTTCTAGTTCTGTAGATGCCTGTACTTCTTCCACTGATAGGCTTGTCTCATTTTCAACTACTGCCGGGATAATATAATCATCATCCTCTAATGGCAGTCCAAGACTAAATTCATTTTCTTCTATCTGAATAGGAGTTTCTTCCTGTACCACCTGTTCAACCGGCTTTACAGGATTCTCATCAGACATGAGTGACTCTAATTCGCCAATATAGGATAGCTCTGGGCCAGCAGATTGAATTGACGGTTCTTGTTCGATTAAGGAGAGCGGCTCGTTGTCTTCAGCAATTTCCGTTAAACGAATTTGTTCGAAATCAATTTCATCAAGCTGCGCTTCCTCTGTTTCTGTTTCTGGTTCTGCTTCTACCTCTGACTCTGTTGCCAGTGGAAGCAACACGTCCGAAACCGGCAGTGTGCTTTCTGTTTCTAATACTTCCAGGACATCATCTTCTATATTCTCAGCGGGGTATTCATCTTCCTTAATTGGAGATAAAACCTCTTCTGTTTCCTGCTGTGCATACTCTTGTTGATTTTCCTGACTGTAAAAGGAATAAGAAGTGTCTGCAGCTGCTTCTGCGGATAGAAATTGCTCGCTTCTTTTCATCATTAAATATCCACTCATAACAACCAGCAGCAGAAGTAATAATAACAATTTCCATAGTTCCATCACCGATTGTGCCGCTATGCCTAGAAGTGCGAATGAAAAGGATAAAACAGTCATCATCACTTTTCCTTTTTTCGTTAAACCGAGCGGCAAATAAAACACGAGTGGAATGATGACGATCAGGGAAATTGCAGCTAAAATGAAGCTAATCATCGTTTCACCTCTCTAGTATAGGATAAAAGATTCATAATATTGCTAACATTGTCGAAAAATAATAGAAAACAATGTAAATTGTCCTAAAAAAACAGTAAATCATAAGAAATATTGTATAATATAATCATCAAGAATGAAAGAAGGGAAACGAATGAATTGTAAAAAAATCCTTTCTAGTACTAAAGGCCTTACTCTTATTGAGGTTTTAGCCTCATTAACAATATTGAGTATTGTTTTAATTGGAATTATGAGCTTTTTTACACAGGCATTTTCTTATACCAGCAAAAATGAGACAAAAACGGCAGCCATTAATGTCGCCCGCAACGCTTTAATGTATATAGAAAACCAAAGTTTTATAGAAGTGAGAGAAAAATTCTCTTCCTCTAACTCTACCAATCCAAATGAAGAAGTTCGTATTTTCATATGCAGTAATAATGAAGGTGAACAATATAAACTGTTTTGGAAAGGCGATGTGCCGTCTACAGCCTGTTCACCTATCACGGTCAATAATATAGAGTATGATGTGCGCATTACCTCAAATTATGCGAGTGATTATAAGGAAGACAAAAAGGATTATTTTGTTCCGCTTAAGGCAGTCGTGACATGGAATGATGGAGATACTCAAAAATCGACCGAGGTTGAAGGAGCTATACAAAGTGAAGATATTAGATGAAAAAGGAGCAACGCTTTATGAACTGCTCGCGGTAATGGTCATTTTAATGATTGTCTTGCCGGTGATATATGGTGTCTTTTCGTCAGGCTATAAATTGTACAATAAAGTGAATGCTGAAGGTCAGCTTCGTGATGATGCAGATTATACGGCTACCATGATTATGAATACCTTTTATTCTACTCCCTTTGATTATGTCCGCTCCTGCGGGGAAAATTGCATCGAACTTGTAGACAGTGAGCATACCACTGTTGCTCTCGAAAAAGGAGAACAGCAATCATTTTATAGCATCGATCAATCAAGTGTTTATGATGAAGAGAAGGTAACGGTCATTACATTAGCAGATAAGACCGTAAACGATAAAACCATTCAGGTGTTTGAAATAGATGGAGCTGCTTTAGATGTACAATCCGATTTTTCGAACTCAACCATTACAGGCTGTGAAAATGGTCCCTGTGATAGCGGAATCATTCAGCTTCATTTTGATTTAACGCATAAACGGCTTGATGGAGGAAATTTGAAGCTTGATAGTCAATTTGGCTTTTAAAGGAGAGCAATATGATTAAAAACGAACAAGGCAATAGCCTAATTATCGTGTTACTTGTTTCACTCGTTTTTACTGTTTTGGGCATGGCCGTTGTCTCTGCATCTATTGGGGGTGCAAAAAGAACCGAAACAAGGGAAAGTGATGTTGTTTATACGTATGATGCATTGAAATTGCTGAACGAAATGACCAGTACACTTCCAGAGCTGCTTGGTGAAGATGAATTGAACCTGGAAAATTTCAGACGTTGGGACAGCAATCATCACTTATATGTAGAAAGGCGATTTGACGATGTCTTAGAACACGCCATTGTGGAGCAGATTCTTGAACCCAATCGCTCAGCAGATTACATCGAATGTATGAATGTAATTGATGTCAGTACAGGTTCACCATCGTACCTGGATAACAGTCACGCATGTGTAGGCAGTCTTACAAACTATGATGCTCCTTTTAACATTGATAAAGATCTTGATTTTACTAGAATACTCGATGTTGTACTGGTAACAAAAAACCCAATTGAAACAGAAGGAAAAGTAACCAGAACCATTAAAAAAAGATTAATTCTTTCTCCGCTCCCAAGCTTTCTGAAGTATGCAGCCGGTTCATTCTCTGAGGATGAGTCCAAAGGCTTCAAGTTAAATGGCTCTGCCAATTTCAACGGAAATGTATATGCAAATCATCTTCATATTCAAGAGGAAGCAGAGTTTGAACTGCGTGACGGCACAGAGAAGACGCAGGATACAGAAATGTCTTCGATAACAGGTGATATCTTTAGCAGTTCAGCCAATTTGCTGCCTCTCTTAAAAGAAGATAATTTTTATAAAGAACAAATTCCAGATTTAAAACATGACAGTCAATTCATTAACATTCAGTTCCAAAAATCGATGAACGAACTCACCAATTCGATTTTAACAGACAGTAAATTATCGGCCATTAGGATGGGTAATGACTCTGACTTCTCTGAAAGCTTAACTTCAGCCATCAGGAGCACTTCGCCAAGCAGACAAATTGTCGGAAGTGATGGGTATGTGGAGAAAGTAGACGTTCAGCCAAATCCCCTTTCAATTGTAGGCGAAACCGCTGCTCCTCTTGATAATAGCTTTATTATTGAAAGTGCAGAGCAAGCAATGGACTTTGAAGATCCTTTAAAGGTGAATGGCGACCTTGTCGTTATGAGCACAAATTACCCCATTATATTCCGTGAGCAGCTTGTAGTAGACGGTGACCTATATTTAGTCAGCTATGAAGATATGACATTTAAAGGTGACATTCTCGCGACAGGTGATATTCATATCATTAATATGACTGGAACGTTACGTGCGGACCGCAATATTATCGGTGCAAAGAATGTTGAGCTAGAGTCCTATGAAAATAACGCATCTTCTGTGGAAAACAGCGGACTAAAAGTAGCTGGTGACATCGTGTCTGGAGAAGATATTTTGCTTAAACCCTATTCGACAACGATTGATATTCAGAGCAATATGATTAGTAATGCAAACTTGACGATTGTTGGAGATGAGAATGATCAAGGCGGAGAAGATGATCAAGTCATGTTTGATTCTGTCGTATACACCGGGGAGAAGGCAAGCATATCCAATGTTAATATTATTGGTGCAGAAAACAATACGAAGCAAATTGTCCTGCTTGTACATGATGATTTGTTAATTACGAGGATTAATGAGTTTGACAATTACACACCAGAAAAAGAAGAAGGACTTCCTTATTTGCCAAGGGAAAACAATACAGTAAAGCCGCTGAAAGGATTTTTCTATACTGAAAAGGACGCTGAATTATATGGAGTCGGATCACTCTTTTATATAGAAGGCGGCTTGTTTGCGAAAGAAGCATTAACCATTAACGCGATACGCGGAATAGTAAGTACCATAACACAGTTGCCAAATAATCAGGAAGATTATTACTCTCGTTTTATCGTGAATTATAATCAAGATGTCCTGCTGCAAAGAATTGAAGCACTGCCAATTGTAGAGCAGCTGCAGGTATTCTCTGATGAGTTGATCGTGGAGTAAAAAAGCTAGCTATATAAGCAATACAAAAAACGCCCTGCATATCATGCAAGGCGTTTTTTACTGTTCTGACTTCTCTTTTTACCAGCGTCCTGCCCCGTTTGAGCCGCCGCTGTCAGGGTTTTCTCCCTCAGGTCCTACTTCAAATAAAGCAGATGCCTTTGGTTTTGATTGATCTCTCTGTTTTTCAGCTTCAGCTGTAATCGTGGAATACCCGATTTCTTCACCGATTATATACCATTCTGATCCTTCTTTTCTTACCGAAACTTTATCTGGCAGATTAGACAGCAGAGATTCAATTTCTTTGTCTGTTGCATTATTTGGGTTAAAGATTAGCACATCGCTGAGAGCAATCTCTTCACCCTCTTCAATTTTGAACACAGACTTGATAAACTTAATTTCCTTTAATGCAATATAAGCGTCCTTAACAATTACCGGCACCCTGACTGTTATACCAGAGCCATCTTTCGCTTTGACTACTAAATAGGTTTCGCCTTCCGCTTTACCGATAATTCTCATATCCCCTTTGTATTCAGCTATATTCTGATCTTCGATATAAATATCAAGATCTTTATTAGATGCATTTAGCGGAGAAATGTTAACCGTAAAGGATTTAACTTCATCTACTTCCATTTCCAACGGATTTGGCGATACATTGATTGATTCAATCGGAACTTGAAGCGTGATATCCTTTTCAACAGGCGTATTATAAGCAAATCCGCCTTCTCCTTTTATTCTGATCGTATTTTTGCCTATCTCATCGAGTACAATGGATTTTGAAGGGTCAAATTCTGTCCATCCTAGATTGCCGGCAGGATTCTCAATAGAGTAATAATATTTTACACCTTTACCTGCAACAAGCTGTGTAACATCTACATTGACCTTTTCATTTGTAACGTCTCCATCCTTGTATACAGTGCCGCTATCCTGGCCTGTCATTTCAAAGTCTGGAGTCAAATAGATTGTCACTTCATCATTATCAGAATACGTAATCTTAATAGCTGTATTTCGATCACCAACAAACTCCATATCCTTAATTGGCTTAGGCTTTAATCCATAATCATTTGGAAACTCTGTTTGGGCCAATACTGCATTATTGTTATTTAAATCAACTTTATTAATAACCCCAGATGCATAGCCATCATAAGCCTTGCCGCCCATTTCGTTCAAACGCACTCTTAGGTTAATAAACTGATTTGCCGGTGCAATGGAAGCCTGCTGTTCACCAAAACGACTGTCTTTGTACGTAACATATGCTGTTGGCATCTTCACGTTATTTAGCGCATAGTCTCCTTTTAGGTTTAAGGAGGCAGCTAAACTGTTTGGTGAAAACTTTCCGGAAGCATAGTTAATTGACTGACCTAGTGTAATTTGTGCTGCCGGACGTCCATCTTGTCCTGTAATAAGCTTTACTCCATCAGAAGGAATCAGAGAAACTCCACTTGGCAGTGGCTGAACAATTTGTATATTTGATAGATTCCCGTTCACTTGGCTGTTAAATAATCCATTTGGAGTTAAAGAGTAATTAACGTTAAATTCATTTGTTCTTTCATTTGAACCAGAAACTTTAATCAGGTTATCAGGATTATTAATGACACCCTTTAAACTCATTTCACCAAACATACTTGGTGCCGCATCGTCTTTTACAGAAATTTTGACTGGTGTATGTGTGATTGGTGCAACCGCGTTGCCATCAATATCCCTATATGAAAGTTTAATATTATCAAATACATAGTCTCCTGCTTCCGTAAAGCTTAGTGGAAGAGAGAAATCAATTGGCTGCGGAGCACTTTGGTTTAATGGATATTTTAAATCAAACTTGATCGTTGCAATCCCATTATTAATGGTAGCATTTGCACCGTCCTGCAGCTTAACTTTTCCATTAAATTTGTTTAGATCAACTGTAATTTCCCCGCTGATAGAAGGTGTATCGATTTCCCCGGAAATTGCCCGGAAAACTTCTGATATATTCCCCTGTGATGCTTGGCGGGCTGTTACGCCGGTAACAGAAGAAAGCTTACGCAAATAATCCATATCCACTTCACTGTTACTTCCAAAGCCTATTGAATAGAGTTTAATATCTTTTTGGGCGAAGGATTGAGCAAGATTTAAGCCGTGCTGTTTAATTCTGCGTTTTGTTTCATTAACATCCTGGTCAATAGTATACTTTCTTCCATTAAGATAGTAATATACTTCACTAAATTCCACTCCAGAATTTGTATATTGCCATATTTCATTATAAACCAGTACACTTTCTGTAACTTTTCTGTCTTCATATATATCCCTATCTTCATATCTAAGACAAAAACCTAAAAATGAGCTTACACAAACTTTTTCAGTCCTTACAAATACTTTTTTAGTGTAAGTAATATCTTCATGATAATTAGAAAACGTCGGCTCTCCATCCGTCATGAAAACAACATACTGATTATCAGCAGGCTTTGCTGCACCTCCTGTTTGGCCGCCAAGCATTCCAAGTGCCATTTCAAAGGATTGTGTATAGTTGGTACCGCCAGATGCTGATAGTGTTTCAACTGTGGATTGAATTTTTTTTAAATTTGATATAAAGTCTTCGATTGAGAAATAAACGACTTTGTCCGATACTTTTGTATCAAACGGAACTAACCCAAAACGATCCCCAGGTTGACCATGCTCTTTAAAATAGTCAACCGCTTCATCAATGGCATCCTTTGCATCCTGAAACTTTTTCGGATTTCTACCCGATTCATTCATCGAACCAGATTTGTCAAAGATGAAGATTAAGTCAATCGGATCTCTTTCAGGATTTGTTGCCATTCCTTTTGGCACAAGGTGAAGATCAAGCCCTCCAATGGCATCGGCGTTTTGTGGCTTAACAATTATTTCCTGCGATGCTTTAGCCGAAAAGTTTACCGACGGAGGATCTGCTGCTGCAGACGCTCCCGCTGGAGAAAAAAGAATAGATAATAGCAATGGCAGCATCAATAATAGTAGAAAGCCTTTCTTTATTTGCTTCATCTTTTTCACTCCTTTCAAATATATGAATTTTTCAGATTAATATCAGATCTTTTATACTATAAGTATACCAATTTACCTATAAAACAAATAGATAAATCTATTGAAATCATAAAATTTTTTAAAAGAAGAGAAGCTGTGATAAAAGATTAATGCCTATTCCAGAATATGAATGTTCATTGGATCGGTTAAGCTTTAAAAATAAGCCCGTCCCATTGCACTGCGGACAATCGCTATCCGAGGGGAGGAAGCTGAGCCTCCTTGCAGCAAAGCTTCTGCGGGCCTTACCTTTTCCTCTTCAATTGTCCTCCGCTCCATTTCACACATAGTAAAGATTTTTCATATAAAAAAAACCGAATGATTGGGTATTAATATCCAATCATTCGGAATTACAACTGAACGGAATTTATATGTCGCAGCCTTTTCTAATTTTCTACTGCATTACTTCACATACTCTGCAACTTTATTTCTCCCTGCTCTTTTCGCGCCAGTATAGAGTGCTCTGTCAGCATGGCGAATAAGAGTCATTGGGTCTTCGGCATTCTCTGGAGCTGCTGCAACCCCGAATGAGGCCGTAATCTGAATTTCTAAGTCAATCTGTTCTGCTCCAATATGCTGTGATAATTGAAACGGCTTATTGGCCAGCAGGAGTCTTAATGTTTCAGCAAATTGGATCGCTTCATTTTTGGGGTAGTCCGGAAGTACGATGACAAATTCCTCGCCTCCATAACGGGCAACAATGCCAGACTCTCCAGTAGCAGTTGTCAGTCGATCTGCCAGTTCACATAAGATCTCATTGCCGCTTTGGTGTCCATATGTGTCATTGATGGATTTAAAATGATCCAGATCAAGAATAACTAAAGAAAGAGTATACATTTCCTGCCGTGCCAGTTTTCCAAATTCGTCGTTAAGTCTCTTCTCCAAGTAACGGTAATTGTAAAGCTTTGTAAGGGCACAGCGTTCACTTTTTTCTTTCGTTTTCTCGTAATGATTGGCATTTTCGACTGCAATTGCAAGATGTGAACAAAGGATATCGACAATCATGAGCAGAGATTTGTCAAAGGCAGCTTTCCTTGTAGAAGCTAGAAAAAGAACACCCGTTACTTCGCTGTTGCGGACAACTGGAACAGACACGATGCTTTCAATATTAGCTGGCGTATAGCCTTTTATCAATAACTGCCATTCTTTTTTGGATTTAAATAAAACGCTCTTCTTCTGTTCCCAGACAAAGCCGCTTATTCCTTCACCTTTTTTCAGCGGTTCCATTACCGCTTCATTTAGTTCTCCATTTTCATAGCTGCGGATCAGCTGCAGCTCCTTATCTTCGGTGATTTCCATCAAATACACATATTCTGCAGGAAGCATATGGATCAGCTTTTCCATAAACAAATTGAGCACTTCATCTACTTTTAACCGTTCTGCCAGCTGATGGCCAATTTCCGCTACTTTCTGCAAATAAGCATTTACATTTTCACTTGACGAATAGAGACTCATAATCAGCGAAAGACTTGCAAACGGAATTCCAACACATAAAACCGCAATCACACCAATTTCTTTATAGAGGATAAAAAGCACATACCCCACAGGGAAAGATGCTAACGATGAGAGCATGTCCCAAACGGTATCTTTTCCAAAGATAAACTTCTTTTTATCAGTCATGGTTACATCAATAAAAATGAGGAATACGAGATTTAAAATATAGTAGAAAATTGGATATAAAATAGCTATAAAAAATGACTCTGTACTATAGGTCAGCTCTTCACCTGAAACGCCTCCAACTGCATAGTAAAGCATACCGCTGAACAGCGAAACAAGGAGAAACATGCTAGAATTCAAAGGCAATCGGTACAACTGCTTATTCTTAATGATATTCAGTCTTCCCAGCAGTACAAAGATGGCAAATTGAGCGAGCAGTATTTCAACAAAAAGACCAAATAAAAGAAATACTGCCATTGAAACCCATTGCAGTAAAAATACAGGAGTGTTATTAATGACCACTGGCAAGAGTGAAACCAGAAAAGTAAGTAAAAAAAAGGCTGCCAAATCAGCAAGCGGTATAGCCTCAACGGGAGGCGGATAAAAATGATAGGCGACCCAGAGTGATGCAGGCAATATAATAATCCAAGCAGCCCAAATGAACTTCTTATATTTTTCTATCATTTTTATCCCCCCTTTATGCATAGGTAAAAAGTTGTATAATGTGGATATTTTATCAAATTAAAAGCTTTTTGTCACATCTATATTCAAACTATTTAAACTTTTAATGATAAATGGCTTTACTTCTGATAAAAAGTATAATGATCCTGTAATAATCAGCATCTCATTATCATGCATTGATTGGATTTCGGTGCTAATCGCTTTTTCCCAATCTGATTCTTCTTTTTTATTGTGTGTTGAGCTGAGTTTAATCAACTCTGAAGCTTTTGCTGCACGCGGGAAGTCAAAGTCTACAAATGTCATTGTATCTGCAACTGAGTCTAGTTGCATGATCATTTTGTCTAGTTTTTTATCAGAAAGGGCAGCGAATATAACCCTCTTTTGTAAGTTATTGTATCGTTTTTGCAGTTCGTTTGTTAGGGCTTGCATTCCTTCATTGTTATGCGCACCATCCACTATAATTAAAGGCTTCTCACTGATTTTTTCGAATCGTCCTGGCCAATAAGCTCTTGCTAATCCCTGCTTTATATGATGTTCCTCTAAAGGAAACCCTTTTAGGTTTAGCAGGTCAGCAGCCATGACGGCCAGAGAAGCATTTTCGACTTGATGCTCTCCTGGCATCGTAATTTCAAGTTGTCTATACTCGTTTTGGGTTGTCTTGAGACTAAATTGCTCACCCGCTGCGGTTGAAGAATGCTCTTGAATAGTAAGATTCTTTCCAAGCTGATAAATCTCTGCTTTCTGCTTAGACGCCGTCTGTAAAATCACATTTCTCGCGCTTTCTTCTTTTACAGCTGTAATGAGGGGGGTATCCTGCTTGATAATCCCGGCTTTTTCATAGGCGATTTCTGCATAAGTCTCTCCAAGGATACTCGTATGATCCAGACCAATGCTTGTTATGATAGAGAGAAGAGGTTCTATGACATTTGTGGAGTCAAGCCGTCCGCCAAGACCCACTTCAAACAAGGCTAAATCTGCAGGCTGAACATGACCAAAATATTCAAATGCCATCACAGTAATGACCTCAAATTCAGTCGGACCACCAAGGTCTGTCTCTTCTAATTCCTCTGCAAGCGGCAAAATCCGGTTCACAAGCAGTAAAATCTCTTTATCGGAAATCGGTTTGCCATTGTATGAAATCCGCTCATTAAATTGTTCAAAAAATGGAGAAGTGAAGCTGCCCACAGTAAACCCTGCTTCCTGTAAAATACAGCGTAAATACGTCAGTGTCGAGCCCTTTCCATTTGTTCCGCCAATATGTACGGTCTTTATTTTTTTCTCTGGATTTCCGAGTTTCGAAAGCATCCATTCCATTCGTTTTAATCCTGGTTTAATGCCTAAACGCAATCTGCCGTGGATCCATTCCAATGCTTGTTCATACGAATTAAAAATTATAAAAACCTCCTTACAGTATGGAAGACGAATCCTTCATAAGAGGGACTCGCCTTCGATCCATACATTATTTAACTAGATTACACGTTTTTCAGTTCATTCATACGTGCTTCAACAGCAGAACGTTTTTCCGTATAATCAAGCTCCTTCGCTCTTTCTTCTTCAATTACTTTTTCCGGAGCTTTTTTAACAAAGCCTTCGTTGCTTAGTTTCTTTTGAACACGCTCTACTTCTTTGTTCAGCTTCTCCCACTCTTTTTGAAGGCGCGCGATTTCTTCATCAATATTAATCAGACCTTCAAGCGGAAGGATGATTTCAGCACCTGTAATAACAGCGGTCATTGCTTTATCAGGAGTCTCAACATGAATACCAATTGTTAATTCTTCCGGATTACAAAAGCGTTCAATATAAGCGCGGTTGCTTTCTAGGATGCTTTCGATTTCTTCATCCTTCGCTTTAATCAGCATCTTGATTTTCTTGCTCATTGGTGTGTTTACCTCAGCTCTGCTGTTTCGTACAGAACGGATAATTTCAACAAGAAGCTTCATTTCTGCAGCAGCCTTTTCATCGCTGTACTCTTCTACAACCTCTGGCCAAGAAGCTACTGTAATAGACTCCCCTTCATGCGGCAGGTTCTGCCAGATTTCTTCTGTGATGAATGGCATAAATGGATGAAGAAGTCTCATCGTGTTGTCTAAAACATAAGCCAGAATCGAACGTGTCGTTTTCTTAGCTGCTTCATCTTCGCCATATAACGGCAGCTTCGCCATTTCAATATACCAGTCACAGAAATCATCCCAGATGAAGTTGTAAAGAATACGTCCTACTTCACCGAACTCATAGCGATCAGATAATCTTGTTACCGTTTCGATCGTTTCATTTAAACGTGTCAGAATCCATTTATCCGCAACGGATTTTTCTCCAGATAAATCGATCTCCTCGTATTTCAGTCCATCCATATTCATCAACGCAAAACGGGAAGCATTCCAGATTTTATTGGCAAAGTTCCAAGTCGATTCAACCTTCTCCATGCTAAAACGCAGGTCCTGACCAGGTGAGCTTCCAGTGGACAGGAAGTATCTTAGTGCATCTGCTCCGTATTGATCAATAACATCCATTGGATCGACACCATTTCCAAGCGATTTACTCATTTTGCGGCCTTGCTCATCGCGGACAAGCCCATGAATAAGCACGTCTTTAAATGGACGCTTACCCGTAAACTCCAGACCTTGGAAAATCATACGAGATACCCAGAAGAAAATGATGTCATATCCTGTTACAAGGGCATCTGTTGAGTAATAGCGTTTGAAATCTGCTGAATCTTCATCTGGCCAGCCCATTGTTGAAAATGGCCATAGAGCAGAGCTGAACCATGTATCTAATACATCGTTATCCTGTGTCCAGTTCTCTGGGTCAGCAGGAGCATTCTCACCAACATAAAGCTCGCCAGTTTCCTTGTGATACCAGGCAGGAATGCGGTGTCCCCACCATAACTGACGGGAAATACACCAGTCACGGATATTTTCCATCCAGCGCAAATACGTATTTTCAAAGCGGGCCGGAACAAAGTTCACTTTCTCGTCCTTGCTTTGCAGTGCAATGGCTTCATCCGCTAATGGCTGCATTTTAACAAACCATTGAGTTGAAAGGTATGGTTCAACAACGGCGCCGCTTCGTTCAGAGTGTCCAACAGAATGCATATGCTCTTCAATTTTAAAGAGAACATCTGCTTCCTGAAGGTCTTTTACGATTTGTTTTCTGCATTGGAAACGATCTAATCCTTTGTATTCGCCGGCATTTCCATTCATTGTACCGTCTTCGTTCATAACAAGAATACGCTCAAGATTATGGCGGTTGCCGATTTCAAAGTCATTTGGATCGTGTGCTGGTGTAATTTTAACTGCACCAGAACCAAATTCCATATCTACATAATCATCACCGACAATCGGGATTTCTCTTCCAGTGATCGGAAGCTTCACCGTTTTGCCGATTAAATGCTTATAACGGTCATCTTCAGGGTGGACAGCAACCGCTGTATCTCCAAGCATCGTTTCCGGACGAGTTGTCGCAACTTCAATATAGCCGCTTCCATCTGTTAATGGGTATCTCATATGGTAGAAAGCACCTTGAACATCCTTATATATAACTTCGATATCAGATAGTGCTGTTTTTGTTGCAGGATCCCAGTTGATGATATATTCACCGCGGTAAATTAAACCTTTCTCATAAAGAGAAACGAATACTTTATTTACAGCTTTTGATAATCCTTCATCAAGCGTGAAGCGTTCTTTCGTATAGTCCAGTCCAAGTCCGATCTTACCCCACTGCTCACGGATATGGCCTTTGTATTCATTTGTCCATTTCCATGTTTCTTCCACAAACTTTTCACGCCCTAAATCGTAGCGGCTTTTTCCTTCATTGCGAAGCTTTTCTTCAACCTTTGCCTGTGTCGCGATACCGGCATGGTCCATTCCAGGCAGCCAAAGAACATCATAGCCTTGCATTCTTTTAATACGCGTTAAAATATCTTGAAGAGTTGTGTCCCATGCATGGCCAAGGTGCAGTCTTCCCGTTACGTTTGGCGGCGGAATAACAATGGTGTAAGGCGTTTTTGTTTCATCTGCACCAGATTCAAAATATTTGCCGGAAAGCCACCAGTCGTAGCGCCCTTTCTCAATCGATGCCGGATCGTATTTCGTCGGCATTGTCAGTTCATTATTGTTTTCCATTTTTATATTCATCCTTTCAAATGACCCTAATACTTTTATAAAAACAAAAAACCCCATTCGCCGTAAAAGGACGAATGGAGTTTGCTTCGCGGTACCACCTTTTTTTCAATACCAAAAAAACAGTCATGATATTGACTCTTAAAATAGATAACGGTTTTCCCGTCTTTCACTACTGAGCATAATGCTGTTCGCAAAAGAAGCTCAAGGGCGACCTTCTAAAGCATCCGCCTGACAAACCTCCCAGCAAATGGTTCGTCTCTCTTAAGGCTTTTCACTTTGTACTCTTCCCTATCGTGGCTTTTATTCATGATATATATGCTCTATACTACTCAAATCAATATCGCTAGTCAATATCGTAACACTATTTTTTTATTTTATACCTTGGCAGAATGAAACGTTCCAAGAAAATCTGATATGGGTTACGGCAAATTAAGCATTGAGTTAGGCACTATCACTAAATGAGTTTCATATAATGAGGAGAAGGGGGATTGACGATGAAGAGAAAATATAACCCGCATGGACTGCCGCCTTGGCTAAGGTCCATACGCAATGTATGCGGACAATTTATTGTACCCATTTGTATTTTTCAGGGTATTCGAACACTGATTCTGCCTTCTATACTAGACGTGCTATTGCTGATCTTGCTGATGGCTGCAATTATTGCCTTTCAATTTGAAATGATCTAGAGCCCGGAACTTAAATTAATTCTGGGCTCCTTCTTGTTCTGCCTTGGCTTGTGCTTGTGCTGCAGCAGCTGCCTCTTGTTTTTGTCTTTCCGTTTCTTCAATTCTCATAATCACATACTCTGTATTTTTTAATAGCCAAAACTGCCTTTGTAAATATTGCAGCATTTTACGCTCGCCCCGGCTATTATTTTTTTTATAATATCGTTCCGCTGCCCGAATCACCGGACCAGGATAGGCGAAATAGCTTTGAAAAAGCAGCAATTCATCCTCTTTATAGGGAAAATATTTCAAATACGTATAAAACCAATCGACAGCTTCCTCTGATCGCTTAGGATATGTCTTGAGCGACCTTGACAGAAAAGGGAGCATATCATGTAAAGGGGAGCTGAGCTTTGCTTTTTCAAAATTTAAGAAATAGCCGTAGCCGCGCTCATCAAACAGGAAGTGTTCGGGCGAAATCTTGCCGTGAATAATAACAGTTCTCGATTTCTCTTCTTCTTTTGTCTTTTCATACCATGCCTTCAGTTTATCTTCCGCATATTTAATCGCCTGCACAATGTCATGATAATACAAGCAAAACAACAGCTCTGTTGGCGACATATACACCCGTTTTTCACATTGCTCAATAAAGCCTAATAGAAACTCCTTTTCCTTTTCCCACTGCTGCAGCGTGTTTTCGTAATGCTCTTCTCTTTCTTCAGTACGGACGCTGACTTCTCTGACTGAAAGGGTGTGCATTCTCGCCAGCTCCCGAAACATTTGCTGATACCGCTGCGTGCGATCTTCTTTTATTTCGTTCGCCAGCCATGGCATTAAATAATACAAATGCTGATCATGCAGCACCGCATATCGGCCATCTGCAGTTGGGAAGATTGGCACAACCCGGTTATAGCCTTTTTGATATAAATAGTGGACATGTCTTATAAAATCAGCACCATGATTGGTTTTAATTTTTTTTAACGCAAAAACGCCTTTATTGCTGTAAATTTTTTGAACTCTGCCAAAATCCTCAACAAAGTTAGCTTCTACAGCATAATGTCTTAAAATAGGTGCTACCTGTTTCAATCGATTTTTTTCTTGCACAGTAAATCACTCACTTCCTCCTATTTCAGCGCAGAACTCTTTATGGCTTCTGCGTGAAAAACAGATGAGCAGGCTAATAAAACACCTGCTCATTGATCTCGGAATACATTAACGGGTTACAACGGCAGGAATATACAGAACTTGACCTTCGTAAACATCTTGATTGATATCAAGATTATTAACCCGCTGCAGCTGCTGAGATGACACTTCATATCTTTCAGCGATTAAATCAAGTGTATCGCCGTGCTGAACGATGCACACCTTTACTTTAGACATTTCATTTTCATCTTTGCGTGCAAAGAACTCTGTTAATGTCATACTCTTTTTGGATTTACTCTTTTTCTTTACTTCCTGTTCAGATGAAGATGATTCTTCTTCCATATAAGCATGTTCCGTCACCTTTACTTCTTGAACGGGACTTTCTTCAAGCGGTACCTGATTGAATTCCTCAACTGCTTCCACTAAAGGTTCAGCAGGAGCTTCACTTCTTTGTGCTGTAAAAGCAATTTCAGGAAATGCTTCCTTAAGCTCTTCAGCTGCTTGAGGTTCCGGCTGAATTTCATTTAGGACTGGCGCTGCGGACGTGTTTTGTTCATGTGATTCGAAGTCGGAAACCTCAGGCTGTTTTTTTGCCTCGGCTTCAAATGGTCGGTACAATTCTTCTGCTTGCTTTTGCTGTTCTGTCTTTTCTAATTGTAGTTCTGTAACAAAATCATCTTCTTGTTCTTCTTGTACAGGAGGCTCAAAGATCGATGAGCGATAAAGCGGTTCTAATTCTGCCTCAAGTTCAGGTGCTTCTTCTACTTCTTCTACTTCTTCTACTTCTTCTGCTTCCTCAACAACCGCTTGAGCAGCCTCTTCCCGCTGTTCGCCATACAAACCAGAAATCATTAAGTTTGCATTAAGCTTCATGCAGCTGCGCTCTGGGAATTCATAATCAAAGGACTCAACCTCGACATCAATGTCCTCGATGCTTTGAATCCGATTGTTTGGAATCGTAATATCCACTGGGAAAAAATGAGTGAACTCAAAAATGCCTTCATCTCTTTCCTCTACACTTTGCACAAACTTTGCTTGTGAGGCAGCGTTTTGCTGCTCTGTTTCGTCTGCATCTACGCGGTTGTATTCTCCTGTAAGCTCCAATGCACCTTGGATGGTTACATATTGTTCACTTTCTTGGATCGTAATGTTTGGATCAAGTGAGATTGATATTAACTGCAGTACTTCCTGTCCTCTTTGAAACCACACTGATTCTTCTAAAGAAAATCGTAAGCACGATGGATTTCCCTGAGTCAAAGCGACTCCTCCCTTCATATCTTTCACGTCTAATCACTATGTCATTATCAATTTATGAATAGACCATACTAAATATGAGTAAAAAATTGCAGGATAGATTAGTAAGAGTGCTTTCGGTGCAGGAGTTTTTGAGATCAAGAACATGCAATAGGCAGCTGGTTTGTTTTCTGCTTTGAAGGGAGGGCTTATTGCAGAGGGCTGTTGTGCTTCTCTTTGGGGTTAATTCTACTTGATTGTCAACTATTTCACTTCTGGCAGAGAGGCATAGCGACAGTTCTGGCTTTCAGTGGCGTGTTTTAGTTTTGGTTGTTGCTGGAATTTATTTTCCACGACACTATATTCCATTTTATGGATTATAGAGGTGTGTTTCCTCCTTTTTCGCGACACTATATACCAGTTTCTGGATTATCGAGGTATGTTTTCTCCTTTTTCACGACACTATATACCAATTTATGGATTATTCAGGTGTGTTTCCTCCTTTTTCACGACACTATATACCAATTTATGGATTACAGAGGTGTGTTTCCTCCTTTTTTAAGACATTATATCCCAGTTTTTTGGAATATCAAGGTGTGTTTCCTCCTTTTCAAGACACCATATATCGCTCACACCCTCTAAAAAAACAGCAATTAAAAACAGCACCTGCTATTCCGGTGCTGTCTCTACTGTATTACATAATTCTTGAAAAAGCAGTTTCTGCTGCTTTTATGGTGTTTTTAATGTCTTCATCACTGTGTGCAGTTGAGAGGAATAATCCTTCGAACTGGGATGGCGGAAGGAAGACTCCTTCATTAGCCATTTCGCGATAGTAGGATGCAAATAGGTTCAAATCGGACGTTTTCGCTTGATCATAGTTTGTTACTTTTTCGTTTGTGAAAAAGAGACCAACCATTGAACCTGCACGGTTAACTGTATGCGGAACTCCGTATTTTTCAGCCGCAGCTTTTAAGCCTGTCTCTAGCATATCTGCTTTACGGCCAAATTCTTTATATGTTTCAGGTGTCAGCTGACTTAACGTTTCAAGACCAGCTGTCATTGCAAGCGGATTTCCTGATAAAGTACCAGCCTGATAGATCGGCCCGCTCGGTGCAATTCTTTCCATGATTTCTGCTTTACCGCCGTATGCACCAACAGGTAATCCTCCACCGATCACTTTTCCTAAACAAGTTATATCAGGAGTCACGTTATAATATCCTTGTGCACATTGATAATCCACACGGAACCCTGTCATAACCTCATCAAAAATGAGTAGTGTGCCATTTTGCTCAGTGATCTCACGCAGACCTTCAAGGAAACCAGGCATTGGAGGAACCACACCCATATTACCGGCCACTGGCTCAACAATAACACCAGCAATATCATCTCCATATTGATTAAACGCCAGCTTCACGCTCTCAAGATCATTATAAGGAACTGTGATTGTATTTTTAGCTACACCTTCAGGCACACCAGGACTATCTGGCAGTCCTAATGTAGCTACACCAGATCCAGCTTTGATAAGCAAGGAATCACCATGTCCATGGTAGCAGCCTTCAAATTTCATAATCATATTTCGGCTTGTATAACCTCTTGCCAGGCGGAGAGCACTCATCGTTGCCTCTGTTCCGGAAGAAACCATCCGAACGATTTCAATCGATGGAACCCGGTCAATTACTAGTTTGGCAAGTTCATTTTCAATTTCAGTCGGTGCGCCAAAGCTTGTCCCGTTTTCAGCGACCTTTTTAATTGCTTCTACCACTCGATCATTACTATGTCCTAAAATTAGCGGTCCCCAAGAAAGCACATAGTCAATATAGTCATTGCCGTCAATGTCATAAATTTTTGAGCCTTTTCCCCGCTCCATGAAGATCGGATCCATGTTAACAGATTTAAAGGCACGGACAGGGGAGTTAACACCGCCAGGCAATAGTTTTTTCGCTTCTTCAAACGCTTGAATGGATTTAGTATAAGAACGCATACGATCCCTCTTTTCGTTTTTTAGTTATAGATTAGTTTCTTTCTTAATTTTGTTCCTTCAGCCATCTTGCAGCATCTTTGGCATGATACGTAATGATAAGATCACAGCCGGCTCTCTTCATGCCTGTCAGCATTTCCATTACAATTCGCTCTTCGTCAATCCAGCCGTTTTGAGAGGCTGCTTTGACCATGGAATATTCTCCGCTCACATTATAAATTACAAGCGGAAGATTGATATTGTTCTTAACATCCCGGACAATATCCAAGTATGGCATCCCTGGCTTCACAATAAGGAAATCGGCTCCCTCTACCAGGTCGGACTCTGCTTCTCTAATGGCTTCCAGGCGGTTCGCCGGATCCATTTGATAGGCTTTGCGGTCTCCAAATTGCGGCGTGCTATCCGCTGCTTCTCTGAAAGGACCATAAAAGGCTGAGGCATATTTAACAGCATAGGACATAATCGGTACATTTTCGAATCCTGCCTCATCCAATCCCGCACGAATCGCTGCTGTAAAACCATCCATCATATTGGATGGAGCAATTATATCTGCTCCAGCTTTTGCCTGACTGACAGCCGTCTGCACCAGCAAATCAAGTGACTCATCATTTAAAACTTCTTCATTTTCCACAAGACCGCAATGGCCGTGGTCTGTAAATTCACATAGGCAAGTATCCGCAATAACAATCAGCTCAGGGAAGCTTTCTTTAATTAATCTTGTTGCTTCCTGTACAATGCCATGATCGTGATAAGCCTGCGTGCCGCAAGCATCCTTTTCTTCAGGAATCCCAAATAGCAGAACCGATTTTATGCCTAAAGAGACCACTTCTTCAAGCTCAGCGTGAAGATGATCTAATGATAAGTTGTAAATACCTGGCATTGATGTTATTTCTCTTTTAATATCTTGACCTTCTGCAATAAAGATTGGATAAATAAGGTCATCCGTATGCAGTCTATTTTCTCTTACAAGCGCTCTCATATTAGCTGTCTTACGAAGTCTGCGGTGACGATTGAATTGTAGGTCCATAATAGAATCCTCCTTGTTTTATGTTGTTTCTATCTCTTTTAAATACTGAATGATTTCATTCAGCATATCCTTCACCGTATATCGATCCGGGATTGCATGAACATGCAAACCATGTGTTTCCGCCCTGGCTTTTGATACCGGTCCAATACAGGCAATAAGACATCGTTTGGATTGTTCGACCAGATCGTTTTCAAGAACAACATCCATAAAGTGATCCACAGTGGATGGACTTGTGAAAAGAACAATATCAAGCTGATGTGCCAGCAGTTGGTCTTTTAATATAGCCTTGCTTTCTTCCGGCATAGTTGTTTCATATACAATGATTTCTTTTACTTTTACTTCTTTCTTAAGTAAAGCGGTCGCAATCGCATCTCTTGCTAGGTTTCCTTTCGGAATGAGAATCTGCTCACCCTTTTGAATTCGAGGCAAAAACTCCTCTATAAACCCTTCTGCAACATATTGCGATGGAACAAAATCGACCTTCATGCCTTTGGCTTCCAGCACTTCTTTCGTCTTTTCACCGATCACAGCAATTTTAGGAAATGATCCCTTTTTTGTATTCACATGAGCTAAAAACGTTTCTACTGTTACATTGCTTGTAAAAATAAGCCAGTCGTATGTATGTAAGATTTCGTTCAATTCAGCAGCAGAATCATGAGTAAGAGTTGGTTTAAAAGAGATAAGAGGAATTTCCACTGGAACTCCTCCTAAATCTCTCACCAATGCAGCGACAGGCTTTGCATGCTGCCTGCCCCTTGGAATTAGCACCCTTTTGCCAAGCAGCGAGGACGCGGCGGACATTACTCACCAAGCTCCCGTTTTACTTCGTCAATTAAGTCCTTTGCACCCATTTCAGTTAGAGATGCCGCTGTTTGTATCCCGACACTCTCAGCTTCTGTTCCAGAAGACATTTCTTTCAGCATGGTTGTGCCATCAGGAGAACAAACAAGCCCTGTTAACTCCACTTCTCCATTGTTTTTTAGAGTGGCATAGCCGGCAATCGGCACTTGGCAGCCGCCTTCCATTTTATGAAGGAATGCTCTTTCTGCCGTTACGGTTTTGGTTGTCTCCTTACACGCAAACTTCTCAAGCAGTGATAATAATTCCTCATCTTCTTCGCGGCACTCAATAGATAATGCGCCTTGCCCAACTGCCGGAAGACAAAGGTCCGGATCAAGGAATTCTGTTACAACATCCTGTGACCAGCCCATGCGTGCAAGTCCCGCAGCTGCCAAAATAATGGCATCATAGTCTTCCGATTCCAGCTTCGCAAGACGTGTATCAATATTTCCTCTAATCCATTTAATTTCTAAATCCGGACGTCTTGCCAACAGCTGTGCTCCGCGGCGCAAACTGCTCGTGCCAATGACAGAGCCTGGCTTTAAATCTGCAAGCTTAATATGTCCTTTCGAAATTAAGGCGTCACGGTGATCTTCACGTTTAGGAATACAGCCAATGACCAGCCCTTCAGGTAAAACGGCAGGCATATCTTTCATACTATGTACAGCCATATCAATCTCTTTATCAAGCATAGCCTGTTCAATTTCTTTTACAAATAATCCTTTTCCGCCAACCTTAGATAAGGTTACATCAAGAATTTTATCTCCTTTTGTTACGATTTCTTTCACTTCAAACTCATAGCTGGGATTTAATTTTTTCAATTCATTAATAACCCAATTGGTTTGTGTAAGCGCCAGTTTGCTTCTTCTTGAACCCACGATAATTTTTCTCATGACGGCCTCCTAATGTTTGCAGTATGCTTTGACATTTTATTGATCCCAAAAATGGAAAGATGATAACTTCCCAAATAAGAAAAAGTTTATTAATACGACTAGAAAAGCGGCAGCATTCCAATAAGCCAGCTTCTTTCCATAGAACCCTCTGCCTACTCGA
Source organism: Cytobacillus gottheilii (assembly GCF_900166665.1). Lineage (GTDB taxonomy): Bacteria > Bacillota > Bacilli > Bacillales > Cytobacillaceae > Cytobacillus > Cytobacillus gottheilii_A. Next base: position 1,270,901 of record NZ_LT800494.1, on the reverse strand, counting down.
AGGTATAAATAGATGCTATATAAAATTAGCACTAAAAAAGAACCTACTACTTTCGAATCAAGCCAGGACATATCGGGAAGCTTCATATATGCCCATTGTACACCAAGTATTAAGCTAATCATCAATAGCGGCACTCCGATAACAGCTAATACATATGACATATGTTCCAGCTTCGCTAAATCTGATAACCGGACGAGGCGGGAATTCCACTTTTTTCTTTTCAGGAGATCATATTGAATTAAATAAAGGAGCGAAAACACAAATGATAATCCAAATGCTCCATATGATAGTATTGCTACTGTTATATGAAAAAATAAAAGCTCTGACATTAACCTCCCCGCGAGAACACTCGATTCAAATTGTACTGGTGCAAATGTATGAATCGCCATGAAGATAAAACCGATAATGTTTGTAAAAAACACAGTGAAATCAACACGCAGCAAGGTATTAATGGCAAGTGACAGCGAAATGAGCACCCATGCATAAAAATATAAGCCTTCAAAGATCGTCAGCACAGGAAATCTGCCTGTTTCAAACATATAAAGAATTAAAAAAAGTGTTTGTAAAACCCATACAAACGAAAGTAACCAGAAGGCAGCTCGGTTCGCCTTCCGGTTATTATGAAGAAAGTCAATAAAATATAAGAGTACACATAAAGCATACAGAATAACCGTAAATTCATGCAGCCTCGTCATATAGATGTCAAACATGTCTGAACCTCACTTATACTTGCAAGGAAGTCAGCGGAACCACAGTCCGTGTTTGACTAGCCTGTTCCGTTTTCACATTTTCATGAGCTGAAACAATGTCTTCTATATTAAAGATCTTAACAAAAAGGTCTAATGCCTCTTCTGCGTCCTTGCGGCCAGCTAATTCTTTTGCCTGTAGAATCGGATCTTTTAATAGCTGATTAATAATGCTTTTTGTATGCTTATTCAATACTTTTCTATCGCGATCACTCAAATGCGGCATCTTTCTATCAATGCTCATCATTGTTTCTGCTTGAATCGTTAATGCTTTTTCTCTTAATGCAGAGATAACAGGGACTACTCCAAGCATATTAAGCCATTGTTTAAAATCAACAATTTCCGCTTCTATCATAAGCTGGATCTTCTCTGCAGCTTTTTCCCGTTCTGCCAAATTAGCCTGGACAATACCTTCGAGATCATCAATATCATATAAAAAGACACTATCAAGTTCGGATAAAGAAGGATCCAAGTCGCGTGGCACAGCAATGTCTACCATAAAAAGAGGCTGGCCTTTGCGCATTCTTTCAACTGTTTCCATTAAGTCTTTCGTAATGACGAAACCTTTAGCACCAGTTGAGCTAATTAAAATATCTGCTTCAACAAGAGCACATTGCAGCTCCTGCAATGATTTTGCTTGTCCTTCATAACGGCTGGCCAAGTTCTGTGCCTTCTCAAACGTTCTGTTGATGACCGTTACTTTCTTTGCTCCATTTGAATAGAGATTCTGAATGGCAAGCTCACCCATTTTACCGGCGCCAAGGATTAACACATGCTTGTTTTCAAGAGAGCCAAAGATCTTTTTGGCCAATTCAACAGCAGCATAGCTGACAGATACAGCATTTGCACCAATATCTGTTTCAGAATGTGCTCTTTTTCCTAGAGTCACAGCCTGTTTGAAAAGCTGATTAAAGATCGTACCCGTCGTTTTCTCATCCTGTGCCTGCAAAAAGCTTGTTCGCACTTGTCCAAGAATTTGTGTTTCGCCAAGAACCATAGAATTAAGTCCGCAGGCTACTTTAAATAAGTGTTCCATTGCCCCTTCTTGCTCATATATGAATAAGAACGGAGAGAATTCACTTTGCTCAATTTGGAACCATTCTGATAAAAACTCTTTTATATAGTAGCGGCCAGTATGAATCTGGTCGACAACCGCATAAATTTCCGTACGATTACATGTTGAAATAATAACGTTTTCAAGAATACTCTTTTTCTTTTGCAAGTTCTGCATTGCATCCCCAAGCTGAGCAGGATTGAATGTTAAACGTTCTCGTATTTCTACAGGGGCAGTTCTGTAGTTTAGACCAACAACTAAAATATGCATGAAATTGACACCCCCAGAATAATTACATAGTTCGCTACTCTAATTATATCATTTCAATGACTTAGAACCGTCATAAAATGTGAACAGATTATGAACTCGTGTTTAAATATAAATAAATGCATTCTTACACATTTGCACTGCAAACGAAGCAAAATCTGATAATATGGTAGGGGAAACAATTCATTTAGCTTCCAGTCATCCAGCCATTATCTTGCTTAAGTAAGACATAGATCGAAATACTCCCTTATGTACAGTAACAAATATCACACTTATATTCAAGTATACATAATCGAAAGCGGTGAAAATAGATGAAAAATCAGCGTCTCTTCCCTGGGATGATCCTGCTAGGTTTTGGTGCCTACTTTTTTCTGCAGCAATTAAATATCTCTGAATTGCAGCCCATATACTCCTGGCCAACATTATTAATCATTGTCGGTATTTCTTTTTTAATCCAAGGCTATGCGGCCAAAGACTATGAAGCAATTCTCCCAGGAGTCATTCTTACTGGTTTTGGTTTGCATTTTCATATTGTCAATAAATTAGATATTTGGCCAGACCATATTGGCAGCTTTATTTTAATCATTGCTTTAGCCTTTTTGCTGCGCTATTTAAAGACAGGAGCAGGGCTTTTTCAAGGGCTGCTGTTCTTAATTCTTGCTATTCTTCTGCTTTTTTACAATACCATACTGGGATGGCTTGGCATTTTACCAAGCAGCGTTTCATCTGCATGGAGGTTTTGGCCGCTGCTATTAATAATCGCCGGGCTGTTTCTTCTTATGAAAAAGAAATAACTCCATTGATGGCGCCATGCAGCACGGTCACCTGCAGAAATCATAGACTATCAAATGGAAAAAGGACAGGGAGTTTACGTTATCTTTCCCCGTCCTTTTTTATCTAAACACGTTAAAGAACTGAATCTAAGAAGTTTTTTGTTCTTTCTTCTTTGGGAGCTGTAAAAAGCTCATCCGGGTGCCCAACCTCCACAATTCGGCCGTCATGCATATAAACGGCCCAATCTGCAACTTCCCTGGCAAAACCCATTTCATGTGTGACCACAACCATGGTCATCCCCTCCTCTGCCAGCTCTTTCATGGCAGTCAATACCTCACCGACCAGTTCGGGATCCAGGGCGGAAGTCGGCTCATCAAAAAGCATGATATCAGGCTTCATTGCTAAAGCGCGGGCAATAGCAACACGCTGTTTTTGACCGCCTGAAAGCTTCGACGGATATACATTTTCTTTATCTGAAAGACCCACTTTCTTTAACAGCTCTTGTGCCTCTTTCTTCACTTGCTCTTTTGGCTGTTTCTTCACGTGCAATGGTGCTTCCATCACATTTTCCAGAACCGTTTTATGCGGAAAGAGATGAAAATGCTGAAAGACCATTCCTACTTTTTGTCTCACCTTATTTAAATCATGTGTATTCTGATGGATTTTTTCTCCCTCAATTTTTATATTGCCGCTGTCTTTGATTTCGAGGAAGTTCAGACAGCGCAGCAAAGTGCTTTTTCCAGATCCGCTCGCCCCAATCAGACAAACGACATCGCTTTCCTTAACCGTCAAATCAATATCTTTTAACACATGGAGATCACCAAAAGATTTATTTAGCTTTTCAACCTCTACAATTACATTCACATCGAGCACCTCCTTAATCACTGATTGACATTCTTTTTTCAATTAAGCTGACAATAATAGAGAAGAATAGCACAAGTACTAGGTAATAGACTGCAACAATTAATAGATATGTCATATAGTCATAGGAAATAGAACCTTGTGTTGTTGCTACATTGAATAATTCATACATTCCTATAAAGGAAGCGAGTGAAGAATCCTTTAAGGCGATAATAAACTGGTTTCCAAGAGGAGGCAGTGCTCTTCTGCTTGCCTGCGGTAGAATGATTCTCCTCATAGCCAGGCTTCTTGTCATTCCAAGGGATCTTCCAGCTTCCATTTGCCCTTTGTCAATGGATTGGATGGCTCCCCTGAAAATTTCAGCAATATAGGCACCGTTGTGAAAGGCCAGTCCAAGCACAACAGCCCAGAAATCTGAAATATTAAGGGAAGTCAATCCGAAATAGAAAATAAAGATCTGAACAACGAGCGGTGTTCCGCGTACGACAAATATATATATATCCGCAATCACTTCAAGTATTTTTATTTTGGAGATTTTTAAGAATGCAAACAGCAGTCCGACTGCGATCGCAATAATGACTGATACAACAGTCAGCTGAAACGTGAGCAGCATCCCTTTTAAAAAGATCGGTGCTGTATCAATAAACGTTGTTAACCAATCCATTTCCTTTACGCCTCCTTCTATGCATTATAAAAGGCGAATGCAATCGAACATCCGCCTCAAATGGTTATTCATTATCAGGATCCACTGTAATATCTTCGCCGATATATTTCTCGCTGATTTCCTTCAATGTTCCATTTTCGTGCAGTTTCTTAAGAGCTTCGTTTATCTTTTCGAGCAGCTCCGGATTGTCTTTGCTAACCGCAATGGCCTGCTCGCCTACCCCCAGCAGATCGCGCCCTTCAATATTCATTCCAGATCCGATCGCTTCCTTGCCGGTAATAAAGTCTGTTACAACCGCGTCATGCTTGCCTTTACTCAAAGCTTCTAAAGCGACAACATCACTATCATAATACTTAACATTATCAGTTACCGGCAAAACTTCTTCAGCATATGTCGTGCCTTTTGCTACCGCAACCTCTAAATCAGCTAAATCCTCAAGTGTTTCAACCGAACTATCTGGTCTTACAAAGATTTGCGGACCAGAATAATAATATGGAATGGAAAAGTCTACTGCCTTTAAGCGTTCCTCTGTAATGGTATGACTTGCTACCGCTGCATCATATCGTCCAGCCTTTACACCTTCCACAATGCCGCCAAATTTTGTTTTCTTCTGAACCGGATCAAGACCTAGCTCTTCTGCTACGGCTATTCCGACATCAATATCAAATCCTGTCATGGTTCCATCTGCTTCTGTAACTGAAAATGGATTAAACTCTCCAGAAGATGCATATGTAAACTTTCCTTCATCTACTAATGTCATTCCGCCAGTTGAAGCATCCTCTGCACCGCATGCTGACAAAATCATAACGAGCAGTAATCCATAAACACCCTTTTTTAAAATCTGCATTTTACTTCACTCCCCCTTTATTTGTTCTGCAAAGAAAACTTACCCTTTAACAGTAACAATTAAACGAAATTATCACAAAATTCATATTTTATGATAATTAACGTTATACAACGCTCTGCCAGTTTCTGCTAATATCTTTCAGACGTATACATACGTATAAGTGAGCATGCTCCGTTATCCTTATCAACTCGGATTGGCGCAAAGCCTTTTTAAGCTTAAGTAAAATAAAGAAAAAGTGTGGTGATTAAAAGAGGAGTACTAAATAAAGCGAGGCGATACATATTTCTGCGACTCTTAAATCGATCAGCATCTTTTAAAGCATAATTCTTTGTATCTGCATCATTTTTATCCTTGCTCCAATTATTTGATGCGATCCCGCTGATTAGAAGAGCAATGAGACCAATTCCACCTGTTACATAGCTAAATATCAAAGAATGATCCGTTACAAAAGCAACAATAATAAAAGACAAACCTAATCCAAGCCCAATTAAAAATGATTTCCACATAAACAATATCTCTCCTTTATTTCAATTTTATCGGGTTGAAGTAAAAATTATGTCATTAAAATTTTCTTAAAAACACAAAAAGAGGCTGGGACAAAACGAAATTAATCTTTCTAAAACACGAATATTCACTATCTTGGTTTTTAGGTATTTAAACAAGACCGTTCCACCTGCGCTGCGGACGNCGCCAAGCTTCCAACAAGAAGAATAACAGCGATCACGGATGTAATGATTTTGTGATTCAATGTTTTTTCGAGAACACCTCTATACCACATTGCAAGCTTGCCAACTTCTTTATGGCTGCTTTCTGTTTTCGGACTGTAAAGCTTCTTTTTAAATAAGAAGTGAGAAAGAGCCGGAACGATCGTGATCGCAACAATTAAGGATGCACCTAATGCAAATGTCATTGTTAATGCGAAAGGCATGAACAATTCTCCAACCATGCCGCCAACAAAAATTAACGGAGCAAATACAGCTACAGTTACTAGAGTTGAAGATAAAATTGGCTTAAACATTTCAATTGTTGCTTCTCTAATTAATGCGCGGCCTGTAAGCTTTTCTTCTTTCAGATGCATGCGGCGATAAATATTTTCCACAACAACGATGGAGTCATCAATAACCCGTCCGATTGCGACGGTAATAGCCCCAAGCGTCATAATATTTAATGTGATATCCAGCCAGTGCAGCAATAGGAAAGCCATGAAAATAGAGACTGGAATGGAAACGATCGAAATAATCGTTGATTTAATATCACGTAAGAATAGAAGGATAATTAATACAGCGATTAGTCCTCCAAATAAGGCTTTCTCAATCATTGTATGAACGGAGTCTTCGATAGGAGCTCCTTGGTCTAACGAGATATCAATGATTAATCCATCTATTGCTTTTTCTTGTTCTTTCGCAAAATCTTTAACTGCATTGACAACATCAACAGTGTTATCCTGCTGTCCTTTTACAATCTGAATAGCAATGGCATTTTCACCATTCGTTCGAGAAACAGATTGTTCGCGTCCAACTGTTTCAATTGAGGCAATATCGCCCAATGTTACGAATGGAACTTGATTTTCTTCTGAAGGAGTTACTGGAATAAGAAGCTCTCTTAACTCCTCAACCGATGTAACTTTGCCGTCTACAGCGACTGCCTGTTCACCATCTTCAAATTCATAAAGGCCAAGAGACATAGCCATATCGCTTGCTTGAATCATTTGCTTAACATCATCTTCTGTTAAACCAAGCTCAGCCATTCTTTCTTCATTGAAGGTAAAGATAGCTTCTTCAATATGCTGTCCAGAAATTGTTGCAGAAGCAACGCCATCAATCTTTTCAAGCTCTGGTAAAATTGTGTCCTCTACAGTAGATGTTAATTCTACAATATCTTCTGAGCTGCTGCTGATCGATAAAGCAACTACAGGCATCATATTCATCCCAATAGATGTTACAGTAGGTTCCTGAACATCTTCAGGCAGTGTTACTGTATCTAAGGCTGACTCAAGTTCTCTTTTCTTTTCATCCATATCAATGCCATACTCATATTCAACCTGAATACTTGCTACATTTGAACTGGAGTTCGAGAAAACAGCTTTTACGTCCTCAAGTCCTTCGATCGCACTTTCAATAGGAATTGAAACGTCTTCCATTACTTTTTCAGGAGTTGCTCCCGGATAGATCCCCATGACCATTAAATATGGAATGTTAATGTTCGGAATCGTTTCTGTTTTCATTTGTGTACCTGAATAAATACCTGATGCTGTAATAATGATCGTTAATAACCATACAGCGAGTTTATTTTTCAGGACAAAATTTACTAAACCTTTCACAATTACACCTGCCCCTTTATTGACTTTGTTCAATTAATTACATATAATAATGACTAATCGGTCATTTGTCAATTGATTTCATTTAGGAGAGTATTAAGATATGGTAAAGAAACAGTTAATAATGGAAAAGGCACTTGAATTATTTGCGGAACAGGGATTTGATGCTACTTCTGTACAACAGATTACTGAAAAGAGCGGTATATCTAAAGGTGCGTTTTATTTATCCTTTAAATCAAAGGATGAGCTAATCTTTGCTTTAATTGATCATTTTATGAGTGAAATCGTTTCCAACATTGACTATCTGGTCAGTGGTGGGGGATATCATCAGGATGAGCTGTTATATCAGTTTTACCTGACCATATTAAGAAACTTTGAAGAACACTCCAATCTTGCGACTGTTTTTATGAAGGAACAAACACATACGTTAAATATGGAACTGATTATGAAGCTTCATTTTTATGATAAACAAATCAATCGTGCCATCCTGAAAATGATTGATCAAATTTATGGTGATTCAATTGCGGCCACAAAGTTTGATTTGCTTTATTGTGTAAAGGGATTTATGAAAATGTACTCGGAGCTTTTTATCTTTTCAAAGCTTCCGCTTGATTTGAAGTTGCTGGCCAGCTCACTTGTTGAAAAAACAAATTTGCTTGCAAAGCATTCTACGGTCCCTTTTGTTACAAAAGAGCTTGTTAATTTGCTCGATCTGCCGGCAGAAGGTCCTCCGACACAAGAAACCTTAGTCAAACATATAAATGATCTCATTGCTGAGGTACAAGAAGGATTTGTAAAAGATGCACTGCATGAGTTAAAAGAACAAATAAATAAACAAACATTAGATATCCTGCTGATTAACGGATTAGTAGAAATCGTGCGCCAAGATGCTCAGTGCATGTGGGTTGCATTTCTCCTTCGCCGCTATTTTAATTTAAGCTGAGATTAACGATTAAAAAATTAGTGCTGATTCAGTGATAAGGTTCATTTCACGGAACCGAGACATGATTTCAAACGAATAAATGAAGCTGGGACAAAACAAAATTAATCTTTCTAAAACACGAATATTAATATTTTGATTTAGATATTTAAACAAGTCCGTTCCACCTGCGCTGCGGCCCCTCGCTTTCCGTGGGGAGGAAGCTGAGCCTCCTCGAAGCAAAGCTTCTGCGGGGTCTCACCTTTTCCTCTATTGCCCACAGGAGTCGAGGGTCCTCCGCTCCATTTCACTCATGTTCATAAAATATATTTTATAATCATAAAAAAAACCGAATGATTAGAAAGATAACTTCCTAACCATTCGGTTCTATGAGTGTGTTAAATACTTATGTCCCAGCCTCTTTAGATGAATTATTATGATCTCATATACCCTTTGAGGATTGACCATGCTTCATCTTTCCCTTGTCCTGTTTCTGAAGAGAAGAGAACAACTGAATCCTGGGGGTCCAGATCTAATGTTTCTTTTGTCACTTTTAAGTGCTTTTGCCATTTTGATTTTGGAATTTTATCCGCTTTGGTGGCAATGATGACACATGGAATATTATAGTGCTTTAAAAAGTCATACATCATCACATCATCGTTTGTAGGCGGATGCCTTAGATCGACGATAAGGACAACTGCCTTCAGCTGTTCCCTTGATGTTAAGTATGTTTCAATCATTTTGCCCCAAGCTTCCCGCTCTTTCTTGGATACCTTTGCATATCCGTATCCCGGTACATCGACAAAGTGTAGAATTTCATTGATCAAATAGAAATTCAGTGTTTGTGTTTTTCCAGGCTTCGAAGAAATTCGGGCAAGTGCTTTACGGTTCAGCATTTTATTAATAAAAGATGATTTCCCTACATTAGACCTGCCTGCCAGTGCAAACTCAGGCAATTCAGTCTCAGGATATTGATCTGGCTTAACGGCACTGATGACAATTTCAGACGATACTACTTTCATGAATGCAAACCACCATTCAATGCATGCTCAAGCACTTCATCTAAATGAGAAACAAGAACAAAGTCCAGTTCATTTCTCACACTTTCAGGAATATCATCAATATCCTTTTCATTATCTTTAGGCAGGATAATCTTCCGTAAACCAGCCCGATGTGCACTAAGCGACTTTTCCTTCAAACCGCCGATTGGAAGCACACGGCCTCTTAATGTAATTTCTCCTGTCATGCCGACCTCTTTTCGGATGGATCTGCCGGAAAGTGCAGATACAAGTGCAGTTGCAATGGTAATTCCAGCAGATGGCCCATCTTTAGGGACAGCGCCTTCTGGAACATGGATATGGATATCATATTTTTCATGGAAATTTTCATCAATATTAAGGTCAGCCGCTTTTGAACGAACATAGCTGAATGCTGCCTGTGCTGATTCTTTCATTACATCTCCAAGCTTTCCTGTTAATACAAGCTTTCCTTTTCCTGGTGAAAGGGAAACCTCAATTTGCAGGGTGTCACCACCTACTGTTGTGTAAGCAAGTCCTGTTGCGACTCCCACTTGATCCTCCAGTTCAGCTTGTCCATAACGGAATTTAGCTTTACCAAGGAATTCCTCTACATTTTTGCTCGAAATAATGACTTTCTTCTTTTCACCTGACACAATAATTTTAGCCGTTTTTCTCGCAATTGTAGCAAGCTGGCGCTCTAAACTGCGGACACCGGCTTCGCGCGTATAATATCTGACAATCGTTTGAATGCCATCCTCACGAATTTGCAGCTGTCCTTTTGTCAGACCATGTTCCTTCACCTGTTTTGGAAGCAAGTGATCCTTGGCAATATGGATTTTTTCCAATTCTGTATAACCAGCAATTGTAATGATTTCCATACGGTCTAAGAGCGGACCAGGAATTGTACTTAAATTATTGGCTGTAGCAATAAACATTACTTTTGATAAGTCGTATGTTTCTTCAATATAATGATCGCTGAAATTATGATTTTGTTCAGGATCCAGCACTTCAAGCATTGCCGATGATGGGTCGCCACGGAAATCACTGGACATTTTATCAATCTCATCTAATAAAAAGACAGGATTAATAGTACCGGCTTTTTTCATCCCTTGAATAATGCGGCCTGGCATTGCCCCTACATACGTACGTCTGTGACCGCGTATTTCTGATTCATCGCGGACACCACCAAGTGAGATCCGCACAAAATGGCGGTTTAAAGAGGAGGCAATTGATTTGGCCAGACTTGTTTTCCCAACTCCTGGAGGTCCGGCTAAACAAAGAATTGGACCTTTTAACGAGTTGGTAAGCTTTTGAACAGCCAAATACTCTAAGACACGCTCTTTTACTTTTTCAAGACCATAATGCTCTTCGTTTAAAACATGTTCAGCTTTTTGAATATTGATATCATCTTTTGTAGCATTAGTCCATGGAAGTGAAATAAGCCACTCAATGTAATTGCGGATTACTGCACTTTCTGCAGAGCTTGAAGGTACTTTTTCATATCTTCCCAGCTCCTTTAGTGCTGTTTCCTGAATATGCTCTGGCATACCCGCCTTTTCGATTTTGTCAGTCAGGTCCTCTACTTCGCCGGTTTTTCCTTCTTTATCGCCCAGTTCTTTTTGAATGGCCTTCATTTGCTCACGCAAGTAATATTCTTTTTGCGTTCTTTCCATTGATTTCTTTACGCGCTGGCCGATTTTCTTCTCAAGATTCAGGACTTCCTTTTCATTATGAATGATCTCAATAACTGTATTCATTCGATCTTTTACATTTAGTGTTTCAAGTATATCCTGTTTCTCTTTCAGCTTTAACGGCAAATGCGATGAAATAATGTCCGCAAGCCTTCCTGGTTCTTCTATATCCGTAACAGATGAATACGTTTCGGCCGATATCTTTTTCGATACCTTTATGTATTGCTCGAAATATTCAAGCATGGTTCTCATTAACGCCTGATCCTCTACATCCTTTGTATCAGGATCTTCATGTACTTCTACATGAACGGAGTAAAATTCATCCTCATCTTGAAATTCCATTACTTCTGCTCTTTTGAGACCTTCAACCAACACGCGGATTGTACCATTTGGCAGCTTTAGCATCTGCTTCACTTTTGTCAGTGTACCCATATGATACAAATCATCTTCAGAAGGGTCGTCTATAGACATATCCTTCTGCGTTGTTAAGAAGATTAAATGGTCATCTACCATTGCTTTTTCAAGCGCTTGTACCGATTTTTCACGGCCGACATCCAGATGAAGCACCATGGTTGGATATACAAGCAAGCCTCTAAGCGGCAGGAGGGGGACGATGATTTTTTCCTTTTTCGTCATTTCACATGCACCTCCAAATGCAAATCTAAAACCATAATAATTGCTGATTACTTTGTACAATTCTATCTTATTTGCCTTGCAGTGTCGACTGTTTAGCCACTTTCTTCACATACTCGCCTTAGTATCAAAAATTATCAGACGCATTATGCCATTCATACCTATATTTTTTCTCAAGCTTCTTCTTCCTATTCCATTAGGACAAAAGAGAAGGAAACCAATATTAGGGCAAAAAATCGTGGATGAGACAAAACGAAGATACTATTTGTAAAACACGATTGTTCATTTCAAGGTTTGCGTATTTACACAAGTTCGTTCCACCTGCGCTCCAGACCCTCACTTTCCGTGGGGAGGAAGCTTTAGCCCTCCTCGGAGCAAAAGCTCCAGCGGGGTCTCACCTTTTCCTCTATTGCCCATAGGAGTCGAGGGTCCTCCACTCCATTTCACTCATGTTTAGAAATATTAAATGTTAAAGAAATAAAAAACCGAATGGTTAGAAAGATTCACTTCCTAATCATTCGGTCGTGTGATTGTGTTAAATACTTATGTCTCAGCCTCCGCAGTATTACATACTTTCTTTCTTCGACAATTCAATCGGCACTGATAAAATTTGGTCTTTATAGCCTTCTTTTTGGATGGCAATTTTAAATACTTCGCTTAAATGACTTACAGGAATGATTGTGATTCCATCTATTTCATCTAAAAGGCTTTGCATATTTTCCTGCGGGATAATAACGGTGGTAGCACCAGCTTTTTTTGCAGCTTTTACTTTTGGATATACACCACCAACAGGCTTAACAAATCCGTGGATACTAATTTCACCTGTCATTGCAATAGTGTGATCTACCGGCAGCTTATAGATTGCGGAATAAATGCCCGTAGCCATGGCGATTCCTGCAGACGGTCCGTCAATCGGCACTCCGCCTGGAAAGTTAACATGGATGTCATACTCATCTGCAGGCACACCCATTGATCTGAGCACCGTTAATACATTTTCAATAGAGCCGCGTGCCATACTTTTTCGTCTAATCGATTTCCCTTGTCCGCCAATGCTCTCTTCATCAACAATGCCCGTAATATTGATGCTGCCCTTATCTTGGGCTGGGATGACAGTGACCTCAATATCGAGCAGGGCGCCAGTGTTAGGACCATGAACAGCCAGCCCATTCACTAGCCCGACAGCCGCTTTTTCACCAATTTTACGCTCTAGTCGTGGAGTCAGCTGACTGGATTGAACCACCCATTCTATATCTTCATCTTTTATGTAATTTCTTTCTTCTGTAATCGCTAACCCAGCAGATATTTGAATCATATTAACTGCTTCTCTTCCATTTCTAGCATAGGTTGCGAGTGTTTTTAATGCTTTTTCACTAATCAATAGGTTTACTTTTTGTGCTGCCTTTAAGGCAACCGACTCAATTTCTTCTTCCGTTAACTCGCGGAAAAATACTTCCATACAGCGTGACCGAATTGCCGCCGGAATTTCACTAGGCGTTCTCGTTGTGGCACCAATTAAACGAAAATCAGCAGGAAGTCCATTTTTGAAGATGTCGTGTATATGTGTTGGAATTTGTGTGTTTTCCTCATTATAATAGGCACTTTCCAAAAAGACTTTGCGATCTTCCAATACTTTTAGAAGCTTATTCATCTGAATGGAATGAAGCTCTCCTATTTCATCAATAAATAAGACGCCTCCATGGGCATTAGTGACAGCACCTTGCTTCGGCTGAGGAATTCCAGCCTGTCCCATGGCTCCTGCTCCCTGATAAATAGGGTCATGAACAGAGCCAATTAACGGGTCCGCAATACCGCGCTCATCAAATCTTGCAGTTGTAGCATCTAGCTCTATAAATATAGATGAAGCTTTAAATGGTGATTTATTATATTTCTTTGCTTCTTCTAAGACCAATCTTGCTGCTGCTGTTTTCCCGACACCGGGTGGTCCATAAATAATGACATGCTGAGGATTAGGTCCGCATAAAGCTGCTTTTAATGCTTTTATTCCGTCCTCCTGGCCAACAATATCAGCAAAGGTTGCAGGACGCACCTTTTCTGCTAATGGCTCTGTCAGTGAAATAGACCTCATCTTTTTTAACTGATCCATTTCTTTTTTTGATTCACGGTCAATGGATACTTTTTGCGTGCGCTGACTCTTTAGTAAGTTCCAAAAATACAACCCGATTACAATTCCAAAAAACAATTGAATAAATAACGCAATCCCCGTCCAACTCATGTCGTTCCCTCCTGGATTTTAGTCTAGCTGTTAACTGCTAGTATCTCCCCGACATGGCTGGAATAAACAGAAAAAGAAAAATCCGTTGAAGAGTAACTTAGAAAGTAGATTTCTCTGTTATTAAAGTATGTTAAAAAATTTAAGTGAATTGCGAGGATTTCCACTCCAAGGTACTCTTTTTCCCGCGGGGGCGGGACCTGGACTTCCTCGCAGTCTCGCACCACTCCGTTTCAATCAACTAGATGGAGGTTTTTCTCTTTCACTTCGATTTTTACTTTCTGAAAAAAAAAAGAAAAGCCAACCGGGGTCAGCTTTTCTTTCATTATAATTATGCGGATGTTTTCCGTTCTTCCTGGACTACAGTTCCATCTTCAAGAACTAGCTTTGGAGAGCCACTGTCAAGAACTGTTTCTTTCGTAATGATACATTTTTTAATATCATCACGGGACGGAAGGTCAAACATAACATCAAGCATGATGCCCTCAATAATGGATCGAAGTCCACGGGCACCCGTTTTACGCTCGATTGCTTTTTTCGCAATTTCAATAAGCGCATCATCTTCGAAATCAAGCTCAACATCATCAAGCTCAAGCATTTTTTGATATTGCTTAACAAGAGCATTTTTTGGTTTTGTTAAGATTTCAATTAATGCTTCTTCATCAAGCTGAGTTAAGCTTGCAATAACCGGAAGACGGCCAATAAATTCTGGAATTAATCCAAACTTTAATAGGTCTTCTGGAAGAACCTTAGAAAGAAGTTCTTTTTGCTCTAGCTCATTTTGCTTGTTATCAGAACCGAAGCCAATAACCTTCTGACCTAAACGGCGTTTGATAATTTGCTCGATGCCATCAAAAGCACCGCCGCAAATGAATAGGATATTCGTTGTATCAATTTGGATAAATTCCTGATGAGGATGCTTTCTTCCTCCTTGTGGCGGAACACTTGCCACAGTGCCTTCAAGAATTTTCAGTAATGCCTGCTGCACACCTTCACCTGAAACATCGCGAGTAATCGATGGATTTTCAGATTTACGTGCCACTTTATCAATTTCATCAATATAGATGATGCCTTTTTCCGCTTTTTCAACATCATAATCAGCTGATTGGATTAACTTAAGCAAAATGTTTTCAACATCCTCACCTACATAACCAGCCTCTGTTAATGATGTCGCATCAGCAATGGCAAATGGTACATTCAAAATGCGTGCAAGAGTTTGCGCAAGCAATGTTTTACCGCTACCAGTCGGTCCGATCATCGCAATATTACTCTTTGCAAGCTCTACCTCATCAATTTTGCTGTTTGAATTGATGCGCTTGTAGTGATTATAAACGGCTACAGCAAGTGACTTCTTAGCTTGATCTTGCCCAATTACATATTCATTTAAAATATCGCGAATTTCAGAAGGCTTTGGAACATCTTTGAATTCTACTTCTTCTTCTGTTCCAAGCTCCTCTTCAACGATTTCTGTGCAAAGCTCAATACATTCGTCACAAATATAAACACCTGGTCCAGCAACAAGTTTGCGAACCTGGTCCTGCGTTTTTCCACAGAAGGAGCACTTTAGCTGTCCTTTTTCATCATTAAATTTAAACAATTCCTTCACCCCTCAAAAAAACTGAAAAGATATATAACCGCGAATCCTATTTCACTGAAAGTTCCGTTGACTGACCCGAAAATAATTTAGATATATGTATGGAATAGGTTGTCGCTACGACGTTAAGTATTTTAAATGTTCCATGAAATTGAACCACTAGATCATCGTTGCTTACTCCAACTAAATTTCCGGCTTCTAAAAAAGAGTAATCTAAAATAAGCACATAATGATTTATGTTACTTACTTTTCCCTCTCATATTAGGCATTTAAACGTAACTTTAAATTTTTCCCAAAACAAGTATGTACTGCATTGTAACACATATTTACAGCAGACAGGAAATGATAACGCTTAGGTTGAAAATAGGATATGTATTTCTTTCAATAAATATGATTCGCTGGTTATGAAAAACAAGCGATCGCTATTTGCGATTGCCAATGAATACTTGCCGACTGACACAGCCAACGGCTATCTTAGCTTACACTTCTGATCCATCACGAATTTCTTGATATAACACCCAATGATCTTTCAAAAGTGAATGTTCGCACCGATTCTTTTCGGTAAACGAAAAAATATGTACTTCCTTAAGGATATCCATTGTATCTGATTTCCATAAGTCTATCTTTTGCAAGAATACATGGTTTCTATGTACTGCGTTATCATTTTTGTCTTTTCACAGAGCAAGGAGATACAAAAGTTATGTAATAATTCTTTGGAGTATAAAACAAGGCACGATCAAAATCGCGCCTTATTTTTATCTATTATATTATACAGTTTTGCTGTTTTCTACAAGTAAATCGATTGCTTTTTTCATTTGAAGATCAGAATTTAACGCATCAAGGTTGCCGCCAAGTGCTTGCTTAATTGCATCTACGCCCATGTTGTACATTTCAGCCATTTTATCAAGCTCAGCAGTAATCTCTTCTTCTGTTACTTCAATGTTTTCAGCTTTAGCAATAGCTTCAACAGTTAAGTTCACACGAACACGTTTTGCAGCTTCTTCGCTCATTTGCTCACGCAATGCACTTTCATCTTGTCCAGAGAATTGGAAGTAAAGCTCAAGATTCATGCCTTGCATTTGCAGACGCTGTTCGAACTCTTGAAGCATGCGGTCAACTTCAGTGTCAACCATTGCAGAAGGAACATCGATTTCAGCATTTTCTGCTGCTTTTTCAACAACAGTATCACGTACATGATGCTCTGCTTCATGCTTTTTGCTCTCTTCTAAACGAGTTTTGATTTTTTCTTTAAGTGCATCTAAAGATTCAACTTCTTCATCAGCATCTTTTGCAAACTCATCATCTAAAGCAGGAAGTTCTTTTCCTTTAATTTCGTGAACAGTTACTTTGAAAGTAGCTTTCTTACCAGCAAGTTCAGCTGCATGGTATTCTTCAGGGAAAGTAACTTCTACATCTTTAGATTCTCCAGAAGCTGCACCTACCAATTGCTCTTCAAATCCCGGAATAAATTGGCCTGAACCTAATTCTAAAGAATAGTTTTCAGCTTTGCCGCCTTCAAATGCTTCGCCATCAACGAAACCTTCAAAGTCCATAACAACTGTATCGCCGTTTTCAGCTTTGCCTTCTTCTTTTACAACAAGCTCAGCTTGTTTTTCTTGCATAGCAGTAAGTTCTGCAGTTACGTCTTCTTCTGTTACTTCAGTATCGAATTTTTCTACTTCGATTCCTTTGTATTCGCCTAATTTCACTTCAGGCTTAACAGTAACAGTTGCTTTAAAGATTAAGCTTTTGCCTTTTTCAATTTGCTCAACATCGATTTCCGGACGATCTACTGGCTCAATTCCAGTTTCGTCGATTGCATTTGCATATGCATCCGGTAATAGATAATCTACAGCATCTTGATAAAGAGATTCTACGCCAAAACGCTTTTCAAACATACCACGAGGCATTTTTCCTTTACGGAAGCCTGGTACATTGATTTGTTTAACAACTTTCTTGAATGCAGCATCTAAACCTTCGTTTACTTTCTCTGCATCTACTTCAATAGTAAGAACCCCCTGGTTCCCTTCAAGCTTTTCAAATTTAGCTGACATACAATTATTTCCCTCCAAAATCTATGATCATTTCATTTTTCACGAAATGGTATGAATACGTCTTGTTTTTCAAGCCACTATTCATTCACTAGTAACTGTTAAAAATTACTTATCTGCGTAATACAACCATTATATTATAACACACGGAGCATAGCTTTCAAGATTGAGCCTAATTTTTACGTTAAGAAATTTCTTCTAGTGCAGAGATGTACTCACTTGCAGCCTGAATCTTTCTCTCTTCCACTTCATATAAAGCTTCTAATTCTTCCGATGAAGTCTCTAATCCGAAATAGTCTGTGACTAATCTATGATAAGCAGCCGCCAGCGCTTTTGAGGAGATCGATTCTACCTCAAAAGGATAGAGAAGGAAGAAATGCCGCTTTATGATTTCTTTTGTATTTTCATATAAAATAGGATCTTCCTGAGAGATGATCGCTTCCAAAATCCCTATAACCTCGCTATATTGCTCCTGGTCATTCCAATTAAGCATTTCTGCAGGTATTACCAGCTGCTGCCTTCCGCCCTTATTAACCAGCACTGAACGCTCTATGCCGTGCTCTGCTAAAACGTTTAATAGAATGGTTTTAAAGAAATATTGGCCGTTCTCGTCTTTTAAGTACTCTTCTATTCCTTGAAGATGATTCTGTATGTTCGATTGAGCCAGTTTTGCGGCTATTTGGATTTGCTCATTTTGATCATGCAAAGCAAAAAAGTTGATATGCTCAAGCTCACTGAATGTTTCTTGTTCTTCTTCTATTTCAATAGGAGCTGATTGGATCTGTTTTCGGCTAAAGGCAAGCAGTGTGCTAAAATGCTCGTATTTTTCACTTGGCACCTCTTTCTCTTCCAGGAGGCCTTCAATCGCTGTAATAATTTCGGCATAATGCCCAAGCTGAACGAGGATCATTAAATATAAATCCATTATATCAATATAATTTCCGATATCTGCTTGCAGCATATTTTCAGCTAGTCTTTTTGATTTCTGAAGGTTCCCTGACTCAAAATAGGCAAGCACGAGGCCAATATGTATTTCACTGTTTTCAGGATCCAAGAGGATCGCCTCTTCTAAATAGCGAACCGCGTGTTTAAAGTCCTTTTGTTTGACCGCCTCCAGTCCTTTTTCAATCAGCCGCTGTTCCAGACCGGGAAAGAGAATAATATTATCATTTGAATTTTTCTGTTCCCGTTTTTTCATATTTATACCGTCCTTGTAATTGGTTTGCAGTTAGTTTAGCATGGTGAGAATAAAAAAACAAAAAGATCCATCACCTAGTAGTAGTAATGGACCCTCTTTTTACTGCGCTTTTTCGTAAACAGTAATGTATTCAACTAACTGCATGGTAATTTCAATCTCATCCCAGCCATTTACGAGCATGTTTTTCCAATAAGGATCAATTGAAAAATGTGCTTTGAAACCGGCAGTGTCGGAAATGCTTTCGTTTTCTAAATCAACGGTAAGTTCATAGTTTTCATGTTCTGCTTTTTGCAGCAGCTGTGCGACTTTCTCCGCATCCAGAGTAACTGGAAGCAGGCCGTTTTTTAAGCAGTTCTGATAGAATATATCTGCGAATGAAGGCGCGATAATCGCCTTAAAACCATAATCTAATAATGCCCATGGTGCGTGCTCTCTGGATGAGCCGCATCCGAAATTTTCATTGGCAATTAATATTTTCGCACCTGCGTTCTCAGCTCTATTTAATTCAAAATGAGGGTTTGGCTCACCATCGGCTGAATATCTCCAATCATAAAACAAAAAGCGGCCAAAGCCCGTTTTTTCAATTCTCTTTAAAAATTGCTTTGGGATGATTTGATCTGTGTCGACATTTGCGCGATCAAAAGCTGCCGCCTTTTCTGTTATTTTTGTAAATGCACTCATCCTTATCCCCCCTATTTAAATGCTTCTTCCGGCATTATCGCTGTTACATCGGTAATTTTTCCATATATAGCAGCCGCAGCAGCCATGATTGGGCTGACAAGATGGGTTCTTGCACCTGTTCCTTGTCTGCCTTCAAAATTTCGGTTCGATGTTGATGCGCAATGCTCGCCAGCAGGAACAATGTCATTATTCATGCTTAAACACATACTGCAGCCAGACTCTCTCCACTCGAAGCCTGCCTCCGTAAAGATACGGTGCAATCCTTCTTCTTCTGCTTGCTTCTTCACCTGCTGTGAGCCCGGAACCACCAATGCTCTCACATTGCTATGCACCTGTTTGCCTTTCACAATTTCCGCTGCCTGTCTTAAATCCTCGAGGCGGGAATTTGTGCACGATCCGATAAATACATGCTGAATTTGAATATCCTCTATTTTTTGCCCCTCTGTTAATCCCATATAAGATAGAGCACTTTGCAGTGATTTTCTTTCAATTTCGTTTTTGCAATCTGAGAGATACGGAATTCTTTCATGCACTCTTGAAGTCATTGCAGGATTCGTCCCCCAGCTGACCATTGGAGCAATTTCCTCTGCATTGATATGAATCGTCTTGTCATAGACCGCATCATCATCTGAAGCAAGCTCTCTCCATTCTGCAACTGCCTTCGCCAATTCCTCGCCTTTAGGAGCAAACTTTCTGCCTGTTATATAGGAGAAAGTCGTCTCGTCAGGACTCACTAAACCTGCTCTTGCCCCGCCTTCAATAGACATATTACAGATGGTCATTCTTTCATCCATTGACATGCCTCTTATCGCTTCACCACAATATTCAATAATATAGCCTGTTCCAAAATCAAATCCATGCTTTGAAAGGATATATAAAATAATGTCCTTCGCCGTTACTCCTTTATTAGGAGTTCCGCTGATGTCAATTTTCAGTGTCTTTGGTTTGGCACGCCATATGGTTTGAGTGGCCAATACATGCTCAACCTCACTCGTTCCAATGCCAAAAGCAATAGAACCAAAAGCACCATGTGTTGAAGTATGGCTGTCTCCGCAGACAATTGTTTTGCCTGGCAATGTCAGTCCAAGCTCAGGACCAATGACGTGAACGATCCCCTGATCTGGACTATCTATGCCTGCTAAAGGAATTCCAAATTCATGACAGTTTTTTTCTAATGTCGTCATCTGATTCAGCGCCACTTTATCATGAATTTCGGAACGGTTATCTGTTGGAACGTTATGGTCCATGGTAGCAAAGGTTTTATCCGGTCTGCGTACCTTTCTGCCTTTCATTCGCAGCCCAGAAAATGCCTGCGGTGAAGTAACCTCGTGTACAAGGTGTAAATCAATATATAATAAATCCGGCTTCCCCTCTTCTTCATATACAACATGTTTATCCCATATCTTTTCAATAATTGACTTCCCCATTACGTTCCCCCCGATCGAGACGAGTGTCTGAATTACTTTTCCGAATAATTAAGAGTAAGCCTCCATAATATGCATAATCGCTTCATGATCTAAAATCATTGCTTTAACTTCATTAATCATTTCACTAGTAGATACATAGTTATTGACAGTTCTGCCGATATCCTTCGTTCGGTAGCCTGCATCAAGCACTTGGTTGACTGCTGTTTCAACCGCCTTTGCTTCCTCCTGCATTCCAAAGGATAAACGAAGCATCATTGCTGCGGATAGAATGGCTGCAAGCGGATTGGCAATATTCTGACCCGCAATATCAGGTGCTGAGCCATGAATCGGTTCATATAATGAAGGACCGTCCTCTGAAAGACTGGCTGAAGCTGACATCCCTAATGACCCTGTCAGAACGGAAGCCTCATCACTTAAAATATCGCCAAACATGTTTTCCGTTACAATAACATCAAACCTTTTCGGATTTGTCACTAATTGCATTGCTGCGTTATCGACCAGCATATGCTCAAGCTCCACATTCGGAAATTCCTTGGCAATCTCATCTGCTACTTCTCTCCACATTCGGCTTGATTCAAGGACATTCGCTTTATCAACTGATGTTACTTTTTGATCTCGTTTCTCCGCAAGCTCAAAAGCAAGCTTAATAACACGCTTCATTTCAGACTTTTGATAGTATAATGTATCAACAACCGCCTCTTTTCCGTCTCTTTCCACGCGCTCACTTGGTTTGCCAAAATACAGCCCGCCTGTCAGCTCTCGAACAAAAAGCAGATCTACATTTTCGATATATTCCTTTTTTAATGGAGAATTTTCTGCAAGACTCTCATAATAGCTTGTTGGTCTTAGATTGGCAAAAAGATTTAGTTCTTTTCTTATTTTCAGTAAACCGCGTTCTGGCCGGAGGTTCGGCGGCTGTGCATCCCATTTAGGCCCGCCAACAGCACCTAATAAAACCGCATCGCTATCTTTACAATGCTGTATGGTTTCATCCGGTAAAGGCGTGCCATATGTATCAATGGCTTCTCCGCCAATGCTTCCATATGTGAAATGAAACTGGTGTCCAAAGCGTTCTCCAACTGCCTGAAGAACTTCAACAGCTCCTTTTGTCACTTCTTTTCCAATTCCGTCTCCTGGAAGAACAACGATCCGTTTTTCCATTCCTAACCCCTCCGATTTGTTCAATTAAGCTGCTGTTTGTTATATGAAAAATATAATTCCGACGAGATTTTCATTCCTGGTGCTCGCTTTCCGCTGGGCTGGTGGCGAACACCAGTCCCCTCCAATCAACGAGGAAATTTCCACATAAAGTAATTTAAAAACTATATCTTTTAGAATAGAAGCGAATACTACACATTTAAGACGGCTGTTTTGCTTTCATTTAAATAAATCACACGATTAACAGCATTTAAGTAGGCTTTGGCTGAAGCTTCAAGAACATCCTGTGCTAAGCCTCTGCCGCTTGACTCTTGCCCTTCATATTGAAGACTCACATATACTTGTGCTAACGCATCTCTGCCGGCACCAACTGACTGTATGCGGTAATCCAATAAATGAACTTCGCCTGTAATACATTTCTCAAGCGTATTATAAAGTGCCTCGATCGAGCCAGCACCTGTTGCGGCTTCCTGCAGCATTTCATTTTGTTTGCCGGATAAAGTGACAGTCGCTGTAGGAATTTGATTTGTGCCGTATTGAACCTGTATTTGCATCAGCTCATAGAAGCGCTGGTCTTTAGAGAGCTTTTCTTCAAGAACGATAGCGGCCAGGTCATCATCGGTCATTTCCTTTTTCCGATCTGCCAAATCCTTAAAGATGGTGAAAAGAGCTGGAATTTCTTCATCAGGAACAGTTAAACCAAGCTCCTGAAGACGGTTTTTAAACGCATGTTTGCCGGAATGTTTGCCTAACACCATCGCATTTGAATGGAAGCCAACAAGTTCTGGTGAAATGATTTCATAGGTCGACTTGTTTTTAAGCACGCCATCCTGATGAATGCCTGATTCGTGTGCAAATGCATTTTTACCGACAACCGCTTTATTGGCTGGAACCGTCATTCCTGTAAGCTTGCTGACGAGACTGCTCGTGCGGCTGATTTCCTGCAGATTCATAGCAGTGCTCGCTCCATAGAAATCCTTTCTTATATGAAGAGCAACGGCAAATTCCTCTAACGCTGCATTGCCTGCACGTTCACCGATGCCGTTGATCGTACCTTCCACCTGTGTTGCACCATTCTCAACAGCTGCAAGTGAATTTGCAATCGCCATCCCTAAATCGTCGTGGCAATGTGCAGAAAGATGAACTTTATTAATAGAAGGAACATGTTCTCTTAAGTAGGAAAAAATTCGTCCATACTCAGCTGGAGTCCCATAACCAACTGTATCAGGTATGTTTATAATCGTTGCTCCCGCCTTGATTACTTTTTCAATAATCTCTGCTAAAAATGGCAGCTCCGTTCTTGAAGCATCCTCTGCAGACCATTGAATAATCGGGAACATTTTGGAGGCATATTCTACTGCTTCGACAGCTGTTGCAATGACTTCTTCTTTTGATTTTTTCAATTTATATTTTCTATGAATAGGAGAAGTTGCCAGGAATGTATGAAGCCGCGGTTCTGCCCCGCCCTTTAAAGATTCCCATGCTGCGTCAATATCCGATTTAACTGCTCTTGCCAAACCTGTAACAGAAGCGCTGCGGATCGTATTAGCGATTTGCTCAACAGAAGCAAAGTCACCTTTAGAAGCTGCTGGAAAACCAGCTTCAATAATATCCACATTTAATCTTTCAAGCTGTTTGGCAATTTCGAGCTTTTCTGAGAAATTCAAGTTTACACCAGCTGACTGTTCTCCATCTCTCAAAGTTGTATCGAATATTTTAATGGTTCGCACTGACAGCCACTTCTTTCTTTTGGTTATTTTTTTGCACAAATGGCATCATTTTTCTTAACTCCTTGCCAACAATTTCAATTTGATGCTGTTTTTCGCTTTCGTTGATGGCGTTAAACACTGGGCGATTTGCCTGATTTTCAAGAATCCAGCCTTTCGCAAACTTACCTTGCTGGATGTCCGTTAAGATGCTTTTCATTTCTTCTTTTACTCTTGCATCCACTACTCGAGGTCCGCTGACAAAATCACCCCATTGTGCTGTGTCTGAGATTGAATAGCGCATCCCCTCTAATCCGCCCTCATACATTAAATCAACAATCAGCTTCAGCTCATGCAAACATTCAAAATAAGCTAGTTCTGGCTGATATCCTGCCTCTGTTAATGTTTCAAACCCTGCTTTTACTAAAGAAGTTAGTCCTCCGCACAGAACCGCCTGTTCTCCAAATAAGTCTGTTTCTGTTTCTTCTTTAAAGGTTGTTTCTAAACCGCCTGCTCTTAACGATCCAATGGCTCTGGCATATGCTAAAGCTAGCTCTCTCGCTTCGCCTGTTACATCCTGATAGACCGCAAATAGAGCTGGCACCCCTGCACCTTCTTCGTATGTTCTGCGTACAAGATGACCAGGTCCTTTAGGTGCTACTAATAACACATCACTTTCCTCAGGAGGAACAATTTGATTGAAATGAATGTTGAAGCCATGTGCAAACATTAAAGCCTGGTTTGTCAAATTAGGCTCAATTTCTTCTTTATACACCTTCGTTTGCTGCTCATCAGGCAACAGGATCATGACTACATCAGCTTGTGCTACTGCTTCGCTTACAGGATAGACTGCAAATCCATCTGCTTCTGCTTTGTCCCAGGAATTCCCTTTGCGCAGTCCAATCACAACTTCTACACCGCTGTCACGCATGTTTAAAGAATGTGCATGCCCTTGTGATCCGTAGCCAATTACTGCAACCTTTTTCCCGTTTAAGTATTCTGCATTTGCATCTCCGTTATAGTACATTTTCGCCATTTTTCATTCTCCTCTTCTATTGTTTTATGGTTTTAAAATATTTAGAAAGTGCTTGGAAATTTTTATAAAATCGATACCTGTTTCGGCGGTGCACTTCTTTGCGTCCCTCGAGGGAAAGCGGTAGTGCCCGTTCTTGCCAGCTCTTTAATTCCATAAGGACTGATTAGTTCTATAAAAGCTTCAATTTTTTCAGACTCGCCGGTAATTTGAATGACCATGCTTTCTTTACTTACATCAATAACGGACGCTCGAAAAGGTTCTATTAACGAATAAAGCTCATTTCTTGTCTGCGGAGTCGACTGCACTTTGATTAAGGCCAATTCTCTTGCGACAATGGACTGGTCTGTAATATCCGTTACCTTGATCACATCAATTTGCTTATTTAGCTGTTTGGTAATCTGCTCGCTCGCTTTTTCGTCCTCGACATGTATAACACATGTAATTCTGGACATGCCCTCCAGTTCAGAGTGGCCGACAGAAATGCTTTCAATATTGTAATTTCGTTTAGAAAATAAGTTGGTCACTCGATTTAGCACGCCCGGCCGATTCATTACGGTCAGGCAGATGATTCTTCTCACGGTTTAACACCTTCCATTTCGTGCAGCCCCTTTCCTGGAGCAATCATCGGAAATACATTTTCATTTGGATCAATCCGCAAATCGATTAATACTGGTTCGTTACATGTTAATAGGTGTTTTAATTCATTTTCCGCTTGTTCCTTCGTATCAATAAAAACTCCTTTAATATCATAGGCTTCTGCCAGTTTTACAAATGATGGCTGTGAGGAAAACTTACTATGAGAAAAACGCGAATCATAAAAGATTTCCTGCCATTGGCGCACCATTCCAAGAGCCTGGTTGTTCAGGACAACGATTTTAATTGGCAGGTTCATCTCACGAATAACGGCTAATTCCTGCGTACACATCTGAAAGCCGCCATCTCCAAGAACCGCAATGACATTCCGCTCGGGATCAGCGAGCTGTGCCCCAATACTTGCTGGCAAACCAAAACCCATTGTTCCTAATCCACCTGATGTGACCCAGCGATTCGCTTCGTTAAATCGATAATATTGCGCCGCCCACATTTGATGCTGCCCGACATCCGTGACCACAATCGCTTCACCGTTTGTAAAAGAGTGAATAAGCTCCATAGCCTTTTGTGGCTTCACCTCAAGTGATGTTTGGTCATAATGGTATGGAAACTCTTCTTGCCACTCTTCTAGCTGTTTTATCCATTCTTCATGAACTGGCGGTTTGCCTTCTCCATTCACAAGTTCGTGCAGTGCCTCTTTTGCATCAGCAACGATCGGAATAAGCGTTTCAACATTTTTGCCAATCTCTGCCGGATCAATATCAATATGAGCGACCGATGCATGCGGAGCAAAATGCTTCAGGTTACCGGTAAGCCGATCATCAAAGCGTGCACCAATGTTGATAAGCAAATCACATTGTGATAGTGCCATATTGGCTGTATAACAGCCATGCATGCCTGCCATGCCGATAAATAGAGGATGTTCTGCCGGAAATCCGCCTAAGCCAAGCAATGTATGAATAACCGGGAGCTTCTGCTGCTCAGCATAGGCTTTTAATGCGTGCATCGCTTTTGCGTGAAGAACGCCCGCCCCTGCTAATATAACTGGCTTTTTAGCTTTGCTGACCGCTTCAATCAATTTTCGGATTTGCAAATAATTTGGATGTTTGGTTGGCTGATAACCTGGAAGATGGATTTCTGTCTCTTCCTGCATTTCGGCTGGAGCAGCTGCGATATCTTTTGGTATGTCAATTAAAACTGGGCCAGGTCTGCCGCTCGAAGCAATATAAAAGGCTTCCTTCACGATTTTAGGTATGTCCTCTGCTTTTCGGACTTGGTAGTTATACTTGGTAATGGGTGTGGTAATCCCTAATACATCAGCTTCCTGGAAAGCATCCGTACCAATAACTCCTGTGGCAACCTGGCCAGTGAATACAACAAGGGGCAGTGAATCCATCATGGCATCTGCAAGCCCAGTCACAATATTCGTTGCTCCTGGCCCAGAAGTAGCAATGACAACGCCTGGTTTGCCGGATATTCTTGCGTAGCCTTCTGCTGCATGAATGCCTCCTTGCTCATGCCTCGGTAAAACATGCTGAATCTTTGACGAATAAATCTTGTCATAGATGGGAAGCACGGCTCCTCCTGGATAGCCAAATATAACTTCAACTCCCTCTCTTTCCAAGGCATCTAATAACAAATCGGACCCTGTTATTGACCGTGTATTCTCCGCTTTAACCTCAGGTAACGCAGCTCCCTGCAACATGAATGAAAATCCTCCTCTTTTAAAAAATAAAAAGCCTTCCCATCCCCTTATCCAGATCTCTGGAAAACAAGGGATGAAAAGGCTTGAAAACCTGTTCCACGGTACCACCCTGATTCACGTATAAAACGTGCTCTCATTTTGTTTGATAACGGGTGCATCTACCCGGCAGGACTTACTAAAACGTTCAGACCCGCACTCAGAGGTGAGTTCATTTTATGCTGGATTGCCGGATTTCAGCATCCCCGGCTCTCTGTAAAATCCTGTTCATAAAATTACTTGTCCTCATCATTGATTTTATCGATTCAACACTTTAAACCGTTAAATTTTTAGGTTAAAAAAATGACAGTTTTTCAAAGTGAAAACGTCTTGCTGTGATTTTGTTATTTGTGTAATTTGTTTTATTGAGGACTATCTTACCCGCATTTACCAGCATCGTCAATAGCATTTTTTAAATTATTTGATAATTTTGATTAGTCAATTTAATTGGATGCGCTTTCATTGTTGTTACCTTGCCGTTCCTGTTGGACAAAATTTTTTGTAAAAAATTTATAATTTTGAACTTAACGCTTCAATATTTTCTCAATAATTACCAAAAATATATTTTATTTCTAATGACTGGGTGGTAGTCTTAATTAAGATATAGATCTGTTACTTGAAGAGGGAAGGTGAACGAATGAAAGCTTCACAAAGTATATTAGCCACATGGGAAAAATTTAACGACTTTCCTATGGAGACTTTAACAAAAGCATGGGTTTATAACAGTGCAAGCAGCAAAAAACAACGAGCACTTTCTCTTATGAAAGAGCATAGAGAGCAATATGGAATGTCAGGGAATTGTTTTGATCTTGCAATCTGGCTTTTAGATGAATTTAAAAAAGATGGTGTACACGCCTATCCAATCGGCGATCAGCTCATGACGGAAGATGCTCATGCAGCTGTCATCGCAGTGTGCGAGGAAGGAAAGAGATATTACTGTGATTTAGGCGATCAATGGATTACTCCGATTTTAATAGACGGAGAGTGTGAGGATTTTACAAATGAAAGGCTGTCTGGTTTCTTTCCTGGCGCACAAGTGCAGGTTCACTCTGCCAAAGATGAATTTCAAATCCTCTATCATCGTCCTAACGGAAAAACGTCCAAACAAGTTTTTGATCCGAAACCCGTGGGTATGGATTTCTTTTTAAAAGCTGCTGAACTTTCCCAGAATGCAATCAGTTCCAAACCTCTAGTAGAATGCAGAATTCCTTATAAGTCAGAGATCGCTCATTGGGAGTTTTATAATTGGAAGAGTTTCTTAAGCACAAATGACGGTTTGTTTCCTGATCCAACACTAGGAAGCATAGAAGAATGGGGTGAAAGAATATTTGGGAAGACGGGATATAACCGTGAAATATTAGTTGATGTTCTAAAATTGTATAGAAATATGTAAAAGAATCAAGTCTCAGGCTGAAGGAACAGTTATACAGGTGGGTAGATTCCCGTAAGACCGCTTTTTGTGGTGGGACGGGCACTTTGCAGGGGTGTTAGTTCCCTTCAGTTCGCTTTTGGAGGGGTGGCGGGCACTTTGCACGTATGTTAGTTCCCTTTAGACCGCTTTTTGCGGGGTGGCGGGCACTTTGCACGTATGTTAATTCCCTTCAGGCTGCTTTTTGCGGGGCGACGGGCACTTTGCGAGCCTGTATATACCCTTTAGGACGCTTTTTAGGGGGGCGACGGGCACTTTGCATGTATGTTAGTTCCCTTCAGACTGCTTTTTTAGGGGCGACGGGCACTTTGCAAATGCACACCTTTTAGCGACTGTATCCTTATGAATTAAATTCTCTCTAGCCGATTAATTTCACCTCCCTGCAGGAAATTATACATTTCTATCAGTCTGCCCTAAAATAGTAGGATCCATCTTTTTCAGATAGTTTGCCTTTCATATCACCAATCCCAATTATTGAAACATTCCCATTCTTATTAACTGGTTTGTCTGGCAGCACAATATGGAGCTTATCAAGTTTATTAAAAGAATTATAGTATGCAATGACAGGCTGATTAATTACATATTCCCTGCCGTTCAAAAGAATTTTTATAAAGTTTTGATGCATTTCCCTCTGTTTCCCTACCAAAGCGTTCATTGGGTCAAACGCTGCTCTCTCCATATCGCCAATAAGGTAAAGATGGTACCCTTCTTTATGTTCAAATTGTGTAAACATGTCTTTTCGTTCACTGTTAATTTCCTCTATGATAGCAGTAGTTTCGCTGCTGATATCGAAATGTTTTATCTCATTATATTGATGCTTAACTTTTTCCTTTAAAATATCATAAAGTGTCATTTCTTCAGTAAAAAAACCTTCTTTCCAATCAGAAAAAAACTCATCCAGCAGACAGCAAATAACAAATCCAGAACGATAGCAGCTTCTTCTGAGAAATTGAGAGGATTCTTTATTTTCTATTAATCCTTTGCTAAATGTTTCTAACAATTCTTCGTATGAATGATTGCTATTATGCAGGCAAGCTTGAAACTCAACATAAAAAGCTGGTCCTTCTACTGTTTCAACGAAAAGCTCGAAATCTAGATATTGATCTATGAATTTACGCCTGCTTTCCCTTAATTCAACAAATTTCTTCATATTATCAAGCTTTTCTTCTCTGCGCGTTGAGATACCTGCTTGGTATAGATATCTCCTTTCTCTATTACGCAATTCAATATTTTCCTTTTTCATTGGATAATTCATGCCTGCTAACTCATCCGGAAAGCGATTCTCTTCTTTTAGGTACTGAAACCCATGAAAAAGCTCATGCACCATAATAGAATAGACACTTTCCATTTCATTATAATAATCTAAGTTTACAATTGCAGTAGGATAACCCTCGTATAAGATTAACGTATTGATCCCATTGAATTCATTATTCCATTTCAAAAACGAATAAGGCTTATCTGTAGATAAAAATTTTGGATGGTTGTATAAATACACACCATTTTGATCATACAAAGCCACTGCGACTAATTGAAATTCGGGCCAATATAAATTTGCGTTTTCTGCTATTCTTTCAAAAACATTAGACTCATTTATATTCATTTCCACAAACCTCTACCTTCTCCCATATAGAATTCCAATGCTTCTTTCTCATTCGATCATTATAAATGGCCATTCTCTCATTTTCCTCCAAATAATAGGGAGTTGGCCTTACTTTTAAGTTCAATACATCTTCAATTCCCCATGGCGCTGTTAATAATAGATTGTCTTTCTCGTCTAACTTAACACCTAAAGCTGTTACCGTTTCAGGAAACTTGGAAATGCCATCTGTTGATGATGTATAGGGCTGCATATTATTTTTCACATGCATTCTTGCCTGGTTCTTAACTGACCAAGGTATTTCCGCAACAAGATTGCTTAGCTTACTCTCCAATTCTTTTTCTTCGGATTCATCTATATTAGATGGATTATAGTAGATCACATCAATATCAGGCAGTGCTGTTCTCTCTTTAAAGGTATGTAATGTATCCCATATTTTTGAGCGCACAAATCCAGCACAAATCCACCAATCAGGCAAATGCAGGGATTGAACCGCTCTTAGCAGATTCATCATCCAGGGATCTTCCCGGATCAGTTCAATAATGTCTTCTTCTGTTTTAATCATTTGTATCACCTTTTCTTATAACGTCTTAATAATATTCTATTCAAATTGTTCAAGCTCCTGTTTAATCAAAATAAATGCGTAAAATCATTTAATAAATTCAAATATTTGGTATAATCAAATCGTAAACAGCTGCTTTGGTAAGTGAGGTAATAGGTTTCTAATTTTTTCACAGTGTAAATGTTAATTATATGTTTAAATTATTTTAATTAGGGTAAATGATAATGTTGTGTCTTTGTGCAAGGAATGGATCCACGTACTTCCGGCAAATTACATAGAATAGTTTAATGAAAATGAAATAATACCAATCTTATATAACGCAATAGTAATTTTACCTTCATAACGGAGTGCATTGGCCAAATCCTTATATAAAGACACTAACATAAGCAAAAACTTCAACTAATTGGGATTTTTGTAATATTATTTGCACAAGAACTGGAGGAGGACTTTTCGGTGGAATTAATGTCAAACATCAGTAAAGAAGTACAATCATTTATACAAGAAAATGGTAATAAGTTTGAGGAGCAGCTTTTATCTGAAGCTGTAAACGTGTCTACGAAAATAAAAGACATCTTAAATACAGGAAACATCGATTTATTAAAAAATGCAAGGAAGCTCATCACGTGTGTTCTTGAACAAAGAGATGAGGAATTAACCGCCTTCGCAAAGCAAGAAGGCATTGCGTGGGCATCTCACTCTTTAACCCTTTCGTTAAAACTAGAATGGGTACAGGCAATAAGAAGAACATTATGGCTATCCATAAACAAACTGGATGCTATTAAACAGATGACAATAGATCGAGATGATTTCTATGAATTAGAAAAGCTTATAAACGATCGAATCGACCAGTTCCTCAACACCTTTTTTCTTAACTATTCATCCTACAAAGATGAAATGCTGCAAAAGCAGAGAAATATGGTCGAACATTTATCTGTTCCGATCATTCCTGTTAGAGAACATGTTTCTGTTCTTCCTCTCATTGGAACAATTGATTCTTATAGAGTGCGGATCATTGAGGAAAAGGTTCTAAATGAAATTGCAAACTCGAGAATCCAGACCCTCATCCTGGATCTTTCAGGCGTTGCCTTGATGGAAATGGATGTTATAGATCAATTTGAGAAAATATTAGCTGGCATTGCCATGATGGGATGTAAAGCCGTGCTGACTGGTTTACGCCCGGACCTAGTAAGACGAATGGTACATGCGGGAATCCGCTTCGATAAAGATGCAGATACAAGAGGAACGCTTCAGGATACATTGAGGGAATATCTTTAAACAATAAAGACCGCTGAGAGGCGGTCTTTTATATTGGATTATTAATAACTACATGATATCAAACAAAAAACACACTTATGTTATTTAACAACAATCAGAGTATCTGGCTCCACTAAAAAGGTTCCTAACGCCCTAACTATTCCCTTTTACGCTTCCAGTACACCAAGAAAATGTTAAAAACTTAGCCCCCAAAACGGAAGGTCTTCTTATTATGGTCTTACTATTTAGAGTATGTTTTAAATTTATGATTTTCATCAAAATACATTATCGTAATCTCTTTTACTTTATCTCCATCACCAAAATAAAAATTTATCGTCAAATCTACAAAGCCTCCCCCTAAATTGTTTGGTAGAAAATGAGAAAAACCCTCCACTATAGGGATAGCTTTACCATCTTTTGATACAACAAAATTATATTCCCAAGACCAATCTGTATGATAAGTCGAATATTGATCGCCAAAGTTATCAAGCACTTTTTGTCTAGTTTGCCCTACATTCACCTTGGATAACATTTGCTTGGCTAGTCCTTCGTTATATTTATTCCCTGGATAAGCCATACTGCCTTCATAATTTAAATAATACCCATCTACAAGGCTAGAATCAGTCATACTACCTACATCTTCACTAAAATGATACCAATTTCCATTTATCTTTTTCCAGCCAATATGCATTTCACCATCTTCATTTAAATAATACCAATCATACCAATCATAGACCCAGCCTGTTGCCATTCTACCGTTTTCATAAAGATAATACCAGTTTCCCTCTACAAGTTTCCAGCCAGTAGCCATGTCTCCGTTTGGATTTAAGTAATACCATGTACTATTTTCTTTCAACCAGCCAGTTCGCATTGCACCACTTTCCAATAAGTAATACCATTTTCCGTGATCTTTTATCCAGCCTGTCTGCATGGCACCATAAACATTTAAATAGTACCATCTGTCATTTACTTGCTTCCAGCCAGTAGCCATGTCCCCGTTTGAATTTAGATAATACCAAGTGCCATTGTCGTTAACCCAGCCTGTTTGCATCCTACCTAAGGAATCAAAGTAGTACCACTTGTTGTTGATTCTCTCCCAGTCTTTACTAGGATGTTCATCTGCTGTGTAATACCAATACCATGATCCATTATTCATTTCCCATTTTCCAGATTCATGCTGTTCTGCTTCTGCGCTACTCGCATGAATGCCAGCCAATATAATAAAAATAAACAAAAACGATAAAGCCAGTAATATGGGTTTCGCCAACTTGTTCAACATAATCTCCTCATTTCTATTAAAATAATCTGTCATAATAATTAGACGATTAAGAGATAGAATTGTTTCATAAATTTTACAAAAATATGAAATTTACATTACAAAAGCTGGATAGAAGTAGTTAAAGAGTTGCCTGCAGGAGATGAAAAATACTGTGATGCCTATTAAATCGGCGAAAGTATAAAATAGTGTGAGAAAGTTTCATGTTCTATCTGTTCCTATGGATTTTTTCTGAACTTCCTCACTAAATAAAAAAACATCGAATTTAACCACGTTTTAAAGCGCTCTTCACAGTAACCTACTTATACGCAAACCTTATGATGTCACAAGAGAGATTCGAACTACCGAAGGTACTTCGAATCTGAATAAAACTATTAACTTGATAAGCAAATCTTGAACAATAGATTTCGATTTTCCCTATGCTGCCAATTTTTCACCCATTATAATGAAGTAAATACTAAAATTTAGGAGTTGGCAGAATGAAGTATGTATGGGATTTATTATGATGGAAATCCTTAAGATTGGAAAATGGGGTAGCATTTGATGATATTACCAATGAAACAAGTATACGAAATTTATACTATTAACCTAACACATTAACATGAAAGCAACTGTACAGAACCTGAATGGATTGACGAGATAAATGACAAGTTATTACCTTATGGGATTTAACAGGAAGAGACTTTCCAGTTAAAATGATATATAAGAAATCATTATTCGCGGAACTTGTGAGAAGGAACAACAATTTCCGATACAGCACCAGGAATCGAGATGATGAACGATGGCAAAGGTATATGCCTTTGAGGACACGCCGAAACTAAACAAGGATATTGTCGAGCTGACTGGAAAGGAGTATATAGATGAAAAATAAAGCTTTTAAGATTACCATAATAACAGCAATTGGCTCCTTAGCCATTGTTGGAGCAATTACGATTTATACATATCAATCCATGTCTAAAGAGTCCGTATCAATACAAGAAACTGTTTCAGTAAATGATGAAGGTAAAACCATCGAAATAAAAGAAACCCATGCAGAACCTGTTGAAGATGAATTTCCATCTGATATTACCGAATATGCAGTACAAAACGCTATACATGGCATGTCACACCAAAAGACGCGAGCCGAAGATAAATGGGGTTTTATTCCTTTAACTGCCGAACGAGTAAACAGATTGAAAGCTGTTGTGGAAGCCAACGAATACGAAGAAAAAGGACTTTATCTTGATATTCTAAATCGCTGGGCCAACAATGATTTTTCACGAGTCGACCATGACCATAATGCTATTTGGGATCTTCAGGGAGGGACAATTGGTAAAGCAACTGGCATTTTATCGGTTGAAGAAGAAAAAGCCTTTATTGAGGAGCATTATGACATTGAATAAAAATCAAGCAAAAACGATTACTTTGGGATTCGGTGTGTTTCTGTTATTAGGCATATTTCTTTTTATGTTTTGGATGGCTGCCTTTCCTTACGATGAAGTGGAACATGAACGAGAAGAAATTGCTGCGGAAAAAGCGGAACAACGTGCTAAAGCAATTAAGAAGCTGCAAGTTGAATATATGTCAGAACATCACTAAACGTCAGTGCACCGCCATTGGCGTATATTTTATAATCCTCGAACAATTAATTTGCATTTGTGTCGCCACGGAAAAGTATTTCTTGAAATTCTGCTACATCGTCCTGTGTTATATTAAATATAAAATGAGAAAAGCTATCAAGGAGTTCGAATTTTAATCAAAACAAAAAACTTCCAAATAATCATATTTGGAAGTTTTTTATCCAACGAATTTTTACGGGCTTTTCAATCAGGTTAAAATACCTTTAAAAATCCCCTTTTCTTTCACATCGTTGGTGTTATTGAGTTTCTTTAAGTAGTTGTGACGTCCCAGGAGAGATTCGAACTCCCGACCGACGGCTTAGAAGGCCGTTGCTCTATCCTGCTGAGCTACTGGGACATATTAAAATGTTAACGTCCTCTTGAGGACAATATTTATTATATTAAAGTAATAATTAAAAGTCAACATTTTTTTAGAAAAAAATTCTTATTGAGGGAAGTGTTTGCTTCCCTCAATTATTATATGCGATTCTTTACTCTTTTGGAAGGGAGAAGTTACGACAAAGCTCGTCTAATTTCTCACCATCTGTTTCATATACATCAAACTGCAGCTCTGATTGATCAATTGTTAAGATGACGTATGTTTTCTCTGCACGTCCCCGTGGCATTAAGATGCTGCCAGGGTTGATAAATAGAATATCGTCTATGATCTCTGCGCCAAGCTGGTGTGAGTGGCCAAAGCATACAATATTAGCATCTTTTTCTCTAGCCCGGTATGACAAATTCATCAAAGACGACTTAACCGAATGCAAATGGCCATGTACCGTTAACACCTTTAGACCATCTGCCAGGCTCATGATCTCCTCGGGATAGCCGCCAGAAAAATCACAGTTCCCCCGGACAGCTGTGAACCCTTTCATTGCTGGATGATTCGGCTCAAGCTCGGAATCTCCACAGTGAATCATGATGGCACAATCTTGATGACGTTCCTTAATTGACACTAATTCATCCGTTAGTCCATGACTGTCACTTAAAATGAGGAGTTTCATTTCCCATCAGCTCCTGGAAAAAGAACTGGCAGCATGTCCTCCAGCTTTCTTAAAGCATTCGCACGGTGGCTGATTTCACTCTTTTCATCCGGCTCAAGCTCTGCCATAGCTTTTCCTTTTGCATTGCAGAAAAAGATTGGATCATAGCCAAATCCAAAGCTTCCTCTTTTTTCCGTTAAAATCGATCCTTCACATGTACCCGCTACAGTCTCTGTTTCTTTTCCTGGAACTGCGACTGCTAAAGCGCAGTAAAAACGGCTCGTTCTCTCAGCTTGGGGAACATCCTTTAACTCTTCTAGCACCTTATCCATGTTGGCATTGTCGTTTTTCGTTTCTCCTGCATAGCGTGCAGAATAGATTCCAGGTCTGCCGTCTAATGCATCAATCATAAGCCCTGAATCGTCAGCAATGACTATTTTATTAAGAGCTTTTGATACGGCCTCTGCTTTTAAAATCGCATTTTCCTCAAATGTACTTCCCGTTTCTTCAATATCCTCAAATTCCGGATAATCCAGTAAGGTTTTCACTTCATAGCCAAGCGGCAAAAACATGCGTTTAAATTCTTTGGCTTTTCCTGCATTTTTGGTTGCGATGATTACTTCTTGCATGTTTGCTTCTCTCCCTCTTTGTTTATTTTTATTTCTTATTTCTTAATCTTCCCTGTGATCTCTTCCCCTAAAGCTTCTTTTTGCAGTTCAAATAGCTCAGAGATCCCGTCCTGCCCAGCTTTTAACATTTCCTGGAGCTGATTATAAGAAAATGTTGATTCTTCTCCTGTTCCTTGAAGCTCAACAAATTCCCCATTTCCCGTCATGACAATATTCATATCCACTTTTGCGCTAGAGTCTTCGATATAATTCAGATCAACGACTGCTTGATCATTCGTTAAAATACCAACACTTGTGGCAGCCAGAAAGTCGTGGATCGGAAATTTTGACAGTTTCTTTTGGCTGTGTAGCTTGTTAATCGCCTGCGTCATGGCAACAAAGGCACCTGTAATAGATGCGGTTCTTGTTCCGCCATCTGCCTGGATGACATCACAATCTAGCCAGATCGTTCTTTCCCCAAGCGCATCTAAATCGATAACCGCTCTTAAAGCCCGTCCGATTAAGCGCTGAATTTCCATTGTCCGGCCGGAAACCTTTCCTTTTGAAGATTCTCTAATATTGCGCTGATCGGTTGCACGCGGGAGCATGGAATATTCTGCTGTAATCCAGCCTTTTCCTTGTCCTCTTAAAAACGGAGGCACTCGTTCATCAATACTTGCGGTACAAATTACTTTTGTATCGCCAACAGTAATAAGCACAGAGCCTTCCGGATGCTTTAAATAGTTTGTATCAATATGTATAGGCCGCAATTGCAGCGGTTGTCGTCCATCATTTCGCAATGGTACATTTCCCCCTCAAGTCATTTTCACTGCTAACATGAATCCAATAAAAAGAGGCGGCAATATTTGCCTACCTCTTTTATTGTTACTATATAGTATATCAAAAACTCATTTTTAAAAACTACCTGTGTTCACTTTTTCTGGGCGTGTTACAGGCTCTGTGATCGTTTCTCCGTTTTCATTTAAGAAGCCGGCCTCGCCATTAACCGTAATGGCTACACTTTCAACGCCTTTTTGCTCTGTTAAAGAAAGTACCAACGCGTTCATTAAATGCTGAGAAATTATTTTCTCTTCATCTTCAAAGCTTGAATAGATGGCTTCATTAAAGTTTAATGTCACTGTTCCATTTTCCATTTTCGGTTCATCCAACAGCTGCACATCACTATTCATGTCCATTAACAGGTTAGAACCATAATTGGGACCATCCACAAGTTCATTCACGACAGCAACTACATTATCATCTGTGTCATTGCTGATTCGTTTTGTGACAGGAACATAATAATAATGATCTTCTGTTCCTCCTAGGTAATAAACAGTAACTGGCTTTGTATTTGTCATATCAATAACATCGCTGGCATCCAAGTTAATGCCGCTCGCTCTTGTAAGCGACTCGCCAATTGGTGTTCCATTGACTGGCATTTCTGTCAGCTCATTGCCGTTTAGCGTCAGCTTCACTTCATCAATCGTATCAAATTGAGTAAGCGTCCATGTAATGGAATCGAGGATTTTCATTTCATCCTCTGGCTGATAATTTTGAAACTCCTTCGAAAAATCAACTGTTGCTACTCCATCTTCATTTACATTCACAGACATTTTCGTACCCTCAGGCAATACAGCTTTAAAATCATTCGGAAGCAAATCGGTTACTGGACCATTTTGAACTAAGTGTTCAAGTGCCTGTGTTGCAACTGAATTGGTTTTCGGCAGCTGCAATGTTTGCGGCACAACATAGCCATTTTTATCTACCAAATACAGTTCAGTCTGAAGTGAGCCGACTTCCGCCACTTCTTCACCAGCACCAGCTGCTTCCTCCGTAACCGTTTCTCCATCATCTGTATATGTTACAGATTGGGGCGGATCGATCTGTGCTTTTTCATCTCCGCCAAATAATCCGCAACCTGTTAATAATGCGGATGATACAACCACAGCTGACACTATTGTCCATTTTTTATTTATTGACATGAAATTTCCCTCCTAAGACAGTTTGTACTACATGTATACGAGCCTATTTGGAATTTAGACCGTCTTTGGAGAGAAAATCGTGAAATGTTTTATGACAATTTTGGACAAACAGGATGTTTAAGCTAGGTCATTCTTAGCCAGAACTGCTTTAATGGTAAAATAATCTGCCTGATCTCCGAGCTCGTCTTTAATCGGCTTCAGCTTTTCATGGCCGACATTTGAGGCAGCTTCTAATATCTTGTTTTCTAATTTTTCATCAAATAACTGATCCCAGTCAATGAGTTTTCCTTCTTTTACTGCCTTAAAAATATGATTCTGAATCGTCATTGGCGAAAAATTGCGTTCTTTGGCAATCTCTTGTATGGACATGTTCTCCATATACATATTATATGAGATTAAGTGACTCGCCATATCTGATTCTTTGCTATTTTGAGAAGCAGCAGAAACACTTAAAGCGGATGAAGCTGTTGGTGTAAGATCAGGATTCTCTTGTAGAAAGGTTTGTATTTCCCCTAAGAAGATTTCCCCATACTTTTCATATTTAGCTTGTCCCACACCTTTAACCTGGAGCATTTCAGCTTTATCCCGGGGAAAATACGTGCACATTTCCTTTAAAGCGGTATCAGCAAACACAACATATGGAGGAATTTTCTCCCGATCTGCAATCTCTTTCCTTAACGCACGAAGTTTCGTAAATAGCTCTTCATTTTCCGTGCCCTCCACCCGTTCTGGAGCCAATGCAATTTTCATATGAATTTTCATGGATCCTTTTAAAGCCGGCAGAGCTTGTGCCGAAAGCTTAACGACCGGATACTTTCCATCTGTCAGCTGTAAAAAGCCTTCTGCCAGCAGAAAGTTGATAATGTCTGTAATTTCTTTTTCCTTACGGTTCCTTAATAAACCATAGGTTGTTAGATTCTGAAAACCTAACTCTTTTATTCTTTTATTGGAAGATCCTTTTAACACTTGTGCTGTTAGCGTCACTCCAAATCGTTCTTCCATTCTTTTTACACACGAAAAAATCATTAAAGCTTCGTTTGTAATATCGACACTTTCGCGCTGATCCTGACAATTGCTGCATTTGCCGCACTTTTGGACAGGTTCATCGCCGAAATATTCGATAATATATGATTGCAGGCATTTTTCCGTATGACAATAATGAGTCATTTGTTTGAGTTTAAAATATTCCTGCTCCTTCATGGTGAAATCAAGGTTTGATTCTTCA
Organism: Cytobacillus gottheilii; assembly: GCF_900166665.1. Taxonomy (GTDB): domain Bacteria; phylum Bacillota; class Bacilli; order Bacillales; family Cytobacillaceae; genus Cytobacillus; species Cytobacillus gottheilii_A. Next base: position 1,231,179 of record NZ_LT800494.1, on the reverse strand, counting down.
ATCAGGAATTTTTGCAGCTGAATATCCTGTGGAGCAAATAGTAGTATACATTCGCTTTCTTCGCCATCACGTCCAGCTCTCCCTGCTTCCTGATAATACGCTTCAATATTACGAGGCATATTATAATGAATAACATAACGGACATTCGATTTATCAATCCCCATACCAAAAGCATTTGTTGCAACCATCATTTCCACTTCATCATATACAAAACGATTTTGCTCATTTTTTCTTTCCTGTTCAGAAAGACCAGCATGATATTTCGCCGTTTTAATATTTTTTCCATTCAAAAATGTGTATAGGTGATCGGCTTCTTTTCGGCTTGACGTATAAATGATCCCAGATTGATTCTTATGCTTACGAATATAGCTTTCAATATAGTCTCTTTTGTTGACGCCTTTCATAATATGAAAAGATAAGTTATCACGAGAAAAACCTGTTATGACGGTATTTTCATCGGTGATATGAAGCAAACGGCAAATGTCCTGCTCCACTTCCTTCGTCGCTGTGGCTGTCAGTGCCATAATGACTGGACGGGAAGAAAGCTGTTCAATATTTTGAATGATCGACCGATAGCTTGGTCTGAAGTCATGCCCCCACTGCGAAATACAGTGAGCTTCATCAAAAACAATCATTGAGATATCAATTGAATTCAGCAGTCCAATAAATGAAGGTGATTCAAACCGTTCTGGTGCTGCATATAGAAGCTTGTAATCTCCTTTACGCAGTGAATAAACCGTCTCTTCATATTCCGTCCTAGATAGGGAACTGTTAATAAATGCAGCGGGGATGCCGGCAGCACTCAGTGCATCAACCTGATCCTTCATTAAGGAGATAAGCGGGGAAATAACGATTGTGGTTCCCGTCTTTACTAAGGCAGGAATTTGAAAGCAGATGGATTTTCCTCCTCCAGTCGGCAGAATGCCTAATGAGTGCTCATTGTTTAAGACTTTTTTGATCAGCTCTTCCTGGCCGGCACGGAACGAAGAATAGCCAAAATACTGCTGCAGGTGCTGATATGCTTCAGTTAGCAAATAGATCATCCTTTCAATTCAATTTTTAGATCGGGTAAATAGAGCAATAATCTTTTAGAAAAAAATCACCTCTACAAATGAATGAATCATGATAGAGGTGTTTTCTGTTCATTATGAAAGATGTACTTTCTCCACCAGCGGTTCCTCAATTTCCAGCCAATTGGATGAAATCTTAGAGAAGATTACTGGTGAACCTGTTGTAAAAAAATGATAAATAGGTTTTTGTTCACCTTTAATTAATTGGCCCAGATGATGCAGAATCGTGCTTGCTTCTCTTGCTGTTTCTTCGCCTGAACTGATGACTTTGACTGACTCTCCCATGACCTCTTTAACTAATTGCTCCAGCAACGGATAATGAGTACAGCCTAAAACAAGCGTATCAAGTTTATAATTTTTTAAGGGAGCCAAGGTTTCCGTTACAATCCTTCTCGCTAGTTCACCTTCGTATTCTCCGCTTTCAACGAGTGGCACAAACTTTGGACAAGCTAAGCCAAATACCTCTGACTTGCTGGAGATTCGTTTGATCGCCTTTTCATAAGCTTTGCTTTTGATGGTCCCCTCTGTGCCTATTATACCAATTCGGTGATTATTGGTGACTTTCATAGCTGTCCTTGCTCCGGGAGCAATAACACCGAGTACAGGGATTGGCAATTCGGCTCGGATTTCTTCTAACGCCACTGCTGTAGCTGTATTGCAGGCAATGATCAGCATTTTCATGTTTTTCTCAAGCAGAAATCGGGTCATTTGCCATGTGAAGTCTTTAACTTCAGCACCTGTTCGCGGCCCATATGGACAGCGTGCTGTATCTCCAAGATAGATGATATTCTCATTTGGCAGCTGCCGCATCAGCTCCTTAGCTACAGTCAATCCGCCAACTCCCGAGTCAATTACCCCTATCGGTCTATTCCTCAAAACTTACCGCCTCATTCTTTCGCCATATCTTGGTGTAATCGATTTAGGTTCTTGCTGAGCTGCATCACTTCTTCTTCTGAATAATGTTTCAGCAGATCCAATAAATAGTCTTGCCGTTTTCTGATCACTTCTTCTATAATTCTTTCTCCTTCTTCTAGAAGATGAATGCGCACTACTCGGCGATCGTTTGGATCTTTAACCCTTTTCACAAGCTCGCTCTTTTCCATGCGATCAACAAGATCTGTTGTTGTGCTGAACGCCAGGAACATTTTGTTAGACAGTTCGCCAATCGTCATATCTCCGTCCTCAAGCAGCCATTGCAGTGCAATAAACTGTGGAGGAGTAATTGTATAATTACTCAAGATTTCCCGGCCTTTTTGCTTTACAATTCCAGCTATATAGCGCAAATCTTTTTCGATATTCGCAACCACATCGTTTACGCCGTTTCCTTTTAAATCCTCAAGCTCCATACCATACACTCCTATGTAGTTTTAACAGACTCATATTTCGCCCCATTAGATTAATTTTCGCCTTTTTTTAGAGAAAATTCAAGAACGAATACCTATATGGAAGAAAATAATTATTTTTTGTACTGCATGTTAAGTTATGGGATTTCAATGGAAAGAAGGCCGTGTTTTAAGTGTTACTTTAAAAATAGTCCTATAAACATCTTAACCGGCAATCCGCAGACGAATTGCCGGTCTTGATTAAAGTTCTAGCTCTCCCATTCGAAGGAGCTCTACAACAGCTTGTGAACGCCCCTTTACACCAAGCTTTTGCATGGCATTCGAAATATGGTTCCGAACCGTTTTTTCGCTTATAAATAATTCACCAGCGATTTCACGCGTAGTTTTATCTTGTACTAACAGTTCGAATACTTCTCTTTCACGTTTAGTGAGTAATGGCTTGTGAGTATATTCATTCTCCTTCAAGTATTGTAACCCTCCTTGCCTTTCGCCAGCTATGAATCGCGGGGTGGGTATATATTTAGTCACCATATCATATGTACATTGCAGATATGAAGTGACTACAAATAACCATCAAAGAAGGTTTATTTTTAGGTTATGTCTTTTACAATAAATCGCTGCCTCTAGTTGATCCATTTACCCGCGGCAATAACCTAATACCTTGTTAGTTTTTTACCTTTTTTATGATATGTATATAAGGAGTGAGATGTACCTTGAAGAAATGGAAAACATAAAACTTATCAAAAAAACAGCAAAAGCCAGTCACTGATTTTACCTGATTGTGACCGGCTTTTGCTTCCTTCCTATTGATGATCGTCAACGAGTACATGTTTATGGCCAGCAAGCATCTCCCGCATTTCTTCTGTCCAGGGAACCCCTTTTCCTGTTTGTTTTGATATTTGCACCATTGTTCCTCTTCCTGTTAGAACGATTTCTTCTTTATCATTTTTCCCCATATAGTGAATATCAACTGAGGACCCGCCAATGGCAGCCGCTTTAACATAGATTTTCAGCTGCTGATCAAAAAATACTTGCTTTAGGAAATCACATTGTAAATCTGCAACAACTGGGATGCATTCTTCTTGTGGCTCCAGCCAATTTTGCATAAATCCGAGACTTTTAAAAAATTCAATTCTTGCCGACTCAAAATAAACAAAAGGAACTGTGTTATTTAAGTGACCAAACATATCTGTTTCGTTAAATCTTACTTTTGTTTCATAGTAGAAAGAGAATTCTCTTTCCCATTCCTTTATATCCGTGACATATGCTTTTATGCTCATCATATTCCTCCCCTTCGATTAAATGAATATCGATTCACTTTCTCTATTTTAACATAATTTCACAATTATTCGTTAGTAAAAATTTCTTGAATTCTTCCTTCTGTTTTGGGAGCAACCGGGCTATGATCTTCTAAAAAATTTGCGAAAACTTCATAATCTAAATACGGAGTTTCAATAACTTCCCCATTCGCTTTCTTTCTCTTAAATAAGTTATATCCTTCCCCGCCTTCTGCCAGATAAGAATTAACCGCAATCGTATATGTTCCTTTAGGGTTCAACAGCTCAAACGCATTCCCATTATTCACCCAAACAGAAAGGACTCTCTTTCCAGCAGGCAAATGGGGATTGAAGGTGAAATGCAAACCTGCCACCTGTAAAAATTGTCCGGTTTCCCCGCCAATACGTGAAACACTGTGCTCTAGAACTTCTTTTAATTCAGCACCTGTTACATCCATGATCGATAATATATTGGAAAAAGGAATGGCAGCTAAAACATCTTTCATCGTAATACCACCTTCTAGTATAGATGCCCGTATTCCTCCGCTGTTTTGAAGTGCAATTTGTGTCGGAACAACCTCATTTGCTTTTTTTAGCATTGAATCTGCAATCAGATTTCCTAAATTCGTTTCTCCCACACGAACATCTTCTCTAGAGCCGTTTAATGGAACCAATGTGTATCCAACTGTTTCCTGAAGAAGATCAACTAGCTCCTGATTCCATTCATTTAGCTGCCTTACAGCCCAAGGATCCTCCTTATAGATGTAATTCCCTTCTAAATCCTTTGCTTGAACTTCTATAAGTCTTCCATTCCATTTCTTTAGGATCCCTTCTTTTGTGAAAGAAACAGACAGCTCACCAACATATGCACCATTTTCATCTGCCTGTACAATTAATACTGGATCCGTTTCGTTATAAATAATAGTTGGCTCCTCCAGCTTTGTATGCGAATGTCCACCCACGATAATGTCTATTCCTTTAACCAGGGTAGCAAGTTTTTGGTCTTCCTCAACACCTAAGTGAGAAAGAGTAATGATTTTATTGACCCCTAAGTGCTGTAATTGAGCTATCGTTTTTTGAGCACTTTTGTACGCATCTTCAAAGATAAGTTTTGGACTTGGCTGGGAAATAAATGGCGTTTCCTCTGTCGTTAAGCCGAAGATTCCAACTAATTCTCCTTCAATATTTTTAATAATTGCTGGATATATTTTTCCCGGCTGAGGATTATCTGTTATCTTACGAACAGATAAAGGCTCAAGAAACGGATCAGCGCTTATATCAATATTGCTGCTCACAAATGGAAAATCAGCTTTTTTAATAAAATCAGCCAAAACTTCTGATTTCAAATCAAATTCATGATTCCCTAACGTCATTGCATCATATTTCAATTTGTTCATAAAAGGAATGGATGCAAGACCCTTGAATTGAGAGAAATATAAAGTACCAATAAAAACATCACCAGCATTTAAAAGCAGGTTATTTTTATTTTCGGCCCGAATGCTGTTGATCACTGTAAATAGCCTGGGCATTTGTTCAAGATGGGAGTGAGTGTCATTGGTATGAATGATTTTGAACGATATTTCTTTGCTTGTTGCCGTGATAATGTTAGCATTTGCAGGCGGAGTGCAGAGCAATAGTAGGGTGAAAACAAGTTGAATAACAAAGATCTTCTTTATCATTTCATTACAATCTCCTTAGGTATTAATAGCATCCTAAAGATATATTTCCCGAATGGATGAATTATAATAGGAGCGGTGTTTTTTTGAGTTTTTGTGATATTGTTTACTTTTTTCGGGATATAGAGGGGTGTTTTTTAAGTTTATGTGATATTGCTTATCTTTTTTTGGATTTCAGAGGGGTGTTTATTCGGTTTTCACGACTCAATTTGCCTTTTTCTGGATTTCAGAGGTCTGTTTATTAGTTTTTTGCGACTCCATTTACCTTTTCTGGTTTTCAGAGGTCTGAGTATCAGGTTTCCGCGACACACTTTTCCTTATACTGGATTATAACACTTACAAATCCAGATTCCCCTGCTGCTGTTGCTGATTCAACTGATCGTAACCCTCCTCTCCCGCACTGTACTCCATTTTTAAAAAACCAAAAACCCTCCCCGTATTGGACGGGAAGGGCAAATTGCAGAATCAAACCGTGTCACTGCCAAAGAAGTTCTTGAATGATTGGAAAGTCGTGTCACGGTTTAAGGCTGCGATTGATGTTGTTAACGGAATGCCTTTTGGACAAGATTGAACACAGTTTTGGGAGTTACCACAGTTAGCAAGTCCTCCATCGCCCATAAGCTGCTCAAGGCGTTCGGCTTTGTTCATTTCTCCCGTTGGATGTGCATTAAATAAACGCACTTGTGATAATGGTGCTGGTCCAATGAAGTCAGATTTGCTGTTTACATTTGGACATGCTTCTAGGCATACACCACAAGTCATACATTTTGATAGCTCATAAGCCCATTGGCGCTTTTTCTCAGGCATACGTGGTCCTGGTCCAAGATCGTACGTACCGTCAATTGGAATCCACGCTTTTACCTTTTTCAATGAGTCAAACATTCTGCTGCGGTCAACCTGAAGGTCACGCACAACAGGGAACGTGCGCATTGGCTCTAAACGAATTGGCTGTTCAAGCTGATCAACAAGTGCTGTACATGATTGACGCGGCTTGCCGTTAATGACCATTGAACATGCGCCGCAAACTTCTTCGAGACAGTTCATATCCCAGTTAATTGGTGTTGTACTTTCACCTTTAGAGTTAACTGGGTTCCGGCGGATTTCCATCAACGCGGAGATGACATTCATATTAGGACGATATTCCAGCTTAAATTCTTCCTGATAAGGGGTGGCATCAGGAGAGTCCTGACGGCTGACAATAAACGTAACTGTTTTAGCTTGTGTTTCTTGCATGCTTATTTGCCACCTTTCTTTTTCGTATAATCGCGTTTACGCGGAGTGATTAAACCTGTGTCTACTTCTTCATAATGGAAAGCTGGCGCACTATTTGCATCAACAAATTTTGCCATTGTTGTTTTTAAGAATTCCTCATCGTTACGATCTGGGAAATCTGGCTTATAGTGAGCTCCACGGCTTTCATTACGGTTATAAGCACCAATTGTAATAACACGTGCCAGCTGAAGCATGTTTTGAAGCTGGCGGGTAAACATTGCACCTTGGTTGCTCCATTTTGCTGTGTCATTAATATTTATATTTTGATAGCGCTCTAAAAGCTCTACAATTTTTTCATCTGTTTTTAATAAGCGGTCATTATGACGAACAACTGTTACATTATCTGTCATCCATTCACCTAGCTCTTTGTGAAGAACATATGCATTTTCTGTGCCATCCATAGACATGATGCTGTTCCATTTTTCTTCTTCCTGCTGAACAAAACGCTCAAAAACAGAAGAAGAAATGTCATCCGCACTTTTTTCTAAGCCGTTAATATACTCAAGTGCTTTAGGTCCTGCAACCATTCCGCCATAGATAGCTGAAAGCAGGGAGTTTGCTCCAAGACGGTTAGCACCATGCTGTGAATAATCACACTCACCCGCAGCAAACAAGCCAGGAATATTCGTCATTTGATCATAATCAACCCATAATCCACCCATAGAATAGTGAACAGCTGGGAAAATTTTCATTGGTACTTTACGCGGATCATCACCCATGAATTTTTCATAGATTTCGATAATACCGCCAAGCTTAATATCAAGTTCCTTTGGATCTTTATGAGATAGATCCAGATAAACCATGTTCTCACCATTGATTCCTAGTTTTTGATTTACACAGACATCAAAGATTTCACGCGTTGCGATATCACGAGGAACAAGGTTTCCGTAAGCAGGATATTTTTCTTCAAGGAAATACCAAGGCTTTCCGTCTTTATACGTCCATACTCGTCCACCTTCACCACGGGCAGATTCACTCATGAGACGAAGTTTGTCATCCCCTGGAATCGCGGTTGGGTGAATCTGAATAAATTCTCCGTTAGCATAATAAGCACCCTGCTGATACACGATGGACGCAGCAGAGCCTGTATTAATGACAGAGTTTGTTGATTTACCAAAGATAATCCCTGGTCCGCCAGTAGCCATAATAACAGCATCTCCGGCAAACGATTTGATTTCCATTGTTGTTAAGTTTTGAGCAACTACGCCTCGGCAAACTCCGTCGTCGTCAATTATAGAACCCAAAAACTCCCAGCCTTCATACTTAGTTACTAAACCAGAAACTTCATGGCGGCGGACTTGCTCATCAAGTGCATATAATAATTGCTGACCTGTTGTAGCACCAGCAAATGCGGTACGGTGATGCTGTGTTCCCCCAAAGCGGCGGAAGTCAAGCAATCCTTCTGGTGTACGGTTAAACATAACACCCATACGATCTAATAAATGAATAATGCCTGGTGCTGCTTCTGTCATTGCTTTGACTGGCGGCTGGTTCGCTAAGAAGTCTCCGCCATATACTGTATCATCAAAATGCTCCCAAGGTGAGTCGCCTTCACCTTTTGTATTAACCGCTCCGTTAATGCCGCCCTGGGCACAAACAGAGTGAGAACGTTTTACTGGAACTAATGAAAATAATTCAACTGGATTCCCTTTTTCGGCAACCTTGATTGTGGCCATTAAGCCTGCCAAACCACCGCCAACTACGATAACCTTTCCTTTACCCATGTGACTCACTCCCTTATTGCTTCTTTATATCAACAGGTTGCAAAAATTTTATACAAATGCGAAAATCGCGCGAATACCAACTATTGAAAGTGCAACGAATATACCTAGTGTTACATAAGTAGAGATTAATTGAGATCTTGGAGTAACTGTAATTCCCCAGCTCACAAAAAAGCTCCATAAACCGTTAGCAAAGTGGAAAATAGCAGAGATGACACCAACAATGTAAAATGCGATCATCCAAGGATTCTCAAAAATATTCTCCATCATTTGATAGTTTACTTCTGCACCAAAAGCAGCTGCGATACGCGTTTCCCAAACATGCCATACCACAAAGATCAATGTAATAACACCAGTTACCCTTTGCAGCATAAACATCCAGTTACGGAAAAAGCTGTACTTTACAGTATTGTTCTTTGCTGTAAAAGCGATATAAAGCCCATAGATTGCATGAAATAAAAGAGGCAAAAATATGATAAACAACTCTAGGAAAATCCTAAATGGTAAACTTTCCATAAAATGTGCCGCATCATTAAATGCTTCTTCACCTTTAGTTGCAAAATGATTCACAACCAAGTGCTGTACTAAAAACAATCCAACCGGAATAACACCAAGCAATGAATGCAATCTGCGATAAAAAAACTCTCGATTCCCCGCCATAAATATCCCCCCTGTTTTGTAACGTGATGCTCAGGATCTATTCATATCCTAACATCAGTAAAAAATGAAAATTTATATCTTACAATTATGTGACAAGTCCATTTTACTCTCAACAGAAAAGAGCGTCAAGAAAACGGATACACAAATTGTTCAATATTAATAAAATTTTATAAATATATTGAAATTGAAAAAAACACGTCCACGCTTGAATTACCATTCATTTTTATCAAAAGATGAAATATATTAAAATAGCATTATTTTCCCTTATCAAATATATGCTTTTTTCATGTAACTTTGACTAAAAGGTCTCCAAATTGTATATAATAGACTCATAGAAAGAGGGGAGATTATTGACTGAACAAATACCAGAGCAAAAATCATTCACCAATCATGATGAAATTGTTCCAGCATTTGGGTATGAGTTAATTCGCGAAGTGCTGCTTAAAGATTTATTAGGCAAAGAGGCTCCTGCCATTTTATATTGGGCAGGCAAAAGATTGGCGCGTAAATACCCATTAGCTTCAATAGATGAAATGACTGCTTTTTTTTCCAGTGCAGGCTGGGGTAGCTTAACACTCTTAAATGAATCAAAAAATGAGATGGACTTAGAGCTTACTAGCACATTAATTAACGCACGCTGCAAAAAAGATGAAGACTGCACCTTTCAGCTTGAGACCGGCTTTATTGCCGAACAGATCGAGCAGCAGAAAGGCTTTATTTGCGAAGCGTTTGAACATCCTAAGAAAAGAAAAGGGAAAGTCCTTATCACCGTTAAATGGGATAAAAAGGATACGATCTAATAAGGCTAAGAAGCTTGAGTTGCAATAATTTGCAATACAAATACCGAAATTATGCTGAAAAGAAGAAGCTCTCGAATAAAAGAAGCTTCTTCTTTTAATGTTTTTATTCTTATGCTTTAACTGAATTGGCAGACAGCTGAAATGCATCATGAAGCACTTCAACGGCAGAGAGCATTTTCTCCTGTTCAACGACAGCTGAAACTTTAATCTCAGAGGTACTAACCATTTTGACGAGTATTTCATTTTGCGCAAGCACTTCAAACATTTCAGCTGCTACACCCGGATTTGAGATCATGCCTGAGCCTACGATGGACACTTTAGCTAAACCGGATTCCCATTCGATCCGATCATATTGCAGTTCATCTCGATTTCTCTCAAGCACCTTAACTGTTTCTGTTAAATCTTCATTCTTAATCGAAAAAGACAATGAAGATGTTTCTCCTTCCGTCATACTCTGAATAATAATATCAACATTGATATGATCATGAGCTAATGCAGAGAAAATGGTCGATAAACCGCCAAGGCTATTTGGGAGCCCTAAAACAGATACCCTTGTGATTTCATCCTCAAAAGCAACACCGCGCACAACTAAATTTTGCTCCATCTTAACTTCCTCCTCAATGATTGTTCCTGGTTCTTTTTCCATACTCGATCTTACTTCTAAAGAAACACCAAAGTTTTTGGCAAATTCGACCGCTCTTGGATGCAGAACTCCTGCACCTAAATTGGCAAGTTCAAGCATTTCATCATAAGAAACGGATAGAAGCTTACGGGCATCCTTTATGTATCGGGGATCGGTTGTAAATACCCCTGTCACGTCTGTGTAAATATCACATTTATCTGCTCCAAGTGCTGCCGCAAGTGCAACGGCTGTCGTATCAGACCCGCCTCTGCCAAGGGTTGTAATCTCTCCTTCAGAAGTAGCGCCTTGGAATCCGGCCACTATTACAATTTTTCCTTGCTGTATTTCCTTTTGAATTTTATCTGTATCTATATTTAAGATCCGTGCATTTCCATGGATTGCTTCTGTTTCAACTCCCGCTTGCCAGCCTGTCATTGAAACAGCAGGATGTCCTTTGGAGATCAAAGCCATGCTTAGCAGTGAAATCGTCACTTGTTCTCCTGTTGTTAATAACATGTCCATTTCTCTTTTGCTTGGACTTGACGTTATTTCTTTTGCCATACCCACAAGCTGGTCTGTTGTTTTCCCCATTGCTGATACAACAATTACAACGTCATTTCCCCTATTTTTCTCTTCAATCGCCCGGTTTGCAGCATTTTGAATTTTATCGACACTGCCGACCGATGTTCCCCCAAACTTTTGCACAATTAAACCCATCTGAAATCCCTTCCTTCCGACTATGATGATGTTCCCTTTGCCATTTTGTTGTGTAGTATAGAGAAGAATGATCTTCGTATTCTCTCCTTTTTGCAGGAATGTATGAAAAACGTACATTTAGAAGTTCCCGTTTTCTTCTGCAAACTTGCTTACAAAACAAAAAAGCAATGAGAATTATCTCATTGCTGTGTAATCGAACGTATACAAAAAATACGTGCACACAGTGAGATAGCTCTCCAAGACAAGCGTCTTGACAATCCGGCATTTATTCAATGCAAGACCAGCATGGTGAGTGATGAGACTCCCCCTGCTTCGGCAAACATTCCCTTTCACAGCAAATCATTGGAGCTCATTCTCCTCATTGCTGTTACTGATGAAGCTTGCACCTCTACCTTCACTTAACGCTAAGAAAAGCGGAAGCGCCCTTGCTCATCCCCCGATAAAATTAAGACGGACCAGATAGAAGGTCGTTGTTGACCTTTGGACTGGATCGGCTTAAGACCTTGAGGACTAAGCACTGGAGCTAGACACTAATCTAAGTCTATACATTTATACTTTCAGAAAGTATAAAAAAGTGAGTGAATATGAAAGTTGGTCCAAGTATAGCATATTGTCAAATTGATGACAACGCTATTCACTTAGTTTCTTCACAAGTTCTTCTGCTACATTGGCAGGAAGCCCTATTTTCCGAAAATCATCTGCAGAAGCTTCCTTCATTTTTTTAACCGAGCCAAACTCCTTCAATAATTGCTTTTTGCGTTTTTCTCCAATTCCAGCGATGTCATCAAGCATAGATTGAAATGTTCCTTTGCCTCTTAACTGACGATGGAAGGTGATCGCAAAGCGGTGGACCTCATCCTGAATGCGCTGCAGCAAATAAAATTCCTGACTATTGCGGGCAAGTGCCACTATTTCAAGCGGATTGCCAAAAAGCAGCTGTGATGTCCGGTGTTTTTCATCCTTTACAAGTCCTGCCAGCGGCAAATCCAGACCAAGCTCATTTTCTAGAACATCTCTGACAGCTTCAACATGACCTTTTCCTCCATCAATGATGAGCAGATCCGGCAAAGGCAGCCCTTCTTTCAACACCCGGGTATACCTTCTGCGAACCGCTTCACGCATGGACTCATAATCATCTGGTCCTTGAACCGTTTTAATTTTATATTTACGGTACTCCCGTTTCGCCGGTTTTCCATCAATAAAAACAATCATTGCAGAAACTGGATCAGCGCCTTGAATATTTGAGTTATCAAATGCTTCAATCCGATGAGGCGTATAGATTCCAAGCTGTTCGCCCAAACTTTCCACTGCCTTAATCGTCCGATCTTCATCACGTTCAATGAGCGAGAACTTTTCCTGAAGAGCAATTTTGGCATTTTTATATGCTAATGAAACCAAGTCCTTCTTTTGGCCTCGCTGCGGATTCAATACTCTTACGCCAAGGAGCTTTTCTGCCATCTCGCCATTAACAGAAGATGGTGCTAATATTTCCTTTGGCTTAAAATGATTCGCTTTCATGTAAAACTGACCGAGAAACGTAAGAATTTCTTCCTCAGGCTCATTATGAATTGGAAACATTGAGACATCTCTTTCGATCAGCTTTCCTTGCCGGATAAAAAAGACCTGTACACACATCCAGCCTTTATCCACAGCATAGCCAAAGACATCACGATCGGTGAAGTCCGTCATTGTCATTTTCTGCTTTTCCATCGTTGCATCTATATGAGCAATTTTGTCTCTATACTCTTTTGCACGTTCAAAATCAAGCTCCTCAGCTGCGGATGCCATTTTTTCTGTTAGTTCTTTCTTTATATCCTTATAACCGCCATTTAAAAAGCGGGTAATTTCCTCTGTCATTGTTCGATATTGCTGCTGCTCTACTTCTTTTACACACGGAGCCAGGCATTGCCCTAAATGATAATACAGGCAAACGCGATCTGGTAATGTAGCACATTTCCGAAGCGGATAAATGCGATCAAGCAGCTTTTTCGTTTCATTGGCAGCATGCACATTTGGATAAGGACCAAAATATTTGCCTTTATCTTTTTTCACTTTTCTCGTCGTAATAAGACGCGGATGCCTTTCCGCCGTTAATTTAATAAAAGGGTAGGTTTTATCATCCTTCAGCATGACATTGTATTTAGGGTCATGCTTCTTTATTAAATTCAGCTCAAGAATTAGCGCTTCCATATCAGAGGAAGTGACAATATATTCGAAATCCTCAATTTCATTGACAAGCCGCAGTGTTTTACCGTCATGCGAACCTGTAAAGTAAGATCTTACTCTGTTTTTTAATACTTTTGCTTTGCCGACATAAATAATAGTGCCTTGCCTGTCCTTCATTAAATAACAGCCGGGCTGTGCAGGCAAAATCATTAATTTATTTTTGATGATGTCATTCATCGTCAAACACATCCTCGAGAAGGAAGTAAAAACCCCGGTCTTCAAAAGAAGCCGGGGATCAACTGTTTAAACTCATGATCTGCTTTCTGCAATGATCCTTATCCTTAAAGGTATTACTTCATCATGGCATTCAAAGCAGATCGGCTTGAAGAAGAGCTGATTTTATCGTATTAAAAATCTAAACCGTTCTTCTAAAGAAGCCGGGATTGTTATGCTTAAGCATGCTTAGAAAGAAGCTCAGATAATGCTTCTTTAGGCTGGAAGCCAACTACTTTATCTACTACTTCACCGTCTTTAAGAACGATTAATGTAGGAATACTCATTACGCCGAATTTACCAGCAGTTTCTTGGTTTTCATCGACATCGATTTTAACGATCTTTACTTTATCGCCCATTTCTCCGTCAAGTTCTTCAAGAACTGGCGCAATCATTTTACAAGGTCCGCACCATGGAGCCCAGAAATCTGCAAGTACTAAACCTGAACCTGTTTCTTCCGTAAAGTTTTGATCTGTTGCATGTGTAATAGCCATTTATATGCCTCCTAATCAATTCAACTAATTCATAACATATCGAGAGTATACCATTTAACACCATCTGAAGCGAACAATTTGCTCGTTGGTACTTTACCCACAAATTCTTTGCCTTATTCTAATATTGTAATTAAACTTTATTGCTAATGCTCCTGTTTAAAAAGGATTTTAACAAGGAAGTCTATTTATTACTTTGACAATTCCAAGATGTAAAAACGAAACAGACAGCTAGCTGCTGTAATAACTTTTTCAGCAGTTCCATCTGTCTGTTTCAGGGAACTTTATGCGTTTACTAAAACCTTTTTGAATTCCTCCGTCAGCATCGGCACGACTTCAAAGAGATCGCCAACAATGCCATAATCGGCAACTTTAAAGATATTCGCTTCTGGATCTTTATTGATAGCAACAATTACTTTAGAGTTCGACATGCCCGCTAAATGCTGGATTGCTCCAGAAATACCGCAAGCAATATACAAATCAGGTGTGACTACTTTTCCAGTTTGGCCAATTTGCAGGGAGTAATCACAGTAGTCAGCATCACAAGCACCTCGTGATGCACCAATCGCCCCATTTAGAACCTGTGCCAGTTCTTTTAGAGGCTCAAAGCCTTCTTCACTTTTCACACCGCGACCGCCTGCGATAACTACTTTCGCTTCCGAAAGATCCACACCTTCACTTGCCTTGCGGACCACCTCTTTAATAATAGCGCGAATATCTTTAACATCCACCGATAAAGATTGAGTATCTCCTGATCTTGTTTCGTCCTTTTCAAGAGGTGCAATGTTATTCGGTCGAATCGTTGCAAAAATCAGACCTTCAGTCACAATTTTCTTTTCAAATGCCTTACCTGAATAGATTGGGCGTGTAAAAACAATATTTCCACCTGCTTCTTCAATCAGTGTGACATCAGAGATCAGTCCCGACTGAAGCTTTGCTGCAATCTTAGGTGCAAGATCTTTTCCTAGTGCCGTATGTCCCAAAATAATACCTTCAGGATTCTCAGATTCAACAGCTGCCATTAATGCTTGTGAAAAACCATCTGAAGTATATTGCTTAAGAAGCTCATGTTCAACCGTTACGACGCGGTCGGCTCCATAGTGGAATAACTCTTGAGATAAAGCGCTTACAGAATCGCCGATTAATAACCCGATCACTTCTCCGCCTTCTGCGGCCTGTTTCGCTGCTGCTATTGCTTCAAATGTGACATTACGCAAAGCTTGATCCCTTACTTCTCCTACTACCAACATTTTTCTGCCCATTGTGTTAACCTCCTGCGTTTTATTTTTAGCCTTTTAATTAAACAACCTTCGCTTCATTATGAAGATGCTTTACCAGCTCTTGCACTTGATCCTGCAGCTCACCTTCAAGAATTTTGCCTGCTTCTTTTTTAGGCGGTAAATACACTTCAATCGTTTTTGTTTTTGCTTCAACATCGTCCTCATCTAGATCTAAATCATCCAGTTCCAGTTCATCAAGAGGCTTCTTCTTTGCTTTCATGATTCCCGGCAGTGACGGATAGCGCGGTTCATTCAAACCTTGCTGAGCTGTGACCAATAATGGAAGGGATGTTTCAATCACTTCGGAATCTCCTTCAACGTCTCGGACAATGCTTACATTTGTACCATTAATGTCAAGCTTTGTGATGGTTGTGATGTACGGAATATCCAGAAGGTCAGCCACTCTTGGTCCAACCTGACCAGAACCGCCGTCGATTGCAACATTTCCTGCTAAAATTAAATCAGCTTCCTTATCTTTTAAAAATTCAGCTAATATTTTGGATGTTGTAAACTGATCTCCTTCTTCAAGATCGTCTTCTGTATTGATCAAAACCGCTTTATCCGCTCCCATCGCAAGCGCAGTCCGGAGCTGCTTTTCCGCTTCCTCACTGCCGACAGAAACAACCGTCACTTCTCCGCCATGTGCATCGCGGACTTGGATCGCTTCCTCCACTGCATATTCATCGTAAGGATTGATAATAAATTCAGCACCATCTTCATTTATTTTCCCGGATGAAATAGTAATTTTTTCCTCAGTATCAAACGTTCTTTTTAATAAAACATAGATGTTCATAATGTCCCTCCTAAATTATTAAATCATTGCTTTACTTCTAAAGATTCTGAAATTTTATCTTAAATGAAACTGAAGGTTCCTGAGCAAACGCTCACCTTCAGTCATCATTTTTCACTATGGAAGATTGTTTCCCTTTACTTACCAGTGAAGTTAGGGTCACGCTTTTCGATAAAAGCCGCTATCCCCTCTTTGCCATCGTTTGAAGCAAATACTTCACCAAACAGCTCAGCCTCTTTCTTAACGCCTTCATAAAACTGATCTGATTTTGTATAATTTAACAATTCAATCGTCGCCTTAATGGAAATCGGACTCTTCTTGGCAATTTTCTTCGCTAAATTATAAGCATTTTCCAGCAGTTCAGCTTCTGGGTATGCATGGTTAGCCAGGCCGTA
Source organism: Cytobacillus gottheilii (assembly GCF_900166665.1). GTDB lineage: Bacteria > Bacillota > Bacilli > Bacillales > Cytobacillaceae > Cytobacillus > Cytobacillus gottheilii_A. The sequence goes on along the minus strand of NZ_LT800494.1, from coordinate 1,214,626 downwards.
TTTAACTGCTTCAAGACCCGTAATTGGATCGCTTGTAAAGAGCATTTCGGCTGCTCTTGCTCTGCCGACAAGATGCGGCAGTCTCTGGGTGCCTGCAAAGCCAGGTATTAATCCTAGCTGTAATTCAGGAAGTCCGAGTTTCGCATTTTCAGAAACGAGGCGGAAGTGGCAGCCCATAGCGAGCTCCAGCCCACCGCCTAATGCTGCTCCATGAATGGCTGCAATTAAAGGCTTCGGAAATCTTTCCATCTTCTCAAATAGATCCTGGCCATATTGGCCAAGCTTTTCAAACTCACTTCCGCTAGTGATCGATGTAAACTCTTTAATATCAGCTCCAGCAGAGAAGAACCTTCCTTCTCCGTGAATCAATACAACACGGATGTCCTCTACTTTCTCAATTTCATCCAATACAGATGAGAATTCTTTTAGAACGTGTGATGAAAGTGCATTTGCTGGTGCTCTGTCGATCGTAATAGTTGCAACATGATCTTGGTAACTCCATTTTAAGTATTCCACTGGTTCATTCACCTCTCTAATTATAGATGGTCAATCCGCCTTGCATCCGTTGATCAGCAGCTGATGTACAGATGGCGCCAAGGATGGAAGATCGTACTTCTGATCATTCATCACCCAAGTTGTCACCACTTCATCCATTGTTCCAAATATCATTTGCCGTGCAAGTCTTGTTTCCAGGTTTGCTGAAAACTCTCCGTTTTCTTTTCCTTCAAACAAAATTTTGTCAACAAGTGATAAGTAGCCCTTCAACACCTCATTGATCTTTAGACGAAGCTCCTTATTAGATTGTCTAAGTTCTAACTGTGTTACAATGGCAAGATGCCGATCTTGAGAAAGCATGGTGAAATGGGATTCGACCATTACTAATAACTTCTCTACAGCCTGTTCTTTTCCTGCAATCTGCTCTTCGATTCTTTCAATAAAATGCCCCATTTTATCTTGAAAGAGAGAGATTAAAATATCTTCTTTATTCTTAAAATATAAGTATATCGTTCCATCTGCGACACCAGCCTGCTTCGCGATTTTGGAAACCTGTGCCTGGTGGTAGCCGTTTTCCGCAATGACCACTACGGCAGCATCGATGATTTGCCGATATTTCGGTTTATCTTTTTTCAATCCTTTTCCCTCCCTTCAAGATAAATCGTACATCTTATCTCGTGATCCTTTTCTTTCTATAGGTACAGCTTCTGCATTCCGCAAATGAGCTGTTAAATGTAATGCTGAACACAAGGAAAGATTTTATGAATGAATGATCATTCATAATTTAATAATAGTTATAGAAGGTTATATTGTCAAGAAAATAACCACAATTTTCTTCTACTCTATTATGACATTTTTAAAGAATGATGGACAAGCCTTGTTTTCCAAAAAAGAAGAGCCGAATATTCCGGTCCTATTAATGAGAGCCGTATTATTTTATCTAGTCTTTGGAGCTTATGCCTTTTATCCCCTTTATGCCTGCTTCTCTTCACTGTCGTTAAACTTCTTTTTCTCTTCATCTATTAATGCTCTTCGAAGAATTTTCCCTACTGCTGTCTTAGGCAATTCTTCTCGGAACTCATACACTCTTGGCACTTTAAAGGCCGCTAGATGTTTGCGAACAAACCCATTTAAGTCTTCTTCACTTACTTCATGTCCATCCTTTAGTACAATATAGGCTTTAACGGTTTCTCCTCGGTACGGATCCGGTATACCTGCTACTACAGCCTCTTGGACTGCCGGATGCTCGTATAACACTTCTTCAATTTCACGCGGGTAAATATTAAAGCCGCCAGCAATAATCATGTCTTTTTTACGATCGACAACATAAAAGTATCCTTGTTCATCCATATATCCAAGGTCACCTGTTAATAGCCAGCCATCTCTTAGCGTCTGCTCCGTATCCTCTGGACGGTTCCAATATCCTTTCATCACTTGTGGCCCGTAAACAGCGATTTCTCCAATTTCACCTGGCGGCAGTTTTTCGCCATTCTCCATTGAGAAAATAGCAGCATCTGTGTTTGGCCAAGGCACGCCAATGCTTCCTTTTATTCTTGGCATATCCCATAAGAAATTGGCATGAGTAACAGGAGATGATTCAGTCAGGCCATAGCCTTCAACTAATTTTCCGCCTGTAATATCCTCAAATTTCTGCTGAACCTCCACAGGGAGTGCAGCCGATCCGCTAATACAAGAGTCAATCGATGAGAGGTCATATTTTCCGATCTCAGGATGATTTAATAGGCCAATATAAATTGTTGGGGCACCAGGGAACAAAGTAGGTTTTTGCTTTTGAATGGTTTTTAGCGTATCTCCTGCATCAAACTTAGGCATTAACACCATTTTATTTCCTTCTAAAACAGATAGCAGCAGAACAGTGGTCATTCCATATACATGGAAGAAAGGCAAAATGCCAAGAACGGTCTCTTTTCCTCTTTCACATTTATACAGCCAGGCTCTGCACATTGCTGTGTTTGCGACTAAATTTCTATGAGTCAGCATGACCCCTTTAGGGAAACCGGTTGTTCCGCCTGTATATTGCAAAAGAGCCAAATCATTCTCAAAGTCAATCTCATGTTCACATACAGGTAAAGAGGGCAGCTTTGCAATCTCTGTCCATAAATGATGGTTTCCTTCATGCTTTACATTTACAACAATGCCGTATTGTTTCTTTTGGATAAACGGATAAATAAGGTTTTTCGGAAATGGAAGTGCATCTTTGATAGCGGTTACAATAATATGCTGAACATCTGTCTGCTGCTTCACTTTAGACACACGCGGAAATAAAATATCCATTGTAATAATCGCCTTTGCTCCTGAATCCTTGAGCTGATAGGCTAATTCTCTTTCCATATAAAGCGGATTTGTAGGCACAACAATACCGCCTGCCATTAAAATTCCATAATAGCTGATAACGGACTGTGGTGTATTCGGCAGCATGATTGCTACACGATCGTCTTTTTCAATTCCAATGGACTGCAGATACCCGGCAAGCTTAAGTGAAGCCTCATAAATGTATGAGTAAGTGAATTCCTTTCCCATAAAATGAACGGCCGTTTTTTCGGGAAATTCTGCAGCTGTATTTTTCAGAAAATCCTGAACAGGCTGGTTTTCATATGTCAGTTCTCTAGGAATCTCTTCAGGATAAAGGTTAAGCCATGGCTTATGATCTGTCATACGGGAACCCCTTTCTATAAGTATTTTGAACATTCTAACTGTTCTTACCTCATTATAATATACTGCTGTAAACAAAACAATTAGAATAAACGAAGCTAATACGAGGGTACATGCTTCAGCCGTTTAAGCCGAATAAGCAGGAAGTGCAACTTACCACAGGTTATACGTACAGTCAAAAAAAAGAATTGCCCAAATGCGAGCAATTCTTTTCGTTTTTGCTTTTATGCAATGAAAAATATATATACAATTCCAACTAGCACAAATAGGGCACTAACGACGATTAATACTTTTGCAAGCTTCTCCATTTTCCCCTGCTCCCTCTATGCAATACTTGCTCCAATGACAAATGACAGGCCAATGGAAATGACCATCGAAATAAAACCAACTGCTTTATTATTGTTTTTAATTTCGTCATCAACATTAAATTTAGGTGTTAGAAACTCAAAGATAAAATAGGCTACTACTAAAAGGAAAAAACCAAAAACTCCCCAAATAATCATGGTGAACAGTGTGTCGTTATGCATGATGGAGTGTCTGAATACATTTGCAATCCCGAATATTTTCCCGCCAGTTGCCATTGCAACAGAAATATTGCCATTTTTTATCTCTTCCCAGTTTCTGTACTTTGTTACAAGCTCAAATACAGCTAAAAAGACAATCATACAAAGAATGACAACGCTATAGTAGGCAGCGGTTTGGATAAATTCATTTTCCCAAAAACCTTCCATATTCTACTCCCCTCCTTATTTAAATTCTACGACGGTCACACCTGTACCGCCCTCTCCCGCTTCTCCAAAGCGAATTTTCTTAACCGAACGATGGTTGCGTAAATACTCCTGCACACCCTGTCGCAAGGCACCAGTTCCTTTTCCATGAATGATCGATACACGCGGATAGTTTGCAAGAAGCGCATCGTCTATATATTTTTCTACGCGCATGAGTGCATTTTCATATCGTTCTCCGCGAAGATCAAGCTCTAAGCTGACATGATAATCTTTGCCTTTTACGGTAGCAAGCGGCTTGGTTTCAGCCTGCTTTGGACTTTTAATGAATTCTAAGTCTTTTTCTTCTACTTTCATTTTCAGGATCCCAATTTGAACATGCCATTCGTTTTCACCTGATTTCTCAAGCAGCTGACCTTTTTGACCAAATGTTAACACCTTGACCTCATCACCAGGTTTTAAGGTTCTTTTGCCGTCAGCATTTCTATCTGGACTTTGTTTCTTTTTAAGTACAGGAGCCGCTTCTGACAGGCGCTTCTTCGCTTCAATTAATTCGTGTTCCTTGACTTCCGCTTGCTTTTCTATTTGCATTTTCCGCAAATCATGAATGATCTGCTCTGCTTCCTGCTTCGCTTTTTCAACAATCTCATTTGCTTTTATTGCAGACTTTTCGTAAAGAGTTTCTTTCTTCGTATAATATTCAGCCATCTGCTTTTGAAGATCCTTATGCAGCCGATCTGCATCTTTGAGCAATTCATTGGCCTCTTCACGATCGGTTTCTGCTTGTTTGCGGCTTTCCTCCAATGATGCAATCATATTTTCCACTTGGTTGCTGTCTGCACTAATATACGACTTTGCCACATTTATAACGTCTTCTTTTAAGCCAAGCCGTTTGGAAATTTCAAAAGCATTGCTTCGGCCAGGAACACCAATCAGCAGTTTATAGGTCGGACTTAATGTTTCAATATCAAATTCGACACTGGCATTAATGACACCTTCCCGGTTGTAGCCATATGCCTTTAATTCAGGATAATGGGTTGTCGCAATGACACGGGTTCCGCGTTTATTCACTTCATCCAAAATGGAAATCGCTAAAGCAGCACCTTCCTGCGGATCTGTGCCTGCACCTAGCTCATCGAATAAAACAAGACTGTTGTATTGAGCCTTTTCAAGAATATCGACAATATTAACCATATGAGATGAAAATGTACTTAAACTCTGTTCAATGGACTGCTCGTCCCCAATATCTGCATAAACGGCATCAAAAACAGCAATTTCAGATCCATCAAGAGCAGGAATTTGCAGACCTGCTTGGGCCATTAATGTACACAATCCTACTGTTTTGAGTGTGACCGTTTTTCCGCCTGTGTTTGGTCCAGTTATCACGATAGAGGTGTAGGTATCGCCAATGGAAATGTCATTGGCAACCACCTCATCTATTGGGATGAGCGGATGCCGTGCTTTAAAGAGCGAAATTCTGCCCTCATCATTTACTTTCGGCTTTGAGCCTTTTATCTTCTTAGCATATCTTGCTTTTGCAAACATGAAATCAATCTGAGCAAGTACATCTACAATTACTTCAAGCTCAGCTTTAAATTCGCTTGTGTATGCTGATAAAGCAATTAAGATCTTTTCAATTTCCTGCTGTTCTTTTACTTTAATACTCTGCAATTCATTGTTTAATTGCACAACAGATTGAGGCTCAATAAATAATGTTTGTCCGGATGAACTTTGATCATGAATGATTCCGCCGTAATTGCCTCTATATTCTTGCTTTACAGGAATAACAAAGCGGTCATTCCTGATCGTAATGATGGCATCGGAAAGCATCTTTTGGGCATTAGAAGACCTGATCATACTTTCAAGTCTTTCGCGCACCCGCGCTTCTCTAGTACGAATCTGAACACGAAGCGATCTTAGTGTTTCACTTGCACTATCCAGTACCTCACCATTTTCATCAATTGCATTTCGGATAGAGGTTTCCAAATCTGCTAATACAATAATTTCTTCCGAATAAGCTGTTAAGATGGGAATGTCATTTTCTTCTTCTGAGAACTCTTGAATAAACCGTTTCATTTGCCTGCTGGCATGCACGGTTGATGCCACTTGCATAAGTTCCTGCGGACTAAGCATTCCTCCAATTACTGCACGCTTGGCATGCGGCTTTATATCAAAAATTCCGCCTAAAGGGATATTGCCTTTAATCCTTAGTACTGTTGCCGCTTCATCTGTTTCCTCCTGAAGACGCACAACCGTTTCATAGTCAGTAGAAGGCTGGATTCTTTCTGCTTTTCTTCTGCCCACCTCAGATGCAACATAATCAAGCAGCTGATCTTTAACTTTATTAAATTCTAAAACCTTTAAAGCCCGTTCTTGCATAATTCCCCCTCCTTCGAGGATAAGTTTAGAAAAGTGGAAATTCGTTTACTGCAGAATTTCCTCGCCTTTCTAGATTCAAAATATCAATTGTTATTTTTTAAGTAGTCCAATAAATCCTGTGTTTTCATTGCATTTAATACGGATGCTGGCTGCACCCACCCTTTTTTCGCTGCAGATACACCTATTTCCATGTGAGATAGTGTATCAATTTTATGTGCATCGGTATTTATAACGATCTTGACACCCGCTTCCTGTGCCTTTTTAATATGCTCTGCAGCAAGGTCAAGTCTGTTTGGATTGGCATTCAATTCGAGTGCCGTATTCGTTTCTTTAGCTAATTGAATTAATAAATCGATGTCTACTTCATAGCCTTCGCGTTTCCCTATCAGCCTGCCTGTTGGATGGGCAATAATGTCTACATGTGCATTATGGAGAGCCGTTTTTAGCCTGTCCATTATTTTTTCTTTTGGCTGTGAGAAGGATGAGTGTATGGACGCTATAACAATATCCATTTCAGCAAGCAGTTCATCATCATAATCAAGTGATCCGTCCGGCAGGATATCCATTTCAACTCCAGCTAAAATCGTGATATCCTCATACTTATCATTCAGCCTGTTAATTTCTTCTCTTTGCTGGCGCAATCGTTCTGGTGTCAGACCGTTTGCTACCTTCAGATAATGTGAATGATCCGTAATGGCCATATATTGATAGCCGCGCTTTCGGCATGCATCTATCATTTCTTCTATTGTAAACGCTCCATCGCTCCACGTCGAATGCATATGAAGATCGCCTTTAATGTCTTCAAGCGAAATTAACTTCGTATCTTTTGTATACAAGTCAATCTCCTTGCCATCTTCACGAATTTCGGGAGGAAAATGAGGCAAGTTAAAATGTGCATAAAACTCTTCTTCTGAAGAAAATGTTTTTATTTCTCCAGTCTCAACATTTCCCACTCCATATTCACTGATCTTTTCTCCGCGCTCCTTAGCAAGCTGCCTCATTCTTACATTATGATCCTTGGATCCAGTGAAGTGATGGAGGGTTGTAGCAAATTCACTTGGTGCAACTATACGGAAATCACAGGAAACATCATATCGATGCTCAAACACAACAGAAACCTTCGTTTCTCCCGCAGCGATTATTTCTTTAATAGATGGCAGACCGAGAAGCTTTTCCTTTACGGCTGTCCGATCATCAGCTGCAATGATAAAATCAAGGTCTTTAACGGTTTCACGCATTCTTCTTAGGCTGCCGGCTCTAGAGAACCGCAATACTTCTGGAATTTGGCCTAGTGCATCCTCTATTGCTTCTGCAACAGGAAGCATATATGCAAGCGGCAGCCGATCTGGCTGTGTACCGGCATTTAACAAAGCTGCCAGTATCTTTTCCTCTGTCTTCGCTCCAAATCCAGCCAAGCCCTGTACACGTTTTTCCTTACATGCCTGCTCTAATTCTTGTGCATCTGTTATTCCCAGCTCTTTATGGAGCTTTGCTATTTTTTTACCGCCCAAGCCTTGAATATGCAGCAAAGGTATTAAGCCAGGCGGCACCTGGTCCTTTAGATCAGTGAGTACAGAAGATGTTCCTTCCTGTACATACTCTTCTATAACAGCTGCCGTACCTTTTCCAATGCCAGGGAGACTCGTATAATCTGTCATTTCAGATAAACTTAAGTCGCTATTTTCCAAGGCAATAGCAGCCTTCCTAAAAGCTCCCGTCTTAAATGGATTTTCTCCTTTTAATTCCATATATACCGCAATCGTTTCCAGTAATTTTATTACGTCTTTTTTATTTATGGTCATCCTACACACCTGCCCATTTTGATCCTGTTTATTTAGTGTTTCCTAATATTTAAAATGTACATCCTTAGTGATTATAACATTTCATCCATAGTCAAAAAGAAAACTTCTCTTTTAAAGAGAAGTTAGGCTGCCATATATTCAATCCACATATCCTTAATTGTTTCTGATAATACAGGTGTATGATTTACGATCAGATCCACCATAAAGGAATCATTAAAGTATGTCTGCATTCCCGCAATTGGTACTAATGCGGCTATGTATAATATAATAAACATGATAAGATAAACTTCTATAAAGCCTAATATGCCTCCTGCCCATACATTAAGCTGTTTGATAATCGGCAAGCTTGCAACAAAATCGAGCATGCTTCCAATGATCTGCAAGAGCACTTTTACAGCAAAAAATATGATGGCAAAGGCAATTGCTCGATAGTAAGCATCTTCTAAATTTTCATTGGCAAAAAACATTTGTATGGTTGAATCACTGCCGAAATTGGGATAAGGCACCCATAATGTCAGCTTTTCAGAAAGAGGTTCATAATACATTCTAGCTACGATAAAAGCAATTATGAAGCCAGTTAAGTGAATCAGCTGCAGGATAAAGCCGCGCTTTAATCCTACTAAAAAACCAAATAGTAATATAACTATAATAAAAAGATCAAGCATGATGCTTTTCAGTCCTTTACTCTTTTTAATTCATCCTCAAGCCGCTCTTTCAGCTTTAAATAATCATTTACAGCATTTACAGCAGTGAGGACAGCTAATTTATTCGTATCGAGTGAAGGATTCTTAGAGCTTATCTCACGCATTTTATCATCTACGATTGATGCAACAAGCCGGATGTGACTGGAGTTTTCAGTGCCGACAATTACATATTGCTGCCCATATATATCTACACTAGTGCGATTTTTTTCCGTATTTGACAACCTATGAACCTCCATTCAAAAGAATCCTAATCAATATCATAACACGAACGTATAATTTGTGGGAAGTCAAAGCATGTCAAAAAAGCACAGATACTGTAAATTCAGAGATTTTTGAAGGAGTTAATAAAATGAGTCATGTTGTACTGTTAAAGAGTTTACCTGAAATTAAAGAGATGCAAGCTCATTATGAGCCATTCTCGACAGGAAAAGTTCCTCCTGGAGGGTTATTTGCTGCTAAGGCAAACAATTGCTCAATTACAGCTTATAAATCTGGAAAGGTTCTTTTTCAAGGAGCCGGGGCAGCATCTGAATCTGCCAGGTGGGGGGGAGAAACAGCTAAACCTAAGCAAAAAAAGGAAAGTAAAAATGCTGCTGCCAACTTGCCAGAGAATATTAGCAGCCTGTCCTGTATAGGATCCGATGAGGTAGGAACAGGAGACTTTTTTGGCCCAATTACGGTCGTTGCCGCTTATGTCAGTCAAACCAATCTTCCACTGCTGAAAGAGCTTGGCGTTCGCGATTCCAAAAACTTAAATGACGAGAAGATTATCAGCATTGCCAAACAAATTAAAGAAGTGATTCCATACAGTCTCTTAACCTTGCATAATGATAAATACAACAAACTGCAAATGTCAGGGATGTCGCAGGGAAAAATAAAGGCTCTCTTACATAACCAAGCCATTGGCCATCTGCTGGAAAAAATTGCTCCAGAACAGCCGGAAATCATTTTAATTGACCAGTTTGCACAAAAGGATGTTTATTACCAATATTTAAAAAGTCAGCCTAAGGTGCATCGGGATCGGGTTTATTTCAGTACAAAAGCTGAAAGTGTTCACCTTGCTGTCGCAGCGGCTTCCATTCTTGCACGTTATGCATTTGTAAAACATTTCGACAAACTGGCAAAAGAAGCCGGATTTCCCTTAACCAAAGGAGCTGGCGGCAAAGTAGACGAAGCCGGAGCCCGCTTAATCCATGAAAAAGGGATAAATGCACTTCCTCATTTTGTGAAGCTGCATTTTGCCAATACGGAGAAATCAAAGAAACTTTATAGGAAGAAATATATGTAATGGTCTTATCTTGAGGCTGGGACAAAACGAAATTAATATTTCTAAAATACGAACAAGTCCGTTCCATTTCACTCATGTTTATAAAATATATACTAAAATCATAAAAAAACCGAATGATTAGAAAGATAACTTCCTAACCATTCGGTTCTATGCTTGTGTTAAAATACTTATGTCCAAGCCTCAACTTTTTTTAGAAAATCTGAAATAAATTCTTTAAATCTCCATTTCCCACTGTTTCTTTTCCGTTTCCTTCATTTGTTTTTCCGTTTCAGGCGGATAGGCAGTTCGGACCTTATGATGGTCAGACGGAATCAGTTCGACCATTACCTCAATCATTTCTTTAGGGTCGTATTGATTTTCTAAGCCTTTTTCCTTTTCTTTCATATCTTCCCCACTTGTAAAGTGGACTTCGTCATCAAACCATTTCCATTTTTCTTCAGCTGCCCGGTCATTAAATCCAGTATTGTACGGTCCTGGATTAATCGTTGCCACTTTTACGCCATGAGGCTCAAGCTCCTGTTTTAGTGTTAAGGCCATCGCCTCTATTGCATGCTTGGTTGACGCATAAGGACCGCCGTATGCCGTTTTCATAATACCTGCCATCGAGCTTAAAAGGAATATCTTTCCGCTCCCTTTTTCAACAAGTTTCCTCGCTGCGTACTGAACCGATTCAAGTGTCGCAAAGACGTTCACTTCAAAGATGGCTCTAAAGCGCTCCATTGGAATTTCACTCAGCGGCCCGCCTTCATTGATAGCGGCATTTGCTACAAAAATATCAAAATCGTATTCATCTATTTGGATTAAATCGATGGGATTGGTAATATCCAATTTAAAAACTTCTAAGTTAGTGAGCCCAAGTTCTTCAGCTTCTCTGAGTACACTCGTTTTCTGTGAAGTTGTTTCAGTTGCAGCAATCACTTTATGGCCATTCTTAGCCAATCCAAAAGCAGTTCCTCTTCCCAAACCAGAACCTGCACCGGTTATCATTATGGTCTTTTTCATGAAACCATCTCCTTTATTGCGTGTATATATTCTCTTGTTCCCACTCTTTCCAGCCATAAACCTCACTTAATAGGCTGGGATGTGTATATGGTAAAATTGTACAAAACGAATGCATATTTTGTATAATTTTATAGAAAAAACAATTCAGGAGGCGCATATGAAGCATTTAATTCGCGGAGAAAAAGTTAAACTATCAGATTTCACAACTGAAACGCTGATTGAGGTAGAGGTAGAACTTCACTCTCATGCCGAAATTGATATCACCTGTTTTGGACTAAATGAAAATAAGAAACTTGCAGATGATCGGTATATGATTTTTTATAATCAAAACGCTTCCCCTGCACAAGAAATTCAGCTGCTGAATCATCAAAGCGGCATGGGGCATTTTCGGATTGATCTATCGGGGCTTCCAGCAACAGTTCAAAACCTTGTTTTCACAGCCACCATTGATGGCGATGAAGCAATGGGATCCATACAGAGCGGCAGTCTGCTAATTAAATCAGGAGGACAAGCCATTCTAAGCTATTCATTTAGCGGCCAGGATTTTCAAAATGAGAAGGCCATTATCATCTCGGAAATCTATCATAAAAGTGTGTGGAGAGCAGCTTCTGTTGGAAGAGGTTTTGACGGCGGCTTAGCAGCATTATTAAAGGATTTCGGCGGAGAAGTGGCAGAGGAGCAAGAACAGCCAACACCATCTGTTCCAACGCAGCCAGCTTCAGAAACCCCTCCAGTTCTGACCAAAAAAATCATGCTCGAAAAGAAAATGGCAGAACAAGCTCCTAAACTACTAGATTTATCAAAAAAAGCAAAAGTGTCTTTAGAGAAAGCAGGATTGCACGACCACCAGGCAAAGGTGGCATTATGCCTCGATATTTCGGGCTCCATGCACAGCCTGTACCGTTCCGGAAAAATACAGGAATTTGCTGAAAGAATCCTTGCATTAGGGACACGTTTTGATGATGATGGCACCATTGATATTTTCTTATTTGGAGCAAATGCACACGATGCAGGAGAACTGTCTGTCGATAATTTCAGTGGATTCGTTAACAACCTTATTAAAAAATATCCTCTTGAAGGAGGCACCTATTACGGAAAAGCTATGAAGACTATACGTGAGCATTACTTCGGTTCTGCCTCTAAAAGAAATTCACCGTATGCAAGCAAGGTTCCTGTTTATGTCATGTTTGTAACGGATGGAGCGACATTTGATGAAAGTTCAACAATCAGCCATATTCAAAACGCTTCCTATGAACCATTGTTCTGGCAATTCATGGCTATAGGAAAAGCCAATAAAGGGACCAAAAAACGCGGCTTTTTCAGCAGTGTGTTTCAATCAGATTTTACCTTCTTAGAAAAGCTTGATGACTTAAAAGGAAGATATATAGATAACGCTGATTTCTTCAGTGTTGAAGATCCCGGGCTCATCTCTGATGGCGAATTATATGACTTGCTCATGCAGGAATACCCTCAATGGGTAAGGGAAGCAAAACAAAAAGGATTAATCGCTCAAGCGCAGTACCATTTCTAATCATTTGGTTGTTTCATAGATTGCAGAGAATAATCAGCAATCGTTTCAGTTTGTTCTATAAGTCCAATATTAGATGGAATTGGTGCAAAAATGCTTGGAGCATGTTGCCCAAGCATTATTTGCACTAATTTTTAAAAAATAAGCGGACGAATTTCGTTTATTTTAGGAAATACCTCTTCCTTTCTTTCTCTGGTAAAAATACAATGGATGGATTTGTCAGTCTCGTATCAGGAAAACCCAACGTTGTTTCTAATCCGTTTACATAGCAGAACGTGTTTAGATCTTTAAGTGCTAATGCTTCTGTCGGGCAAGCCTCCACACAAGCAGGCTGCAAACCCTGGTCTATACGGCTATGGCACATTTGGCATTTACTTACTTTATGAGTCATGCGATCAAACTGCGGAGCTTCATACGGACACGCAGTGATACAGAGCCCGCAGCCGCTGCAGCGCTCAGAGTGAATTTCTACAATCCCGTCCATTCTCTTTGTAAATGCATGCTCCGGACAAACTCTAAAACATTCCGGACTGCTGCAATGATTGCATGATAGTGATAAAAAGCTGCCATTATCTTGTTTTGTTACTTTCCGCCATCGTACAGTTCCATCGGTATGATTTTCGTTTCTGCAAGCAACTTCACATGTTTTACAGCCAATGCATAAATCAATATTAAATACAAAACCAAGCTGCTTAACCACCTGCACTCACCACTTTTTTCCGAATGTTCACTTTGCTGTCGTAAAAATGAGTACTTGTTTCCTGACACTGGTCATTTCCTTGATGAACAATGATCCAATTTATGGGTTTATTGCCCCCCTGCTTGACAAGTACAATGTACTTCGACAAATGGGCATTTACCATGACTTTTGCTTCCACCCATCCATACTCATTATAAATTTCAATACTGTCTTCTGACTTTAATCCATTCTTCTCAGCTGCAAAGGAAGAAATTTCAGCTACGACATCATGTTCGTATTCATCTGCTTGAGTCAGCCATGACAGCTGCTCGTATTGCGAATGTATTTTTAAAAGCGATTGTGGAGTGATCATCTGGAACGGAAATAATAGGCTTTCTTCCTGTTCACTTACATCTTTTAAAAAAGCACTAACATCAGGAATATAAAAGTGAAACTTTTCCTTAGAGGGAGTTTCCTCTAGCTTTTTTTTCTGCGGTCCGCTCAGCAAGTCCTTATAGCTTTGAATACCATATAATTCTTGAATTTCCGGCGACAGCTCTTTCTGAATCCAATCTAATGGCTCGAGCACAGATGGAAATGTTGAAAATCCCGGTGATAATTCATTCAGCTTGTTTGTGAGTTCTCTTGTAATTTGCAGATCACTTTTTGATTCAAAATACCCTGTCAAGGATTGCTCATTAATAGAGATCCAATGATGCCAATAGCTTACTATTAAATCCAACTCTTCGAAATGGGCAGCTGCCGGAAGGACAATATCAGAAATCTCCGCTGTTTTGGTCATAAATAAATCAACCGTTACAATCAATTCAAGCTGCTGTATCAGCTTCAGCCATGACTGCAGATTATTATCCTGGGAGAAGGGATTCCGGGAAGCAATCCATAGAAATTTTAAAGGAGGGTCTGTAACCTCAATGGCACTTTGTGCAAAAGAATTGATATCTATTTCCCTGGATGAAGCAATACTTGAATGATTTTGTTCTGGGTAATTCAGAAGATGCAATGGAAAATGCTCGATATCATTATGAGCATAAAACAGCCTTCCCTTCTTCTTGTGGAGAATCCCGGCCAAGGCTGCAATGGTGCTTATAGCTTGAACGTTGTCGCCGCCTGTATTCGTTCTTTGCATGCCAAATCCAATCCATGTAACACTGGAGGCTGAATGGGTATACAATCTTGCAAGTTCCTCAATTCCCGATATAGGTGCACCTGTCAGCTCACTCACTTTGTCAGCATGGGGTATTTCTTCTATAACCCTTTTAAACTGAAGAAAATTGTTTGTGCACTCCTGAGCATAGGTTTCGTCAAAAAAAGACGACTCAGCTATACATTTAGCACCGAATAAAGCAAGAATCCCATCACTTCCCGGTTTAATTTGAATATAGAGGTCCGCCTTTGCTGCGGTTTCTGTGAAAAGTGGGTCAATGACAACAATCTTTGCACCTGCTCTTCTTGCCTGAAAAATATACTTCATTTGTGGAACATTTGTTACAGCAGGGTTCGCTCCCCAGATCACAATTAAATCAGCTTCTGCCATATCTTCAGGGCTGCTTTGTTCGTATTGCTTAAACCTCTCCTTAAGCGCTTCATTTCCAGTTGTCAGACAAAGGTTTCCTTTCGGTTTTGTATGTGGTCCGATACTGTTAAACATGGCTTCTGCTGCGTAGTGCAGCAGTCCAACATTGCCTGAGAATTTATTATAGCCGCTTGCTAAATTTGATCCATAACGCTCGTTCAATTCAATGATTTTATCAGCGATTATTGTATATGCCTGTTCCCAAGAGATTCTGTTCCAGTTTCCTGAGCCTCGCGGTGATTGCATAATCGGATATTTTAGCCGATTAGGATGATAAACGTATTGTGTAAAAGCAAATCCCTTCGCACATAAGCTGCCTTTCGTATAGCCATGCCGATCATCTCCAGCCACCTTTATGAGCTTCCCATTATTCACATAAGAAAGCATGCTGCAGGAGGCATAGCAATTACGCGGACAAGCATTTCGGAAAATTTTCATGCTGTACACCTTCCCTTTTTAGATTTTTCCAAGCTGCTTTATTTTTAAGGCGGCAATAATATTTAGCCTTATATTCATATCATCCAGCTTTTCATCAAGAATTTCTTCTATCTTTTTAAAGCGGTACCTTAACGTATTTCGGTGTACAAACATTTCTTCGGCAGTTTTAGTTAGATCAAATTGATTGGCTGCAAATACACTTAGGGAGCTCATTAAATCCGTTTCATATATCTGATCATAATTTTCCAGCACCCCGAGTGTATTCTCATAATACTCTTTTAAATCATGCAAATCGTGATTATATAAGATTCTTTCCAGACCAAGGCTGCTAAAAAAAGGGACAGCAATATTCAATAGCAACCCCAGTTCATACGCTACCTTTGCCTCCTGATAACTGCGGTAAATTTCTTCTGGTTGTATTCTTCTCCTTCCGATCCCCGCAGCAATTCTTTCACTGAGCTTATGAGACTGAGACAAGTTTGTGATTAACGTAACAAAATTCTTTATCTCTAATTGATGATCCGCCTCTCCCTCAGGAGATGAAGGATACATAAGAATGATTTCGCCTCTCTTTTTGATAGAAATCGGTCTTTGCTTGCGATCAAGCAGGGCTTTTTCAATCATATAGAACAACAAATCTATTAAATGCCGATCATCTGAAAAATAGTCAAAATCTTTTAAAGAGAAAACGATAGCCGTATGCGCCTGCTGAAAGTCCCAGCCCCAAATCTGTCCATACGATATAATATCTTCCCTCTTTTTGATGTTTCCATATAAAAGATCATATAGAAAGACTTCGCGAAGCCTTTGTCTGTCCTGCTTCATTTTTAATGTATTTTGAAGCTCTATGGAACATAAGGTAGACGTGTATTGAAGGATTCCTTTTAGTTCTAAAGGAGGTATTGATCCGTCAAGAACTGCAATCACATAACCCCGAACCCGCCCATCAACATGTATTTCCATACTTATCCCTTGGATGAGCTCTTCTCTAGCAGATAATACACACGGTACGGGGTCTGGCTCTTTAAGTTTTCTGCTATCTTTTGCTGTCTCAATGTATTCAATCTTTGTTCCTTCTTTATGCCAGGTAGACACGATTTGATTTAGGAGAGGATCGGCAATCAGAACAGGCACTGATATAATATCTGCTAATTCTTGTGCAATCCCTTCCATTCCCTTTTGTGAGGAGACTAATAATCTTTGCAAGTAGGATGGAACTGAAAAAATCATTTCCATTATATTCAATTCCTTTCTGAACTCGAAGTATCCATTACAATCATCTTATAAGAATAAACCTCTATTAACAATGGATGTCACAACACCGTAAAAATTCATTGGATTATCGTACAAAAAAACAAGAAAATTTTCGTGCAAGGAAGCTATATCACTCCTGGGGATTATGATTTATACTATAATCATCATTTAGTTTGTGAAATAAATCACAATTATTCATTGGAAGGAGCGGCTTTGATGGGGTTATTCGATCGATGGATGGAAAGTTTGGATTATGAGTTCCGAATTTTAAATACGTGCAGCCGCAATCAAAGTCCTTTTTCAACCTGCACAAAATGTTTGGATTCCTGCGAGCTGAAGGCCATTTCTTTAGAGAATGGAAAACCATTGATTCATACTGATCAATGTACTGAATGCGGCGATTGCATCGCTGAATGTCCAGTTCAGGCGGTTGAGGGTTTTTTCCCAAAAAGACGCATTACTGACAATGTATTCATTGCTGAAGAGAAGCCTCCCTCCATTCGAGAGATGCTTGGATATTATAAAACTGGAGTGCACGCTGTTTACTTTCAGATTAAAGAACTAAGTGAAGAGTGGACAGGCTTTCTAGAAGAGATAAATAGCAAGTTAGCACAATTGAACGAAGAGGATATAATGATACAATTTGAAATACAAGAGCCAGAAGAAACAATGACACGACGTGAAATCTTTTCTTTTTGGAAAAAGGGAGCAGCTTCAACTGTCAGACAAATGGCTCCAGCAAAATGGCGCTTTAATCATCAGGATTTGGAGCTTGCCCATTACTATAAGGAGTATCAATTTAAGAAGATCGAGCTGGATGATTCGAAATGCACACTATGTAAAGCATGTGAAAAGCTTTGCATAAAGAATTGTTTTCATTTTTCAGAGACTGAGCTTACTATCTCTGCTCAAGCTTGCACAGGCTGTATGCTATGTGCTGATGTATGCCAGGAAAAGGCGATCACCATAACAGATGAAATTCAGAAGGCCAGCACTCATGTACACCACCTCTATCAAAGGCAGTGTTCCTCCTGTCATGCTGCGTTTACTTCAGCTTCCCATGTGGAAGAGGAATGTGTACGCTGTAAAAAAATGAAACAGTATGGATCTTTCATGAGATAAAGGATCGTAATATGCCATTTGATAGGTAAACGCTCAAATTTGATAGGAAATGCAACTATTTTGATAGGAAGTTCATTTCATTTGATAGGAAGTTCATTAATTTTGATAGAAAAGCTTAACCTTCCTGCCTTTTTCAGCATAACAGCGGGAATTTGAATACTAATTATAAGTAAGGAAGTGTTTTAAATGTTATCAAACATTGGAATTCCAGGATTAATTTTAGTTTTAGTACTTGCTCTGATCATTTTTGGACCGAAGAAACTCCCTGAAATCGGCCGTGCAATGGGCCAAACATTGAAAGAGTTTAAAAGCTCTACGAAAGGGATGCTGGAGGATAATAGCCAAAGTGAAGATGAAAAGAAGAAAACCGACAATAACATTAAAGATCTTTAAGCGTAAATAATCAACCATTATAAAAAGCCAAGAATGCAGATATCGCATTCTTGGCTTTTCTAATTACTGAATTAGCCCCTTAGGACTGCACCAGCTTTTTCTTCCAGCGCCTCTAATACCTTTGTATGTGCTTTAACCACTTCTTCATCTGTTAATGTTTTTTCAGGATCAAAGTATTTTAAGGAGAAAGCAATGGACTTTTTCCCTGCTTCCATTCGCTCTCCTTCATAAAGGTCAAAAACAGATACTTCTTTTAACAGACTGCCGCCTGCTTCCTTAATAATCGATTGCAAATGTCCAGCAGACACTTCCTGATCCGCTACTAAGGCGATATCTCTTGTAATGGAAGGGAATCTAGGGATCGCTTCGTATACAAGCGGTGCTGTTTCAGCAAGGAGCGACTCTAGAGATAATTCAAAAACATAAGTAGCTTTTAAATCAAGTTCCTTCTCAACGATCGGATGAACTTGACCAATATAACCGCAAGCCTTGCCGTCAATCAGCACTTCAGCTGTTCTGCCCGGATGCAGGCCATCTCTTTCAGTTTGACGGAATTCGATGCGATCATTGATTCCAAGCTTGTCAACTAGTGCTTCCACAATTCCTTTTAGCACGTAGAAATCAACAGGCTTTTTCTCGCCCTGCCATGGGTGGTTTACCCATAATCCTGTTATAGCACCTGCCACATGCTCTTTTTCTTCCGGAAGCTGATCTTTTCCGTTTGATAAAAAGACCGAACCAATTTCATAAACAGCAAGGCTGTCATTTTGACGAGCTGAATTATATTTTAATACCTCAAGAAGCTGAGGAACTAAGCTTAATCGTAATACACTGCGCTCTTCGCTCATTGGCATTGCAAGCGGCAGAGGCTCGCGGACTTTAAGAGCAAACTGGCTTGCTTTTGCTTCGCTTGTTAAAGAATACGTAATAGCCTGGTATAATCCAGCACTTTCAAGCGTATTGCGAACGATTCTGCGAGATTGCTGATACTGCGTAAGACCGCCTTGGGTAGTAGATCCAACTGGCAATGTGGATAAAAGATTATCATAGCCATAAAGTCTTGCTACCTCTTCAATTAAATCTTCTCCAATTGTGATATCTCCTCTGCGGGTAGGAACCGTAACCGTAATTTGTCCCTGTTCGGCAATAGCCTCGAACTGCAGACGAGTGAAAATATCCACAACTTCCTCTGATTTCAATTGTAAGCCGAGAACTTGGTTGATTTTATCAATCGATACTTCTACAACCGCAGGCTCTATTTTCAATGTATTTGCTTCAGCACTGCCAGCAAGAACTTCGCCTTCCGCATATTGCTGAAGCAATACAGCCGCACGCTCTGCAGCTGCACGTACACGATTTGGGTCAACCCCTTTTTCAAAACGTGCACTTGCTTCACTGCGAAGACCATGATCTTTAGAAGCTTTTCTAACTGTGCTTCCTTTGAAGTAAGCTGATTCAAGTAAGACTGTTGTTGTATCATCTTGAACTTCTGAGTTTGCACCGCCCATGACACCGGCTAATGCAACTGGCTCTGTTCCGTTTGTGATCACAAGGTGATCGCTGGAAAGTGTTCTTTTCACATCATCAAGCGTTACAATTTCTTCGCCATCCTTAGCTCTTCTGACAACAATTTCTTTTGAACCAAGCTTATCATAATCAAAAGCATGAAGAGGCTGGCCATATTCAATCAAAATGTAATTCGTAATATCGACCACATTGTTATGCGGGCGTATGCCTGCACCTGTCAGTCTCGCTTGCATCCATAGTGGAGACGGCTTTACTTTTACATTCTTGATTACTTTTGCAATATATAATGGATTGTCTTCAGCTGCTTCAGCCACTGCAGAAATATAGTCTTCTGCCTTTTCAGCCGCTTCTGAAGCTTTTCCTTCAGGAAGCTTTACGTCTCTGCCTAAAATGGCAGCAACCTCATATGCTACACCAAGCATGCTTAGAGCATCTGAACGGTTCGGTGTTAAGCCAAGCTCCAGTACTTCATCATCACGGTGAAGTTCTTCTAATGCATTCTTTCCTACTTCAACACCTTCTGGAAAAACATAAATGCCTTCCGCGTATTCCTTTGCCACAAGCTTGCTTTCAAATCCAAGCTCCTGCAAGGAACAGATCATCCCATTGGAAGCTTCTCCGCGCAGTTTAGCCTTCTTAATTTTAAAATTCCCAGGAAGAACAGCGCCAACTGTTGCAACAGCCACTTTTTGTCCTTTGTCTACATTTGGAGCTCCGCAAATAATCTGCACAGGCTCTTCTGCACCTATATCAACAAGGCATTTATTCAGCTTATCGGCATTCGGATGCTGCTCTCTTTCAAGCACATGTCCAATTACAACACCGCTGATTCCTTCTGTTAACTTTTCTACACCTTCGACTTCAATTCCGCTTCTTGTAATCTTTTCAGCAAGCTCGTTTGCAGTTATGCCAGAAAGATCGACATAATCCTCGAGCCATTTATATGAAACATACATGTGTTTTCCTCCTGACACTTATTCATGAATTGAAAATTGCTTTAAAAACCGGACATCATTTGTATAGAAATGACGAATATCATCAATACCGTATTTCAGCATCGCAATGCGCTCGACACCCATCCCAAATGCAAAACCTGAATATTTCTTTGAATCGAATCCAGACATTTCAAGAACATTTGGATGTACCATTCCAGCGCCTAAGATTTCGATCCAGCCTGTTTTTTTGCAGATATTACAGCCTTTACCACCGCATTTGAAGCAAGATACGTCTACCTCAACAGAAGGTTCTGTGAAAGGGAAGAAGCTAGGACGAAGACGAATTTCTCTGTCGCTGCCAAACATCGCTTTTGCAAAAACCTCTAGCGTTCCTTTTAAGTCACTCATACGGATATTTTCGTCAACAACTAAGCCTTCAATTTGCATGAATTGATGAGAGTGTGTTGCATCATCATGGTCACGGCGGAACACTTTTCCTGGGCAGATGATTTTAACTGGCCCTTTGCCTTGGTGCATTTCCATCGTTCTAGCCTGAACAGGGGAAGTTTGCGTCCGAAGCAAAATGTCTTCTGTAATATAGAAGGAATCTTGCATATCACGTGCAGGATGATCCTTCGGCAAATTCAAGGCCTCAAAGTTATAGTAGTCTTTTTCCACTTCTGGTCCTTCTGCCACTGTATAGCCCATCCCGATAAATAAATCTTCAATTTCTTCCACCACACGTGTTAGTGGATGGTGATTTCCTGATCTAACAGGTCGTCCCGGCAATGTGACATCAATCGTTTCCGCAGCTAACTGTGCAGCAACAGCGGCTTCTTCAAGATTTTTTTGCTTCGATTCAATTGCAGCAGCAATCGCATCTCGCACTTCATTTGCCAAAGCACCCATTCTTGGACGCTCTTCAGCTGATAATTTTCCCATTCCTTTTAAAACTTCTGTTATTGGGCCTTTTTTTCCTAAATAAGAAACCCGGATCTCATTTAGCTCTTTAAGATCACCTGCTGTGTTCACGCGTTCGAGAGCTTCAGTCTGCAACTCTTTTAAACGTTCTTGCATGTATAATAACCTCCTTTTTTTGGACAAACAAAAAAACCTAATCCCTATAAAGGGACGAGGTTTTGGTTCGCGGTACCACCCTTTTTAATACATGTAAACAGGGGAACCCGCGTATATGTATTCGCTTCATTGAGATAACGGCCAGATGCCGGTGCATCTTTACATAGCCAGATTGCTATGGTCCCGATGCCAACTCTGGAGGTGAATGTTCACTTGCATCCCTTTTAAAAACACTTGCAGTCAAGGTGTTTTCTCCCTAAAAAAGTTTCAGCAGGCTACTTTTCTCCGTCATTGTTTTTTACATATAATTTGTTGTTAATTATAGTACATTCTTTTACAACTTTCAAATCGTTTTAAGCAAATTTACTGCCCATTTCAAGAGCGTAAATGATACATTAAAATACCGGCAGCAATTGATACGTTTAAAGACTCACTCTTTCCGAAAATCGGGATATAGAGATTTTCATCTGTTTCAGCTAAAAGTTCCGGATTGACACCATTGCCTTCATTTCCGACTAATAAAGCGAAACCGTCACGTTTATGTATTTCTGTATATGGACGGCCATTTTCCAATGCAGTTCCGTACACGGCTGCACCCTGCTGTTTGAGCTTAGGAATCAATACACCAAGATCTTCCCCGATGATCGGCAGATGAAAGTGACTGCCTTGGGCTGAACGCAGAACTTTTGGATTGTACATATCGACACTGCCTTTTCCGACGAAAACAGCATCCATACCGGCTGCATCAGCTGTTCGGATCATTGTTCCTAAGTTGCCGGGATCCTGTACCGCATCAATTAAGAGAAACTTCCTTCCTTCTTCAAGAACGCTGTCATATGTTTTCTGTTCACAGACAGCAAAGATCCCTTGTGACGTTTCAGTATCAGAGAGCAGCTGAATGATCTCATTACTGACAACATTGACAGGGATATCTCCATAGTTCCATGCTGCGGGCAGTTCTACTTGTTCTCCTATTATCATTTCGGCAATGCTGCCGCTATTTAATGCTTCCTCGACAAGATGATAGCCTTCTACTAGAAAAGTAAGCGTCTTATCTCTCTCTTTTTTTGTCAAAAGTTTCTTCCACTGCTTAACCTTTTGATTTTGTGCAGAGTGAATATAGTTCACAGTGTTCTCTCCTTTTTCTAACATCAGTTTGTCTATTATAACGCAAATACCATACATAATAAATCTGAGAAAAGAAAAACTATGAACGTAATCATGAAATTGGAAGGAGTGTAAAAAAATGAACTTGAATCTGCGTAATGCCATTCTTCATAATGTTTCTGGAAACAATCAGGATGAATTAAAGGATACAATTGTTGATGCGATCCAAAATGGGGAAGAAAAAATGCTGCCTGGTCTTGGTGTTCTTTTTGAAGTCATCTGGAACAACTCTTCTGAGGAAGACAAACAGGAAATGCTGCATACCCTTGAAAGCGGCTTAAAATAAGAGGAGCTCAGTAAATAGGAAAAAATCCGCAGACATACATCTGCGGATTCTTTTATTAATCAAATTTTAGGCTATTAACTGTATCTTCATCTAATCGCTTAATGACTTCAGCAATTAGTTTTACTGCATTTTCATAATCGTCACGATGTAGCATTGCTGCATGTGAATGGATATATCTTGTCGCAATGGTAATGGATAAGGAAGGTACACCGTTATGTGTCAGATGGATTGCACCTGAATCAGTTCCGCCTCCAGGCACAGCATCAAATTGATATGGAATATTCAGCTCATCAGCTGTGTTTGTTACAAGATCGCGCAAGCCTTTATGCGATACCATTGATGCATCATAAAGGATAATTTGCGGACCGTTGCCCATTTTGCTCAGTGCTTCTTTTTCTGTGACTCCAGGTGTGTCTCCAGCAATCCCTACATCTACTCCGAAGCCAATATCAGGCTGAATCGTCTGTGCAGCAGTTCTTGCACCGCGCAAGCCAACCTCTTCTTGGACTGTTCCTACTCCGTATACTACGTTCGGATGCTCAGCATCTTTTAATTGTTTTAAGACATCAATTGCAATTGCACAGCCAATGCGGTTATCCCACGCTTTGGCAAGCAGCATTTTTTCGTTGTTCATCACTGTAAATTCAAAATAAGGAACAACCATGTCACCAGGCTTAACGCCCCACTCAGTCGCTTCGTCACGGCTTGTTGCACCAATATCAATAAACATATCTTTAATATCAACAGGCTTTTTACGAGCTTCTGCGGAAAGAATATGCGGTGGCTTTGAGCCAATTACACCCGTTACATCCCCTTTGCTTGTAACAATCGTGACTCGTTGGGCAAGCATAACTTGTGACCACCAGCCGCCAACCGTTTGA
Source organism: Cytobacillus gottheilii (assembly GCF_900166665.1). Classification (GTDB taxonomy): domain Bacteria; phylum Bacillota; class Bacilli; order Bacillales; family Cytobacillaceae; genus Cytobacillus; species Cytobacillus gottheilii_A. Next base: position 1,190,677 of record NZ_LT800494.1, on the reverse strand, counting down.
AAACGAAGAAAACCTTTGTCATCAATACTTGTAATCATGAAGCCTACTTCATCTAAGTGGCCAGCAACCATGATCTTTGGTCCACCTTCTTTGCCTGTTTTCTTGGCAATTAAGCTTCCTAATCCATCAGTTGTTACTTCGTCTGCAAATGGAGTTATGTATTGTTTCATTACTTCGCGCACTTCACGCTCATTACCTGGAATTCCTTTTGCATCCGTTAAATCCTTAAGCATGGTTAACGTTTCATCTAATTTAGCCATTATTTCGACTCCCTTAATATGTATTCCACTTCATTATACTAGACTGCCCTGTTAATGTGCAAAAATTCAGCTAATAATTTTCTTTTTGTCTTTCATAGTTTACTTCATTTTTTTCAAAATAAGCTCGTTCAATATCAGCGGCTGAAAAGCCAAGTAATTGGCCAAGCTGTAAATACGCTAAGAAAAGCTTTTCGTAAGTATTTCGTGTTTTTTCTGCCCTAAACTGATGGATCTGTTCAAAAACAGCGAGAAATTGTTCATTTATGTCATTCTGACCAGCAGCTTCAATAATCGGAGCAACTGCTTCAAATTGAAGCTCTATTCCAAGTGATAAAATAAAATGAACTCCATCTACATATTCTTCGAGAATTATTTCCTGCTCAGCTGCTGGCTTGACACTCCAGAACTTGAAGCAGCGTGTTTCATTTGCCAGTTCTCCAAGTTCTACCAGCAATGCAAGCACTTTTCGGTCAAATAGATTTTCATTATTTAATTCATGTTTGGTCTCAATATGAGCATCAAGTTCTTTTTGCATATTAAATAGTCTTTCAAAATTCATTCCAGCACCATCCTATTTTAATTCATCACAGATCGATTATGCTTTACTCAACCGATCTATGATAAATTTTATAATAAATAAAAAAAAGTTGAAACTTTTTTGAAGTTCATTCGTACATAGTAGCAAATCGCATTTGGAGGGCTTATTATGATGTGGCTGTTGCGTCTGTTGCTTTTAGCAATCATCATCTTTTTAATATACACTGCTGTTAAATATTTATTAAATCCAAAAAGAAAGCTTGAACTTGCCCATGAGCAGAAGCGTTATTATTTCTATGATGATGAAAATAACGTTCATAAGAATTTCTTAGTAACATATAAAGGAGTTCTTTTTGAAGGAGAGAAGTACTTAGGTACAACTGCAGCTTCTTTCGATGTTGTCTCAATTTTTGTGTGGCCTCATAAAGTTATGGCTTTAAAGGGGCTTGTAAAGGAAGACTTCTTATTTATTGAAAAGAAAATTTCAGAGCAGTACCCAAGTGCAAAAATTGATTGGAAAAGTCCTGTTAAGGAATTTATGCAATAGGAAGTTTGGTTTATAGCAAAGAGGCTGGGAAAAAAGTATTTAACACACTTATAGGACCGAACGTTTAGGAAAGCGATCTTTCTAATCATTCGGTTTTTTATTTATAATTATTAAATGTATTTTATTAACATGAGTGAAATGGAGCGGAGGACACTCGACTCCTGTGGGCAATAGAGGAAAAGGCGAGACCCCGCAGGAGCTTTGCTTCGAGGAGGCTCACCTTCCTCCCCACGGAAAGCGAGGGTCCGCAGTGCAATGGAGCGGACTTGTTTAAATAACCAAACCAAGATATTGAATATTCGTGTTTTAAATATATTAATTTCATTTTGTCCCAGCTTCCTGTTAAGAAATTTATGCAATAGGAAGTTTGGTTTATAACAAAAGGTAAACACGAATAGTGTTTACCTTTTATTATGTTCATTAAAGATTGTTGCTTATGTTGTCGGCAGCAGGTTTGATAATCGATTTAAACGCTGTTTAGAGGTTTCAATTAAGAACGCAATCTTAACAATTAAAGAAATAATCCTTCTAATTAGGCTTGAAAGTGTACTCAAATTGTATCCCTCCACATCCTTTTTTAGTGTCCGGATGCTCCGACACTAACCTTAATATCTTCTAGAGCAGTATGCTTTATTCATTTTCCTTCTTAATAATCTGTGAACGGCCTTCCATTTGCGGCGGCTCCTCGAACCAGCCGTACTTGATCTTGAGCTCAATCCCTTCCTGAGCAAAAAAATAGACATCTTTAGCTAATAAAAGTGTTTTCATCGCTAGATCATTTCTTAAGCTGAAAAAACCGCCTGTTCCAGATCCAATAAGACCGAATCCATTAAGAATATAAATACAGTGCATCATTAACTTATCGGAAAATGGGGGAACTGTGGAAGGTGTTACTGTAGCCCCTGATTTAGCAGATAACTGAATATCTCCCTCCAAAAGTAATTCCTGCATTGTTTTAATCTGTTTTTTAGCAAGTTCCTTCCCTTTTATAAAATATTTCTTCGCTTCTTTATTTTGTGCACATTGAGCAAAACCCGTAATCAGCTGCATTCCAATATTATTCGCTTCAAGATTATGGTGAAGAATCCCAACCTCCAGATCGTTTAAAGGTCTTTTATCACCCATTAGCTTAAACCCTGCCATATAACTTTTATTTTTAATCACTTCCGTTTTTTTCGGTACTGTGACGAATGGAGGCGGAACCAGAATGCCTCTTTCAAGTAAATAAGTTGTTGATAGCTTATAGATTTTTTGGGTAACTGTTGTGAGTCCTTCATAGATTCCCATTACCTTTTTATTGTAGGTCATATTTATCCCAAGCGTGTAAAGACCCATACTTACTTCCTTTAATATACGAACAAACATGATATCAAAACCATTATCATATAATTTTGGCGCTTCAAGATTAACATCCTCTGATGTGAATCCAATCGGCTTCACCATTCCTTGTTCTGAAAAAAGATTCTCCATTTCAGTCACATAGAAATTAAGCTCCTGCCATAGCCCTCCTAGAATATTTCTTGCTTGAGGATCTTCGGCTTTTTCAATGAAATATTCCAAAAATCTCATAATGAGCGTTTTTTCTTGATAAGTCTGCCAAAGTGAACCTATTTCCGAGACATTTAGCATATTGGTTTGTACCATGTACCGCACCTCCTGACTCATTAAAAAGATATCTCTGTTTTCTATTTGTCATTTATTTCTAGATTATCCAATTCAGGAAATATGATACCCATTGTCAGGAGAATAACATGCATGTTTTTAAAATCATATTCAGTTGGCCTTTATATAATAAAAAAAGCACCTTCCTATTGGAGAGTGCCTAAAAATATTTTATGCTGCTTCCTTAAAAAACTCCGTCCATTTAATCACAGTCACTTTTTCACGCAATAAATAACAGAGCAGGGTTATGACACCCAAAATAACGATGATCATGGTCGGTGTAAACCTGCTGATAAACTGGCCAAATACAGTATAAAATACAGCAAGAGGAATATTTGCAATAACAGTTGCTTTTGCATATCGTGGAAAGCTTTTGCACTTTTCCATTAAACAAAAACTAATCAAATGATAGTGAAGGAAAGGAACTAGCCTTAATACGGCTGCTTGAGAAACATTTATGTTCCGGTACTCTCCAAACCAGCGCTTTTTTAAATTCGATATCTTTCCATGTGTTTTTGGCAGCCTATGAATTAAGAAAAAAAACAAAAAACTGCTAAGTGTTAAGCCTATTAAGGAGAATACAGCACCAAAGACACTGCCAAACATTACACCGCCCGCTACACAAACAAGCGGGACTGGAATAAAAAGAAACTGCCTTACAATATGAAACAGAATAAATGCCAATGGAGCTAGAATTCCTGCGGTTTCAACCATCGTTAACAGTACCGCCACCTTATTTCACCCCTTTATTATGCATAGTCATGCTGTCTACTCTAGCATATGGGGAGAAATCAGCTGTTATGACAACTTGGGTAAGAAAGCGATCAGCCTATACCTGTCTTGTCTATTCCGATATTTATACAGTTACATGATGTTCGGCAAAAAATATAAAATAACCAGCTGGACTATGGTTAGAAGTGGCAGACCGATTTTAAACTGAGTATGCTTCGTTTTATGCCTGAACATATTCATGCCAACAGTCATTCCCGCAGCACCAAATAATATGGCAACTGTCCAAAGCGTTTTTTCACTGATGCGATACTGCTGATTAACCGCTCGGCGCTTATCGATCATCATGATCAGAAACCCGATTATATTTATAACGATAACAATTAATGCTGCTGAAATTAATATCATACCTGTACCTGCTTCTCTTTCGTTTTAAGTTGAGTATACGTTCTAAAAGTATAAAAAGCCATTCTCATGAAAGAGAATGGCTTTTTTAAAAGCAATTACTTGCTTAAGTTTTGTTTTGCAACTGCAGCTAATTCAGCAAATGCTTTTTCGTCAGCAATCGCTAATTCAGCTAGCATTTTGCGGTTTACTTCGATGCCTGCAAGCTTTAAGCCATGCATTAAACGGCTGTAAGAAAGACCGTTCATGCGAGCTGCTGCGTTGATACGAGTAACCCATAGTTTACGGAAGTCGCGCTTTTTCTGGCGACGGTCACGGTAAGCATACATTAAAGATTTCATAACCTGCTGGTTAGCAACTTTGTATAATGTATGTTTTGAACCGAAATAACCTTTAGCTAATTTTATTACCTTTTTACGACGTTTGCGAGTAACAGTACCGCCTTTTACACGTGGCATTAAATTTCCCTCCTAATATCGGATATTACTTAAGATTTACTAATAAGTTACGGATACGCTTGTAATCGCCTGAAGAAACAAGAGTTCCTTTACGAAGTTTACGCTTTTGCTTTTGAGATTTATTCGCGAACATATGGCTTCTGTAAGCGTGAGAACGCTTCAGCTTACCAGAACCTGTTCTTTTAAAACGCTTTGCAGCGCCGCGGTGAGTTTTCATTTTTGGCATTTTGGAATTCCTCCTCTTACTTGTCGTTTTTCGGTGCTAGCACCATGAACATGCTACGGCCATCCATTTTAGGATGTGATTCTACCGTTCCAACTTCAGAGCAAGCCTCTGCAAATCGGACGAGAACGCGCTGGCCGATTTCCTTATGTGTAATTGCACGACCTTTGAAACGAATCGATGCCTTTACTTTATCGCCTTTTTCAAGGAATTTAATCGCATTGCGAAGCTTTGTATTAAAGTCATGCTCTTCAATCGTAGGACTTAGACGCACTTCTTTAATGCTGATAATCTTTTGATTTTTACGCGCTTCTTTCTCTTTCTTCTGCTGTTCGAACTTAAACTTGCCATAGTCCATAATACGGCCAACTGGCGGTTTTGCATTCGGTGCAACAAGCACAAGATCAAGATTTACACGAGCAGCAATCTCAAGTGCTTCATTTTTAGACTTGATTCCTAATTGCTCGCCATTCTGGTCAATAAGACGAATTTCGCGGGCGCGAATACCCTCGTTTAACAACATATCTTTGCTAATAGTTAGACACCTCCAAGGTTTAATCGGAACACAATGTTTGGGTCAAGAATGATTTGATCAGTAGCTTTGCGGGGCCAGACGTATTCTTTAGCTCCACCATACTGTCGAATTCTGAAAGAAGCTGCTAGCTGCACCGGATCAAAGCTAAATTCGCAATAAAAAAAGTGCGGATGAAAACACCCACACTTACGTATATAAACAAAAAATGTTCACGTAAAACCTGCCAACTGCTAATTGCGTCAATCAGGTGAGAAGCGGGTGCTTCTTCTTTTCCTCAAACAGTATTCAATTTCCTTAGATACTATATCACAAAAGACAATAGGCTGTCAAACTGTCGTTTTTATTGCAACGAAGAAAATGATATCAAAAGAATAGGGATTTGGCAATATAAATTTTGTAATTTCTTTTTCACATAAAAAAACAGGGGTGATTTCCACTGCATGGCACTCGCTTTCCGCGGGTGAGAGGTGAGCTTCCTCGGCGCTGCGCGCCTGTGGGATCTCACCTTTCTCACTTCTCCCGCAGGAGTCTCGTGCCATTACGTTTCAATCAACAGGCATATTGCTAAAATACCCTTTTCAAGAAAGCAATTAATTACTTACCTTTTATCTCTTAACTTCTTTTGTAATGTTTTCTAAAAAGTCTGCAAATGCGATGGTTTCTGATTTTTGTTCGCCGTATTTGCGGACGTTTACGGCTTTTTCAGTTACTTCATTGTCTCCGACTACTAGCATATATGGTGTTTTTTGCATTTGGGCTTCACGGATTTTATAGCCGATTTTTTCATTGCGGTCATCGAGCTGGACGCGCAGGCCTTGTGCTTGAAGCTGTTCCTGCACTTCTTTTGCATAGTCGAAGTGCACTTCTGGTGAAACAGGGATCACCTGAACTTGTACAGGAGCAAGCCATGTTGGAAATGCACCTTTGTATTCTTCGATTAAGAATGCAACAAAACGCTCCATTGTTGATACAACACCCCGGTGGATAACGACCGGACGATGCGGTTTCCCGTCTTCACCAACATATGTTAAGTCAAAGCGCTCAGGAAGAAGGAAGTCAAGCTGAACTGTTGATAAAGTTTCATCCTTGCCAAGAGCTGTTTTCACTTGTACATCCAATTTAGGACCATAGAATGCAGCTTCTCCTTCAGCTTCAAAATAATCAAGACCGATTTCATCCATTGCTTCTTTCAGCATTGCTTGTGCCTTCTCCCACATGTCATCATCATCAAAATACTTCTCAGTATCCTGAGGATCACGGTAGGATAAACGGAAAGAGTAATCATTAATGTCAAAGTCCTTGTATACTTCTAAAATCAAATGAACAACACGCTTGAATTCCTCTTTAATTTGATCTGGACGCACAAAGATATGAGCATCATTTAACGTCATGCCGCGTACACGCTGAAGGCCTGAGAGAGCCCCGGACATCTCATAGCGATGCATTGTTCCTAATTCTGCGATACGGATTGGCAATTCGCGATAGCTGTGGATGCCATTTTTGTATACCATCATATGGTGCGGACAGTTCATCGGACGAAGCACAAGCTGTTCATTGTCCATCTCCATAACAGGGAACATGTCTTCCTGATAATGATCCCAGTGACCAGATGTTTTATATAAATCAACGCTTCCCATAATCGGAGTGTATACATGGTCATATCCTAAGCGTTCTTCTTTGTCGACAATATAGCGTTCAATATTGCGGCGGATGGTTGCACCTTTAGGCAGCCACATTGGAAGACCTTGTCCGACTTTTTGAGAAGTCATAAACAAGTTTAACTCTTTGCCAATTTTACGATGGTCACGCTCTTTTGCTTCTTCAAGCAAGCGAAGATGCTCAGCCAGATCTTCCTTTTTAAAGAAAGCTGTTCCATAAATGCGCTGAAGCATTTTGTTATCGCTGTTTCCGCGCCAGTATGCACCTGCAATGCTCAAAAGCTTAAACTCTTTAAGCTTTCCTGTTGATGGAACGTGGACACCGCGACATAGGTCAAAGAAATCTCCCTGCTCATAGATTGTTACCTTTTCGTCTGCCGTAATGGCTTCAATAAGCTCCAGTTTATATTCATCGCCGATCTCTTTATAAAGAGCGACCGCTTCATCGCGGCTGACTTCTTTACGAACGATATCAATGTTTTCATTGATGATTTTCTTCATTTCTTTTTCAATTACCGGCAAATCTTCTGGTGTTAATGATTCTTCAATATCCACATCATAGTAAAAGCCGCCTTCAATAACCGGACCAACACCAAGCTTCACGTTTTTATATAGACGTTTAATCGCTTGAGCCATTAAGTGAGCCGAACTGTGGCGCAATACTTCAAGCGCTTCTGGAGAATCATTTGTTACGATTTCAACAGCAGCATCTCCTTCAATTCCTCTGCGCAGATCGTACATTTCTCCGTTTACTTTTCCAGCGATTGCCTTTTTCTTCAATCCTGGACTAATGGATGCTGCAATTTCTTCAGTTGATACACCATTTTCAAATTCCTTTATTGCACCGTCTGGAAATGAAATTTTAATCATTTCAGTCATCGTCTTTCCCTCCTAATGAATGGTAAAAGTTATGTTTGCAGAAAAACAAAAAAACCCATCCCTAAAAAAGGGACGAGTTATTATATACACGTGGTTCCACCCTACTTCTCATTTTCCCCATAGGAAAAATGACTTGTAGAAAATAACGGATGTAATCCGCCAGCCCATTTCCTGGCCGGAGCTCGATAGGTGGTAAGTATTCAATCTACGCTAGGAAGGTTGCAGCCATGCCTTCCCTCTCTTCAAACAAGAAAAGAATACCCATGTCCTTGTCATAACTTTTGCTGTATAAATGTAATATGTACGTATTATAGCTTTATTACAGCAAAAAAATCAAGGGCATCCTCTGTAAATTTTTCTAAACAGAACTGCAAGTTGTGTTTCACTAATTAATTTCACGTTTTTGCCCGCTTAATTCCTGCATGCTCTCATAGGACTTGAATGAAGTAACCGATTTAATTTTCAGCCGCTCTTCAAAGATATTCGAAATTGTCCTTACTAACGGGAGTTCCACATCATCACAATATAAATTGATTTTTTTGGGTGCAATAGATAACAGTGGTGCAATGGTTGCTGAGTCGATATAAACAGGGTGATGAAAGAGAAGCTTGCGGTCTATAAGTGCACGCAGCTCTGTATTTCGAATCTCATTCATACCTTCATCATAAAAAAAGACACCTTCATCCATCAGCACATGAATCTCCTGAAACTTCGCTGGCCGATCTGTCAGAAACTCACGCAGCATTTGCACAAACATCTGATATTCCTGCTCCATTTTATATTCATCAATAGAAATTTCGATATACTTCACAAGCTGATCCATAAATGATCTCATTCTAAACTTCACGAAAGAGTCGAAAGAAAAGTTGATATCTGGCTGTATCATCTGGTGGATGTCTTTTCTGACTCGTTCCTTCACATTTTGATCAGGGACAAAAGATGAAAGATCTTCACGATTCCCTTCAATAATAGCTTGAGCAATCTCCATAATCTGCTGCTGTTCTTCTTCCACTTGATAATAATATTGATCTGTTAGAATGGTGCGGAACCAGTCCTCGATTTTACTTTCTATAACAAACTCATAAAAAGCCTCTTTCAACAAGTGTATGGAATTTCCAGCTTCATGAAAAAATTGCAGCTTAACTATATGGTGATCTTCATATCGAAGATGAATATGATCAGTACAAGCTGAAGCGGTTAGCAAACCTTGAAGCAGTGTATGTAAACGTAATGCATCCTTCTTACTTCGGAAAATGATTTCGATCAACCAAATCCCCCCTTAAAAGAAATCTCTACCTTTCGCTTCCCCTGCTTAGTCATAGATTAAACAGGTGCAAGGTTTCTTTTAATATATATGGTGGACTTGCCTAAATTAGAAGCAGAAAAGTGAATAGCAGAAATAACTAATTAACTAAGGGAGATACAGAGAAAAAATCTATTCTATTTTTTTCAAAACACGAATATTCATAGTTTGGCTATTTAAACAAATCCGTTCCATTGCGCTGCGGACCCTCGCTTTCCGTGGGGAGGAAGCTGAGCCTCCTCGAAGCAAAGCTTCTGCGGGGTCTCACCCTTTCCTCTATTGCCCACCGGAGTCGAGGGTCCTCCGCTCCATTTCACTCAGGTTAATAAAATATATTTTATAATTATAAATTACTAAAAACCAAATGATTAGAAAGATACCTTCCTAATCATTCGGTTCTATGGGTGTGTTAAATACTTATGTCCCAGCTTCGAAGAAATCCACCGTAAAAAATTATATCCGCCGTCCAATTTATTTATCCGCAAACTTCAAAAAACAAAAAAAACCGCCTGTTCTAAACAGGCAGTCCAAAAATATTATCTTCTTCTATTCGGCCCTTCAACCAAGACAGGCTCTGATAAAAACTTAATACGTTCCATAATGCGGCGCGCTTTCATCCGTTCCTCTTCACCACGCTGTGTATACGATAAATGATGTTCGAGCTCTTTTAAATCAAAGTTTGAAGTGAAGAACGTTGGCAGATTTTCAAGCATACGGAATTGAAGCAATGGCCCAAGAACCTCATCCCTTGTCCAGCTTGACATCGTTTCGGCGCCAATATCATCAAACATGAGTACATGCGCCCTTTTGATCGCTTCCATTTTTTCATTCAATGTTGAATCACCTATTGAGCTTTTCATTTCCCTGAATAACTCTGGAACGTATACGATCATCGAGGAAACTCCCTGATTTGCAAGTGCATTTGCTATCGCACCTAATAAGTAGGACTTCCCCACACCAAATTGCCCGTAAAAATAAAACCCTTTTTGTGATGGATTTTTACTATAATTAGATATAAAATCTACAGCCTTTTCTTCTGCATCTGCACGATATACATCATCATGCAAATCTTCAAATTTTGCGTGCAAAATATCTTTAGGTACATATAGGCTTTTGATGAGATTTTCATTTTTTCTTTTTTCATCATTAATAACTTTACGAGGACATTTATCATATTTAATATCAATAAGCCCTCTTGTGAGTACAAGCTCCGGATGATACCCCTTCAGTACATTGATGCACCCATCCAAGTTTGGGCATTTATTGCATTCTTTGCTGAGCTTCGAATACTCATACAGCTTAATTAGGCTCCTGTTCACCATATCTTCTGTTAACTCATGCTGATGCGCAATTAAAAATGCCTTTACATCCGGATGATTTAACGTTTCCGCACGCTGCTGTTCATATCTTTTTTTGAAATCTTCATTACCAGTGAGCCTTTTCAGTGTTTCATTAATTTTTTCCACTATTTATTCACCACCTGAATGCAGCTTTTTTAACGTTTCCTGCATTTTTTTCTTTTTCTTTATCAGCTCTTCATTATTTCCTTCATCTGCTATCTTGGCATCTTCCTCATTATGATCAAACCAATCAGGCAGGAGCTCAGAACGAATAGGCTGCTTTTTCGTCGTCCTTTTGCTCGTTTTATTTCCCCCAGCCCATTCTAAATATTGTCTATGTTCGTTTTTCGCCAGCTCCATCGCATCTTTTGCCCTTTTTACTTGTTTGCGGGCCCAGTGGCTTGCGATCTTTTCAACATATGATTTTGTAAGCTTCATATCAGTTTTTAACATAACATATTGAATCAGCACATTTACAACAGCAGGCAGCAGCTTTTGCTGAAAAAGAACATCCTCAATTATTTTCAAATCTCCTTTAGAAGGCTCAGCTCCTCCTGATAGATCTTTTAATAATTGTCTAGGGGAAGTCGTTTCTAAGTATAATAACAGCTCATCTTCTTTAGACACTGGGGCTGATGGAGCTGTACGGTTTGCAGCCGGCTGTGTTCGATCCAGTAAAGATGGAAGCTGGTCATTGTGCTGGAATTGATACCAATCTCTCGCAGACTTACGCAGTTCTTCAATATTGATGTCATTATTTTCGGTAAGTGCACTAATAATAACATTTTTCATCTGCAACACATCTATATCGTATAGAAAAGCAAGATTACTAATCGCCAATTTCACTTTTTTCGTTAGTGCGTTTTTAGGTACGAGTGATTCATTTAGACCAGCGATAAGCAGATCAAAGTCGAATGCGTCAGTGTTAATCTGAATGCCGTCTGATTCTGCTCTTCCCAAATAGACCTCATCTCCCAGCAGCTCCTGCTCCTCATATTGAGTTAGCCCTTGATGGCCTGACATATACACATCCTGGAATGCTTTAGTTGCTTCTATATAACCTTCTTGAGAATGAATAGCTGTATCGGAAAAGAATCTCTTTAATCTTGCATATTGAGTCTTCCCGACTTTTTTGAATAAATAAATATTCAGCATGCCATCAAGAAAGAATTGCTGTGGTGATAAGGGCGGCAGTAATTCATATATAAATGAACGATTATCTCCCTCTTTCTTAACATACACCTTTAACAAGCCAATTCCTTCGAGCTTTAAGCGTGCTTCGTAAATATCTTTCAAACCCAGTCCCATTGTCGTCATCAAGTAATGGTGGGTACTTGAATCTGACCAAATTCTATTTTCCTCTACCTCTGCCCATAGCGTCATATAAAGACTCAGGCAGGTAGAGCCGATAAGGGGCTGGTACAAAAGGGTCAATATCTTTCTGTCGTATTCATGCAGCAGTCCGCCCGCGGCCACGGCATATCGATCAATCGGTATAAGTTCTGTCCAATGCTGGGCCAATAGTATTCAACCTCATTTCAGCTTAACTTGCAAAAAAAGAGCCAGAGATTCCTTCATTCACTCTTAGGCTCTTCCATTCTATTGTTCTTTTTTAATTAATTCCTTTAATTCTTCAATAAAAACATTTATATCTTTAAATTGCCTGTACACAGATGCAAAGCGAACATAAGCGACATCATCCACCTTGGCGAGCCTGTCCATGACCATTTCACCAACTTCATCACTTTTGATCTCAGACACACCATTGCTGCGCAGCTCTGCTTCTACCTCTGCAGTAATTGCTTCAAGCTCTTTAAGAGCAACAGGCCGCTTTTCACATGCCTTAATCAATCCGCGCAAAATCTTCTCCCGGCTAAACTCTTCTCTCGTACCTTCCTTTTTTACGACAACGAGCGGAATTTCTTCCACTTTTTCAAACGTCGTAAACCGATATTGGCATTTCTCACATTCACGCCTTCTGCGGATTGATCTTCCGTCATCTACCGGCCTTGAGTCGAGTACACGGGTATTATTATTGTGGCATGAAGGACATTTCATACAATCAACTCCCGATTAACGATCAACTTCCTTAAACTTATCTTATAAAAAAGAAGTTGTCAGTACAAGTACTTGTCACTAGTTTCCGTATCTTCCCGCTCCTATAAATTCAAATTCCTTGTTCATACTATCGTAAAGAGACAGCAACTCTTTTTTTAATGTTGGGTAAATGCCGAACGGAGATGACTGCTCAGTCGAAATCGTCATATCCACTGCTGTTTCCAGAGGCTTAAGTCCTGTAACCGTAATGACAACAAAACATTTTTTAGCACCATTCAGTTCTGCTGCTAGTTCTCCATGCTCTCTTGAAGAACTGATAATCCTCATATTTTGTTTTCGGCGTATTAATTGTTCCAGCAATTGAAATAATTCAGATGAATTTTTTTTATAGTATCTTGTTTGCAGACTCGGATCAGAGTGGTGATCACTTGTTTCACACTGTTTTTCAAATCTGCCCATAATTGGACGTAATTTCGGCATTTTATTTCCTCCGTTATGTACATATATCTATATTGTACTATTTTTTTGGAGAAAATTAAAAGGAGTGCATATGATGCACTCCTGAAATATCATTAGTAGTTTAAATTAAAGAACATTTGCTTTTGATTGCTTCACTTGAACTGGACCCATTCCACGAGGAAGTTCAATGTTTTCGCTAGCACTTGCACCAAGCGATTCTGCAATATGCTCTGCAGCAATATTAGGATCAAGATCACCGCAAGTATAAACGTCAATGCTTGCATAACCATGCTCAGGAAAGCTATGAATCGTTAAATGCGATTCAGAGATAATAACAACTCCGCTCACACCTTGTGGAGCAAACTTATGAAATGCTACCTCGCGAATTTCAGCACCTGACTTTAATGCAGCGTTCACAAATGTTTGTTCAATATACTCCATATCATTCAACTTTTCAAAATCGCAACCCCAAAGTTCAGAGATCACGTGACGACCCATTGTTTCCATATTCAATTTCCCCCTTTACGTTATAAAAATGAAATCCTAAGTTCATATTGACGTACTTCTACCACGGGGGAAAGTTAGTCCGGAGAGGTCCTAACCCTTTAAGTAGTGATCAACCGCCATTACTTTAGAAGTTCACGATGATTAGTATACTTTGTTTATTATTTTTTTGCAACAAAAGGATGCAATATTTTATTTGTAAATTTTCATTAAAAATGAACACTCTTTTCAGCTTGTAAAAACTCCCAAAAGAGTTATCTGATCGTTCTCTTTATCTTGATTCTCTTCCCAGCGAATCAGTTCTTACTATTGCCCGAAGCTACGGAGATATGCGCCGATATAAAAGTTCTTGCTGATTAATGAATGAACCTAAAAATTCTTGCTGTTCAAAAAAAGGCTAGTAGCCTCTATAAAATAAGCTTAGAATTAATTTCCCTTCTATTCCAAATGCTGCTTTCGCAATTTATTTCTCCAATTAGAAGGACTCGTTTCCGGCGGAACGGGCGCTCACTCCTGCAGGATCGCATCTCCCCACTATCATGAAGTGCAGTCTCGCACTCCTTCGTTTCAACAAACAGGCAAAGCACTAAAATATTTTAAAAAAGTAACTATAAAACAAAATCGTTCTAAAACACAAAAAAAGATCCTGCTCTAATTATCTCAGAACAGGATCTGCCTAAACATTAACTTACCTTTATGTTTTCTATCTGTACAAGCTGCATGGCTACATGTTTCGCCAAATCTACAACTCGGCAGGAGTAGCCCCATTCGTTGTCATACCATGCGAGTATTTTTACTTTGTTTTCACCAATTACCATTGTGGATAAACTATCTATAATCGCAGAATGTTCATTCGTATTAAAATCAACAGACACTAAAGGCTCATCCGTAATAGCCAGAACGCCGTGTAAATCATTCTCGGAAGCCTGTGCAAAAGCTTCGTTAATTTCATCAATACTTACATCTTTTTGCAGGTCCACCACAAGGTCAACTAGAGATACATTCGGTGTTGGTACCCTTAGAGCCATGCCATGGATTTTTCCTTCTAATTGCGGAAGCACTAACGATAAAGCTTTAGCAGCTCCTGTAGACGTTGGAATAATGGATTGTCCGCATGCACGTGCTCGACGTAAGTCTTTATGAGGATTATCAATGTTTTTTTGATCATTTGTATAAGCATGTACAGTTGTCATCAAACCATTAATGATTCCAAAACGCTGATCAAGAACCTTAACTACTGGAGCAAGGCAATTTGTTGTACAAGAAGCATTTGATATAATATCATGCTCTTCAATATTTAATACGCTTTCATTTACACCCATTACTATTGTCACATCTTCATTTTTTCCAGGTGCTGTTAAAATCACTTTTTTTGCACCTGCATCGAGATGAAGACTTGCCTTATCACGAGAATTGAATTTCCCTGTTGCCTCAATAACAATATCAATACTAAGCTCATTCCATGGAAGCTGCAGAGGATCTCTGCTGTTAAGCAGTTTTACTCTTTTTCCATTGACAATCAAAGCACCTTCTTCAATTTCAATAGCTGCTTCAAATGTACCATGATTTGTATCGTATTTAATTAAATGTGCTAATGTTTCTGCGGGATAACTGGCATTGATCGCAACAATTTCAAGATTATGATCAAGAATGGCCTTTCTAAAAACCATTCTTCCAATTCTGCCAAACCCGTTAATCGCTATTCTCGCCGTCATATGATATGATGACCCCTTTCAAATTAATGTTATACTTATTAATTTGTTATTCTGCAATTAGTATAACATATATAAAGGTGATTTTGATATATTAAATAACACAATTAAGAAATATCATTTTATTTATTCGCTGTATTTTCAACATTGTTGCTATGAACTTAAATGAGCTTCAAGATGCTCATTTTCCGCGGGATGGTACGCCTAAGCACTTGCGGGGCTCACCTGTCCCACTCCTCTGAGCAGGAGGCTCGCACCTCTGCGTCAATCAACAAGTCTTTTGTTAAATAGAAAACCTGTTCAAATCAACAATCTTTTGAAAGAGTGCTCTTGATAAGAGCTTATTTATTTGAATACAGTATAGAACTTATTATTCATTCTTTATGTTTTACACTGAAAAAACCTTGCAAGATCATCCATGCAAGGTTTTTTTAGTGTATTTTTATACTAACTGAGATCAACGGAGCGCTATTTCCCATTTTTTCAGCAAAGAGACTAACTGCTGATGGGTTTCTTCAATAGTTCCATTGTTATCGATGATGTCATCTGCAAGCTTCTTTTTGTCCGCAAGCGGCATCTGTGATTGTATGCGCGCTTTTGCTTCTTGTAAAGAAAGCTCGTTTCTCGCCATCAGACGCTCTAATTGAGTTTGTTCATCTACATAAATTAACAGAGTCTGATCACACATTGATTGAAGTTTACTTTCAAAAAGAAGCGGGATATCAAGGATTATTAATGACTCTCCGTTTTGGATTGCATCCTCTTTTTTCTGAAGCATTTGACGGCGAACAGCTGGATGTACAATGCTATTTAACTTTAAACGCTGCTTTTCTGCATGAAAAATAATGGAACCTAACTTGGTTCTGTCAATTTCCGCAGTTTCGTTAAGTATGTCATGCCCAAAATGGCGCACAATTTCTTCATATGCTTCTGTTCCTTTTTCAACCGCTAATCTTGCTTCTATATCTGCGTCGATAATGGGAAATCCCATTTGTTTGATCATAGAAGAAACTGTACTTTTTCCACTGGCGATTCCGCCAGTTAATCCAATTACAAGTGTCATGCTAAATCCTTTCTGCAGCTAAATTTTCCAAACACCAATAATGATCAGCAATAGTCCGGGCAAAAATGAGAATCGCTGAATAAATAAACTGTTGGAGAATACCGCACCAATCTTCAGGCCCAAGAGCACAAAGAGCGAACTCATAACAGCTACTGCACATGCGAGTAAGTAAGGAGAATACCCAAGCAGTGCCGCTCCAATCCCAGCTCCAAATGCATCAAGTGAAAGAGCGAGCCCCAGCAAAATCGCTTCAATGCCAACGATCGTACCTGACTTATCAAAATCGGCTGACATCGGTTTCTTTAAAATATGAATCACAAGTCCTAACGATTTTATTTCAAAGTTAACAATCGTTTTCTCGTGTGGAAGCAAGTCTTTATCTTTCTCTTTTTCCGGACGAAAAAATTGATATAATACCCAGCAGCCAAGTGCTATGAGAATGATTCCGCCAATCTGCTCTGCAGCATGAGGTGATAAAAATTCAACAATAATATGACCAATTCCCATTGCAACGAATAAAGTAACCGCCGAACAGCAGGCAATAATCAAAATGGACTTAATGGGAATCTTCATTTTCCTTAATCCATAAGTCAAACCAACACTAAAACTATCCAAACTTACCGCAAATGCAAGCAATAGAAGTGTGAATGAATACGACATACGATAGAGCTCCTTCCTGTCAATCGCTAGGATAGTATATGGAAGAAGCCCATCCATTGTTAACACGAAATGCGGAAGGCGTTTGCTCAGGGGCGACAAGCATAAGATGAGATGGCATAAAGGTTGTTCTTTACCTTTAGGACAGATCAGCTTATGACCTCGAGCCCCTAACGCCTGGAGCTAGACACTACGAAATGCGGAAGCGCCTCGCTCAGCCCTGAAATGCGAAAGGTGTTTATTTTATTCCTTTTTTTGGCATACAGGACAAAAAACAGTGCCTCTGCCGCCGGTTATAATTCGTTCAAGTGTTGTACCGCATTTTTTGCATGGTTCACCTTTTCGGCCGTACACGAATAAATCAAGCTGGAACATTCCAATCTGCCCTTGTGAATTAATGTAGGAACGGATGGTGCTGCCGCCTTTTTCAACAGCATCTTCTAATGTTCGATTTATTTCAGTATAAATGCGTATAATTTCTTCTTGTGTTAACGTATTGGCTACTTTCTCCGGATGGATATTTGCCCGAAATAGCGTTTCGTCTACATAAATATTTCCTAGCCCTACCACCGTTTTCTGATCAAGCAAGGCTGTTTTTACATGACGTGATGTCTTCGCTAATCTGGCCGCCAGCAATTCAGGCGTAAAGGATTCTGTCATTGGCTCAGGACCAAGCTGGGAAAGTGGAAGATATAGAAAAACTTCCTCCTTTTTAAATAAATGCATGGTCCCGAATTTACGAACGTCTTTATACCGAAGTTCAGTCTTATCGGTAAAATGAAAAATAACATGTGTATGTTTATCAACAGGCTCATCGCTTTGTGTTAAAGCGTATTTCCCTTCCATTCGCAGATGAGAAACAAGTGCCAGTCCTTCTGTATAAAGAATTAGGAACTTTCCTCTTCTGCCAATATCCGTAAATGTTTGTCCAATTAACGCATCTCTAAACTGCTGCAATTCTTCTGGAAACTTAATCATTTTCGCCCAAGAAACGGAAACATCTTTAATGACTTTGCCGATAACCAGTTCTTTCAGCGTTCTCCGTACCGTTTCAACCTCTGGTAATTCTGGCATTTCTTATCACCTGCATCTTTTGCTTAATTTTCATTACTTTGCATCAAACCATGTTGGACCATACGAGAAATCCACCTTTAAAGGCACCTTTAATTCGACTGTGTTTTCCATCACCTCAGGAACGATTTTCGAAAGCAATTCAATTTCATCTTTTGGTGCTTCAAAAATCAATTCATCGTGTACTTGAAGTAAAAGTCGAGATTTAGCTTTTTCTTTTTCCAATCTGGCAGCCATGTCAATCATTGCCTTTTTGATGATATCTGCTGCACTGCCTTGAATAGGCGTATTCATTGCCGTTCTCTCTGCAAAGCTTCTCAAATTAAAATTTCGGCTTGAAATTTCAGGTAAATATCTTCTGCGCTGCAAAAGGGTGGATACAAAGCCTTTCTGCTTTGCATCATAAACAATATCTTCCATATATTGTTTTACGCCAGGATAACTTTCCAGATAGCGCTCAATAAATTGCCCTGCTTCTTTTCTAGTAATTCCCAGGCTTTGAGATAATCCATAATCACTGATACCATATACAATTCCAAAGTTAACGGCCTTTGCATGGCGGCGCATATTGGAAGTAACTTCTTCAGCCTCCACATGAAAGACTTCCATGGCCGTTTTGGTATGAATATCAAGATCTTCTCTAAAAGCAGAGATGAGTTTTTCATCATCTGCAATATGAGCAAGCACTCTTAACTCAATTTGAGAGTAATCTGCTGCAAAGATCACCCAATCCTGCTCAGAAGGTACAAATGCTTGTCTAATTTTTCTGCCCTCTTCCAAACGGATGGGGATATTTTGCAGGTTGGGATCAGTAGAACTGAGCCTGCCCGTTTGTGTCAGTGCTTGATTAAATCTTGTGTGCACCTTCTCAGATTCATTATTTACTACTTTTAGTAAGCCCTCAATATAGGTGGACTGCAGTTTGCCAAGCTGACGATAATGCAGGATTTCTCGAATAATTTCATGATCGTCTTCTAGTTTTTCCAGTACATCTGCAGAGGTGGAGTAACCTGTTTTTGTCTTTTTGATTACTGGAAGACCAAGCTTATCGAATAAAATCACACCAAGCTGTTTTGGTGAATTAATATTAAATGCTTCTCCTGCCAAAGAGAAAATATTTTTTTCAATTTCATCTAATTTTAAAATGATTTCTTTGCCCATATCCTTAAGCCGATTCAAATCCACCTTAACTCCATATGACTCCATATCTGCCAGGATAAGGGATAACGGCATTTCCAGCTGATAAAATAAATCAGATTGCTGATTTTCTTCGAGCTGATCAATAAGCTGATCCTTTAATGCATCCAGCACAAGCGCTTTCCGAACAAGATGCTCTGCTAATTGTTCCGCTTCAGGCACTTTGCGTTTTGCGCCTTTCCCATAAAACACTTCATCCGATTGGATCGATGAATATCCATGCTTTTTGGCAACTGATGCTACATCTTCAATTGTCTCAGATGGATCAATGATATAAGTCGCCAGCAGGAGATCAAATTCAACACCCTTTAGGTGAATGCCATGATGGCGCAAGGAAACCTCTGAACGCTTAGCATCATAAACTGTTTTTTTCTTATTAGGATCCTCTGCCCATTTTTTAAAGAGATCAGACTGTAAAGCGACATCTTTACTGAAGAAATAGCTTCCTGACTCATTCACAAGCGAAAAACCGGTGATCTCAGCATAATGATAATTATCTTCTAGGATCTCCACATAAAATGCACTGTGCTCTGTAAGCATATCTTGTTCAATTTCTTCTGATATTGTGAATGAAATTTCCTCTAAGTTTGCTTCCTCTGCTTCTTCACTATCTGCTCCGAGCTTGTCCAGAAGAGAATTAAAGCCAAGCTCCTTATATAAACTCTTTACTTGATCTAATTCATAGCCATTATAATGCAGATCCGCTATAGAAATTTCAACTGGCGCTTCTCTTGTGATCGTCGCAAGCTCTTTACTCATGACGGCTTGGTCCTTGTATTGCTCAAGCTTTTCTTTTAACTTGGCTCCGCTTACTTGTTCAATCGAATTGAGCAAATCTTCAAGAGATCCAAATTCTTTTAACAGCTTTAAGGCCGTTTTTTCCCCGACACCTGGAACACCGGGAATGTTATCTGAGCTATCTCCCATAAGACCTTTCATATCAATAATTCTATCAGCAGTAATTCCATACTTTTCCTCTATATGTGCAGGTGTGTATTCTTCAATCTCCGTAATTCCTTTTTTCGTAATGGCAACAGTGGTATTCTGCGAGCTTAATTGGGTCAAGTCTTTGTCACCGGAAATCACCTTCACTTCAAAGCCTTCCTGCTCTGCCTGTAAAGATAGAGTGCCGATAATATCATCAGCTTCATAATTTTCTAATTCATAGCGTGAGATGCTGTACCGGTCAAGCAATTCTCTTATAAACGGGAATTGTTCTGACAGCTCAGGCGGTGTCTTTTGCCTTCCTCCCTTATACTCACTAAATGTTTTATGGCGGAATGTCGTCTTCCCAGCATCAAAAGCCACAAGAATATGGGATGGCTTCTCATCTTCTAGTATTCTTGTCAGCATCATTGTAAAACCATATATAGCATTGGTATGTATACCTTTATCATTATTCAAGAGCGGCAGTGCAAAAAATGCACGATAAGCGATGCTATTGCCGTCAATAAGAACAAGCTTATTTTTGGTCATCTTTTCTTCCTCCCGTGTTTTTTTCGAATTATATTTTTAAATTCATAAAAAAAAACCGTAATTTCCTTTATTTTATCATGTCATGATAAGGAAAGGAAAATAACGGTTTCGGTATAAAAATCAATCAATTTTATTCTGTATCTGTATATCCCATTAATAAACGTGCATAAGGAGAATCAGATGGCAATACAATTACCGTTTCGCCATTTATCGTCTTTTTATAGGATTCTAAGGTCCTATATAAGCTGTAAAAACTTTGATCTTTGGAGAAAGCCTCATTATAAATTCTTGCTGCTTCCGCTTCCCCGTCTGCACGAATTTGCTCAGCCTCGGCTCTGGCAGCTGCCAGCATTTTCGTAACATCACGGTCCGTCTCAGCGATAATCTTATTTTTCTCAGCATCTCCTTTGGATAGGTATTCCTGTGCCGTTGATTCACGTTCAGAAATCATCCTGGTAAAAACAGATTGCTCGTTCTCAGGCGGCAAATCCGTTCTTTTTATACGTACGTCAGTCACTGAGATGCCATAATTATCTTTCGTTAGCAGTTCATTGACCATATCTGTAATCTCCGTATTTAAGGATCCTCTAGAAGACTTTTCATCATTAATGATCTCGTCATAATCAAGCTGTCCAAGCTGTGTTCTCGTAACAGAGTAAATAAATTCCTCCATTTTCGCTTCCGCACCCTGAAGCGTTCTGGCATTTGAGATCATTTTAATCGGGTCATCAATTTTCCATACAGCATAATTATCAATGATCATACGCTTTTTATCTCTCGTATTGATCTCTGCCTCAGATACATCATAAGTCATTTGATATTTTGGTAAAGTCGTTACACTTTGTATAAAAGGGATTTTATAGGAAAGACCTGGCGTATTTTCGATTCGGACAACTTCACCGAACTGACGGACTACTTTATATTCACCTTCTTTTACAATAAAAAGGTTTGTAAACAAGATTAAAAGCAGAGCTATGAAAATAACTGCAATGATGCCAAACCTAATAAATTTTCGGTTCATGAACTGATTGCCGCCTCCGCCACCTCGTTCATTTATATCCACTATGTTGTGATCACTCATTATTTTCACTTCCTTCAGCCGCTTGCTTTGGTTGTTCTTTCTCTAAAGGTCTAATGGGGAAATACTTCATCGTATTTCCATCATCATTCATAATATAAATTTCAGCCCCAGGCAATACCTGTTCCATCGTCTCAAGCATTAACCGTTCCCTTGTAATATCAGGGCTATTCCGATATTCTTCATATAGGCTGTTGAAGACCGCAACATCTCCTCGTGCACCCTGTAACCGGGATTCCTGCTCCCCTTGTGCACGTGATTTGATCGCTGAAACTTCACCCTGTGCCTCATTCATTCTTTGATTCTTGTACTTTTCAGCTTCATTCAATTTCGTGTTCATGGTTTCACGCGCATCCGTAACATCTGTAAACGCTTTCCGAACATCTGCATTAGGCAACTCTACATCCTGAAGCTTAACAGCTAATATGGATATACCAATGTCATATTTTTCAATGAGAGTTGTCAGCAGTTCCCACACATCTGCTTCAATTTGTGCTTTTCCTGAAGTTAAGGCATCGTCTATTTGTGAGCTTCCAATAATACTGCGCAGTGACGAAGACGTACCATCGTATAAAATTTCTTCGGGATCTTCAGCGTTAAAAAGAAATTTTTCAGGATCGGTAATTTTCCATTGAACAACCAGGTCGGCTAATACAATGTTTTCATCACCCGTAATCATTTTGGTTTCATCCGGAAAATCTTTAATCTCTCCTTCTTGCTCTTCATAGCCAAACTGGAGACTGAAGGTTTCCTTTGATAATTTTTCAACACTTTGAATTGGCCATGGCATTTTGAAATGCAATCCTGGCTCGGTAATTGTATCCTTTGCATCTCCAAAAGTTAAAATAACTGCTTGGTCTGATTCATCAACTGTGTACCATGAAGTAAAGGCGATAATTGCTAAAACGACAATCAAGATAGCCAAACCAGCTAATGTATAAATCCTCTTTAAACTAACCATTTTACTCCCCTTCCCTGTTTCTTTGTCTGTAACTTTATTACGGTCAGAATACAAAAAAGTTTCATAAAAATGACAATTAAGTTGAAGTAGATGAAGATCAATATCTTCAATGATTAAGTTTTATATGAAAACAAGGGAGTGGGAGTCTAATCTATGGAGAAATTTAATTGAGAGTGTGAGACATAAAGAAAAGGAGAAAGCGGGGTAGGCTTTCTCCTTTCTTTGGTACCTTGGATGAAGGGGTTTCCTTAATCATTATAAAGGTCTAATGTAAACAGAAGATAAACAGACTGTAAATATAATGTAAACCCTTCATGAGTTATGTGTTTTTTAATCCCACTGCCTACTAAACGCGGTTTTCTAGATTTCCTTTAGGAAGCTCAATATGAAAGGACGTGCCTTCACCAACATCACTTTCAACTGAAATTTTCCCCTTATGAGCTTCAACAATATGCTTTACAATCGCCAGACCTAAACCAGTTCCGCCTGAATTGCGGCTTCTCGCTTTATCGACACGATAGAAACGTTCGAAAATCCTTGGAATCTCCTCTTGTTCAATTCCAATCCCAGTATCTTGAACCTTAATAAATAATGTTTTCGGTCCATTTGCAACGGTTAATGAGATTCTGCCGCCTTGAGGCGTGTATGATATGGCATTTGACAATAAATTAATGATTACTTGCTTCAGCCGGGAAGGATCTCCTTCCATTAATATAGCTTCTTCCTGTCTTTCAAAGAAAAGAGAGATATCCTTTTCTTCTAATTTACCATGCATAATGGCTAAGACTTCTTTCATCATTACTTGTATATCAAATATTTCTTTAGATAAGCTAAAGCCTTGCTGCTCAATCTTTGATAAATCTAATAAATCTTGAACAAGAGATTGTAATCGATCGCTCTCTTGGAGGATGATCTTTAAAAAGTCCGTTAATGCCTGCTTATCTTCCATCGCACCGTCCAGAAGAGTCTCTGAAAACCCTTTAATAGATGTAATAGGTGTTTTCAGCTCATGCGATACATTTGCAACAAAGTCTTTTCTCATTTGTTCAAGCTTTTTTAATTCTGTAATATCATGAAAAACAAGCAAGACGCCTTTCCAAACATTATTTGTTCCAATAATGGGTACACCAGAAACATCAAAATGCTTTCTTTCAATGCCAACTGGAATTAAAAGCTGCTTGCGCACCTTATGCTCGGTCATAAATACTTCTTCTACCATCGATGTTAACTCATTATTATCCATCACTTCATAATAGAGCTTATGTAAATAGAATGAAGAGCTGACTTGAAAAATCTCTTTATAAGAACGATTTATTAAATTTATATATCCTTTGCTATCAATCAAAACAAGGCCACTGCCCATGTTTTCAATTAATGTCTCAATGCGGTCCTGCTGAATTTCCTGAGATTTCACCATCTCTTGCAGGTTCCTGGCTAGGATGTTGATAGAATTACTTAACATACTCGTTTCATTCAAAGGATCCTCGTACGTTCTTGCCCGATAATTCCCTTTTGCCAATTCAATTGCCACTTTTGTAGCTGATTCAATCGGCTGTGTGTAATTAGATGTTATACGAGTTACAAGCAAGATAATAATAAATAATGCTGCTCCAAGGCTAATGCTTAAAGTCCACCAAATTTGCCTGTAAGCATCTTGCACCTGGGTGATCGCAGTGCTTAAAATGATATAACCTTCTGGGTCCTCACTTAGCCCGATTGGCCGCCAATAATAATTCAGATTAAATCCGCCCTGAATTTCTAGAACTTCTTCTGAGCTGTTAATTCCCTTTGTTATATCCTCAACAATAGCCTGATGCCTGCTAACATTACTTTTATCATGACTCTCAAGAACAATGCTGCCACCAGGCAGTGCTATTGTAATATGAACATTTAAGGTTTCAGCTACTTCTTTTATTTTTTCTTCACTAAGCCTGTTGACGCCACCTTGGTCGTCCACATAATTTTTTACTAAATCACTCTCACTCTGCAAACGTTCATCAAAAGACTGCAGAGAATTCGTCTTAAAAAGCTGCCCTAATAGAATTCCCAGGAATATTAATATGGCTATAATTAAGGTTATTAAAGCGAACAATAGCCGTGATCTGAAATTAATCATTCTTTCTTAGGTTCCTCCAGCTTATATCCTAGTCCGCGTATCGTTTTAATATAAACAGGTTTCTTCGTGTCATGTTCGATTTTTTCCCGCAGATGGCTGATGTGAACATCGACAATGCGTGTATCGCCTGCAAAGTCATAATTCCAGACGGCACTTAATAACTGATCTCTTGTCAGCACTCGTCCTTTATGTCTGCCCAGATAGAGCAGGAGTTCAAATTCTTTCGGCGTTAATTCCAAAAGTTCTTCTTCTGCAAAGGCTTCATATCGATCCGGATAAATTTTTAATCCGGCGATTTGAATATAATCCTGAAGTTCGGCTTGGCCTGTATCATACTCTGGCTGAGTTTGTATTCTTCTTAAAATAGCTTTCACACGAGCTACAACTTCTCGAGGGCTGAAAGGCTTCGTCATATAATCATCTGCGCCCAATTCAAGTCCTAGTACTTTATCAAATTCATCATCCTTGGCCGTCAGCATTAGAATAGGCACCTCAATTTTTTGCTGCCTAAGCTGCTTGCATACCTCAATGCCATCCATTTTAGGAAGCATTAAATCGAGAACAATTAAATCTGGTTTTTCGGAAATTGCGAGCTCCATTCCCAGTTCTCCGTCTTCAGCAGTTAAAACATCATATCCAGCTTGCTGTAAGTTATATTGAAGCAAAGTAACAATTGATTGTTCATCGTCGACGACAAGTACTTTTTTATTCATGAAAAGCCTCCGATATGTTTATTCCCCCAAATATATTGCCGGATAACCGGCAACATCCCCCAACTACCTAAATCTATTATAATATAAACACTTCTTTACAATGCAACCCTTTCGAAAGAATATCTTATGATGAAAACGCATCCAATTAAAAATTGTTAATTTATTCAGAAACCACAAATACATCTATGTAATCCATTTTCATAAATTGCCTAATATCATTATAGCAATAAAGGAACGTGCATTCGCTATTTTCACCTCAAAAAAAGATGCGGCTTGATCAGCCAGCATCCAAAATTTTATAAGTTAAAAGTTATCAAGCGCATTGCCATCCATTTGCTGAATTCGGTGGGGCGGGCACACTGTGACGTCACCTTGAATGACAATATCGTTCTCTTCATTTGTACCTATTACATTCAGCAGAATTGTATGATCAGATGGGTTTACTGCTGTTACCTCAAATAAAAAAGTTACAGATGCATAATGATAAACAGGCTTTACATAGTCAAGATTTTGCTTTAAGACATGACTGCCTGGACCGGGTAAATATTTAGAGACTGCTGAAGTGATCATGCCATTTAACATAATACTGGGCACGATTGGTTTTTTATATGGAGTTTGTGATGCGTAATCATGCTGAATATATAAAGGGTTCGCATCATTAGTTAATCCTAAATATAACAGCAGATCTTTGTCTTCAATCACTTCTGTTAATGTTAGTTTTTCACCTACTGATATTTCTTCAATCTTTCTCCCAAGCTTTCTTTTTTTCCCTAAAAGCATTCAAACACCTCCATAATTATGTAAGCGGTTTCATTTTTAAACAAAAAAATGATTGTTCTTCCGCAAGGTAAAAACAACTGTTAACTTACTATTCTGTTTTTTTATATTAGCATATATCTTGTTGTAAAGCAAAAATGAATTTTATTGAGCTAGTAAAAATAAAAAGGATTGAAGGAATCAAACGATCAAGTCATTATTCCTTCAATCCCTAATCATTCATTTACATTTTATCAGCTTGTTTAGAAGTTAAACCAATATTTCTAATACGCTCTTAACAGACTGAACAGATTGATCCAGCGCAGTCTTTTCATTTTCTTCTAAGTCTAGCTCAACAATCTTTTCAATCCCGTTTGCTCCTAGTATTGTTGGAACACCCAGGTAAATCCCCTCATAGCCATATTCACCTTCTAAATACGCAATTGCTGGTAATACACGTCGCTGATCCTTTAGGATGGCTTCACACATTTCAACCAATGCAGCTGCAGGAGCATAATACGCACTGCCGTTTCCTAACAGGTTAACAATTTCACCGCCGCCTTTTCGTGTACGTTCAACAATTGCCTCTAAGCGCTCAGCAGGAATTAATGTTTCAAGCGGAATCCCGCCTGCGTAGGAATAACGGACAAGCGGAACCATGTCATCACCATGCCCACCTAACACAAATCCAGTAATATCTTTTACGGAAAGATTCAATTCCTGGGCAACAAAAGTTCGGAAACGAGCAGTATCTAATACCCCTGATTGTCCGATTACACGGTTTTTCGGAAAGCCGGACTCTTTAAATACCGTATATGTCATTGCATCCACTGGATTTGTTAAGACGATAATATAGGAATTAGGAGAGTATTTTACAATTTCCTGTGTCACACTCTTCATTACCTTTTGATTGGTTTGCACTAAATCATCACGGCTCATTCCTGGCTTTCGGGCAATTCCAGCAGTTATTACAACAATATCTGAATCCTTCGTGTCTTCATAATTGGCAGTGCCGATAATATTTGCATCAAATCCCTGAACAGGACTTGCCTCCAGCATATCGAGGGCTTTTCCTTTTGTCGGATTTTCATTATGAGGCATATCAACTAGCACTACATCGCCAAGCTCCTTTTGAGCAAGTAAAAATGCAGTTGTAGTTCCAGTAAACCCGCCGCCGATCACGGATATTTTTTTTCGTCTCATTGTCATGAAAAATTCCTCCTAAGCTTGTCTTTACATTTTTTAAACAAAAGGCTGTTCTATTCGAACAGCCTTCATACAACAGTTATTGAATAGGATTAACCCATATTTTTAATTAACTCATCACCGAATTCAGAGCATTTTACTTCTGTTGCTCCATCCATTAAACGTGCAAAATCATATGTTACCACTTTAGAGGCAATCGTTTTTTCCACTGATTTTAAGATCAGGCTTGCCGCTTCAGTCCAGCCTAAATGCTCAAGCAATAGCACACCTGATAGAATAACAGATGATGGATTTACTTTATCAAGACCAGCATACTTCGGTGCTGTACCATGTGTTGCTTCAAAAATCGCATGGCCAGTTTCGTAGTTGATATTTGCACCAGGTGCAATTCCAATTCCGCCAACTTGTGCAGCCAATGCATCGGAAATGTAATCACCATTCAGGTTCATCGTTGCCACAACGTCAAATTCACTTGGACGTGTAAGGATTTGCTGTAAGAAGATATCAGCAATAGAATCTTTAACGATGATTTTGCCAGCTGCTTCAGCATCAGCTTGTGCTTTATTCGCAGCATCTGCGCCTTTTTCATCTTTAATGCGGTCATACTCTGCCCAAGTGAATACCTTCTCACCGTATTCTCTTTCTGCAAGCTCATAACCCCAGTTTTTAAATGCACCTTCTGTAAACTTCATAATGTTACCCTTATGTACAAGTGTTACAGATTTACGCCCTTCTTTGATTGCATACTCAATTGCAGCGCGTACTAGACGAGATGTACCCTCTTCTGATACTGGTTTAATCCCAATTCCTGAAGTTTCAGGGAAACGGATTTTGTTAACACCCAGTTCGTCTTGAAGGAAAGAAATAAGCTTTTTCACTTCGTCTGAGCCGTTTGCATATTCAATACCAGCGTAAATATCTTCCGTATTTTCGCGGAAAATAACCATATCTGTGTCTTGAGGACGTTTTACAGGAGAAGGAACTCCTTCGAACCAGCGTACAGGGCGCAAACAAACAAATAAGTCAAGCTCTTGACGAAGCGCAACATTCAGAGAACGAATTCCTCCGCCGATTGGAGTCGTTAAAGGACCTTTAATAGCAATTAAATACTCATTAATCGTATCCAGTGTTTCAGTTGGAAGCCACTCACCAGTTTGGTTAAATGCCTTTTCACCAGCCAGTACTTCTTTCCATACAAGCTTGCGCTCATTGTTGTATGCCTTCTCAACAGCAGC
Source organism: Cytobacillus gottheilii (assembly GCF_900166665.1). Lineage (GTDB taxonomy): Bacteria > Bacillota > Bacilli > Bacillales > Cytobacillaceae > Cytobacillus > Cytobacillus gottheilii_A. The sequence continues at coordinate 1,161,879 of NZ_LT800494.1, read as the reverse complement.
GTCTAAAACTCTTGATGCAGATGCCCAAATATCAGGACCAATTCCATCTCCTTCAATAAATGGAACGATCGGATTGTTTGGTACATTTAATACCCCATTGCTTACTGTAATTTTTTCACCTTGCATGTTCATTTCTCCCTTCCTTTTCACATCAGGTTTTCGTGCCAAAATAGTAAAGCTGAAGGTCAGAAAGCATGTGTCTGCTTCTAACCTTTAGCCTATTTCAATCTAACACAGCAATTATACACAGAAAAGTAAAATGCTGTACATCATTTGTATAAGTTAACAGCAGCTATATATTAGCCTCTGTTTTCAACTGGTACATATTTTTGCATGCCTGGTCCTGTATATTCAGCACGAGGACGGATCAGACGATTATTGTCATATTGTTCTAAAATATGCGCTAACCAGCCAGATACACGGCTTACTGCGAAAATTGGTGTAAATAAATCATGGTCAATGCCTAAGCTATGGTAGACAGAAGCAGAATAAAAATCAACGTTTGGCGGCAGGTTCTTCTCCCCTGTCACAATGCCTTCAATTTGTGTAGACATTTCATACCAATGAGGTTCTCCAGTAAGCTCTGTCAGCCTTTTAGACATTTCTCTTAAGTGTTTAGCACGTGGATCTCCCTGACGGTAAACACGGTGACCAAAGCCCATGATTTTTTCTTTGTTAGCAAGTTTTTCACGAATGTATGGATCAACATTATCGAGGGTCTCGATCTCAGACAGCATCTTCATAACCGCCTCGTTAGCTCCGCCATGCAGCGGCCCTTTGAGCGCTCCAATAGCTGCTGTTACACCAGAATAAACGTCTGATAACGTAGCTACACACACGCGTGCTGTAAATGTAGATGCATTTAATTCATGGTCGGCGTGAAGCACCAACGCTTTATTAAACGCCTCAATAGCAATATCTTCAGGTTCTTCACCTGTAAGCATATAAAGGAAATTTGCAGCAAATCCTAAATCCTTCTTCGGTGCGATAGGCTCTAAACCTTTACGAATCCGCGAAAAGCTTGTAACAATTGCCGGCATTTTCGCTTGAAGTCGAACAGCTTTTCGATAGTTTGCTTCCTCATCCATTAAATCTGCTTCTTCATCATATAAAGAAAGCAATGAAACAGCAGAGCGTAATGCAGCCATTGGATGAACTTTATTAATTGGATACATTTTAAAGTGCTGCAGAACCTCTTCAGGCAGTTCAGCATTCTCAGCAAGCAGGGCTTTAAATTCATCTAATTGCGCCTTTGTTGGAAGACTGCGGTGCCATAACAAATAAATAACTTCCTCAAAGCTTGCATTCTCCGCTAAATCATCAATATCATAGCCTACATACGTTAATGTATCGTCTATGATTGAACTAATAGATGACTGTGTGGCGACGATTCCTTCAAGTCCGCGTGTTACTGTCATATAAAACATCTCCTCTACGTAATAAATTTCCCCTTACCCTTTGCACACATAAGCGTTTACAAATTATCATGCTGAATACTCTCGAATGAATTTCAATAACTGTTAGCTTAAAAGCCGGCACAAGCAGCCGAAGTACAGACTATTGGATCACAAATTTTTATTGCTCTCGGCTAAATCATTAGGAGATATGTATAAACCCTTCTACAAATCCCCCTAAATCAAAAGGTTTTATATACTTGACCGGACTGAGCGCTTGCTCGAGAATATACAATAAAAAAAAAGAAAATGCTTACATTTCTTTTTGATGCAAAAATAGTTAATACTATTTTAATAGAGAATATAATGAATAACAAATAGTTTGCGCTTACAAGTCCTATTATAAACAATTATCTGACTTTTGTGAACGAAAACAACTTAAATTAATAAAATAAATTGTTTTACAAGAAAAATGTTATTTAATTAAATCGATTATTTTCATCATTAAATAAGCAATGCCTGCACCAATTAATGGACCAACAGCTACTGCTTTAAATAGTGAGACAGCCAGAATCGTTCCTAATACCAAGGCGACTGTTATTTGCGGATCTTCAGCTAAAAGAGTTACTCCTCCTTTTGCGATAAGAGCTACCACAATACCAGATATTAGCGCAATCCATGCATATGGTGACTTAAAAGCATCCCCTAAATCCCGCAGACCAATTTCACCACTTGCAATAGGAGCCAGGACAGCAATGGTAATGATTGTAACTCCCCAATTAATCCCTTTTGATTGTATAAAAGAAAACAGATGACTTCCACCGCCAACTGCCTTTAAAATGAGCAGCACAAATACAGCCAGCATTAATGACTGGTTTTTAGCTATTATACTTATTCCCAATAATAACAATAAGAAAACAAGAGATTGAGAAATCATGATTATTCCACCTTACACAAATTATCGTAACATAGTTATATCTTTATAATCCTGTTCATCGGTTCTAGAAAACATCATAACTATATGATACAAAATTTACATCATTTAAATGATTCTCATATATATCATTTATGTATGATTGTTTTAGATTATAGATTCATTTAAAGGTAATTATGTTCTAGTCGTCGTATATAACCATAACACCTATTTTCAAGAATAGAGGGCAAGGAGGCAAAAGATTGAACAATATTTATCTTAACCGGGCATTGAGGCTAATCTTTGTCATTGGCTTGATCATATTGAGCCTACTTTCTTTTTACTACATATCGAAGGTTACATATCCATTTATAATCGGCTTGGCCATCGCCTTTTTTATCAACCCTGCAGTAGATTTTCTTGAAAGAAAAGGCCGTATGCCTAGACTTTTGGCTGTATTTATTGCGTTAATCCTTATTTTTGCCATATTTGCCGGTTTGATCACACTTCTTATAGCTGAAATCGTTTCAGGAGCCGATTATCTGGCTAAGGTCGTTCCTGAACATCTAGAGACACTTATTACGCATATCGAACTCTTCTTTGCTGGACAAATCATTCCGCTTTATAACCAATTAACTAGTATTTTTAACAATTTGGAGACGGGTCAGCAGGATACCATTATGACCAATATAGAAAATGTTGGCCGCAATATCGGCAGTACGCTTGGTACCTTTATTCAGTCTTTTTTCGAAAAAATTCCAAACATATTATCCTGGTTTCCGAACGCCGCAACTGTCACAATTTTTTCTATGCTCGCCACTTTTTTTATAAGCAAAGATTGGTATCGCCTTTCAGGAAGATTCGGAAAAATGCTGCCATCACGTGCTAAATCAAGCAGCAGAACCGTTATTGAAGATTTGAAAAAAGCATTATTTGGTTTCATTAAAGCACAAGCAACACTTGTATCATTTACAACTGTTATCATCTTAATCGGCCTCTTGATCTTACGGGTCGATTATGCGATTACGATTGCCCTCATTACAGGGATTGTTGATATTATTCCTTACCTTGGGACAGGTTTAATATTTGTGCCTTGGATTATTTTTGAGGCGATTTCTGGTGATATGGGCATGGCAATTGGTCTTGGAATCTTATATATTATCGTCATTGTACAACGTCAAATTATGGAGCCAAAAGTGCTTTCCTCAAGCATTGGTCTAGATCCGCTTGCAACACTTATTGCACTGTTTGTCGGATTTAAGCTGATTGGATTTCTGGGGCTTATTGTGGGACCCGTCACTCTTGTCATCATTTCTACCTTGCACCGAGCCAATGTTTTTCGTGACATATGGTCTTTTATAAAAGGAACAGAAAAGTAAGTAAGTGACCAAAAAGACAAGAGGCTGGGACAAAACGAAAATACTGTTTGTAAAACACGAATGTTCATTTTCAAGGTTTACGTGTTTACACAAGCCCGTTCCACTGCGCTCCAGATCCTCGCTTTCCATGGGAAGGAAGCTGAGCCTCCTCGGAGCAAAGCTCCTGCGGGGTCTCACCTTTTCCTCTATTGCCCATAGGAGTCGAGGGTCCTCCGCTCCATTTCACTCATGTTAGAAATATTAAATGTTAAACAAAAAAACCGAATGATTAGAAAGGTTTACCTTCTAATCATTCGATTCTGTTGTTGTGGTAAATACTTATGTCCCAACCTCCTTTGTTACGTAATAATTTTGATATTACGTTTATTAACTCGTTTTGTAATGGCTTTAAACAGTCTTCCTTTAATCAAGGAGCGTGTTGGGGGCAATAACAGAACCAGTCCCAGAATGTCTGTAAAAAAGCCTGGCAGCAATAATAAGATAGCTCCCACAAAGATACAGACTCCATCCATGATCGTATCTCCTGGCATTTCTCCGTATTGCATCTGCCTTTGTGCTTTCCTAAACGTTTCAAGTCCTTGTTTACGCGCATAGTACCCGCCTAAAAGTGCTGTGATAAAAATAAGAATTAGTGTTGGACCAATTCCAATAATATTACCTGAAAGCATAATTGCTGTTATTTCTAATACCGGAATCACAATAAATATTGTTAAAAGGATGTAGCGCATATTGCCACCTCTTTATTTTTATTCTTACTAACATTGTATCAGAAATCACTTGAACCTCAGAACAAAAAGAATAATTACCATTATTAGGGGAAAAAGAGGCTGGGACAAAACGAAACTACTATTTGTAAAACACGAAAGTTCATTTTCAAGGATTACGTGTTTTCACAAGCCCGTTCCATTGCGCTCATGTTTAGAAATATTAAATATTAAACAAACAAAAAAACGAATGATTAGAAAGATTCACTCCCTAATCATTCGGTTCTGTAGTTGTGTTAAAACTTATGTCTCAGCAGCTCTCATTTATTTAATAATTAATTTTTAAAGGACGCTAGCGTGCCCGTTGTAAATAATGCCTCGGCGTGCATCAACGGTGATCTCTTGTCCATCTTTAATCAACTTCATGGCGTCTTCTACCCCAACAATGACTGGTACTCCAACATTTAAGCCAACTACAGCCGCATGGCTTGTAAGTCCGCCTTCTTCAGTGATAAGGGCACTGCATTTTTCAATAGCTGGTACCATTTCACGATCTGTTCCAATCGTAACTAGGATTGATCCTTCTGTTACCTTTTCTAAAGCTTCTTTCGCAGTGCGGGCAACAACAGCCTTACCATAAGCTGTCTTTCTGCCAATACCTTGAGCTCTAGCAATGACATCCCCAACTACATGGATCTTCATTAAGTTCGTCGTTCCAGCTTCACCCACTGGAACACCTGCAGTGATTACAACTAAATCTCCTGAAGATACAATGCCGCTATTTAAGCTTTCCTGTACAGCAACATCTAGCATTTCATCAGTCGATGTGGATCTTGGCCCAACTTGTGTATGCACGCCCCACACTAATGCCAAGCGGCGGGAAACAAACTCGTTTGATGTAACAGCCACGATTGGAGACTTTGGTCTGTATTTTGAAACCATTCGAGCTGTATGTCCACTTTCAGTAGCTGTAATGATCGCACTCACATCTAAATCTAATGCAGTATGTGCAACAGATTGTCCAATCGCATCAGTTAAATTGTGTTCAGTGCTCTTGCTGCGATTTGATAGAATTTCTTTATGGTTTAATGCAGATTCTGCACGTGAAGCAATATTATGCATTGTTTGAACTGCTTCAACTGGATATGTTCCAGCAGCTGTTTCACCTGATAGCATGATGGCATCTGTTCCATCAAAAATCGCATTAGCTACATCACTTGCTTCTGCTCTTGTTGGACGCGGGTTGCGCTGCATAGAATCAAGCATTTGTGTTGCAGTGATAACTGGCTTTCCTTGGATATTGCATTTTTTAATTAAGCTTTTTTGAACTAAAGGTACTTCTTCAGCCGGAATTTCAACACCAAGGTCTCCTCTGGCAACCATTAATCCATCTGATACATCAAGAATTTCATCGATGTTATCGACACCTTCTTGGTTTTCGATTTTAGGAATAATGTTAATATATGATGCTCCATTATCCTCTAAAAGCTGACGGATTTCCAGAACATCAGAAGCGCGTCGAACAAATGATGCAGCGACGAAGTCTACTTTCTGCTCTATTCCAAATAGGATATCATTTGCATCCTTTTCTGTAATTCCTGGAAGTTTTACTGATACACCTGGTACATTTACACCCTTTTTATTCTTCAATGTACCGCTGTTTAAGATTTTTGTGTGGATTTCACTTGTAGCTTTTTCAATTTTTGTTACTTCAAGGCCAATAAGACCATCATCTAATAAGATTTTTGAACCAACATGTATATCATCAATTAGTCCTTCATATGTAACAGAAAACTTCTCTGGTGTTCCTTCTACTTCAGTCATGGAAACAATAACATCATTACCGGCAACAAGCTCAATGGAACCATTTTGCATGTTGTTTGTACGGATCTCAGGACCTTTTGTGTCTAAAAGGATTGCAACCGTTTTTCCAGTTTTTTCTGATGCTTCACGAATGTTTTTAATCCGCGCACCATGCTCCTCGTAATCTCCGTGTGAAAAGTTAAGTCTTGCAACATTCATTCCAGCTTCAATCAGTTGTGTAAGTTTTTCAATGCTTTCACTAGCAGGACCAATTGTACAAACAATTTTCGTTTTACGCATTTTTCTTCCTCCAATATCTCTTTATAATTTTATATGGATAATTCTTGAGATAACTTGTATAAATCCGTATCGATTTCATGCTTCATATTGAAAATCTCTTCAAAGTGATGATCAACAACATTGTTATTTTGAACACCAACTGCTCGTCCGCCCTTACCATCTAAAAGAAGTTCAACTGCACGTGCACCAAGGCGGCTTGCTAGTACACGGTCAAATGCTGTTGGTGATCCGCCGCGCTGAATATGGCCAAGCACAGATACACGAGTATCGAAATCTGTTACTTCTTTCACTTGTTTAGCAAAATCAACTCCGCTGCACACACCTTCAGCAACCACAATAATACTATGTTTCTTTCCACGCTCATGACCTTTGATCAGACGAGATTTAATTTCCTGGATATCATAGCCAACTTCAGGGATTAGAATCGTCTCTGCTCCGCCAGCAAGACCTGCCCATAGCGCAATATCACCAGCATCTCTTCCCATTACTTCAATAATAAATGTTCTTTCATGTGATGTTGCTGTATCCCTGATTTTATCAATTGCATCAATAACTGTATTTAACGCAGTATCAAAGCCAATTGTGTATTGAGTGCCGTTAATATCATTATCAATCGTTCCAGGAACACCAGCACATGGAAATCCTTGTTCTGTCAATGCTTTCGCGCCACGGTATGAACCGTCTCCGCCAATAACAACAAGTCCGTCAATTCCGTGTTTCTTCAGCTGCTCAATTCCTTTTTGCTGTCCTTCTTTTGTTTTGAATTCCTCACATCTTGCAGAATACAGCATTGTACCGCCTCTATGTATAATGTCACCTACTGATCCTAATTCCAGCTTTTTAATATTGCCGCTGATCAGACCAGCATACCCTCCAAAAATTCCATAAATCTCTACATTATGAAAAATAGCTTTACGCACTACTGCACGAACTGCTGCATTCATGCCTGGAGAGTCTCCACCACTCGTTAAAACACCAATTCTTTTCATGTTTACTCACCTCTTATTTAGAATGACAAAACCTGCATCGGTTTTTAATTTGCTAATAATGTAAATTTTTCATATCCTTTACATAATTACACAAATCATATATTCTATACTAATCAATATTTCTAAAATACCATGAAGAACAGCCTATCTCAACTGTAATAAAAAATAAACAATATAGACGGAATTATTCGTGAAATGAAAACGCTTATTTGTACAAAAATGTGACACATTTTAGAGTTAAGCCTGTTTTTTGAACATGGACACCATTTTCCTGGCTATCTCACAAGCTTTGTTGTTTTCACTTGAATTTACAAAGATTTCCCACTTCAGAATACTCGCTTTCGGTCGGTCGGGTGCACGCTCCTCATCGCGCAGTAATCTCCCACTCTTATGTTTCAATCAACAGCCATAATACTAAAATTCCCTTTTTAAAGTGATCATTAAAACAACAATCGCTCAGAAAAAGCCTTTCCTTAAGAAAAAACCCATACCTAGGGCAAAAAAATTCATTCATTTTGGAGAAAAATTATAAATACTCCTCATTCACATTCTATATCAGTTTGGATAAAGTACCAAATTTTCTTAATTCTAAATGAGGCGCTTCTCCTTGGGTGGTGCCTTTTATATTTCAAAAAGTATAAAAAAACGTGCGTTAGCACGTTTTATTTTACCCCAATATAATCATTTAAAAACGAATATTTACCTATCTGCTTATACTTTACATAACGATGATCGACTAATCCTTCTTCTGTTAATGAAAGAAGCTCTTTTAAAGAAGCTTTTAGAACTTCTCCGATTGATACAGCCTGCTGCTGGATATCTTTATGTGCTCCTCCTTTAACTTCAGGAATAATCTCATCAATAATACCAAGTTCTTTTAGGTCCGGAGCTGTAATTTTCATTGATTCTGCTGCCTTTTTAGCCTGTGTTGAATCCTTCCAAAGAATAGCCGCAGCACCTTCAGGCGAAATAACTGAATAGGTTGAGTTCTCCAGCATATGAATATGGTTTCCAACACCTAATGCAAGTGCACCGCCGCTCCCTCCTTCACCGATCACAATACAAATGACTGGGACGGTTAGGCTCGCCATTTCAAACAGATTGCGGGCAATTGCTTCACTTTGCCCACGTTCTTCCGCTGCTTTTCCAGGATACGCGCCTTTTGTATCAATAAAGCAAATTATCGGGCGCTGAAACTTCTCTGCCTGTTTCATTAAACGCATGGCTTTACGATATCCTTCAGGGTGTGGCATCCCAAAATTTCTGCGGATATTTTCCTTTGTATCCTTGCCGCGCTGATGTCCAATGACAGTTACAGGCAAACCTTTAAATTTAGCAATTCCGCCAACAATTGCCTCGTCTTCACCAAATACCCGGTCTCCATGACACTCAAAGAACCCTTCAAATAACTCTGAAATATAATCTAAAGTGGTAGGCCTCTGCGGATGACGTGCCACCTGCACACGATCCCATGGCTTCATGTGATCATAGATATCTTCTTCCAATTTGGCCAGACGACTCTCCAGTTTTATAATCTCAGCAGATAAATCCACTTCTGCCGTTTTTGTAAATTCCTTTAATTCAGCAATTTTCTTTTTTAACTCAACAACCGGCTTTTCAAATTCTAATTCTCCTACCACTCTAGTTCACCTCCTGGCTGATGAATGGATAATATATTCGAAAGCTGCTCTTTCAGCTCACCTCGGTGAATAACCGCGTCTAATTGACCATGCTTTAGTAAAAATTCCGCCGTCTGGAAATCCTCTGGAAGATCTTCTCTAATCGTCTGTTCGATAATTCTTCTGCCTGCAAATCCAATTAAAGCTCCTGGTTCAGCAAAATTATAATCTCCCAGTGAAGCGAAGCTCGCAGAAACTCCGCCTGTTGTCGGATGGGTCATAATGGAAATGATTAACCCGCCATGATCGCTGAATCGTTTCAGCGCCACACTTGTCTTCGCCATTTGCATAAGGCTGAGTACCCCTTCTTGCATACGGGCACCGCCAGAAGCTGTAAAGATCACAAATGGAACACTAAGTTCATCTGCCTTCTCAATGGCACGAGTAATCTTCTCACCGACAACTGACCCCATACTTCCCATGCGGAAGGTAGAATCCATCACGGCAACAACGAGGGACTGATTGTCTACTGTTCCGATTCCAGTTACAACCGCTTCGTTGATGTTTGTTTTTTGTCTGTCTTTTTCCAGTTTTTCTAAATAGCCTGGAAAATTCAATGGATTTTCTGAAACCATATTTTCATTGATCTCTTCGAAGCTCCCTTGATCAAGAAAACTTTCAAGGCGCTCGGAAGCATTCATAGAAAGATGATAATCACAATTCAAACAAACCTTAAGATTTTTCACAAGCTCTTTTGAATACATGATTTTCTTACAATTTGGACATTTAGTCATAATGCCCTCGGGAACATCCTGCTTCGCTGCTTCCGATGGTATTGTTGCATATTTAATCTTTTTTGATTTCGTAAAGATCTCTTTAAACAAGATGAAACCTCCCCGTTTGATAAAACTCAAATTTAATTTTTCCCCACCCCATCGGTGGTCTGACCACCAATGTAAAGAAAGTTACCGATTGCAGAGCCAACAGGCGCAATCAGACATCCTCTCATTGTAACCTTCATTTCATTTAAAAAATTCCACTAATGCTCATGTAAAATAAGTTCCAAGCTATAAGAACTAAATTGCTTCTATTCTTGTCCAATTACTATATATGAACCATACTAAAAAAAGTGCTGAAATATGTCGCTATTCATTCGACAAGCTTTCGTAACCTCTTATAAGCGGAACGGATTCTCATTTCTTCTTTAGTTTGTAATTCATCGATAAGCCAGAGATAATCTTGCTTTTGAAGTTCTTCTTTCGGAAAGTCCAGAGAATTATAATAGTCCTTTAAAATTTCCCACATTCTTAAAAACAAATGATTATCTGCCAATAATATAATTTTATAGAAAAATTCATCGTCTGTAAAAGCGGTCTGCTCTGTCCACTTCTTAAAGTCTGATAGTTCTTCTTTATTCTTTTTTTGCATAATGAGCCATAGACAATCAAGCTCAATTAAATACTTTGTTTCTTTAATATCTTTTTTTGCCTTCTCATCTTGAAGAATAAAGGTACTGAGTACTTGAACAAGCTGATGACCTTTAAAATCGCGTATAAAAGTGCCTTCGCCTCTTCTCGTTTCAATGAGGCCAAGCAGCTCCAGCGCTCTAAAAGCTTCGCGAACAGAAGAACGCCCTACTTTCAGGCGTTCTGATAATTCACGTTCAGATGGCAATTTATCTCCAGGTTTTAAATCGTCTGCTGCAATCATTTCTCGAAGTTTCTGTACAATTACGACATATACTTTAGATCCAGTTTGAGCTGATAACACGTCAATTCATCACTCGCTTTTTCCAATAACAGCTAATCTTCTTGTTTTCTCTTTCACTTCTTCTGGATCTACCTTCAAGCGTGCTACTCCCGTTTCCATTGCCGCCTTGGCAACCGCTGCAGCAACAGCAGGAGCAACTCTAGGATCAAAAGGTCCAGGGATGACATAATCCGCATTCAAATCGGTTTCTTCTATAAGACTAGCAATCGCTTCAACGGCTGCAACCTTCATTTTTTCATTAATATGGGTAGCGCGCACATCCAAAGCTCCACGGAAAATCCCTGGAAAAGCAAGCACATTATTAACTTGGTTCGGAAAGTCTGATCTTCCAGTTCCAACAACGAGCGCTCCTGCTTCTTTAGCTTCTTCTGGCATAATCTCCGGGATGGGATTAGCCATTGCAAAAATTACAGGATCTGCATTCATGGTTTTCACCATTTCAGCTGTTAAGGCACCAGCAGCAGAAACCCCAATAAAGACATCTGCACCGGTCATTACTTCTGCAAGACTACCTGATTTCTTATCACGATTCGTATATTTAGCTACTTCGTTTTTAATTTCATTCATGCCCTGCGGACGGCCTTCGTAAATGGCACCTTTTGTATCACACATAATAATTTCTCGGACACCATAGCTGTATAGCAGCTTGATAATCGCAATGCCAGCTGCTCCTGCACCATTTGCGACCACTTTAATTTCATTCATTTTTTTGCCAGACAGTTTTAATGCATTTACTAAACCTGCAACTGTCACGATTGCTGTTCCATGCTGATCATCATGAAAAATAGGAATATTGGTTTCTTTCTTAAGTCTTTCTTCTATATAGAAACAATTTGGCGCAGCGATATCTTCAAGGTTAACACCGCCAAACGTTGGTTCAAGCAGTTTTACAGTTTCAACAATCTTATCAATATCTGTTGTATTCAAGCATATAGGGAATGCATCTACTCCCGCGAAGCTCTTAAACAAAACCGCTTTCCCTTCCATTACTGGGAGGGCCGCTTCTGGGCCAATGTTTCCAAGCCCAAGTACTGCCGTTCCATCGGAAACAACTGCTACCATATTGCCTTTCATTGTATATTCGTATACAGTTTCCGGCTTGTCATATATTTCTTTGCAAGGCTCAGCAACACCAGGAGAGTAAGCTAAACTCAAATCCTTTGCGTCCTTAACCTCAACCTTTGACTTTGATTCAAGTTTTCCTTTATTCACTCTATGCATATGCAGAGCTTCTTCTCTCAACGTCAAAATATCCACCCCTCTGTGTCCCAAAAAGACGAATTAATTTTATTTATTTTACTTATTATATGTTTAATTTGCAGACACTACATAGAAGTAACAAAGCTAGTATCAGGCACTAAATTCGCATCGTACACAGTGGTCTGACCAATGACTCGTAACACCAACTACTATAACATATATGAAAATGATGTAAAGAGCTATCGCTTTAATATCACATTTTCTCTCCCTAATAAACCTTTTAGCCTATCTAAAAACGATTGAGTCGGATGAATACAATCTTCTTCCCCGAGCCTCATCCTTTTGCCGCTGCTTTCATAATATAAAATCACGGAAGTATCTCCTGAATGATCTTTGAATAACTGCTTTAGCTGCCGCAGCTGTTCATTTGTTTCTTGTTCTTTTGGTATTTTTAAATAAAGGATCGGCTCTTTCTCCTTGTATGTCGCAATAGCCTGTTCAGGTGGTTGAATGGTTTGAACAATTATTTGCTTCTTTCCTTCTCTTTCTTCAGGCTTGCCTGTTAAGAAAAGAATTCTTCCTTTGCTAAGCAGGTGTGAATACTGGTTAAGGGCCTCTGGAAAGATAACACCTTCCACTTCCCCGCTCTGATCACTTAGCGTGACAAATGCCATGGTGCTCCCTTTTTTGGTGCGAATTTTGTTTAGCTCTGCTGTAAATACAAATAACCTTACTTGACGGGATGATAGATCTAATTCAGCAATAAGATCTGTTTCCATCCTTTTTTGCTGCTCTTCATAAACGGATACAGGATGATCGGATAAATAAAGCCCCAGCACTTCTTTCTCAAATGCGAGCTTAGCGTCTGCTGTGATCGGATCAACGATTGTATATTTTGGTTTTGGAAAGAAGTCTCCGTCAGAAAAAAAGTCACCCTGATCCTCATCCGGTTTCACAAGCAAAGCATGCTCCATCGCTGCATCGATGCTCGCAAGAAGAATCGCCCGGTCTTCACCAAATTCATCAAAGCTGCCAGAATGAATAAGGGTTTCAATTATTTTCCTATTTGCAATTTTGGAAGAAACACGTAAACAAAAGTCAAATAAATCATGAAACTTTTGCTGGCTCCGTGCTTTGAAAATTTCCTTCAGAATATTCCCACCGACCCCTTTAATCGCTCCAAGACTATATCGCACAGCGTTTTGTTCAACAGTAAAGGTATACCAGCTTTTATTAATAGACGGCGGCAGCACAGCAAGATCCATTTCCTTCAATTCTCTTATATATTGAGAAATTTTCACCTCATTGCCTGCTGATGATGTTAGCAGGGCTGCCATGAAATGGAGCGGGTAATGTGATTTAAGGTAGGCTAGCTGATACGCAATTAAACTATAAGCAACCGCGTGACTCCTGTTAAATCCATAATTAGCAAATTTTACGATTAAATCATAAATATTGTGGGCAGTTTGTTCTGAGTACCCTTTTTTCAAGGCACCAGCCACAAAGTGCTCTCTTTCCTGGTCCAGTACTGCTTTCTGTTTTTTACTCACCGCACGTCTGAGCATATCTGCTTCTCCTAATGTAAATCCAGCCATTACCGCAGCTATTTGCATTATTTGTTCCTGATAAACGATGACTCCGTATGTGTTTTCAAGAATCGGCTTTAAATCAGGATGATAGTATGAAATCTCCTGCTTTCCATGCTTACGGTCAATAAAGAGAGGAATGTTTTCCATCGGACCTGGACGATAAAGGGCATTTACGGCCACAATATCTTCAAAAGAAGATGGACGCAGATTTTTGAGCACTCTTTGCATTCCTGCTGATTCAAACTGAAAAATGCCATTGGTTTTGCCGCTGCTCAACAGCTTAAATACCTTGTCATTATCTAAGGGAATCGACTTAATATTCAATCCTTCTTTTCTGCTTTTCGTAATGGAGCTGACGATATTTTCAATTAGAGATAAGTTTCTTAATCCCAAAAAGTCCATCTTCAAGAGTCCGATATTTTCTAAATATTCCATTGAGTATTGTGTCAGATAGACTTGATCATGGCCACTTTGTATAGGAACAACCGAAACGAGAGGCATTTCACTGATAACTACACCTGCTGCATGTGTTGATGTATGTCGGGGCAAGCCTTCTAGTTTAAGCGCGGTTTCAAAAAGCCGTTTATTCATGCCCGATTCTTCTGTAAATCTTCGCAGTGACTCTGATTGATGGTAAGCCTCCTGAAGAGTAATGCCCAACTTGGAAGGAACTGATTTGGAGAGCCTGTCCAACTCTTTTGTATTTAAGCCAAAAGCTCTGCCCACATCCCGCAGTGCAGCTTTTGCCGCCATCGTTCCAAAGGTCACGATTTGGGCTACATGCATTTCTCCATATTTATTGGCCACATATTGAATCACTTCATCACGGCGATGATCTGGGAAATCAATATCAATATCCGGCATAGAGATTCTCTCAGGATTCAAGAAACGCTCGAATAATAAACCGTGAGCGATTGGATCAACATCTGTAATATAAAGAACGTAAGCCACCATAGAACCAGCTGCTGAGCCCCGTCCAGGTCCTGTTAAAATATCCTGCTCCCGGCAATATTTCATAAAATCATAGACAATTAAAAAATAATCGCTATATTTCATTTTCTTTAAAATACTTAATTCGTATGTCAGACGATCCTTATGCACTTTTGTATCGTGCGGGTAGCGTTCCCGATAGCCTTGCCAGCACAATCTATCTAATAATTGTTCTGAGCTTAAACCATTTTCAGAAGGATATTTTGGCAGATGCTCTCCATTCAGCTCAAGCATGACATTACATTTCTCAGCGATTTTAAGCGTATTTTCCAATGCGTCCGGAAACATTGATAGAAGTCCTGTCATTTCCGCTGCAGATTTTAAATTATATTCTTCTCCCTGCAATCTGGTTCTGTCTTCAGATTGAATTTTTTCACCAGTCTTTATACAAGTCAAACAATCTTGTGCAAAAGCGTCTTCTTTCTGCAAATAATGCACAGCGTTTGCAGCAGCAAGCTCAATACCTGTTTCTGAACCAATTTGTATTAAACCATTTCTCACCTTTTCTTCAGCCGCTATCCCATGATCATGCAGTGATAAATAAAATTGCTGATCCTCGCACAGGTCACGGTAAAAAACAGCAGTCGCTTTTGCTGCATCATATTCATCTTGCATCAAGTGCTGTTCAATTTTCCCTTCTAAACCTGAACTCAGCATTATCAAGCCTTCACTGTATGCCTTTAACCACCGTGCCGGAATTCCATTTGGAGATTTTGTGCCAATTACACTCGAAATCTTTAATAAATTTTGATAGCCTGTTTGATTCCTAGCCAGTAAAACAAGGGGAAAAGGCTCTTGCTGGTCCGATTCATCATTTATCACATCTGCAGTTAGTCCCAGAATAGGCTTTATCTCATTTTTTAAGCATTCCTTATAAAAAGAGACAGCGCCATACATCACATTTCGGTCGGTTAATGCAATTGCCTCAAAGCCAAGTTGTTTAGCTTGTCTAGCCAAATCCTCAACTTTAACTGTACTCATCAGCAAACTGTATGCACTATACACATGAAGGTGAATAAAAGACACTGTAATCACACCCTTACTTCTTCTATTCCTTTTATTATAGAACGGGAGATATAAAAAAGAAAATATGTTCTCTTTTTATAGGCTGTTTTCGCAAACATTGTTACATAAATTTAAATGAGTAGAAGTTGATTTCCGCTCCAGGTTGCTCGCTTTCTGCGGGGCGGGCGATGAGTGTCTGAATGAATACACCTTTATACTTAAATGTATGCTCAAACAGAACGTTATGAAAGGTCATTACTCCATGCAATGTTAAAAATGAGACAACCATCATAAAAAAAGCAGTATGTCCATATGATGTACTAATAGATGCTTACGAATCTGCTTATCGAGGATGGAGATAGATATATGGAAAATCAACCTTTTTTCGCATCACTTTTTGAAAGCTACTTTATTGCACTTGGTGTATTGCTTGGAGGTTCCATTATTGGCGCTCTTGCAGCGTTTATTACTGGAAAGCCTCCGCTGACAGAAGTTTTTCGCCTATCTAATCTGATCCGAATATGGGCGATCATCGCAGCAATCGGCGGGACATTTGATACGGTATATAGTTTTGAAAGAGGCGTTTTAGATGGACAAACAAAGGATCTTTTTAAACAATGCCTGCTCATTCTTTCCGCACTTGGAGGCGCTCAAACTGGAGCATTGCTGATTAATTGGTTAACACAGGAGCATGTTTCATAATGAGAATCCCCCCTCTTTACCGCAAGCCGTCGTGGCAGCGTTTTTTAGGCGGGATGGCCATTGGCGCTTTTATCAGCTGGTTTTTTTTTCTGTATATCTTTGGAGAATGGCAGGAGGATTACAGTAAGCAAATTGATGACCAGAAGGATTTAATTGAAGAATTGACTAAGGAAAAGGATATTTGGCAGGAGGAGTTTAAAAAGCTAAATAAAGAAAATAAGGAAAAACTAACCGTCCAGCAGATTAATTTAAAAATAGATAACTATAATAAATACAAACTTGATTTATATAGTGTATTTGAAGCTGAAAAAACATTAAAAGAAGAAATCAGCATGATGGTTGCCAAAGATATTGAAACGGTACATTCAAGCTTGGGATTAATTGAAAGAATTATCCAAAATAAAACACTTGAAATAAACGGAAAGCGATACAAAGTGACCATCAAGAAAATGAGTGTATATACGACTTTCTCTATTCATGTGAATCTTCAGCTGGAATAAAAATGGATCCTAGAATTGGTTAGGATACTTGCCTGAAATGGGCAGGCAAATACTAAGCAAAACGCGACAAGCAAAAAGAAGCTGGGACAAAACGAAACTACTATTTGTGAAACACGAATGTTCATTTTCAAGGTTTACGTGTTTACACAAGATCGTTCCACCTGCGCTCCAGACCCTCGCTTTCCATGGGGAGGAAGCTGAGCCTCCTCGGAGCAAAGCTCCTGCGGGGTCTCACCTTTTCCTCCATTGCCCATAGGAGTCGAGGGTCCTCCGCTCCATTTCACTCATGTTTAGAAATATTAAATGTTAAACAAACAAAAAAACCGGATGATTAGAAAGATTCACCTCCTAATCATTCGGTTCTGTGGTTGTGTTAAATACTTATGTCCCAGCCTCTTTACTTTTTACAAACCTCTTCTAAATCCTTTATGACAGAGCTCATTTCTTCCCATGAATAGATGGAAGCACCTGCAGCCAGCGGATGGCCGCCTCCGTTATATTTAGCAGCAATACCATTAATAACCGGTCCCTTTGAGCGCAACCGCACACGGATTTGATCTTCTTCCTCGATAAAAAACACCCATGCTTTAATGCCTGCCACATTTCCAAGTTCACTGACCAGTAAGGAAGCTTGAGAAGGTTTGGCCTCATAGGTTTCGAGCAGCTCTTTTTTCAGCACCATCATAGCAGCACCATTTGCAAGCATTTCAAAGTTCTGCAGCACAAAACCATTCAGTTTCACAATATTCGGCTGCAGCTCATACATTTTGTCGAAAAGCTCTGTACGCGAAAATTGGTAGTGAATCAATTCACCTGCATAGGCAAATGTTTTTTCTGTTGAGCTTGGATATAAAAATCTGCCGGTATCTCCTACAATCCCTGCAAAAAGAAGGCGGGCTGCCTCATCAGACATCTCGAGACCTAATTCCTTTCCTTCTTTATAAAATTCATAAATCATCTCACTGGTAGAGCTTGCATTGGTATCAACCCACATAATGTCTCCATATGGATCTACATTCGGATGATGGTCAATTTTAATTAAGTAATCGCCCATTGTATAACGCTGATCACAAATTCGCTCTGTATTGGCTGTATCACAGACAATCACAAGCGCTCCTTTAAACGTTTCATCTGAGATATTGTCTAACCGGCGCAGATAGTGCAGCGTCTCTTCTTCCTGACCAACTGCATATATCCTTTTGTCAGGAAAAGATGCTTGAATAACTTCTGCCAGTCCTCCCTGCGATCCATATGCATCTGGATCTGGCCTTACATGTCTATGTATAATGATGGTTTCATACTGCTTTATCTTTTCGATTATTTGCTTTTTCATGAGATACTCCTTTAGAATTTACATTTGATAATTTAATTGACCATAAGCATACTAGGTGATTCAGTAACTGAAACGCCTAGTAATAACTTGTATTATATATTATTGGGATTCAATCGTTTTACCTGCTCATTTATAAATATAATTGGAATTTTACTGTTTTTCCCGTTAAAATAAAGATGATTGATTACACTTGGAGGTTTAACAATGCCCATACTCGTTATACTAGTGATTGTATCGTTCTCACTTTATATTTTCTACAAAGTAAGATCATTTATGGCTAAAGGTCCTGCTGAAAGTCATTGGATCACCGCAAAAGGCAGAATGGCGTTAGGCTCATTTGTTGGAATTTTTGGAGTAAACCAGCTATTTTTAATGCCTAATACAACAGCCTACATTGTTTCAGCTATTTTTATCATTGTCGGTGTGCTTTGCCTATATACTGGCTTTAAAGCGTATAAATTTCATCTGCCTCATGCAGCAGCAGAGGTTGAAGCGTATAAAAAAGGATAAAGCATTAAAAATAGGATAAACTGGCCCGCCGGCAAATGGCGGGCTTTTTCATGCCTAGATGACGAAGTTTCTAGATATAAATAGATCTGATCAGCTTCTATCAATCAGTTGACACATCATCATGGCCTTACCGACAAGGATGCCTTCATTGAATACTTCAACATCCACTTTACCAAATTTCCGACCTACCTCCAGTACTTTTGGGAAAATATCAAGGGTGCTGTCAATTTGTACTGGCTTCAAAAAATAGATTGTCATATTCTCTACAACCAGATCCCCTTTTTTGTAGCTTTTAAGAATTCGATTGGCTGCTTCAGAAACAATCGTAGTAAACACGCCATAAGATATGGTGCCAAGATAATTTGTCATTTGCGGAGTGACATCACATTGGTAGACATCATCGCCTTTGCCTTTTCCTTTGGTGACGACAAATTGATTGGTCACAATATCATCAAGCGTCTCCCCTACCTGCGGCTGCCTCTGAATCATTTGTAACGCTTTTAATACATCCTGCCTGCTGATAATACCAATTAGTTTATTAGCATCATCCACTACCGGCAACAGTTCAATTCCTTCCCAGACCATCATATGGGAGGAAGAAGCAACACTTGTTTTCCCTCCAACCGTCATCGGGTTTTTTGTCATGATCTTCTCAATAGCTGTTTGCGGGTCTCTGCCCATAACATCTTTTGAAGTAACCATTCCATATACTTTTCCATTATGATCAACTACAGGAAAACGGCTATGAGTTGTCTGCCGGTTATATGTAAACCAATCCTCGACTGTATCTGTAGTTCTAAGGACAGTCGTCTCTTCTATAGGTGTTAAAATATCCTCTACAAGGACAATTTCTTTTTTGATCAGCTGATCATAAATGGCTCGATTGATCATGGTGGCGACAGTAAAGGTATCATAGCTGGTTGAGATGACCGGAAGCTGCAAGTCATCTGCAATTTTCTTAACATCATCATCTGTATCAAATCCCCCAGTGATGAGCACTGCCGCACCTGCTTTTAAAGCCAGCTCATGAGCATTCGTCCGATTCCCGATAATCAAAAGATTGCCAGCTCCGGTATAACGCATCATGGCGTCAAGTTCCATTGCTCCAATCACAAACTTGTTGAGTGTTTTATGAAGTCCTGATCTGCCTCCTAAGACTTGGCCATCGACAATATTGACAACCTCTGCGTACGTAAGTTTTTCGATGTTTTCTTTCTTCTTCCGTTCAATTCTAATCGTGCCAACACGTTCAATAGTACTGACATACCCTTTATTCTCGGCTTCCTTAATGGCTCGATATGCTGTTCCTTCGCTCACAGATAATGCTTTTGCAATCTGTCTAACAGAAATCTTTTCCCCAACAGGCAATTCATCTATATATTGCAGGATTTGTTCGTGTTTCGTCGCCAATCCTTGTCACCCTCTTCTCCTTAATGCTAAGTCTATTATAAGGTTAAGAGGGTCTATATTCAATTCAGCGTGCCAATTGCTAGCGATTATAAGAGCGGATTTTTCTTTTGCCAGTGAGCTGTGTTTTTTGTGTGACAGCAGTACGTCTTGGAGTATAGAGCATTGCTGTTAAATTTCCGGCAACGGCCATTAACATAAATGCAAGCCATACGGCAGAGAATAAGCCTTGCTCGCCTCCTGCCTGAATACTTAAACGCGGCACAGCATAATAAAGCATGAGCCCACAAATGAGCAAACATAATAAGTAACGATTTTTATTCATGATTTCCCTCCTAATACATCTCTCTTACATCTCTCTTTAAAATGTATGCGGACATGCTGAAAACATGCAAACAGCGACTGGAACTAAACTATAATTCTATTTCTAAACATGAATAGTCATTGTCATGGTTGTGTGTTTACATAAGCCGTTCCACTGCGCTGCGGACCCTCGCTTTCCGTGGGGAGGAAGCTGAGCCTCCTCGTCGCGCTGTGCTCCTGCGGGGTCTCACCCTTTCCTCTATTGCCCACAGGAGTCGAGTGTCCTCCGCTCCATTTCACTCATATTAATAAAATATTTTTATAAGCATAAATAAAAAAACCAAGTGATTAGAAAGATGCACTTCCTAATCACTTGGTTCTCTGTTCATGTTAAATACTTATGTCCCAGTCTCCTTATTTTTCCATCTTTAGCTCTCTACATTTAGAAGACAGTTCATACTCTAATAATAAAAACCTTACTACAGTTCAATCGACTCGCCGGTCTCTAGTACTTTTCCGCTTTGATCATCAAGAAGCTTAATAAATTCATGGGGATCCTGTTTAATTGGCGGGAATGTATTGAAATGAATTGGCACCACTGTTTTTGCCTGCAATAATTTGGCTGCATAAGCAGCATCCTCAGGGCCCATCGTAAAATTATCGCCAATCGGCAAAAATGCTACATCGATAGGATGACGCTGCCCAATTAGCTTCATATCTGAGAATAAGGCTGTGTCTCCCGCATGATATACGGTTTTTCCTTCTGCCATAAACAGCACTCCGGCTGGCATCCCCAAATAAATAATTTGCTGGTCATCCGTAATGTACCCTGTTCCGTGGATAGCTTGTGTTAACTTCACTTTCCCAAAATCAAATTCGTAAGCTCCGCCAATGCTCATTCCATGGGTCTTGACTCCTTGCCAGCCTAAATAGGCAGCAAGCTCTGCATTCCCAATTACTAACGCATCATTCTTTTTTGCTATTTCAACTGTATCACCTAAATGATCGCCATGGCCATGTGTGACAATGATGACATCTGCTTTTACATCTTCAGCTTTTAAATCTGTTAGTTCATTCCCATTAATAAAAGGATCGATAAGAATCGTTTTTCCATTTGTTTCAATCTTCACGATTGAATGTCCATGATATGATACTTCCAAGATCAACACTCCTTAACATTTTCTTCATTCACTACTTCCACATAGTTGCTATTCCCTTTTTTTATATCCATTATGTAACGTAAAATATAAATTCAGTGAAAATCCCCTTGTAACATGAATTATAAATTTCATCGGCATCTCTCTAGGTTCTTGATATTTACTTTTCCTTTATTAGTTGCTACTCTCATAGTAAGGACGATTAGGGAGGTATATATATGAATAAAAAGTTACATAGTGTTTCTGAGTGGATGAAAGAGAATGATATACAGTTTAGCTTTATCACCTCTTCTGATAATGTTTTTTATTTGAGCGGATTTTTCAGTGATCCGCATGAGCGTTTACTGGGACTTGCGGTTTTTCAAGATGCTGAGCCATTTCTCGTATGCCCTGCCATGGAAAAAGAAGATGCCAAACAGGCTGGCTGGAACCATGAAATCATTGGATATAGTGATATCGAAAATCCTTGGGAAAAAGTTCACCAGGCTATTCAAAAACGCGTGACTCATATTACAAAGGCAGCAATTGAAAAAGAGCATATGAATGTGGAACGCTATGAAGCCATTACACAGCTTTTCAGCAGCACACAGTTTGTTTCAGCTGAGGAGAAACTCAGAAAGCTTCGAATGGTAAAGGATGAGCAAGAGCTTGAAATCATTAGAGAAGCGTGTGCTTTAGCAGACTACGCAATTGAAGTCGGCTGCTCGGAAATTGCGGAAGGAAAAACAGAACTTGATGTATTAGCAGCAATTGAGTATGCACTTAAGAAAAAGGGTGTCAACGAAATGTCCTTTTCAACCATGGTTTTGACTGGAGCTAATGGTGCTTCACCACATGGCACACCAGGAATGACCAAGATGAAAAAGGGTGATCTGGTTTTATTCGACCTTGGTGTGGTATGGAAAGGATATTGTTCTGATATTACTAGAACCATTGCATTTGGCGATATCAATGATAAGCAAAAAGAAATCTATGATACCGTTTTAAAAGCACAGCTGGCAGCAGTAGAAGCCAGTAAACCTGGTATGACGGCTGCTGATATTGATTTAACAGCAAGAAATATTATTAGAGATGCAGGGTATGGAGACTATTTCCCTCACCGTTTAGGCCATGGACTGGGAATCAGTGTGCATGAATACCCTTCCTTAACAGAAGCAAATCCGCTTCAGCTTGAAAAAGGAATGGTCTATACAATTGAACCGGGCATCTATGTACCCGGTGTTGCAGGAGTTCGAATTGAAGACGATCTGGCTGTTACCGAAGATGGTGTAGAAGTGTTAACGAAATTTCCTAAGGAACTGCAAATCATCTAGAACAATAGCAGAATAAAGAGGGTGGGACATAAGTATTTAACACACTCATAGAACCGAATGGTTAGGAAGTTATCTTGCTAATCATTCGGTTTTTTTAAGATTATAAAATATATTTTATTAACATGAGTGAAATGGAGCGGAGGACCCTCGACTCCTGTGGTCAATAGAGGAAAAGGTGAGACCCCGCAGAAGCTTTTGCTTCGAGGAGGCTCACCTTCCTCCCCACGGAAAGCGAGGGTCCGCAGCGCAGGTGGAACGGACTTGTTTAAATACCCAAATCAAAATATTGAATATTCGTGTTTTAGAAAGATTAATTTCGTATTATCCAGCCTCTTTATTCGTTTACATTAGTGGCGTTTTTTCTTATTTTGTTTTTGAATTTGCTCTTCTGAATAATCAATCACACCGCTATTATAGGCGTTTGTAATTTGCTCGCTTACTTCATTTGTGCCTTTTTCATCCAGCTCATAATAAGATTGATTATTTGCATCCTGTTTTTTCATTTATTATCGCTCCTTTTTTAAGTTCTCCATATATTGTTCGATTTTTTGTTAAAGTTATACAAGTTTGGGGTATGTATAATTTAGGTAAAGGAGGAGATTTTTTATGGCTATGAATTATGAAAATATACTTGTTGCTGTTGATGGATCTACAGAGGCAGATTGGGCTTTTAGGAAAGCAATTGAAATAGCGAAGCGAAATCAAGCGAAAATTATTGTAGCTCATATCATTGATACACGTACATTTGCTACAGTTGAAGCCTATGATCGAGCAGTTGCAGACCGTGCCAATGAATATGCGGTTGAACTAATGGAAAAATACAAAAAAGAAGCATTAGATGCAGGTGTCAGCCAAGTTGATTATGAGATTGATTTCGGATCTCCAAAAGTAAAAGTTCCAAAAGAAATGGCCAAAAACCATCAGGTAGACTTAATTATTTGTGGAGCAACAGGAATGAATGCCGTTGAACGATTCCTTATCGGCAGTGTTTCCGAGCATATTACTCGTTATGCGGAATGTGATGTTTTAGTTGTTCGGACAAAAAAAGAAGCAGAATAATCTACTTATAATGACATCATTGTATATGAAACCATTGAAAAAAAAGTACACTGTTACAAAACTAAATAATTCAGATAATGTGGAGAATAACTAAAAGCACTCTAAAAAACATATTGTTTAACACATCAATTGACCATTAAATAACTGAATAATTAGCACAATAAAACGCTTGGGCAACCAAGCGTTTTATCATTAAGATATATTTGTCATATTAGGCTTATTCAAAAGTTGTTCCAAATCATTATCCATATGGAAAATTGAACTTTGTTTTAACGTGCTTACGAACAGTTCCTTCAACTTTTCAGCCGATACTCTTAAATTATCTGCTGAAACTTCATTTGGAAATGTTGAAAGGTAGGCTTTAACAAAAGAAGGTTTCAATGTTTCATATGCTTTAAACTGATGGAGTTTTTTGTCTTCGTTTAATGCTTGTACTATTAAGGTAAAGTCTCTCATTTCCTCAAGCATCTTTAGTACATAAATTAGGTTATCCCTTTTCAATTCCTTCTCTAAGGCTAAAACACAATATACAAACTCAAATGGAACATCAATACCTACATTATACTTGAAAGGTTTGTTAAGAAATCGGTCATTTTCATTATTCATTTTCTCCGTAACTAAACCTGATTTATCAACAATTACTTTCCATAAAGGAGATTTTACTGATAAAAACTCTCTTGGAACAATAGATACATTAATTTCGAGTCCATTTTCCATAATTGCAATTACAAGAAAAATGTCTTTACTAAACTGCTTCTCTTTGATGTAAGAGGGATTGAATCTTTTTAGTGTATCTCGAATAAAATCTCTTGTTGTTTCTGCATTTTCAATTTTTGAAGTAGCAACCATTAAATCAATATCAGAGTATTCATCTTTGTATCCAATTACCCCTGAACCTAATTGAACAATCCCTTCCACTAATTCGAAAGATTCAAATGACTTAACAGTATTATTAAAAAAAGTGCTTCTTTCTTCGAAACTAAACATTATTTCTCTCTCCTAATTTTGTCAGAAAACCATTAATTTTTTATTTAAAATTTTCAAAATCATTTAGAGGTATTTTAACATAAAATTACAATTACTGCGTAAATCGTGAATTATTTTAGAAAATAGCAAAGGAATTGGCAATAGAATTAGCACCATAAATCACAGAATGACAATAGCTATTGTCACATTGCTATTGAAAATGCTTTTATGCAGTTAATTTAGATTGTTTTTCATAATAAACACAGTAATATCAAATAAAAAAAGCATACCAATTTGTATGCGAATTGATATGCTAATACGTATGCTATTAATAATGTGTCTCCCCAATAACTGAACTACTTATTACAAAACAGCGTGCTTTTCTTTATTATTTATTAGATTTTTCGCTTTTTCTATTGCTAATTCCACCTGTTTAAAGCCCGTTCCGCCAGCACTATTACGTCTTTGAACCGCATTAGAAGGATCAAGCACCTCATAAATGTCTTCTCCAAAAAGAGAATGAGCATTTTTATACTCTTCTAGTGGAAGATCACCAAGATAGCAGCCTTTCTCTACACATGTCAGCACCAGTTTCCCGACTATTTCATGGGCTTCTCTGAAAGGAATTCCTTTATCAGAAAGATAATCGGCAAGTTCCGTAGCGTTAGAAAAGTCTGTTTTTGTTGCCTTTTCCATTTGCTGCTTCTTTACCTTCATTGTACTTACCATTCCAGCAAAGATCTTTAACGAACCTGCTACCGTTTTTACCGTATCAAACATGCCTTCTTTATCTTCCTGCATATCTTTGTTGTATGCCAGTGGCAACCCCTTTAAAACTGTGAGCAAACCAACTAAATTGCCATAGACACGACCCGTTTTCCCGCGAATTAATTCTGCCATATCAGGATTTTTCTTCTGCGGCATAATGCTGCTCCCCGTTGCAAAACTGTCATCAAGTTCAATGAATTGAAACTCCTGTGAAGACCAAAGAATAAACTCTTCACTTAAGCGAGATAGGTGCATCATTAAAATTGAACTATTTGATAAGAATTCGAGAATAAAATCACGGTCACTAACCGCATCCAGACTATTTTCATAAATCCCATCAAACCCCAGCAAATCAGCCGTTTGCTGGCGGTCAATCGGAAATGTTGTTCCTGCTAATGCACCGGCGCCAAGCGGGGAGATATTAATGCGTTTCAAACTCTCCGCCAAACGCTCCTTGTCGCGCTGCAGCATCCAAAAATAAGCCATCAAATGATGCCCAAAAGATATAGGCTGTGCTCTTTGGAGATGCGTATAACCTGGCATCAACGTTTCAACATGTTCTTCTGCCTTTTCTAATAGAGCCTTTTGCAGCTCTTCAGTAAACTGAATGATTTGGCCAACTTCACTCCGCAAGTATAAGTGCATATCTGTTGCTACTTGATCATTACGGCTCCTAGCTGTATGAAGCTTTCCGCCTACTGGACCAACAATCTCTGTCAGCATGCTTTCCAGGTTTAAATGGATATCTTCCAGCTTTACAGAATAGTTCAGTTCTTCCCGCTCTGCCTTTTGCTTAAGTTCGTTTAGTCCGTCTGTAATCTTAGCAGCATCCTCTTCAGATATAATGCCAGTGGAGGCAAGCATCGTAACATGCGCTATACTGCCTTCCAGATCCTCCTGCACCAGCTCCTGATCGAATGAAATGGATGCACCAAATTCATCTACCCATTCTTCAGCGGATTTAGTAAACCTGCCTCCCCAAAGCTTTTTCACACTGTCACCTTCTTCTCTTTTTGAACGATGCTTTGTACTTTTGTCGGAAGCCCCCAAAGCTGAATGAAGCCGACAGCTGCATTGTGGTCAAATTCATCATCGGATGTATAGGTTGCAAGCTTCTCATCGTATAGAGAATACGGAGACTTTCTTCCTTCAATGATTGCATGCCCCTTAAAGAGCTTTACTCTTACCGTTCCAGTCACATAGGTTTGTGTTTCCTCAAGAAATGCAAGGAGTGCATTCTTTAACTGTGAAAACCATAATCCTTCATAAATTAATTCAGCAATTTTCTTTTCAATCACAGGTTTAAAATGAGCAACCTCTTTTACGAGTGTTAAATCTTCAAGCTCTTTATGCGCTTTAATTAACGTCATAGCACCAGGACACTCATAAACTTCACGTGACTTAATGCCTACAAGACGATTTTCAACATGATCAATCCGGCCTACACCATGTTTTCCAGCTAAGTAGTTCAATTCTGAAATAAGCTCAGATAGTGGATATTTTTTACCGTTTAAACTAACAGGCACTCCTTTTTCAAAATCGATCTCAACAATATCAGCTTGATCAGGAGCATTCTCCAAACTGGACGTAAGCTCATATGCATCTTCGGGAGGAGCTGCCCATGGATTTTCTAAAATTCCGCACTCATTGCTTCTGCCCCATAGATTTTGATCAATTGAATAAGGGGAATCTAAATTAATTGGAATTGGAATATTTTTTTGTTTTGCATACTCAATTTCTTCTTCACGCGACCACTTCCATTCACGAACTGGAGCAAGTACTTTTAAGTCCGGATTTAATGCTTGAATAGCTACTTCAAAACGAACTTGGTCATTTCCTTTTCCAGTACATCCATGTGCGACTGCTACAGCACCTTCTTTTTCAGCTACCTCTACTAGCTTTTTAGCGATTAAAGGTCTTGATAATGCTGATACAAGCGGATATTTATTTTCATAAAGAGCGTGGGCTTTAAGTGCCACTAATGCAAATTCATTTGCAAATTCTTCTTTTGCATCAATTACATATGAAGATACAGCTCCCACCTTAAGTGCCTTCTCTTTAATAAAATCTAAATCTTTCCCTTCCCCAACATCCAAACAGCATGCAACTACTGAATATCCTTGATCACCAAGCCATTTAATTGCTACAGAAGTATCTAAACCGCCTGAATAGGCAAGAACTATTTTTGGGTTTGTCATCGTTTTAATCCCCTTTCGATCTGTTCGTATAAATATACATATTAATATATTTTTATTCATTTATTATTCTACTACTTTATCAACCTTTCTTATAAAAATCAATACAAATTCACTCAATTGTATAAAAATTAAATATTCTGTATATATATATTCAACGATAACTTGGAATGGAATACTTGGATATTTGAAAGAGAGTGGGAGAAAACATAAAATGTTCATTCCAACATACAAATAATAAGACGATCACATCTATTCCCGTCCAATTGCGCTGTGGACCCCCGCTTTCCTTGTGGAGGAAGCCCGAGCCTCCTCATCTTTATCGTTCGTGCGGGTGCTCACCCTTGCCTTTCAAACAGGAGTCGAGGGTCCTCCGCTCCATTTCACTCATGTTTAAAATTCCACATAAAAAAACCGAATGTTTGGATATTAAAACCCAATCATTCGGAAATATAGCTAAACTGTATACTTAAGTCCGAGCCTCTTATTAACGTGTAGAAGTTGATTTGAAGCAAAAAGCGAGTGAGATCATAACCGAAGAAATTTCTCTTATTCGTGAAGAAGCAGAAAAATCAGCAAAAACAGAAGGAGAAATTCCGGCTATTCTCTGATAAAACGGGAAAATAGAGGATTTTGCAGTTCATAATCGGAAGAATTCCCCTTATTTAACACGAATTAAGCTCTATTTTACATACAAGCGGAAAAGCTCCGCTTATTTTTATATCTGGCCTTTTCCTCTATAAATCCTTTTTCAGCTCGCGTACTACATGGCCCAATTCAGGCAGAATGAGTTTGATCATGGCCAGTTTTACTGCGCCAGTTGAGCCAGGTGTTGAGAAAACGGCTTTATTTTGAAAAACTCCAGCAGAAGCACGCGAAAGGATGGCAGCTGAACCGATATCCTCCTGATAACTGAGCAAACGAAAAAGCTCGCCAAATCCTGATATTTCTTTTTCATACAAAGCAGAGATGGCCTCAATAGTCACATCTCTTTTGGCGATTCCCGTCCCGCCATTCGTTAAGATCACATCAATATCAGGTGATTTACAGCCTTTTTGCACCTCTTCAACAATAGAATCTGCATCATCTTTTACAATGACATAGTCCACAATAATATGGCCATGATCTTTTAGAAGCTCATTCATAAGCTGACCGCTTTTATCTGTCTCCTTTGTTCGTGTATCACTAACCGTTATCACCTTACATTTCACTAACTTTGGTGCTTCCATTTTATGCTCGAGCTGGCTCACGATTATTCACCTTTCCCATTCAAATATTTAAGCTGATAATATTTATGCGCAAAATCTGTCACCTTGGACGTTAACCGATAGTTCGCTCCTGCTCCAATCGCCATGCTCGCAAAAGGAATTCCTTGGATTGATTTCTTTTTGAGAAGGAGAATTAACAAACCTTTTAGAATTTGCTGAATTGGCTGGTTTATCCAAGAAATATCCGTCAAGTCTTCGTTCCCTTCGTAAAAGTAGCGCTCTTCTTCACTTTTCAAATCCGCTTTTAATTCTTCCCATATAGCAGGCTGCAGCCTTGCTGGAAGAAGAGCAGAGTGAAAAACCTTTAAGGAATTCATCATTTCATATGGTGTATTCACCTCAAAACCATATGTCATCGCAATTAATTGTACAGATCTTAAATTAATGACAGCCATTGCAGGCAGATCGGACCCCAGCATAATCGCACTGCCTGTACCAGTAAGACCACCTTGTGCAAGTGAATACATTCGATGCCTTGAAATTTGCTGCTGTGCTATGTATTGAAGCTGGTCGATGGTCAGTAAACGTAAATCCTCTACTTTTTCAATATTAGGATTATAAATCCTGCCTGCATTTAAAATGCGCTCTTTTGCGTCCATCTGCAGCTGTGATCCTTGAATCAGTGCATGTAAGTGAAATAGCCAATTATCTAATGAAGCAAAAAATTGCCGCTGTATTTCTTCCGGCAGCATAGAGAATGAACGCTCCAAATACTTATCATATGTCAGCATAAAATCATTTGGTTCGTAACTATACAACTTCTCTTCCCATTCTTGAATTGAGCTTAGTACTCTTTGCTCGCTGGCTGTCAATGCCATTAAACATCCCTCCGAATCCAATAATTTCTTCTGTTACTTCCAGTATAGCATAGCGTGATGACAGAATTCTTTTCCGGCTGTAGGAACGAAAGATCAATAAAAGCAAAAAAGGAATCCATCCGGTCAATTTTGACTGGATGGATTCCCCTTAATGTAATTTATTACTGTGCTAATCTTACAACATCACGTGCAATCATAACTTCTTCATCAGTTGGAATGACCATGACTTTTACAGGTGAATGCGGATAGCTGATAAATGCTTCCTTGCCTCGTACTTGGTTAAGTGCAGGATCAAAGTATACACCCATGAACTCAAGTCCTTGAAGAACTCGTTCACGAATGACGTCACTGTTTTCACCAATTCCAGCTGTGAAAATGATCGCATCTACGCCATACATTCTTGCAGCGTATGAACCGATATATTTATGGATTCTGTCTGCAAAAACTTGCAGAGCAAGCTCAGCTCTTTCATTTCCTTCTGAAGCTTGAACTTCGATATCACGAAGGTCGCTTGAGAAACCGGAAACGCCAAGCATACCACTCTTTTTATTTAAAACATCAAGTACTTCTTCAGCTGTTTTTTCTGTTTTTTCCATGATGAATGGAATTAACGCAGGATCGATGTTACCGGATCTTGTTCCCATTGTCACCCCTGCAAGAGGTGTAAAGCCCATTGAAGTATCGATTGATTTACCGCCTTCAATAGCTGCGATACTTGCTCCATTTCCTAAGTGGCAGGAAATAAGGCGAAGCTGTTCAATCGGACGTCCAAGCATTTCCGCTGCACGTTCTGATACATATTTATGTGAAGTACCGTGGAAACCATATTTACGGATTCCATACTCTGTGTAGTAATCATATGGCAAGCTGTATAAAAATGAAGCTTCGGGCATTGTCTGGTGGAATGCTGTATCAAAAACAGCTACAGCCGGTACATTTGGAAGAACTTGCTGGAACGCTTTAATTCCTGTGATATTTGCAGGATTATGTAAAGGTGCAAGCTCTGAAAGATCGCTAATTTTAGCAAGAACCTCTTCAGTAATTAAAGCTGAATCTGGGAATTCTTCTCCGCCATGCACTACGCGGTGGCCAATTCCTTCGATTTCGTCTAATGACTGAATGATTCCTAGTGAAGTTAGTTTATCAAGAAGAATTTTTACAGCCACTTCGTGATCTGGAATATCTGTTACTTCTTTTACCTTTTCACCATTTACCGTAATGTTGAATACCGCATTATCTAAGCCAATTCTCTCAATTAAACCTTTTGTAATAACTTCTTCATTAGGCATTTCAAACAATTGAAATTTCAATGATGAACTGCCGGCATTAATTGCAATAATTTTTGCCATTTTGTCCGCTCCTTTTATAAACTGCGTTTACATACAAATATAGTCTGCTCAACGCTGATCATTTATATCTCTCAATTTCTCATTTAATCATTGCTTTCCGTATTTTTCAAGACAAGTACAAATTGTTATCGTTTTCATAACAAAAGTAATTTTATTCTGATAATTATTAGAAATTGAGTTTAAATTAATGCACAGAATATTCTCTATTATAATTCCCCTTTATGAGAGGTTAACACTATTTAAACATAAGAAAAAGCCGGGAAATTCCCGGCTTTTATCTACTTATTCTCTTTGATCCATTCGTTCACTTGTGTAAGGATGCGGTCAACCGCTTGCGCTTTTGATAGGCTAGGCAGATTGACAAGTAATGCCTCTTTCGGAGGCTTTACTCCTTCACCCTTCTTTTGCAGAATTAAGATGCTTTTAGCAGCTTGTTCATTTTTGAATAGTGTTAACGGCAGCTGAAAGAGCCCTTGTATGATCGCATGCTCCTTCAAATAATTGTGAAGCTTTCCTGCCTGCTGACTTTCAAAAAGACCGTTTGGTACGAGCATAAATAAATAGCCGCCCTCTTTCACATGGTTCACACTCTGTTCAATAAAGAGATGATGTGCATATGCATGCCCTTCATCCGCTTTTAGCTTATATTCAGCAGCTCTTACATCATTCGGATAATAGCCTACTGGCAAATCACAAACTACAGCATCAGCAAGCTCTGTGAATAAAGGCTCCAGCGCATCTTGGTTGAAAAATTGAATTGGATGCTGCTGTAAATTTGCATTAATATAAGCAAGCTTAATTAAGATGTCATCAATTTCTACACCTGTTGCATCGATTGTACGATTATGCATATGGTTGATAACAGTTGTTAATAAATTCCCTGTCCCAACAGCTGGATCAAGAAGATGAAGTTCTTTTCCGCTTAAAAACTTATCAGCTAAATAACCCATAAACATCCCGATGGAATCTGGTGTCATTTGATGATTCTGCTGAATATTTTGTTTCATACCTTTTAAAATGGCTAGCTGAAACGATTTCCTTATTTCTTCAGAGCTGAAGCGTTCAAGCTGGATAGAATCATAGCTTTTGCGTATCCTTTTCATACCAAGCTCACTCAGATCCTCTTGCAGTATGCTTCCATGAAACAGATTTTCCCCTGTTTCAGCAAGTGCCTCTAAAAATGTACAATCTACTTCCTCTTGAATAACGGTGGCTGTCTCATTAAAAACAGTAAATAATTCTTCCACCGGTGCTAATTTGTTCAATCATCTTTCCCCCGTTCTTAAAAAATCCTCACTATACAGAATGTAGCTATATTATCACAAGTTAAACGTAATCTTGTAATTTTCAATCATTCACTTACTTTTCAAGAGGACAATACTCTCATAAAGCAATAAAAAACCCCGCATAAACACGGGGCTGGCTATCTTATTTTGCTGCTTTTGCCGCTTCAATTGCAGCATCGTAGTCAGGGTGATCTGTTGCTTCGCTTACATATTCAACATATGTCACTTCGTCATTAGAATCTACAACAAATACCGCTCTTGCTAAAAGACGGAGTTCTTTAATGGCTACTCCAAACGCTTCCCCAAATGAAAGGTCGCGATGATCAGATAGCGTTTGTACTTGTTCAATGCCTGCTGCTGCACACCAGCGCTTCTGTGCAAATGGAAGATCAACACTAACTGTCAATACTTTCACATTGCCTAATTCTGCAGCTGCTTCGTTGAAACGGCGCGTTTGTGCATCGCATACACCAGTGTCAATGGATGGAACTACACTAATTAATCTAACCTGCCCTTTAGAATCTGCAAGTGTCACAGGAGATAAATCATTGGCAAGCACTGTAAACTCAGGTGCCTTGTCTCCCACCTTAACCTCTTGGCCTAACAGTGTAACAGGACCGCCTTTAAATGTAATAGAAGCCATAAAAAAATCCTCCCTTTCGTATTATGTACAGTGTAAATCATAGCTTTTCGGCTGCGGTTTTGCAAAGAAAAAGGTTCTTATTTCAATAAAAAACGTGCCTGCTGGCCATTAAAAAAGCTAACTTCGAAAATCATGAAGTTAACTCTTTTTTTTATACTAAAATTGTAAATCTTCTTTTGGTCCATTATAACCTGGATTTTGATTTTGGCTTTGATTTTGACTTTGGTTTTGCTGACCTCCGCCAGATTGATTCTGGGAATCCTTTTTATTAAACATTTGCTGAATTTTTTCAACAGCTTGAGGTGCAAGGTCAATAATTTTCTCGTATAAGTGAGTACTTTCATCGAGATGAACCATTTTCACTTCATGCGAATTTACAATCAAGAAAGCAATTGGCGTAATTGATACACCGCCACCGCTACCTCCGCCAAAAGGATGCGTTTTTGTTTCTCCTTGGCCGCCGCTCTTATCTTCAAGTTTAAATTCACTTCCGCCGGCCGCAAAACCAAACCCTACTTTTGATACAGTTAAAATAACACTGCCATCCGGTGTTTCTACCGGGTCACCAATGATGGTGTTTACATCAATCATTTCCTTAAGATTTTCCATTGCAGTAGTCATCAAGCCTTGAATTGGATGTTCAGACATTTACTGCGCCTCCTAACTAAACAGTATTGGTTTTATCATCAGATAAGACAGATAATGGCTTGGTTCGAAAGTCTGCCATACCGCCCTTCCAATATTTGATCAGTTTAATTCCTGCCACCATAGCATGCCCGATCCGAAAATGAAACATACATGATAGTGCCGTTTGAGATACAGCAAATTGAAATTGAGGGGTAATGGTTATATCCGGAGTTGCCTTTAGACGAAAATAATGACTGATAAATCCCATTAAACTTCCTTTAACTGTCCAAAAGGCTCCCGTTATCATACCCGTCATGGCTGCATCGCCAACACCAACTAACGTATGCCAGGATAAGGTCTTAATCGTTATTTTCTTAAGAAAAGATTCAATGATTTTATATAAAGAAACAACATGATTTAATATTTCTTTTGTGTCATGCAGACTATCTAGCAGTGTATCGGCCGAGTATTCCTTTGTATCCTTACTCGTTTGGTTCTCATTTGGACCCGCAGCCGTTTTTTCCTTCACAACAACAGCTGGTGAGTTTTCTGCTATTTTAACAAGGGGAATATCTATTTTATATTTAATTAATCCATACCATGCTCTAAATTCAAGCTTAATATGGTTTTGATCTTTATTATGATACAAATGAAAATACACCTTTACTTTTGTAAAGATGATTAGGAGCAGGAGAAATAGTAGAATACCAGCAATAATCAGCAGCCACTTCACTTCATTCACAGCCTTTCAGCCGCAAGTATCGACCAATTTGGGCAAAAATAAACCTGTTAGATATAAACTAACAGGTTTTCGTTATCTTATTTTTCATGAACCACTGAAGTATCGACGAAAAGATCATGTAAACCCTGTTTTTTAGGCAGGAAAGCAACAATGACATATAATACGATGATATAACCAGAAATGAAACGGCCGATCCATTCTCTAAATAGAACCGTATTCCATGAGAGTTTTTCTCCATTCAGGTGCACAACCTTTAAGCCAAAAATCATTTTGCCTAATGTCTGACCGAAAAATTTAGTCATAAGGACAAAATATAAATAAAAGGTCAGTGCTGTTGCAATCGTCATCATTGAAAAAAGACCTGTTTCATATAGTGGTAAATCCAGCACTCTGAATAGCGGTTTAATGAAAAGCCCATTAATACTGCCGATTACAATGATATCAGCTAAATACGCCCAAAATCGCATCCAAAACCCCGCAAACCGAATATGTTCTGTCTGCTGAATGGCCATTGCAGAAGAATGCACACTCTCATCTACTAGAGGATACTCATCTGATTGAGTATGAATTTCCGTTTTTTCTAGTTCTGTATCCAAACGTTTATCGTCAGTCATGAGAATACCTCCTATTCCGCGTATAAGTACATGAGGCGTGGAGAGTGAGTATGCGATAACATATTAACAAGTCCCGCCATTTCTGTTTCAGGACCGGCAAACTTTTGTACTCCCATGCTTAACAAGGATCCAAAGCCTACATTATCAGTATATTGAACAACTTGAGCTCCGCCCAAATCATAATCGTCTTCCATTTGCTGGATGACATCATCAAGATAGCCAAAACCATCAATCAAATTCAACTCAAGCGCTTGCCGCCCATCATATATTCTTCCATCTGCAATCTCCCTGACTTTTGCTTCAGTCATCTCACGGCCTTCCGCAATCACCTTTACAAAGCCATCATAGGAGTTATCAATCATATCCTGCAGTATGCTCCGTTCCTCTTCCGTCATTTCCCTCGTGGAACTCATAATATCCTTGTATTCCCCGCTTTTGATTGTGACGAAATCAACTCCGAGGTTTTCTGCAAGTCCTGAGAAATTATAGCCTTGCATAATAACGCCAAGAGAACCTGTCATTGTTTCTGCACTGGCAAAGATCTTATCCGCAGGAGCAGAAATATAATAACCGCCAGAAGCAGCCATTGATCCCATTGATATGTATACTGGTTTTTCTGTCTCTTCTTGGATTTCGACGATCTTATCATGGATTTCTGCACTTTCCACCACACCGCCGCCTGGTGTATTCACACGAAGGATAATTCCCTCTACACTATTGTCTTCTTTTACAAAATCCAGCTTTTTCATAAAGGATTGATGATTATAGCCTGTTGCTCCCAATAAAGAGCCCGCTTCACCTGTATCCTGAATCGTCCCATTTAAATTTAGGACCGCAATTTTATTCATTGCATTGCCTTCCTCAATCACTTCAGGAACAAAAGGCTCTGAAGTTGCAGTGAGCATTTCTGCCAGCGAGCTCTCTGCATCTCTAAAAGCAAATAATAAGTTGCTGACGACGGAAAAGCCAAAAAGAAATACCGCAATCCCTATAGCTGCCCAGCGTTTTCCATTCATTCATAAAAACCTCCCTTTTAATAGCTAGTAACTCATACGTACGAAACTTTAAAAATGTTTCAAAAACATGTAAACTGGAAATGTCAACACTATGATAACAAAATAAGGTTTACTTAGTAAAAGAATCACTACTCTATTTATACTAGTCTGGAGGAATAATGATGACAGCTCGACGTAATATGTATTTCTACCACAAGCAGGATTCGAAGACATTAGAGATGGTTCAGCCTCTTTACGATTTGGCAGAAAAAAATGGCTTTCATGTTTTAAGTGAGCCTGAGGACGCTAATATCATTGTGAGTATTGGCGGGGACGGATCGTTTCTACAAGCTGTGAGAAAAACAGG
Source organism: Cytobacillus gottheilii (assembly GCF_900166665.1). Classification (GTDB taxonomy): domain Bacteria; phylum Bacillota; class Bacilli; order Bacillales; family Cytobacillaceae; genus Cytobacillus; species Cytobacillus gottheilii_A. The sequence continues at coordinate 1,125,302 of NZ_LT800494.1, read as the reverse complement.
GTTTAGAGATGATTGCCTTTATGCCGGAATTTCAACGACTGGAAGCTTGAGCATGTATTGTGATTTCCAAATAGACGATATAGACAAAATGATAGAGGCCGCACAAAGTGAAAATATTGAGGTTCGCCGATATCCGACTATCGAAGTTTCGGTTGATGATGAGGCATCCTTTTACTGCCTGAATGAATATACAATTCGCTCTTCCATAGTTAAAACCTTTGCGATGGATGTGCTGATTGATGATCTTCATTTTGAAACATTCAGAGGAGATGGCATGATTGTATCGACGCCTACAGGCAGTACTGCTTACAATAAATCTGTAACTGGTGCAGTCGTAGATCCGATGATTCCTTGTCTGCAAGTAAGTGAACTTGCTTCACTTAACAACAATACGTATCGTACACTCGGTTCTTCTTTTATCCTTAGTGAAAACCGGAGACTCACTTTAAAGGTTATTCAAGACGGCAATGATCATCCTGTCATGGCGATGGATAACGAAGCCATGAGTGTTCAGCATGTACAGAAAATTGATGTAAAACTAAGCGGCAAGGAAATTAAAACCGTTAAACTAAAGGACAATTCCTTCTGGGAGAAAGTTAAAAGAACATTTCTATCATAAACAGAAAGAGGCTGGGACAAAACGAAATTAATCTTTCTAAAACACGAATATTCAATATCTTGGTTTGGTATTTAAACAAGTCCGTTCCAGTGCGCTGCGGACCCTCGCTTTCCGTGGGGAGGAAGCTGAGCCTCCTCGAAGCAAAGCTTCTGCGGGGTCTCAGCTTTTCCTCTATTGCCCACAGGAGTCGAGGATCCTCCGCTCCATTTCACTCATGTTAATAAAATATTATTTTATAACCATAAAAAAACCAAATGATTAGAAAGATGACTTCCTAACCATTCGGTTCTATGCATTTGTTAAATACTTATGTCCCAGCCTCTTTTGCAATTGCATTAAAGGGCTATTTTCTTTCGTTCTTTTCGTTTCTCCTGCCAATGTACATATAGCTTTGTTTTAGAAAGAGAATAAACAGTCAATGCACTCCAAATAAATAGGAAAGCCAGAAGGTGTACGGATGAAAATGCTTCACCATACACAAACACCCCTAAAATCAAAGTAATAGTTGGTGCAATATACTGCAAAAACCCTAGCATAGATAAAGGGATTTTTTGTGCACCTTTTGCAAAAAGCAGCAGAGGAATAGCTGTTGCAATCCCTGCTCCAAGCAGCAATAAATCCGTTCCTGCTGATAAGTGAAAAAGAGCCAATGATTGATTTGAATATAAAATAACTAAATAGATTAAGGCAAATGGTGCAACTACTAATGTTTCCAATGTTAATCCAATTGCTGGTTCAACGGTAATCAGCTTTTTCGCAAGGCCATAGAAACCAAAAGAAAAAGCAAGCAAAAGGGATGCCCACGGAACCTGGCCGTAAGAAATGCTTAATATAAGCACTCCCGCTAAAGCTAATATAAAGGATATATATTGCATAATACCAAGCCGCTCTTTAAAGACCAGCATTCCAAGCAGAACACTTACTAGAGGGTTTATATAATAGCCAAGGCTCGCTTCAATCATTCGATCAGCATTCACTGCCCAAATATAAACAAACCAGTTGCAGCTAATGAGTATAGATGCTAAAACAAGGGCTGCAGCCTGCTTTTTATTTGCCTTTAAGCCCTTTAGTGTTTGTAAAAATGGTGCCCATTTTCGGCTAACTACTAAAATAAAAATCATGAATATGAAACTCCATAAGATCCGATTTGCCAATATTTCATCCGAATTGACATGATGAATGAGCTTCCAGTAGATTGGCAGAATCCCCCACAATAGATATGAGAATCCAGCATACAGTGCGCCGTTTTTAATATCGTTTTGTCCCATCTTCCATCCTCAATTCTTTCTGATTTCGAAATATTACTATTATAGACACCAGTTAAAAAGACTTGCAATATATTTTTATCAATCTTTATTAAAAATTTACTCTATCAACAGATCATTTTTGCCATCTGCTTCATTTCGCTCATATTTATACACAATAAAAACCGAATGGTTAGAAAGATAATTTCTAATCATTCGGTATAGTAGGTAAAATATTTATTTCACAGTCACATTCCGGTACACAGTTTTGCCGCCAATGACAGTTTGTTGAACTGGGATGGAAGCAATCTCCTCTGAAGCAATTGTAAATATATTTTCTTTAAGGATCGTAAAGTCAGCAAGGTTCCCTTTCTTAATGACACCTCGGTCATGTTCATGTGAAATCGCATATGCGCTTCCTTTTGTAAAAAGAGAAACCGCTTCAAACACGGTAAGCCTTTCTTCTTCGTTATAAACCGTTTGATCGGTGCTATCAATATTTGTTCTCGTGACAGCTGCATGGATGCCAAGCCGCGGATCAACAGGCTCTATTGGCGCATCAGAGCCTCCTGCACAATGGAGACCTTCATCCAATAACGTCTTCCAAGCGTAACAATAATTCATGTATTCCTGCCCAACACGTTCTACGACCCAAGGGAAATCGGAAGCAACAAATCGCGGCTGAATATCAAGTATTAGCGGCAGCTCTTTAATCCGGTCGATCAGTTCCTTACGTAATATTTGCGCATGAATCAGACGATCTCTGCCTTTCCCGATTAGAGGGTATTTTTCAATTGAATTCACGACCATTTCAAAGGCCAGATCACCTATGGCATGAACAGCAACAGGCAAATTGTATTCTCGTGCTTTTTTCACGAGCTCATCCAGCTGTTCTTGTGAAAAGATGGCCACTCCTGAAGTAGATTCGTCATCTGCGTAAGGATGACTCAGCAATGCCGTACGTCCTCCCAATGCACCGTCAGCAAAAATTTTCATCGCTCCAAATTCAACCCATTCAGAACCGCTCATAAAATGCTGTCCACTGGCAATCATGTCGTCTACTACTTCGTGATGGACAAGTAAATGTGCCCGATAGTTAAATTGATCCTCTTCAATGACTTCTTTAATTGCTTCATATGTATGTTCAAATCCATTGTAGTAATTAAGGTCTTCTGTGTGCGATCCTGTTAAACCTAAAGAATAAGCATCCGTTATTGCAGCTTGGAGTGCTTTTTTCAAATAGGCTTTTGTAACAGGCGGCACCGCTGAAAATAGCAGTTCTTGCGCCTGATCCTTTAGGATGCCAGTGAGCTGTCCTTGAGCGTTGAGTTCTATAACGCCGCCTGGAGGGCATTCAGTAGCTTCTGTGATGCCTGCCAGCTCAAAAGCTAAGGTGTTTGCTGTTATTGCATGACGGCATACTCTTTTTAATAAAACAGGATGATTTGGAACTACATTGTCTATTTCAGCTGAAGTAATCGGTGTAGGGTCTTCCCATAAATTTTCATTCCAGCCTTCTCCAACAATCCACTCACCAGCAGGGAACTGCAGCGAATATTCTTTCACAGCTGCGAGCACAGCTCCTTTTGATGTACACTTTGACAAATCAAGTCTGATCAGCCTTTCACCATGGCCAATTAAATGCATATGGCTATCAACAAATCCTGGCAGCATGGTCGCACCCTTAAGGTCTTCAATCACATCTATTTTATTTTTGTATTTTTGAGAAAGTTCATTGTAAAATCCTATTTCAATGATCACTCCGCCGTCTGTATAAACAGCTTCTACTTGTTCATTTTCCTGCTCTAATGTATAAATATTTCCCCCATGCCAAAGCGTCCCCATACTCCATGCTCCTTTAATTCAATTTGAACATAGTATAGTACACCTAGTGAAGCATGGACAAGCAAAATAAATCTTTAGTATCTGAAGCTGGTGGTCTGTAATGAAAATATTGCGGTTTTAAAGCTTATGTTGATAAAATCCATTGGAAACACCATAAAGCTGGCCAAATTAGCGGTTTTCATCCTTAAAAAATCAAGTTTTGCTGGTTTCTTTTTCCGGATATCCGCCGTCTATTTGAAATATCCGCTGTTTTTTTCAATTTATCCGCCGTAAAAAAATTATATCCGCCGTTATTTTGATTTTCCTGCCAAAAATATCAATTTATCCGCCAACGCGATAAATACGCCCCTAAAACAAAAAGCAGGCACCCTCGCCTGCTTTTCCTCAAATCATACCTTGTTTGCCGCCCTTTCAAGTTCTTTTTTCCGCAGCTCCACTCTCATTATTTTTCCCGAAATCGTTTTTGGGAGCTCCTCAACAAAATCAATTTTCCGAGGGTATTTGTATGGAGCAGTCATTTTTTTCACATGGTCCTGAAGCAGCTGTATAATCTCACTTTCTTCATAATCGGGAATGTCCTTTAAGACCACAAATGCCTTTACGATGGAGCCGCGAACTTCATCAGGACTGCCAACGACAGCACACTCTTTGACATAAGGGTGCTTAACAAGGGCGTCCTCCACTTCAAATGGCCCGATCGTATAGCCGGAGCTTATGATAATGTCATCGCCTCGTCCCTCAAACCAGAAGTATCCGTCTTCATCCTTTTTTGCTTTATCTCCAGTAATATAATATTCTCCCCTAAACTGCATAGCTGTTCGCTCAGGATCTTTATAATAATTTTTAAACAAGGCAGGTGTGCTCACATGCACGGCAATATCTCCAACTTCCCCTGCTTCACAAGGTTTCCCATCTTCATTAATAATGTCAACTCTGTTTCCAGGAGTTGGTTTACCCATTGAACCAGGTCTAAGTTCCATATCTTTTGTAACACCAACAAGCAATGTATTCTCAGTCTGGCCATACCCATCTCGCACATTAATTTGAAAGTACTTCTTGAAAATATCAATTACTTCTCTATTTAATGGTTCCCCTGCAGATACTGCACTTCGTAAATGAGGTAATTGATATTGGCCAATTTCATCCACTTTAGCTATTAACCGGTATTCTGTAGGCGTACAGCAGAGGACATTCACTTCATAATCCTGTAAAAGCTGTAAATATTTATTTGGATCAAACTTGCCATTGTAAACAAAACCAGTTGCGCCAGAACCGAGGACTGATAAAAAGGGACTCCAAACCCATTTCTGCCAGCCTGGACCGGCTGTTGCCCAGACGGTATCTCCTTCTTCAATTAATAACCAGTGAGGTGCTGCCGTTCTTAAATGTGCAAACGCCCATCCATGTGTATGCACAACACCCTTCGGATTTCCTGTGGTGCCAGATGTATATGATAAAAAAGCCATATCATCTTTGTTTGTTTTAGCAGCTTCAAGAATTGGAGATGCCTTTTCAAGCTCCTCATCTAAGTAAGTCCAATTTTCTGCTTTATCCCCTAAAGTAAATTTTTTTAACGTTTGGAGTTTTTCTAGTTCAGAAAATTGTTCAATAAAAGGATAATAACTTACGATCGCTTTTACATCTCCATGACTAATGCGATACTGCAGGTCTTTAGCACGAAGCATTTCTGAGCTTGGAATCACTGTTAACCCTATTTTTAATGCACCTAAGTAGACTTCATATGCTTCAATTAGACGCGGAACGATGACCAAAACTGTATCACCTTTTTGCAGTCCACTATCCAAGAAAACGTTTCCAATTCTATTCACTCTTTCCATCAGCTTCTGATATGTAATTTCCTGTTTCGAACCTAGTTCATTTTCCCATTTTAATGCAACTTTCTGAGGATCAATCGCAAATTTTTCTACTTCATCGACAAGGTTATACTGATCAGGAGCAAGTAAATCTTCTACTTTCACAACGTTTCCCCCTTTAATTGTTTCATCTCCAAACATTATACTAAATTTTCCAAAAAATCAAAACAATCAAATTTACCATTTTATAAAGAATACTTGTTGATTGGCAAAAAAGGCGAACGACTAGGTATAGTTCATCCATACTTTAATCTCAACTGCAACTGCCGCAAACCTCTTCAGTATTATTTAAAAATGAAAAGGAGCAGGGCGTTTGCCCTGCTCCTTGTAGCCATATTATCTATTTTTATTTTTGGTAACCGCCTAATTGTTGTTCAGCCATTTGAACTAAACGCTTAGTGATTTCTCCTCCTACTGAACCGTTAGCACGAGAAGTAGTTTCTGCACCAAGGTTTACACCAAATTCAGTAGCGATTTCGTACTTCATTTGATCTAGAGCTTGTTGTACACCAGGAACTAAAAGCTGGTTTGAGTTGTTGTTGTTTGCCATGTGATTTCACCTCCTTGTGAGTATAGAATGTGTAGAATCACATGGCGGTATGCACTTTTAAATTGGTAATTTAATGAAAGAGTTTAGAATAAATCCTCTTCATCGTTCTCGTAACGGAATCCAGGCGTAATATTTAGCGTTTCTGTGTCTGCAACTGCTTTTGAAATAGCATCTGTAAAATCAACGAAGCTTTCAAATCGCTCTACTTTATCAAGTTTTGGCTTTGTTTTTGGAGAAGCAGGGACAAATACTGTACAGCAATCCTCAAACGGTCGATTTGAAATTTCAAATGTATCAATTTTTTGGGCGATTTCTACAATTTCTTCTTTATCCATCGTAATTAATGGACGAAGCACTGGTGTAGCTGTCACATCATTAATAGCATACATGCTCTCTAGAGTCTGACTGGCAACTTGTCCCAGGCTCTCTCCTGTAATAATAGCAAGGCCTTCATTTCTTTTACGAAGCTGATCCGTTATGGTAAGCATCATTCTTCTTGTTGAAGTCATCGTATAATTCTCCGGAACTTGCTTCTGAATCATTTGCTGCACTTCAGTAAACGGCACAATATGCAAGGTAACTTTTCCACAAATCTTAGAAAGCTTTTCTGTTAAATCAATGACTTTCTGCTTTGCGCGTTCACTTGTAAAAGGGGGACTGTGAAAATGGACTGCCTCCACTTCAATTCCCCTCTTCATTGCTAAGTAACCAGCTACAGGACTATCGATTCCTCCTGAAAGCATTAGCATGGCTTTTCCGCTTGAACCAGCAGGAAGACCTCCTGCACCTTTTATATTTTCACAGGATAAATAAACCCCTTCTTCTCTTACTTCAATTTGCAGGTTAATATCAGGATTTCTCACATCTACCTTTGCATGCTCAACATTCTTTAGGATATGAGACCCAAAAGTATGGTTCATTTCCCCAGTATCAAGCTCGAATTTTTTATAGGCACGTTTAGAAGTGATTTTGAACGTTTTGCCTTCCTCAAATACCTTCATAAATAATGCTAATGAAGCATCTCTAATTTGATCGATATCACGCTCCGTCTTAATGGCCAGACTGAAGGATTGGATGCCAAACACTTCTTTTAAACACTGTGCAGCACTTTCTCCATCTGCTCCGTTAAGTTTTACAAACATTCGATCACGATGCGTTTCTATTTTTATTTCAGGAAATTGGTATAATACTCGTTTGACATTTTGTCTTAATTTATCTAAAAACTTGCTGCGGTTTCGCCCTTTTGTAGAAATTTCGCCAAACCGGATTAATATGCGGTCATAATTGATCATGTTTTCATTACCTTTCTTAAACTCGTAATTGAATTTTTTACTGCCACAATAAATAATTGCGCTTCTTCCAGTGTATTGTCATAAGATAAACTCACACGAATCGCTCTTTTGGCAAGGTCTTCATTCACGCTCATAGCCAGCAGTGTCTGGCTGACTGCCTTTGATTTTGACGAGCATGCACTTGTGGTTGAAACATATATATCATGCTCAGCAAGAGCATGGACAAACACTTCTGCTTTCATACCGCTGATTGAAAAATTAATGATATGGGGAGCGGAATGTTCTTCCGGGGTATGAAGGATGATTCCATCGATCATGCATAATTCCCTTATCAGATATGATTTCATTGCAACTAGCCTACTGAATTCTGCTTCTTGTCTTGAAAGCTCCATTCTCAGCGCTTTTGCCATTGCAACGGCGCCTGGCAGGTTTTCGGTTCCGCTTCGAATCTGCTGTTCTTGACTGCCTCCAGAAAACAGAGGAGAGATTTTTACTCCTCGTCGAACATACAAAGCGCCAGTACCTTTTAATCCATGAAATTTATGAGCTGATATGGTGCAGAGATCAATATGACAGTCTCTAATATTTAAAGGAACCTTTCCAATCCCCTGAACATGGTCCACATGAAAAAGAATATTAGGATAGCTTTTTAGTATTGCCCCGATTTCATGAATCGGCTGTATGGAGCCTACCTCATTATTTACATGCATGATTGATACAAGCACAGTATCATTTGTTATAGCTGCTTTTATATCTTCAACATTTACGATGCCTCTATAATCAACCGGAATATAGGTAATATGGAAGCCGATTTCCTGCAGTTGCTTCATGGCTTCCTTTACGGATGGATGTTCAATATCAGTTGTAATTAAATGTTTTCCGCGCTTGGCAAGTGCTCCTCCTTTGATGGCAAGGTTGTTTCCTTCTGTTCCACCAGAAGTAAAAATAATCTCCTGTGCATCCACATGCAGCAGCTTTGCCATCTGTTCACGCGCCTGAGCCAGAAGCTTTTCAGACTTCGCTCCATATGAATGAAGGGAAGAGGGATTGCCATAGTAAGCCTCACTAACCTTTACAAATGATTGGATTGCCTCTTTATATGGTTTCGTTGTTGCGCTATTATCAAAATAAATCATGAATGGTCACCACCTTATGCAATTCTCAATCTTACCATAAATAGCAGAAGGACGATATAAAGAATGACTGCCAATATTAATAATATAGCGGAATATTTTTGCTAATATTTAAATTATTTTAAAATCTGCTATTTTTAAAAAATCATGTTACTATGAAAATGTTCTAAACATTTTGAGGAATGAAAGGAAACAGCAATTGTTTAGGAGGATTATTCTTTGAAACAAAATTCGCTTTCCATTAAACAAATATTTGTAATAGGATTAATGCTATTTGCTTTATTTTTTGGAGCTGGAAATATGATTTTTCCTCCATTTATGGGCCAGGAGGCTGGCACTTCTGTCTGGACCGCTGCTTTCGGCTTTTTAATTACAGGTGTTGGATTGCCCTTATTAGCGATCATTGCCATTGCAAGAACGGGTGATGTACAAACAATGGCCAGCAGAGTTCATCCTGTCTTTGGAGTTGTATTTACAGTGGTCATGTATTTGGTTATTGGGCCATTGTTCGCTATTCCGCGTACCGCTACTGTTTCTTTTGAAATTGGTGTTATTCCGTTTCTTAATGAAAACGTTTCCAATACTATTTGGCCTCTACTCTTTTTTTCAGCAGTATTCTTTATCCTAACTGCATGGCTAGCTATGAATCCAACTAAACTCGTCAATACAATCGGAAAGGTTTTAACACCTGCTCTATTAGCCATTTTAGGAATTATTGTGATAAAAGCCATTATTACACCGCTTGGCAATCAAGGTTTGCCGGAAGACTCTTATAATGATGCCGCATTTTTTACAGGATTTATTGAAGGCTATTTAACGATGGATACGATCGCTGCTCTGGTATTTGGCATTATCGTGATTGGGTCTATTAATAGCTTAGGCGTGAAAAATCAGAAATCAATTACAAAAATATGTGTAGCAGCCGGACTCATTGCTGCTGCCGGACTTGCCGTTATTTACATGGCACTTGCTTATATTGGTTCAACCGCACCTGAAGCCATTGGCTTTCAAGATAATGGCGGTGCTATTTTATCCGCAACTGCACGGTATTTATTCGGTCCACTTGGATCAGTCATTTTAGCAGCAGCCATTGTTTTTGCGTGTTTAACAACCTCCATTGGACTTGTTTCATCTTGTGCGGAGTATTTTTCAAAGCTATATCCAGCTTTATCTTATAAAATGATTGTGATTGTATTCTCGCTTTTTAGCGCGATACTGGCTAACGCAGGACTGACTCAGCTTATTACGTTTTCTATTCCTGTTCTAGTCATTATTTATCCGCTTGCAATTGTATTAATTGTTTTATCCTTTTTTCATCATCTGTTTAAAGGCTATTCCTTCGTCTATGTTTGTGCTTTGCTGCCAACAGGACTCATCAGCTTGGCGGATGGTTTAAAAGAAGCTGGTGTCAATGTTTCAAGTATACATAATGCACTCGCATTTTTGCCTTTATTTTCAGAAGGACTCGGCTGGATCACACCTGCATTTGCCGGTGCGTTTTTCGGATACATTCTATCCTTCTATATGGGCAAAAAGGTGCTTTAGGCGAACCTTAGCAGCGATCGGGAAAGATCATACAAAAGGCTTAGAGTTTATTCACTCTAAGCCTTTTTCACATCTTATTCTTCTTTTAACAGCTCTTCTATTTTCTTTAATGCACCAGGATCAACTTCTTCAATAGAAGAAGCAGCCTGTTCAAGAGATGTTTTATAATCGTAGCTTCTGAAAGCCTGTTCTGCCTCCTGCAATGCCTTTTCAATAGAAGGATAGGAACTTCTATAGCGGTTTCCATATTGGATTACTTTTTCAGCCAGCTGGATGGTTTCAATCATTTCCTCTGTATATTGTACCAGCTTATCCACTGTCATTACAGAAACTTCTAGATATTGCTGAACAGTAGGAATGTTAAGCGGTTTTTCTTCTAATTTTAGCATCACATTTTCTAAGCTTTCTTTTGTATCATGCACCAAATATTTATATTCCTGAGATAAGCCTGGGATATTGCTTTTAGAAACCAGTTTAATTGTATCTGTCATGGTCTTCTTCAATTCTGCCACAGTTTCTCTTGCAGTCATTTCATCTTTTCTAAGCGCCTGCAGCTTTTCTGAGAATACTTCCTGTTCAAGGCAAATTTCATCCAGACTTGACTTAATCTGCAAAAACTCTTCCTGCAGCTGTGTTTGTGCAGAACCTTGACTTTTCATCTTATGATGGAGCACATCATATTTTTTTGTTAGAGCAGCTAATGTTTTTTCCAATTTAAGTTGTACTTCTTTATCCTGCTGGTCAACATGGTAGCTTTCACAAATTTCGTTAAGCTCTCTCTTAAGAAGCTTATTGCTTTCTAAACTATTATAAAACCTTTCACTTACAAGTGACTCCTGCTGCTGTAAATTATGCTTTGCATGTACTTCCTGTTCGAGAAGATCGTATAAAAGGTCGATACTGTCTCTCATATCGTCTACTGTACTTTGCACATTTTCGAGCTCCGCTTTATGAAGTGATTCCAGGAGCTGATTAAGCTCTTGCTGAAATTGTTCAAGGTCCTTATCCAGTTGAATATGATCAAGAATATAACCGTTTTCCTGCATTTCTTTATACCCATCACGTAGATCCGACATTTGAGATGGCAGCTTAGATTGGCATTCAATCAGCAATTCAGGAATGGTTTCCATGCACTTCTGCAAATGATTAAGTATTTCTTGAATCGCCAGCACAATTTCACGTGCCTCCAAATAATTCCCTTGTTCTGTTTTTTCATCAAATTGCTCGAATAAGTCAGCAGCTTTCTCAAATTGCTTTTCTAATACTTCCTCTGCTTTGCCGAATGTATGTCTGTGTGCGAGTAAAATCTTTTTATTTTCACGATAGTTTTCTTTTAATTCTTCAATTTCAAGTCTGTTCTTTTCCTCGCTGCCAACAAGATCTTTGACTTCTGTAAGCAGACCTTTAATTTGCTCTTCAATACGTTCAAGGCTGCTTTCAATTGCACGTAATGCCTCTTTCGCTTTATTGAAACGATATTTATCTATTGATTCTTCAGCATCAAACAAATATTCCTCAACATTTGGAAGTTCTGCTGTTACAATTTCATCCCAGTTATAACGCCATGCTTCAAACAGTTCTTCTGTCTGACCGGTCATATTCAGCTGTTTCACCTTTGCCATTTCATCCAGCACAGGGCGATTCATAATATCCATTTTCCATGTTTCAAGCCGATCGACTTCTTTATAATACTTCTTTTTTAAAAAGTAACCTGTCAAATATATAAGAATGACAATTACAATACCGCCAATTATGTATTCCACTTCTTAAAAGCCCCCTGTTCTGTTCCGAGCCGGTATGTTCATCTATACTTTCACTTTTCGTGTTCAATTCAATGTTTTTATGATACCATGTAAACGACATTTTTTGACTATTTATTTCACATTTTATCGAAATAAATCACTAAATCTTTAACATTTGTTCATATGCAGTTCAAGGAGGGCAATCAGAATATGAGAAAAGATGGTCATATCCATACACCATACTGTCCGCACGGATCAAAAGATTCTCTTGAAAGTTATATTATAAAGGCAATATCACTTGGATTCCAAGAAATATCCTTCACAGAGCACGCACCTCTCCCTCCGCAGTTTGCAGAACCAACTCCGCTAAAGGATAGTGCTATGTCCATTGACCGGCTTGAAGCCTATTTTACAGAAGTAAATATCTTAAAGGAAAAATATAAAAACAGCATCATCGTAAATGCTGGATTAGAAGTAGATTTTATTGAAGGGTATGAACAGGAGATTAAAGCTTTTCTTGACGAATACGGGAATCTTATCGACGATTCCATTTTATCCGTCCACTTTTTAAAGCATGATAACAAGTATGACTGTGTCGATTATAGCCCGGATGTTTTTGAGGAGATGATCAGCAGATACGGCAGTATTGAGAAAGTCTATAATCGATATTATCAAACCGTCCACCACTCTATAAACACTGACCTGGGAAAATATAAGCCCAAAAGAATTGGACATATCAATCTTGTTGAAAAGTTTAAGAAAAAATTTCAGAGTAATGAAGATTTTAAGCAAACGATTACTTCCATACTGACAGCAATAAAACAAAACGGATATGAGCTGGACTATAATGGCGCCGGCTCAAGTAAGCCTTTATGCCGCGAGCCCTATCCGCCTTTATGGGCAGCTCAGGCTGCACTGGATATGGGCATAAAACTTGTTTATGGATCAGACGCACACCAAGTCAAAGAGCTTGGCCAAGGCTTGCAGATGATGATCGGGCAGCAGCACTTAAATCGATAGAATAATGATTACACAGTCAGCATCTTTTTATCCTGATGCTGGCTGTTCATCCTCCCATCCACCCAGCTGTATAACTCTTGTAAATATTTGTCTGCGAAATATTTTTCTTGGGGAAGAAGATACAGCACCTCAGTCATATAATGTGTATTTAAGAAAGGCATTGTCAGCAGACCCTTCAGCTGCAGCAAATAATAACCCGAGGATTCTCGTCGAAATTCCCCATTTGCAAAGCCGTGTTCAAATATTAGCTGAAAAAAGTATTTTTCCTTCATGGCATATGTGGACATAATTTCCCGGACCATCTGTGAATCTAAAGACATTTCTCTCACAATCATTCTTGTTAATTGACTATTGTCAAATTGATAAAGCATAATCTTTTCAAGTGTCTTCTTTAAACAGCTGACAGCTCCATCTTCTAAAGAGGCGACACCTTTTTCCATTTCTCTCAAATAGCCTTCATAATACTTTGTAAAGCAATATTCCAGCAAACCCTCCTTATTGCCAAAGTAATAGGCAATATTTGCAGAATTCGTTTCAGCCTTGTCTCCAATATCACGGACGGAAGTGCCTTTAAAGCCCTTATGATTAAATAAGTATACTGCAGCATCAATAATTGCGTCCCGAGCGTTTCTTTTCAAAATCTTTCCTCTCTTTCTGCTTCAGCTAAGATCGTATAATATTTTTTAGATTAATCCGAGGAAACTTACTGTTCATTGTGTTTCTACCTTTGCTATAATGTATACATTCTTGTTAAGATTTCGAGATTCCTTTATAAAGATCTCGACAAATTCTAGCGAAAATCCTGTGATTTTGCGATACATTTCCATACATTTCTTGAAAGATAGGTGAACCATGATGTTTAACGTCGAAACATACCGCGGTACACGCGAAGAAAATTATGACCTTGTCATAAAGCAGCTTGCTGCTTTGCTTGAAGGAGAAACAAATACAACTGCAAATTTAAGTAATGCGTCTGCTTTACTTAATCAATTTTTAGATCGTGTCAATTGGGTCGGCTTTTACGTGCTAGAAGAAGGAGAGCTTGTGTTAGGACCTTTCCAGGGGTTGCCTGCATGTGTACGGATTCCTTTAGGCAAAGGTGTCTGCGGATCATCTGCACAAGAACAAAAAACATATAGAGTGGAGGATGTACACCAATTCCCTGGACATATTGCATGTGATGCGGCCTCACAATCAGAAATTGTCGTGCCTCTAATCAAAAATGGCGAACTCCTTGGCGTCTTGGATATTGATTCTCCAGAAAAAAATCGTTTTGATGAAATTGACCAGAGCAAACTGGAACAATTTGTTCAAGAACTTGTTAAACATTTATAATTTGCTTTATATATCGGCACGTGAACTAGTCATTCAGAGTGCGGAGCAAATATAAACATTCAACTTTCTATAAGTACAATGATAAAACCCGAACGATAAGCAGAGATCGTTCGGGTCTTTTTTAAATTACTCATAAACAATCTGGCTTAATGGCCCGGTTTCTATATTATATTTTTCCCAAAGCATACTTGAGGTCATTGCGCAGATCCTCCCAAGCTTCCAGTCCAACAGATAATCTGATCAGTGAATCTGATATTCCCATCTTCTTTCGATCCTCAAAAGGAACCGAAGCGTGTGTCATCGTTGCCGGATGCTGAATTAATGTTTCTGCATCTCCTAAACTGACGGCAATTTGAATAAGTTTTAATTCGTTCATAAAGGCCTGGGCAGCCTTTTTATCTCCCTTAATTTCAATGGATATTAATCCTCCAGGTCTTCTCATTTGTTTATTGGCAATTTTATAATCAGAATGTTCAGGGTTGCCTGGGAAATAAACTTGTGCAATCTTTTTATGATCATATAAAAATTCTGCAAGTTTTTCCGCATTGTCAGAATGGCGATCCATCCGGACAGCCAGTGTTTTTAAACCGCGAAGTAAGAGCCATGCATCAAACGGGGAGAGTACTCCGCCAATATCTTTTTGTGTCGTTTGAGCTATTTTGCTCATGATTTCCTTGCTGCCTGCCGCTATTCCAGCAATGACGTCTCCGTGTCCGCTTATATATTTAGTAGCACTATGCACCACAATGTCACAGCCTAGCACTAATGGATTTTGCAGATATGGCGAACAAAACGTATTATCTACGACAACTGGAATTCCTTTTTCTTTCCCTACCTTTGCTACCATTTCCAAATCAACAAGCTGCATGGTTGGATTAATCGGTGTTTCAACATAGATACAGGCTGTTTCTGGCCGAATCGCTCGAAGTAGTTCTTCTCTTGATCTCATTGGAGAAAAGTCGTGTGTAATTTTATATTTTTCTTGAATCAGCTTCAACAATCCAAATGTACATCCATACACACCTTGAGAGCATACGATGTGATCGCCCGTTTTTGTTAAAGACAGCAGAATAGCAGAAACTGCTGCCATACCAGAGCCAAATGCAAGTGCCGCCTCAGCCTGTTCCAATTGTGCTATTCTTTGCTCAAGCATGGATACTGTTGGATTGCCAAGACGCGAATAAATAAACCCATCCTCTTCACCTGAAAAACGCCTCTCTCCTTGTTCAGCATTTTCAAAAGTAAAGGTAGACGTTTGAAAAATTGGCGGTGCCAAACTGCCTTTATGTTCATTTGAGCTGTATCCGCCATGAATGGTCATGGTCTCGAAATGTTTCTTATGCATACAAGTATCTCTCCTCTTTTGTAAGCGTTTACATCATCCTCTTACTAGAATATGATACTTTCTCAAAAAATGGAAGAGTAATAGCTTCATTTATTATTGCACATTAAAAATCGATCAGCATATTGAGCAGGGTACAATTGATCATTTGAAGTTTTTCATAAGTTCATGATTAATAAAATTAAACAAAAAGATGCCCAAAAGGACATCTTAATTTTGAACAACCAGTTTGTTTTTTCCGGTTTCCTTTGCTTTATAAAGAGCTTTGTCTGCTCGTTTAAACAAAGCAGAATATGAATCTTCTTCTTGAGAAGCCGTGATATTCGCTTTAGACCAATATGAAACTCCACATGAAATGGTTACATGAGGGTTAGTCGTCTCACTTACCTTTTTCACGAGTCTGTTGGCAATAGCAATGCCCGCTTCTAAGACAACATTCGGCAAGTATACGGCTAGTTCTTCACCGCCCCATCGTGCCCCAATATCTGAACCGCGGATATTCTTTCTGATCATATTGGCAACTTGAACGATTACCTCATCACCGGCCTGATGACCATAAGTGTCATTTACCCTTTTAAAATTGTCAATGTCAATTAGCATGAAGGTTCCTTCTTGGTCCTCATTCATTGAGCTATAAATCTTTTTATCAAGATAGCTCCTTGAGAAAAGTTTTGTAAGATGATCTGTAACGACCATTCTCTCTAACTCTTCTCTAAGCATTGAATTTGTAAATGCCAATGTAGAGTGGTGGATGAGCGACTGCAGCAGCTTAAAGGCTTCAAAGGAAAAATGATAGGGCTGATGATGCATGACGAGCGCAAATCCCTTTAATTCACCAGATTGATCCATCGGAACAGCCATAATGGACTTAAACCCATTGTCTTCTGAGCCCTCAGGAAAATGAAAATCTCCTAAAAATAATGGCTCCCTTTCTTTCGAGATCTTATCCTTCATCAGATGAATATATCTTTCCGATTCTCTTACTTGAAAGAAAGGTGTGCTGCCCTGCAGAACATTGATATCTTCTCCATCATTCAATAATAAAATGAAGCCAACTTCTTCAGCACCAAACGAACTTGAAATTTGTTCGGACATATATTTCATTGTTTCAGTTAGTCGTAAATCTGAATTTAACCGATGAGAAGTCTCATTAATGAGCTGCAAGTCCGAAATTAGACGTTTCGATTGCTGATAAAGCTGAGCATTTTCAAGTGCACTTCCAGCCGTATTTGCAAGCAGTGTGATGAATTCCACCTCATTTTTAGGGAAATTAACCGTGTTTGGTGCAATAACCTGTAAAACGCCATAAACACCCTGCTTGCCCATTAACGGCGCATACAGCACTGACCTTTCATACGACTGAGAATCCTCAAATTGAATCGTCCCAGTTACATACGCCTGCATAGCAGCAATATTTTCACTATCATATTCCAAATCCTTAATCGGCAGATCTGTATTATTATTGTTATCATGAGATAGAAGCAAATAGTAGGTGAATGTCGGGTAAACCTCCTGCAAGGTTTGAATGATCTCTCCTAAAACACTATCCATGCTCATGGAAGAGTGAAACTTCTCTGTTACCCGAAATAATTGCTGATATCTCTTTTCCTCAGAGAGAACAGTCGAAAGCTCTTGGATTTTTGCTAAGAAATGTCCGCATTCGGTTGCTAAAGATTGTAAAACTTCTTCTGATAAGATACATTCCTTTACATTCCCTTGAAAAACGAGACAGCCCAGCACTTGATTTTTCTTTTTCAGCAGAAGCATAAAAGCACTTCCATTTAGTTCAATTAAACTCGTTCGCTTTACTGGTGCACCGCTCCTGCTTATGTCAGGAATGGCACTTAAGTCAAATCTTTTTGGAAACTGACTCACATCTATTGTGCCAATTGGAGCTGTGAGTTGAAGAACTTGCTCTCTTTCATTACATTTATATAGAAGGATACCAGGCACTTCAAGCAATGAATGAATGGCTGTTAGCATTTTATTTACAATATGATCATAATGAAATAAACCACTTTCTGTATCAATAAGATCATAGAAGTGACTTTTTAGTTTTAATATTATTGGATCTTCCTTTGTATTGACCATCAACATCATCACCTGTTATCATGCTGGCATTTATTTTACGCAGCATGCCCACTATTATTTAATCCTGCAAGTTCTCAACTATGTTAAAACTGCCGTCCTGTTCAACAACCAGCCATAAGTCCTGATCAGCTGTCAAAGAATGAATGGCAGTCGGTTTCTGCACCCCTTTTTTATGCAGCTCTTCCTTCTTTTCTGTTGTTAGCTCAACTTCAAATAAAGGATCTTCCATTTTAAATGCTTCATCGCGATCAGCAACTTTCAGCAATTCATCCAAATAAAGCCAATCATTACTCATATATACCCATATTCCTCGATTTGACTCATCATTTGAGAGCTTTTCTGGTAATCCTTTTAAGGTGACTGCCTGAATGGCTGAGAATTTATGCCCATTCGATATGTCCACTTCATAGATTGCCAGCACAGGCTCCTGATTTGTCTCTTTGTATATAGCCACTTTGGGATTTTCGTTTATGGATGTTCCCTGTGCTATAACTAGATAAAGCGGTGAATATGTGTCATTTGAATCAATGACTTCATGATTCCTCTTATATAAAAAAGCTAGTATAGTCACACAGATACATACAAAAATGAGAATCAAGCGGATACGTTTTTCTTTTCTTGATTCCTTCACAACGATCACTCTTATATCTATTTTCCTATATTATAACATTAGGTTGCCTTTTCCTGTATATTTAATTTCATTAATTATTGTTTTACGATATGATGGTAGGATTATACCTATATTTATGAAAGAAGCATACATTCCGGCAAGCTGGGTAAGAGCTTATAGTGTCATTTCACTAGCCTTCTAGCCCCGGGCTGCTGAACCAAAGCAATAAAAAATATGCAAGTATTGTATCCTTATCTGGAAGCCAATGTTATTTAAAATAAGCGGAGTTATTCCGGTTAAAATGAAGAATGGAGCCATTCCGGTCTAAATAAGCGGAATATTTCCGGTTATTCATAGCAAAATGCTCCATTTTCACATATTTTTAGGAAATAGTCGGAAATCCTCCGTCTATTTTAGCTATTTTCAGTGTTTTTTTATAAATAAGAGGAATTTCTCCGCTTATACCTCACATTGCTTCAGTAAGCAGCCAATTGAAGATTCCCTTTAATGAGCTTGGCTGCTATGCTTTCCTTTTTTAAAGTTGAGATTACTATTGACTTATTGCAGGAAAAAATTATATAATACTCTTTGTGTAAAATATTGCAGCCTATGCAAACACTTTTCGTTCTCATTTTGTTCCTCAATCAGATACATTCTGAGGATGGGGTACTGTGTAACCCTTAGCTGCTAGGGCGAAGGTACATGAAAACAAAATGGTCTTAGAGTTCGTAAGCATCTGTTTTTATTTTACCCAAATAAAAACACTAAAGGAGGAGTCTCTCATGGCTCGTTATACTGGCCCAAGCTGGAAATTATCTCGCCGTCTTGGCATTTCTTTAAGCGGTACAGGTAAAGAATTAGAAAAGCGTCCTTACGCTCCTGGACAACATGGTCCAAACCAACGTAAAAAATTATCTGAATACGGTTTACAATTGCAGGAAAAGCAAAAGCTTCGTCACATGTATGGTGTGAACGAGCGCCAATTCCGCAACTTGTTCGATAAAGCAGGTAAAATGGCTGGTAAACACGGTGAAAACTTCATGATTCTTCTTGAATCACGTCTTGACAACGTTGTTTATCGTTTAGGCTTAGCGCGCACTCGCCGCCAAGCTCGCCAAATCGTTAACCACGGTCACATCATGGTTGATGGAGCTCGCGTAGATATCCCATCATACCGCGTAGCACCTGGTCAAACAATCACACTTCGCGAAAAGTCTCGCAACCTTGACATCGTGAAAGAAGCAATCGAAGTAAACAACTTCGTACCTGATTTCGTTTCTTTTGACGCTGACAAATTAGAAGGAACATTCACTCGCCTTCCTGAGCGTTCTGAACTTCCTGCTGAAATCAACGAATCATTAATCGTTGAATTCTACTCTCGTTAATCTATTGATTAACATACGAAAAACCCTTAAAATGTTAACCATTTTAAGGGTTTTTCTTTTTGTCTGCTTTTCTATATTTTATCGTCTCTGGTAATAAGAAAGTAAAAAGATGCGCTTCTCAAAGGTCCTTTCATTTAACATCTTTTCGTTCTTTCACTGGGTCATTCTTTTTGTTACTGGCAGGCTTTGAATCATTTTTTACTTCCTCAATCTTTACCATGCAGCAAGCAGTTTCTTTTTTTCCAAATAAACCTTTTAATATATTCATCGTAAATTCTCCATTCTTCTAAATTAAGTAAAACAGCAAACCTGATAATGTTGCCATCATAAAGACAGATCCCACGAACGCAAAGACTAATTTCTTTTTAAATATGCTATTTAATAACGCTAATTCTGGCAAACTTGCACCTGCCGAACTAATCATTAACGCCATTACTGGTCCAAGTGCCATTCCTTTAAGGATCATGATTTGTGATATGGGAATCATCGTGGATAACCTAATATAAAGCGGAATACCCATTATTGCAGCAATAGGTACAAGCCACCATTGCTCACCGCCAAGGTAGTCTGTAATCCACTCAGTTGGAATGACCCCATGAATCAATGCTCCAATTGCAGCACCGATTATTAAAAAGGGATACACGGTTCTCATCAGCTGTAATGTTTCCAGAAGTGCTCCTTTTAAGGAGAATTGAAGTTCTTCCTGCTGATAACCCGTCATGACCACTTTTTTAACATGCCTTTCGAATCCAAATTTCTCCAACGCAAAACCAATCACAACAGATAAAAGAGATGTAACAACTGTATAAACCAACGCAACTTTAATGCCAAGAGTGGCAGACATCAATGTGATAATCGTTGGATCGAGAACGGGAGAAGCAAATAGAAAGATCATCACAATACTGAAACGAACTTTCTTGTTTAATAGATTAACAATGATTGGGATCGTCGAGCATGAACAAAATGGGGTGATGAAAGCAAATCCGAGCGTAACCAATACACTTATCGCCGGATGGCTTTTTTGCATCAGCCTTTCCATTTTTCCATATGGGATCAATACTTGAAAAAGGTTAATAATAAAAGAGATACATACAAATAAGATCGTTAGTTCTACAACAATCCCAAAAAAACTTCTTACAAATTCTTCCCACACACTAACCACCTCATTTTATTTGCATTTTGCAAATATTATTTATAAATGAATGAGCAAGTTTTATCTTGCTCATATTAATGGTTTACAGCATACAGTTGATTTAGCCATCGCATTATTCAGCAGCTTAATGGAACGGATAACCGTTTCTTTCTCAAACTCGTTCATATGTGAAAACACTTCTTCTAAGTATTGATTCATCTCTGCATCAATTGCAGCTGCTGTATATTTCCCTTCTGCCGTAAGTGAAAGAATATGTATTCTTCTATCTTCAGGCAGCTGCGATTTTTTGACGAGATTCATTTTCACAAGAGTCTGTATCTGCCTGCTGAACGTTGTAATATCCATGCCTAAAACATCTGCCACCTGCTGGACATTGGGCTGCTCCAGCCGGTCTATTTCATAAAGAATGTGACTTTGCACTAAAGAAATGTCATTTCCCCCGCTTGAACAGCAATTCTTATTAAGCATCCCAAACCTTCTTGTCATTATTTGAAATAGCTCTCTAGGATTTTCCATAATATTCACCTCTATGTTTAGTTATAACATATTATTTGTATTTTGCAAATAATATCCTCATATCTACTCTTCTAATATGGCATGTTTTCATTTATAGACCTAGATAAAAACAGCTATTTATTGCGGAAGAACTTCCGGAATAAATTAATTGTAAAAATAAGGATGTTTCCGAAACATTACCGCTATGACCTTACAAACAAAGACCATACTTTAGTTGAGAATCATAAATATTCTTTATCATGCCTCTTATATGTATATCCAAAGAATGCTATTTACTTAGAAAATTCCCTTCTCATTAGGCGATTACATCTTTATTACATCACCGTCGGATCAGCAGCTAACCATGTTTGAACTTCATTCTCTTCCGTACAAGGCTGAATCCAGCTGACACCAAATTTAAATGTCCGATCTTCGGTTGCTTCGAAGGTTTCGTATTGAATTCCATTATCTAAATATTTTCCACTATAGTCTAAATAGACCGGATACTCGTGAAACTCCCCTTCTGCTCTAATGGACAGTTTAATATCATCTTTATAAAAAGCGATCGTTTCGAGTCTTTCTCCGCTTTCTATATCTCCCTTTATATCCAGGGTTGGGATGCAGCACTTAATATGCTGTTTTTTAAATTCCTTTTGGTATTCATATTGGATTAAGTACCTGCCGTTTACATCCGGCCATTGCCTTTCCATGGTACTTAATTTTATTACGGTATATTCTATTTCAATATCATTAATAAAAATCTTAATCGGTCCTAACGGTGTTGATAGCATTAATTGTTCACCTGCCTGCTTTTTAAAGATTTAAAAAAGAGGAAATATGCTTATTATAAACATATCATCCTCTTCGTTGTTATACTATGCTGTTTAGTATTTAATCAGAAAGTATTTCTTCTTCCCGCGGCGCACGATGGTAAACTGTCCATCAATCCGGTCTTTGTCAGAAAGAGTGTAAGCTGTATCTGTCACACGCTCTCCGTTAATGGAAACCGCCCCATTTGTCACATCTTCCCGTGCCTGACGTTTAGAAGGGGCAATTTTTGCATCTATTAATAGGTCGATAATATTCATCTCTGCTTCACCATTATGCTCGTATGACGGAACATCCTTGAAGCCCTGCTTGATTTCTGCTGCAGACAAGCTTTTAACATCGCCGCTAAAAAGAGCTGCCGAAATTTTAATGGCCTGCTGCAAAGAATCCTCTCCATGAATTAAACGAGTCATTTCTTCCGCCAGCGCCTTCTGTGCTTTGCGCAGATGCGGTTCTGCTGCTACTGCTTCTTCCAGTTCTTCAATAGCTTCTCTTGTTAAGAAAGTAAAGAACTTTAGGTATTTAATCACATCAGCATCAGCCGTGTTAATCCAGAACTGGTAAAACTCGTATGGAGTTGTTTTTTCAGGATCAAGCCAGATTGCGCCGCTTTCTGTTTTCCCGAATTTTGTTCCATCCGCTTTTGTGACAAGAGGAATGGTTAAGCCGTAAGCTTTTGCACCTTCAGGCATCATTTTGCGGATGAGTTCAAGGCCTGTTGTAATATTGCCCCACTGATCACTTCCGCCAATTTGCATCTTACAATCATGATTTTTGTACAAATGATAAAAGTCCATTGCCTGCAGAATCGTGTAAGTGAATTCAGTAAAGGAAATGCCTGTTTCCAAACGTGAAGAAATCGTATCCTTAGCCAGCATGTAATTGACGCCAACATGCTTCCCGAAATCACGAAGGAAGGTAACAATATCCATTGAGCCTGCCCAATCATAGTTATTCACCATGATCGCTCCATTTTCACTTTCAAAATCAAAAATGTTTTCAAGCTGGTTTTTAATGCAGCTGACATTATGCTGAACCATTTCTAACGTTTGAAGCTTACGTTCTTCACTTTTGCCGCTAGGATCACCAATTAAACCTGTTGCACCGCCAACAAGCACGATTGGACGGTGACCTTCATTTTGAAAGCGTCTTAACGTTAAAAATGGAAGCAAATGCCCAATATGCATACTGTCAGCAGTCGGGTCAACGCCACAGTACAAAGAAATTTTCTGATCGTTTAGCGTATTTTTAATCGCTTCTTCATCTGTCTGCTGGTAAACAATTCCTCTCCATTGTAAATCCTCTAATAAACTCATCGTTTGGCCTCCTATTTTCCTCAAATAAAAAAACGTCCCTGCAAATTGCAGGGACGCATAAATACATTGCGCGGTACCACCCAGATTGAGGATAAAATCTCCTCCACTCAAACAAAAATAACGGTTTGAACCGTCCGCTGCTATAACTGCCCGATCACAGGTTGACAGCGAGAACGCTCAGGGAGGTAATTCATCCTTCTATTTGCACCGGCTCACAGCAGCCGCCGGCTTTCTGAAACAGGGATAGAAGCACTACTGATTCCCGTCAATGCATAAGCTATTTAGTTAATAAAGCAGTTTTATCATATTTAGTAAACCGATGTCAATATCAAAAAAATTATGACAGATTTCAATTTCCGCTTTACCATTACTGGAAAAAAGATTTTGCATAATTTTGTTCGAATTGAAAAATTGAAAAAAAGCAAATATGCAGCATGGGTGCAAGCATTTTGAATAAATTTATTTTTATAAAATTACTTATTAAAGGTTTCTACTTACCCAAAAGATAAACGATCTTTCTTCAAAAAACTTCTAGTAATAAAAGGAAATTTCAGATAAATGGCGAACCTTGTCATATTAGATGTTGACTTATGCTATAATGTATGTGATTTTAGGGGGAATGATGCGAATGAAAGAGATTCTTCAAAATTGGAAGAATAAGTTAAAGCCGACAGCCGGTTTCTTTACAAATAAGAAAACAGTCAAGGGTGCAAGCATCACATACCAGGTCATTTGGAATTTGACGCTCTTATTGATCATTGTTATCGTACTCGGTACAGCCTTTGCAGGCGGAGCTGGCGCAGGATATTTTGCTTCTCTTGTTAAAGATGAACCTATCCGTTCTTATGATAACATGCAAAAAGACATATACAACTATGAAGAAACATCAGAGCTTTATTTTGCAAACGATGTTTACTTGGGAAAGCTTAGAACTGATCTGGAACGTGAAGAAGTAAATATTGATGATGTTTCTGAGTATTTAGTGAATGCAATCGTAGCTACAGAGGATGAATATTTCTATGAGCATGAAGGAGTTGTTCCTAAAGCCATACTGCGAGCTCTTTTTCAAGAAGTCAGCAATTCATCCGTTCAGTCTGGTGGAAGTACATTAACCCAGCAGCTGATCAAAAATCAAATATTGACAAATGAAATTTCCTTCGAAAGAAAAGCGAAAGAAATTTTACTTGCTCTCAGACTTGAGAAGTTTTTTGAAAAGAAGGAAATTTTAGAAGCGTATATGAATGTTTCAACCTTTGGAAGAAACTCTGCTGGTAGAAATATTGCAGGAGTTCAATCGGCTGCAGAAGGTATTTTTGGTGTTGCAGCAAAAGATTTAACCTTACCGCAGGCTGCCTTTATTGCAGGACTTCCACAAAGCCCATTCGGCTACACACCATTTACGCAATCTGGTGAATTAAAGGAGCCTGAAGGATTAGAACCTGGACTAAGCAGAATGCAGACCGTTTTAAAACGGATGTATGATGATGAACAGATCAACAAAAAACAATATGAAGAAGCAATAGCCTATGATATTACACAAGATTTTAGGCAGCAAGATGAGGACAACCCTCTGGAGAAATATCCTTACTTAACGTATGAAATAGAAAAACGAGCAGTTGACATTATGAGTAAGATATTAGCAAAGAATGATGGTTATGAAGAGAAAGACTTGGAAAACGATGACCAGCTAAGAGAAGAATATCAAACATTAGCAGATCGTAATATTAGACAAAATGGCTATAAAATACACTCTACTGTTAATAAAGAAATTTACGACAGTATGCAAGCTGTAAAAGATAATTATCCAAATTATGGACCAGATAAAGGGGAAACCGTTAAAGACCCTGAAACTGGAGAGAATGTTCAAGTGATGGAGCCTGTTGAAGTTGGCGCCATACTAATTGAAAACAAAACAGGTAAAATTATCAGTTTCGTAGGCGGCCGGGATCATGAACGAGAACAGCTCAACCATGCCACAAGCGCAATCAGGCAAAATGGTTCAACAATGAAGCCATTACTCGTTTATGCACCTGCAATGGAGTTAGGAAAAGCATCACCAGGTACAATCCTGCCTGACGTACCGCTTCATTTAAATCCTGCCTTAAGCAGGCCATGGCCAAACAACTATACGAGATCTTATAGCGGCCTCGTATCCGCACGGTACGCATTAGCAAAATCATATAATGTGCCTGCTGTTAAGCTTTATAAGGATATTGTCGGTCAAAGGCCAGCAGAATATCTTGCGAAAATGGGCTTTACATCCTTATATGAAGCTGATTATACCAATCTAGCAACATCCATTGGATCTTTAGAATATGGTGTTACAGTAGAAGAAAATACAAATGCATATGGCACATTTGCGAATGGCGGTCAGTTTGTAGATGCCTATCTCATTGAAAAAATAACAGATAAAGAAGGAAATCCTATTTTTCAGCATGAAGTCGAGCCAGTTGATGTTTTCAGTCCGCAAACTGCTTATTTAACGATTGATATGATGCGTGATGTTATAAATAGCGGTACAGCTACATCCATTAAAAGCAGATTAAAGTTTGCTTCAGATTGGGCTGGGAAAACAGGAACAGGAAACGAATTTTATGATTCTTGGTTTGTTGCTTCCAATCCAAACGTTTCTTTCGGCATATGGACAGGTTATGATACACCTAAATCATTAAAAACAGGCGGTCTTAACTACAGCTTAAGAACCAACTACCTATGGGCAGATTTAATGAATGCTGCTTATGACATAGCTCCTGAGCTTGTTGACCCTAGCGAAAGCTTTAAAATGCCGGGCGGAATCGTCAGCAGATCATTCTGTGCAATATCTGGTCTTCTTCCATCGGAAGCTTGTTCTGCAGCTGGACTGGTTGACACAGATTTATTTAATGCCAAATTCGTTCCTACACAAGTGGATGACAGTCTGGGGACTGGAAGACTCGTTAGAATTGGAGATCGCAAATACATGGCTCTTCCATCTACACCAGAAGAATTTTCTGAGCCTGGCATGATCTTGAATCCAGATTATATAGAAAAGTTATTCGGCATATCGAATGTCAACCCAAGTAGTCTTATTCCTAAAAAGGATCGATGGTCAAAAATTCTTGTTGCAGATGACAAAATGGAGGATAACGGCAAAGTACCATCACCTCTTTCAGTTACTGCTTCCGGCAACACATTAACATGGAATGCACATCCAGAAAATGATGTTATTGGCTATCGTATTTATAGTGAGGGAGGAAAGGTTGCTTCTATCCGTTCTGGTGAGAATTTGACTTACCNAATAAATTTATTTTTATAAAATTACTTATTAAAGGTTTCTACTTACCCAAAAGATAAACGATCTTTCTTCAAAAAACTTCTAGTAATAAAAGGAAATTTCAGATAAATGGCGAACCTTGTCATATTAGATGTTGACTTATGCTATAATGTATGTGATTTTAGGGGGAATGATGCGAATGAAAGAGATTCTTCAAAATTGGAAGAATAAGTTAAAGCCGACAGCCGGTTTCTTTACAAATAAGAAAACAGTCAAGGGTGCAAGCATCACATACCAGGTCATTTGGAATTTGACGCTCTTATTGATCATTGTTATCGTACTCGGTACAGCCTTTGCAGGCGGAGCTGGCGCAGGATATTTTGCTTCTCTTGTTAAAGATGAACCTATCCGTTCTTATGATAACATGCAAAAAGACATATACAACTATGAAGAAACATCAGAGCTTTATTTTGCAAACGATGTTTACTTGGGAAAGCTTAGAACTGATCTGGAACGTGAAGAAGTAAATATTGATGATGTTTCTGAGTATTTAGTGAATGCAATCGTAGCTACAGAGGATGAATATTTCTATGAGCATGAAGGAGTTGTTCCTAAAGCCATACTGCGAGCTCTTTTTCAAGAAGTCAGCAATTCATCCGTTCAGTCTGGTGGAAGTACATTAACCCAGCAGCTGATCAAAAATCAAATATTGACAAATGAAATTTCCTTCGAAAGAAAAGCGAAAGAAATTTTACTTGCTCTCAGACTTGAGAAGTTTTTTGAAAAGAAGGAAATTTTAGAAGCGTATATGAATGTTTCAACCTTTGGAAGAAACTCTGCTGGTAGAAATATTGCAGGAGTTCAATCGGCTGCAGAAGGTATTTTTGGTGTTGCAGCAAAAGATTTAACCTTACCGCAGGCTGCCTTTATTGCAGGACTTCCACAAAGCCCATTCGGCTACACACCATTTACGCAATCTGGTGAATTAAAGGAGCCTGAAGGATTAGAACCTGGACTAAGCAGAATGCAGACCGTTTTAAAACGGATGTATGATGATGAACAGATCAACAAAAAACAATATGAAGAAGCAATAGCCTATGATATTACACAAGATTTTAGGCAGCAAGATGAGGACAACCCTCTGGAGAAATATCCTTACTTAACGTATGAAATAGAAAAACGAGCAGTTGACATTATGAGTAAGATATTAGCAAAGAATGATGGTTATGAAGAGAAAGACTTGGAAAACGATGACCAGCTAAGAGAAGAATATCAAACATTAGCAGATCGTAATATTAGACAAAATGGCTATAAAATACACTCTACTGTTAATAAAGAAATTTACGACAGTATGCAAGCTGTAAAAGATAATTATCCAAATTATGGACCAGATAAAGGGGAAACCGTTAAAGACCCTGAAACTGGAGAGAATGTTCAAGTGATGGAGCCTGTTGAAGTTGGCGCCATACTAATTGAAAACAAAACAGGTAAAATTATCAGTTTCGTAGGCGGCCGGGATCATGAACGAGAACAGCTCAACCATGCCACAAGCGCAATCAGGCAAAATGGTTCAACAATGAAGCCATTACTCGTTTATGCACCTGCAATGGAGTTAGGAAAAGCATCACCAGGTACAATCCTGCCTGACGTACCGCTTCATTTAAATCCTGCCTTAAGCAGGCCATGGCCAAACAACTATACGAGATCTTATAGCGGCCTCGTATCCGCACGGTACGCATTAGCAAAATCATATAATGTGCCTGCTGTTAAGCTTTATAAGGATATTGTCGGTCAAAGGCCAGCAGAATATCTTGCGAAAATGGGCTTTACATCCTTATATGAAGCTGATTATACCAATCTAGCAACATCCATTGGATCTTTAGAATATGGTGTTACAGTAGAAGAAAATACAAATGCATATGGCACATTTGCGAATGGCGGTCAGTTTGTAGATGCCTATCTCATTGAAAAAATAACAGATAAAGAAGGAAATCCTATTTTTCAGCATGAAGTCGAGCCAGTTGATGTTTTCAGTCCGCAAACTGCTTATTTAACGATTGATATGATGCGTGATGTTATAAATAGCGGTACAGCTACATCCATTAAAAGCAGATTAAAGTTTGCTTCAGATTGGGCTGGGAAAACAGGAACAGGAAACGAATTTTATGATTCTTGGTTTGTTGCTTCCAATCCAAACGTTTCTTTCGGCATATGGACAGGTTATGATACACCTAAATCATTAAAAACAGGCGGTCTTAACTACAGCTTAAGAACCAACTACCTATGGGCAGATTTAATGAATGCTGCTTATGACATAGCTCCTGAGCTTGTTGACCCTAGCGAAAGCTTTAAAATGCCGGGCGGAATCGTCAGCAGATCATTCTGTGCAATATCTGGTCTTCTTCCATCGGAAGCTTGTTCTGCAGCTGGACTGGTTGACACAGATTTATTTAATGCCAAATTCGTTCCTACACAAGTGGATGACAGTCTGGGGACTGGAAGACTCGTTAGAATTGGAGATCGCAAATACATGGCTCTTCCATCTACACCAGAAGAATTTTCTGAGCCTGGCATGATCTTGAATCCAGATTATATAGAAAAGTTATTCGGCATATCGAATGTCAACCCAAGTAGTCTTATTCCTAAAAAGGATCGATGGTCAAAAATTCTTGTTGCAGATGACAAAATGGAGGATAACGGCAAAGTACCATCACCTCTTTCAGTTACTGCTTCCGGCAACACATTAACATGGAATGCACATCCAGAAAATGATGTTATTGGCTATCGTATTTATAGTGAGGGAGGAAAGGTTGCTTCTATCCGTTCTGGTGAGAATTTGACTTACCAAGCCGGAAATGGCTCATATTATGTAACAGCCGTTGATATTGCAGGCCAGGAATCGGCGCCTTCTAACTCAATACAAATTGGCAGCAAACCTGAGGAAAAACCTCCTGCTGACAAACCGGAACCGCCGAAGCCACCTAAAGATACCGATACTAATACAAAACCTGATCCTGAACCAGATCCTCCTCAAAACCCAGATAATGGTGAGGGAGATTCAGACGGTGGAGAGAATGAACCTGATCCGCCTAGTGACGGAGATTCGGGTGGAGGAGAAAATGAACCTGAACCACCTGGTGACGGAGATTCAGAATAAAAAACGCGGCAACTTGAGTGGTAAACACTTATATAATATAAAAAAAGCGCCATATGGCGCTTTTTTTATATGCTCATTATTCTAGTATACTTCCTAAAAAGAGAGTTCCTTTTTAGTCCTCCATCGTCGATAAATCACCTGTCGGGAGCTCCAATTCCCACGCTTTTAAAACCCGGCGCATAATCTTACCGCTTCTCGTTTTAGGCAATTTATCACGAAATTCAATTTCCCTAGGTGCAGCATGTGCAGCCAAGCCTTTTTTAACAAATACACGGATATCTTCAATCAGTTCATCCGATGGCTCATAACCGTCCATTAAAGCAACAAAAGCCTTAATGATTTCTCCTCTGACTGGATCGGGTTTCCCAATGACGCCTGCCTCTGCAACTGCAGGGTGCTCTAACAGCTTGCTTTCGACTTCAAATGGACCTACACGCTCGCCTGATGTCATAATCACATCATCTACACGTCCTTGAAACCAGAAATAGCCATCCTCGTCCATATAGGCAGAATCTCCTGAAACATACCAATCTCCCGGCATAAAGTAAGATTCATATTTTTGCGGATTATTCCAAATTGTTGCCATCATGGATGGCCAGCCCTTTTTAATAGCCAAATTCCCCATTCTGTTTGGCGGCAGTTCATTTCCCTGGTCATCCACAATAGCCGCTTTAACACCTGGAACGGGTCTTCCCATAGAACCTGGCTTAATCTCCATTGACGGGTAGTTGCAAATAAGCTGTGCACCTGTTTCTGTCATCCACCATGTATCATGAATGCGCAGTCCAAATACCTTCATTCCCCATTTAATTACCTCTGGATTAAGAGGTTCACCAACACTTAAAATATGTCGCAGGCTCGATAAATCAAACTTTTTAATGACTTCATCTCCCGCTCCCATTAGCATTCTAAATGCAGTTGGAGCACTATACCAGACAGTTACTCCATATTCTTCAATCATCTTATACCATGTTTCAGGGTTAAAGCGTCCACCAACAATAACATTCGACACGCCGTTTAACCATGGTCCGAAGATTCCATAACTTGTGCCAGTTACCCAACCTGGATCGGCCGTACACCAGTATACATCCTCCTCTTTTAAATCAAGTACCCACTTTGCTGTCTGAGCATGCTGTACCATCGCTTTATGAACATGCAATACCCCTTTTGGCTTTCCTGTCGAGCCGGAAGTATAATGCAATATTAGTCCATCTGATAAGTCAACCCATTCAATCTCCAGTTGTTTGCTCGCTTCTTCCATCCTTTTTCTAAAATTAATAAATTTTCCATCTTCATTGATATCCTCACCGATTAGAACAATTGACTTTAATGCCGGCAGCTGGTCAACCGGTACACGATCAAGCAGTTCAGGAGTTGTGATGAGCACTTTAGCTTCACTATCTTCAAGGCGATCCTTTACAGCTCCCTCCATAAATGCCTCAAACAAAGGTCCAATAATAGCTCCGAGTTTAATCGCACCTAATACAGCGAAATAGAGCTCAGGGCAGCGCGGCATAAAGATAAACACTCGGTCTCCTTTTTCTACATTAGCATGCGTTTTAAGAACGTTTCCTGCTTTGTTGGACTGATCTTTCATTTCTTTAAACGTGTACTTTTCATTTCTGATTCCATCTCGATAATAAAGAGCGATTTTATTTTTTCTAAAGTTTTCAGCATGTCGATCAATGGCTTCATATGCCAGATTCACTTTACCTGTTTCACTCCACGAGAAGTTCTTTTCTGCTTCTGACCAATCATAATTAGCGTATTGCTCATCATAATTTTCCAAATAATAATTCCCTTGAATAACTGGCAGCGCTTCCAATTTCATATGCCAAAATCCCCCTTTTATTCATTTGCTAATATTATAGTACAGATATGTTGTTTTCTCAATTTTAAAAATATTATTCCTTCTAATTGACTATATATTTTTATAATTATCCTTATAGTTATAGAAAAAACATCTCTAGTTAGACAAGATATATTGCAGGACTTAACAATTATAGAGAAATAACTTGTTAGTAAGTACTGCGATAAGTTAATGCTGCACACTGTTTCAATGGGTCCCCTCTCCTTAAATTTTTTCCTGGCTAAAGGGATGATTTCACCACTTGAAAATTCCTGTAGAAAATTTCATAGAAAATTCAGTGAAAGCGCTTCATACATACTAGATTTATGTATAATAGAACTAAACTACGAAAAAAAGGCGGTGAATTGATGGACCATCCGAAAACATATAATGCCAAAGAACTCAAAACACCAAGCGAAAATATCATTATTGAAGGACCCATTCCACCGGAAAAACTACAAGAATATGAATTTCATAAAGACTTAACTGCCTTTCGACCTCCAGAGCAGCAAAAGAAGGCATTAATTGAGATTGCTGGACTGCCAGAGGGAAGGATTATTATTGCGCGCTGTCGAGATACGATTGTAGGCTATGTCACCTATTTATATCCAGATCCACTTGAAAGATGGTCTGAAGGAAAAATGCCTGATTTAATTGAATTAGGCGCCATTGAGGTGATTCCTGGTTTCCGTGGATACGGAACAGGGAAAAATCTGCTAAAGGTTTCTATGATGGATGATGCCATGGAAAATTACATCATCATTACGACCGAATACTATTGGCACTGGGACTTAAAGGGTACCGGCTTAAATGTTTGGGAATATCGTAAAGTAATGGAGAAAATGATGAACGCTGGCGGACTTGAATGGTATGCAACAGATGAGCCGGAAATAAGTTCACACCCTGCCAATTGTTTAATGGCCAGAATCGGAAAAAGAATTCAGCCTGAATCCATCCAGCAATTTGATCAATTAAGATTTATGAATCGTTTTATGTATTAAAGACAATTTCTTACTAAAGGTGGGGCAGAACATGCTTGTGGAAGAAATAATGAAACAGGACGTCACCACATTAACAAAAGAACACAGTATCGGTGATGCAGTAAAAATCATGAGTGCGAATAAAATCCGCCATTTGCCTATTATTGATTCCCAAGGCCAGCTTATTGGACTAGTTACAGATCGGGACATTCGCGATGCAACTCCATCCATTTTTGAAACAGATCAATTTATGAATACTTTACAAAATCCACTTCATTTAATCATGCAAAAGGACGTCATAACTGGGCATCCACTTGATTTAGTTGCAGAAGTGTCTGCTGTTTTATATGAACATCGAATTAGCTGTCTCCCGATTATTAGAAATAAAAGACTTGTCGGTATTGTCACTGAAACAGATCTTCTTCACACATTGGTTGAGCTGACTGGGGCGCATCAGCCTGGCTCTCATCTTGAAGTCAGAGTAGAGAATAAATCTGGAAAGCTAAATGATGTTACCTCAATTATCACGAAAAGAAAAGCGAATATACAAAGTGTACTCGTTTATCCAGACAAGAAGGATCATCAATATAAGGTCATTGTCATTCGTGTACAAACTATGAACCCTATTCCCATTATTGAGGATTTAACATCAGCAGGACATGAAGTACTATGGCCAAATCAATTCGGGAAACTGCTATGATGCATGATTCTGTTTTTATCTATTCGAAGGATCTTATGAACTATAAATTCAGCGAAAATCATCCTTTTAATCAGAAAAGATTAGAATTGACAGTCAGCTTGCTTCAATCGATTGGTGCTTTAAATGAAGAATCAATGATTCCTCCGCGCTTAGCACTAGATGAAGAGCTGCAATTGATTCATGATCCCAGCTATATTCAAGCTGTAAAACAAGCTGGAACTGTCGGACTCATTGAAGAGACAGCAGAGAATTATGGCTTAGGCACAGAGGATACACCTATTTTTCCTCATATGCATGAAGCCAGTTCACTACTAGTTGGCGGCACTTTAACTGCAGCAGATTATGTTATGGAAGGAAAGGCGAAGCATGCTTTCCATATCGGCGGCGGATTGCATCATGGATTCAGAGGAAAAGCTTCTGGGTTTTGCATCTATAATGATAGCTCAGTTGCCATTAAATATTTGCAGGAAAAATATCAGGCACGCGTTCTGTATATTGACACCGATGCCCATCATGGCGATGGAGTTCAATGGGCATTTTATGATGATCCTAGTGTTTGTACGGTTTCTATTCATGAAACAGGTCGTTACTTATTCCCTGGAACAGGAAATGTGAATGAACGAGGGCAAGGTAAAGGGTATGGCTATTCATTTAATATTCCAGTGGATGCCTTTACTGAAGATGAATCTTGGATTCATGCTTACAAAACGGCACTTCGAAAGATTGCTGAATTTTTTAAACCTGATATTATTCTTACGCAAAATGGGGCAGACGCTCATTTTTTGGATCCGCTTACACACTTATCTGCAACAATGAAAATTTACCGTGAGATTCCTAAGCTGGCACATGAAATCGCTCACCAATATTGTGATGGCCGATGGATTGCGGTAGGAGGCGGAGGTTACGATATTTGGAGGGTTGTACCAAGAGCCTGGTCACTAATCTGGCTTGAGATGACAGAAAACTCGAATAGTTATGGAAATATACCTAAGGAATGGATTGAAAAATGGGCAAAAGAAGCTCCTGTTCCTTTGCCTGATCAATGGGATGACCCAACGGACGCCTATAAAGAAATTCCCCGCAAAAAAGAAATTGAAGAAAAAAACCAAAATACACTGGATAA
Source organism: Cytobacillus gottheilii (assembly GCF_900166665.1). Lineage (GTDB taxonomy): Bacteria > Bacillota > Bacilli > Bacillales > Cytobacillaceae > Cytobacillus > Cytobacillus gottheilii_A. Next base: position 1,090,821 of record NZ_LT800494.1, on the reverse strand, counting down.
AGCTTTATATCCATTGAAAGATATAAAATCGATTTCGTCGTCCGAATAAAATCATTCATTATCATGAAACCGTTATACCTATAATAAAAAAACGTTCAGAGGACTTTACATATCCTCTAGAACGTTTTCAATTGTTAATCCTGTTCCTCTTCATTGTAAGCAGGATCAGAAATAATAATTTCAACTCTTCTGTTTTTGCTTAAATTTTCCGGACTGTCATTTACAGCTACAGGCCGGGTATCGCCATAACCTATTGCTGCAAAACGGCTACTGTCTAATTGCTGTTCCTCTACTAGATAACGAATCACACTGGCGGAGCGCGCAGCTGAAAGCTCCCAGTTCGAAGGATAGCGATAAGTGGTGATCGGCCTGCTGTCCGTATGACCTTCAACCTTTACAAGATTGGGCATTTCAGAAAGCATTGTTCCCACTTTATTTAAGAATGGAAAAGATTGTTCTTTCAAATCGGCTGCACCTGATTCAAACAGAATCTGCTCCTGTAAAACCAATACCACTCCGCGTTCTGTTCTATTTGCAACGATGACATCTTCCATCCCGTTTTCCAGCAGGTATGCCTGTACTTCAGCAAGCAAATGATCCAGTGTTCCTTCTTCTGAACTGCTGCTCACATCTGCCTCGCTATCACTAGCTTCACCAGGATGTTCATTTTCAATAATAGAAGGGTAGAAGTCTAAAATTTCTCTTGTTCGAAAAGACTCCGCAATTGCCTGGAATTTAAAAACGTCTATTTGCGACATGGAAAACAAAAGAATAAAAAACACTAGTATAAGTGTAACTAAGTCAGAGAAGGTAACCATCCAAGTCGGCGCGCCTTTTTTAGGTTTTGGTCCTCTCCTATTAGCGTTCATCTTCTAGTGCCTCCCCTGATCTCGTAATCTCAGCGGAGCGTTTTTTCTCCTCTGCAGATAAAAAGGCACTTAGCTTTTCTTCTAATATTTTCGGATTTTGTCCAGACTGAACGCCAATTACGCCTTCAATGACAATTTGCTTCATAAACACTTCCTGCTCTGTTTTTAACTCCAGCTTGGCAGCAACCGGAATAAAAAATAAGTTTGCCAATAACGAACCATATAAGGTAGTTAAAAGAGCAATCGCCATATTAGGACCCAATGTTGATGGATCATTGAGGCTTTTTAGCATTAGCACAAGTCCGATTAAGGTACCGATCATTCCCCATGCTGGTGCATATTCTCCTGCTTTTTCCAGAATGCTTCTGCCTTTTCGATGACGTTCGTCTAATGCAGCAATTTCAGCACTCATAATATCATGGATGACGTCCTGTTCAACTCCATCAATAGCCAGTAAAACACCTTTTCGGATAAATGGATCATCAACTTCTTCAATCACTGACTCCAGAGACAAAAGACCTTCTCTTCTAGCTTTCTCCGCCAGCTTCACAAAAATAGCAATTAACTCCTCTAGACTTTCTTCTTTCTGAGAGAATGCTTGCCGAATAACAGTAAACATATGACGCACATTTTTTAAAGGAAAACTGACAAGTAACCCTGCTACAAGTCCTCCTAAAACAATTAGTATGGAAGCAGGATCAATAAACGAAATAATATCTCCTATTCCGCCATTTGCTGCAATCCCAAAAAGCAGCAGGGCTAATCCGACCACAAGCCCCAACGGTGTTAACATGTCCAGCTTTTTCATAATCTCTCTCCCTGACGCACAAAATTGCCATTTTGGCGGAGATGTTACGACTTATTCTGATCAAGACATAGAGTCAAACAGTGGGGCAGGCAGTTCTGATATTGTCAGAACTCATACTATTACATTGCCGCTTTTCCGTACAAACACATTTGTACAGCCAATGCTTCTCGGTGTCTCGGCCAAGTGAAAAAGCCTTTCATGTAATACGACATACATGATGCTCAAGCCGCCTCCGCATTTTCTTTATAGGCTTTAGGCCCTTACTAGGTACGTTCTAAAGTAATAGTCTCGGCAATTACACACGAGACTCTACTTTCCTTTGTCCTAATATAGGCGCCTCTTTCTTACCTTTTTTATCGGCAATTGTCTTATTTTGTTGAGTCACGCTGCTCAATACGGTGCGGAAGTACTACAATTTGATCACTAACTGATTCTTTATTCATAAGTTTTGTTAATAATCTCATTGCAACAGCTCCAATATCATATAATGGCTGAACAATGGATGTAAGCTGCGGACGAACCATCAACGTCAATCTTGTATTGTCAGAGCTGATTACTTCCAGGTCGTTAGGAACGTTGATGCCTTTATCTTGAGCTCCGTGTACAATTCCAAGTGCCATTTCATCAGACCCTGCATAAATAGCTGTTGGTTTTGGTGTTGCCTCTAATAATTTTTCAAATGCCTCAATACCAGAATCGTACGTGTCATCCCCTTCAACTACAAGCTCTTCTCTAAAAGAAATACCTGCTTCAGCTAATGCACGTTTATAGCCTTCAAGCTTCTTCTCAGCATTAATCGGCTCACGGAGAGGACCTACTACTAGCGCAGTATCTTTATGGCCTTTTTCAATTAAAGCAGTCGTTGCATCAAATGCAGCTTGCTCATAATCAATATTGACAGATGGAATACTGCCTGATTCTTCAATAGAGCCAGCCAAAACAATCGGAACAGGAGATTTTTTAAATTCATTTACATGCTCAGCGGTGATATTTCCTCCCATGAACACAATCCCGTCGACTTGTTTCCCAAGCATTGTATTTAAAAGATGCAGTTCTTTCTCTTCGTTTTGGTCAGAATTACTCAAAATAATGTTGTATTTGTACATTGTTGCAATATCTTCAATTCCTCGTGCAAGCTCTGCAAAAAACGTGCTGGAAATGTCAGGGATAATAACGCCAACAGTTGTTGTCTTCTTACTTGCCAGCCCGCGTGCTACTGCATTTGGACGATAGCCAAGCCTGTCGATTACTTCAAGTACCTTTTTTCTAGTCGTTGGTTTTACATTTGGGTTGCCATTCACTACCCGTGATACGGTTGCCATTGAAACGTTTGCTTCACGGGCAACATCATATATTGTTACATTCATTTCATTCACTCCTCGATATTTACGGTTTTCCGCTTTAATATAGTTATTTTACTGCATGCGAACGTAACCTACTCATAAAAATGATATTGTGATAGGATACACATGTCTAATTATGTATAATCATACGACACCAAGCGAATTGTCGCAATGTCAACACATTCATTTTTGAAAAAAAACTGCTCTATTTTCATAAAAGCTGATATCTTTTTCATAAATTTAATGAAAAATTAACAATTTACGGACACAAAGACCTTTATACATATAAAGAAAACCACAAGATATATATCCTGTGGATTCCTTTATATCGAGCGCTATTTATACTCTTGCAAAAGGTGTTGCTTTCAATTCTTTCATGAAATGATCGAACTGCTGTAAATCCATTTGCTGAGCAGAGTCAGATAATGCTACTGCTGGATCAGGATGGACCTCAGCCATAACACCGTCAGCTCCGATTGCCAATGCAGCTTTTGCTGCTGGAAGAAGCAGATCTTTTCTGCCTGTAGAGTGCGTTACGTCAACTAGTACCGGCAAATGCGTTTCTTGTTTTAAAATCGGCACCGCTGAAATATCGAGTGTATTTCTAGTCGCACGCTCATACGTACGAATACCGCGCTCACAAAGAATAATTTGACCGTTGCCCTGAGACATAATGTACTCTGCAGCATTAATGAACTCTTCAATCGTTGCTGCAATCCCTCTTTTTAGCAAGACCGGCTTATTAACAGAACCTGCTGCTTTCAATAACTCGAAGTTTTGCATATTGCGTGCACCGATTTGAATGACATCAATATAATTTACAGCTGTTTCAATATCCGCAGGACTTACAATCTCAGAAATGACTGCAAGATCGTACTCATCTGCGACTCTTTTTAGAATTTTTAACCCTTCAAGTCCTAAGCCTTGGAAGTCATATGGGGAAGTACGCGGCTTAAACGCTCCCCCGCGCAATAGTTTTAGCCCTTTTGCCTTAACAGCCTCCGCAACTGTTGCCACCTGTTCATAAGACTCAACAGCACATGGTCCAAATACTAAATGAGGATTTCCGTCTCCAACCTTCTCCCCCTTAATATCAACAATTGTGTTTTCTGATTTCTTTTTACGGGAAACAAGAAGAGCTTTGCTGTGATCATCTTTCTGCAATTCGAGTCCAGCTTTAAATATTTCCTTAAACATATGCTCGATCGTAGAATTTTCAAATGGTCCATCATTATTTTCTTTTATTAAATCAAGCATACCTCTCTCACGGACAGGATCATAGCGATAAACCCCTTGTGTTTCCTTTACTTTTCCGATTTCCTGAACCAGCTCTGCTCTTTCATTAATTAACTTTAACAGCTGCAGATTAATCTCATCCACCCGGTCACGCAATTGATCAAGCTCTTTACCCATCTTATCCCTTCCCTTTCTTTATAGCCTGGCCTCAAGTTCCTAAAGATTAACATCATCTTATTCTTCTTTATTGACCGGTCATTTTGTGATACATTTTTTATAATTAGGGTTATTATATCGGAAATATTCAAACATGTCACTATATTTTTCTTTATTAATTAAACGCTTTTAAGTAGTAAAGCGAAAGTAACCGTTAAAAGAGGGTGTACACCTTGGAAGAAGCCAAAAAATTGTTCGCTTTGGATATTGGTACTCGATCAATTGTCGGAATTATCCTTGAACAGCAGGAAGATCAATTTCATGTTATAGATATACTTATTCAGGAACATACCGAACGTGCCATGCTTGATGGGCAAATACATGATGTGTTAGCAGTCTCAAAAATCATCACTCAAATTAAAGAACAGCTCGAGACTAAACACGGCCCATTAAAGAAAGTAAGTGTAGCTGCCGCTGGACGTTCATTAAAGACAAAACGTGCTGTCTCCTCGATCGGAATACAAGGCAAGCCGATGATGAATAAACAGGATATTCTCCATCTTGAACTAAGTGCGGTTCAACAGGCACAGGCCTCAGTTGCGGAAGATCAAGAAAGTGAAAAGAGTGCCTTCTATTATTGTGTAGGCTATTCTATTCTTTATTACAAGCTCGATGGAGAAGAGATTGGTAATTTAATTGATCAGCAGGGAGAAGAGGCGTCTGTCGAAATCATTGCCACTTTTCTGCCAAAAGTCGTCGTTGAATCACTAATGTCTGCCTTGCACCGTTCTGATTTAGAAATGGAAGCACTCACCCTTGAACCGATCGCTGCAATCAATGTGCTTATTCCGCAATCAATGCGCAGATTAAATGTCGCTCTTGTTGATATTGGCGCAGGAACATCTGATATTGCAATTACAGATTTAGGGACAGTTGTAGCTTATGGGATGGTTCCAGTTGCCGGCGATGAAATCACTGAGGCGATTAGTGATCAGCTGCTATTAGATTTTCCTCGCGCAGAACAAGCAAAGCGGGAGCTGCTTACCAACGATTCAATCCAAGTTGAAGACATTCTCGGCTTTGAAACCGAGGTGACAAAATCTGAAATGATTGAGCAGATTTCACCAGCCATTAATCGTCTGACAGATGCTATTTGTGATGAAATTTTAACGTTAAATAATAACAAACAGCCTAAAGCTGTCATGCTTGTTGGAGGAGGCAGCCAAACACCTGCATTAGCCGAACGAATTGCCGATAAATTGCAGCTCCCTGCCAATAGAGTAGCTATTCGCGGCATTGAAGCGATTCATGCTTTAACGATTTCTGAGCATATTTCACGGGGACCAGAGTTAGTGACACCAATCGGCATTGCTATAGCTGCACATAAAGCACCTGTTCAATATAAAACTGTTTATGTGAATGAACAGCCTGTCCGGCTATTTGAGGTGACAAAATTAACCGTTGGTGACTGCCTGCTTGCATCTGGTATAAAAATGAATAAATTATATGGTAAACCGGGTCTTGCCATGATTGTATCCTTAAATGGCCATCAGATTACGATTCCTGGGAGTCACGGTGAAGCTCCATTATTAATGAAAAATGGAGATCTTTGCGGACTGGATGATAAGGTTCAAAGCGGGGATGAAATAATTGTTAGTAAAGGGCTAGACGGCCTGAGAGCACAAGTGCTGATCCATGATTTAATTGATGAGCTTCCAAATAAAACAATCTACGTGAACGACCAGGAATATACCCTGCATGCGATCATTACTCGTAATGGTGAGCCTGTAGGTACAAACCACCTAGTCTTAGACCATGATGTCATTAAATGTACGGTGCCAGATACGATATCAGAGATGCTTACAGTTTTAAACCTGCAAAATCTGCTGGATAGACTAAAGCCTTTTAAATTGAAAATAAATGGTAAAGATACAGTTATCCCATCATTTTCTGGAACTTTACTGCGCAATGGTTCACAGGCAAAGATGCATAACAGCATTGAACACGGGGATAAAATTACGATCTCAAATAGAACTGAGCCAACGCTGAAAGATCTAATGCATGTTAAACAGATGGATTTAGAGTGTACTCTGCCAGTGTCCTTTAATAACAAAGAGATTCAGCTGAAAAAACCATTAGTTAAATTTAAAAGAAATGGTGAAGAATTAGCTTTGGAGGATTTTATTTTTGATGGAGATGCATTGAATTACATTGAAATTAAACAAGAGCCTTTCATTTTTCAGGATATTTTTAAAGCAGTAGAAATTAACATGCCTCAGAATGCAAATGGCAGCTTTCTCCTTTTAAAAAATGGAGAAAATGCAACTTTTTACGATCCGCTCAATGCAGGGGATCAATTAGAAATTGTCTGGCCGATTAAGCAGATGCAGACATATGTGAATAAAACATCAAATATGGCAGGTAGAAGAGAAGATTAATGTTTCACAGATGTGTAGGTTTTTTCTTAAAATAAACGAATTCCTTCGTTTAATTCCTCAGTATCTAGTATAAAAATTTCTGCAAAAAAATGCTTGGAAACATCATTGTTCCCAAGCATTTTTTACTTATCCATTTGCAGTTCATTTAAATATGCATAACAAGGCTAGGCTAGTTATGGTGCACATACTCTGTTTTGCAAGCTTATTGATTTTCTTCTATTGCCTGATTTAATGAATCAGTCGTAATTTTCCAGTGGGAAGCATGCCAAACAACATCCCCATTTTTGAATAAAATAGATTGAGGAGATTCATGCTTAATATGAAATTCCTCTGCAATATGATTTGAAAGCGGACGATCATCCTGAACAATTAATAAATACGTTTTCAAATCTTGTTTTTCACCAGAGAAGCTTTCATATTCTTCATAAGCTGCCTGGCTGATTGGACAAGTAGAACTATGCTTTAATAACATAAATGTCCCATCAGCTTTTATTACTTCGTTAAATGCTTCAACACTTGATAATCTTTCCATGTCAAAAATACCTCCATTAGGATCATAAACGGTGAAGCTATCGTATCACTTCACCGTTTATATGACAAATATTGAGTTTTTATCGATTATACTTTAACTCTGTTTCGTCAAAAGCTTGCTTGGTTTCATCCAGCTTTAGTTGGATTTCCGTATCATTTACTGGTGAGTTTCCCTCTGGAAATAATTCCTCATTCCCGTCCATGACGGATTCTGCAGTAGGTTCTTCAGATTGAGTACCTTGATTATTTTTGGAAGTCAGGCCTTTTACTTTGTTGACAATTTCAGAAGATTGCTTTGATACAGTAGAAGATACTGCGTTTGTTTTTTCCTTGGCAGCACCAGCTATTTCCGTTCCTTTTTCCATCGCCGTATCACGAAGCTTGCTTGTTTTTTCTTTTAAAACAGAAGCTTGATCGCTAATATCACTGATCAATTCTTTTCCTGGTTTTGGCGCCAGCAAAAGGGCTGCTCCTGCACCAATAATTCCTCCGATTAAAGCTCCTATCATAAAGTCCTTAGTATTCATACTTTCTTCCTTAACATCCGTAACATTATCAAATTGGCTGCGATCTTGCTTACTCATTTCCATCCCTCCGCATAATTAATTTCGTACTCTTACCTTCTCTCTTTTGTTCGGTAAAACATCTTCTTGCATTCCATATTGATATGGATCAGGCTTTCTCATTTTCCACTTATTCTTTATTTCAAGAAGCACATTGCTCCACTGAACAACTTGTGATATCTTGTCCTTATTTTGCTCAAGTTGATCGTTTACAGTCGATGTAATTTTTTGGACAGAACCGTTAAAGCGGCGAACTGAATCTCCTACTTCTTTTACTGCATAAACGACACTATTTAAGCTCTCAGATTTCTGCTGGATATCGCTTGCCAGCGAATTCGTCTTATGTAGAAGCACTGTTGTTTCCTTCGTAACTCCGTCTAATTGTTTTTCTAAGCCAGTCAGCGTGTGTGAAACACTTTCAAGCGTTCCCTGCAGAGACTTTAGCGTTTTTGATAAATAAACGACTAAAACTAAAAATGCAACTGCAATAACCGCTACACTTAAATATAAAATAATTTCCATAGTGCACCTCCGTCTTTCTTCAAAAAAGTCTGTTTTCAAGCTGTTATTATCATTTACCCATTGACTAGTACAATAAACCAGCCTTTTAGTTAAATCTTAACATAATCCGCTAAAAATTTTATAATAATAAACAAATTGAATTATTTCGGTTACAATAATAAATGTACGTATATTATTAATGGGGGTATAAAAATGAGAGATTCACGCATTGATCAACTCGCCAAAAACTTAATCAATTACTCTGTTCGCCTGCAAAAAGGCGAAAAAGTACTGATTGAAAACTTTGGCTTACAAAAAGAACTTGTAACGGCTCTTGTAAGAGAAGCATATGCTGCAGGAGGCTATCCATTCGTATCCATTAAAGATCATCAGGTGGATCGTGCATTATTGTTAGGTGCGCAAGAAGAGCAATTCAGACTTGCAGCTGAATTTGAGGCAAATGTAATGAAAAACATGGATGCTTACATTGGGCTTCGTTCTGGTGATAATATTAATGAGCAGGCGGATGTGCCAGACGATAAAATGAAGATCCATGGCGCCACAATCGGCAAGATGGTACATAGAGAAATTCGAGTTCCAAAAACAAAATGGGTTGTACTCCGCTATCCAAATGCTTCAATGGCACAATTAGCGAAAATGAGCACAGAAGGATTTGAAGATTTCTACTTCAATGTTTGTAACTTAGACTACGGAAAAATGGATAAAGCAATGGATCAGCTTGTTTCCTTAATGGATCGTACGGATAAGGTTCGCATTACTGGGCCTGGCACTGATTTATCTTTCTCCATCAAAGACATTCCTTCTATAAAGTGCTCAGGTCAAATGAATATTCCGGATGGAGAAGTCTACACTGCGCCAGTACGTAATTCGGTTAATGGTGTACTTACCTATAACACTCCATCGCCTTACCAAGGCTTCACTTTTGAAAATGTAAAGCTTACGTTTAAAGATGGAAAAATCATTGAAGCAGAAGCAAACGATACGGAGCGCATAAATAAAATTTTTGATACTGATGAAGGTGCCCGTTTCATTGGCGAATTTGCAATTGGTGTCAATCCATATATTCTTCACCCGATGCAAGACATCTTATTTGACGAGAAAATTGATGGAAGCTTCCACTTTACACCTGGCCAATGCTATGATGAAGCCTCAAATGGAAACAACTCGAACATTCACTGGGATATGGTGAACATTCAGCGTCCAGACTACGGCGGCGGAGAAATTTACTTTGACGATGTTCTCATCCGAAAAGACGGCCGTTTTGTAATCCCTGAATTAGAAGCTCTGAATCCAGAAAACTTAAAATAATTCAGTAAACTAAACGTGTAGTAAGGTAAAGTGAACATGTTTCAAAAATTTAGAAGCATATTGCTATTGATTCTTCCCAAAATTGTAAAAAAGGATGCGGCTATTATGGCCGACATCCTTTTTTATTTGCTTGAAATTCATTTATATTAATTCATTTACAGCTGTTTCTCATAGGCTGCCTGGAACTTTTGGATATCTCCTGCCCCCATGAAAATGATGACACTATCCTCATGTTTCATTAGGACTGATGTGTCTTCTTCAGTCAGAATTTCCGCTCCAGGAATCTTTGCCTGCAAATCTTCAATTGAAAGCTTCCCATGATTTTCGCGGGCTGAACCAAATATTTCACATAAGTACACTTTATCAGCTGTATTTAAGCTCTCAGCAAACTCTGATAAAAAGGTTTGTGTTCTTGTAAATGTGTGAGGCTGAAAAACAGCAACAATTTGTTTATCTGGAAACTTCTGCCTGGCAGCTTCGACAGTTACTTTGATTTCTGTTGGATGGTGTGCATAATCATCTATGATGATCTGAGAACCAACCTGTTTTTCAGAAAATCGTCTCTTAACTCCACCAAAAGAAGATAGCTGATCCTGGATGATTTCCGCTTCAATTTCCTCATAATGACATACAGCAATAACACCTAATGAATTAAGCACATTATGATCGCCATAGGCATTAATCGAAAATGTATGATAGAACGTATTTCTGACAAATACATCAAATGTCGTTCCTTCAGTAGATTTTACAATATTCCTAGCTTGGAAGTCATTGTCCTCCCCAAAACCGTAAAATAATACCGGAACTTTGGCCTGTATTTTTTGCAGTTGCTCATCATCACCAAAAGCGAAGATGCCCTTCTTCACCTGCCAAGACATTTCTTGAAAGGCAGAAAATACATCATCAATATTGGTAAAGTAATCCGGATGATCAAAATCAATATTAGTCATGATCGCATAGTCAGGAGAATACGAAAGGAAATGGCGTCGGTATTCGCAAGCTTCAAAAGCAAAGTATTCTGCTTCTTCCTTCCCTCTACCTGTTCCATCTCCAATTAGATACGCAGTAGGTTTCGCACCCTGTAAGACGTGCGAAAGCAAGCCTGTAGTGGAGGTTTTACCGTGCGCCCCAGTCACTGCAATGCTTGTAAAGTTTTGGAGGAAATCCCCCAGAAAACGGTGGTACCGAACAATCGGCAAGCCGAGCTTCATCGCTTCTTGAATTTCTTCATGTGTATCAGGAAAAGCATTCCCTGCAATGATCGTCATGCCTGGTTCAATATTTTCTTTTTGAAAAGGAAGGATTTTAATTCCCGCTTCCTCTAGTGCCACTTGAGTAAAAAAATGTTTTTCATAATCGGAGCCTTGGACCTGTAAATTCATATCATGAAGAACTTGTGCAAGTGCACTCATCCCAGATCCTTTAATCCCTACGAAATGGTAAATAGTCATATAAAGAACCTCCAACCATCGTATATCTGTAAAACAGTATATGACATATATCTAGATTTGCTCATATCCTTTAAGGGACATGACTTAAACTTTTAAGAACATTACAGCATTAAAGTAAATTGTCAGTACATCTTTCAGATAAGAGGGAAAGAGTTTTGTCAGTCCCTCTATTCTTATCCGTGAACATCATAACATGAAAATGCATTCATTCATTATATCATTAGTTGTTTTGAAAAACTATGCCCTATATTTCCTTCTCTAAACGAGGATTTGGGCGATATCGCCGTCCTGCCTTTGCCACATGCTTGCCGTCAATCATCACATTATCGCCAGTAAATCCAATATTCACCTTTAATAAACTGCTTCCAACGCCATATGTATCCACAGGAACACCTTGCTTTTCAAATTCTAATATACGGTCCTCATTAAAGCCTCCGCTTACGACAATTTTCACATGCTGGAAGCCTTCATCATCTAATGCTTTTCTTAAGGCAAAAATTAATTCGGCATTCACACCTCTTGGATCAAATGTTCCAAGCAAATGCTGATTTCTCAGGAAATACTGATCAATCATGGTTCGTGATGTATCCACACGGACTCCTTTTAACTCTTTTCCGAATTCCCTTGCTACTTTTAAAGAATCAGCAACCGCATCGTTATTATAATCAACAAGTGCGATGAGTTCATCATCCGGAAACGTTTCTTTATATGCTCGCGTTGCAGCAACAAGGTCTCCTTCAAATAACTGGATTAAAGCATGTGGCATTGTACCCATTCCCTGCTTTCCCCACCACTCATTCATTGCGTGTGTTGCTTTAGCACTTGCACCTCCAATATGGGCTGCATACCCATCACCTGCTTGAGTCATGAAATGGTCATCTCGATCTCCCATAAAGATGACTTCCTTCTGTTTTCCAGAAGCACCAGCAGCTTTCACTACATTGTATACATTTGTAGAAACAGAAGTGCGGCGTGCTAAAATTCCATCAATTAGACCTTCAAGATACCCAAAGTTTTTATAGTTTCCTTTTATCGTTAACACGGTTTCAAACGGAGAAATCTTATCTCCATCTTTTAATGAATATATTTCCAATTCATCCGGATTATCCGCAAATGTTTTTATAAGTGAGATGACCTCATCTGTCCCGCAAAGAACAGCATGATTTTTTTGGAAAAATTGCATCGTTACAATTTTATCATAATGGTACTTCTCAACAATTTGCCGTGTTTTTAAAAAGTAAACGGCTGAAAACCAGCCATCCCTCACACGCTCATCGAACTTAAATGTTTTGTTTGTTAAACGGTTGATCTTGCCTTGCAACTTCAATTCAATTTCTTTCATTGTTAAAGCTCCTTAAGTCAATTCCACCTAAAATGTTATATTTATATTGTTTTCTAATGCAAATAAAGAATACCATGTATTAATTTATTGTACTAGCCTCTAAAATACTTTCAAGATCTGCCGCACTGATCAGCACATCTCTTGGCTTGCTGCCGCGGTTCTCTGTAATATATCCTAATTGCTCCATCATGTCGATTAATCGAGCTGCTCTGCTGTAGCCAATTTTAAATCTTCTCTGCAAGCTTGAAGTAGAGGCAGACCCTTGAGCCACAATAAATTCACAGGCATCAAAGAAAAGCTCATCCTCTTCCTCAACGGCTTCTGCTTTTTTCAGCAGTTCTTCCTGCTCGAACAAGTAATTGGGCTCTCTTTCTTTTCTTACATGTGCGACAACTTCATCGATTTCCTGGTCCGATACAAAAGTACCCTGCAGCCTGACAGGTTTTGAGGAACCATTTTCTAAAAACAGCATATCACCTCTTCCCAGCAGCTTCTCTGCACCGCTTATATCAATGATCGTACGAGAATCCACTTGAGAAGAAACCGAAAAGGCAACTCTTGTTGGTACATTGGCCTTAATCAAACCAGTAATGACATCCACAGACGGTCTCTGTGTAGCGATAATCAGATGGATTCCGCACGCTCTTGCTTTTTGAGCAATCCGGCAAATCGCTTCTTCTACATCCGCTGGTGACATCATCATTAAATCAGCAAGCTCATCAATGACAATAACGATATAAGGAAGCTTATCTTTATATTGTTTTGACTGTTCTGCAAGCTCATTAAATCGCGTAATATCGCGAACACCACTGTGAGCAAAAAGCTCATAGCGCCGTTCCATTTCTTCTACAGCCCACTTTAGGGCAGCTGTAGCAGCTTTTACATCTGTAATGACCGGGCTAACGAGATGCGGCATTCGATTATAAGGAGCAAGCTCAACCATTTTTGGATCAATCAGGAGCAGCTTTAATTCATCAGGTGTTGCCTTATATAAGAGACTGATTAAAATCGAGTTGATACAGACACTTTTTCCAGAGCCTGTTGCACCAGCAATCAGTCCATGCGGCATTTTCCGTAAATCTGTCACAATCGGCTGTCCGGCAATATCCAAACCCAAAACAGCTGTCAGTGGAGATGATGCTTCCTGAAAAACAGCACTGTTAATAATTTCACTAATAAAAACAGGACGGCTCGAATGGTTTGGAACTTCGATGCCAATTGTGTGTTTTCCTGGGATTGGCGCTTCAATTCGAATGTCTCTCGCTGCAAGACTTAATTTAATATCATCTGACAGATTCGTGATTTTATTCACTTTGACACCAGGCTCAGGCTGAACCTCAAAACGCGTAACCGACGGACCTTGAGTTACATTTACAACATGTGCACGTACATTAAAATTAGAAAGTGTGGAATTCAACAGTTCTTCCTGTGCAAACAGCCATTCTGAAGACTCTTCTGGAGCAACCCCTGGTTCAAGTAAACCTTTCGAAGGAAAAGCGTAATAAGGCAAATCCTCCTCAGCATTTGTCTGTTCAGGTGTAGAGTGAATCTCTTCAACTGCCAGTTCATCTGCTTTCAAGAAGGTTTCAACCGTATTCGGCTGCTGCTGTGCAGGAATGGTCGTCACTTTTTCCTCAGCGCCCCTCGGCTTTATATCATTTTTGACAGTAGGAGCAGGCTGTGATGTCTTCAGCCTTTGACGATCTTTATTTAGCATAATGACATTAAACGGAATATGACTGCGAGAGTTCCTAGCCTTATTCTCCAGTTGCTCGGATGGCAATTCCTCACCACCCTGGCTGCTTTCAGTATGCTGGGAAGCCTCTATTTCTTCCTGTTTTTCGTGAATAGCAGCATCATCAAAAATAACTTCTTCAGAAAAAGTCTTTTTCTGAAGTTCAATCTCATTAAGCGCTCGATATGGCTCTTCTGCTTTTTTATCAAATTGCTCTAAATCTGCATTAGAATCAGCTTCTTCTAAGCTTATTGGTGCAGACCTTTCAGGTGCTAAATTGTCTTCATGTTCTAACAAATCTGTAAGATTGTTATTAACATCTTCAACATCCTCTTCGGCATAATAGGCTTCTTGAGGTTCTTCATTTGGTTCTGTACCTTGAATGACAGTGAGTGCACTCTCTAAGTGCTTCTCCTGCTTAAATTCGGGTTCAGAATGAGTAAACGCCTGTTCTTTTTGCACAGCTGAGCCTTGCGTCAAAGCTTTTTTATCTAAAGCAATAACCGCATCACTATTAAGCTCAAATTCTATTTGCTCTTTTGCTTTATTGACTGGGCGTTTAGAGAATCCATAAATGGGTGACGGAATTTCCGTTGGATGAAATGGTCTCGTCATTTTAGCGGCAGTCCGTTCTGGTTTGGCATGATCTTTATGATCAGCCGAGCCCTTATGGTATGCCCTGTTTGTTTCGTTTGTTTTTTTCTCAGGAATAGATTTTTTTATCTCTTTTTTTTCAGTCTGCTTCTTTAACTCTTCTTCATCTGGGATGAGAGGGAATCTAAACTTCCCTTTCGGATATTGGTACACAACCTTAGCGTCTACATTTTTCCCGTAGTCTTTTTTCTGTTCCATATATGTGACCTTTTCAGGCTCAATCTGTTTTTGTTCTGCATCTTCCTCTTCTTGAAAAAATCCAAATATCTTTTTAAACCAACTCATATGTAACCATCTCTTTCTGCAAGTCTATCCTTCTTATTTTAGCAGTATTTTAGAGGAAATGGGGATAAAAATAGATATTGGGTCTTTATGAGGTCTACCGATATGCAAAAAGTCTAATTTGTATCTTCTAACTCATACAAAAAATGCCAAAAGTGAGGCTGGGACAAAACAAAATTAATATTTCTAAAACACGAATATTCAATATCTTGATTTGGGTATTTAAACAAGTCCGTTCCACCTGCGCTGCGGACCCTCGCTTTCCGTGGGGAGGAAGCTGAGCCTCCTCGAAGCAAAGCTTCTGCGGGGTCTCACCTTTTCCTCTATTGCCCACTGGAGTCGAGGGGCCTCCGCTCCATTTCACTCATGATAATAAAATATATTTTATAATCATAAATAAAAAAAACGAATGATTAGAAAGATGACTTCCTAACCATTCGGTTCAATTGGTGTGTTAAATACTTATGTTCCAGCCTCAGCAGAAATTTTTTTATTTTTTTGCTCGGTTTTTTCCTAAGATAAAGATCGGTTCAAGCTCACCATCTTCATATAAAAATGATAAGGCGGTAATTGGTACACGTCCGCTCGCAAAGAAGCTCATGGTCATTTGAGCAAGCACATCATATCCGGTTTCATTTTTAATATCTGCGATGATTAATACATCCTGGTGTGGAACCGCAATGGCCATTTTCCCTTCGACCTTTCCTTCCATATCTTTCAAAAATGATTCGTTTAAAATCCTGCTGCCATCATAGCCATCATTACTGTTTAGAAAATAAAAGTCATTGCCGGCCACTTGATCCTTTTTAACATTTACAGAAAGTGATCGAACATTGAATAAAGCCGTTTCCTTTATTCTTCCACGATCCCAGTCTTCTTTTGAAAGGAGCTCTTCATCAATCAGCCGATACGTATTTCCCAGGTCTAAAGCATAATAAATCCTTGTTTCAGCCGTATGTTCATCTGTTAAGAAAGGAACACCTTCTTTTGATTCTGCTGGAAATGAAGTGGAGCGAATTACTGGAAAAATATTCCGTTCGTGACCTGCTAAAATCGGCTCACCTGTCATAGCCTCCAGTCCTTCTTCCACATAATAGACTACTTCATCAATCGCTTTTTCCTTTTGTTCCTGCCACTTAGCGATGATACCCGGCAGTGAGATTGTAATCCCTTTACCCGTTTCCTTATTGACAACACGAAGCTGATCTTTTTCACGGTCAAAGCTGAACTCACGATTGTCCTTTTCTAATCGATCCTGTATTACCTTTTTCATTTTCTTACTATCCATTTTCATCCGTTTTCCTCCTAGTGGAGTATGTATTGATCTATACTTTAGAAAAAAACCTCCATCCATAGCATGGTGGAGGGTGAAATAACTTAATTACTTAAAGACTCAACAAATTTCTCAATTTCCTCTTGAGTCTTACGATCTTTGCTGACAAATCGGCCAAGCTCTTTTCCATCCTCAAAGCCAATAAAGCTTGGTATGCCAAAGACATCTAGCTGCACACATAAATCAATGTATTGATCACGATCTACGTAGACAAATGTATAATCAGCATATTTTTCTTCAACTTCCGGCATAAAAGGATCAATAAAACGGCAATCACCGCACCAATCTGCTGAAAATAAAAAAATATGCTTTCCTTCTGCTTTTAACTCTTCAAACTGTTCCATAGACTCAAGCTTTTTCACTATCTTCTCCTCCTGTACGTTAGAACCTAATAGGATCATATCAATCTTCCCCTTAACAGTCCAATAAAATGCAAGGAGTACAAGCTGCGGGCTCAACATTCCCTTTATTCAGTATAAAATACCCATTCCCCTTGTAAGATTTGGTCGAATTTTGAAGTAAAATAGAGATTATCTAGGATAATTTATGTGTTATTGTATTGTTTTCCCATGATCTAAGCACTATAATTAAATAAAAATTCAAATTTTTAGTATTTTTAGATTTTTATAATCTAACCTGTCACTTAGCTTTTCAGTCATACAATCTTAAGGGGGGATTTCATGAAAACCATAAGAGCTAAATTAAGTTTTCTGCTGTATATGACGATTGGAGGACTCATACTACTATTAGCATTTATTATTATGTTAAACACCATTCAAGAAAGCAGCAGAGAGCGGGAACAATTACTGCAGGAAACCGTTAGTGCCAGTAAAGAGATCAAATACAATATGGCAATGACCCGAAAATATGAACAGCAATTTTTGCGGGCACCAGATCAAAGCAGTGTCGACTTAGTATCACAAACCATTGTCCGAGTAAAAACTGAAGCAGAAAGACTTGGAAAGCTTCAGGATAATCGTGATATTAAAGAGCAGTTTGATTCGGTTTCCAATATATCTGATACATATATGGAGCTTTTCACCGAATTATCGGGCATGTATGAACAAATCGGCTACAATAATCAGCACGGATTAAAAGGACAAATTGAAAGTACCGCTAAGCAAATTACTTCCTTAACACAATTTATGAAGAACCCAATGATCGATGAACAGCTGCTGCAGATGAGATTATACGAAAAGCAGTATTTAGCAACTAGAGAAGAAGATTCATTCAATGCATACTCAGAAAGCGGCACGAATTTACAGTCTGCGATTGATTCTGATGCAGATATTGAAGCAAGTTCAAAAGATTACTTATCAAGAAGATTATCCGATTATCAAACTGCTCTAAGCACCATACACAGCTCCTATCAGCAAACAGATGAATTTATTGCACAGTTTGATGGACAAGCAAATGCAATTGAACAAGCCATTGCGGAAGCAGAACAAGCTGTCTTCTCAACACAGCGATCGCTTGTTGCTGATATCGATAAACAAAACGAGCTGATTAACTGGATCATTTACGGCATCAGTTTTGTGCTAGTGCTTGTTTTAAGCCTGATTGGAATCTACTTGATGCGTAATATCACAAGGTCTATTACTTACTTAAAAGCAGGAGCAGAAAAAATCGGGAATGGAAACTTAGCTTATCGCGTTCCTTTTAAAGGCAGTGATGAGTTAAGCTTACTTGCTCAAACCTTTAATGGCATGGCTGAAAAAGTGCAAAAATCATTTTTTCAGATCCTTGATTCCTCTTCTCAGCTTCAAGCCTCTTCCCAGCATTTAGCTGCAATTTCAGAAGAAACGACAGCACAGGCAAATGAGGTGGACAGTGCGATAAAACAAATTGCGGCTGGAGCAGAGGCGCAATCCATACAGCTGGAGGACAGCAGAGCAGAAATTGACCGGGTTTCGTCTGCTATAAAAAGAACGGAAAAATTAAGTTCGGAAATTTCGTCTGATGCTGATTTAACTGAAAAACAAGGGCAGCGGGGACTTGATACAGCACGGGATTTACAGGAAGTTTCTGATCAATTTCTTTTGTTATCTAATCATCTAATTGAAAAGGTAAGCGAAGCTTCTGCTCATACATCTAATATTACATCCATTGTTGACACGATCCAGGACATTGCTGACAGCACGAATCTTTTAGCGTTAAATGCAGCCATTGAAGCTGCCAGAGCAGGTGAATCAGGCAAAGGCTTTGCTGTTGTGGCTGCAGAGGTAAAAAAACTGGCGGAACGTTCCAAATCAGAAGCTCAAACCATTCATCAGCTGATCATTTCAATGAATCAAAAAATGGACCAGCTATTGAAGGAATCAGAGAAATTTAATGACTACAAAACACGCCAAAGTGAGGCGGTTCAATCAACAAAGACGGCATTCGAATCCATTGTACAGCATGTTCACTCCATAGGTGGAAAGATCAAAACCATCGAAACAGCTGTTATGGAAGTTCAAGAGTCTAACCACCTTTTGACCCATCGGATAGAAGGAGTTTTCTCAGTATCACATACATCAGCCGCAACCGCAGAAGAAGTAGCTGCCTCAAGCGAAACACAGCTTGATGCCATTTCTAAAGTAAACCTCGCTGCTGTCGAGCTTAGCCAAATTGCAAGCGACCTCCAGCAGGAAGTAAGTTTATTTAGTCTGGAGGGGTCAGCTGCAGACGAGACGAATAGGAAAGAAAAGAAAAAACGTGGAGTGAACCTTAAGTTCCCGAAGCTGAAATTTAATATGAAGCGAAGAAAAAAAATATAGCGATTTGCAATTGATTCCTCAAAATACAGTTTTATCGTATTTTGAGGAGTTTTTTTATTTGATTGTGGTTAGTTGTACAGCAAATTACCCAACTCTGCCATTCCGCTCAACTTCGGTTGTTGAAACTCTATTTTAATTACCCAACTCGACCATTCCGCTCAACTTCGGTTGTTGAAACTCTATTTTAATTACCCAACTCTGCCACTCCGCTTGACTTCGGTTGTTGAAACTCTATTTTAACTACCCAACTCGACCATTCCGCTCAACTTCGGTTGTTGAAACTCTATTTTAACTACCCAACTCGACCATTCCGCTCAACTTCGGTTGTTGAAACTCTATTTTAACTACCCAACTCGACCATTCCGCTTGACTTCGGTTGTTGAAACTCTATTTTAATTACCCAACTCGACCATTCCGCTCAATTCCGGGCTGCATTATCCTCAACATCAATATCAATTCCCACATCAGCCGCCACCCATACAAACTAGCAGACACTATAAACTAGCTAAAAATATCTACTAATACTATAAGTATTAGAAAGCCTCCAACTATAAATGACCTAATATTACCCAATTATTAAAGATATACCAAAAGAATGAATTTCTTTTTCACCAAAACTATGTTTAACATACTGAAGCATTAATCCTAATAATAAAAATCCAAATCCAAAAAGGATAAGAAGAGGACGATCAATATAACTTGTTACTACATCCGACATCTATACCCTTCTCACATCTATTCACCAAGAGGATTATATATTGCTGATAAAGAGGTAATAAAGTCCAATAGCTTGAGCGTCTCCATTACAAAAAACACCCTAACTAGACATTAGGGTGTTTCAATAAAGTTTAACATTTTTTATTTCACTGTAACAGATTGTGCAATTTCCATCATAGAAGAAGCAGTTTCTGAAAGTTCACTGGTTTTCGCTTGGGTAGTGAGCTTTACCCCGCCGATTCCCACAGTCATTTCATTAAGTTTTTCTTCGGCTTCTTTAATTAATAAAAACCCAAAGCCGTCTTCTTTTTCAAATGTTTCATTTATTTCATAGTCACCTTGGTTAAGAGTTGAATCATATACAACTTTACTGTCAGATGCTTCGTGTTGGTTGTAAAAAAGGATAAACGTATTATTTCCATTGTTTAAGATTACATTGTTATCTGATTCATCCTCAATCTCATATCCTTGAGGCAAATAAAATGCAATAACTTCATTTTCATTGTTTGTCTTTTCTGGAGATTTTTGAAAGGCTTCCTTAACTGCCTCAGTAATCGTACCTTCTTCTTCTATTAAAGAAGCGGAACAGCCGCTTATCACTAGGATACTGAGAAGTAAGAGCAAGGACCCGATCGCAAGCTTCCTCATACTTTTTTCCTCCTGTCAACATATCAATCGTCCTATTCTATCATACATTTTCCAAGAATCGTCTGACAACCCTTTATGGCAAATTGGAAGCCTTATCAATCGGCTGTCGAAGGAAAAAGTGGTAAGATGTTACAAAGGAGGTAGATATCATGAAGCTTTCAATTTACTTAGCAGGAGAAATTCATTCTGAATGGCGAAAAGAGATTAAAGAAAAAGCGGAGGCACTACAGCTTCCTGTTATATTTTATGGGCCAATGGAAGATCATGATCGATCTGATTATATTGGGGAGGAAATCTTAGGGTCTCAGCCAAATGCGATTCTCCGTGACGAGGCTGCATCAAGCATTAACAATTTACGCACAGAGCTGTTATTGGAAAAAAGTGATTTAGTGATCGCTTTATTCGGTGAAAAATATAAGCAATGGAATACAGCCATGGATGCAAGCACTGCTGTTGCACTTGGAAAGCCGTTAATCCTTATACGACCAGAATCATTACATCATCCGCTTAAAGAATTATCCCAAAAAGCACATGTTACGGTAGAGCGTGTTGATCAAGCCCTTCAAGTAGTTAAATACGTATTTTCTAACTAATTCAAAATCCGCAAGCTAACACTGCTTGCGGACTTTTTTCTGTTTCTCTATCTTTCAACCCTGCTTCTATATTCGTATTGTCCAAGCAGCATGCTGCAGATATGGGTAAACATATCAATTCTCGTAATGCGTCCGGAGGTAAAAATGCCCACAGCTCCATCTTTCTTCCGAACATTTTCCTTTTGGGCATATTCATCCATAACTGGACCTAATTCCATACCTGCCCGCAGCTTTCCAGCGATTTCTTCAGGGAGGGGAATTCTTGCTCCTCCAGCAATAATTGGCGGCTGTCCTTCCTCATATAAGGCTCCCCAATTGCACACATAAAGACCGTATTCCGTTTCAACAACCCCTCCCTCTAAACCAATGCCGATCTCTCCATTTCCTTTTTGCATAGCATCTTTCGCCCGGTTCATTGCACCCTGAATCGTTTCTTCGTCTGAGAAAGGCTGTTCGCTAACACCGGAGGAAGCATCAACAGAAAAAATCTCTGCTTCAAATTCTTGTAAAGCGGCTTCAGCAGCCAGGATCTTCGCTGGATTTTTGCTGCCGATCATTATTTTTTTCATATCTTATACCTCACTACTCACTTAATGATATACATACGAAGAGGCAGCCTTCGCTGCCTCCATCTTTTGCCTTAGCTATTTTGACGAATAGAGTCCACTGTCGTACGGTCACTAGCCTTGACTAACTTCACTAGCAGTTCCTTAGCTGCCGCATAGTCATCAACATGAACGATCGATGCATGTGTATGGATGTATCTTGAGCAGATCCCAATAACACCGCTAGGTATCCCTTCATTCGAAATATGGACACGTCCTGCATCTGTGCCGCCTTGAGATACAAAATACTGGTATGGGATATTGTTTGTTTCTGCTGTGTCTAAAATGAATTCTCTCATGCCGCGGTGAGTAACCATGGAACGGTCAAGAATTCGCAGCAATGCTCCTTTGCCAAGCTGGCCGAATTCGTTTTTATTGCCTGACATGTCATTGGCAGGACTTGCATCAAGTGCAAAGAAAATATCTGGTTTAATCATATTTGCTGCTGTTTGTGCTCCTCTTAAACCAACCTCTTCCTGAACAGTTGCTCCTGAATAAAGAATGTTAGGAAGCTTTTCATCCTTTACTTCTTCAAGCAATTCAACTGCCAGGCCACAGCCATAACGGTTATCCCATGCTTTCGCTAAAATTTTCTTTTCATTTGCCATTGGAGTAAAGTCACATAATGGAACAATTTGCTGTCCTGGCTTGATGCCAAGCTCAATGGCATTTGCTTTATCATCCGCACCAATGTCAATTAACATGTTTTTAATATCCATTGGTTTGCTGCGTTTCGCTTCATCAAGAAGATGAGGCGGAATAGAGCCAATGACACCAATAATCGGGCCGTTATCTGTAATAATTTGTACTCTTTGAGCCAGCAATACCTGGCTCCACCATCCGCCTAATGTCTGAAAGCGCAGCATTCCGTTTTCAGTAATGGAAGTGACCATGAAGCCAACTTCATCCATATGGCCTGCAACCATGACAGTTGGTCCATTAACATCGCCGCGTTTTACACCAAAGATGCTGCCAAGATGATCTTGAACAATTTCATCACTATTTTTGCTTAACTGCTCACGCATAAATTTTCGCACAGCATGCTCATTTCCCGGCGCACCAGGAAGCTCTGTTAATGTTTTAAAAAGCTGCAATGTTTTCTCATTCATTTTTATTAGCTCCTTTTTCTGCACTTTGCAAAAGATTTCATTATGTATAAATTCTATTTTACAGAACTTTCACAATGCTTGCCACCTTTTCATTTGATATGTTTGTATCATTCGCATTTTTTGATAAGATGAATGTATGCATTAATCTCTGGAGGTGCTTACATGAAGTGGAGATCATTTTTTCTTGGATTAGGAATCGGACTCGTCAGCGGCTATGCAGCAAAGGAACTGCTGGCTGAAAAGTCATTGCTGTCGGCTGATAAAGTATTGGACCAGGCAAAGAAACTGTTTAAAGAAGAAGGCCCAATCAGCGGCTCGTGGATCCATATGAAGGCTGAGCCCTTTGAAAAAGGACTGCTTCATTATGATGTCTACAAGGGCGGAATTTCTAAACAGCAGGACGACGCCACTGAGCAATATGAATTTATTGCAGACGCAAAAACAGGTACTATATTAGAGGTATTTAAGCTTGTATGATAGGAGCCGCGGCTAAATTTGCCGCGGTTTTTAAGTTTGGTTCTTTCGTGATGAAAAATGATTGGTCGGGGGCATCTTAGTAATATGTCTGTTGCTTGAAATGAAAAGCACGAAAAAAGAATCAATTCAAACCGAAATCTCCTGCAAAAAAAAAGCCTATCCCAAAAGGATAAGCCTATTGAAATCGAACCTCACTGCGATAAATTCTGCTGCCTTTATTCGAAAATTTCTCTTCGTATTCTGTCATAATATTTCCTTCATAATCACTCTTATGCAAATCAAGGCTGACAAACGTTAACAGCATACCGTATTCTGAAAAGCTTGTTAAAGAATATTCAAACAATCCTTGATTATCTGTTTTGAAGTGAATTTCTCCCTGATCCACAAGTATATTCTCATAAATTTGCAAAAAGCTTTTATACGTAAGTCTTCTTTTCGCATGGCGTGTTTTTGGCCACGGATCTGAGAAGTTTAAATAAACGCGGTCAACATCACCTTTTGCAAAGAATTCTTCAAGGTCATTTGCGTTTACATTCATTAATTTGACATTCGGAATTTCTTCCTCAATAATGCGGTCCAGTGCTGTGACAATCACACTGTCTGCCAGTTCAATGCCAATATAATTTATATGTGGATTTGCTTTTGCCATTCCTGTAATAAATCTGCCTTTTCCTGTACCTATTTCAATGTGCAGCGGCTGTTTCTTCTCAAAAACAGTACCCCAGTTGCCTTTATGCTCTTGAGGGGAAGTAATCACATATTGTGGATATTCATTTAATTTATCTTTAGCCCAAGGCTTGTTTCTTTGTCTCATACTGACACTCCTAAAAAATAATATCCTTCAAAACATATCATGCAGATCCTTGAAGTGCAACCCTCTAAACATGTATTCAAGATTCTGGCACGCATAAATAAACAAGGGAATCACAACCTAGTTGTGATTCCCTTTTTCTCTGCTTTACAAAGCATTGAAAGAACAACCATTCCTTAAACAGAAAGGATGTCTGTTATGCCATTAAGCCAGCAGGATCAGTTTTCATTATTAAGAGATATTTTAAGCAATCATCAAAGTGATTGCTGCGGCTCCGTTGCAGAATGTGAACAGCTTGAACGGTTAGTCAAATCTTTAATGGTCCAAACCAATTCAGATCGTCAAATCCAGCCTGTTTTAGAAGAAATTTACCGCTATAGCCAAAATGGGATTGCTTCACCAGAATTGGATCAGCATATTGAATCCAATCAGCAAGAACTCTCACAATGGGTAAGTCAAATCAACCAATATTCCTAGTCTAAAACGGCGGCAAGGAAATCTATCCATTTATCCATTTCCGAATATCTTTCTTTACTTTTATGCCATTGAATAAAATGAAGCGTTTGAGCGATGACATACCACTTCATGCGCAGGCGCAAATGATCCGTTAATTGTACACCATAACGTTTCACCCAATCTTCCCATTGGTCTTCAGGAATATACCAATAAAGAAGCATGCCAAGATCAATAGCTGGGTCTGCAATCATGGCACCATCCCAATCAATTAGATACAACTGGTTGTCCTCTGTCAGCAGCCAGTTGTTATGATTGACATCACAATGGCAGACCGTAACCTCTTCACAATCAATTTCCTCAATGGAATGATACAAAAATTGAAGGCCTTTTTGTATATAATCGTGCTGCTTTAGTGAAGGATCTAACTGAGTATTTACCATATTTAACAGGCTTTCAGGCTGTAAAGGCGGTTTCCCGATCCTCATTAGCATAGCAAGCAGCGGTTTAGAGGAATGGATTTTGTTTAACAGCATTGCCACCCGCTCATCATTCATGTCCGCTGCTTTAAGCTCTCTTCCATTCAGCCATTGCTGCGCTGTTACAACATCACCATTTTCCATTCTCTTTGTCCAAACGAGCTTAGGGACAATACCCTCTGCAGATAATACAGCGAGAAAGGGGGAAGAATTTCTTTTCAGAAATAATCTTTGCTGTTCAAACTGCGCGAAATAAGCTTCACCAGTTGCTCCCCCAGCGGGTACAATTTCCCATTCCTCTCCAAAAAAATGTTCCAAGATTGTTCACCTTCAATTTGCTATGCTTCAGCTTTACTCGATAATAGCTAAATTAGGCTTCAGCGATGAAGCCCAACAGTTGCATGAATGCATTATTTTAATTTGTAATTTAAGACAATTGTCATTGTAATTAACAGAGTTTAATTAGATTGGGCTTAAAAGAAGCTCCTTTATTTCTCCAATAAAAAAAAGCTATTGATTTCATTCAACAATAGCTATAATAGTAAATTTTATCTCTTTAGGGCTTTAGCCGTCAAGTCTATCCACATAAGCTTTTAGATTTCCTCCTGAATTAGAACGTACGTACTGATGGGCTTCAATTCTATTTTTTTCGAAACAGCCTCCAGCTCATTTACTCCTGCAGATTGATCGTTAGCGATAACAGACCAAATTCCCTCTGGCAGAACTGCAGGACAAGGATTTTGAAAAGGATTAAAAAACACAAGAATGCGGCTCCAGCTTCCAAACTCTTGTACATCATGCAGTAAAAAACCTAAAACAGGTTTCACCTCTTCTAGAACACGAAGGTGCTTCCGTATGTCCTCAGCCTCTGAAAAGCGAAAGGCTCCGTGTTTTTGGCGGATTGAAATCATACCCTTTATATAATTTACATGATCTTTATACTGAGCTTTTCTGCTCCAATCCATTTGATTGATTTCATTTGAAGATCGATAGCTATTTCCTACCCCGTGTTTAGTACGGAAGAATTCCTGTCCGCTGTGAAAAAAGGGAACACCTTGTGATAGAATTGTCAACACTGTTGCCAATCGGTGGCGCAGCTTCAATTCTTGTTCATCTCCATCCTGAAAACAAGCTGTGATTTTATCCCACATCGTATGATTATCATGTGCTTCCACATAGTTAATGGACTGTTCCGGAGATAGAAATAACCCCTTCTCATCACACATCCCAATACTGCCGCTGATCACTTCAGAAGCATCCTGATAATATCCTGCATTTCCTAAAGCATAGCCTTTATCGTATAAATGAAATGTACTCCCCTTTATTCGATCCCTAAATTTATCATTAAAATGAGCAATTCCAGGCATTTTTAACTGATTGCGCATACTCGCCTTTTGCCCTGCAGGGATAGGTGTATTTAATTCCCATCCTTCTCCCAGCAAAAGAATAGAAGAATCAATTTCTGCCGTTTTTTCTCTAATCAGGTTCATCGTTTCAATATCGAGGATTCCCATCAAATCAAAGCGAAATCCATCTACATGATATTCTTTTTGCCAGAACAGCACAGAGTCAATAATGAATTTTCTCACCATTTTTCGTTCTGAGGCAATGTCATTTCCGACTCCCGTTCCATTTGATGGCATCCCAAAAGCATCATGGCGAAAAAAATAGCCTGGAACAATCTTCTCAAATGAAGAGCTTTCACGTTCGTATACATGGTTGTATACAACATCAGTTATAACCCTTAATCCTAATGAATGCACAGTAGATATTAATTCCTTTAATTCTTTAATCCGTGTGTAAGGATCTCCGGGATCTGTTGAATAGCTTCCATCAGGCACGTTAAAATGAAGGGGATTATAGCCCCAATTATATTCGTTATTACTCTTGACCTCATCAACGCCTGCAAAATCATGAAAAGGAAGAAATTGAATATGAGTTACACCAAGATCAGCAGCGTATGATAATCCTGTCAATCCTCCATCACTGCTTTTTGTGTTTATTTCAGCCGCACCATTATATAAACCTTTTTGACTTACACCGCTATCATGATGGATCGTGAAATCACGGATATGTGTTTCGTATATAATGGCATCTACAGGACTGCTTAACCTTGGCAGCTCTCTTTTCGTCATAGCTGTCTTTTTCAAATTAACAATCACACCATGCTCTCCGTTTGGTGTAAGCGCAACAGCGTATGGATCAACAGCTTCCTGCCAGCGTAAATTGACACATACTAGATACGTATATTTCCTTCCTTCCAGATCCCCATCGATTGTTAGCTCCCAAACTCCTTTCTCTCCTCTATTCATTGGCCATTTTTCCGATTCTCTTCCGTCATTATTAAAAAGTCTCAGTTTTACCGTCCCCGCTGTGGGTGCCCAAAGAGAAAAAGACGTCGCTTCTTTTGTGTAAGTAAAACCCAACCTTCTTTCAATGTAAAATATGTCATCAAATTCCTTTGTTCGAATCACTGCACCTATTTGTAAATCAGTCGTATTTCCATGTTCGTCCTCAATCAAATACTCTGATCCAATGTCAATACTCTGATCCAGCCGGCAAGAATACTTTATAAAATCCTCAATAGGTTCACTGCTTAACATTTCAAGCTGAGATCGTTCTTCATCACTCTTTATAAAAAAAGCAGCTGATTTCCCTTCATAATAATCATAAGGAAGCAGGATGGTGATCAAGCTAATTTCATCTAAATAAGCTTCAAAATCTCTTTCAATCCTAATTAACAATGCCGAACCTCCTCTTTCTCCATCTGATTATTTGCAGTCATAACTCGGACTTGCCTCGGTAGTATTGTAACTGATAATGGCGTCACTCCTGCTGCCTCACCATCTGTATGGACCGGAAGCCGGGTACTGGAGTCAAGATGAATATATCTTCCTTGAAACATTTCAACGCCTTTAATATGTACATGTTTACCAGAAAAAACAGTAAAAAAAACAAATAAGAGCTTCAAGCGGGACACATGGTGGACAACTGTTATATCGAGCTTGCCATCTAGAGGCGAGGCATTTGGAGCGATCTTCATTCCTCCGCCGTAGTATGGCTGATTGGAAATGGTAACAAACCAAGCTTTCGAAAAATGATAGCTTTTCCCGTCAATTGTTAATTCGATTTCCCTTCTTTCGTATGTGAATAGCCTTTTTAGCAAAATCAATACATATGCAAGCTTCCCTAAAGAAAATAAACTAAGAACTTGTTTAAAAGGTGAATGGTTTGCCTCCTGAGCGACCTCAGCATCAAAACCGGCACCCATATTATTTATAAAATAATGAGGGTTTACTTTGTTTTGATCATATATAACACCAATATCAACATGAGTGCCTTCCCGCTTTCTTATTCGCAATAAATCTTTTAAGGCTGTCATTGCATCGCTGGAAACGTGAAAACCTTTTGAAAAGTCATTTCCAGACCCAGCTGGTAAAAATGCGACTTTGATATTCTTATGCTTCACTGCACCATTCAAGACTTCATGCAACGTCCCATCACCACCAACCACTGCAATGAGCACAGATTTTCCCCGCTTCTGTTCTGCAATCTTCTTGATCAGCTCTACAGCATGTTTTTTTTCTTTTGTAAAATAGGCAATGTAAGAAACGTCTTCGGTTTTTAACTGTTTCTCAAGTTTTCTCCATATTTTAAGGCAGCGTCCATTTTGCGCAGACGGATTAACGATACATATGAGTTGGTCATCTTGTTCATTCATCCTGCTGCTCCCACTCCATTCTTCGAATAGAAGATGTGAGACAATATTGAAGAAGATGTGAGGATGCCTTCATTTGAATATGCTTTAAAGGTGAACGCAACCCTCTCATACTCTGAAACCATTCTTCATATTTTCTTGATTCTATAAATTGAATATCGATTGGAGCGGATGGAAAATCAATATATCCATTTCTGCTGATGATTGCTTTTTTGATCGGCAATTCAATATCATGTATTTTAAAAATCTGTTTAGCAATCTTTTCGGTACGATTTAAGGCAAGCATTGGATTTAATATTTTCTTCTCACCATTTTTTCCGCGCTTTAGCCAGAAATGTTCCTGAGACCCTACAAATACTGCATTTTCCTCTTCTTCTAAGAAACTAATACACCATAGTTCTGTTGGCGTGATCATCATGGTCTCTGTTTCCACTGGAGCATTTTTCAGCTGAAAAATCGGACGAAACAAGATCAGAAAAGTATCTGGAAAGCGCTGCATAAAATACTTTAACTGTTCATTATAATAAAACGTTTTATCAACAAAAGATTTTTCCATTAAGGTCGAGCTCGCCCATTTCATTTGGAAACGAAAAATCTGGTCAAGAAATTGCTGCTTTAAAAGTTCTAGAGAATGTGGCCTGCTGCTATAAGAAACACTGAATTCCAGCTGATCAGCTTGGTCTTGGTCTTGATTTTGCTTTTTGTCGCTTGATTCCGCTGCATTTATCTCCATCATTTCTTCCGCTTTACGTTCATTTCTAAAAAGACCCTTCAGCTTCTGAAGTATCTGCTTCTCTTCTGCTTCAGGTGTCCAAGTCTCTTCAAATAAGTTCTTTTCAAAAAAAGGAGATGGTTCATCTTTGTTTTCCCAGGCTGCCTGTAGTTTTTCCCATTGCTGCTTTTTGAGCCTGACGTATCTGGAAGGGTATAGATATATGTTCTGCTCATATCTTGACACATAGTCTTGTAATTTAATTAATTGTCCCATTTCTGCCCCTGCCTTGTTTCTTTTATTCTTAGGCTTTTTTCGTTTTTTTAATGTGCGAACTTATTCCTAGCATTCGCATAAACCGGCCTATACCTCATTATATATCTACCGTAACGGAAAAATGGCTATTCTTTCGTATTTTGGTGTTTTATGCATATGTGTTTTGTATAACACAATTTCTTTTGCCATAAACATCCATTCTTTAGGCTCAAGAAGTGCTGCTGAATATGCTGACTCAGCTTGCCATCTTCTTGCCACTGTTATATGAGGCTTGAACGAACGTGTCTCGAGCCGGAAGCCTGCTTTTAAACAAGCATCATATACTCTCTTTCTCACTTTATGCAAAGGGGGGCTTTCTTTCAATCCCGCCCAAAATATACGCGGTGAATCTGCCTGGCCAAAGACATCAAGCTTATTTATATGTATTGAAAAAGAACGTATTTCTTCATGCTGCATGGAACTTCTAACTAAACTGATCGCATCCTCCAGCATGGTCTTCTCTGCCCCGCCAAGAAAGGCAAGCGTAATATGATAGTCTTCCTGATGAACCCATGTCTTAAACGGAAGAGTTACTTTATAAGCTTCAAAATAACTCCACATTTCCTTTTTAACTTCCTCTGGCAAACTTAAAGCAAAGAAATAATGTTCATTTCCCACAAAAAAACCTCCAAAGTGCATTTTTTTTATTTTAGCAGATGAAGGAGGCAGTTCCAAAGAGGCGGGGTATTTTATTCGGTGCTGCTTATTTACTGCTTTTCGAAAGAAGAAGCTGGGACAAAACGAAAATGCTATTTGTAAAAAGGAATGTTCATTTTCAAGGTTTGCATATTTACACAAGTCCGTTCCACCTGCGCTCCAGACCCTCGCTTTCCGTGGGGAGAAAGCTGAGCATCCTCGCGGGGTCTCACCTTTTCCTCTATTGCCCACATGAGTCGAGGGTCCTCCGCTCCATTTCACTCATGTTTAGAAATATTAAAAGTTAAACAAATAAAAAAAACGAATGATTAGAAAGATTCACTTCCTAACCATTCGCTTCTATGATCGTGTTAAATACTTATGTCTCAGCACCTTTATCATTACATAATCTTCCCACACTGTTCTTCAATCTCGTGCTGGAAAAGCTCTTGCAGCTTTTTTGTTACCGGGCCGGGCTCACCTGCTCCGACTGGCTTATTATCGATCTGAATGATCGGCATGATTTCAGCTGTGGTGCTTGATAAGAATACTTCATCTGCCTGTGACAGGTCAGCCAGTGTGAAGGCTTCCTCAGCAAATGGGATTTCATTTTTCTCACAATGAGCAAGAAATACTCTTCTTGTAATTCCATTTAAAATCAGATTTGTAGCAGGGTGTGTAAACACTTTGCCGTCCTTAACAATCGAGATATTGGAGGCACTTCCTTCTGTCACTGTTTCGCCTCGGTGCTGAATGGCTTCAAAACAGCCTGCTGCAACGGCTTCTTGCTTTGCTAAAAGATTGCCAAGCAGATTTAAGCTTTTCACATCACAAAGCAGCCAGCGGACATCTTCTTTTAATAGCGCTTTTACACCGTTTTCCATGTTTTCAGAAGGACGACCTACATGTTTAATATTGGCTGTAAAGCTTGGTGCAATCGTTTCACTAGGAAACGGATGATTTCTAGGTGAAACTCCTCTCGTAAATTGCATGTAAATAGTTCCAAGCTTTAAATCATTCCTGCTGATCAGCTCTGCAAGCTGTTCTTTTAGTTCTTCAACGGAATAGGGAATCTTCAGACCAATTTTCTCTCCGCTCACATGAAGGCGTTCCAGATGTTCATCTGCCGTAAACATTTTTCCATTATATACGCGAATAACTTCATAGACTCCGTCACCAAATTGAAAACCTCTGTCCTCAATATCTACTTTTGCTTGTGAACGTTCTACGAATTCTCCATTAACAATGACATATTCCATTTTCCAGCACCCCTCCCAAATAATTGCCAACACCCTTTAAAGCACTAAACTTTCTGCTATCTTACCAGCCTATTCTCTTATTTGGCAAGCTCAAAAATAGCATGAGCATAAATCGCGGTAGCCTTTACCAGATCCTCAATATACATATATTCATCCTTTTGATGGGCAATGTCTTCTCTTCCAGGGAAAAGCGGTCCAAAGGCAACTCCAGATTTTAAAGACCGTGCATATGTGCCGCCTCCAATTGAAAGAAGCTCCGGTTCTTCCCCTGTCTGTAATTGATACACCTTTTTGAGTGTTTGAATAAGAAAATCATCTTCAGCAACATGATGAGGTTTTGAATCTGAAAAATTTTCAATGGTAAAATGATTTTCTTCTAATAGCTGGTCCAGTTTTTCTTTTGTGTGATCCATCTCATTCGTAACAGGGTATCTTACCGTTAAACCAAGACGGCCGCCATCTTCTTTTGTATAAGAGAGTTTTCCAACATTAACGGTTAATTCGCCTGTGATATGATCCTCAAACGCAATTCCAAGCTTTTTCCCGCGTGAATCACCGCAAAAATATTGGTTTGTAAAAGTGATAAAATGCTGGGACTCAGCATCAAGCTGAATACCTGCTAGGAAATTGGCCATCAGTAAGCCGGCATTCTTCCCATTTTCAGGCTCTAATCCATGAGCAGATACACCTTGAAGCTCTAAAATTAACATTCCATTATCCATATAATATTTACCTTCAAGGTCACCATCCCGAAGAAAATCAGAGTACTTCTGCACAATCTCAGTTGGTTCAAAATGGATCAGCAATGAAGCCTTCGCAAAATCAGGGACCATATTATATCTCAAGCCTGAATGAAAGCTGTTCACTTCTGCCTGAACATTTATAACTTCCTTCTGTTCTTTTTTCAGCTGCACAATATCAAAATCGGAGATTCCTTTCTCCGCATAAATGATCGGAAAATCAGCGTCTGGAGCAAATCCAAGTGTTGGCATTTCTTCATGCTTAAAATAATGATCCACACAGCGCCAATTGCTTTCTTCATCTGTACCTATAATCATGCGAACTCTTTTGGAAAGAGGCAAGTCCAATTCCTTCACAATCTTCATTGCGTAATAGGCTGCCATTGTTGGTCCTTTATCGTCAATTGCTCCTCTGGCAAAGATTTTGCCATCACGAATTTCAGCTCCAAAGGGATCACTTGACCATCCATCCCCTTCTGGAACAACATCCACATGACATAGAATTCCGACGATCTCATCTCCTTCTCCAAACTCTAAATGGCCTGCCAGATTGCCGACATTTTTTGCTGTAAAGCCGTCCTTTTCACCAAGCGTCAGCATGAAATCCAGTGCCTCTTTTACTCCTTGACCAAGCGGGGCATCTTCCTTTGCATTTTCTTCGTCCAGTACACTTTTAATTTGCAGAAGAGCTTGTGCATCTTTAATCAGGCTTTCTTTTCGATTATTAACTTCCTTGTTCCAGTCAAGCACATTCATGATTCATCCTCCTCGGAATCTTTATATGTATTTTTTATAGGTTTTTCATTCTCATCACATTATAAAACAAAACGATGAAAATAGTTGACTATTGTATCTGATACAGAGTAGAGAAAGAGGAATATATAAACAATCCAACTGAAGAGATTCCGATCAGCAGCAGAATCGCAATAAAGTATAAAATCCAAATCGTTCTTTTTCTTGCTTTAAAATAATCATCAGCTTCTGTATATTTCTTCGTAATTGGATTGACCTGAAAGACTTTATCCCAAACAGACTGAAGCCAAGTATACATCATGAACAAGTAAGCGAAAAAGATAATGGATTTAATCCACATCGGCGGTATAACAACTATAGCGGCCGCACCAACGGACGTCATCTGAAAATAACTGAGCCAATAAGAGTAATTACGTATAAAAGCCTTTATAAATAGTTCTGTAAACCCATTTGCCTTTGTTCTCCTTTTGAACATCCTTTTCGATCTTCTAAATAAGAGAGGTCGTTTCCTTTTTGTAATGACAGGCTTCTCTACATCTTGTGAAATGGTAAAAATCATATTTATACCTGAATTTTTGCTTTCTTGCCCCATCTTGATGTCGTGATCAATCGTTGAAATGCGCTGCAGCGCCCGATAGGAAATGATCACACTGCCAATAAGCAGGATAAAACTCAGACCAGCCAGTACAAGATTGAACAGGTTTCCACCTGCCAATAGAGTATAGGCAACCAGATGTATTCCGCCAAAAATGGCAAATAAACAAACTCCTATGAACAAACCGATCCAGCGGCTTTCTATCCTTTTCCAATGATATTTACAAATGAGGATCGCGGAGCGAAGTGAAAACAAATAGAAGAATAGCAAAAAAATTAGGCCGCTTCCCATATTGAATTTCAAAATAAGAATGGGTGAGAGAATAATCAGTATAGCCGCTGCGCTCAAAGCCTCTGCAGCCAATGAATAACCATAGCCAAAAACTTTTATACCCAGAAAAAGCTTTCTTCTTTTCACTAAAAACAGCTTATCTGCTTCTTCCACATATGTCTGAATATTGCCGTACCACGACAGCAGGAATAATCCGAAAAAGAAGATTGATAAGGGGAGAGGCTCTGCCCACGATGGCGTCTCCTGCCACCATGAAATATATCTAAAAATACCAATAAGAATCGCTGGTATGATGATATAAACAACAACGGTCCAATCAGCGACAGTTCTCCAGACTTTGCGTTTGTATCGCTGGTTTTCCTTGAGTCTCCGCAGAAAAATACTGCTGCTATTCATTGGACTTACCCTCCGCTATTTGGTGAAAACAATCAAAGAGAGACGCATTCGGCAAGCTGCACTGCTCTCTTATGTCTGCCAATGTGCCTTCCGCCTGCAGCTGTCCTTCATGAATCATTAAGAAACGGTCACATACCTTTTCTGCTGTATCCAAAACATGTGTTGACATTAAAATCCCCGCGCCTCTTTTTCTTTCTTCTTCGATCGATTCAAGAAAAAGCTTCATTGCATTAGGATCTAATCCGATAAATGGCTCATCAATAATATAAATATCCGGGTCTGTGATCATCGATAATACTAATATAGCTTTCTGCTGCATTCCCTTTGAATATTTTCCAGGAAATTCATGGGCATGCTCTGCTAATTTATATTGCTGCAGCAATTTATTCGCTTTCTCTTTATATGTATGATCATCCAGACCTTCTACTGCTGCAACAAAATCGAGGTGCTCCCATAAGGTTAATTCATCGTAGAAAATAGGCCGCTCTGGAATATAAGAATACGTTGCATGTTCTTTAAATGTTACCTCTCCCTCTTTATAGGGCAGGAGCCCGAGCAGGGTTTTAATGGTTGTACTTTTTCCAGCTCCATTTGGTCCAATCAGTCCAATGAGCTCGCCCTTCCCGATCGAAAAGGCAATATCTTTTATTTTTGCTTCATCTTTTTCATAGCCAGCAGCTCTAATATTTACTTGTAATAGATTCATTCATTTCCCTCCCTATTCTTTATACGAATTAGAAAAGAAATAGTTTTGGTAAATTTTTATTTTTTTGATAATGATATAAATAATTTAACTGATTTCGCTTAGTATGCAGTCCGTTTCACATACACTGCGGACTC
This sequence comes from Cytobacillus gottheilii, assembly GCF_900166665.1. Classification (GTDB taxonomy): domain Bacteria; phylum Bacillota; class Bacilli; order Bacillales; family Cytobacillaceae; genus Cytobacillus; species Cytobacillus gottheilii_A. Next base: position 1,055,344 of record NZ_LT800494.1, on the reverse strand, counting down.
TCGCATTCCCAGGGTAAAAAACTGAGCCTTCTCGGCACGCCTGCAGGGTCTCACCCTTTCAACAAGCCCGTTCCACCTGCGCTGCGGACTCTCGCTTTCCGAGGGGAGGAAGCTGAGCCTCCTCGGCACGCCTGCGGGGTCTCACCCTTTCCTCTATTTCCCTCCGGAGTCGAGGGTCCTCCGCTCCATTTCACTCATGTTAAAAAAGAAAATTTTTTAAATAACAAATAAAAAACCGCATGATTAGAAAGATTCGCTTACTAACCATACGGTCCTATTGTCGTGTTAAATTTTTATGTCACAGCCTCTTGTGATCAATTAATTTTTTAATATAACCTACTATTCCAACAATCCTTCACTTTTTAAGTAATCCTGAGCAACTTCTTCTGGGCTTTTGCCTTCTACATTCACTTGGTAGTTCATTTCGCGCATTTCATTATCTGTGATTTTGCCGGCTAGTTTGTTTAATGCATCAACCACTTCGGGATAAGCTTCTGCTGTTTCTTCCCTCAATAGAGGTGCTCCCTGATAGGGTGGAAACAGGCCTTGATCATCTTCTAGCACTGTTAAACCATACTGCTCGAGTTCACTGTCTGTTGAATAGGCATCAACCATATTGATTTCTCCATTTTCAACAGCCTGATAACGAAGCTTCGGTTCCATTGTAATGACTTCTGGAAATTCGATGCCATATAGCTCCTGAATGCCCAGGTATCCATCCTCCCGGTCTGCAAACTCTAATGTGAAGCCTGGTTTAATCTGCTGCTGCACAGGAATGACATCTGAGATTGATGTGATTCCATATTGATCGCTCACCTCTTTAGGAACTGCCAGTGCATACGTATTGTTATAGCTCATTGGCTCTAATAAAGTTAGATTAAATTGTTCCAACAAGCCTTCTTTTGCCTGTTCATACACTTCTTCTCCATCCGTGCTCACTGCCGTTTCTTTCAGAAATTCTGCAATCGCTGTACCCGTAAATTCTGGATACACATCAATATCTTCTGATTGCAAGGCATTAAAGACGAAAGAAGTTTTACCAAAACCAGGTTTTAACTCGACCTGCAGATCTGTTTCATCTTCAATCAGCAGCTTATACATATTTATAAGGATTTCTGGTTCAGCGCCAAGCTTCCCCGCGATTACAAGATCACTTTCTTCCTCAGCAAAAATTAGAGGTGAAAGAATAATGAACAGTGCTGCTGCAGCCATAATGGCAAAGGCAGTGACAGACTTTTTAAAGGATAATTGCTCAATTTTTTTCAAAATGAAGTCAAAAAATAGAGCTAGTAGTGCTGCTGGTACAGCACCAAGAATAATGAGCAGGATATTGTTTCGGTCAATTCCAAGCAGTATAAGATCTCCCAGACCTCCTGCACCAATTAAAGCAGCCAAAGTGGCTGTTCCAATAATCAGGACCATTGCCGTTCGAATCCCAGCCATTATAACGGGCATTGCAAGCGGCAGCTCAACTTTTCCAAGTCTTTGATATGTATTCATCCCCATGGCACGTGCAGCTTCCAAAAGGGAAGAATCGACTTCTTTTAAGCCTGTATAGGTATTTCTCAGAATCGGGAGCAGTGCATATGCAACCAGTGCAATAATGGCAGGTACACGGCCGATGCCAAATAGCGGAATTAATAAACCAAGCAGAGCAAGCGATGGAATGGTCTGCAGAACTGCCGTTATCCCAATGATGCTTTCGGCCAGTCTCTCCTTCCGTGTTAAAAAGATCCCAATCGGAATCGCCAGCAATACTGCAAAAAAGAGCGCAATAAACGAAATTTGCATATGTTCAATCAGCGCTTGAAGAAGCTCTCCCTTGCGATCTGAAAAGACATTTATAAAATCATTCACTTAGGGCTTCCCCCTTTTACCGCACCACTCGCCAGGTAAGCGATAACTGCCTGCCGGTCAATGGAACCGAGTGCTTGATCATCTTCTATTATGACAACCTGCTCATCCTCTTTTAAGGTATGAAGAAGCTCTTGTATCGTAAATCCTGTATGAATTTTCCTAACAGTCGACAGTTCTATTTCTGGAGAAAGCGGTGATAGAAGCTCTTCCAAATTGATAGGCGTTTCATCATTACTTCTGCCAATAAAGCTTTTTACAAAATCATTTTGCGGTGCATGCAGAAGTTCTTCTGGTGTGCCAATCTGAATCATTTTCCCCTCATTCATAATCCCGATGCGATCGCCAAGCTTCAAAGCTTCGGATATATCATGTGTAACAAAAACGATTGTTTTCTTTATCGTTTGTTTCAGCTCTAAAAGATCATCTTGAAGCTTTTCCCTGCTAATCGGATCCAGCGCACTGAAAGGCTCATCCATTAAGATCAGCTTCGGATCCGCTGCCAAAGCACGCGCCACCCCGATTCTCTGCTGCTGTCCGCCAGAAAGCTCATTAGGCTTGCGGTCCTTAAATTCCTCTGGGTTCAATCCCACCATTGCCAAAAGCTCTGATACTCTTGCTTGTATATCCTGCTCATTCCATTTTTTCAGCTGAGGTACAATGGCGATATTCTCTTCAATCGTCATATGCGGAAACAGAGCAATCTGCTGCAGCACATAGCCGATATTGTAACGCAATTTATGTATATCATAATCAGTTATCCTTTTATTATCGATCAAAATGGTACCGTCAGATGGATCAATCAAACGATTCATCATCTTCAGCGTCGTTGTCTTCCCGCAACCGCTCGGTCCAATTAAAACAAAAAACTCTCCCTCTTCAATGGCAAAATTCAGGTCATTCACTGCTACAGAACCATCATATTGCTTCCTAACATCCTCAAAACGAATCATCACTCACAGCCCCTTTAACATTTAACACACAAAAAAAATGGAGAACCATTCTTGTGCACTTTGCATGCAACTAAAATATATAATCAGCCTTCCCCCATGGTTTACAAGTATGAACACTTGTCTCTTAGTATATGTCATTCTATTTTTACTGTAACACTCTTAATTAGATTGCAAAAATGTAAAGGCTGAATGTTGATAAATTCCTTCATAAAAGAAATAAAGGTCTGTTATTATACAATCAATTTTGTACCATTCTTGCTAACTAACTTACTTATAGTTCTTTTATCCTTATTAAGGTTTTTATAAACGTAAGAAGGTATAAAATAATTCCTATGGATTTTATAGCTGTATCATAAGAATAAGCCAGAGGAATCCCTCTGGCTTTCTAGATGTTATATTAATAGTTTTCGAGCAAGACAACGATGTCATTATAACCATATTCCATGGCATAGTCATATGCTGTGTAGCCTGCGCCGTCAACGTAGGTTGGATCGGCTCCATAGTTCAGAAGCTGTTCGGTCAATTCCGAGTTGCCATTTGCAGCAGCTGTAATTAAAGGAGTAGAATCTGTATAGTCAACCGTGTTAGGATCTGCTCCGGCTTGAAGCAATACTTCAGCAGCTTCCAGGTTATCTCCATATACAGACCAATGCAGGACAGAGGTGTCCTCAGAGTCTACTGCGTCTATATCTTCTCCTTCTTCAATAAGAGTAAGAATGGCTGCAGAATCATTATTAAAGGCAGCATCCATTAACGGTGTAACACCATCAATAGAATTACCTCCTTCTGAGAAGCTAAATTCTTCTCCATATAATGAATCTGAAAATTGATCGAGCTTTTCCAGTGCACTTATTGAAAACCAGACAGCAACCCCCAATAGAATCAATACAATAAATGAAATAATAATACCAATAACAACCTTGCCTTTTGATTCTTTTAGAACAGGAGTCGTTTCATTAGAAAAAAAGCGAGATAAAGCATATAGCCTTTTTGGCAAATGGGGATGTGTTGACAGCTTCTCATTTAACCAGACAAAAAATCCGCTCTCTGTTTCCAATTGCTTCATATAAACTTCTTTGTTTACGTTCGGATACAGACTTGTACCAATAGCCAGCATGGTAAGTGCATCCTTTGCCGCTTCAAAAGATTGCACATAGTACGCTGCATACCTGTCGCAAGTATATTCACAAGCACGTGAATAGGCTGTCCCTAAAAAAGGCACCCACATAGCTGGCAGAATAAGCGTATTGACGATCACATGCTTTCTTTTTAAATGGGCAAATTCATGTGCCAGCACAAACAATACTTCTTTTTCCGCGCCTCTGTCTGCCATCTCAAAAATACTGGAATATAAAACAACCATATTCCTTCTAAAGAATCTAGTGGCAAAAGCATTTAAAATTCCTTCTGATTCCATAACATAAATGTCAGGAACAGATTTCATCTCCATATCTGCCGCAGTTTTTACAGCCATTTCATACAATCTCGGAAATTGTTCCTCACTTAGTTTAACTCCATTCCTTCTAATCCCAGCCATCATTAGACCTTGAAGAAAAACAGAAAGCAGAAGAATAACCACTATTATTGCAATACCAATGATTGAAACAGCAAGAAACACATACATTAAAATACTAAATAATAATACAAATGCAAAATAAATATTTTCCTTAGGATGCACTAATTGCTGGCGTAATGATTGATCCATAATATTCTCCTTATATCCTTTTTTTTCAATACTTATTGATTATAGAATAATATACAGGAGATGGAAATAGTGTTTTTTAATTACTTTTTACATGATTCATGCAGTTATTTTCTCTAAATTTTCTGACATAATCCAAAGCTCTACTGCCATATAAATGTATTAGAACGACAGCGACGATGGGAGGAATTCATCGAGTTTTGTTAAAATTAGATTAATATTTTGCGTGTAAGTGGAAATTATCAGACAATGAGGGTACAATTAGGATAGAAGTATGACATCTTAAATTGTGTGACAATTTGTAAAGGGGTTGTCTGAGGAAAAAAACTACATATGCTTGAAGGACACGTTTCTTCTTTGAAAACTGTCGGTTGCAGAAATTTTGCCATTGGTTTGAAAAAAGGATAGGGAGTGGTTCTTTGAAACCTTCGACTAACCGGATGTTAAACCGTATCAAATCCGTTTACATGTTTATCAGCAAACACGGAACTGTAACAACTCAGGAGCTTGTAGAGGAATTTGGTATAACACCTCGAACGATACAAAGAGACCTAAATGTCTTGGCCTATAACGATTTAGTTAAAAGTCCAAGCCGGGGCAAATGGACGATTACACAAAAGAAGGTGAAGATGTCATCTTAAGCAGTACAACAAATAGATAAAAACCATAGAAAAATCGCCTAAATGACTAGGCGATTTTTTCCGTCTTCCTGTTTGTTAAGACTCGTACGATAATAGCTGCTCTAGTTCCTCATCCGTTAATTCCCGATATTCACCAAGTTCTAACGATGGGTCAAGCTCTAGCGGTCCCATAGAAATCCTTTTTAAATACATCACACGTTTTCCAACCGCTTCAAACATTCTTTTTACTTGATGAAACTTTCCTTCTGTAATCGTCAGCTCTATATCAGAAGTAAGCCCAGATTTTAGAATCTCTAAAACGGCAGGCTTCGTTTCATAGCCATCATCTAAAATGACCCCATTCTTAAAGGCGGAAATATCCTCTTCTGTCACTTCTGAATTGATGACAGCAAAATACGTTTTCGGAACATGTTTTTTAGGTGACAGCAGCTTATGCGAAAGCTGGCCATCATTAGTTAAAAGCAGCAACCCTTCCGTATCTTTATCTAACCGTCCTACTGGAAATGGTGAAAAAACAACATCCTCTGCCTCTAAAATATCAATAACTGTCTCATGACGAGTATCCTCAGTGGCAGAAATAACCCCCTGCGGTTTATTCATCATTAAATAGATATATTCCTTATATTCAACCTGTTCCCCATAAATCATCACCGTATCACACTCAGGGTCCACATGCTGTTTACCATCCTTAACAGCAACCTCATTAATGGTTACCGAACCATTTTTTAGAAGCTTCTTAACATCCTTCCGGCTTCCGTAGCCGAGATTTGCAAGCATTTTATCGATTCTCATGAAAATTGTCCTCCTTCCTCCATTATTTTAATTTCAATTTGCTTAACAGACGATCGACCTTGTCACCGAAGAGGAAGTACACAAGTCTCGATTTAATTCCGAGGTAAAAATAAACTCCCGCTCCGATTACACCGCAGAGGATTACAATCATAACAGACTGCGCAACAGACTCTGGTGATAAAAAGATCGTTAACACTTTATATAAGAAAAACGTAATAGCTAACATAATGCCTGTAAAAATAACAATCAGCAGGCTTCTTCTGAAAACGAACCGAAAACGGTATCCAGAGAATTTCTTTATCACATAGAAATTAATAGTGATAGCTGTTAAATAGCCAATAGCAGTTGCATAAATGGCCCCCTCTGTTTGCATCCAGCTGATGAAAGGGACATTCAGGCTCAGCTTGACTAAAATTCCAACCAGCAAGCTTAAAACAGTAAATCGCTGCTCATTGATTCCCTGCAGGATAGCTGCGGTCACAGAAAACAATGCGAATAAAACGGCAACAGGAGCATATGTACGCAGAATTGCTGCACCTTGTATGTCTGCTGTATAAAATAGCGTATAAACAGGTTCTGCAAGCAAAGCAACACCAACAGCTGCAGGCAATGTCAGAAAGAGCATAACCTGTATGCTTTGATTCATCTGCCGATTAAGTGAGGCCTGATCTTCATCCACAAATGCTTTTGTGATACTAGGAATCAATGTTAATGAGAATGAAATCGCCAGCGTGACTGGAATAATGACAATTTTATGGGTTTCAAAGTTTAAGATGTTCAAAAGATATTCAGATTCATTAATATCAATTCCAATGCCATCCATAGTTCTATTAAACGTCATCAAGTCAATCAGCTGAAATAAAGGATTAGCAACACCAACAAAAATGAAAGGAATAGAATAAATAATGATTTCTTTGTACATGTCCCTTAGGGAGATATCTGCTGTGCCCCTATCATGCTGCAGCAGCTGATCCAAATGCGGCTTTCTTTTATACCAATACCAGAATAAGACAAAAAGACCGCCAATTCCTCCGATAAATGCTGCAAACGTAGCGACACTAGCCGCCTCCACAACAGATCCATCCATCATGTAAAGTACAACATAAGCACCGCCAAGCAAGAAAATAATACGGACAATTTGCTCGACTACTTGTGAAACAGCAGACGGACCCATAGATTGGTGGCCCTGAAAGAACCCGCGGATTAAACTCATAAATGGAATAATAATCAGCGCAAAGCTGACTGCCCGGATGACCGTTACCGTTTCCTCAAGCTTTTGATCTTCTTCGGCATCAGTAAAGATTGCTGCAAACTCAGGAGCAAAATACATCAGGATTGAAAACCAGACAATACCGCTTGCAAGCATAACCCAAATTCCTGATTTAAACAGCCGCCTGCCGACCGAATATTCTTCAATAGCATTGTACTTAGCTATAAACTTGGAAATAGCCAATGGAATACCTGCGGTGGACATACTCAGAAAAATAGTATAGGGAACATAAGCATATTGATAAAGAATCGTTCCATCATCCCCAACAATACGAGAAAATGGGATCACATATAATAACCCCAGGAGCTTAGAAACAAAAGTACCAATCGTTAAAATAAACGTACCGCGTAAAAGCTTCGAAGACATAAAACCCCTACCCTTACTAGAAAAGCGGAAGCGCCTTGCTCAGCCCCGACAAGCATAAGACAAGATGGCTAGAAGGTTGCTCTTTAACCTTCTGGACAGATTGGCTTATGACCTCGAGGGGCTAGGCGCTGCAGCTAGACATTATTCAAAGTTCAAAAATCCTTATTATTTTATCTACAGAAAAGCGGAAGGCGCTTGCCCAGGGGCGACACCTCGAGCCCCTAGCGCCTGCAGCTAGACACTGTTTTTTTAGAAAAGCGGAAGCGCCCCGCTTATTTTTTTAGTAATAATCAAATAAACTTGGCCATTAGCCAAGTGTAATTTCTAAACATGCATAAATCTTGTGTTTCCATTTTTTTTGACACACTATTTGTAGTGTACTCTTCTTTTTTACAGAATGCTACTTTCAACTGGAAATTTCCTTCTTTATTTTTATGATTGTGACAAATAAAGTATAATAAAACATGTTGTAAATAACGAATGAAAATAAGTTGGTGGATAGAATGAAATTTGACGTTATTGTAGTTGGCGGAGGACCATCTGGTTTGATGGCCGCAATTGGAGCAGCTGAAAACAAAGCAAAAGTGCTTCTTATAGATAAGGGTGAGAAACTCGGCAGAAAGCTTGCGATTTCAGGAGGCGGGCGCTGTAATGTAACAAACAGGCTGCCAGTTGATGAGATTATTAAGCATATTCCAGGCAATGGGCGATTTTTATATAGTGCCCTCAATATCTTCAGCAATGAAGACATTATCGCTTTCTTTGAAAACCTGGGGATTCGCCTAAAGGAAGAAGATCATGGCAGAATGTTTCCTGTCAGTGATAAAGCACAATCTGTCGTTGACGCCCTTCTTAATAGGTTGAAGGAATTAAATGTACAAATAAAAAAGAATAGTCCCATTAAAGATATACATTACAAGAATGATTCTGTTCAATCAGTTGAGCTTCATAATGGGGAAATTTTTGAAGCTGCATCTATAGTGATTGCTGTTGGAGGCAAATCTGTCCCACATACAGGTTCAACCGGGGATGGTTATGCTTGGGCGGAAAAGGCTGGGCACACCATTACAGATCTTTTTCCAACAGAAGTACCGCTCACTTCATCTGAACCTTTTATTAAAGAGAAAACGCTGCAGGGGTTATCCCTGAGAAGTGTTGCATTAAGTGTCTTAAATGCAAAAGGCAAAGCACTGATCACTCATAGAATGGATATGCTATTTACACACTTTGGCATTAGCGGACCAGCGGTTTTGCGCTGCAGCCAATTTGCTGTTAAAGCCATGAAAAAAGAAAAAGGACCTGTAACGATGAGTATTGATTGTATGCCAGATGTAAAGGAAGAACCCCTTTTTCAGGACACATTAAGAAAAATGAAAGAAGATCCGAAGAAAAGTATTAAAAACACACTAAAGGGGTTTATTCCCGAAAGGTATCTGCTCTTCCTTTTCGAAAAAAGTGAAATTGATCCTGCAGAACAAAATGCGACCATTTCAAATGAAAAGATTCGGACGTTTATTAAGAATGTTAAATCCTTTCAATTCACTGTTAACGGCTCTTTGCCGCTAGATAAAGCATTCGTAACTGGCGGCGGTGTATCGGTTAAAGAAGTCGAACCGCAGACAATGGCCTCCAAAAAAATGAATGGATTGTATTTTTGCGGAGAGATTTTAGATATACATGGCTATACTGGGGGCTACAATATTACGTCAGCTCTAGTTACAGGCCGACTTGCAGGAACAAATGCTGCTTTATTTTCAAGGTAACCAATAGCAAGATAAATGGCCTAATGAATTATTCATTAGGCCTTATAAATAACCATTGCTGAAAAACAATAGATTTGTTCATCCTCTTCCTCTTGAACAGCCGCCACATTATACTTTATATCGAGCAGCTTTTTTTCATCCATCTTCTCTAAGAACTTATTCATTTCAACCTCTAAATCCTTTTCATGTTCATGATCAAATAGTTTTACTTTAATCACTTGTACTCTCCCTCATTTGCTTTTTTTTCTCATTATGGACACAATTCAATCTTATTATTCTATTGTTTAACATTTATCACTTTCAGAGATCATGGATTGTACTATAATTAACATTGCTATCTAACTTGCATTACTAGAATTACCATATAAGAATTAAATGCACTTCTTATAAAGACAATGAAGGATGCTGTTCTTAGCCTCTGCTATGCAGAGAAGGTATCCTGAAAGGAGTTCTTGAATGTCAACAATAAAAAGATTAACAAAGAGCTATTGGAATCCTTATTGGGCCATTGGCATAACTGGCATTCTGTCTGCTGCTTATTTTGGCATAACTGGAACAGTCTGGGCGGTAACAGGAGAGTTTACTAGATTAGGAGGTCATATCCTCGAATTTATCGGGATAGATATTTCTGGCTGGGCTTATTTTGATCTCGTCGGAATGGAAGGTTCTACTTTTGAAAGAACAGACGGCTGGATAGTTTGGGGGATGTTCATCGGAGCCTTTATAACTATATTACTAAGCAGCAATTTTAAAATTAGAATACCGAAGCAAAAGAGAAGATTAGTACAGGGATTAGTTGGCGGAATTATAGCTGGATTTGGTGCACGGCTGGCACTCGGCTGTAACTTGGCTGCCTTCTTTACAGGTGTGCCGCAGTTCTCCTTCCACTCATGGATTTTCATGGCGGCCACTGCAATTGGGACTTTCTTTGGTTTTAAAATTGTAAAAACAAAGTGGTGGAAAGGCAAACCAGCACTCACAAAAGGGGCGCCACCACCTGTGAAAAAACTAAAAAAATCAAAGCAGCCTTATTTCGGAGTACTTGTTGGTCTTATTTATATAGGAATGATTGTATTTTTTTTCCTCACTGGTAAGCCGATGCTTGGAAATGCAGCCATTTTTGGCGCAGCATTTGGCATGTTAATTGAAAGAGGTCAAATCTGCTTTACCTCTGCTTTCCGTGATCTTTGGGTGAGCGGAAGGGCAACAATGGCAAAAGCCATTACATTTGGCATTGCTATTAGTACAATTGCCACGTTTGCAGTGATCTTAATTTACGGACTTGAACCTATTATAAAAATAGCCGCACCAAGCACTGTTATTGGAGGAATCCTTTTTGGATTAGGCATTGTTTTGGCTGGCGGCTGTGAGACAGGCATGATGTATAGAGTTATGGAAGGTCAAGTACTGTATCTTTTTGTATTTGCAGGCAACATCATAGGCGTTACGCTGCTTTCATTCGGCTGGGATCACCTTGGCATTTATAATACTTTTGTAAAAATGGGAACTCCAATCAACTTAATGGATACATTTGGAGCATTTTTGGCGTTAATACTTACGTTGCTAATGCTGATTTCATGGTATATGATCGCTGTCTTTTGGGAGAAAAATTACCGATTCGGAACTGGATTTAAAAAAAGAAAGGAGAATATCGCATGAAAATTGATTATACGCTAGATTTAAGAGGAGAGCCTTGTCCATATCCTGTTATCTATTCTCTTGAGGCACTCGAAGGCATGAGTAAGGGAGAAGTTCTTCAGGTAATTGCTGATTGCCCGCCTGCCTTTAAAAATGTACCAGAAGAAGTCGTAAAGCATGGCTACACTCTTGCTGAAGAACCTTATAAAAATGGTCAGGATTTATATTTTTTAATTATTGCTTAAAGCCAATAAATAAGCACCCAATTCGCTTGGGTGCTTTGTTTTATTTATTCAGTTTCCCCGCTCCAGTCAAGCATGCCGCCTTTCATGTTGACGACCTTGTAGCCTTGGTCCTGCAGATAATGACAAACATTGGCGCTTCGGCCACCAGAACGGCAGATAAAGATATATTCCTTTTCTTTGTCAAACTGATCAAGATGTTCAGGAATTGTCCCCATACGAATATGTTTTGCGCCAGGAATCATTCCCCCGGCAACCTCTTCATCCTCACGCACATCAATGAGTTCAAGCTTTTCGCCAGCTTTCAGCTTTTGTTCTAATTCTTCTGTTGTGATTTCTGGAATCATATCACATACATCCTTTCTATTGCCGATTTCACTATTCCTATAGTAAGGAAAACTTACCGACTGGCAAGCCTGCAAGGCACAGCCAGAGGCTTAGTTGCACTTATACTACATTTCTAAATGAGCCACAGCGCCGAAATTCATCCGTGCTGCTCATTTATAATACTGATAGTGTAAAAAACATTCCCTGAAAAAGCAATCAGGGAATGTTTTTTATTAATTTGCAACGATATTCACTAATTTTCCAGGAACAGCAATCACTTTTCTAACTGTTTTTCCTTCAATTTGCTCTTTGACCTTGTCATCATCCATTGCTATTTGCTCAAGGATGTCTTTTTGAGCATCTGCTGGAACCATTAGCTTCGCTTTTACTTTTCCATTCACTTGTACAACGATTTCTACTTCATCGTCTGTCAGTTTTGCTTCATCAAATGCCGGCCAAGACTCATACGTAACCGTTCCGCTATGACCCAGCTTCGCCCAAAGTTCTTCTGCAATATGAGGAGCAATTGGAGAAAGCATTTTAACAAAGCCCTCTGCATAGCCCACTGGCAGATTTTCTGATTTGTATGCATCATTGATGAAGACCATCATTTGCGAGATAGCTGTGTTAAAGCGCAGCCCTTCAAAGTCCTCAGTTACCTTTTTAACAGTCTGATGGTATACCTTTTCAAGCTCTCCGCCTTCTTCATTCCCTTTAATGCGGGAGGATAGCTGACCATTCTCCTCAATGAATAAGCGCCAGATACGGTCAAGGAATCTTCTTGCTCCATCAAGACCATTTGTTGACCAAGCGATCGATGCTTCCAGCGGGCCCATAAACATTTCGTATAGACGCAGTGTATCTGCTCCATGACTTGAAATGATATCATCCGGATTAACAACATTTCCTTTTGATTTACTCATTTTTTCATTATTATCGCCAAGAATCATCCCTTGGTTGAATAGTTTTTGGAACGGCTCTTTTGTATGCACTACTCCAATATCATATAAAACCTTGTGCCAAAATCTTGCATATAACAAGTGAAGCACGGCATGCTCCACACCGCCGATATAAATATCAACTGGAAGCCATTTTTTAATTTTTTCAGGATCAGCAATTTTTTCGCTATTTTTCGGATCGATATAACGAAGGTAGTACCAGCTGCTGCCTGCCCATTGCGGCATTGTATTTGTTTCACGTCTGCCCTTTTTGCCTGTTGCAGGATCCTCAACATTTAACCAGTCTTCAATATTAGCAAGCGGTGATTCACCTGTTCCTGACGGCTTGATTTCTGTTGTTTTTGGCAGAATTAGCGGAAGCTCTTCTTCCGGCACAGCTGTCATTGTGCCATCTTCCCAATGGATAATTGGAATTGGCTCGCCCCAGTAGCGCTGGCGGCTGAACAGCCAATCACGCAAGCGGTAAGTAATTTTCTTCGTGCCAATCTCTTTTTCTTCAAGCCATGCAATCATTTTGGTAATCGCTTCTTCTTTGTTAAGACCATTTAGGAAATCAGAGTTCACATGCTCGCCATCGCCAGTATATGCTTCCTTGCTGACATCTCCGCCTGCCACAACTTCTACAATCGGCAATTCAAACGCTTGTGCGAATTCGTAATCCCGCTCATCATGCGCAGGTACTGCCATGATCGCACCAGTTCCGTAGCTGACAAGAACATAATCCGCGATCCAGATTGGCATTTTTTCTCCGCTTGCCGGGTTGACCGCATAAGCACCAGTAAAGACACCTGTTTTCTCTTTCGCTAAATCCGTACGCTCAAGATCACTCTTTGATTTAATTTTTTCAATATATGCCTGAACTTCAGCTTTTTGAGCTTCTGTTGTAATTGAATCAACTAATGCATGTTCAGGTGCTAAAACGGCATATGTTGCACCAAATAGTGTATCAGGGCGTGTTGTAAACACAGTAAATGTATCGTCATGACCATCAATGCTGAAAGTCACCTCAGCACCTTCTGAACGGCCAATCCAATTTCGCTGCATATCTTTTAGACTTTCAGGCCAATCCAGCTCATCTAGATCGTCAAGAAGGCGATCAGCATATTCCGTAATTTTTAATACCCATTGGCGCATCGGTCTGCGTTCAACAGGATGACCGCCGCGCTCACTTTTCCCATCAATTACTTCTTCATTGGCTAGAACAGTGCCTAGTGCTGGGCACCAGTTTACAGCTACTTCATCGATGTAAGCTAACCCTTTTTCATAGAGCTTAATAAAAATCCATTGAGTCCATTTATAGTAATCAGGATCTGTTGTATTTATTTCGCGATCCCAGTCATAAGAAAAGCCGAGTGCCTTAATTTGACGACGAAATGTATTGATATTTTTTTCAGTAAATTCTGCCGGGTCATTTCCCGTATCAATGGCATATTGCTCTGCTGGCAATCCGAATGCGTCCCAGCCCATTGGGTGGAGCACATTATAACCTTGCATTCTTTTCATACGAGAAAGGATATCTGTAGCTGTGTATCCTTCTGGATGCCCAACATGCAAGCCGGCGCCTGATGGATATGGGAACATATCCAACGCATAAAATTTACGCTTGCCTTCTTCTTCACTTGTTTTAAATGTTTTGTTTTCTTCCCAATATTGCTGCCACTTTTTTTCAATCTCCTGATGATTGAAGTTCATGTCTGTTTCCTCCTAAATCATAATGACTGCTAACTATAAAAACAAAAAATAGTTATTTCCGCTTCAGGGTACTCGCTTTCCACGGGACGGTGGTGAGCTTCTGTCACTGGCGTCTTGCGCTATTCGCTCCAATTAGCTGTTTTTCAAACATACGAATTAGAAAAACAGCGGAAAATAAAAAACTCCCGTCCCTTAAAAATAAGGGACGAGAGATATATGTATTATTACTCCCGCGGTACCACCCACATTAGTGACAAAGTCACCCGCTTCATTCATCCTTAACGCGGAATACGGCAAGCATTACTGAAAGTTCATGCTTGCTGCTCAAAAGGCGAGTTCATGATGTGCCTGGCTGACTTTCACCACCCGTCAGCTCTCTATAGGTCAAGGCATGCGATCATTACTATTCCTCATCATAGCAGTTCAATATAAATATATTGACATTGTAATTTATTTCCCGCCAGGATGCAAGCGGGCTTTTCCAGAAGAAAGATAGTACATAGGATATGCATTGCTGATTAAGAGTGTGACTGCTGTTAGAGCATTAGTAATGGAGCGTATTAGAAACAGCACGAGCAAAGATTAAAGTAATTTTTGCTAATAAAAATTTTGCGCTCTTCACCTCACAAACGTATATCAGGCTAGATTTTAGGCCAAACATGTAGTGAGGATGTGATTCTATATGAATGCGATTATGCTAGTCAACGAAAATCTTAGTATTCAAAGTTTATCAAAGGCAGAAAGCAAACAATTGCAGATCAATTGCCTAACAAATTATATGAAAATACAGCGTTTAAACGAAAAAACATTAAACCCTTATCAACTCAATCCGTATTACACTATCCCACACGCACTTTTATATGATGTTCAGCAAACTAGACAGCCTTTAGACTATTTATTAGTACATTCATATGAAGCGATTCAGCCATTTATCAAAATGTACCCAGCACGCTGGATACTATTAAAAAGCTTTTTTCATCATACAATTTTGATAGAAGGTCAATCTTCAGCTGTTTAATGGGTTTATCATTAAGTTAAAAATGTATGGAATACAAAAAAGGACGGGAATGAATAATCATTCCGCGTCCTTTTTTTCATTTATGATGCATGGGCAAGCTGTTTATTTTCCTTCAGCTTCCTGTCATATATTAGCGTTGTAAAGATCGACACGATAAGCAGCCCAATTAACACCATGAATAACATGGATATACCATAGAAGTCCACTAACAAACCGCCAAGGAGAGGGCCAATCATGCGTCCGCCAGTTGCAGTGCTGTTAACAATTCCCTGGTAGAAGCCTTCTCTGCCTTTTGGAGCAAGAGAATTGGCGATTGTAGGAACAGCAGGCCAGATCAGCATTTCACCAATCGTTAAAATCACCATGGATGCCATAAATGCTGAAAACTCCTGAGCAACAGCGGCTACAGCAAATGACACAATAAATATGATAATTCCAATATTTATTTGAAGTTTTAAGGAGTTGATTCTTTTAACAAGTGGACTGATAAGCGGCTGCCCTAGCACAATAAGAGCACCATTTACTGTCCATAGTAAACTGTAATGACTTAAAGATATATTGAGTTCCTGCGTATATGTTGAGATGGTCGATTGCCACTGCACATACCCCACCCAGCAAAGTAAATAGCCTATACATAATGTTAGAAGAGCATATAGTTTCGTATGATTCTTTATCGCTCCACTTTCAGCGATTACAGAGGATTGTGTATTTTCAGCTTTAATGCCTTTATAGCCGAACACTGCAATACATAAGAAAATAATATACATAAACGTATTGGCCGCAAATATTAAATCAAATGAAAAGGACGCTACAAGTCCGCCTAAAGCAGAACCAATCGCAACACCTGCATTTTGCGCTATATAAATAGCATTAAACGCTTTTCGACCGCCTTCCTTCCACACAGACCCTGCCATTGCGTACATGGATGGAAATACAATTCCCGAGCCAAATCCAACAATCGTTAAAAAGACAACATATGCAAAGAAATCATTCCAGAAGGATAGGCCTGTTAACGCCGTAACGGTAATACCTATTCCGAGAAGAACAGACTTAAAGCCGCCGATCTTATCAAAGAGCGTTCCGCCGATAAGATTGCCGACCACACTTGCACCAGCATTTAACATAAGCACAAGTCCAGCAACTGAGAGAGACTTACCAAGCTGATCATGAATGTAAATCGTATTCAATGGCCATAAAAAAGAAGAACCGGTTACATTCACAGCCATTCCGATGACCAAAAGCCATACTACCCGAGGCATAAGCAACCCCCTTTATACAATAAAATGTTCATTAAAAACCGTGCTATATTTCGAATTCCAAAGTAATTCTATGTCTTTTTAATATGTATTGCAATAGGTTTTATTACTTACATTATTTTCGGAATTTTACAAGAAAAAGGAAGACACCTTGGACGTTTTATGGACACTGACTAAAATTTTTTTCTAGATCTTGAATAATGAAGTGGTAATTAGGGAGACAACTTGACCAGTTAATTTCAGTTATTCGACTATAAAATCAAGAATTAATAAGGAAACGTGACACTGGATTCCAGTTTTTTGGGCTTATGAGGTGTGATTAAACCGGTAGCCGCGACTCTGCTTTCCTATTCTTTGACTTATGAGGTGTGTTTAATTCGGTATCAGGACAACGTTTTCCAATTATTGGACTTTCGTGGTGTGTTTAACTCTGTAGCGCGCAACTGTTTTCCAAATTTTAGACTTCCAAGGTGTGATTACTCATGAAACAACACACTTGTTTCTATCTTTTGGAATACACAGTCACTATCACCACGGAAAACGAGACAAAAATTCCTATTATCCAGTATTCAAAAGTCACAAATCTCCTAAATCACGACACTATATTCCCAATTCAGAAGGTTCCCTCTCCCCAAAGAACAATCCAAAGAACACACAAAAAAAAGCCTGAAGCATCTACATCCTTTGCTTCAAGCCCTTACCAAATCAATATTAAGATTTAATCCCCGAAAAAAACTGAGGCAGGTCGTCCTTGTGTGCCTCGAGCATTTCATCAAGGATTTTCTTCGCAATCGTATCTGATGGCACTAACGGATTGATGGTCATTGCCACTAAAGCTGTATGGTAATTTCCTGTAACAGCTGCTTCTGCAGCAACTCTTTCAAACGATTTTATCTGCTGAACAAGTCCTCTGACTGGCACTGGCAGATCACCAATTCCAATCGGTTTTGGCCCCTCTTTTGTAATGACACAGTTGATTTCAATCGCAGAATCATCTGGAATGCTGGCGATGGCACCATTGTTTCGGGTGTTGACTGGCTGAATATCACGTTTATCATTATAAATCGAGTTGATGAGACTGCATGCTGCATCACTGTAGTAAGCTCCGCCCCGCTTTTCCAGCTGAGGCGGTTTGATAGACAGATCTGGATTTTTATAGAGCTCAAACAGCTCAGCTTCTAGCTTTTGAACAACTTCAGCTCTCGTTCCTTTTTCAAACGATGCTTCCTTTTCTTCCTGAAGCATTTCATCGGTTTTGTAGTAATAGCGGTGATAGCCGCAAGGAATGACACCCATACCTTTAATAAAATCGGCATCCCATGCAAATCCGGCAATATTCTTCATAGTCATCTCATTCTCTGGGTTGCCGAGGGCAGCGATGACTTCATCTAGTACACTTTTTCCATCAACAAAAACATCCAGCCCAAACACCATGTGATTCAAGCCTGCAAAATCTACTTGAACGCGCTCTGGCTCAACCCCAATGGCCTTTGCTATGCCCATGCGCATCCCAATCGGAACGTTGCACAGCCCTACTACTCTCTTAATATTGCTGTAACGAAGAACTGCTTCTGTCACCATGCCCGCTGGATTGGTAAAGTTCACAAGCCAGGCGTTTGGACAAAGTTCTTCCATATCGCGGCAAATATCTAACACGACTGGAATCGTGCGCAGCCCTTTAAATAAGCCACCAGGACCATTGGTTTCCTGTCCGATGACATCATATTTAAGAGGAATGCGCTCATCTTTTGCTCTAGCCTCCAAAAGCCCTACCCTAAATTGGGTGGTGACAAAGTCTGCATCCTTTAAAGCTTCACGACGATCTAATGTTAAGTGAATGTCAATCGGCAGACCGGCTTTTTCTACCATTCTTTTTGCTAAGTTTCCGACAATATTAAGCTTCTCTTTTCCTTTTTCAATATCAACAAGCCACAACTCTCTTACCGGCAGTTCATCATATCTTTTAATAAAGCCTTCAATAAGCTCTGGTGTGTAGCTTGAACCTCCGCCAATCGTTACGATTTTAATTCCTTTTTTCAAGATAACTCCTCCTTAGCTTCGCATTTCCTTATACATAAGAATCATTTCTGAAACTAAATCCCTGATCGTTTCTGCACTCATCATTTGGTCCTCTGCATGCATCAGCAGCAGAGAAAATGGCAGTTTTTCTCCCGATGCTTCCTGTTGAATCAGATCCATATGAGCGTGATGCCCTTCATTCATATATTGCTTGGATTCTGTTAATTTCTCCTCTGCTTCCTGGTAATTCCCTGCTCGTGCAGCAAAGAGCGCCTCCATAATCAGACTTTTTGCTGTTCCGACATTACTGATAATTTGAAACGCTGCAGCTTCTAACCCTTCCATACAGTCTCATCCTTTTTTTCAGTTTTATATTGTTCTAGATGGTGATATAAAGCACCAATTAATCCTGCTTCATTTTTAAAATGACAAATATCAATGACATTTTCATCGATATAGTCATTCAGTTTACAGACTCTTTGACGGATTTCATCCAATAACTCTGTACGTGAACTGATCCCTCCGCCGATTAAGATCTTTTCGGGGTTCAACATAAAATATAAATTGTAAAGACCTGTTGATAAATGATCGTAAAAAGATTCAATCTCATTTATCGCAGTCTGATCGCCTTGATCTGCTGCTTCAAAAATTTTCACCCCTGTAATGTCCTTCACTGAAATCCCTTTTTGGGCAGCATATCTTTTTCTTAAACCATACACAGAAGCTGTTGAACTTAATGTACTTTTATCCAACGAGTTCTCCTGCATGCCATGGGTAATCATATAGCCGAATTCTCCAGCAGCAAATGATGATCCTCGATACAGTTTATTTCCAAGTACAATTGCACCGCCTATACCAGTACCGATCGTTAAACAAAGGAAATGTTCAAGGTTTTCTGCTTTTCCCTTCCATTTCTCTGCAAGTGCTGCACAATTTACATCATTTTCAACGCTGACTGCGATGCCCGTTTTGTCTTCTAAATAGTCCTTCATATTAAAACCATCAAAATCGGTTATGGCTCCGCCTTTTTCTATAAAACCTGTGTAAGCATTCACAAATCCAGGTGCACTAATGGCAATTCCTTTTAAATTCTGATATTGTGCAATCACGTCTAGCATGTGATCTAAAATCAATTGACCATTGTCTCTTTCCGTAGCGAAACTTCCTCTATGAAGAAAATCACCATTCTCTGAAAGCTTTGCATATTTTACTTCTGTACCGCCTATATCAAACGCTGCATACAAAACCATCACTCCTTCTACAGCACCTTGATTGAATAATATAGCCCTGGACCAAACTTCGACTCTTTGAATACTTGTTTCAAATGTCTTTCTGTGTCATCCTTCTTTAGTTCGGTTGAAACAGAAAAAACCGCTTGGACCCTATTAGAGGATTGCAGATCGGTCTTAACTTGATCATCCTGATAAGCTTTGAAAAAATCACAAATATACGAGATTTGCCCACAGTTCATTTGCACATTATAGGTTTCCATCGTTCTCTCCTTCCTATATATCCTTAATGCTCCCGCCATCTGATAATGGCGAGAGCACCATCATTTACCGAAAATTACATTGATACATTTTTAGAATCTGTTTCTACTGATTTCTGAGCATTCGCTGCTTTATTTGCCGCAATAACAAATGGCAGGTAAATAAGTGTAGAAATTGCTAAGCACACAAATCCTAAAATTAGTGCTAGCCAGTTGCCTCCTGTACCAAAGAAGGCGATCAGCGGTCCAGGTGTGGTCCATGGTACCGAATACGCGATCGGCGGTATGAGCTCTGTCGTTATGGCTATATATCCGATGATGATATTAATGGCAGGCACAAGGATAAATGGCACAATTAAGATTGGATTCAATACTACCGGCAGCCCGAAAATGATCGGTTCATTAATATTGAATAGACCTGGAGCGATGGAAAGCTTTCCGATATCCCGATAGTCTTTCCTTCTTGAAGCAATAAAGATGGCTATAATTAACCCTAGCGTCATCCCTGATCCGCCGTAGTTGGCAAACGCATCATTTATCGCCCATGTAACAGGGTAAGGAGCTCCCCATGCTGTTCCGTTTGCTGCAACAAACTCCAGATTTTCAAGACCGGCTTCTGCAAACATCCCTTCACGTATAGCAGCAATGGTATTTGGTCCATGAATCCCGAATACCCAAAGCAAGTTAGAGACAATTGCTAAAATGACTAAGGAGACGATATTTGTACCCAAATCCTTCAATGGCGTTTGAATTAATGTGTAAATTAATTGATGAATGCCATCTGGGAATATTGCCAAAATGATTGCGTTTCCAATTGTAAACATAATGGTTATAAGTACAATCGGGAATAATACTAAAAACGATCTTGAAATAGCTGGAGGCACAGAAGCAGGCATTTTAATCTGCAGGCGCTTCCATTTTGACAGCTTGCTGAAAACTTCTCCAACGAGCAATCCTATCAGCATTGCCACGAATAACCCTTGAGCACCTACCCATTGGGTAGATAGCAGGCTCGCACCATCCACGATGATATATTCAGGATATACAATAAAAAATACAGATAAAGCCGTCAGTCCACACAATAAATCATCCGCCTTTAAAGCAATTGCTATATTCCTCGCTATCAGAAAGACGATGAAAATAGATAGAATACTAGTTGAACCATTTAAAACAGGTGCAAAAACCTGCTGAAAATCTGCCAGATTAGGAAATAATTTATGCAAAAATAGCATTTTAGCAATAAAGCCATCAGGTGCAAGCACCGCAAAGTTTAAAAGAACAATTAATGATCCAGCAAGCGTGATCGGAAATGCCAATATAAATGCATCCCGAATGGCCACAATATGACGCTGCGAGTTCAGTTTTGCTGCTACTGGCACAAGCGCCTTCTCCATCACACGTTCAAAGCGATCCATGAATCCCATGATTTTTACCCCCTATATTCTTTTTTATTTTCCATCTATCAGCTCCAAGGCTCTTTCAAGTACTGCTCCTCCATTCATGGTTCCATAAGCTCTCATATCAATTACTTCAACCGGTACCCTCCCTCCTACCATAGCGTCCACCTGAGATTTCTGATACCTGACCTGAGGACCAAGCAGAACAACATCTACCTCTGCTGCTGCTTTTTCACATTCAGATACAGGCAGAGCAACGATATCTATTTCAACACCCTTGCCGCTGGCTGCTTCATTCATTTTGTTAACCAGCAAACTGGTGGACATTCCAGCTGCACAAACTAATAATATTTTTTTCATTGATGTTCCTCCTTCAATATTTTTGACGGAATATTCTGTAATTTACTTCCATTCGTCTCTATTACTTGTTTATACCAATAAAAGCTTTTCTTTTTAATACGGCGCAGATCTCTTTCACTATGCTCATCACGATTCACATACACAAAGCCATATCTTTTCTTATAGCCATTCAGCCAGCTTAAAATATCTGTAAAGGACCACGTGCAATATCCCAGCAGGTCCACACCATCGCTAATTGCATTTTGGCAGGCTTCCACATGTGCTTTTATATAGTCAATCCGATAATCATCTAAGACGTATTCCCCTTCTAACAGCGTGTCATACTCACCGAGACCGTTTTCGGTAATTAAAATCGGCAGTCCATACCGGCTTGTCAGCCTTCTAAGACCGATGCGCAGTCCTTCAGGGTCAATTTCCCAATCCCAATTTGTTGCTTCAAGATGAGGATTTCTTTTCGATTTATATAACCCAGGCACTCCACTTTCTTCTGTAGTGCCTTTTTTTCCTGTTGTATTCATTCTCCCTAGTCCAATGCCGTCTATCGGGTTCATCTCTACGGTGCCTGAACGGTAATAATTCACACCAATAAAGTCTGGCCTTCCGTAGGCAAGCAGCTCCATATCACCATCCATTATCGTTGGCGCTTCACCTGCCTCTTGCAAATACTTCATACTAACCTTTGGATACGTTCCCCTGCAGTAGACATCCAGCCACCAATGATTATTCAGATCCTCTGCATTCTCATAGGCAAGAATATGATCTGGATGACATGAGTATGGATATGTTGGACCAAATGCAAAACTCGGACCTACTTTTCCGTCAGGTACATACCTTCTAAAAGATTGAATCGCTTTCGCATTAGCAAGGTTGGCAATATGATTTGCTTCATACATTCTTTTATTATCCTTAACTCCAGGAGGATGAAGTCCAGTGCGATAGCCTAAGCCAATAAATACATTTTGTTCATTTAATGTCACCCAATACTTCACTCTGTCTCCGAACCTTTTGTATAGAGTTATACAATACTCATTAAAGTCTTCAATAATTTCTCTGGATTCCCATGCGCCATATCGATCCATAAGTGCCTGTGGAACATCCCAATGATATACCGTTAAAATCGGTTCAATCCCATGCTGAATCAGTTCATTTATTAAATCATCATAAAACTGTAAACCAGCCTCATTCACCTCTCCTGATCCTTCTGGATATATACGGCTCCAAGAAACTGAGAATCTGTACGCTTTTAAACCCATTTCTGCCATTAAAGCAACATCTTCCTTGTAACGGTAATAATGATCGACCGCTACGTCACCATTGGTTCCCTCATACGTTGTTCCTTCAAGCTTAGTATAGATATCCCAGACAGAAGGTCCTTTGCCATCTGCATTCCAGGCACCTTCAACTTGATAAGCAGCTGATGCAGAGCCCCATAAAAAATTGCTTGGAAAAGGTTTTTTAGTTGTATGGATCATTTAATCACCTCTTTCTATATATAATATTGTATACGCTTTCATTTTAAGAGTAAATACAAATTTTAAAATTTGTATTTTGTATCATATATTGTTACTTGTTACAAAAATGGAACAGGATGTTTCTTAACTATTTGCCTGTTTATAAATTTCCTTTGCAATTGTTTCAAGTAAATAAACCACTGGAATTTGTGTGGTTATATTCGATTTGCTGCGATATTCCTCTGTAACATAATAGGAAATGTTTAAATCTGAGATTCTGGCAATTGTGCAATCTTTATGATTAGTAATGCTTACGATCGTACTGCCTTCTTCTTTTAATTTCTTAATTAAATCAATGATCTCCATTGTCTCTCCTGAAACACTGAGGGCAATGGTGACACTGTCATTTGAATACTTTGAATGAATAGGGAAGAATGGATCTTTTATGTAAAGAGAAAACTTTCCAAGACTAGACAAATAGCGTGATCCATATTCCGCCATTATTCCGGAGCTGCCAATACCTAAGAAAATCACACTTTCTGCTTTAGAAATAAAGGAAGCCGTTTCTTTAATATAAGCCTCAAAGTTGCCTTTTAATGTCCGTTCAACAAACTCTGATAGGGCATGCTGGGTGCTTTTTAACTCTTCTGGCTGATTCTTCGCGATATAAAGCTTTAGTTTGACTTTAAATTCTGAAAACCCCTCACAATCCAGCTTTCTGCAAAAACGTAATATAGAAGAGGTTGATACATGGGTCTCATCAGCCAATTCTCTAATCCTCATATAGCTGACCTTTTCAGCATTTGCTATCACATATTTGTATAATGAACATTCCATTTCGTTGAAAGATGATATGATTTTGTTTGAAAACATAGGGATCCTCCTTTCATCTTTTACACTTGTATACTCTTCCTTCATCAATAAGGGAAATACTGCGCGGTTGCCTTTATATTCTATTTTTATATCTATAATCCTTTAATCATAAGGCTGTTTTCGTAAACATTGTTGCTGTGAACTTAAATGAGCAGAAGTTGATTTCCGCTCCAGATGCTCTCTTTCCGCGGGTTGGCGCTGAGCCTCCTCGTCACTTACGCTCCTGCGGGGTCTCACCTGTCCCCCTTCTCCCGCAGAAGTCTCGCACCTTCTGCTCCCATCAACTAATCTTTTAGAAAATAGAAAACTTATCCAAAAACAACAATCTTTTAGAAAAGAGCCAATCATAAAAAAAGAAAGCAAAAAGAAAAGGATCCTTCATCAGAAGGATCCTTTCCACGCATACGTTATATAGTCGTTATCTCGACTGTTCAGGCTCCGGGTGAAATTTCGATTTTACTGGCTGCCCGCCTGTTTTTTCGTAGTTTTTCTTTGATTGTTTTATGATATCAAAATCACGGCCAAGCTCTAAATCAGCATTATTGATGCCGTTGCGTGTTTTTTGTTCTGGGTTATTTTGTTTTGAGCGTTTTTTGACCATCTTTATTCACCTCTTAGTGGGGATTTATAATCATTTTGTTTTGCAATTGCTGCAGCTGCAATCTCATGCGGTGCAGCTGTTCCCGCTGCTGTGAATTTGCACTATGAGCCAGCTGGCTTAAGTCATTATAGGCATTTTCAAGCGCTTCAAGGGCATTTGAATATCCATCATCGTTGTAATGCTCCTGAAGACGTCCATCCTGGAGCTGATCGCCTGCAAAACGAATTGCATCCTCACATTGCTGCAGGAGTGTATCAACAGATTCTCGAGTTGCCATTCTATTCTCCTCCTCTAGTCATCGCTCTGAAGCATTAGCTTCACTCGTTATTGTGTGCAATATCATGACTTCTTACTTACACTTTCAAAAAGTATAAATTAGCATTAAGCAAATGATTTCAGCGGCATACTAACTAGTATGCCTTTTTCGGGTGGGCCGCCGAATTGGCCAGTTTTCTTGTAAAGTTGCTTCCAATTGCATTGGATAACCCGTTTGCTTCATGATAAGATTATTCTTATGTTTGTACAAAATGCAGTTTGCTGAAACGATTTTGGTTTGGGAGAACGTTGTTGGATTGCTCCAGTTTTTATGAATCAATCCGCTCAGCATTAGGAGGTATTCTTTATATGAATGGAAATCCATTTCCATTTGCTGCTGATGATAAAAGGTATCATACATGGAACTATCATTTACGAAATGAATTTGGACATAAAGTGTTTAAAATTGCCTTAGATGGAGGGTTTGATTGCCCTAACCGTGATGGCACTGTGGCATTTGGAGGCTGCACCTTCTGCAGTGCTGCCGGGTCAGGTGATTTTGCCGGTAATCGGGCAGATGATCTCTCAAAGCAATTTCACGATATAAAAACGAAAATGCATCATAAATGGAAAGACGGCAAATACCTTGCTTATTTTCAGGCATTTACGAATACTCATGCACCAGTTGCTGTTCTAAGGGATATGTACGAGCGGGTTCTCCAAGAAGAAGGAGTTGTCGGCCTTTCCATTGCTACACGACCCGACTGCCTTCCAGACGATGTTGTTGAATATTTGGCAGAGCTGAATGAAAGAACGTATCTATGGGTTGAGCTTGGACTGCAAACGGTTCATGAAAAAACGGCTTCCATTATTAATCGTGCTCACGACTTTGCCTGTTATGTGGAAGGTGTAGAAAAGCTAAGAAAGCATGGCATCCGTGTCTGTTCGCATATCATCAATGGTCTGCCGCTTGAATCAACTGAAATGATGATGCAAACAGCCCAGGAAGTTGCCAAATTAGATGTACAAGGAATAAAAATCCACTTACTTCATCTGTTAAAGGGAACTCCCATGGTTAAACAATATGAAAAAGGGTTACTGAAGTTTTTAAGCCAAGACGATTATGTAAGCTTAGTATGTGATCAATTAGAGATTTTACCAGCGGAAATGATTGTACATCGCATTACGGGTGATGGTCCGATTGACTTGATGGTTGGACCCATGTGGAGTGTAAACAAATGGTCGGTATTAAATGCGATTGATGCTGAATTGAAACGAAGAAATAGCTGGCAGGGTAAATTTTATCAGCCTGTTAACCTGGAGGTAAAAGTATGAAGCTTGAACGAGTGCTGCCTTTCGCGAGGACATTGCTGGAGCAAGCCATTTCACCTGGGGATATTGCCATTGATGCCACATTAGGTAATGGACATGATACCTTATTTTTAGCACGATTAGTTGGTGAAACAGGAAGGGTGTATGGATTTGATATACAGGATGAAGCTTTGTTCTCCACAAAGTCACAGCTGACACAGCATGATCTGGCTGATCGTGTTACTCTGTTCCATAGCGGGCATGAGAACCTTTCCAGCTGCATCCCGCCTATCCACTACGGAAAGGTTACTGGCGCAGTCTTTAATCTCGGTTACTTGCCAGGTGGAGATAAATCGATCGTCACTCGGCCAGATACTACTATTAGCGCCATCGAGCAGCTGCTTGATATGCTTGCTCCTGAAGGGATCATTGTTCTGGTGATTTATCATGGACACCCTGAAGGAGCCGTAGAGCGTGATTATTTAATGCGTTATGTGAAACAAATTGATCAAGCAAGGGCCAATGTCCTGCTGTATCAATTTTTAAATCAAAAGAACCAGCCGCCATTTATTGTAGCCATCGAAAAGAAAAATCAATTAAGCTAATCCTCATAATTTAAGGCAATCCGTTTAATTGGATTGCCTCTTTTGATGCAAGGATATTTATCTTATTCATTCCGCACAGGTTTTAAATGATGAAGCGGCAGCCACTTTTGCAATGTTCGATAGATCCTTCCATTCCAATAAAAGAAATAGCTTACCATTCCGCCTGTTTTTATCATATTTTTTGCTACTCTCTTAATACTTGTATGCTTTCGAACCTTGTCATCAGACAAATACACACCAAGCAGGCCTCTATTAATAAGATGATGAAACCTGCTGTGCGGAAGCAGGCTTGTCTGCTTGTCTGCCTCTTGAACAAAATGCCTCAAACGATTAAAAAGCATTTGTTCACTTTCATAGTAAAAACAAAAGTTTAAATCTCCTCCTGCCCGATCTTCCTCCTGATCAATGAGGTAATCAAGCAGAATATGAAGCCCTTGGATATATGGAAAATACCCTTCACGTATATGATCAGCATACTGCGGAAGAAAATCTTCTCTCAGTGCATAAGATACGAGACAGAAAATCCCCAATGTAGAGCCCGAGCAGGCTGAAAACTCATACCATTCCATGTTTGGAATTTGCTCTTTATTTTGGCTATGCCATTTTTGGAGCCGCGGGACCCGTTCGTCCGGTGTCACATGTTTATGTATTTGCAAATCACAATAAAATCTGCTTAATTCAAGCAAATGTTTTTGAATCATATTATAATTCTGCAGTTTGCTTAATGTTTCTCTGCAAGAAGCAACTAGAGCTTCTAAATACCCGCCATCGTTTTGGTCTTCTCGAAAGCGATAGTATCGATTCCTGGGAGCAGAGTGTAAGCTTAAAGCATCCTCCATTGCTTCATGCAACGCAGAAAAGTCAGCAGGATCAAGTGATGTACTGCGATCACATAAATTATCCAAGTAATCACTAATGGTTTGATAGGCGACGATAAATTGAATGGCATCTTTATAATTCTCCATAGCAATCAATGCCATGATGGATCCACCCTCACAATGGAACGTTTTGCTATCGATACTCGCTAAGGCCTGCTTACGTAATTCCTGGTTAGGAATTTCTTCTGCTCGTATTCGCCACTGCTTAAGTTCAGCGTGTACAACAGGAAAGATTCTTCTATATACTTTGGTCATTAAACTAATTGGCATGGAAGGAACACTCATGAAGCTTTACCCCCTTTCCTAATAAATCGTCATTCAATAATATAACCGATCGCTTTCAGCTGACTTTCCACAAAGTCTTTTGCGTATTCAAATACTTCTTCTCTGCCTTCTTCATTAAAAATCTCATGATAATAGCTTGGCCATTCTTTAAAACGCTGCTCAGATAATGGAGCCTTGTTAAACCAATCTCTTACAACGGTTTTATTGACAATCCGGTCATCTCCACCCTGCATAAGGAGAAGAGGGATATCTTGGGTCTTTTCAATTTTTTCGAAGGCTGTCTTCATGGCTAAGACAAATTCTCTATACCATCTGACTGAAACCCTTTGTAAATATAAAGAGTCATTTAGGTCAGCTTCTCTGACGTCAGGATTACTTGTTGCCATTTCAACTGTAATCCCTGAAGAAACCATCATTCTAGGAAATACCTTATTTAGAACAAGAGATGCAAGCTGCAGCATTTTTGGTGTTTGGCGAACCAAGCCTAAAGAAGGTGAAGATAATATAATTCCTGCTAAATCCGTTTTTTGTTCTTGGATCAGCCGAATGGCAATAAGACCGCCCATACTATGTCCTAATAGAAAAACAGGCAAATCAAATTGATAAGCAGCATCAACCCATTGTTCTACTTCTTTTATATATTCATCGAAGGAGGTGATATGCCCTCTTCCCGATCTAGTCGTTAGTCCTTGTCCAGGCAGATCTCCCATGATGACATGAAAACCGGACATGCGCCATTTTTCTATTAACCAGCCATAACGGCCATGATGTTCCATTGCTCCATGAATCATCACAATAACAGCTTTTGCATCTCCTTCAGCTTCCCATTTCCACATCTGCAATTCCTCCCCGGACTACTTCTTTTCATTACTATTATAGCCTAGAAGCTTTTTCACTTCACGATTTAACTTTTACGCAGTATAGTCTTCATGCAGTCTCATTTCAATCATTGTGATAAAATAGGAGCAAGACATATAAACGAAAGGCAGGTCTAATAATGATCTATCCTTATCAAGAAAAACACCCAAACATTCATGAAACAGTCTATTTGGCAAATAACACTATTGTTACGGGTGACGTGAGCATAGACGAATACTCCAGCATTTGGTTCAATTCAGTCATTCGCGGAGATGTTTCTCCGACCATTATCGGCAAACGTGTTAATATTCAGGACAACTCTGTATTGCACCAAAGTCCAAGACGTCCATTAATCATTGAAGATGATGCCACAATTGGACACAGTGTCATTCTTCATAGCTGTAAAATCCGAAAAAAAGCTTTAATTGGAATGGGTTCTATTATTTTAGATGATGCTGAAATTGGCGAAGGTGCATTTATAGGGGCAGGCAGCCTTGTACCTCAAGGAAAAGTGATCCCGCCTAATACTCTAGCTTTTGGAAGACCAGCAAAAGTCATACGTGAACTAAACGAAGATGACCTAAAAGATATGGAGCGCATCTCTAGAGAATATGCTGAAAAAGGACAATACTATAAATCCTTGAAAAAATAACGTGCTATCTCCAAGGCTGTGTTTGTTTCAAAAAAAACATTAAGCCTTGAAGGCAAATGCTCTCAAGGTTTCTTACTTATGAATAAAGAAACTGTATCCTATAGTTACCCCAAATTTTGCAAATATATCCCTACTTAATTGTGTGATTGTGTTCACATTTATTGAAATAAACCGATAATAAATAAAGATAGCTTTAAAAGGATTGTTTTAAAAGGCGGTGATGCGGAATGGGTTTATTGATTGGATCTTTGCTTATTCTGACCATGATGAGCATTCTTGTCCTACTGGCAAAAAGGTCCCATTCACGTTTATATAAACCATCTCTATTTCTGCTTTTTCTAATCGCTGCAACGGTTATTTCCTCTCTTTCTGGCAAGCAAAAAATTGTTTTGGCGATGGAAAATTTCAGAGATTGGCTCGATGGACCTGTACAGTCTTCTTCAACAATAGAAACTGAGGAAGAAGAACCATTAATCATTAAATTGAAAGAGAAAATATTAATTGATGTGGCTGCGCTCAGCCAGTTTCCCCAGCTCCCGCGCGGCTGCGAGGTTACTAGTCTCGCCATGCTGCTTTCTCATGCTGGAGTAAAAGCAGACAAGCTTACTCTGGCAAAAGAAGTGGCAAAAACGGATGTTCCATATATAAATAAAAACGGACATATTTCTTTTGGTCATCCAAATGATGGATTTGTCGGTGATATGTATTCATACGACAATCCTGGTTATGGTGTATATCATAAACCAATAAAAAAATTAGCCGAACAGTATTTGCCCGGAAGAATTATGGATATTACAGGGTCTGACTTCGAAGATCTGAAAGTCCATTTATCCGATCATCGCCCTGTATGGGTGATCACTAATACAACGTATCAAAAGCTTCCTAAAAATATGTTTGAAACTTGGCAGACACCGAGCGGAAAAATTGATATTACCTATAAAGAGCACTCTGTTCTTTTAACAGGCTACGATCAATCATATGTCTATTTTAACGACCCGCTAACAGGTGAAAAAAATAAAAAAGCGCCCCTAGATTCATTTGCAGAAGCATGGGTTCAAATGGGCAGCCAAGCAATTACGTATCTATCGGAATAACGAAAAGCCTGGGCATATGCCCAGGCTTTTTCTTAATGCTGCAGCTGTTTAGCTTTTAGCGCGTCCTCTTCAAATGAGTATTTCTTTTCAATATAGACTGCATGCCAAACCATAAACATCAGCACTGTCCATATTTTACGGCTGTAATCTGCCTTGTTTTGACAATGATCTTCAAGAAGCCTTAAAACATAATCCTTGTGAATTAAATGATCTGTTTGGCTTTCACGAATAATGTTTTTCGCCCATTCATTCATTTCATTTTTTAGCCAGTGACGAATTGGAACAGGGAATCCAAGTTTTTTCCTATTCAGGACGTGATCAGGCACAACACCTTCAGCAGCCTTACGAAGGATATACTTAGTAGTGCCATTCGCCGTTTTTAAGCTTGTCGGAATAGTAGAAGCTACTTTAAACACTTCTTTATCAAGGAAAGGCACGCGCAGTTCAAGCGAATGTGCCATCGTCATTTTATCTGCTTTAAGAAGAATATCTCCGCGCATCCAAGTATGAATATCGATATACTGCATCGTATCAACCGGGTCATATCCGCGGCTTTCCGCATAAAGCGGCTTCGTGATGTCTGTATATTTCAAACCATCGTTATACACATGCAGGAGATTCTTCTTTTCCTGTTCTGTAAACATCTTGGCATTTCCAATATAGCGCTCTTCCATTGGTGTTACTCCGCGTTCAATGAAGCTTTTTCCCTTCATGCCCTCTGGCATCATTTTCGCTAACAAACGAAGAAAAGATTTACCGACCGCAGGAATTTTGTTGAACATTTCTAATGATTGAGGCTCACGATAAATATTATATCCGCCAAACAATTCGTCTGCCCCTTCACCTGATAAGACAACTGTGACATGCTTACGTGCTTCACGCGAAACAAAGTAAAGCGGTACACAAGCCGGATCAGCAAGCGGATCATCCATATGCCACATAATCTTTGGCACTTCATTCATATATTCTTCCGGCGTAATAATATAGCTGATATTTTCTACACCAAGCTTTTCAGCCGTTTCCTGAGCAACATCAACCTCACTAAAGCCGTTATGCTCAAAACCAACCGAGAATGTTTTAATGGATGGGTGATATTCTTTAGCAATAGACGCAATGATGGATGAGTCAATACCGCCAGATAAAAAGGAACCAACTGGCACATCACTTCTCATATGCATTTTTACTGAATCGAACATTACATCCTTAATCTCTTTAATAAAATCAGTTTCTGATTTTTGAACAGGTTTGAAAGATGCTTTCCAATAACGCTTAATCTCCATCTTTTCGCCCATTTTTTTCGTGAAATAATGACCAGGCTCAAGCTTGTTAATGCCATCTGTCATCGTAAACGGTTCAGGTACAAATTGATAAGTTAAATAATGCTGAAGCGATTCATAGTTAATGACGTCATTTTGCTGAGCAAGCATAATGCTCTTCTTTTCAGAAGCAAAGAATGTTTTCTCACCATCATCAAAATAAAAGAAAGGCTTAATTCCAAACGGATCTCTTGCGCCATAAAGGCGTTCTTCCTGCTTATCCCAAATAACAAATGAAAACATACCGCGCAGTTTTTCTACGGCCTTTTCTTTGTAATGGCTGAACAACGCAATAATCACTTCCGTATCAGAATGCGTAACAAATGTCAGCCCTTCTTGAATTAATTCTTCACGGAGCTCTACATAGTTGTAAATCTCTCCATTAAAGATAATCCAGAAACGCTCATTTTCATAAGTCAATGGCTGATGTCCGCTCTCAATATCAATAATACTTAGTCTGCGGAATCCGAATTGGACATAATCATCGTAATAATAGCCAGAATCATCTGGACCTCTATGTGTAATCACATTGTTCATTTTTGTAAATTGTTCTTTCACATCTTCACGGTATTGCTGTGCCTGATTATGCACGCAACCAATAAAACCACACATGTATGTAGCACCCACTTATCTGTTCAGTCTTGAGTTTTTCTTCATATAAAAATACCTTCTAATACTACCATTAAATAGCCGAAAATGGCACTACCTAATGTATTAAATTCATGTTACTTCTATTGGAAAAGAGAGGAAATGAGAAAACTGGCTCCTTCTTAGCTTTAACGAATTCAGAAGAGGATAACCATCTGCAGATACACCTATATACTCTTTGACGTTAAAAAATGCGAAAATGTTTCATTTTTATGTGGTTGCAGGCTGAGATCATTAAATTAACGATTCAATCAAGTGATAAACTGTACAAGACGCTGCTTTAAGCCTCCTTCGCCCCTTAGCTTTCCTTTATGGGTTTTAGAGGTGTATTTCTGCGTTTTACGCGACTTTGTTTTCCTTTTTCTGGATTTAAGAGGTGTGTTTCTGCGTTTTACGCGACCCTGTTTTCCTTTTTCTGGATTTCAGAGATGTGTTTCTGCGTTTTACGCGACTCTTTTTTCCTTTTTCTGGATTTCAGAGGTGTATTTCTCCCTTTTCCACTCCTCAATTTCCCTTTT
Source organism: Cytobacillus gottheilii (assembly GCF_900166665.1). GTDB lineage: Bacteria > Bacillota > Bacilli > Bacillales > Cytobacillaceae > Cytobacillus > Cytobacillus gottheilii_A. Next base: position 1,022,261 of record NZ_LT800494.1, on the reverse strand, counting down.
TCAAGGTTTCAAAGGTATGTTTCACCCTTACCCGCCTCTCCGCACCAATGTTTCCTTTCTCTAGATTATAAAGGCCTGCGTATCAACCTCTTACGTTCACCTTTTTCCTTTCCTCATTCCTAATGCACCTCTCATAACTTCATAGACCTAAGCCCTTGCTGAATCTCTCTCCGCAATCAAAAAAGCTAACCATCGGCATGTAAACCAATGATTAGCTTCTTTCTAAAAGTGCTATTTTTTACTGTAAAGCTTCTGTACGAAGAGCATCAGCTTTGTCAGTGCGCTCCCAAGGAAGGTCTAAGTCTGTACGGCCAAAATGTCCGTATGCAGCAGTCTGCTTGTAGATTGGACGGCGCAGATCAAGCATATTGATAATGCCTGCTGGGCGCAAGTCAAAGTTGTTTCGGACAACATCAACAAGAACATCCTCAGATACCTTACCTGTTCCAAATGTGTCTACAGAAATGGATACAGGCTGCGCTACACCAATTGCGTATGCAAGCTGAACTTCAACTTTATCAGCTAATCCAGCTGCAACAAGGTTTTTAGCAACATAACGAGCAGCATAAGCAGCAGAACGGTCCACTTTAGTTGGATCCTTACCAGAGAACGCGCCTCCGCCATGACGTGCATAGCCGCCGTACGTATCAACAATAATTTTACGTCCCGTTAAACCTGCGTCCCCTTGAGGTCCGCCGATTACAAAACGGCCAGTTGGGTTAATAAAATACTTAGTGTTTTCGTCAATTAACTCACTTGGTACAACAGGGTTAATGACATATTCTTTTAAATTACGCTGAATTTGCTCTAATGATACTTCAGGATGGTGCTGAGTAGAGATAACAATTGTATCAATGCGAACTGGTTTGTTATTTTCATCATACTCAACTGTAACCTGTGTTTTACCGTCAGGACGCAGGTAAGGAAGAATTTCCTCTTTGCGAACTTCTGTTAAACGGCGTGATAATTTATGAGCTAATGAAATTGGAAGCGGCATAAGCTCCTTTGTTTCATTACAAGCAAATCCGAACATTAAACCTTGGTCTCCTGCTCCAATGGCTTCAATTTCTTCATCGCTCATCTGACCTTCACGCGCTTCAAGAGCCTGATCAACACCCATAGCAATATCAGCTGACTGTTCATCAATTGATGTTAAAACAGAGCATGTCTCAGCATCAAATCCATATTTCGCACGTGTATAGCCAATTTCTTTAACTGTTTCACGAACAATTTTTGGAATATCTACATATGTAGAAGTTGTAATTTCTCCAGCAACTAATACAAGCCCTGTTGTTACAGACGTTTCTGCAGCAACACGTGCATTTGCATCCTTTGAAAGAATTGCATCTAGAATAGCATCAGAAATCTGGTCACAAATTTTATCTGGATGACCTTCAGTTACTGATTCAGAAGTAAACAAACGGCGTTTTGTTGACATCTGGGTTCCTCCCTAACTTCAAATTGGCAAGATTATTGTATGACAATGAATCTTAAATTGATACGGAACTCATTCCCTTAGTAGTATGAAATAAACATGGCGATTTTATTATAATTGGTCGAAATTCAGCGGTAACAAAAAGTACATTCCGCTTGATTCTGCCGCCATAAAAAGCGTCTGACTGCAAAATAAAAAACCTTCTCACAAGTGAAAAGGTTGAAAGCAAATCGATTCGCGCCTTTCACTCTTATCGTTCAAGGACTGGATCCTTGCTTCAGGTTAGCACCTTTGCCTTATAAAAAAAATAAGCAGGTTGCTGGGTTTCATAGGGCCTGTCCCTCCACCAGCTCGGGATAAGAGAGTATCCGTTCAACTGTAAATATTAGCGTACAAGTCTAAAGGATGTCAATTTATTTTTCTAAACTAATTGTAAATTCCTCATTAAACCACTCGGATTTATTACAAAGCACAGCTTCCATCATCACATTTCCTTCTAAAGAACTTGTGTCTATTTTTAGCAACCCATTTATAAATGGGGTTGCCAATTAGGGGCACAAGCGGGAGATACATCAGTAAGCCGAGCACAAAAACAGGCGGGCACTGAAGCATTATTAGTCTTACAGCATAATATCCTTTTACAACTTTACCATTGCTTGTGATCAGATGAATTTCTTTACGTAATTCCTTTTTATTAAAATGTGTTCCATCAGAGATTTTTTCATATTCCTGAAGAGACATCCAAGCTGCCTTGCCTCGCCAATCGAGCTTTTCGAATACACGTTTCGACTCCTTGCATAATGAACAAGTTCCATCATATAAAACGGTCATCTTCATTTAATCAGCTCATTTCGTACTTTTCTTTATTTTAACATTCCTTTAGTAAATATGTAAAAATGCTTTAGGAGGTTGCACATTTTATGAATTTCTTTTTCACAACACACACAAATAGTATAGACTATTCATATAAATGTGTTATACTATTCGAGAGATGTAATCACTTTCATAAATTGTACTACTAATTCTAAAAAAAGGAAGGTATTCATCAGATGAACTCTGTTAGCCTGTCGAACGGATTATCACAATTATTAAATTCCGAACATATTCACACACAGCTTTCTGTCCCACAGCTTGTTGAAAAAGTATTAAAGAGAGGCGAAGGTGTGTTAACCTCTACTGGTGCTGTTCGTGCCACTACCGGGACATATACGGGACGCTCTCCAAAAGATAAGTACATTGTTGAAGAACCTTCTACAATCGGTAAAATTGATTGGGGCCCTGTAAATCAGCCAATTTCTGAAGAAGCATTTTCCCGTTTATATGATAAGGTCCTGTCCTATTTAAAGAATCAAGATGAAGTTTTTGTTTTTAAAGGATATGCTGGTGCAGATTCAAAACATCGCCTTCCCATTCAAGTAATCAATGAATATGCTTGGCATAACTTGTTTGCACATCAGCTTTTTATCCGTCCGTCGGCTGATGAATTGCCGGGTCATAAGTCTGAATTTACTGTTATTTCAGCACCAAACTTTAAAGCGGATCCTGAAATTGACGGAACAGCATCCGAAACTTTTATCATTATTTCTTTTGAACGACGCACAGTGCTAATTGGCGGTACAGAATATGCTGGAGAGATGAAAAAATCAATTTTTTCGGTTATGAACTATATTCTTCCTGAAAACGGGATCCTCCCAATGCACTGCTCAGCCAATGTCGGAAGAGAAGGCGATGTTGCTTTATTTTTTGGATTATCCGGAACTGGAAAAACAACCTTATCAGCTGATAACAATCGCCGTTTAATTGGAGATGATGAGCACGGCTGGTCACCAAATGGCGTATTTAATATTGAAGGCGGCTGCTATGCGAAATGCATTAATCTCGCAGCTGAAAAAGAACCTCAGATTTTTAATGCCATTCGTTTTGGAGCTGTCCTGGAAAATGTTGCGCTAGATCATGAAACTAGAATCGCTGATTATGATGATAACACGCTGACAGAGAATACTAGGGCTGCCTATCAATTGCAGGCAATTAATAATATTGTTGATCCAAGTGTCGCAGGGCATCCAAATACAATTATCTTCCTGACGGCTGATGCATTTGGCGTACTGCCTCCTATTTCTAAGCTTTCAAAAGAACAGGCTATGTATCATTTCTTGAGCGGCTATACGTCCAAGCTGGCTGGCACAGAGCGGGGAGTTACGTCACCGCAAGCTACATTCTCTACATGCTTCGGTTCGCCATTCCTGCCGCTGCCTGCAATACAATACGCTGAAATGCTCGGCAAAAAAATGGATGAACATAATACAAAGGTTTATTTGGTCAATACAGGATGGACTGGCGGAGAATACGGTACTGGAAGCCGCATGAAACTCGCATATACCAGAGCAATGGTTGAAGCAGCCTTGGAAGGCGAATTAAACAACGTTGAAACCATCAAGAATGAAATCTTTGGCTTGGACGTTCCGCTTCATGTAACCGGCGTTCCTGATGAAGTACTTCAGCCTCATAAAACGTGGGCTGACCAAGAGGCCTATTATAAAAAAGCAAAAGAACTTGCAGCCAAATTCCGTGATAACTTTAAAAAGTTTGATAATGTAGCTAATGACATTATTGAAAAAGGCGGACCGGCTGTATAAAGAAACTAGCCAATTGGCAAGCTTATTAGCCGCCGAATTTTCTTCAATTCTGCTAATATACTCTCTCTTGAAAGAGTAAAGAAAACACCCCCAATCCATTAAAAGATTGGGGGTGTTTTTTAGTTAGTGCTTTTTAAGGCAACCAGTTTGTAGGTAATCGTTGTTTGATTATTTTCAAGTGTCAATGTTTGGATGATTCCTGTTCCGCTCAGTTCACCGTCTTTTGTCTTCTTTACTTCAAGAGGGATGTCTAGCGGATAAAGGCGATAGCCGTCTTTCGTCAGCTTAAAATTATTTTCATCCAATCTTTTTTCTTTCCCTTTTGTCACAATCATTGTATTTAACTCTAATGGCATTCCCATTGATTTCGCTCCTTCAAGATTACTGATTCACCTTATTTTATCATGGCTGGGTTTGTTTTTTCATCCAGGCAGTTAAGTCGCGGACTATTTTTCTATTCATTACCGGAGGGAAATAATGCGTATAGTCTTCAAAATACCAGCTTTCATTTGATTTCTGAAGCTCATTTAACCGTTTTTCAAGCCTATATGAGTGTTCAATGGATACATTTTGATCCTTGACTCCGTGGATGATTAAAATAGGTGCTGACACTTTCTCCAACTCATATAAAGGAGTTCGAAAACGGTATTCATCAGGAAATTTCACAGGTGTTCCGCCAATCACCCTCTTCATCATTCTGCGGAGATCCTTTCGTTCCACATATGTCAGTGACATATCACTTACACCGCCCCAGGTGACAACAGAGGCAGTCTGTGGAAAATGAATAGCCGTTAATAGCGCCATCACTCCACCTCTGGAAAATCCAAAGACATGCACATTCTTAACGAGTGGATGAGATTCTAGTAATTCAAAAGCTGCAAACGCATCTCCTCTATCTTCTCCAGCAAAATCTTCATTCCCTTCACCGCCTTGATTACCTCTATAAAAAGGGGCAAAGATGATGAAGCCCTCTGAGGCAAATTGGGTAATCCGTGCTGGTCTTACCTTTCCTACACTTTTAATTCCACCTCTTAAATAAAGAAATCCTTCATACTGCCCATCTCCTTTAGGCACTGCCAACAAACCCTTCATCAGCAGCCCATCACCATAATAACTGACGAGAAAGAGATCGACTTCTGGATGCGGAGATGGAAAACGAATTTTAGAATGTAAATGTTTCATCTAAATCAGCTCCGTCAGATAACAAATAATTTTTCTTTTATAGGCATTCACACATTCCGCCCTTATTCATACGATATTTTAGGCATTTACACCAAGTTAGTTTGTAAAGGAGGATTATTTACTTATGAAAAAATCTCTAAAAATCAGTTTCTCTATTTTGCTTATTTTTGTACTTATTATTCCACTGGCAGCCTGCGGAAGCAGTGATCTGCAAAAAGTGAAAATTGGCGAGGTTACGCGCTCCATTTTTTATGCACCTCAATATGTCGCCATTGAAAAAGGCTTTTTTGAAGAAGAGGGGCTTGATATCGAGCTTACCACAACAGCAGGCGGAGATAAAACAATGACTGCTTTGCTCTCCGATAGTATCGATGTTGCACTTGTTGGTTCTGAAACTTCTATTTACGTTGCAGCTCAGGGAGCAAATGATCCGGTCATTAATTTTGCGCAGCTCACTCAAACAGACGGAACTTTTTTAGTTTCCCGTGAAAAGATTGATAATTTCTCATGGGAGATGTTAGAAGGCAGCACATTCCTTGGCCAGCGTAAAGGCGGTATGCCGCAAATGGCTGGTGAATTCACATTAAAAAAGCATGGAATTGATCCACACAATGATTTAAACCTTATCCAAAATATTGACTTTGCAAACATTGCACCATCCTTTTCTTCAGGAACAGGAGAATTTGTTCAATTATTTGAGCCAACTGCAAGTGTATTTGAAAAAGAAGGGATCGGCCACATTGTCGCTTCGTTTGGGGTTGAATCAGGACATTTGCCTTACACGACTTTTATGACAAAAGACAGTTTTATGGAAGAGAACAACGAAACCGTTGAGAAATTTACAAGAGCAATCTATAAAGCACAGCAATGGGTAGATTCGCACAGCGCAAAAGAAACAGCTGAAGCCATTAGCGGCTACTTTGAGGATACAGATACCGAAATTATTGAAATGGCAGTCGATCGCTATAAAAGTCAGGGTTCCTTTGCAACAGATCCAATCCTTGATGCAGAAGAATGGGATAACCTGCAAAATATTATGGACGAAGCAGGAGAACTTCCAAAAAGAATTGATTATGAAGAACTTGTTAACACCGAATTCGCAGAAAGTGTAATGGAATAAGAAAAGCGGAGGCGGCTTGCCCAGGAACGACTTATGACCTCGAGCGGCTAGCCGCCGGAGCTAGACCGAGAAAAGCGGAGGCGGCTTGCCCAGCCGCGACAAGCATAAAACAATTTAATAGAAGGCTATAACATTTTAGAAAAAGAGGAGGCCGATGATGGATTTCTTAAAAATTGATCGAATACATCACACCTATTTTACAAAGACCAGTGCAGTTACGGCCCTCTCCGATGTTTCGCTTATGGTTGAAGAAGGGGAATTTGTTTCCTTTCTTGGCCCAAGCGGATGCGGGAAAACGACGTTGCTTTCAATCATCGCCGGACTGCTATCTCCAACGGAAGGAGATGTAACACTGAAGAATCAGCCTGTACAGTCTCTTCAGCACGATATTGGCTATATGCTGCAGCAGGACTATCTTTTTCCTTGGAAAACAATTGAAGAAAATATTTTACTTGGTTTAAAGGTTGCGGGTCGCTTGAATGAAGAAAACAGAGAAACGACCATTCGTTTACTTGAAGAAATGGGCCTTGTAGGAGTACAGTCACAATTCCCGAAGCAATTATCAGGAGGCATGCGGCAAAGAGCAGCATTAGTACGTACACTTGCAACGGAGCCAAAACTGCTTATGCTGGATGAACCCTTTTCTGCACTCGATTATCAGACAAAACTTAAGCTCGAGGATCTCGTATCCAACACGCTAAAATCATTTAAAAAGACAGCTATTTTAGTCACACATGATATAGGAGAAGCGATTGCGATGAGTGACCGTGTATTCCTATTCTCTGCAGGACCAGGGCAAATTCATAAAACATTCATAATACCAAAAGAACTAAGAGATAGCACCCCATTTGAGGCTCGGAATCATGCAGCTTATTCTGATATTTTCCAAACGATATGGAAGGAGCTGGAATCCCTTGGAACAAAAGATGAATACTAAAATTTTGCATTCGCAATACATTCAATCCCTAAAAAAAGAAAAGCGATGGGTCCGCTTCTATCAAATCGTTATCTTCATCGTTTTCTTCGCTCTTTGGGAGCTTGCGAGTCAACTGCAGTGGATCGATCCGCTCATTTTCAGTTCACCGTCAAAAGTGTGGGCATTATTCCTTGATAAAATGGCAGACGGCAGCCTTTTGGCTGATTTAAGCTATACATTAGGAGAAACAGTACTAGGCTTTATCTTAGGAACACTTCTAGGGACTGTGCTGGCAGCGATCCTCTGGTGGTCGCCGATGCTCTCAAAAATATTGGATCCTTATTTAGTCATCTTAAATTCCATGCCTAAGGTAGCGCTTGGTCCTATTTTAATCGTTGCACTCGGACCAAGCTTTACATCCATTGTCGCCATGGGTGCCATCATTTCAGTTATCATCACGACCATTGTTGTCTATACCGCCTTTAGAGAAGTTGATCCAAACTATGTGAAGGTTATGCAAACCTTTGGAGGTACAAGAAAGCAAATCTTTAAAGAGGCTATTCTTCCATCCTCATTTCCTGTCATTATTTCAACGTTGAAAGTAAATGTTGGATTATCATGGGTTGGGGTCATTGTCGGAGAATTTCTTGTTGCATCCAAAGGATTAGGATATATGATTATTTACGGATTCCAAGTATTTAATTTTACGTTAGTCATGCTTGCACTGCTTGTTATTGCTGTTTTAGCAACCGTTATGTACCAGCTTGTCGAATTGCTTGAGAAAAAGCTGATTAGAAATAACTGATGACGTATCAATAACCCGATGAGACCGCCATTCTCCATGCACCGATTCCGGCTGCTGGAGATAATGGCCTCTACATATCATGAGAATGGATTATCCTTAATCATTGCAGAGAATTCCATCTTTTTAGGAAAATTTCTACAATATCATCCTGCATAATAAAACTGAACTGAGATTCCCATCGTTTTTGAAGAATATCTCCCTCCATTAACACAGGACCGTTTGTTTCCAAGTAAGATTCCAATACGGACAAATCCGCTAATTCAGCGAAAAAAACTGCTTTTACATAAGAAGTTCCATTTAAATTGAGTTCATATTCCCCAAGAAATATTAGGTTTTCAATCCTTCCTCCCGTCTCCTCCCATACTTCTCTAACCGCTGCTTCTTCAATGGTTTCTCCCTTTTCTGCTTTACCTCCGGGAAACTCCAAGCCTCTTTCTTTATGTTTTGTCAGCAGCCATTGATTATTATAAATGGTGATGACTAACACATGGGATGCAGGCTGATGAAAACTGCCTTTTGAAAAAGACCAGCGCAGCACCTCACCCTTTTCTTCTTGAAAATGCACCATTAAAATCACTACTTTACTTAAATTTTTAATTATTTTATCACGATTTTAAATTTAGTGCTTAATACATATCCATCTTGGGTAATAGAAAAATAATTTCATATCTACATAGGAAAAATGGAACATTTTTAACAATTTTGAATCTTTTTTGGGAAAAACATCGTATAGTTTAATTGAAAAAAGAAAAGGAGTTGTATTCATTGAATAAAAAGCCGTTTATACTTATTAGCTTTATCACAGCCTTTATGCTGTTTTTAGCAGGCTGTGGGCAGACAGCAGACCCAGTAGGCAGTGAAGATCAGGAACAAGAGCAAGATCAAGAAAAAGTTTCTGAGTTAACGCTTGAAGAGGTATTCGAGAAATCAGCAGCTGCTTCTGAAGAATTGAAAAGCTTTAGTGTTGATATGAATTTAGTCCAGGATATTAGTCTTGGTGAAGAAAGCATGCAAACAAACTCTGATATTAGTATGGATGTAACAGCTGAGCCTTTAGCGTTTTATCAGAATATGACGATGAGCCTTGCAGGTGAATCAATGGAAACAGAGAGCTATTTTACTGAAGATGGGATTTTTATTTATGACACAGCAAGTGCACAATGGATGAAATTCCCTCAAGAGATGTCTGATCAGCTTCTTCAGTTATCTGATCAGCAAACAAACCCTGGAGCAGAATTGAATAATCTGCAGGAGTTTGCGGATGATTTCACATTTGAGCAGGATGATCAAAATTATATCTTAAAATTAGATGCCAGCGGTGATAAATTTAACGAATTTATTAAAGAAACAGCTATGGAAAATCTACCGCCTGAGTTGGCAGCTGGTGCTGGTGAAGAAGCATTCGAAGGACTAAACATCAACAGCGTACAGTATGAAATACTAGTTGATAAAGAAACATTCTATCCAAATGTTCTTAATATGACGATGGATATGGAAATGGGCGTTGAAGGCGATACCGTTAATGTTGTTCAAACGGTGAATGGCGAATACACAGACTTCAATAATATTGAAAGCATTACAGTACCGCAGGAAGTTCTTGATTCAGCGGTAGATATGGCACTATAAATAACGAAGCCCCGGCATTCCTAGAGAATGCCGGGGCTTTTTTATTGCCCTGCGCTTCATTTCTGCTCCGGAAGAATCCCCATACTTTCAATATGTTCTTTTGCCGTATGATCTCCATGTTTATAAATAAAGGCGTAAATTTTCTGTAATGTTGAATCATAGGCATCATTTTCCTGATCATAATGGTATTGTACATATGGCACATGTGCCCGGTAGAAGTTTTGCCATTCAGTAGAATAGTTTTGATCAAAATATTCCCTGAGGGTGATAATCTCTTCGTCATTTGCCTCAATTTTAAAATCCCAGGGCGAGCTTGTAGAGCTCTGCGAAATTTCACCGTTTGCCAATCCAATATAATATGTCTTTTTTTCATCCATCATTTTTACCGCTCCTATCCAAACATTTTCTCTTAGTATGAATCGCGGGTCATCATTTCATGAAAATAATTTGAAAAATACGATCAAACGAAAAGTTAATACATATACTAACGTAAGACTTACACTTTAAAAGCGCATATATTAATCTTTTTAAGGGTAAAAACATATTAAAGGAAACGGAGGTGAATAGACATGAAGCTAATAGATGAACTGTATGAGCTTTACCGTGATAAGCTCACAGGAGATGAGGAAGACATTGACATGCTCGCCTTTGCTTTCCTGGAGGAAATGAATCGGGAAGATTTACTTGGCATCATTCATGATCTAGACAACCAAGAGCTGAACAATTTAATGGGGATTTATTTAATTGAGAGCTTAAAGGGAAAATTCGCAAGTGAAGACTACGGGCAAAAAAGAGTACTGCCTGTGCATCAGCGCAATATACATTGATTTACATAAAGCTGAAAAGAATAGCTGGAACAAAACTAAATCAAAACTCCTTAGAGTTTTGATTGGCAATTTTAAGAGAATGTTGAGAAAACCTTCCAAAAAGGATTTTTATTAAATGGAAATGTGGCTGAGACATACGTTTTAACACGACCATAGAACATAGAACCGAATGGTTAGGAAGTAAATCTTTCTTATCTCTCGGTTTTTTGTTTTTATTTAGTAATTCTTTTCAAACATGAGTGAAATAGAGCGGAGGACTCTCAACTCCTGTGGGCAATTGAGGAGAAGGTGAAATTCCACAGGGCAGCTCGACGAGGAGATACAGCTCTATGATCCACGAAAAACAGAGTCCGCAGTGCAGGTGGAACGAGCTTGTTTAACTAAACTCTCTAAATGTATACTTCTTTGAGGTCTAAAAAGGCTGATTCAACTCTTGTTGAATCAGCCTTTTAATAAACATTATCCTAAGTATGCTTTCAGCATCCAAATATGTTTCTTTAAGCTTTGTTTAACGGCAATAAGCATATCGCCAGTTCCTTCATCGTTTGCTTCTTCTGCCAGTTCAATGGCTTCTTGAAGCTCGTCCACCATCTTTTCGAAATCTTTACAGATGCTTTTTACCATTTCGTCATCTGTTTCAGTCCCTGTTGCTTCTTTTAGTGAAGACGTTTCTAAACAATCCTTCATTGTGGCAACCGGTTTTCCTTCTAAAGCTAATATTCTTTCTGCGAGTTCGTCAATATGCACATTTGCTTCATTATATAGTTCTTCAAATTTTTCATGCAATGTGAAAAAGTGACGACCCTTAATATACCAGTGGTAATTGTGCAATTTCACATATAAAATTGTCCAATTTGCGACTTGCTGATTGACAGATTTAATAAGATTTTCGTTCATTGTATCATCCTCCCTTTTTATAATACCCATTTCTTCAAAAGTAAAACGGAGAATAACTAGCTTGAAGGGTGATTGATTTTATCATGAATGATTCATTTCATGGTAGAATAGCATGTGTAAAGGGGGACGATCCAGATGATGTATATAGCCATTGTGGTTATTGCCATACTAATTGTATTTACAGTATTAATTTTAAGTGTAGTGACTACGTCAAAAGCATACACGTTTAAACATACGGTTGATCCGCTTCAGGATGAGAATGTTTCTGATCCTTCTTCAGACCATCAGCCAAGACAAACTGATCAATAATACAGAAGGGAATTACACTAAATGGATATCTATTCCATCCTACTTGGGGTGCTTTTCTTTTTAAATATTGTGCTTGCAATTATCGTTATTTTTCTTGAGCGCAAAGATGCAGCTTCGACCTGGGCATGGCTAATGGTTTTATTCTTTATCCCTTTTCTCGGATTTATCATGTATCTTTTATTTGGACAAAATTTGACGAGAAGAAAAATGTTTCAATGGGAAGATCGTAAAAAAATTGGAATTGACAAAATGCTGTCAGATCAAATTATTGGGATTAGTACAAAAAGCTTCGAATTTCATAATGAAGTGATTCAAAATAGCCGTGACATTATTTACATGCATTTGGTCAACAACGATGCTGTCTTAACACAAGATAATGCTGTCAAAATTTACACAGATGGCGATGACAAGTTTGCTGCACTTTTCAATGATATCGATGCTGCCAAGGATCATGTTCATTTGCAGTATTATATTCTAAAAAGGGACAATCTCGGAAAAAGGCTGCTAAAACTTCTGATTGCGAAAGCAAAACAAGGTGTCAAGGTACGAGTACTATACGACGATCTAGGATCAAGAAGCTTAACGAAGGGCTTTTTTAAAGAGCTAAGAGCAGCTGGCGGTGAGGTTGAAGCTTTTTTCCCTTCAAGATTTCACTTTATCAATTTGCGATTAAATTACCGTAATCACCGTAAATTGGCCATTATCGATGGAAAAATAGGCTATGTTGGCGGATTTAATGTTGGAGACGAATATTTAGGATTAAATCCAAAATTCGGATATTGGCGGGATACGCACTTACGCATCGAGGGCAGTGCTGTATATCCGATTCAGACAAGGTTTATTCTTGATTGGAACCAAGCGTCGCACCGGCATGATATTCATTATGCTCCTTCTTATTTTCCACTACTTGAAAATACGGGAACTGTAGGCATGCAAATCGTTACAAGTGGCCCAGATTCAGAATGGGAGCAAATTAAAAATGGTTATTTAAAAATGATTTCTTCCGCTAAAGAATCCATACTTATTCAGACGCCTTATTTTATTCCAGATGCAAGTGTGCTTGATTCGCTGAAGGTCGCCGCATTATCAGGCGTTGATGTGAGAATCATGATTCCTAATAAGCCTGACCATATGTTTGTTTATTGGGCAACATATTCTTATATTGGAGAAATGCTTAAAGCAGGTGCTAAGATTTTCATCTATGAGAATGGCTTTATTCACGCAAAAACCATTATTGTTGATGAACAGATTTCATCAGTTGGCACAGCGAATATTGATGTTCGAAGCTTCCGACTTAATTTTGAGGTAAATGCTTTTATTTATGATCAGAACGTTTCCACCAAGCTAGTAGACAGTTTTGTTGAGGATGTTGCCCTTTCAAAAGAGCTCACATATGAAGATTATTTACACCGTCCATTATGGATTCGGTTTAAAGAATCCATTTCAAGGCTGCTCTCACCGATATTGTAGAAGCTGCAGAGTATTTCAACTTTACAGATGAACAAAAAAGGACGGAATGCCCAGCGCACTCCGTCCTTTTTATGCTTATGCAAACACTTGCTTTAAGTCTTCTTTTGATTGACCAAGCCAGAATTTCATAAGACGCTTGGCGCCTTCTAAGTCATGAAGCTTAGCTTGACCGCACTGCTTTTCATTTGCAGCAGGAATCTCTACTGTTTCTATTGCGTCTGTTAGCGTTGCTTCAAGCAGGTCAATAATTTCCTCGACAGTTGGCTCTCCGCTGACAACTAAATAATAGCCCGTCTGGCAGCCCATTGGCGAGATATCAATGATATCAAAATGATCGTATTTCTCAGAATGTGTACGAATATTAAACGCAAGTAAATGCTCTAATGTATGAATAACATCCGGCTTCATTGCCTGTTTGTTCGGCTGGCAGAAGCGGATATCAAATTTATTAACAACACCGTCTGAACCTACTTTATGAACTCCGCAATGTCTTACATACGGGGCTTTTACGGCATTATGATCTAATTCAAAGCTTTCAACTGAAGGCATTGTAGTCACTCCTTATTTTCTGCAGCTAAAAATGGATAGCTAGCTGCTGTTTACGTACTGCTTTTATTATACAATAAATTCCGAGTAATTTCATCAACTTAATCGTAAATTCTATAATTTAGACGATTGCACTATTATATGATATCGTTTTAACATACATGATGAAATGAAAATAAAGGAAATGATCAAATATGATTCTAAAAAAAATATTATTAGGACTTTTCCGCTTTTACCAGGTCGTTATATCGCCTTTAAAGCCTCCTACTTGCCGTTTCTATCCAACCTGCTCTCACTACGGGATTGAATCTGTAAAGCGCTTCGGAGCCTTAAAAGGCGGCTGGCTAGCTATTAAACGCATCTTTAAATGCCATCCATTTCACCCTGGGGGTGTTGATTTAGTACCTGAGGAATGGCCAGATAAAAAGAAAAAGATTAAGACCGATAACCATCAATAACCAGATCTAGTTTTCCTGTATCCGGATGGATTACTAAACCATGTACAGGTACATCCTTAGGCATTAATGGATGTTTTTTCACCATATGTACACTGTGGGCAACACTATCTTCCACTTTTTCGAAGCCATTTAGCCAATCTTTCACATCAATTCCTGAATAAGTCAGTGAGTCTAGCGCATCCTCTGAAATGCCTCTTTCTTTCATACTTTCAATGACTGCATCTGCTTTCATCCCGCTCATACCGCAATCATGGTGGCCGATAACAAATACCTCATCCGCCTGAAGCTGATAAACCGCGACAAGGACACTTCGCATAATGCTGCCAAATGGATGTGTCACTAATGCACCAGCATTTTTAACAATTTTCACATCACCATTCTTTAAGTTCAGTGCTTTAGGCAAAAGTTCAACAAGCCTAGTGTCCATGCATGTAATGATGACCATTCGTTTGTTTGGGAACTTGGTCGTTGAAAAGTCCTTAAATCGTTCTTCCTTAACAAACTCTCCATTATACTCTAATAATTCATTTAGTAGTTTCATTCTCTATACCTCCAGAGTCAAAATTTCAGCTTAATAAATAAATACTTATACACATCATACAAAATCCTTCCTTTCTAGACAAATTTAACACTTGCATTTAAGTATGGGATTTTGTAAGATTACATAGTTAAAATCGTAACCATTACGAGATATAAATCGGAATAACTACGATAGATTGAGTGAAGGTTTCTTAAACTAGCTATTAGCTTAAAGAGATTGCCAAGATGCCCTTTTGTAAATAATAGAGTCGAAGTAACGAAATAGTTCGTTTAATGTTCAATATAAAGGAGAAACGAGATTTTATGAAAAAAACCATATTTACACTTATAATGCTGCTAAGCTTGATTATAACTGGCTGTGCAAGCAATAATACAACAGCAGAAGATAAAGACGGAAAGTCAATGATCTATACAACTGTATATCCACTTCAATTTTTCGCACAGGAAATTGGCGGTGATTATGTAGAAACGAAGTCTATTTACCCGCCGGGAACAGATGAGCATACATTCGAACCGTCTCAAAAAGATATGATCTCATTAGCTGATGCCGACCTCTTTGTTTATATCGGTCTAGGTCTTGAAGGTTTTGTAGAAAAAGCAAAGGATACCCTTAAAAACGAAGATGTAACACTCCTTTCAGCAGGAGAAAACGTTTCAATTGAATCTCAAGAACATGATGATGAAGAGAAGCATGAAGAGCATGCTCACGATCACGAGCATGATGATCATGATCATCACCACGAATCACATGATGGTCATAATCACGGAGATATTGATCCACATGTATGGCTCAACCCACTTTATGCAAAAGAAATGGCAGAATCGATCAAAGATGCTCTAATTGAAGAAATGTCTGAACATAAAGAAGTATTCGAAGAAAACTATGAAACTCTTTCAAAGGATTTAGATTTACTAGATCAACAATTTACAGCTGCGATTGAAGCGGCACCGAAAAAAGAAATCCTTGTTTCACATGCTGCTTATGGTTATTGGGAAGAGCGTTATGGAATTGAACAAATTAGCGTTTCAGGACTAAGTACATCTAATGAGCCGTCTCAAAAACAGCTGCAAAGCATTATTGAAGAAGCAAAAGAACATCAGCTTCAATATATATTCTTTGAACAAAATGTCAGCTCCAAACTCACTGAAGTCATACAATCAGAAATCGGTGCTGAAGCATTAACGCTTCACAATTTAGGTGTATTAACAGATCAAGATATTCAAAATAAATCCGATTATTTTTCGCTTATGAATGAAAACCTCAATAATTTAGAAAAGGCCTTGCAATAAGACGATTAGTAGCATCCAACGAATAGGCTTAAGCGTAAGAACTTTAGCTCATGTTACCCCGAACAAACAGCGGATATGATCTGCCTAATTGTTCGGGTCTTTCTGTTATCTTTCGTTAATAGTTTAAAAAACTCGCAGATTAGAGCTAAGGAATCCCTACTCCTTGGGCTAAAAATATAAATTCTTTTTATATATTTGTTTATTAGCTGATATTTGGGGAAAGATAATAATAACAACAAATAACAGGAGTGAAAATAAAAATGATCACAACATTTATCACACTTGGAATTGCATTTGCTGCTGCGGCCGGTTTAAGTTCAATTGCTGTAAAAAAAGAACAATTTTTATCTGAATAATACAAAAAAGATGCCAATAAGGCATCTTTTTTTGTTTCATAAAGAATCCATGGCAAGAGGTGTAAAACGCCAATGCTTTGGATCACTTCCTGTCCAATATGTGGATACCTATTATTTTTGTTATAATAATAGCATCAATTGGAAAGAAGGAATATCATGAAAAAAATAGCCTCTATACAGCCCCCTAAAATGCCAGCGAGACTTACAGAATTTAAGAAATTAGAAGATGATGACGATTTTTTCATTCATGCTTCTATCTTTTCTCATACAGATTTCCCTTTTTTCAACACAGACAGGCTTACCTTTGAGCAAGTTATATTTCAGAATGTCAGATTTACAGATGAAGAACTGCCACAGTTAAATCTCACAGATGCCATCTTTGAAAGCTGTGATTTATCTAATGCGGATTTATCGAACGCAGTTATTCATAGAGCTATTTTCAAAGATTGCAAGCTGACTGGTGTGAATTTTTCAGATGCCACTTTGCGAAATGTTGTCTTTGAAAATTGTCATTGTAATTATATTTCATTTGGATTTGCAGATTTAAAGCAAACGAAGTTTCTTCATACTGATTTAAGACAGGGAGATTTCTTTGAAATGAAACAATCTCAACTCCAATTTCAGCAATGCGATATAGAAGCTGTTAATTTTACAGGCACAGAATTAGATGGGATTGACCTTACTACCAGTACATTTGATGAATTAGTCATTACACCTGAATTGCTTAAAGGCTGTATTATTACAAGCACACAGGCAGCCGCATTTGTGAGTGCTTTTGGAATGCTCGTTAAATATGAATAGCACTTGTTAATCATCTTGATCGCTTCTCTGAGGTGAAAAGGAACCTTTTTATCGGCAAATGGAGATGATTGTTTAACAGGAAAAGGGACTCAGGATCTGCATGGTGTATTTCCTGAGTCCCTTTTTAATATGCTTTTTTCCATTATTCTTCTATAAATCAATTTTAGGCAATTCTCTTTGAGGCTGGGACAAAACGAAATTAATATTTCTAAAACACGAATATTCAATATCTTAGTTTCGGTATTTAATCAAGACCGTTCCATTGCGCTGCGGACCCTCGCTTTCCGCGGGGAGCAAGTTGAGCCTCCTCGTCACTTCGTTCCTGCGGGGTCTCACCCTTTGCTCTGCAGCCCGCAGGAGTCGAGGGCCCTCCGCTCCATTTCACTCATGAAATAAAATATATTTTATAATTATAAATAAAAAACCGAATGATTAGAAAGATGATCTTCCTTACCATTCGGTTCAATAGGTATGTTAGTTACTTATGTCCCAGCCTCAGTATTCCATTTCCCCATCAATTCACTACGCGTCTATTAGTTTTCTAAGTTCTCTTCTCAAAATCTTTTTAGCCGCATTTCGGGGAATCTCTTCAATAAAGTACATTTTCTTTGGGATTTTATATTTTGCCAGCCGCTCCAGGCAATAATTCTTAATATCTTCTTCTGTCAACGTATTGCTGGAGGCTTGGATAAAAGCAATTGGCACCTGACCCCACCGCTGGTCTTCCATGGCAATAACACCTGCATCAGCTATCTCGGGATGAGCTGTTAAGACACCTTCTATTTCGGCTGGATACACATTCTCCCCGCCAGAAATGATGAGATCCGAACGCCGGTCTAAAACAAACAAAAATCCATCATCATCCATATAGCCAAGATCACCAGTCGCAAGCCAGCCATTTTTAATTTTCTCTTGGGTGTCTTTCTCTCTGTTTAAATAGCCTATCGTAACGTTGAAACCCTTAACGATAATTTCCCCCGGTTCACCTGGGCTGGCTTCTTTTTCATCATTATTCATTATTTTCATTTGTGCAGGGAAAAGCGGTTTTCCTGCCGATCCCAGCTTTATGAGACTATATTCAGGTGATAATGTAGCAACCTGTGATGAAGTTTCCGTCATTCCATATGTTTGATAAACAGGTATTGATTTTTCCTTACAGCTTTCAAGAAGACTTAGTGGTGCTGGCCCTCCTCCCAGCAGCATGCAGCGAAAATGCTTGGGAAGCCGCTCCTGACCCAATTCCTCCAGTATCTGAGTAAGCATCGTACTCACAACGGACATGATCGTTATATTCCTTTTTTCGATAACTTCAATAACTTCTCTAGCCTGAAAACGCTCTAAGATATGTATGTTAATTCCGTAAATAACAGAGCGCATTAAAATAGAATATCCGCTAATATGAAATAGTGGGACTGTACATAACCATGAATCATTTTCAGCCAGACCAAGGTTTAATGCTGATCCTGCAGCACTCCACCAATGATTTCCGTACGTTTGCAGTACACCTTTCGGATTCCCTGTTGTTCCTGATGTATACATGACTGTACAAACATCGTTCAAGTCGATTTCTCTTACTATTGGTGCTTCACTATATGCAAGAGTATGCAATTTTTCTTTCTGCAATACAATAACGGCCGGGCAGCTCTCTTTTACCTCTTCAGCAACGGAAATGAATGAATCCTCAGTTATTAAATAGGCTGACACTGAATCTTGAACCTGCCAGGAAAGTTCACTTGCAGTAAGGCGGCTGTTTAAGATCACCGCTTTTACTCCCAGCAGCTGAAGTGCATATAAAATAATTGCACTGTCTGCACTGTTTTTTAAGAGAACTGCAGCAAAATCATTCTTTTGTAAGCCTTGTCCTGCCATTCTGCCTGCAAAATCCACGGCACGGTCATATACTTCCTTAAATGAAAATTGCGTTCCTTCAAACTCAATCGCAGTGCGATCAGGTGTTAAGAAAGCACGCTTAATTAAAAAGTTTTCCATGAGCTGCTCTCCCATTCCAGCACGCTCCTTTCTTCGACAACATTATCATCTATTAAGAGTAGTAAGCAAACTAGGCATATGACAAAACATGCGGTAATCACTCATAAATTTCAAACAAAACAGGAAATAGCCAGGATTCCTCAAAATCCTTATATGTAAAAACTATACAAAAAACTCGCCGACTGCAAATCCTGTAAGAACGCAGACAGAGGCTTAGCTGCATTTATACTCCATTCCTAAAATAAGCACTAAAGCACCATTTCGATTCTTCTTCGGCGCCGCTCAGTTATACTATCTGATAGTACAAAAAAGCTTGATGGATTTCACCATCAAGCCTTCTTTTTTGACATTAAGGGAAACGCGGAAATTGTCCAAAGTCCGGTTTGCGTTTTTCTTTAAACGCGTCTCTTCCTTCTTTAGCTTCGTCGGTTGTGTAATAAAGAAGCGTTGCATCACCAGCGAATTGCTGAATACCAGCAAGACCGTCTGTATCTGCATTAAATGCTGCTTTAAGGAAACGGATCGCTGTTGGGCTTTTCTCAAGAATTTCCTCACACCATTGAATAGTCTCTTCCTCAACCTTTTCAAGCGGAACAACTGTATTGACAAGTCCCATATCCATTGCTTCCTGTGCATTGTATTGACGGCATAAGTACCAAATTTCGCGTGCTTTTTTGTGACCGACAATTCTTGCAAGGTAACCGGAACCATAACCAGCATCAAAACTGCCGACTTTCGGGCCCGTTTGACCAAATACTGCATTATCTGCTGCAATCGTTAAATCACAAACAATATGCAGAACATGGCCGCCGCCGATTGCATACCCTTTTACCATCGCAATAACTGGTTTAGGGATAACACGAATTAAGCGCTGCAGGTCAAGAACATTTAGACGTGGAATTTGGTCGTCACCGACATATCCGCCATGACCGCGAACTTTCTGGTCTCCGCCGGAACAGAATGCTTTATCTCCAGCACCAGTTAAAATAATAACACCAACATTTTCATCATCACGTGCATACGCAAATGCATCAATAAGCTCCATTACCGTTCTTGGAGTGAAAGCATTATGTACTTGTGGGCGATTGATCGTAATCTTTGCAATCCCATTATACGTTTCGTATAGGACTTCCTCATATTGGCGTCCTGCAACCCATTCAACTGCTGACATTTCTGTTGCCTCCTTTAATGTAAAGCTGTAAAAGGACAAATCATTCTTTTATCCTCTGTTATTTTTGCTTTTCGACTATTTCTTCATGCGCGAAAAGAGAAACTCCTCTACTATTGTACCAAATTTTTCAGGTTTCTCCACATGAATTGCATGACCGCACTTTTTAACCGTCTGCCACTCGCAATTTGGCAAGGTTGCTGTCATTATATCTGCTATTTCGCAGAATTTCTTGTCTAACTCTCCGGTAATGAGGAGCACATTAAGTGAAAGCTTAGCTAAATCCTCCCACCAAGACGGCTGAGAGCCTGTTCCCATCCCCTTCAAGCTGTTGCTCAATCCTTTAGGATCGTTATGCAGCCGCTGTGCACGAATACGGTTTCGCGTAGCTTCTGGAAGAGCTTTTTGACTGTCAAACATCGGGATATTCTCCCAATAATCCACAAAGTGATGAACGCCTTTCTCCAAAATCATATGAGCTAATTTCAGATCATTTGCTCTCCGGATTATTCTTTCTTCTTCTGTACGAAGGCCAGGAGTAGCACTCTCCAAAATAAGACGGTCCACCAAATGCTGATGTTTCAAAGCAAAGGTTAAGGCAAGCCGTCCTCCCATTGAATAGCCGAGTACATCTGCCTTTGAAATATTTAAGTGGTGAAATATTTTTTTTAGATGCTCTGCTGCCTTTTCGATCGTATAGAAACTGACACCATCTGGTGACGATGTCTGACCATGACCAATGATATCAATGGCAAAAACAGATCTAGTAGATGCCCAAAAAGGATAAAACTCTCTCCACCCCGCACTATCGCCAGTGAAGCCATGCAATAAGACCAGTGGTTTTCCACTTCCCCAGCAATCGACATGGTAGCGAATGCCGTCTATAACAAAATTCATCGGTATTCGCCTTCCAAGAATCGACTTATTTCCCGGGAAACAGCATTCGTCAAGTCTCGATGCTCTTGTACATTTTCGTCACGCTTTGTCGTAATTTCCAGAACGTTCAAGCCCTTATTCTCCAAACTTCGCGGTAGAGAGGAAGAAAGGTGAGACCAATCTTCAATAAGGTTGTAATGCCCGCCAAACATGCGAATACTGTGCTCAAATTGAATGTCTAGCGGAGTTCCAAAGAGTCTCTCAAAGTTTTTTGGATGCTCAGATTGAGGGAGGAAAGAAAAGATTCCGCCGCCATTATTATTAATGAGTAAAACAGTTAAATTAATATCATATAACTTAGAAGCAATGAGACCATTAAGGTCATGGAAAAAGGTTAGATCGCCGACAATTAAATATGCAGGCTGTGTAATGGAAGCTGCACCTAAAGCTGTTGAAACAACCCCGTCAATTCCATTGGCACCTCTGTTTGCCATAACCTTAAACGACTTCTGATTATAATGGAAGAATGTGTCCAGATCTCTGATTGGCATACTGTTCCCTACAAATAGAAGTGACCCATCAGGCAGCAGCTTTGAAAGCTGTGAAAACAATTTCCCTTCGCTTAAAGATTCAGTCTGATCAATTTTCTGCAGACATTCTCTTGTTATTTCATTTAATGATCTCCAAAGTGAAAAGTACGTATCATTTTTACTCTCTTTCAAAAGAGGAAGTAATGCTGAACAGAAAAGGGGTTCATGACAGTAAATCATATCTGTTGATACAAGTCCCTGATCACGCCAGCCGGCACCTCCATCAATGATAAATTGGCGCGCATGGGCATGCTCTTTTAAAAAGATGGACAGAGGTTTTGAAACAGGCATTGCTCCAAAACGGATAACAACCTCAGGCTTCAGCTCCTGCATTGCCTTTTTATTCTTCAGAATCGTATCATATGTATCGATGATATATGTTCCATCATGATTTCCGCTGCGCAGCTGGGATAACGGATCTGCCAGGATAGGGAACTTCAGCTTTTGAGCAAGCTTCACCACTTCTCCTGCAAACATCTCTTCTTCCAGCGGTCCGCAAATAATGATCCCATTCTCCGTTTTGGAGATTGTTTCGGCGATTTCAGCAAATTCATCTTCTGACAGAGTATACTCACCTGTTTGAACCTTCACATATCGCTCCTCACGCTCATGGGATAAAAATAAATCCTCTTGATCTAAGAGAGGAATTAATGGCTCTCTAAAAGGGAAATTCAAATGAACAGGTCCAGACGGCGCTCTTTTCGCAGTTGCAGCAGCTCGGGCGCAAACGGTCCTTGCATACCGGATCATTTCCTCTGAACTTTCAGGCGGTGCCATCTCAACGAACCATTTAACATGATGACCATATAAGCGGATTTGATCAATCGCCTGTGGTGCCCCAACATCCCGCAGTTCATGGGGCCTGTCTGCTGTCAGCACGATCAGAGGAACTCTTGAATAGAAAGCTTCAACAATTGCCGGGAAGTAATTCGCTGCTGCCGTTCCAGAAGTGCATAATAAAACAACAGGCTGTTTTGATGCTTTTGCCAGTCCTAATGCAAAAAAGGCAGCAGACCGTTCATCCACATGAATGTGGATGTTTAAATCTGGGTGTTCGGCCATTACCATTGCCATTGGGGTTGACCTGGAACCAGGACTAACTACTGCATTCTCAACCCCATTTTTAACAAGCTCTGCAACAAACGCAGCAATATAGGATGTCATGGCTGCTTGATGACTCATTGTTTCATCCCTCCAAGAGCAGACCGCATTGGCCGGAATTTAATTTTTGTTTCCTCATATTCACTTACTGGATCGGAATGCTGTACAACTCCACATCCGGCAAATATGGATGCTTCATCACCCTGAATTAATCCTGAACGTAAAGCAACAGCGAACTCGCCATCCCCTCTGTAATCCATCCAGCCAATTGGGGCAGCGTAAAACCCACGGTCCAGTTCTTCTCTCTCACGAATTACTTCCATTGCCGATTCAGTTGGGACACCGCCAAGCGCTGGTGTAGGATGCAATCGTTCCACAAGCGTGAGTAATGTAGTATCTGGATTGGCTACACCTGTAACAGGGGTATAGAGATGTTGTATATCTTTTAGCTTCATTAATACAGGCTTATCGGGAATGGTCACCGACTCGCATGTTTCCTTCATAGCGGCTGTAATCATTTCAACGACATAATGGTGCTCAACCGTATTCTTTGGATCTTGAAGCAGCTCTTTACCGAGTTGCTGATCTTCTTGTTCTGTTACTCCTCTGCGGATTGAACCCGCAAGACAAGTAGAAAATAATGTCTTGTCCTCTTTTCGTACTAAACGTTCAGGCGTCGCTCCAATAAAGCAGTCACCGCTTGCTTCAAACGCAAAAATAAAACTATCTTTTTGTCTTGCTAATAAATTCCCCAGCACGTCTTCGATCGAAATTTTCTGTGAGAATGTAAGCCTTTCTTCTCTAGCGAGCACAACCTTTTGATAAAGGTCCTTCTTCATGTCATTGACAACGCTCTCAACAGTTTCCTTCCAAGCTCCTGGATTTATTTCTTCTTCTTTTATAAGGATGTTTGTTCCATTGGTAATGTGAGTTTCTAGATCCTTCAAAAGAGCTTGGCGGTTTGCCTCTATTTTTTCAAATAAAGTATGATCATCATGCTGTGTACAAATTACATTGGTTGTTAAATATGCTTCGCCATCAACGACACTATACATAAATAGAGGAAGATGAAAAAGAGAATGTGAAAACTTAGACCAGAGTACAGTCTTTTCTTTATGTGGATCGAAGGAAAATCCCCCGAATAATAATGGACCTGCGCCTTTATTTGAAAAGGCATTATAAATAACCATATCTTCTAATAATGCTTCCCATTCTTTTTTCACAAGAAAAAAGCGGTCAGCTGCCTGATCCGACTGAATTTGTCCGCATATTCCTATTCCGGCAAAAGCTTCATTACCGGAACCTTCTTTCCAAAAAAAACGTTCTCCTTCATAACGGGCTTTTCCGGCATGAAAGAAAAGGATAGGATCTATTTCATTTATTTTTTTTACTTCGCTTACTAAAATGGGCTTTGATAAAGCTTTTGCCTTTTCAATCGCTTCATGGATCCCTTCTTTTAGTTCCGTGTCATGAATCGTAACCAAAAAAATCCCTCCAATAGCTGCTTTAGCGGCTATTCTTCATTCCTTAAAGATACACCTCAATCGCTTGACATGTCAATGATTGCGGATCTTCTGCAGTATTATCATACCATATGTCTAATAAAAAAGAGCAACATTCACTATAGCTATAGAATATGGCTCATGTACAGAAAAGCTTGCTCTTAGATATGCTTATTGTGTTATATACAGCTTATTGGAAATTAACGCCTGTCCTTCTTATAAAATTAGATTGACACTCTAGAGAACATTTCCTAAACTTATGATTGTAATGTTAATAATATCGTTTTACAACCTATATATCATTAACAGCTGATACGTATATATTATAAAAGGGATAGGGAGAGTGTGTTTATGCAACCTGAAGTGCAGACGAGCATGAAGCCTGCCAATGGGGCAAAAGGCTGGAAAGTATGGTGGCAGTTAACAAGACCACATACATTAACAGCTGCATTTGTGCCGGTACTCATCGGAACAGCATTAGCGATCAGTGATACTGACATACATGTGGGACTATTTTTAGCCATGCTGCTCGCAAGCTTGCTCATTCAAGCAGCTACCAATATGTTTAATGAATATTATGATTATAAAAGAGGTCTTGATACAGAGGAGTCTGTCGGAATAGGTGGAGCCATCGTTCGAGAAGGCATTAAACCAAAGACCGTCATGCAGATTGCTTTAGGCTTATACGGAATTTCTATGCTCCTTGGCGTCTATATTTGCATGCAGACAAGCTGGTGGCTTGCGGCTGTTGGGTTAGTATGCATGGCTGTCGGTTATTTGTATACGGGCGGACCCCTGCCTATTGCTTATACACCTTTTGGAGAATTGTTTGCCGGCTTTTTTATGGGGATGATGATTATCCTCATATCATTTTATATCCAAACTGGTACGGTTTCGTTAACAAGTGTTCTTGTGTCGTTCCCAATCTTGCTGCTTGTCGGTGCCATATTGCTGGCCAATAATATTCGTGACTTTGATGGAGATAAAGATTTTGGCCGCAAGACATTAGCCATCCTGATCGGCAGAAAAGGCGCAGTGAACCTGCTTGCCGGTATGTTTATTGTTTCTTATGCATGGGTGTTTATCTTAATTTTTACTGGTGTTAGCTCTCCATGGCTCGCGCTCGTTATTTTAAGTACACCAAAAGCGATTAAAGCAACTAAAGGGTTTATAGGAAAATCGATTCCGATTACAATGATGCCAGCAATGAAAGCTACTGCACAAACAAATACCATCTTTGGTTTCTTATTATCAATTGGCTTATTTTTAGGATACCTCTTATAATTAAAACCCTTTGCCTCCAATGGCAAAGGGTTTTTTTCTGTTCAAAAAATCGCCTATATGCAAGGCATGGTTAATTTTATTAAAAACGGGTATTTTTAAGATAAGACAATAAAAAGTGCATGTACAGTTCATAATAAAAAGAACCAGAATTCAAAGTTCAAAAGAGGATGTGTCATAAAATGCTTACAAATACACAACTAAATCATTTGAAAAGTCTATTGCTGGAGGAAAAGCAATCGCTTGAAGCCCAGCTGCATGATAATAAAGATGGCAGTTTAGAGGGTGTTAATGCCCGTGAGACAGTTGGGGAACTTTCTATTTATGATAACCACCCCGCTGATATGGGTTCTGAGCTTTACGAAAGAGAAAAAGACTTCGCTTTAGAAGAGCACATTGATTCTCAACTGAACAAAATTAATGCAGCATTACAAGCAATGGAGGATGGGACATACGGAAAGTGCAAAATATCGGGAGCCGATATTCCTTACGAGAGGTTAGAAGCCATCCCTTATACACTTTATAGTAAAGAAAATAGTCCTGAACAAAACATTAAAGGTGATCGACCTGTTGAAGAAGAAGTACTGGAACCTGCTCATGGAAATACGTTTCAGCATAAACAATTTAGAGAAGTTGTTGATAACGAGGACAGTTTCCAAGAGGTTGCACGGTATGGCACTTCAGAAACACCTTCAGATTTAAGGGGTGATTATGAAGATTACAACTCTTTATATAATGAAGGTCATGATGATGAAGGATTCACTGAAGATTATGAAACCTTTATAGGCAATGATATGGAAGGAAAATCACGAAAGATTTATCCCTCCAAAAAGCATGAAGAATATGAGGCTATGCTTGATTCTGAAGACATAGATGCACCTTTTGGGGATGTGCCATATCATAAATCTGATGGATATGTAAATGATGATAACGACAAGTAACAAGTCATTGTAATCATGTTTATAAATTAGAAAAGCGATGCCATTTCTCTCTAAATGGTATCGCTTTTTATTATTTATACACTTGATTCAAGATCGCCAATTATTTCATCTATAGTTTCCGACACATCGTTCGTTCTTCTTGCAATATTAATACTGAATTCTAATAATTCTTTGTAGCTTTTCACAGGAATGACAGCATTGCTTTTTTCGTATTCGTTCAACTGCAGGCCAATATTTTGCAAGTGTAGCAGTACCTCTTCCATTGAGCCTTTTTCCATTTCAAACATGATGCTACCCCCTTTTCTCTTGTATCCATTATTACCATAAAATATGAATTTTTATAGTGGTAATAATTTCATACTTCCTCTCATCCCATGGGTATGTCCGCACTTTTCCTTTTATGCTTCAATATAGAATCAGTTTAAAATGTAATTTTATATTCATTCCAAGTAGCAAAGTAGAGAGCGGAAGAGAAAAAACCCTCTCTTCCGCTCCAATAAATGATATGTTACAGATATTCGACAGTTTACAATTTGCCGGATTTGAAGTTCTATACTCTAATTTGTGCCGAACGAATTCCCCAGATCTCGTCTGCATATTCCTTAATCGTCCGATCACTTGAGAAAAAGCCGGACGTCGCAATGTTATTCAAACTCATTTTCTGCCAGCGATGTTGGTCTGTATATGCTAACCCCGCTCTATGCTGAATTTTGGCATAAGAATCAAAATCTCTGAGTACATAATATTGATCATTTTCCATTAATAAGGAGCTGGCGATGGCCTCAAATTCTCCAGCTGTGTCTGGGAAAAATCCATTTGTTAACTGAGCAAGGACTTTTCTAATCCGCTCATCATGATGATAATATTCCATCGAATTGTAGCCGCCTTGACGTTCGTATTTCAAGACTTCCTCAGCTGTAAGGCCAAAAATGAAAATGTTTTCCTCCCCAGCCTTTTCTTTAATTTCAATATTCGCTCCATCCAGCGTTCCAACAGTAATTGCACCATTCATCATAAATTTCATATTGCCTGTGCCAGAAGCTTCCTTTGTTGCTGTAGAGATCTGCTCACTAATATCTGCTGCGGGAAACACCAGCTCAGCTAATGATACTCGATAATTTTCCAGGAAAACGACCTTCAGCTGATCTCGTGTTTGCGGGTCATTATTCACTTTTGCGGCAACAGAGTTTATTAATTTAATGATTTTTTTAGCATAATAGTAGCCTGGAGATGCTTTTGCTCCAAAAATAAAGGTTCTTGGCGACATACTGAAACTACTATTCTCTTTTAATTGATTGTATAAGTACATGACGTGAAGGATATTTAAAAGCTGTCTTTTATAAGCATGAAGCCTTTTTACTTGAACATCAAAAATGGATGAAGGATCAATATGGAGCCCTGCCTGCTTCCTGATCACTTCTGCCAGACGCTCTTTGTTTTTCTTTTTAATAGCTGCAAGCTGTTCCAGAAAAACTGAATCCTCTTCATAATCCATTAGCTTATGGAGTTCCTCCGGCCGTCTAATCCATTCGGTGCCAATGCTGTCATTTATCAGATTGGTTAACAGTGGATTAGATTTGATCAGCCATCTTCTATGGGTAATTCCATTCGTCTTGTTATTAAATTTATCAGGATAGTATTGATAAAACTGATTCATTTCTCTTAATTTGAGAATCTCCGTATGCAAAGCTGCAACACCATTAACACTATGACTGCCGCAAATGGCTAAATGAGCCATTTTCACTTGACCATGTGCAATAATGGCCATGTTTTCAATTCGAGACCAATCGCCTTCATATTCCTGCCATAGATCCTGACAAAAGCGTTCATTGATCTCATTGACGATCATGTAAATCCGCGGCAAAAGCGGCTGGAAAATACGAATCGGCCATTTTTCTAATGCTTCTGCAAGTGTCGTATGGTTCGTATATGAAATGGTATTAACCGTAATATTCCAAGCCTCATCCCAGTTCATCCCCTCTTCATCCAGCAGTATTCTCATCAGCTCTGGGATTGCCAGTACAGGATGAGTGTCATTAATATGAATGCTGACATATTCATGAAATTCTCTTAAACTACTATGCTGCCTGCGATAGGATTGAACAATAGATTTTAAGCTTGCACACACCAGAAAATATTGCTGTTTTAATCTCAATATTTTTCCTTCATCATGTGTGTCATCCGGATATAAAAATTCAGAAACCTGTTCTGTTTCACGTTTGTAATTTAATATATCTTTATTCACAGGATAAGGCGCTGGTTCAGCACTCCACAGCCTTAACGTATTGATTGTATCTGTCTGATATCCGGCAACAGGCATATCATAAGGGACAGCAGTAATGAGTTCAGGATTTAAGTGACGGAAAGCGAGAGAACCGTTTTCTTTTGTCCAGCTTTCAACATGTCCCCAAAAGGGCACCTCAATCGCCAAATCTGGCTTTCTTACTTCCCATACATGCCCATTGCGAAGCCATTGCTCCGGCAATTCCACTTGATATCCATCGACAATCTTTTGCTCAAACAGGCCATGCTTATAGCGAATACCAAAGCCATGACCTGCCAAATTTAATGATGCAAGCGAATCAAGGAAGCAAGCCGCCAGACGTCCAAGTCCACCATTGCCTAAACCGGCATCTACCTCTATCTCCTCAAGATTCTTCAAGTCGATCCCTAAATCTTGTAACCCTTCTTCTACTATGTTCTCAATGCCTAAATTCATTAAGTTTTGCCGAAGCAGTCTGCCAAGCAGGAACTCAATTGAGAGATAATACACTTGTTTTTCCTTATCAATCCGATAGCGTTCATTAGTGTTGATCCATTCTGTGCTGATATGCTCGCGAACCAGCTGCCCTAAAGCAAAATAACGATCTTTTTCAGTGCTTTCTCCAAAACTTTTACCGCAAGTCATCTCAAGCTTTTTTAAAAAAGCTTCCTTAAATGCATCCTTATCAGAAAACATGAGTTTCACTCCTAGTAATAAGACTTGCGTACAATCTATTATATTGAAAAGCAGACTGCGCCCAGCTAAAATCCTTCTTCATCGCATTGGTCATCACTTGGTCCAAATCATTTTCATTCTGAAAAAAGCCCAAAGCTCTTCGAATCGTATAGAGCATATCATGAGCATTAAAATTGGCAAACGTAAAGCCGTTTCCTTTACCAGTTTCTGGATCATAAGATAGAACTGTATCTTTTAACCCCCCGGTTTCACGTACAATTGGAACTGCTCCATATCGCATCGCAATCATTTGACCAAGTCCACATGGTTCAAATTGAGATGGCATCAGAAATAAATCTGCACCCGCATAGATCTGATGAGCAATACTTTCATCAAATCCAATATAAGCCTTACATTTTTGCGGGTATTGTCCCTCCATCGACCGGAAAAACTGCTCGAATGGCTCATCGCCTGTGCCCAGCAAAATAAATTGAATATCTTCCTGCATTAATTCATGAAAAATACAGGTTATCAGATCTAGACCCTTTTGCTTTGTCAGTCTAGTAACCATTGCAATAATAGGGATCTCAATATCTTCTACCAATCCAAATTTCTGCTGAAGATCCAGCTTATTTTCTTTCTTCCCACGTCTATCACTTACATGAAAAGATTGCTTTAATGCTGGATCTGCTGCAGGGTTATAAAATTCATCATCAATTCCATTTAAAATGCCTTCTAGATTATTAGCTCTTTTCTTTAATAGTCCGTGCAGCTTTTCTCCGTAATATTCAGTTTGGATTTCTTCTTTATACGCTTCACTTACTGTCGTAATGGAGTCCGCTGCCACTAAAGCGCCTTTCATAAAATTCATAGCGCCGTAGAATTCCAGTTCATCGCTATTATAATGCTTTTGATTTAGTTCAAATAAGTCGCCAACAGCCTCTTTAGTGAAGATACCTTGAAACTGCAGATTATGGATGGTAAATACCGATTTAATATGCTGATAACCTTTTCTATGCTGATGCTTTACTCTTAGTAAATAGGGAATCATCGCGGTATGCCAGTCATGGCAATGAATAACATCCGGAAAAAAGTCAATGTGTTCAAAACTTTCAAGAACAGCTTGATTGAAATAAGCAAACCGTTCACCATCGTCACCATATCCATATAGATGCTCTCTATTAAAATAATACTCATTATCCACGAAATAATAGGTGATATCTTTTATCACTAACTGTTCTATGCCGCAGTATTGGTTTCTCCAGCCCACTTTCACTTCGAACTGCTTTAAAGGACTCATTTTTTCTTTATACTGCTGATGGATTATTCCATATTTCGGAAGAATCACTCTTACATCTGTTCCTTGCTTAATTAATTCATTAGGCAGTGAGCCTGCTACATCGGCAAGGCCTCCTGATTTTACAAAAGGCACACACTCTGACACGACAAATAATACATTCACGAATTCATCAGCGCTCCTTGTACCGTACCTTTTCGGACGACAAATGGATTCGCTTCTGTTCCGATCAGGCTGGTATTTGGTTGTACCTTTACATCTTTATCTAAAATGCTATTCTCTAATACACAGTTTTCGCCTATCTCACACTTTTG
This sequence comes from Cytobacillus gottheilii, assembly GCF_900166665.1. Taxonomy (GTDB): domain Bacteria; phylum Bacillota; class Bacilli; order Bacillales; family Cytobacillaceae; genus Cytobacillus; species Cytobacillus gottheilii_A. The sequence continues at coordinate 991,050 of NZ_LT800494.1, read as the reverse complement.
CATAATAATGCTGTTTTTTACAACAGTTCCTTTGCCAATGACAACACCGCGGGAAATAATGCTGTTTTCTACCGTTCCTTCAATCCGGCAGCCATTCGCAATGATGGAATTGCGTACAGAGCTTCCTGATAAATACCTAGTTGGCGGTTCATCTTTGACTTTTGTATAAATAGGCTGATCCTTTAAAAAGAGGTTTTTCCATGTTTGAGGCTGCAGGAGCTGCATATTTGCTTGAAAATAAGTTTCAATTGAATCAATCGCTACAAATGATCCTGTATATTCATACGAACAAAGTGTATAGTTGTTTTGCTGTAGATCTGCCACAACGTCACACATACAGGTGTAGCCTGTTTCATCTCTTGAATTGATCAGCTCAATTAATAGGGATTTTTTTACTAAAAACACGTCTAATGATTGCTCTTCTTTATAAATGACTGTAATATCACATCCGGTATTGATATGACGATCAAGAACGGGCTTAAAGTCCATATTAAAGACTGTAAAGCAGTTAGAAATAAGAGCATATTCTTGTCTGCTTCTGTAAAAGTAATCCATATTAGCAGCGAAATGGATAAATGATCCGATGCCATTATTGTGACTGTCTAAATTAGGGGAAGGGAAGAAGAAAAGACCATCCCGTTTACGGTTTAAATCCCAATTCTTTCCTGACCCCAGATGGTCCATAAGAGAACGATATTGGTATTTGGGGAATATTGCAACACTGACAATTCCTGAGTTCACCATATTTGAAAGAATGAAGTCAATTAGACGGTAACGCCCTGCGAAGGGAATCGCAGCTAAAGAGCGGTGAAGAGATAACTCCTCAAGCCCATCATGGTAGGTAGTAGCATCAATAACGCCAAGTAACATATTATTCACATGAATCCCTCCTTCTTTTGTTCTGCCTATAAGATTAGTTTGCAAGCAATTCGAGCATATCCTCTGTCACTAGAACAATCTTGCCATCCAGCGATCTGATTACTGCACCATCTGGAATGACGATATCAGGCGGTACAATCGCTTTTTCAATTAAAACATTTCTGCCTACAATTGCCCCGGGCATCACAACAGACTCCTTAATGATCGTTCCATTGCCGACAGAGACTCCTTGAAATAGAACAGATTTATGGATATCGCCTTCAATCACACAGCCTTCGTTGATTAAGGACTGAGAGACAGCAGCATCAGGTGAAATGTATTGTGGAGGATGATTTGAATTAACAGAGTATATCCGCCAATCATAATCAAAAAGGTTTAACTCGCTGTTTTCTTCCAGCAGATCCATATTGGCCTCCCACAGGCTTTCGACTGTACCAACATCCTTCCAATATCCTTTAAAGGGATAGGCAAATAATTTACATTGCTCCTTAAGCATATGAGGAATGATGTCTTTGCCGAAATCATGACTGGAATTATGATTTAGATCATCTTCTCTTAATAATCTTTTTAAAACATTCCAGTTGAAAATATAGATCCCCATTGATGCCAAATTGTTTTTGGGATTCGCAGGCTTTTCATCAAATTCAATAATATTCATTTCTTTATTCGTGTTCATGATGCCAAATCGAGGTGCCTCATGCCATGGGACTTCAATAACGGAAATGGTTGCATCTGCACCTTTGCTCTTATGAAATTCAAGCATATGATCATAATCCATTTTATAAATGTGATCACCAGATAAAATGAGGACATACTCGGGATCATATTGCTCTAAGTAATTTAAATTCTGGTAAATAGCACTTGCTGTACCTGTATACCACTTCACCTCTGATGACTCACTATACGGCGGCAGAACGGTTACACCGCCATCTTTTCGATCCAAGTCCCATGCACTGCCAATGCCAATGTATGAATTCAGAATAAGAGGCTGATATTGTGTTAAAACACCAACTGTATCAATACCTGAATTTGTACAGTTGCTGAGAGCAAAATCAATAATTCTGTATTTTCCTCCAAAAGGGACAGCCGGCTTTGCCAAGTTTTTTGTTAATGAATTAAGCCTGCTCCCCTGTCCCCCTGCTAACAACATGGCTACGCAGTTTTTCTTTCCCATTTCCTTTTCTCCCCTTTCTTTTTTTTACATGTCTTAAAATGGAAACCCCAAAAGGAGGAATTGTCATTTGAATACCCCATTGCTTTCCATGAAAAGAAACTTCAATGGCCTTGAGCAATTTCTTATTGATTTGATTTGATCCTCCATAATCCTCCAAATCACTATTGAAGATTTCACGATATTCCCCGCCATATGGAACTCCAATTAAATAATCCTCATAAGATCGCTCTGTAAAATTACAAACAACAATATAACACTCCTCTGGATTCTCAGCTTTTCTAATAAAAGAGAAGATTGATTGCTCAGCATTATCTGCATCAATCCATTCAAAACCCTCATGACGATGCTCAACCTCGTACAGCTGCTTTGACCTTTTATACAATTTAACAAGCTCTTTCACATATCCGTTCATTTTTTTGTGCATATCATATTGCAGCAAATGCCAATCCAATTGCTCCTGATCCTTCCATTCTGAAAACATCGCAAGCTCAAACCCCATAAATAGAAGTTTTTTCCCCGGATGGGCAAACATAAAAGCCAAAAGCAGCCGCATTTGTGCAAACTTCTGCCAATAGTCTCCCGGCATTTTATCCAATAAAGACTTCTTACCATGCACGACCTCATCATGTGAAAAAGGTAATATAAAATTTTCCGAGAAAGCGTACATAAGAGAAAAGGTCATCTTCTCATGCTTATACTTTCGATCAGCTGCATGAGTTTCCATGTAAGAAAGCACGTCATTCATCCAGCCCATATTCCACTTATAACTGAACCCTAACCCCCCGTAATGAACTGGAGCGGTTACTTGCGGCCAGTCAGTTGAATCTTCTGCAATCATTAGTACACTGGGATCGTACAATTCCACCTGTTCATTCAATTTACGCAAAAATGCTGTTCCAAAAGGATTTTCCTCCGTTCTCTGGCGATTTGGCCAGTAAATAATATTGGACACAGCATCAACGCGAAATCCGTCAATATGATATTTCTCAAGCCAGAAAATAGCATTCGAAATCAAAAAACTTTGAACTTCATTTTTAGCAAGATTAAAATTTGCGGTCCCCCAAACATGATTTTCACGATCGGCTTCCGTTTCATATTCATATACATTGTCACCATCAAACCTGTATAAACCATGTGCGTCTTTACAGAAGTGCCCAGGAACCCAATCCAGTATGACTCCGATATCATGCTGATGACATTGATCAATGAAATACATTAAATCTTTAGGCGACCCATACCTGCTAGTTGCTGCATAATAACCTGTACCTTGGTATCCCCATGAAATATCGAGCGGATGCTCAACTAGCGGTAAAATTTCAATATGAGTAAAACCATGTTCTTTAATATATGGTATGAGTTCTAATGCTAATTCCTGATAACTTAAATATTTTCCATTTTTCTTTTTCCAAGTTCCTAGATGGACTTCATAAATAACAATGGGCTTTGCCAGTGAATTGCTTTTTTCTCTTTTTTGAAGCCATTTCACATCATTCCATGCATAATCATTTAACCCGTATACTATTGATGCTGTTTTGGGACGCAGCTCTGAAAAATATGCGTACGGGTCTGACTTTAATATTACATTTCCCTCCTTTGTAACAATTTCATATTTGTAAAGCTGACCCTCTAAATTCATTTCAAGAAGGGTATACCAAACACCTTCATTATTTACCTTTTCAAGCGGATGATTTTCACCGTTCCAATGATTAAAATCCCCCACTAGTCTTACTTCCGCTGCATTTGGAGCCCACACACAAAATCTAGTTTGAATTCCCTCCTCACTTTCAAGCAGATGCGAACCAAAAAGCTTATAGGCTTCAAACAATGTACCTTCATGAAACAAATGCAATTCATAATCGGTAGGATATACTGTATTCATGCTTTTTATCACCTCTGCCTTTTTCTAAGTCACGTATCCTCTTAAAAGATGTATTCGATAAGAAACGCCAAAACCCTTGCTATTATCTATCATAATTTTTTGACAATTTAGAGCATTTTTCGGCAGCTTTCATCAAAATGCAACTGAACTTTTTTATAAATAGTCAGTTTCGTACAAGGGTGTCCTTTCTTGGAGGATAAATTTTGTTATTCATTACATAATAAATAGAAGAGATTGAAAGGAGCGTGACCGTTGATGAGCAATCAAGAAGAAGAATATCTTTTACACGAAGCAAATAAAAATCAAACCAAAATTCCTATCTTTGATGCACCAGATGGAAAAATAATGGCGACCGGGGATATGTTTAGGGGACCATACACGGGTGTAACGTCGGAGATTGATTTAAATAACCCAGGGCAAAAACTAGTAAAAAAAGAGGAAAATATAGATTGAACCCTTATTTATATTTCCTTTACGCACAAAAAAGCTGTCAACATAAGTTGACAGCTTTTTATAACAATATGACCCCTACGGGATTCGAACCCGTGTTACCGCCGTGAAAGGGCGGTGTCTTAACCGCTTGACCAAGGGGCCAATATGGCGGAGAAGGAGGGATTTGAACCCTCGCGCCGCTTACGCGACCTACACCCTTAGCAGGGGCGCCTCTTCAGCCTCTTGAGTACTTCCCCATATGGCTCCGCAGGTAGGACTCGAACCTACGACCGTTCGGTTAACAGCCGAATGCTCTACCACTGAGCTACTGCGGAATAATTGTATGGTGGGCCTAAATGGACTCGAACCATCGACCTCACGCTTATCAGGCGTGCGCTCTAACCAGCTGAGCTATAGGCCCATACAATTGGAGCGGGTGAAGGGAATCGAACCCTCATCATCAGCTTGGAAGGCTGAGGTTTTACCACTAAACTACACCCGCATATGTTTTAATATATTCAAATGGTGGCTCAGGACGGAATCGAACCGCCGACACAAGGATTTTCAGTCCTTTGCTCTACCGACTGAGCTACTGAGCCATACTTATATTTTTCTTCCTAAACTCTTAAATAGTAAGTCCTTTGCTTAAGCAGCATATTCAGTGATGTGAGCAATCTGCTCTACCGACTGAGCTACTGAGCCATACTATATTTAAAATGGCGGTCCGGACGGGACTCGAACCCGCGACCTCCTGCGTGACAGGCAGGCATTCTAACCAACTGAACTACCGGACCAAATTGCGGGGACAGGATTTGAACCTGTGACCTTCGGGTTATGAGCCCGACGAGCTACCGGACTGCTCCACCCCGCGATAATAATATTTGCATAATTTTTTTTATGCCCAATGTTACCAAATGACTGTCCCGATTTCAGAAAGTGAATTCAAGAAGTAGATCAATCGGTACAACTCGCAGTGATTTCAACGATGTTTTGCTCGTTGCTCCACCCCGCGATAATAATAATTAAAAATCTTGTATTGCCACATATAAAATTATGGCGGAGGAAGAGGGATTCGAACCCCCGCGCGGTTTAACCCGCCTGTCGGTTTTCAAGACCGATCCCTTCAGCCGGACTTGGGTATTCCTCCGCATTTCGAAAATGGTGGACCTTGTAGGACTCGAACCTACGACCGGACGGTTATGAGCCGTCTGCTCTAACCAACTGAGCTAAAGGTCCATTTATATTATTTTGGTAGCGGCGGAGGGGATCGAACCCCCGACCTCACGGGTATGAACCGTACGCTCTAGCCAGCTGAGCTACACCGCCAAAATAAATATAAAGGATATTTTATGGTGGAGCCTAGCGGGATCGAACCGCTGACCTCCTGCGTGCAAGGCAGGCGCTCTCCCAGCTGAGCTAAGGCCCCATATTGGGTATTTAAATGAATGGTCGGGAAGACAGGATTCGAACCTGCGACCCCTTGGTCCCAAACCAAGTGCTCTACCAAGCTGAGCTACTCCCCGAAATATATGGCGCGCCCGAAAGGAGTCGAACCCATAACCTTCTGATCCGTAGTCAGACGCTCTATCCAATTGAGCTACGGGCGCATATTAAAATGTTACTGGTGCCGAGGACCGGAATCGAACCGGTACGGTAGTCACCTACCGCAGGATTTTAAGTCCTGTGCGTCTGCCAGTTCCGCCACCCCGGCAAAATACTTGGAGCGGAAGACGGGATTCG
>NZ_LT800494.1:341396-984737 GCF_900166665.1 Cytobacillus gottheilii | reverse complement strand
TGTCACTCTGCTCCTCACGTACGAAGTACGCTCCGGTGCTCGCTCCGTCGCTTCCTTGATCTCCTTGTCGCTCATTACCCTCATGGTTACTGCTCTTACTTCGTTACTAAAGATTAGTTTCTAAATAAGAGAGAAAAAACTAAGATGGCGATTACTTGGTAATCTTCTTCTATATTGCATTATCTAGTTTTCAAGGAACAAGGCCACTGATTTCAATCACATCGTGATTAGCCATCGCAGCTATTCTTCATGCTGCCTTGCGACGAGCTGAGGATTAACTTCCTCGAACTACTGCGGCGCAGGAGCAATGTATTTAAGTTAGTATTCTTTTTCAAAATACTAACCCAGAGAGATTGCTCTCTCAAAACTGAACGAACAAATAAAGACGTCTTTTAATGAAGATAAACTTCATTTCATCCTTAGAAAGGAGGTGATCCAGCCGCACCTTCCGATACGGCTACCTTGTTACGACTTCACCCCAATCATCTGTCCCACCTTAGGCGGCTGGCTCCAAAAGGTTACCCCACCGACTTCGGGTGTTACAAACTCTCGTGGTGTGACGGGCGGTGTGTACAAGGCCCGGGAACGTATTCACCGCGGCATGCTGATCCGCGATTACTAGCGATTCCGGCTTCATGCAGGCGAGTTGCAGCCTGCAATCCGAACTGAGAATGGTTTTATGGGATTGGCTAAACCTCGCGGTCTTGCAGCCCTTTGTACCATCCATTGTAGCACGTGTGTAGCCCAGGTCATAAGGGGCATGATGATTTGACGTCATCCCCACCTTCCTCCGGTTTGTCACCGGCAGTCACCTTAGAGTGCCCAACTGAATGCTGGCAACTAAGATCAAGGGTTGCGCTCGTTGCGGGACTTAACCCAACATCTCACGACACGAGCTGACGACAACCATGCACCACCTGTCACTCTGTCCCCCGAAGGGGAACGTCCTATCTCTAGGAGTGTCAGAGGATGTCAAGACCTGGTAAGGTTCTTCGCGTTGCTTCGAATTAAACCACATGCTCCACCGCTTGTGCGGGCCCCCGTCAATTCCTTTGAGTTTCAGCCTTGCGGCCGTACTCCCCAGGCGGAGTGCTTAATGCGTTTGCTGCAGCACTAAAGGGCGGAAACCCTCTAACACTTAGCACTCATCGTTTACGGCGTGGACTACCAGGGTATCTAATCCTGTTCGCTCCCCACGCTTTCGCGCCTCAGCGTCAGTTACAGACCAGAGAGTCGCCTTCGCCACTGGTGTTCCTCCACATCTCTACGCATTTCACCGCTACACGTGGAATTCCACTCTCCTCTTCTGCACTCAAGTCCCCCAGTTTCCAATGACCCTCCACGGTTGAGCCGTGGGCTTTCACATCAGACTTAAAGGACCGCCTGCGCGCGCTTTACGCCCAATAATTCCGGACAACGCTTGCCACCTACGTATTACCGCGGCTGCTGGCACGTAGTTAGCCGTGGCTTTCTGGTTAGGTACCGTCAAGGTACCGGCAGTTACTCCGGTACTTGTTCTTCCCTAACAACAGAGTTTTACGATCCGAAAACCTTCATCACTCACGCGGCGTTGCTCCGTCAGACTTTCGTCCATTGCGGAAGATTCCCTACTGCTGCCTCCCGTAGGAGTCTGGGCCGTGTCTCAGTCCCAGTGTGGCCGATCACCCTCTCAGGTCGGCTACGCATCGTTGCCTTGGTGAGCCGTTACCTCACCAACTAGCTAATGCGCCGCGGGCCCATCTGTAAGTGATAGCCGAAACCATCTTTCAGCTTAAGGACATGAGTCCAAAAGCATTATCCGGTATTAGCTCCGGTTTCCCGAAGTTATCCCAGTCTTACAGGCAGGTTGCCCACGTGTTACTCACCCGTCCGCCGCTGACTTCAGGGAGCAAGCTCCCATCCGTCCGCTCGACTTGCATGTATTAGGCACGCCGCCAGCGTTCGTCCTGAGCCAGGATCAAACTCTCCAAGAAAGAGTTGATTAGCTCTTGTGTACATAATGTACATTGTTGATTCCGAAGAATCTTTTTTAAACGTTGACGTTTTATTGTTCGTTCAGTTTTCAAAGAGCAATTTGTTCGCCTTTCAAAAAAGCGACTTCGTTATCTTATCATCTGTATATTGATAAGTCAACATGTTTTTTAAAAAAGTTTTGGTGGAGCCTAGCGGGATCGAACCGCTGACCTCCTGCGTGCAAGGCAGGCGCTCTCCCAGCTGAGCTAAGGCCCCATATTGGGTATTTAAATGAATGGTCGGGAAGACAGGATTCGAACCTGCGACCCCTTGGTCCCAAACCAAGTGCTCTACCAAGCTGAGCTACTCCCCGAAATATATGGCGCGCCCGAAAGGAGTCGAACCCATAACCTTCTGATCCGTAGTCAGACGCTCTATCCAATTGAGCTACGGGCGCATATTAAAATGTTTACTGGTGCCGAGGACCGGAATCGAACCGGTACGGTAGTCACCTACCGCAGGATTTTAAGTCCTGTGCGTCTGCCAGTTCCGCCACCCCGGCAAAAACTTGGAGCGGAAGACGGGATTCGAACCCGCGACCCCCACCTTGGCAAGGTGGTGTTCTACCACTGAACTACTTCCGCAATTTATAAATGGTGCGGGTGAAGGGAGTCGAACCCCCACGCCTTGCGGCGCCAGATCCTAAGTCTGGTGCGTCTGCCAATTCCGCCACACCCGCATATTTAAATGGTGAGCCATGAAGGACTCGAACCTTCGACCCTCTGATTAAAAGTCAGATGCTCTACCGACTGAGCTAATGGCTCGTACAAATGGTGCCGGCGAGAGGACTTGAACCCCCAACCTACTGATTACAAGTCAGTTGCTCTACCAATTGAGCTACACCGGCTTAAATAATGGTGGAGGATGACGGGATCGAACCGCCGACCCTCTGCTTGTAAGGCAGATGCTCTCCCAGCTGAGCTAATCCTCCATTTATTAATCGCCCGGCAGCGTCCTACTCTCACAAGGGGACAGCCCCTAACTACCATTGGCGCTGAGAAGCTTAACTTCCGTGTTCGGGATGGGAACGGGTGTGACCTTCTCGCTATCGCCACCGGACTTTTTAAAGACATTTATTATTATAACGTCTTTATGAAAAATATCAAGAACAATTTTAAAAATTATTCCTTCAAAACTAGATAATGTTAGAAGAAGAGTATTCAAGTATCTACCATTCATTTGGTTAAGTCCTCGAACGATTAGTATCAGTCAGCTGCACGTGTCGCCACGCTTCCACCTCTGACCTATCAACCTGATCATCTTTCAGGGTTCTTACTAGCTTGACGCTATGGGAAATCTCATCTCGAGGGGGGCTTCATGCTTAGATGCTTTCAGCACTTATCCCTTCCGCACATAGCTACCCAGCGATGCCTTTGGCAAGACAACTGGTACACCAGCGGTGCGTCCATCCCGGTCCTCTCGTACTAAGGACAGCTCCTCTCAAATTTCCTGCGCCCACGACGGATAGGGACCGAACTGTCTCACGACGTTCTGAACCCAGCTCGCGTACCGCTTTAATGGGCGAACAGCCCAACCCTTGGGACCGACTACAGCCCCAGGATGCGATGAGCCGACATCGAGGTGCCAAACCTCCCCGTCGATGTGGACTCTTGGGGGAGATAAGCCTGTTATCCCCGGGGTAGCTTTTATCCGTTGAGCGATGGCCCTTCCATGCGGAACCACCGGATCACTAAGCCCGACTTTCGTCCCTGCTCGACTTGTAGGTCTCGCAGTCAAGCTCCCTTGTGCCTTTACACTCTACGAATGATTTCCAACCATTCTGAGGGAACCTTTGGGCGCCTCCGTTACTTTTTAGGAGGCGACCGCCCCAGTCAAACTGCCCACCTGACACTGTCTCCCGCCCCGATCAGGGGCGCGGGTTAGAATTTCAATACAGCCAGGGTAGTATCCCACCGACGCCTCCACCGAAGCTGGCGCTCCGGTTTCTCAGGCTCCTACCTATCCTGTACAAGCTGTACCAAAATTCAATATCAGGCTACAGTAAAGCTCCACGGGGTCTTTCCGTCCTGTCGCGGGTAACCTGCATCTTCACAGGTACTATAATTTCACCGAGTCTCTCGTTGAGACAGTGCCCAGATCGTTACGCCTTTCGTGCGGGTCGGAACTTACCCGACAAGGAATTTCGCTACCTTAGGACCGTTATAGTTACGGCCGCCGTTTACTGGGGCTTCGATTCAGAGCTTCGCTTGCGCTAACCCCTCCTCTTAACCTTCCAGCACCGGGCAGGCGTCAGCCCCTATACTTCGCCTTGCGGCTTCGCAGAGACCTGTGTTTTTGCTAAACAGTCGCCTGGGCCTATTCACTGCGGCTCATCAAGGCTTTAACACCCTAATGAGCACCCCTTCTCCCGAAGTTACGGGGTCATTTTGCCGAGTTCCTTAACGAGAGTTCTCTCGCTCACCTTAGGATTCTCTCCTCGCCTACCTGTGTCGGTTTGCGGTACGGGCACCTAATCCTCGCTAGAGGCTTTTCTTGGCAGTGTGGAATCAAGAACTTCGGTACTATATTTCCCTCGCCGTCACAGCTCAGCCGTATGCAAGCGGGATTTGCCTCACTTGCAGCCTAACTGCTTGGACGCGCTAATCCAACAGCGCGCTTACCCTATCCTCCTGCGTCCCCCCATCACTCAAACGGATTTTGGTGGTACAGGAATATCAACCTGTTGTCCATCGCCTACGCTTTTCAGCCTCGGCTTAGGTCCCGACTAACCCTGAGCGGACGAGCCTTCCTCAGGAAACCTTAGGCATTCGGTGGATGGGATTCTCACCCATCTTTCGCTACTCATACCGGCATTCTCACTTCTAAGCGCTCCACCAGTCCTTACGGTCTAGCTTCAACGCCCTTAGAACGCTCTCCTACCACGGACACCTAATGGTGTCCATCCACAGCTTCGGTGATACGTTTAGCCCCGGTACATTTTCGGCGCGGAGTCACTCGACCAGTGAGCTATTACGCACTCTTTAAATGGTGGCTGCTTCTAAGCCAACATCCTGGTTGTCTAAGCAACTCCACATCCTTTTCCACTTAACGTATACTTTGGGACCTTAGCTGGTGGTCTGGGCTGTTTCCCTCTTGACTACGGATCTTATCACTCGCAGTCTGACTCCCATGGATAAGTCTTTGGCATTCGGAGTTTGTCTGAATTCGGTAACCCGATGAGGGCCCCTAGTCCAAACAGTGCTCTACCTCCAAGACTCTTACTACATGAGGCTAGCCCTAAAGCTATTTCGGAGAGAACCAGCTATCTCCAAGTTCGATTGGAATTTCTCCGCTACCCACACCTCATCCCCGCACTTTTCAACGTGCGTGGGTTCGGTCCTCCATTCAGTGTTACCTGAACTTCAACCTGGACATGGGTAGATCACCTGGTTTCGGGTCTACGACCACATACTCATTCGCCCTATTCAGACTCGCTTTCGCTGCGGCTCCGTCTTATCAACTTAACCTTGCATGTAATCGTAACTCGCCGGTTCATTCTACAAAAGGCACGCCATCACCCGTTAATGGGCTCTGACTACTTGTAGGCACACGGTTTCAGGAACTATTTCACTCCCCTTCCGGGGTGCTTTTCACCTTTCCCTCACGGTACTGGTTCACTATCGGTCACTAGGGAGTATTTAGCCTTGGGAGATGGTCCTCCCTGCTTCCGACGGGATTTCTCGTGTCCCGCCGTACTCAGGATCCACTCTGGAGGGAACGAAGTTTCAACTACAGGGCTTTTACCTTCTATGGCCGGCCTTTCCAGACCTGTTCACTTACCTCGCTCCTTTGTAACTCCGTGTAGAGTGTCCTACAACCCCAAGAGGCAAGCCTCTTGGTTTGGGCTAATCCCGTTTCGCTCGCCGCTACTCAGGGAATCGCGTTTGCTTTCTCTTCCTCCGGGTACTTAGATGTTTCAGTTCCCCGGGTCTGCCTTCAATACCCTATGTATTCAGGTAAAGATATCATCCCATTACGGATGATGGGTTCCCCCATTCGGAAATCTCCGGATCAAAGCTTACTTACAGCTCCCCGAAGCATATCGGTGTTAGTACCGTCCTTCATCGGCTCCTAGTGCCAAGGCATTCACCGTGCGCCCTTTCTAACTTAACCTACTTCGGCTAATGATCGCCTGCGGATCTCTGCGTCAGCTCTGTCACTCTGCTCCTCACGTACGAAGTACGCTCCGGTGCTCGCTCCGTCGCTTCCTTGATCTCCTTGTCGCTCATTACCCTCATGGTTACTGCTCTTACTTCGTTACTAAAGATTAGTTTCTAAATAAGAGAGAAAAAACTAAGATGGCGATTACTTGGTAATCTTCTTCTATATTGCATTATCTAGTTTTCAAGGAACAAGGCCACTGATTTCAATCACATCGTGATTAGCCATCGCAGCTATTCTTCATGCTGCCTTGCGACGAGCTGAGGATTAACTTCCTCGAACTACTGCGGCGCAGGAGCAATGTATTTAAGTTAGTATTCTTTTTCAAAATACTAACCCAGAGAGATTGCTCTCTCAAAACTGAACGAACAAATAAAGACGTCTTTTAATGAAGATAAACTTCATTTCATCCTTAGAAAGGAGGTGATCCAGCCGCACCTTCCGATACGGCTACCTTGTTACGACTTCACCCCAATCATCTGTCCCACCTTAGGCGGCTGGCTCCAAAAGGTTACCCCACCGACTTCGGGTGTTACAAACTCTCGTGGTGTGACGGGCGGTGTGTACAAGGCCCGGGAACGTATTCACCGCGGCATGCTGATCCGCGATTACTAGCGATTCCGGCTTCATGCAGGCGAGTTGCAGCCTGCAATCCGAACTGAGAATGGTTTTATGGGATTGGCTAAACCTCGCGGTCTTGCAGCCCTTTGTACCATCCATTGTAGCACGTGTGTAGCCCAGGTCATAAGGGGCATGATGATTTGACGTCATCCCCACCTTCCTCCGGTTTGTCACCGGCAGTCACCTTAGAGTGCCCAACTGAATGCTGGCAACTAAGATCAAGGGTTGCGCTCGTTGCGGGACTTAACCCAACATCTCACGACACGAGCTGACGACAACCATGCACCACCTGTCACTCTGTCCCCCGAAGGGGAACGTCCTATCTCTAGGAGTGTCAGAGGATGTCAAGACCTGGTAAGGTTCTTCGCGTTGCTTCGAATTAAACCACATGCTCCACCGCTTGTGCGGGCCCCCGTCAATTCCTTTGAGTTTCAGCCTTGCGGCCGTACTCCCCAGGCGGAGTGCTTAATGCGTTTGCTGCAGCACTAAAGGGCGGAAACCCTCTAACACTTAGCACTCATCGTTTACGGCGTGGACTACCAGGGTATCTAATCCTGTTCGCTCCCCACGCTTTCGCGCCTCAGCGTCAGTTACAGACCAGAGAGTCGCCTTCGCCACTGGTGTTCCTCCACATCTCTACGCATTTCACCGCTACACGTGGAATTCCACTCTCCTCTTCTGCACTCAAGTCCCCCAGTTTCCAATGACCCTCCACGGTTGAGCCGTGGGCTTTCACATCAGACTTAAAGGACCGCCTGCGCGCGCTTTACGCCCAATAATTCCGGACAACGCTTGCCACCTACGTATTACCGCGGCTGCTGGCACGTAGTTAGCCGTGGCTTTCTGGTTAGGTACCGTCAAGGTACCGGCAGTTACTCCGGTACTTGTTCTTCCCTAACAACAGAGTTTTACGATCCGAAAACCTTCATCACTCACGCGGCGTTGCTCCGTCAGACTTTCGTCCATTGCGGAAGATTCCCTACTGCTGCCTCCCGTAGGAGTCTGGGCCGTGTCTCAGTCCCAGTGTGGCCGATCACCCTCTCAGGTCGGCTACGCATCGTTGCCTTGGTGAGCCGTTACCTCACCAACTAGCTAATGCGCCGCGGGCCCATCTGTAAGTGATAGCCGAAACCATCTTTCAGCTTAAGGACATGAGTCCAAAAGCATTATCCGGTATTAGCTCCGGTTTCCCGAAGTTATCCCAGTCTTACAGGCAGGTTGCCCACGTGTTACTCACCCGTCCGCCGCTGACTTCTGGGAGCAAGCTCCCATCCGTCCGCTCGACTTGCATGTATTAGGCACGCCGCCAGCGTTCGTCCTGAGCCAGGATCAAACTCTCCAAGAAAGAGTTGATTAGCTCTTGTGTACATAATGTACATTTTTTCGATCCCAAAGAATCTTTTAAACGTTGACGTTTTATTGTTCGTTCAGTTTTCAAAGAGCAATTTCAGTGACTCTGTCGCTTCAGAAGCGACTTTATTATCATAACATCTGTGTGATGCTGAGTCAACAACTTTTTAAAATATTTTTTTAAGAAGTTGTTTTTCATTTGTGTGCCTCTTATGAGGACGAGATTTAATATATCATGTTCTAAATATGTTTGCAATATAATTTTTTATTTTATTTTTTTATATTGTATTTTCTATAACTGTTATCCACGCATATTGATCAAATAGACATAATAATTGATTTAACAGCTATTATTAAGAAATGATATCTGTTACTCATCATTTCCTATTCTGCTTGTAACATTTCTTATAGAAGAACATTAACCTATTTAAAAGTTATATTTGAGGAACACGGCTCATTTATTTTTCAGATTCGCCCACAAGATCATTTATTTTGCTTGAGAATCTATTTTGCCCCCTTCCACTAGATATAATATAAGAAGAAAAATACTTTTTTAAATCATATCCAATTAATCCACATATTTATCCACAGAATTATTATTAAATATCAATAGCTACACAACTTACCCACAACACCAGATAAGAGTTATCCACTTTATCAACAATTATTAAGCAGATCTATTAGACTCCATTAGGAATAGTTTTGCGGCCTACTTCATAGAATCTATTAACTCTAGTATCTAATCTACGAAAGGGTGCACAATTAAAATGGAAAATTTAGCGCTTTATTTATCAGTTGCAATGGCGGTATTCTTGTTTGCTGTCTCCTATATGGAAGCAATCCGTATTTCAAACAGTAAAGGAAAAGTTTATGGAGGAACATTTATCTTTACAACCATGGCTGGCCTAATCTTTTCAAGATTATCTTATTTATTCATCTGAACTCCCAGCATTACAAAATTTCGTCGGCTTACTTATACTTATATTGGTATGATAAAAACAGTAAAACTATCCTAGAACTGATCATATATCCAAAAAAGCCTAAGAGTACGTATGCACTCTTAGGCTTTTCCCAGCTTAAAAAGATTTTTATCATTAACAGAATCATTAAACAGCCTTATTCTTAAATTTCTTTTTCTGTACCCTTCTTCCATCTAATAAAAAGATGGATATCCCCCCTATTACAATTAATCCTCCAGCTATTTGCGTCCAGACTAGACTTTCCTGTAATAAATAATATGCCAAGATCGCAGCTCCAACTGGCTCAAATAAAATAGCCATTGATATCGTCGAGGTGCTTAGCCATTGTAAAGACCAATTAAATAACGTATGACCAAGTAATGTAGGTACTAGAGCAAGTAAAATAAAATATCCCCAGTCACTTGCTGGGTATGGAAACAGCGGTTCTCCTGCAAAAATCACGTAGAAGAACAATGTAATGGTACAAATCAAATATACGAGGAATGTATATGTAATAAGCGATACTCTTTTCCGAACAGTTTGACCAAACATAAGATAAGCTGTGACAAGTGCACAGGCAATCAAGGCCAAGATATCCCCAAAAAGGGCTGATCCGCTTATTTTAAAATCTCCCCAGCTTATGATCACACTGCCACCAACGGCAATTATTCCGCTCAAAATCGCCTTCCACGAAAACTTTTCTTTGAAGAAAATATAGGTGCCGATAAAAGCAAATAATGGCTGAAGCGTAACAAGCACTGTAGAACTGGCAACTGACGTGTAATTCAGCGATTCAAACCATAGAATGAAGTGAAATGCTAAAAATACTCCAGCTAATGCAGAAAAGAGCCAATCCCGTTTTGTAATAAGTCGGAGTTCTGGAACATACTTTAGTAAAAAAACCGGCAGCATAAACAACACAGAAAAAAACAGCCTATAGAAGGCTATAACACCAGATGGCGCGGTAGAAAATTTCACTAGAATGGCCGAAGTAGATACGGAGATCACTCCAATGGCCAAGAGCATATAAGGATTTATTTTTGCATTAGACATTTATATTCTCCTTGGTTAGCCTTTGTCATTTGTGGGTATGTACTATTTTACACTGTTTCCTAGTGTAGCAGTGATAAAAATACTATAAATAACTGAAAAAGCAGGAGATAATATGCCGGGTTTAGAAACAGAAATACTAATCAAATTAGGGATTTCAGCCTTTCTTGGGTTAGTCATCGGTCTTGAGCGTGAATTAAAGAGAAAGCCAGTTGGATTAAAAACCAGCCTTGTTATTTCCATAGTCAGCTGTCTTTTGACCATTGTATCAATTGAATCAGCTTATGTTTTTACAGGCAATGATCAA
This sequence comes from Cytobacillus gottheilii, assembly GCF_900166665.1. Taxonomy (GTDB): domain Bacteria; phylum Bacillota; class Bacilli; order Bacillales; family Cytobacillaceae; genus Cytobacillus; species Cytobacillus gottheilii_A. The sequence continues at coordinate 974,276 of NZ_LT800494.1, read as the reverse complement.
ATAAATATTACGATGGATCCGCTGCGGCTTGCAGCACAAATTGTTTCAGGAATCGGCTTTCTCGGTGCAGGGGTTATTTTAAGAAGAGGCAATGACACAATATCAGGCCTAACAACAGCGGCAATCATATGGGGAGCTGCCGGAATCGGCATCGCAGTAGGAGCTGGCTTTTATCTCGAAGCAGCTGCTGGAGCTGCCTTGTTAATTATCTCAGTAGAAGTGATTCCGTTTATCTTGGGTTTAATAGGACCACGACAGCTGAGGGAAAAAGAAATTCTGCTTGAATTAATGATTGAAAGTAAGGAAGACATTGTGGATCTCATTCCTTCTATTAAAGAATTAAAAATCTCCATTCAGAAGGTTCGCATTAAAGATATGGAAGACGGTACACACAATGTCCAGCTGCACGTTACCGTAGACTATAAACGACGTATAACAGATGTTTATTATAGTGTATCTAATATAAAAGGTGTTAGATTTATGGAGATCGAAAGCATGAGCTGAATATTTTTTGAGGATGGTCTTATTGGGCCATCCTCAAAAATTCATGTGTATGAAACGATCTTTTATGAATCTTTATTAGGAATACCAGCCTTTACTTTGTATATCCTTCGGGATTCCCTTGATGCCAGTTCCAAGCATCGGCAATCATTTTTTCTAATGAATGATGCTGCGGATTCCAACCAAGCAACGTTTTCGCTTTTTCAGATGAAGCAATTAACACCGCCGGATCTCCTGATCTTCTGTCTTTTAATACTGAAGGAATAGGATGGTTCGTTACTTTCCTCGCTGTATCTATTACTTGCTTAACAGAGTACCCATTCCCATTGCCTAAATTAAAAACATCACTCTTATTCTCTTTTCTTAAATATTCCAAAGCTAAATAGTGCGCGGCTGCTAAGTCCATAACATGAATATAGTCCCTCACACATGTTCCATCAATTGTAGGATAATCACTGCCAAAAATGGCAATCTGTTCTCGTACACCTAATGCCACTTGTAAAATGAGCGGCATTAAATGTGTTTCTGGCTCGTGATCTTCACCAATCATTCCACTCTCATGAGCACCAGCTGCATTAAAATAACGAAGCGAAACATATTGTGTACCGTAGCCTTGCTCAAACCACTTCATCATTTTTTCCATCGCAAGCTTTGTTTCTCCATATGGATTTGTCGGGTTCGTTTCATTAATTTCCATAATTGGGATCTGTTTAGGTTCACCATAGACCGCTGCTGTTGAAGAGAAAACAATTTTTTTCACATTATTTTCTTTCATCACATCTAATAAGCACATCATTCCATATACATTATTTTCATAATAATCATAAGGCTTTGACATACTCTCTCCTACTAAGGAATTAGCGGCAAAATGAATAACCCCTTCAATATTGTGATTAATAAATACTTCCTGCAGTGCGTCTTTATCTCTAATATCGATATTATAAAAATGGTCTATTTGAACAGAATCCTTATGACCGTTTTGAAGATTATCCACCACAACGATGTCTTCGTTTTTTTCTGTAAAATATCGAACTGTATGAGAGCCTATATATCCTGCTCCTCCGGTAATTAAAATGGACATGTCATTCTCACCTCTCTTCTATTTTATCAAAAATATCTTTTACTAAATAAAATTCTGTATATTTTGTTGTCTTTCATAATTATGATCTGCAGCTTTTATTGCACTAGCTAAGTATTATTAAATTAAAAAGGCTGATAAATAAATTACATAAACTTTAGTTGTAGTGGGCCCATAAATATGATAAAATTTTATATGTCATAACTAACGGGGCATTAGTTCAGCGGGAGAATACTTCGCTGGCAGCGAAGGGGTCACCGGTTCGAATCCGGTATGCTCCATATTCAAAAATCCTTGCACAGCAAGGATTTTTTATTTTTATATTTCTAATTTAATTAAACTATAATTAAAAAACAGCTGCCAAATTGGGCAGCTGTTTTTCAATATATTCACTAGTTCAAACATCCTTAATTATTTGCCAGGTAAAAGTAGACGCACTTACCATTACCATAATGATATAACATATTCCGATCAGGTATTATCTCGCTCTAATTCCTTTTCAGTTGGACTTGTACTGTAAACTTCTATGAGAAAATAATCTCCTGTGCTAACATTATCCGCCGTTTCATCTCTGGCATCCAAATCATTAAAATGCCACCATTCAGAAGCCAGAGGGGTAAGTCCAGCAGATGTACAATATATTTGCAGATTGATGGCTGCTTCATTCATTGAATCCGTATAAACAGCTCCCCGCCAAGCTGTATCATTTCTTGATGTCACGGCAGAAGTGAATTTGGCAGAAGCTCCACTTAATTCGTGAATTGGAGTAGGCATAGTATATTCTGTGTAATCCTCGATCATATTCACTGTGTAATTTCCTATTGAAGCTTCCACTTTTGAGTTTACTTTGGCTAGACTAACATCCATTCCGTAGCCCATTTGATGATTAGAAACACCATTGGTTATAAACCATGTTATCCCCCAGGGAGCGGTATTTATGCCTTTTAACACTTCTGCATCATTATTGGCTAATTCAGTCAGACCTTCAACTACCGCGTTCTGAACAAAGAGCGGTCTAAAGCCTTCGTACAATATGAGCGAATTCCCCTCAGACAGGGCAAGCTGCTGTGCTTTATAAATCTTTTTTGACATTGAATACAGAACGGGCATAATATACTCTTCTCTCTCAAGCCTTTCATTGTATGTCTTGCCTGAATACAAAGCTTGGTTTGATACATAAGGTATAGACTTACCAGACGAAGCAAATTTAGAAGCGTAAGTGTTGGTGTTATTATAAATCATAGAGGGAATGACGTCTGGCAGGTTGATCAAGCTATATTTGTGCGGCAGCCAGCCAGATGACTCTCCTCGACTAATAAACCACCAACCCCCTTCTTCGCTTATAATTTCAAAACCTTCTCCAGCTTGAATCATACCAACATCTTTGGAATTAGCATTTGGAGAATCCTTTAAGTTTAAATTTACTGATGCATATCCTGTAGCACCATTAACCGGAAGTTCCAGTTCACCTTCATATGGCTTACTTATATCTGGAATTTTTTTTATGGTTTCTTCCGCTGTATTTCTTATGCTGTGTTCCTTCATGCTTATTCCAGAACCAGTCTCTCTAGGAGCATCATCCTGATTTGCAATATTAACAAATAAAGCCAACATGAATATAACAAATCCGCCTAAAGCCAGACTCTCTAGGACCTTGTGTTTTCTATATTTAAGCATTTCTCATCTCCTCAACTAAAAATCAATCAAAAATGATATACCTAAAAAGATATAGCAAGAAAAGATGAAGAGGATAAAAAATGTAGAATCCCCATTTAATCAGTTTAGATTTCCTTCCATGTGTACCATTGTATAATGCGAATAAAGGAATTACCAGAAGTATTCCAAACCGAAATATGGATTCAAATCCTAAATTATACAAGCCTGGTATTATATAGAGTATTCCCCCAATTAAACCGTAGCTGAGCATCTGCAGCTTAAAACGCCCTCTAAATATTCCGAAAAATAAGATCCAAAGGACACCTATATAATTCCAGTCAGCAGTATATGCAAAGAGACAGCATAAAATAATTACGCCTATCCTTATTACAATTGAAATGTCTGTTTTTTGACTGACAGCCAGAGCAATTAGCCCCATCAGCAAGGTCCAAATTACACTCGTAGCCTGCCACCATTCAAGACCAAGGAACATCACAAATGGAAAATGTGAAATGAGAGCAAAAATAAAAAGGCGTTTTATGTATTTATTTACATTTGAAGTATAGAAATATCCTTCGGCAATTAAGTAACACATGATCGGGGCAGCTAGTCTGCCAAATGCATGAAGCATAATATGCAGCATAGTTTCTTCAGGAAATAGCCATATGGCGGTATGATCAACTACCATGGCAATTATAGCTATAACTTTTAGAACATTTGTATTTAAACCTTTTGTATGTTGCAGATTCATTGAGGTTTCTCCATTCAAGTCTGATTTCATCAATAAAGAAGTAAAGTCTGTTCTAGCATGGCAAGTTTGGATTCATTTTTATTCCGGAATAGTAATATTTATTGCAGAGTTAATTACTTTAGGAGTAGTCCAAAAGTGAACCAACTTGTTTTATAAGGTAAGAATACTTTAATCAATAATTGTGCTGCTTTTAGTGAATGCTGCAGAATAATTGTGGACTAATCGTTTTTACCCTTTTCTACAAAAACTAAACAGGATTAAACATATTATGATACAGAAGCTTAAAACTATTAGCCAAATCAATAAAAACTTCTGTATACATTGCTCTAAATAACACTGGTCAAAATGATTAGGCACCTACAGATAGATAATGACATTTGATATAGTTCCTGAATGTATAATTGAGTTTACCAGCTTATAAATGACAGGTTTGAAGTGAACTGAAATCTTACTAAAAAAAAGAAATAGCTTTCTATGTTTTTACTCAAACAAAGAAAGCTATTCCTATTCAGTAGGATTATCCGTTAAGACAATCCTTCCTTTTTACTATAGATAGAACACTTTTATTGCAAACACTTCGTTTCATATTTCCGATTTTCTTAAGTCCCTTATTTTAAAGGTAAGCCTTAACGTAATTTTTGCATAAATAACTGCTATAATTAGCCACATAACGTTCAACAGAATGCTGGTAAAGGAATCTCCAAGCAAGAAGTTTGGTACCATAGTGACTAAAAAGAGAAAAATAAAATATAACGCCCAATTTCTCCTGATTTTTCCATACAACTCAACTTTTGAATTTGCATCTGTAAAGATTCGCAGCGACTGGTCGGCGGTTTTCTTTTTACGGAAGTAAAACCATGTACCGTAAACACCACCGTATTCCGTAATAAACTCCCAGCCATCATCTTTAAACAATTGCAGGTAGCTTTCCTTATTACTTTCATCTAAATTTTGAAAGTCTATTTGATATTGGTAATCTCCTGGTTTATCTTGATGAAAGTGATAGAAAGGAAATTTGTATTTTACAAAATGAAATCCTTTAGAAGACATCTCCTCAAAATACTGCTGCTCTTCCTCAAATTGATCAACTGTATAAGGGCGGAATTTCTTTACTATTCTTCCCATGTTAATCCCCCTAAATTATGATATAACTCCTTAATTCTCCGTGCTTCCTGCTGTAGAATGGATTGTCCAATATCGGTGATTTGATAATACTTTCTTTTTTGCTCTTCATGTAAAAATTCAATGATTCCATCGCGCTCAAGTTTAGTAATGGTTCCATACATAGTCCCTGCTCCAAGCTTAATTCTGCCATTTGTCAATTTCTCCACATGCTGAATGACATCATAACCGTGCCTTACTTCCATAAAAGAAAACAAAATATATGCAGCGGTTTCTGTCATTGGAAGATATTTTTTCAGTGCTTTTTCTTCGTCTAAATTGCCCAATTGGTACACACCTCGATATATCACATCTTGATATATCTTTTATATCACACCTCGATATATAAAGTAAAGCCTATATATTAAATGTCACACAAATGTTCCTGCTCTTTAGCTCTTGCATATCTTCTCCTGATGGTTGGTATGAAAATTTCTTATCCCTGCATAATAAATATGAGGTGATTATGATAATGAATAAAACGTATCAATTGTTACTGAAAAGTACTTTATTATCCAGTTTTTTTAGCCTTATCATTCTTATTTTAACGATTTATCATCACATCCATATCGATCAGCTTCTTAGGAAGTTGACAGATGAGAAAAAGCACTCAAGCTAAGAGTGCTTTTTTTCATCTAGGTATGATCTCCACATAAGAAACAACTGAGAAAAAATATTATTTTTGTTGAACCTACCTGCCTTCCCATTTGTATAGTTAGAAAAGAAGATAAATAAGGGGTGTTACAAATGGATACTGGCTGGATTGTTTCTTTAATTGTTGCAGGTTTTCTTATGGTATTTATTTTAGCAATAGCAATTCCAATGGACCGAAAACATGTCGTTCGTGAAAACGGAAGAATTAACTATAAGAAAACAAAATTATATTTAAGATGGAATGTTTTTGATACACTTACTCTAGGTCTGGCTGTATATGCTATTGTTTGTGTTCAAGCTCTAAATTTCTTAGTCTCAAATGGCGAGAGTGTAGACAATGTTTTTGTTCAATTTTTTACGAACCAAGCACAAGTGTGGACCCTTGTATCAACACTTTATTTAATCACTAGAGTATCAATGACCTTAAAAGCTATTAAGGAACGATGGGGCGATGAAATTGAGTGAGCGTGAAGATGAGCTGATGATCGCTTATCAAAATGGGAATAAGGCAGCACTCGACGATATCTACATGTTATTAAAACCATCTCTTTATTCATTTATATTTCGGTATTCAAGAGATGAGCAATTAAGTATTGATATTGTGCAAGATACATTTGTTAAATTGCAGCATAATAAACATGATTATGATCCTAAAAAGGGGAAACTAAAATCCTACCTTTTTCAAATCTCCTATCGACTTATGATTACTAAATTAAATCGCCGCAATAAATGGAGAAGTCTTTTGCCCTTTCTTTCCCCCTTACCAAAAGAGGAGTGGCATCATTCAGACAGAATGACTATTCGAGAAGCGGTTGCGAAGCTTCCAGAAAAACAGCGTGCCGTTATTTTACTTTTCTATTACCATGATATGTCCCAAGATGAAATAGCTAAAATACTGGAAATCCCACAGGGAACTGTAAAATCAAGATTGCATAGAGCAATAACTAGTTTAAAAGAAGAATTGGAGGAAGACGAATATGAGTCAAGATCCCTTTTATAAAGAGCACCATTTGCGTATGAAGATGGATGAATATCACGTTGAAGTGCCTGATTTTCCAAGGAGGTCAACGACATGGGGAAGGTTCATTAATTTTCTAGCTTCACCAGCACGTAACCCTCTGGATCCATTAATCTCTACTCCTAAGGGATTAATCATACTTGCAATCGCCCCTTTTAGTATTGTCGGAATCGCACTCATTCAACTTGTCATTTTATTATAGGAAGCACAATCTGCATGTTCAACATACTCTGATACTTTTTTCCTTTGACGCATAATTAAGACGCATGAAATAAAGAGGGGTATTAAGCATGTTGAATATAAGTTTATTATAATAGACTTAAGCACGTGGGGCAGCAAGCCTAAAGATGAATAACACGGAATTATTCATCAGCATGCAGCTGAAGGCAGGAGACTTGTGCAAATTTTTGATCCTTCAACATAGGGATATGGTTCATCAGCGTTCTTAGAGTTGATTTTTGAAAGTTCACTGGCTAAATCTATTTGAAAGTACAAAAAAGAGGCTGCGACATAAGTATCCAGTTCAGCCATCTTTTTACTTTCAGGGAAATTTAATTGAAAAACTCGTCAAATTTTAAATAAATGCAAAATTGAAAGTTATACATCAGCTAAAAAACAGCTGCCTTGTATCTCTTTACATCTTTTTTTGACAATCGTAACTATTTCAACGATTTCTTCTGTGCTGATATAGGCTCTATATCTGTTTGTAACGATTGCAATGGAGATGGAAACCAGTGGAAACTGACGAATATTTCCTTGCCGATCCTCAGAGGTAATATACTGTTGTGACAGATGTTCGGGGCTATAGAACCTTTTAATCAGCAGGTTAAAATCTTCCATTAAGTTTTCACATAACTGCCCATAACAGTAGTGAGGGACAATTGCGATAAAGTCATCACCGCCGATATGACCCAAAAAGTGATCATCTCTTTCAACATGTTCTTTAAGTAATTGGCCAACGGATTGAAGAAGCTGATCTCCTTTTTTAAAACCATATGTATCGTTATAAGCTTTGAAATGATCTAAATCAAAATACATAATACTAAATTCATTTTGAAATAAAGCATTTTTAATTTTTTCCTCTATCATTATATTCCCAGGAAGCCTTGTCAACGGGTTTAAATAGCTTGCAAATTCCACTTGTACATCCACAAGCTTCATTAATAAGTTCTGTATACTGACAATGCCAGCAAATCTCCCTTTATTCGTTACAATGACGTCATCATAACGATCCTCTGCTTTTCGCTGCATGGCTAATTTACTGACTTCTGAAATTGAATCCAAATACTCAACAGCCAATGGATTCTTTTTAAATAGAAGTTCGACCGTTCTCCCCATATATAAATTATAACCATATAAGGTACCAATTTTTTGATAAAAATGGGTTCTTGTAATAATCCCTACAGGTATTTCCTGATCTACAACTACAATTCCCTGCAATTCACTATTATTATAGAATAACTGGTCAACCACGAGATTTTTTTCATATTGAGAAATACAAGGTACCTTTTCAGCGATACTACCAATATTAACTGACATTCCATCACCTTCTATACTTTCCTGCCATTTCTCTTTATTCATATAATTTAAATCATCAATTTGTATCTGAGAGGGTGCCTTTAGTTATTTCCATCTTTGGTTTTCCTAACAAATACCCTTGTCCAAAATGAACACCTTTTTCTCGGATATACGAAAGTTCTTCTATTCTCTCAATACCTTCTGCGATGATTTTAGTGTTACTCCTATTTGCATATTCAAGGATTAGTGAAACAAGCTGTTTTTGCTCTTCGTTTTGATCAATGAATTGAATTAATGATTTATCCAATTTAATAAATTCTGGCTTTAAGTACACTAACGTTTTTAAGCTATTGTAACCCGATCCCACATCATCAATAGCAATTCTAAACCCCTGAGAGCGATAATGGTCAAGCACTTTTTCAAATAAACAAAAATCTGTAACCGCACTTTTTTCAGTAAGTTCAAACACAACTTGTTCAGGTGCTATATTTAATTCCCTTAACAACTGTAATGTTTCTCCCGCATGGTAATTATTGTCAAGTAACACATTTGGATGGATATTTACAAAAATTAAAAGATCATTTTTTTCCTCACATTCATGTAACCGGTCAATATAGCGTTTTAATGCAAGGTTTCTTAAGAAACACTCAAATAAAAATACTTGATCCGTTTGGCCAATAAACTCATAAAAACTCTCGGTAGTCGAGAATAATTTTGTACGGACAGGACGATTTAATGTTTCGTATCCAATCGTATTTCCTGTTTTCAGGTCTAAAATAGGCTGAAAAAAAGTATGTATTAATTCATTACTTATAATGTTTTTAGACTCTCTAAATCTCCTATAATATAAAACCTCTTTTTTTCTTCTGCTGTTTAAATATTTTAAGTATGAGGATATAGTGCCAGATTCCATCTTATGCAATAATTGTTGATTCATTTGGTGCACCTTCTTTAAATTATAGGAATTATATCCTATATTAATCTTCATTTATTAAGTCATTGTTAAAAATAGACTAATTTTCTGTAAGGAAAAAATAAGAAACGCTTCTATGGCATAGGTCAATTTATCCTAAATAATTGCTCACGGCTGTTTTTTCCCGACTACTAATTTATACTCTTTGTGGATATAAAAAAGAGCATTGAAAAAATCTTCAATGCTCTTTTTTCTGCAGATATTACCGTTGGCTAAACCCAGTTTAATTTCTCTTCTAGAACTTCGGTAAATTCAATAAACATTGATTACCTGTAGATGTGATCAGACTTATAGCCTGATTTACCATTAATACACCTGTTTCTCCCTTAAAACTTCTTCATTAAATTTGCCATTTCAATGGCTGATGTTGCCGAATCCCAGCCTTTATTTCCTGCTTTTGTCCCCGCTCTTTCAATTGCTTGCTCAATCGTATTCGTTGTTAATACACCAAATATAACTGGTATGCCCTCTTGCATATTGATTGCAGCAACTCCTTTAGCTACTTCACTGCAAACATAATCAAAGTGGGGAGTAGCTCCGCGAATAACTGTTCCGAGCGTTACAATGGCATCATATTTTTGAGATGCTGCCATTTTCTTTGCAACTAATGGAATTTCATACGCTCCAGGCACCCACGCCACCTCAATATTGTCATCACTTACGCCATGTCTCTTTAAAGCATCTTCAGCTGCTCCCAGCAATTTACTTGTAATAAATTCATTAAACCTGGAAACTACAATTCCTATTTTTAGATCCGTACCTATTAAATTACCTTCATGTATAATTGTCATTTATATTCTCCTTGAATTTTATTTTTTACGAACAAATAAATTATCATTTAAAAAAGATGCCCCATTTTTTCCTTCTTCACTTGCATATATAAAGCATTTTCTTCCCTTACAGGCATCTGAATAGGCATACGGTCCGTTACCTTTAATCCATGTCCTTCTATTCCAGCAATTTTTCTTGGGTTATTCGTTAAAAGGCGAATGGATGAAAGACCTAAATCTCGTAAAATTTGAGCACCAATACCATAGTCGCGCAGGTCAGGAGCAAAGCCAAGCTTTTCGTTTGCTTGAACCGTATCATATCCTTCTTCCTGCAGCTTATATGCTTTCATCTTATTGACGAGACCGATCCCTCTGCCTTCCTGCCTCATATAGAGTAGGACTCCTTGCCCTTCAGCTTCAATTTGAGCCATTGCAGCGTGAAGCTGCGGTCCGCAGTCGCAGCGAAAAGAGCCAAATACATCACCAGTCAGGCATTCAGAATGTACTCTAACTAGAACATCTGACTTTCCTTTGACCTCTCCTTTGACAAGGGCAATATGTTCTTGGCCTGTCAAAACTTCTGTAAATGTCACCGCTCTGAACAAACCGAAGTCAGTTGGCAAAGTAATCTCCACGACTTTTTCAATTAACTGCTCTTTTTGACGTCGATAAGCGATCAATTCTTCAATTGTTAAAATCACAAGATCAAACTTCTCAGCGATATCTTTAAGCTGAGGTCCTCTGGCCATCGTGCCATCACTATTCATAATTTCGCAAATAACCCCAACAGGTTCAGAGCCGGCTAATCTGGCTAAATCAACGGCGGCCTCTGTGTGCCCTGCTCGTTTTAATACGCCTCCTGTTTGGGCAATAAGAGGAAATATATGACCTGGTTTTTTAAAATCTTTTCCCGCAGCAGAGGTTTCCATCATTTTTTGAACGGTTTCAGAACGTTCAAATGCAGAAATACCAGTATGGCTGGAAGAATGATCGATGCTAATCGTAAAGGCTGTTCCATGAGAATCTGTATTCTGTGCTGTCATTAAAGGTAATTCAAGCTGCTCTGCCTTTTCTTCAGTAATTGGAACACAAATAAGCCCTTTGCCCTCCGTTGCCATAAAATTGATCATTTCAGGTGTAGCAAATTCTCCAAGTGCGATGAAATCACCTTCATTCTCGCGCTGTTCATCATCTACGACAATAATGGCCTTCCCTTTCTTTAGCTCTTCTATTGCTTTTTCAACTGAAGCATACATGTGTCCGCACTCCTTTTTATAAAAAGCCATTTCTTGTCAGCATTTCAGCTGTCAGATTAGTAGTAGTTGTATTTTCATAATGAAGCAATTTTTCCGTATATTTGGCTAACATATCACATTCAATATTTACGAGGTCACCGACTTGCTTGGATCCCAATATAGAATCCATCTGTGTTGTTGGTATAAGGGAAATCACAAAGTGATCCTCGTGCACACCAAATACGGTTAGGGATGTACCGTCAACAGCAACCGAACCTTTTAGTATAAAATAACGCTGCCATTGTTTTGCAATTCCAATTTCCAAATATAGAGCATTACCTCTGTGATTAATTCTATTAATTTTTCCAGTTGCATCGATATGACCTGAAACAATATGACCGCCAAATCGGCCGTTCGCCAGCATTGCTCGTTCAAGATTCACTCTATTGCCAACATATAAGGTATGAAGAGCAGTAGATTTTAACGTTTCAGGCATTAGATCGGCAGTGAAGGAATTGGTTTCATATGAGGCAACCGTTAAGCAAACACCGTTTACGGCAATACTGTCGCCAATCTTTACATCTTCAAGCACCTTCTCACATTGAACCGTTAGCTTCATTGCGTCCTGTTCATGATGTATGCCTGAAATTATACCGATTTCTTCTACTATTCCAGTAAACAAGAAGCAGATTCCTCCTTTTGAAACTGTGCATGCAGACGTAAATCTAGTCCGAATGTTTGCACATCCAAAATATGCAAATTCTCACTATCTTTCATCCAGTTTCTTTTTTCGCTGTTTAAAAAGGATGTTCCATTGCCAATAAGTTTTGGTGCAAGGTATAAGTAAAATTCGTCCGCCAGGTTCTCATCAACAAAGCTTGAATGAACACGGCTTCCCCCTTCTACCAATAATGTCATCACACCAATACCGCCTAAATACTTTAATACAGACGGTAAAAAAGCCTGCGCCTTCGGAATAACTTCTATATGAACAAAACTAGAATCGTATTGCTCATTTTGCTCTTCCAAAGGAACTTGCGTAAAAATAATCGTCTTTGCAGCTTCGTCTGTTACGACATTTGCTGATTTTGGCGTCTGTAAGCGCCGGTCTAAAACAATTCGAATGGGATTCTTTCCACCATGGGGCAAACGGGTGGTGAGGAAAGGGTTATCAGCAATAACGGTTTGTGCGCCTACTAGGATGGCATCATGGATATGGCGAAGATAATGGACATCTTCCCTAGCTTCTCTGGATGTGATCCATTTGCTATCTCCTGATGATGCAGCAATCCGGCCATCGAGAGTGGCGGCTGCTTTTAAGGTGACATATGGAGTACCGTATTGGATATAGTGAAAAAATGCTCGGTTTAAAAATGCTGCCTCTTTTTCTAAAACGCCTGTAACTACTTCAATTCCTGCTTGTTTCAGCTGGGAAATTCCTTTTCCTTTTACTAAAGGATTCGGATCAGTACAGGCAATAACAACACGGCGAATACCGCTATTTATAATGAGATTTGTACAAGGAGGTGTTTTGCCTCTATGTGCACACGGTTCAAGGGTGACATAAAGATCTGCTCCTTTTGCACGATCATGCGCCATTGTAAGGGCATGGACTTCTGCATGTGGTGTCCCGGCTTTTAGATGCGCACCAGTACCTATAATCTGGCCATCTTTCACACACACAGCACCAACAAGAGGGTTTGGAGATGTTTGTCCCTCAGCAGTTATCGCTAGATCAAGCGCTATTCTCATATAATATTCATCATTCAATCGCACCCCTCCTTTTAGAAATGGCAAGCACAAATTAAGATAAAGGACATACTGAAAGAAAACCAGTGCAAGAAGAATAACATTACCTTTTCTTCTGCAAAAGATCAACTTATCAGCAAATAGAAACTAACTAGATTCCATTATCTCTTTGCCAGCCTATGCAAATATAATATAGCAAATAAAAACTTGGTCTTTTATCCATTGGGAAAAGACAAGCTTCTCTAAAAGAGGGCATATTTCACCTGAGCATTGTACATATAAAGACAACTTCTCCCATCCAGACTTTCACTGTCGGTGCCGGATTTACACCAGCTCCACCGTCTTCCAAAGGAAGCCGGGTCACGGACTAACGAGGCATGCACGCTCGATCACCGCCGGTAAGGATTTTCACCTTGCCCCGAAGTGTTTTCTATGTACGTTTATAATTTAGCACATATATTCACAAAATCATATTTATTTTACTCATATTAATAACTGTCAGAATGTTTACTCGCACCGGGTATCTAATCTGAAATCCACATTACACATATACAAAAAAACCGCCATCTGCAAATAGGCGGTCATCTCTTACATTAGATTAAATTTGGAGGAATCTGTTCATCTCTTCCTTTTACAACCGCTGGAGGAGTGTCAAATATATATTCTGGAGCAGGCTTTAACTTCGGTTTATTCGCAAGTGGGACAGGGTTTTCTACATAATTAAATGTTCCAAGTCCATCCATGCTCTTACCGTGTGCCCAACGTCCTGTTGCACTTTCGTTTCCTTCTGAGAAGTTAAATAATGTATAAGCTACTTCCTGCTTTTCTAATTCACGCGGGAATGTACTAGGTACGACAACATTTTCTTTTGCTTCCAATTCTTTAATAGCAGCAAGCCATTGATTTTGGTGCATTGTATCACGGGCAATTAACCAGGAAAGCATATCTTTAACACCGCGGTCATTCGTAGCAGCATAAAGTCTTGAAACCTGCAGACGTCCCTGTGACTCTGCTGTTAAATTCATTCTAAAGTCAGCCAATAAGTTACCGCTAGCGATAATATAATTTGCTGTCCAGCGGTTACCCATAGAGTCTGCAGGCATTGCACCTAACCCAGAAACGATAGCATGCTGCGGGTTCATACCGCCTAAAATAGCACCAATAACCGGATCTTTTGCAGCTGTTTCTAAATCGCCAACAGGTGCTCCATCCAAAAGGCGTGCGATCATTGTTGCAAGCATTTCAATATGTGCAAGCTCTTCTGCACCAGTATCCATCAATAAGTCTTTATATTTTCCATTTCCTCTTACATTCCAGCCTTGAAATAAATATTGCATAGCTACAGAAATTTCTCCCCATTGGCCGCCTAATACTTCTTGAAGCTGACGAGCAAAAATCGGATCAGGTCTTTCCGGCTTTGCATGATATTGCAGTTCCTTTTTATGAAAAAACATAGACACACCCCTATTTATTTGTCATAACAGAATCAGTATATTAGGGACTGATCTAGAGGTGTATGTCCTCAGGCAATAAACCTTTCAATCTTCTAGACTTATAAAATATTCCTAAAGTTATAATATTGTAGAAAAACTGAGAATATTCCCTAAAACTCGCTATTATTCATGAAAATTCGACTTTTTTGCCATCTCCTTGATTTTTAAAACGGTTATAAAATCATTATATAGACCTATACATTTGCGGAGGAAATACCAATATGACTGCTGAACATGTTGATTATAAAGGCGATAAATACGAAGTGCTCTTTAAGTATCAATCTGGATACTGGGAATTGATGGACCAGCAAACAGGTCAAGTGATCCTCGTTCATCATTCTGAAGTAAAAGAAGCCCACATGGAATAATAGGCTCCTCATTACTTATTGCAATCTCTAAAATTTCAAGGCAGACAATGGTTCTCAAATCTTTATGTTCAGACGAGTGAACACAGTCTCCTAAAATCAGCATCCGGGTTATTTAACCCTTAATTTTTGCCCAATATAAATCTTGTTCACATTTTGCAAAGTGTTCAAAGAACTGATTTTCTGAATAGTAGTCCCATATTTTAGTGCAAGCTCAGAAACCGTTTCACCCGCAGTAACAAGATGATAAATAGGCTGATTGTCTGTGAGTTCGAGATCACTTGGATTGATCCAGGATCCGGGTATTCCTTTTTTTGACGTAATATTAATCATTCCTTGACTTTCGTTGAAAACAATATATGTTCCTTCTTTAACGACGATCCGCTGGCTTGTACGCTTTTTAGCATGTTCAGCAGTATAATAGCCAGGGATAGCTTGTACTACTTTATAATATCTTTGTGACTGTGCAGCTGGGGTGTGAACGGGAGGAATACGTGTGGCATCATCATAGTTTACAAGTTGATGAGACTCGATTATATTAATCAGCTTTTCGGCATAGTTAGGATCTGTAGCATATCCCGCGGATTGTACAGCATTGGCAGCAGCACTGTAGTTTTCTTCTCCTATAATCCTTTTATACTTATTTCGATCCCAGGATACGCCATTCAAATAGAGATTGGCCAGATCTTGAAAGGACTCATACCAGCTTGGATACTTTCGGAATGCCGCTTGAACTTCTACTCTTTGTCCTTTGACTACTTCCCAAGTCGGCATTGTCACAGACTGTCCGTTATAAGTCCCCTTTATTCCGAATAGATTCTTCCCCTCTTGTGCAAGCTTACTCTTTCCCCAAGCAGATTCTAAAATAGCCTGTGAAATTAACAAAGAAGCTAAGATATTGGATTCCTCTTGTACTCTTTTGGCGTACGGAGCAATTTCTTCTATAAATGACATTCAAAAACCTCCTTTATTTCTATCATATGAAAAATACAAGAAAACAGACAGGGTAAACCGGAAATCAATTTTCCTTTTATAAAAAAACATCCATAAACCTATGTTGCAAATATACAAAACCTCAATAAAAAAGACCGCTTAAAGCTTCATATATCAGCTTTAAAGCGGCCTTCAATTTTTAATAGGAAGATGTATCATCTACCTGCATGATTCAGTTAACCTTTTTTAATACCTGTTCTACTAATGGATGGTCCTTTGAGAGACCGCATACTTGCACCATTGTTTCCTCATAACCATTTGCTTTAATCTTTTCTTGCAGTTCCACTGCTTCCGGGTCTTCCTGAACATCATATTTTAAAGCAGCAGCGATTACTTTTGCTAAGTTTTCAGGACTCCTTTCTAAGTATTGGATATACTGAACAGCAGGGCTCACAAGTCTGTCATTTCGGCCAAGCTTGCGGAGCGGTCCTCTTGCCACACGAGTAATATCATCATTAATATGCGGATTCTTGAATCTGCCGACAATTTTATTGATATATTGCTGGTGTTCTTCAGAATTGAACCCGTACTTTTCTACTAAAACCGCACCAGTTTCCTGAAGCGTATTTTTCACTGCTTCAAGTACGTGATCATCTTCCATTGCATCTTTAATTGTTTTTAAACCAGCCTCATATCCTAAATATGCCGCAGCAGCATGACCTGTATTCACTGTAAACAATTTGCGTTCAATATATGGACTTAAATCATCGACAAAGGTAACACCTTCAATGGCAGGCACCTCTCCGATCATCATTGATTGATCTACAGCCCACTCAAAAAATGGTTCAACTAGCACCATTAGTTTATCTTCGTTCGTTTGAAGAGGAACAATTCGGTCAACAGCCGCGTTAGGGAAAGCAAACAATTGATCAAATTTTTCTGCTTGATCTGAATTAATTGATTCATATACCTTCTCTTTTAAGAAACTGCTGCCGCCAATCATATTCTCACAAGCAATAATATTTAATGGATTAGGATTTGCTTCGATTCTCATCTTTAATCCATCACGAACTAAATTAGCAATAATTCCAAGTACAGTTGGTCCAACTGCAGTTGTCACTAAATCAGCCTTCGCAATTGTTGAAATGACCTCATCACTGTTTGTTTTGCTGTTGATTGCTCTAACATTTTTAACAATCGTTTCTTCACTTTGATCTGCAGCCAGCACTACTTTGTATTCCCTTTTTTCATTTAGAAGGTCAACGATTTCATCATTCACATCAACGAAAACCACTTCATAGCCTGCATCAGATAAAAGCTTTCCAATAAAGCCGCGTCCAATATTTCCTCCGCCAAAATGTACGGCTAACATATTAGTTCACCTCATCAAATAAGGATAGAATCTCTTCAGCAGATGTAGCTTTAACAATTTTTTCTACGTTTTCCTCTTCAGAACATACAATGGCAATTTGTGATAGAATTTCAAGATGTGCTCCATCTTTTCCAGCAATACCAATTAATACTTTCACAATGTTACCGCCGCCGAAATCTACACCCTCTGGAACCTGTACAATGGCTAAACCAGAAGTATTGACCGATTTTTTCGCATCATCCGTACCATGTGGGATCGCAACAAAATTCCCCATAAATGTAGAAGAAAGCTCTTCTCTTTCAAGCATTTTTTCAACGTATTCTTGATCGACATAGCCTTTGTCTACTAGGATTTGCCCTGTAAATTTAATCGCTTCTTCTTTATTCGTAAATGCTTGGTTTAAAATGATATTGTCTGCAGTTAAAATGTTTGTCATGTTTGACACTCCTTTAAAAATTTCTAAACTTGGCTATATTTATTTTCAAAAACAAGCTGCAGTTCATCTGCCAATAAATTAGCAATATCTAGTCTGCCTCCTGTTTGAAACACTGAAATAGAATGCTCATCTCTAATAATTAATGAACTGATCGCACTCAGCAATTCTAATGCCTCTTCAGATTCATTCATGGGCGAGAGTAAAAGCAAAATGGTATTAGCCATCATATCAGAACCATCCATCCCTTTTATAGAGAGTGGATTTTTAACTCTCCTCACCATAAAACATGGTTCTTTTACAAATGTGCTTCTGGTGTGATAGAGCGCAAGCTGAGTTTCAGGGATTCCCAGTCCGCCTAATTGCTCTCTTTTCAGTAAATCCTCTGTGATCCCTTTGGAATCCGTAATCACACCTTGCTGATATAATTCAGTGCTCATTTGATGCAGGATACCTGGAATCGAAAGATCTTCTTCAATAACGGTGAGGGAAAAATGCTCCAATAGCTGTTCAATGGCGGCCGCACTTCTTTTAACCTTTGAAATTCGGATGCGGAAGTCATCATAAGATTGTCTTTGTTTCAAACGAATGGATTGCTTCACTTGATGTCCAGCTTCTCGATGAATGGCAAAGAATTGTTTAATTTTATCAATATCCCCAACTGTTAAAAGGGGGCTGACAAGCAGATAGTCCCGATTAAAGTTTTTTAACGGAATAGTAGAGATTACAGCATCGAATTTGTGAATATCTATTTGATCCAGATCAAAAATAGATGCATTAATTGTACTTAAACCCGGGAGCTCCTGCTCAAGTTTTGTTGAAAGGATCTTGGAAGTACCAATCCCGCTAGAGCAAATAACAAGAGCATTCTTTGGACTAGTCTCTTCACTATTCAGCAAAGCCGATGCAAAATGCATGACTAGATACCCAATCTCTTCTCTGGGAACCTTTAATTCTGGAAGGACATTTGCCATACCTTGCTGCAAAATAATAAACAGTTCCTTATAATCTTGCTCTATTCTTTCCAATAAAGGATTAGAAATACCCATATTTTGTTTGATTCTATGCAGTGCTGGCCTTAAATGAGCTACCAGTCCCTGGAACAGTGAATTATTTGTCGTTAAATCAATATCAAGCTTACGGCTGACATATGTCATTAAATTCTGCGCAAGGACTCCTGCATGCAAACTTGTTTCTCCAAGCAAATCATCATGATCATTTCTCAATTTTGCTCCCATCAGGTGCATTGTAATATACCCGATTTCACCTTGAGAAATGTCTATTTTAAATACTTCTTCTAAGCCTAATACAATCTTTGCGGCAGCCTTGTATTCTCGCGTGCCTTTTAAGCTGTTCAGATAATCATCTTCGAAATTAATTTCTTCTCCCTGCTGAATTCTCTCAATTGCCAGTGCAAGATGGACCACTAAGCCAATATAAGCACTATCAGCAATGGCATAAGGAAGATCATTTTTAATATCTTCAATTTGTTTTTCAATAATTAATAATTTTGTCTTATCAACAAGTCCAAGCAATCGATCTGTTACCGTATCAACCACTTGTGCGGAACGCTTTTGAATATTTTCTTTTATTAAAGAAAGGAATTCAAATTCATCAATATTTTCTATGATGATCTTACTCATGGCCTTTCTTTTAGAACTTTCTGTTCCAATTAGCTCAACCCCGTAGCCCCGCTTTCTTAGCAGGGTTAAGTCAAAAGGAGTGAGACGTTCTTCTACTTTATTAAGATCATTACTGACCGTGGCAATGGTTACATTCAAATCATTTGCAAGTGATACTAATTTAACTGGCTCTGCTGCATCTAAAAGTGCAGATAAGATCATGGTTTGCCTTTCCTCAGGTGTATATTCATTATGAGAAAGATTAAAAAGAAAGAGTCGAAGCATCTCCTTTTTCTCTTCTTCCCCAGTTACCCCTATACCTATGCCAGATTTTTTATTAAGCTCTAATCCATACTCCTTTAGGATCTCTTCGACGCCTTTTAAGTCGCGATGAATCGTACGAGAACTTACCTCTAATTCTTTTGCTATTTCTTTTACCGTTGTTTCTCCTGGCTGTAATAGCAATAGTTCAAGTATTTTTCTTTCCCTCGCTGATATGTACATTCACATCACTCCGCAGCATTGGCATTTCACCATGACATATTATGAGCAAAGTTTATGACAAATATGAAATACAACATCCTATTCTTTCATTTTAATAATAACAATGTATACTCTCAATAAAAGAATAATGTATTTTCGTCATGAAAGTTGTTGCCAGTATTTAATTATCCTTATTTATTAAAAGAAAACCTATTCCTCCAAAACCACCTTTGGCATGGCTGAATCTTAATCTAAAAGAAGACTGGTCCACAAAGGGAACCAGCCTTTTTTATTTACTTCAGCTTTTCAATCAATTCATCATATTTAGGGCTATTTAAGAAGTTTTCAACCGAAATATGATGTGCAGTCGGCAGTTTATCTTTCGCACGTGGTGTTAAATCTTTATGTGTGATAACCACGTCTGCATCTGCAGGCAGATTATTAATTGCCGTGTTTGTAATATCGATATCCAAGCCTGCTTTTTTCGCTTTATTTTTCAGAATCGATGCACCCATTGCACTTGATCCCATTCCTGCGTCACAAGCAAAGATGATTTTGTTAACATTTTCAGGTTTGAAGTCTTCAGCAACAGGAGCTTTTGCTTCAAAGTTGCCTGCTACAGAGCTCTTCTTCCCTTTCATTTCTTGCATTTTTGCTGCTGCTTCTGAAATATCTTCTTCTTCGTTTTTCTTACTTGTTTTTAAGATTAGAGATGCAATTGCGAATGAAACTGCCGTTGCTACAAGAACCCCTAGAATAACCCCTAAGTGATTTCCGCCTTTAGGCGTCATCGCCATTAAAGCAAAGATACTACCAGGTGAAGGCGGTGCTACTAACCCAACATTCAATAAAGTGAAAGTAAACATACCACTTACGCCACCAGCGATTGCTGCAAGAATTAACATTGGTTTCATTAAGATGTACGGGAAGTAAATCTCATGAATTCCTCCGAAGAAATGGATAATCGCTGCGCCTGGTGATGTTTGCTTTGCAGAACCTTTTCCAAAGAACATGAACGCAAGCAAGATTCCCAGACCCGGTCCAGGGTTTGTTTCAATAAGGAACAGAATTGATTTTCCAGCTTCTGCTGCTTGCTCTGCTCCTAGCGGAGACAAGATACCATGATTAATGGCATTATTTAAGAAAAGAATTTTTGCTGGTTCAATAAGGATGTTTACTAATGGAAGTAAACCAGCATTTATAATTGCTTCAACACCTGTTGATAAGATATTCGTTAACCCTTCAACTAATGGACCAACACCCAGTAAAGCCCCAATGGCTAAAAGTGCCGCAAGGATACCTGCTGAGAAGTTGTTGATAAGCATTTCAAATCCTTGTGGAATTCTTGGCTGCAAAAATCCGTCAACCTTTTTAATTGCCCATCCGGCTATAGGACCAACAATCATTGCACCAAGGAACATTGGAATATCTGATCCGGCAATAACACCCATTGTTGCAACCGCACCAACGATACCTCCTCGGTCTCCTCCATAAATCATTTTACCGCCTGTAAAACCAATTAGGATCGGCAGTAAATAGTTAATCATCGGACCAACCAGCAGCGCTAGATCTTCATTTGGCAGCCAGCCGTCTGGAATGAATAATGCAGTAATAATACCCCAAGCAATAAATGCACCGATGTTTGGCATAATCATGCCGCTTAAACTGCTTCCAAATCTCTGAAGTTTTACACGAAAACCAGATTTTTCAGCCTTTGTAGTATTTGACATGTCTTTTTTCCCCTTCCTCTATTTTTATCTTTAAAAGTTATTGTATGACTTTCTACTTTTATAATACGTTCAATGTAAAGCGGTTTCAATTCAAAGAAAAACGCATTTTGTCACTTGCAATGTTGTCATCATTGTAATAACTGTTTTTGCCAATGTTTAATATTGTCTTTACTGTATAACATTAGTTAGAACCATTTTCTTCTGCAGACGTCCAGATGGTTTAGCATTTCCCTGCATCTCGCTATCCGAAACTCATTTACAGGATTATCCGATATGTTGCCATGCAAGACTTTTCAGCAAATTTCGGTTAAAATAATTATTAAAATGAATCTATTTTAGGGGGGGATAATATTGCATCGAAATCAAGAGCTTCATACATTTTTAGTAGAGAAAGCAAAGAATTTAACAGAAGAATGGTATGAATCACTTGATAAAAGTGATTCAAAAGGAGTTTATTCTTCAAGCAATCCTAAGGAAATTCAAAAATTGAAGCAGCAAAATTATGATTTTCATTTACATTTATGTAAAGTTTTTGTGCAGGAAGAAAACCAATTTTTGCAGGAATTTCAGAATTGGATTATTCATATTGCTAAAGATGAACAACACCTCAATACCCCTGTTCAATACATACTGCGGGAGTTTTTCCACGTACAGGAACAATATCTTAGTTATATCGATGAATTTGCTTCAATTCATAAAGGTAAATATCCACACGAGAAGGTTCAGCTTTGGCAAAGAATGATCATTCGAGCTTTTAAAGAGGTTATCCTTAGATTCGTACAGGAAAATCAGATTTATTCAGAGAAGAAGCTGCTGGCACAGCAAGAAATCATCATGGAACTCAGCTCCCCTGTCATTACGATCAATAAAGGAGCTGCCTTGCTTCCCCTTGTAGGCGATATTGACACAACGCGGGCAAAATTTATACTTGAGCATTCATTAAATGAATGTTCGAACAAAGGCATTAATCACCTTTATATTGACCTCTCAGGCGTAGTCATGATTGATACTATGGTTGCTCATCAAATTTTCCAGCTGATCAATGCCTTAAAAATGATAGGCGTGCAGACTACCTTATCAGGTTTAAGACCTGAAGTTGCCCAAACAACTGTTCAGCTTGGTTTATCGTTTGATGAAGTCGAGATAAAATCAGACTTGGCTGCTGCACTTTCTGCAATGAAATAAATAGGTTTTTAAGAGTTCATCTACTCTCTGCAGTCAGACTAATAACTTTTCATAAAAAAGGGATCACATCACGTGATCCCTTTTTACTGACCATATAATTCTTTATATGCAACAACTTTTAAAGCCAGGATTTCTTCCTCAGTCAAATTGGCTTCCATTTGTGAAATGATTTGTTCTTTTGATACTGTTCCTTCCTGAGCTTGAACTCGCAAATCGTTTAACTCTGTTAAACCAATTTTTTGGATTAGAACTCTAGTCGCTTCTTCTTTTGTAGTAAAAGGCAGGCTTTCCGGGTCTGCTGCCTCCGCTTCTTCAACAAAAGCCATTAATTCCGGATCACTTTCAATCGCAGACTTAATATTTTCTAATTCTCCGCTATTCTCCAGCTCTGTTGAAATGGTTTCCATCACTTTCTCGGAAGCCATATTTGTGCCAAAATAATAAACAGCATAGCCAAGTCCCCCAATAACAAGAAAAGCAATAAGCAATATTTTTAAAAACTTCACCTTTCCCACTCCCAGATAATTTCTTTTGTACACATCATACTATAGAAATTGTTAGAAAGATATGAATACACTATTTGGAAATTCTCCATATAAAGATAAACTTACAGCCGTCAACCGTCGTCTAATGATTAAATGTAAAAAAGAGGTGAATCCCATTTGGAAAGTCATGAGGTAATTACAGAGTTAATGGACAGCTATGGCACGTCCATCCTGCAGCTTGCCTATTCATTTGTTCGCAATAAGCAAACCGCAGAAGATCTTACTCAAGAAATCTTTATTAAGTGTTATGAAAAGCTTGATACCTTTGAAGGGAATTCTAGCATGCACACATGGTTATACCGAATTGCGATCAATCATTGCAAAGATCATGTTAAAAGCTGGAACTATCGAAAAGTCCATGTCAGTCAGCATATCAGCAAATGGTTCACAAGCCACCAAGAGGGACCAGAATCAAAAATGATTCATAAAAGCGAGAGTGAGCAGCTATTTAATGAAATACTGACACTGCCGCCAAAGTACCGAGAAATTATATTTTTATACTATTTTCAGGAACTCCAGTTAAAAGAGATTAGTGATATATGCCAGATCAATCTAAGCACAGTAAAATCCAGAATCACCCGCGCCAAACAATTATTAAAGAATGCGATAACAGAAAGGGGTGCCAAAGATGGACAACAAACTAATGAAGACGAAAGAAGATCTGTTAAAGGGTGAAATGCACAATTTAATTTTTACTGAAGAAATGAAAAGAAATGTGTTAGCTGAAATTAAACAACCAAAGAGTAAAACTAAAAACAAAACAGTACCCGCGACTCTTAGCCTAGCAGCCGTAACAGCCTTTGCGATTGGCATGTATTATATCATCTCAAACGGATTATTGGATGAACCTAATGCTGATAAACCGCCAGAAGAGACAGAGATCATTAAACCGATTGAGGATGAAGATGTTGAAGAGAACGACATCGAAATGGAAGAAGAAACCGAAGAAAAACTGCCAGATGATACAGAAGACGAGGAACCGGACTCCGAGATTGAGCAAGAACAAACTGAGACAGAAAATGAGCAGGAAATAACCGAAGAACCAGAACAAGATGAGCCAGTAAATGTGGAGCCGACAGAGGAGGAATTGGTCGGGATATTAAATGAGTTCTTGCAGATTGAAGATAGTTTATATAATACAGTTAATTTTGATATAAGTTATAAATATCCAAATCTAGAAACTAAAGAGGACTTCTATAGTCATTTTTATCATATAGCTGACAAACTACTCATTGAAGGTTATTTTGAACATAGCCTTGAAGAACATGAAGATGGATTATATATGCTAGCAATGGGCAAATCTGTAGCTTCTACTTTTTCTGACACACAGCCATATGAGTTTGAAAAAATCAGCGACAATGAATACCATATCATCCAAGAACTATCTTCAGAGTTTCATGGACACTATACAATAATATACATTTTTTCAAAACAAGACGGCCAATGGAAACTAGTTAATTACGATTTATTCGATCATTATCGGGACTCTCACTAAAAGTGAGAGTTTTTTAGGTTTAACTTCTTTAAAAAAGGGTATAAACAACCATCTCTCATACGAAAGGACTATGTAAAATGTCACAAAATAATACAACAAGTCGATTCATTAGCATCAAAGTCATTCTCGTCATCGCCATTGTGATTTCTAGTCTGATCTCATCACCGATTTCAGGTTTTATTAATCAAGCCATTGAAGAGCTGGGAATTTTAAGTGCAGGTGTCAAAACATCTGTCACCTTCTTAATCACTGTTCTTATTAGCCCGATTTTAATTATATTATTTACACGCTTTTTTATTCTCAAGAAAATTACACTCATTAATCAGAAGCTTGAAGATATTCAACGCGGAGACTTTACTCCATTGCATTTTCAGCTGAATGATGAATTCAGCCAAATCGCACATAACATTAACAATATGTCACAGAGCCTGGAGCAAAATATTCTTGCTGCTAATCAACAGTCTGCTGCCGTCAGCAAACAAAGCAGTTACCTATTTCAATCCTTATCAAATGTTTCACAATCTACTGAAAAGCAAAAACAGCTGCTTCAAAATGTAGAAGGGGAGAATAAAAGAATTGTTACTTCAATAGAAGAATCTCATGCAACCTTAACTGAATTGGCTTCATCTATTGACGGGGTCACGAGTGCCACACATACTATTAATGAAAAAACAGCTGAGGCTTCAGGCATCTCGGAGCATGTGAAACAAATGCTCACATTAGTAGATCAAAAATTTACATATGTTCAGCAAAACTCAGAAGAATCTGTTCAGTCTATTGAACAATTAAAGGAAAAAGGAGTAGAAATCGGCAATATAATATCCATTATTACTGGTATTAGCGGGCAAACCAATTTGCTTGCTTTAAATGCAACAATCGAAGCCGCACGTGCCGGAGAGCATGGAAAAGGATTTGCCGTTGTCGCCTCAGAAGTACGCAAGCTTGCGGATGAGTCCCTGAAAGCTGCCAACGATATTAAGGGGATTATTGATTCATTTACAGAGGATGTAGAAAAGGCAGTTGCCCTAATTTTAAATGGAAAAGAGCATGTTCTGGATGGTCAAAAGTCATTTAAAGAAGCAGACAGTGAAGTTGACGGCATCGTTCAATCGATTCGGCTGCTGGCAGGCGAAGTGAACACGATTTATGCTTCCATGGAGGAGATGAATGCTGGCATTAAAGACATTACCATTCAAATTGATCAGACAGTGGAAGCTGCTGAAAATAACAATTCACTGTTGGAAACATATACTCAGCTTCAGTCCGAGATTGATCAAATTATACATAATGAAAAGGACAGCGCGAAGCATTTATCTTCAAGTGCTAATTCATTAGAGGGGATTTATCAAGGTTAGGTTAGCTCTATTATTTTAGGGTAAAAGCTTTATTAGCAACCATCCTACTGAATGCTTCACATACTTTTTTCACTTCCTGAGAAGGATAGTAAAAGAAATAAAGCAGGAGGAGAGCTGAATGGAAGTAAAGCCATTATTAGAGGTTGAAAAACTGGCACTGAAAAAATATAAAATCTATCAAACCAGTGTGCTTCACTATGTGTTAAGAGCTGCGCTAGCGAGCATGTTTATTGGCTTTGGAGTCATTGTTGCTTTTAAATCAGGCGGGTATTTTTACAATGTTCACTCTCCTGCAGCTTATCCAATGGCCGCTTTCACATTCGGTGCCGCTATTATTTTAATCGCGTATGGAGGCGGAGATCTTTTTACAGGAAATACGTTCTACTATACGTTTGCAGCACTCCGCAAAAAAATGAAGTGGAGCATTGTCGTGAGGCTTTGGACGCTCAGTTATACTGGCAATATAATCGGAGCTGTCGTATTTGCTCTTCTTATTTATACCACCCAGCTTTTCTCCGATGCTAGTGTGAATCAATTTCTGCTTAGTGTTGTGGAGCATAAAATGACCGCCCCTACTTTAGAGTTATTTTTCCGGGGAATCTTATGTAATTGGCTTGTTTGTTTAGCATTTTTCATTCCCATGACCTTAAAAGGTGATGGAGCAAAGCTGTTTGTGATGGTTCTATTCGTTTTTTGCTTCTTTATTTCTGGTTATGAACATAGCATTGCCAACATGTGCACCTTCGCCATTGCCATGGTATTAGATCATCCCGGGACCATTTCATTTGCTGGCATTATTCATAATCTTGTTCCTGTTACGATTGGAAATTTGATTGGCGGAAGCCTGCTGATGGGCTGGATGTATTATTATGTGAATAAGCCTTATTTGGATGAAGAGGATCAAGCGGGTTAGAATCACTGAACCTGGCTAATTCATAATACTTTTTGAGTGAATTGCCGTAAGTTTTGCCTTTTAGCAGCCCAAAACGATGCTAAATTAGAGCTTTCAAACTAGATATCCCGCTGTAAATTTGATCCATTTCTTCATTTAAAGATATATATCCATCGTTATTTTCGTATATCCGGCAAACTCCAATTGAACAACGAATACAACTAAACCAAAACGCAGGCAATCCATTACATATTGGATCACCTGCGTTTTGCCTTTTAGCCTATATTCTTCAACGCATCCTCTATCGTTTCTACACCACTAATCAAATCAAAAGAACGCTTTATCAACTTATTATTCTCCAACGCTGCGACAATAACAGAAGCGACGTCCTCGCGTGGAATCATGCCTCCATGGATATTTTCAGCAGCTGTAATTTTACCAGTGGCTTGCTCATTTAAAAGTCCTCCAGGACGAATAATAGTATAATTCAGCCCGCTTTCTTCTAAATATCTATCTGCATAATGCTTCGCAACATAATAGGGCTTTATCTGTTCATTCCAATTCTCACGATTATGTGCCTGCAGTGCACTAACCATGATAAAACGTTTAATACCTGCCTTTTCTGCCGCTTCAATTGTTTTCACTGCTCCATCCAAATCGATAAGCAGGGTTTGATCAAAGCCTGTCTGTCCACCAGAACCTGCCGTAAATACGATTGCATCACAGCCTTCAGCTGCAGCCGCAATATGTTCCACACTGCCATGCAAACTAGCAAGAACAGGTTCTGCTCCTTGCTTGCTCAATTCTTCTTTCTGCTCTTCTTTTCTAACCATAGCTTTTACCGAAAAATCTGGATGCTCTACTAGTTTTTTCACAAGCAATTGTCCAATTTGTCCATGTGCTCCTACAACTAATACGTTCATAGCTTCAAATCCTTTCAGGTGAGTTACTGCCCATTATTCCAAAATCAAATATATATTTCAAATGGTCTGCTTTTAGAGAAGGCATAAGTCAAAAGAACCACAGGGTGGTTTAAAGCTGCAATTACTTGGGTATATAATCATTGATCTCAAATCGTAAGGAGCATGATGATGACAAAAGAATTTGAACAGCTTTTCTTGACGAAGCAATTGTCCTTGATGACTTGGGAATATAAAAGATGTGAAATACAAGAGGTAAAACAACAAATATTAACAGATATGAAACTGCTTATTAAAGCACTCGATTATTTAATATAGATTAAAGGTATTTTCACATTTCCCCTGCTAAACCTCTGCTCTTGGAAACATCCCTTATGAAACTAATAAAACATGTCCATAATGATATTAATCCAACACTACTTCAAGGGGTGTTTTTTATTTTATGCCGCATTTTTTAATGTCGAGATTTATCCGATTGCCACTCGTCCTTCGAATCTTAACCATTGCACTCATCGTTATCTTTATTTTTGGATGGTTAGTTCATTTGATTGAACCTGATAACTTTCCTAAACTGGCCGACGGCATTTGGTGGGCCATTATCACAGCATCCACTGTTGGATACGGAGACTTTGTTCCTGAAACTGCCCTAGGGCGTTTTACTGGGGTTGTTTTAATTATGACTGGCGCAGGTTTTTTGGCGAGTTATTTCGTGGCTTTGGCAACTGCAGCTGTTACAAAGCAAAATGACTTTCTCGAAGGAAAGGTTGCCTATAAAGGAGCAGATCATATTATTGTAATTGGATGGAATGAACGTTCACGAGAAATTTTAAATACTATTTGCAACGGCACAGATTCTCATTACGTTACCTTAATTGATGAGACACTTGAATCAAATCCCTTAGCACATAAAAACCTTCACTTTATACAAGGCAGAGCCAATCGGGATGATGTACTGCTAAAGGCAAATATACATTCTGCCCGCAAGGTGATTATTACTGCAGATCAAAATAAAAACGAATTACATGCTGACATGAATTCAATTTTGACGCTGCTTGCGATAAAGGGACTAAATCATAAGCTTCCTTGTATTGTGGAAATCCTTACAGCTGAACAATCGGAAAATGCCAGAAGAGCTGGTGCGGATGAAATCATTCAAACGAACTTGTTAACAAGTTTTGTTATGATTAACAGCATTACGTCCCAAGAGCTTGTAAACTCTTTTTTAGGACTGCTTAATCAGCTTGATAAAAGGAAATTAACCTTTCAGCCCGCATCAGAGGAACTCATAAACCAGTCTTTTTTACATTTAAGCCAAATGTTTATTATTGAAGGCATTTTATTATTAGGGATAAAAAGAGGAGAGGAAACCATTTTAAATCCTCCCCATCCTTTTATCGTAGCCGGCGAAGATCAGCTTATAGTAATCATGAATTAATCAGGAAGTATGTTTGATTCCAATTCTTGTACCAGTGCTTTTCCTGCAACAACGTATTCATCTGGCACCATTCCATCTTTATCAACCGGTTCTGAGAATTGATCGAATGATGCGGTAAAGTTAGAAGTATAGGCATGATCATCTAAACCAATTTGATAGATATGAGATAAAATAAAAGGATTCCCGCATTCTACCGTGCAATTGCGCGAATCAAGCTGCCCATCAATTGCTTTAAATGGTAATCGCAAAAAATGATATCCCTTGTTTTCAGCGTCCATTTTATAATCAAAATAGCCATGATCATAATCCCAATTTCCGCCGATCATATAACCCATAGGCTCTAACTGCTGCTCAAGTTTATATAGATTAAAATGTGCTCCCTTAACTTTTGAAGGTATCTCAACCATTTCTCATAGCCCCTTTATTTTGATTTACTATTAGCTTGTACAAAAAGGAGGCGAATCATGAGAAAAAAGAAGAAGCGTCTGCTTAGACGCTTCCCTTCATACGTATTAAAGCCTTTTTTCAAGCTCAGCTTTTTTCTCTTCAAATCCTGGTTTCCCAAGTAAAGCAAACATATTAACCTTATATGCCTCAACACCAGGCTGGTCAAATGGGTTAACACCGAGTAAGTATCCGCTCATTGCACAAGCTTTTTCAAAGAAATAAGCAAGATAGCCGAATGTGTAGGCGTCCATTTTAGGAATGGTCACAATTAAGTTTGGCACGCCGCCGTCTGTATGAGCCAGAAGTGTACCTTGGAATGCCTTATCATTGACAAAATCAACTGTTTTTCCAGCTAAGTAATTTAGACCATCAAGATCGGATTCCGCTTCTTCAATGCTTAATTCATGACGTGGCTCATCTACTTTAATAATCGTTTCAAATAAATCTCTTCTTCCTTCTTGCACATATTGCCCAAGTGAGTGAAGATCAGTGGAGAAGTTTGCAGACGCCGGGAAAATCCCTTTTTGATCTTTCCCTTCACTCTCACCAAATAACTGCTTCCACCACTCAGAGAAGTATTGAAGCCCTGGCTCGTAATTGATAAGCATTTCAATTGTTTTTCCTTTATTATAGAGAACATTACGAACAGCTGCATATTGGTAAGCTGCATTCTCTCCTAATTCAGATGTGCCAAAGTCACCGCGCGCCTCAGCTGCACCTTTCATCATCTCTTCGATATTAACGCCTGCAGCTGCAATTGGAAGAAGACCAACAGCAGTAAGAACAGAATATCTTCCGCCTACATCATCAGGAATAATAAATGATTCATATCCTTCTTCAGCAGCAAGTGTTTTCAGTGCGCCTCTTGCCTTGTCAGTCGTAGCATAGATGCGTTCACGCGCACCTTCTTTGCCGTATTTCTCTTCAAGCATTTTACGGAAGATACGGAAAGCGATTGCTGGTTCTGTCGTTGTACCTGATTTAGAAATGACATTAATGGAGAAATCCTTTCCTTCTAGAAGGTCCATAAGGTCTTTCATATAAGAAGAACTGATATTGTTCCCTGCAAAGATGATTTGCGGAGTCTTTCTTTGTTCAGCAGAAAGTGCATTATAAAAACTGTGCTGCAGCATTTCAATCGCTGCACGCGCACCAAGGTATGAACCGCCGATTCCGATGACGATTAAAACATCAGTATCACTTTTAATTTTTTCTGCAGATTTTTGAATACGCGCAAATTCTTCTTTGTCATAATCTACTGGCAGATCAATCCACCCTAGAAAATCGTTTCCTGCTCCCGTTTTTTCATGTAAAGAATGGTGTGCAACCTTTACAGCATCCTGTAAATATGTAAGTTCGTGCTCGCCAAAAAAGCTAAGTGCTTTTGAATAATCAAATTGGATATGTGTCATGGCGAAACCTCCTGATCTTCATTATAGTCCGTACTCTATTCACTTTATCGAAATGCTTAAACATAATCAAGAAACAACCCATAGTGAAAACGCAATCATTCTTACATATTTTCAAACTTGAGGTGCTATTTGTATCTATGAATTAAGTTTTTAAAAAACTAGAAAGCCTGGAGCTTGTCAGCTCCAGGTTTTAATTTATAAGGAAGCCCTATAAATAGCCATAACATCTTCTTTATTCAGTTTTGCAAAGTTGCCGAATTCACCATTGATAACCGCTTTATCAGCCATCACTTCAATGCTTGATTCATCAATATTGTAATCAGCTAAGGTCGCAGGTGCTCCAATGCTGTTCCAGAAATCTCTTAGTTTTCCAATACCTTCAAGGGCTGCTTCTTCATCTGATTTCCCTTCTGGATCTACGCCAAATACACGAACTGCTAGCTTTTTAAAGCGTTCTGGCCTTACATGCAAATTATGCTTCATCCAATTAGGGAAAAGGATAGCGAGACCGCCGCCATGCGGTATATCATGAACAGCTGAAACAGCATGCTCAATATTATGAGTAGCCCAGTCACCGCGGTAGCCCATAGATAGCATTCCATTTAAAGCCATTGTTCCGCAGTATAAAATGGTCGCTCGATGCTCATAATTTTCTAAATCCTGAAGCAGCTTTGGCGCTGTTTCCATAACCGTTAATAATAATGATTCACACATACGATCCTGGAACTCTGTGTGCTCTGTTAAGTGGAAATAATGCTCGAATACATGTGACATCATATCAACGATTCCATAGATGGTTTGATCCTTTGGAACACTGTATGTATGAACAGGATCTAAAATTGAAAACTTCGGAAATACAGCTGGACTGCCCCATCCATATTTTTCATTTGTTTCCCAGTTTGTAATAACAGAACCCGCATTCATTTCCGAGCCAGTTGCCGCTAATGTCAAAACAGTACCAAATGGCAGTGCGTCTTGAGCGAACGCTTTTTTAATAACTAAATCCCAAGCATCTCCATCATATTTAGCACCAGCAGCGATTAGTTTCGTGCAGTCTATGACACTTCCTCCGCCTACTGCAAGCAATAAATCAATATTTTCCTGCTTGCATATGTCTACACCCTTGCGGACGGTTGAAATACGGGGATTAGGTTCAACACCCGATAATTCAAAAACACTGCATTCCAATTCATGCAATAGGTTGATGACTTGATCATACAGGCCATTGCGTTTGATGCTTCCGCCGCCATATACCACTAAAACTCTTTTTCCATATTGTGGAACTTCCGTTTTTAGCTGTTGAAGCTCCCCTTTTCCAAATATTAATTTAGTTGGATTCCAAAATGTAAATTGATCCATTGATATCAACTCCTCTATTGTTTATTATCATGCAAACTGAGTTGTTAATGCAAAAACTACGATCTCTTTTTTATTTTAATTTGATTGCATAATATCGAATATGGAGCAAAAACTACAGAATGTAAAACCTATAAGGAGGTTACATCATGAGTACAATTCAACGTATTGCACTAGTTCTTACCATTATCGGTGCCATCAACTGGGGACTAATCGGTTTCTTTCAATTTGACCTTGTGGCTGCCATTTTCGGAGGACAAAATGCTGCTCTTTCCAGAATCATCTATGGATTAGTTGGTATTGCAGGATTAATAAATTTAGGATTGCTCTTTAAACCAAGTGAAGAAGCTGAAAGAGCTCCTGTTACAGATTCAACCAATAGATAATAAAAATAAAAATCCTTGCCAATTGCCGGCAAGGATTTTTATTTATTATGAAAGCACCTTTTTCACCTTTTCAATCGCCCAGTCCAAATCTTCTTTACTGATAATAAGAGGCGGTGCAAAGCGAATAACCGTATCATGTGTTTCTTTACAAAGCAGGCCTTCCTGCTTCAGCTGTTCACAATATGGGCGAGCTGCTTCGGTTAACTCAACACCAATAAACAAACCGCGTCCTCTTACTTCTTTAATGATTGGGTTATTGATTTCTTTCAGTTTTTGCATAAAGTACTCGCCAAGCTCAAGAGATCGTTCTGCAAGCTTTTCATTTTTCAAAACATCAATGGAAGCAATGGACACTGCACATGCCATCGGATTTCCTCCAAAAGTGGAGCCATGTGATCCTGGGTTAAACACCCCCAGAACCTCTTTGCCTGCGGTTACACAAGAGATTGGGAATACTCCGCCCCCCAATGCTTTCCCCAGAATATACATATCCGGTTTCATATCTTCCCACTCACATGCAAGCATTTTTCCTGTTCTGGCTAAACCTGCCTGAATCTCATCCGCAATGAATAAAACATTCTTTTCCTTGCAGAGCTCGTACGCATTTTTCATAAAGCCTTCTGGAGGAATAATGATCCCTGCTTCTCCTTGAATCGGTTCAATTAAAAAGGCAGCAGTATTTTCCGTTATCGCAGCTTGCAGTGCATCTAGATCACCATATGGAACTAGTTTGATTCCTGGAAGCATTGGTCCAAATCCCCGCTTGTACTCTTCTTCAGAAGAAAGAGAAACCGCTGTCATTGTTCGGCCGTGAAAGTTTCCAACACAAGCAATAATTTCAGCCTGGTTTTCAGCCACACCTTTCACATCGTATGCCCAGCGGCGTGCGGCTTTGACAGCTGTCTCAACTGCTTCCGCCCCAGTGTTCATCGGTAAAGCCATATCCATGCCCGTTAATTCGCAAATCATTTCATACCAAGGCCCAAGCTGGTCATTATGAAACGCTCGTGAAGTAAGTGTAACCCGATCTGCCTGATCTTTTAGCGCTTGAATAATTTTGGGATGTCGATGCCCTTGGTTGACCGCAGAGTAAGCGCTTAACATATCCATATATTTATTTCCTTCAGGATCCTCAACCCATACACCTTCTGCTTTTGCTATGACAATCGGAAGGGGATGATAATTGTTAGCACCATATTTTTCAGTTTGTTCAATAAGTGATTTCGATTTCAACATCTCTTTACTCAAGATCATTCCTCCCATTCTAAATACTACTTTCTATTTTAACGTTTATTGTCCGACCTTAAAACTAAATAGAACGAATTTTTTATAAAATAAGAGAAAACTCCTCTAAATGAGCTATTTAGACTATCATATTCCTTTAAATCATAATCTTATTCTAAGAATTATAAACAACAAAAAAAGCCAGGCATCAGCCTGACTTTACATACTATTATTTTTTAATTAAGTCATCACGTTCAGATTGGTCGATCCACTCTTGAAGCTTATCTTTCAAAGTGTTAAATCCTTGAGCTGATTCATCTTCAAATTTAATTGGTGCAGCTTGGCGCTTGCGTGGTTTCTTTGGTTTGCTTTCCACTTGTGCAGGTGCTTCTTCTGTTGCACGAATAGAAAGACCAATTTTCCCAGCTTGCTCATCGATAGATAAAACTTTTACGTTTACCTCATCGCCAACTTTTAAATGTTCATTGATATCTTTTACAAATCCGTGTGTAACTTCTGAAATATGCACAAGTCCTTGTGTATTTTCATCTAAAGCCACAAATGCTCCATATGGCTGAATACCTGTTACTTTCCCTGTAATTACACTTCCAACTTCAACTTTCTCTGACATGAAAACACTCCTAATTGATTAAATTTATACGTTAATTATTCGCAATAAATAATTATACCACAGGATGATACACATTACAAAAATAACAAAGGATCACACGGATTTGAAAACGGAAACAACTTTTGCGAAAAATTGGAAATAATACGTTATAATTAAGATTAAAATATTATATTAAAGTGAGGAAAGAGGTGCGCACCACATGTCTTCTTTAAGTGAGAATTTAAAACTAGCACGTCAAAGAGCGAATTTAACAGAAGCTGAATTAGCCATGAGAATCCGAGTTGGCACGGCAACAATTGAAAAGTATGAAAAAGGCGAACAAGTACCAGATACCAATACGATATTAAAAATCTCCACCGTATTAGATATCCCCGCATCTGAACTTCTAGAGCAGGATCTGCATGCAGAACATAATGGCATCGATAAAGAGATTGAGCAGCTTGTTCAAGAAATTGGTACAAAGAAGGCTAAATTAATTCTGCGAAAAGCAAAGGAATTTAGCGAAGAGGATTTCTTGCGGGTAATGCAAATGCTCTTTGAAGTGAAATATGATTCTCAATAAATGAAAGTATAAATGAAAATAAAAATGGACATGATAGTTCTACAAGCTTTCTAGTATTCCCCCCTTTTTGAAGTGACAATCTGCTATAGGATTGTCTTTTTTTTATTTCTTCAAGTCTTCATCGCTAAAAAGGTGTTTTTTTCTTTTTCATGTGTAAAAGTTTGGCATAACGGCAAAATAAACATAGTAAACTTTGACATGTAAAAGGAGGAGCACTGTGAAAAGCAAGTTCTATTCTGGCATAGAAAATATTAACGGCAATGAGTTTTATTACGAATATATTAAGCATCCATCAGCAGGGCCAACGATTATTATGCTGCATGGCTTCCTCTCCTCAGCATTCAGTTTTCGCAAGCTTATTCCACATTTGCAGGAAGAATATAATATCTTAGCTGTTGATATTCCTCCTTTCGGAAAGAGCGGAAAGTCGAAGCGATTTCTTTATTCTTATCAAAACATGGCAAGTTCTATATTTGAACTTACTGATCGCCTGCAGATTTCCAATATGATACTTGCCGGACACTCTATGGGCGGACAAATTGTCATGAATATGCTCCTGCAGAGGCCTGCAGCAGCAAGCAGTGCACTGCTATTGTGCAGTTCTGCTTATCTGCCCAAATCACATCAATCTTTAGTCTACACAAGCTATATTCCTTTTTTCCATCTATATGTTAAACGCCATTTAGCGAAATCTGGACTAGAAAAAAACTTAAAGAATGTCGTTTATAATCAGGCAATGATTGATGAAGATATGAGAAAAGGATATATGTCTCCTTTCCTTAATAACTCTATTTTCCAAGGTTTAACACGAATGATTCGTCATCGGGAAGGTGATTTAACGGAAGAGGATATAAAACGAATTCAGACACCGTGCCTGCTTATTTGGGGTGAGCATGACCGTGTAGTTCCTCTTTCAAAGGGAAAGAGACTGCACAAAAATTTGCCTAATTCAAAATTAATCATTTTAAAAGAGACAGGCCACCTTGTTCCTGAAGAAAGGCCAGAAGAAATTGTAGCAGAAATGAAAGGATTTTTGTCTGCAGTGGTGAGCGTGTAAAAGATTTGCCAAACCTTATAGCTGATTTAATAAAAAATACGGCGCGCCAGCAGGCGTGCCGTATTTTTTATATACTGCATGAACTATCATTCTTAATAGAAAGCAAATGAACAGCCATTGTATAACATTTGCTCAGTGGAAGCACTTCTTCAAAGGAAAACTCAAAGATTGCTTGTATTTTCCTTGAAAGCTGCTCTGCATCGTTCAGATCATGTACAGCCTGCAGGATATCCGCAATTTCCGTATCATAGCTGCCAGCCCCAATCTGAAAGGGATCCCAGCTGTTCAACGTATCAACAAGCCTTAGATTCAATTCTTGACTTTGCAATCTGCTCACCTTTTATTTTCATTTTTAGTCTTCATATCTTATCATAGAAAGGGAAAAGTGCAAATCTAAAATAGGCGGTGCTAAAATGACGAATTATGATTTTCAAACACCAATTAATCGCGAGCAGACGAATTCGGTTAAATGGGGATTAAGAAAAGATCTATTTGGTTCAGATGAAGTTTTGCCAATGTGGGTGGCTGACATGGATTTTATGCCCCCTGCTGAAGTTACAGAGGCACTTAAAAAAAGAGTTCAGCATAAAATCTATGGATATACATATGCGCCAGCCTCAACCACCAATGCAATTGCTGAGTGGCAAAAAAGCCGTCATAACTGGGAAATATCAAAAAATGCCGTATTATTCAGTCTCGGTGTTGTCCCTTCCATTGCTGCAGCTATTTTGGCTTTTACCGAAAAAGGTGATCAAGTTATGCTGCAATCTCCCGTATACACACCGTTCTTTAGCATGATTGAAGGAAATGAAAGAGTAGTTGTCAATTCACCTCTGAAATTAAAAGATAATCAATATCAGATTGACTTTGTTGACTTTGAAGAAAAGCTAAAAGAAGGGGTTAAATTATTTCTCTTATGTAACCCGCATAATCCTGGCGGCCGTGTGTGGACGGAAGAGGAATTAAGAAAAATGGGCGATTTATGCTGCCAATATAATTGCTATATTCTTTCCGACGAAATTCACGCAGATTTAATTTATACTCCACATCAACATCTTCCGATTGCTTCTTTAGATCAGCGCTATAGAGACATAACCATCACTTGTATTGCACCAACAAAAACATTTAATTTAGCAGGTCTGCAGGCGTCTGCCGTATTGATTGAAAATGAACAGCTGCGTAAACAGTTTAGTGATATTCAAGCGAGACTAGGGTTTTTCACATTATCAACTTTTGGACTAACAGGTATGGAAGCAGCGTATCGCTATGGAGATAACTGGCTAAATGAACTGCTGAATTACCTAGATGAAAATCGAAGAATAGCCACTCAGTTTATAGAGGAAAACCTTCCTGATATAAAAGCAATAGAGCCGGAAGGAACTTATTTGTTATGGCTTGATTGCCGTAAACTTCAATTGTCTGATGATGAAATACAGGAGCGTCTGCTAAAGAAAGGCAAGGTAGCGCTTGAACCTGGCAATAAATACGGACCAGGCGGCGAAGGGTTTGTACGTTTAAATTTCGCCTGCTCTCAAACGGTTTTACTGGACGGACTAAATCGAGTTAAACACGCCTTCTCTTAAACCTTTCTTATGATTGATCTTTACCTAAAGTAAACCCAAGAAGGACTAATGGCCTCTTGGGTTTATTGTTCATTTACTCTTCTTTTCCTGTATCATCTTGTGCGCTTTTCGTCTTTTTTTCATCTTTATTCTTTGAAATTCTACCGCAGGCTATTCTTTCTCCTGAATCTCCGGAAGGCTGGGTCATCCCGTCATCTATTCCTTCATCGATGACTATGGTTGTTCCATCTTTCGTAAAAAGGGAAGTTTTATCTTCTTTTAAAGACACTTGCGGCGCCATTAGTTCTGCCTTTACTTTCCCATCATCTTCTACAATAATATTGGGAAGGTCACCTGCGTGGGCTCCTTTCGGATGAAGCAAGCCATGCTCTTTATCATCCGGATTAAAATGATTTCCTGCGGACTTAAAGTCAGGTGGTTCACATTCACCTTTTTCATGGATATGCATGGCATGTTCACCTGGAGGCAACCCCTCAAGATCCAGTTCAAGTTTAACACCCTCTGCTTGTTGACCAAGCTTAATCGTACCGAGCGAATCACCTACCGCGTTGTGCATTTCAACATCCACGTTCGTAATGTTTTCTTCGCCGCATCCTGCTAAAAGTAAGATAGCCAGTGCCGCAACTAATTTTTTCACTGTATTTTACCCCCAAGCACTTTGTTTTCAATATAAGCTAAACTATTAACCATCTGTGAAAAGGACATGCTATATTGTTTCCTATTTGGATTCTGAATATCCGTAACTAGTATCGATGTTATACGAATGAAATACAGGAACTGCAGACCTCCCAATAAACACAAAAAAGAGAACAGTTTTAACTGTTCTCTTTTTGCTGACTTGCCATTTGACGGTTTATACGCTCTTCTAATTCTTTTGTTTTTTCGCCTTCTCGCTTTGAAACATGTATAATAAATTTCATTGTTAACGCAGCGGCTATGAGGAAAATAATACACCAAATTGCTGCAGGTATATATTCTGTCTTATCTTCTGGAAAATACAAGAATAATGAAAATATGAACCATTGAGCCATTAACATCCATCCTTTCTGCAACTGTCATGGTCAATGCCTAATTATAACAGATTTCTAAATAAAAAGCTGTATAGACTTAAAGGGAACTATGCGAATTTGAACAGGCATTTTAGATCTAGACACTATTCAATAACGGTTATCTTTTCGATCACAATATCTTCAAGCGGTTTATCATTTTCCGCTTCCGCAGCTGCAATTTCATCTACTACGTCCATGCCTTCTATAACTTGTCCAAATACAGTGTGCTTTCCATCCAGCCATGGTGTTCCCCCTGCTTCGTAGGCTGTCACAGCTTCTTCAGGATATTCTGCAACCTCCATTTGTTGTGTGAGACTTGGATCAAGGTTTTTATTTTGAACGATAAAGAATTGACTGCCATTTGTATTGGCGCCAGAATTGGCCATAGCTAAAGCCCCTCTAAAATGAAAAAGATCGCTGGAAAACTCATCTTCAAATGGTTCTCCAAAAATACTTTCACCGCCCATTCCCGTTCCTTGTGGATCTCCAGTTTGAATCATAAAATCTTGTATGACCCGGTGAAATATGATTCCTTCATAATAACCATCTTTACTATGTGTAATAAAGTTTTCAACTGCTTTTGGAGCCTGCTCAGGAAATAGCTTCATTTTGATGACTCCTAATGAAGTTGTCATCTCCACGAGCTTTTCATCATTGCTGACTTCTTCACTCAGCTGCGGCAAACTCGATTGAACAGCTTCAGTTCCATTGGATTCAGAGGGTTCAGCTGAATCCTCCGTATTCGTTCCACAAGCTGTTAAAACCAAGAGCAGAATAGACAATACTGCCAATAAACGTATTTTCATCATTCTTCCTCCATTCAATATGTATATGGAAATTATAATTTGATTTTGCACTTTAGACAAACCATAATAGTAATAAGAGGAGGGTATAAAAAAATGGCAGAATTTCAAATCGGCGACAAGGTGACAGGAATTTATAAAACAGGTAAATATATTGGGGAGATTACAGACATCCGCCCTATGCATTACGTAATGCGTGTGTTAGCTGTGGCCAAACACCCAATGCAGGGAGATTTACATAACCCTAAACAAGCAGATGTGATGATATTTCATGAGAGAAAAGCATTATCATTCCGTGAACAAACCAATATCCCAAAACAAATGGTCCGACCATATGAAGGCGAAATCCCTTCGTATATAGACTCACTTAAAGATGTTTTGGATCAAATGAAAGAAGACCTTTTGAAAACGGATAATGAATGGGCACAAAAAAGCCTGGATAATATCCGTATATTAGAGGGTACTTACTTTAAGGATTAAAACTGCTGCACTGTCTGTGGCAGTTTTAAAATTTCATTGCCCTTATAGTATAGGACCCTGCCAGCTCCATTCTCAACTAAGCAAATTTATTAAAGAGCTTTGCTAAATCTACTCGGTCCCCAATTGTAGTAGGCTCATGTTTTTGTAAATATTGTTTGTCCTTTTCGACAAGCTTAAAAATCTTATAGGTTGTTAATGCATCATCCAATGCCCGGTGATGCAAACCAACACCATCTTTGCCGTATTCTTGAACAGCCTTCCATAAACCAGTCTGATTTTTGTCACCAAAGAAACGCTTATACTCCATTGAAAGGTCTACCTCTTTTCCTGAAAAAGGAAAGTGCAGCCCTGCCTTTTCACAGTTAGAACGCAGAACCTTCATATCAGTATTTCCCCAGGTTACAATTGTATATGGATGTTCTCCCGTCATTCGCTTTAGCTTATGAACAAGTTCTGAAAAAATAATTCCATCATCAACCTGCTGCTGCGAGATGTTTAAAAAGGATTTACAGCGCTTCGATAATTTCGGATATTGGATTGGTGTTACATAAGAGGAGAATTCTTCGAAGATTTGATTATTGATGACTGATACGACACCAACTTCAATGATTTCCGGATAAAATCCTTTGTATTGTTTGCCTTTATCAGGCATTGTAAATTCAAAATCAATAAATAAATGCTGCCTAACTTCCATCTGAATCACCTGCCCCGGCTACTTTCTACCATTATATCATGACAGAATTCCATTTACTGCTGAAAAACGCAATTTTTCGTTAATTAAAAGTTAACAGATCAGAATACCCTAAGATACTATTGATAGCTATGCCTTTAGCTCTGATTCAATATTTAATAGCTATTATTTCTCTTGTCTTAAGACAGAACCTTCGCTTCAAATAACTTGTTATTAGCCTTCTGGTGAAATTTTACTTTCCAGCTGTCAAAAACAACTTGCCGATTGACAAAACTAAGCCGAAGCCAGAAACTAAGATGCATTTTATGCTTTATTCTAAATGAGCTGCAATGTCGCTTCTTCACCTCTGCTGCTCAGTTTTACCTTCTTAAAGTACAAAAAGAACGAGATTGCTCTCGTCCTTTTTAAGAAGCTTTTTTGATTCGCACATATTCTCTTGATTGAAAGGCTTCAATTTTTTGTTTCTCCAAAGGAGCCTGCATGATATTCTCAACTGATTCCACTGGCATCATTTCAACTATTTCGTCAGCTTCACCAGGAATATAAAATTCTCGTTTTCCAGTTTCGTTAACGAGCCATGCTCCGGAAAACAGTACGACAAAAATGGATACTGCAGCAATAATTTTTGCTCTCATCCATAACACCACCCTATTTATAAGTGTGGGAATAAGAGCGGATTTTTATTCAAAAGAGATTATTTCAAAATATTTTTTTATATTTTTTTCCGTGTTTCTACATATTTAATAAGAAAGATAGAAACCCACTTATATAAAGGTTTTAGAGCATGCATGCAACAATATTTTAGGTTATAATTTGGTTTGATATGCTTTTTGGAACAGGTGTTAGGTCGTATTTTTTATTTTTTGGGTAAATAATTAAACATAACTTTGTACATAAGGTGTGGATACTATGTACAGACACCCCCTGGAACATATACTTATATCCATTCTAAAAGAAGAGGGACTGCAATTTTCATTAACCCTTGCTTCAAAAGAACTTTTAGAAAAAATAAAAAAGGCTGCTATAACTAGCTCGCCCATCATTACATTCTTAGAAAAATAAAGGAGGTCTTGTTTTGTCTCTGCTTCATTTGGCTATTATTTCACCATTCCTTCTGGCGGTGCTCGTACCTATTCTGTACAAGCTCTTTAAGAAGGTTCATACAGGTTGGTTTATCCTGCCATTACCGCTTGTATTGTTTATTTATTTTGTCTCTTTTGTTTCAGCCACTTCAACTTCTCAGCCGATTATTGAATCGTTTACATGGATTGAAGCATTAGGGATTGAATTTACTGCTAAGATTGATGGACTTGGCTTGCTTTTTGCCCTGCTTATTACAGGTATCGGAACCTTAGTCATTCTTTACTCCATTTATTATTTATCGAAGGATAAAGAAAAGTTAAATACATTCTATGTGTATTTGCTTCTGTTTATGGGGGCTATGCTTGGAGTTGTCCTATCTGATAACTTAATTGTCCTGTACGCTTTTTGGGAATTAACAAGCTTTTCTTCTTTTCTGCTAATTGGATATTGGTATGATCGTGAGAAATCTCGTTATGGTGCCCAAAAATCAATGCTGATCACCGTTTTTGGCGGTCTTTCCATGCTTGGAGGCATTATCCTCTTATACATAATGACTGGAACCTTTAGCATATCTGAAATTATTGCACAATCAGATGTAATCTTTACACATCCGTTATTTGTTCCTGCCTTGCTTTGCATTTTGCTTGGCGCGTTTACAAAATCAGCTCAATTCCCATTTCACATCTGGCTGCCAGACGCAATGGAGGCACCAACACCTGTCAGTGCATATCTCCATTCAGCCACTATGGTTAAAGCAGGTATCTACCTCGTTGCAAGAATGAGCCCTGTATTTGCTGACCATGCGCTTTGGCTATGGCTTATCGCTGGTTTTGGAATCGTTACCTTGTTCTGGGGATCTTTTTCTGCTGTGAAACAAACAGATTTAAAGGCGATCCTCGCGTTTTCAACGATCAGTCAGCTTGGTATGATCATGTCATTGCTGGGAATAGGTGCAGCTGCGCTGCATTTTGATGGCATTGATGACAAATACCATACAATTGCCACAACTGCTGCAGTCTTTCACTTAATCAATCATGCGACCTTCAAAGGAAGTTTGTTTATGGTTGTCGGGATTGTCGATCATGAAACAGGAACACGTGATATACGGAGACTTGGCGGTTTAATGCAGCTGATGCCTATTACATTCACATTAGCGATTATT
Organism: Cytobacillus gottheilii; assembly: GCF_900166665.1. GTDB lineage: Bacteria > Bacillota > Bacilli > Bacillales > Cytobacillaceae > Cytobacillus > Cytobacillus gottheilii_A. The sequence continues at coordinate 931,028 of NZ_LT800494.1, read as the reverse complement.
GGCTCGTTTTCCATGGCCGGTCTTCCGCCATTTAATGGTTTCCTGAGTAAGGAAATGTTCTTTACTGCAATGACACATATTATAGATTTCAATGTATTCCAATTAGATACATGGGGCATTCTGTTTCCTGTCATTGCTTGGATTGCAAGTGTATTCACATTTATTTACAGTATGGTCCTTGTTTTCAAAACGTTCACAGGCAAACTTCAGCCTGAAAAATTGGAGAAAAAGCCTCATGAAGCACCGATTGGCATGTTAATTTCACCAATCATCCTTGCTTCTTTAGTGATAATTATTGGCTTTTTCCCAAATATTTTATCAGTCAATATTATTGAACCTGCACTATCAGCGATTATGCCTGAATTCTTATTCGAAGTTCATATCTCTTTCTGGCATGGCTTTAATCTGGAATTATGGATGACCATAGGCGTGATCGTATTAGGAACATTGCTTTACCTCTCTTTAGCAAAGTGGAGGAAGATCTATGGACTATTCCCTGAGAAACTTGCCTTAAATAAGGCATATGATCATGGGCTGCTATTTGCACAAAACGGCTCTTTAAAAATGACAAGAATGTATATGAATGGTTCAATACGAAGCTATCTTATCTATATTTTTGCATTTTTCATCGCCATTTTATCGTCTGTATTGTTCTCACAGAATGCCTTTAAGATCGATCTCGAACATGCATCAGATGTCCGTTATTACGAAATACTGCTGGTTGCCGTCATTGTGATTGCATCAGTCGCTATTTTATTCGCTAAATCAAGACTGACATCGGTCATTCTGCTCGGTGCAGTTGGTTATACCGTTGCATTATTCTTTGTTAACTTCCGGGCACCAGACTTGGCATTGACTCAATTGGTTATTGAAACAATTTCCGTTTCATTATTCCTTCTTTGTTTTTACCATTTGCCAAAGAAGCGAAATGAAGAACGGATGGCTTTTAAAGCAACCAATTTAGTCATCTCTATTGGTGTGGGAGCAGTTGTAACACTAATTGCACTATCAGCGCATAGTACAAAACTGTTTGAATCCATATCACAATATTATGTGGAGAATACTTATACCGAAGCGGCTGGGAAAAACATGGTAAACGTTATTCTTGTTGACTTCCGCGGATTTGATACGTTATTTGAAATTGTGGTGCTTGCCATTGCATCTATTGGAATCTACGCCATGATAAAACTTAGAATGAAAGGGGCGAAATAGCATGAAAACGAATGATCTTATCCTTCAGACAGCAACCAAAATCGTGCTGTTTATTATCGTCCTTTTCTCGATCTATATCTTTTTTGCCGGTCACTATACTCCGGGAGGCGGCTTTGTCGGCGGGTTGCTTACAGCAGGAGCCATTATCCTGCTTCTGCTTGCCTTTGACATGAAAACAGTCGCTAAGATCCTGCCGATTAATTATATGACCATGACAGCGGTTGGGCTTTTGTTCGCAATCGGAACAGCCGCTGGCTCTTTATTGTTTAATGTTCCATTTTTAACACATGCTTTTGGTGATGTTCACCTGCCTATTTTAGGTGAAATGGCCCTGCATACGGCTACTATATTTGACTTAGGTGTATTTCTGGTAGTAGTAGGTGTAACTATGACCATTATTCAAACGATTGGAGGAGATGAATAATGGAAATACTAATGGCTTTTGTTATCGGGATTTTATTTATGTGTGCTACCTATTTAATACTCTCAAAAAGCTTGCTGCGAATTATCATCGGTACTGGACTTTTAAGTCACGGCGCTCACCTTTTATTATTAACAATGGGAGGTCTTAAGAAAGGAGCAGCACCGCTTCTTGGCGAAGAAGCCCCTTCTTATACAGATCCCCTTCCGCAGGCACTTATTCTAACAGCAATCGTTATTAGTTTTGGTGTAACTGCCTTTTTCCTTGTGCTAGCTTATCGCGCATACAAGGAGCTTGGGACAGATAATATGGAGAAACTGAGAGGAACTGAAGGAAATGATTAACTTTTTATTACTGCCGATTCTGATTCCGCTTATTACTGGGGTCCTTCTCATGTTTATCAATAAACATGTTATGCTGCAAAGGTGGGTTGCAAGTATTTCAGCATTTGTAACAGTGATCATTGCGGCTATGCTCGCTCATAAAGTACATACAGAAGGCATTCAAACACTTAATTTATCAAACTGGGATGCTCCATTCGGCATCACACTCGTTTCAGATATGCTATCTGCTTTGCTTGTGCTCACAACGAGTATTATCTCTTTTGCTTGTATCATCTTCTCTTTTCGAGGAATTGGACAAGAGCGTGAAAAGTTTAACTATTATGCTTCGATGAGCTTTTTGATTGTAGGAGTCAATGGAGCATTTACTACAGGGGATATTTTCAATCTCTTTGTATTTTTTGAAGTCATGCTGATGTCTTCTTATGTGTTAATTGTTCTGGGAGGCACAAAGATTCAGCTGCGCGAATCAATCAAATATCTCTTAGTGAACGTGATCTCTTCTGCTTTATTTGTCATTGCGGTAGGTTACTTATATTCTGTAACCGGCACCTTAAACATGGCTCACTTATCTGAACGGATCGCTTCCATTAGTGCAGATGGGCAGCTTGGGATCATAACAGTAATTGGTGTTTTATTTATGATTGTGTTTGGCTTAAAAGGAGCCGTTTTTCCGCTATTTTTCTGGCTTCCAGGTTCCTATTATGCGCCTCCAGCTCCGGTAATGGCTATTTTCGGGGCATTGCTGACAAAGGTTGGAGTTTATTCCATCACCAGAACATACTCACTTTTATTTTATCATGAAGGCGGGACGATTCAGACCCTTTTAGGTGTAATGGCAGTACTCTCAATCATCCTCGGAGTCATTGGAGCTATTGCTTATTGGGATATAAAGAAGATTATCATTTACAATATTATTACAGCAGTAGGGGTTATACTTGCTGGCGTTGCCTCCATGAATGAGGACGCATTAGCAGGTTCTGTCTTTTACATTATTCATGACATGATCGTCAAGGCTGCTCTCTTCCTGCTGGTTGGCATTATGATTGCTATTACAGGAACAAGCAATCTTAAGCAAATAAGCGGTTTAATTAAAAATTATCCCGGGCTTGCCTGGACATTCTTCATTGCTTCACTGGCATTAGCAGGCATTCCGCCGCTAAGCGGATTTGTCGGAAAACTGCTTTTGATAAAAGGAGTATTTGATGCTGAACATTATTGGACTGGCGCTATTGTCCTAATGTCTAGCTTGTTCGTCTTATTCTCAGTCATGAAGATTTTTATTAACGGATTTTGGGGAAAACCTCTTACATACAAAGGTGAGGAAAAAGCTCCTGTGCGCCAGCTGATGGCAGCGCCAGTGATCTTAGTCATATTAGCTGTTGTTTATGGAGTTGGTGCAGATTTTGTTTTCCCATACATTTCACAGGCCGCCAATATACTAGTGAACCCTGATCTTTATATTGACGCTGTTCTAAAGGAGTGATGAGCATGGCATTTCAAATATTATTAAACATGTTTCTCGGCTTTACTTGGATGTTCTTAACCGCAAGCTATGAACCTATAGCGTTTTTGAAAGGTTACTTTTTTGGTCTGCTCATTATCTTTGCGTTTAGGCGGTTTTTTCCATCTCGGTTCTATTTGCTAAGAGTGTTTGCGATTATCAGTCTAATCCTGCTATTTTTGAAAGAGCTCGTCTTGTCAAATGTAGCAGTTGTAAAATCAGTCTTAAAACCAAAATTGGATATGAAGCCTGGCATTTTTGCACTTCCGACTGTTCTGGAAAGAGATTGGGAAATCACGACACTTGCAAATCTGATTACATTAACTCCTGGAACATTGGTTATTGATGTATCAGATGACAAAAAAATCTTATATGTTCATGCAATGGACATAGAGGACGCCAACGAAGCAATTGATTCCATTAAAAACACCTTTGAAAAAGCCATTCTGGAGGTGAGCAAATAATGATTCATACGGTTGTAATGATTTCCATCATCTGTATTGCTGCGGCCATATTAGCGCTCACTTATCGAGTTATTAAAGGGCCTTCAACTCCCGATCGTGTTATTGCTCTAGATGCAATTGGAATTAATTTAGTCGCCTTGATTGCACTTATTTCAATTGGGTTAGATACAAATGCATTTCTTGAAGTAATTTTACTTCTTGGGATTCTGGCATTTATCGGCACTGTTGCCTTCTCTAAATACTTGGAGAAGGGAGTCATCATTGAACATGATCGAGATCGCTAATATTCTAATAGTTGTATTTTTATTAATTGGTGCATTTTTAAGTCTTGTAGCTGCCTTTGGCGTTATTCGGCTGCCGGATGTTTACACAAGGAACCATGCTGCTTCTAAGTCAGCGACACTTGGTGTTATGTGTATTCTCATTGGTGCCTTACTTTACTTTTACTTCATTGACGGATACTTTAATCCGCGAATCGTACTTGGGATTGTATTCATCTTTTTAACCTCACCTGTAGCTGGGCATTTAATTGGGCGTGCAGCATATAACTCTGGTGTAAAACTTTGGGATCAAAGTGTAAGAGATGACTATAAAGAAGTTTCCGAAAAGAAGAAAAAGCTTGCTGAAAAAGGAAACCGCTAATTACATGAAAAACCTCCAGATAACTTCTGGAGGTTTTTTGCTTACTTTCTTTTAATTACAGTCATAGTGCATCTGGAAACACAAATTAAATTACTATGTTCATCTGTAATCTTTATATCCCATACCATTGTGCTTTTACCTTGATGGAGGATTGTTGCATTTGCAGTAACGATACCGTCTTTTACACCTCTAATATGATTGGCATTAATCTCAAGTCCAACAGCCGCTTCTGTTTCTTGATTAATCAGTTCGAATGCTCCCACACTTGCAGCCGTTTCGGCCAGCGCGACGGAAGCACCTCCATGAAGCAGACCAAAAGGCTGCCTTGTTCTATCGTCAACAGGCATGGTTGCCACGACATGTCCTTTTTCTACCAAGGTTATTTTAATGCCTAATGATTCCATTAAAGTGTTTTTTACACTTGTCATTCTATTTCCCCCAATAAACTGTTATCTTTCCCATCTATGTCATCTTTTCTCTCTTTTTCGTTCTTTTCCTTCTAATTAGTTTAAAGGAAACAAAAAACAATAGAATAATGCCTAACAAGATGAGGATTTCTTGTTCATGTGCAACAATGGTTTCAATATGGTCTCCAAAAAGCAATCCAAGAGGAAAGACTATGGATAACCATAATAAAGCGCCGCTATAGGCAAACAAAGCAAATGTCTTATATGGCAGTTTGCTGAATCCATAGAGAAAAGGAAGAAAGTTTCTGACTCCCGGTATAAAATAACTGATTGATAATGAAAGTGCATGATACTGATCCATTATTTTCATCGACTTTTGTATAGGCTTTGAAAAGCGCTCTCTCTTTTCAAAATAAGAAAGCAGCGGTCTGCCAATTACCCTCCCTAGTGTATATGCAGTTGTAAGCGCAGCTACTATTCCTCCATATACGGCCGCAAACGCTCCTGCAGGGTGAAGAACTCCAAGCGAGCTTGCCAACCCAACAGTCATCGTAATCACTTCATTAGGAACGGGAAAGACAAATACACCAACCCAAAGCCACATAAAGAGACCTATGTATCCATTATTTTCAATCATATCTAATATGACTTCCAGCTCCATGCCCCCGCCCCCTTCTATAACACCGATATGAAAATAAACCTTTAGACAGTGAATTAACTATAGTGTCTCAATGGTTTTCTTTATTTTAGCAAGTTCCCTTAAAAATTGCTCTTTTGAAGTCATCATTCTGTCACTTTTATTAAGCGGCGTTAATGTAACATATCTGAAATTCCCAAGGCATATAGTGTAATTGATGTAAATGGAATATACATTCATTTAAAGCGAAAGGGGATGTCAGCATGAATTATTATTATTTTTATTACCCCAATAGAACCCCTTATCCTCCCGTAAGTTACCATCCTTATGTATATGGAAATCCGCATCAACATAATATTACAAACAGGCAGTTTCCATCAGTCGATCCTGGAATGTTTATGAATTCAGCAAAAGAATTAGAAGTCATGATGCATAGCGCAAGTGTTCTGCTCAGTAAAATGGCTCAATCGAGACCTTTTTCTTATGAGCTCATGACAGCTGCACAGGAGTCTCAAGTGGAGAAAGTCCAATCTCTTATTAAAACAACTGGCATTACACTACAGCCTAAGGTGGAATATACACCAAGCGGACTCCGCCTAACCTTTGAAGCACCACCTGAAAACAATGCCGCCGCCAATTGCTGCACATTGTCCCTTAAGTTACGATGGAGTTGAAACCTCTCTTTTACAGATGTAAAAGAAATAAAATTGGCTGGAACAAAACTAGATTAATATTTCCAAAACACGAATATTTAATGATCATCGTTTGGATATTTAACTAAGCTCGTTCCATTGCGCTAGGTCCCCTCGCTTTCCGAGGGGAGGAAGCTGATTCTTCTCATAGTAAAGCACCTGCGGGGGCTCATCCTTTCCTCTATTGTCCACAGGAGTCTAATGTCCTCTACTCCATTTCACTCTTGTTCAAAAGGAATATTTTGGAGTAAAAAACCGAATGATTAGAAAGATTCACATTCTAACCATTCGGTTCTATTGTCATGTTAAATACTTGCGTCCCAGCCTCTAGCACTTAATGATTAATACGGATATCCATAAGGTCCTGGTCCGTATGGCATCGGTCCATAAAATGGACCTGGATATGGGCGTGGTCCATAGAATGGTCCTGGTCCGCCGAATGGACGAGGGCCAATAATCGCACTTCCTACTAAACCTCCAAGTAAACCGCCGACAAATGGTCCTGCAAATAAAAAGCGGCTATCATTTCTTGGAGCATGATATGGGCTTCTATAGGGCATCATCTGTGTAACCTCCTCCTATTTTATATGCCTACACTAAAACATATGCAAATTCCCCTATATGTGAGTGGGCTTCAGAAGCTTACAGCGGAAAGTGATTAGCCGTATTTTCGCTCTATGGACGGCTATCTGAGAAGTTCAAATTTTTTTCACTTCAACAAAAAGGATGCCCTTGCCATTGACCATAAAGGCAGAACATCCTTTTCACCATATATGCTTCTCTATACGCTTCTGTAAAGATCCTATCGTTTTTTCGGACTCAGAATTTCATCAATAATTCCATAATCCTTCGCTTCTTGTGCATTCATAAAATAATCCCGGTCAGAATCCTGAGCCACTTTCTCCACGCTTTGCCCTGTCCGCTCTGAGATGATCTGATTTATGTCCTCGCGAAGCTTCAGAATTCTCCGCGCCGAAATTTCTATTTCCGTTGCCTGCCCTCTTGCACCGCCAAGCGGCTGATGAATCATGATTTCGCTGTTTGGAAGAGCATATCTTTTCCCTTTTGTACCCGCTAAAAGAAGCATCGCGCCAAAGGATGCTGCCATCCCCGTGCATATAGTCCGTACATCAGGCTGAATATATTGCATGGTATCAAAGATTGCAAAGCCCGCAGAAGTGGATCCGCCTGGCGAATTGATGTAAATGGAAATATCCTTATCAGGTGCTTCTGCTGCTAAAAATAACAATTGTGCAACCACCGTGTTGGCCAGCCCATCGGTAATCTCTTCACCAATCATAATAATACGATCCTTCAGAAGGCGTGAATAAATATCATAGGAACGTTCTCCTCTGCTTGTTTGTTCAACAACATAAGGAATGGTCGTCATTGTTACTCCTCCGCTTCGTTATACGGCTAAGCCGCCATGTAAAGGGAAAAGGGTGGTGAGCTCTTTTTCTGATGTTTAGCAGGCAATCCAAATGATTTTTTGTCCAGTGCCTGAATGACAGCTGCTTTTTCAATTAATAACGACGGATTTTCAAAAGTTAAAGACCTTTTCAGAAGTATTGAAAATTCTTCTCTTTCATTTTCATGCCAATAGGTTTCTGTAAAAGCATCTTCCTTTTTTAGCCGCTCCTTTGCTCGGTGTAAAATACTTTTTACAGCTGTTTCAGATATTCCAGTCAGTTCGGCAATCTCAGCCAGTTTGTACCGAAATCCTTCCTTGAGGGTAAACATAATCGCCTGTTTGGGAGTCAATTTTTCAACTACGGTTTCGACTGTTTCAAGTATAAGATTGTCTTTTACAGTACCTTCCTCCGGGAGTAAGGATACCTGCTCTTTTTGTCTATTCCGCAGCATATTAATCCAGTGGTGATAGGCAATTTTATGGAGCAGCGCCTTAGTTATTTGTGCATCTTTACCATAGTGCTTGATTGCTTTGAGCATCGTTTCTTGAGTTAAGTCGTTTCCATCCCATTCATTTTTCGAAAGAAAGCAGCAGTACCGTTTAAGAGCTGGATATAACTCCACGAGCTGTTTTTCGTTCGCTGAAGACTGTTTCATTTGGATTTGTTTTACCTTGCCGTACATGTTCTCACTCCTTTAGCACCTTTCTGTTAGTAAACGGAGAAAAGATTGAAAAAGATACGGGTACTAATTATTTTTTATTTATTTTCTTTTAGTAGGCTTTGGCCCAGTAAACAAGCTGCTGTGCTTCTTTTCCACAGCATACACATGTTTTGGCAATGCTTTCTGCGTCAAACGGAATGCAGCGGGAAGTTGCTCCTGTTTCTTCTTTTATACGGTCTTCACAGCTGCGGTCGCCACACCACATCGCTTTTACAAAGCCTGTTTTAGCTGCAAAAATGTCTTTGAGTTCATTGAATTCGAATGCCTGATATGTTTTTTCTTCACGATGTTTTTTTGCTTTTTCAAATAAATTATGCTGAATATCTTCTAAAATACCTGGCAGCTTCTGCTCCAGCTCCGATGCAGCTACGGTTATTTTTTCACCTGTATCCCGTCTTGCTAAAATCACCTGTCCTTTTTCTATATCCTTAGGACCGACCTCAAGCCGTAAAGGCACACCTTTCATTTCATATTCATTGAATTTCCAGCCTGGTTTCTTATCACTTGCATCAATGCCGACCCGAGCCATTTTCGAGAGTTTTTCCTTTAGATCATAGGCATAGTCCAGCACACCCTCCTTGTGCTGCGCAATTGGCACGATCATCACTTGAGTTGGTGCTGCTTTAGGCGGTATGACTAAGCCGCGGTCATCTCCGTGCACCATAATCATTGCTCCAATGATTCTTGTCGTGAATCCCCAGGATGTTTGCTGTACGTATTGCAGCTTCCCTTCCTGATCCGTAAACTGAATGCCAAAAGCTTTGGCAAAGCCATCGCCCAGGTGGTGTGATGTGCCTGATTGCAGTGCTTTTCCATCATGCATAAGACTCTCAATGGTATAAGTGAACTTAGCACCAGCAAACTTTTCTTTTTCTGTTTTTTGTCCTTTAATAACTGGAATGGCGAGGATATTCTCACAAAGCTCTGCGTACACATTGAGCATTTTAACCGTCTCTTCAAGTGCCTCTTCATCAGTCGCATGGCAAGTATGACCCTCCTGCCATAAAAATTCTAATGTACGCAGAAATGGTCTTGTTGTTTTTTCCCAGCGAACCACATTTGCCCACTGATTGTAGAGCTTTGGCAAGTCCCGATAAGAATGAATGATATTTTTATAATGCTCGCCAAATAAAACTTCAGATGTTGGGCGGACACATAGACGTTCTTGAAGCTCTTCCTCTCCCCCGTGTGTAACCCAAGCCACTTCCGGTGCAAACCCTTCAATATGATCTTTCTCCTTTTGCAGAAGACTTTCTGGTATGAAAAGAGGCATATATACATTTTCATGGCCCGTTTCTTTAATACGCCGATCGAGCTCATCTTTAATATTTTCCCATAAAGCATAGCCATATGGCCGGATGATCATGGATCCTCTTACACTTGAGTAATCGACTAAATCTGCTTTTTTCACCACATCTGTATACCATTGTGCAAAATCTTCATCCATGGCTGTTATTTCTTTTACAAATTCCTTGCCCATTTTGGTCACCTCAGTATTTTTATATGTAATTTCATTGCTTTGTTCCCGGCAGGTTTTGGTTTTTCGACTGACGGGCACTTTGTGTGCACTTTAGTTCCCGGCGCCTCTTGATTTTTTAGTTGACGGGCACTTTGATAGCTCTTTAGTTCCCTTCAGCTCTTGATTTTTNGCCGCTCCTTTGCTCGGTGTAAAATACTTTTTACAGCTGTTTCAGATATTCCAGTCAGTTCGGCAATCTCAGCCAGTTTGTACCGAAATCCTTCCTTGAGGGTAAACATAATCGCCTGTTTGGGAGTCAATTTTTCAACTACGGTTTCGACTGTTTCAAGTATAAGATTGTCTTTTACAGTACCTTCCTCCGGGAGTAAGGATACCTGCTCTTTTTGTCTATTCCGCAGCATATTAATCCAGTGGTGATAGGCAATTTTATGGAGCAGCGCCTTAGTTATTTGTGCATCTTTACCATAGTGCTTGATTGCTTTGAGCATCGTTTCTTGAGTTAAGTCGTTTCCATCCCATTCATTTTTCGAAAGAAAGCAGCAGTACCGTTTAAGAGCTGGATATAACTCCACGAGCTGTTTTTCGTTCGCTGAAGACTGTTTCATTTGGATTTGTTTTACCTTGCCGTACATGTTCTCACTCCTTTAGCACCTTTCTGTTAGTAAACGGAGAAAAGATTGAAAAAGATACGGGTACTAATTATTTTTTATTTATTTTCTTTTAGTAGGCTTTGGCCCAGTAAACAAGCTGCTGTGCTTCTTTTCCACAGCATACACATGTTTTGGCAATGCTTTCTGCGTCAAACGGAATGCAGCGGGAAGTTGCTCCTGTTTCTTCTTTTATACGGTCTTCACAGCTGCGGTCGCCACACCACATCGCTTTTACAAAGCCTGTTTTAGCTGCAAAAATGTCTTTGAGTTCATTGAATTCGAATGCCTGATATGTTTTTTCTTCACGATGTTTTTTTGCTTTTTCAAATAAATTATGCTGAATATCTTCTAAAATACCTGGCAGCTTCTGCTCCAGCTCCGATGCAGCTACGGTTATTTTTTCACCTGTATCCCGTCTTGCTAAAATCACCTGTCCTTTTTCTATATCCTTAGGACCGACCTCAAGCCGTAAAGGCACACCTTTCATTTCATATTCATTGAATTTCCAGCCTGGTTTCTTATCACTTGCATCAATGCCGACCCGAGCCATTTTCGAGAGTTTTTCCTTTAGATCATAGGCATAGTCCAGCACACCCTCCTTGTGCTGCGCAATTGGCACGATCATCACTTGAGTTGGTGCTGCTTTAGGCGGTATGACTAAGCCGCGGTCATCTCCGTGCACCATAATCATTGCTCCAATGATTCTTGTCGTGAATCCCCAGGATGTTTGCTGTACGTATTGCAGCTTCCCTTCCTGATCCGTAAACTGAATGCCAAAAGCTTTGGCAAAGCCATCGCCCAGGTGGTGTGATGTGCCTGATTGCAGTGCTTTTCCATCATGCATAAGACTCTCAATGGTATAAGTGAACTTAGCACCAGCAAACTTTTCTTTTTCTGTTTTTTGTCCTTTAATAACTGGAATGGCGAGGATATTCTCACAAAGCTCTGCGTACACATTGAGCATTTTAACCGTCTCTTCAAGTGCCTCTTCATCAGTCGCATGGCAAGTATGACCCTCCTGCCATAAAAATTCTAATGTACGCAGAAATGGTCTTGTTGTTTTTTCCCAGCGAACCACATTTGCCCACTGATTGTAGAGCTTTGGCAAGTCCCGATAAGAATGAATGATATTTTTATAATGCTCGCCAAATAAAACTTCAGATGTTGGGCGGACACATAGACGTTCTTGAAGCTCTTCCTCTCCCCCGTGTGTAACCCAAGCCACTTCCGGTGCAAACCCTTCAATATGATCTTTCTCCTTTTGCAGAAGACTTTCTGGTATGAAAAGAGGCATATATACATTTTCATGGCCCGTTTCTTTAATACGCCGATCGAGCTCATCTTTAATATTTTCCCATAAAGCATAGCCATATGGCCGGATGATCATGGATCCTCTTACACTTGAGTAATCGACTAAATCTGCTTTTTTCACCACATCTGTATACCATTGTGCAAAATCTTCATCCATGGCTGTTATTTCTTTTACAAATTCCTTGCCCATTTTGGTCACCTCAGTATTTTTATATGTAATTTCATTGCTTTGTTCCCGGCAGGTTTTGGTTTTTCGACTGACGGGCACTTTGTGTGCACTTTAGTTCCCGGCGCCTCTTGATTTTTTAGTTGACGGGCACTTTGATAGCTCTTTAGTTCCCTTCAGCTCTTGATTTTTAGTCAAGTCCTTATTATTGTGTAAATTCCTTTTCACAATGTTACCACCTATTAATAGCTGTTAGTTGATTTTGCTTAGGAGAAGGGGGTACCCCCTTCTCCTAAGCAAAATTTCGCTCCGCGGTAAGGTATACTTTCTTATTTAATTCTAAATTTTCATTCTCCATTAACAATGCACCAATTAATCGAAATGCAGACTGATTATTAGGAAAGATACGGATCACACTCACTCGTTTTCTAATTTCTTGGTTGAGCCTTTCCAATGAGTTATTGCTTAAAATGTGTATTTGATACTTTTCTGGTTCATTTAGAAATTGGATCGTGTCTTCGTAACCTTCTTCGAGAATTTCGATTGCCTTTCTTACTTTCTTATTTTCTGCATATAGTTCAATAAATTTGTCCCTATATTTTCTTGACTCTTCAACTGATACTACTTGGTATATTCTTCTCAGATCAGAAATGATTTGTCGTGATCCTGTTTTTGGAAGTGCGTTAACAATATTTCGTTTGAAATGAACAGTGCACCTTTGCCATGCCGTACCTATAAATACTCTTTCTATTGCTTTCTTTAATCCAGCATGTGCATCTGAAATCACTAATTTTGGTGATTGTAACCCTCGAGATTTTAAATCTTGAAAGAACTCTTGCCATGCTTGAAAGCTCTCGACGTGATCTATTTTAAAGCCAAGTACTTTACGCTTTTTGTCCTCACCCATACCAGTAATCAAATAAGCTGCTTTTGAAATGACCTTGTTATTCTCTCGAACTTTTATATAGGTGGCATCAGCGTAGAGATACGGATAATATTCGACATTAAGTGGGCGATTAGCCCAGGCTTTTACTACAGGATCCAGTTTCTCTGTTAGGGAGGAAACAAAAGATTTTGATACACTCTGGCCACATAATTGTTTTACGATATTCTTTACTTTTCTAGTGGAAACTCCATTGATGACCATTTCTAACATAGATAATATAAGTGTCTGATCAACACGCGAAAATTTCTCAAAGATAGAAGGCGAAAATTCACCTCCTCTTGTTCGGGGAACTTTTATTCTTAACTTTCCGATACTCATGATGAGTTCACGTTCATAATATCCATTTCGATAATCACGACGGTCTAAAGAACGTTCATAGGCAGCTGCATTTAAATAGTCATCTCGTTCTTTTTCCATGTATTCGTTCAAGACTAATACTAAGGTAGATTTCACAATAAGCTCAAGATTAGAATTCATAATCGATTCTTTTAAAACGTCCATATCTAGGTTAAACTGTAACTGAGTCATTTTTATCCCTCTTTCCAATGTTTTCTTGGTCGTTAACATTGTGGACAAATAGGAATAAAATGACTCTTTCTTTTTACACAATTATATGGACTTAATCTGATTTTTCTTCTGACGGGCACTTTGATAGCTCTTTAGTTCCCGCTAGCTCTTGATTTTTCAGCTGACGGGCACTTTAAGCGTACTTTAGTTCCCGACAGCTCTTGGTTTTCCGACTGACGGGCACTTTCCTTGCTCTTTAGTTCCCTTCAACTCTTGGTTTTCCATCTAACACGCACTTTCCTGCTACTTTACTTCCCGTCAGCTCTTGGTTTTACTCTTGGCGGGCACTTCCTTCTAACTTTACTTCCCGTCCGCACTAGATTTCTCACCTGACGGGCACTTTTATTTTTTCCCTTGCTAAAATGCTGCTGTTAAAACGGTTATGAGAACAACCCACCACCTTCCTATAACCAAACAAAAAAAGCACTGCTATGTATAGGGACCAAAAATGGCGGTACCACCCTATTTCAAAGCAATGCTTTACACTCAATATGATAACGGACTTGCATCCGCGGCATTTTCATATCACAAGACATCCAATGCAGAACTCAAGGAGCAGGTTCTAGTGTTCGTTTATAGGAACCTTGCAGCACTTTGGCTCCCTCTCTGTTATAAACATCTTCACTATACTAATCTCCATCAACGTTTCCTATTCATTTTTCAAGATTATATAAAATTATTATGATGAAAGTCAATTGTGAATATAATTTAAATCTATTTTCTCCAAAAAGTAGAACAATCAGCCTTATCCAAGATATTAAACTGGATCATCTTTTCCAGTAATTCATAATCGACGGGCTCTTTCCATTTAAAGCGCACTAACTCCTTCGTATGATCATGACCTGCCTGTTCAATATCTTCTAATACATGGTTCATTCCTGCTTGTTCAGGAGCAACACTCATATGGTTTTTCGCTGCACTGAAACCAATAATAAATGTATCATGATCGGTAAACATCGGCTGGTTCCATTTGATGACAGGCATCAAAGTGGGGAATGTACTTTTTATCCATGTAAAAACTTCTTCCATACGCACACGATGCTCTAGAGTCTTTAAACTTGCTAAATATTCTTCAAATACTTCCATCAAGAAATCACTCCTGTCTTAACCATTCCGTTCATTTTTTCTATTTATCTTATCTATTTCCAACTATATATTCTGGGAGAAAATAAGTCAAAATGTACATCAGTATCTTTGGTTATATCCATTTCCCTTTACTATTCATCACCAAAAAAGACCCAAATAAAAGAGGCTGGACAAAACAAAAATAATATTTCTAAAACACGAATATTCATAGTCATGGTTTGCGAGTTTACATAAGCCCGTTCCACCTGCGCTCCAGACCCTCGCTTTCCATGGGGAGGAAGCTGAGCCTCCTCGAAGCAAAAGCTTCTGCGGGGTATCACCTTTTCCTCTATTTCCCATAGGAGTCGAGGGTCCTCCTCTCCATTTCACTCTTGTTTAGAAATATGAAATGTTAAACAAATAAAAAACCGAATGGTTAGAAAGATTCACTTCCTAATCATTCGGTTCTATGGTTATGTTAAATACTTATGTCCCAGCCTCTTAATATTATTTTGAAACCTCTGCACTTGCAAAGGCCTCAGCAACAGGAACATATGTGTAGCCAAGATCTCTTGCTACAGCTTCATAAGTAATATTTCCATTTACTGCGTTAACCCCAAGCTTAAGTGCTGCGTTTTCTGCTACAGCTTTTTCAACGCCTTTGTTTGCCATTTGCAATGCATAAGGGATCGTTACATTTGTTAAGGCTATAGTAGAAGTTCTTGGAACGGCACCAGGCATATTGGCAACTGCATAATGAACGACTCCATGCTTCTCATATGTTGGGAAGTCATGTGTTGTCACATGATCAACTGTTTCTACAATTCCGCCTTGGTCAACAGCAACATCAATGACAACTGATCCTGGCTTCATTGTTTTGATCATATCTTCTGTCACAAGCTTTGGTGCTTTTGCTCCTGGAATAAGAACAGCGCCAATAACAAGATCTGCTTCTTTCACGCTCTCAGCAATATTAAATGGATTGGACATAAGTGTTTGAATATTATTGCCGAAAATATCGTCAAGCTGGCGAAGACGCTCAGGGCTTAAATCAATGATTGTTACTTCTGCTCCAAGTCCAATCGCCATTTTTGCTGCATTGATACCAACTACGCCGCCGCCGATGATCGTTACTTTTCCGCGTGATACGCCAGGAACTCCTGCAAGCAGAATTCCTCTTCCGCCATTTGTTTTCTGCAGGAACTGCGCACCAATTTGTGATGCCATGCGCCCTGCTACTTCACTCATTGGCGTTAGTAAAGGCAAAGTGCGGTTTAATCCAACTGTTTCATATGCAATCGCTGTTACTCCGCTCTCTGTTAATGCTTTTGCAAGTTCTGGCTCTGCTGCTAAATGCAAATATGTGAACAACACTAACCCTTTGCGGAAATAACCGTATTCAGATGAAAGCGGCTCTTTTACTTTCATGACCATGTCGGCATTCCAAGCTTCCGCAGCTGTATTAACAATTTTTGCACCTGCTTGTACGTAGACAGCATCCTCAAAACCGCTGCCCTCACCTGCGTTTGTTTCAATCAGCACTTCGTGGCCAGCTTTAACCAGTGCATCTACCCCAGCAGGTGTCATAGCAACACGATTTTCATTATTTTTAACTTCTCTAGGTACCCCAATAATCATGTGAATTCCCCTTTCATCATTACAAAGTAAACGTTATCAACAGTATAATAATTTAAACTGTATTTGGCATTGTCGATATATCAAAATGAAAAAAGCATCGTTTGTGAAATTCTACAAACGATGCTTATTATTTTCTAAAGTTCTCATTTTTAATTCAAGAAATAAGCTAACTTTCTGATTGGTATTTTTTAAATCAATGCCGCCAATCTCAGTGATTCTTTTTAATCTGTAGGTTAATGTATTTACATGAATATGAAGCTTTTTCGCCGTATCGTTTACATTGCTGTCATGATTAATATAGCTTTCAAGTGTTTGCAGCAGCATGGTTTTATGCTCTTGATCATAAATTTGCAATTTTTCCAGGGCTGGATGCACAAACGAATCCTGCCGCCTTTTTTCCATTAACAGTTCAATATAGCGAAAAATACCAAGCTGCCTAAAGCTGTTAATATCCTCCATTTCGTCTCTAAACTGCTCTTTTAACCTGACAACCTCTTGTGCTTCCTGATAGCTTGCTTCCACTTTATCAAATGTTTCGTATAAACCACCGCATCCACCGCTAATTCCATCAACTTGAAAACGGGATTTCATTTCTCCTACAAAAAAGGTTAGAAACTCAATAATGGGTGCTTCTGAGCTTTCATTTGCCGGCGGTGAGGCAAGCACAATAAATTCATTGCCCATTGCTGCGTGGAAGGAGATATTAATTTTTTGGCTTGTTGTCATTAAATAGATGATATTTTGTGTAATTTTCTCTGTAATATCTCTTTTGAATTGAAAAACAAGCACAATAAATGGAGAGGGAGGCTTAATATTCAATTCTTCAAATTTATTCTTTATCTCATCATGATTTCGATCGCTTCCGGTAAGAAGCTGCCAAAAAAAGTCCTGATAGCTTTCCACTCTTTTTTTCTTTTGTGCATTTAATTTTAATAATTCTGTTCTCGCTGCGGCTGCAGCCTGTTTTAAAAGGTTCAGCTTCTGCTCAGTTAATTTAACTTCACCCTCAACTACCCATATATATCCGAGTACTTCATTATGATTACGGATGGAGATGGCAACTCGATCGCCCAATCCTATCTCCTTCATTTCGTGAATTCTTAAAGGTTCACCGCTTTGAATTAATTGGGGAATAACCCTTGCTTTCCATAATGAATTAATCACCTTTTCAGGCACCTTTCGGCTGATGATCGTAGCAATTCTTGCTGAATCCGTTGTATCATCGTGCGTACTATAGGCAAGAAGCCGATGGGTGGCATCTTCAATTGTGACAGGGCATTCTAAAACATCCCAAATTTTATCCACGAGATCCTCTAAATTTAAAAATGCATATTTAAAAGGATCTTTGCCAGCTCGCACGTCTTCCATCGCATAAACCTCCTTGCTTTTCCCTCAAAAAAAATCAAAACTTATCCTCATTATAGCGGATTTTCAATTTCAGCACATTGTGAATCAAGAATTTAATTTTCCGAATAATAGATCTTTTTATGCAACGCTTGATGTTCCTAAACCTTGATCTTACAATAGAAAATATTCAAAATACTATTGTAAGATAGAAAAATGAATGTCATCCACTCTAACTGCACTTTATCATTTCAGCGTGAAGAAAACACTGTTTGCCTGCGGAATGGCTGCTTTACAATCGAAAGGGGTTTGCATCTTGGATATTCTAGAAGTACTAAATGAAATAAACAGTGTTCTATGGGGAACACCAAGCCTGCTATTATTATTTGGCACTGGTGTACTTCTCACATTAATGCTAAAAGGAATTCAATTCACAAGGTTAAAATATGCATTTAAGCTCGGTTTTACGAAAGAAGGAAGAGCCACGGTTGACTCTGAAGGTGATGTCAGTAATTTTAAAGCCTTAATGACCGGTCTTGCTGCTACTATTGGTAACGGAAATATTGCTGGGATCGCAACTGCAATAACGCTCGGTGGACCTGGAGCTATTTTTTGGATGTGGATTGTAGGCTTATTGGGCATGGCCACAAAATATGCTGAAGCCCTTCTGGCGATGAAATACCGCAAGAAGAATACAAATGGCGAATATTCAAGTGGACCGATGTATTATATCGAATACGGATTAGGCAGAAAGTATAAATGGCTCGCCATTTTATTTGCTATTTTCGGCGCTTTTGCAGCATTTGGAATAGGAAATAGTGTCCAATCAAATACAATTGCTTCTGTGATGAAGGATTCCTTTGGTGTAAATGAAATTGTGACTGGTGTTATTCTAGCTGCATTAACCGCACTGATTGTGTTTGGCGGTATTCAAAGGATAAGTACAGTAGCAAGCTTCTTTGTTCCAATTATGGCCATTTTATATATTTGCGGATCATTGCTCATACTTATCTTAAACTATGATCAAATCCTCCCTGCATTTGAAACCATTTTTCACTATGCTTTTAACCCCGTCGCCGCTGCAGGCGGATTCGCAGGTATTCTAGTAATGGATGCCATAAAAAATGGTGTTGCCCGCGGGATCTTTTCAAATGAAGCTGGATTGGGAACTGCAGCACTAATTGCTGGTAATGCGAAAACCGATCATCCAGTGAAACAAGCGTTAGTTGCCATGACAGGAACGTTTATCGTGACAATCATTGTCTGTACAATGACAGGACTTGTTCTTATTATTACAGGCTTCTGGGATACAACCGGCGGATTGCTTTCTGGCGTTGCACATGATCCTGCTTTAGAAGGCGGGGCGCTTACAAGTGCAGCATTCGCCTCTGTATTAGGAACAGCTGGAGAATATATTGTTGCCTTCTCTGTTATTTTCTTTGGCTTTTCGACTATTGTCGGGTGGTATGTGTATGGCGAAAAGTGCTTTGAGTATATCGTGGGCACAAAAGGCATTATGAGCTACAGAGCGATCTATATTTTAGCCTGCGGAATTGGCGCTGCAGCAAACTTAACAACTGTATGGGCTTTTGCTGATATGGCGAACGCTTTAATGATGATTCCAAACTTAATTGGATTGATTCTTTTAAGAAAAGTGATTGTCGCAGATACAGAGGATTTCTTTGCTAATCATTATAATAAGACCGTAAAATAATTAGAGAGTATACAAAAGGTGAGGTTCCCTAGATTGGGACCTCACCTTTTACCTTAAAAATGGTATCGTGACATATCGTGATATTGGTGCATATTCTTGAAAATCCGAAAATGATAGAGGAAATCATCTGTTAACAATGTCTGCTCTTCATCAAACCCGTATACCTGCAGGAAAAGCTCTAAAATGTGCAATTCCTCCTCACTCCAGTTTTGATAAATCCACAGTTTGCTTCCGATCCTCTCATATAAGGGAGCATGACCTGCAAACGTAAAGACCTGCTCAAAATACACTTCATCATTTTGCACATCTCTCACTCCTTCTCTTATCCTATCTAACCATTCTGCATTATTCTTATACTTCACTAAAACAGGCAGCAGGCAAATCACACAATTTGAGCACCATCACCCATGCTTGTCTATATGATATAAGAAAAGTGGCAATCTGATCACTTTTGTTAGGCTAAACGAAATATGATGAACAGCCACATCAAGTGTTACGTTTAGCTGACATTTCACGTACAAGTGACGATTAAGAGGGAAGGTGTCATCGAATTGAAATTACCTGATTTATTTGATTTAAAAGGAAAAACAGCCATTGTCACTGGCGGCGGAAGAGGTCTTGGGAGGCAAATGGCTCATGCACTTGCAGAAGCTGGCGCTAATATCGTCATTTGCTCTCGAAAGCTGGAGCAATGTGAAAAGACCTGTGAAGAAATACAAGAGCTTTATAACGTAAAAGCCATAGCCTTAGCCTGTGATATCAGAAATGCAGAAGAAATACATCAGGTCGTGAAAGAAACGATTCAGCAGTTTGATACATTAGACATTCTGATCAACAACAGCGGTGCTTCTTGGATTGGCGATGCTCTCACATTACAAGAGGATCAATGGCAAAAGGTCATGGATGTCAATGTGAATGGAACATTTTTATTCTCACAAGCAGCAGCGACGATTATGAAGCAGCAGGGGTCAGGAAAAATCATTAACATTACTTCCGTTACAGGCATGTACGGAGCACCGGCAGTATTCTTAGATGCGATTGCCTATAGTACGAGCAAAGGAGCTGTCATTTCTTTAACAAAGGACTTAGCTGTTAAGCTTGCACCCTTTAATATACAAGTAAATGCCCTTTCTCCTGGCCTTTTCCCGACAAAAATCACCGCTGCAATGGAGCATGCTAAACCTGGTATCTTAAGAAAAATTCCGGCTGCTCGTTTTGGAGATGATAAGGACCTTAAGGGGGCTGCTCTCTTTTTATCCTCCCAAGCATCTGATTACATGACAGGGCAAGTCATGGTCATGGATGGCGGCCTAACAGCATCTCTGTAAAAAAATGTGTGCTAAAACAATTAACAATAGAAAGGAATAAAACGAAATGGATATTACTCAACAGTTTTTTAACATATTAACAAGATCAGGTTTTCAAGTTGAACAAATGGTCAATCGCTCTATTCAGAACCACTTAAATAAACCTGCATTTGTGAATTTTGCCTCACAGCGTGCAAATGGGATGGCAAAAGGAATGAGCAGCCTCCAAAATACGGTGGAAATGCTTTCTGTTCCATTTAACTTTCCTACTAAAAATGATTTGGCAAATGCAACAAACCTGGTTGTTCAGTCTGAGGAAAAAATTGATAATCTTGAAGAGCAAATGATCTCCTTAACGAATGCCATCCAGGATTTGCAGGCAGAGATCGTAACAGCTACTCCAACACAAAGGGATAACCGTTAACATGGCTTCTGAAATGGATAACCTCCTTACTAACAGATTGACTAATGTCTTTAACACAATCAATAGTCCAGCTCCTGAAGTTGGTCTAACTCCAAGACAAGCTGTTTGGAGAAAAAATAAATCCGTTCTCTGGTACTATCCAGCACAGAAAAAAAAATATGATACGCCGTTATATTTTATATACTCACTGCTCAACCAGCCTTTTATTTTGGATTTAGGTCCAGGATATAGCTTGATTCAATTTTTAAACGAACAGGGCTATGACATTTATTTACTGGATTTCGGGATTCCAACTTACGCGGATAAAGATCATACCATGGATGATTATATTCTTCGCTATATTAAAAAAGGTGTGCAGCGTGCCTTAATTCATAGTGGTGCTTCACAGATTACCATCATTGGCTTTTGCATGGGCGGCACATTTGCTTCTATCTATGCTGCAATAGCTGACGAACCGATCCAGAATCTGATCCTTGCTGTTGCTCCTATTGATTTTTCCTATTTTCCTATTTTTGATGAGTGGCAAAATAGTCTGCGAGAAGGAGAACTGGATTTAGATTCTATTTTAGATACGGTGGGAGTTATCCCCTCTCCATTAATGAAAGCTGGGGTTAGGGTCTTTGCCTCACCAGTCTATGCAACTCCTTATTTATCATTATTAAGAAAAAGTCATGATGAAGAGTATGCACTAAAATGGAAAAGGTTTAATTTTTGGGCTGATTCACATATTCCTTTTTCAGGTGCAGCATTAAAACAGATGATTCAGACTCTAGGAATTGAAAATGGATTAATGAATGGAACATTATCAATCGATGGGAACCTTGTCAATTTATCCAATATAAATGCAAATCTGCTTGCTGTTGGATCAAATGTTGATCGCATGGTGCCCAAGGAGCAAGTTCAGCCGGTTATGGATCTCGTCTCCAGCAAAGACAAAACTTTTTTTGCCCTGAAAGGCGGACATGCCACACTTGCAACAAATAGAGAAGTGCAGGAATTTTTAAGCAGCTGGTTATCGGTTCGCTCAAATCCGATCAGATAGGCTAATTCGGCTTTCCAAAAAATATCTCTGAGAGGAGGTAGTGTAAGTGACAGCTGTTTTAACCTACGAAACTGCGTTTGATTTTCATCATACTCACATGTGTTATTTAGGCTTCGCTGCCTTTGTTTTTAAAGAATATATTTATTCCTTATATCAATAAAACGACATTTCCCTCTAAAAATTGTTAAAATATCACCTTCTTTGTCTAATAAGAACTTCTTTTGTCACCCATACAGGAAAAAAAAGAGAGAAGTTGAATTTTTATATACATTAAAGGAGGGAAAGTTCATGAATACAACAAAAGTCGCCAGGTTGCTTAATGTATCAAAAAGTACAGTTCAGCGCTGGGTGAAACAGCTTGATCTGCAGATGAAACGCAATGAATTAGGGCATTATTCGTTCTCCGAAGATGATGTTGCATTATTGACGCAAGTCCATGAACAGCTGCAGGCAGGAAAGAATCTCCAGGAAATTAGCGTAACGAGCAAACAACGAAGAAATGGCATTGTGAAGAAAGAAGAAAACGATCCCCGCACGATTCAGCTTCTTAAGAGAATAGACGAATTGGAGCTCCGAATTAATCGTAAAGCAGATGATGTTGTGTCCTATCAGCTTTTACAGCATCGTCAAGAAATGGAAGAATTGCAAAAACAAATTACGTCACTCAACGAACGAATGTCTGCCCTTGAAGCCACAGCCAGCACTCTGCAGAATATCCCGCCAACTCCCCAGGATACACTCCTGCTTTTAGATCAGGAGAAACCACAGAAAAAATTAAAAAGAAAAAGCTTTTTCACCATGCTTTTTGGTTAGAAAAAGCTAAATAGCGTTACAGCTTCTGCTGTAACGCTTTTATTTAAAGTGGATAACATAAGACAATCTGTCACGCCCTAATTGAATAGGTTACGCCGATCATCACTATGCGATAAGAAGCTCCACATTAAATCGCTCTAACAATTTTACAAATTCATGATCTGGCATCTGATCTGTAATCAGCAAATCAATCTCATCCAGACCGGCTATACAGAAAAAGTCGGTAACCCCAAGCTTTGTATGGTCGGCTAAAACGATGGTCTGACTCGCCTGCTGAATCATTTTCCTTTTCACCATACCATCTTCTTCATGCGCCAAAGTAATTCCAGCTTCAGAAACACCAACAACGCCGATAAAAGCACGATCAACACGATAATGGCTGAGCTTTTCAATCACAGAAGAACCATACAAGAAACGATGCTCCTTATGAAGCATGCCTCCAAGCAGAATAATATCCACTTGCTTAAGATGAGATAAGATTTCAGCCTCATTGATGGAATTTGTAATGATCGTACAGGAAATATCATTCAACTGTTCGGCACAGGACTGAACCGTTGTCGATGCATCCAATATCACTTTATCTCCTTCACCAATAAGCGAAGCTGCCCTTTTGCCGATAGTCTTCTTTTCTTTTGATACCGTAACCAGCCTTTTCTCATAATTTTTTATTTCATGATGAGATGACGGCAAAATCGCACCGCCTCGGGTTCGAATAATCACACGGTCCTCTTCAAGTCTAACAAGGTCCCTTCGTGCGGTATCACGTGAGACATCAAAAAGATGGCAAATTTGATCAATAGAAATCGAGTTGTTTTCCTTTAAATAATGCATGATCCGAATAATTCGTTCTTCTTGGTACATTTGATCAGCTACTTTTTAAGTAATTGTAAGTATTTCACGTTAATTTTAAGTTATTTCTTAAGTGAATTCAAGTAATTTAATGAAATTCCGTCAATCCCATGTAAAGCGCTGCTCCTTAAATGGGTCACCATAATTATGATAGCCGTTTCTTTCCCAAAAGCCCGGTGTATCCACTGCTGAAAATTCAATGCCTCTTAGCCACTTTGCACTTTTCCAAAAATACAGATGCGGAAAAACAGCACGCAATGGAAAACCATGCTCAGGAGTCAGCTTTTCATGGTTATAGGAATGAGCAAGCAAACTGCTTTCTTTCATAAAATCCTCAATCGGGATATTCGTGCTCCAATCCTCCTCCGCATGTAATATGACATAACGAGCACTCTCTTTTACTTTTACACGCTGTGCAATAGACCTGCAGGATATACCTGTCCATACCGTATCAAGCTTCGACCAGCCCGTGACACAATGAATGTCATTTTGATACTCTTTCTGCTCCAGCTTTAATACTTCATCATATCCTAATGTTATAGGCGAGTGTACTTCTCCGAAGATCTGCAGTGACCATTGATTCATATCAGAGTAATAAGGAACATTGCCATGGTGAAGAACCGGAAAAGTCGTTGTGACATTCTGATTCGGCGGAACTCTGGAGGAAGTATGTTCTTTTATTTTTCCGAAGTACATATGAACCTCTCCTTTGTTGTTTTTATAAGTTTTATATATTCGTTAAATTTTCCAGTCATTAGACAGCAAACTGCTTCAATTAATGAAAATCACATTAAAAGCACCTGAAAATAATCGTTTTCTTTTATCATAACCTTCTATTACCCTAATAAGTATTGTATAAGTAAATTTTTGCTTTTCAGCAGAAAAAAATAGCCATATTGAAAACCGTTTCAATAGGCTATCTTTATGCCCCTACATAAAGTAACTGCTTACACCAAAATTTTTCTTTGTTTTTAGACTTAATTGAGCATAATCAATTTTACGGTTGTTCATTTTATGGTGAGTATCAATAGCAAACCCCACAGTTAGTAATACACCTGATGTACATAAAAGCACTAACCACAATGACATGCTTGCACCTCCTTAGGTTTATTTTACCGAATTATTTTCATAAAATTCAATTAACAGCAGTTTCATGCATTGTGCTTTATATAAAAAAAGTGTCCAAGCAAATGGACACTCTCTCATTTATAGAATCATTGCTGCAATCCAGCCAAAAGCGATAAGCGGGATATTGTAGTGAAGAAATGTTGGAACACATGTATCCCAAATGTGGTTATGCTGTCCGTCTGCATTTAAGCCGGATGTCGGTCCAAGTGTACTATCAGACGCTGGTGAACCTGCATCCCCAAGGGCAGCTGCTGTTCCAACTAGTGCGAGCGTCGCCATTGGACTAAAGCCAAGTTCTAATGCAAGCGGAACAAAAATCGTTGTTATAATCGGAATGGTTGAGAACGAAGAACCAATTCCCATCGTCACCAGCAAGCCAACAACAAGCATTAGCAACGCAGCCATTGCCTTATTCCCAGCTACTGCATCTGCCGCAAGCTGAACGAGTGACTCAACGTCACCAGTCGCCTTCATTACTTCTGCAAAACCAAACGCTGCCAGCATGACAAATCCAATAAAGGCCATCATTTTCATGCCATCAGTTAAAAGCTGATCAGCTTCCTTCCACTTAACAGCACCACTAATATAAAGTACAATTAATCCTGATACTGCGCCTATAATCATCGAATCTGTCATAATTTGAATAATAAGCGCAGCAGCAATGGCTGCAAGTCCGAAAAGGATATCTTTTTTCCGATAAGAGATTTTTTCTTGATCGACAACACTAATATCTGAATAGCTTCTATTTTTTCTATAGGATATAAACGCAATAGCCAAACCAACCGCCATCCCGCCTACAGGAATCAGCATGGCTATCGGAATATCATTCATATTTATAGCAAGTCCGCTATTATTCATATTCTCTGCAAGGATCTCATGAAAGATTTGTCCAAAACCTGCAGGAATCAGCATATACGGAGCAGTTAACCCAAAAGTCAGCACAGCTGCAATCAGTCTGCGATCTATTTGCAGTTCATTCATAATCTTTAAAAGCGGCGGAATCAAAATTGGTATAAAGGCAATATGAATGGGAATAACATTTTGTGACATACAAGCCATTAATAAAATAGCAAAAATCATAAAAGCCTTCGACAGTGTTTTTCCTCGGCCTTCTCCATTCACAGCTACCTTACCCAGCACCCAGTCTACTAATACATTCGGAAGACCTGTGCTTGAGATTGCAACCGCAAATCCGCCAAGCAGTGCATAGCTTAAAGCAACCTCTGCACTTCCTCCAAGACCTCCTGAAAAGACTTCAATCGTTTCAGTTAGGTTAAGACCACCTGTTAAGCCTCCGATTACAGCACCTGTGATCAACGCGAGAACAACATTTACTCTGAATAAGCTAAGTAATAGCATAATTAATACAGCAATGATGACTGAATTCATAATAGTAACCCCTTTTGCTTTATTACGATAAATTGGTAGAGAACTAAAATACGATTATAAAATTATCATAGTATTGCAGTGCATGTCAATCATTTTATTTTAGTTCGCTAGTGTGATAAAGAGTATGGAGTCCTTTTTGTTGCGATAATAAAAAAACAGAAGATGCTGGGATAAAACGAAATGTCTAAAATACGAAGGTATTAAACCAGCCCGCTCCACCTGCGCTGCGGGCCCTGTTTTTTCGTGGGATCATAAAGCTGATCCTCCTCGGAGCAAGTCCTGCGGGGTCTCAGCTTTTCCTCTATTGCCCACAGAGTCGGGGGTCCTCCGCTCCATTTCACTCAAGTTTTAAAAGAAAAATCTTTAAAACAACAATAAAAACCGAAGGATGAGAAAGTTTCGCTTTCTAACCATTCGGTTATATATAGTGTTACATTTTTATATCCCAGCCTTTTCTACTTTTACAATACTGCTTTCTTCCCTCTTAATTCTTTCGGAATGTATACACAATATGGTTCGCTTTCAAGGTAATCGCCTGTAACAGCATATGTTCTAGAGCGAGAGCCTCCGCATACAAACCGATATTCACAAACACCGCATTTTCCTTTATAAAGATCTGGATTGCGCAGTTCCTTTAGGACTGGGGCATTTCGATATATGTCCTTTAAAGGCTTTTCACGCACATTTCCAACTACGATTGGGAGAAGTCCGCTTGGTAATACATCACCTGTATGAGATACAAATATAAAGCCATTGCCATCATTTACGCCTTTTGGAGCACGGCTCAATCCGTCGATGCCTGATGCAGCATCTCTCACAATTGTGTCCTGGTACTCAATTTTATCCCCAGCTACCAGCTTGTCCCTCACCTTCTGCTGTAAAACAACACGGCGGTAATGCTGAGCTGCAGTTGTTTTAATATCAAAAGGAGCTGTTTTGCCTAATTCATAAAGCCATTTAAACACCTTTTCGTGTTCAAGCGGCGTCAGGCATGCATCCTGCTGCCCTCTTCCTGTAGGAACAAGCAAAAAGATATACCACATCACTGCTTTTAATTCTTTAACCAGTTCTGCCATTTGCTCAAGGTGGTCATAGTTGTAGCGAGAAATAACAGTATTGATTTGCAGCGGCATGTTTAGTTCATTTAGATAGTGGATTTTTTCAACCGTTAAATCAAAGGAGCCAGATGTTCCCCTGAAGTGATCATGAATTTCTGGAGTTGGTCCATCCAAACTAAGTCCCCAGCGGGAAAGCCCGACACTTTTGGCGCGTTCCATTTTCTCTTTTGTGACATTTGCTGTTGCACTAGGCGTCATAGACACACGCATACCTTTTTGCACTGCATATTCAGCAAGTTCAAACAAATCCTCTCTCATCATGCAATCTCCGCCGGTAAAGACAAGCATTGGTTTATTCATTTCATATATCTGATCAATTAATTCAAAACCTTCTTTTGTTGTCAGTTCATTCGGATCACGCCTTAATTGCGCGTCAGCTCTGCAGTGAACACATTTCAGTTCACATGCTCTAGTTACTTCCCAAATAACGATAAAAGGGTTTTCATTAAAGTCCATTGACGACCTGTTCATATGTCCGGGATGCCCTCCCATTTTGCCATGCATGTTATCACCATTTTCCCATTTATTATTGTTCAAAGTCAGTATATCGAGGATTGATTTGACAAGCTGTGGTATTTGTTACATTTAGCTATTATAAATTCGAAAATTTGTTCACATTCAAACAATCTAAAAAAGATGATTACCGAATAATTCGTGACTAGATATTTAAAATTGAAACAAAATAATAAAGAGGTGGGCAAAATGAAAAATCAGAGATCATCTAAATTATTTTTAGTCTGCATCAGTTTCATCGGGCTCGTGCTATTGCCATTCGCTATTTTTAAACGATCAACAAAGGATTGGGTCATTATTTACCTTGTTGCAGTGATCGGCAATTCCTTTATAGATAAATATTTAGTGCTAAAAGGTTTTTTAAAATATCCGCACCGGTTATTTCCGAAGTACGTCATTCATCTGCCTTTTGACTTTATTCTTTATCCACTGCTGCTGCTTTACTATAATCAATGGACGGTTGACAGTAAGCCCCTTGGCCTTATTTTAAAATTGTTTCCTTTTATTATCCCTCAAGTCATAATCGAAACCTTTGCCGAAAGGAAAACAAAATTGATTACATGGAAAAGGGGATGGGATTGGCATCACTCCCTCATTAGCTTGGCTTTAAAACTGTTAGTATGCCGAAGCATTATTGCTTTCATTAGAAGAATAGACTAACTGCCAATCAGGATTGATGGATTCTGCTGGAGAAAGCTTAGTCTCCTGTCCCAGACTGCGGGAGCTCAGCCTTCTCCGATGGATAATAGCCTTCTTCCATTCCCTCTCTATAAAAAACCTAACGGACATGCAGATAAGGCTGCTTTTCATAGTTCCCCTGCTAAATATTTGAATTTTATGATAATATTACTTAAAAGTCTTTCCAACACAAAGGAGCTGAATTTGTGCAGTTAGGATTAAAGAGAGATGAAATCAGATTGGTGGATTACAATCCAGAATGGACAAAAGAGTTTAATAGAGTGAGAGATCATCTACTGCAAAACATACAAGTGAACGAGAATTGGATCCAGCATATTGGCAGCACAGCTATAAAAGAAATGCCCGCAAAACCCATTTTGGATATTTTAGTTGGAGTAAATGATTTGAATAATGTAAATAGCAGCTTATTCACAAGTTTAAAGAATTGCGGATTTTTACGGCTAAAGGTGGAACGGCCAGGAGAAATAGTATTGGCTAAATTCACAGACCAAACTTATGAAGTAAGAACACATTACATACATCTAACTGAATATAGAAACGAACTTTGGAATAATTTGATTTTCTTTAGAGACTATCTAAATTCAAACGAAACAGCTAGACAAAGATATTTAGAGATTAAAAAAGAGTACTTAAAGAAATCATCAACTGGAATTAATGAATATACCGAATATAAAGAGGAGTTTGTAAGGGATATTTATAACAAGAGGACCAGCCAAAATTAGAGCAGTCTTCGTTATTTCCACACATGGGAAGCAAAGAAGTTTTCGGCTGCTATACAGAAAGGAGAATTCTGAATGGCCTATAATCCAGCCACTCAAACAATCAAAACCAGCAGGTTAATATTAAGATTATTTACTAATGATGATGCATTACGGGTTGCCGAGCTATGCAATAATGACAATATTTTTAAAAATACTTTATACCTTCCATTTCCATACAAAATGGAAGATGCTTTATCGTGGATCAGACATCATTTACACCATTTCAATGAAAATAAAAAATATGAATTCGCCATAACAGATAAAGTTTCGGGTGAGTTATACGGAGCAATTGCGTTATCTAACAATCATCATTTTAATCATGGAGAACTTGCCTACTGGGTTGGAGAAGATTACTGGGGAAAAGGCTATGGTACAGAAGCAGCTAAAGCCGTCATTGACTTTGCTTTCCAAGAGAAACAGTATCAAAAAGTATTTGCTCGCTGTTTTTTATCAAATCCAGCATCAGGAAGAGTGTTAGAAAAAGTAGGGATGAAAAAAGAGGGAATCTTAAGACAGCATGTAAAGAAAGAGAATGAATATATCGATCTTGTTTGTTATGGTATTCTCTCACATGATGCTACTCCTTCTCCTTCGTCATAAAATGAGAGAGGCTCCCAAGGGAAGCCTCTCATAATTGGATTATTTAAGTGTTTCAAACCTTTCAACAAACAATGCAAGTGTGCGAGCCATAACACCTGTTGCTCCGGAAGGTCCTAGGTCGTAGGCTTGATTCGTTGTTGCTGTACCCGCAATATCCAAATGAACCCAAGGGGTATTTTCCGCAAATTCCCCAACAAATGCTCCGCCCATAATAGCGTGTCCTTCACGGCCTGGTGAATTATTGAGATCAGCAATTTTACTGCTTCTTACCCGCTTTTTGTCCTTTTCAAATAACGGCAGCTGCCATACTGGCTCATCAGCTTCATGTGAAGCTTCTAAAATTTGTTCAAACAAGGCTTCATTATTCGTTAAGGCCCCTGTAGTGTTCGTACCGAGCGCAACAATCACTCCGCCTGTTAAGGTTGCTACATCTACTAAGTAGTTAGCTCCATGATGCTTTGCATAGGTCACAGCATCTGCTAATGCCAGTCTGCCTTCTGCATCCGTATTTAAAACTTCAATGGTTTTACCGCTCATGGATGTAATGACATCATCCGGTTTAAGAGCAGCTCCGCTAATCATGTTATCAGTTGAAGGAATAACAGCTACAACATTTTGTTCGGGCTTTAGTTCACCGATGATTTCCATGGCACCTAAAACGGCCGCTGCTCCCCCCATATCACTTTTCATTCCGACTATACCATCTTTCGGTTTAATCGAATATCCGCCTGTGTCAAAAGTGATCCCTTTTCCAACCAAGCCAATGACATCTTCCCACTCATCCTTGCCTTGATATTTCAACACAATCATTTTTGGAGGCTCTACAGAACCTTGGTTAACAGCCAATAAAGCACCCATGCCAAGCTTGATCATGTCTTCCTTTTCTAAAATTTCTGCTTCAAAATCGTACCTGCCAGCTAGTTCTTTTGCATATTCAGCCATATCTGTTGCCGTCAGCATATTTCCTGGGAGGTTCACAAGCGTTCTTGCAGAGTTCGTTCCCATTCCATAAGCATAGCCAACCGTTAGGGAAGCTTTTATTTCTTCTGCATCAGTCTCAGAACCGTATACAAATAGATGCTCGATTTTTTTCTCAGGCTCATTTGATTTCTCTTTATAACCTTCAAACTGATATGTTGCTAAAGCAAATGACTCTGTTACAGCGTGTGCAGCATCAATAGAGTCAAGAGAATCTGCTGTAAGTGAATCGAGATAAACGGCAGCTTCAGTCATCTTCGCAGCTTGCAATTGTTTGAATGCTGCTCCTAATGCTTCTCTTACTAAATCAAAACTGTAGTCCTTTTCTTTTCCAAGACCTACAAAAATGAAACGTTTGCTTCCAACCTTCTGAAATGTATGTATTTTTGAAATGGCTTTAGGCTTAGCCGAAATGTCTCCATTTTTAACAAGCTCTGTTAGAGCGCCATCAAACGCTTCATCAATACGAGCTAATTTGCCTTCAAATTTCTGTGGCTGATCGAAAAGCCCAATGATTAAACATTCGTGTTCTGCTTCTAAATTTAATTCTGATTGTACTGTAAACATATGTACACCCCCAATATTGATACTATTATTATACATAATTATCTGATTTATTTCGACTTCCTAACCATCCAGTTACTAAAAAACTTTCTCTAATCTTCATTGGTACATTGAAATCATTTTACTCATACGCTTTAAAGTTCTTTCCCTGCAGTAAAAAATTCAAACCACTCAGCAGGCTCCTACAATTTAATTTCTTCACATTTTTAATAAAACACCGAAAAAAGAGTTGATTTATTTGCATGAAGAGAAATAATATTGAAGAATAGTAATAAAAGAACAGTGCAAATATTTTAAAGGTGGTTTTTATGGAACTATTTATGAACTTCCCGTTTTGGTCAGCACTTGCTGCCATCTTCTTTGCCCAATTTGTAAAGGTGCCAATCACATTTATTGCTACAAAAAAATTAGATTGGTCATTGCTGACGAGTACGGGGGGAATGCCAAGTTCACACTCTGCAGCAGTTACAGCATTATCAACTGGGGTGGCACTTGAAGCTGGACTGGATTCTGCTCTGTTTGCTGTATCCGCCGTGTTTGCGATTATCACAATGTTTGATGCTACAGGCGTGCGCCGACAAGCAGGTGAACAGGCAATCGTACTTAATAAGCTTGTTGCAGATTTTCAAAGGTTTTTAGACGAAGCAAAGGATTGGCCTAAAAAGGCTGAACAAGAAAAAAGACAGGAGTTAAAAGAACTTCTCGGCCACAAACCTATTGAAGTCCTATTTGGGGGATTAACCGGAATTCTGCTTACTCTCGTCCTATACTATTTTTTGATCCTGTAAAAAGCAGTTTCAAAAGCACAAAAAGACAGGGAATCCCTGTCTTTTTACTTGTTCTATCCTATTATTCTTCAGCAGATTTAATATACGCCTGACGGAAT
This sequence comes from Cytobacillus gottheilii, assembly GCF_900166665.1. GTDB lineage: Bacteria > Bacillota > Bacilli > Bacillales > Cytobacillaceae > Cytobacillus > Cytobacillus gottheilii_A. The sequence goes on along the minus strand of NZ_LT800494.1, from coordinate 898,623 downwards.
ACCTGCATGGATTCATTCTCATTTAGTGCCGTAAGTTCTTCTTCAGTTAAGGAGCCATCGCCCATTTTGACCACATAGACGTCTAGCGTTTTCTTACCCCAGTGTTCATATACTTCATCAACCGTTTCATAATATAGATCAAGTTTATTTCCTTTGATGGCTCCGCCTTTATCGGCAACTACACCATATCCGTAGTCTGGAATGAATAATATCGTACCAATCGGAAATACATTTAGATCAGCAGCAACTGTTGAGTATAGATCACGCTTCACTTTAACACCTGAATATGTAATACCAAAACCTGGGTGATCAGGGTGTTTTCCTGTTGATTCATAGTAAGCAGTATAACCTGTTGCAATGACATTTTTTCGCTGATATTGTGACCAGTCAATCGACTCTTCCAAAGTTGGCGGTGCTCCCACAACTGGTTCACTTGATGAAATTTGCGATTCCCCTACTGTTGCCAATTGCAATTTTTTAAAAGCTACTCCAACCGATTTAAATGTATGAGTTACCTTGTCCATTAGGGAATATTCATTATTTTCAGCTGCCACTTCAGCAACCTCTCGTGCCTCTACTCCTGAAATCGTTTCAAACGTCGTTAATGTTGCAGCCATAACTAAAATGCTCATTACAATACGTCTTGTCCAATTTTTTAATGTATTCATACTAAATTTCACTCCTCCCAACCATATTCATTTCCCATCTGAGCAGAAAATATTCATAAGTTAAGAGAGTAAACGAAAAAATTTCTTATTTTCAAATTATTGAACAATAGTAAAAGTCTATCTTTTCAGCTTTTTTATGCATATTTAATAATGGTTTTAAAGTTCAAAATTATAATGAACCACCCTTTTTATCGGGATATTTCGCTTACTTACCAGGGAATTTGTTAAGCAAGCTTTATTATATTGCATTCATGGAAAAATAAACGGCACATGTAACAGAAATTTTTGCGCCTATTGGTTTTCATTACATGAATTCCCCATTTATATTCCGACACACTGAAAATGCGCTAAAAGATTATGCTACACCACACTTATGAAAAGCCGTAATAAAAAGCAGTCCAATTCTCTTTAGAGTTGGACTGCTTTTTATTTGCTTGTTAAGTTGACCTCAAAACAACAACAACAGTGTTTTGACCCAGAGTATTAAAACATACGATATCCCTTTTTGCGCAGCAATTTAATCGTGATGCCAGCTACGATGGCACCAGCCATCCCACTGCTTAAAATCAATATATCAGCCATGGCCAAACTTGATAATTCTGTACCAAGATCTGAGAAAGCAAACCCCGTGTTGGTAAAATATTCTATAAAACGCACTTGATCAATAATTAAAATAGCTACAACTGGATAAATTATGGCCATAATCCAAGACATTCTTAAAAGCATATTCAAAATAAAACCGATTCCAAAAAATAATACGAAAAATAAAAGCATTGAAATTGGCAATACAAATATCGTCATCTGCATTAGTATTTGTCCCCCTTAGCACATCAATATTTAGTGTACTGAAAAGAGTAGAATATCGTCAACTATAATTGGGAAGAAAGGGAGATTTCACTAGCTTAAATTTAAAGAATCTAGAATACGACTGGTTATACCAAAATTGTCTCCACAATAAGGGGTATTGTTCACTTGAACATCTGCAAAACAAAAAGCCCTCAATCTGAGAGCTCTACTGAAACACCATTTTATAGTCAAATTTATCTTTATAGTTAGTCTTTTTTCTTTCCTGATCCACCGCAGCAGGAGCATGTTTCTGATCCGCCAAGTATGAGTTGAAAATAACCCTTTCCTGAACAATATGGACAATTTTTTGTATCGTAGCTGTTCGATTTCATTGCGCTGTCATCTCCTCTTACCACTGAATTTTCTGATAATATATCAAGGATCTGACTTTTTGAAAAGGGGTAAAATCGACTGAAAACCTTTACTGTAAACGCATACAAAGGTTGTTTGCTATGAAAACCTTTCGTTATCTCAATATATCAGAAAATTATAAAAATAGTTTATATGCCGTATAAGAAAACTGCTTACCAGGATTTATGTTTTCAATTGCCTGCTGCATGATTTCTTCTGAACGATTTAATAAGTGCTTAAGCATAATCGAGGATTGCGTTTGATTAACAATATGTTCAGGCTTTATAAACATAGCCTCTTCAATTTCTTTTTCCTGTATTTTAATGTTGCTTTCTGCTAGTGGCTCTAATAAAAATATGAGCATATTATCACTGATTTCCTCTTTAATTACTCCTGTTCTTAAGCCAATCATTCCTTTTACCTTGCACGAAATTCCTGTCTCCTCAAAAACCTCTCTGACTGCTGCTGCATCTGCCGTTTCACCTTCATGAACAAAACCAGCAGGAATGGACCACATTCCTTTCAGTCCTCCATATTTTTTCTTTACTACAAGCCATTCACCTTTCTCTGAAATGACTAACCCAGCTGCGGCAAGCCACACGTTCCCCCTCTTGCTCATCTATTTTCCTCCCTAATTAAGATTTTTTGCTCTGCTTTAGTAAATATTTTAACATAGGAAAAAATGGTATCCACCTTAGAAATAGACAGATCCTTAATTCGTTTTGTAACTAGTTTGGTTTCTTAAATGGATTTGAGGAGACATGAGTTCAGGTCTGTTTGATTGAGTAATAAGGTACAAATAAAAACATACGACTACTTAATCCAAATACTATATTTTTAGTGTTATGCAAGCAGAAACGCGATTCCGAAATCCAGATACTAGGGATCAGAGGTGTAATTAGAGCAGAATCGCGACTCCAAAATCCAGATACTACTTATCGAGGGTATGATTAGAGCCGTACTACGCTCAAAAACATCGCATAAACTCATTTGTAAAACACCATTAAAAAAGAGCAGACTATATAGTCTGCTCTCTCCCATCTATCTATTATAAAACGTTGAATTTACCTTTTTTCAATACAAGACCTGCGCCGCCGATCATGTATAATGAGCGGTTATCTACCACTTTTTTCATGAAGGAAGCTTTTTTCCCAACTAACTTTTTGCCGAAGACAACACCAATAGCATCATTTTCACCTAATGAGCAAACTGTTCCTTTAATATCTGGCTTAAAGTTTTCTAGAGGTTTGTTATGAATAAGTGCTGCAATATTTTTTGCACATGTTTCACCTTGCTGCATCGCAATTTGTGCAGTAGGAGGATACGGGCGATTAATTTCTTCATTAATCATTAGTGAACAGTCACCGATAACAAAAATATTCTCATGCTCTGGTACACGCAGATCAAGATTAACTTTTACACGGCCGCGCATTGCTTCAATCCCTGATTTCTCGATAATAGCATTTCCGCGTATTCCTGCTGCCCAAACAACTGTGCCAGCTTTAATCTCTTCAGGCTCTTCTTCGCCTTTAGCAACGATAATTCCTTCAGGAGTTGCTTCTTTAATAGCTGTTCCGATGCGGAATTCTACACCCTTCTTCTCAAGGTGTGCTACAGCATACTCTACTAAATCTGGATCAAAACCTGGAAGGACCATTGGAGCAGCTTCCACACAGATTACTTTAACTTTATGAATGTCAATATCATACTCATGGCATAACTCAGGAATACGGTTACCTAATTCACCTAAGAATTCAATCCCTGTAAAGCCAGCTCCACCAACAACAATTGTAAGTCGCTCGTCTTTTTTCACTTCTTCTGTATGATATGTTGCAAATTGCAGTTCAATATGCTCGCGGATTTGGCGTGCAGCATTCACATTTACAATGGAGAATGCATATTCTTTTAAACCTTTAATGCCGAATGTTTCAGATTCTCCACCTAGAGCAACCACTAAGTAGTCATACTCAACTTCACCATTTTCAAGTACTACTTTCTTTTCCTCTTTTTTAATCTCTACGGCAGTTCCTTGAATAAATTCAACCTTATTTCGGTCAATTACTCCAGAAATATCATATCTTACACGATCATGATGAAGCGTACCTGCAGATGCTTCATGCAACCAGGTTGTTTCATAATGGTAATCATTTTTATTTATTAATACGATGTCAGCTTCATTTGTCCCTACAGCCTTTTGAAGGCGAGTAGCAGTCATTAATCCGCCGTAACCTGCACCTAGTATTACTATTTTGGGCTTTCTCAAGTCTATCACTTCCACCTTTTAATTTTTTGCGTAACGTTATGTTCCGCAATTTTATACTATTTTATTTTATAAATACCGAAAAAAGATTGTGATTCAATTCACGAACGTGGACAAAAAAATGTTCTAGAATTGTCACAGAAAATTAACATTAGTACTCCCATTTCATATTATGCTACTTTTACTTGTTTTTCAAGATAAAATCATACTTTATTAATTTTTAGATTAATCAGAAAAGAATTATTACAAGTTTAAGAAATGGTGAGCAAAAGACGTATTTATGGTAATATTAATGAAAGTGAAAAATACATATTTGGAGGGATTAACTTTGAGTGAAGATCTAAAAGTTTATGATATAACCATTATCGGGGGAGGACCAACTGGACTTTTCACTGCCTTTTATGGTGGTATGAGACAGGCATCCGTTAAAATTATTGAAAGCTTGCCACAGCTTGGCGGTCAATTAAGTGCATTATACCCTGAAAAATATATCTATGATGTTGCTGGCTTTCCGAAAGTACGTGCACAAGAATTAGTAGATAATTTAAAAGAGCAAATGGCAAAGTTTGAACCGACAGTCTGCTTAGAACAAGCTGTTGAACAGCTAGAAAAACAAGCTGATGGTACATTTAAATTAACAACAGATAAAGAGGTACATTATACGAAAGCAATTATTATTACTGCCGGCAATGGTGCGTTCCAGCCCCGTAGACTTGAATTAGAAAGTGCTAAGCAATATGAAGGGAAAAATCTTCATTACTTTATTGATGATCTTAATTCATTTGCGGGCAAAAAGGTCGTTGTATTCGGCGGCGGAGATTCGGCTGTTGACTGGGCTTTAATGCTTGAACCGATTGCTGAAAAAGTAACGATTGTTCATCGTCGTGACAAGTTCCGCGCGCATGAGCACAGTGTTGAAAATCTTCATAATTCAAAGGTTGAAGTAAAAACACCTTATGTGCCGTCTGAACTCGTTGGAAATGATGAAGGTGTTCATCAAGTCGTTCTTGAAAATGTAACAAGCAAAGAAAAAGAAGTTTTTGATGTGGATGCTGTTATTGTAAACTATGGTTTTGTATCTTCATTAGGTCCAATCAAAGAGTGGGGACTAAATATTGAAAAGAATTCGATCGTCGTAAATTCTAAAATGGAGACAAACATCGAAGGCATTTATGCTGCAGGTGACATTTCAACATATGATGGAAAAGTGAAACTGATTGCAAGCGGTTTTGGTGAAGCACCGACAGCAGTAAATAACGCGAAATCATATATTGATCCAAAAGCAAGAGTACAGCCATTACACAGTACTTCATTATTCGATAAATAATTACCGTTTAAAAAAACTCCGAAAGGCTATTGCCTTCCGGAGTTTTTTCGATTAGATCCAAGATCTTCTGCGCTTATGACAGCAGCAATCTCTATCGTCATCGTTGTTGTTGTCATCCTCTGCACCAGCTACAAGATCATTGAGCAGACAGCGGCGAACAGCACGGCAAAAATCTTCGCCATCAATATGAGCATTCACCTTCACTTTAAAATTGTCGTCAAAAATCCCTGCAACGTTATCATTATTACGGCGATATCCCATAATAACAACTCCCTTCCTCTTATTTTGTTTTACAATGTATCTTATGTAAGAGGAGGACAAGCTGCAAAGGCTAGCATCCAGCAATTCTAAAAATGTGCTTGTACATATTAATTTTCTAGAGAAAATTGAAATAGGGGGAGGGTCATATAAAAAGAAGTTCCATGACCTTCCTGGCTTTCTGCCCATATTGTGCCTTTATGCACGGTTATAATCTCCTTGCAGATGCTTAATCCAAGACCATGGCCTTTCTTTTTGTGGTCGCCGTAGCTATTGGTATAATCACGGTCAAAAATAAAAGGCAGAATATCAGCCGGTATCCCGACACCGCTATCACTAATCGTAATTAATAATTCCTTATGGTCTTGTAATTTAAATGACAAGACAATTTCACCAGACTGCGTATACTTTTTGGCATTTCCAATCAAATTTGCGAAGACCTGCCGTATTCTTTCTGGATCGACGCCGATCATATAGTCTTCAATGTCTTTATTCGCTATCCTATTTTCGATACGAAAAGACATACGTTCTCCAAGCTGCTCATTTTCATATCTATTTTGCACATAAGCAATAAATTGAGAAAGCGGAATATAATCGATATCAAATTGTAAACGTCCTGACTCAGCCTGTGACAATTCAAATAAATCTTGTATGAGCTCCTGCAATTCATTTGCTCTTTCATATGCCTTGGCAATTAGATACTCTTTTTCTTGCTCATCCTTGGCTAGGCCGCTCATGATTGCCTCTAAATAGCCACCAACCACGTTTACAGGGGTACGAAGATCATGAGAAATATTTGCTAGAAAATGTTTTCGTTTTCTTTCAACTTCTTCAAGTTCCATGTTAATCTTTTCTAACGATTGATTGGCATACTGCAATTGTTCCGTTTTCTTAGCAACAGCTTTTTCCATCGTTTCATAAACATACACATTTTCAATCGAGATGGATAGCTGGGTTGTCAGTATGGAAAGCAGCTTCGTTTTTTCTTCTGTAAAAACATGTGTTGCTTGCCTATTCTCTAAATAAAGAACTCCTATAACTTCACCTTTGCGAATAAATGGATTGCAAAAAAGTGACTTCGTTTTACTTTTCATAATATAGGGATCCTTAATAAACAGCCCATCTGCTGCTGCATGATGAAGAACGACAGGATCATTGCTTGCTTTCACATAAGCAACAACCTTTTCAGCCAGCAGATTCTTCCCTGTGATGGGCTCATCACGGTATAGTTCATCTTCAGGCTCATTTAAGCTTTTGCATTCTCCTACAAAGAAAGCATCTTTTCTTTTGTATAAAATAAACCCACGGTCTGCCCCTGCATATTCCATTGCTACACCAAGAAGCCTTGAGGCAAGCTTTGACATGGTGATTTCTGTGGAAATACTTTGAGCAGCACCCTGCAGTGCATCATGAACATCATAATATTGCTGAGGCTGTAACTGGATGGGAGCACCTTCCCTTTTGTAGTCTATATTTAATTGCTTTCTTTTAAAGCCAAGTCCCCATTGCTCAAAAAGACTGCAAGCAGCTTCGAAATAAGGCTGCGCCAACTTTTTATGTCCTATACCGCTAAGATAATTCCCAGCAGATTCATTGGCAATCGCAGCGTCTTGAATAAAACCATTCTCTTCTGCAAGCCGAATGCTCTCGTCATATAACGCCAGTAATTTCGCATTTACAATAATCTCTGACTCTTTCAGTTTCTCTGCCTGTATTAATAAAAGCTTATGTTTATAATTCTGCGGTGAGATCTTTGCCCATTTTTGTAATTTCTTTAAGCTCTTTTTCCATTCCCCCTTGTAAGCTCTTCCTATTTCAGCATCCTTAATGCACCATAAGGCGAGATAATAATAATATTCAGGAACGATCACAAGCGTAAGTCTATTGTTGACCAGAGAACATAATTCTTGTAAAATGGCAGCTGCATAGTCCCGTTTTTGAAATAGATAGGCCATCTGCAGCCGAATCGTATAATGCATAATTTTAGCTGAATCATCATCTAAAACAGGCTGCATCTCCCAGTGAAACTGCGGATGCTCACTCTGCAGTAAGCTCGTCCAATGCTTTAGTTCATTTAAAAATCCAATTGAAATCGGATATTGAATAGTATTAATAAATTGAATTTGCTGGTTGACCGTGTTCAAAACGCTGTCAAGCTGAGCTCCCTGTAAAAGCATGGATACAACAATAAAGGAACTATTTGCACCTGCCAAGTGCATATTCCCGGCATCAAGGCAATAGCGCTGCGACCTCTCAAGATGTAATGTATTATTACTTATTTGTGAATGCCATTGATTAACAAAACTTCCATATACAAAATGAACACGACCTTTAATTCCTGCATCACCAAAGTACTCTGATAGTTCCAGAGCCAGCTTGCCATACATCACACTCCCTTGAAAGTCTTTAAACCCCGAACTTAAAATGAGTGCATAATTATTAACAACAAGGGCACTAATATTGGCAATACCATGCTTTAATGTGTAACGGACAGCTCTCAGCATTAAGATGGCAGCTAAATTCTGATCCGTATGGTATGCAGCCGAATTCATTGTAATCATCGTATTTAACACTAGTTTTTCATCATTATTCAGCTTTGGCAGTGTTAGAATTTGTTCCCTTTTCCTCTTACTGAATGCTAGCCGAACAAGAAGAAATTCCTTGGCTACATCCCCTTTTGTCAGTTTCTCCGGAAATGTTATTCCGTACAGCTTGAGCCCCTCTAATCCTGCTTGAATTGACTCTTCGACACGGTGCATATGGGTATATAAAAGCATCTTAGAATTATAAATTTCAAGCTGTTCTGTCTTTGCTTTCGTATAACTCAGCAGTTCGTCAAAGGTTCGCTCCGCCGCTGAAAATTGGCTTGTGACATACTGACATTCTCCAAGTCCTTTCATAAGCCTGTAATGTAAGTCATCCTCTTGTCCATCAATAAATGTCTCTTCAGATAACAAACGTGCATGCTCAAAATAGGCTAGAGCTTCTGAATATGCAGCTGCATTCTTTGCCTTTTCTGCCGCTGTAATATTCCACTCTCTTAATTTCTGCTTTTCTTGCAATGTTAGTCTATTTTGAGTCCTATTTAAATGGTTAACTATTGTGAAAATATCATTTTTTATTGAAGATTCATGCATACATAGCAATCGCCCAATTGTAAGATGCGCAGCTTCTTGTTCCTCTTCTGTCATCATTTCATAAAATGCCTGCTGTATTCGATCATGCAAAAAAGTATAATACAGCGGTTCTTCTTCTACTAGCGCTTCAGCTTCTTCGCGATAAATCCATTTATAAGAAACATGTGCTGGCAAAATAAAACCCGCTTCAAGAGTATCCCACAATAGTTCGGCTGTTCGTTCCAGCGTTGCACCAGAAATAATGGATAATGTTTTCAAATCAAAACGATTTCCAATGCATGAAGCCAGCTGTAATATACTTTGTATATTTGAAGGCAGCAGCTCCATTCGTCCGATTAAAAATGACAGGACATCTTCATCAGCAATACTTTCTTTATACTTCTCTTGGATGCTCCATTTCCGCTGCTCAGGAAGCAGCGTAATAAACCCATCATCCTCAAACGATTTCAACAGCTGCCGAATATAAAAAGGATTTCCTTGTGTGATCCGATAGATGTGAACGGACAGCTCAGCTATGTGTGCTCCCTGATCACAAAATGATTGTTCCAGCCATAGTGACACCTGTTTTTTTGAAAGATTTCTGATTGGGATGCTGGAGATGGGCACATTTTTTATTTCTAATAAATTCAAGGTTTTCTTGAAAGGATGCTGTTGTCCAATCTCATTCTCACGATAAGCAGCAATGATCATAAAATACTGGCAATTTGCTTGTGTTAGCATGTATTCAATCCATTCAAGCGAAGCAATGTCGGCCCATTGCAGATCATCGAGAAATAAGACAAGTGGATGGTCTTTTGTGGCAATGATATTTATAAATTGCTGAAAACTATATAACTGCAGCCGCTGTGTATCAAGCAGTGAACGGTTATTGGCATGCTTGGACTCGCCAATCAGCCATGCAAGCTCAGGCAAAAGAGCTGTCAGAATAGATGATTGAACAGACAACCCCTCCTGAATTTCTCGCTTCCATACCTCTACTTGTCCCTCATTTTCAGTCAGAAACTGCCGGATAAGAGATTGAAAAGCAGCAAGAATTGGCGCTAACGGGACCGTTCTATTCATTTGCTCAAACTTTCCAGAAATAAAATAACCTTTTTCTTTTATTAAAGGTTTATGGATCTCATTTACTAGAGCCGTCTTTCCAATTCCAGCTTCACCTGGAATGAGCACGACATTTCGCCCGCCATTTGCAACGATTGAAAAAGCATTATGTATTTCGGTGATTTCTTTTTCCCGTCCATATAACCTTCCCGCTATCTCGAATACGAGGTCATTGTCGTACTGGCCAATTGCACTCATTGGAATTTCACCAAAAGCATGATATTGATTTATAGCATAGTCCAAATCCTCACGCAGCCCCCATGCACTTTTATAGCGGTTGTCCGGTGTCTTTTCTAATAGCTTTAAAATCATTTCACTAATCATTTCCGGTAGATCAGCATGTTGTAAGGATGGGTTAATTGGTGTTTTAGCAAGATGTGCGTGAACAAGTTTGGTGTGATCTTCCATATTAAAAGGGAATTTCCCGGTAAATAGTTCATACAGCACCACTCCTAATGAATACAAGTCCGAGCGATGATCAATTGGTTTATTCATTTTCCCCGTCTGTTCAGGTGACATGTATAAGGGATGATTCTCAAATACAATCCGCTGACTCGACAAGGCATAGCTTTCTTGCTTCAAGTTTGTAGCATAGGTTAATCCTGTTATTTTAACGGCCAATGAGGGTTCTGAAAGAAGAATCTGCATGGAATTTATATTCTTGTGAATAACACCATGCCGATGAAGGACAGAGAGGGCATTTGCTAAACTATGAGCTATTTTAAGCTTGTCAAGCATTGGCTTTTTTGTTTGTTTTAATACTTCCGCTAAAGGAATTCCATTAAAATACTCATATACAAAATAATAGACCGAATGATGTTTCAGTATTTCAATTGGCTGCAGTATCACTTCCTGAATTTTTTCACTTAAATGGAATTCATGGATAGCAGCTGAAACTTCCATTTTGTCTGGATACTCTTTCTTTAAAGTCTTGATTAAAACCTGCTTTCCAAATTTTGATTGTCCTTTAAAAAAGACGCTGTCCTGCATTTCAATTTCTATCTCAAGCAACTCATAATCTCCAATAGTATTTAATTTGTCCAATTACGTACACCTCATGTTTAGAAGAACTTTAATATCACTTTAACTAAACTTAAACTTTGAACTTTATACTATGAATACAATGTAAACATTTTCAATGGAGGCTAAAAATGGAAAAACTGATGAAACCTACTCACTCTGAAATGTCTAAGGAACAATTTGACGAATGGTATGTACTCCTTTTAGAAGCAAAAAGAATGGGTTTAACGATTGAGGATATACGCAAATTTTTCAGAGCAGCAACTCCTAGCCCCCGCTAAATTTATAGCCTAAACCTCTTATGGTCAGGATCAGCTCCGGCTTGCTTGGATCCTTTTCAATTTTCTTTCTCAGATTACTGATATGTACCATAACAGTACGATAATCACCTAAGCTTTCTTCACCCCATATTTGGTCAAAAATGTGTTCTAGACTAAATACGCGATTCGGATTTTCAGCTAAGAAGCATAAAAGCAAGAACTCTTTTGTTGATAATGTCACTTCTTTTCCATTTTTCTTCACTGCACATTGTTCTTTTTCGATCACTAAATTGCCAAACGTTAGTGCTTGCTGTAATTCTTGAACATACGGTTCACTTTGCCTGCTTGTTAATTCCCGGTAGCGTCGCAAATGCGCCTTAACTTTCGCCACAAGCACCCCTGGGTTAAAAGGTTTATAAATATAATCATCACCGCCAATGCGATGTCCCAAAATGGTATCCACATCATCACTTCTGCCGGTCACAAATAGGATCGGTACTTTTGTATATTGTCTCAAGCTTTGGCAAACCTCAAAACCATCCAAATCTGGCAAGTTAACATCTAAAATGATTAAACTTGGCTGATGTTCTGTCGCCATTTCAATTGCTTTTTTGCCTGAATTGGCAAACAGCAGCCTGAAACCTTCTTTTTGAAGATAAAGCCTTTGCAGATTTTGAATGTCCTGGTCATCATCTACAAGAAGTATGGTCTCTTTCGTCATGTATGGTATTCGTCCTTTCTATAACCTTTTCAGTGACTTTATTACCACAATTATATAATATTTGCTAAAAATTCTCATTACTTTATATTGAAAAAAGACCTTTGATTCACGAAAGAATCAAAGGTCTTCTAGTTGAATAGATTAACATTCCTCAGGTGTACCAACGTTTGTTGCTGTTCTAAATGATGAGCCGCAGCCGCAATTTGCGATTGCATTTGGATTTTCGATCGTAAATCCGCCGCCCATCATGCTTTGTTTAAAATCAATTTTTGTACCATTTAAAATAGGTGCATCTTCTGCGCTTACTACAACAGGTATACCATATTGCTCGAAGAAAAGATCCTTTTCCTCTTGTTCATGGGTAAACCCCATACCGTAGGATAACCCGCTGCATCCTCCACCTTTAACCGCTACACGGAGAAATGCGTTCTCCTCCTCATTATGTTTCATCATATCTTTTATATGAAGAGCAGCGGCTTCCGTTAAAATGACAACATCATTCATCGTAAACCCTCCTTAAAAATTAATTCCTTTCCTTTTAGTATATACAGTAATTTTATGTTCCTCAACTAATCACGTTCATATGATAAAAGAAGAAGTTTGATTTTAATGAAATTGCTTGATCCTTTGAATTAATACAATAAAGCGATTCACTGTTTCAACATGTAAAACTGCTACTTTTTTCACACATAAACCACGAACTTTTTCCTCAGCTCTGCACATTTATATGATACTATATAACTATAACTAATAGGTCGAATGCAGGAGGAAAGGCATATGAGTTTAATCGAAGCTACATACGATAAACAATACAATTGCATAAAATGTCAGAAGGCCTTTACCAGTAAAAGGATGCGATCCCGATTTATTAAAGTTGATGGATATGATTCAGACTTTCTTCCCCGCTATTCTGCCGGCTCGGGTAACCCTTTGCTTTATTATATTCAAACATGCCCTTCCTGCGGCTTTTCTTTTTCTGAGGACTTTGTTTCTTTATTTCCTCCGGGAACAGAAGATCAGATCCAAAAGGAAATTTGTAATCGCTGGGCAGAAAAAAGCTACAGCGGAAACAGAACGACTGAAGAAGCCATCTCGACCTATAAGCTCGCCATTTATTGCGCGATCTTAAAGCAGGAAAAAAGAATTACAATCGCTGGTCTTAACATGAGACTCGCCTGGATTTATCGATTAGAGGACAACGAAGAGCAGGAACAGCGTTTTCTCAAACTGGCCATTGATCACTACCTTGCTTCCTATACAAATGAGGATTTTAGAGGAACAAAAATGTCTGAAATCCGATTGCTATATTTAATTGCAGAGCTTTCAAGAAGAACGAACCAATCAGAAATTGCCATTCAATATTTCTCCAAGGTACTAGAACAGCAAAAAAGAAGCACTGAGCCTAAAATTATTGCAATGGCTCGTGAACAGTGGCAAACCATGCGGATGAAGGAAAAAATTTAATGCTTTTCATCCTAAAAAGCTGAATTGGTTTCTTTTCTTGATTTACTCTAATATTTTTTCTAAAAAGAAAAGCTGGCTCCAATAAAAGGAACCAGCTTTTTATCTATTTAAAACATTGGATTCTCTTCCAAAAATTGATAAATATTATTTACAAGCTCCTCAGCTGTATCCCCTGTGACTACTTCACCATTCACCAGCGCAAACATATGCTCAGAGCATTTTCCGCAATATCCAAGGCAGCCGTATTCAATCACATCAAGATCATAATCTTTCTCAAGCTCTTCTAATGCTTTATATGAACCGCTTGCCAGATTACTGACACAGAATTCAATAATAGGCTTAATCATGTTCCTCACCTCACTACAATCTCTAATCTACCTTTTTTAATGAACATGTTCAAGCTTTTGTGTTCAATCGCTGTCGACATTATTTCAAAAAAGCATAACCTAATAAGCCTTATAAAAAAATAGCAGCTTAAAGTAAGCGTTTTATGCTTCCTAATATGAATAATACACCGATATATGTTGTGATTTAACCGTAATTTCGTTATACTTTTTATTGAATTATGTTTCATATTCTTATATATAATCCGAACTGCTTAATAGCAGAATTATTGCCGAATAGAGCATACATAATACTTAATCATTCGGCCACTCATTTTTGTAATAACAAATAAATACGAATCTGACAATTTCTTTAGTACGGACAAAGGGGTAATTTCCATGAAAAATCTCGTGATTTTAGGGGGAGGATATGGGGGCATGCGGGTACTCGCTCGTCTTCTTCCAAATCAGCTTCCAGATGATGTGTCAATTACATTAATTGACCGTGTACCTTATCATTGTTTAAAGACTGAGTACTATGCATTGGCAGCTGGTACGATATCAGATCAGCATGTTCGCGTCAGCTACCCGGAGCATCCAAGGCTGCGCATTCAGTACGGAGAAATAACGAATATTAATCTAGCAGAAAAAAAGGTATATTTGCAGGAAGAAAAGCCAGTTTCATATGATGATTTAATCATAGGACTTGGCTGTGAGGATAAATACCACAATGTTCCTGGTGCTGATATTTATACAGATAGCATCCAGACGATTGAAAAATCGCGAAGAACCTATCAAAAGCTGAATAATTTAGCTCCGGGATCAGTGGTTTCTATTGTGGGAGCAGGCTTAAGCGGAGTTGAACTTGCTTCTGAGCTATACGAAAGCCGACCGGATCTGCATGTAAAGCTATTTGACCGCGGGAAACATATCCTTTCTGCTTTTCCTGAGCGTCTGAGCACCTATGTTGAAAATTGGTTCCTTGAGCATGGTGTGGAAATAGTCAGTGGTTCCAACATTACGAAGGTAGAAGAAAATGTATTATATAATCATGATGAACCGATGCATTCGGACGCAATCGTTTGGACAGCAGGCATTCAGCCCAATAAAATTGTCCGTGCTCTAGAAGTTGAAAAGGATCAGCAGGGCCGCGTCGTGCTTACTAAGCACCACAATCTTCCTGATAATGAGCATGTTTATGTGGTTGGTGACTGTGCAAGTCTCCCTCATGCTCCTAGTGCACAGCTTGCAGAAGGGCAGGCAGAGCAAATCGTACAGATTCTTGTGAAGCGCTGGAAGGGTGAAGAGCTTCCAGAATCACTGCCAACGATTAAACTGAAAGGTGTGCTCGGCTCCCTCGGAAAAAAACACGGCTTTGGCCTAGTTGCCGACCGTGCCATCACAGGCCGGGTTGCACGGCTTTTGAAATCGGGGATACTGTGGATGTACAAGTATCATAAAGGATAACTTTTCACCCAATCATATTTAGTTATATAGAATGTTGATTTAGCAATCTTTACCGATAGTTTAAATAACAAGAAGTGCAATCATTTATAACTGATTGCACTTTTTTTGTTGGCTTTTTATATCGCACTACCTATTTCTTTAAGTACACCTAATACCGTAGCATTATTTTAATCCAAAACGGTACATGAGCTGCAGTTGTTTTCTTGCGTACGTATTGATACACACGTTAAAATAAGATAAGGGCGGTGGGGACAAGGTATGAGATCTAAATTTAAAGAGTTTCCGACGAGAAACAAAATTACAATAATAATTGGAATCGTGATTGTTTTAGTCGGTGTTATTATGACAATCAGCGAAAAGGTATGAGGAAAACAAGCGGTCGCCCATTCATTTTGATTACAAATAATGAGCTCCTATAAGCATAATTCCACTGTATTGAATGAATAAACCCTGTAAAAAAACAAAACAAAATTCCTATTTGTAAAACACGAATGTTCATTTTCAAGGTTTAGGTGTTTACAAAAGCCCGTTCTACCTGCGCTCCAGACCCTCGCTTTCCATGGGGAGGAAGCTGAGCCTCCTCGGAGCACATAGGAGTCGATGGTCCCCCGCTCCATTTCACTCATGTTTAGAAATATTAAATATTAAACAAACAAAAAACCGAATGAATAGAAAGATTCACTCCCTAATCATTCCCTGTGGTTGTGTTAAATACTTATGTCCCAGCCTCTTTTTATGCCGGTGTATATCCGTATTTTTCCATTTCAGCATAAATCGTTTTTAGCTTCGGATTTCCTTCTCCAACAATTTCTTCTTCAATTAAAACAACTGGATAAAACATATCCTCTTCAATCACTCTTTGAGCAAATTGCTGTTTTTCTTGGTTTTCTGGCGGCTGATTTATATCAACATAGGATATCGTAAATGGCTGCTCCGGGTATTTACGTGATATGGCAGCCTCAAGCCATTCATACGTTTCCTTCGATGAAGGCAAGTTTACACAGCTTGGACAGAGCACCTCTGCTCCATAGATCGTGACTTCGACTTTACGGTTCATCTTTCTGCCTCCTTTTTTTCTTAGTTTTATTTTACAATATGTTCATACAGGAAACATATGAAAAAGTTACAAGGAGCGGAAATTCGTGTTTGATAATAGATTTTTGCTCTGTATTTGATTATAATATGAGTAGGAAAGGAGTCGATTTCATATGGCAGAACAAACAACTATGAATGAACAAGTACAAGAAGTATTAGATAAATTACGTCCGTTCCTTCTCCGTGATGGCGGCGACTGTGAACTCGTTGATGTAGAGGATGGCATTGTTAAGCTTCGCTTGTTAGGTGCATGCGGCACATGCCCAAGTTCAACAATTACGTTAAAAGCTGGTATTGAACGCGCTCTTTTAGAAGAGGTTCCAGGCGTAGTAGAAGTAGAACAAGTTTTCTAATTATAAAAGCGATGTCTTAGGACATCGCTTTTTTATTTCCATTGGACATGTACACCGTGCTCCCGCCATAATCAACTCGCAAAGACTTAAAATCCAGGAGCGGCATTTCTTCATTCAGCTTCCTAATTAATTCAGCTGAGCTTCCAGAGCGGGCAAAGCATAGAACAGATGGACCAGCACCGCTTAGAGCAACACCAAACGCTCCATACTCAATTGCCTTCATCTCTAAATGAGCAAAATGTGGAATCAGCTCTCTACGGTAAGGCTGATGATACAAATCACTCTGCATCATTTTCCCTGCCAGCTCAAATTGCCCATTTGCTAGAGCAGCAACGAGAACATTACCAACTGCCCCCGCTTTCACTGCTTCATTGAACTTTAAGTGGCTTGGAAGAACCTTTCGGGATTCTTTTGTCAGTAATTCTTCCTGTGGAATCGCAGCGACAACTTCAAAATCCAAATCATGCAGAACAACTGCATCAGGCTTATTTTCCATCATGACTCCGATGACAAGTCCGCCGTACAGTGAGGCTCCTGCATTGTCAGGATGTCCCTCATGTGCAGAAGCTAAGCTAAACTTTTCCTGTTTGCTTAATTTTAAATCACATAGAGCATCAGCCAACTCAATACCTGCTACGATTGCAGCAGCACTGGAGCCAAGCCCGCGTGCCAGTGGAATTTCACTTGATATTTCCATAGTACACGTTGGCAGAACCTGCCCACATGCTTTTGCTGTCTTCATGGCTATTTGAAAGATAAAATGGCTCTCATCAGTCGGAAAGTCTGTTAGATTACTTGTAAGCGGAACAACTGTCCACGTTTCTGATCGTGTTACCTCTAGCTTTAAATATAAATTAAGTGCTAATCCAATTGAATCAAAACCTGGCCCTAGATTCGCTGAGCTGCCAGGTACTTCAATGGTCAGCATTTCTCCCTCCATCATACATGGACAGCTCCTTTAATATGTGCAGCAACAATATCTTCATCATTCGGCAGATGTACAGGCTGAATCAGACTGGCTGTCATCGCTGTGTCCGGATCTTTTAAACCATTACCTGTTAATACAGCAACTATTTGCGTTTTATGCGCAATTTCTCCATTGCGCAGCTGCTTATAAACTCCTGCCAGTGATGCACACGAAGCCGGCTCTGCAAAAATGCCTTCTGTCGAAGCAAGCTTCCGGTACATGGAAAGAATCTCTTCATCACTTACTTCATCAATCTTCCCATTGGATTCTTGTAATGCATTTGAAGCCAAATCCCAGCTGGCTGGGTTTCCGATACGAATCGCAGTAGCAATTGTTTCTGGATTTTCAAATACACGATTGTGAACAATTGCTGCTGCTCCTGCCGCCTGCATCCCATGCATTTTCGGAAGACCTGTAGAATTGACCTGATGGTATTCTTTAAACCCTTTCCAATATGCACTGATATTCCCTGCATTGCCTACAGGTAATGCTAATACATCAGGTGCACCACCTAATCCGTCACATATTTCAAACGCTGCCGTCTTTTGCCCTTCAAGCCGATACGGGTTAACAGAGTTAACAAGTGTCACTTGCCCCTCTTTAGCGATATTTCGAACAATGGATAATGCTTCATCAAAATTTCCATCAATTGAAATAACTTCGGCACCGTACATGACGGCCTGTGCCAGCTTTCCCGCTGCTATCTTTCCTTCAGGAATAACGACAATACAGCGCAGACCTGCTCTTGCTGCATAAGCAGCCGCTGCGGCAGAAGTATTTCCAGTTGAAGCGCAAATAATCGCTTCACTTCCTTCTTCCTTTGCCTTCGCAACAGCCATAACCATGCCGCGGTCTTTAAAAGAGCCAGTTGGATTCGCTCCCTCTGTCTTTACATACAAATCAACTCCCCAGTCTCTAGAAAGCTTATCCAGTCGAATGAGAGGGGTATTGCCTTCATTTAATGTCAGCAATGGGGTTTCTTCATTAACCGGCAAATATTGTTTATATGTTTTTAATAAACCTTCCCATCTCATGACTTTACACTTCCCTCTACTCGGTATGAGCTTTTAATTGTATGAACTGGTGCTAAATCCCGCAGCTGCAAGAGAATATTTTCATAATCGCTTAATGCTGCCTTATGTGTAACAACCACTATTTCTGCCATACCCTCATCTTCAAGAGGAAGCTGCAGAATTTTTTCGAAGCTGACATGATGATCCGAAAAGATGCTTGTAATGTTCGCAAAAACACCAACCTCATCTTTAACATGGATGCGCATGAAGTATTTAGAAAAAATCTCATCGGCGCTCCTTAGTTTTTTCTCATATTGTGGCGTCACAGCACTTTTTCCATTTACACCCAGACGCATATTCTTCATAACACCAACAACATCAGAAACAACTGCTGTTGCCGTTGGCATACTGCCTGCACCTGGTCCGTAAAACATCGTTTCGCCAACTGCCTCTCCATACACATACACTGCATTGTATTCATCTTGCACAGATGCCAGCGGATGTGATTTGGCTAACAATGTAGGCTGAACACTTACCTCTACCTTTTCACCATCTCGTTCGGCAATCCCAATCAGTTTCATGCAATAGCCAAATTGCTTTCCATATGCCAAATCTTCTTCTGTAATACTTGAAATGCCTTTTACCTTTACATCGTCCAAATCAATATTCATTGAGAAGCCAAGAGTTGATAAAATGGCCATTTTCCTTGCTGCATCAAGTCCCTCTACATCAGCGGTCGGATCACTTTCCGCATAGCCAAGCTCCTGCGCTTCTTTGAGTACATCTTCATATGCTAATCCTTGCTGGCTCATCTTTGTTAAAATAAAATTAGTCGTGCCATTGACAATCCCCATCATTTTCGTAATACGATCTGAGGAAAGTCCATCGGCAAGTCCTCTTAAAATAGGGATTCCTCCTGCTACGCTTGCTTCATAAAACAAATCGCAGCTGTAATCGGAGGCAACAGCAAGCAGTTCTGGACCGTACACAGCCATCAAATCTTTATTCGCTGTCACAACATGCTTCCGATTTTTTAAAGCTGTCAGCAAGTACTCCTTTGTTTCTTCTACACCGCCCATAACTTCAATAACAACATCAATCTCTGCATCATTTAATACTTCATTTGGATCTGTTGTAATCAAGGAGGATTCAACCTCAACAGCGCGCTGTTTATGTACATCCTTCACAAGAATTTTCTTAATGGAAACCGGGCAGCCTACTTGATGCATGAGCTTATCCTGATGATTTTTGATAATTTTTACGACCCCTGATCCTACTGTTCCAAGTCCTAATAATCCGATCGAGATTCCGTTCATCCAGCATTCTCCCCTTTTAATGTTCACCTAAAAAGAACAATTGTTTTTCTATAGTAGACATTATAATATTGAATTTCTAATATGACAATAAGAATTTTTAGAAAACTTTTGTCTAATTAGGGATAAATCAATCTAATTCCTGCTAAAAACAGCGATCAAAAAAATAAAGAGGATGGGACAAATCGAAATTAATATTTCTAAAACACGAATATTTATTAACCTGTTGGATATTTAAACAAGCCCGTTCCATTGCGCTGCGGACCCTCGCTTTCCACGGGGAGCAAGCTGAGCCTCCTCGTCACTCCGTTCCTGCGGGGTCTCACCCTTTGCTCTTCAGCCCGTAGGAGTCGAGGGTCCTCCGCTCCATTTCACTCATGTTTAGAAATATTAAAGGTTAAACAAATAAAGAACCGAATGATTAGAAAGATTCACTTCCTTATCATTCGGTTCAATAGGTGTGTTAGTTACTTATGCCCCAGCCTCTTTACACATACAGCCATTCTGGCACAGCAATATTCCATTGTTTACTTGGAACCTCCGCTAACTCAAAGAATCCAGCTAGAAAGCGCTCCTGGTCACCTGATTGCTGCAAGTACTTCTCAAGGCGCTCTTCTAGCATGTGTTTCTCCTGTTCCGAGGTGGAACTATAATAGGCTTCAACACATTCAAAATAATGAAGCGGAAAAAGCAGCCTGGAAAAATATAATCTCCAGGAAAACGATGAAAGCGGACTAATCGACTGATATTCTTTTAGGAATTGCTTTAGCTCAGGTTCATACGTCTTAATATTATAAAAGTATTTTTCACGGGTCCATTCGGCCAAATCGCGGGTGCTATGGTCAAACACCCAATCAAATGGATTCTTCAAATAATAAGCGCCCGACCAGGTTTTAGATGTAAAGCGGGCATGACACACAGTACCGCTGTCCGTCATTGTTGGTTCGTCATCAAATTCAGAATCTACAAGAAACTGAATGGCATTTTCACAGATGCCCATATAATAAGGGAATGATTCTAAAAAAAGACGATCAAATTCACTTTCAGGTTCCTGGAATAGCATCTCATTCCAAACCTTCTCCATTTGATCTAGTCGCGTTTCCCACATCTGTTTCCATTGTCCAATTCGACTTAGATTTTTGACAGGAAATGCGACTGATCTTCCTCTATAATGAAACTTAGCCAGCTTTCTGCCGCATTTCATTCCTTTTCTTTTTTCCAGCTGCTGATTAACCAGGACACAATATTTAGCTTGTTCCCAATCACTATACTGTCTGCCTTCTTTCGTCTTTAAAAACGTGCTCACATGCCTCTCCCCATTATTGACAAGGTGTGTCGCGATTTGGTCCAGTTCTGTAATATCCTCTTCCTGCAAATGAGTGGCAGGCACTAACATATAATATTCATTATTAGACCGGCAAGCTGAATAATTTCCAATCCTCAGCTCTTCTTCAGCACTTATCCCGTACATTTCCTTTAAAAGCCTAGTAATCATAATTTTTTCTCCTTTCACGTATGATAGTAATATGTATGATTCATTTGGCTAATTCTTTCGTTATGACTTGAATAAGTATATTCAACAGGGATATGATGGAAAGAGACTATTTCCAGTAGCACTTTTTTAAATCGGCTATAGCCGAAAACCCTTTGCTGTTTTTAATAGCGGAATACAAATTGGATTTTATATTTAAACACAGTAATCAAACTGCTTTCTTTTAGAAAATAGCCTTCAACATTAAGTGTACTGCTGGAAAAGCGGGTATATAAATAAAGAATATAAAAAGAAAAGGTGACAGCAATGAGTGAAGAAAAAGAAATTACACTAACCGAAAAAACAGCCCGGAAATGGCTGCATGAAAGAGGAGTAGAGATTAACGATATCGCTGAACTTGTCTTCTTTCTCCAGGAAAAATATCATCCAAACCTTAAAATGGAAACATGCACTGATAACGTAGAACGTGTTTTATCGAAAAGAGAAGTACAAAACGCCATATTAACTGGGATCCAGCTTGATATGCTGACAGAAGAAAAGAAACTGCTTGAACCGCTTCAGTCCATCATTGAGATTGATGAAGGCTTATATGGAGTAGATGAAATATTAGCTCTTTCTATTGTGAACGTGTATGGATCTATCGGATTAACAAATTTCGGGTATATCGATAAGCTGAAGCCGGGAATCTTGAAAGAGCTTAATGATAAAAACTCAGAAAGATGCCACACATTTTTAGATGATATTGTCGGCGCCATCGCTGCAGCAGCATCGAGCAGACTAGCTCATAGTGCAAAGGGCGAGAAATAAAAAAAGATTGCAACAATAACAAAAAAGATGGAGCCGGTTTAGCTCCATCTTTTCTTATGCTATTAAAACTCCCATTGTGCAAGTGAGTCTAACACATAGGTTGGCTTTTTTTCATAACCAAGCAGAAGTTCCTTAGTTGTAACACCTGTATGCACAAGCAATGTATCCATCCCAGCATTCATGCCTGCCAATATGTCGGTATCATAATTATCTCCCACCATTAATGTCTCTTCCAGGTTTGTCCCCAAAACCCTTAGTGCCTGCTCCATAATGATGGATTCAGGTTTGCCGATAAAAATCGGATTTGTCTGTGTGGAAACAGTTATAACAGATGTGATCGAACCATTTCCAGGAAGCAGCCCTCTCTCGGTCGGCAGCGCAATATCTCCATTTGTAGAGATAAATTGAGCTCCATTGCGGACAGCCAAGCATGCTGTCGCAAGCTTATCGTAGGTAATGGATCGGTCAATGCCTACTACAACATAATCAGCATCTTCTTCAGCATGACGCAAATGCTGCTGCGCAATTGCTGTTCTTATGCCTTCCTCTCCAATTACATAAACAGAAGCATCTTTCTTCTTTTCAGCAATGTAATTGGCTGTTGCCATGCTCGTTGTAAATACTTGATCCTGATGAGCAGTAATGTTGAAATCATTTAGCTTTTCAGCCACCTGCTGAGGTGTTTTAGAAGAATTGTTTGTGACAAACAAATAAGGAATATTCCGCTCTTTCAGCTTCTGTACGAAATCCGCTGCTTCTTGAATTAATTCAGTACCTTTATACATCGTACCGTCTAAATCAATCATATATCCTTTGTAGTCTTTCACGATACAGCCTCCCAAGTTGTCTTAACATTACTCTTTAAATGCTGAAACAGGTCCTAATTCGTTTGTTAAGTAATCCCTAATTTTTGCAGGGAACATTTCTAAAATATGTATGTTTTTTTGAAAGATCGCCTGCAGCTGCTGATGATCGATATGTATATAATCCTGTACAAGCATTTTACGGCAGGAAATTAACTCCTTCATTCCGCTGCTCATGGTGTTTTCAATAACCTTTTCGTCTTCAAGAATGTCAATAATATCATCATAGCTTCCTGGATCACGCATAATAAATCCATCAATCATAGCATTGCCCGTATCTAAGATCGCCTCAATCAAAATATGCGTCACTCTCTCCAATGCTGACTTTTCAATCGGAGTTGTCCAATCGGACTGCTGCTTAAAAAGCGCGAGCTGGCTATGAAAATGCTGAAGTGTTTCCTCCATCTTGTTCCGATCAACAAAATACATTTTATCTCACCTATCCCTTTTAATCCATTGCAATCTCTAAAGATCTATTTAGTACACCTGGCCGTGCATATAAATAGCCTTGTGCTAGGTCCACCTTATTTCGGGCAAGGACAGATTCTTCTTCTTTGCTCTCTATTCCCTCTGCCACGACAATTGAACCTGTTTCTTTTGCGACCAGCAATAGCCCTTTCAGCAATGATTCTTTAACGGTATTTTTGTCAATATCCTGAATAACGGCTCGATCAATTTTGATGATATCCGGCAGTATCTCACTTATTGAATTTAAACTTGCATAACCTGCTCCGGTATCATCAATCGCAATTCTAAAGCCTAATGTACGGAGCACCTTTATATTGTAAATAAAGTGGTCCATCCCCTCAATTGAATCGCGTTCCGTGATTTCAAAAATCATTTGCTTTGGAGATATTTCATCATACTTTCGGATAAGCCCCTTAATATCTCTGACAAATCGCTGATTCCCTAACGTAATCGGAGTAAAATTGATAAAGATTTCCTGTGTGCAGCCTGTTGCCATAATCTGCTGCAGTATTTTCTCGAAAACAATCATTTCGAGATTGTATAGCATCCCTGTTTGTCTCGCAACCGAGAAGAGCTGAAGCGGATTTTCTAATGCCGTTCCCTTTGGTCCTCTAGTAAGCATTTCCCATGCTCTCACCTCACCAGTTGCAAGGGTAATGATCGGCTGAGCAAGGATGTGCAGATCTTTTTGAGCTATTATCTTACTAATGGAGTACACCATTTCATTGAATTCTGTTTTCACTCTTTTTTCTGCCATTGCTACAGCCTGCTGATGGGCTTTGTAAATAGATTCTTGTATGGAATAATGCTTACGCTGAATAAACATATAGCCTGTCTCAAATTTCGGCTTCATTTGCCCTAATTCAGCAAACATGATCTTTTCTGATTCGCGCAAGATTTTTTTCATGATACTATCAATATCAGACACACTATGTATATTATGATTTACTTTAATAAATAAGGCTAAACCGTCACTATAATAATCATGAAGAGCAATTAAATCGTCATTTACCTCCTGTGCAATTACCTTTTTAAAGGTTTTTTTCATTATGTTAATGAAACGGACATATTCTTCCTCACCAAGCTGATCCGAAAGATCCTGCAGATTTTTAATATTATAGACAATCACCGCAGTTTCATAATCCATTTTAAAAGCTTTTTTTACACCTTCTGCAATCGGATCACGAATAACAAACCTTGGTGGAAAATAGCGCAGCTGATTTAGCGGGAGTAAAATTTTTCCCCATTGAAAAAGCGCTTTTACCTTTTTTATTATTTGACCAGCCATTGTCCCATTCCTCTCAGAAGCAAACATCGATTTATTTTGATTCAATTGTATCATAATATGCATACTTTAGCGGTTTTTTCCATTAAAAAACCGCTGTTTTATTCAGCTTGCCCTAAAAAATGCAACAAATCTGTTAAGATATAGAAAGAGTTTTGCCATTATGAGAATTAAAGGAGAATTTATATGTCTGAACGTTTTTTTCTTTATAATGATCTTGAAGACACTAAGACAAGATTTATTAGCTTTATGGGTGAAAATAAACGCTTCGACTTAGCATTAACCCAATCAAACCGTTTTTACGGAAAGCAGCTTGTTCTTGATCTTCAAGGCAGCCGATATGCGATTATTGGAAGCGATGATCTAGAAGAGGAAGGTTATCTTGAAACCATTTATCAACTTTCAAAGGAAGATGCTCAGGAGCTTCGTTCTTTTCTTTATGAGGTAATTTAAAACAATTATATATGTTTGTTAAGCTGCAAATGATAGTAAAGCGGAGCTTCTCCGCTACTATTTCATTGGAGTGATGTCATGATGGCTGACAAAGAACAGCAAGCATATACAGACTTTTCCAATGTAGAAACACAAAAAAACTTTCTGATCCCCGAAGATTTACCAGAAGGACCGTATGGTTCACCCATTAATGCAACAGAACCTGTGCAGAATAAAAGTACTCCGTGGGAAGAAGGACAGCGTTACTATAGCGCTTTTAATTATGAATTCAAGTCGCTTCATCAAAATTTGCCAAGGCAAATGGACGGCGCCCACCCAACACATGATGATCCTGATGTAAATGAAGAGCCACCTTATACAGAAACCTAGGATTGGATAAAAAAAGTATAAATAGTGCATAAGCCCAAGAAATAATTAAAATTCTTGGGCTTAGCTTTACTCTGATTCAGTGTTTATTTGCTCATTTTTTTGACCACAAAATAAGGGCATCCAAAATTACAATACTCGTATAAGTACTCGGTTAATGTACTAATTTTTGTATCAAAGGTTGCTTTATGGTTTTGGTCATCAAAGAAACCTCGCAGTCTCAGCTGTCCGTAGCCCCAATCACCAACAATATAATCATATCGGGCCAAGATATCACTATACCTGCCCTTAAAAGCTTCTTCATTAAAACCATCGCGCTGCTCTTCAACTATTTCATAACATAAATTATTAATGCAAATCATACTTTCACCTCTTTGGAAGCAAGTTCAATTGTATTCGTTATTTAAATTATAACTGATTCTCCATCAATTACTAAGAGAAAAAATAAAACATAAGGCAATTCTAATAGTACTGGAGGTGTTTAGGATGAAAAAAACATTCATTTTTCTTTGTCTATGCGGTCTAACAGCTCTAACTGGCTGTCAAAATGATACCGCACAAAATGACCTTTATCAGGAAAGCGGAAACACTATAAATGTAAACGATCAGCGTGCAGAGTTGTATCATCAAGGAACTGAAGGTGACCGTGATGATGTAAGCGAAGATTTTGGATATGTACGTCATCAGCGCAGCCCTGTCTTAGGAGAAAATGTCGGTAACGAACATTATGCAGCAATTGACCGTGAGCAATTGGCTGATATTATCAGTAAATATTCTACCGAGGTGCCAAACGTGGATGATGTATCAACTCTCGTCACGGACGAAGAAGTCATTATTGTTTATGACAGTGATACAGAAGACCGCTCATATACTGCTGATCAGGTAAAAAAAATGGCGATGTCCGTTGTTCCAGGCTGGTACCATATTTATGTTAGTGATAATACAAATTTACGCAAAACGGTTGAAAGCTATGCCACCATGGATTCCAACAGTGAAAATGCTGAATATGGCATCAACAAACTGATTAAAGAGATCGAGAAGTCCCCACAAGGTAATAAGGAAAAAGGAGATCCACAACAAGAAACAACAAATGAAAATAATCTCTAATCTAAAAAATCAAGAGGCACCCCACCTCTTGATTTTCTTTATTATGCTTGCTGTACCTGTTTATCACCCAAAGCTTGTCTTTGTTTTGCTGCTGCATTAACTTGCTCGTCTGCATGATAGGAGGAGCGCACAAGCGGGCCAGCTTCACAATGGCTAAAGCCCTTTTGCATAGCAATTTCCTTAAGCTCATTAAATTCTTCAGGCGTGTAGTATTTAAGCACTTTTAGATGTTTTTTAGAAGGCTGTAAATACTGGCCAATCGTCATAATATCAACATCATGTGCTCTTAAATCATCCATTGTAGCGATAATTTCCTCTTTTGTTTCTCCCAAACCGATCATTAAGCTGGACTTGGTCGGAATTTCAGGCTGCATTTCTTTAGCCTGCTTTAAAAAATCCAATGAACGTTGATATTTCGCACGAGCACGGACTCTAGGTGTTAATCTTTCGACCGTTTCGATATTATGGTTTAAGATATCTGGCTTAGCATCCATCACAAGCTTTAAATTCTCGGAAACCCCGCCAAGATCGGATGGCAATACTTCCACTGTTGTAAAAGGGCTCTTCCTGCGGATCGCTCTAATCGTTTCTGCCAATACGGCAGCTCCCCCATCCTTTTGATCATCTCTGGCTACCATCGTAATAACAGCATGTTTCAAATTCATTAAGGCAACCGAATCAGCTACTCTTTCCGGCTCTTGAAGATCCAGTTCTGTTGGCAAGCCCGTTTTAACAGCACAAAAACGGCATGCGCGCGTACAAACAGAACCTAAAATCATAAATGTAGCAGTTCTTCTGACTGCCCAACATTCATGAATATTCGGACATTTCGCTTCCTCACAAACAGTGTGCAAGCTGTTTTCCCGCATCATTTTTTTCAAGCCAGTATAATTTTCATTTGTGTTCAGTTTTATTTTTAGCCATTCAGGCTTACGCAAATACTCTTCTTTTTTATCCAAAACATTCACTCCATCCTGAAAATTTCCTAAAGACGCAAATTCCAATATGTAATGTCAAAATACTCTTTCACTTGTCACTGTATCATATGCACCCATCTAGGACAAGTAGTACAGTTTTATCATTACCAAAAATTATGACCTATTCTTTTTGTCTTTTTTCATAAACTAACAAAGCAAGTAAAAGTGAAAGGAGGTTTATTGTGCGTCTTTTTAACATTCTCTTTTATACTGTGTTATGTTTTGCCGCATTACAGGTACATGCTTTTGCAGAATCAGAAGAAAATGAATATAAGAAAAGAATGGAACTATATACCCGAACGGAAGCAGTCACCAATATTCCCTGGTATTATATAGCGGCCATTGACCAATATGAAAGAAATGTCCGTCAAGCACGCCGGGATATCCCAAAGGCTGAAGGTATGACTGGAATATATTTCAAAGAGGAACAGTGGACAGGCTTGTTAAATCCTGACAAGCAAGATGAAAACCCTAACTCAATTGCCCTATTTAATGGAATAGGCACAGATGGTGATGGAGATGGAAAAGCAAGTCTTAAGAGTGACGAAGATGTACTATATTCTTTCGCCAAACTCCTCCTGGCTTATGGAACAGATCATGAAAATCTAAAGATTGGCTTATGGAATTACTATAAACGAGATAAAGCAGTCCGGATTATAATGGGGAAAGCCGATATTTACAAACAGTACGGACGGTTAAACTTAGACGAACACGCCTTTCCTGTTCCTTTGCACAGCACATACAGCTACCGAAATACTTGGGGAGATGCGAGGGGATGGGGCGGCCGCAGAATTCATGAAGGAACTGATATCTTCGCTGGATACGGTGTTCCTGTTCGGGCAACCTCCTATGGAATTGTGGAAATGAAGGGCTGGAACAAGTATGGCGGATGGAGAATAGGAATCCGCGATATTAACAATAACTATCATTACTTTGCCCATTTAAGCGGCTTTGCAAAGGACTTAAAAGTCGGTCAGATCGTTGAACCGGGTATGATGATTGGCGGAGTCGGCAGTTCTGGATATGGCCCCCCAGGAACATCTGGAAAATTTCCGCCCCATCTTCATTATGGAATGTATAAGGACAATGGCATTACAGAATGGTCCTATGATCCATATCCCCACTTAAAGATGTGGGAACGGCAAGAGAGAAAGCGTAAAAAGTAAGATGTTAATTTTTTGAAGCAGCTCCATACCATTAGGCAGGAGCTGCTTGCATTGAAAAGTCCAATTAAAAAGGAGATTCACTAGCCGCATAGGCTAAATGAATCTCCTCAAGATGAAAATGCACGTATTTATTTTTTCTTAGCCTTGGAAACGGCATTGCCTATACTTGCAGCAAGCCCTCCCCAAATAATGAGCATCCCAACGATCATTACTGTTATAGATACACCTGACATTATTGAGATACCTCCTTGTTTTTCGGAACTTCAAGCGATGTTCCTTTATTCCACTTAATAGCCATAAAGACAAAACCAAGAATAATGGCTAATACGGCAACACCCCAGCCAGACCAGATTAAGAAGCCTGTAGGATATCCTTCATAATTCTCTTTAATGTTTGTATAAATGTTTTGTATCATCATGTAACCAAGAACGATTGGTGTAATATAACCTAAGCATATTTTCCACCAGCCGCCTAATTGAATATCAGACATGCTGTTTGCGTGTTTCTGAAGGTTTGATAGTTCTCTCATTACCCACACAACGACAACTACTTCCACCAATCCTGCTAGTGCTACTCCAAATTGATTAATGAAATAGTCAGCAGCATCCAGGAAGTTTAAGCCGCCGCGTGTTGCAAAAACAAGCGAGATGACAGCAGCTAAGCCGCCTCCAAACAGAACTGCTTTTGTACGCGATACTTTAAATTTGTCTTCAACACCAGCGATAAATGTTTCCACAATTGACATTAAAGAGGTCAAACCAGCTAGAGTTAAGCAGATAAAGAAGGCTGACCCAAACGCTCCGCTAAGTGCAGGCATTTCACTAATAATTTGCGGAAATACCATGAATGCGAGGCCTACACCACTAGAAACAACTTCACTAACACCTACGCCTGATTGTGCAGCCATAAATCCTAATGCCGCAAAGACACCAATACCAGCTAAAAGCTCGACACTCGAGTTTGCAAATCCAGTAATAAAGGCATTATTTGTAATGTCCGTTTTCTTAGGAAGATAGCTTGAATATGTGATCATAATCGCAAAAGCAATCGACAAACTAAAGAAGATTTGTCCGTAAGCTGCAACCCAAACTTTAGGGCTTGCAATCTGACTCCAATCAGGAGTAAAGAATGATTCTAATCCAGCAGCTGCTCCATCTAGTGTAACTGCTCTAATAACGATAAATAAGAATAAAATAACAAGTGCAGGAATAAAGATTCTGTTTGCTGCTTCGATCCCTTTTTTTACACCTTTAAACAATACGCCAAGTGTTATAATCCAAACGATAACTAACGGAATTAGGACTCCTGGCACCATTCCGCCAAACTCTCCTGGTGCTGCAACTTGAAGGTAATCCCCAACTAGGAATGATGTAGGATCATCTCCCCATTTCAAGTCAAATGAGAAATAAGCATAAGACATAGCCCAGGCAATAATAACTGCATAATACGTGGCAATGACAAACGAAATGGCAACCTGCCACCAGCCTAGCCATTCATACTTTTTGTTCATCCTAGCATAAGATAGAGGAGCAGAACCGCGATATTTCTGGCCGATCGTAAACTCCATAATTAACAATGGAATTCCTGCGGTTAGAAGAGCAAATAGATAAGGAATAAAGAATGCTCCTCCTCCATTTTCATACGCTACGGCCGGGAAACGCCAAATATTCCCAAGACCAACAGCTGAACCTACTGCTGCTAAAATGAAACCTGCTCTTGTACCCCATTGAGGACGGTTATCCATAGTCTATAATACCCCCTGCAATAGTCTGTTTTTCAGTTCCCACGCGTTTGAACAATGGGAACTTTTTATATTTTCAGACTATTTAATTTAATATAAAACTAGTATATATACTTTTTCTACTACTGTCAAAACATTATTTGGGACATAATATTTTTTTGTTTTCCAGCTTTCATAGATTACTTCTTTCCTATTTCAACCGCTCCTGTCCCCCCTCCTTTCATTTTATATCTATGCAAGCAATATGAAATCTTTCTTAATATATCAGAAAATTATAAAAATAAACCTAATAAAGAAAAGCCTTCCCACTCTTGCTGAGAAGACTCCTTTATATAGTTATTTTATCATGCTGTGTCCAATTTAAATTTGCGCGATGCTATGAGCGTAAATACGAGCAAACATATCATAATGGTTACCAGACTTAAAATGGTGCTGCCTGTAAAGCCAAGGACAAGGAAACCAGCGCCTGCTATTGCTGCTGAAATTAATGCATATGGGAGCTGCGTAAGGACATGGTCAATATGATTGCATCCAGCACCTGTTGATGAAAGAATCGTCGTATCTGAAATAGGAGAACAGTGGTCGCCGAAAACCGCTCCAGCCAGCACAGCTGCCATTGCAGGAAGCAGCAGATTCACATCCGTTGCGGCAGCAATATCGCCTGCTATAGGAAGCAAAATCCCAAACGACCCCCATGAAGTTCCTGTACTAAATGCCATAACCCCAGCAATGATAAATAGGAGGAAAGGCAAAAAGGAAACCTCCATGTTTGAATTTTCTACAAGTCCTGCTAAATAGGCTCCTGTTTCAAGCTGACCAATTAAATCAACTATTGCCCAAGCAAAAAGAAGAATGTAAATAGCCGGAAGCATTGATTTGATTCCGCTCCATATTCCTTTGGAAAGAACAGAGCCTTTAATTCCCTTTTTCACTGTTACTTGTCTTGCAAAGAACAGCAAGGTAACTATTAATCCAATTATGCCTCCGATGACAAGAGATTTCGAAACATCTGTGTTTTCAAAAATAGTTAAAATGGTGGCATTTTCTTTGACAGCCTGATAGCCTGTCCAGATCATTGCCCCTACTGTACCAGCCACAAGAGCAATAATCGGCCAAATTAAGTCACCAACCGTTCCTTTCGGACTAACAGGTAAATCTTCCTCCAATTTGCCTGGAGCAGGCTTTTCTGGATCCATTACCTGGTTATCTCTTATCGCACGGAGTTCATGCATCCTCATTGGTCCGATCTCTATCCCTTTAAGTGCAACGATAAATACGATTGCCAGTGTTGTCCATACATATAAATTCATTGGAATCATTTGCAAAAACACTGAAAAAGCAGTGTAATCTGTTAAGTTATGAGAAGCAAGGATTGTGCCAATAAGAGCGATAATATAAGCACCCCAGCTTGATACAGGCGATACAACGCAGATTGGAGCTGAGGTTGAATCAATTAAATAAGCAAGTTTGGCTCTTGAGACCTTTTGGCGATCAGTAATCGGTCTGGAAATCTGCCCGACTGCTAGAGCATTAAAATAATCATCGATAAAGATAATCACACCTAAAATGGCCCCAATTGCCTGGGCACCTGCCCGGGTTTTTACTCGTTTCATTGCCCATTCCCCAAAGGCCCTGCTGCCGCCTGATATTGAAATAAACGCTGTAATAACCCCTAAAATCATCAAAAACAGAATAATATACATATTCCATGTATTGATGCTTCCATCATCTATGAAAATTCCTTTTACCGTTTCCCACAGAATTGAAACAGCTTCAAGTAAGTTCATTTCAGCAAGAACCACTGCTGCTGTAATAATTCCGATACCAAGTGATAAGAGTACCCTTCTTGTTGCGATTACGAGCAGGATCGCAACAAGCGGCGGGAGCAAAGAAAATAGTGTATTTTCCATCTTTTTTTCCTCCTTGAATGAAATTCGGCAGAGGCATTGCAAAGAGCACAAAATAAAAAGAGCAATGGCAGAGAATCTCTATCATCACTCTTGATAATCTATTCTTCTCCATTACGACCTGTAGCTCTCCATTGCAAGAATCACCCAACACAAATAAAAAGACTTCATAATATTGTATAAAGACTTTTCTTACCTGCAATGACAGTGTTACCTCTCTTAAAGATAACCCCAGCGAGATAGCTGCTGACATCAGCTATCCGCTTCGGCAATATTCCCTTTCAGCTGCTCTCCTTGTTGTCATCCTCAAGCAGCTTACTAATAAATAATGCACCTCTACCCCATCGGATATGATAAGGTTCATATTCAATTGCAATTATTATATCAAAATAACAAGCAATGTACAATGGAGGTCATTTTCCCGATTATGAACCATTCTGCCACGTTGTATCACAGCCGCTAATCAATATTGAAAGTTCTTCCTTTAAATCTAATTCATACGGCTCAATCATTGAACCGCCCTCTTCAAAAATACGAACAATAGGGCGATCACACATGCCTATATTTTGCTTAATGACAACACCTTTTCTCCCATCATTCAGCTCCACGGTCATTCCTACTGGGTATAGAGCAACAGATTGGCGGAAGCTTTCAATCAATTTCGCATCAAACAATGTACCTGATCCTGCATATAGTATTTCCATTCCTTCATGCGGAAGCATAGCATTACGATAGATTCGATTTGATGTAACAGCGTCAAAAACATCAGCAACTGCAATTATTTTGGCAAAAGGGTGAATGTCATCACCAGAAATCCCACGCGGATAACCGCTTCCATTCAGTCGCTCATGATGTTGGTAAGCGCAATGAGCCACAATTAATGAGACGCTATGTACTCCTCTTAATAAGTCAAATCCTGCTTCAGCATGCTTTTTTATTTGAAGAAATTCTTCTTCTGTTAATCTTCCTGGCTTTAAAAGAATATTCTCGGGAATCTGCATTTTTCCGACATCATGCAAAATTGCACCCATCCCGAGCAATTCCAAATCTTTTCTTGAAAAATTAAGCTGTAAACCAATTGCTAAAGAATATAGTGTTACATTTAACGAATGAGAGAAAATATAATGATCGTATGTATAAACGTCTGACATGATTGAAATGAGGTTTTGATCTCCTTTTATTTCATCCAGCAGATTGTCGAT
Source organism: Cytobacillus gottheilii (assembly GCF_900166665.1). GTDB lineage: Bacteria > Bacillota > Bacilli > Bacillales > Cytobacillaceae > Cytobacillus > Cytobacillus gottheilii_A. The sequence continues at coordinate 864,845 of NZ_LT800494.1, read as the reverse complement.
TAGCACTTCAAAATTCTTTGAAGCTTGTTCAATAACAAAGGATTTGTCTAAATTTTGAGCCTTGCCTGATTGCCGAAACGTATCTTCGATGGTATGTATGGCTTCACGGCGCAGCTGTTCTGGCAATGTGGATTTATAAACAATATCCTTCATTCTCTCGTCCATTACATATATATATGTAATCCCCATTTTTTGCAGCCTGGATAACATTTTTGCGTCAAGCTTTACGCCTTTATGTAAGAGGACTTTCCCTTTATCGTTATATATAGATTTCCCAAGTACACTGCCTACTTTAGCAGATTTCGTTGATACTAATCTCATGAAAAAACCTCTTTTTCATCTATAAGTTATCCATTCAATTTCCACTTCTCGTTTAAATTGTCATCAATATTTTACATGTTTGTCTACATTATTCAAGTTAAACCGTACAAGGCAGGAAATTAGTCTTAATCATATATTATCATTCCTCCTGCAACTAGCAAAAGAAAATTTGCAAATTATCTTTTTTTCTGCGTAAATGAAATCTATCACTCATCAGTCATTTAGCCTCTTAAAGAAAAAGAGACTGCTCAATAGCAGCCTCAGCGCCTGTATGTTTTAATTAGATCATTTTTAAAAGGGCGTCTCTCCCAGTCATACCTTTTTTAATGCCAAGGTTTTCTGCTTCATATGTGACGGATTCAAGCGGTGCATCAATTAATTGCTCAATGGTTTTAACGCCAACTGCTCTTCCTGCAATCACTTTTCGATCTTTAAGCTTTTCATTTAGTAGTGCAACATCTAATGCTCCACACATGATATATCCTTTATCATTTGTAACTACAAGTAAATTTGTTTTTGGAAGTTCCACAGACACACTTAAAAATGTGTGTCCACCAATTTCAATAGGACTTAAATTCATCATAACTGCCCCACTCCTTTCCTTACACCATATGACGGGACAAGGAAAAGAGTGTACTGGAAAATCTCCTATGAAAGCCTACTTACCATGCACTAGAATAAATCGAGTTGTCTTGGTGCTAAGCAGCTATATTCAATGCCAAGCATATCAATGAACTGCTTAGCATTATCAGCAGCATCTCCGCCGGAGTTATTATTAAACAATACATAAATTTGCTCACACTTCTGTTCTAGTGTTCGAATATACTCACCCCATTGTGCAAGCTCTTCTTTATTATAATTATACAAATAGCGTACTTCACGCCAGTTATCATGATTTTTCTTTTGCCAGCCATGGACGTTACGGCCATGGAAACGAACAAGAAGCTTATCAGATCGAGGTGCTGCGAGTACAATCGGAATCGATCCTTCCCCTGCCTGCGGTTCGTCACATATTGTATGAATCCAATCTTCATCCTTTATAAATTGCAAGGTCTTCTCCCTGAAGTGTTCCTTAAACCAAGACTGATGGCGGAATTCCAGTGCACATGGAATATTTCTCATTTGTGCCTTGCACCATCGCAGATAGTCTACATTCTTTTTTTGGCAATCAAACCATGGCGGAAATTGAAAAAGGACCATCGCCAGTTTATTACGATCTATATAAGGCTGAAGTGATTCTTTAAATGCTGAAAACATTTCTTCCTTGCTCTCAAAAGGGAGCTTACCGCGTTCATGCCCTGTCATCCCCTGATACGCTTTGACAACAAACTGAAAACCGTCTGGGGTATCCTCTGTCCACCTTTTCGCATTTCGTACAGGCTGAACGGCGTAAAACGCTGAATCAACTTCTACAACTGGAAAATGGGCGCTATATTCCTTCAGCTTATCACGTGCAGCAATATGGCCAGTATATAATTGATCATGATCTCCCCATCCAGTTACACCTATGGTGATCATCGAATATCCCCCTCTCTCATTTTTCTATATTAAATATAACCTAAATTTATAAAGTCAATCAAAATCCATAACTTATATATATATATAACAACAGCCGGCAAACTTTCCACTATTGATTGCCTGGCAGCTGTTTTACTAATAATATTTTCCTATACATTCCGTTCAGCATTACTGCATTGTCCTTTTTCAATTCTAATTGAGTTTCAAAAGGTTTTAGAAGTGCATGAAAATCTATACCAATATCTGTCCCTAGTAATTTAATGATCGGACGGAGTATTTTTTGTGCAGCATTCCGTTTTTTATTTACAGGAGCAAACTTATCAAGTATAAGGATTTCTCCATTTTTCTTTAATACCCTTGTAATTTCGCTAAGTGCATCTTCTGGTTGAGGGACAACACTAATAACTAAGCTTGCTGCAATAAAATCAAATGTATTATCTTCAAACTCCATCTTTTGCGCATCCATTTTTTTAAACGTTATGGACTCGTTCTTAAACTTACTTTTTGCAACTGCCAGCATTTCTTCAGAGTAATCAATTGCTGTAAGAACGTACCCCTTATCTAAGAAAAATGGAATATCTGCACCTGTACCCACTCCCACTAGCAGGATTTTACTTCCTTTCTTGTATTTTAGATTTCTAAATACCTCTTTTCTTGCTTTTAAAAACATCCCTTTATTAAAGAAGTGATCATAAATTGGTGACCATAATTTATAAATAATCGCATTCCAGCTTCTATTCAAAAATATTCCCTCCATTTGAAAAGTGCTGGCATCTTTCTTGGTTGAAAATTTGTGATATGTATATGAGCCTGCATTACTTACTCTTTTCGCAAAGAAGCCTCCCTTTCAGGAAGCTTCTGTCTCTTATTTATCCTTCACTCGCAGCAGTCTTAAACCATTTAATGTGACTATTAGCGTTGCACCCATATCTGCAAAAATAGCAATCCATAGTGTTAACCAGCCTGGAACAACTAAGAGTAAGGCCAGTAGTTTAATGCCTAAAGAGAATATAATATTCTGTTTAATAATGAATAATGTTCTTCTGCTCAACTTAACGGCAAAAGGCAGTTTTTCCAGATCATCTGCCATTAATGCAATGTCAGCTGTTTCTAAAGCCGTATCTGTCCCAGCACCGCCCATTGCAATTCCAACAGTAGAGGCTGCTAAAGCGGGAGCATCATTGACACCATCCCCAACCATAGCCACCCGGCCATATTCGCTTTTCAGACCTTTAATAAAAGCTAATTTATCCTGCGGCAGCAAGTCTGCCTTCAGATCCGAAACACCTGCCTGTTTTCCGATTGCATTTGCAGTTCCAGCATTATCTCCTGTCAGCATAATGGTCTTTTGAACTCCTAATGAATGAAGTTTTTGAATAACGTCTATACTATTTATCCTCAACTCGTCAGCAACAGCAATCAGCCCTAAAACTTTAGCAGATGTTCCGGCAGCCATGACCGTTTTGCCCTTTTCTTGAAGCTGCGAGATCGTTTCCTTCTGCTCATTTGATAACCCATTTTCTAATATTTCTTCAAATAGACTTGGACTGCCGACATAATAGGTTTTGCCATGTATTGAGCCTGTAACTCCTTTTCCTGTTATTGATAAGAATTTTTCAATCGATATACTTTTGTATTTTAAATCTTCTTCTTCAGCTTTTTTGATAATGGCAGAAGCCAGTGGATGCTGTGAACCATTTTCCAAAGCTGCAACAATAGTCAGCAGTTCATCAGGATCAATATCTGTATTTGGAAGGTAATCCGTTACCACAGGAACTCCTTTTGTTAAGGTTCCTGTTTTATCGAAGGCAATTGCTTTAATTCCTCCCAATTCTTCAAGATGAATGCCGCCTTTGATCAGAACACCATTACGTGCTGCATTCCCGATTGCCGTTACAATAGATACGGGTGTGGAAATAACAAGGGCACATGGACAGCCGACTACTAAAACAGCTAATCCCTGGTAAATCCATTTCTCCCAATCTCCATTGAAGAATAAAGGAGGTACAACAGCTGCGGCAAGTGCAACCAGCATGATGATTGGAGTATAGTACCTGGCAAAGCGATCTACAAATGCCTGTGATGGTGCCCGTTCTGCCTGAGCTTCTTCAACTAATTGTATGATCTTTGCAATGGTAGTATCATCCACAAGTTTTGTAACTTTTACCTCCAAGAGGCCCTCTTCATTTAATGTACCCGCGAAAACTTCATTTTCAATTGTTTTTGACACAGGTACTGATTCACCCGTAATAGCTGCTTGATTGACTGATGATACTCCTTTTAAAACGATTCCGTCCATCGCTATTTTTTGTCCAGGTTTAACGATCATAATATCGTCAACTTGAATATCATCTACATTAATAAAGCGTTCTTCATTTCCTCTTCTGATTAAAGCTTCTTTAGGAGCAATGTCCATTAATGACCGTATTGATTGGCGTGCCTTATCCATGGAGTATGTTTCGAGGGCTTCACTGATCGCAAACAAGATAACAACTGTTGCACCTTCACCCCATTCACCAATAACAGCAGCACCAATAACTGCAATGGTCATTAAAGTTTTCATATCAAACTCTAAACGGAATAAATTCATAACTCCTGTTTTAAAGAGCCGATAACCGCCCACTAAAATAGAACTGGCATATGCTAGTATAGAAACAATGCTATTTTCACCTGATATTTCTGCAGCCATCCAGCCTATTAACAGGAATATAAGCGATGCGATGACTGTCCCGTGTTTTTGGAAAAATGGAATCTTTTTCTCTTCAACTTTTTGTTTTTCAGGATACAGTCTTAAGTTTTCAAAAGCTCCTGCTTTTTCGAGTACTTCAATCGTTGTCTCACCATAAACAGTAAGCTTAGATGCACCAAAATTAACATTTGCATTAGAAACACCATCCAGGTGTTTGACGTTCTTTTCGAACTTTGTCGCGCAGCCTGCTCAGGTGAAGCCTTGAACGCGGTAAACACTTTTCTGTAATTCGGAGTTATTCATGAAGCTTTCCCTCCAGCTGATGTGCAAAGGCTATTTGAATCAATTGTCTGACATGCTCGTCATCCAAGGAATAATACACGAGTTTACCTCGTTTCTGATACTTTGCCAGACCAAGGTTTTTAAGATGACGTAAATGGTGAGACGCAGTAGCCATTGTGCTGCCAACAATATTAGCAACATCGCATACACAAAGTTCATCTTCTTCGCATAAAGCAAAAGCAATTCTAATCCTCGTATCATCAGAAAGAGCTTTAAATATTTGTGCAACAGACATCGTATCCTTCTGCTGGATAGAATTTTTGACTCGATTTACTTTTACCTCATCCACACAAGTCACTTCGCAAATATCATCGTGTTTCAAAATATAGCCTCCTCATTCAAACATTCATTTGAATATTAGTATATGCAAAATTATTCTAATGGTCAAATGATTGTTTGAATAATTAATAAGTTATTTTAATGGGTATTTTTCAAGATCTAGTGTTATTCCATAACACAGTACTTCCTATATAAGGAGGCGTATGGTCCATCTCTAACGGCTCCGCTCCATAGGAGTCTTATCTTGCCCGCTCCTCTCGAATATTCCATTCCAACCAACCAACATATGGGAACTAATATGAATTTTGGAGAGATTTTTCATGCAGCATTCAAGCGGATTAGATCATGTAAAAACAGGTTATTCGCCTTCAAAAGAATTTTTTCGCCATTAGGATGCATTTATTCGCCGTTAAATAAATATTTTCGCCAACATCACCTATTTATTCGCCAAACTCCACAAATGGATAAAAAAAAGACGAACCACGAAGGTTCGTCTTTTTATCTACAGGATTATCCAATAGATCCTTCCATCTCGAACTTGATAAGACGGTTCATTTCTACTGCATATTCCATTGGAAGTTCTTTTGTAAATGGCTCGATGAAGCCCATTACGATCATTTCTGTTGCTTCTTCTTCAGAGATTCCGCGGCTCATTAGGTAGAACAGCTGCTCTTCAGATACTTTAGAAACTTTCGCTTCATGCTCAAGTGAAATATTGTCGTTTAAGATTTCGTTATATGGAATGGTATCAGATGTTGATTGATTATCCATGATTAACGTATCACACTCAATGTTTGCACGTGCTCCATCTGCTTTGCGTCCAAATTGAACGATTCCGCGGTATGTTACTTTTCCGCCTTGTTTCGAGATGGATTTTGAAACGATGGTTGAAGACGTGTTTGGTGCAAGGTGAATCATTTTTGCTCCTGCATCCTGATGCTGACCTTTACCTGCTAGTGCGATGGAAAGAGTCATTCCGCGTGCGCCTTCTCCTTTTAAAATAACAGCTGGGTATTTCATTGTTAATTTAGAACCGATATTTCCATCGATCCATTCCATTGTTGCATTTGCGTCACAAACTGCACGCTTTGTAACAAGGTTATAAACATTGTTTGCCCAGTTTTGGATTGTTGTATAACGGCAGTATGCATCCTTTTTAATGATGATTTCAACAACCGCACTATGAAGTGAGTTTGTTGTATACACAGGAGCTGTACAGCCTTCTACATAGTGCACATGTGCGCCTTCATCAACGATGATCAGCGTACGTTCGAATTGCCCCATGTTCTCAGAGTTAATGCGGAAGTATGCTTGCAGTGGTGTTTCAACTTTGATCCCTTTTGGAACATAGATGAAAGATCCACCTGACCACACAGCAGAGTTTAAAGCCGCAAACTTATTGTCTGTTGGCGGAATAACCTTTGCCCAGTGCTCTTTGAAAATCTCTTCGTTTTCGCGAAGTGCAGAGTCAGTATCCTTAAATACAATTCCCATCGCTTCAAGATCTTCCTGCATGTTATGGTAAACAACCTCTGATTCGTATTGTGCAGATACACCTGCTAAATACTTTTGCTCTGCTTCAGGAATTCCAAGCTTATCAAACGTTTGCTTGATTTCATCTGGAACTTCATCCCAAGAACGCTCAGTCTTTTCAGAAGGCTTTACATAATAAGTGATTTCATCAAAGTTTAATGACGCTAAATCTCCGCCCCATTGCGGCATCGGCATGTTGTAGAAGTGCTCTAATGATTTTAAGCGGAAGTCCAGCATCCATTGAGGCTCTTCCTTCATTTTTGAAATTTCTTCAACAATCTCTTTTGTTAACCCGCGTTTTGATCGGAAAATGGAAACGTCTTTATCGGCAAATCCGTACTTGTAATCGCCAATGTCAGGCATCTTTTTTGCCATCGTCGTATTCCTCCATTCTTTGCCTCAGGAATCATCCTTTAGCTATATTTTATCCCAAACTTGTTTTATTGTTCTGATTCATTAATACCCTTTTCCATTGCCTTCCATGGCAATGTAGCACATTTAATTCGGGCAGGGAATTTAGAAACTCCTTGCAGTGCTTCAATATCACCAAGATCAATCTCATCGTCATAATCCTTGCCTTGCATCATATCAGAAAAAATCTTCGATAACTTAACCGCATCTTCAAAGGTTTTTCCCTTTATAGCCTGAGTCATCATAGAAGCAGAGGACATTGAAATGGAGCAGCCTTCACCGTCAAACTTTGCGTCTGCTACGATGCCGTCCTCCACTTTCAGCGTCAATTGAATTCTGTCTCCGCAAGTTGGGTTATTCATATGAATGGTTAAACTGTCATCTTCTAAAATCCCTTTATTGCGCGGGTTTTTATAATGATCCATAATGACTTGACGGTAAAGGGTATCTAAGTTATTAAAAGACATCGCTAAAATACTCCTTTGTTTTGACAAGCCCGTGAACGAGCCGATCAATATCTTCCTCTGAATTATACAGATAGAAGCTTGCCCGGGCAGTTGCTGATACCTTCAGCCATTTCATAAGCGGCTGTGCACAATGATGTCCGGCTCTGACAGCAATTCCATCCGCATCCAGTACCGTTGCCACATCGTGAGGATGAACTTCATCAATATTAAAGGTAACAACACCTGCTTTTTTCGAAGCATCTTTTGGTCCAAAGATGGTCATGCCTTCTATAGCAGACATCTGCTCCATCGCATACGCAGCAAGCTTATGCTCATGCGCCTCGATGTTGTCACGTCCAATTTCCTCTAAAAAGTCGATCGCTGCTCCCAGACCAATTGCACCTGCTATGATAGGGGTACCACCTTCAAACTTCCAAGGAAGCTCTTTCCACGTTGATTCCTGTAAACCAACAAAGTCAATCATTTCACCGCCAAACTCAATTGGCTCCATGTTTTCCAAAAGCTTCTTCTTCCCGTATAAAATACCGATGCCTGTTGGCCCGCACATTTTGTGGCCTGACATGGCGAAAAAGTCGCAGTCCAGATCTTGGACATCAACCTTCATATGCGGTGCACTTTGCGCCCCATCAACAACCATTACAGCTCCATGCTGATGAGCAATCTGTGCAATTTCTTTAATCGGGTTAATGACCCCAAGAACATTTGAAACATGCATAATTGATACAATCTTTGTCTGGTCTGTAACTGTATTCTTCACATCTTCAAGAGCGATCGTTCCATCTTCTTGAAGAGGCAAATATTTTAATATAGCTCCTGTTGCTTTTGCAACCTGCTGCCATGGAATGATATTGCTGTGATGCTCCATATAGGAGATGACAATTTCGTCCCCCTCCTGCAGATTTGCTCGAGCATAGCTTGCAGCTACTGTATTCAGAGAAGTAGTAGTTCCTCGTGTAAAGATTACTTCTTCAGTTGATTTTGCATTGATGAACTTACGGACCTTTTCACGTGCACCTTCATAGCCATCAGTTGCCTTTGTCCCGAGAGTGTGAACACCTCTATGGACATTGGAGTTATATTGGCGATAATAGTTGTCAATCGCTTCAATAACCTGAATTGGCTTTTGTGACGTTGCCGCACTGTCCAAATAGACTAACGGACTGCCGTTAACCTCCTGATGCAGGATCGGAAACATTTGGCGAATGTCCATTATATTCATTATTTTACTTTCCTTTCAATTACCTCTGTTAATTGCGCTTTAACTCCTTCGATTGGAAGGGCATTAACAACAGGTGCCAAGAAGCCATGGATGACTAGTCGCTCTGCTTCTGTTTGCGAAATACCGCGGCTCATTAAATAATAAAGCTGAAGCGGATCCACACGGCCTACAGATGCAGCATGACCAGCAGTAACATCATCTTCATCGATAAGCAGGATCGGGTTGGCATCTCCGCGTGCTTTTTCACTCAGCATAAGAACTCTTGATTCTTGCTCAGCATTTGACTTAGATGCGCCATGCTCAATTTTTCCGATGCCATTAAAGATGGAAGTTGCAGCATCTTTCATAACACCATGTTTTAAAATATAGCCTTCGGAATTTTTTCCAAAATGCACGATGCTTGTCGTAAAGTTTTGTGTTTGTTCACCGCGTCCAACAACAACCGTTTTTGTATCCCCAAATGAACCATCACCGATTAAATTCGTGATATTCTCAGAAATAGTATTCCCGTCATTCATCAAACCTAGCGCCCATTCAATCCGTGCATCTCTGCCGGCTTTTCCGCGGCGATTGACATAAACCGTTGTGCCTTTAGCAAGTGTATCGACTGCTCCATATTGAACCTTTGCATTTGCACCAGCAATTACTTCTGTCACAATATTAAAGATTCCGTCTGCTTCAGCAACAGTTGATACGTAGTTTTCAACATACGTAACTGAGCTATTGTCATCCGCTACAATTAAAACATGGTTGAACAAGTTTGCTTCCTTGTCATCATGGATATAAACAGCTTGGATTGGCTCAGTAATCTCAACATTTTTCGGAATATATAAGAACGCTCCGCCGTTCAATAATGCTGCATGTAAAGCAGTAAGCTTATGCTCGTTCACTTTTACTGCATCTGTCATAAAGTACTTCTGCAGCAGGTCGCCATGCTCTCTTGCAGCTGTAAAGATATCTGTAAAAATAACACCTTTTTCCTGCATCTCTTTTGTTACTGAAAGATATGTCGGTCTGTTATTGCGCTGAATATAAAGGCTTTGTTCTTGTGCCTCTAAGTTAATCAAGCTTCTAACTTCCTCAGGCAGCTCGTTTAAAGAGGTATAATCCTCACTGGCTACAAGGTGCTTTGTAAATTGCGTGAAATTCCATTTATCTATTTTAGTTTTATCTGGCTTTGGCATTGGCAGGTTTTCCGCATCAGCAAGAGCTGTTGTGCGAAGTTCAGTCAGCCACGCCGGTTCGCCCATATCTTTTGAAAAGGAGCTGACATACTCCTTGTCAAATGGTAATTTAATTTCAGTTGACATAGTGATCCTCCTAACTGTTACGCTTCTTGCCCAACTGTTTCGTCTTCGATGCCAAGTTCCTTTTTAATCCAGTCATATCCTTCTGCCTCTAAACGCTGTGCCAGCTCAGGGCCACCGGATTTTACAATGCGGCCTTGCATCATTACGTGTACATGATCAGGCGTAATATAGTTAAGAAGACGCTGATAGTGAGTAATAATTAAGCAGCCGAAATCTTCGCCGCGCATTTCATTGATTCCTTTAGAAACCACTTTTAATGCATCGATATCTAATCCTGAGTCAATTTCATCCAGGATAGCAATTTTGGGTTCAAGCATCATTAATTGAAGGATTTCATTACGTTTTTTCTCTCCGCCAGAGAATCCTTCGTTTAGGTAACGCTGAGCCATATCTACGTCCATTTCAAGGAATTCCATTTTGCTATCCATTTGACGGATAAACTTCATTAATGAAATTTCGTTTCCTTCCTCACGGCGGCTGTTCATTGCAGAACGCAAGAAGTCAGCATTTGTTACACCGCTAATCTCGCTTGGATATTGCATAGCAAGAAATAGACCTGCTTGAGCACGCTCATCTACTTCCATTTCTAACACATCTTCACCATCCATTACGATGCTGCCAGATGTAACTTCATATTTCGGGTGACCCATAATCGCAGAAGATAATGTAGATTTCCCTGTTCCGTTTGGTCCCATGATTGCGTGAATCTCTCCGCCTTTGACTTCAAGATTAACACCTTTTAATATCTCTTTGCCTTCAATTTCAACATGAAGGTCTTTAATTGTTAAAGTTGATGCTGCCATAATAATACCTCCGTCAATTATGAAAGATTTGTATAAATCGGCTATGCCGCAAACCTCTTAGTTTTATTCTCATTTTATTCTCATTACAATCTTATAACAAATGAAAAGTGATATCAACTCTTTCAGAACATTCGTCTTTCGAATGTGAGAATATGTCTAATTATAGAGTTTTTTTTCGTTTTTTAAAACTTTTTAGTCTATGTATGCCCTATAGTTAATTCACTCCCTTCTGAAGCGTCCCAATACTGTAATTCCTATCTGACTATTTTCTGCGACTGACTAAGAATGTATGTGAAAATAGGAAGAAATAAAGAGATCAAATCATTTAAAACTTTTTCAATTAAAATCCTGGATTGATCATGAATGGAAAAAAACCAGCTCAAAAGCTGAGCTGGTTTCTTCCTATATATATAACATTAAGAATGTACTTTTCTTTCTAAATCGGCAACCATTCGCTGACTTTCTACATATTCCTTTTGCCGCTTTTCTTCAACTTCCATTCGCACACCATGCTTTTGGCTGTAAACCTCATATCCGACTCCATGGGCTCCACGCATGGCCTTTTCCATTTCACTCGTATAATTTAGGTTTAGCTGGTTAATAACGAACCATTCCTTTCAAATTTCCGCTGTACGGATTATTTACTTTTAAATCGTATCATTGACTGTATACCCGACACAATTGCGGTAAAACCTGATATATCGTTATATATGTCGCTGGTTCAGTCTGAAGGTCACTTGAAGGAGTCGGTTCGTTTATTTGCTGAAGTATAATCTTGTTTAAAGCAAGGTTCTAAATAGCTGTGATTTTACACATTAGATAACTTGGTGATTATTGGGGTACAGAAGGGGGAAAAATCCTCTTGTTTTTTGCCAAAAGGAAATGCCTGCGATTTTTGCTGACACCGCCATTGTCCTGGATGTTAAGAGAAGTTGGAAGTATGTTTTCAGCCGTTATTTTGATTTATACGCTGTAACATGGAATTTATCCGCCGTTATTTTAATTTATCCGCTGTAATATGGGATTTATCCGCCGTAAAAAATTTATATTCGCCAAAAAGAGCACTTTATCCGCCAAACACAAATTGTATCCGCAGCCGCAAAATCAAGACAAACAAAAAGCCCCTGCATACACAGGAGCTTTTAAACATTATTCAGATACAGGTACAACTGCACCTTCATATTTTTCAAGGATGAAATCTTGAATTTCTTGTGAGTGAAGAACTTCTACTAATGCCTTGATTGCTTCGCTTTCTTCATCTCCACTGCGAACAGCGATTACGTTAACATATGGAGATTCTTTGTCTTCGATCGCAATAGAATCTTCAATTGGATTTAATCCAGCATCAATTGCATAGTTAGAGTTAATTAGAACCGCGTCACCTTCACCGTTGTTGTAAATTTGCGGAAGAAGAGATGCTTCATATTCAGTATCAAACTCTAAGTTCTTGCTGTTTTCTTCGATATCTTCGATTGTTGCTGCTGTTTTTTCAACGCCTTCTTTTAGCGTGATTAACCCTTGCTGTTCTAATAATGAAAGAATACGGCCATGGTCAGCAACAGAGTTACTCATAATAATTGTTGCGCCATCAGGAAGTTCATCCAAGCTGTCATATTTTTGAGAGTAAACACCAATAGGCTCAATGTGAATTCCGCCAGCGTTTACGAAATCATAACCATTCTCAGCAATTTGCGACTCAAGATAAGGGATATGCTGGAAGTAGTTCGCATCAATATCTTCAGCCTCTAAAGCTTGGTTTGGTAAGATATAATCTTGGAATGTAGTGATGTCTAATTCAAAGCCTTTCTCTTCTAAAAGAGGTTTCGCTTCTTCTAAAATTTCAGCATGAGGAACGTTTGAAGCTCCAACTTTAAGTGTTGTTGTTTCTGCTTCTTCTCCGCCGCCTGCATTGTCTCCCTCAGTACCTTCATCAGAAGTGCCGCAAGCAGAAATAATTAGTGCTACTGTTAAGGCTAATAAAATTGATAACCATTTTTTCATCTTTTTTCTCTCCTATCGTTTGTCTAATTTTGAAGTTATAAAATCACCAATGAATTGGATGATAAATACAATAATTAATATAATAATTGTTGCTACAAGCGTCACATCAGCACGGGTGCGCTGGAAGCCTTCTAAATAAGCGAGATTTCCAAGTCCGCCTGCACCGATTACACCAGCCATGGCTGTATAGCCTACTAACGCAATAGCAGTAACAGTGATACCAGAAACCAATGCAGGCATTGATTCAGGGAGAAGAACTTTCCAGATAATTGTGCTAGTTTTAGCACCCATCGATTTCGCTGCTTCAATAACCCCTTTATCAATTTCCCTCAAACCTATTTCAACCATTCTTGCATAAAATGGCGCTGCCCCGATAATAAGAGCCGGCAATGCTGCATTTTGACCTATCATTGTGCCTAAGATCAGCTTTGTAAAAGGAACCAATAGTACAATTAAGATAATAAATGGAATAGACCTAAAGATATTAACAAAGGCACTAATGACTTTATTAACAGGAGCATTAGCCCAAATATTTCCTTTGGCTGTTAAAAAGAGCAGCAATCCTAAAATAGTACCTAGGATAAAGGTTGCAAAAACCGATATAGCCGTCATATATAATGTTTCTAGTGTAGCTTCCCACATTTTATCCCATTGGACATTTGGAATGAGTGAACTAAGCATTAGAAATCACCTCCACTCCAATATTCTGGGAATGGATATAGTCGATTGCCTTAGCAATTTCCGTCTGTTCCCCATCTAGATGAATAAATAATGTTCCATAAGAACCCTTTTGTGTTTGTGATATTTTCCCTTGCAGAATATTCACTGTAACCGAGTAATGACGAATTAAATTCGTAATAAGCGGCTGTTCTGCAGCCTCTCCAACAAAACCCAGCTGAATGACTTGCCCCTGAGGATAAAGGTCGAGTAAATGCTGTACGGTTTCCTTCGTCTCTTCCGGTTCAGTCACTTGCTGTACAAACCTCTTTGTAATCGGTGCAGTTGGGTTTTTAAATACTTCAAGAACAGGTCCTTCTTCAACAATCTGACCATTCTCCATCACAGCTACACGATGGCAGATTTTGCGAATCACATGCATTTCATGTGTAATTAGTACAATGGTTAAGCCAAGTCGTTCATTTATATCGACAAGCAGTTCAAGAATTGAGTCTGTTGTTTGTGGATCTAACGCAGATGTGGCCTCATCGCACAGCAGCACCTTAGGATTATTCGCCAGTGCTCTTGCAATGCCAACTCTTTGCTTTTGCCCACCGCTCAGCTGGGAAGGATATGCATCCTCTCTCCCCTCTAAACCAACAAGACGAATGAGTTCATCCACTCTTTTTATTCTTTCCTGCTTCGAAACGCCGGCAATCTCAAGTGGAAAGGCAATATTCTCTCTAACATTCCTGGACCATAGCAGATTAAAATGCTGGAAAATCATACTGATCTCTTGTCTGGCCTTTCTTAAGTCACTGCCTTTAATGCGTGAAACTTCGTTATTAGCAACGACTACACTGCCTTCAGTAGGAATTTCCAATCCATTTAGCATACGGATTAACGTACTTTTTCCCGCTCCACTGTAGCCAATCACTCCAAAAATTTCGCCTTCTTTAATTTCAAGGTTCACTTGATCAACCGCGTTGACCTTCCCTTTTTTCGTTGCAAATATTTTCTTTGCATTTTTTATAGAAATCACTTGTTGTTTCACCCTCTCATTCCTGACATTGCCTATACAATAGTTTTTGATTGGACAATGCCTTTCATTCTCCTCAATTTCAGAAAACACATTAAAATATCTTTAACCAGTTAAGTTTTCCAATTCTTGAAAACTAGCAAAAAATAAAAATGCCTTTCTGTTATGAGCAGAAAGGCATTAAAAATAAGTCCTTTCTCTCATCTATCAAAGCCATAAGCTTTGAGTGAATTGGCACCATTTCATTTTCATGACGGTTGCCGGGCTTCATAGGGCACTTCCCTCCACCTCTCTTGATAAGAGCTAAACATTTATATTCAATTCGTTTACATTCATTTATAAATTACGAATGCTATCATATCATGGGGATGATAAGGGTGTCAACTAAAAAAGTGAATTCCAAGACATTTTATATTTCCCTTGATCACAATTTCTTTAAGCTTTAGCAGCAAGTGTTGTGATTCCTGTTGCCGCCTCAATTGCCTGTTCTAAATCCTCAATTAGATCTTCTGCATTTTCAATTCCCACAGATATGCGGATTAAATCTTCTGGGACTCCCGCAATTTTTAAAGCCTCATCATCCAGCTGCTGATGGGTTGTGCTTGCAGGGTGTATAATTAAACTTTTCGCATCACCTACATTGGCTACATGTGCCCAAAGATTAAGGTTATTGATTAAAGCAGCACCAGCTTCTCTTCCGCCCTTAATTCCAAAAACAACAACGGACCCTGCACCTTTTGGCAGATATTTATCTGCTAAAGCCTTATCTGGATGATCATCGTCTCCAGGATATAAGAGCCAATTTATAGCAGGATGGCTCTTGAGATAGCTGATAATTTTCTTTGTATTTGCCACATGCTCCTTCATCCGTACGTGTAAAGTTTCAATTCCTAAAGTGAATTGGAATGCATTTTGCGGACTTAAAGCAGGCCCAAGATCACGCAGCAGCTGAACACGCGCCTTTGTAATATATGCTGCCTCACCAAGCGCCTCGCTATAAACTAAGTTATGATAGCTTGGATCTGGTTCCGTAAAGCCTGGGAATTTCGGTGAATTCCAGTCAAACTTGCCGCCATCCACAATAATTCCTCCCATTGTTGTTCCATTGCCAAGTAGCCATTTGGTAGCAGAGTGGATCACAATATCAGCACCAAATTCGATCGGCCTGCACAGATATGGAGTAGGAAAAGTATTATCAATAATTAGCGGTATGCCATTTTCATGAGCAATAGTTGCTACTGCTTCAATATCGAGCACTTTTAAACTTGGATTGCCAATCGTTTCTGCAAATATCGCTTTCGTCTTATTCGTAATTGCCTCTCTAAAAGCTTCTGGATCTTGTGGATCAACAAACTTCACATTTATCCCATATTTAGGCAATGTTACTGCAAATAAATTATAGGTACCACCATATAGGTTTGATGCAGCGACAATTTCGTCTCCAGCACCAGCAATATTTAAAATAGATAAAGTAATCGCAGCCTGACCACTTGAAACAGCCAATGCGCCAATGCCACCTTCAAGCAGTGCAACTCTTTCCTCGAACACACTTACAGTCGGATTATGTATCCGTGTATAAATATAACCTGGTTCCTTTAGTCCAAAAAGGTTTGCAGCATGGTCAGTACTTTTGAATTGATAAGCATTATTTTGATAAATCGGAACTGCCCGAGCACCGGTTACTGGATCCGGCGCTAATCCTCCATGAATACCCAATGTTTCAAAACGATAATTTTTTTTGCTTTCAGTCATGTCGATCTCTCCCTTTTAATTGGTTTGCATCTTGAGTATCATCATGCTGGCTTTGCTGTTATGAATCTTCGTAACAGCAAAAGACCCTCTTCAAGAAGAAGAGGGTCTGGAATTCACAACTCTTCTTATCTTTCAGAGCATTTGCTCTGCTGGAATTAGCACCGTGTAATTAACCGGTTGCCGGGTTTCGCAGGGCCAGTCCCTCCACCTCTCTTGATAAGAATATTCAATTTTCATATTTGTTTGAAATTTTAGCATACAGAAAAAAAACAGTCAACCAAAAACCATTAATTTTTTCCAAGATATAAAATTGTTTCTAATAATAGAATACTGCGGAAAGGGCCTCTTATTTGGATTGGCTGTTCTTTCATCATTTGACGCAGCTTTATTTTCCGCTGAAAAAGATGAGTCATAGTCGCTTTAGGACCATGAATTTCCATCTCACACTCCATTTGAGAAGTAATATCAGCCCTTCCCCCATCAATACGTAAATATAGATGTTCAGTCTCGCTATGAAAATGCACCGTCAGGTTTCGATTCTGCAATAGTTGAAAGACATGCTGTTTTTGCTCTAATTCTTGTATAAAGGATTTAGCCAGCTGTTCCATTGAGTACACCTCAAAATTCTTTAGTCTATGTAAGCTTATTCCGCGGAACTGAGTCTTAATCCTTTAAAAACTTTTCAACAAATTAACCAAAAAAAAGACAATGACCGCATCCATTACGGTATTGTCTGGGATTATTTCCTGAGAAATATGTCAGTTAAAAGCAAGCTATGCTGTCATTTGTGCAACTTTTTTAGGATTATAGCGTTTAAATACTAGGAAGAAATAGATAGAGCCTATTAAATACAACACTGCAGTAATCGTAAAGACGGTAGCATATCCCCAATAGGAGCCATATATCATGACAATACCTGTCGATACTGGCCCCATCACTGCCCAGCCCAAATTAAAGACCATCTGATTCACTGAGCTGGCGAAACCTTTCATTGAATCGTCCACTTTAGACATCATTAGTGACATTTGAATTGGATTTCCCGCATTCATCAATGCCTGCCTGAACAAAAACCCTACTGCTGCAAGCCAGAGCTGTTCAGTATAAGCAGTCAAAAGTAAAAACGGCAGTGAAGATAGCTGCAGGATCACAACTGCTTTTACCTCACCAAATTTTTGAACAACTTTTGGCCCAATAATCATTGCTACGGCAGTCATTGCCTGCCCTAATGAAATAATCAAACCAACTGCTGAGTTTGAAGCAGAAAACCTGTCAGAGAAATATAGGTTCAAATAAGGAATAACTAGCCCTGCTCCAACACCAATAATTAACTGTGCAACCGCGAAAAGTATGACAATCTTCATACTGTCTTTTTTCGCCGATAAGGCAGCCTTTATGGAGTTCGATTTAGATTTATCAATAGAATTTGTTACCTTGCGGCTTTCTTGAAACTTTATAATCGGGAAGATACCAATCAAAAAAATAACGCCGCCGAGCAAGAGCGTAACACGAATTCCGTTCAATTGCGTCATAAACAATGAAAAGAAATCCGTTAACAGCCCGCCGCTCAGGTTACCAATAACATTTGCGCCTGTCATAATAGCAAAATGAATGCTGAATAAATGCACCCGCTGTTCTGCTCGGGAATTTTCAGCAAGCCACGGAATACTGGAGACTTGTAAAAAAGCTGATGTCAGTCCTGTTGCAAAAGCAGCGGATAATAACATTGCCGGTCCTTCCGCCAGGCTGCGGATCATTAAGACGGCTCCTGTTGCGATTGCACCGTAAAGCATAATATTTTTTCTGCCAAACCGATCGCTTAGTAAACCTGCTGGAATTAGGATGATCGCAGTTGCAAGTGATGTCATCGAAATCACTTGACCATTCATTCCATCCGAATAGCCTAATTCACGTACATAAAAATTGTAAATAACCATAAAAATACCTAAACCAATTTGTGTGAAAATATTGGCTAGAAAAGCATGCCGGATATTTTGATTATAGCCTTTTATTTGATGTACCCACTCTTTATAGAACATGCTCTTATCGCCTCAAGACTTCTTTAGAAATTTGGTTGATATTTCGCATCCCTAAATATAATATTCTTAAAAGCGGCAATTGTAAATATATTTCGATGATAAAACGATACATTTACTAAAAAACAATATTCATTTAATAGAGAAAGCTTATTTTGCAACCTCTCTTGATTTATAACAGGCTTTTATTTCACTACTGGGACAATCCCTTTCCGGCATGCTGGTGGGGCTGAAGCTAAGCCCTCCTCTTGGCGAAGACTTTTCCTTCCTTTGGGCCACTCTTATTCTCAGCTGAACATTGCGATAGCACACTTCGATCAACAAGGATAATAAAACAGCAACACATCCGCCAAAGAGCCTTTGAAATAAAATAAAGGCTAGGAGCCCGCTCCCAGCCATTTTTTTATGCGCCAGACATTTTTTCCAATAAGTATGGAACTGAATGAAAAGCATATATTTTTTCCGTCGCATCTCCATGTTGAACAAATACAAGACATGGAACACTTTCGACATTCCACTGCTCAGCAAGTTTCGGCATATAGTTAAGATCTGCCTTCCTTATTGAAGATTCTGGTAATAATTCATCTACAACAGTAAGCATCTTCCCAGCCATTTGACATGTACCGCACATGGGGGTGTACAAATAAATAAATCCTGAAAAATCATTTTTCAGTGCATTTTCAATCTCTTGTTGCGTCCATTCAAGCATAACATTCAACCTCTATCTAAAAACTCTGTGTAAACATCAATATTAGCACCTAAAAGAACGGTCGCCAAGTGATGTACCGGTGCTGTGGCAACCTCTCTGTACATTTTATCAATATAAAGATGGGCCGCTTCTGGCATTTCACGCTTAAACTGCTTTCTCAGTTTTTCACCCGCATCATCAGCATCTACCAGTATATATACATCCTTATCAAATAACTCATCAATCAGTTCATCCAGCTTTGTAACGCTAATAGTGCCATTGGTGCAGATGATCTCAACCGGTTCTCGAATAATGTCCTTCACTTTTCGTTTATCAGAAGTACCTTCCACAATAATAACCTTTTCAGAATTGTAATCAAACATATTCATCACCTTGGAGTAGTAGGATTATATTGCCGCCCTAATTTGTATATTTTATGTACTATATTCACTATTCTATACAAATGTGTAATATTCCTTTTAGAAGGCACGGAGAAAACATTCGATGTTTTTAATGTTTTCTCTATTAGAAATGCAAAAAGCATATAATAAAAGCCAGCCCTTAAAAAGGCTGGCTCCGCTTATATTAATCTTCTTTAACCATTTCATCATATTGCTCAGAATCCATCAGGCTGTCAACTTCACTAGCATCTGACAGCTCTACTACTACCATCCAAGCATTTTCATATGGAGATTCATTTACGAATTCTGGATTGTCGCTTAATTCTTCGTTGACTTCGACAACTTTACCGCTTACTGGTGCATATAGTTCAGAAACTGTTTTTACAGATTCCACACTGCCGAAAGGTTCGTTGACTTTTAATTCATCGCCCACTTCTGGAAGCTCAACAAATACGATGTCACCAAGCTCAGATTGTGCAAAGTCTGTTATTCCAATACGGACTTTTTCTCCCTCTGTTTTAACCCATTCATGCTCTTTTGAATATCGTAATTCTTTTGGTGCACTCATTACTATCCCTCCATTTGTATGTGTATCTATGATCTAAAGAAAAGTGCAAGCGCCTTGCTCAGCCCCGACAAGCTTAAGGCGAGCCAGACTGAAGGTCGTTCTTTGACCTTTAGGCTGAATTGACTTAAGACCTCGAGGGGCTAGGCGCTGGAACTAGACACTTAGAAAAGTGCAAGCGCCTTGCTCTGCTGCTAGACACTATTCAAATTTGATCTCGTTCTGAAATTAAACCAGTATAAGCTTTTATAGCTCCCGGTACGTAAATCTTTGGTTAAGCGAGCCACGTTTTTGCATACTCATCTTCTTTAAAACCAACCGTCACCTTTGATCCGTCGGTTAGAATTGGCCTTTTGATGAGCATTCCGTCTGAAGCTAAGATGTCCAAAAGCTCATCTTCAGATGCGGTTTTTACTTTATCCTTTAAGCCAAGCTCACGATACTTCATGCCACTTGTATTAAAGAATTTTTTTAGCTCTAATCCGCTTTTTTGATAAAGCTCTGCAAGCTCATCGCGAGAAGGCGGATTGTCGGCAATATGTATTGCTTCATAAGAAATTTGATGCTCATCAAGCCATTTTTTTGCATTACGGCATGTACCACATTTAGGGTACCAATAAAATGTATGCGCCATATATTTCACCACCAATCTTAACATATCCTTGCTAGTGTTAAAACTATTATCTTCAAAAGAATAGTATCATAAATGACCTGTTTTTCATAACAAATTAGGTATCTAGCTAAGTCCCAAGGATTGATTAATATATCCCCTCCAACTAGAAATAACAGTGAATTGACCAGTTAGATGAGGATGTTTAGCAATTAGCTTCATATAAAAAACTCCCTCCATATTGAAGGGAGCACACCTCTTAAAGCACGTAGCGCTCAGCGTCAATAATTTTCTCTGATGCTTCGCGTTTCTTAGCGACCACGTTAACAGGAGTATGACGAGTGAATTTCCGCAGTGCTGAGAGCATCATACGCAGTCCATCACCATTTTCGACTGCCACAAGTGTCTCTTTTGCAATTTGCTCAATTTCGTTAAATGCTTCCTGACAGAAGATTTGCGTATAAAGAAGTTTCTGGTTGTTTTTCTCTGCCCCTTTTGCCGCAATGGCTTTTTCCGTACGCAGAACAGCCGATTCCATTGCATAAGCATTTGATACGATATCAGCGACATTGACTAAAATTTCTTGCTCTTTTTCTAGTTCTTTTCCATATTTTTGTGCCGCTAAACCAGCTGCCAGAAGGCCAATTTTCTTAGCGTTTTTCACTAAATATTTTTCCTGTGCAAGTGGTTCGTCACCCGGCTCTTCAGGCATCAGCATCATTAGCTCCTCTTGAAGCGCTTGTGCTTTCTGGAATAATGGCAGCTCGCCTTTGAACGCTTTACGCAAATAGGTGCCAGGAACTAACAAACGGTTAATCTCATTTGTCCCTTCAAAGATGCGGTTGATTCTTGAATCACGATAGATTCTTTCAATTTCATATTCAGCCATGAAACCATAGCCGCCATGAAGCTGGACACCTTCATCAGCTACATAATCGAGGACTTCAGTTGCGAAAAACTTATTTAATGAGCATTCAATTGCATATTCAGCAATCGATTTCGCTACTTCTTTGCCATCCTTTACTTCTTCTTCTGTCAATCTGCTCATGCGGTCTTCAAACAAACCTACTGTTCGATAAACAGAGCTTTCTGCCGCATACAATTTGGAAGCCATTGTACCAAACTTCTCTTTTGTTAAGTTAAATTGGGAAATAGGCGTTTTAAACTGCTGGCGCTGGTTTGTGTATTCTACCGTTACCTCAAATGCCCGCTTAGATGCACCAACAGCTCCTACACCTAATTTATAACGGCCGATATTTAAAATATTAAACGCAATAATATGACCTTTTCCATATTCACCGAGCAGGTTTTCTTTCGGCACAAGCGCATCTTCAAGGATTAATGTTCGTGTTGATGAGCTCTTAATCCCCATTTTCTTTTCTTCTGGTCCAACAGACACACCTTCATATTCTCTCTCGACAATAAAGGCTGAAAAGTGTTCTCCATCAATTTTGGCATATACAACAAATACATCTGCAAAACCAGCGTTTGTGATCCACTGTTTTTCACCATTTAACACATAATGAGTTCCTTCTTCGTTCAGTTTAGCCGTTGTTCTTGCTCCCAATGCGTCTGATCCAGAGCCAGGCTCAGTTAAAGCATAAGCTGCGAGCTTTTCTCCAGTTGCAAGGGGAGGAAGGTATTTTTGTTTTTGCTCTTCATTTCCAAATAGCACGATTGGCAGAGAACCAATTCCAACATGTGCTCCGTGAGAAATAGAGAATCCGCCGGCACGAGACATTTTTTCAGCAATTAAAGCGGAGCTAATTTTATCGAGACCAAGTCCGCCGTATTCTTCAGGCACATCTGCTCCAAGCAGTCCAAGTTCTCCAGCTTGTTTTAATAGCTTTACAGAGCGTTCGAATTCATGGTTTTCAAGATGCTCGACTTCTGGAAGCACCTCGTTGATTACGTACTCCTCTGTTGTTTTGGCAATCATAATTTGTTCGTCTGTATAGTCCTCTGGTGTAAACACATTTTCATATGAGACATCTTCAATTAAAAAGCTTCCGCCTTTAATCGCTTTTTCGGTTTGGTTTGACATTGTTATCCTCCATTCAGCTTCTATTTTTTTTAAAATGTATACTGCTAGATCCTATGTCCTTAAATTAATTCAAATACTCCCGCTGCGCCCATTCCTCCGCCAATACACATCGTAACAACACCAAATTGCTGATTGCGCCGTTTCATTTCATGTATTAATGAAAGTGTTAGTTTGGTGCCTGTGCAGCCTAGCGGGTGACCAAGAGCAATGGCGCCTCCATTGACGTTAACCTTCTCCTCATCCAATCCAAGCTCACGAATGATCTGAATCGACTGAGAGGCGAATGCTTCGTTCAATTCGAATAGGCCGATATCGCTTAGCTCTAATCCAGCAAGCTTTAAAGCCTTTGGAATCGCTACAATTGGACCAATTCCCATTACCTCTGGTGGAACTCCTCCAACTGCAAAACTTCTAAACTTCACCATTGGCGATAATCCTAATCCCTGAGCCTTCTCCCGATCCATTACCATTACAGCCGCTGCTCCATCACTTGTTTGAGATGAATTTCCTGCTGTAACTGTTCCTTTTACCGAAAAGGCTGGACGAAGTTTTGCCAAAGTTGAAACCGTAGACTCAGAACGGACTCCTTCATCTTGAGTAAATTGAAACTGCTTTTCTATTAACTTATGATCATCGCCAACAGTCCGCCTGGTTACATCTACCGGAACAATTTCATCATTAAATTTTCCCTCTTGAAGCGCTTTGGCTGCTCTTTGGTGACTGCGGACAGCAAAGGCATCCTGGTCTTCACGGGATATACCGTATTTATTTGCTACTTCTTCTGCTGTATGCCCCATGCTCATATAATATTCAGGTGCATTTTCCGCCAGTTTTACATTTGGACGAACCACATGTCCCATCATCGGCACTAAGCTCATCGACTCTGCGCCGCCTGCTATAATGGTATCTGCATTTCCAAGCATAATTTTTTCGGCTGCATATGCAATCGATTGAAGTCCTGATGAACAATAACGATTAATCGTTATAGCTGGAACTGTATGCGGCAAACCCGCTAATGCTCCTATATTTCTTGCCATATTCATTCCTTGTTCTGCTTCCGGCATCGCACAGCCAATGATCAGATCGTCTATGTTTCCTTCGTAATTGCCGGCACGTTTTAGTGTTTCTTTTACAACCAGTGCACCGAGATCATCCGGCCTCACGGCAGCAAGGCTTCCTTTTTTCGCCTTTCCTACCGGTGTCCGTGCACCAGCAACAATAACAGCTTCTCTCATGCTATTCCCTCACTTTCATCTGTTATGAATCTATGAAACTTCTCATTAATTACGAAGCGGTTTACCTTTTAAAAGCATATGCTGCATGCGCTGCTGAGATTTCGGTTCAGCTACAAGACTTAAAAAGGCTTCTCGTTCTAAATCCAGCAAATACTGTTCATCAACCTCTGTTCCGTACGGCACCTTGCCGCCAGCAATGACAAAAGCCAGCTTTTTGGCAATCTTTAAATCATGCTCTGATATATATCCTGAGCGAACCATTGATTGTGCACCTAATAGTAGAGTTGCATAGCCTGTTTCCCCTACGACTGGCACTTTTCTGCGAGCTGGCGCTGTATATCCTTGTGAATGAAGAGAAATGACAGCTTGTTTGGCATCATAAAGTAAATGGTCTCCATTCACACTTACTCCATCTGCGCTATTCAAGAAATTATTTTCTCTTGCCTCCTCACCAGAGGTAGAGACTTTAGCCATCGCAATCGTTTCGAACACTCGATTGGCAACCTGCTGAAGATCGTAGTCAACTCCATTAGGCATGCTGCTTAAATGCTTGATATAAAGCTCTTTATTGCCTCCTCCGCCAGGGATCAGGCCGACACCAGCTTCAACTAGTCCCATGTAAGTCTCACTCGATGCCTGGATATGTGCAGCAGGCAGACAAACCTCTGCTCCTCCTCCTAATACAATCGCAAATGGAGCTGCGACTACAGGTTTTGAACTATATTTAATTTTCATCATGGCATTTTGAAAGTGTCTTACAACCATATCCAATTCGTAAATATTGTCGTCCTGTGCTTCCATTAAAATCATGCCAAGATTGGCACCAACACAGAAGTTCTTTCCTTGATTTCCGATTACAAGTCCTTTGTAATTCTTTTCAACCTCATCAACAGCAAAATTGATCATCTGCAGAATATCTAGTCCAATGGCATTGCTTTGCGAGTGGAATTCCAGCAAGGCTACACCATCTCCAAGATCGATTAGGCTAGCACCAGTATTCTTTTTAATGACGCCATTTTTCTTTTTCAGGCGTTTTAGGTTAATGACCTTTTCGTTCTCTTGAACAGGCTGATACTCCCCATCATGATAAAAGAAGAGATCTCCATCTTCCTCTTTATAGAAGGAAGTAAATCCTTTTGCGAGCATGTCCGTTACCCATGCCGGAACATCTATGTTTGAATCTTTCATTTTCTGAACAGCTTTTTCAACTCCAAGGGCATCCCAGGCTTCAAACGGACCTAACTCCCAGCCAAATCCCCATTTCATTGCAGAATCTATAGCTTGTAGATCATCTGCAATTTCACCGTACAATTGTGCAGAATAGGCGAAAACGGGGCTTAGTATATTCCAAAGCAGCTGACCGGCACGATCATCAGCGTATACAAGCGCTTTCATTTTATTCGCTGTTCCTTTTTGCTGCTTACTCATCTCTACAGCTGCGGTTTTTAATTTTTGACGAGGGATATATTCCAATGTCTCTGGATTTAATTCAAGTATTTCTTTCCCTTGCTTCAAATAAAAGCCTTGACCAGATTTACTTCCGTACCAGCCATTTTCCAGCATCTTTTGTATAAAATCGGGTATTTCAAATACCTTTTTCTCGGCACCATCTACCTGATCAAATACATTTTTGGCAACATGTGCGAATGTATCTAACCCTACGACATCAAGTGTTCTGAATGTTGCACTTTTCGGTCTGCCAATGAGCGGGCCTGTGACTGAATCTACTTCTCCTACGCTATAGCCGCCATT
This sequence comes from Cytobacillus gottheilii, assembly GCF_900166665.1. Lineage (GTDB taxonomy): Bacteria > Bacillota > Bacilli > Bacillales > Cytobacillaceae > Cytobacillus > Cytobacillus gottheilii_A. The sequence continues at coordinate 839,176 of NZ_LT800494.1, read as the reverse complement.
CAGCATTTCCTGAACCGTTACGAGCAACCCATACGTTCCTATGCGATTGGCAATAAAGTTCGGCGTATCTTTTGCTTCAACAACACCTTTTCCGAGAACATCTTCGCCAAATGTTTTCATAAAGGAAAGAACTTCTGGATTTGTTTCTGCTGTCGGTATCACTTCAAGGAGCTTTAAATATCGCGGCGGGTTGAAGAAATGGGTCCCTAGAAAATGTTTCTTAAAATCGTCTGAACGGCCTTCTGCCATCTTCTCAACCGAAATGCCTGACGTGTTTGAGCTGACTATACTTCCAGGCTTTCGATAGTGGTCAACAAGATCAAACACTTGCTTTTTAATTGCTAAATTCTCTACGACCACTTCAATGATCCAGTCAACCTCATTTAACCGTTCCATATCGTCTTCAAAATTCCCAGCTTCTATCAAACTGATATTTTTCTTAGCTGTAAAAGGTGCTGGTTTTTGCTTCAGCAGCTTTTGTCTTCCTGTTTCACTAATACGATTGCGGACAGCACGATCTTCTAATTTGAGTCCTTTGGCACTTTCAGCCTCTGTTAATTCCTTCGGAGCAATATCAAGTAATAAGGTCGGAATTCCGATATTGGCAAGATGCGCTGCAATACCTGATCCCATTACACCTGATCCAAGTACAGCTGCTTTTTTAATTTGCTGAATCAACTTTACTTCCCCCTTTAGAACGTTTTGAATGAACAATCATTCATTTTTACTTCAAAAAAAAGATCACTGAATGTGTTCTGTTAATTATAATAATAAAATATTTGCAAAATTTACGCAATCATTAATAGCCGAAAAATGAAAAAATTTATAAACGAGTATATTCATTTTAAAAGTAACGCAATTTAGTTCATATGAAAGCTAAGCTATATAGGAGGTGATTTATATGGCGAGAAGAAAGAAGAATCCTTCAAAAGCAGGAGTAAGTGCTGCAAGCATTAAGGGGAATGCCGGTCCAACCGTGGAAGAAGATGGGGGCGGCAAGGTGAATAGCCAAAATAATCAATACAAAAAATAGTTTTACAGCTAATCGAAAAGACAAAACAACGTAAGAACTCTATTGCTCTCCCTACATTGAAATCAGTATGTCTTTTGGTAAAAAACAAAGCTGTAAGGAACCTAATGACGAATTGAACGTTTTCAGGCTGTTTAAAACGCTTGCCCATTCTTAAAGTTAGCTGTAATATAGAGTCTTTTTATCAGACCTAAGAAAGCGAGCGTTTGCAGACAGCCTGTCTTATAGAAATATTATTTACACTCCTTTTGGAGCAGAGGAATTCCTGCTATTTTACTTATAGCCTTTTTTTATTTGTAAAAGCATTTGCTGGATACTCAGCCATTCTCCTCATATAGTAGCCAAACCAATCATCCCCAAACGGGACATAGAGGCGCACTTTATATCCTTGACGGCTAAGCTCAAGCTGCCGGTCCACTCTAACACCATAAAGCAGTTGAAATTCAAACTGACTATGAGGGATCTGATATTTTCTCACAAGCTGTTTTGTATATTCAATAATGCGATCATCATGTGTAGCAATTGCCGTATAATGGCCATTTCGCAAATGAATTTCAATAATTCGTTTAAAATTTTCATCAATTGCCTGCTTTTCCGAAAGTGCTACTTCAGGTGATTCTTTATATGCACCTTTTACCAATCTCAGATTGGGAGAATAATGTTCTAATTGCTGCATGTCTTCTATTGTCCTGTGTAAGTAAGCTTGAATGACAGTACCAATATCTTTAAACGTCGATTTGAGCAATTTATATATTTGCAATGTCTGCTGGCATCGTAAAGAATCTTCCATATCTATGGTTACAAAAATCTGATGCTGTTCTGCTGTCTCTAGGATACGTCGCATGTTTCTTAGAACAATTTCATTCGACAGATCTAGTCCTAGTGATGTTAGTTTGACAGAAATCTCCGCATCTAGTGACTCTTTTCCCAACGTCTTAATTAGTCTCACCATATGACTGGCCGCTTCGTTTGCTTCTGCTTCATTGTCAACAAATTCTCCAAGGCAATCTACTGTAACTGCTAATCCTTTTCTATCCAGTTCTTTTATGACTTGTATGGCTTCTGCTATGTTTTTCCCTGCAATAAAACGCGAGGCACCGAAACGAAAACCATATTTTTTACCAAGCATGCTTAATCTTTTATTTTTTGATAAAAATAAAAAAACATCTCTTAACATCGTCATCATTCAGTTCCTCCTCGAATGTCATAGATTTGATATAACATCTTTTAAAAACCTATAGGAAAGTCAGCAGATTAAACTTCTCCTTATAGCTTGATAAAAACATGGGTCTGTCAAAGCTGAAGCATTCGGAGGAGTATCGTTTGTATCACTTTACCAATTTTAGTAATCGTGCAGACAGCCTGACCTCTTTTATTTTATCATCTTTTAAATATTCTGAAAATAACTATGTAAAAAAAATGTCGAATTGATATACCTGCATAATTACAATTTGATGTGGAAAGATAATCGCGAACAAAACTTCTTTCGTGTTGGAGGGATTATGAATGCAGCAGCAAAATATGGGAACACAATATGGGCAAACGATCATGCCTCAGCCTCCGCAAATCATATCTTCAAAAGATTCTTTATACTTAACAGATATGCTTTCATGGAACTTACTGGCTATGAAAAAAGCTCACTTCTATGCTTCACAATGTCAGGACCAAGAAATCAAAGCAGCCATGGAACGATGCGGACAAATGCATCAACAGCATTATGAGCGGATTCTTAGTCATTTGAATCAGCAAAATCAGCCACCTGCTGGCATGCAGCAATAACTGGGAGGTATAATAATGAACCAGAATCAGCAAAAGGTACAAAATCCAGAAACTCAAATTCCTAAAACTCCGCAAATGAATGATCGTGATTTCACAAGTGATCTGCTGACGATGGAAAAGTACATGACAGATTCGTATTGTACTTTTCTAAATGAAGCTAGTCATCAGGCTCTCTATCAGGATGTGCTCAATATCTTCACTGACACGCAAAATGAACAGCGCAATCTCTATAACCTAATGTTCCAAAAAGGCTGGTACAAGCTTGAAGCCGCAGAACCTCAAAAGCTGCAGCAATCGTTTCAGCAATTCCAAGGATACTCAAGCCAATTCCCATATGGCAATGGCGGAAATACACTGCAGTAAATACTTTAGCCGTATCAATGATGGTACGGCTTTTTATAGGATGGCATTATAGTGCGTTTTGTTAGACAGGGTCTGATTGCTGAATTTCTTTTCCGACTTAAGAGATATCCTATCTGATTTTCTTATGGAGAACTTTTACCTCTTGCCCCCTTAATAGCCGCACTCGCTATTTATTGCTCTCTTTATGTTCTTCGTTTAGCTGTTTAATTTCTTCAATAACCTTTTTAATCGCTTCTTTCCCCTCAGGATAAGTGGCATTCCAATGTTTGACGAGCGGGGGCATTGATTTTGCTATAAAAGAATAGAGAATCCATGCTTCCACTTTACTCTGATTTTCTAAACTTGTATCTCCAATTAATAGCTCTGTATATTTTTCAAGCAATCCATCTAACTGTTCCTTCAATTGTTTATCCATCTACTATATACCCCCTAAATGATCTTGATAATCATTTTCAATTATTAGTTGACACCTTCTAAGGTTTATATTATGATAAACCCATAAATGAAAATGATTTTCATTTACAGTGTAATTGAAGCTGCATTGCTCGTCAACAGCTTCAATAGACAGACAACATTACACCAAGTTTGCAACTCCCTTACCCCCCTCTTTCGTAAAGGAGTTTCATATCAAAAAGAAATCCGCTGCCAACGGGTTTCTTTTTTTATTTCCTTCCTCCCTCTCATTCAATGTAATCAATTTAAAATTCCATTCATAAGTTTTCCATTTCCGGTAAGAATAAGCCTATGCCAAAACAAATGGTGATCCTATGAAAAATTGGTTTAAAAAGCATTTCTCTAAAACTCAAGATGAAAAAAACTGGGAAACATCACTGTGTAAGTCTGCTGATTATAAGAAAAGTTATTATATTAATCAAAAACATGAAATGAAATTTAGCTTCACATTTATGACATCACTAGTCGATGAGCAAATTCTTCAAAAAGACGCCCTTCCTTTTTTATTGGAGGGTGAATTTAAAACAATTCGGGATTTAAAAGAAATTGTTCCTGTAACAGATATTGAAATTAGTGATGATTTTTCAAAAATTGAGCAGAAGCTATTTAACGGTTATGTTTTAGTGCGATCGGAAAGGCAGCCAGATTGTTTTGCATTTATTGCAGCCCAGAAAGAAATTGTCCGCAGCATAACCCAGCCTGAAATAGAATTCTCTGTTATTGGTCCAAAAGAGGCATTCGTTGAATCATTAGGGCAAAATTTAAACTTAATTAGAAAAAGGCTGCCAATAAAGGAATTAGTATGTGAAGAAGTCACGATTGGAAGTATGTCTAAAACACGGGTAGCCATTATTTATGTGGACGGACTTACAAATGTTGATAATGTGAATACGGTAAGGCAGCGGCTGCAGGAAGTTGAAATGGATGTCATTGTTGATAGTTCCTATATCGTTCAATTGATTGCTGACAATTCCAATTCACCATTTCCCCAATTGCTCGACACGGAAAGACCAGACCGTGTTGCTGCCATTTTAGGAGAAGGAAAAATCGCCATTATTGTGGACGGTTCACCACATGTGCTGATCACGCCTACTACATTAGTTGAGTTCTTTTCAGCGTTTGAGGATTATTTCCTCAATTGGATCCTGGCATCCTTTTTCCGCTTAGTAAGGGTTTTTGCCGTCCTCTTTTCAATTCTAGCTACACCTGTTTATGTAGCAGCTCTTACATACCATCATGAACTGATTCCAAAGGACTTATTGGCAACACTGGTAACATCAAGGCGGGAAATTCCGCTGCCGCCTGTTCTCGAAGCACTTTTTCTTGAATTAACGATTGAGCTCCTTAGAGAAGCAGGTGCCAGGCTGCCGACAAAGGTTGGCCAGACAATTGGTATCGTTGGCGGGATCGTTATTGGGACAGCCTCAGTTGAAGCGGGAATTACAAGTAATGTCCTGCTTATTATCGTCGCTTTAGCAGCGCTTGCTTCGTTTACAACACCTGTTTACAAAATAGGCAATACGATTCGTGTATTGCGATTTCCATTTATCTTACTGGCGAGTATATGGGGATTAGTTGGAGTCGTATTTACATTTTGTTTCTTATTAACTCATTTGCTGAGGCTTACATCTCTTGGAAGACCATTTTTAGAACCGCTCTACCCACCCAGAGCACGGGACTTTAAAGATGCCGTCATTCGACTGCACTTCAACAAACTAACCGTTCGGCCAGGCTTCCTAAGAACCGAAAAACCAATCCGCTTCAGCAAAAACAAAGCCAAACAAATAAAAGACATAGATGAATAGAAAAGCGGAGGGCGCTTGCCCAGGGGCGACAAGCTTAAGGCAAGATGGCATAAAGGTCGGTCTTTGACCTTTAGGACAGATTGACTTAAGACCTCGAGCCCCTAGCGCCCGGAGCTGGACAAGTAGAAAAGCGGAAGCGGCTTGCTCAGCCCCGACAAGCTTAAGGCGAAACAGCCTAAAGGTCGATCTTTGACCTTTGGGATGGGATGACTTAAGACCTCGAGGGGCTAGCCGCTGGAGCTGGACATCTAGAAAAGCGGAAGCGGCTTGCCCAGCCCCGACAAGCTTAAGGCAGCACAGCCTAAAGGTCGGTCTTTGACCTTTTGGATGGGATGACTTAAGACCTCGAGGGGCTAGCCGCTGGAGCTGGACATCTAGAAAAGCGGAAGCGGCTTGCTCAGCCCCGACAAGCTTAAGGCGAAACAGCCTAAAGGTCGCTCTTTGACCTTTTGGATGGGTCGACTTAAGACCTCGAGGGGCTAGCCGCTGGAGCTGGACATCTAGAAAAGCGGAAGCGGCTTGCTCATGAAAGTAACATACTAAACACCCCATTCCTATGTGACAATTTCAACGAAGAGGTGAAATCAGATGGCAAGTCATCCAGTTCCAGAAAGGTTGCAAATATCTCCATTTCTTGTTTTTTATTTGGTCATGTCCATGCAGGTTGGAATTGGTGTGCTTGGTTTTCAGAGAATTATTGCTAATTTTGCTGGTTATGATGGATGGATATCAATTATTATCGCTGGGTTTGTCATTCATGGAGTGATGTGGGCCATTTACAAAATAGCAGAGACCGTTGATGGAGATATTGTAACCGCTCATGAATACTTTGCCGGTAAGTTTTTCGGTAGACTTTTAAGCAGTTTTTTTATCCTTTATTTTATGCTGTATATGCTGACAGTAATGAGAACCTACATTGAAGTCATTCAAACGTGGATTTTCCCTGAGATGGGAACGTTTTGGTATGCTTTAGGATTTTTAATTCTCTGTGTTTATATTGTTTCAGGCGGGTTTCGGACAGTTACCGGGGTAGCCTTCTTTGGACTCGTGCTGCCAGCTTATCTTGTGCTGACATTTGGCTTTACCTTTAAATTCTCAGATTTCACTTCACTGTTGCCGGTGTGGGACCATTCCATTAAAGATATCGTCATGGGGTCCTATGCTATGTCCTTAACTTATATTGGATTTGAAATTGTATTGTTTATTTATCCCTTTATTAAGAATCCAGGACAGTCGAAAAAATGGGCGCATTTAGCTATTTTAACGACGACCCTTCTCTACGTTGTTCTAGCCATAATGACTTTCGGCTATTTTTCCGAAGGGCAGCTTCAAAAGAATATATGGGCCACTCTTTCTATTTGGCAAATCACAAGATTTCCATTTGTTGAGCGGTTTGAATATATCGGAATTGCCAACTGGAACTTAATCATCCTGCCAAATATATGCATCTCTCTATGGGCAGCCTCGCGAATTTTGAAGAGGCTCTTTCATGTACAGCAAAGAAAAGGAATTCTGTTTATAGCTGGAATAATAGTTATACTCTGCTCCCTTTTTCAGACACGCGCTTCCATCAATATACTTAATGACTATACTGGAAAAATAGGTTTTATCATAAATTTTATTTATTTACCTATGTTACTTGCAGCCGTTAAGATTGCAAAGAAGGTGAAAAAGCAATGAAAATAGTAAGAGTGTTCATCTTTTGTGCTCTTCTGCTTCTTTTAGCAGGCTGTGTCGAGCCTGAAATTATCGATGATGTAAATATTATTGTTGGAGCAGGCTTTGACAAGATAGAAAAGGATCGTTTTATTGGCACTTATCTGGTTCAAGATTATCTTCCAGATCAATCCATTAAAAATATTACCTATATATCAGAATCTACTTTAAGAAGAAGTGTTTTGTCAGACGCTCAAAAACAATCCTCTGAACCACTCGTAACAGGCGGCATCCGGATCGTCGTCTTTGAAGAAAATTTCGCGGAAAATGGCATTATTGATTTTATTGATGCTTTTCAGCGAGATGCCACTGTTGGGTCGAGAATCTTTCTGACAACGTCAAGCGGCAGCGCGCAGGAATTGTTAAAAGGGGAGTATGGCTCAAGAGGCAACGGAAATTACTTATACAATTTATTATCACATAATATTAATGAACGTGATATTCCAAAATCAAACCTGCATCTTTTTCTACATGATTTTTATCAGGAAGGAAAAGATGTATATTTGCCGCAGCTCCATCAAAAAAGCAAAAAACAAGTTGAAATCTCAGGGATGACCATCTTTAAGGATGATTCTGCAGTTGATTTTATTGAAAAGGATGATATGTTTTATTTTAAATTATTAGTAGATAAATACAGCAGCGGATACTTTAATGTTGATTTATCAAAAGATAACGAAGCATCTGTTCATAGTATTAACTCAAAACATCATTTCAAAATAGATGATAGCGATCGGGATAAATTGACCATTCATATTAATGTTACAGGTATTGTTAAAGAATTTACTGGTGATAAACTTACAAAACAGATTGTGAAGGAAATTGAAAAAGCGGTCAATGATAAGATTGAAAGGGAATGCAGCAAGCTTGTTCAAAGATTTCAGGAAAAAGGAACGGATCCAATTGGTATTGGAAAATACTATCGGACGCAGACGAGAGGTTTCGACTTAAAAAAGTTTAAAGATAATTATGCTAATCTCGATATCCGCATAAAAGCTGATGTGACAATTGAAGAAACAGGTGTTATAGATTAAAAAAGAGCGGCATATATGCCGCTCTTTTTAGTCTGTATTAGAAAACATATATTTCTTATAATGGTAACGGATCGAGAATATAAGACCCATTGCGAGCATATTCCCCATCAAGGAGCTTCCGCCATAGCTTATGAATGGAAGCGGGATACCCGTAATTGGCAGCACTCCAATGGTCATGCCGATATTCTGAAACACATGAAAGGTAATCATACTGATAACGCCAACACATATATACGTATAAAACTTATTCTTCGTTTCCATGCCGATTTTAGTCAGATGATATATAAGCAGGAAAAATAAGCTTATAACGACACTTGCTCCGATAAACCCAAATTCTTCTCCGATAATACTAAATATAAAATCGGTATGACTTTCGGGCAAATAGACTTCTCTTGTGCCATACCCTTTCCCCGTTGTTTCGCCTGAACCAATGGCGAGCAGGGAGCGTGTTAACTGGAATCCAGTTGAACTTTGATAATTATAAGGATCAATCCAAGAATAGATTCTGCCAAATTGATATTCTTTCACACCTAAGTACTTTTCTAATATTTCCGGATGCCAAAGAACAAAGTAAAAAATAGTTCCTACAAGCGTTATACCTGTTCCAAAAATGGGCAGAAGCAGTTTCCAGGTGATACCTGAGATAAAAATCAAGCCAAGCATTATAGCTATAAGTACCAAGCCTGTTCCTAAGTCAGGCTGCATCATGACAAGAAGCAGGGGTGCTGCAGTAATTCCTATAATCTTAATCAGAAGCCAGAGATCGGTCGTAATGGTCTTGACGATGTTTTTTTGATGATGATGATCAATTATTTTTGCCAGCATTACGATTAAAAATACTTTCACTAGCTCTGCTGGCTGAATAGAGCCTAAGCCTGGAAGTACATACCATGCCTTAGCACCATTTATAACAGGCGCAATGGATGTTGGGGCAACTATTAAAAAGCCGAGCAGCGCAAGCCCCAGACCATATGTATACCAAGATATTTTTTGCAATTGATCAGAATCAAATGTAATCACTGCAGCAATGATGCATGTCCCAACGACATACCAGACAATTTGCTTCAGAAGGAAATTCTCTAAATATTGACCTGTTGTTTGGGCGCTATAAATAGACACACAAGAAACAAGAAATAAAAGCATTAGTATAAGAACAAGGCTAAAATCCAGCCTAGGGGGTGTATTTCTATTAGAAGTCATGCTGATTCTCCTTTAAACCAAATACAATTTGCACAAATTCATAATCTGTGATTTACAATATAAAATGAACTTCAACATGCAATCATATTTCGTTTGCACTCAATATTTCATTATATTTTTAAAGTGAATAAATCACAACTTCTAAATGTGTATGGTTAAATTTTCAAGTATGGATGTGCTCTGTATTTGTAAAATAGTGCTTTTTTATATCCTCTTTCATCCATTCTAGATTATCCGGGATCTGCGGAATTGAAAATCCAATATATAATGGACTTGTAACGAATCGCGGAACAATTTTGGCATATCTCTCCTCCCCTAGCTTATAGAAGAAAAGATTATAGCTATTACAATGAAACGGAAAATTCGTAAGAATATAGTGTGCGGCTGTTTGAACATAACGAGCAAATGTCTCCATTTCGTTTCGTTCACCAAGCTTCACATTAAATTCATAAAATCCAATTTTCGGAAGAGTGGACAATGTAAATTCTGTACCGCCACTGCTGTCTATCTCTAAACCAATAAAATCTTCAGTCTTTATATCAATTGTATAATCGACATCTTCAAGACCGATGATTTGCATATGGGAATGAGCAATACTGCCTCCGGATAGTGGACCATGATTTTTGAATAACAAGACAGACTCATATTTCCCTGATTCCTCCATCTTTATCCAATGATTGAAGGCAAATTGGAAAAGGCGGTATAAATGCTCGTTTGAGTAGTTTGATAGCTCCGCATCGCAATCATCTGTTTCAATTAGAACCGTTTGAAAAGATCTTTGTAATACAGGATACTTATTTTTTAATAACATAATGGGACCATCAGTATCAATAATATCGGTCAGAAGCTCTCTTGCACAGAACGGACACATTACATCTTTGTTACGAATGCTATTTGGTTTCTTTACCCCTACTGATGTAAGAAAATGCAGGTGTGTACTTGTCATCATATTCTCTCCCCATTGTTCCTCTGTTTCTTCTATTATAAAATGAAACGTCCTTTAGCGGGGATTTGCGAATTGAAATCAATATAAACAGAGGCTGTAAAAAAATGAGAATACATTTCGGAAAGCTTGCGTTATGCTTTAAATAAAGGCCCGTTCCATATTACTCTGATTTAGAGGATTGATATTAAGCAATAAAAAAATCCGAATAATTAGAAAACTAGCCCTAATCTTGCGGATTTTCATTGTAGGTTACTGCTTATGTTACAGTCTCTTATATCTTTTCTTCTTTTTAAAGCTCATTTCTAAGAAATTTGCTGCTGTTCTTATTCTGTTTCGTGGTCTTCGTGGTCTTCGTGGTCGTGTGAACTTTCTTCTTCATCCTGTTCACCTTGATCTGCAGCTTCGGTATTTCCTACCATAATCGTTTTCTTCGGCATGGTGTGCAAATCTCTTGCCGTTACATGTGATTGAACAGAATAAATGCCATCTTCCTCAAAAGATTTCTTTACCGTATATTTCCCTTCACCTTCAGAGACAGCCTCCAGCTCCTCACTTTGCTCACGCTCTTCGCCTTTCCAAATTTCAAAAACGACCTCATCTGCATCATCGACAGGCTCATTAGCTTGCATGACCGTCACAGTAAATGATACTTCGTTCCCTACCTCAGCATTTTCTGGAACCTCTAAGCTTGCTTCAATAATCGCAGGAACAGCTTCGTTATCCGCACGATCCTCTCCACCATCATTGCCACAGCCCGCCAAAACAACCGAAAGCAACCCTAAGCTAAATATCCACTTTTTCATTTTATTTCCCTCTTTCTGCTAACGAGAATAATTTGAACATACTACTCAAATGTGATAAATGTATGAAATTAGTAAAGTGCTCCTCACTAAGTGCGTGGTATCCGCGAACACTTTACGTTTTTGAATTAATCCGTCTCCTGGCCTCAGCTGCATCCCCCATAATCACCTTGTAACAGCATTGTGCTCTCAGCATTATTTCTGCCTCATAAAGCTAAACCCATAATTCCCATTGCACCGAAAAGTATACATGTTCCAAATGATCCCGTCATCCCGTTAGTTTTGAACGTTCTGTGACAAAACCGATATTTTCACAACATAACTTAACCAAACATAACAAAAGTCACATCTTTCATTTCTTATCCATAGTAATTTTGTTATGTAGTACGAAAGAGGGGATGATGCTTGCATAACAAAATATATACACCAGATGAGGTAGCTGCATTTTTAAAAATATCCAAACATACGGTTTACGAACTAATTAAAAGAGGAGAGCTTGCTGCATTTAAAGTTGGGAAAAAAATGCGGATTGAAGAACGGGAACTGAATCGATTAAAGACGGGAGAAATGCCCGTTGAAGCGAATCACTCTCAATCCATTCAGCTTCGCTTAGCAGGCAGCCATGATTTTTTAGTAGAATCATTTGTTCAATATGTGTCAAAGGAAGATTTTGATATTAGTATTCAGCCTTCCTATATTGGCAGTCTTGAAGGGTTAATGGAGCTATATAAAGGAAGATGTGATATTGCAGCTGTCCATTTGCTCGATCCAGTTTCTAAAACTTATAATCTCCCGTTTATTCAACAGTTATTTGTTCATGAAAAAATTACCGTAATGAGGCTTGCTGCCCGTGAACAAGGACTTATTACTGCAGCAGGTAACCCTAAGAATATGAAAGGCTTTAATGATCTGGTAAGAAATGATCTAATTTTTGTGAACCGCCAAAAAGGTTCTGGCACTCGATTTTTACTTGATACGATTCTCTCAGAGAAAAAGATAAATCCACTTGTAATCAATGGATATGAGCACGAAGAATGGACGCATTTATCAGCAGCATCTCATATCAGCAGCGGAAATGCGGATGTAACCTTTGGCATTAAAACAGCTGCCAGCAGGCTAAACCTACACTTTATTCCAGCTGCAGTTGAACAGTTTGATTTAATCTTTAAGTGGACTCAACAAAATGAAATCGCTTTACAGCATATTATTGATTTACTGCAGCTGACTAGTTTTAGGGAATATATAAATGCCCTTGAAGGTTATGATGACAGTCAGTTTGGCCGTATTACTTATGACAGCAGAAAATGGGAGGTTTGAACTTGAAACGATATCGCTTATCATTATTAACTATTCTGATTGCAATGCTTTTATTCGCAGCGGGATGCCAAAGCTCTCCCGCTGAATCGAATGATCAAACACAAAGCGCTGAAGAAACAAAGGACTTAATCTTGGCGACCACTACCAGTACACAGGATAGCGGGTTACTGGATAAATTAATCCCCCTGTTTGAAGAAGAAGAAAACATCAATGTGAAAACTATTGCTGTTGGCACCGGCCAGGCACTTGAAATGGGCACACAAGGTGAAGCAGATGTTCTATTAGTTCATGCACCTGCAGCCGAACAGGAGATTGTAGACAGTGGAGATGCGATTAATCGCAAACGAGTTATGTACAATGATTTTATTGTGATCGGACCTAGTGAAGATCCTGCTGGAATTTCGGGTCTTTCAGTTCAAGAGGCATTTAGGAAAGTTTTTGAAAAAAACGCCGTATTTATTTCTCGTGGTGATGATTCCGGCACACATAAAAAAGAACTTGGCATTTGGGAGGCTGCTGGTATTACACTAGCTGCACTAGCAGAAAACAGCGAATATATAGAAACAGGACAAGGCATGGGTGATACTCTGCAAATTGCCGCTGAAAGAGGCGGCTATGTATTAACTGATCGAGCTACATTTTTGGCTCATCAGGATACACTGGGCTTAGGAATCCTTGTTGAAGGCGATGAAGATTTATTAAATATTTACCACGTTATGCAAGTAAACCCTAAGAAGCACGGCAAAGTATTTGCAGAAGGCGCAGAAGCCTTTGTGAATTTTATGATCAAGGATGAGACACAAAAAATAATAGAAGAGTTTGGAAAAGACGAATATGGTGAAGCATTATTCTTTAAATATACAGAATAAAAATACAGGCTGGAGAGGATACAGATGGAAATGCTGATAGAGGGTCTAAAACAAGCGTTTAGCATGCTGGCAACAGGTGATATGCAATTAGTAGAAATTACACTGCTCACCCTCCGCGTGTCCTTATCAGCGATCATCTTCAGCACGATTGTCGGCATTCCGCTCGGAGTAGCGCTTGGCCTCTCAACATTTCGCGGCAGGGGTCTTCTCCTATCCCTAATAAACATTGGGATGGGATTGCCTCCCGTGGTTGCTGGACTATGGATTACGATGCTGCTGTGGCGAAATGGCCCGCTCGGCTCTTTCTCCTTATTATATAGCCCATTTGCGATTGTAATAGCTCAAATACTCGTTTCACTGCCTATTGTTATTGGATTAACATCAAGTGCTTTTCAGCAAATAGACAAAAAACTTCTTCTGCAAATTAAAGCGCTTGGTGCTTCTAAAGTACAAATGATCCTTCTTTTAATGAAGGAAACCAAAATTGCCATTATGGCTGCTATAATGGCGGGCTTTGGCCGCGTGATTGCCGAGGTGGGAGCAGCCATGATGGTAGGCGGCAACATTCTTGGCGAGACAAGAATCTTAACAACATCCATAGTGATGGAAGTTTCAAAAGGTAATTTTGATGTAGCGCTTGCCCTCTCCTTCATCTTAATGGGGCTAGCTTTTGCGATTACATTCCTGCTTACAATTCTCCAGCAAAGGAAGCAGATGCAATGAAAAAACCGATCTTATCTGTTCACAATATTCTTTTCCAGAGAGCAGCTAAAACCTATCTAAAAATAGAGGATCTTGCCTTATATAAAAGTGAAATTCTCGGCATCATGGGTCCAAACGGAGCAGGAAAAAGTACGCTGATTAAGCTTATGTCCTTTCTTGAATCACAGACTAGCGGAACGATCCAATTTGAAAGAGAACCATATACCGCTACATCTATACCTCTTCAAAAGAGAAGAGAACTTGCTGTGGTTATGCAGCAAAGCCTTCTCCTGGATACGACGGCAGCCAAAAATGTATCCAGCGGATTAAGATTAAGAAGGATCCCTAAATCAATTATAAAAGAGCGCACCGAATATTGGCTTGAGCAGCTATCCATTTCTCATTTAGCCAATAAAAATATCCGCTTTCTTTCAGGCGGTGAAGCGCAGCGGGTAAACCTTGCCCGAGCTCTAGTTTTACAGCCAAAGATTCTATTTATGGATGAGCCCTTTTCTGCTCTTGACTATCCTTCTAAGGTAAAACTATTAAAAGACTTGAAGCGCCTACTGCAAGAAACAGAAACCACAGCCGTGTTTGTCAGTCATGATTTAGAAGAGATTAAATTTCTGACAGACCGGCTCGCTGTTTTAATAGATGGCAAACTAGGTCAGATCGGGTGCACGGCAGATGTCTTAAACTCCCCAGCAGAAGAAACAAAACACTTTTTAAATGGAATGGTATTAAATTGAGGATAATGAGTGAAGAAGCATGGATTTATAAATCTGTGCTTTTTTGCTGTTCTGGCTATACATACAGATTTTTATATTCACACTAACAATATACCTAAATCAAGCTGATTTACTTTCACATCATCTCCTTCTTTGTTTTAATGAAATAGACTAATACTTGCAGATAATAGAAAATAGAAGGAGTGATTTCATGAAAAAGATTGCGATTGTAACAGGAGCTTCAAGGGGTCTGGGTGCAGCGATCTCTCAAAAACTTGCGGAAGAAGGGTATTCGATTATATCGATTTCCCGTTCAGAGAACAGCACACTACACACCATTGCTGCTGACAATGGACAAAGCTATTATCACTTCCCTTGTAATCTCGCAGAAGGATCAGAAGTGGAAGACACATTTACAAAGGTGTATGAAAAGGTGAACCAGCCTGACACGGAAGAAATCTTCCTAATCCAAAATGCGGGAACAGTGGCGCCCATACATACAGCTGGTCATTTACACCCTCAAACTGTTACTGATAGCACCCAAATCAATCTGATTTCTCCTATCATCATGACGAATAAGCTGCTTAAAATAACAGATAAAAAAGTGACTATAGCAAATATTACTTCTGGTGCTGCCCAGCGTCCGATCGAAGGCTGGAGTGTGTACTGCAGTACAAAGGCTGCTCTAAATATGTTTACACAAACGGTCGCGCTCGAACAAGAAACAGCTGGCACACACCATAAAATTTTTGCCTTTAACCCAGGCATTATGGATACAGATATGCAAGGAGAAATCCGTTCCTCCAGCGAAGAACAATTTACTGACATTGCTAAATTTCAAGGTTATAAGGAAGACGGTCTTCTCCGTGCACCGGAAACGGTCGCAAATATTTTTGTCTCCCTTCTTCTAGACACAGAAACCGAGAGTGGAGTTATCTATCAGATTAATGATTTTTTAAATTAACTCACGCTTAGTATTCTCCCTTTTAAAAATTTTCAAAAATTTATGTATAGAATGAAAAAGATTTGCTCATACTATTTGTACAAGTGTAAATCCCCCTTTTAATTGCTTCCATAATGGGAGCATTTTTTTTTTGGAAAAATGGCTGTTTTTTAGTGATTTTAATTTCAACCTCAGAATAATCGCTTTCAGGCGGGCTTTTCGTTCAATTGAAAGGCATATTGCTAAATACCCCTGCTTGTATATCCTGGTGTTTTCGGTCAATCTCTAGACTTTTTAAATCAATCTAGAGAAAATATCGAGCATTCCCGAAATTCCTTAATCATTTCCCACACACTTTCGATCATTTCTCTTCTTTTTTCGATCATTCACTTTAATCTCACTCTCTATTAAAAAACAAAGAACCCCGTTTCCATCCACGGGGTCATGCTCATTGAATCATATTGAGAAATTGCTTTGTTCGTTCTTCTTTTGGATTCGTAAAGATTTGGCTTGGGGCTCCTCGTTCGATAATGCGGCCGCCGTCCATAAAGATTACCTCGTCTGCAGCTTCTTCTGCAAATCTCATTTCATGGGTAACCACAACCATCGTCATTCCTTCAGAAGCTAGGTTTTTCATGACCTTAAGCACTTCTCCGACAAGTTCTGGGTCGAGTGCAGAAGTCGGCTCATCAAATAGCATTACTTTTGGTTCCATAGCCAGTGCACGAGCGATTCCGACACGCTGCTGCTGACCGCCCGATAATTGAAACGGATAGTAATCAAGCTTATCTCCCAGACCAACTTTTGATAGTAATTCCTCTGCTCTTTTTCTGACAGCTTCTTTATTTTCACCCTTTACGGTTAAAGGACCTTCCATTACGTTGCCGAGTGCTGTCATATGAGGAAATAAATTGTAGCTTTGAAAAACCATACCCGTCAGCCTTCTAAAAGCAGGAATGGCTTTTTTTGACACAGATTTCGTAAAATCTAATGTTTGATGATCAATTGAAATCTCCCCAGTTGTTGGGGTTTCCAGCACATTCATGCAGCGCAGCAATGTTGTTTTACCTGATCCTGAAGGACCAATGACCACAACAACCTTACCACGATCTACCTGCAGGTCAATGCCTTTGAGCACTTCCAATTCATCAAACTTCTTATGCAGTCCTTTTATTGTAATCACTGATCAAAACTCCTTCTCCTACATACAGGATGCTTATGACACATATCGATTTAGTCTTTTCTCCATAAATCCTTGTAAAATGGAAAGGACAAAGCAAATCACCCAATAGATTAATGCAGCCATTGAATATAGCAGTAAAAATTCATAATTCGTTGCTGCAATTTCTTGCGCCCTTCTAAACATTTCCGTGACAAGGATCATGGAAGCCAAAGATGTATCCTTTACCAAGCTTATAAACGTATTCGATAACGGCGGAATCGATACCCGTGAAGCCTGCGGTAAAATAATTCGTTTTAGCAGCTGCTGATAAGACATCCCCATGGAATAGCCAGCTTCCCATTGTCCTTTTGGGATCGAAAGAATCGCTGCTCGAATAATTTCAGATGCATAAGCACCTACATTTAAGGAAAAACCAATGACCGCTGAAGGAAATGGATCAATAATAACACCGATTGTCGGAAGCCCATAAAAAATGATAAATAATTGCACTAAGAGCGGGGTTCCTCTAATGGCTGAAACATAAATTCTGGCGATCACTTGTAATATTTTCACCGAGGAAATTCTTGCTAATGCCGTTAAAATCGCCAATGAAAGTCCGATGACAAAAGCAATCAGTGTCAGCGGAATCGTATAGGAAATGGCTCCCTCCAGCAAAGGCAGAAGGGAGCTTTTAGCGATACTAATCAGACGGTCAATCCGTTCTGGATCCGTAAAAATACTAGTTAAGTACATCTTCACCAAACCATTTCTCAGAGATTTCTAAATAGGTTCCGTCTTCAATCATTTCTTCTAATGCTTTGTTGACTTCTTCAATAAATGATTCATTTCCTTTTCGGAACATGAAACCGCTTTGAGACGCATCATCCATAGAAGCTACCATTTTCACTGGAGCATCGGGTTTTTGTTTTTTAAAATCTAAGAAAGATAAATTATCGTTAATCGTGACATCAGCACGCTGAGAGTTGATAAGCTCAATCGCTTGATTAAATCCTTCTACTCCCACGATTTCTGCACCATATTCACGAGCAATATCGGCATAGTTACTTGTCATGGATTGCGCTGCTTTTAATCCTTCAATATGCTCAAAATCTTTAATCGTATCGTTATCATTATGGGTAATTAATACACCAGCAGAAGTGATATAATGCTCTGAGAAATCATATTTTTCCTGGCGATCCGGTCTAATTCCAACTTGGTTGGCAATCATATCAAATCGCTTTGAATCTAAGCCTGCAAACATGGCATCCCATTGTGTTTCCATAAACACTGGTTCAACACCAAGACGCTCTGCAACCTCTTTGGCGATCTCAACATCAAAACCTGTTAATTCTCCGCTATCATCATGGAACGTAAATGGAGGATATGTACCCTCTGTTCCAATGAGCAATTCTCCCTCATCCTTAACCTTTGCCAGTAAATCTTCTTCACTTGTATTTTCATCTGCTCCGCCCGTATTTTCCGGATCTGCTGCATTATTTCCGCATGCAGCAAGAAGCAAAGCAAGGCTTAACATTAATATCAATAAGATAGAATTCTTTTTCATTCTATAAACCCCCTAATCCCGATTAGTTTTGTCAGCATTAGCTATCATATTACATGCCCTACGAACTGTAAAGCGAATTGCTCGTACTTTTACAATTCTGTGACAATGAGCATTATATATAGCTTTGTCCATGATAATGGTGAGTATTTTCCCTGTTCTTATCTTTACCAAACAAATCATTTTTACACGGATTTCCACTCATGATCTTTTCCTTAACCGGGAAAACCAAGTACGTACTAATGTTATGCCTCAACAAAAGACAGGAGGAAACCTACATGACTAGAAAACCTAACAAAGGCAGCAGAAATCAAAACTCACCAAGCAATGATACAGCTCATATCGTAAGCGGCGATAACAGCAAAGGAAACAAGCGAAATAAAGATCAAAAGGATAAAACAGACTTGCATTCATAAGGATTGCCAGAAAAAGAAAAGCCGATGGGAAACGAATCATTTTCCCATCAGCTTCACTTGTTTATAAGACGTCACATTACCACTATTTCACCTTTACTTTCGCATCTCCTTTAATCCATAACGGATAGGCAGAGATTTCAAGTGTTAGTGGATTTGCTATATTAGTGGAATTAAGTCGTAATCCCATTCTTTGCATTCCATTTTCAATATGTCCTTCAATCATGCTTCCATGATTGTATTCATTTCCTTTAGCATCTTTAGAGGACAACATAAATAACGAGTAATTAAACTCTCTCTCGGTTTTCAGCTTAAACCACAACTCATTCCCGATAATCTCCAAATCTGAAAGAAGCTCTCCCTTAGGCTGTTTTAATATTTTCTCTGTGCTTGTGTCAATAACTACAGTATCATCCTCACGATCAATCGCCTGCAAGCTATTTAGAACAATAAATATCTCTTCTGGTTCCTTAAAATAATTACTTTGCAAATATAAAATCTGTTCATTTTCATTTATATAATTAGCGGTAACACCGTTGGAAATTTTTGTCCATGCTTCCCCATGTTCGTCAACAAGTCTTAAATCATCAAATGATAGTATTTTTTTACTATTGCGGTCATCCATTTCTAAGGTAACAGCTACCCTAAGCGGGTAGATTTCCACTTGTTTTATAGTAATGTTCTGCTGCTCAATTGATACAGTCTTATTGACTTCATAAGTTCTCTTTTGCTCCAGCGATTTATTTAAAGAAAAAGGAATCTCGAATTGCTCTTTTTGCGTGCCAGTTCCTACTTCTATAGCTAATATAAAATCAGTTGTTTCTAATGGTTCACTGAAAAACAGCTCTGCAGTAGTATCTACTTTATTTCTTGGAGTATCATTTGGAACATCAACACCATATCCGCTCGTAGCCATCACTGGGTCTTTTCCTTTAGCACTTTTCAGTTCTAAGTTATGGACTTGAAAGTTCGTTTGGTTGTCATTTGACTCAATCGAATAAAAAAGAACCATTCCATATTCATCTGCAATGACATGATCTATATTTACCTTCAGGCCATTCCTTTCCTGAGAAACGCCAATCTCCTGCACATAGTCATTCTCAACGGCAGCTAATAACCCTTTATCATAGCGGATCATCTCGACGACCTTTTCCATGCCTGGAATAACCGCAATATAGTTTGCCAATACATTTGAGTAGCGGATGCTGACAAAGAAGGTGATGAAGAATACAGCTGCAGCCGCAGTACTATATAGCCATCTTTTTCGCATAACATTCTTCTTTTGCTGCCTGCCTTTCTGAAAACCTGCTTGAATGGCAGCATCTATATCTTCTACAGGATATTGTAATTCATCATACGCCTTTTTCCATCCAATTAGATTTTGCTCTTCTTTCTCAAACATTTGACATTCCGCCTTTCTCATCCAGCAGTTTCCGCAATGATTTTAAGGCTTTGTGCAGCCAGGTTTTTACTGTTCCTTCCGGGCATTCCAAAGTAATGGCGATATCTTTGAGTTTCATATCATGAAAATATTTCAGTGTCAGAATTTCTCGAGAACGCTGATCTAACTGGTTCATGGCATCCTCTATTTCTAACAATGTATAGCTATCCGCTTTACCGCTCACATGCACAAGTTCATCATTCAGCACTGTATGCTTTCTTTTTCGCAGCACGTCATTGCAATAATTGATCATAATTTTGATTGCCCAAGTTTTAAAGAAAGCTTCTTTCCGTAATTTTTTGATCTCTTGATAAATCCGAACTGTGACTTCCTGGACAGCTTCAAGGGCATCCTCCTGATTGTGAAGATATGCATATGCTGTTTTATATAAATCTAATTTAATGGTGTTAATGATGAAAAGGAATGCCTCATCATTTCCTCGCCGAGCTTTTCTGACAGCCTTTTCGAGCTCCACACCGTTCCCCCCTGCCCTAATTTCTATATATATTAGACTGCTGAATAAGCAAAAGGTTTTCTTTTTTTTAGAAAGATAACTATTTATACTCAAATTTTGAAAGGCTCAGAGAAAAAAACTGCTTTTGCTTTTCAAGCAAGTCTTCACAACATTTTATAAAGATGAACAAATTGATTTTCTTCTTCCTCCAGGCTATAACCGTTGCTTTTGTATAGGTTTATTGCGCTTTCCCAGTTCCTATTCGTTTCAAGCACCAGTTTGCTATAATGTAAATTCAACGCTTTTTGTTCAAGAGCTTTTAGCATTTTTTTTGCCAGACCTTTACCTCTTAAGGTTCGTTTAACCGACATTCTTTGAATCCGTCCTGTCCCTTCAGCTTCTTTGGTCAATGCTCCTGTACAAACTAATTCATTATGTAAGAGTCCTATGAGAAATACAGAACCGTCTAAACAATAATGTTCATAGATATGGTTAAGATCGGGATTTAGATTATGATCAATAAAGCCGAATCTTTCTAGAAATCCATCGAGTATTAGCGCTTTCGCTTCCATTTCGTAACTCTTCGTCATTTCAATGATCTTCAAATCCATGCTGCACCTCAGTCCTTATACTCCTTAAGTCTTATATCAGAATCCTGCTGCGGCTCAATACCGCTTCCCTTATTTTATAGTAAAATAAGGAAAACAGAGTACAACAAGGAGGATTTATGAAAAGAATCTTTATCATATTTTTAGTATTAGTGAGCTTATATGTGATCGCCACTACTGCGTATCAATGGCTGCCGCTTGGAAGCAGTGCAGCTAATGGCAAAGTCAATTCCAATATCGAAGAAATTTCCATTGAGTTAGAAGGTGCAAATGCAACAATTCAAAAAACGAACGGTGCTGATTTAGAAACAGAGCTTGAAGGAAAAGGGGAAGTAAAGATCACTGAAGAAGGCGACACGCTGAAAATAAAATATGAACGGAAGTCTTGGTTCAGCAGCCCCTTTAATAGAACAGCAACGGTCGTCATTCATGTTCCTGAGACATTTGACCGCACTTTATCCATTAGAGGCGGATCTGGTACGATTGACGTAAATGGTGAAAATGATTGGCAGCTTGACGAGATGGATGTCAAATTAGGTTCAGGTAAAATAAACGTGCAAAACATCCTAGCAGAAACCGTTTCACTTGAGGCTACTTCTGGCGTGATGAGCGTTGATGGTATTGAAGCTAAAGTAAGTGACTTTTCCATAAGTTCCGGAAAAGCTGATATTAACAATGTCTCTGCAGAAAATGTATCCCTTAAAGCATCTTCCGGAAGAATTGATGGGGACAGCATAACAGCTGCTGATATTAAGGCAAATCTAAGTTCTGGAGATTTCTCACTAGATAACATGACTGGCGGATTAACAGGAGAGTTATCCTCCGGCCGATTAACAGCTTCCTTTAAAGAGGTTACAGATGATATTGATCTTCGCGCAAGCTCTGGACGACTTCAGCTTGATTTACCAGATGATGGAGACTATACCATAAACGGCGAATATAATAGCGGGCATATATCCGCAAACCTCCCATTAGAAAATAAATCCGAAAGCGATCATGGCTTTACTGGTAAAAGCGGAGCCGGGACACATGAAGTCAATGTTCGAGTAACAAGCGGTTCAGTTGAGATTCATTAATCTCTTTTAAAAGGAGAGGCTGGGACAAAATGAAATTAATCTTTCTAAAATACGAATATTCAATATATCTTGGTTTGGGTATTTAAACAAGTCCGTTCCACCTGCGCTGCGGACCCTGTTTTTTCGTGGGATCAAAAGCTGAGCCTCCTCGGAGCAAGCTCCTGCGGGGTCTCACCTTTTCCTCTATTGCCCACAGGAGTCGAGTGTCCTTCGCTCCATTTCACTCATGTTAATAAAATGTATTTTATAATCATAAATAAAAAACCGAATGATTAGAAAGATGACTTCCTAACCATTCGGTTCTCTGGGTCTGTTAAATACTTATGTCCCAGCCTCTTTTTTTATTTGACCATACAAAAATAAAAAAGGCAGCAACTCCATAATAGGAAATCGCTGCCTTTCAGATTCTTTACCTTTTAAACGGCCACCAGTTGGCAGCACCAAAATTTTTCACCATTACCGGGATAAACAATGGCAGAATGACAAGTGCATAGAGGAATAATCCTACAATGACTATTGCTGCAATTTGCAGCAGCGACAGCATTCCAGAAGGCATCATCGCCGCAAAAGTCCCGCCTAAGATAACAGCGGCCGAAATGATTACCGTACCCATCTTTTTCATAGATAGCAGCATCGCTTCTGATACAGACAAGTCTCGATATTCATTGAAACGATCCATCAGGAAGATACTGTAATCCACACCAAGTGCTACTAGGATAACAAAAGCAAAGAATGGAACAGCCCAGCTTATGCCTGAATAGCCAAGAATATTGACAAAAATCACTTCATTGATCGCCATAGAAGTATAGTATGTCAGAATCAGTGAGCCGATTAAATATAGTGGCATGATAAGTGATCGGAACAAGAAAACAAGAATAATCGCTATACCAGCAAGCATTAAAATAACTGTGCGGGTGTAATCCTGATCACTCATTGTTCCTAAATCAGCATTCATGCTTGTTGGTCCCCCAACGGCGACCACTGCATTTTCAAGCTTCGTTCCTTTGGTTGCTTTTTCAACAGTGTCCTTAATTTCAGGAATTTGACTGATCGCATCATTCGAATACGGATTCGCTTCGAAAATCACATCCAATGTCATTACCTTTCGATCTTTTGATAAATAGACATCTAACACTTGAGCAAAATCGCCACTGCCAAGCACTTCTTCGGGTAAATAAAATGCGTCTGAACCAGTTGATAATCCTGTTAAATAGTCTTGCGCAGACCCAAGTCCATCAGATACTTCTGTTAAACCATCAACACTTTGGCCAAGGCCGTCTGTTAATTCGCCGATCTGTCCGCCAAGATCTCCAAAGCCTGCAAGCAATTGTTCCTGTCCAGTCGTAATACCAGCTAAACCATCAGTTAACTCAGGCATCCTGCCGACAATTTGCCCTTGGCCATTAGCCATTTCTTCTAAGCCCGCCTGCTGCTGTTCTAGTCCTGCAAGTAGTTGATCAAATCCTGCGACGATATTGTTTTGCTCTTCATTTGCTTTTTGGAATGCAAGGTTTGCTTGAGTGATTCCGTCTGCTATTTGCGGAAGTCCTCCCTGAATTGACGTAATCTGCCCTTTCAGCTGCTGGTACATAGCATCTTCACCTAAGTCTGCATATTTTCCTTCTAAGTGATTGAATAAAGCTAAATTTGCTTGTGATAGGCCATCTGATACTTGAACTAAATTTTTAGCGGCATCCTCATAACCAGTGCTCAATTCTTCATATCCACCTGCTAGCTGCAGAACCCCGGCTTTTAAATTTCCTAATCCTGCAATAATCTCAGTTGAGCCCATTGAAGCTTCACGCATTCCCTGCTCAATCGTTGCAAGGTTTGTCTGGATGGTTTCCAGGCCTGTTTTCGCCTGATTTGTTCCATCTATTAATTGATTGATTCCATCTGTCGATTTTTCGAGCTCTGGAGCCTGATCTGTAAGCATTGTATTTGCTTCATTCAAGCCGTCCCGAATTTGTTCAACTCCGTCACGGCCATCTCCAATTCCATCTCCGAGTGTTTCCGCCTGAGAGCTGACATATAAATCATCCATCACCTCTCCGGTTGGTCTTGAAACAGAGCGGACACTTTGAACTAAATCAATGTGTGATAGCTCATCGCTGATTTTCTCTGCCAGACTAATATACTCAGCTGAATCCATTTCTTCGTCATTGCGGATAACAACCTGTGTTGGCATGGATTCACCAGGACTAAAGCTGTCAGAAATCGCATTAAATGCTTTGATGGAATTCACATCTCCGCTAATTTCCTCAAGCGAATTAAAGGAAAGCTCTCCATCATATGTGGCTAGGAAAGGTACACATACCACAGCAACGATCAGCAAGGCAATAAATGGCCTTGCTAGAGAGAACTTGCCAACCGTTCCCCAAAGCTTGCTGTCAGCATGCTCTGCCGATCCTTTTGATGGCCAAAACAGCTTTTTGCCCAGGACTGCCATAAAGAATGGAACGATGGTAAAAAGGGCAACCAGTAAAATCGCTACCCCAATTGCCACAGCGGCCGCTGACTGATAAAGAATAAATTGCGAAAAACCAATCGCTGCAAATCCAATCATCACTGCTACACCACTAAAAAATACCGTTCTTCCAGCATTTTTGTAAGTAGCTATAATTGCATCAGCTATACTCTCTGAATGACTTAATTCTTCTTTATAACGACTTAACAGCAAAATACAATAATCTGTTCCTATTCCGAAAAGAACGGCTACAAGGAAAATTTGTGTGTAGCTTGATATCGGAAAGTCGAAGTGATCTACAAGAAAACCGACAATTGACTGAGATGCCAAATAGGTGAGTCCAACTGTGACAAGCGGGATTAACGGTGCTATGACCGATCTGAACACAAGCAGTAAAACAGCTAATATGAATACAACTGTAATGCCCTCTGTTTTCTTCAGTCCTTCCTGTGAGCTCGTCATTACATCCTCACTAATCATCCATTCACTTGTATAATAATGATCGACCTTTACATCCTCAACTGCAGCATATAGAGCTTCGCTTAGCTCTTTTGCTTCACGGTCATTCCAATTCACGGTAACTTGAGCCAATATTGCTTTTCCGTCTTCTGACACAAGCTGATCTCTGAGTGAATCTTCGTTAAAATGAGTCAGAATCTCTGTAATTCCGAGCTCTTCTTGCTCGTCTTCCAGTAACCGAATCGCTCTCTCAGCCTCTTTAATATCTTCTTCATTCAGCTTATTTTCGTTATGAAAAACCAATGCGACTCCTGTATCATTGCCGCCACCCTCATCTTTTTGCACTTCTGACATGATATCACCAGCAATTGCTGAAGAGTATTCATCTGGCACGGTAATTTGACCTTTCTCACGAACAAGGTCTCCCATGCTCGGCGCAGCAAGAAAAAGTCCAGCAACAATGGCAATCCATGCAATGATGACAAACCACTTTCGTTTGATGATTGTACTCACTTTATATCCCCCGTCTGAATATTTTCTTTACTTTGCAGCATAAAATTCTTAAGCTTCTCAAACGAATCCATAAATTGATTGATTTCGTCTTCTTCAAAGTTATTGATCAACGACTCTACTAATTTCTGAATACGTTCTTCTGTATCTTCAAACAATTCCTTTGCTTTGTCTGTCAGCGTCAAATAGACCACCCTGCGATCACTCTCATCCCGTGTCCGCAGTATTAGTCCTTTTTCCCACAGCCTTGTAATAATGGCTGTAATTGCGCTTTTTTTCACATCAAACACTTCGGCAAGCTCTGATGAAGTACAAGAACCAGATTTATAAATATGACGCAATGTATAATGCTGATCATACGTTAAGTCATTGCCAACCTGGCTTTTCACCAGGCTCTGTCCACAGCGGTTTACAATAAATGAAATTTCAATATAACGATCAATCAGATCTTTTATAGAATGTTCCCCCATGTATATATTCACCTCTTTTTGAAATTATTCTCCACTTTAATTATTCAATACATGAACTATTAATATAGTTAACTTTATGAAAAATGACATTCCTTGTCAATAAAAGTTTCTCATTTTGCACTTTCATTTTTTAGACAAACAAAAACACCGCATATTCTATGCGATGCAAGTATAATAAGTTATGGTTCTTATTTCATTCTTCCCTCTAACATCTCTTTAAAAATTACATTCAATTCCTTTTTTGATTTCTGCTGCAGCCATTCAGCTTGATCTATAGGCAAAGTAAGTTTTAAGGCAACCTTTTCATATGGCATTTCTACTTTACGAATTTCTTCTAATGTAATGCCTTGTTCTATATCCGGAAAATCAAGATCGTTTTCGTGAACTGCCGGCAATTCACTATATTCATCAGCATTCTCCACTTCACTGACAAAATTCAAGTGAGGTATCCTTCCCGGCAATATATTCACGGTCATAAATGAAGTAATCAGACTGCCATTCTCCAATTCTACTTCTATAATATGATTTTCTCTATCATTATATTTTTTTATCGTAATTTCACTAACAATTATATCTAATTGCAGGGTACAGCTGGAATTCGTATGGAACACATAGATGGCACTATTAAAATAAAATATATTTTCCCCGTCGATCTGTATAGATTTTATTTTAGCCATGCTATATCCCCCAAACGTTATATCAGAATCTTACTATTATTATAAAACAACATGGCAATCTGTCCTAGTCTGATTCTTTCGTAAAAAGAATACAGGAACAAAGCAACCAAAATGACGAATCATCCTGAAGGCTTGCAGCCTTCTGTACAGTTAAGTATGACCTATGGTACTTAAACTCGTAAGCTTCTATAAATAAGCGGAGATTTTCCGGCTAATTCTCGAAAACCCTCTTTTGAGCTAGATTTAAACGGAGAATATCCGTTTATTCAAAGAAAAACCTTACTTTTTCAAGTTTTAGGGGTCAATAGTCGGAGTTTCTCCGTCTATTTTAGCTATTTTCCTAGATTTTTATTCAATAAGCGGAATTCCTCCGTCTATTTTCAAGCTATGTTAGTTACCATGATTATTCAGATGTCATCATAACTCCAGCTGGTGGGGATCAGCAACTCCTTCTCTTCGCTTTCTGAACATACAAAAAATCCGAATGGATTAGAACGCTAATCATTCGGATCTATTGTTGAACTGAATACAATTGTCTCAGCCACTTTCCCTTACACATTCACCTTCAGTTTTCTCTTAAATCTAACAGCAACCACTTCAAGAAGAATCGCTACAGCTAGTATGAAGAAGGTAATGGTGCCAATTTCTCTAATATCAAGATAGAAGTTACTTGCCATAAACATTTCAAATCCAATTCCTCCTGCTCCAGCTGCTGCACCCATGGCCACGGCAACTGCAAAATTAATTTCGAATCGCAGAAATGTCCATGAAATTAAATAGGTGAGAGATGATGGAATGACCGCTTGGAAAATAATATGCCACCAGCTTGCTCCGCTTGCTTGAAGTGCTTCAATGACACCTTTATCCAGCTCTTCAAATGATTCAGAGTATGCTTTAACTAAGTAGCTTACAGAGTGGAAGGTCATGCCGACAACAGCTGCCACACTTCCCAGCCCTGCAGCAACAGCAAAAATCAGTACCCATAAGACGGTTGGAATAGCACGAATGATGGCAACTCCAGTTTTTATGACGGTTGAAACTCTTCTCGAAGTTAAATTCTCAGCTGCCAGCAAGCCGAGAAATAACGCAATAATGGCGCCGAAAATGGTTGTTAAGAACGCTAATCCTAACGTGATTAATACTTGGTACAATGCATGTGTGAAGGAAAACCGTGCAAAATGAGGTTCCAGAAACATGGTCTTAATGTTGACCAAAGTTGCTCCCATTGCATCTATTACATTAATTTCTTTATAGTCAAAAGTAAAAAATGCAAAAACAGTTAGAAATGCCAGTAAAAAAAGGGTCAATCGGATAATGAAAGACGATTTGGTCTTCACTTTAATTTTGATCGGTTTTTTCGGTGAAGCTTCTACTAAGTGATCTGTTTTTACATGCTCATTTACTTCCATTAAAGAATCACTCTCCTTACATAGTTTGAGATCGCCTCTATGCAAAGAATAGCTGCCATAATGCTAATCACAACTAAAGCTGCAATATCATAATTCAAACTTTTATAATAGAGATTAAACGTAAATCCGATTCCCGATCCTGTTAACAAGCCAATAAGGGTAGCACTGCGCACATTTGTTTCAATCATAAATAGAATCCAGCTAATCATTTGCGGAATGCTGGCAGGAATAACAGACTGAGAAATGATCGAAAAGTAGCCTGCTCCAGTTGCCCTCAAGGCTTCTACAGAACCGCTGCTCACTTCGTCAATCGTTTCTACAAAGGCTCTTGTCAGAAAACCAAATGAGCCAAAAAATAAGGCAAAATAACCCGTTAAGGAGCTTTGTCCAAAAGAAAACAGCAAAATCATCGCCCATGCTGCAACATCGATATTACGAAAAACAGTCGCGACACCTCTGCAAATACTGCCAAAAAAGGCATTTACTCTAGTTGTATTAGAGCCTAGCACAGCAAAAATCAAGGCAAACAGGGCACCAATGGTTGTTGCCGCAACAGAAACTAGCAATGTTTCGATCAGTTTGTCCATAATATCAGGCAGCTTTTCTAATGATTCAACAGTTGGGTAAAAGTTGCCTAATGCCCACTGTACAGCTTGTGGAAGAGAAGTAAATCCTTTTACCACGTTGTATTCCGTAATGATGATGGCCATTACGGTAATAATTGCTAACACGACGAAAAAAGAAAGTGAACTAAGCCTTTTCTTTTTGAAATAATCAGCTTGCATGGATGCCTCCTATATCAAAAATAAGATCCTCAGCTTCCGAACCGTAGATACGCTGAATATCTTCTTTTGTTATTTCTTCTGGCACTCCATTAAAGACGACTTTTCCGCCATTTACACCGATAATTTTGTCGGAATACTTTAGTGCAACATCCACCTGGTGGAGATTAACTAGTACTGTGATTCCCATTGTTCGTGAAATATTCTGCAAATGATCCATAATGATTTTAGCTGAATTCGGATCCAGTGAAGCAATCGGCTCGTCACATAGCATCATATGCGGATCCTGAATAAGCGCACGAGCAATTCCGACACGCTGCTTTTGTCCTCCGCTCAGCTGATCTGCCCGCTTGTAAATATGGTCCTCTAAACCAAGGATTTTTAATAACTCCACCGCTCGTTCTTTTTCCTGCTGATTATATAATCCTAAGGCACCAGCAATGACTGACTTTTTGCCAAGGACGCCGTGCAGTGTGTTTTCAATGACACTCAGACGATTTACTAGATTGTAATGCTGAAAGATCATGCCTATTTTTGTGCGTGTCATTTTCAGCTCTTTCTTTTTCAGTTCTACTAAATTGGCATCTTCGAAAAGCACTTCTCCGCTTGTTGGATCAACCATGCGATTGATACAGCGAAGGAGAGTTGATTTCCCTGCACCGGATGGTCCGATGATTGAAACAAACTCTCCTTCTTGGACGGAGAAGCTAACATCTGATAATGCCTTCGTGTCTTTACCGAAATGCTTCGAAATATTTTTCACTTCAAGCAAGGCGCTCATATGTTAACTCTCCTAACCTATTCTTTATTTGGATAGCTCACGAATTGGATCAAACCATGAATTCTCTACTTCAACTAAACGCTCGTCCGCTGTCTTGGAGAACAACCCTGAGAAATCTGAATCCTCTGGAATGAATACTTTTTCGTTATTTGTAATGTCATCTGAAGTCATGATTTCTAAAAGCTCAGCCTGAAGCTCTTCATTAATATTGTCTGTGTTAATAACAAACGGTGCATTTAGAACAGGCGTTACAGAAATAAGAGTGAATTCTTTTCCTGTTACTGTATTAAATGGTTCCGCAGCATCTTCTTTAACTTTATAAACAGCACCAGCTGTATTTTCATCGCCATCAGCTAATTCAACATAGTTATTCACACATGTATCACAGAATGCCGAAATCTCTGATTTGCCTGATAATAGGTTGACTGCAGAGCCTTGGTGAGAACCGCCATATAATACTTCGCTAAAGAATTTGTCTGAACCGCCTTCAAGTAAATCTTCAGCTGTTAGATCTTTAAACTCGTCTTTTTGTGAGAAATAATCAACAATTCCTGTAGAAGGAACTTTAAAACCTGATGTTGAACTGTTGGAAACAAAGGAGAATTTCTTTCCTTGGATGTTGTCAATCGCATAAGCATCGCCATCTTTGTATTGTTCAGCATTTGCCTTTTCTGCTGCTAACCAGCTGTGGTAGACAGCGTCATCTAATGTACCGGAAGGACCTGTTGGCACAACAAGTGGAAGCACTTTATCATTTTTATTATTTGCTTCGATAAATCCTTGAGCACCAAGGAATGCCATATCTGCATTTCCGTTTGCAATTGCTTCAATTGCGACAATATAGTCAGTTGTTGTTTGATGTTCTACTTCCATACCTGTTTTTTCAGCAATTACCTTTCCAATCTCATCACGAGCCGCTTCAAGATCAGCTCCAGATTCATTTGGAAGCCAAGCAATTGTTAATGTGCCACCTTCTGAATTTGCTGAAGATGAACAACCTGCAGCCACGATCATTACGAACGTAAGTAAAATAAACAACATCCTTTTCTTCATCATCATTCTCCCCACACATTTTTATTTTTTTCGCATTCGATCTCATTATAAAAAGAAGATGTCAAGCTACTATTAACTTCATGTCGAATATTGTTAATACTCTGTATTATTTTGTTAATGAATAGTAAATATTAACTTAGAACAACACCATTGTGCATGTTGTATTCCCGGTTGCAGAGATGATTCATAAACTCGAGATCATGGAAAATGCCAAGCATCGTGGTTCCTTCCGCCATTAACTGCTCCATGAGGATTTTCACTTTGAGCTTTGATTCCTGATCGAGACTCGCCGTTGGTTCATCCAGTAAAAGCAATCGCGGTTTTTTCACCATCGCTCTGGCAATATTAACTCTGAGCTTCTCCCCACCTGAAAAGGTTGTTGGGTAGCTATCCCACAGCTCTTTATCCAATTCAAAATGCGAAAGGATCTTTTCTGTCTCTTCTTTTGCCTGTGTAAGGAAGACTCCGCGCTCGAGAATGGATTGCTGCACAAGCTCTCTCACTGTTGTTCTAGGCATCACATTTAAAAATTGTGAGACATAGCCAATCTCATGCTTGCGTAAATACAGCATTTGCCGCTGGGTTGCATGTGCTAAATCAATCTTTCCAAATTGAGCAGATTGATAGATTATACTTCCGCTTTTAATTCGGTATGTACCATATATGCTTTTTAAAATAGTTGACTTTCCACTGCCGCTTTTCCCTGTTATTCCAACAAACTCTCCTTCATTTACCAGCAAATCGATCCCCTCAACAGCCTTAATATTCTTATTGAGCTGATGAAGCTGAAACGATTTTGATAGATTGTTGATTTCTAATAAAGCATTCATATTCTCACCCGCTTTCCATGGTTAAACGCCTGCCGCACCATCACACACGGTAATTCGTCTTTTGTATCAGCTTCCCATCTACAAATACACTTGTGATTACCGGAAAATCATCACTGATGGTTTCAATGATTAACAGATCTGCTTTTTTCCCTTCTGCAATCGAACCTAGTTCATGTTCCATATTGACCGCTTTTGCGGGATTGATGCTGACAAGCTTGATCATCTCCGCCAAGTCCATTCCATATTCATGAACGAGCCTGAAGATGGAATGAAGTATGGCAGCAGGATAATAATCACTGCATAAAATATCGATTGCACCATCCTGAATTGCTTCGGCAGCTGATAGATTCCCGCTGTGTGATCCGCCTAGCATCACATTCGGTGCACCGGCAATGGTATACATCCCAAGTTCTTGTGCTCTCTTCGCTACTTCAAGTGTGATTGGAAATTCACTGATACTTGTTCCAAAACTCTCTACTAAATCCAGTTTTTCCAATGAATCATCATCATGAGAAGCAACTGCCACATCATGCTTTCTGGCAAATTCGGCAATGTCTCGCATATCTTCAATCGACAGCTTTTCTTTTGTTTGATGATTGTGAATGAGCACATCAATGCTTGCATCATTCAAGTTGTTATAGCTTTTCACGGTGTTTCTATAGATTTCTAAATGACGATACTGCCCCTGCCCCGGAGTATGATCCATAAAGGAAACGAGATGAACCTTTCCTTCAGCAATATATTGTTTCAGATTGTCTACTTCTTTCACATTATCAATCTCAAAACGGGCATGAAATCGATGCCGGACTAAATGCTTGATATGATGGCTCTGATCGATAATATCAATGAGTTTGCGGACATTTTCAGGCTCTCTGATCGGCTTATAGTCGTACTCTGTTTCTTTTAACATAGAGAGGGAATGAAACATGGTTGTGACGCCGTGTGTGATTAATTCTTTCTCTGTTTCCCGCAAACTAATATTAAAATTCATGAGCGATGTAGGTCTAGGTGCAGCCATATGTTCAATATAATCTGAATGTATATCAATAAATCCTGGTGAGACATACCCTCCCGCAGCATCAATGATTTCGATGCCTTCTTCAAACTTGAGACTGCCTCTTGGAGCGATGCTCTGAATGATGTCATGCTGTATAAAAAGATCATATCCAATTAAAATACCTTCTTCTGTAATGATCTGAGCGTTTGTAATGATATACATTTCATGTGTCCCCCTTTCTTATAGCAGAGAATGAACGAGCTGCTGCGTATATGCATGCTGCGGATCCTCTAGAATTTGATCTGTCAAACCTTGTTCAATCACTCTTCCTTCGAGCATAACGAGTGTTCGGTCTGCAAGCATGCGGATCACCCCGAGATCATGCGATACAAGAACAATACTGATTTGCAGTTCATGCTGAAGACCTTTGATCAAATCAAGTACATTTGCCTGTACAGACAAATCCAGACCTGTAGTTACTTCATCAAGCAGCAGCAACGGAGGCTTATTTGATAATGCTTTTGCGATTTGCACACGCTGCTGCATTCCACCTGAAAAGTTCTTTGGTGCTTCCTTCCTGCGATGCACAGGAATATTTACCTGGTTCAGCAGGTCACTTCCTCTTTCTTCCATAACACCTACATTTGTGCCTCCTGCTGCAATCAGCTTTTCTGCTATATTTCCGATGGAGGAGAAATCCATTTTTAAGCCAAGCAGCGGATTTTGATACACCTTTCCGATCATATGATTGCGAATATACCGCTGCTGCTGGGAGGATTCCCCGAAAAGATTTTGATGTCCATTTTCATAGGAATTCATATAGGCTTCCCCACTGGACACTGGCTGATCGAAATACAGGCACTGCATTAATGTTGACTTGCCGCTCCCGCTTTCACCGACAATGCCAAGCACTTCTCCGGGAAATACATCAAACGAAACCTCTCTGCACGCATACACCGTTCCGCAAACCCGGCAGTAATTTTTAATAAGAGAAGGCGAATCAGCTTGCCTGCAATGCGAGCAGCCTTTCCCGAATTGCTTATTTAAATTTTTCACCGATAATACTGGCTTTTCAAATTGATTCATTGACTGCCTCCATTCCTTGGACTCCATTTAACGTATCCAAACAATAGCTTGTATCATTGCATTGATAGACGGTTTCTGATGTTTCTTCATCAATCAATTCATCTAAAAAAACATCTGCAGCGCCGCATAGACGGCATTGTTTTCCAGAAAACTCTTCTTTTTGAAACGGGTAATCTTCAAAATCCAATGATTTTACCTTCGTGTAAGGAGGAATAGCATATACCTTTTTCTCCCTGCCTGCTCCAAGAAGAATAAGCGCTTCACTATCTTCCATTTTAGGATTATCAAACCTCGGTATCGGACTTGGTGCCATCACATAACGATTATTTACGAGGACAGGATGATCGGCTCCAGTTGTCATGTTTCCATACTTCATAATTTGTTCAAACAGCATAAGCCATGCACCGCTATATTCTTTTTCACCATGAAGCTTTTTCGTTTCCATTTCACTTGGTTCATAAGAACGCAGTGGTTCTGGAGTGGGCACCTGCAGAATTAGAATTTGCTTTTTGGTTAACGGCACCTCAGGAATGCGGTGGCGGGACTGTATCAAAGTGGCTTCTGCAGTCCGGTCTGTCGTTGGCACCCTAGTTGTATCAAAGATAAGTTTTTTAATGCTCACTGCATTGACCGATTCATCTGAGCCTTGATCAATCACTTTTAAAGTATCCTCTTTGCCGATTAGAGAAAGAGTCAACTGCAGTCCGCCCGTTCCCCATCCACGCCCAATCGGCATTTCTCTGGATGCAAATGGAACTTGATAACCAGGGATTGCAATGGCCTTTAGAGTGGCTCTGCGAATCTCTTTTTTCGAGCCTTCATCGAAAAAGGCAAAATTATAAGCATTTTTCATACACTTGCCACCTCTTCTTTTTCCTGCTGCTTTGTTTTCCGTACAGAATCCAGCTTAGATTGGAATGTTACGTAATGAGGCATTTTTAAATGCGAGATAAACCCAGTTGATTCAACAGAATCAATATGATACAAAACAAATTCTTCATTATGGCTAGGAAAATCGGTATTCGGATGCTCAAGACAATAATCCAGGATTCCCATTGCAATCGCTTTTGTTTCATTCTGGCCAAAGCAAAAGCCATAGCCAATTTCGAATTCCATTTCGTTTTTCCCAAGCTCCTTCTCAGCTGTTACTGGCATAAGCATCTCAACCTCTGTCGCTTTCAGTTCCCCAATATAATAAACATCATTTTCATCTATTTCGTCAGTTCCAAGCTGAGGAAGCCCCACCGTTACCGGCAGTGTCCCAACACGAAGCTCTCCTACTGTAGGGTGAGTGGTTCCATAGCCGCGAATGACCGCATATCCTAAGGAAGTAATGGTCCCCGTTTGACCTCTTGTCAGAACCTGCAGTCTTGCACTGCGGCTGGCTGGGAATTCCAAGCTTTCTCTTGTAATATCATCAGGGGTTTCATCATTATTTTCACAGGGAATAATTAATCCTTCATTTCTCAAATAATCGAGCACCTTCGGAAACGTTTTTACCTTTTCCTCTGAATTTACACTTTGCACATTGCTGTTCAGCCATTTTAGAGCCTCATCGTCATTTTCCTGTGAAAGATCAAAATTTAGAAGCCGATGTGTATAATCTGTTGTGGCTCCTAGAATTTGGCCGCCGGGAATGTCTTTAAAACTTGCTGAAATCCTTCGTTCAATAAACATTTGATGTGATTCAATACTTCTTGAATAATGCTTTCTTGGAACGGTCGACCGGTATGCTCTTAATAAAAACACGGCTTCTTCAGGATTGCCCTCTGCCTGCTTAATTGCCAATGCAGCCAAAGTCTCATCATAGAGGCTGCTCTCAGACATCACTTGGTCGACAAGCCCCCGCATACCTGCTTGAATCTTTTCCACTTCAATGCTTTTTCCGCTTTTCACTCTTTCGTACTGCAAACGTTTGATTGACTCTTCGATCGCTTCTGTTCCACCCTTTACTGCTACATAACCCATTAGATCATCACCTGTTTTTCAGTCATTTGAGCTGTCCGGGGAATTGCCAGTAATTGCTGATCTGCATCAATAAGGAAGAGATCAATGCCCAGCGGATATTCTTTGTTTTTAGCAGCGCGCTTTTTTGCCCATCCACGAGGCAGATCTGTTGCAATCACAATACTTTCCGGAATTCCAGGCCCTTTTAGCAGAAACTCTTCTCCACTGCTGACAGACTTTGTTTCAGCAATGATGCTTGCTGATAGATGAGGGTTATATAAAGTGCCTTCCTTCGCCATATGTATTGCCTGTTCTAATGCTCCTGCTTCTGCATCATGTAAAACAAAAATATAGTCAGCTTGCTCTAGCTGTGCCGGTTTTGCATTTGTCAGCTGATAAATCACCTTGCTTATGATTTCTTCCTTCTCTGATAGGACTTTAAAAGTTACTTCCTGATCAAGCATAGTAAGAGCCAATAAAAGCACCGACTGATGATCACTAAGATAATTTTCACCCTTTACCAACAAGCACTCCCGCTGCAGGCTGGCCAGTTCTCCTGGTCTTGAGATAGCGTCTACTAATTTCCTGTAGACAGATTGAACATCATGAACTATATTAAATTTCATTGGTTTCACTCCTTATGAAACATCCATATTTTCAAAATTTACTTTTGTTTTTAATATGTCAGATTGCATAGCTGCTTTTTGCTGATTTATTCTCTTCTCCTCTTCTAAAAGACGGGGAATCCAATTTTCTGTTATTGATACATTCGCTCCAAAAGCTGCATCCACAACAGCTAGGTTATATGCAAGCTCAGGATGATCTCCCATAACGATTCCAACGCCAATGCTTTCTTCTACTTGCACTTTACACTCTGTTACGAAAACCTCTCCTGGATAATATAAGCTCTTCTTAGAAGTCTCTCTTACCTTCAGCATAACTAAGCCATTCTCAGGTTTCTGAATGATCTTTACGTCAAAATTTCCGAATACCTCTTCAGCGAATTCCTTCACTAGCTCATGGGAGCCATTGATCAAAATTTCCGTTCTTCTTTTTCTTTTCATACAATAGCCTCCGTTACTGTCTTTGTCCTGCACATTAAATGTACCTTGTTGCCAAGTGAACGAACGTAAAAGAACCGTTAAGATTTGTTTGTGTTTTGTAAAGATGAAAAGATAGTGGCAGCAGCCGTTATGAAAGGAAAAAACATCATATACAAAAACCGCCAAACACATTGCGTTTGGCGGCCACAAATCTATTTAGAGCACATATGTAAAACAGTCACTGCGATACAGGATCTTTGAATATTCCAATACCTTTCCTGATTCACGATCCTTACAGCCTGATTCAAGCACAAGCAATGGTACAAGACTGGGACACTTCAACACTTCACGAGAAGATTCATCCGGGAACTCCACAGTAAGTTCACTCCGCATAGATTCAAATTGACTAAAACCATGCGTTCGATAATATTGAAAGATGGATGTAATGTTTTTCCCTTCATCACCAATCTCCTGAAAGACCTTCTGCGGCAAAAAAGAAGTATGTATGGCAATTGGGCAATTTTCTACGATCCTCAGCCTGCTTATTTTATAAACAAGATCCCCCTGTCTCGCCTGCAGCACATGATAAATCTGCGGATCATACTCGATAGGTTCACAGCACAGCAAACTGGTCCGAAACTCATAATTCAACCCCTGCATTTTCTCGCTAAAGCTTACATCTCCCGTTAAGATCAGAGGAATTTGCAGACTTTGATTTTGCACAAAGCTTCCTTTTCCTTGCTTTGAAAAAATATAGCCTAATTCCTGCAGCCGTTCATATGCTTTGCGAATAACCATCCTCGGCACTTTATACTGATCTGCCAAATCATTTTCTGAGGGCAGTTTATCACTCGGTTTATACTTTCCTTCTCGAATTTCCATAATCATTCTGTCTACAACTTTGGCTTTACCAGACATAGGACTTGCTCCTTTCAAAAGAAATCGAAGCCTTTTTTTCATCACCCATGCTTTTTAATAAACAGCTCAACATCGTTTAAGTCATCCAGGTGATTTTCGAGCTTTTCTCTAGGCCAATCCCACCAAGAAACCTTTTCCAGTTTCGCGGCAATTTCATCTGAAAACCTTTTTCGAATAGGTTTGGCTGGCACTCCAGCCACTATGGAATAGGGTTCAACATTCTTTGTCACAACCGCACCCGCACCCACGACTGCTCCATTGCCTATTTCCACACCTTTCATAATAATGGCACCATGACCAATCCAGACATCATGACCAATTTTCACTTTATGACTTCGGCGCCAATCAAAAAACGCTTCATCATCGTTTTCCTTTAACTGGTACTGTAATCTGCGATAGGTAATGTGATGCTGGGAAACCCGATCCATTGGATGCTGAACAGGATTTATGCAGACATGTGATGCAATGGAACAAAACTTCCCGATCTCAGAATAGTTAATTGTTACATCTTCCATTGTGTATGAATAATCACCAATAGAAGATTCTATCAATTTATTGTTTCTTCCAATGGCCGTCCATTCTCCGGCAAAACAATTTATAATCTCACATGATTCCTCAATAAGCGGAACAATCGATCGATTTGCTGGCGTTTTAATAGGCTGATAGATGACTGGCATGTTGAAATTCGCCCCTTTCTATTTTCATGAAAAACCCTATTTAAACCTTAACTCCCCTTTGCTGTTTTCTTTCTTTTAGCTGTCTAACAACATCAATCCCAGGATTTCTGCTCCCAATCACTACTGGTTTTTCATCATACGATCCATGAAAATCGGATCCGCCAGTTTCGATGAGGCCATACGTTTTCGCTAAATATTTCGCTTGTTCTTCATCTTCACGCTTGTGCAAAGGATGCCAAATTTCGATTCCCTGTAAACCCGCTTCAACCAAATCAGGTACAAGTTCGAAGCTTTTATACTGGCCTGGATGGGCAAGGACAGGAACTCCTCCTGCTGAGATAATTGCTTTCACTGCTTGAACCGCATCAAGATATTGCATTGGGATAAAAGCAATGCCAGGCTGTTCTCCATTTTGACCACGGCTAAACAGTTTTTTATAAAGCGGACCATAGATAGAATCACAATATCCTCCCTCAATTAAAGCCTGCATGATATGCTGCTTATATACCCCTGTTCCGCCATGCGCCAATTCAAGGCACCGTTCCCAAGTAATTTGATAACCAGCCTCGATCAGCCTCTTGGTCATTTTCTGTGAAGCACTATGCCTTCTTTCAACGAGCGGCTGGACAATCTTTTCAAGTTCTTCATCACCTGGTGTTATAAAGTATCCAAGGATATGAACACGGCGATTTCTCTCAAAATCATATGCTGAAATTTCTATCCCCGGAATGACCTCGATCCCCTGCTGCTGCCCCTTCTCAATTGCCTCTTCCAGCCCCTTCGTTGTGTCGTGATTGGTAATAGCAAGATGAGATACTCCGTTATAATTAGCCAATGCTAAAACATCATCAATCGTATATGATCCATCTGATATATTTGTATGACAGTGAAGCTCTGTTTTCATAATAAAAGCCTCCCACATGGTTTTCTTCAAGAATACCTTGGCACCAAGTTCAGTTGGTTAAAAGAATGTAAAAGTTTTCAGACATTTTTGTAAAGAAAATGAAAGGGATTAGTATGACGAAATAAAAAATTAGTCATTAGAATGGTTGATCGGTAACTGATGGGCAGAAGCTAAACCTTTACTTTCCTTACTATTCACCTGAGCTTAGCAGGTAAATTCCTCAGGTTCTGTTCATTTATGAATAAAAAAAAGCACCTTAGCAGGCACTGTATGGGGATAAAATACTTTACGTTGTAAAATGATATATATGAAAATTTAATCAGCAACTCTATCCACTTGAGCTTTTGCATGTTCATAGAAAAACTCTCTTACTTCTTCTGGAGTGAGACCAAGCTCCTTTGCCGCCTGGATTAATATCACCCATTCTTCATCTATAAGCCCATCTCCACTCTTCATTTCCCCTCAACCCCTTATAAACTTGATCCTATTATGTATTATTTATCATTAATCAAACCATACAACAGGATGTTAACAATCTCACTTGCCAAATCTTCAGCATTTCTTTTACCTGTTAAAAGTTCTGTTAAGGTCAGTCTCTCAATGGCACCTATCACACATTCAGCTGCAATTGCTATGTTCATTTGAGGTTTAAAGTAGCCGCTTTCTGCTTCTGCACGAAGATTTCCACATATCTGTTCCGTCATTTTTTGCTTGATGAGGATGGCTTCTTGAGAAGAATAAAAGCCAATTCTGGTTAAGTCCGGATTCTCTGAAAAGAAGCGCAAGATTCTGCCCATTCCATAAGATATTTTTTCAGCAAGGGATGGCATTTCAACTCCAGGTTCAATCTTGCTCTCCGAAGTTAACACAGATAGTCTTAGCTGAAACTGGTGAACTAGCTCCTGATAGATATGTTCTTTGCTCTCAAAATAAAGGTAAAAGGCTGGCTGTGAAACATTCGCTTTTTTTACAATCGTACTTACCTTTGTTTCATGGTAACCACAAGTTGCAAACTCCTGCGCTGCCACCTCTAATAAAATTTTCTTTGTCTGCTCCCCGTTCGCCCCTTTTTTCCTTCCTCGAATCGCCATATTGAACATCTCCATTTTATATTACTTTCAAGTAATATTATGACTGAATTTTCCTAGAAATGTCAATGTCATATTTCATTTAGTACAACTAGGCTAAATGAAATATAATAAGGGTTGAGGTGAGTTTTTTTATGGCACGGGAACGCAAATTTTCACTTGAGGAACTTTACAGACAAGTGAAGCCCTTACTATTAAGCAATGGGTATGAAGGTTTTACTTTCAGCCATCTGGCAGACGCTCTGAATGTAGCCAGAGGAACCATATATAAATACTTTGAGAATAAAGATGAATTAATTACTGCTTATATGATTTTCGAGATGGAGCAGTCTCATAAAGAGCTACAGCAGATCAGTCATATCAAAGATTTTAATGGACAGTTTGACTTCCTGATTACGTTCATGTTTCAAAATTCCAATTTGCAGCGGTTAATAGAAATCGGCAAACAAGTACAGTCTTCTACAGAAGTGGTGAAGAAAAACAAGCAAAGATTGATGGAAATGCAAATTGATATGTATAAACACTTGCAGGATTTTATCAGTCTTGGAAAGCAGGAGAACATATTAAAATCTCATTTGCCTGACACGCTCATTTTGGGCTATATTTTCCAATCAATCGCCATTCCGAACCATTTTGGAATTCCACAGTCGATATGGGTTAGCTCAATCAAAGACATGCTTCAATCAGGAATGTTTGAACGTAATAATTGACAGAAGTGTCACTTATAAAGATAATGAGTACAGCAGGTCTTTTATAGACCTCTTTACGACTAAAGTGACACTATTGTCATATTGAGAGGAGAAGGTAAAATGAAAGGGTTTCTTCAGACCGTCACCGACTGGGTTTCCACGAAAAAAGGAATGTGGATTACACTATCCGCATGGTTAGCTGTTACAATCTTATTTACGATTTTCGGGCCTAATCATAAGGATTATGAAGTCTCAAATATAGCGTCCTTGCCTGATGATGCACAATCCGTTATTGCAGAAAGTAAGCAAAATGAATATTTTGAGAGTGAAAAAGGGATTCCAGCCATACTCGTTTTTCATAGAGATAACGGGGAACTAAGCACAGAAGAACTTGTATCGGCACTTCAGGCAATAGAAGGTGAAGAGATAGAAGGAATTAAGGAATTAATTCCTCTTGCCGCTCTTCCTCCAGCTGCTGCTGAATCATTTGTTTCTGAAGATCAGACAACTGCTTCCCTTCCATTAATCTATGAGGATTCAATGGAAACGAAAGAAATTCAATATGCGAATCATCAGATCAGTGAGATTATTGCTGAAGAAACAGATCTTAAATTGTTTATTACCGGCCCTGCAGGCATCTCATCTGATTCAGTTGATTTATTTTCAAGAGCCGACTTGGTTCTGCTGTTCTCTACTGTTGGCTTAATCTTAATTCTTTTAATTGTGATTTATCGCTCACCATTACTTGCACTTATTCCATTGCTCGCTGCTGGTTTTGTATACCAGGTTGTAATGAAATCACTTGGTTTCCTTGGGGCATCTGGACTCGATCTCAGCCAGCAAACGATATCAATCATGTCGATCTTACTGTTTGCTGCTGTTATTGATTATTCACTTTTCGTCTTTTCTCGTTATCGTGAAGAATTAAAGACATATGAAGACCGCTTCGATTCCATGAAATCAGCGATGCGTGAAACGGGCTTGCCTGTCTTCTTCTCAGGCGGAACCGTTCTCGCAGCCATGCTTGTCTTATTTTTCGCACAGTCAGGTGATTATCGCAATTTTGCCCCAACATTTGCCACCGCAATGGTGATCATCATGCTTGCATCTGTCACATTAGTGCCAGCATTATTTACTCTTTTTGGACGAAAAGCATTCTGGCCGAAGGTGCCTAAAGTGGGCGATGAGCATCTAAATAAAAACTCATTTTGGAGTAAAGTCGCTCGAATCGTTGTTAAGAAACCAGATATGGCTGTAGCGCTCATTGCAATTTTCTTAGTTGTATCCTCCTTAAATCTATTCAACCTCCAGTATGAGTTTGATACGATTAAATCTTTTCCAGAGAATATGCCTTCAAGACAAGGCTATGAACTGCTCTCTGACAAGTTTGCAAAAGGAGACATAGCTCCTGCAACGGTTTTATACGAAGCTAAAGAGGCAATCACTACAGATGATGCTGAAAATCTTAGATTAGCCTTGGAAGATCAATCATTAGTGAGAAGTGTTACAATCTCAGAAACAACCGACGATTCAAAGGTGATTTCCTATTCGGTCACATATAATGAAAATCCATATTCAGAAGAAGTCATTGATGCAATGGAACAGACAATTGAACAATCTGACAATATAATAAAAACCAATAATCTCGAAGGCAATCTCTATTTTGCTGGAGAAACTGCAAGTCTTGTTGATGACCGCAGTGTGAACAATCGCGATATTGTTGTCATTGTCGCACTTGAGACGATTCTTATTTTTGTCATGCTGATCTTCTTAACAAAATCCATTAAAATGCCAATCTATATGATTGGAACTATATTGGTATCGCTGCTGTCGGCATTAGGATTAGGGGTATTTTTATCAGACCTCTTCTTTGATATTAACGCCATCAGCAATCGTGTACCCTTATATGCCTTTGTTTTTCTTGTTGCACTTGGCATTGATTACAATATCATTCTTGTGTCACGTTTTCAGGAGGAACGCAAAAAATATCCTGTTAAAAAAGCGATTGAAGTGGCTGTCTCCAGTACCGGCGGCGTTATTTCCTCTGCTGGGATTATTCTCGCCGCAACCTTTGCTGTCTTAATGACACAGCCCATTCAGCTGCTCTTCGTCTTTGGCTTTATTGTTGCAGTCGGGATTTTACTCGATACGTTCCTGATTCGGGGGGTACTGCTTCCTGGACTGATTGTCATGCTGGAAAAGGATGAGCATACAGAGAAGGAAAAGCAAGAATAAGATCTTAATATAGATGATGAAAAAGAACCTGTTCAATTCAGGTTCTTTTTTATTATGCAATTTATATTTTACATAATGTAATTTATATGTTACCTTCATTTCATGGAGGGCTGCTATGAAAAATAATGTGAAACTGGCTCGAATAAAGGCAAACTTAACTCAACAGCAGCTGGCAGACGGTGTGGGCATTACAAGGCAAACGATCAGTCTGATTGAAAAAGGAAAATATAATCCTTCCCTGAAACTGTGCCTGCAAATTTGCTACAGAGTAAACGCTCAATTAGATGAATTATTTTGGATCAGCGAGGAGGAATTTAACAGTGAAGAAAATAACCGATGAACGCCTAATCATGAAGAATTTAAAAAATGTCAGAATCGCTTTTGCAGTCCAGTCTTTAGGAATTTTTGCCATTCTTTTCTACGAATTTCTCCAAGGCGGAATAGACCAAATGCGTGATAACCCGCTTTGGCTGGTATTTATGGTTACTGTGATTGTACTTGCCTATTTATCCATGAACATTAGTGTTGATAGTGAAAGCAATCTAAAAAAATCCAATCACTCCCTTCAGATTAGTGCCATTGTTACTTTGCTGATTAGCCTGATCGTAGGAATCCTTACAGCAAATACGCCTGGCTATGGTATATGGGATGGTGCACTCATCGGCGGGATTATTTTTATCAGCGGACTCGTTCCTTCTTATTATATATTCCGTTTGAGAAAGCGGAAGGAAGCAGAATTTGGAGAAGATGAGGATGAAGATGAATAGGGCACAATGGCAGCTGGAAATCAGTGGGGAGTTTGTTTCCCTCTGATTTTTTGATGAGTTTATATGAGAGTGTGAATTTTTTTTGGCA
This sequence comes from Cytobacillus gottheilii, assembly GCF_900166665.1. GTDB lineage: Bacteria > Bacillota > Bacilli > Bacillales > Cytobacillaceae > Cytobacillus > Cytobacillus gottheilii_A. Next base: position 794,902 of record NZ_LT800494.1, on the reverse strand, counting down.
GTTTTTTTCTTACTCGACTATTAAACCGAAAATCTTCTCTATTATAGATTGGTTTTCGCTTTTTTAAAAAAATGAAGTCGTTTTCGGGTCATTGGACTAGATTATTTTGAGTTCAATAGCAAAATTTATTGGTTTCCTATCAATTTTTATTGGTTTCCTATAAAAATTTTGGAGTTTCCTATCAAAATTTTGGAGTTTCCTATCAAACCTCTGCTACTTCCTATCAATTTTTTCAAGTTTCCTATCAAACATCCGTTTTTTCCTATCAAATCGCTTTTTTCAACCAATAATCAACTAGTAAACAGGTCAGATTTCGTTTTTGCGTGAAATCATAACCTGTTCCCGCCCGCCACAGTTCAATTTTCACCGCTTATTCAGGGGTTCCTATCAAAATTTTTTCGTTTCCTATCAAAATTTTGGAGTTTCCTATCAAACCTCTGCTACTTCCTATCAATTTTTTCAAGTTTCCTAACAAAAATATGCTCTTTCCTATCAAACATCCGCTCCTTCCTATCCCTCCATTTTTCTCTCTGCCAGCGCGAAAAAAAGTGGCCTGCCAAATGACAAACCACTTCCACATGTACACTATAAACCAAGTTCCGCACGGATTTCTTCGTTATGTTCTCCCAGCTTTGGAGCAGGTTTTGATAGTTTGGCAGGAGTTTGTGAGTATTTTGCTGGGAATCCCAGTGTTTTTAAGGTACCAAATTGCTGGTGCTCGTATTCGAGGATCATTTCGCGTTCCTGGATATGCCGATCATTCATCGTTTGATCATAGGAATAGATGGGTCCAGAAGGAATGCCGTTTTCTTCAAGTAATGCAAGCCAATGAGCGGATGAATATGTTCGCAGCACATTCTCAATATCCTTTTCAAGCTGCTGGGCATGCTCATTTCGTAATGAATTGGTTGCATACCGCTCGTCTTGAAGCCATTGGGGTTGATCCGCTACAAACAGGCAAAATTTTTCCCATAATTTTTGATTCGCTGCGCCGATTAAAATAAACCCATCTCCAGTAGCATAACCTTGATATGGAGCCGCGGCACGGTGGGCTGTTCCATTTCGTTTCGGGAGCTGACCTTCGCCAAAATAGGCTGCTGCCTCCCATACAGTCCACGCTAAAGCTGAATCGACAAGAGAAACATCGATATATTGCCCTTGACCTGATTTCAGCTTGTGGATATAGGCCGTCAGCACCGACTGAATAGCCGTTTGCGCTGCTGCAATATCATGAATGGCAATGCCGACTTTTACAGGCTTTCCGTCTTTTTCGCCGGTCATATCCATAATGCCAGACAAGCCTTGTGCCATAATATCAAAACCGCCTTTATTTTTGTATGGACCTGTTTGACCATAACCAGAAATTGAACAATAAATGATACTTGGGTTAAGCTCTTTTAATGTCTCATAATCAATTTTCAGCTTTGCTGCCACCCCAGGACGAAAGTTTTCAATAAACACATCTGCTGTTTTCACAAGCTCATAGAGAACTTGTTTGTCTTCCTCTTCCTTCAAGTTTAGGCAAATTCCCCTTTTGTTGCGGTTGACCATCATAAACATATGACTCTCTCCGTCTATGTAGGGACCCATTCGCCTCGTATCGTCCCCGCCTGGAGATTTTTCCACCTTGATCACATCTGCTCCCATATCACCAAGAACCATTGTACAGTAGGGGCCGGCTAAAATTTGGGTTGCATCAATGACTCTCATTCCGCTTAGTGCCTGTGTCATTACCATTACCTCCCCTTAAGTTGTATGAACCAATTTCACAGAAGCAAGCTCGGCAATACTTGAAGCACCAGCTAATGAGATTGATACCTTTGTTTCCTGGATAAAGTTCTCCAGCAGCTTTTCTACTCCCTTTTGTCCGCCGGCTGCCAGCGCATATACAAAAGGTCTGCCGATGCAAACAGCATCTGCTCCTAACGCGATTGCTTTTACTACATCTGCTCCCCGCCGGATACCGCTGTCAAATAGCACAGGAATTTGTTTATTAACTGTCTTGGCGATCGCTGGTAATGCCGATATTGAAGAAACGACACCATCCAGTTGTCTTCCGCCATGATTTGAGACAATTATGCCATCAATTCCATTCTCAACCGCTAATCTGGCATCTTCGGGATGCAGAATTCCCTTCAAAAGAATTGGCAACTTCGTTCTTTTTTTAAGCTCGGCAACATCCTCCCAATTTAAAGAGGGATGATGAATATTATCAAGAATTCCTTGAATAATGCTTTCTTCACTTTCATCAGGAAGAGACTGGAGAAACACCTGATCACTTTCATAATTCCCTTTGCCATAGCCTAGCTTTAACGGTGAAAAACGATTCCGCAAATCCTCTTCTCTCCAGCCAAGCATAACGGTATCTACGGTTAACACGATTGCTTCAAATCCTGCCTTTTCAGCTCGTTCAGCCATATGAAAGGAAACATTGCGATTGTTCGACCAATACAACTGGAACCACTTCGGACTTAGAGGGGAAGTTTCTGCTACTTCCTCTATGGAATAGCTTGAAACAGTGCTTTGTATAAATGGAATTCCGCAGTGTGCAGCTGCTTGTGCGACAGCTAAATCAGCATCTTCATGTGCAAGCTTCAGCATACCAACTGGTGCAAGCAAGAAGGGATGGTCATATTGTTTTCCAAAAAGTGTGATGCTTGTATTGATGCCAGATACATCTGTTAATACTCTTGGTACAATAGACTGTTTTTGAAAATCCCTCCGATTGTTTCTTACTGTTTCCTCTCCCCCAGCGCCAGAGCGCACATATCCAAAGGCACCGGCTGACATAACGGTCCGGGCTCGCGCTTCCAGCTCTTCGTATGAAATAGGAAAATAATCGCTTGAATTCATATTTTGCAGCAAGGCATCCTTACTGTTTACAGGGACAGCCATTTCTGGTCACCATCCTACTTAAAATTTGGTTTTCGTTTTTCTAGAAACGCTTGAATGCCTTCCTGATAATCTTCACTTTCAAAAGAGGCAAGGATAAGTTGTTCAATATTTTCATCTTCTTCAATATCACCGTTTAAAACGGCTTGAATGACTTTCTTTGTTCCGTTTAAAGCCAGTGAAGACTTTTCAGCAAGCTGACTTGCGTAATCATAGGCAGATTTTAATAGTTCCTCGTATGGCAATACATAGTTGACAAGTCCAATCTCATGGCCTTCCTGCGCTTTCACAAGCTTTCCTGTATAAAGCATTTCTTTGGCTTTTGATGCTCCCACTGCATCAATAAGCCTTTTCGTGCTCGATAGATTATAGACAATCGCCAATTTCGCAGCCGTTATGCCCAGGAGGCTTTCATGTGAGGCAAAGCGGAAATCACACGCAAGTACCAGCTCCAGTCCGCCGCCAATCGCTAAACCTCTTATGGCCGCAATCGTTGGTTTTGGAAAATGATATAGCTTTTCCACAGCCTTCAGAGCAATGGTATTATACTGCTTCGCTTTTTGTGCTGAAGTCCGATTCTGTAAAAATTCACTGATATCGGCACCGGCACTAAAGGCAGATCCATCTGCACCGCATAGTACCACCACTTTTACTTCCTTATCATGTTCAATTTCATCCAGCAGAACGGAAAGCGTCTGAAACATGTTTAAATTAAATGCATTTTTTTTGTGAGAACGGTTGATGATGATGCTCGCAATCCGCTTTTCCTTTTTCCAATAGAGTTCTTCCAATGAGCAGCCTCCTTTCTAGCATTCTTGTAAATACACTAATCCTTTTTCAAACGTGCAGCTAATCTGTTTCCAATGGTTTGAATACTTTGCACTAAGATTATTAGAATCAGAACCGTTGCATACATCACGTCTACTTCATAGCGGAGATGCCCGAACCGATAGGCTAAGTCACCTAAACCTCCAGCTCCGACGAGTCCAGCCATTGCAGTTGCCCCAATTAAGCCGACCGTAGCAATCGTTAATCCTAAGATAAGAGAAGGGCGTGCTTCACGCAGCATCACATTCCAAATAATTTGACGTGTCTTGATGCCCATTGCTTTATAGGCCTCCAGCACACCATTATCTACTTCCAATAAAGCTGTTTCTATGAGTCTGGAAATATACGGTGCTGTATAAATAACAAGCGGAACAATAACCCCTTGGACTCCGATCGTTGTCCCGACGATAAATTTGGTGAAAGGCAGAATAAAGAATAGTAAAATAATAAAGGGCACAGAACGAATAATGTTAATGATTAAATTTAAACCGCCATACACCCATTTGTTATGCAGCGTTTGGCCAGGCCTTGTTAGAACAATGAGAATGCCGAGGGGCACACCAATTAAAATGGAAAATAAAAGTGAAACACCAACCATCTGAAAGGTCTCTACGACGGCCTTGCCAATAATCGGCAGCCATTGATCTGTAAATTGCTGAAATCGATCCATTTGGTTATCCCTCCAACTCCTCTATATTTACCCCATGCTCTTCTAAAAAGGTAAGAGCGGCTGCTATATCCTGCTTTTCACCGAGCAAGTGGATACTGATATTCCCGACAATTCCGTTTTTCAGTTCAATGATATTGGCTGTTAGTATATTGGGCTTTACATTAAACTTTTGACTGACCAGCGCCAGCAGCGGCTCTCCTGTCGCTTCGCCTAAAAATGTGAGCCGGAGCACATTACCTGATAGCTTTAACTGCTGAATAAGCGTGGATGAAAGCTTTCGCTGTGCGATTGTGTTTAGAAACTTTTTTGTTGTTGGATATTGGGGCTTTGAAAACAATTCGATCGCTGTTCCTTGCTCAATAATGCTGCCCTGTTCCATCACGTACACATAATCACATATTTTTTGAATGACATTCATCTCATGTGTAATAAGCAGAATGGTAATGCCAAGCTCTTTGTTGATTTTTAAAAGCAGTTCCAAAATGGAATCTGTCGTTTCCGGGTCAAGAGCACTTGTTGCTTCATCACTCAGCAGCAGCTCTGGCTCCTGGGCAAGCGCTCTGGCTATGGCCACCCGCTGCTTTTGCCCTCCTGATAACTGACTTGGGTAAGCATTCACTTTATCTGCTAAACCCACAATCTCTAAATATTTTCTAACGCGATTGTCGACTTCTCTCTTCTGAATGCCGATTAATCTTAAAGGGATGGCAATATTGTCATAGACTGTTGCCGTTTTTAATAAATTGAATCCTTGAAAAATCATGCCGATTTTCTTTCTTTTTTCGCGAAGATTCTGTTCTGATAAGGAAGTAAGATCCTCTCCTCCAATAATGACCTTGCCCGAGGTCGGGTTTTCCAGCAGATTCACACAGCGAATTAATGTACTTTTTCCAGCACCGCTATAGCCGATGACTCCGTGGATTTCTCCTGTTTTCACTTCAATATTGGCATTCCGAACTGCTTCAATATTTCCTTTTTTTTCCGAAAAAGTTTTCGAAACATTCTCTAATACGATCATGCTGTGCCTCCTTCAATTCATCCCAGCTATTGGACTGTTTCTAAACGTTAAATCTGCTAGTGGTTACTCGCTTCCTTCAAGGGATAAAGTGAGCGCCACCTATCAAAGTCATTATTCATCCCAGCTCGGAATAACAGATCCTTGGAATTCATCTTCAATAAATTTCTTCACTTCTTCAGACTGATACGCATTTCTAAGCTTTTCAAGAACAGGATCGTTTTCATTTTCCGCACGGACAACGATGTAGTTAACATATGGAGAATTCGTTGACTCAAGGAGAATTGAATCTTCTTTTGGATTAAGTCCGGCTTCTAAAGCGAAATTCGTGTTAATGGCAGCAGCGTCCAGCTCACTTAATTGCTTTGGAATTTGAGCTGCATCCAGTTCAATAAACTCAAAATCTTTCGGATTCTCTTCTAGGTCATAAATAGAGGCTGTTTCTCTCTTCTCATCAATCAATTTAATAAGTCCAGCTTCTTCTAAGATAAACAATGCACGTGAACCGTTTGTCGGGTCATTCGGCAACCCAATCTTCGCTCCATTCGGCAGTTCTTCAATACTTCCAAATTGATCTGAATACACGGCCATTGGATTTAAAATCGTTTTTCCTACCTTTACTAGATCTGTATTATGATCCTCATTAAATTGATTTAAAAAAGGTTCGTGCTGATAACTGTTTACATCCAAGTCGCCTTCTGCAAGCGATGTATTAGGCAGAACATAATCTGTAAATACTTTTAATTCAAGCTCTAACCCATCCTCTGCTGCAACCTCTTTAACCTTTTCAACGATTTGTTCATGCGGCCCAGCTGTTACTCCAATTAATAGTTTTTCTTCACTAAGCGGCTCTGCCTCATCTCCAGAGGCACTGTCACTCCCACAGCCTGCTAAAAATCCAGTTAATAAAATTGATGATAAGATGATTGCCCATTTTTTCATGTTCGTTCCTCCTAAAGAAATTTTTTAAAATAAAAATGCCTCTCTTTCAAAAGAAAGAGAGGCATAAGCATACAGAGATACGCTTCCTCTCTTATCTTCCAAAACACAAACGTGTTTTGCAGGATTTAGCACCAATTCATTCTGTTGAATGAACGGTTGCCGAGCTTCACAGGGCCAGTCCCTCAGCTACTCTTGATAAGAGAACAATCAAGTATATTTAATTTTTGGTAACCTTATTGGTAAAATCTACATGAACCTTAAACGAATGTCAATATCTTTTTTTTCAAAAAATTTAAAATTAATATATACTAGTTAGAAATATATGCGAAAGGGAGAAAAGTATGACTCATACTGTACGTGCACATTTTGCTGAAGGTTTTGAGGGAAAAACGGTTGTGGCACGGCTGCTGCCTGGTACAGATTTAATCACAGGAATTGAAGAAGTCTGCAGAGCAAATCAGATGACATATGCTTCAATTAGCAGCTGTTTTGGCAGTTTTAAAAAAGCTGGTTACGTATACTTGGTGGAAAGGCCCGAATCAAATATCGGTGCTGGCTACGGTGATCTTATTAGCCGAAATGGTCCCATTGAATTTTTGAATGGGACGGGAATTGTCTGCCAGAGGGATGAACAATATGAAACTCATATACACGGGACCATGTGTGATCAGGAGGGCGCCGTTTTTGGCGGACATTTGCTCAAAAGGGAAAATGAAGTGATTACCGTTGATCTCGTTTTAAAGGAAATCAAGAATATGACTGTGTTGAGAAGGTTTGATTCTGAAACAGGCGGATATCAATTATACCCGATAGAAAAAGGGAAGACAGAGCCAGCCTTTCTGGAGATTAAATGTGAAGAATGAATTGTATAAATTCGTTTACGAACAGAAACAAAAAGCTGCCTTGACGGCAGCTTTTTTGTTAACTTATGACTCCTGGGGTGCCGGCAAACTGCCCTTTTCCTCATCTGGCTCGCTTGCATACAGCTTTCTGCTCGGCAATGCAATTGACACATCTTCACTTTCAAGAATCTCAATTAATCTAAAATTAATCTCTTCTTTTACGCGCAAATGCTCAGCCCAAGCGGTTGATTTTGTAAAGAAATAAAGGAAGATTTCATATCCGTTTTCCTGATATTTATCGAAGCGGACGAGGATTGAGTCAGGGTGCACTTCACTATGACCTTTAACCTCTTCTTCCATTTGCCGCACAACTTTTAATAGTTTTGCTTTTGGTGTTTCATAAGAAATTTTAATATTAAAGCTCACTTGCCTTTTTCCCATTTTACTCCAGTTTGTAATCGATTCATTTGCCAACGTATTATTTGGAACAGTTACAATCGCATCTGCAAATGTTCGGACCTTGGTGCTGCGGAAAGTAATGTCCTCTACGGTTCCTTCCACACTTGGTGTCATGATCCAGTCACCAATTGTAAACGGCTTTTCGGTAATAATGATAAAACCGCCGAACAGGTTTCCGATTGCATCCTTTGCAGCAAACGCAATTGCCACACCACCGAGACCAAGCCCAGCGATAAATCCTGTTACATCATATTCAAATTCCTGTGCAATAATGGTAATACTGATCGCAACAATTATGATTCGAATAGCTTTCGACATAAACGGAATTAAAATATCATCAATTTCTAATTTAAACCGGTTCTTTACTTTGGAAAAGAAAATCGATGATGCTGAAGCTAAGTTATATAATCCCCAAGTAATTAGGACGATTACTGAGGCAGAAATAAAGCTGTTAAACAAACCATCTGGCGCTGGCCGAAATGGAAAATATCTAGAGGCAATTTCAATTCCTATTATGATAAACAACCATTGCAGCGGCTTCTCAAACGACACAAAAATATGCCTTAACATATCGGTTGGCGCCTTATTACTCAAGCGAAGAATTAACGAGTAAATATATTTAGAAAATAACTTTCTAAATACTAAAAACAGCAGGAAAATCCCTACAGATATTCCTATTTGCGTCCACATTTCAACATCATAAAATAAAGCCCAATTCATCAAATACCTCCTAAACCTGTTTTCCTAAAATAGTATTCTAATTGCATACTATTCATTATTAGCAGCAATTTTTAATAACAATTATTAAATTCACCCTAGGAAACTAGTTCTTATGATAACATAGATGACGTCATCTTTTTAATAGGTTGCTTATAACAAAAAGGACATGATTTGGTATTTTACGTTACGTTGTTTCTAGTTTGAATCTGAACTTAAATGGTTATAAGAGAATATTTGAAAGTACACCACACTGTATGCATGATAGGTTATTCTCCCTCAAACAAACTCTCCGCTTTTGACTTTTTCACAATCTCTTCTGAATCCATATACGTCCACTCTTCAATAGTTAAGTCAGGAAATTCCTCTAGTAATTTCACCAGTATTTGATATCCCACCCTGTAGTTTGATAATTCGGGAAACCCCTCTTCAACACTGCCTAAATAAAGTGTTTCAAGATCTTCATCTCTAAAAGGTGTCTTACTTTTCTTTTCAATAAATCCCCAAACCTTTGCACCTGTTTCTGGACTTAAAGGTTCCAGCCAATAGGATTCATATTGAGGATATAGCGTTTTAGCAAATGCCTCAGCTTTCCCTTCAATCAAAACCCAGTCTAATAATGTCTGCTTATTCTCCTGAAAGAAACCACTCGCTAATAGAACACTGTGATGGTATTCATGAACAACCGTTGCCTTTAAACTCTCCTCGGTATAGTTGAAAGGGTCAATAAACAGCACAATCCCCCCCCGTTTCCCCCGCCGTAAAACCGCTGACTCCTTCTGTCGCCTGAGAACCATATACATTGTCAGGATTAAAGGGAACAATGTAAAGTTTATAGTTCTCTCCTCTTAACATGGAGGCTGCATCAGATAAACCGCTCTCAATGATACTCTTAATAGCCGGGTACTCCCCGCTCAGTTCAATAAGTGAATCTTGAAGTTTTTGAAGATTTGTTGGAGTGCTTAGCTGCGGGTCATTATACAAGCCATAACTATTTCCATAGATTTCTTCACTTAATGGCTTTACAACTATATCAGAAAAACGTTTAATGGCTTCATGTTCATCTACATATTCACTATTAGTAAAACTTGTATACTCGTTAAAAAAAGGAATGACCTCAAAGCTTTGTTCATTAATGGTAAATGTTTCAGCTGACTGCTTGCTAAACTCTTCTTTTTCAACAAGATCATCGACATTCTTTGAGCAGCCTGCAAGAATAAGAGAAAGCATCAAAATGAATCCTATTTTCTTCATATGAATCACCTATTCTTAATGAATTGCTTGTCTTTGATCCAATCCATCTCCTTTTTCAGCATACTCAAGGTATACGCCTCCATACTGCCCGGCTGTACTTGATAATTGTAGAGCCATTTCGCTTGAGGTGGCAGGCTCATAAAGATTGATTCTATTCTCCCATTCGTGTCGAGGCCAAATTTTGTTCCGCGGTCGTAAAGGAGATTGAACTCCGCATATCTGCTTCTTCGCACATACTGCCATTCCTTTTCCCTTTCACCATGTACTCTATTTTTATTTTCCTCTACAAGCTGACTGTAAATGGGAACAAAGGAGTCTCCCACATCTTTTACAAAATCAAAAAGCTTTTCAATTGAGGTGTTCTCATCTACTCTTAATCGATCAAAGAAAATTCCTCCGATTCCCCGTGTTTCTTGTCGATGCTTTATATAAAAATAACGGTCGGCCCATTCTTTGAATGCCGGGTAATAGTTTGAATCATGTTGATCACATACACGCTTTATGCTCCGATGAAAAAAATCTGCCTGCTGTTCGTCAACATAAATAGGCGTTAGATCCATTCCGCCCCCAAACCATTTATCCCCATTTGACATTTCAAAATAACGGACATTCATATGAATAATCGGTACAAAGGGATTGGCAGGATGCATTATAATCGACACACCCGTCGCTAAAAATTCATGACCACTAGGTAATTTAAGCCCTGCAGACATGGTCGCAGGAAGCTCTCCATAAACATGTGAAAAGTTCACGCCACCCTTTTCAAACACATGTCCATTTTCAATGACTCTAGCTCTACCGCCGCCTCCGCCTGGGCGATCCCATTGATCTTCATGAAAAAGCGCATTTCCATCCAATAACTCTATCTTTTGGCAAATCTCATTCTGAAGATTTTTAAAGGTTTGCAGAATGATCTCCTTATCTACAGTTGCAGAAGCTTGAATTAGATTATTCAATTCCTTACCCCCCGTTATTTTTTCACTATTCTTACAAATAATAGTATAGTTTTTGTAACTTTTTGTAAACTTTCAAACAAGGTTCTATTTACTACACTTTACATCTATAGTAAAGTTATTTTAAATTTTATCTGAAGGTTTAGCGGGAGTGTGCGAAACAGCAAAGCTTGGGCTTTGAGAGCACAATAAATTTAAGGAGAAAAACAACATGATCATAAGGGAATTAGAAAAGAAGGATAATAAGGTCATAGAAGCAATTATAAAAGAATCATTAGAGTCCGTTCGGTTAAACATAAAAGGTACAGCCTACTTTGATCCGCAATTAGGGACACTTTTTGAACATTATCAATCACTAGATAATTCTCAGTACTGGGTAGCAGAGCTTAATCATGAAGTGGTTGGAGGGATCGGAATCGGGGTTTTTGATGCGGAAAAAAGAATATGCGAATTGCAAAAGCTTTATTTAAAAGACAATGTGCAAGGAAAAGGATATGCCAATCTGCTAATGAAAACCGCCTTAGCCTACGCATCTCAGCATTATCATTCCTGCTATCTTGAGACGCGCCATGAACTGAAGGCGGCGGGTGGTTTGTATCAGAAATATGGATTTAAGCTATTATCTGAACCAATACTGGGATCAGAACATTCGGCAATGGACGCCTGGTATTTAAAAGAACTGAAATAACGGCTTTCTGGTGTATTGATATGTTGTATTAGATTTCCAGCTTTCTTAGCCAGAAATATCACGTCTGCTATATAAGAAAGAACCTGCAATCATAATCAATGCAGCGATTATGGTCATCATGGTCGCTGCTGAATAATTAATATTTTCTACAGGGATTTTCGGAATATATCCGTAAGGCGAGAGCTTGCTCATCCAGTCAGGAAACTGCAATAAGTTTCCTAAATACACAACAACAAAAGAATAGAGCAAGTAAATCCATATTAAAGCCCCATATTTTGAACTGATTCCCACTAATAAAATCGAAATGCTGGTCATTACAAATAAAGCGGGCAGAAAAGCGAATGCTCCTTTTAGAACCTGGCTCAATTGAAAGGGTTCTACCATCACAGCAGCTGCAGCAGACCAAAGTCCAATTGCCATAGCAGACAGCATAAAAAATGCTGAAATAAGGGCCAAAATGATGTAGCTCCACAAATAGCGATTCCGGGAAATAGACAAACTGTATATACTTTCTGCCCTGCCACTTTTTTCTTCCCCAGCCAATTTCAGTATAGACATCAACACCGGAATGGTTCCAATCATCGCCATAACGGATAGCAGCATCGGCAAAAATTGCTCTGTCAATGTATAGCCTTCAATAGGCACCAGCATATTCTTCATCAAGTCTACATCTTGAAAAAAGGACTCTAAATCTCCTAGAACAGCTCCATATGATATCCCAAGAATGAACATCCCTCCTATCCAGCAGATGAAACCTGTTCGCTGCAGTCTAAAAGTTAAACCCAGGGAACTGAGTAAAAGTTTATTCGCCTTTTCCCGCCCTTTTTTAGCAGGTAAGAAACCCGTACCCAGGTCTCTAATGAACTGCAGATAAAATGCGGCAGCTCCAAGGATTAGTCCAATGCCGGCTGCTGCACAAAGTGGCAGCCAGTCATTCTCTACAAAAACCTTTGTTCCGGTCACATAACCAAAAGGTGAAAACCATGAAAGAACAGATAGATCAATATCTCCAATAGCACGAATCAAATAAAAAATGCCAAGTGCAGAAAAAGAAAGGCCCAACGCACTTCTTGCATTCTGTGTGAGCTGATTAAAAATGGCGGTAAGCATAGCAAACATGAAGCCTCCTGCACCAATAGCAGTTCCATAGAGCACAGAGCCTTCTAAATCCATACTCTCAATTTTCATAACCGCTAATCCGAACCCAATAATCAGAGCCAGCACTATATTCACAAGAAGGAGGACAATAAAGGAAGCAGAACTATTTGCTAATCTGCCTACCTGAAATGAACGGATTAGCTCTAGTCTTCCTTCTTCCTCATCTGCACGTAAATGTCTTGTCACAAGCAGAATGGACATAATGGCAGCAGCAATAGATGTAAATAGCAGCATTTGGTGAGCCATCATGGCGCCAGGTGTATAATCATCCAGACCATAGCCTGGCCCCACCATTGCAATAATAGCAGGATTATTCATGGTGGCTGCAATACTTTGCCTCTCCTCTGCTGTTTGATACAAATCAGGAAAAACAGCAGCAACCGAATAGGTGAAAAATAAAATTCCCATGATCCAAATCGGAATGACAAAACGGTCCCGCTTTAAAAGGAACAAAACAAGCTGCCCTGTATGCTGAAACAGTCGATTTTTCACCTTATTTCCCCCTTGACTGAGAAGGCTGAGTTTCATAATGCCGCATAAACAAATCCTCTAAAGTCGGAGGGGCACTTTCAATTCGGATCACACCAAACCTGCTGACATATTCCATAATGCTTCCGATCTCTTCGGAATCTGCTTGAAACTGCACAGTGTTTCCGTTCCATTCACTTCCATGCACTCCTTTTAACATTTCAAGTTCACCCATTTTTTCAGCCGTTTCAACCAGCAGACTTGTTCGAGTTAAATGCCGAAGTTCTTTTAAGGTTCCCGTTTCAATCATCGTGCCCTCGCGAATAATTCCGACTCGGTCACAAAGTTTTTCTACCTCCGATAAAATATGACTGGACAGGATGACACTTCCTCCAGCTTCTTTCACATCCATAACACACTCCTGAAAGACCTTTTCCATCAGAGGATCCAGTCCTGATGTAGGTTCATCTAGAATATATAGATCAGCTTCCGCTGAAAAGGCCGAAACAAGTGCTACCTTTTGCCGGTTTCCTTTTGAGTATGTCCGGCATTTCTTCGTAGGATCTAATTGAAATCTTTCAATCATTTCATCTCTTTTACTGTTCTTTTCTCTTCCTCGAAGCTTTAAAAATAAGTCAATTACTTCTCCGCCTGTTAGATTGGGCCAGAGGTTTACATCTCCCGGAACATATGCTAATCGCTTGTGGATTTCTACGGCATCTCTCCATGCATCCATTCCAAAAATCGCCGCATCTCCAGAACTGGCTTTTAACAAACCTAACAAAATGCGGATGGTCGTGGATTTCCCTGCACCATTTGGCCCGATAAAGCCATAAACCTCTCCTTTATCCACAGATAGATCTACACCAGATAATGCTGAAAATGAACCAAATTTTTTTGTCAGATTCCTTGTTTCTACAACTGCCATGTTTCTCCACCTCACCTATTCAAAGTTAAAGTTTTGAAATATTTATATCTATATATTTCATAATATATAAAACTGTAATATTTTACAACAAGTTATGAACTATTCTATTTGTTTTATTTCAAAATTTTTATTACACTAAAACAGAGGTGAAAGAAATGGATGGGTTTACTCGCCGTAAAGAACTGAAGAAACAAAATATCTTAGAGGCTGCTTTAGCCTTATTTATTGAATATGGTACCGAAAAGGTATCAATATCTAAGATTGCACAAAAAGCAAATGTCTCTCAAGTAACGATCTATAATTATTTCGAAAGCAAACATAATCTAATACAAGAAGTAATCATTTTTTATGTAGACCAAATTTCTGATCATTTTGATGAAATTATCTATGGCAATGCACCCTTTCCTAAAAAGATTCATCAAATTATTTTTAATAAAAGTGAACAAGCCAATGAGATTCATGAAGATTTCTATCAATATCTAATGAAAGAGCATGCTTCTGGAGTAAGTTATCTCGAAAAGGTATATGCCGAAAAGTCATTGAAAGGCTTCATTCACTTATTCGAAGAAGGACGGCAAAAAGGATATATTGATCCTTCTATTTCAAATGAATCTATATTGGCCTTTATCCACATTATGAAGGAAGGCATGAAAAAAGGAGAAATCTCTAACAAAATTCTTCCGTTCGCAGAAGAAATCACTAAACTGATGTTTTATGGGATTTTGGGGAAACAGCGAACAGACCAAAACGAATAACCACGGACCGCGGATCCATATTGGATTCGCAGTTCGTGGTTATTTTGGCTGTTTTGTTTTTTAATCTGCTATCATGAGCAGAGCTTTTTTGAGTTAGTCAACTTGCGATCGATTAGGGTTGGCCCTTATCTTCGTCACTCTTTTTCAAGACTGACGGGCAGGGTTCCTGCCTCTTTAAACATTAAACCATAAAGGTGCGGAGCAGGATCTCTATCAACAATGATTTTTTTATTCCGAAAATTTACCCACATGGCAAAATTCACAATCAACAGAACTTACCCACATCTTATTCACAATTAACCTTACTTATCAACAGAACTATCCCCATACACTAGAGTGTTATTCTCTAAGAGCCTGTTGATAATTCGGGTTTTATCCACATTATCAACATAATACTTTACGGGGAACTTGTGGATAAACCAGAAACACGCCCACTTACCCACAACTTACACCCTGTTATTCTTAAATCACATATTGACTGTATTTCTCAGCATCACTATTTTTACAAATGACATGCAGAATTGTGCCTTTTTCATCATATTCTGTTGATATTACATCGGCATTGTTGTTGAAATATGATACAATTTCGCCGTCTGTATAAGGGATAAGCATTTTTTGCTGTGAATAATCGTTTAGAATTTCTGTGCTGATTTTATTCGTTAATTCCTCTAGACCCTGCCTCTTTTTAGCAGACAGATAGACTCTGCTATTGCTGACAGAAGGGGATTCCATATCTGTTAAGTCGACTTTATTGTAGGCATAAATCATAGGTATACCCTTTACCCCAATTTCATGCAATACTTTTTCGGTTAACAATTTATGCTGTTCAAGGTTCGGATCTGATGCATCAAGAACATGGATAAGCAGGTCTGCTTCTGTCACTTCCTCCAGTGTTGATCGAAATGCCCTGACGAGATGATGCGGAAGCTTGTGAATAAATCCAACTGTATCTGTTAATAAGAAGACACGATTATTCTCGAGCTCGAGTCTGCGCACAGCCGTTTCCAGTGTGGCAAAGAGCATATCCTTTTCAAACACAAGCTTTTCATCTTTGTCGCCATATTTTTCAAGCATTGCATTCATCAGCGTAGATTTGCCTGCATTTGTGTAGCCAACAAGAGCCGCAACAGGCACGTCTTTTTTATTCCGCTGTTTTCTTTGCGTTTTTCTTTGCAGCGTTAATTGTTCCAGTTCTGTGGATAACTTGCTGATCTTTTCTTCAATTTTTCGGCGATCTAATTCTAGCTTGGTTTCACCCGCACCTCTATTTTTTAATCCGGAGCCGCCGCCTTGACGACCTAAATCTTCACGAGTGCCAATCAGCCTGGGAAGCAAATATTTAAGCCGAGCCATTTCAACCTGCAGCTGTGCCTCTCTTGTTTTCGCTCTGCTTGCAAAAATATTTAAAATAAGTGTCGTTCTGTCGATTACTTCGCACTTTAGCTCTTCTTCAAGATTGCGGATCTGCGATGGTGAGAGCTCATCATCAAACACGACAAGCTCGGAATCCTCGTGTTCAATCAGCATTCGCAGCTCCTCCACCTTGCCAGGTCCCATATAGTAGCCTTTATGAATATGCTTTACATTTTGCGTAAGAGCACCAGCCACCTCTAAATCGCATGCTTCAGCTAAATTGGCAAGCTCCTCCATCGAACTTTTGAAGTCTTCCTGCTGATTGTTGCTTACATTTACTCCAGCTAATATGACTTTTGTCTTCATAAAATGATGCCTCCCTTTAATTGTAAACTTCCTGCCTGCACAGCGTAATCGGGAGTAGTCTTTTTAAAATAAAGGAAATAGAGATAAATTAAAATTGCCGACTGGCACGCCTAAAAAGGTGATGCCAGAGGCTTAACTGCATTTATACTTTCATTTGAAGTCGGAGCTGAATAGAATTTTCCTTTGCGCTCATTTAGACTTTCTGAAGGTATAAAAAAAGACAGCAAAAAAGAGAGAACGAATTCATCCCCTCTTCTTTGCCGTTATATGCAAATGTAACTTCCTCTAATGAAGGCAGACTAATCCCGTTTTCACCCTGCAAGGCGCAGAGTTTTGACCATATTCAGTTACTGGTTCAAAGTGGGAAAACGTAGTCTGATTGATTGCATTAGTGGAAGCCTCCGTTCATTTAAGTTAGCAACATCATATCATTCACTGGAATATAAAGCAAGGTGACATTAGCCTAATTTATGACTGCTGAAGCTTAACTGCAGCATTTTTTTGTTTCAGTTTCTTCTGCCAGATCATGGTCACCGTCATTGTAACAGAAAGGAATACAAGTCCTAGAATAAATGGATAAATAATATTCACATCATAAAGCATTCCGGCAATCGTTGGCCCTAAAATATTTCCGATACTCATATAAGAGTTATTCATGCCCATCGCAAAACCTTGTTCATTGCCCGCTAATTTTGAAATAAGCGTGTTTAATACCGGGCGGAGAATCGATGTAGCTAAAAAGATTAATAATGTGATGGCAAAGAAAACAGCATAGCTTGAAGCAAATAACGTTAATAAGAAACCAAAAGCTGCAACGCCTAAAAAGATGTTTAGTACTTTACCTTCTCCAATTTTTGAAACAAGACGATCAACAATAAACAATTGAACAACCACACTAATAATACCAGTGGCTGTAATCATAAGAGCAATATCCTGAGGTGAGGCACCAAATTGATTATCTACAAAAAGTCCCAATACGGATTCATAAGCCATTAAGCCGAAGCTCATCACAAGCGTAATAATAAGCGGGACAAAATAAGGCATTTTTACAGAGCGAACCATTTTACTGGCCATTGATTCTTCCTGTACATTTTGTGCAGCTGCTGCGGCCTGCTCAGACATACTTTCTTTTAATACAATAACAGAGAAAACAACAGCAACAAGAGAGACAAGGGCAGAAACAAGGAAAGGTACCTTTAATCCATACTCCGCTAAAAATCCGCCGACACCAGGACCGATTACAATCCCTAAGGACATAGCTGCAGATACAAGGCTATTTCCTTTTGCCCGCTGATCCATTGTTGTAATATCAGCAACATAAGCAAAGATTGCTGGAATCATCAGAGCTGCACCAACTCCTCCAATTACGCGGGAGACATACAGTAGATAAATGGAGTCAACAGCATAAAAAACAAACATGGATGCGGTTAAACCAGATAAGCCAAAAATAATCATTTTCCTGCGGCCGTATTGATCGGTCCATTTCCCTGCAATAGGAGACATGATCAGCTGTGCACCAGCGAAAATCGCAATCATGAGCCCAGCTGCAGTTCCCCCCTGATTAATTGATTCTAGATATTGAGGGAGGATCGGAATGACAATCCCAAAGCTTCCTATGGCAATAAACATATTAACCATTAAAATCGTTAATTTCTTCCTTTGATCAGGAGACATCGTAAAACCCCGCTTTCATACTGTATAGTTGATAAAATTTATTAAATACGAAAAATAAAAGATCCTATCCGTCAATAATGGGATAGGATCCAGTCGAACCGTAGAAAAAGGCATAGTGCTGTCACACTAAGCATGAATGATCATTTTCTATCCAATTTTAGACTAATCCTATTTAAAAGAGTTCTTCAAAAAACGAAAATTTATTAAAAACAGGATTAGCAGATCATTTTTCTATGGTCACCTCTTCAAATTTTATCTTTAAATCTTACATGTTTTTTTTCAGTTAATCAAGTTAATTTTGTTAATAATTTAGGACCCATTTTCATATTCGGCTTCAGTGGATCTTCTTGTATTCGGGAACAATCTGACCATTTTCCTTCTCTCAGATAAGAAAAAAGTGGCATCTGCGGATCTCAACACAGCACCTTCCCTGTTTTCCGACCCATTTTTACTTTAAACAATCTTAGTTATACCCATTTTCTCCAAAAGGCATAAGCTCATCCAGCCATTTTTGTTCTAATTTTTCAAGTTCCTTTTTGCTGTCAAAATAGCCTTGTTCAGGCTGTTTTAACACTTCTGCAACTTCTATTTGAAACGAATCGCTTCCCATTCGGCTCCAATCCTCCTGCAGAGCTTTATGAAAACTTGTTCCATTATTTAGTGTAAATTTAACTCCATTAAGGGTTTTTAGATTAGGAGTGCTTCCAATAAAGATACGCCCATTTTCTTTATTCGTAATTTTATAAACACCAGCTTCCACTTTTGTTTCCTTATATAATTGCTTTAATTCTTTTTTTCGTTCCAATTTATTAACCCTGCCTCTCGGTTATTTTTTCAGCCAATACGCACTGCCGTCTTTTTCACGTGCAAGAAATCCATACTCTATTAAATACCGTCTCAGCAATACATAATCATCAAACACGCCAGCTAATACTGTGTTCATTTCTTTTTCATCATACTTTTTCTCTGAGCTGATTCTTTCTGCTGCGGCTCTTAAGATAATGAGCCTTTGCTTTTCTTTTGGAGGAAAGGATGCCAGTTTCCCTTCCACTCCTTGGGGAAAATACTTATTCAGTATCTTTATACTCTCTTCTTCTGTCACATTGTATCGGTCATCAATCATTCGGGCTTGCGGATGGATTGGGATAAAAGCCGTCTCATCATGGTCATGTTCCTTCAGCAGCTCCATCAGTGTTAAAAACAGCTTCGCCTGGCGCTCCTTTTCTTTCAGAACAAACCGATGATTTCGTATCGTCGAGGCACTGCCAATCCCCATTTCCTCGCGAATTTCCCCATCACTTTTTCCCTCATAAAACAAGCGCAGCAGCCGGTTTTGATGTTCCGTTAAACCTGTCAGCTTCTTATCTAATCCCATCAAGTGATGAAAAACAGACTGGTGCTCCTCTTTTAGATGAAGCTGCATAAATTTTTCCGCTTCATAAAAGACGCCCTGCTGTTCATACACAATTCCTCTTTCTGATGATCTGCCGCATAATAAGCAAACAAAATGCTGCCCTTTCTCTGTATAACCTTTTTTCAATTCCTCTATGGTTGCACCCCAGAACAATTCCTCTACTTTCATTTATAGACACCTCTTGGATCTGTTTGTTTATTTATAGATATTATAAAATTATGTTTGCTAATTGTCAACAAACAGAGCTGAATATGGTTTAGAAATCACTGAGGTGAGAAACGAAGCCTTCCTGAATTTTAAACCAGCTGGGACAAGACGAAAATAATAATTCTAAAACATGAATATTCAATGTCATGGCTTAAGTATATGAACAAGCCTGTTCCACCTGCGCTGCGGACTCTCGCTTTCCGCGGGAAGGAAGCTGATCCTCCTCGAAGCAAAGCTCCTGCAGGGTCTCATTGCCCGCAGGAGTAGAGTGTCCTCCGCTCCATTTCACTCTTGTTAAAATAAGATATTTTATAATTATAAATAAAAAACCGAATGACTAGAAAGATGATCTTCCTAACCATTCGGTTCTATGGCCGTGTTACATACTGATGTCCCAGCCTCATATTTCCTATTCAAATTCTTCCATGCAGGATGTATCGATAATCCAGGGTTCTCCACTGGTTGCATTGATGCAGCGGATATGACCTTTTGTTTGTGGAAAAGAAGGGACAAAAGCTAATGAATACATGCCGTTTTCCAGATCTTTTACCCATGACAGCTCCATGGACAGACCCTTTTTATACGGTTCCGCTGCTTCTTCAACTGAAATCGACCGCTGGATATTAAGCATGCTTAAATCTGTAAATATAGCCTGATCGGTTTCGACTCTAAGCAGGGCAGCCGTCTTGGCACTAATTTCAATAGCAATCATTGCATTCTGAACTTTAATGCCTTGTTCAAAGCGGTGATAACAAAAACGATAAGCATATTTTTCTGCATGTTCTTGATTAATATAATGATGCAATTCGGGATCACCTTGAAGTAATTGAAACGTATTCGCATTTTTTGTATATTCTCCAGCTATCACTTCATTCGCTTTTTCCAGTGCTTGTTCTGCTGTAA
Organism: Cytobacillus gottheilii; assembly: GCF_900166665.1. Classification (GTDB taxonomy): domain Bacteria; phylum Bacillota; class Bacilli; order Bacillales; family Cytobacillaceae; genus Cytobacillus; species Cytobacillus gottheilii_A. The sequence continues at coordinate 774,416 of NZ_LT800494.1, read as the reverse complement.
TCGCCGTTTCATTTGAGCTATTATTTTCACTTAATAAACGCAGCAATCCTCCATCCTGATTAAAGAGCATTTTAACCGTATTCGGAATCGCTAATTGGATTTCCGCCAGTTCCGCATCCTCAACAGCAAGCTCTTCCTTGGTCTTCTCACTCCAAACCTCAATACGGCCTTTTTTTGTTTTACGCTCGTATATTTTCATATGATCTTCCGTTAATCCCGCAAGTGTATATAAATCAGCAGGATTTGGCAGATGAACCTCTCCAGCATACTGCTGTTGTTCAACTCCGAACATTTCAATTGTCTGCAGCTTTCCGTCAGCTCCTACCTCCATCACATAATCTTCTATTTCGTAAACAAAATAATGGCGGTTATCTCCGTTCACATATGTTTCTTTATCATATTTAGCGACTACAGGCACTAACCGAAGCTCTTTCAAAAATATATTCTTTGCTTTTGCAGCTGTAATACAACTGCCCGGATAAATAACTTCTACCTTATGATAATCTCTTTCCACATGACTGATGATTCCATTTGGCATAATTGAAAAGCTTACGCCGGAATTAGGAAGCTCAAGCCCAAACTTTTTGTCTTTCTGATTAAAGACAATCATCGTGAAATCTCCCATATCAATTAGAGCAGATAAACAGAGGCTATCACTGAAGTTCTGTGGGAAAAATTCATCAATAAAGGTATACGCTTTATTAATCAGTGCATCTCTGTTTAGTGGTCCCGCTTGAGATTCTTCATCATTATAGATAGAAAAGTTAGCCAGACCTTCTTCATCAAAATTTGCTGAAGCAATCACCTCATCTTCCTCACGATCGATAAAGTCGAAGGAATGACGATCGCCCTCTGCCGGGAAAACATCAATTTCCAAAACATCAAAACCATATATGTATGTTTTTAATTTGTCTAACACTGTTTTGTTCACTGTATGGGCCCCTCTATAAAGAAAAATGGTTAGTTGAATTTTACCATAAACAATTCTTAGAAGTTAACTATTCCAAGCATAATCTGATGTTCACTCTGAAAGTACACAAAAATCTCACAAATGAGAATCATCGCAGGTGCTCAATTCATGAGCTCACTTATATTACATGATATGATATAGACAACTTACTATTGCTAAAAGGCAAATGAAATATTCAATTTACTCTCCAAAAAGAAGGAGTGCGGAATAGTTGGAAAACTACAAGGCATTACGGCACAAGCAACAAGAATATTTTCGAAGCAATCAAACCAAAAGCATTTCTTTTCGGTTAGAAGCATTGGATCAGTTGCGCTCTATTATCAAAGACCAGGAGCAAGAGATTATAGAAGCACTTCGCAAAGACTTAAACAAGTCAGAATTTGAAGCATATACAACGGAAATTGGTATTCTATTAGAGGAAATTAAGTTTACAAAAAAGCATTTACACAAATGGGCAAAACCTCGAAAAGTGAAAACAGCTTTAAGCCATACAGGAACAAAAGGCTATATTTATCCGCAGCCATATGGAAGCGCATTAATTATCGCACCTTGGAATTACCCGTTCCAGCTGGCGATCGCTCCATTAATAGGCGCAATCAGTGCTGGAAATTGTGCGGTTATTAAGCCATCTGAGCTTACGCCAACCGTGTCTGCTCTCATTAAGAAGATGATAGAATCTGTATTTCCAGAAGAGTACATTGCAGTCGTGGAAGGTGCCGTTGAAACCAGCCAAACCTTGTTGAACGAGCCCTTTGACTATTTATTCTTCACGGGGAGTGTACCTGTTGGAAAGATTGTGATGGAAGCTGCCTCGAAGCATCTGACTCCTCTTACCCTTGAGCTTGGCGGAAAAAGCCCTGCCATCGTTCACCATGATGCAGACTTAAAGCTTGCAGCTAAGCGCATTGCCTGGGGCAAATTTATCAATGCAGGTCAAACGTGCATTGCACCAGATTATGTTTATGTACATGAAAAAGTAAAAGATTCCTTTTTAGTGTGCCTAAAAGATGCCATTGCCGATCTATATGGCAAAGAGCCGCTCGAAAATCGGGACTATACCCGCATCGTCAGTGAAAAGCACTTTAATCGCCTTGAAGACTTTCTGACAAGCGGCCAAATTGCATACGGTGGGAAAACAAATAAAGAAAAACTCTCCATTGAACCAACTGTCATCACAGATGTAAATTGGGAATCCTCTATTATGGAGGATGAAATTTTTGGTCCGCTCCTTCCTATTATGGAATATAAGGACATTGATGATGTAATAGCTGGTGTTTTAAACTTTCCAAACCCGCTTGCGCTCTATTTATTTACAAGTGATAAACAGATCGAACATCATATTCTTGAAAGCATTTCATTTGGCGGCGGCTGCATTAATGACACGCTATATCATTTAGCCACTCCCCACCTGCCTTTTGGCGGTGTCGGAACAAGCGGCATGGGTTCCTATCATGGCAAAAGCAGCTTTGATGCCTTCTCTCATGAAAAAAGTGTCCTCAAACAGTCTACGGTTTTTGATATGCCATTTCGCTATCCAAACAGCAAAGATGGGTTGAAATGGATCCGGAGATTTTTGGGTTAGACCCTACCAGCGATTAAAATAAAGACTATCGAACAGAAGCTCGATAGTCTTTTATTTTTCTATTGCATTGGAGGCGGTGATCCAGGAAGTGTTCCATGTACATATACTGGTGCAGGAGCAAGATTCGGGATTTGACCCATAGCCTCTGGATTTTCAATATATTCAAATTGACCCTTTCCATCCATACTTGCACCAGATGCCCAGCGGCCAGCAGCGCTTTCTGTTCCTTTTGAATAATTCATAAATGAGTAAGAAACTTCTTGTTTTTCATTTTCTCTGTTGAATGTTGCAGGTACAACTAAACCTTCTTTTTGCTCAATTTCCGCAATAGCAGCTAGCCACTGATTTTGATGCATCGTATCTCTGGCAATCATGAATGAGAGCATATCTCTAACACCAGGATCATCAGTCATTTCGTAAAGCCGCACTGCCTGCAATCTCCCTTGTGATTCTGCATTTAAATTGGCACGAAAGTCCGCGAGCAAATTTCCGCTGGCTATTGTATAGCGTGAATTCCAAGGGTAGCCTGTACTATCATCAGGCTTGGCTCCAAGTCCGCCGACAATTACATGCTGCGGATTCATTCCGCCCATTGCTGCATGGATAATAGGATCTTTGGCTGCTGCCTCCTGTTCCTTAACAGGGGCACCATCAAGAAGCTGAGCAATCATCGTAGCCAGCATTTCAACATGGGCAATTTCTTCTGTTCCAATATCCAACAGCATATCACGGTACTTTTTCTCTGCTCGGCAATTCCATCCCTGAAACAAATACTGAACCATTACACTCATCTCACCATACTGGCCCCCGAGTATTTCCTGAAGCTTCTTTGCATAAACAGGATCCGGACGTTCTGGCTTTGCATTATACTGAAGCTCTTTAATATGATAGAACATTGGCTGCACCCTCTTTTTAAGTATATAAAATACATATGTATTTTGTGCAACGGGGTTGGATTTATGCAGTTTTTGGGTATATCGCTTCTTTCTTACTCGAGTTCTTTCTTATTTTTTAGGCATTTTTAGATTCCCTGTGTTTTGAATATCTATCTCTATATCAAAGTCTACTTTCAGTTCTGGGAAATAAACACTGCGCCATTCTTTTAGTTGATCACGAGGAATTTCGCGCCTATAGTATTGGCCTATTCCGAGAATGTCTGCCCCGCTTTCTTTCATCTCCTCAAAAAGGCTTTGATATCTTTCAGTCAGCAGCTGTTCTAATTCCTTTTTGATCTCGTTTTCAGAAGGATCATTAATCGTTTCTAATATGGTTACTTTTAGTTTTAAAAACAGTGAAAAAATTGGCTTATCTTCTTCCATTCTGCTTTTAAACTTCATTTTCTCACCTAGGATCATGACACTCGCATCATCCAGGACTTCAATTTTCCCTAGTGTACTTTCTCCATTGAAGGCATTATATAATAGAGTTTTGTGGGCTGAGATATCGCCCATCATTACGCCATTTTTAATCATCGCAGAACCTGTATGCTCGACCAATGTTGTTTTTCCAAGCTTCATCAAAGGAACAGCAACATCATTTGTGTAAGAATAGATGCTTCGATATACTTCCCATATTCTTGTTAATGCTATTTGCGGATCCCAGCCCGCACTTTTCTCAAAGAAATCTAATAAAATGGTACCTTCAGCTTTGGGTTCACTTGTCATTGCACCAAAAAATGCAGATAGATCCTGATCAATGACAGCGAATAAAGCTTTGGAGGATATATCCCTTGAACGGATAAAACCAGAAATAAGATCCTTCACTCCTTTTTCTGCTAGCTCTCGGTCCACAACAACGACTTTGACATGCAAAAGATCCACACTTCTTTCCATATTTGCACTTATGCGGTCAACAACCTCATTTACAGTTTTACCAGTACCAGACACAACGATCGTTTCAATCTGTCCCCCGGCCGGCTGCGGAATCTGCAGATACACTTCATAGTTTTCGTCCTTCTGTGACACACCGAGTACAACAGGCATCACACGATGATTAATGTCTTTATTATCCCAGCAGCCGCTTAGGATGAACATTGAAGTAAGCAATAGGATAAGAAGCAAACATCTTTTCACCCATTCACACCCTCTTTACGTTTCTTCCAAAAACCTAAAGCAAATATGGAAAGCGGAACAAGTAAAATGACGTAAAATCGTAAAGGCGTATTAATCTGAAACAATCTCTCTGTGTCACTCCAATCAGGGATACGCAGGCAGATGCAATAGATGAAGAATGCCAGGCCAATCGCTGCCCATTTCTCTGATAAAATAGGAATATAATATTTTGTAATTTGTACTGTTTTCCATAAAACAAGCGCAATAAACAACATAATAAATGTGATTAGGCATAAAAGAAAAAACATGGTGATCCGATCAAACATGAGCCAAGATATATTGATGCCATCGACAGCAGCAACATAGGGAAATATAAAGGTCTCAGCTGTAGCCTGACCAAATGTTAACACTGGCACATAAACAGATAATAAAAAGGCAGGTACTATTGCTGCCAGGCCAATAACGATCCGTTTCTTCCGAAAAGATAGCACAGGCTGGATAAAACCTAAAAATAGGAACCCTCCCCCAATAGCAAAGTAACTATTAAAATAAGATTGCTTTTTGATAAAAGAGAAGTCACTGCTCCACATAGGAAAAGCATAGCGCCAATCTACATTCTGAAAAGAAATACATATAACAAATAGAACTAATGGGAGAAAAAGAAAAGACAAGAGAAAGCCTGTCTTAAAAATGGCTGAAAGCTTCTGCATGGACAAATAACAGGAAATAGACAGAATAAGGAGCATTATAGCCCAAAGCGGAGTCTTTGTAAGAAAAATGATATTAATGATCTCTGAATAAGCTCTGACCGTAATGATATTGATTATTAATAAGTATAAGCCTGTAGGTATTAATAAAAGGATGGTCCATAGCTTCCCAAAAGAAGAATAGATGTCAATAATATTTTTATTTTGAAAGTAACTTAATCCTTTTAAGTAAATTAAGACGATTACAAAATGCAAGATAACGCCTATGCCTATTGGGATCCATTGAGCTTCACTTGAACTCTCTATGATATTTGCAGGGTATAGAAAGAATATTAGTCCTAAGTGTGTCAGTATGTACATCACTACAATCTGCCAGCTTTTATCCACTGCTTTTTTCTCCTTTATTTAAATTAAAATGCAAATAGGGAATGCCGAATGTTTCAATACTGGACAAATAGGTACATATCATAAACAAGCCTACCAAAAGACCAAGAATCCCATAAAGGGATGCCAGGAAAACGATAAGATACTTAAAGATCCTTATAGAAATGGAATTTTGAAATCCTACTATGGTCGAGTTGGCAATTGTAGCTGCAGCTAAAATAATGATGAGCAGGTTACTGACCAGCTTTGCTTCTACAACCGCCTGTCCTAAAATAATGCCCCCTACCATTGTGATTGTAGGACCAATACTGTTTGGCAGCCGGATACTTGCCTCTAAGATTAATTCTAGGATCAGAAGCATAATAAGAATCTCAATAATCGCTGGATAGGGAACACCCTCCCTGCTTTGTGCAACTGACAATGCAATCTCTATTCTTAGTACTTCGGGGTTTACTGCCACTAATGCTACATATAATCCAGGAATAATTAACGCAAGAAGAATACCCATTATTCGGAGCATCCGTACAGAGAGCATAAGCGGGTATGGGTAATTATGGTCGTTATACAAAAAAATCATATCTCTTAATACACCAGGCAGGATAAGAGCTAATGATAGTCTATCAATAAATAGAACCACTCTTCCCTTTCTGATTGCCCGCAGCGCTTCATCTGGGATTTCAGTTGTATTGATTTGCGTAACGAAACTCCACTTTTTTAATCCAAGCATCTTATAGGCATCCTGTATACAATCAAGTTCTGCTTGATGCATAAATTTTGTAATTTGACCTTGGATTTTGGACAGCAGTTCAGAATGAACCGTTTCCTGATGATAGAGAAGAGCTATTTCCTTCTTATACTGTTTGCCAATTTCATAGGTTTTAACCTTTAAATGCTGTGATTTCATATTCTTCCTGACCAGTCCAATATTGAGTTTAATATCCTCATTGAAAGAAATGGGCGAACCTAACACAACATTTTCATTTGAAGAGCTTTCAATCGAACGATTTAAGGAAACAGGAGCTGGTACAAGACTAATAGCAAGATCCTTATTTGTTCTGGCAAGCAGCAGTTTGCCTTCTAATAGAGAGGCTTCAGCTGTTTCAATATCCGCCACCTCCTCTCCATGCTGCTCAATCTCTTCGATTGCCTTATATTCTTTCAGTTCTCCAAGTGTTTTATCTAATTCAACCAAGCTGTCTAAACCTATTACAAAAACGGACTCGCCGCAGATTATTTGTTTTTTACAGAAAAAATCGTCATTTCCCTGAAAAACAACTTTTATCTTTCCAATAAAAGAATTCATATGTGATATCCTTTCATCTTATAATTGGGAGTAGTTTTGCCAATAAGAAAAAAATTATGTTGATGAGTAAAGAAAAGTGGGAAACATTAGCGATCCTTTTTATTGAAAATATACCCCGTGTGGTATATGATGAATTTAATTAAAGAATTTTACAAAGAAAGGTGAAAGAGTATGAGCGGATATACTGAACTGACCTCCATAGAAATGGTTAGAAACTTCATAAATAATCATCAGAAATCATTTGTCTATATATCCAGACAAAATTGCAGTGTTTGTCATGTTGTATGGCCAAAGGTTCAGGAGTTACTTGATGAATATCCACAAATTCATGCGGGAAAGGTGGACGCAGATCAGGTCAAGCAAGTAGCTGGGGAATTTTTAGTGTTTACCGCACCCGCCATGCTGCTTCTCGTGAATGGAAAAGAGTTGATTAGAGAAAATCGATTTGTGCGTATGGAAGATTTAAAGAATCAGTTGGATCAAATTGCTCGATAAAAGGGAGTGGAAACTATTTTAATCTCACACAACATTAATATCTCAAAGAAACTGGGAGCAATTAAAACAGAGACTGAGGCAAATTGAATTATATAAATAATTACTTATAAAAGAGAGAAGTTTCTAAGCAGAGTTTCTTCTAAAAAATGGGCAGCAGAATCGAAGTACAATAAAAAAACGTGCAAAAGTTACGCTAACAATAGCGAAAGCTTTGCACGTTTTTCCTTTTAATCCATTTTTTCAAACTCCTGAATCATCAATTCGTAATTCATAGCCCCTAAAGTTTTATATTGAATAACGCCATTCGAATCTATCATATATGTAGTCGGAAGGGGTTGGATATTATACAAATCAGCCATTTCCGCTTCTTCATCTAATAAAATCGGAAATGTTAATTCGTACGTATTAGCAAAATTCCCAACCTGCTCATCATTCATTTCAGTGTCGGTCATGTTTACAGCTAATATCGCTACATCACGATCTTGATGAAACTTTTCCATATCCGGCATCTCTGCCCGGCATGGCGGACACCAGGTTGCCCAAAAATTCACCATAACACGCTGCCCACGAAAATCTGATAGTTTTACACGTTCTTCTTTATTTAACAATGCAAGTTCGAAATCAGGTGCTACATCCCCAACTTCTAGACCAACCTCATTCTCACTTTCATTAAGCTGCTTGGCTGTGTTGTTCGTAGTTGTGAAATCGTAAATAGCCCAAGCTAGCATAGCTAAAATAACTCCAACAACAATTTTATTTTTCATAACCTGCCCTCCTACTCCTATTTAACATCCTCATAAATAATCTGAGAAAATAAAATGCAATAACACAATTAACTGCTTTATTGACGTCTCAGGACTAGATTTCTAATAATCATAACTGCTAAACCGAGTACCAAAAATACCAGGACAAACCAACTGGCTACGATAAATCCGAAAATCGTGATAAATGGCTGGAAGTAAGATAAACTAAGCATTCCTGCTGACCAGCCAATAAGGAGCGCACAAACAAGATTTACAGATTTCAACCGCTCACGAAGATAAAAATATAAAACAAGAACTAAACCAGCTATGATCATGTTTCCAAGACTCAATGAGTTATTCTTCCACACCAGTTGAATAAACTCATATAAAAAAGTTGCTGATAAGAAAATATGCAGAAAAGCAGCACTAAAACCGATAAAAGGAAGCTGTTTATATTTTGATTTATAAACAAGCAGTGCAATACTGAACAGAACTGCCAAGTAAAACGCTGAAGAATTACTTGGATAAGCTAACACTGCCAATGGATCATCAATAAAAATGCGCCAATTGATCAGCACCTTTCCTATAATCATGAAGATAACAAAATTCAATAGTGCTGTTATAACTTCATCAATTTCTTTTTTCTTTTGTTCCTTCGGCTGCTCACTTAAAAAATAAAAAGCTATGACGCCAGCCAAAAAGCTAATTGCAATGATTCCGAAAAACAGTAATTTACTGGTTATCGCCATATAAGATTTCCTCCGTTTACTCTTATACAAAGACAATACACTGAAAGTATGAAGAATCCGTGAAAACTGATAAAAATCAAATGCCAAGGGAGCCCTTTTTATGAGTATAAAACAAAGACAGTAAAGCGCTAAATGACTTCACTGTCCTCATGTGTAATGTTACCTCATTACATCCAAGCACTCATACCGCCAGTAACATTGCTTATTTTCTCAAAGTCTTGTTTTTAATAATTAAATGATGACATTTAACCATTCCAGTAAGGGTACCTTTTCTGACGAATACCCGCATACGTATATTATTATAAAAAGAAAAAGTCCAATACTTTTTCTTATGGTATTGAACTTTATCTGCTTTTCACCAATAAATTGACTGCTTCTTTCACTAAATCCTCTGTGCTCTCCCCTTTTTCCAGGTTCTCCCGAATACATTGTTCTAAGTTCATGCTGACAATAAGGCCAATCGTTCTGTCAATTCCACTGCGGGAAGCTGATAATTGGGTGATGACGTCACGGCAATCCTTGTTTTGTTCGATCATCTGCAAAACGCCCTTAAGCTGACCTTCAATACGTTTTAAACGGTTTACAACGGATTTATCATATTCCATCTTACTTCCCCCTTTTTCACCTATTGTACCCTAAAAGGGATAAATGGAGATACTTTTAGGCGTCTTAAATCTCTTACTTGAAATTATATTGCGTAACGATCTTTTCTCTTCCGCTCACGAGATCGTTAAAATACTCATAAATATTAATGCCTAAATAAGACCCAGAAATATTATATATATTTTCATAGCCTAAGTTATTTAATGCCATGACCATATTGTAACTGCGCTGACCTGAACGGCAATGAATATACACTGGCTGATCTGTTGGAATCTCATCCAGTCTGTCTCTAAATTCGCTAAGTGGAATGTTAACTGCATTTTTTAAATGCCCTGCCTGATATTCTCCCTTTTCACGGGCATCAATAATAAAGGCATTACTTTCTACTAAATCACGAACCTGCGAAACCTTAACTTCCTTATATAGGCCATGAAGCTGATTCTCTGCTACTAAGGCAGCATGATTTACGACATCCCTTGCCGTCCCGAGCATCGGTGAATAGGTTAATTCAAGGTCTTTTAAATCCTCTATTGTTCCATTAAGCTTGATAATTGCTGCGATGACATCAATTCGCTTGTCGACATTTCCTTTCCCAATCGCCTGCGCACCTAGAATCCTGCCGGTCGGATATTCATATACCAATTTAAAATGCATAGGGTTGCTATTTGGCATCAAGCCAACTTTATCTCCCGGAATAACATAAACAGAGTCATGTGGAATACCGGCATCTTTTGCAGTCCTTGCATTCAATCCAGTTGCAGCCGCATTCATGTCAAAAAGGTGAATCGAAGACGAACCAATTACCCCTTCATTTCTATTTGGAATAGCATACATATGGTCCGCAGCTGCTCTGGCCTGCTTTAATGCTGGACCTGCGAGGGCCAATCTGGTTGGTTTGTTTAATAAACGATGATGTACCTCAATAGCATCACCAACAGCATAAATATTTAGGTCACTTGTTTGATAGTGATGGTTGACTTTAATCGCACCTGTTTCGCCAATTTCTAGATCAGCATCCTCTGCTAAAGCCGTTTCTGGTTTAACTCCAATAGCCAAAACAACAACGTCCGCTTCTATTTTTCGCCCTGAATTTGTTTCTATAAAGGTATCTTTGATTTTTGCTAAGCCATCATTTAAAATAAGCTCTACACCATGATCCACAAGCTCTTTATGAAGAATTTGAGCCATATCATAGTCAAAAGGTGTCATAACTTGATCAGCAAACTCAACTAAAGAAACGTCTAGACCTGCTAATTTTAAGTTTTCAGCGACTTCTACACCAATGAAACCTCCACCTATAACAGCTGCCTTTTGAGCATTTTCAGTTTTTATAAAGCGATGCATTTTTTCAATATCCACTACATTTCTTACTGTAAAGACATTGGCATTGTTTACACCATCAAGATTTGGCCGAATTGGCTTTGCTCCTGGTGAAAGAACTAAATGATCATAAGCTTCTTCGTATAATTCCCCTGTTGCTAAATTCTTCACTGAAATGGTTTTTTCTTTGCGGTTGATTTTCACCACTTCTTGACTTACTCTCGCTTCAATATTGTATCTCTTTTTAAATATTTCAGGATTCATTAACACGAGCTTCTGGCTATCTTCTACAATGCCGCTTAAATGATATGGCAGGGAACAATTTGAAAAGGAAACATGCGGCCCTTTTTCAAACATGATGATCTCTGCATGCTCGTCCAGTCTCCTAGCTCTTGCTGCAACAGACGCTCCTCCAGCAACTCCACCGACAATTACGATCTTTTTCCCCATCTTTATCACTCCTTTGGTTATCTTATGTTTTATATTATACCCATGGGGGTAAGTAGTCAACTAGGGAGGACTGATATTAATTTGGTATATTTGATATTTAGAAGAGTGGTTCTAAATCTATGAATTTATCATGGTTTGAAAGTCTTAAAACAAATGTATTGAATTGTTATTTATGGCACAGAAAAATTAATCCGCAGATAAGGTTTCGTAAACAGCACTGCTATTTAAGTAATACCAGCAATCTCCTCTTCTGACTACCAACCACAAAAAAAGCCGCCACCCAAAGTGACAGCTTCCCTATACCTATGCTCCCATTACATAAAACACGTATCGGCTCATGCCTTCTGCAAAGATCAAGACGGCGAGTGCTCCATAAGCAAAGTAGTTCAATTTCATACGTTTTGTGGAATGTGCCAGGTAACCGATGAACAAAACCGCGGCAAATTCTATAATCCAGCGAATAGCCACTGTGGCTTGGTAATCTTCCAATGCATTTAATGCATTGCCCGCACCGATTTGGCTAACATCTGGCATGGCCGACGAAAATAATGCCACTCCTACTAGTTGTATTGCAATACCGGCAAGCGAGATATAAAATGCATATTTCAGCAGCTGCTGGCTGAGCTCATTATATTGCCCTTTTAGACTTGGCGCAATCAGGCCTGCTGTAAGGACTGGTCCTAAAACAAAAACCGTTCCATAAAAGGAAGTATAAGTATTAATCGAATTCCAGCCGCTGACAAGGGTATTATAATAGATTGCACCCATACAAAAGACATCGATTAGACCTGCAACAGCAGCGGTGATAAGCAGCCATCCATGCACTTTCTTCTGAACGAAAGCCAGCCCTGTGGTCAAACAGATTAGACCGATAAACATCCCAGTTACTAAAATCTCTCTGCTCATCCAAGATGAACCTAGATGTCGAATGGTATTAAACGCATTTTCAGGTGCTCCCAAATGGGCGAAGGATGCTCCTAAGCCGATAAAGGAAAGGACAGAAATCACGATCAGCGGCAGCTTCATCACTTGAAGGCTTTGTTCTGATCCGAGATTGGAAAGTTTTTTATAAAATAACAGCAGTACTATCGTTCCGCCAATTGCTGCTTGCAGACATACGGTGAAAATAAGCAGTGCCCATTCATGCATGCGGAAAAACCTCCTTAATTAGCAAATTTATGCGGACTAATAACAATATTTGGATTGGTCATTGAAGCTTTTGGAAGGTCTTTAAGCTCGCTGACTTCACCGTATTTCTTGCGGAGCTCTTCAATCGGTCCTACTTCTATAGCACGATAAATACAGGCCGCCTCACATGCCGGGCGTTCTCCTTTTTCAAGGAGATCGATGCAGAGGTTGCATTTTGTCATTTTTCCAAGCTCTGCATTGTATTGAGGTGCTCCGTATGGACAATTCCATGAGCAATATTGGCAGCCTACACATTTTTCATGATCAACAACGACAACACCATCTTCTTCACGCTTATACATCGCGGTTGTTGGACAGCCTTTAACACAAGCGGGGTCATCACAATGGTTGCAGGAAACTGATAGGTAGTAGGCTTGAACATTTTGATCATACGTTCCATCGTTATGATCTGTAAAAGAACCACTTTCAAATGAATAAACTCTGCGAAAATTAATGCCGACAGGATTATCGTTTTTATCTTTACACGCAACAACGCATGCTTTACACCCTACACAGCGGGCCTGATTAATATAAAATCCTAATTGTTGTGTCATTCTTCAGCATCCTCCTTTCTTACGCTTTTTCTGCTTGTGCCAAGTTTGTATGCTGCGGATTGCAATGACCTAAGGCAGTAGCTTTATGTGTTGTTAAAACATTAATAGATCCCCTTGTATCGATACCATCTTTATCAGGTGTAAACCATCCTCCCTGCGGAATTGCCATAACTCCCGGCAGGATTCTGCTTGTTACCTTGACAGGCATTTTCAATGCTCCCCGATCGTTAAATACCTTTACCAGATCACCGTCTTTAATATCTCTTTTGTTTGCATCGATTGGATTCATCCACATAATATTTCCTTCTACCTCTTCCATCCAATCACTTGTATCATAAGACGAGTGGGTACGGCGCTTGCTGTGCCATCCAATCAGCTGAAGCGGATATTTGCCATTGGCGGTTGCTTCTGCTCCTTCTTCTAATAAGACATGCTTTGGTGTCGCTGGGATTTCTTCTGGATTATCCATGTCCCACAAGTCTTTTGAAAACAGTTCAATCTTGCCTGATGGCGTTTTGAATGGATTTTTTTTTGGATCTTTGATTTGCGCTTCAAAAGCAATTACTGGATCAAAATCATATTTGTGAATGCCTGTTTTCTGCAGCTGCTCATATGTTGGAAAATCAGGCTGCTCTTTACGTGTTTCGTTAATGATCCATTTCACCCAGGCATCCTGTGTACGTCCTTCTGTAAATTGCTGTTCGACTCCTAGCTCTCTTGCCAGCTCTGTCATCCATTCGTATTCTGTTTTTGAATCAAAAAGCGGCTCAATTACCTTTTGTGACATAATAATATGCTGACCGTAGCTCCAAGGCGGAACAAAATCACTTTGTTCGAAGAATGTGCAGGTTGGCAGTATAATGTCTGAATATTTAGCAGAAGGTGTCATGTAAAGATCCGTTGTGACAATAAACTCGACAAGAGATTCATCTGAAATTAGCTCGATCGTTTTATTAATATCTGAATGCTGATTAATCAATGCATTACCGGCAATGTTGAAAATCATCTTGATATTGGCTGGCAATGTTTGGCCTTCATCCAGTCCCTTAACTCCATCTGCAGATCCCATGTTTTTTCCATCTGCAATGGCATCTGTAAAGCGGAAACATGGAATGGATAAGCCTGTTGGATTTTCCATTGAAGGGAACGCAACATACTTGGCAATGCCAGCTGCACCTGGACCAGCCCAGCCGCCTTTTACACCAATATTACCTGTCAGCGCAGCCACTAAAGATCCTCCCCGGGAAAGCTGTTCACCGTTCATATGACGGTTAACTCCATTCCCCTGAATCCATGCCATCGGCTTTGTTGAAGCAATCTCTCTTGCCAGCTGTTTAATCTTGTGTGCAGGCAAACCAGTCACTTTTGCAGCCCACTCAGGTGTTTTTTCTACACCATCCGTTACTCCCAAAATGTAGCTTTTATAGGATTCGCCAGCAGGGACACCTTCTGGCATATGTTCTTCGTCATGACCAATACAGTATTGATCCAAGAACGCCTGATCCTGCAGATCCTCACTAAACATGACATGGGCCATACCGGCAATAAGTGCATTATCCGTTGTTGGTTTAATCGGGAACCAGTCATCAGCAAGACCAACAGCAGTATCTGTATTCCTTGGGTCAATAATATAAATCTTTGCTCCAGCCTTTTTAGCCAGTCTTAAATAAATATTAAAATGTCCAAAAATAGTCTCTGCCGGATTAAAGCCGTTTAATATAATGAGCTTTGAATCTACTAAAGTGTCGAGACTGCTGCTGGCTGAACCTACGCCAAATGTATATGGTGTTGCAGCACCATGCTGTCCAGAGCTGTAATTTGAATATCTGCCAAGGAAACCGCCGTCACATGCGAGCAACCGCTGGATAAGTGTATCACCGCTCCCAATTTGTCCAGCCTGACCAGTTGCATAGATGCCATAACGTGATGCAGGACCATATTTTTCTTTTATTCTAGTTGATTCACTTGCAATCTCTTTGATAGCCTCTTCCCAGCTAATTTCTTTAAACTTGCCTTCTCCTCTTTTTCCAGTCCGGCGCAAAGGTGTTTTAATCCTGTCTGGATGATAGACATGGCGCCGATATCCTCGCCCTCTTACACAGGCACGTATTTGCGGAAACTTAAGGGAATCTGCATTCTTATCACGCGGATCATCATCTGTTGATAACCTTGTAATTGTCCCATCTTTTACATGAGCCTTAATCAGGCATTTTCCTCCACAATTCAACGTGCCGCATGTAGGAACTACCTTAACACTCTCAGCAGATCCCTCTGCTGCTGCCGTAGAAGGAACAAGCTTATTTGCTACAGCAGCTCCTCCTAACACTGCTGGTGCTGCTACAGCACCTGACCATTTCAAGAAGGTTCTGCGCTTCATGGTTTGACTCGAAATTTTCTCTAATAAATTCTCACTCATACTCTAAGACCTCCCTTACCGCTGATAAGTATTGATGTTCTTGTATGATAAAATCCCGCAGCAGTGTTGCAGAGCCCCTATATAACTTACTTTCTGCAGCAGCAATAATTCTTTCAGTAAATGGCTTGACCCATTGCACGAGATGTTCATCTAATAGTAAAAACTGATAAAGCATAGCTTTTTTAAGTTTCAATTCATCTTGTTCCTGTATTGCCTCAGCCGAAACTGTCATTAAGTAATTCATAAATTCGAGTTCAATCGCAATATGATCCTCTGGCTCTTTATTTTCTCCTTCGAATACAAGCCCAAATTGGCGCAGCTTCTCACGAATTGCCAATGTTGACTCTCCAAACAGCAAACCTTCCTTAGAGCGGTAAACCGATTCCCAAGGCGGAGCCAAAACATGCTCAGGCCCGAAAAAAAGCTCTAAAAACACCTTTCCTTCACTTTGCGCAGTGTCATGATAGCTCCCTGTTGATAAAGTATGAATAAAGTCACGCAAATCATTGTTTAAATTATCTTTTTCAGAAATACCGCTAACATTCCACGCTTCCAAGTCAGCTGCACTGACAGGTTGACTAAAAATGTAATGAAGGAAATCATACTGATCTTTCCTGTCCTTCCAGACAGTCATGAAATTCTCCGCTGCCGACTCCATCTTCATTCCCCGCTTTCAAAATAATCACTTTGTGAAGTTGATCACATTTGTGGTTTTAGTATAAACTCTTTTGGGTTAAAAAATATGGTATGGAAATACAAAAATACGGGTGTAAATTAGTACATAGAAACAAGAAAAAATCGCAGAATTTGTGAGATTAGTTGTTTACGTTCACAAAATCATACAACTTCTGAGGATACATTTTGAAATTAATCTTCTTAGTGGAAACTTTGATCTTATAGTTGAATTATTACAGTAGATTTGTATAAGTTAGGAGTTGAACATTATTAGCAGTTACCGCCATAAACCAATGGAGCTGATCATTCTGCAATCATTAGAGGGCAGAATGAATTTACCTGATCTCAAGAAAAAGCATCATTTAGAAAAAGGATATGCCCGGGAAAAATATTTTGATCATTGGCTTGAAACGGAGCTATCAAGCTCTTTCATTGTACATAAGGATTTAACGCTGGATGTGCAATCATCCAAAGCTCTTCAAATCGATACGCTACTTATCTCTGAAAAGACAATCTACTTATTTGAGGTGAAGAATTATGAAGGTGATTTTTCGATCGATGGAGAAAAGTGGCACTCCAACACAGGGACGGAAATAAAATCACCATTGCAGCAGCTCAAAAGAAGTGAGCTTTTGCTCAACCATTTCTTCCGTGAGATTGGCTATAAAATACCGATAGAACCTTATTGTGTATTTGTTAATCCCGAATTTCATTTATTTGGCTGCAACCCCCAGCAACTACTCATTTTTCCTACACAGATTAAGAGATTCCTCCAAAAGATTAATAACCATTCCACTAAACTTAAAGCCCAGCATCATAAACTTGCTGCTGCATTAAACTCTTACAAGCTAGAAAAATCTCCTTACTCACGTTTTCCTGCCTATTCCTATGACACGCTCAAAAAAGGAGTACCATGTCCTGTATGCCGAACGTTTATGCTTCCTTCTCATTCTAAAATGGCATGTAATCAATGTGGATGTGTCGAGAATTTTGGCTATGCAATACTACGTGCATTCAAGAGTTTCAAATTTTATTCCCTGAAGAAAAAATTACTGCAGCTGGAATTTCTAATTGGAGTGGAGGTCTGTCTATAAGGTCAGTACAAAGAGTACTCAAGGGGTATTATCGCTTGGCTGGCAGCGGGAGAGGGTCATTTTATGTCTGATATTTTAATAGGTTTTTTGCTCATATGATTTTTCTGCTCATGTTTTCCCCTTTACTGGGATAGCATGGGCTTTTTTGTTATTTTAGATTTTTCAAAGTGGATTACAGAGGGTTGGTTGGCCCCTTTTTGAGACTTTGTTTTCTAATTTCTAGATTCCAGAAGGATGTTTCTCCCCTTTCCACGACTCCATTTATCAATTACTAGATCACAAAGTCTTATTTCCCCATAAACCAATTTGACCTCGCCTATTATAAGAAGAAAATGTACGCCTCTCCCCATCCTCCTCATTTTTGGCCTCCAATGAAAAGGCTCTAATCAAAGTAAAAGCTCCAATCACTTGTATCCAGCTCCCAATCATTAGGATGTGATCACCCGCTTCTTCTTGCTCCTGAAGTAAGAAAACAGTGCCAATTGCCTCAACGATGGAGCCCAGCGAAACCAGACTATTTCCCATCATATCCAATTCCCTTGCAGGTGTGTCTGCTGCCAGGTAAGCTCCCACCGCTTCAAATGCCGCACCGAGGCCTTGCACTGCACTTCCCAGTGTGTCAATTCGCCAGCCATCTTCTTCTGACTCATTTAATTCGACATGTATTCCGACGGAGTTTGTGGTATTTCCTGCAGCTTCAATCCAGCAGCCCAAGATATAATAATAAGTTGATTCAGAACTTGCCGGGTTGGGATCATTTGACCTTCCTACCCCCTGCAATGCGTTGCCCAACGCTTCGATCCCATTTCCTTTCAGGACAAGCTCTTTGCCCTTCTTTGTCCGTGTGACGGTGGCATGTGTCTGACCTATGGCTGCTGATAGTGTGCCCAGTCCAAGAAGCCATGCTCCTGTAATGAGTAATTCTTCGCCTGCATGATCCATGCCTTCCCTCCTAATAAGACGCTGCTACTACTGTATGGTGAAGTATGCGTATTTGTACCTCAAAAGTCTCATCTGCAAAAGGGATCCATCCAATGACCTTTTGAATAGTTACCAGCCATTTGATAAAATAGGAAAGCTACAACTAGAAAAGGAGATTCATACATGTCACAGAATAAGAAATCATCTAATACATTTGTTATCGTTTTGACTCTTTTAGTCTTTGCTTCCATTGCGGTGTTTGTTGTGCTCAGCAGCAATAACCAAAAAGAAAATGAACCAGGCACTGAATTTTCACAGCAGCCATCTTTGGAAGAACAGCCTAGACTAGGTGAAGAGGATGCACCCGTTAAAGTCGTTGAGTTTGGTGATTTTAAGTGCCCAGCCTGCAAAGCATGGGGAGAAAGCATTTACCCGCAGCTTGTGGATGATTATGTTGAGAGCGGACAAGTAGAATTCGGTTATATCAATGTTCTATTTCATGGGCAGGAATCCACTTTGGGATCTGCTGCTGCAGAAGCCGTGCTTCAGCTTGAACCTGAATCGTATTGGGATTTTCACAAGAAATTATTTGCAGAACAGCCGGCAAATGATCACGACACGGTCTGGCTGACGATGGATAAAATACATGAAGTCGCGGCTGAAACAACTAACATCACTGCTGAGGATTTAGAAGCAGAAATGCAAACAGAAGCTGTAATGGAAGAGGTAAATAAAGATAACTCCCTTGTTCAAGAATACGAAATACAATTAACCCCAACGATTATGGTCAATGAAGTGATGATAGAAGATCCATTTGATTATGAAAAAATCAAAAGTGTGATTGATGAAGCATTAGAGGATCAAAAATAATGGAGGTGCAAAAGAAGAGCCAGCTATTTCTATATCTTGCCTGGGTCATTTCCATGATCGCTGCACTTGGCAGTCTTTATTTTAGTGAAATCCGCGGGTTTATTCCTTGTGAACTATGCTGGTACCAGCGCATTTTCATGTACCCTCTTGTTTTCATTTTAGGAATTGGTGCTTTTTATCAGGATCATACCGTTAAAAGAATTGCCCTGCCAATGGCTGTGATCGGCTGGTGCATATCCATCTACCATTATTTGCTGCAAATGGTTCCTGGTTTTGCTGAAATCAAACCATGTGCAAATGGCGTTCCCTGCAATGCCAAGTATATTGATTGGTTTGGATTTGTAACCATTCCTTTCCTGGCCTTAACTGCATTTACATTCATTATTATTATGATGTTAATGATGCGAATCAAAAAATAAAGCAAAAGGGTGATCCTGCCTTCGGATCACCCTTTTCTATTGTCAGAGTTCCCTTAATGCGCTTCCGACATATACACTCTATTTTTCCCTGTTCTTTTCACCTTATATAATGCTTCATCAGCTAGACGGATGACCGAGGTGATGTTATTGATTTCAGGGTGATACACCGCTCCGCCTACACTGCAGCCAACATGAACAATATGTTCATCAATAATAAAGGCATCACCAAGCATAGACACGATTCGATTTCCAACGTCCATCCCTCTCTGAACTGGATCCTCCGGAGATTTCAAAACAAGGACAAATTCATCTCCACCAAGTCTTGCAACGAACTCGCCATTCTCAATATTCTGCTTGAGACGCCTGCCTGTTTCAATCAGAAGCTGATCACCCGCATCGTGACCTAACGTATCATTTACTTTTTTAAATCCATCTAAGTCTAGATACAATACCGTTAATGGAGTATTTTCACGCGTAACCCGATCCAAATACCGCTCAAGCCCATTACGGTTCGCAAGTCCTGTTAAATGATCCCTTGAAGCAACATTTTCCATTTCTTCTAAATCCGTTTCTGTTTTCGTTAACTTTTTAATAAGTTTTCGCAGAGATATAGACAGAGATTCAATTTCTTCTATGCCTCTGTAGATCGGAATATCAATCTTTTCCCCTTCGCGCAGCCTGTCAGCAATGCTCGATATTTCTTTCAAAGGGGCAGCCATTCTTCTGGCCACTAAAGAAGCTAAAAGGGAAGAAAGAACAGCCAAGATGATGCCGCAGACAATAAAATAGCTTAACATCTCTTTCGTTGGAGCATATGCCTCGTCCACTGTCTGTCTGACAATGACAGTCCACCCCAGACCTTCATAGTCTCTATAGCCGTCCGTTAAAGCAATGCCTGTTAAATAATCCTTGCCATCATCCCATTTTTCTACTGTCCAAGCAGCCTGATTTTGCTCAGCTTCCTTTAACTCTTCAAAATTCAGCGTATGACCCAGCATTTCTTTCGGTCCTAGGAGCACATCATGATTTTTACCCACAATGAAAATTTCAAGATCCTCACTGCCCTTTAATGTATTCAACATGGCCATTTCTACTTCTTTAGCCCATTCCCAGCTTAAATGTGCCGCCAATACTCCATTAAAAACACCACCATCGGTTGTAATAGGCATACTAATATCAACAAATTTCATGGGTTCTCCAGTAGGATTTGGCAGTAAATCAGCCAGCAGCACCGCTTCATGAACATCACCAATAAACGGCCTCTCCAAGGCTTCCTGATAAACTGGTCTCTCTGAAATATTTATTCCTTTTAAAATATCATCTGTAGCTGAAATAACTTCCCCTTCTTCATTGGTTAATCCAATCCAGCTGAAAGCCGGAAAGCTTTCTCTTACCTGATTCAGCAATTGGTCGATTTCTTTAAGATTTTCTGGCTCTTTAATGGTCTGCAGCTCACTAATGATTTCAACTTCACCATTTCTTGACCACATATACCGATCAAGCTTGTCCCCCATCAAATAGGCCATATCTGCTAAGGAATCACCAATTTCTGTTTGTACTTCCTGAATGGAACGCTGCCCGATTAAAAAACTTAAAATAATGACTAAAAAAACCATAATAATGCCAAAAATAATCGATAGTTGTCTTTGCAGACTACTAGAAAACAACATATAAAACCTCTCCGTTTGTTTAATCAAGTGGTTGTCACTTCTCATTGAGGTGTATTCTAAGATGCAGTATGAATCACAGCTAAAAAATTGTTCAATCATGAACATAGTAAGTATATAAGAAGTGATGGTATTCGTATAGATAGAACCCTAAACATTATAACAAAATACATACTATTCAAACACACAGAAAACTGAAAATGTCCGTATTCGCTAATAAGAATGAGTTGTAAAAATTAAAGGGATTATAGCAGCTAAATCAATGTATATCATAAGAAAAGAGCTCATATGATGATGAGCTCTTTGACTATGATCTTTAGAATGCTGCCGATTCCTATAAAAAGTGGGCAAGACTTGCAACATCCTCGGCTTACATATTTTTATGAGTAGATTTGACTTCCGCCTTCTTTAAATTCCTCTGCTTTTTGCTTCATTCCCTGCTCTATATCTTCTTTTGTAACAAGACTATTTTCCTTTGCATAGTTTCGGATATCCTGAGAAATTCTCATTGAGCAAAATTTTGGCCCGCACATGGAACAGAAGTGAGCTGTCTTAGCACCTTCTGCAGGCAAGGTTTCATCATGAAATTGCCGTGCCCGTTCTGGATCAAGGGAGAGATTAAACTGGTCCTTCCAGCGAAATTCAAAGCGCGCTTTTGATAAAGCATCATCTCTTATTTGGGCACCAGGATGGCCTTTAGCCAAATCGGCTGCATGGGCAGCAATTTTATAGGTGATCACACCTTCCCGGACATCATCTTTATTTGGCAGTCCTAAATGCTCCTTCGGCGTCACATAGCAGAGCATGGCTGTTCCATACCATCCGATCATGGCTGCGCCGATTGCAGAGGTTATATGATCATAACCTGGTGCAATATCGGTTGTCAGCGGACCTAATGTATAGAATGGAGCTTCTTGACAGATTTCAAGCTGCTTATCCATGTTTTCTTTAATTAAATGCATTGGAACATGTCCAGGACCTTCAATCATTACCTGTACATCGTGCTCCCAGGCAATTTTAGTCAGCTCACCTAATGTTTCAAGCTCGGCAAATTGAGCTTCATCATTTGCATCTGCGATTGAGCCGGGACGGAGGCCATCGCCTAATGAGAAGGCCACATCATAGGTTTTCATGATTTCACATATTTCTTCAAAGTGAGTATATAAAAAACTTTCTTGATGATGATATAAGCACCACTGAGCCATAATGGAACCGCCGCGCGATACGATCCCAGTCATTCGCTTAGCTGTTAATGGAACATAATGCAGCCGCACACCAGCATGGATTGTAAAATAATCTACCCCTTGTTCGGCTTGCTCAATCAGAGTATCGCGAAATACGTTCCAACTAAGATTTTCCGCAATCCCATTTACTTTTTCAAGTGCCTGATAGATTGGAACAGTGCCTACAGGAACAGCAGAATTTCGGATTATCCACTCCCGTGTTTTGTGTATATTTTTCCCGGTCGATAAATCCATAATGGTATCAGCACCCCAGCGCGTTGCCCAGGTCATTTTTTCAATCTCTTCTTCAATCGACGAGGATACAGCGGAATTGCCGATATTGGCATTGATTTTCACATGAAAGTTGCGGCCAATAATCATGGGTTCACTTTCAGGGTGATTAATATTTGCTGGAATGATGGCTCGTCCGCGGGCGACTTCCTCACGGATATATTCAGGATTCATATTTTCCCGGATGGCGATGAATTCCATTTCAGGTGTGATGATCCCTTTCCTTGCATAATGAAGTTGTGTAACATTTTTTCCTCGTTTTGCCCGCAGAGGCTTTCTTTTTAGCCCGGGAAACACACCGTGCTGGGTACGCTGGTCGTCTTCATTGCGGTAACCATTATCTTCTGGTTTTATCCTGCGACCTTCATAGCTTTCAATATCGCCGCGTTCATCGATCCATTTCTGGCGAATGGGCGGCAGTCCTTTTGTCAGATCCACTGCATAATTCTGATCCGTATACGGCCCGCTTGTATCATAAATACGCACGGGCTCGTTCTTCTCATCTCCAAAAGATCCTGTGGTGGCACTAAGTTCAATTTCTCTCATTGGCACCTGGATATCAGACCTAGTTCCTTCTACATACACTTTTTTGCTGCCGGGAAAGCTGGACATAATGGAAATCATTTTACCGTTTACAGTGGGGTTGATCATTTTATCTCTCCTTTAACATATTGTTAAGGACTTGATCTCGGGAAATGCAAAGACATCCTTCAGTGAAGTGCACAAAAAGAAGCTGGGTCCATTGTAAAATAAACAGACCCAGCTTCAGAATATGCAGAAGTATACATAGCAAGTATTACACTAACTTCCCTACGCTGGCATGATCCAGATCAGGTCCAAAGGGTCAAGAAACTTTATAGCGTTTCCCTCTCAGCCCAGCTTATTGGACTCCCCTAGTTATTACTATTCAATTGTGCTTTTAGTTTAATATAAACGAACAGTAAATAAAAGGATATTTTAGAATTTATTGAAAAATAGGGAAAGAAACGCTGATTCTGTGAATCTTACTAAAGGATAAAACCATACTGGCTGCAATAAGAGATTACAGCCTCCTCTGATCTCGTCAACATTATTTTATTTTTTCTAGAGTAAAATTCCGGACTCTGTAGATGTGGTCACTTAAAAGATCTATATCTTCTTGGTTATGGCTAGTCAATACAATGGTTTTGCCTTTGTCTTTCAAAGATTTTAATAGTCCGCGTATATTCTCCACACTATCAACATCCAGGGCATTAAAGGGTTCATCTAATAAGAGAATTTCCTGGTCTTCCATAATCGCTTGGGCGATAGCTAATTTTTGTTTCATGCCAAGTGAATACTCTTTAACTTTTTGTTTGGCTGCAGGCTGGAGTCCTACTTTTATCATTGTCTCTTTGATTTGCTCATCAGAGATTTTTCTATTAATCATGGCTAGGTACTTTAAGTTTTCAAAGCCTGTTTTATTGCCTATATAACCAGGCCGATCAATAATAATGCCAAAGTCTTCAGGGAAACGATTATCTTTTCCAAGTTGTTTTCCCCGTATAGTAACAGTCCCTTGATCCGGAAAAATAAAACCGCACATCATTTTAAATAACACCGATTTCCCTGACCCATTAGGCCCTGTTAATCCATAGATCTTCCCCTTTTCAATAGCGAGATTCGTATTTTCAAATAAAACTAATCCTTTATAGGATTTGCTTATATTTTTCAGATCAATGATGGTCATAATTCGTCACATCCTCCTTATATCATAAAATCTCTTCTCTTCAATACATAAACCAGGACGATCACTTCAATAACGACAGCAATCAATAATTGAATAGAAATCATATAGACTGATGCCTCTGTCAGTAATTGCCCCATGCTATTAAGGCCAACTGGGATGAAGGCGCCGGGGTTCATTCCCGGAAACATGAACAATATAGAAATCAAGAGGATAACAAAGCTTTTCATAACATCTTTTGTCAGCCATGTGATTAAAAACACCAGTATTACATAAAAAATGATTTGTAGAAATCCATTCACAAAGTAATGATAGCCAACCTGTAAAACTGGCAAATCCTGCTGCAATTCCACATGCAAGGAAAACGAATAATCAAAACCTGCTGAAATAGTGAAAAGAAGAAGAGCCAGAGACAATAGAAACAATCCCGTATACCACATAATCATAAGGAACCAGCCATTAAACCATTTCAATAAGGATTTGTGCCGAATTATCGAGTAATGGCTCATCTCTGTCAATTGTTTTTGCAGTATAAGCTGTACAAAATATACAAACCCCATAAAAGCAATCACATAAAAACTAAGAGAGAGAATTTGAAATGCATCATTTGTCGTTCCATAGAAAGTAAGAATCCAAATGTCCCATATCGTCAGGGTCTCATCGGAATATAAAGAAGCATGATACACCATTCCCGTACACACGATCACTGCAAATAAAAGGATTGGCCATGAAGTTATAAATATATGCCTGACAGCTCGAAAATCTCTTCCAATATAATTCAAAGCTAATAAACCAATGCCAAATAACAAGATAATGATCATAAAGGAGATCCATATGCTATTAAAACTGGCAGCACCGTGAAATAGACTAAGATAATTCGGCAAAAGGATCCATTTGAAGGATATCGGAAACACCTTAAAGGAAAGGATCGCCACCGCATATAAAAAGGCAATAGAAAAATAGATGGTGCGTTTGCTCTTTGTTATTGCATATAAAATGGTGAGAAAGAGCTGGATCGTCAGCATGGTTAAAAAGAATAAAAGAAACTGCAAAATTAAGGCATATAGCGGCTGTGATAAATGATTGCTTAGTGTAAACAGAATGTCATTGCCATCTAGATCTAGCCGAGAAAGTTCACTCCACTGAAAGGAAAAAGGCAGACCAAGTGCTCCTGCAAAACTAGCGGCATTCCATATTAGCAATAAGAAAACATTAAATATGGAAAAACCCTTTACATTGTGGAGGATCCACTTTTTAAAAGAACCCCATCGGATTAAATGCATATAGTCAAAGGAATTAGTCAGCTGCTGACCCGTTTTCATTAGGAATAACGGAAACACAAAATAGACAATTAAGTAGAGATCACTTACCCCAGTTAAACCAACATCCCAAAAGTTATATTGAACATTCTCGCTTTCCGTTCTTAATGTAATAGAATGCCGTGTGCTAAACGTATAAAGAATGATAATCGGAAAGGCTATAAACCAATAATTGGAAATGGGTGTTTTCCATTTAGTGAACATACTCATAAACCTTTTCTTGAAAATGATTCCTCACATAATAGATTAGGATAGAGAGGATCATTAAATGAATGGTAAATGGAACAAAAATCGTCCACAGCGGCTGCTGGATAATATTAAATGGAAATACCGTACTGACAGGCGAAAATTCGGGATGAGCCAGAATCGCTGTTACAAAATTCATGACAAAATACCAAAGAAAAGGCAGGGAAATCGCAACAAAATGGTTTTTCATCAATAACGTCAGCACATAGGCAGCTGAACTGTACAGGGCCGCATTAATGCCCACCCAGAAAGAATAAATGAGACCGTAAGTCAAAGTGCCATATTCTAAGAAAATCTCAAATGTACCAACAGAACTCCCCGTACCATTTTCATAGACGATCATTCCGAGAGACGGCTCAACATACACAATAAACACAAACGATATAAATACCATGGCAAAAGCCACTATAAAGGATAAAATTCCATTCACAATGCCTTTCGCCAGCAGATAGTCAGCAAGCTTTATCCGAGGTTTTATATAAGTGATGAACTGATCTTTCACTTCGCTTGCATAGCTTCCTGCATATAGAATGATGAAAAATAGCGGAAATAAAAGAGCAACCACTCCACCAATTACTTCGGTATGCACATCAACAGCACGGTAAAACATATAACCTGTTTTCACATTCAAGAATTGAACAGCTGCAGGTATTAAGATAATCGCTAAACATAGTAAGACCCGATTGAAAGTCAAGGCTCTTTTCCACTCAACAGCAACTAGATGCTTCATATATATATCCTCCTCGAAAACTAAGCCCTAGTAAGATTTTTTTCTATGGTAAAGATTGATGATCAGCCAGATGATAAACAGTACGGTGAAGCAAGTGACTCCAAAAAATAAGGCTAGGATTCCAATGACGCGATAATCTAAGATTGTTATTTCTACAAAGCTGTTTCCTGACCCGCTTCCGTAATTACTGTAAACTATAGGAAAAGTATAATCGTTGCCTTGATCCGTTTGATAAACTGGATTCTCTCTTTCGTTAGTTAAATAAGCACTCATCTGCTTGATGTATGGTGCAGTATTTAAAAGTGCATCTATTTTAGCCTTTGTTTCATTAGAAACTTCCGGATCCGCTTCAACCATATCTCCAATTTCATAGGATATGTTACCATGTTCTTCTACCCGCTCGTTTCCAACCGGCAAAAAATACCCAAACACAGCTGCTGAAAGGAGAAAAATCGCGATACCTGCATAGAGAACTCTCGCAGCAAAAATCTTTTGAATTTTAAATAATTCAGATACAACGGTTCGAAGCTCACTTTCTCCCCCAAAACGCTCGATCGCAATTTGAAAAGCTTCCTCTTCTGTTTTTCCTTCTAATTTCAATTCGTGCACAGCTTCTATTAAATGTGTTTTCATTTCTTCTTTGAATTCTTGGATCTCTTTTTCATTGCCTTTTACATGCTGATATACTTTATTGACATATTCCTCAATCATCTTCATTGGTGTTCTCTCCTTTAAGAAATGAATCCATGATTTTCTTAATAAACTCCCATTCCTGCCGTTTTTGTTCAAACCCATCCTTACCTTCTGATGTCAGGGTGTAATACTTTCTCCTTCCTCCTGGCCCTTGTTCATCGCCCCAATAGGAGGAAATCCATTTATTTTTTTCAAGTCGTTTCAAGGAAAGGTAAAGCGTGCCCTCCTTAAGTTCAAATTGATTCTCGCTTTTTTCGCGAACCAATTTAGCGAGTTCATATCCGTACATATCTCTCTTTTGTAAGAGAGATAGTATTAACGTATCGATATGTCCTTTTAAAACCTCTTTATTAATTTCCATTATTTGTCCTCCATCTGATCAGAAAAACATACTCTATAATGCAAGGTATTCTATTAAAAAAATATCATAGGTTTATGATAATAGGTATTACTCTATAATGCAAGGTATTACTTTTAAAAAAAATACAAAAAGAGAGGCTGAATCAACACTCTGATTCAGCCTCTCTTTATCGTATGCATCTAAACTCTGTTTACGTTCGCTCCACTCTCTTCTTCTTTACCTTTATTTAATTGCTTGCGGATAAAAGGCATTACATAATAGTCAAGTCCGAATCTTCCAGCGTTGTAGCCAGCTGCTAGAATGAATACACCCATTAGAATGTCTGTCGGGTTATGAGATACAGTACCTGTAAGCAAGAAAGAGAAGTTCATCAAAATGCCGAAGAATGCTGCTGCTGTTGTTAAGCATCCAAGAATTAATCCAAGTCCTACTAAGAATTCGCCCCAAGGAATCATGAAGTTAAATAGATCGGCATTTGGTAATGCAAAGCTTTGAAGGAAGCTGTTATACCAGCCAAAAACAGGTGCTCCATCTGGTCCCATTACCGGGTTTGCGGCTGCATTAGCCAGGAATCCTTTTGAATCAAATCCTCCTGTGATTTTCCCCCAGCCTGCTGTGATCCATAAATATCCCCAATAAACACGTATAACTGTTAATAGTGCTGCTGCAATTTTGTTTTCTCTTAACCAATTGTTAATCATCTTACATCTCCCTTTCTTTTAGTGAAAGATTATTTTATGATTGCTTCTTACACTTAGAATATACCATGCTGGAGGGTACTCTACATCAACATTGTGATAAACTTCACAATGTTGTAATAAAGATGTGTCGGATTGTTGAACAATGTGGTTTTTTATAGGATTTTCATCACTAGAAAGCATTTGTGCTGGTGAGGAAAGCGCCGCTGCTGGTACTTTTCTGGGTTCTATTTACATCACAATCCGATTATTAGAGCTCATTTTGAGGAACAAATGCTGGATTAAACGGAGAATTTTATAAAAATACTGCAAAACCTTTTAAAAAAACATATATGATAGACTTTTGAACCTGGATATCCGCCGTCGTGAGTAAAATATCCGCCGTTAACTGGGATTTATCCGCCGTAAAAATTTTTTATCCGCCGTTAAAAAAATATATCCGCCAAAAACAACGTTTTATCCGCCAAACCCCGTTCAAGTTATACAATACGCAAAAAGCCGGCAACACCAACATTGGCGCCAACCGGCCTTCAAATAAAATTACTTCGTCTCTCTATGCAATGTACGTTTCTTCAAGCGTGGGCAGTATTTCATTAATTCAATTCTGTCCGGGTTGTTGCGCTTATTTTTCGTCGTAATATAATTACGGTCTCCTGTTTCTGTACAAGCAAGTGTAATGTTTACTCTCATGATCAAAACTCCTTTTCGTTTGGTTTAAACACTTAAAACAATTCTTTCAGCCGCTTGACGGGCTCCAGAAATATTCCTCGCAATCGGTCCCATCTCCAGTTCGGCCAGCGGTCCTATCACATATAAATGCGGACACCATTCGAGGGACGGACTAACAATGGGATATCCGCATTTTGCGCAAGGCAGACTGTATTCTTCAATCGTCTCCTCCAGCCAGCCGCCGCCTGGTCTTTCAGGCTTAAAGCCTGTTGCAAGTATAACGGACTGAACTTCAACAGGACCATTCTCGGTGGTTAAGATCAGGTCGTGATTGCTCCCGTTTCGGGCGGAAATAATCTCACCATCGATCACTTTGAGAATTTGATCCTGCTCAAGCTTCTTCAGTTTACGGAATAGCTCTTGCGGCAAGGAGCCGCGATTTCTTGCTGTTTTAATCATTTCTCTTCTTGTTTCATAGTCCTTAATCAATTGATATGACTTCTGATTTTTAGGTCCTAACCAGCCTGGATCACTATCAAAGTCACAAACCCTATAAGGATGCCTTTTAATTAGATGAACCTGACCGGGATACATGGCCGAAAGCTTGATCACTAAATGGGCAGCTGTGATGCCGCCTCCCACAACAGCAATAGAAGGCTTCAATTTCGTTAAATCGGCAGCTTCATCGTAAATATGGAAAAGCTGATGTGAGTGAGCTTCAAGATTACTAGCCCATTCTGGAATATTCAGCTGGCCATTCACACTAAGTGCCAGTACAACGTTTTTCGTTTTAAAACGATTCCCTGCTACAGTGTTAATGGTCCAGCTAGCATCTTCCCGCACAACTTCATTAACAAAGCCTTGATGCCAGCAGGATTCCATGTTGAGATTTCGAAACAGAGCTTGGCTATGCTCATTGAAAAGCTCCAATGAAGGCCGTTTATATACTCCGTAAAAATCACTTTTCTTTCGATTCTGATCGTCAGCATATTTTCTCAAAGAGAATGGCTCAACATCCAGATGATGTACAGACGGTGATCTTAAAAATTTCATCTCAATCATTTTTGTTGTCTTGGTCCAACGGTATAGCGGTGTTTCATGAGGGTCAATGATGAGCAGCTGATCTGCTGATACTTTGTTATTTTTCAGTAAAAACGCTGCAATTGTACAGCCTTGAATGCCGCCACCTACTACAATCCATTCGTAGACCATGTCCATCTCCTGCCTTTAAAACGAAATTATTACGATTTAAATTTTAAGCTTCATGAAGGGAAAAATAAAAATACTTAACATGATCACCTATATTTTTATTTTGCATGCGTACTTTTTCTGTTACATCAAGCCATTGTGCATGTTCCATTTTATTCTCAAGCTTCATACTAATCGTATCTTCAATTTTGTGCATCGTCATCATCAGCTGTCCAAAAGAAAGATTAAAGTGTTCGGCGGCCTGCCGATGTGGTGAATGTTTAACAAGCAAAGACATGAATTCTTCCGAGGTCGCCGCTTGACTGGCCAATTCGTCTTCCAATCCAACAACATATTCATAAATATCCTTTTGTCTGGGAGGAAGTGATTTAATAATCTCTCTTGAGAGAATTTCCATTAAATGAGTATTCATGCTAATACCCCCTACCATCTTGCTAATAGCAACATCTTACTTATTTTTTCATATTATATTTTTGCATAAAGCGATCTGCACGGCCGCCACGTTCTGCAAACTTTTGAACACCAGTATAGAACGGATGCGTATCGGATGTAACCTCTACTTTAAGAAGCGGATAGGTGTTTCCATCTTCCCAAGAAATCGTTTCGTTTGATGTTTTCGTTGAACCTGTTAAAAATTTAAAACCGCTATTTGTATCCATGAATACCACTTTATGATACTCTGGGTGAATATTTTCTCTCATTTTGAAATTCCTCCTTTTCTATTTACCAGCTGGCTTTTTTCACACCAGGGACTTGCCCTTTATGAGCATACTCTCTGAAGGCAATCCGGGACATTTTAAATTTACGCAAGTATCCGCGCGGTCTGCCTGTTACTTGGCAGCGGCTTTTCAGGCGCGTTGGCGATGAATCTCTTGGCAGTTTCCTTAATGCCTCGTAATCACCTTTCTCCTTTAATTCTCTGCGTAGCTCTGCATATTTTAAGACAAGCTCTTGCCGCTTCTGTTCTTTAACAACTTTAGATTTCTTAGCCAAAAATTCCACTCCTTTTTATAATTAAATCGTAATTATTACGATTTAATTCCGAGATAAAGACATTTAATCATAAATACTCCTAAAATGCAACATCTACAACTCATGGGTCACTGTTATTATCTTGCTTACTTCATGTCTGTTATTTAATAGTGCTTCACAACCCTTTTCGCTTTTTATACGATATTATGTGGGAATTTGATACCATTCTCTCTATTGAGACGCACCAACATGCCACTTAAATGGATCTGTTAGTCTACTCCAGTCATCCTCTAATTCTGTATCCGTTAATAAGCATTGATCCAGATCAAGCTCTATTTCTTTCCGATCCAGTTCAGTGCCAATGATGACGAGCTTGATAATTCGATCTCCATAAACGGGATCCCATTCATCCAGCACATCACGATTTTGCCTCAAGATTTCCTGCTGCTCTAATTTTGGCAATGAAGCTACCCAATAGGACACCGGCTCAATACTTACCGATGGACCAGCCTGGGACAGGAGCATCGCAATATTATTTCGTGTCGCACACCAGACAATTCCTTTTGCACGAACAATATTCTCTGGCATATTATTAACCCAGTTGTAAAAACGCTCTGAATGAAATGGGATTCTTCTTTTATAAACAAAAGATCCGATACCGTATTCTTCAGTTTCAGGAGTATGATGCTCGTGGCCAAGCGTTAATTCTTTAATCCAGCCTGCCGAAGCACTTGCTTTTTCAAAGTTAAATCTGCCAGTATTCAAGATTTCCCTTGGCTCTACTTTCCCTTTTATACTATGAATCACTTTTGCTTCAGGCTGAATCACTTTTAATACATTCTCCAGCTTTTCCAATTCTTCTTTCGAAACTAAATCAACTTTGTTAATAATGAGCACATCGCAGAATTCAATCTGATCAATGAGCAGATCTGCAATTTCGCGATCATCCGCATCCCCGACCGCCTCTTTGCGATCAAGCAAGCTGTCTCCTGATCTATAATCCTTCCAGAAACGGTTTGCATCCACAACAGTAACCATGGTATCTAAAGTACAAAAACGAGTCAGATCAATGCCAAGTTCATCATCTATGTATGAAAATGTCTGCGCAACCGGAATCGGTTCACTAATTCCTGTTGATTCAATGACGATATAATCGACATTTCCTGCTTTGGCCAGCTTTTCGACTTCAATTAATAAATCTTCACGAAGCGTGCAGCAAATACAGCCATTGGAAAGTTCAACAAGCTTTTCTTCTGTTCTGGAGAACTCTCCGCCTTGTTTAACTAACTCTGCGTCTATGTTAACCTCACTCATGTCGTTCACAATAACTGCTACTTTTAGCCCTTCACGATTTTGCAAAATATGATTAAGCAATGTTGTTTTCCCAGCACCTAAATAACCGCTTAAAACTGTTACAGGAATTTTTCTAACCATTTTTATCCTCCTAATAAATATGCAAATCGGAATAATTACGATTTATTATATAAAGAATGATACTGTACTTTCGTTTACTTGTAAACGATCATGCATGTGATTTTTTTAAACGGCTGGATCTCCAGTCCATGGTGCTCGCTTTCCGCGGGTGGAAGTTGAGTCTCCTCGGCGCTACCGCCTGCGGGGTCTCGACTTTTCCACTTCTCCCGCAGGAGTCTCACACCCTTCCGTTTCGATCAATTAGCATCCTTTGGAAGCATCCGTTTCAGTTATGAAAAATCCTTTAGATAGTTTTTAATAATAATTAAACGCAATAAAAATCGGCAGAAAGAACAGCACTCCGTATTGAAAGAGTCCAAACAAGCCTGTTCCGCCCTGGTCACATGCTTCGCAGTCACAGTCGGCTCCATACATATCACTATTCATCATTCTAAAAAAGCCTAATAGAAACATAGCAACCATTGCAAAAAGAGCAAAGGGGATCAGCCTGGGTTCAAGCATATCTGTGATTTGACCTGAAGTAAAAAGCTTAAATAGCACAAGACTGAGCGAAATTAAGATGATCGCCTGTAATTCGTTTGCTAATTGCCAATCATTTTTCATGGTATCAATCCATTTCCTCGAAGATACATTCCTGACCCAATTGAAAGCATCATAACAACAATTACGACTGCTATCGTGAACAAGAGCACAAATTTCACTTTAAAGCTTGATAGCATGACGAGCGTATTTTTCAAATCAACAATTGGTCCGAAAACGAGAAAAGCCAATAAAGATTCCGATGGTACTATGCTGCTGAAAGATGCGGCAACAAAGGCATCTGCCTCCGAGCATAAGGATAGAACAAAGGCTAGTCCCATCATAAAAGCTGTTCCAATGATTGTATGCTGTGTGGCATTCAGCATGGCGTTTTCGCTAATAAATACCTGTGCCACACTCGCTAACAATGCTCCAATCATGAAGTATTTGCCTACGATAAAAAATTCATTTGCACTATGATGCAGAATTCCTTTCAGCTTTGAATCTCCTCTGACATTCTGAGGAATATCTAAACTTTGAAAATCACTTTTTTGGTTTTTCAATATATTCTCTTTAGAAAAATGAATATAAATGACAAAGCTCACAATTGCTGCTGTCAGCAAACAGATGAGGATCCTTCCGAAATAAATAAAGGGTTCATCCTGAAAGGCATAATAAGTGGAGCCAAACACGATAAAGTTGAGGATCGGCGCCCCAATTAAAATGGTCACTCCCGCATGGATGGGAACTCCTTTTTGAATAAGCTTTCTTACGACCGGAATAATGGCACACTCACACACAGGCGTAATAATCGCGATGGTTATCGCAGCCAGAAAGGCAGGAAGCGGCTTTTTCGGAATTAGTTTTTTGATCTGTTCTTCTTTAAAGAAAACTTGTATGATCGAAGAAATGAACACCCCTATTAAAATAAAGGGAATTGCTTCTAAAAGAATGCCAATAAACACGTCAAATACCCTTGTCCATTCTTCTTGCAGCCCAAACCCTAATTTGTTGAGGATTTTCTCATTTCCAAATAAAAAGAAATAAATACATAGTAAAAATACTAGATAAACAGTCAGGTTTTTAAGGTGGTTTGACAGACCCATTCTAAACTCCTTTTGAGGGTATAATGAAAAGCATAGGCTGCCTGATTGTTGATTAAATCAATCAATCAAGCAGCAGAAACTGGGTTATAACAATACTTTTTCTCTGCTCAGATTCGTCCCAATAAAGATGATTTCTCCATCTCTAGTATCTGAATATGTCTGGATTTTTTCCCATTGCAGTTTCCCTGAAGCGTATTGAAAGTGGTACCATTGCTCTTCTGATGGATCATAGATGGTCCCTTTTGCTCGGATCATATCTTTTATTAAACTGGAAAGAATCCGATTGACGTCTGTTCTCCCTACATTGTTTACGTTTTGAATTTTGATTGCTTTAATTTCACGATGATGCGCATAGTCCTCTTCACTTTTTTTTCCTTTTGTGGCTAAGCTGGACTGAGTTTGGAAGAGGTCGTCAACACAATCTCCATAAGTTGTTTCATTGATGGCTGCATCTGTATTTATCTTCCGAACTAATTTACGGACTTTCTCCAGATCCGTCTTATGATCAATCAAGTCAACCTTATTTAGTACAATATAAGAAGCATGATGGATCTGCTGTTTTTGCAGGTTTCGCACTTCTTTTGAGCTGGAAAAAACACTTAAATATTCCTGCAGCATGGATGCATCTGTTATGCAGACAGACTCTTTGAGTAAAAATAAATCGGAGAAAGGATGCTGGTTTAATATCTCGTGAATTTCTCCTGGATTGGCTACCCCTGTTCCTTCTATAACAGCAACATCTACTGTTCCATCCTTGTGTAAACTTGATAAATCATGCATGACTTTCTTCAGATCGTCCTGCAGAGAACAGCAAATACAGCCATTCAATAATTCAAAAAAGTTTTCCTCCTTAAACATATGCCTTTCCAAATTCGTTTGGCCAAGCTCGTTTAATAAAATGGCGACCTTTAAGCCATCCTTTTGAAGCTTTTTGATCATTTTGAGCATCATCGTTGTTTTCCCGCTTCCTAAAAAACCATTAATCAAGTAAACCGGCATTTTTCTCATAAATGACACTCCTAAAATTTATAATGATGATCCCATAGAGTGGTTTCCTAAATAGATTGTCATTTACAATTTATTGTTTCTTAATCGTAATTATTCCGATTTTAGCAATCCTTCTTACAACAAGCCGATTAAATAAAGAAAAACCCGCCATTCGGCGAGTTTTATTAGTTTTAAGTACTCTCTTATTCTTCTGTGCCAATCATCATTGTTTGTGCTGTTGGAACGGTAAAGGAAGGCAGCGGGTCAGGAAGTGAGTTCCAGTCTCCACGCATTTCCGTTTCTGTTAACTCACAATTTTTAAGAGACTGTACAATTTCATTCTGATTCATGTCAATTCCAATAAAGACGAGCTCTGTCAGGCGATCACCATTGACTTCATCCCATCGATCCTTTAGTTCTGGATCCTCTTCGAACATAACAGCCTGCTCTTCTTCAGGCAGTGCTGCAATCCAGCTTCCCCCTGATTGAAAAACAATGGATGGACCTGCCTGCGATATAAGACAGCTTTCTTCATTTCTTGACGCCAGCCATATAAAGCCCTTCATACGGATGACCTCCACTGGAAAATCTTCTAACCATGCATAAAAGCGCTTGGGGTTAAGCGGCTTTTTACTTCTGTATACGAAAGAACTAATCCCATACTCTTCGGTTTCAGGGGTATGTTCTCCATTTAGCTCTTTGATCCAGCCTGCACCAGAACTCACTGCATCAAAATCAAACAGGCCTGTATCGAAAATGTCGTTCATTTCTACTTTTGACATGGAGCTTTCAATCATTTTGGCATCAGGGTTTAATTGTCTCAGAGTTGCTTTTAATTCATTTTTATCTTCTTCCTCTACAAGATCTGTTTTGTTTAGGATCAGTATATTAGCAAACTCAATTTGATCAATTAAGAGGTCAACTACTTCACGATCATCGGTTTCATCTGTACCCTGTTTACGGTCCAGCAATGATTCACCAGAAGCATAATCATGCCAAAATCGATTTGCATCAACAACTGTAATCATGGCATCAAGCTGACACATGCTGGACAAATCAATATCTAATGTTTCATCCATATAAGTAAAGGTTTGTGCAACTGGAATAGGTTCACTAATACCGCTTGATTCAATGACGATATAATCAATATCACCGTTTTCTACCAGTTTATTAACCTCAATAATTAAGTCCTCTCTTAACGTACAGCAGATACAGCCGTTTTGCATTTCTACTAGTTTTTCATCTGTTCTGCTGAAGCCGCCCTGCTTTACAAGTGCTGCATCAATATTGACTTCACTCATATCATTGACGATAACAGCCACTTTCTTGTTTTCTCTGTTTGATAAAATATGATTAAGCAATGTTGTTTTTCCAGCACCTAAATAGCCGCTTAATACAGTTACGGGAATTTTCCTTTGTGTCATTTGTCATCTTCTCCCTTCAATCTTTTTAATAGATATTATTATAAATCGAAATCATTACGTTTTACAAATGATTATTTATTCAAACTATTATTCTGATGTTTAAACTGAAAAAAGACTGCCACAGATACATCTGCAGCAGTCCTATTTCAACATTTATTATTCTCGATCTTCTTCGATCAAGTAATTATACTGAGAACGATCTACTGGGATAAAGCGTTCTGGAGTGTAAAACCGCAGAAGGTCTCCATTTACCACTTTATCTGACATC
This sequence comes from Cytobacillus gottheilii, assembly GCF_900166665.1. Lineage (GTDB taxonomy): Bacteria > Bacillota > Bacilli > Bacillales > Cytobacillaceae > Cytobacillus > Cytobacillus gottheilii_A. The sequence goes on along the minus strand of NZ_LT800494.1, from coordinate 737,401 downwards.
CCAAGCTTTTGTTCTGCGATTGTCTGATAATCCAGCGCTTCCTCTAAACGGCTTTCATCCAGCAGATCACCAGTTGCAGAATCGTAGAACTTCCCATCAGCGTGCATAAACGCTGAACTTACAAAGTCCCCGTTCCTGAAAGGAATGATATCATCATGCTGTTCTGACAGGAGATCCGTACCTAAATGGATATATTCGTTCGTCTCAATTCCCAGCAGGTGAAGCAGTGTTGGCAGCAGATCAATCTGTCCCGCATACTCTTCATTCACGCCGCCTTCCATGCCTGGCACACGAATAAATAATGGTGTACGCTGCAGACCAGCACTTTCATATGGTGTGACCTCTTTTCCAATAACCTGCTCCATCGCCTTGTTATGGTTATTCGAAATTCCATAGTGGTCGCCATACATAATAATAACGGAATTATCATATAAGCCGTTTTCCTTTAAATCATTAAAAAACTGCTGAAGTGCCTCATCCGCATATCTAGCGGTTTGAAAATAATTATCTACCGTATTATTTCCAGTTGTATGCTTATCAATGGTTGCTTCCTCTTCATTCATTTTGAAAGGAAAATGATGTGTAACCGTAATGAAATTCGCATAAAACGGCTCCGGCAATGACTTTAAATATGGCATAGATTGTTCAAAAAATGGCTTGTCCATTAAACCATATTCAGCCTGTTGATCCGCGCTCATTTCATAATAGCTTAAATCAAAAAACTCGTTGTAGCCAAATGATTTGTAAATCTCATCTCTATTCCAGAAGCTGCCCGTATTTCCATGTAAAACAGCAGATGTGTATCCTTGCTGCTGACTTAAAATCGCTGGAGCAGCCTGATACGTGTTTAATCCCTTTGTCGTAAAAGCCGAACCTTGCGGAAGACCATAAAGAGAGTTTGCAACCATAAATTCTGCATCAGCTGTTTTTCCTTGTGCTGTTTGGTGGAAGAAGTTATTAAAATAAAGTGTATTCTCTTCCTCTGTTAAAGAGTTCAAAAACGGAGTCACTTCTTCTCCGTGCAATTCATAATCAATGAGGAAATTTTGAATAGACTCCATATGCACATAAATGACGTTCATTCCTTTAGCTGCCCCGAAATATTCTGGATTCGGCTCTGCACGATTCGTTTGAGTAAAGTTTCGAACCTCAGTCAGATCATTGCTGTCAGCAAACACTCTTTGAGCGGTTGCTTTTGTACTCTGAACTGCGTCATATATTGTATAGTTATACATTCCTAAATATTTTACGATATAGTTTCTATCAAACCCTCTTGTTAATAGCTGAGGACGATCCATTTCTGCAATTGCCAGGTTTATACAAGATATACTTAAGGCTAAAAACATTAAAGCAGATACTTTCCTTGGAGCTGTCTTTTTAACTTGTAAACTTTTAAAATTAAATGTTAATAGAACGAACAGCAGGAGAACATCTGCAAAAAATAATAAATCTGCAGGGCTTAGTAAAGTGCCGATACTTCCGCTGACATCACCAAAGTTTTGTGTTTGTGTTAAAGTTGGCAACGTGATAAAGTCATTAAAAAAACGATAAAACAGGACATTGGCGAACAACAAGGCGGACATTACAAAGTCAATGACAATCAGGACAATAAACTTTTTCTTGCCCTTGAACAAAAAAGCTAGTCCAAGAAATAATAAGGATGAGCCTAAGGGATTTAAAAATAGCAGAAACTGCTGAAGTACACTCTCAATACCCAGTTCAAATTGTGTTAATTGAACGATATACGTTTTTAACCAGAGCATAAAAACAGCTGCTATAAAAAAGAATGTAAACTGACTAGTTATATTATTATTAAGCGTTAGTTTCATTTTTCTCCTTCCTTCTGCAGGAACAGTATCTATAATGATTCTATACATTTACAAATATAAACATTACTGTAATAAAAGATTAACAAAAGTGTACCATGAATTGTCCCAAAAATGAACTATTTTGGTACAGATCATTATATGTATATTCACCCAGAAAATAGTTATTACATCCAAGAAGATAGAGAAAGCTAGAGGTGCTTGTTATGCAAATTGGCTATGCCAGACCATATCCCAGTGATTCAAATAGAGAGAAACAGAATCAGATTCTGCAAGAAGCTGGCTGCGATCTCTTAATCAATGAAGTTCATTTTTCATCTGGCCAGCGTCCGGAACTTAATCATATGATCAAAGATTTAAAGCCGGGAGACAAAATCATTGTCAGCAGCCTGCTCACATTCGCGGATTCTACTCGGAATCTCTTTGAGCTTCTTCAAAAAATTAAGTCGAAGGGCGCTTACTTTCATTCAGTACAAGAGGATATTGATACAAGTAAGGAAAACAATAACTCGTTTATGAAAATCGTTAAACATATTATTGATTTTGAATCGGATCTTCTTAGCGAAAAAACCAAAGAAGGAATTCATGAAGCTAAACAAAAAGGCAGCATTCCTGGAAGGCCGAGAATTCCTGATGAAAATGTAAAAAAGGCCATTCGCATGTATGAAAGCAAAAAGTACAGCTTGGCTGACATTAAAAATACAACAGGGATCAGTAAGACAACCCTTTACAGATATCTTGGAAAATCGCAGGATTCATAATAGGCAAATAGAGACAACTGGGATAGATGTTTTCAGTGATAAAAGCATGAGAGACACGTCCCTTTGATTCTTCTGAAGGTACAAGAAAAAAACCAAACGATTAGAAGAGCGTTCTCTATCTACCGTTTGGGCACTTTCACTTCTTTCAAAACAAAAGAGGAAATGGAGCAAAGAATTGTAACGCCTTATTTAACAATCATAACAGGTGCTGATACCCGCTTGGCTATTTTATGGCTAACACTCCCTAGCACCATCTCCTGCAAAGCGTTTAATCCGCGGCTCCCGACTACAATTAGGTCGTAATCTCCTTTATTGGCAAACTCCACTATTGCTGGTCCAGGCTCACCATGTATAAACTCAACCGCATAAGATACACCCTTTTGCTCGAGGAGGTTTTTTATTGGTTCTAATCGCTGTCTTCTTTTTTCGTGAACAAGGATTTTATCATAATGATGAAGTATATCTTCTTTAGAAGTTTGACCGTCAATAGCATAGACAACTGTAAAGTGTGCCTGTGGATTCTGTTCCCCCAGATGCAAAGCCTTTTCAGCACAGCGGATCGAATGATCAGAACCGTCAGCCGCAATCAAAATCTTATTAAACATAACCCTTCACCTCTAATTTACAATCTTTCATCAATCTTATTTCTTCTAATTGATTCATACAAGATATAAAAAAGGAAAATTGTGTCTAATATATGTTCGTTTTGTTCAATAATTTAATATAGTATATTCCTTACTCACTAAAATGTAAACGGATACATTTTAGTTTTTACTCTTTTCAAAAAAATCATTTTATGAATGAGTGTTCATCATCTACTTCCTCTGCTATGATGAATCAGGGGGGTTTTTTACATGAAAGCACAATCGCAGAAAATGGCTGCTCCTATCCAAACACCTTTTTATTATGGCTGGGTGATTGTCTTCATTTCAGCTCTTGGGGTGTTTTTCTCTGGACCTGGTCAGACGTATTCTATATCTGTATTTATTGATTCGTATATTTTAGATTTTGGCTGGAGCCGCTCGCAAGTTTCGGCCGTGTACTCTGCAGCTACACTTGCAGCGGGCTTATGTATGTTTTTTGTCGGACGGTTTATTGATCGTCATGGTCAAAGGAAGATGGCTGTCTTCGTGGGAATCTCTCTGGCTGCTGCCTGCTTTTGGAATAGTATGGTGGCAAATACAGCAATGCTTTTCATTGGCTTCTTCTTCATAAGACTGCTTGGTCAGGGCAGCATGTCTCTCATTCCCAATACCCTTGTTCCTCAATGGTTTATCACCAAAAGGGGAAAGGCCTTAAGCTTAATGGCTATTGGCGGATTTTCCAGCTCTGCTATCCTTCCTCCTTTTAATGCCTGGCTTGTCAGCCAATGGGGCTGGAGTTTTTCATGGCAGTTCTGGGGTGCTGCATTATTACTGATTTTTGTTCCTTTAGCCTATTATCTGATCCGTAATCAGCCCGAGGATATTGGACTGCTTCCGGATGGACGGACAAAACCAATCGTACATAAGGATATAGCGCAAGAAACCGAAGAACACCAAGGCGAAGAAGAAAACTGGACATTAAAAGAAGCGATGAAAACGAAGACGTATTGGCTGCTGCTTTTTTGTGTCGCCATCCCGGCTTTAGTCAACACAGGCCTGACCTTTCATTTAATATCAATCTTTGGAGTGCAAAATATTTCTCCTGGGATTGCGGCTCTTGTGCTAAGCTTAATGGCGATCATCGGTTTTCCCATTACTTTGGCTGCGGGATTTGTGTTAGATAAGGTGAAGGTTAACTATGTGCTGGCAGGGATATTTCTCGGGGAGATTATCTTTATGCTTGTGCTGCTATTTGCTAAAAATGTGACCGTTGCCATTATTTTTGGGATTCTATGGGGCATTAGCGGAGGCTTCGAACGAATCGCCTTAAATTATGTTTGGCCGAGTTTCTTTGGCAGAAGGTACCTTGGAAGCATAAATGGCACAGCAATGACAGTGATGGTAATTGGCTCAGCTCTTGGTCCTCTCCCTTTTGGCTTTGCTTATGATGTATTTGGCGGCTATAATGAAATCCTTTATTTAAGTATGATCTTTCCAGCAGCAGCAATTATTTGCTCACTTCTGGCAGGCAAGCCTGAGAAAATACAGATCAAATGAGTGTGGGACAAATAGAGAAAATAATATTTCTAATACACAAAAGTTCAATATCATGGTTGGGTACTTAAACACGTCCGTTCCATTGCGCTGCGGACCCTCGCTTTCCGTGGGGAGGAAGCTGAGCCTCCTCGGAGCAAGCTCCTGCGGGGTCTCACCTTTTCCTCTATTGCCCACAGGAGTCGAGTGTCCTCCGCTTCATTTCACTCATGTCTGAAAGATATAATATAAAATAATTAATAAAAAACCAAATGATTAGAAAGTGTTGTTTTCTAATCATTTGGTTGTATCACTAGACTGAATACTTATGCCAGCCCCTTTTTCATATTTATATAGGTATTCTGCCTTCTCTCTATTTCCCTGTTTCCGCAAACGTTTTAATCCGCTCGCTGATCTCATCTCTGACACGCTGGAAAAATGCCCACTTCTCTTCTTCTGTTCCTTCCGCTTTGGCAGGATCATCAAATCCCCAGTGTTCGCGTTTCACATGAGGGGGTGTCACCGGACATTTATCAGCCGCATCTCCGCATAGCGTGATAACTAAATCAGCATGATTCAAGATTTCAGGATCAATGATATCGGAAGTTTGTGATGTTATATCAATACCAGCTTCCTTCATCGCTTTAACAGCATTCGGGTTTAAACCATGTGCCTCAATACCTGCACTGTACACGTTCCAGGCATCACCTAAATATTTCTTTGCCCACCCTTCAGCCATTTGGCTGCGGCAGGAATTGCCTGTACATAGAAAATAAATTGTTTTTTTAGACATATTCTATTCCTCCATTTAAATAATCAATAACCAAATATATAATCCAAACAGTGTGATAAATAATGTAGGAATCGTTAAGATGATCCCCGTTTTAAAATAAGTGCCCCACGAAATTTTTACTCCTTTAAGAGAAAGCACATGCAGCCACAGCAGGGTTGCGAGTGAACCAATTGGTGTAATTTTCGGCCCTAAATCGGAGCCAATCACATTTGCATAAATGAGTGCTTCACGAACAACGCCTGTTGTATTCGTATCTGCAATGGCCAGCGCATCAATCATCACAGTCGGCATGTTATTCATAACCGATGACAGAATCGCAGCAATAAAACCCATCCCGATGGTTGCCGCAAAAAGACCATGATCTGCTGTCGCTTGAATCACATCTGCTAATACGCTAGTTAATCCTGCATTACGCAAACCATATACCACGACATACATTCCAATCGAAAAGAATACAATTGCCCAAGGTGCTCCTTTAATGACTGTACCTGTATTTACCGCTGGACTTCTTTTTGCCATAATTAAAAAGAATATGGCTATTAGACCAGCAATGATGGATACAGGAACCTTTATGAACTCACTAACAAAATAGCCAATTAATAAGATCCCTAAAACAATCCAGGAGAGACGAAACATTTTTCCGTCTTTAACCGCTTCAGCCGGAGTCTTCAAATGGATAGAATCATATTTCTTCGGAATGCTTTTTCGAAAATATAAATATAAAACTAAAATGCTAGCCGCTAAAGAAAAGAAATTTGGAATAATCATTCGGGATGCAAACTCAATAAATCCAATATCGAAAAAATCAGCAGATACGATATTAACGAGATTGCTGACCACTAATGGAAGTGAGGTTGTATCCGCAATAAATCCGCTTGCAATGATAAACGGAAATACCATCTTTTCCTCAAACTTAAGATTTCTAACCATAGCCAGTACAATCGGCGTCAAGATCAAGGCCGCACCATCATTCGCAAAAAAAGCTGCGACCAATGCTCCCAATATGGATACATAGACAAACATCCTGACTCCATTTCCTTTTGCTGCTCTCGCCATATGTAGCGCTGCCCATTCAAAGAAACCAATCTCATCTAAAATAAGTGAAATAATAATGATCGCAATGAATGTCAATGTTGCGTTCCAAACAATTGAAGTGACGTCCAGTACATCGTTAAAATCCACTACTCCTGCAAGAAGTGCAAGAATTGCGCCTCCACAGGCAGACCACCCTATTGACAACCCTTTTGGCTGCCATATGACAAGGATAAGTGTGGCTAAAAAAATCACAGATGCCAATAAAACTTGAGTCATTTTATTCCCTCCTTTTACTCACAGGATATTCTCAATCCCTGTTCTTCAAGTTCTGCTAATTTAGCATCCTGACTAGGAAGGTGGCTCAGCAGGTTCTGTACCAGGTGATAGTATTCACTTTCTTTATTCAAAGAATAAAAAATCCACTGCCCTCTTCGTGTTTCCCCTACCACTCCTGCATCCTTCAGTTTTCTAAGATGCTGGCTGATCGCAGGCTGGCTCATGGCAAAAATCCCAACAAACTCACACACACAGCAATCATGATGATCAAGAATCTTCACCATTGTTAAACGCGTTTTATCACCTAATAACTTTAAAATGAGTGCTGTTTTATCAATTTCCAGAGCAGCTATTTCCATTGGTCTATTCACCTCCAGCAACATAAGCTACAGTATATAACAGTCCGCTTATATAAGTAAACACTTATACAATAACTACATTCATTTTGCTAAATTTAAATATGCGGATCTTTTACTTTCAAATAACAAAAAACTTGCCATTTGGCAAGCTTAGAGGTCTTCTTATTTTAACAAAAATTTTTAATAACCTTCTAGAAAAGCGATCATGTAAGGTTACCAGGTGAATGTTTAGATAATTCCTTACGGTCAGCGGCTGTAAAAGGTTCTTCAAACCATCCCCGCTCGATCATCATATTCAAACCATCATTATTATACTTACCGATTATTGGAATAAACTCAATAAACATGGCTGCCAAATCATGTCTAAGCATCTGGGAGAGAGCAGTACCTATATTTGAGAGAGCAACATTGCCAGCTAAGGCACCGTGATACATGATAAGTTTATCTGAAAAAGGGGATGAAGTTGAATCCGTTACATTGGCATCCATCAATTTAGGAGATGGCAAATCCTGTTTTGTTAAATAATCTGCAAAGATTTTTATTTGTTTACCTGCTAGTTCCGCCCCATTTTTAAGATACTTTCGAATTTTTTCTGATGAAGCAACCTGGCTAAAAGCGATCATAAGTGCTTTTCCTAGGATGTTAGTATTAGTATTAAAATGAAGAAATTTGATCTCGTTTGCAGTTAGCGGTCGATCTTTTCCCGTTATAATTGAAATAAAAGATTTCTTTTCTACAAAATCAATCTTCTTAGCGTAAGGAATATTTGGCGCACTAATGTCCATTCCTTTAGATAGCAATAGATGGATTCCTCTCTCATATGTTTCCGCTGAATCATTCATGGATCCTCTAAAATAGTGCATAATATCGTGGCGGGACGAATTTGAAAAGGCATTGCCATAAATAATTAGCGATGCACTTGCCATTTGAGTGATATAAAATATCATAAACAGATCACCAAACAGTCGCGGCGCCCCTTTCCGAACATCCTGTTCACCAAACCCTACAGGAACTGGAATACCTTCATTAACAAAGATCTTGCTTATTTCCTTCACATGTCTCCTGGACAGTGATAGTGCAAATTCCACATAATCTCGAATCTCATCGTCTTCCACGACATCCAGGAAGTGCTCAAATATACAGCAGAACAGAGAATCACCCATAAAATTACTAAATAAATCTGCCAGTTCTGCTGAAGTTAGTTGTTTATTTTGCTGATGTTCTATTATTTCCGCATTTAAATTTGGATTTTTCTCCATGCTTTCCTCCGTGTTTTTTATAAATAGCATCTGTTAGTTGTTGGGTCTTTATTCGGAAACTAATTTTGAGCATGGTTAACTATAAAACCCAAGCATTTTTGTAAACGGTAACATAAATATAAATGATTTGTTTATTTTACTTTTAAATACTATAGAAAAGGTGAAAAATTGGATTATATGCATGTACTATAACCCAACAGAGACGTGTTTCGAATCTTAAAGCTTAAATCCTATACTCTGTCTAAAGCAAAAGCAGGGTTGAAAAGAAGGTGAACCGTGGAAAAGAACTGTGAAAAAATAGTTTATAACAATGAAATTTATTATCTCATTAAAATAAACGAAGCAGGCTATTGTGAAATAAAGAAATCAGATATGAAATATGTTGAGCTGATTCATCGCAGTGAATTGAAAGAAACAAAAGATGCTAACTAGTAATAAGATCCAATTGACCCATCTTCTGGGTCTTTTTTTAAGAATTTTTTTCGTTATTTCCTTCAAGTTTCTTTTAGACAAATTCTTATTTTACAAATAAGCTTGCTCATATAAGAATGTCTTAGAATTGTCGTTTTTTCATAGATCAAGAAAATGTTATGATTGATTTGATATATATTTGGCAGGAAAAATAGGCAGATCGGTTCGTTCATCATTGTTTTACAAAACGATAAATAGGTTTGTTATCATATTAATAAACGTCAAAAAAGGAGCTGTACTGTGTGAAAATACAGATTAGTGAAAGAGCATTGCATTGGTTTAAGGATGAAGTTGGTTTGGAGGCAGGAAAAAAAGTTCGGTTTTACTCGCAAATTTATGGAACCAGTCCCGTACAAGAGGGGTATGCTCTCGCCTTTACGATTGATTCAGATTCTAGAAATGCAGTTGTCGAAACGGAAGCAGACGGCATCACTTTCTTTATTGAAGATGCTGATTTATGGTTTTTTAATGGACATGATTTACATGTAGATTATAATGAAAAAACAGATGAAGTAGAGTATGACTATATTATATCTAAATAGTAAATGTTCATAACCCTTCTCTGTACTCTTGCACAGAGGAGGGTTGCATTTATGTTAGTAAATAATATTGGTTTCACATTTAGGGTCAGCAGGTTTGAATGGTTGTAAGCCCTTCAAACTCTTTCATCGTGGTATTTATTTTGGTTTGTGTTGTAATCACCGTTGACTGAGAATGTTGTGTAATGGCACTAACCTTCTGCACCTCTTGGTAAATATTTTCAATGTTTTCATTCATCTTTTTAATAGCTGCATCTACATTGTTAGCTAATTTACGTACTTCGGTTGCTACTACATTAAAACCTCGGCCGTGTTCTCCAGCCCGAGCGGCCTCAATCGCCGCATTTAATGCTAATATATTGGTTTGAGAAGATAGATGCTGAATTGATTTAGATAATCCTCTAATGATATCAGTTTGTTCTTGCAGCGAGTGAATCACTTTAATGTTCTCATTTGAGTTATGACTAACGATTTCACCTAAATCAACCGATAAGTCTTTTAGTTGAGAAACGATTCCAAATGTTTTATTTTCCCGCTGTGTAATATCTGTTGCTATTTTTAGTACAGCAATCACTTTTCCTTCATGATTTAAAACAGGCATATACGTAGCCTCAAGCCAAAGCAACTTCCCGCATTTGCCAACTCGCTGGATTTTTTCCTGAAATTCTTTCCCTGCCTTTAAATGATTCCATAACGCAGCATATCGAGGACTATTTTGCAATTCTAAGGTGCAAAACTGCTTATGTCTCATCGTTTTCATTTCATTGACACTGTATCCTAACGTCTGGGCAAAATTTTCGTTTACCCAAATAACCTTACCCTCTAAATCAAATTCGATAATGGCTAAGTTACATTCCAATGAAGCTAACACAGAATTCACATCTAATACTTGAGTGCTGACGTATTTATTCATATTCATGACGTTAACTTCCTTTCTTACTTAATATTTTTTTGGATGCTGGAAAGATAAGAATCTATCCAGCATCCCTATATATTCATTATGATAAGGCTATCGAGAGTTCTCGACAGCCTTATCATTTAGTAATTCCTTATCATTTCTAAGTTCTTGTCGCGCCGCCTTTTCACGACCACGATGATGAAGAGGAATAGTAAAAACGGAATTTGGAATAAGTAAGTCTCCTTATTTTTAACAATTCCTGCGAAATCAACTATTTTATCTTCACTTGCTATAAGCCAATCTGTCATGGCTTTAACACTTATATAATTATAATCCGATACTAATTTTGAAGGATATATGATATTTCCTAACCTTGAATCAAAACTAATTTGAGGCAGATTCCGTTCATTTGCCGAGTAAAAACTCAGTTTTTCTAACGTATTTTCACCGGCACCTCCTAATCCAAATATAAGGAACTCTTCATCATCGGACTTCTCTATATCTCCACTGTTCCTCCCACTTTCAGTCCTCTCCGCCCTTTTGCTTCCATTTGGTAAGATGACTGCAAACTCGGTATTTGGTTCAATTGTGCCTTGAACCAACTTACTATTCTCACTGCCACTATCTGTGCTCAAGTTTAGTAGTGGACCGCGATCAGTCGCAGGCACTTGAATGATTGGTGATGGCACTGTCGGTTGTACAGATATTTCGGCTTCTGGCTCTGGCGTTCCTTCATTTCCACCAGTATCCGTTGGGCCTTCTTCTGTTGGTGGTGTCGGATTCTCCGGTTGAGCTGGTGCTACTGTCTCCGAGTCTTCTTCGATTCCATCAGTTTCAGCAGATCCTTCTTCAGTCGGTGCTGGTGCTGGATTTTCAGGTTGCTTGTTTTCTGATCCAGGATCTGCTTCGTTTCCTTCATTTTCATTAGATAACCCTTCATCTTCCGGTGTTGTTATTGGTTTAGATGGCTCATCGGATGTTTCCGGCTCAGAGCCTTCTTCATTTCCACTACTGCCACCAGTTTCAGTTAGACCTTCTTCTGTTGGTGGTGTTGGATTCTCCGGTTGGACTGGTGTTTCTGTTTCAGACTCTTCTTCGTTTCCATTATTTCCATCAGTTCCAGCTGGGCCCTCTTCTGTTGGTGGTGTTGGATTCTCTAGTTGGTCTGATGTTTCTGTTGCAGGCTCTTCTTCGTTTCCTTCGTTTTCATTAGATGGAACTTCTACTCCAGATGTTAATTCTGATTCAGATGGCTGCTCTGATGGTTTTGGCTCGAAGCCTTCTTTATCTCCACCAGTTTCAGTTTCTGCTTCTTCTCTTGGTATTGTTGAATTCTCCGGTTGGACTGGTGTTTCTGTTCCAGGCTCTTCTCCGTTTCCTTCATTTTCATTAGATGGCTCTTCTGCTTCCAGTGTTGTCACAGGTTCAGATTGTTCTGATGTTCCTGGCTCGGTTTCAGACTCATCTCCAGCAGCTTCAGCTGGTGCATCTTCTGTTGATACTGCCGGATTCTCCGATTGGTCTGGTGTTTCTGTTCCGGACCCTTCTTCCGATCCTTCTGTTTCATCAGATGGTTCTACTGCTTCCGGTGTTGGTACTGGTTCAGATGGCTGCTCGGATGTTTCTGGATCGGAAATCTCTTCATTTCCAGTATCTCCACCAGTTTCAATTGGGTCTTCTTCTGCTGGTGTTGGTGCTGGATTTTCCGATTGGTCTGGCGTGCCTGTTCCGGACCCTTCTTCGGTTCCTTCTGTTTCATCGGATGGTTCTACTGCTTCCGGTGTTGGTACTGGTTCAGATGACTGCTCGGATGTTTCTGGATCGGAACCCTCTTCATTTCCAGCATCTCCACCAGTTTCAATTGGGTCTTCTTCTGCTGGTGTTGGTGCTGGATTTTCCGATTGGTCTGGCGTGCCTGTTCCAGGCTCTTCTTCGTTTCCTTTATTTTCATTAGATGGCTCTTCTGCCTCCGGGTTTGTCACAGGTTCAGATTGTTCTGATGTTCCTGGATCGATTCCTTCTTTATCTCCACCAGTTTCTGCTTCTTCTGTTGGTTTCGTCGGATTCTCCGGTTGGTCTGGTGTTTCTGTTCCAGACTCTTCTTCGTTTCCTTCATTTTCATTAGATGGCATTTCTGACTCCGGGGTTGTCACAGGTTCAGATTGTTCTGATGTTCCTGGATCGATTCCTTCTTTATCTCCACCAGTTTCTGCTTCTTCTGTTGGTGTCGTCGGATTCTCCGGTTGGTCTGGTGTTTCTGTTCCAGACTCTTCTTCGTTTCCTTCATTTTCATTAGATGGCATTTCTGACTCCGGTGCAGGTACTGACTCGGAAGGTTTCTCGGATTTTTCTGGATCGGAAGCCTCTTCATTTCCAGTAATGCCTCCAGTTTCAGTTGAACCTTCTTCTGTTGGTACTGTTGAATTTTCTGGTTGTTCTGGCGTTTCTATCGCGTGCTCTTCTTCTGTTCCTTCTGTTCCATCAGATGGTGCTTCCGCTTCCGGTGTTGTCACAGGTTCAAATGGCTGATAAGTCGTTTCTGACCCGGAGACTTCTTCATTTCCAGTATTGTCACCAGTTTCAATTGGGTCTTCTTCTGTTGGTGTTGATGCTGGATTTTCCGATTGGTCTGGCGTTCCTGTTCCGGACCCTTCTTCAGTTCCTTCTGTTTCATCAGATGGCACTTCTGCTTCAGGTGTTGTTACAGATTCAGATGGCTGCTCTGATTGTTCTGGATCGGAACCACCTTCATCTCCATTATTGTCTCCAGTTTCAGTTGAACCTTCTTCTGTTGGTGCTGTCGGATTCTCCGGTTGGTCTGGTGTTTCTGTTCCAGACTCTTCTTCGTTTCCTTCGTTTTCATTAGATGGCACTTCTTCCGGTGTTGGTACTGGCTCGTATGGCTGCTCTGATGTTCCTGGATCGGCCCCTTCTTCATTTCCACTATTGCCACCAGCATCCGTTGGGTCTACTTCTGTTGGTGTTAGTGCTGGATTTTCCGATTGGTCTGGCGTTTCTGTTCCGGTCCCTTCTTCAGTTCCTTCTGTTTCATCAGATGGCACTTCTGCTTCAGGTGTTGTTACAGGTTCAGATGGCTGCTCTGATTGTTCTGGATCGGAACCACCTTCATCTCCATTATTGCCTCCAGTTTCAGTTGAACCTTCTTCTGTTGGTACTGTCGGATTCTCCGGTTCGTCTGGTGTTTCTGTTCCAGACTCTTCTTCGTTTTCATTAGATGGCACTTCTACTTCAGGTTTTGATTCTGATTCAGATGGCTGCTCTGATGGTACTGGTTCAGATGGCTGATCAGTCGTTTCTGAATCGGAGCCTTCTTCATTCCCAGTATTGTTGCCACCTTCAATTGGGTCTTCCTCTGTTGGTGTAGGTGCTGGATTTTCCGATTGGTCTGGCGTTTCTGTTCCGGACCCATCTTCAGTTCCTTCTGTTTCATCAGATGGTTTTTCTACTTCCAGTGTTGGTACTGGTTCAGATGGCTGATCAGTTGTTTCTGAATCGGAGCCTTCTTCATTCCCAGTATTGTTGCCACCTTCAATTGGGTCTTCCTCTGTTGGTGTAGGTGCTGGATTTTCCGATTGGTCTGGCGTTTCTGTTCCGGTCCCATCTTCTGTTCCTTCTGTTTCATCAGATGGACCTTCTACTTCTGGTGTTAGTACTGGTTCGTATGGTTGCTCGGATGTTCCTGGATCGGAGCCTTCTTCATTTCCGCCATTTCCACCAGCTTCAGTTGGATCTTCTTCTGTTGGTGTTGTTGGATTCTCCGGTTGGACTGGTGCTTCTGTTACTGGCTCTTCTTCGTTTCCTTCTGTATCATCAGAAGGTCCTTCCACTTCCGGTGTTGTTACTGGTTCAGATGGTTGCTCTGATGTTCCTAGCTCGGTTCCTTCTTTATCTCCACCAGTTTCTGCTTCTTCTGTTGGTATCGTCGGATTTTCCGGTTGAACTGGTGTTTCTGTTCCAGACTCTTCTTCGTTTCCTTCATTTTCATTAAATGGTCCTTCTGCTTCCGGTGTTGTCACAGGTTCAGATGGCTGATCAGTCGTTTCTGAATCGGAGTCTTCTTCATTCCCAGTATTGTTGCCACCTTCAATTGGGTCTTCCTCTGTTGGTGTTGTTGGATTTTCCGATTGAACTGGTGCTGCTGTTCCTGGCTCTTCTTCGTTTCCTACATCTTCATTAGATGGCTCTTCTGCTTCTGGTGTCGGTACTGGTTCAGTTGGTGGTTCAGATGTACCTGTATCTGTTCCACCAGTTTCAGTTGAAACAGGAGATGCATTCATTGTTGCAGAAACAGATTCACTTCTGTTTCCAGCTTCGTCTACTGCAGTAATCATTAATCTTCTGCTCACTGAATAGGTTTGAATGCGTGCAAACCATTTTCCTTGATCATCAGCATGTGTATTAACTTCACTTTCATCTGGAAGAGTTATGATAATTTTTGCACGTGAATCACTCTCTCCAAATATTTCGCCAGTTGTTTCATCAACATGAGTTATAATCGGCTGAGACGGCGCTTCTGTATCTAACTTTTCGACTGGCTGCACTACCACAGTAGCAGCTTCGCTGTATTTCCGGCTGCATCCGTTGCTGTCACAATCAATTCTGCATGGACTGCTTGTGAATCAATTGCAATATTCCAATTGCCTTCTTTATCAGCTGCAGTCGTTTTTTCACTTCCATCTGGAAAAACGACTTTCACTACTGCTCCCGCTTCGCTTGTTCCAGTGATTTCCGTGCTCGTTTCATCAACAGAATTTACAATTGGCTGTGCAGGTGCTTCTGTATCTACCTTTTCGACTGCCTGCACTACCACAGTAGCAGCTTCACTTGTATTTCCTGCTGCATCCGTTGAGGTCACAATCAATTCTGTGTTTGCCGCCTGCGGTTCTATTTCAACGGTCCATTCCCCTTCTTCATTAGCTATTGTTGTTTTTTCACTTCCATCCGGGAAGACAAGCCTAACTACTGCTCCCGCTTCACTTGTTCCAGTGATTTCTGTGCTCATTTCATTGACAGAGTCTACAATCGGCTGGGCCGGCGCTTCTTCGTCTGCCTTTTCGACTGGCTGCACTACCACAGTAGCAGCTTCGCTTGTATTTCCTGCTGCATCCGTTGCAGTCACAATCAATTCTGCATTGACTGCTTGTGAATCAATTGCAATGGTCCAATTGCCTTCTTTATCAGCTGCAGTCGTTTTTTCACTTCCATCTGGAAAAACGACTTTCACCACTGCTCCCGCTTCACTTGTTCCAGTGATTTCCATGCTCGTTTCATCAACAGAATTTACAATCGGCTGTGCAGGTGCTTCTGTATCTGCCTTTTCAACTGGCTGCACTACCACAGTAACAGCTGCACTTGTATTTCCTGCTGCATCCGTTGAGGTCACAATCAATTCTGTGTTTGCCGCATGCGGTTCTATTTCAACGGTCCATTCCCCTTCTTCATTAGCTATTGTTGTTTTTTCACTTCCATCCGGGAAGACAAGCCTAACTAATGCTCCCGCTTCACTTGTGCCGCTAATTACTGTGCTCGTCTCATTGATCGCTTCTATACTCGGCTGGCTTGGAGCGACCGTGTCAACAAAGGCAGTTTCTAACGTGGATACTGCTCCGAGTTCATTCAATAGACTAAGATCCAGTAAAAAACTGTCTACTACTAAGGCCTTAGAAGTAAGTTTGCCATCAATACTTTGAGGTAGCTCATCTACTCCTAAGTTTTTCAGATTAATGCTTAGCTTAAATGTTGTAGGAGTACTTACATTTATCCCCAATAAGTGGGGGATGCTGGCACCAACTAAATTATTTTCAGTGACAGTAAGAATATTAAATCCTGTAATTGTTGCTTTATTCTCTAAAAGACTTCCTCCCACCCCTAAAAAAGGGATGGAGTAAGTAATCGTAGTTTCATCTTTAAAATTCCTTTTGCTCAATAAATACGAAAGTTCCTCTGGCAGTTGAAAAATAGGAACATAATTATTTAATAATCCTATATTCGCCACCTGATTCCCTGTAATGGTTAAAGAAAATTCACCATTTTGATATGAAGATACTAAACTCTGATTGCCTATTACATTTATTGTGATAGCTGATGCCTTGTTTTCCTCAGCGATAAAAACATATGGAGCTATAATTAATATAAGTGCAAACAATACCATAAACCTTAGCTTAGTTCTTAGCCGCCATGATCTCATCATAACTAGCCAACCCCCTTAAATAATAAATTCGTTTCTTCCAAATGATAGAATTATTATCTAATTTAAGGAGGTTGCTGATAATAGCCTGTATTTCCTTTTTCCATTTATTAAGCAAATATAGGAACTATTGACTAGTATGATAGAAAAAGAAAATTCTTTGACAAAATAAAAAAGCCAGTTCACACCAGCTTTAAGTAAATATTCTGCAATCATAAATTTTTATTTATTAATATTGGAACAAAATTAAATACATTCTACCAATATATCTACAATTGAAGGATCAAAATGCTTTCCCTTTTCCTGAACAATGTAATGTAATGCCTCACTTTTACTCCATGCCTTCTTATAAGGTCTTACAGCGGTTAAAGCATCATATACATCCACAATTGCCACAATCCTCGCTTCTAAAGGAATAGCACATCCCTTTAGTCCATATGGATAACCCGTCCCGTCCCACTTTTCATGATGATACAGGATAATATTTTCAACGACTTTCATGTTTATGGATTCGCAATATGTAATATTGGACGTTTTCTCTCTCAAAATAGCCCACCCCCATAAAGGATGCATTTCAATGACTTTCCGCTCGAATTCATTCAAGCTGGCTGGCTTGTTTAAAATATTTTTAGGAATACAAAACTTTCCTATATCATGAAGAATGCTGAAATGAATAATATTCTCTATATAATGTTCATCTAGCATCACTTGTGCTTGCTTGTTATACTCCTTAGCAAGCATCCCCGTTAATTTTTGCACATTTCTTAAATGCTCCATGATTTCAAACTTCCCAATTTCACATCTATCAATTAAGTAGTCGATCAGCTCTTTTTGCGACTTTTTCTTACAAGCTTGAATCCATTTATAAGAAGAACTTGGTTCATATACTGCAATGCTGCTTTCCATGTTTATCCCCCTCTCTTTTCTGTGTAACTGCTCCTGACAGAATCTTTTTTCATCTATACAAAATCACCACAAGGTCTAATATAGTAAAAAATGACTATTTAACCGAATTATATTAAGGATTGACACACTTTTAAATAGGAGTTACCTCCCTTTTGCCAATTACAAATAATCCTAGAAAATAGGAGTTGTTTCCTAGTTCTGTTTTTTGATGGTGATTTAAGTAGATTCTTTTAAGAAAAGCTAGAAAGAAAGGAATAAAAAACGGCGCAAGTAGTTGTTAGAAAGTTGAATGGTGACCGTTTGAAGATCAGCGGATTGGAGAAGAAGGTGAATGATAATAATAGTAAATCTCACAAAAAATAAAAAACCACCAAATATGTATTTGGTGGAGACGGAGGGAGTCGAACCCTCGTCCAAAGATATCGGCACTTAAGCTTCTACGAGTGTAGTCGATATATTCGTATTTCGCTGAGCCATCTGCCTATCGACTGGCGCCCGGTCAGCTAGTCTGGTTGTTCTCTTCCTTCATCCTCAGACGGTGGAATCCGGCGTAGCCCACTAAGTTTGAGTCCCTTACCCTACCACATGGGCAATGGAGGGAGGAACCACTAAAGCGCTATTAAGCAGCTAAAGCGAAGTTGTTTTGTTGTTTGCCAGTTATAGGCGTTGACGTTTTAACGAGGCCGATCCCCTCGACTCGCAACCTAAGCTCGAACTATCCCTGTCGAATCCGTAGCGTCCCCATTATAAGAAAAGCGTTGGCTTTTAGCCTTTTCCCGCTTTATAAATGAGTCAAACATGTTATCATGCTGACGTTTCGGAAGCTCGAAATAGATGAGCTAAAGTTTGTATCACCACTTGGTGACATAAATTATTATAACATAGTGACAGAGAATTTCAATTGTAAGGTTTTGGAACTACATCTTCTGACGTTCACGGAAGGCACGTTCAACCTCGCGTTTCGCTTCTTTTTTCTTTAAGTCTTCACGTTTGTCGTATTTCTTTTTCCCTCTTGCCAAGCCGACGGCCACTTTAGCATACCCATTTTTTAAATAGAGCTTTAAAGGAACAAGTGCATAACCGGACTGCTTTGTTTCACCGATCAGCTTGTTGATTTCCTTGCGGTGAAGCAGCAGCTTTCTTGTTCTTAACGGATCATGATTATAGCGATTTCCCTGCTCATACGGACTTACATGCATTCCGACCAAAAACATCTCTCCGTTAATAATGCGGGCATAGGAATCCTTTAAATTGACACGGCCATTTCGAATAGACTTAATCTCTGTGCCTTGTAAAACAAGACCTGCTTCATATGTTTCTTCTATTGCGTAATCATGAAAGGCTTTTTTATTTTGTGCAATAACCTTTCCACTACCCTTTGGCATAATGACTTCCCCCTTGTGTTGCAGCTCGTTCACAAAGCGTTTCCTTTTATTGTAGCAAAAAAGGGGCTAAAACGGAATTAGGACTGCTCCAAGTGATAAAAACACTTGGAGCAATAGCTTATCGCTTTTTCTTTCGCTTTGCTTTTGGAGCATTTTCAAAATGCTTTTTATCCTTTTTATATTTGCGTTTGGAACCTTCAGCAGCACTGCCTTTACGCTCACCTTCACCACTTTTACTTCGGCGCGGTTTACGATCTGAGCTGCCTGTTTTAAATACTTTTGGTGCATCATTTGTTTCACGGCGGCGAGTGCCCTTCATGCCGACAATTTCAAAATCAATTGAACGCTCATCTTTATTGACATTGACTACACGTACTGTAATCTCATCACCAATTCGGAAAACCTTGCCTGTACGTTCTCCGATCATTGCCATATGGCGTTCTTCATAGCGATAATAATCATCCGTCATATAGCTGACATGAACAAGTCCTTCAATCGTATTGGGCAGCTCGACGAACATTCCGAAGTTCGTAACAGAACTAATAATCCCGTCGTACTCTTCGCCAATTTTATCTGCCATATATTCTGCTTTTTTCAGCTCGTCCGTTTCACGCTCAGCTTCTACTGCACGGCGCTCCATATTAGAAGAGTGTTCAGCAATATCAGGCAGAAGCATATTCCACTTCTCTCTCGTTCCTTCGTCAATTTTTCCTTCAATTAAATAAGTGCGGATCAGACGATGCACGATTAAATCCGGATAACGGCGGATCGGAGAGGTAAAATGTGTATAGAACTCTGTTGATAAGCCAAAGTGACCTAAGCTTTCCGGATCATATTTTGCCTGCTGCATCGAGCGGAGCATAACAGTTGAAACGACCATTTCCTCCGGTTTTCCCTGTACTTCTTCAATGATTTCCTGAAGCGCACGGGGATGCACCGCATTGGCTGTTCCTTTAACTATATAGCCAAAGTTCGTAATAAACTCAAAGAATCGGCGCAGCTTGTCTTCTTTTGGATCCTCGTGAATACGATAAATGAACGGAACTTCCATCCAATGAAAATGTTCAGCGACAGTTTCATTGGCCGCAAGCATGAACTCTTCAATCAAGCGCTCTGCAACTGAACGTTCACGAATAACGACTTCCTGTGGAGCACCTTCGTCATCAACCAGCACCTTTGCTTCTTTAAAATCAAAGTCGATTGCTCCGCGATGCATCCGCTTCTTACGTAAGATTGCAGCAAGCTCTTCCATCATTTTAAACATCGGCACTAGAGGTTCATAGCGCTTGATCAATTCTTCGTCTTCATCTTCAAGAATCTTGTTTACATCATGGTATGTCATACGCTCCGTGGTCTTAATCACACTTTGATAAATCTCGTGATTGACCACCTCACCGTCTTCGGTAATCTCCATATTACAAGATAACGTTAACCGATCAACCTGCGGGTTAAGTGAACAAATTCCATTTGAAAGACGATGCGGAATCATCGGAATCACGCGATCAACAAGATAAACACTTGTCGCGCGGTCTGCAGCTTCGCGGTCAATTGAAGAATCCTCCGTAACATAGTAGGTAACATCGGCAATATGTACACCAAGTCTGTAGTTTCCATTTTCAAGCTTTGTAACCGTAACAGCGTCATCCAAGTCCTTCGCATCTGCGCCATCAATTGTCACGATTGTTTCGTTTCTAAGATCACGGCGGTTTTTCAGTTCACTTTCATCAATGGTTTCAGGTGTATCAGATGCCTGTTTGAGCACATCATCTGGAAACTCCATTGGCAAACCATGCTTATGGATCACCGAAAGAATATCAACACCTGGGTCATTTTTATGACCAAGGATCTCAATAACTTCGCCTTCAGCACTCTTACGTCCTTCCGGGTATGTTGTCAGTTTTACAACGACTTTATGGCCTTCAATTGCACCTTTTGAGCTTGCCTTTGGGATAAAAATATCACTGGCAAACTTTTTATCATCAGGGATCACAAATCCAAAATGCTTGCTTTCCGTATACGTACCGACAATTTGCTGGATGCCGCGTTCTAAAATACGGACAATTGTTCCTTCTCTGCGCTGGCCTGACGATTCAGCTGAAACACGGGCAAGTACAATATCCCCATGCATTGCGTTATTTGTTTCATTTGGCGGGATAAAAATATCATCCATGCCTTGTTCATCTGGAACCACGAATGCAAAGCCCTTTGCATGTCCAATCATTTTACCGCGGATTAAATTCATTTTTTCCGGCAGTCCATAGCGATTGCTGCGAGTTCTAACAACCAAGCCTTTTTCTTCCATCACAACGAGCGCCTTCACAAAATCCTTAAAATCAGCGGAATCTTCAATTCCAAATGCTTCTTCCAGCTCCTGAACTGTTAAAGGCTTATATGCTTCATCTTTCATATGGCTCAAAAGCTGTTCAATAATCTCTGCTGACTTATTCTCCAAAGGATTCCCTCCTTTTTATCTATTTCTTTTAGTCTTCCCAATTTAACTGTTCTAAAAACTGATAAACATCCTCGTGAAGCTCATCACGCTGTTTATCAAGCGTAATCACATGCCCAGATTCTTCATACCATTTTAGTTTTTTCAGATCATTTTCAACTTCATTATAAATAATATTTGCACTGTCCGTGTTAATCATGTGGTCATGTCTTGCTTGGGCAACAAAGGTTGGTGAATAGATCATATCCACATGGTTTCTGACATCTTCAATCAGCTCTTGAAGGGCTTTTAAGGTATTCATTGGCGTTTTTTCAAATTCCGCCATCTCAGAAGCAATCTGTTCCGCAGATTTCCCTTCAAGTTTTTTATATTCTCTAGCATACGCCAATATGCCCTTGTACATCGTCTCTTCGCTTTTAATATACATTGGTGCACACATTGGGACAATTCCCTTTACAGGAACAGTGTAACCTAATTTAAGCGAAAATACGCCTCCGAGCGACAGCCCGGCCACAGCGATTTCTTGATGCCCCATCTCTTTTAAAAGCTCATACCCTTCCATTACATCCTTCCACCAATCCTCTGGACCTGTATGGACAAGCTCTTCGGGCGGAACACCATGGCCTTTAAAAAGCGGAGCATGACACGTATAGCCTTTCCCTTCAAGGTAGCGAGCCAGCATTCTAACATCTGCTGTATTCCCTGTAAACCCATGTAGAAGCAGGACAGCTCTCTTTCCATTTCCGAACGTAAACGGCTTTGGTGCAACAACTTTCATTCTTCTTACCCCTTTTCAATCAAACGTTTGATTAATGTGTATGTTCTATTTTTAACAGACCACAACAAAACAATCCATTTAGAAGTCTTAAAGCAGGAATATTATTCCATTATTTTAAAGCATAATAAAAGCCTGACCTTTTTCGGCCAGGCAGGAAAGGCTTATAGAGCAAAATAAGATACAGCAATCGTTAATAGGAAAAATAGTACAGAAAGCACAATTGTTACACGGTGAAGAATTAAGTCAATTCCACGTGCCTTTTGTTTTCCGAAAAGCTGCTCTGCTCCTCCGGAAATTGCACCCGAAAGTCCTGCACTCTTACCAGATTGAAGAAGTACAACAACAATAAGTCCAATCGAAACAATGACCAGTAATGTAATGAATAATGTATGCATTAAGCCCACCTCCTGAAACTGAAACGTACACTTACAGTATTTTAAATTTTATCATATTTATTGGAATTGGACAATATCTTAGGAAAGATGTGTTAACTTTTTGTTGATAGCCCTTCTGCTTCACAACGTATTTGAAAAAACAACTGAATGAAAGGATGTGACTGCATGTTTTCTTCTTTCAGCTTTTCCAGTCGCCTTTTACCTAATCTGCGATCGAGCATAGCAAACGCCTTAATGACTGGGTCCTGCGATTGAATCGCTTCATCAATAGACAGTTGAATATATTCAAGTAAAGAATGATACATATTATATTCTGCCATCACATTCTTCTTTACTACAAGCTGTTCTGCCTCCTCGTAAGCATCAAGGAGCGCTGCTCTTTCCTTTGACTCAAACATAGTTGTCCAATCAGTATCATATGGAATCGGTGCTAACTGCTGTTCCTCTTTTAACAATTGATATTGCTCTTCTAATTTCATCTCAAATACTTGATCAGCTGCACAGTAAATCTCAGTTTTATCTAATGTAATCCACATTCTGCTTGGCTGGTCATGTGCTTTTCGGTAAGCAGTTGTGTGAATTTCCAATCGTCCTTTAAGGGACTCACATAAGCGATTTTTTAGTTGTTTTTTTAGTTTGGTCCATTGCATGGGAAACTGCCTCCTTATTAACTTATATTTTATGACTCTATTCACATTTACGAAAGGAATTTTATAAAAAGAAGGGAATTATTTTAGAAAAGGAGGCGATACTTTGATTGTTAAAGAACGATCCATTCCTGCAAGGATCTTTAGTTTAGAAGTTTTATCTGAAAGGCTGCTTATCAGCCATCCAAAAGTGCCGCTTATTCAACAGGATTTAATGAAGGTTTCGGCTGGATACAAGGGTGAAAAAGCCGTTTCCTATTACTTGGATTTTCTGCCCCCAAATGATACCTTCATCTTTCACTCTCCCCGCTTACCTAGCGGAAAACACTACTTTCAAATCGATTATCTTATTCTGACACAGCGCTTTGCCTTAATCCTCGAATGTAAAAACTTCTACGGAACATTGTACTTCGACCAATCCTTCAACCAGCTAATTCGCACAGCCAATGATAAAGAAGAAGGCTTTCAAGATCCCATCTCCCAGGCAAAGTGGCAGCAGCAGCAGCTTCGGCAATGGCTGTACAACAACAATATTCAACTGCCGATCGAATTCTTTGTCGTGATCAGCAATCCTTCTACCATTCTGAAAACAAATCCCCAAAACCAGCATGCTTTGAAAAAAGTTATACATGGCCACAGTTTGCTTGAAAAAATAGAGGAAGTGAATCAGCGCTATAAAATAGAGCACTTGGATATGACGAGAATCCGCAAACTAAATAAGCAGCTGCTAAAAAGTCATACTCCAGACTCATTTAATGCCTTGGATCGGTATGGGATCAGGCCAGAGGAGATTATAACTGGGGTGAGATGTCCAAATTGCGGTCACCTTCCTATGATGCGAGCGAAAAGAACATGGTTGTGTCCTAAGTGTGGTGCAAAAGATAGGCAAGCACATGTTAAAGCGTTACAGGATTATTTTTATTTGATGGGTTCGTCTATAACAAATAAACAATTTAGGGATTTTGTGCATTTGGAATCTGAAGATACGGCTCAAAAGATGTTAAAAACACTAAATTTGTCTCATTCCGGTGAATACAAGGCGAGAATCTATCATAAACCTGATAGAGATTTACTATGAAATTCCGTTATCCGCCGTCCAGAAAATTTATCCGCCGAAAAAAGGAATTTATCCGCCGTTATTTTGATTTATCCGCCGTTAAAATTTTTTATCCGCCAAAAATACAGATTTATCCGCCAAACGACCTTTTTCCGTCGAAATCATTGCAGAATGCACATCTGCTTTTATCCCAAAGTGACTCGATTACTAATTTTGGGATACAAAAAGCCATCCGTGTTTCTGCTGCTAATTAAAATAGCAAGCGATGCCCTTTTTCGCTCAAAATACGGCTAAAAACTCTTAGTTTGTCTCTTTCGGTTAGATATTGATCACGATTCTGCTATTTACTCAACTGGTTTTCGCTATGTAGATCCGGATATCCGCCGTCCAGAAAATTTATCCGCCGAAAAAGGGGATTTACCCGCCGTTATTTTGATTTATCCGCCAAAAATACGGATTTATCCGCCAAACGCCAAATCAGCACCAGTCAGCCACCACCACCCACACAAAATAAAAAGAGCGGCCCCCAAAAGGCCGCTCCCAACTCAAAACTTACTTGCTCAAGTTATAAAAAGATTTCAATCCATCATAAACAGCTAAATCGCCAAGTTCGTCTTCGATGCGAAGAAGTTGGTTGTATTTCGCAATACGGTCTGTACGGGACATAGAACCAGTTTTGATTTGTCCAGCGTTTGTTGCAACAGCGATGTCAGCGATTGTTGCGTCTTCTGTTTCACCAGAACGGTGAGAAACTACAGCTGTGTAGCCAGCGCGCTTCGCCATTTCGATTGCTTCGAAAGTTTCTGTAAGTGTACCGATTTGGTTTACTTTGATTAGGATTGAGTTGCCTACACCTTGCTCAATTCCTTGTGCCAATTTCTTCGTGTTTGTAACGAATAGGTCGTCACCAACAAGTTGAACTTTGCCGCCGATGCGCTCAGTTAATAGTTTGTGGCCATCCCAGTCGTTTTCGTCAAGACCATCTTCAATAGAGATGATTGGGAATTCGTTAACAAGCTCTTCGTAGAAGTTAACCATATCTTCAGAAGATAAGCCTGTGCGGCCTTCGCCTGCAAGATCGTATTTGCTTGTTTCTTTGTTATAGAACTCAGAAGAAGCAACGTCCATTGCAAGGTAGATGTCTTTACCAGCTTCGTAGCCAGCGTTTGTGATTGCTTCGATGATGACTTCAAGAGCTTCACGGTTAGAACCAAGGTTTGGAGCGAATCCGCCTTCGTCACCAACAGCTGTGTTTAAGCCTTTGCCAGAAAGAACTTTTTTCAGGCTGTGGAATACTTCAGCACCCATACGGATTGCTTCTTTGAATGTTGGAGCTCCAACAGGCATGATCATGAATTCTTGGAAGTCAACGTTGTTATCAGCATGAGAACCGCCGTTGATGATGTTCATCATTGGAGTTGGAAGCTGCTTCGCGTTGAAACCGCCAAGGTAACGGTATAAAGGAAGACCTACAGACTCAGCAGCAGCATGTGCAGCAGCCATAGAAACACCTAGGATAGCGTTAGCGCCTAGTTTGCCTTTGTTTTCAGTTCCGTCTAGTTCGATCATTGTGCGGTCGATGCCCACTTGATCTGTTACATCTAAGCCGATTACTGCTTCAGCGATCAGGTTGTTTACGTTATCTACTGCTTTTTGAACACCTTTTCCAAGGTAGCGAGACTTGTCGCCATCGCGAAGTTCTACAGCTTCATGCTCACCAGTTGATGCACCAGATGGCACCATTGCACGGCCGAAAAAGCCTGATTCTGTTAACACTTCTACTTCGATTGTTGGGTTA
This sequence comes from Cytobacillus gottheilii, assembly GCF_900166665.1. Taxonomy (GTDB): domain Bacteria; phylum Bacillota; class Bacilli; order Bacillales; family Cytobacillaceae; genus Cytobacillus; species Cytobacillus gottheilii_A. The sequence goes on along the minus strand of NZ_LT800494.1, from coordinate 711,444 downwards.
CCGCGAGAGTCTAATACTTCACGAGCATATACATGTTGGATAAATGGCATAATAATTCTCTCCTTTTTATATAAAAAATTAGTTTTGAAAATACATTGTTATTTTTTAATAATGGTTGTGCCTGTCATTTCAGTTGGCTTAGCTAGACCTAACAGATCAAGAACGGTTGGAGCAAGATCACCAAGAATTCCATCCTCACGTAAAGTGACGCCTTCTTTTGTCACAATGACAGGAACCGGATTTGTCGTATGAGCTGTCATTGGATTGCCGTCCAATGTCACAACTTCATCGGCATTTCCGTGGTCAGCAGTGATGATTGCATGTCCGCCTTTTGCTACAAGCGCATCGACAATTTTGCCAAGACATTCATCAACTGTTTCTACCGCTTGAATCGTTGGCTCCAGCATGCCAGAGTGTCCAACCATATCCGGATTGGCAAAGTTTAAAATGATTGTATCGAAATTTTCGGCTTCAATCTCTTTTAAAAGAGCATCCGTTAATTCGTATGCACTCATTTCCGGCTGTAAATCGTACGTTGCAACTTTTGGAGAATTGATCAGAATTCGTTCTTCACCAGGGAATTTCTCCTCACGTCCGCCGCTCATAAAGAAGGTGACATGCGGATATTTCTCTGTTTCAGCAATACGAAGCTGTCTTAATTTGTTTTGCGATAATACCTCTCCTAAAGTATTATCCAAGTTTGTTGGTTTAAACGCAACAAATCCGTCAACTGTTTCACTAAAATGTGTCAAACAAACGAAATATAGGCTATNAAAATTTATCCGCCGAAAAAAGGAATTTATCCGCCGTTATTTTGATTTATCCGCCGTTAAAATTTTTTATCCGCCAAAAATACAGATTTATCCGCCAAACGACCTTTTTCCGTCGAAATCATTGCAGAATGCACATCTGCTTTTATCCCAAAGTGACTCGATTACTAATTTTGGGATACAAAAAGCCATCCGTGTTTCTGCTGCTAATTAAAATAGCAAGCGATGCCCTTTTTCGCTCAAAATACGGCTAAAAACTCTTAGTTTGTCTCTTTCGGTTAGATATTGATCACGATTCTGCTATTTACTCAACTGGTTTTCGCTATGTAGATCCGGATATCCGCCGTCCAGAAAATTTATCCGCCGAAAAAGGGGATTTACCCGCCGTTATTTTGATTTATCCGCCAAAAATACGGATTTATCCGCCAAACGCCAAATCAGCACCAGTCAGCCACCACCACCCACACAAAATAAAAAGAGCGGCCCCCAAAAGGCCGCTCCCAACTCAAAACTTACTTGCTCAAGTTATAAAAAGATTTCAATCCATCATAAACAGCTAAATCGCCAAGTTCGTCTTCGATGCGAAGAAGTTGGTTGTATTTCGCAATACGGTCTGTACGGGACATAGAACCAGTTTTGATTTGTCCAGCGTTTGTTGCAACAGCGATGTCAGCGATTGTTGCGTCTTCTGTTTCACCAGAACGGTGAGAAACTACAGCTGTGTAGCCAGCGCGCTTCGCCATTTCGATTGCTTCGAAAGTTTCTGTAAGTGTACCGATTTGGTTTACTTTGATTAGGATTGAGTTGCCTACACCTTGCTCAATTCCTTGTGCCAATTTCTTCGTGTTTGTAACGAATAGGTCGTCACCAACAAGTTGAACTTTGCCGCCGATGCGCTCAGTTAATAGTTTGTGGCCATCCCAGTCGTTTTCGTCAAGACCATCTTCAATAGAGATGATTGGGAATTCGTTAACAAGCTCTTCGTAGAAGTTAACCATATCTTCAGAAGATAAGCCTGTGCGGCCTTCGCCTGCAAGATCGTATTTGCTTGTTTCTTTGTTATAGAACTCAGAAGAAGCAACGTCCATTGCAAGGTAGATGTCTTTACCAGCTTCGTAGCCAGCGTTTGTGATTGCTTCGATGATGACTTCAAGAGCTTCACGGTTAGAACCAAGGTTTGGAGCGAATCCGCCTTCGTCACCAACAGCTGTGTTTAAGCCTTTGCCAGAAAGAACTTTTTTCAGGCTGTGGAATACTTCAGCACCCATACGGATTGCTTCTTTGAATGTTGGAGCTCCAACAGGCATGATCATGAATTCTTGGAAGTCAACGTTGTTATCAGCATGAGAACCGCCGTTGATGATGTTCATCATTGGAGTTGGAAGCTGCTTCGCGTTGAAACCGCCAAGGTAACGGTATAAAGGAAGACCTACAGACTCAGCAGCAGCATGTGCAGCAGCCATAGAAACACCTAGGATAGCGTTAGCGCCTAGTTTGCCTTTGTTTTCAGTTCCGTCTAGTTCGATCATTGTGCGGTCGATGCCCACTTGATCTGTTACATCTAAGCCGATTACTGCTTCAGCGATCAGGTTGTTTACGTTATCTACTGCTTTTTGAACACCTTTTCCAAGGTAGCGAGACTTGTCGCCATCGCGAAGTTCTACAGCTTCATGCTCACCAGTTGATGCACCAGATGGCACCATTGCACGGCCGAAAAAGCCTGATTCTGTTAACACTTCTACTTCGATTGTTGGGTTACCGCGAGAGTCTAATACTTCACGAGCATATACATGTTGGATAAATGGCATAATAATTCTCTCCTTTTTATATAAAAAATTAGTTTTGAAAATACATTGTTATTTTTTAATAATGGTTGTGCCTGTCATTTCAGTTGGCTTAGCTAGACCTAACAGATCAAGAACGGTTGGAGCAAGATCACCAAGAATTCCATCCTCACGTAAAGTGACGCCTTCTTTTGTCACAATGACAGGAACCGGATTTGTCGTATGAGCTGTCATTGGATTGCCGTCCAATGTCACAACTTCATCGGCATTTCCGTGGTCAGCAGTGATGATTGCATGTCCGCCTTTTGCTACAAGCGCATCGACAATTTTGCCAAGACATTCATCAACTGTTTCTACCGCTTGAATCGTTGGCTCCAGCATGCCAGAGTGTCCAACCATATCCGGATTGGCAAAGTTTAAAATGATTGTATCGAAATTTTCGGCTTCAATCTCTTTTAAAAGAGCATCCGTTAATTCGTATGCACTCATTTCCGGCTGTAAATCGTACGTTGCAACTTTTGGAGAATTGATCAGAATTCGTTCTTCACCAGGGAATTTCTCCTCACGTCCGCCGCTCATAAAGAAGGTGACATGCGGATATTTCTCTGTTTCAGCAATACGAAGCTGTCTTAATTTGTTTTGCGATAATACCTCTCCTAAAGTATTATCCAAGTTTGTTGGTTTAAACGCAACAAATCCGTCAACTGTTTCACTAAAATGTGTCAAACAAACGAAATATAGGCTATTCGGATGCTTTGGACCTCTGTCGAACGATCTGAAATCCTTGTTCGTAAATGTGTTGGAAATTTGAATCGCACGGTCAGGACGGAAGTTATAGAAAATAACTGCATCCTCGTCTTCAATTGCTCCTACAGGTGTGCCGTCTTCTTTTGTAATGACAGACGGAATCACGAACTCATCAAAGATTCCGTTCTGATAATTATCTTCTACTAAATCAAGAGCAGAAGAATAAGAAGGACCTTCACCGTATACCATTGAGCGATAAGACTTTTCCACACGCTCCCAGCGTTTGTCGCGGTCCATAGAGTAATAGCGTCCAGAAATGGTCGCGAATTGTCCGACACCATATTCTTTCATCTTTTCCTCAGCAGCTTTGATGTATTTCTCAGCTGTTTTTGGACCTACATCACGTCCATCAAGGAAGCCGTGCACATATACATTCTTTACGCCTTCTTCAGCTGCTAAACGAAGAAGTGCATATAAATGTTCAATATGGCTATGAACTCCGCCGTCAGAAAGCAAGCCCATTAAATGAAGGTTCTTGCCCGTTTTCTTAACATGTTCAATTGCAGAAAGGAAAGTTTCGTTTTTCTCAAAATTCCCTTCACGAATTGCAACGTTCACTCTTGTTAAGCTTTGGTAAACAACACGGCCCGCACCAATATTTAAATGGCCAACTTCAGAGTTCCCCATTTGTCCTTCTGGAAGTCCTACCGCTTCACCGCTTGCAACAAGCTGTGCATGAGGATATTGATTCCAAAAACGGTCAAAGTTCGGCTTTTTAGCTTGAGCAACCGCATTACCCATTGTTTCGCCTCTTAACGCGAATCCATCCAGGATAATCAGTGCTACTGGTGATTTAGTCATTCTTGCCTGCCTCCAATAATTGCAGGAATGATTGTGCTTCTAAGCTAGCACCGCCAACAAGAGCACCATCAATATCAGATTCGCTCATGTATTCTTTAATGTTAGCAGGTTTTACACTGCCGCCATATTGAATGCGAACTGCATCAGCAGCTGTTTGAGAGAATTGTTTTGCTACCACTTGGCGAATGTGTGCACACACTTCATTCGCATCTGCTGCTGTAGAAGATTTGCCTGTGCCGATTGCCCAAATTGGTTCGTAAGCAATAACTGTTTCTTTTACTTGATCTTCAGTTAATCCAGCAAGAGCTTTTTCAACTTGATCACCAACAAGCTGGTTTGTTTCGCCGTTTTCACGCTGTTCAAGCGATTCACCAACACAAACAATTGGAGTTAGACCATGAGCAAATGCTGCCAATGTCTTTTTGTTAACAGACTCGTCTGTTTCATTAAACATTTCACGGCGCTCAGAGTGGCCTAAAATGACATATTTTACACCAAGATCTGCAAGTGCAACTGGGCTGTTTTCGCCTGTAAAAGCACCTGAGTTTTCAAAGTGCATGTTTTGTGCGCCGATTTGTACAGCTGTACCTTCCGTGCTTTCAACTAAACGCTCTAAAAATAGTGCAGGTGCACAAACAACTGTTTCAACCTTTTCTTGGTCAGGAACTAGTCCGTTTACTTCTTCAATAAATGATTTTGCCTCGGAAAGTGTTTTATGCATTTTCCAGTTTCCTGCGATAATAGGTTTACGCATGGTGGGCACATCCTTTCATTCGTTCTTTCGTTCATATAGGCTACTTTACAGGATTTGTTACAATCTTATCTCAAAACAAGAGTAGCTTGATTTCCACTGCATGGCACTCGCTTTCCGCGGGTGAGAGCTGAGCCTCCTCGGCGCTTTCGCACCTGCGGGGTCTCATCTTTCTCACTTCTCCCGCTGGAGTCTCGCGCCATTCCGTTCCAATCAACAAGAATACTCAAAAATGGTACTGTTCAAAAATTTTATAAACAACAACCTTTTAAAGACAGGTTTCAACCTTATTTATCGTTTAATGCTACTACTCCAGGAAGTTCTTTTCCTTCGATAAATTCAAGGGAAGCACCGCCGCCTGTGGAGATGTGGCTCATTCTGTCTGCTAAGTGGAATTTTTCAACTGCAGCTGCAGAGTCTCCGCCACCGATGACTGAATATGTATCGTTTGCTTCAGCAAGTGCTTCTGCAACAGCTTTTGTTCCGCCAGCAAATTTATTTAGTTCAAACACACCCATTGGTCCGTTCCAGATCACAAGCTTAGAGTTTTGGATGACTTCGCTGTAAATTTCAGCTGTTTTTGGTCCAATATCTAATGCTTCCCAATCTGCAGGAATTTCTTCAATAGATACTACTTTTGTGTTTGCATCTTCTGAGAAATCATCAGAGACAATTACATCAACTGGCATATAGAACTTAACGCCTTTTTCTTTTGCTTTTTCAATAAAAGAAAGAGCTAAATCCATTTTGTCTTCTTCTAAAAGGGATTTTCCAATTTCATGGCCTTGAGCTTTCACAAATGTGTAAGCAAGTCCGCCGCCGATGATTAGGTTATCTACTTTATCGAGAAGGTTTTCAATAACACCGATTTTATCTTTAACTTTTGCTCCGCCAATGATTGCAGTGAAAGGACGCTCAGGATTAGACATAGCTTTTCCTAGTACAGCTAGTTCTTTCTCCATCAGCAGTCCGGAAACAGCTGGAAGATGATGTGCAATACCTTCTGTTGAAGCGTGCGCACGGTGTGCTGCTCCAAATGCATCATTTACATATACATCTGCAAGTTCAGCAAAAGCTTTCGCTAATTCAGGGTCATTTTTTTCTTCGCCAGCATAAAAACGAACGTTTTCTAATAATAAAACATCGCCTTCATTCATGCTGCTGACCATCTGCTGCACATTTTCACCATATGCTTCATCAGACTTCTGAACTTCTTTGCCAAGTAGCTCTGAAAGACGTTTTGCTACAGGAGTTAAACGAAGCTCTTCAACCACGGCTCCTTTTGGACGACCAAGGTGACTGGCAAGAATAACTTTTGCTCCTTGCTCTGTTAAATAATTAATCGTTGGCAATGCTGCACGGATACGTGTTTCGTCTGTAACTTGACCGTCCTTCATCGGTACGTTAAAGTCCACACGGCAAAATACGCGTTTTCCTTTTAAATCAACATCTTTGACGCTTTTCTTGTTCATAGCAAAAGAACCTCCTATTAGAAGACCATCACAATCTTCTAAACATAATATTTGCTTTCCCAATAAGAAACTCGTACCCTGACAAGCCTGTAAAAGCATGCCTGAGACGCAGTTTGCGCTAACTGCTTTTCATAAGCCATCTGCTCATGAAAAGACAACGGGGGAGAGGGATATGTTCCCTGCTCCCCCGTTCCCATTTATCATTATAGACAAACACATATGTTATATCCATTATGATGAGGTTAAATTAGCGTTAATATCGGTAAAATTATAGACCTTTTTTAGCGATGTAATCAACTAGGTCAACTACACGGTTAGAGTAGCCAGACTCGTTGTCATACCAAGAGATAACTTTTACCATGCTGTCTTCTAGAACCATTGTAGATAATGCATCGATTGTAGAAGAAGCTGGGTTACCGTTGTAGTCGCCTGATACTAATGGCTCTTCGCTGTAAGCAAGAATGCCTTTAAGATCGCCTTCAGCAGCTTCTTTAAGTGCAGCATTTACTTCTTCAGCTGTAACGTTTTGATCAAGCTCAGCAACTAAGTCAACTAGTGAAACGTTAGGAGTCGGAACACGCATTGCTCCACCGTTTAATTTACCTTTAAGTTCAGGTAATACTAGAGAAACTGCTTTTGCAGCACCAGTTGTTGTAGGAATGATGTTTTCAGCTGCTGCACGTGCACGACGGTAGTCTTTGTGCGGCAAGTCAAGGATTTGCTGATCATTTGTGTATGAGTGAACTGTAGTCATCATACCGCGTTTGATTCCGAACTTGTCGTTTAATACTTTAGCAAAAGGAGCTAAGCAGTTTGTCGTACAAGAAGCGTTAGAGATAACATCATGTTGTGCTGGATCATATTTATCATGGTTAACACCCATAACAACTGTGATATCTTCGTCAGTTGCAGGAGCAGAAATGATTACTTTTTTAGCGCCAGCTTCTAAGTGTTTCGCAGCGTCAGCACGCTTAGTGAAACGTCCAGTAGATTCTACTACTACTTCTACGCCAAGATCTCCCCAGCCAAGTTGAGCAGGATCGCGCTCTGCGATAACTTTTACACGTTGTCCGCCAACTACTAGGTAGTCACCATCAACTGTAACTTCTTCGTTTAATGTTCCGTGAACAGAATCATATTTTAAAAGGTGTGCAAGCATGTTTGCATCTGTAAGGTCATTAACTGCAACAACCTCTACATTCGGATTATTTAATGCTGCACGGAAAACTACACGCCCGATTCTACCAAAACCATTAATACCAACTTTTACTGCCATGAATAACTTCCTCCTTTGAAAGGATCATTTTTTTATTTAAAGGTTTTACCCTTTTAACAACTGATTTGCTGCACCTTCATCCGTAATCAATATGGTGGATTTAGGAGCTCTTTTCATATAGGCTGCAATGGCTTTTGCCTTCGAGCCTCCACCAGCAACTGCAAGGACATGCTGAATGGAAGCCAAGTCTGCTAACTGCAGGCCGACCGTCTGAATTTTATGGACAATCTCACCGGCTTCGTTGAAATAGTAGCCAAACGCTTCGCCCACTGCTTTTGCTTCAATAAGCTTTTCCACATTCTCACTGCTTGTTTTACGGCGTTCCGCCATTGTAATAGCATCTCCAATCCCATGGAGAACCATGCATGCAGACTTGATCAAATGAAGAACTTCATTAAAGTTCGGATCCTTAATCATCGACTCATACATTTCCTTGCTCACTTCGTCTGGCGCGTACAAGACTCGATGTTTTGAATCTGTATTTTCCGCCATTTGTGAACAGATCGTATTCGCCTGATTTTTGACATCCTCGCCGATACCGCCTCTAGCCGGTACAAACAGCCAATTTTGATCAGGTTTTGTTGGTGTCAGCATTTTTGCCACAGTCGACATGGTCGTACCACCAGTAACACCGATGATATTCTCTCCATGTAATGAAGATTTCATCCACTGTGCAGTTGCTCTGCCAAGTTCATTCTTGACCCAAGGGGCCTCATCCGCGTTTCCGGATACAATAATCGCCCTTTGAATGCCCAATTTGTCGGCCAGCTGCTGTTCCATTTTCACTATACCCGAAATTTCTCTCATTATGCTGCGAAGTTCGACAAGCAATTTTCTTCCTTCTTCTGTGATGCTCATACCTAAACTAGCAATGGAGATTAAATCCTGTGACTTAAGAAACTCAACCTCGCTGCGCAGAACCCTTTCAGTCAGTCCAAGACTCACTGCCAGGCTTCTTCTGCCAACAGGTTCCATTTGGCTTATGTACTCTAAGATGTGGTAGCGTTTCTGCATAACAGCAAGCAAATCTGGCAATAATTTTTTCTGAATATCAATTAGTGAGTACATCTCGCAGCTCCTTCTTCATCACTCATGGTCACTTTTAGTCCCGCATAGACATATTATGTCCCACCGACTGAAAAAAAAATCACCCTTGCTACAATTTGAATTTTAGCAAGAATGATTCTTGAATGCAACTAATATCGTTTTATTTTAAAGCCTATTTTTAAAAATAAGAATAAATAATGACGTTCTGCCCTATTAGCTGCTTCTCCATCCCGTTTTTCTGCAGCTATAGACCAGCTGCCTTCTATCAGCAAGATGGATTAAACTAGAGCTTCTTCTAATGTCATGCGATCAATTTGTCCATACTGAACCTCAACTCCGTCAACATAGACAACCGGAATCATAAGCCCATATCTTTCTGTCAGCTCGTCACTTTCATCAATATCATATTCAGTGTATTGAAAGGTAAGTTCGTCTTTTAATTCGAGAATGATTTGCTTCGCTTTATCACACAGCGGACATTTATTTCTAGTGTATAAGGTTAGTTTACGGCTCATGGATATTCTCCTATCAATCATATCTTTTTCGTTTGGAAGAGGATGGAATACCCAGCTGCTCACGATATTTAGCAGCCGTTCTTCTTGAAATGACTAAACCAGCCTCTGTTTTTAGCAAATTAGCAATATCCTGATCAGAATAGGGCTTTGCCTTATTCTCTGATGAAATAAGTTTATTCATTGCTGCCTTCGCCTCCTCAGATGAAGCGTCAGCATTCGTTGCGGTCTTAATCATACTGGCAAAAAAGGTGCGCAATTCAAAAGTTCCAAAAGGTGTTTGCACATATTTTTCTCTAACCGCCCTGCTCACAGTTGATTCGTGAATATCAAGTTCCTCAGCAATTTCCTTCATCGTCATCGGCTTTAAAAAAGTTGGCCCCTTCTGAAAAAAGTATGGCTGACGCTCTGCGATCTTTTTTGTGACTTTTAAGATCGTTTCTTTTCTCTGTTCAATCGACCGTTTAATCCATTGATAGTCCTGCTGCCGATTTTGCAAATAACGCCCCAACTGCTGATCACCTGCTGTTTGAAGTTTATTAGCGTAAACTTCATTATAAGCAATCGCGGGGACACTTTCATCATAAAGCTGAATGTGAATACCATTTTGCTCTGCATAAACAATCACATCAGGTATGATATAAGCTGGCTTCTCTGATGCAAACCTTGCTGCCGGCCGAGGTTTTAACGTTTGCACCAGGTCATAGACAACTTGGATGTCCTTTATATCTGCTTTTATCTGCTTGGCCAGCTGTTTCCACTTTTTATCAGCAAATGATTGAAAATGATGGCGAATAATCTCCTCAGCCAGCTCGTTTGCTGGTATTAGCCGTTCGAGCTGCAATAGGATACATTCCTGCAAACTGCGCGCCCCAATTCCTGCAGGTTCTAATTGATGTAATAGGTCGAGCTGTTCTTGTACCGTTTCTTTTTCAGTTTCAAAAAGCTGAGCAATTTGCGTAACATCCACATTATATAAGTAACCGTTTTCATCAAGGTTATGAATAAAATAGAATATGATTCTTTTCTCTTCTTCTGTCAGATTGGCCGGAACCTGCTGAATCAGATAATCGTCCAATTGCTGTACACTGACAGCAAGCTGTTCAATCCAATTCTCTTTATCTTGATTATGATTGCTTTTTGTTTTCTTAAATCGCTGTACACGGGGATCCATTGTTTTAACGAAATTTGAATGCAGCTCCAGCAAAGGATTTTCCAAAGCCTTTTCCTCAAGAAAGGCAGTAAGCTCCTGGGAATTAAACTGCAATAGCTCAATAGATTGCTTAAGCTCTTGAGTCATCGCCAACTTCATGGTTTGCTGCTGCCATAAACCTGCTTTTAAATCCATGTTGCCTTCCCCCTTCATCTTTATTTTACAGGAAGATGAGCAATTATTGTATGGAGAAAATACTGTAAATGAATAAGGATGAAACTCCTCGGGGTACGAAACCCATTTCGAAAAGGAAAGATCTATTTTACAAATAAAATTTTTGATATGATTTATTTCTATTTTTATGGTATTATACATTTGGGCAAATTTTACGAAAGTAAAAGACGCAAAGCCACGGGCCTAAAACATGTATATTGTCATGGCAGCCGGGTTGCATATAAGTCGATCATTCCTTTTTAATTTGCCTAATACTGCTTTAAGAAGGGTGAACAATGATTTTTCCAACAGTACTCAGCAAGGACAAAGAAGTTAGACACGTCGTCAAGGACCAGCACACCTGCTTATGCGGACACAAGTACAATGTCTTTACGACTTTCACCAAGAACGATTTCAAGAAAATTCAATTTAGAAGAAATGAAGTTATCACCTGTCCAGCATGCCGATCCATCATTGAATAATGATGGACCGGCATTTTTGATTTCTGAGACTTGTCGCTTACAAACTAAATGGTTGTTGCAATGTTGAACATATTATCCTATAATTAGTATTCGTAACGTTTAAAGAAATGGAGCGTTACAGCAAGATACAACTTGCCCTCGTGGTGCAACGGATAGCACGTAAGATTCCGGTTCTTGAGATGGGGGTTCGATTCCCTCCGAGGGTGTAGAAAAAAGGCCATTGCTTATTGAAGCAATGGCCTTTTTTCTTTTAGCAGGATCATTTTGCTGCATCTTCAGCTCAACTCATCTGGAGGCAAGATAAGATCAATTTTTTATTTTCCCTCAAAGGTGTAAAAAGTATGCAGACTGGGTAAGATAAAAAGTGGAATGTCTCTAAAAATCTGGCATATAAACTTGTTAATCAAAATCTGTCGAACGATTTCGCTTCCTTATAGATGCGATTCTTTTGACCTTTATTGACCATTAGTGTATGATAAAACTACATAAAAATGGTGTATGTCTTACATAAATAAGTCTGCACTATCCCTTAATTTTAAAGGAGGAATTGGAATGAATTTAATCCCTACAGTTATCGAACAAACAAACCGCGGGGAACGTGCTTATGATATTTACTCCCGCCTTTTGAAGGACCGCATTATTATGCTCGGCAGTGCGATTGATGATAATGTTGCCAACTCGATTGTGGCTCAATTGCTATTCCTTGAAGCGGAGAATCCTGAAAAAGATATTACATTATACATCAATTCACCAGGCGGAAGCATCACAGCTGGTATGGCGATTTACGATACAATGCAATACATCAAGCCAAGCGTTTCTACAATCTGCACAGGTATGGCTGCTTCAATGGGTGCCTTCCTTCTTGCTGCCGGCGAAAAAGGAAAACGTTTCGCACTTCCAAACAGTGAAGTAATGATTCACCAGCCACTTGGCGGAGCTCAAGGTCAGGCAACTGAAATCGAAATTGCAGCAAAACGTATTCTTTTCCTTCGCGAAAAGTTAAATACGATTCTTGCAGAACGCACTGGTCAGCCGCTTGAAATTATTGCGAAGGATACAGATCGTGATAACTTCATGACTGCTGAAAGAGCATTAGAGTACGGCTTAATCGACAAAATTATTTCCCGTAATCCAAACGAAGCAAAATAAGTTTTCAAAGTGAGGCACTATACAGGTGCTTCACTTTTTTATAGCCAAAATTATGCCCAACACAAAAGGACACATCCCCATGATGTGCCCTTTCTTTTTATTGTTCTTGTTGAATGTAATTGGCTAATTGCTCAAGTGCTTCCTGCTCGTCACTGCCGTTTGCAATCAATGTAATGGTTGCCCCTGTGCTGACAGCAAGACTCATTAAGCCCATAATACTTTTGGCATTGACCTTTTTCCCATCTCGCTCTAAAAAGATATCAGATGCAAAACGATTCGCTTCTTGCACGAACAATGCCGCTGGGCGTGCCTGTAAACCCGTTTTTAATTTAACCTCAACCTGTTTCTCCACCATAAGTTTCGTTCCTCCTATTGCTCGCTACTGCGGGATACTGATATCACCCGCTTTTAGCTTTTCCGCAATTTCATCAATTTTTCGCAATCTGTGATTAATGCCTGATTTACTGATATTTCCCCCAGAAACCATTTCTCCAAGCTCTTTTAATGTCACATCTTGATACGCTACACGCAGCTCTGCAATTTCCCGTAATTTATCTGGAAGGATTTGCAGACCTACTGTTTTTTCAATATATTTTATGTTTTCGACTTGGCGCAGTGCTGCCCCAATCGTTTTGTTCAAGTTCGCAGTTTCACAATTAACAAGACGGTTAACCGAATTTCGCATATCACGGACAATCCGGATGTCCTCAAACCGCAGCAATGCGGCATGTGCACCAATAATATTCAGGAATTCGGTGATTTTTTCTGCTTCTTTCAAATACGTAATAAAACCTTTTTTTCGTTCCAGTGTTTTGCTGTTTAAGCCAAATGTGTTCATAAGCTCGCACAATGCGTCATTGTGTTCCTTATATAAAGAGGCAATTTCGAGATGATACGATGATGTCTCAGGGTTGTTTACAGAACCTCCTGCAAGAAAAGCTCCGCGTAAATAAGAACGTTTGCAGCATTTCTTTTTCACAAGCTCTTGAGCAATATCATGTGTAAAAACAAAGCCCTCACTTAAAATTTTCAACTCATCAAGGATGGTGCTGGCTCCTTCTGCAAGGCGGACAATGTAAACATTGTTTTTCTTTAGTCTCATTTTTTTACGAACAAGGAGTTCCACCTGCACGTTGTAATTCTTTTTGATCAGCGTATAGATCCTTCTGGCAATCGCTGCATTTTCCGTTTGTATGTCAACAACCAATTTACGGTTAGAGAAGGATAAGGAGCCATTCATTCGGATTAAGGCAGAGAGTTCTGATATACTGCAGCAGCCCTTGGTTTCAATATTGGTAAGTTCTTTTTTTGTTTCTGAAGCGAAAGACATCCCTTCACCTCCTACCCGGCACAACATTCATTTAACACAAAACAAACATTGGCACAGTATATACTACGCTTCAAAACGCTTTTTGGTTTCAGCTAAAAGCAAATGATAAAGAATATCTGCCACTTGCTGCGTATCATGGCGAATAATTCCGCCTTCATAGCTGACGATCTCACCTGGTATAACCTCTAGTCCTAATTCATGAAGCCGATCGACATCGTAATAAACAGGCTTCGCCATTTCTTCAATATATTTTTCCTGCACGTTTGCTGGGATATTCTCCTTGTTTACGAGAATGGTATTCATAAAAGCTGAATTCAGATGGTCATATAACGCTTTCACATGGTCACTGGCCGTGTAATTATGCGTCTCGCCAGCCTGGGTCATCAAATTGCAAATATATACTTTCTTCGCTCTGGAACGGCGCACCTCATTGCCAAGCTTTGGCACAAGCAGATTCGGCAGGATACTTGTATATAAACTGCCTGGACCAATAATGATCATATCTGCCTGTCTGATGGCATGAACCGATTCAGGCAAAGGCTGTATCCGCTCGGGCTCCAGAAATACCCGCTTAATTCTTTTCCCTGAGTATGGAATTTTCGATTCACCAGATACAATGCTGCCATCCTCCATCTCCGCTTTTAAAACCACACTTTGATTGGCCGCAGGAAGCACCTTGCCTCTTACATTTAAAACTTTGCTCATCTCTTGAATCGCATGAACAAAGTTTCCTGTAATCGACGTCATGGCAGCCAGTATTAAGTTTCCTAATGAATGGCCCGCTAGTTCATTGCTTGTTGAAAACCGATGCTGGAACATCTCCTCAATTAATGGTTCAACATCAGAAAGGGCTGCTAATACATTGCGAATATCTCCAGGAGGCGGAATATTTAAATCATCTCTCAGCCTGCCTGAACTGCCGCCATCATCAGCTACGGTTACAATTGCTGTAATATCAACAGGATACTTTTTCAGTCCTCTTAAAAGGACAGGTAATCCTGTTCCCCCGCCAATGATGACAATCCTCGGCTGTCTGCTCATTTTGTCTTTTCCTTTCTCCTCTCAATGTCCCGATGCGTAATCTTTGTATGATAATCCTCTTGAAAGAAGCGGCCCAGATATTCAGCCAAGGCAACGGATCGGTGTTGTCCTCCAGTACAGCCTATAGCAATAACAAGCTGTGACTTTCCTTCTCTTTTATAATGAGGAAGCATGAAATTTAGCAATTCAGTCACTTTTTCAAGAAATTTCGTTGTTTCATTCCACTTCAGCACATAGCTCGAAACTTCTTCATCTAACCCTGTTTTTGGACGCATATGGTCGATGTAATGCGGGTTAGGCAAAAAGCGCACATCAAACACTAGATCCGCATCAATTGGCAGTCCATACTTAAAACCGAAGGACATGACATTGACAGTAAAAATGGTTTTTTTATTCACTGAAAATTCCATTAGTATCTTTTCACGAAGTTCTCTCGGCTTCATAGACGAGGTTTTATAAATTAGCTGCGCTCTTCCCTTCAGCTCCTCAAGCAGCTCCCGCTCAAGCTTAATGCCTTCAAGCGGCAGACCAGATGGAGCGAGCGGATGAGATCTTCTTGTTTCTTTATACCTGCTTACGAGCGTAGCATCATCAGCATCTAAAAAAAGGATCTTAGGCGTAACCCATGATTTTTCAGCCAGCTCGTCTAGCGCTTTAAAAAGGTGATCAAAAAATTCACGGCCGCGAAGGTCCATTACCAAAGCAACCTTATTCATCTTATTCCCGGATTCCTTCATCAGTTCAAGAAATTTTGGCAGTAGCGTTGGGGGCAAGTTATCAACACAGAAAAATCCGAGATCTTCAAAGCTTTGAATTGCTACTGTTTTTCCTGCACCAGACATACCTGTAATAATAACCATTTGTGTTTCATTAATTGAACCCGTACTCATCATCATTTCCCCCTGAAACTGCTTCGATTTTTATAGAACATTAACTAGGATCAAGCCTATAGCTGATCAGCTCAAAATCTGGTGTATAAGTAAATGTGCCATAAATCATTCCATTGCCATGAATCATATAGTCTAAAATGTGATAGTCACCAGCTGCCATTGGCAAGTGCTTAATGTCCTCAAGCTCATGCCATGAAAGCTTTCCTTCCTCTGACTCATCCACATTGAGGCCATCAGATTCCTGTGCCATAAAGGTAAACATCATCCATTCTGACATCACCCGATCGCCATCCTTCATAATAAAAGTAAAAATCCCTTTTATATTTGGATTGCGCAGATAAATCCCTGTTTCCTCTCGAAACTCGCGGATACAAGAGTCTCTAACCGATTCTCCCGGCTCCATTTTTCCGCCTGGCGCTACCCACCAGCCGCGTCTCGGTTTTTGAAGAAGCAAAACTTTATTTTCTTTCAACAATACACAATTGGTGACCCTTTGCACTACTACTCACCTGACCTTTACGATCGGGCTGGAATACCCGAAGCCTACTATTTTACCGTTTTTAATATTCCTTATATTATACTATGTTTACAAGACAGCGACAACGATTGACTGCTTAGTCACAGCTTTTATCCATTTAAGTGAATGGAATAATCCTCTGTCAGAACAAACCTACAAGTCAATTTCGGACTGGATCTGCAATGAGTTTGTAATTTATGCCAAATGATTTCAGCGCAAAAAAAAGGAGCCCAGCTTTCACTGTGCTCAACAAGATTTATATCTTAAAAAGGGGGTCAATTTCTATTCTTATATTACCCGAAATTTGTTTCACTAACGTTACAGCACAGTTAAAACATAATGACTTTTTGTAAAGGATAAGCTAACATTTCAGTTCGCACCAAAAAGTTAGCTGTACACAAGCATTATTTCGCTTCTTCTTTTAAACGTTCCTGCAGTTCTTCCACATAGTGCTGAACACTTTGTGCAGCAATACTGCCATCTCCTGTAGCTGTTACAATCTGACGCAATGTTTTCTCACGAATGTCTCCTGCTGCAAAAATGCCAGGCACCTTTGTCTCCATTCGCTCATTTGTTTCAATATAGCCATTCTCATTTGTAATACCAAGACTTGCAAACGGCTTTGATAAAGGAACCATGCCTATATAAACGAATACACCGTCTGCTTTAAACTCTTGTTCTTCACCATTCTCAGTGGAAACAAGCGTTGCGCTGCCAACTTTGCCGTCTTTTTCGTTGATTTCTTTTACAGTATGATTCCAAATGAAATCAATTTTCTCATTATCAAAAGCACGCTGCTGCAGAATTGCTTGCGCACGAAGCTCATCACGGCGGTGAACAATTGTTACCTTGCTCGCGAAACGAGTTAAATAAACCCCTTCTTCCACTGCAGAGTCTCCTCCGCCAACAACAACTAGCTCTTTGTTTTTAAAGAAAGCCCCATCACATACTGCACAGTAAGAAACGCCGCGGCCGCCAAGCTCTTTTTCTCCAGGAATGCCAAGCTTCTTATACTCAGCTCCAGTTGTAATGATCACCGCACGAGCTTTATACTGCTTCGAGCCCGCAATCACCGTTTTATATTCGCTGCCGTCAATAACCTCTTTAATATCGCCGTATGCGTATTCCGCACCAAATTTCTTCGCATGATCAAACATTTTTGTAGAAAGCTCAGGTCCAAGAATATGTTCAAAACCAGGGTAGTTCTCTACTTCTTCCGTGTTTGCCATTTGCCCGCCTGGAACTCCGCGCTCTAACATTAAAGTCGTCAGGTTTGCACGAGATGTATAAACAGCTGCCGTCATTCCCGCAGGACCAGCTCCAGCAATAATGACATCATAAATTTTTTCTTCCGTCACAGTACTTCCTCCTTATATAAAATGTGCAGGAGATTTCACAGCCGCAGTTTATGCTGCGCTTCTTATTCCATACCCATTTATTAGCTTCTCCATCTAACATGATCCTATAAAAATGGATTTGCATAATTTTTTCTCATAAGATGGTGGATCACAGTTCATCTCGGCAGCTGCCTCCTTCCCGTTTTGATAAGGATTTAGCGGCCGATTTTCATGCAATCCAACAATGTATTATTTTTCTTTATCATATAAAAAAAGAGCAGATTTCGCCAAAAATCTGCTCATTAAAGGAAATCATTTACCAGTTTGATGTATTTCCCCAGCGTAGAAACTGAAATTCCGTATTGTCCAGCCAATTGTGACTGAGGAACCTTTTCATTGCGCATTTTTTTCCAAACATACTCAATTGCTGCAGCCCATGCTAATTTATTCTTTATAGGCATGCTGCTTTTTTCCATTTCAATATAAACGGTAAACCATAACAGAAAAAGACCTGCTTCCGTCGTGCCAATCGGATGGTGGTTTTTGTATAATAACTGGGCGATTTCGTGTGCGCCAACTGCCGAACCGATTGGTGAACCGGTCTTAATATAAGACACATATTCATTTTCAATCGAAGAAAATTTATGGTTTTTCTTAATTCCTTCTGAAGTAAGCAGTTCATCCCGCTTATTTGATACTGAGATTAAAAATAGGGCAAACAGTCTTTCCTCTTTATAATCACTCTTCAGCTTTTTTTGAATAGAAGATTGATGATCTTCAAATCCATTCTGCACCGTTTTCTGATCATTCCACGGTTCAAAGCCTTCTTTATCTGGGTTGATTTCTACAGCTTTTTTCCAAGAAGAGCGTGCAATTTCCTCTCTTCCGGTAAAATAAGCGGCATAGGACAGCCAGTAATAAAATGGACCATCTCCATCAAAACCTGTTTTTTGAAGCTTACGAAGCCATTGAAACGCCGCTTCATACTCTCCAGTCAGCGAAAACGTAGCACCAAGCTTAAACTGATGCTCAGCAGACATCGGCTTAATTTTCTTTAATGTTTCTTTTAACAGCTTGATCTCTGTGAAATTGCGCTGATAAAAAGCAAAAACAAGCCTGTTGCATAACGCATGCAAGTTCCCTGGATTTTCTTCAAGAACCTTATTTAATATTTCAGAAGCCTTCTGCACTTCACCTAAATAAAAATACGCAAGCGCCAAATTATTATAAGCAGACCAATACTCCGGATAATCTTCAATCACCGACGTTAAAATTTCAACCGCCTTTGGAAAATGACCTGATTCCAGCAGTTCTCTTGCCTGCTCCTGCTTAATCATAAGATCATCCTGCTCATACAGATCCTCATCAAGCTCCTCCGCCTCCAGTGTTAACAAATCAAGCAAATCCTCTGTATCCTCAGAGAACTCCCCATCTTCATTTAACTCCAGATAAAGATTCGCATGCTGATACGCATCCTTAAAAAGGCCCATGTGCGCATAATTGTTGGCTAAAAAATAATGGCACTCACTCATGTGCTCATCCAGCTCTTCCAAAATCATATGAAGCAGGCGATTCGATTGCTGATGCTCGCCCATTTCCGAATACACAATCGCAAGCTGACACACAATCATCGGCTCGCCTGGCTCAAGCTGCATAGCACGCTGCAAATATTTTGCTGCTTTATAAAAATCCCTGCGATGATAAGCCTTTACTCCTTTTGAAAAGTAATACTCACCCGAAGGATTAAACGACAATAACTTTCCCATCTGATGTCTCGCTTTAGAGTCTTTACTCATGAAATCCTCCATCATACATATTAACTGTAGTAGTATATCATATGTACAAGCATTAGGAGAAGGGCTTGGGGGGATGTATTTTTTGTGGGGGTTAGAAGTCAGAATAATTGATTCATTTCAGTTTAACCTATAATACATACGACACCTCCCATTACCCGAATGAGGAAGATCCATCTTTTTCAGAAGTCTATTGGCTGTTTGCTCCGAATCCAGAAATGTAAAATCACGAAATTTTTGATTTGTCAGTGGTGATTCGAATAATAGGAAATAATCCTCCACTGCTTTGACATGTGCGTGTATATCTATCTTGCAGCAATTTGGGCATATCCATGTTCCATGCTTGCGTTGCATTGGCGTGTGGCCACAATCCGTGCAGCGTACACCCTTCTGAATATCCTCTTGGGTGAACTGATTGGCCTTTAAAACATCATACGTTTCCGGACAATGAAGTTTTGCAAGCATTTTGGCCATTTTCTTCACTGCTTTCTGTTCATGAATGACAATGTGATACTTCTTATTGAGATGTTCAATTTCTTCAATTAGATATTGTGCATGAATCATTTTTGGGATCGCATATTTGGAATTTGTTTTAAGAATGGTAGAGGGCTTGCTGAGTATTACGAGGTACTCGATAGGGAGATGGATGGCTTTACTTTGAAATACTTTTTCTAAATCTCGTTTTTGATACATCGCCTGCTGTACTGGATTTTGATACCCTTTCACTTCTCCATCCGCTGTTGTTTGAATCAGCTGTTTACTATTAACATCGAAAAAAAGTTCACCTGCCAGATTTTTCACTTCAATTATTAAGGCATACTTATCTGTTAAAAGCAGCGTGTCAATTTGGAAGTAATCGGACTTCATTTGTAACCTTAAACTATGGAGGATATAGTTCTCATTTTCAGGTAATTTCCTTAAATAATAATCGATCGCCTTTTCACCATAATAACCAGCTAGCCTTGATTTTAACTCGCCTTCTAAAATAGCTCTTTTCTCAGAGGGCATAATTACTCTGTCTAATGAGGATTGAATTTTACGAATTCGAATGGGGATTTCTCGTTCCTTTCTAATCAATTCAACACTTCCTTTAAGATAGTAATTTAAAGATTAGCTTTTTGGTTTGGTGTATCCTTCTTTTCGGATAAATGATCATAAAAAGTTCAAAAGTTAGTTTATAAATGAGTTAGTCTTGGGAGGGAGACTTTTATAAAAGTTTTTTGGTCGTTTTTCCTATCAAATTTTTGAAGTTTTCTATCGAAATTTCGAGTTTTCCTATCAAATCGAATTTCCAGACGCAAAATGACCTTTTTTAGTTTTGATTTCTGCCTTTTGAATTGGTATCTGCATAATTTAGAGCTTTTTGCTCCTTTATTTAGTCCATTGCTATCTTCTGATGGGGGTTCCTATCAAATCTTCTGCGTTTCCTATCAAGATATTTCTTTTTCCTATCAAACTTTCTTGGTTTCCTTTCAAATTTCCGAAATTTCCTATCAAAATTTCGCTTTTTCCTATCAAATCGAATTTTCAGACGCAAAATGACCTTTTCTAGTTCAGATATCTGCATTTTCACCTGGTATCTGCATAATTTCGAGCTTTTCACTCCTTTATTTAGTCCATTTCTATCTTCTCATGAGGGGTTCCTATCAAATTTTCTGCGTTTCCTATCAAAATATTTCTTTTTCCTATCAAACTTTCTTGGTTTCCTATCAAATTTCTGAAATTCCCTATCAAAATTTCCAGCTTTCCTATCAAAACCCCACTTTTCCTATCAAACCGCATCTCCCCTCAACAAAAAAACCGCCCACTTTACTCAGCGGCCGGTTTTTCATGTCTTTTCTCCAGTACCTTCAATACGTCTCCAAATGGAAGGTCTTGTTCACGCAGTAGGACAAGCAAGTGGTACAGCAGATCTGCTGATTCCCATTTTAATTCTTCTTTGTCACGGTTTTTAGCTGCGATAATGACTTCGGAGGCTTCTTCGCCCACTTTTTTCAAAATCTTATCGACGCCTTTTTCAAATAAATAAGTGGTATAAGCGCCTTCTGGGCGTTCAGCTTCGCGATCACGAATCACTTTTTCAAGTTTTCCTAAAATGCTGTAATCTGCGGGGGCATCTCCCAAAGCTTCTCCCTTATAAACACTTTCCTCAAAACAGCTTTCTGTCCCTTTATGACAAGCCGGTCCAGCTGGCTGAACGAGGACAACTAACGCATCCTGATCACAATCGAGTTTCATTTCTACGATTTTTTGCGTATTTCCGCTTGTTGCGCCTTTGTGCCAAAGCTCTTGTCTGGAACGGCTATAGAACCAGGTTTCGCCCGTTTCAAGCGATTTTTTGTAGGATTCTTCATTCATATACGCGAGTGTCAGCACTTCTTTTGTCTCGGCATGCTGAACGATTGCCGGGATGAGTCCATTGCCATCAAATACAATTTTCATCGGATACACACTCCTCTTTGTTTCACATGTTCCTTCACTTCTGCTACAGAGGTTTCTTTATAGTGAAAAATAGAAGCTGCCAGAGCGGCATCTGCCTTGCCGTCCAGGAATGCTTCCGCAAAATGGTCAGCGTTCCCAGCACCACCTGAAGCGATAACCGGCACGGAAACGGCCTCGCTGACTGCTTTTGTTAAAGCAATGTTAAAGCCCTTCTTTTCACCGTCAGCATCCATGCTTGTCAGCAGCAGTTCGCCGGCACCTCTTTCGACCGCTTCTTTTGCCCATGAGATGACATCCCGCTCTGTCGCTTTGCGGCCGCCGTGTGTGTACACCCGCCAAGTGCCAATTTCTTCATCATACTTCGCATCAATGGCAACAACGATGCATTGTGATCCGTAAAAGTTGGCTCCTTCAGTAATCAGCTCTGGGCGCAAAACGGCTGCTGTGTTTAATGAAACCTTGTCAGCTCCCGCCCGTAAAATGCGCTTCATATCTTCCAGCGAGTTGATGCCGCCGCCGACGGTAAACGGAATGGCGAGCTCAGAAGCAACATCCTTCACAACCTCCGCCATTGTTTTGCGTCCTTCATGAGAGGCTGAAATATCTAAAAAGACAAGCTCATCAGCTCCCTGTTCATCGTAAAAACGAGCGAGTTCAACTGGATCACCAGCATCGCGGAGCTCCACAAACTGAATTCCCTTTACGACTCTTCCTTCCTTTACATCAAGACAGGGAATGATTCTTTTTGTCAGCATAACGCCACCGCCTCTTTCACTGAAAACCGCCCTTCATATATGGCTTTTCCGACAATGGCACCAGCAACTCCTTGATCTGCATACTTCTTTAATGCAGCAAGATCTGCAAGACTGCTGACTCCGCCTGAAGCAATTACATTTTTGCCGGTTTCCGCTGCCAGGTCAACAACAGCTTCCACATTTGGTCCAGACAGCATGCCATCAGTAGCAATATCAGTAAATATAAATGTTTCCGCTCCGGCATCAGCGAAGGTTTTTCCAAGCTCAACTGCTCTTACTTCTGAAGTTTGCAGCCAGCCATGTGTAGCTACATAGCCATTTTTTGCATCAAGTCCAACAGCAATCTTTTCTCCATATTTACGGATCATTTCAACCGCAAACTCAGGGTTGCTGACAGCAATGCTTCCGATAATCACACGGGAAATTCCGCGATCCAGATAATGAACGATGTCTTCCTCCGTGCGGATTCCGCCGCCGATTTGCACTTTAGCGTGCAGCTTCTGTGCCGCTTCCACAACAAAACGGTCATTGATTCTTTTGCCGTCTTTTGCTCCATCAAGATCGACCATGTGAATCCAAGCTGCTCCAACATCAGCAAATGATTTCGCCATGTCAAAAGGTGAATCACCGTACACCGTCTCCTGATCATAGTCTCCTTGCAGCAGGCGCACACATTTGCCGGCACGCATATCAATTGCGGGATAGATTGTAAAACTCATCTGCGGTACTTCCCTTCTCTGTCAGCTTTGTAAAATTACGCAATAACTGCATGCCCATCACACTGCTTTTTTCCGGATGAAACTGCATGCCGAATACATTTTCCTTGCCCACAACTGCGGCAACATTCACATCGTAGCTTGCCCCAGCAAGCACAACATCTGACTGATCAGCATCCACATAATAGGAATGCACAAAATAAACATAGTCCTCATCTACACCTTGCAAAAGTGGAGAATCTTGTTCAAATCGAAGCTTATTCCATCCCATGTGAGGCACCTTATAAGATACCCCTTTACGATCTACACCTGAGAAACGGATGACTTTTCCCGGCAGCAGTGAAAGTCCATTTGTTAATCCGTTTTCCTCGCTGCTTTCAAATAGCAGCTGCATGCCAAGGCATATGCCCAGAAACGGCTTACCTGTTTGTACATACTCGTGAATCATCCTAGTTAACCCGGATTCGTTCAGAAGATCCATCGCATCTTTAAATGCACCGACACCAGGTAAAATGAGGCCATCCGCCTGACTTAGTTTCTCATGATCGTCTGAAATAAAAGCTTCAACACCTAACCGTTCCAGCGCTTTTTCGACGCTGAACAAATTGCCCATGCCATAATCAATGATGCCGATCATTTACAACATTCCTTTCGTGGATGGAACTCCTTTTATACGAGGATCAATGGTCGTTGCCTCATCAAGAGCACGTGCCAGCGCTTTAAAAATTGCTTCTATAATATGGTGCGTGTTTTGACCGTAGTGTACGATCACATGCAAATTCATTCTTGCCTCTAATGCAAGCTTCCAGAGAAACTCATGAACCAATTCGGTATCAAACGTGCCAACCTTCTGGCTCGGAAATTCCGCTCGCATTTCTAAGTGTGGGCGATTGCTCAAGTCAACCACTACCTGCGCTAACGCTTCGTCCATTGGCACAAAAGCATTTCCGTAGCGCTTAATTCCTTTTTTTTCACCTAAAGCTTCCTTCAGTACATGACCAAGGCAGATTCCAATATCCTCTGTCGTATGGTGATCGTCTACTTCGGTATCGCCATCAGCATTGACAGTCAAGTCAAATTGGCCGTGTTTGGAAAAAAGGTCCAGCATGTGGGTTAAAAAAGGAACACCTGTTTGCAAATCACTTTTGCCTTCTCCATCTATATTTAATGACAATTGAATTTTGGTTTCGTTTGTATTTCTAGTGATTTCTGCTGTACGAGTCATGTTATTTTCCTCCTATTTAAACCGCGATTCAACGGCACGAGCATGTGCTTCAAGACCTTCCATTCTGGCAAAGGCTGCAATATCTTCAGCATTCTTCTGCAATGCTTTTTCACTGTAGTAGATAATACTCGATTTTTTCACAAAGTCATCGACACTTAATGGACTAGAGAAACGGGCTGTTCCATTTGTCGGCAGCACATGATTCGGTCCTGCAAAATAATCACCCACCGGCTCGGAGCTGTATCGTCCCATAAAAATGGCACCGGCATGGCGAATGCTTCCCAGCAGTGTCATCGGCTCTGCCGTCAGTAATTCCAGATGCTCTGGAGCAAGCTGATTCACCAGTCCTACTGCTTCATCCATAGTATCTGTTACATAAATGGCACCGTAGTTTTCGATCGCTGATGCGGCAATTACTTTGCGCGGCAGGGTTTCGAGCTGCTTTACTACTTCCAGCTTTACGTTTTCCGCTAACGTCATACTGTCTGTAACGAGGATGGCACAGGCCCGTTCATCGTGCTCAGCCTGTGATAATAGATCTGCTGCCACCTCGTTTGGAAAAGCTGTTTCATCTGCTAGAACAACAATTTCACTCGGTCCGGCAATCATATCGATATCCACATCTCCGTATACTTCACGTTTGGCAAGAGCAACATAAATATTGCCTGGTCCAGTGATTTTATCAACACCAGGAATGGTCTCTGTTCCGTACGCAAGTGCTGCAATGGCCTGCGCCCCGCCAACTTTGTATATTTCCGTGACACCTGCTTCATTAGCTGCGACTAAAACAGCAGGAGGCAGCTTGCCTGTCGTGCGATCAGGAGGAGAAGTGATCACGATCTTACTAACACCGGCAACCTGGGCAGGAATCACATTCATCAGCACCGATGATGGATAAGCTGCTGTTCCGCCTGGCACGTATAAGCCAGCTGAATCCAGCGGTGTTACCTTTTGTCCGAGCAACGTTCCATCAGCATCTGTCGTGATCCAGGATTGAGTTCGCTGTTTCTCGTGGAAAGCGCGAATATTGGCCGCTGCCCGCTGGATAATTTCCTTTTGTTCTTCCTCCAAAAGAGTGTAGGCCTCTTCAATCTCTTCAGATGTTGCCCTAATAGAGGACAGCGTTATGCCATCAAATTTTTCCGTATATTTTAAGAGTGCAGCATCTCCATTCTTCCGCACATCTGCTATGATGCTTTGAACGGCAGCACGCTGCTCGTCCGTTCCGCCATCAACAGAACGCTGAATGGAAAGGTTGGCCGTTGCTTTTAATATGTTCATCATGCGGGCTCTCCTTTTTGCTTTATAACCTCGCTTAGCTTTTCCACGATTTCTGTAATACGCTCGTCCTTCACCCGATAGCTGACGCGGTTGACAATTAGTCTGGATGTAATATGCTCAATCACTTCATACTCGATCAAACCATTCTCAACTAACGTACGGCCTGTTGAAACGATATCCACAATTCTGTCTGCAAGTCCAATCAATGGTGCAAGTTCAATCGAGCCGTTCAGCTTAATAATTTCAACCTGCTCTCCCTGCTGACGGAAATAGTCTGCGGCCACATGCGGATATTTTGTCGCCACCTTTGGCGCAACCTCGTTCATTTTGGTGTCAGGCAGGCCAGCTACAGCCAAATGGCAAGCGCTTATTTTCAAATCCAGCAGTTCATATACATCACGCTCTTCTTCGAGCATAACATCTTTTCCTGCAATCCCAAGATCAGCCACTCCATGCTCTACATAGGTCGCCACATCCATTGGTTTTGCTAAAATAAAGCGAAATTGAGCCTCAGGAACATCAATAATAAGTTTCCTTGAATCATCAAACTCTGGCGGCAAAGGGAAGCCTGCTTTTCTGAGGAGCTCTGCCGCTTCTGTAAATATTCTCCCTTTTGGCATCGCAATCGTCAGCAGATTATTCATTGCATAGACTCCTTTCCGCTCTTTCCTAGTAAATACACGATATCTTCATATTGCTTCGTGTTGGCATCCAGATCGTGAACACCGCTTATATCCTGCAGTACAACCTTTTTACCGAATGCTCTTTGTTCACTTGCAAGCTGAAAAGCTTCTTTTCTTCTTTCTGCACTGAAAAAGATGGCATATATAGGTTCAGCTTCTTTCTTCTCTACTAACGCTTCCAGCAATCGATCGAAGCGGATGGCAAAACCGGTTGCCCCGGTATGCTTCCCAAACTTTCCTAGCAATCCATCGTATCGGCCTCCGTTGCCAATTGGAAAACCCACCTTTTCTGCATATGCTTCATAGACAATCCCTGTATAATAGCTCATATGACTGACTTGCGTTAAATCGAACTTAACGATATCCGCATAGCCATAATCGGCTATGATAGCCCAAAGCTGGCGCAGTTCTTCAACCTCATCTGTTCCCTGCCCATTTTCAAGAATGTCATAAGCAGCAGAAATGGTTTCTTCATGCCCTTTTAGATGAAGAAAACGAAGCAGGCGCTGCTTATCAATGGAAGACAGAGACAGGTTTTCAACATGCATTTTGAAGCCAACATAGTTTTTTTCATATAGGAACCTGGTCAGTGCCTCAACTCTTTCCTCTGTACCTACTATTTGCTGAAATAACTTACGGACAAATCCGATATGTCCAACAGATAATTGAAACTCCTGCAATCCCGCTGCTTTTAGAGCCGAAATCATAAGGGCAATTCCTTCTCCATCCGCACTAATGGTAGAGTCTCCTATACACTCAACTCCGATTTGTTCAAATTCAGCTGGTCTGCCACCCTCTCTTTGCTGAGCGCGATAGACATTTTCCGAGTAAGCCAGCCGAATCGGGATATTCCTTTTTAACAGTTTTGAAGCTGCGACTCTGGCAATCGGAGCGGTCATATCCGGACGCAGCACCAAAGTGCGGCCTTGCTGATCAAGAAGTTTAAATAGCTGCTGCTCCATAATCGCAGATGCAGCTCCTACGGTTTCATCATATTCCAGCGCTGGTGTAGCAATAAATTGATAGCCCCAGCTTCTCATTTCATTTTCAACTGATGCACGGACATTTCGTTTTATTTCATAAAGCTCTGGCAAGGTATCTCTCATGCCTAATGGCTTTTCAAACATATATAATGGACTCATTTTGATCGTCACCTCTGTCAAATCCTTTAGTTCGCTACCATGCTAATAAAGTGAAGTTATTAGTTAGTTTACATCTGAAAGTGTGAAGCGTCAATGAAAAACTCTTTGTTTTCGGAAAAATAAGACTAGGTGTGAGAAGGTTCTATTAGATTACGCAAAAGGGAGGATGGGACAAAACGAAATTAGTATTTCTAAAACACGAATTTCCAATATCTTGGTTTGGGTATTTAGATAAGTCCGTTCCATTGCGCTGCGGACACTCGCTTTCCGTGGGGAGGAAGCTGAGCCTCCCCGAAGCAAAGCTTCTGCGGGGTCTCACCCTTTCCTCTATTGCCCACTGGAGTCAAGTGTCCTCCGCTTCATTTCACTCATGTTGGTAAAATATATTTTATAATCATAAATAAAAAAAACCGAATGTTTAGAAAGATGACTTCCTAACCATTCGGTTCTATGGGTGTGTTAAATACTTATGTCCCAGCCTCTTTAATCAAGATCCATTTCCATAAATCTCATCGTTTGCCCAGCGTTCTGCCAGCTGTTCTTTTGTGTAAATAATCCGCATCGGGTTGCCGCCGACAAAGACGCCATCCGGTACATCTTTGTGGACAAGCGTACCGGCTGAGACGATGGCCCCATCCCCGATTTTCACACCGGGAAGAATGGTAGTGTTGGCACCAATCATGACTTCATCACCAATGACTACTTCTCCCAATCTGTATTCTTTGATTAAGTACTCATGTGCCAGAATGGTTGTATTGTAGCCAATCACGGTGTTTCGGCCAACGCTTATTTTTTCCGGGAACATCACATCAAGCATCACCATTAAGGCAAAGGATGTCTGATCGCCCACCTTCATTCTTAAAAATGTGCGATAAAGCCAGTTTTTCAACCCTAATATCGGTGTATATCGAGCAAGCTGAATGACGACAAAGTTTTTCACAACCTTGAGAAATGGCACGGTTTTGTATACATGCCAAAGAGAATTGCCTCCCGTCACAGGATACCTTGTCGTTCTTCTCATTTGTTTTCAGCCTCTAAAATATCCAGTAAATCTGCCATATTTTCTAACATATAGTCAGGTTGATAAGTCATGAGATGGTCTTTGCCTTTCACAGACCAGGCAACAGCCGCTGTTTTCGTGCGTGCATTTTTGCCGCCTAAAATATCATGATGATTATCCCCCACCATAATAGCCTCTTCCGGCTTTGAATTCAGCTGTTCTAATGCCTTCAGAATCGGCTCTGGATCTGGTTTGGCATTTTCGACATGATCTAACGCCACCACGACATCAAAAAACTGATCGAGATTGGTTAAAACAAGTCCTTTTTTTACAACATCTAAGATCTTCGTTGTTACGATCGCCAGCTTATAGCCTGACTCCTTCAAGGTCCTAACTGTTACAAAAACACCTTCAAACTCTGTCACGAGCAGATCATGGTTGGCAATATTATAGCTTCTATAGACAGCGATCATTTCATCTGTTTTTTCGGGATTCAGTTTATGAAACGTTTCATGCAAAGTCGGCCCTAAGAATGGCAGAACATCTTCACGGCTATATTTTCCCGGATAATATTGTTCCAATGTATGCAAAAACGTAGAAATAATCAGTTCATTTGTATTAATGAGTGTTCCATCTAAATCAAATAGAATCGTATTTATTTTAGTGTTCATAGGTTGCTTCCTTTCTTTTCGACAAGTCCGCCTTTCTCCAAAAATAGGCTACAACGAGTGTAAGCACTATAGCGACCCCGATCCTTATAAGCAAGAGCGGCAGCACGGGGATTCCAAGCGGAATAAAGATCAATGTATCTTCAACAACTGCGTGGCACGCAACCAGGAATATAAACGCAAGGGTGACATCCTTTCTGCTGACGCCATCCTCTTTTACAGCTTGAATCATTACACCTGCACCGAATGCAAGACCAAACAGCAGACCTGCTGCAAGAGTTGTAGATGTATTTTCTTTCATCCCTAACATTCTTGTCACAGGTGCCATCCATTTTGAAAAGACAGCTAGCCATTTTAAATCCTTTAGTATTTGAATGGCAATCATTAACGGAATAACGATTAACGCCAGCTGAAAAATCCCTAAAGCAGCCTTTTGAAGGCCATCCAATAAAATGGCAGCCCAGCCGGTTAATTCTGCCTCCGTTTGGGGAATAAACCCATAACGGGCCATTTCCGATCCGCCCTTCCAAACAAGATTGATAATTAGGGCAGAGCCAAATGCAAGACCAATCCGGACGGCAAGAATGACCCACAGCTTAACGCCAACTTTCAGTGCCACTCCTGATTCAATCAGAAGATTATGTGAAAAGGACAGCATGACAGCAATGATAAATACTTCTTTGACAGTCAGGTCCAATGTTAAAATGGCTCCAATTCCAGCATATAAATTCAGCAAATTCCCTAATACAATCGGAATGGCCGCATCACCTGATAGCCCAATGATATTCATGAGCGGGGTGATCAATGAAATGACCCACGGAAGTACCGGCGTGTATTGCAGCAATGAAACAATTAATGTAACTGGAAAGATGACTTTTCCTAATGTCCATGTTGTCTTTAAGCCAACCATCAACCCTTTTTTTACAGACTCCAGAAACATACGATCTTACACACCTTTATCTAAATAACGAGCATCTGCATAACCTTTGACTCTTCTAAAAATAATCAGTGCAATAGCACCAACAATGAGAGCAACAGAAAGCAATTGGGCAGCTCGCAAGAAATCGGTAACCATTAGGCTGTCTGTACGCATTCCTTCAATAAAGAATCTTCCGATGGAATACCAGATGACATACGTTAAAAATAGCTCGCCACGGCGCAGATTAACTCTTCTAAGCAAGATTAAAAGAATAAAGCCCGCAAAATTCCAGAGCGATTCATATAAAAATGTCGGATGGTAGTAAGTACCATTAATATACATTTGATTTACAATAAAATCAGGCAAATAAAGATTTTCCAAGAACTGACGAGTAACCTCTTCACCATGCGCTTCCTGGTTCATAAAGTTGCCCCAGCGGCCAATGGCTTGCCCAAGAATGATACTTGGAGCAGCTATATCAGCTACTTTCCAAAAAGAAACTTTTTTTATTCTTGTAAATATGTACGCTGTAATGACGGCTCCAATGAGGGCACCGTGAATCGCAATTCCGCCTTCCCAGATTTTAATAATGTCACCTGGGTTTTGTGCGTAATAGTCCCATTGAAAAATAACATAATAAATTCTTGCTGAAATAATTGCAATTGGAATCGCCCATAACATTAAGTCAGCAAAGATTTCTTTATCCAAGCCGCGGCGGTCTGACTCGCGCATTGCAATCATTAAAGCAAGGGCAATTCCTACACCAATAATTAAGCCATACCAATTGACCGTGAGCGGCCCAATTTCAAAGGCAACTCGATTAAGCGGTTCTATATTTTGCTCCACTCTGTATTCTCCTCCTCTTATCCTGCTATCTATATAGTTTAAATTTTAACGATCTTCATGATCTCCGTCTTCAATTACATCTGATAGTTTATCCGTAAACTGCTGAGCAGCATTTACTCCCATTTTTTTCAGGCGGAAATTCATGGCTGCCACTTCAATAATAACTGCTAAATTTCGGCCTGGTCGAACAGGGACCGTTAATCTGGTCACTTCGGTATCAATAATTTTCATTTTCTCTTCATCGAGCCCTAAACGGTCGTATTGCTTTTTCGGATCCCATATCTCTAAGTCCATCACAAGCGCAATTTTTTTATAGCTGCGAACTGCACCAGCTCCAAAAAGGGTCATTACATTAATAATGCCAAGGCCGCGAATCTCGAGTAAATGTTCAATTAACTCTGGAGAGCTGCCAACAAGAGTATCTTCATCCTCCTGTCGAATTTCCACGCAGTCATCCGCAACAAGGCGATGCCCCCGCTTCACAAGCTCTAATGCGGTTTCACTTTTTCCGACTCCACTTTTACCGGTGATTAATACACCTACGCCATAGATATCAACAAGCACTCCGTGGATGGCCGTTGTGGGAGCAAGTTTACTTTCTAAATAGTTTGTCAGCAAGCTGGAAAAGCGTGTTGTTTTTTGCTTCGTCCGCAACAAAGGAACGGCTTCTTTCTCAGCTGCCTCAATCAATTCATCGGGAACGTCCATTTCTCTTGTTACAATGATTGCCGGTGTAATGTCAGAACATAATCTTTCAAGTCTGCTTGTGCGTTCTGATTTATTCAGTTTTTTTGTAAAAGTCAATTCCGTTTTTCCAATCAGCTGAATTCTTTCGGCTGGGTAGTAGTCAAAAAATCCGGCAAGCTCAATTCCTGGTCTTGAAATATCAGTCGTTGTGATGGGTCTATTAATGCCTTCCTCACCACTAATTAATTCTAAATTGAATTTTTCAATAACTTCTTTCGTGCGAACCTTTGGCATAAATACGCCTCCTTTTATCTCGCTAGCCTTTAACACGTTCGTAACGGTTATTATGCATCAATCTATTTTAGCATTTTTTTCACAAGAACCAAATTGCTGAGATTGTTTTTTGGATGTTTTTGCATACTTTGTTGCCTTAATAAAGAAGAGAGAGTGTTTCCACTCCATGGTACTCGCTTTCAGAGGCAGGATTCTAAAGACACAAAAAACCGAACCATCAGGCAGATGAATGAACTCTGCTAACAGTTCGGGTTTATTTTGGGTTAAAATGACCCGTTTGTTAATCTTTTGCAAATGTACTTTGGATGATTATGTTGGCAATGGACATGATGATGCTGACGATAAAGGCTGTTCCAAAGCCTGCCAGTTCAAAGGAGCTGCCCATAATGCCATCTGTGATAAGAAGGGTAACAGCATTAATTACAAATAGGAATAATCCCAGTGTAAGAAACGTGATCGGCAGTGTCAGGATAATTAAAATGGGTCTGACCAAAATGTTAAGAACCGATAGCACCACGCTTGCAATGATTGCCGCCCCAAATCCCGATAAATAGAAGGAGTCTCCAAAAAAACCTCCTATCGCGATAAACAGAACAGCATTTATGAGTATTCCTACTAACCATTTCATTCGCTACACCTCTTTTAGCAGCATTGCTGCAGACAGCTCTCTTCGCAACTGTCTATTTTATATGATTGCTGATTTTTTTACCGATATTGATCCTGTTTTTGAATCAGCCAGCAGCCTTAATCCGCTGAGAGGATCCTTCAATGAGCGAAAGCGCAGATTCTTTTGAATCACTTCGCTTTTCTCTTCAATGACTTCAATGCCATCGAGCTCGACATTAAAGCTGCCTAGATTTGTCTTCAACTCTCCATTTACAGCAGTAAATTCAGGAACAAATAATTCAATATTTCCTGTCGTTACTTTTGCTTCAAGCTGCTCACAGCCTGTGCCTTTTATATGGCAATAAATATCTCCATGGAAGGTTTGAACGTCTGCCTTTCTGCAGCTGCCTTCCACATGGACCACTCCATTAATTGTCTCAATTTCAAACTCGTCTACCGTGCTATTTTGAATATTGACTTGCCCGTTCGCTGTCTCGATTTCTGCATATTTCCCCTGCAGACCAACTACATTAATTTTACCATTCGCTGATTTTGCTTTAAAGCTTTCCGCATATAAGTTTTCACCATCTATCGGTCCATTAAACATGCGCACTTTAATGTTTTCATATTGTGATTGAGGAACATAAATGGAAGCTTCAAGCTTCATCCATTTTTGCTGAGCCGAAAAGCGGAGCTTCTCCCCTTCAACTGCAAAAAGAACGTCCTTTAAGAATTTCTGTCTTGCCTCTTCCTGTGTTTCCACGCGATAAACCTTTGCCTTACACTCGATGCGGACATCCTGCTGCTCCCAAGGAATTAACTTAATCCCACCATTCGCTACATCAATGTCTATGTTCTTTAAATATACATTCGAATATTGGAAAATATGCGAAATATCAACGGACTGGCCAAAATTCAAATCAAAATCTGCATCCTTAATTTTCTTTAGAGCTGAATCGACAAAATCAATGATTTTCACTTTTGCGCTATTGAACTTTTCATTTAAAGGATCTTCTTTTTTCGCTTCTTCAAAATGAACTTTGTCACTTAGCTCTGGAAACATGTTCTGTTCTTTCTCTTGTGCTGCTTTATTGGATTTTTCGAGTTCTTCAAGAAGAATAAGTGCTTCATCAACCTTTAGCTTTCCGTCTTCAACCATTTTTAATATACGTTTTCTCTCTTCTTGCATCGGGATCCCTCCATATTTTATGCCTTTTTTTAGGCCGTTTTGGCAAACCTTGTTGTTTTCACTTAAATGTTGAAAGATTTCCAGAGTACTCGCTTTCCGGCGGGGCGGGTATTGAGCCACCTCGTCCAGCCGGAGTCTCGCATACTTTCGTTCTAATCAACTAAAACCTTTTTTTAATGTGATTAGTTTGATTCCCATTTCATGGTACAGCGTTTCTGCGGAGTCTCTCGCACCATTTCAATCTACAAATATTTTCTTAGACAATACATTAAGACTACAATCTTCTATTTATTAAACAGTAAAGACTTTAATTCCTTTAATAATATTCCAAATAACGACAATAAAAGATAAAAGAAGGCTGACCAGCAGGGATCCTAGAAAAAAGAACGGAATTTCATTTGCTCCTGCTGTAAAAGTCGGCTCCATGAATACCGCAAAGAGTAAAAGCGGCACTGAGAGGAGCGGTATGATATGTGAAATAAACGCTTTTTTGGCATGCTCTTTTACACTTTCGCTGCTTGTTGCAAAAAATAAAACGAGTGGAAAAATAAAACCAGCGAAGAAA
This sequence comes from Cytobacillus gottheilii, assembly GCF_900166665.1. Taxonomy (GTDB): domain Bacteria; phylum Bacillota; class Bacilli; order Bacillales; family Cytobacillaceae; genus Cytobacillus; species Cytobacillus gottheilii_A. The sequence goes on along the minus strand of NZ_LT800494.1, from coordinate 677,301 downwards.
ATACTGAAATAACTTAAAGCTGAAAGAATTTTATCTGTATCCATACGTTCATCTCCTTTATCCTTTTTACGAGAAAGGTTCAAAAAGGTTTCAAACATTTTATTTTCTAAGACATTTTTCCCTGGTTTTCAAGAGTGATTCAGTTGAAAACAGGGTAGGGTAAAAAGGTGGAATTACCTATTGGAATAGGGATCTGAAAGCGATTTATTTCTCGTTGACAAATCTGTATATACAAGTTAGAATGAAACCGTAATCATAATCTGTATATACAAGTTTGACTTTTTAACAGGTAAGTATTTTTATAAAAAGTTAGGGGGAGAAAAAATGAGCAAGTACAGTGAATCTGCGAAACAGCTGTTAGACGAAATTGGCGGCAGCGAAAATATCTCAGCTGTTACCCATTGCGCAACTCGGATGAGATTTGTGCTCGTTGATCCAAAGAAAGCTGATGTTGAAAAAATTGAAGCAATCCCAATTGTAAAAGGTACTTTTACACAAGCTGGTCAATTCCAGGTTATCGTAGGCAATGAAGTATCAACATTTTATAATGAGTTTGTGAAAATCGCGGGTGTGAGTGACACCTCTAAAGATGATGCTAAGGTAGCTGCGAAGAAAAATATGAACTTCCTGCAGCGGATGATTGCTCATTTAGCTGATATCTTCACTCCATTAATTCCAGCACTTGTTGTTGGGGGGTTAATACTAGGTTTCCGTAATGTGATTGGTGAAATTAATTTACTTGAAGATGGAACCATGACTCTTGTAGAATCTTCCCAGTTTTGGGCTGGCGTGCACTCATTTCTTTGGTTAATTGGCGAAGCAATCTTTCATTTCCTTCCTGTTGGCATCACATGGGCTGTTGCCCGTAAAATGGGAGCATCCCAAATTCTCGGGATTGTGCTGGGGATTACGCTCGTTTCTCCGCAGCTTCTTAATGCCTATGGTGTGGCAGGTGCAGAAACTGGAGACATTCCAGTCTGGGATTTTGGTTTTGCCCAAATTGAAATGATCGGTTATCAGGCACAGGTTATTCCTGCAATCCTAGCCGGGCTGCTTTTCTCAGTATTAGAAATTAACTTAAGAAAAGTTATTCCAAATTCAATCTCAATGATTGTTGTCCCATTTTTATCTTTAGTACCAACTGTATTACTGGCACATACTGTTTTAGGTCCTATCGGCTGGCAGATCGGTACCTTTATTTCTGATGTTGTGTACGGTGGATTAACATCCGCATTTGGCTGGCTGTTTGCAGCATTGTTTGGATTTGTTTATGCACCATTAGTTATCACTGGCTTGCATCATATGACAAATGCAATCGACCTTCAGCTTATGAATGCGTTAGACGGTACACCATTATGGCCAATGATTGCTCTATCTAATATTGCACAAGGTTCAGCTGTATTAGCGATGATCTATATTAACCGCAAAAACAAAGAAGAAAGACAGGTTTCCGTTCCAGCAGCGATCTCTTGTTATCTAGGTGTTACGGAACCTGCTATGTTTGGTATTAACTTGAAGTACGGCTATCCATTCTTAGCAGCCATGATTGGTTCCATGGTAGCAGCAGTCATTTCGGTCGGAAGCGGCGTTATGGCATATTCCATTGGTGTAGGCGGTTTACCTGGAATTTTATCCATACAAACTGAACATATGCTAATGTTCGCTGTTGGAATGGTTGTCGCAATCGTGATTCCATTCATCTTAACGGTTGTATTCTCGAAGATGAACTTTGGAAAAATCCCTTTCCAAAAAAGAGCATAAGAAGAAAGGGATTAAAACTTTGGTTGTTTCCCGCCAAGGCCAAACAATAAAAAATCAGCTAGGCTTATAGCGCCTAGCTGATTTTTTTATGCATTTGCTGCACTTGCTTCTTTTTCTTGGATTTCTTTTTTCATTCGTTCCCGATCACGTTCAAGAATTGGCTTTAAGTATTTTCCTGTATAGGAACCAGGAGCTTCCGCAACTTTTTCCGGCGTTCCGGCTGCAACAATCGTTCCGCCTTTGTCTCCGCCTTCTGGTCCTAGGTCAATGATATAATCAGTTGCTTTAATAACATCAAGATTGTGTTCAATGACTAAAACAGTATCGCCATTTTCCACAAGACGCTGCAGGACTACTAGCAATCTGGAAATATCATCAACATGTAAACCTGTTGTTGGTTCATCTAAAATATAGAGAGATCTTCCCGTTGAGCGGCGATGCAATTCTGATGCAAGCTTGACACGCTGTGCTTCTCCTCCAGAAAGGGTTGTAGCTGGCTGGCCAAGTTTTACATACCCTAAGCCGACATCAAAAATGGTTTGCAGCTTTCGGCTGATTTTCGGGATATTTTCAAAGAATTCTAGTGCGTTTTCCACTGTCATATCAAGAATGTCAGCAATGTTCTTTCCTTTATATGTGACATCAAGCGTTTCACGGTTATATCGTTTGCCGTGGCACACTTCACATGGTACATACACATCAGGCAGAAAATGCATTTCGATTTTAATAATTCCATCTCCACGGCATGCTTCACAGCGGCCGCCTTTAACGTTAAAACTGAAACGACCTTTTTTATATCCGCGCACTTTCGCTTCATTTGTAGTTGCAAACACATCACGAATATCATCGAAAACACCCGTATAGGTAGCTGGATTGGACCTTGGTGTCCGGCCGATAGGCGACTGATCGATATCAATGACCTTATCCAAAAATTCGACCCCATTAATCTCTTTATGCTCACCTGGTTTGCTTTTCGCATTGTGCAGCTTTTGAGCGAGACTCTTATGAAGTATTTCATTAATCAGTGTACTCTTTCCTGATCCCGAAACCCCAGTAACAGCCACAAACGAGCCTAGTGGAAACTTAAAGTTAACATTATTAAGGTTATTCGCCTTTGCACCCTTTACCTCAATGAATCTTCCATCGTTTTTTCTTCTTTCAACAGGAAGCGGGATGAACTTTTTCCCTGCCAAATATTGACCTGTCAGTGAATTCGGATCATCCATGACTTCTTGCGGTGTTCCGGCTGAGACAATTTGTCCGCCGTGAACACCAGCACCAGGGCCGACATCGATTAGATAGTCTGCCGCCATCATCGTATCCTCATCATGCTCAACGACAATAAGTGTGTTCCCAATATCACGCATATTTTTTAAGGTTTCAATTAAACGATCATTGTCGCGCTGATGCAGCCCAATGGATGGCTCGTCCAATATATAAAGAACACCTGTCAATCTTGAACCGATTTGAGTAGCCAGACGAATCCGCTGTGCTTCTCCTCCAGATAATGTACCGGCCGCTCTGCTGAGTGTCAGGTAGTCTAGTCCCACATTGATTAAAAAGCCAATACGCTCTTTAATTTCTCTTAAAATTAGGTTGGCAATAGCCATCTCTTTTTCTGTTAGTGAGAGTTGTTCAAAGAAATGAAAGGCTTCTTGAATGGAAAGAGACGTTACCTTACCGACATGTTCCCCATTAATTAAGACAGCCAGGCTTTCTGGCTTTAGGCGATAGCCTTGACATGAAGGACAAGAATGCTGGGCCATATACTTTTCCATTTGCTCCCGAATATAATCGGAGCTCGTTTCTTTGTAGCGGCGCTCAATATTCGGAATAACTCCTTCAAAGTTGATATAGCCTTCACGAATTTGTCCGAAGTCATTTTCATAGCGGAAATAAATTTTATCTTTTCCCGAACCATATAGGACCCGTTCAAGCTGATCTTTGGGCAAATCTTTTACAGGAATACCCATGTCAATACCATAATGATTGCAGACAGCTTCTAAAAGCTGAGGATAGTATTGTGAACTCGTCGGCTCCCATGGGGCAATGGCACCTTTATTTAAAGGAAGATCCCAGTTAGGAATAACAAGCTCTGGATCAACCTCGAGCTTAGATCCTAAACCATCACATTGCGGACATGCTCCAAAGGGACTGTTAAAGGAAAACATTCGCGGCTCCAGTTCATCGATGGAAAAGCCGCAGTGCGGACAAGCATGGTTTTCACTGAAAAGCAATTCCTCTTCCCCAATGACATCCACAAGCACTTTGCCTGAACCAAGCTTTAGGGCGGTTTCCATTGAATCTGTTAAGCGGGCTATTACGCCGTCCTTCACCACAATTCGATCGATCACAACCTCAATTGAGTGCTTTTTGTTCTTTTCAAGCTCGATCTCTTCTCCAAGGTCACGCATTTCTCCATTAACACGAACACGGACAAATCCTTGCTTTTTCACTTCTTCTAAAATTTTTACGTGTGTGCCTTTTCTTCCAGAGACAAGCGGTGCCAGAACTTGAAGCTTCGTTCGCTCCGGATACTCCATGATGCGGTCAACCATCTGTTCAATGGTCTGTGATGATATTTCAATTCCATGGATCGGACATGTTGGACGGCCAACACGCGCGAACAGAAGCCGTAAATAATCATAAATTTCTGTGACGGTTCCGACCGTTGAACGCGGGTTGCGGCTGGTGGTTTTCTGATCAATTGAGATAGCCGGTGATAAACCATCAATGGCGTCGACATCAGGTTTATCCATTTGCCCTAAAAATTGACGGGCGTAAGCAGACAGCGACTCTACATAGCGGCGCTGTCCTTCCGCGTAAATCGTATCGAAGGCGAGCGAAGACTTTCCGGAACCTGAAAGCCCTGTTAAAACAACAAGCTTATCTCGCGGGATGGTGACATCAATATTTTTCAAATTATGTGCTCGGGCACCTTTTACAATCAGTTTATCCATTGCCATAGGGTCATCATCCTTCCGCCTTTAGTTCAAGTATTAGATCACGAAGCTCAGCTGCACGCTCGAAATTGAGATTCTTGGCCGCATCCTTCATCTCTTTCTCCATTTCGCTTAACAGCTTGTCGCGTTCTTTCTTGTTCATTTTGCCAAGCTTTGCCGGCGCATTGTATTCTTCCGTTTCCTCTGCCGCATGTGTTGCTCGAATCACATCGCGGATATCCTTCTGGATCGTCTGCGGAGTAATGCCATGCTTTTCATTGTACTCTTCTTGTATGGAACGGCGGCGCTTCGTTTCGTTTATGGCTATATCCATTGATTTCGTGATTTTATCAGCATACATAATCACATGGCCTGCTGAATTTCTCGCTGCACGGCCAATCGTTTGAATAAGGGATCTTTCTGAACGAAGGAAGCCTTCTTTGTCTGCATCTAAAATCGTTACTAATGAAACTTCCGGAATATCCAAACCTTCTCTCAAGAGGTTGATTCCCACAAGAACATCATATTTTCCAAGACGAAGTTCACGAATAATCTCGATTCTTTCAAGCGTCTTTATTTCAGAATGCAGATATTGCACTTTAATGCCAATTTCCTTTAAATAATCGGTTAAATCCTCAGACATTTTTTTCGTCAGTGTTGTAATAAGAACACGTTCATTGCGCTCGACTCGTTCATGAATTTCCCCAATCAAATCATCAATCTGCCCTTCAATCGGACGAATATCAATCGTAGGATCAAGCAATCCAGTTGGACGGATAATCTGCTCAATCATTTTTGGTGTGTGTTCCATTTCATATGGTCCAGGCGTTGCTGATACATACACAATTTGACTGATATGCTCTTCAAATTCCGGGAATGTTAATGGCCTGTTGTCCATCGCAGAAGGCAGACGGAAGCCATGCTCAACCAGAACATTTTTACGCGCCTGGTCACCATTAAACATCCCGCGCACCTGAGGAATGGTTACATGAGATTCATCGACAACCAAAAGAAAATCCTTCGGGAAGTAGTCGATTAATGTATATGGCGTTGAGCCAGGAGGCCTTAATGTCAAATGACGGGAATAGTTTTCAATTCCTGAACAAAAGCCCATTTCTCTCATCATTTCTAAGTCATAACGAGTCCTTTGCTCAAGGCGCTGCGCTTCTAGCAAACGGTCATTTTCTCTTAGAACCGCTAGGCGCTCTTCCAGTTCTTTTTCAATATTTTCAATAGCTACGCGCATTTTTTCTTCACGCGTTACGAAGTGAGATGCCGGGAAGATAGCAACATGCTCGCGTTCACCGATAATTTCTCCGGTTAGCGCATCCACTTCACGAATTCGGTCAATCTCATCGCCAAAGAATTCAACGCGAATGCAATGTTCATCCTTTGAAGCCGGGAAAATCTCAACTACGTCACCGCGCACACGAAATGTACCGCGCTTAAAATCAATGTCGTTTCGTTCGTACTGAATATCCACTAATCGATGAAGAAGCTGATTTCTTTCGATTTCCATTCCTGTTCGCAAAGACAAAACAAGCTCCCTATACTCTTCCGGGGAACCTAAGCCATATATACATGATACACTCGCAATAATAATGACATCCTGTCTTTCAAATAGGGATGAGGTTGCAGAGTGCCGCAGTTTATCAATTTCATCATTGATGCTTGCATCTTTTTCAATAAATGTATCTGTTTGCGGAACATATGCTTCCGGCTGATAATAATCATAATAGCTGACAAAATATTCAACCGCATTGTTCGGAAAAAAATCTTTAAATTCGCTGTAAAGCTGTCCTGCTAATGTTTTATTATGAGCGATGACAAGCGTCGGTTTATTTACTTCTTTAATGACGTTTGAAATCGTAAATGTCTTTCCTGTACCTGTTGCTCCAAGCAGCGTTTGATGTTTCTTGCCAGCACGGATTCCTTCAACGATCTTTTGAATGGCTGCTGGCTGGTCTCCTTGTGGAGAATACTTGGATACTAATTCAAATTGGTCCTTCACTCAAAATCCTCCCGTTCAAATCCGTAATTGAAATCAGATACTGCACAAATGCACATACTTTCAGTTTGCATAAGGACCAAGCTGCCGCCCATTTGTCAGTATTTAACTTCCATACCCATAACATCATTCTACCACAAACTCTTATATACAAACCAACAATATACGAACGGATATTCGTTTTTTTTTGTAATTCTTATAGAGCATGATGACTGCTGCAATCAAAAAATACGAACAGAGCTCTTAATCAAACGTTTGATTGGGAGTTCTGTTCGTATTCGAAATGTTCATGAATTCGATTTTTTCATTTTGTTCTTCAGCACCTGCGCATACCAAAAACCTGCAGTCAGTGAAAAAGCATCGATTACAATGAGCCAATAGGTATCTGTATATCCTTTGTACACAGAAGCTGCAATTAAAGCCACGGTCAGGATTAATCCAATGACGCGATTATATGTCACTCTTGTAAAAAACAAGACTAATAAGCCTGGCAGGAAAAATGCTGATATGTATTTTAATGCCATATTTACACCTTCTTTGTTCACAAAATGTACACACTCTTACAATAGCTCTTGTCGTCTTTGAAAACAAGTATTTTGTCATACAGATGGAGATGCTAATAGATGAAGAACTTTCAAATGGAGGGTTATTATATGGCAAGAAGAAGAAGGCGCCCGCTCGTTCCTGAAGCGCGTCATGGCCTTGATGAACTGAAGAGCAGAATAATGGGCACTCAAAATGGAGATGAAGCAAAATTCGAAGCTGCTAAGGAAGTAGGTGTTCCTCTTCAAAAGGGCTATAACGGAAGGCTTACATCTGTTGAAGCCGGACAGGTCGGCGGCAGACTGGGCGGCAGCATGGTAAAAGAACTCGTTCGTTTGGCACAGGAGGAACTGCAGAAAAGGTAGTGAGGAACATATAGTGATGAAAGAGACTGGGACATAAGTATTTAACACGATCATTGAACCGAATGATTAGGAAATGATTTTCTAATCATCCGGTTTTTTTATTTATGATTATAAAATATATTTTCTAAACATGAGTGAAATGGAGCGGAGGGCCCTCGACTCCTGCGGGCTGCAGAGCAAAGTGTGAGACCCCGCAGGAACGGAGTGACGAGGAGGCTCAGCTTGCTCCCCGCGGAAAGCGAGGGTCCGCAGCGCAATGGAACGGACTTGTTTTAATACCTAAACCAAGATATTGATTATTCATGTTTTAGAAATAGAACTTAGCTTTGTCCCAGCCTCTTTCATATTTTCATCTGGCAATTACACTGACCTAACCGCAGGCTCAGCTTTTACAAATTTAATAAAAATCAGACGAACCAGCGGTCCCATTACAAGAATCTGAAGCGGCAATGCCATCAGCAGATTTTTTCCGAACACAGCTAGGTATGACATAAAGATATGATCAGAAATGCCGTTATGCATACTGGACATGATAACACCATAAATGGACATGAAAAACGCCATCCCTAATACCATACAAGTAGATATCGCTAGAACTTTAAAGATGACCTTGTTTGTATTGGCTGTCAGTTTCATTGCTATTTTCTTCGCCATAGGTCCTACTAAATATAAATCAAGGATCAGTGCAATGATAAATCCAATGGCAAAGTTAACAGCAGCATCCATAAACGTCATTTTTCCTAATGTACCGTTCAGATAAAAGTTATAAAACGTCATAACCAGTACCATTCCAAAACACATCATTAAACCAAATTGTATACTTTCTTTTTTCGTTGTTGGCAATTTCATCATCCCTTCTTTTTAACACTTTCTGATTATACTTATAGGGAAATCCTCTTCGTAAGTGAACATTTTGTGAACATTTGGATGAAAGACTGTTTTTATACATGTTTTTTTATTGACAAATCCAAAAACACATAAAAAAAGAGCCCTGCAATCATGCAGAGGCTCTCTTGATCAAATAGGTGGTATTTCCGATTGGGCCAGTTTTCTGGTCCGGAAAAATTTCACTGTATTAACGAAAATCGTTTTAGCGACAGCATACGTTGGCACCGCAAGAATCATACCAAGGATTCCCGCTAAATTTCCCGCAACAAGCAACAAGATAATAATCGTTGCTGGATGCGTATTTAAGCTTTTTCCTAAGATTAAAGGAGAGAGTACATTCCCTTCAATTTGCTGCGCGACTACAATCACGACCACCACCAGAAAAGCTTTTCCAGGCGAGTCAAACAAGGCAACAATAACGGCTGGAGCTCCGCCTAAAAACGGTCCAACATAAGGAATAATATTTGTGACAGCCACAATTAAAGCCATGACAAGCATATAAGGCAAATCAATAATCCAATAGCCAATCAGAGACAATGTACCAACAAACAGTGCTACCGTAATCTGCCCTTGGATATAAGAAGATAATGTGTTTGCTGTTTCCTTTAATGTCTTGATTCCTTCATCACGGTAACCTGCAGGAAAGAACTTTGCGATAGCTGCAGGAAACTTATCTCCATCCTTCATCATATAAAATAGAAGGAAAGGTACTGTCACAATGGTAATCGCTATATTGGTGACAACGCTGAAGATGCCGGATATCCCTGATGTGATTCGATCAGGAAGCGTATTGGCGTAGTCCGTAATTCTTCTAATAATTTCTTCCTGTGTCACATATTGCTGGGTTGTAATCCACTGGAATTCTTGCGTTTCGGATAATGAATCAAAGAATTCCTCTGTTTTTTCCACATAGGTTGGCATATCATTGACAAGTGCAACGATCTGATTGGAGATCATAGGAACGAGGTTGCCAACTGCGAGCACGACAACACCGATTACAGCTGCATAGATAAGGAGAATTGCAACAACCTTTGGAACCTTCCACTTATGTAATCTTTGCACGAGCGGATTGAGCATAAAAAATAGAAAACCAGAGATGATGATCGGGAAAAACAAGGTAGATACAAAGATTCCTACTGGCTGAAATAAAAAAGAAATCTTAGTTGAAACATAGATAATGGTTAAAACAATTAAAAACTGTAAAGCCCAAAACTGAAACTTCTTCTTTGGCACATTCTCACCTTTTTCTGCAGCATTTTGAACTATTATACCAAAATGCCAGTAAGAAGGCACATTAAAGCTATATGAAGAACAGACGGAAATATAGATTTGGTGTAAAGAACTGGTTCAACAATAAAAATAAGGCCCTTTTTACAAGGCCTTATCCCCTGAACACTTTATCATTCATTTCTACCTTAATATTTCTTCTCCTCATACCACTTCGCAGCCGCCAGCACCTCATCTAATGTTAGCTGGTGGCCACGATTTTCCCAATGCAGTTCAACAGAGGCATTGGCTCCTTCAAGCAATGATTTAAGATCCTCTGATTCGCTTGATGGGCAGATTGGGTCATTTGTACCTGCCGCAATGAAAACGGAAGTTCCTGATAAGTCAGGAAGTTGGATGCCTCTTCTCGGCACCATCGGGTGGTGCAGAATAGCTCCCTTCAAGCTGTCAGCGTAATGGAACATTAAACTAGCAGCAATATTGGCTCCGTTTGAATAGCCTACTGCAATAATATTTTTGCGGTCAAATCCGTATTTTTGAGAAGCTTCATCCAGAAATTCATCTAATTCTTTTGTACGGAATTGCAGATCCTCTTCATCAAATACCCCTTCAGCCAGGCGTCTAAAAAAGCGCGGCATGCCATTCTCCAGCACATTCCCTCGTACACTTAACACAGAAGCTTCTCCATCGATTTTTTCAGCAAGCGGCAATAGATCTAATTCATTCCCACCAGTACCATGCAATAGCAGCAAAACTGGTTTATCCGGATTCGTGCCTTTTTCAAAAATATGCTTCATTAAACTCTCCCCCATTCTATTAATTTAAATCTCTTACTTTAATCGGAAATAGTGATTGCTCTAGTTTGCTTCTATATTGTTCATATTGCTCAGGAAGTTTCAGTTCTGTTCCCATTGTTTCTAAAGATTCATCGTGTGCAAATCCAGGCGGATCTGTAGCAATTTCAAAAAGAATCTCTCCATACTCACGGAAATAGATGGCATTAAAATAGTTGCGATCCTGAACAGGCGTCACGCCTAAGCCTTTACTTTCAATATATTGTTTCCAGTCTAATTGATCTTCGTCATCCTGCGCACGCCATGCAATATGATGGACCATCCCTACGCCCAATCGCCCTTTACCACTGGAAACCTTCTTAACATCAACAATGTTTCCGATTGACGCACTTGATTGAAAACGGATGTAATCATCATTTTCAGCGACCTTTTCCAATCCCATGACTTCTTCAAGCACCTCAGCTGTTTTTAAAGGATGTGCTGAAAAAAGAATTGCACCTGCAAAGCCTTTAATGGCTTTATCTGCCGGAATGCCAGACTCTTCCCATTGATTCAGTTCACCGCTTGCACGCTCAACCAGCTCCAGCTTCAGCCCATGCGGGTCCGTAAACGCCAGTATATCTTCACCAAAACGCTCTGTCTTTTCAAAGGAAATCCCCAAATGTACGAATCTTTCTTCCCAAAATGGCAGTGCTCCAGCTGGAACAGCATAGCTTGTTACGCCAACCTGTCCGTCGCCAATTTTTCCCGGATATGCATTGGCCCATGGAAAAAAGGTGATGATGGTGCCTGGATTGCCATTTTGATCACCAAAATATAAATGATATGTGCCCGGATCATCGAAATTAATTGTCTTTTTAACAAGTCTAAGCCCTAATACACCATGATAGAAATCTACATTTTCCTGTGGATGCCCAACAATGGCGGTGATATGGTGAATGCCTGCTGTTGCTTTTTTCAAAACTGCTCCCTCCTTTTTCTGTACAACTCTGGTTCTTATTTTGTTTTTAATTCTATTTTACCTAAAGCAGAAATGGTGCTGTTCATTTCACTTTCTGTCACTTCTTCAAATAACACGTCTATTGCATTTTTATAGGAAGGATATAAATCATTCATGAGCCGCTGTCCTTCTGTTGCCATTTCAACGTGAACAACTCTGCGGTCCTCTTTGCAATCACTTCGCATGACATATCCTTTTTCAACAAGCTTATCAATTACGTAGGTCATTGAACCAGTAGCAAGATACACGTTTCCAGCAATTTGGTGTACGGTCTGCTTGCCATGCTCGTATAATACCTCAAGAACGGCAAATTCAGTCGTGCTAAGCCCGTATTCCCGCAAATATTGCTTTAAAAAATCCTGAATCGCTTTAGATGTTTTTAAAATCGAGACAAAAACTTCATTCATTAAGCTTGCCTCCTTTATTTACACTTAATTAAAATATCTTGAATATGAGATAATTATATTGCAGATAGTTGAGACTGTCAATATCGTTGCCTTTTTGCAGCAGTGGTTAGGCGAGTTTGCGTGGGTGGGAGCTGCATTTGTGAGGAAATTCGTTCAGCAAAGAGGTTTTTTGAAGAATTGACACCAAAAGGAGAAAATTGCTGCCATTCCTGTTGGAAATCTCACTGTTTTTAGCCTATAAGATGAAGATATCCGCCGTCCAGAAATTTTATCCGCCGTTATTTTGATATATCCGCCGTTAAAAAATTTTATCCGCCGTTATTTTCATTTATCCGCCAAAAACAGCAGTTTATCCGCCAAACCCCAGCCAGACGGTCAAATCCGCATACAACTAAAAAAAGGACGGCCTCTCAGCCGACCTTCACCAAACCCACATTATTTCACCTTAAATGCCAAAATCAGATTATTTAACTTAGCCGTGTTTCCTTCTAAAGTAGCGATGCTTCCAGCTACTTGTTCAATTGTACTGCTGGATTGCTGTGCTGTTGCTGCAACTTGTTCAATGCCAGCAGCCGACTCTTCTGAAATAGACGCGACCGATTCAATCGATTCGTTTATTCCTCTAGAGTGGTCAAGAATTTCATATAGAACAGCAGACATTTCCGCAATTTGAACACCCGTGTTCTTAATCGATTCTTGAACAGCTGTAAAGGATTTGCCTGTTTCAACAATGCCGCTTGTGCCGTCTGTAACAAGTTCATAGCCCTCCTGCAGAGATGAAACGACAAGCTCTGATTCACTCTGTATGCCTGCAACGATTTCGGTAATATCGGCAATGGAATGTGAAACCTGTTCCGCAAGCTTGCGCACTTCATCAGCAACCACCGCAAAGCCTCGGCCACTCTCACCAGCTCTTGCCGCTTCAATGGCAGCATTTAGTGCCAATAAATTCGTCTGCTCAGCAATTCCCTGAATCACATGAACAATTTGTGATATTTCCCTTGTGCGCTGATCCAAGCCTTGTACCATCTCCAAAGAATTTAGCATTTTTTCATTAATTGCATTCATTTTATTAATAGAATCATCCATATATTCACTGCTTTTATCTGTGCCTTTAATGGTTTCATCCGTCAATATTCTTGCGTCCTCGCCTTTTAAAGCCGCATTCATCAGCTGTGTGGCGAAATGATTCATGCTCTCACTAAGAGTGCTTGAAGAGTTCGCCTGTTCCTCTGCTCCTTTTGAGAGCTCCTCCATCGTCATCGCAATCTGCTGGCCACCAGCTTTAACTTCCTCCGAATAACGGCGCAGATCTTCACTTTGACTTGTCACCTGATCGGAAACAGATGCTATATTTCCAACAATGGAGCTTAGATTGTTGTTCATTTCATTAATAGATGCTACAAGCTGTCCGATCTCACCTTTGTCTCTCGTCAACATAGGCTTCGTTGAGAGCTCTCCACTTGCAATCGCCTTCATTCGAGCTGCAACTCGTTTGATTGGGTTGGAAATATTCCGTGCGGTTATGATCGCAATAATAAGACCTAATATGATAATAAGTGCAGATACACCTAATCCAATCAGATTAATGGTTTCTCCATATGAAAGGAGAGTATCTCCACTTTCTAAAATTTCCGCTTCTCTGAGTGCAGCCAATTCTGTCAGCTGCTCTGTTAGTTCACGGGCTGCAGGCTGAACTTCCCCCACTAATAATTGTGTTGCACCATCTCTGTCACCAGAATCATATGTAGCAAACACTTCATTTTCAACTAATGTCGCCCAATCTTGATAAGCTGTTCTTAATTCTTCAACCTGGGGATTATTTGAGATTTGAAGAATTTGATCAAACTCCTCCATACTTGTGTAGTGATAAGAAGAAAACTCATCCTTATGCACACTATCTCCATATAACACGTACCCTCTTACGGCTGAAACACCTTGCGCAATATTTGTTAAAAGATTCTCATCAGCAATTAATAACGGAAGCTCTTCTGAAACGACCTCTTCAGTTCGATCGTTCATAGAAGATACGGTCCAAAAATTATAAACAGACTGTGCGATACTCAGCACAATAACCACTAAAAATCCTAGTATTAACTTCCCGCGTATCGTTTTCATAGTTTCTCCTTTGTTGAAAAATGAATAATTTTCTCCATCTTTAATATCGGCAGAAAGCGTGTACAATTGAGTAATATTTTGAAGAGAAAGGAATTTTTTCAAGGAATAGAATAGCTTCCATTCTAACGTAAAAAAAGCTAGTATTCTTGAAAGAATACTAGCTCAGCAAGCAAACGGGAATCTATGATCTATGCAGCAGCATCAGACGACTGATATTTTCCTTCACCGGCTGCTCTGAGTTCAAAACTTCAATGACTCTTCCTTCCTTCATAAAAAGAATTTCACTAGCAATCTCTGCAGCCACATCCATCATATGAGTCGAAAAAATAATAATAGTGCCGCTTTTTTTTAACTCTGTGAGGATTGCCAAAAACTGATCAACCCAATATGGATCAAGACCATTTGTTGGTTCATCCATGATGAGTAATTTTGGATTTGAGAGCAATGACTGGCCAAAGAGAAGTCTTTGTTTCATTCCTTTTGAAAGACTCTTAACTAGCATGGAACTTTTATCGGATAAGCCAATCTTCTCAAGCACCTCACCAACCCGATCCTTATGAATGCGTCGGATGGAGGCATAAAATTGGAGAAATTCTTTTACAGAAAGCGTATCTTGTGCACGATAATCGTCCGGCATATAACCGATTTGCTGTAAATATTCTTTGCGCTTCACTTTCGGGTTCGTTTCTCCAAGATATACATTTCCGCCATCGTGGATTGAAATCCCTGCCAGGATATTAATCATTGTGCTTTTCCCAGCTCCGTTGCCTCCGCACAGAACAATACAGCTCCCCGGTTCAGCTTTGAAAGAGGTGGTATGAAGCGCTACTTTTTCTTTATACACTTTACTGATGCCATCCACAATGAACAGACTCATACTTGCCTCCTCCGCTTCAAAACAAATGCAGACGTTAAGATGCATGCTGCAGATACAACAACCAAGTAGTTAAATAACATAAACAGTGAAAATGGTGATTCCCAAAACTTCACGAGTCCGTCATATGGCTGCCCAAATACAGCACCGCCATCTAAGGTAATCACATAGATCACGCGGAGCAGTTCAGCAGGGTTGAGAAACAGGGATATCTTCATCAGCGGCGAGATCCAAGTATATGGAAATAAACTTAACAGATTGATCCAGGCGATGGGCCACACCATGATCAGGAAAAACCAGATCCCAACAGATATCGATAATGATTGCCACCTTGTTGAAACAAAGGAACCGACCGTAAATCCAATGACTAGAAAGATATACATTAATAAAGCGGAAAATCCATAGAGCAGCATAACCCACTTTAGCGTAATTCCCCCGCCCGTCAGCAGTGAGATGACAATACTGACGCCAAAACTGAGTGTAAAAACAGTGATCTGCGAGATAAACTGTCCAGCGATTTTTCCTAACACATACTCCAGTGTATTAATGGGATAGGTGCTAAGCAAGCGCCACTGCCCATTTTCCATCTCAGCTGATATGGAAAATGAGCCGGCCAATAGCATAAACAGCGGAATAATGTATAATGCTATATTCATGACCGTGCCCGTCATATTCGTATATAACGTGAGGGCAGGCACACTTTTTTGCAGCATAAATAATAACGTCAAGACAGCAATCCATAAGATACTAAAAGAATAATAGGAACGCTGCCTGATTGTTGTATAGATTTCGGATAAACAGAAATTCCGCATCATGACCATCCTTTGTTTAGGTTAAACGAGAAGATTAGTGAGAGCCTGACTCCTCTTTATCACTATGACCATGGTCAGATTTCATTTCACCATGTCCGTGATCACCTTCATGTCCATGACCTTCCATCATCTCATGATTCATCTGCCAATCATGATCAGCAAGTGCATCTGCTGCAATCAATTCTCCATCATTTTCAGCGATAAATTCATCTGCGGAATCCTGGTTTTCAAATGAGATCATATTATAAGCCATTGGCGTCTTCACATCCATGTTGTACACATAGAAAGCATCTTCAGAGCGAATCCATTCCTCATTGTTATAATCTCTTACAAATGTCGCTGCAATTTCTTCATCTGGATTTTCATCCAGCCACACATACATACAACCTAAGTCATCAAATACGTGAGATAAACCATCTTCCAATACTACTTGAGTAGCAAACTGGTTATCCATTACCGACATATTGCAGACCGGACATTTATCCGTCTCCTCATTGATCGCTCTAGGCTGAACCTCCTCACTGCCACACCCCATCAGCAATCCGCCAATGATAACACTTAAAAGGGAAAAATAGATTACTTTCTTCATGTAGTTCTCCTCCATTTTTGAATGATTAAAAGATTTACAAATATAAAGGCAACACCCACAAACCAAAGAACGATTTGTTTTTCATTTTTTTGTCCATTTTCAGAACATGCATAGACCATAGAAGGCTCTAAATCCCTTAATAATTCATCTTCTGGTCCATTGAATACTTGTTTTAACAAAGTAATGCCTGGATGCTGGAAAAATAATTGGTACTCTGGAATTCTTTGAACAAGCGCCATGAAGTATGGGTCCGCTGCATGGGGAAGTTCACTCACCCCATCTCCGTCTATATCGAGTTTAAGGGCAGCATCCCAGTAATTATTTATAATAATATTATTAGCGCTTTCATTCGCTTGGGTATCATTCACATTTCCATTAAAGGTGTTTGAGACTAATTGATTATCGCTGGAATTCTTCCATTGCGCGCCAATCGTATTAGATTGAAAGATATTTTTCGATATAGTTGCATCTGAGGAATCCTCTATGAAAGCTCCTACCCGATTCGAAGCAAATACATTATTCTCTGCCACTACATCCGAAGTTAAGTACAGCAGCAGTCCTTGTGAATTAACATTTTGGTTATTAAAGGAGAAATCATTGTTCTTGATCAGCACATTCTCAGCCTCCATCACCATGGCTCCTGTAAAGTTATGCTGCGACTGATTCTCTTCAATGACTGTATCATTCGTGAACATTAAATGAATGCCGTAACGGGCATTCTCAATGACATTTTGTACGATCGTATTTCGATGACTTTGCTCCATATAAATACCATCTAAAATAGTGTCGATTTTCATTTCTCTGATGGTACTGTCATTTGTTTTCCAAAGGTCAATGCCGTTCTCCTTCCTGGTGCCCATGATTGCACTTTCTTCCACAACAATCTGATTTGCTTCAAACAGCTGCAAGCCCATTTGTGATGACTGGATCTTCAAATTGCTCAAATGATGCTGATCTCCCGTGACATATACAGCAGCCAGTTCACTATTGTCTTCATTGCACTGTTCAATCGAAACGTTGCCTAATTGGACTCCATCTCCGCTTATCGCTACAACGGGAGCGTTCTCGCACGAGTTAATTGTGACATCCCGCTCACCGATTAAATTCAAAGGTTTATCGATGGCAATGTTTTCTTCATAATACCCTGGTGGGATTATCAGAGTGCCGCCAGCTTCGGCCTCATCTATCATTACTTGTAAGGAGGGCCTTTCTGCTGAGATTGAATTTGGGAATAGCAATAAACATAATGATAAGAAAAGTATGTAAGTGATCTTCATTCATAACCCCCTTTTCAATTCTATTGCATTATTGACAAGAGAATCCTTATCAAAACATGATTTTTTCCCATTATAATCTGGAAAAGTGAAGAAATAATGAAGTTATCTTGAAGACTTTTAAAAAGATAAGAAGATATGTTAGATTTCCACTCCAGGGTACTCGCTTTCCGGCGGGGCGGGTGCTGAGCCTCCTCGTCGCGATGCTCCTGCGGGGTCTCAGCTCCCCACTCGTCCCGCAGGAGTCTCGCACCCTTCCGTTTCAATCAGCAGGTTCAATTTTCAAAAAATCTATTAGGAGAAAGAATAAGATAAAAAAACTAGTACTCTACTTAAGAATACTAGCATTTTCTTTCCTTCTATTTTCAGCCATGGTCTGCTCATGTTTTAATAGCCATTCTTTTCTCCACAAGCCGCCTGCATAGCCTGTGAGTTTTCCGCTGCTGCCGATGATTCGATGGCAAGGTACTGCTATGCTGATTGGGTTTTTGCTATTGGCCATACCTACCGCTCGCACTGCTTTTTCGTTGCCGATCGCAACAGCAATTTGTTTATACGAGCCCGTCTTCGCATAAGGTATTGTTGTCAGTGCATTCCACACCTTCTTTTGAAAATCCGTTCCGGCAAAGGCAAAAGGAAACGAAAAGTCCATTCTTTCTCCTTTAAAATATTCATCCAGCTGCTTTAGACACTGCTTCATTGGTGCTGGAACAGATTCTACATTCACAGAATCTTGTGCAGACTCCTCAGAGAATAATATGGAAACAATCCCCTGCTCGGCACCCGTTATTTCAATCAATCCTATTGGTGATTGGTACGTGGTCATTTTCAATTCCATCTTTATCTCCTCCTCAAAACGATTGGCAGAAACAATACACTTTTCAATTAAATATGTTATCTTAAAATAACGAAACCTTACTTACATAAAATGAAAGGAGCAGATTATGACTAAGTTCTCCACTATTTCTTTAGTCATTGCCATTATACTGATCATCTCTAATACACTTGCATTTTTATTCAAAGCAGAAATCAGCAGTGTATCTTTTACACTATCCATACTACTTACTGTTGTTTTATTAATAAACGCCATTATTTTACGCCGAAAAGGAAAAGCCTAGCAAAAGATTTATAGGCTCTCCTTTTTGGGAGCGTCTGATCTTATTTTAAGCACTTTACCACTACCAAAATCTCCTTTAATATGAACAATCGATACTTTATTCCCCGCATATTTGCTCTATTTCACTAAAAACTCATCCAGAGCTGTATTGGATGGAAATTTGCATTCAGCTTTCTCCACTTGATTTGTAGTTGTTTAAGACAAATTCCTTCTGCTCTTTCACAAAATCAGGATAGACCTGGTGAACTCCGCATAAAAATATGGTGATTGCATGTACCGTGTTTCCCTTTTTCCTCATTTACTTTAATTGTATATCCCTCACTTACGCCAAGATCCTCTAGCTTTGCAACTCGTGCGGAAGCTGCCTCACCAGTTAAATGGACCTTTTCATCTACAAATTCGATGCAGCCTTTGTTGTTGCAAGAAATTATCAATCGATCCATTTTTCGGCGAAAAAGGAGCATATCCGCCATTACAAAACTCCTCAAGACAGAATCAGAATAATCCGTTAGTGGACTTACCATTTTCTATTGAAGAATTGAAGGATCAGACAGATGCTGTTATTGTAACTCATTTACACCTAGATCACTATTCTCTGATCTAGTATTTGTTCCTAATGACGGTGAAGCATATACATTTTACTATTTGAAGGCTGGGACATAAATACGAACAATTGCAGATATGTTGATGTTCTGTCTAATTGTTCGGGTCTTTTTGCTGCTTTTAGAAAGATTGTGTTTTGTCCAAAGAAGACAGGGTAGTAATACTACTAAAATGCAAAGTAAGGAGAGTTCGCTATGACCCAGCAGCAATATGAAGAATGCATCAAAGCCTGTTTAGAATGTATGGAAGCATGTAATGTGTGCTTTGACGCTTGTTTAGAGGAAGATAACGTAAAAATGATGGCCGATTGCATCCGATTAGACCGTGATTGTGCAGATTTATGCGGATTAGCTGTAAAAGCAATGCAAACCAACAGCCCAGCCGCAAAACAGATTTGTGCTCTTTGCGCGGAAATCTGTGAGAAATGCGGAAACGAATGTAAAAAACATGATCATGACCACTGTCAAAAATGTGCGGAGGCATGCTTTAAGTGTGCGGAAGTCTGCCGCAGCATGGCAGCTTAATAATACAAAAAGAACAACATGTTGAAGTACGCTGCTTCAGTATGTTGTTCTTTTGTTTTTTTATATGTTAGAGAATCTCAGCATCTAAGGAGCTTCCTGCTTTATTTTAACGTTCCACCTTAAACGCTTCCCGATACATCTCTCTCAACTCACCTGCGTTGTCATCCCACTTAATCTGTTCCCCATTAACGATCTGCCCAAAAGCATCGAGACAGCGATGCCACCCTGCTGCGGTTTGAACCGCCCATGAAGGATCTTCAAATGTATGAATAAAAGTCATTCGGCATCCGTTATTTTTTTCTTGCAATGAGATTCTTATTAAATCAGCACCACCCTCATGAAAAGCAAAAAGGAAGGGCTCTTCAAACTCGGTAATCGTTCCTTTATATGTTGTTCCTTCTCCATCATCAAAGGCTATTTCACCACCATGCCTAACATCCATCTCACCAGTTGCAAAAGGGTACCACTGTGTGAATGAACCAGGATCAGTTAGAACGGCGAAAACCTCTTCTGCTTTTTGAGAAAAAGAACGCTCAAACCTTAAAGAATAATGGCCTTTTGACTCATGAAAAGTTCCTTTTTCAATCATATTGATTCCTCCTTCTATTGACAAAAATAGCAGCTGTATTGTTGCTTATATTGTATCAAATAACAAGAAGAAGCCCAAAATGATCCTATAAAAAATCCCTTCAAGCTTATCATTTGAAGAGATTTGGATGACTTCTTTAGTAAATTTGAAGGGTAACATACAGTTATAGCAGGCTTCCATCTATATAATATCGCTTTTGTTGTACAGATGACTAAATTATAGCACCCTTTGTTTAAGTGTTTTCCTCACAAACTAAACTTGCTTCCAAAAAAAGAGTTGCCTAAGCAACTCCACCATTTTAACATAACTTTTTTTAAAAATTCTTTTACGTACCTGTTTTGAAAATTAATTTAAACTCTAAGCTGTTCTTCAATTACTTCTCCCTCTATACCCAAATATATAATTTTCCTCTCTGGTATGTACACCCGATAAGTTATGATTCCAGCGTCAGCAATTTCTTTTAAGAAATCTAAAAAAGGAAGCGAGATATTTGCGATTGCCTCCAATACCTTATTTCGATTAAATTGATCAGAGATAGCTAGGTCTACTTGAGAGTCTGTTTTAAACTCCGAATGGACTCCTTTATAGGTGGCTTGACCAATTGAAACATCTATTTCGTATTCATTTATGCCTCTTTGGGACAATTCTTGTAAGAATTGTGAAAAACTTAAATCACCACTGCTTCTTTTGCGGATAATCTCTTGAAACTCACCTTCTGTTATATTGTCATTCACACAAATACCTCCAAAAAGAATTAATTTTATTCTAAAGCTTGTATCAAGATACTTCCTTCTAATAAAACTGATTTCTCATTATATTCCTTCTGATATACATTCGATGTATACGTTATTACCACCATGTTCTAATGTCCCATTTAGGATTGCCTAAATGGTGATTTTTTACTGTAAAGATTCACTATTCTTCTTTTTTCGTACTAGTAGAGCTAGCACACATTAAGTATTATTTCTGTTTAAGTTAAGCTTCCACGTTTACTTGAATAAACAAAATAGCGATCTTTCACACCTGAAGAATCGCACCCGTTTGTTTAAAGGAAAACAAAAACGAATGTCTATTTTATAAATAAATAGTTTGAATTAATTTATTGTCCATTTTACATCTATCTTCCCCTTCAAGTGATCTCCAGTGACAATCAACCTATAAGCTCCTGCTTTTTCTGCATTAAATTGGATCGCTCTCGTATTAAGCTCTTCATACTCTCTATCCATTTCCCCTAGTTCTGTCATCCCTACATTTTCATTATTTTGATCTAAAATCTGGTATCCATATCCTCCTCCGTTTGTTGGTGTAAAGGATATATAAATCGTTACCAGATCTCCTTTTTTTAAAGATAGAGGAATTTCATGCTTGCCATTAAAATGGTCAAACATTGCAGCATATGATGTATTTGTTATTTCTTCAGTCCAATTCTCTTTATCAGTAAAATCGATTAATCTCACACTGAGGAGTAAAGGGAAAACGAATAGAGCAATCAAAGCCAATCTCTTTTTCTTTTTTAAAAAATAACAGCATAAAACATAGATAAGCGCACATAATGAACCAACAAATCCAGCAATCAACGTAAAAGGATTTATCCCCATAAATGGAAAAAAAACAATGAATCCTGCCAAACAGTGTAAAAAGATTTTTGCAATAATCGTTAATTTAACCCACTTGTATCCTACTAAATCGATTAGAACGGTTATTAGTAGTGCATATCCACTTATATATAGCCAATACTCTAGATCTGATAAGTACTCTGTAAACTCAAACAAATCTAAACCGGTACCCAACAATAAATATGTACACATAATAAATATTAACAAACCAAGAGCTGCAACCTTATTAAGTATGTAATCCATCACTGTGTCATTAAATCTTATTTGTAAATTCATAAATCACCTGAAATTTTCCTTTTTTTAATATGATAGCACAAATTCTTACATCAATAGATTAGCAGATTGATCCAACTTAAATATTCTAATAAAGAAAACTTGCCCGTTGTACAACAAGAAATAAGACGCCACAGCGAACAATTCTTTAAACTTGCACACGATAATTTGGTGAAAATTTTCACTTCCTCTATATAAACAAACTTAGATGATAAAATTTATTAAGATTGCGTCTGATAAGTAATTCTGTTATTTTAAATACATGCATGTGCATGCATTTAAAAATGGAGGGGTTATTTATGAAAACAATCGGAACGCCTTTTGCAATGAAAGGCTTAACACTTAAAAATCGAACGGTGATGGCACCGATGTGTCAATACTCTGTAGATAAAGAAGATGGCATACCGAATGATTGGCACTACGTTCACTATGTATCCAGAGCCGTCGGTGGTACTGGATTAATCATTATGGAAATGACGAGTGTAACCCCTGAAGGGAGAATAACGAATCAGGATTTAGGTTTGTGGGATGATAACCAGATTCCCGCATATCAGCGTATTGTATCTGAAGTTCATAAATATGGTGCAAAAATTGGCATCCAAATTGCTCACGCCGGCAGAAAGGCTGAAGATGCCCTGCAGCCAGTTGGACCATCTAATCTCGGAGGTGAGGCACTTCCTGAAGAAACGAAAAATGGATCATTGAAGCAGCCACGTGCGTTGAAGCTCAATGAGATTCAGGAAATAATCCAGCAATTCAAAGAAGCTGCTAGAAGAGCCGTTGCTGCAGGTTTTGATACAATTGAGCTTCATGGTGCGCATGGTTATTTATTACATCAATTTATGTCTCCAAGTATTAATAATCGAACAGATGAATATGGTCAAGATCTCTCCAAATTTGGCGTTGAAGTGATTCGGTCAGTTAAATCTGTCATGCCAGAAGACATGCCTCTAATCTTAAGAATTTCGGCTATTGAATATATTGATGGTGGTTACGGATTAGATCATTCATTACAAATAGCTGAACAATTTAAAGAAGCTGGTGTTGATATATTCCATGTTTCAACTGGCGGCGAAGGTATACCAGGTTCTTTAAAGCCAGGCAATTACCCTGGCTATCAAGTGCCTTTGGCAAGAGCTTTCAAGGAAAAGTTTGGACTTCCTGTGATCGCAGTAGGCATGCTAAGTACCCCTCAAGTAGCAGAGGCTGCTTTATCCAATGGAGACGCCGATTTAGTGGCTGTTGCAAGAGGTATGTTGAATGATCCTTATTGGAGTCTACATGCAATAAAAGAAATTACACGCAAAGTTACACCGCCATTTCAATATGCTCGAAGCATTCAATAACCATAATATGTTACACTAGAGTCAGTAATTATTGAAAGGCGATGGCAATGAATAATTCCGATGAATTAATCCAGATTTGGATGAATTTTTCAAAATTCCATAATCGAATTACACGCGCTCTTGATCAAGTACTTCAGCAAAAATACCAGCTTGGCTTAAATGAGTTTTATTTTTTAATATTTTTAAATGAAGCTCAAGAAAAGAAGTTACGTCTATCAGAGCTTCAAAAGATGGTTGGTCTAAGTCAAAGCGCACTGTCTCGTTTAGTATCAAGACTAGAGCAACATCATCTACAAGTAGTGGAGAGAGCGAGCTTTGATAAAGATAAACGCAGTGTTTATGCCCTACTGACACCCAGTGGCGGACAATATATTGTGGAGATTATGAAGGAAATAAATATCGTGTTAGAACAATCACTTTCTACTAAAGATATATTAAATCTAAAATTATTTGCAGAATAACTTTTAGTAATAAAAGGCATATCAAGTTTCCCTAAACGGACCTTTTGATATGCCTTTTCTATTTATTTTAGTACCCCTATTAAACAAAACTGCCCCTCTAGCCATCTGAATTGGCAGCTGTCCCTTGAACTTAAGCACCCGGTAAATGAAGTAAATAAATAACCGCATACTCAACACTGGCGCCAGTTCTCCTTCGCTTAATTTAAAATAGAGAAGGTGTTATAAAGAAATTAATTCAGTTAAGCCAGTTCGATTCCCTACAATTAGAGCGTCTCATCCATTTTCTGAATCTTTGAGTTGGAAATTAAATAAACATCGCCAATGACGTCGATTTTGTCTCCTTTTACACGTATAGCGCAATCTTTATTCGACGCATAAATATTTATTTCTTTTGATAGAGGAGATAGTTCGCTTTGAACCAGTGCAATGTTATTTTCAAGATCAAAATGAGACAGAACGGAAAAATCGTCAAGACCGATTCCGTCGTAAACAGTGCTCGTTTCAACTTCATCTCCAAAGTTTTTCGAGGATAACCATTTTGCGGACATGTTGATTGCTCCAGCGCTTGCTCCCATCACAACGGCACTGCTTTTTTTTATCGAATCTGATAATTTATATTCCACTAAAAAACGATTTTGATTAAAAATATTGCCACCCAACAAGAAAATTACGGAAGCATTTTGAATGATCGTTTGAGCATCCTCCTTCTGTAGGCGGTAATTAATTAAATGATACTCATCAAACATAACACCAACCTGATCGAGCCACGTGCGTTCAGTAGCACCATCATCTTCATAAATAGATGGGTTTGAGCTAATCATAGCAAGCGATTTTCTATCAATTATATCCTCCTGTAGCGCCCTACCCAGATTCTCTGAAAAAAAACTTTCAAACCAACCTAAATAATAGTGAGTTTTCATAAGTACCCCCTCAGCAAAGTGTAAATATCATTATTCCTTGCTTCACTCATTCTCTGTTAAATTTGGTAGTCTTTTGATATTCTTTCAAGGCCAACTCTTTACTATCAATTAATAAGACTTCTATTTAAGAAAAATTTTAATTCCTTTAAAACTTTGGAAATATAGGTATTATCATGGGGCAAGAAATCATCTTTACGCACGAATCGATCTACTTCAATATTTTCCAATTTTTCATTTAATACTATACCTTTAGCTTGAACACTATCTATTTCTTCTAGCCATAACCGCTCAAATGATTCTAACTCAATCATCATTATTCCGGATACTTCTTCAATTTGGAAGTTATACTTAATTTCTGACACATCTGGGATTATGTATAAGAATACATGTCCAAGTTCCCTATCAATAATATCATCCTGAATGATTTCATCACGTATGTTTCCGATAAAAATTAAATCCTCCATTGATACATTTACACCTAACTCTTCATGAACTTCTCTAATACCATCAGGAACACTTTCATCTGCATTTAAATGTCCAGCTGCAGATATATCTAACATATTGGGATAATCTTTCTTCTGATTACTTCTTAACTGAAAATGAATAAAATATTTATGATCTACTACACTCACTAACCAACAATGGAATGTCTCATGCCATAAGCCTTTACTATGAACTTCCTCTCTAGTAGATGTTCCTATGTATTTTCCATTCACATCAAAAATCTTTAGGATCTCTGTATTCATTATTTCACCTTTTATTCATTTGAATTTTTTAAAATAAGGATATAATCACCCTACAACTTTTCTCAACAAAGCTTTAACACATGCAGACCAATTAGATGATTACCATAAGGATCTTTGAAATTAAACCAGATGAAAGGGTGGGGTTTTAAAAATATTATCCTCTGAAAATATCCTGCTATCTAATACAAAAGCAACATTGAAAAGACTCGTAATTTGTATTGTGACATATTAGGACTATAGAGATATTATTTGTCATTTGCATATTGTACCAATGAAAGGAACAGGCACAGGAAAAAATACTGCACCAACTTGATTTAATCTTGGAATCATTGATTACCTCCCAATTTTGTTATCATTTAAATTCGTCATGTACTTAATATCCCCTTCCTATTAAACTCACTTGGCCCTATTTCTACATAAGAAAAAAGGCATCCCTTTTTAAGGAAAGCCCTATTAGTGAAAAATAATTATATTTCCACCATACAAATCTAAATGATTATTTCTGTACAGACAGCCATTTGCAAATTGACATAAATCATCCAACAAGTTTATTTATTTTGCCTCAAAATTCGAGTGTCTTACTCGCCTACCATACCGTCACCGTCTCGATCATCCATATATTTGTACAACCAATGATCACTCATTATTGGCATGCTGAAACCTGCTGCTTTTGCTTCTGCGATTGTCACCTGTCCATTCCCGTTTGTATCAATATTAGAAAGATCTCCTTCATTTGTGGAAGAACTTGCTGAATCGGGCTCGGTGTCCTTACTTCCGGTTAGTCCAAGTGATTCGTTTACTTTATCAGGGTTCACATTGTCAAATGAATCCGTAATGACATTTCCTTTTACTGTATACGTATACTGATAGCTCGAAGGAATCTGTGTTACTGTATCCGGGTAGGTGATAATCGCTTCGAAATGAGTGGCCCCGCCTGCCTTGCGGATAGTATCTTCCAAATAGGCTTGGTCACCATGTCGGTTTAGCGTACTATCTTGTGGAGTAATATTATAAGCATTTGATACCCCTCCGAGAGAATCAGCAATGACATGTCCTTCATCTAAAACGTCACTTTCGACGCCAGGAACCTTTGCTTCATCCGAATAATAGCGGCCAGACGATAATACAGTCTCCTTACTGTCATCTTGTAGAATGATTTCGTCAGCAATAACACGCACTAATTGTCCGTATTCATTCGTAAATGCCCAATATTCACGGTCTCCGTAACCAATATCAACGACGACGTTCGATTTACGATTTCCAGACAAATCACCCCCATCTACTTCCATGAGTTCGTATCCTGCAAATCGTTCATCATTTGCTTGGGTTAATGTTTCTTCTGCTGCTGGTTCATCCTCAACCGTCGTGACAATTTCTTCTTTTTCACTATTTTTATTTGGCTCAACTGTTGTTACTTCTTGTTGATCTGTTTCTATATCTGTGGTGGCTGCATGATCATCGTTCGTACAGCCAACCATAATGATGGCCGTTAAAAGTAAGATCAAATAATTCGTTTTCATTTTAGATTCTCCTATGAGTTTCATGTTGTTCATTCTAAAGATATTAGAATGAATAATATTAGATTAACGTTTTTAACATTAACCTGTTGATAATAGTATATTCTAAGATTAACTTTATTTCAGTAGTTATTTTGTTGGAAGTTATGCTGTATTTACACATGTTCTAAAACAAAGAAAAGACTGGGACAAAATGGAAATATTGCTTCTAAAACACCAAGGTTCATTTTCAAGGTTTGCGTGTTTACACAAGCCCGTTCCATTGCGCTACGGACCCTCGCTTTCCGTGGGGAGGAAGCTGAGCCTCCTCGTCGCTGGCGCTCCTGCGGGGTCTCACCCTTTCCTCTATTGCCCACTGGAGTCGAGGGGCCTTCGCTCCATTTCACTCATGTTTAGAAATATTAAATGTTAAAAACAAATAAAAAACCGGATGATTAGAAAGATAAACTTCCTAACCATTCGGTTCTGTGGTTGTGTTAAATACTTACGTTCCAGTCTCTCGAAAATTTTTTTATTATGTTGGTAATTCTGAAAGATTAAGAACTTTTTCAGATGATTAATTAAAAAATCACTCAATCAAACCGCTTCATTTCCCCACTTCTTCTCATTCTGCACAAAAAGAATGCCAAGTTCATGGTGGTCACCTTCATAAAGAGCACGCTGGACGAAGCGCACTTCGCCATTGACGTCTAGAACTTCGAGCTTACAGTGGGCACGATTTTTTTGCAGTGCTTCGTAAAAGCCGTTTTCATTTGAGACCTTTACGCCATTCACCTTTGTGATCATTTCGCCAACCTGCAGAGCCATTTTGCTTGCTGGAGTATTGGGGATGATCCCTAAAATCATGAGCGCATGGTTTTGTTTTGAAAAGTAGAAGGTAGCATTATCCTCGTGCACGCGGTTACGAAGCGCTAGGATTTCCCGGCCAAGGATCGCTCCTGTAATAGCGGCAACAGCGGCAACAGGATACCAATACGCCGCAATCGATGTTAACAGCACCAATACACCAAGAGCCATGATCCGTCTTCCGACATTTTTCACTGCTAGTTTTGGCAGCGAGCTTTGAATACGCTGGAAAAAGCCAACCGCAAAAGGCACTAGAATTAGAGAATAAACATTTTCTCCAATAGAAAAGACCGGCCACCATTCAATCCAAGTCTGAAGGGCATCCCCTGGAATTAAAAGAAATACCGGCACCATCCAAACTCTCTTTACTTCATGAGCTCCGACAACTTGCCCGCGTTTGCTTTTCATTAACCGTGGGGATGTCCCTTTGCTGCCATTTCTCGCAATTAAAATGCCTTCTCCTATTAACAGCAGACCAGCCAGAACAGCAACTGCAGGAAATATTATTGCATCTCCTTCAATGACAGACTGTAGCCAGGAAGGAAGCGGCCAATTTTGCTGAACCGCAATGGTTGTCAGAAAAAAGGCAAAGCCTAGCGTATAAACGGGAGATAACCACCTCACCTTCCCTGTCAGTGCAATCAGCACAGTTAAGGCAGCCGCGAATACGATCGTTTCAAGAGGGACAGCTAACCCAGCTCCTACCATAACGAGGGAAAAAATAAGACCTAACAGCAATCCAAGAGGCAATAGCTGTCTCAGTTCAAAATAGGCATTTTCGGCACGCACCGAAAAATCTCTTCTTTCTTTTTTTACACGAGAGACACCAAGCCATGCGGCATAAAAAAAGAGCAAATAAAATACCGGATTCAATAGCAGCCTGGCCGCTCCTTTTGCTATTTCAATCAGCCATAATTCAGCCATTGTTCCACCAACCTCTATATTTCTAGAATAGAATTCTAATATTCTTTACATGTCAAAATTTCATCTGTTTCTATATGTATTATATTCTACCAAATTGCTGCGGCAAAACCTATTGATAATTCTATCGTTCATAAATAAAAATATGACAACAACGCCATCTCCATGTCGAAAAATGGCGTTGCCTGTCATTCTAGTTATTGTGCTAAATATTTCAGCCCAGCCTGCAGCTGCAAATCATTATTCTCTTTTTTCAGTTCTTCTAATACAGCCTGCTGCAGAGCTTGAGCTGTTTTCCCATCGATCTCTCCACTCGTTTCAAGATCATGCATTCGCTGAAATGCCTGGACAGCAACCTCTGTCTCTTCACTGAAATAACCGTCCGCTCTGCCAGGTTCAAAGCCTAATGCAGATAAAATTTCCTGGGCATACTGTACTTCCTCTCGATTCATATCCTTTTTTAAGGTTTCTTCCAATTGAAGCGGATGTGTCCGGTATAAATCCGGCTGAGTGACCTCAAGAGTCGGTTCAATCCCTTTTTTATGAATCCAATTTCCGTCAGGAGTGAGCCACTTAAAGAGGGTTAGCTTAATGTTGCTGCCGTCTCCCATTGCCATTGGCTGCTGCACCGTTCCCTTTCCAAATGTTTTTTCTCCAATGAGTGTGTAACCGCCCGCTTCTTTTAAAGCACCAGCCAAGATTTCAGAAGCTGAAGCACTGCCTTTATCAATTAACACAGCAATCGGATAGTCTTTTTCCTCTTCTCTCTCTGAGAAGTAGGTGGAACGTTCACCGTTGCGCTGTTCAATTTGAACAAATGGTTTTTCCTTTGTGACAAGCTCGCCCAGTATTTCTTCCACTGACGTTAAAAAGCCGCCTGGATTCCCTCGCACATCAATTAATAGGCCGTCTACACCCTCATTTTCCAGCTTTTTCAGCTGATCGGAAAACTCACTTGCTGTATCCTCTGAAAAAGAGGTAATCTCCATATATCCTATATTTTTTCCATTCTCTCTTTTCACTTCTGAGTAAACCGTAATCTGCGGAATCTCGTCTCTTTTCACTTCAATCTGCAACGGTTTATTCAAACCTGTGCGGGCAATTTCCAGCTTCACCTTTGTACCCTTTTCTCCTCGGATTTTTAAGGTTGCTTCATTCAGATCTAAGCCTTCAACACTATCGCCATCTACTTTTAAGATTTCATCATCCGGTTTTAATCCAGCTTTTTCTGCAGGCGAGTCTTTAAAAGGAGAAACAATGACGATCTTTCCGTCTACCTTGCTGACCTCTGCCCCAATCCCCTCAAAAGAGGATTCTAATGTTTCATTAAACTGCCGTGCACTTTCTTCATCCATATAAACAGAATACGGATCGTCTAAGGTAGCGAGCATTCCCTGAATCGCTCCCTCTGCGAGCTCTTCGCTTTCCACCTCTTCTACATAGCTATTTAAAATTAACTGATAAGCTGATTCCATTTTTTCAATATCAAACGTTACTGCGCTATTATCATTTGCTTCGGAATGAATTTTAGATTTTTCAGCATTGATTTCTTCTCCAGCATAATATGAAATCCCCACATATGTCCCACCAGCACCTGCAAGCATCGAACTGGCTACAACTGCTGCAACCCATCTTTTTCTCATGTAATCGCCCTCTCTTTTGTCAATAGCTGTCACTCAAAGCACGAGTCATTCTGCAGCATTTTCTACAGACCAATATATGAACTAGATGGACGAGTTATGATTATTGCAGGAGAATACAGGGTAAAAGAAATGTAGAGATACGAAGCAGATCCAAGTCCTATGCTGGGGAGTTTGTAACTTTTATTTAATCCAAATAAAAAACGGAAGAAGCATCGCCTCTTCCGTTAAACGTATATTTTTACAATGGTACAATTCCGACTGGATTAATAGCGTTTGATTTTGATGCATTCCATTGTCCACGGTGAAGTTCAAAATGCAAATGCTGGCCATAAGATTGACCTGTATTCCCCATGTATCCGAGCTGTTGCCCTTTGGAAACGACAGCACCAGAACCAACTGATCTGCTGCTTAAATGAGCATAAACCGTTGTATAAACAACCCCATCTATGGAGTGCGCAACAAAAATAGCATTTCCGTAGCTGGAAGAATAATAGGAACGAATGACCACACCATCTGCAGCTGCTACAACAGGAACACTTCCTTGTGCAGCAAGGTCAATGCCGTAGTGGAATGTACCCCAGCGAGGGCCGAATCCAGAAGACAAACGGCCAGCAGATGGACGTGTAAAGGCTCCGCTTGCTACCGGTGGTGCTGAAACCTGCTGTCCGCCGCCTGATGCAGGTGGCGTTGAACCACTACTAGAAGAACTGCTGCTATTCTTTTTAGCAGCCGCCTGCTGAGCTGCTGCTGCTGCCTCTGCTGCTTTTCTTGCAGCTTCTTCTTGACGCTGCTTCTCTAGCTTGATTGCTTTTTCGACAGCCGCCGTTTGAGCAGCTAAGATTTCTTTCTGTTCTTCAAGGTCAGTGATTTCAGCATGCTTTTGTTCTTCTTTTTCTTGCAGGGAAGCCATTAGCTTGTCCTTTTCACCTTTTTGACTGTTCAATTCTTTTTCTAGCTGCTGAAGATCTGCCAGCATTGTTTCAAGGGAAGCAAGTTCCTTTTCTACAGTCGTTTGCTTTTCTTCAAGAAGATCTTTATCCGCCTGATGCTCTTTTAAAATGCTTTGATCGGCTTCCATGATGGTTGCAACAGCACCAACTCGATCAATAAAGTCACTGAAGCTTTGTGCTCCCATAAGAACATCTATATAACTTACAGCACCGCCCGTTTCCTGAAATGAGCGTGCGCGATCCTTTAGAAGTTCATTTCTTTTTTCAATGCGCTCTTTCAGGATTCCAATTTCTTCCTGAAGCTTGGCGATTTCATCTTTTGTCTTAGAGATCTGCTCATTTTTTTCTGTAATTTTTGTTTGAGCATCACTGATGGCAAGATCTAATCTTTTAATCTCTGCCTTAACATTCTCTTGCTCATTTTGCAATTGTTCAATTTCCGTGCCTGCACTATTAATTTGTGAATCAACACCAGAGCGTTCCTGCTGAAGCTTTTCCTGCTCTTTTTGCAAATTATTTATTTTATTTTCCGCAAAAGCCTGATTGGCTGGAGTGCCTATTGCCAAACCGCCAGCACCTAGCATTGTAGCCATGGATAGAACTAGTAGACGTTTTTTCTTCACTTTTCTTTTCTCCCCTCATACCAATACTGATGATTTTGGTTACAGATGTCCGTGGCTGCATTCAATGTTAAAAACCAGAAAACTGTTCATAGAAATGGAATGTTCTATGTATAAAACGGAAGAGTGCGATTTTCATATCAAAAACCGCAGCTCTCCTTCTCTATTAAACTTTTAAGAATTTACGGACAGACATTAAACTTCCCCAGATTCCAATTAAAGCACCCATTAAAATGAGCAAAGCGGAAACCTGGAATACGAATGGGCTAAACTCTAAGAGCTGGATAAAGTGCCCGTCCAACCGTGGTGCAATATAGTCATATGCATAGGAATAGGATGTTGCAATTAATGCAATCGGAAGAATCGCTCCTAGTATTCCAAGCCATAATCCTTCAAGGAAAAACGGCCAGCGAATAAATGAGTTTGTTGCACCTACTAGCTTCATAATTTCAATTTCACGACGTCTGGATACAATCGTGATTTTGATTGTATTAGAGATTAAAAACATCGCTGTAAATAATAGCCCGATGATCAGCACTAGGCCTACATTTCGGCTGACATTAATGAAGGAGAATAGTTTTTCAACTTCTCCTTGTCCATATTTAACTTTAGATGCATATGCCAATGCTTCAAGTTCTTCAGCTACTGTCATTGTATCTGTCGGATTTTTCGTCTTTACGACAAAGATATCATTCAATGGATTGTCTTGCTCAAAGAGTTTAAAAGCTTCCCCATCTTCTCCAAGACTAGTAATCATGTTATTTAGCTCTTCTTCTTTTGGAATAAAAGTAACAGAACCCACTTCAGATATTTGCTCAATTTGTTCCCTTAAAATCTGCTGATCTTCTTCTGTAGCTGCAACATCAATATGAACACGGATTTCAACATCTTCCTCAATTGAAGTTGCCACATTATTAAGGTTCATCATAATGACGAAAAATACGCCTACTAATATTAAAGTGACCGTTACCGCACTTGCTGATGCAAAAGTCATCCAGCCGTTGCGGGCAAGACTTTTGAAGCTTTCACGGAAATGACGGCGCAATGTTCTAGACTTCATAGCCGTAATCACCTCTTTGCTCATCCCGGACAATTTTTCCGCCCTCAATTGCGATAACACGATGTTTAATCGTGTTAACTATGTCTTTATTATGAGTAGCCATGAGGACCGTCGTTCCCCTCGTGTTAATTTCATCAAAAATGTTCATAATCTCCCAAGAAGTTTCAGGGTCAAGGTTACCAGTCGGCTCATCGGCAATTACTAGTTTAGGGGCGTTTACAATTGAACGGGCAATTGAAACACGCTGCTGTTCACCGCCAGATAGCTCAGTTGGCAGCATTCTTACTTTATGTTTTAAATTAACGAGTTCCAATGTATCCATCACTCGTTTTTTAATATTTTTCGGATGCTCTTCAATTACCTCAAGCGCAAAGGCAACATTTTCATATACAGTTAGCGTTGGCAGAAGCTTAAAATCTTGGAAAACGACTCCGATATCTCTTCGCAAGTTCGGAACCTTATTATTTTTCAGCTCTGTTAGGTTTACACCATTAATGAGAATTTTACCGCTTGTCGGCTTTTCTTCTCTGTACATCATTTTAATAAAAGTTGATTTCCCGGCTCCACTTGGTCCAACTACATAGACAAATTCACCTTGCTTTATATGAACATCTATTCCATTAGCAGCTGTGACACCATTAGGGTATCTTTTATATACGTCTTGCATTTCTATCATCTATATCACCTAAAAATATGTCTTAGTTTTATTTATGCAGAAACTTCACCAAAATACGACATTTATCGACATAATCAGAGGAAAAGGAACAAATTCTTTGTTCTCTTTCTCACAGACTTCATTATACCATCATACTTTGTCAAAAGAACGGAAAAAAATATTACATTTTCTTTTCATTTATCTCCTGTATTCCTACTTTTTTCCTAAATATTTTATAAAATATTCAATAAATCGACGGAATTTTCCTTCTATATTACCCTATTTATTTTTATTTTTTTGCTGAATGGTGTTAAAAATTGGAACATTGACTGGGTAGTATGCTATAGAAATGTACAGGGTTGAAGGTTTGCTTTATAAAGAGGAATTCTAATCCGTACGTAAAATCCGTTAAGGCATAAATAGAAAACGAAATATATTTGTTAAGACTTTGTAAATGATCGGATATTTCGTTGAATTGAACGAATACTTCAATGAAGTGACCAGAAATAATGATTAATTTATCTAATATCACTGGAAATTAACCGAAAAACATTAGGAAATGATCGATAACTAAGTAATATGCATTTTCATAATACTTTAAATGTGGAAAACCAATAAAAAAACGCCCAACAGGACGTTTTTCTTCTATTACTTTTTAGCAGAAAGCCATTCTGCGACTACGGATGCATCTTCACCAGTCAGCTGACCTTTAGGCATAGCGCCTTGGCCGTTAAGAATGATGTTTTCAATTTCATCTTTGGATAATGTGGATCCAATTGTCTGCAAGCCCGGGCCCGCTCCTCCAGATAGATCCTGTGCATGGCATTGAGAACATTTTTGATTGTATAGCTTTTCTGCATTGCCGGCATCTGCAGTAGTAGTTTCTCCACCAGCAGCGTCATTACTACTTGTGTCTTCAGCAGCATCGTCACCGCCGCCGCAAGCAGCAAGTACAAGTGCAGATCCTAATAATAATGCAAGCAGCTTCTTTTTCACTTTAAACTCCCCCTCAGGAAAAAATCCATAATACAGTTATATTATACCAATACTAGTCCCTTTTGAAACCCTCACCAAGCACCTCTGAAGCATCGGTAACAATGATAAATGCAGATGGATCAATTGTTTTCACCAGTTGTTTCAATTTTGTGAACTCGGTTGGATCAACTACACATAAAAGCACAGGACGCTCATGATCGGTATAACCTCCGTATGCAGATAGTTTTGTCACACCACGGTCTATTTTATTCAGTATCCCTTCACGAACATCATCTTGTTTTTCTGTGATGATAAGAGCCATTTTGGATCTTCCAAAACCAACCTGCACTAAATCAATTGTTTTACTAGTGACATACAAGCCAATCAATGCATATAATCCTTGTTCAATATTAAAGACGATGGCAGCTGATAAAACAATAAGTCCGTCGATAAGTGCTACACAAGTTCCTAATGACAGGCCTGTATACTTATTAATAATTTGCGCGGCAAGATCGGTTCCTCCCGTTGATGCTTTTCCTCTAAATACAATGCCTAATCCAAGCCCCACGCCAATTCCGCCAAATAAAGATGCAAGCAAAGGATCACTTGTCCAAGCATCCCAATCGTTTGTCAAAAACACAACAAACGGCAAGAAGATCGTCCCCGCCAGTGTTTTCGCCCCAAACTGTCTGCCGAGCAAAATGACTCCAGCAATAAACAGCGGAATATTAAAAGCCCATTGCACATAGGCGGGTTCCCAGCCAACAAGTGCATCAAGAATGGTACTGATCCCGCTGACTCCGCCAGAAGCGACCCGGTTCGGCAGTAAAAATACATTAAATGAGATCGCTACAATTGCTGATCCCAGTAATACAAAAGCATATTCCAACACCCAAGCTAACGGTGTTTTTTTCCCTGTCAAAACTGCTCTATTTTTTCTTCCCATTTTCGTCTCCCTCTAACCTCTTTTATGTACACTAGTTGATTTAGCTTCCAATACAGGAAACCTGCACCAGGGCTCATTTTAGCATGCCACTTCCTTCTTTGTGAATGCCAGCGGACTACTGTGGTAAAGAGGTGAATGAACTCAGTACGCTCGATGCTTGTCTGTCTTTTCATAGCTTTTGTTTTCTTTGGCAAAATATGAGCGGGGGCAGTGATGAAAATTCCTTTTAGAGGAATTTATTAGCAGAGGTATTTCACCTATGAATAGGTATAGTCTGGGAGAATGTATTGTCTTGGAGAAAATAAAGGGAGGATTTCCGCTTATTCCGAGAAATCTCTTCATTTCCTGCAAAATAAGGGGAGGGTTTCCGACTATTTGAACAAAATTATTATATTTCGTTCCAAATATAGCTGTTAACCGGAATTTCTCCGCTTATTTTTGCTGTTTTAGCTCTTTTTTACACCTTAACCGGAATTTCTCCGCTTATGGATAGGTATAGTCCAGGGAGAATGTATCTTCTTCATGAAATAATGGGAGGATTTCCGCTTATTCCGAGAAATCTCTTCATTTCCTGTAAGCTGTTCTCCAACACCCAAGTCTGCACTTCCATAAACGTCACATTTATAGTCTTCATTTTTCATAACTCTTCAAAAAAACGACCTTTGCTGTTTCGTCCGCAAAGGTCGTTTTTCTTATTGCTTAGCTCAAACGCGAGCGTAAGTAAGCATTGATAAAGCTGTCGAGGTCTCCGTCCATAACGCCTTGGACATTTCCTGATTCTGTGCTCGTACGGTGGTCCTTCACCATAGAATATGGGTGGAAGACGTATGAGCGAATCTGGCTTCCCCAGCCAATTTCTTTTTGCTCGCCCCGGATTTCGGCAAGCTCTTGCTCCTGCTCTTCAATTTTACGCTGATATAGTTTCGCTTGAAGCATTTTCATCGCACGTTCACGGTTTTTGATTTGCGAGCGTTCCGTTTGGCATGTAACCACTACGCCCGTTGGAGTATGGGTAATTCGAACAGCTGAGTCAGTTGTATTGATGTGCTGTCCGCCGGCACCACTCGCACGGTACGTATCAACTTTTAAATCTTCTGTACGGATATCTATTTCAATTTCATCGTTAAATTCCGGCATGACTTCGCAGGAGACGAAAGATGTGTGCCGGCGTCCAGATGAATCGAATGGCGAAATACGGACAAGACGGTGTACGCCTTTTTCTGCTTTTAAATAGCCGTATGCATTATGGCCTTTGATCGCAAGTGTCACGCTTTTAATGCCCGCTTCATCTCCTGGCAGGTAGTCGAGTGTTTCAACCTTGAATCCTTTTTTCTCCGCCCAGCGTGTATACATACGCAGCAGCATGGAACCCCAGTCTTGAGATTCTGTTCCGCCAGCCCCTGGATGCAGCTCAAGGATCGCATTGTTTTTATCATATTCTTCGCTTAAAAGCAGCTGCAATTCAAAATCGCTTAATCGCTTCATTAAGTCCTTCATTTCAGTTTCAAGCTCTTCCTGAAGCTCTTCATCGCTTTCTTCTCGAACAAGTTCATATGTCAATTCAAGATTTTCATATGTTTCATTTAAATCGTTGAATTCATTGACTGCATCTTTTAACGCATTGGATTCACTGATGACTATTTGCGCCTGCTGCTGGTCATCCCAGAAATTAGGCTGAAGCATCACATCATCCAGTTCAGCAATACGAGCCTCTTTGTTTTCTAAGTCAAAGAGACCCCCTAAAGTCCGCTAAAATTCTAGCTGTTTTTTCAAGTTCATTCCGAATATCTGCTAATTCCATTTATGTCACCTCATTATTTTTTTCCATCATACATTATATCCCACCAGAAACAAAATGGTACACATGGATCTTCAAACGATAAGCCGGCAAAGACTATGCCGGCTTCTAAATTCTTTATTTTGCTGCACCGCAGCAGTTTTTATATTTTTTGCCGCTTCCGCAAATACATGGGTCATTACGGCCGACATCCATTTGCTTCACAACTGGCTTTTTCTTAAGCTTTTCGCCATCCTCTTTCGGATTGACTGCTTGGCCTTTCGCTACTTCCTGACGCTCCAGGTTATTGCGGATTTCTGCTTTCATGACTAATCTTGAAACCTCATCTTCAATCGACATAATCATATGTTCAAACATCGCAAACCCTTCTTGCTGATACTCACGAAGCGGATCGATTTGCCCATAAGCGCGCAAGTGAATTCCCTGGCGGAGCTGATCCATTGCATCGATATGGTCCATCCATTTTGTATCAACTGTTCTGAGAACGATAACCTTTTCGAATTCACGCATTTGATCGGCAAGATGAACTTCTTTTTCGTCATATTTCACTTTTACTTTATCTAAGAGAAGTTTGACAATCTCTTCGCCGTCCTTGCCCTGCAGATCAGTAACCGTTAGATCTCCTTCATTGAGAAGATTTCCGTTTACATAATCAACTAAGCCTTGCA
This sequence comes from Cytobacillus gottheilii, assembly GCF_900166665.1. Classification (GTDB taxonomy): domain Bacteria; phylum Bacillota; class Bacilli; order Bacillales; family Cytobacillaceae; genus Cytobacillus; species Cytobacillus gottheilii_A. The sequence continues at coordinate 638,905 of NZ_LT800494.1, read as the reverse complement.
GATTCCATTTTTCCTGCTCCTCATGAAGAGGTGTAAAGGCTTCGACATTGCGCTGAATGGATGTTGTCAGCATTCTCTCAATAATTTCTCTTAAGCTTTCAGAATAAAGTACTTCGTTTCTTTGTGTATAGAGGATTTCGCGCTGCTGGCGAAGCACATCATCGTAAGAAAGAAGCTGTTTACGAGCATCAAAGTTATTACCTTCTACTCGTTTTTGCGCTGATTCTACTGCTCTTGATACCATTTTGCTCTGAATTGGCTGTGTGTCATCCATGCCAAGACGGGCCATCATGGATTTCATGTTGTCAGAACCAAAGCGGCGCATTAGCTCATCTTCCATTGATAAGTAGAATTGTGTAATCCCTGGGTCTCCCTGACGTCCTGAACGTCCGCGGAGCTGATTGTCAATCCGTCTGCTTTCGTGGCGCTCTGTTCCAAGAACGGCAAGCCCGCCAAGCTCTTTTACACCTTCACCAAGCTTGATATCGGTACCACGTCCTGCCATGTTCGTCGCAATCGTGACCGCACCTTGCTTTCCGGCATCTGCGATAATTTCTGCTTCTCTTCCATGGTTTTTCGCATTGAGGACATTATGCGGAACGCCCTTTTTCGATAAATATTTTGAAATAATTTCAGACGTTTCAATCGCAACCGTACCAACAAGCACAGGCTGTCCATTTTTATGGCGTTCAGCAATCTCTTCACCAACCGCGCGATACTTGCCTTCCATGGAAGCATAAATTAAATCGGCACGGTCGTCACGGGCAATCGGACGATTTGTTGGAATGACCACTACATTCATATTGTAAATATTGCGGAACTCTTCTTCCTCTGTTTTCGCTGTACCTGTCATTCCGGAAAGCTTTTCATACATACGGAAGTAGTTTTGGAAAGTGATGGTCGCAAGTGTCATGCTCTCATTCTGAATTTCCAATCCTTCCTTCGCTTCGATCGCCTGATGAAGCCCATCACTGTAGCGGCGTCCTTTCATGAGACGGCCAGTGAATTGGTCAACAATAACGATTTCGCCTTCCTGAACAACATAGTCAACATCAACATGCATGCTCGAATGAGCCTTTAACGCCTGTGTAATATGATGGTTCAAAGAAACATGCGTGATATCGAACAAGTTCTCAATGCCAAAAGCTTTCTCCGCCTTTGTCATCCCTTCTTCTGTCAGCTGCACACCTTTTGTTTTTTCATCATACGTGTAATCTTCCTCTGCCTTTAATCTGCTGACAAACGCATTTGCCTGGATATAGAGCTGAGTCGATTTTTGTGCAGATCCAGAAATAATTAACGGTGTACGCGCTTCGTCAATTAAGATGGAATCCACTTCATCAATGACCGCATAAAAAAGCGGACGCTGTACTTTCTGCTCTTTATACAAAACCATGTTGTCACGCAAATAATCAAAGCCAAGTTCATTGTTTGTGCTATACGTAATATCTGCTGAATACGCAGCTTGCTTTTCTTCTTTCGTAATGCCGTTTAAGTTTAATCCGACCGTTAGTCCAAGGAATTCATAAAGCTGTCCCATTTCGGTCGCATCACGGCTTGCCAAATATTCGTTGACGGTTACTACATGCACGCCTTTACCTGCAAGCGCATTTAAGTAAACAGGCAATGTGGAAGTAAGTGTTTTACCTTCCCCTGTTTTCATCTCTGATATATTTCCATCATGCAGGGAAGCTCCCCCCATAAGCTGGACCTTATATGGATATAAGCCAAGCACACGTTTTGCCGCCTCACGGACAACAGCAAACGCTTCTATTAATAAATCATCAAGGGTTTCGCCTTTTTGATACCGCCCTTTAAATTCTTCTGTTTTTGTCTTAAATTCCTCATCAGAAAGCTTTTCCATACTTGCTGCCAGGGCATCCACCTGATCAGCCGTTTTTTCTAAACGCTTTAGTTCACGTTTGTTTTGATCAAACACTTTATTTAAAATTCCAAGCATTAAAAACGCTCCTTTAATTGAAAAGTAAGATCGAAATATACCTCCACAGCTTGTCTGCTGTCAGAAATGAGCGAATACAATGATCCTGTTCTTAAATGAAAGTTTAAGAATACAAGGATAGAGCGTATAAGCTAAGAAATCTGTAGGTATATGGCAGTACAATCCATGACTGGTGAAGATCATACATCCGTCAATGGTCATTACACTTTAAATACGAATTGTTTCCCTATTAATATTACCACTTACACTAGGGAGTGACAACTTATGTAAGTAGGCTGGAGAAATGTTCACGGTTACATCTTGGACATTGTATGAATAAATAGTCTCTTTTCTAGCAGAATGCGTTTTAAACAATGTGGAGGTGATAAAGAGAGGGTAAATGAAGGATTAGGAATAGCAGAAAAACATTCTAATGGAATTCAGGTGAATACATGCTTAAAAATGTTAAACGGAAAGAGTATGAAGGCGGAATTGATATAGAAATCGATCAGGGAAGATTTAAGATTCAGTTTGCTCAATATACCTATATTATTCAATGGATTGCGGATGCCGTGATCGGCTGTTTTTTTATCCTAGGCAGTATTCTAAATTTGCTAAATGTACCTTCAGTTTATCCTAACTCCGCTTACCTCATCGGAAGTTTGGCTATGATCGTCCGTCCTATCATCCGAGTCTTTCGTCATATTAATATAAGAAAACACACTGAAGAAGATGAGGAAAAGGATGATACGAGTCTCAAAGAACCTGATAAAGACAGCAGCAGCGGTCAAGTATATAAGGGATAAAGAGATCGGCTCCTCTTACGTTATGACGCTAAAAAGAACAATCCATAAACAAGGCCCATGCCAATGACATAGGCTGGATGCACTTTCATTACTTCTAATAAAAGAAAGGCTGCACCTCCAATCACAATCGTTTGCCAAAGACCTGCTCCCTCCCAGGCGGAAATGAAAAATTCAAATGTCATCACACCTAAAAGGATGGCAATCACAGGCCGAATATAGATCGTCAGCCGCCTTACTTTCGGAGATTCTTTATGTTTCATCAATAATCCCAGCAGCGCAAGCATAAGCACAAGCGAGGGGGCGACCGTTGCGAAGATAGTGATCACCGCTCCCAAAACACCAGCCTGCTCATAGCCAATATAGCCGGCCATTTTCGTAGCAATTGGTCCAGGCAATGTATTGCCAAGCGCCAGCATTTCGCTGAACTCACTGACAGTCAGCCACTCATAGCGGTCGACCACTTCCTTCTCAATCAAAGGAATGGAAGCAGGTCCGCCGCCATAGCCTAAAATCCCGGGGATAAAAAAAGCGAGAAAAAGCTGTATGTATAAGCTCAATATTCTTCACCTGCCATCCATTATTTTTTAATAAATGCAGTTACGATAAGAACTCCTATCAGAATGGCTGGATGAATATGCAGCCATTGTATGCAGACCAGACTGGCAGCAAGGAGCATACTCGTCCCCCTCCAGCCTAATGCAGATGTTCCTGCACTTCTAATAAAATCCCATGTCAGGCTTCCGAGCATCACCGCGACAATCGGGACTACTGCCTGTGCCATCCCTGCGACCATCGGGTTATCTTTGAATGCATTGAGAGCCGTTAACACAAAAATCATCAGCAGTATCGTCGGGACAATTGTGGCCGCAACTGCATTCAACATTCCAAGCCATCCGCCCATTCGATAACCGATATACCCAGCCATTTTCGTAGCAATTGGTCCCGGAAGCGCATTTCCTAAAGCTAAAATATCTGCAAACTCATCCCGGTCCATCCACTTATACCGTTCAACTGTCTCCACATGCACAAGCGGTATCGAGGACGGCCCACCGCCATAACCTAATAGCCCCACTTTTAAAAATGCTAAAAATAACTGCAGCTGTATCTTCACTTTGGATCACTTCCACCGTCTTTTATCTTTAAATTGTTCCCGAATCCCTTTTTCATACCGCTAAATATTTGACAATTTTGCGTGTTCCTCATAGAATAAGAGTATAAAATTAAATAGTTGTTCTCCTAAAGGGGAGTAGCTTTTACAGCAGAGTCGTCATTTCAGAGCAGTTGCTCTCGGTTCTGTTGGCAATTTCTAAAAAATTGTTAGCCAGACCTTTACCAGACGGTAGAGGTCTTTATTTATGACCTTTGCCGGCATTGGCAAAGGTCTTTTGCTTGTTTTTCTCTACACAAAATAGACAACAAAATTTGCTAATGAATAGTGGACAACAACTAAGTAGAACTTTAAAATGAGGTGGAGTAATGATGAAAAGAAAAATTAGATTTTCACTTGAGGAATTAACAAAGAAAAACAAAGAAGAACTTCTGAAAAATCAAGTTGAGCTTGAGAAGATCGAAAAGAAAATTGATGAACGCTACACAAATACAAAATAATAGACCAGGAGAGAGAGTACACACTGATGCTACAAAAATATATGTGCATGCTTGGGATCGGATCGGCCAAAATCGACTTAGTACTTCCTAAATACGAATTTACCGTTGGTGAAAACATTGAGGGACAATTTAACATTGCAGGCGGCTTTATTTCCCAGCCGCTCAAACGCATTGAATGCGACCTGATTATGCATTGTGAAAAGCGCGAAATTGATGAAGTCATTGGCAGTTCAACGATTCTGACGTCAAAGGTGATCAAACCAAAACAAACAGAATCAATTACCTTCAGCTACCAGCTGCCGGAAGAACTTCCTGAAACATCGCTGAATCCGCAATACAAATTTCGGACAAGACTAATCTTCCATGAAGGTGTCAAAAGTGCCGATACGGATAATATCACCATTAAAAAGGATTGATCTAAAGGTTTACAAGCGGCCAGTCCGGATAAATACTATCTATCACCTACTAAAGGGGGATAAGAATGAAACTGATGAAACGCGTTAAATTCATCTTTAAATTTTGGCGGTTTATCCCTTTTTTAAAGGATTACTTTTTATCACGGAATGTCTCCATGGCAAAGAAACTGCTGCCAATCGCGGCAATCATTGCCTATATTCTTCTGCCATTCGACATCATTCCCGACTTCCTGTCGATCCTTGGATTTACCGACGACATCGTCCTAACCACCTTTCTCCTGCAGCAAATGATTAAAATGGCACCAGAAGAGCTGAAAGAAAAGTATAAGGTATTGAATGATTGATAATTGGAAGAGAGAGCCTGCATAGTGCAGGCTCTTTTTTATATTAACGATGGGAGAATCATATCTCTGAAATCAAATATTCCCCTATAATGTCACAATAAATAAAGAACCTCACCAATACATATAGTATTTTCACTAATCCTCCCTCCCTTTTCCAACATCTATCTCCACACCCAGTAAAAAATGCTCCTCAGATCAACACAAACTATTAAAAAACCAAGTTATTCTGCCGATATCATCTAAGTATAACGTCTTATTACACATCAGGAGGATGAACTTGAAGAAAATTACTATTGCAATCATGATCATAGGAATATTCCTTGCAGGCTGTTCAGCACAGTCTTCAGAGCAAGCTGAAAAAGAATATAAGATTGGGATTATGCTTTCTGATGCCGGGTTAGGAGATGAATCGTTTAACGACTCTGCCTTTCAAGGTCTAGAGAAGGCCCGCGATGAGCTTGGTGTTCTTTTTGACTATAAAGAAGCTCCCGATGGAAATTACGAGGAAAAGCTTACAGAACTTGTTGAAGAAAAACATGACCTGATCATTGGTCTTGGCTTTTCCGTGAAGGATGCGTTAGAGAGTGTGGCAAAACAATATCCCGAGCAGCAGTTTTTACTGATTGATGAAAAGTCAGAGCTTGAGAATATTATTTCCTTAACATTTAAGGAGCAAGAAGGAAGCTTCTTGGTAGGAATGGTTGCTGCAATGGCCAGCAAAACCGGGAAAATTGGCTTTGTCGGCGGTGTGGATACCCCGCTCATTCACCATTTTGAAATGGGCTATATCGACGGTGCCAAATATTATAATCCAGACATTGAAGTTGTTAGTGAATATGTCGGTTCATTTGATGATTCCGAGGCAGGCTCTGCCATCGCGGCTGGTTTTATTGAAAATGGTGTAGATTTTATTTATCACGCGGCTGGTTTCTCAGGTTTTGGCATGATTAAAAAAGCTGAAGAAGAAGGCATTTTTGCAGCAGGTGTGGACTCAGATCAATTCTTCATTGCCGAAAAAGCAGTTGTAACTTCGATGCTAAAGAATGTAAATACGGCTGTTTTTCAAATTGCACAGACATTACAGGAAGAAGGCAGCATCTCTGAAAAAAGCTACTTATTTGGCTTATCAGAAGATGGCGTAGGATTGGCACCAATCCGCAACATCACACTGACAGCTGAACAGCAGGCTGCCATTGAAAAGGCGCAGGAAGAGATCGTTTCCGGTAAGATTACCGTTGCTTCCGAAAAGGAGAATAGCCAATGACATTAAGAAACCGCCTATTAATCAATATTTTAATTCCAATCATTCTATCAACTGCCATGATTGGTTTCATCATTTATCAAACGGCCGATATTCAAACGACAGCTGAAGACGATACAGCTCTGCTTCTTTCTGTTAAAGAACTGGAACAGAGCTTAGTCGTCACAAGCCAGTCTTTGAACAATTATACTTTTTTAAACAGTGAGGCTAACAAAAATGAAGCCCTCTCAATGCTGGAAGAAACAGGGGCAAACTTAGCCGCTTTGTCATCTATGGCAAAGGTGAACGAGCATCAAGAGATTATCTCAAAAATTGAGACAAAATATCTTGCGCTAAAGGATGCAGTAGATGCCGGCTTCGCTGCCAGCAATGCTGCAGATATTAAAAAGCAATCAATTCGAATTTCCGGTATTTTGAATGATATGTACCTTCTAAAAAAAGAAACAAATGAATGGTACAAGCAAATGAACGAAGAAACATCACAAAAAATTGCGATGATCGCTACTTCTGCCTTGATTGGAGCACTGCTTTTAATCATCCTTACAGGAATTTATTCATGGGTTGCCGCTCGAAATATTACAAGACCAATCCACCGTCTTGTAGTTTCAGCGAAGATGGTGGCAGCAGGAGACCTGACAATTGATACTTCTGCTCTTACTTACAAAAAGAACAGCCGTAATGAATTACACCAATTGACGGAGTCCTTCTCAACGATGATTAACAGTTTAAAAGGAACGGTCCAATCCATTGACTCAGTTGGAAAAAATGTCGGCAGGTTTACCGAAGACGTGACAAGCTATATGCAAAGCCTGAACGAGGGCAGCAGGCAAGTGGCGGTTTCAACCGATGAACTGGCCAAAGGAAGTGCCACCATTTCAGAGGATATTCAGGCAACCGCTTCTCTTATGAGCTCAATGACCGACCAATTCGAAACAGTCAAACAAACGAGCGAGCAGTCTGCAGAAAGCAGCAAAGAAGCATTAACTGCTGTTCAATCTGGACGCAGCTCACTGCAAAAACAAGTAGAAATAGCAGAAAAAATCTCTGATTCTTCTCGTGAAATCAAAGAATCAGTTAGCGAATTTTCAAGATTCACAACAGAAATTGACGGCGCAGCCAAAACGGTCAATGCAATCGCAGAGCAAACGAACCTGCTTGCCCTGAATGCCGCTATTGAAGCAGCACGTGCCGGCGAGGCAGGAAAAGGCTTTGCCGTCGTAGCAGATGAAGTTCGAAAACTGGCAGATGAAACGGCGAAAGCCACAAGCCTCATCACATCCATGGTAAGCAATATTCAAAACGGTATCACTGTCATCTATTCTGCAACCGAGCATGGACATGGTCTTTCAACACAGCAATCTCAATCTATGTCGGAAACAGAACAATCCTTTGAAGCGATATCTGCTCATGTTTCTGGTATCAACGCTCAGCTGCATCGCTTAAATGACGATATGGAACAAACCAATGCCATGAGCCAGCAAGTAAACTCAGCCATTGAAAACATATCCGCCGTTACAGAAGAAACAGCTGCCGGAACCGAAGAAATCTCAGCATCCACTGAAGAACAGCTTCACGCCTTCCAGCAGGTAAGCGAAAAAGTAGCAGAACTCCAGGAAATGACAAGCGTTTTGACAGCAGAACTCGAGAAATTTAAGATTTAATTGGAAGAAAAGAGGCCGACATTTGTCGGTCTCTTTTTTTGTGTGGAGTGTGTTATGACGAGTATAGAGCTGGACTGGGGGTTTGGCGGTTGGTAGATGAGAGTATTTTAAAAGATACTTATTTTGGGGTGGTGGAGTTTCGGGCTGGATTTTGGCTGTGGCTATGATAATGCGTGGATGATACCTAGAAAAGTAATGGTTTTTTGAATAAATGATCCTAGATCCGATTGAGGTTGGGAATTTTTCTGCGAGGGGGGCCCTTTTCTATCTATCTTTGGCTTCTTTCCTATTGTATTTGTTCTGTACGGTATTAAATTACCGCTTTAATGGATCAAGCAGCTTGTTTCCTATCAAACTTTCTTGATTTCCTATCAAATTCCCGTTCTATCCTATCATACTTTCTTGATTTCCTATCAAAATCTCGCTTTTTCCTATCAAACTTTTCCGGTTTCCTATCAAATCTCTGCTCAAGCGGTGAACTAACCAATTTTCTATCTCTTCTTAAAGGTATTCGATCATTTCCCAAAATTTATCGATCATTTCCCTACTTTACTCGATCATTTGAAAAGGATATTCGGTCTTTTCATTTAGGGTTTCGATCTTTTCCATCAACTTTTAGGTCAATTGCCTTTAACATGGTATTCCTCTCTTTGAAATTCCACTCCCCAAAACCCCAAAAAAAAGGCTGACACCAAGGTCAGCCTCTTTTCATATTTTATTGAGCTTCAATTAGACCGTAACGGCCATCTTTTCGTTTGTATACAACGTTTGTTAAGTTTGTTTCTGCGTTAGTGAAGACGTAGAAGCTATGGCCAAGCATGTTCATTTGCAGGATGGCTTCTTCGCTGTCCATTGGCTTTAAATCAAAGCTTTTTTGGCGGACAACTTCTAGTTCTTCTGTATCGTCCTCTTCAATTGCTGGTGCGCCGCCTTCATCCGTTGCCGCAAATAGAGCGTTGATATTGCCCTTTTCACGGAATTTACGATTTACTTTTGTTTTGTGTTTACGAATTTGGCGTTCAAGCTTATCTGTAATTAAATCAATCGCTGCATACATATCAGCATGTACTTCCTCTGCACGAAGCACAAGGTTCTGCATTGGAATAGTTACTTCTACCTTTGATGATTTATCATTATACGTTTTTAAATTGACATTCACATTTGCATTAGGAGTTTCAGTAAAATACCTTTCCAATTTAGCAATCTTCTTCTCGACATACTCTCGAATTGCTGGAGTTACCTCAATGTTTTCACCACGAATGTTATAATTCATATGTGAACTCCTCCTTTTCAATGGGCAATAATGACTGCTGGGTTTTGTGGATTTCCCGTAAAAAAACACCATATTAGCTTTCCCAAACAGTCTCGTCTTATGAGAAAAAGTCTTCTGCTTGAAAACATTTTCCCTTTAAAAAAGACTATGTATTACATTTCTATTTTACCCCAACAAATTCCTGCTAAAACGGAAAAACAATTAGAAGAATTTTGTCGAATTCGTGAAGATTATAGGAAAAACAGGGAATACTATCAATCAAATGGAATTCGTAAAATTTCGAGTTCATTAAAGAAGCTGGTTACATCCTGTTCTTTTCCTTGAGAAACAAAATGGGCCTTAAATAGATCGTAGATATCCTCTGTTAGTTGTTTAAGATCTGTATAACCCCATTCCTCTTCTGCTTCTGGCTGAGATCCAAGTGTTGCTTTTACACCGTAGGGACAATGCAGATCTCTGTCAAAGGGAACTATTTTCTCCAAGACAATTTCATGCTGTAAGTACTCCCTATAGTCGTAAACATACATCATTTTATCCTTCTTAAAAACAAGCCAATCTGAGAGAATTTCTTCACTGTCATCATAATCGTAGTTCTTTTTGGTGAGAATCTCTCCGTCAAATTCTTTCGGGCGAATTAAAATGGGCAAACTTCTGACGTTTTCTCCCTTTACCTTCATTGGCACAAATCCGTGCAAAAATACACCTTCCCAATCAAAAGCAATTTGAATGGCTTCATAAAGGTGGGCAAATGTCATATCTTTCTGTACAAGCACTCTTCTCCAACGCGGCGGTTTGGTATCTTTTAAAAGGATTTTTAATTGGTAGATCATATGTACAGTTCCTCTCCACAGCCTTATCTATTAGTATAGCTAAGAGAGGTGAGTCTAAACAAGCAATCTATAAAATAGAGGTTTCCCTTGAAGTGTATTTCGTAGTTTTAGTGGGATTTTAGTCTGCTGGTAAAATTACTGACGGTTGAATTCACGGAGCTTTTTTTCATGCTGAATTGTCTTCGAGGAGATAAAGTCAACGGTTTCCTGCATTTCAGACATCTCTGTACGAAAGCCACCCATTTTTTTCTCAACCCGATCTAATCGTTCTTCAATGCGGTCGAAGCGGGCGTCTACCTGGTTAAAACGCGCTTCCATTTGTTCGAATCGGGCATCCACTTGCTCGAACCGGGCATCTACTTGTTCAAATCGAGCGTCACTTGCTCGAAGCGGGCATCTACTTGTTCAAATCGAGCGTCCACTTGCTCAAATTTTTCATCCATTTTACGAGAGTGTAAATTTAGGGCATTTAAAATGTCCTTTAACATTGTTTCCTGATCCATGTTCACACCAGCTTTGAAAATAGTATAGCTTTTAAATTATCTTCTTGGGTGTTTACAGAATGGCCCATATTCTTTAGGACAATTCCTTAAGACTTGCAAAGTTAATCTTAACCTTCATTCTTGATAAAAAAAATAGACCAAATAGGTCTATTTTTTTTTATCAAGGAACATTCCATCTATAGATACATCGCCATAAGGATTAGAATATTGATTTTTTTTCTTTTTCTTTACCTGCAATATCTTTAAATTGCTTTGAATTTTAGTTTTCTTGGTATCAATTAGAGTTTTAATTTCCCTCTCTAATTTAATTATTTCTTCCTTTACAGAAGGTTCTAAAGAAGATAAATCAGGGAAACTATTCAGATAGGCCTGCCTTTTTTCTAATAAATATTCAATCTTTTCTAAATAGTGATCTTGTTCCTTAAATGTGATTTCTTCTTTAAGAATATTCTTTAGTTCCATAGAAGTTTGCAGATATTGTTTGAGTATTTCCATTAAACCTGACTGCTCTCAAGCTGTTGTTTTTTTACTTGTTGAATTGCTGACTTCCATGTATCTCTAAACTCTACTATATATCCTTCAACTTCGTTAATAATTTCAACATCATTCTTTGTATTTGCCTCTACTAACCTATTGTAGAGATAATCATACATTCTCATTAAATTATGTGAAAGTTCAATATCCATATTTAATGTGATCATTAGTTCTTGTATAATCTTTTGGGCTTTAATCAGATTCACGTTACGTTCGCTAATATTATCATCGTCCATTGCCCTTTTAGCTAGTTTTATAAACTTTAAACAGCCGTTATATAAAAGTAATGTTAACTCTTCTGGCAAAGCCGAGTTAACGGAGTTTTGCTTGTATGCTTGATGTGGCTGTGGTATTGCCATTATTTTCACCTACTTATTTTATTGGTTACCCATTCCTAAATACGATAATAGTTGATTGGATTGGTTGTTTAGATTTTGCATAGCTTTTTCCATTGCATTGAATTGTTTCCAGTAACGATCTTCTATTGTCACAAGTTTTGTTTCAAATCTGTCTATTTGTTCTTCATAATCTAACAATTGTTTCCCCATTGTATAAGATTGTGGGGTCTTGTAACTATTTCCCGCTCGCTGTTCTACTGTTTGAATTGTTGATGAGATACTGTCGCGCAGTCTTCTTGCTAGTCCTTTCTCACTAGATGTATTCCCATCTGCCATAAATAATTGGTATACAGCTTCTGGATCATCTTCTATAGCAGCTTTCAGCTTTTCTTCATCGATCTCAAGCTTTCCTCGGTCTAAGTAATTTCTAGTAGTAGTAATACCTATTTCAGCCAATTGATTGTAATTGGAATTCATTCCATTAGAATCGCTAACCGTTACTTCAGAATACATATTGTTACGCATCTGATCTAAAGCTCCAGATAGTATGGAATCCCGTCGAAGCATTCCACTTCTCGCTTGATCTTCCCATTTTTCAACTTCTTTTTCACTCAAAGCTTCTTTTTCTTCATCTGTTAATGGAGAGTAATCTCTATAACGTTCTTCAGTCAATTCACCATTAACCTTACCGATTATTTCATTATATTTATTAACAAAATCTTTAATAGTTGTCATTATGCTATCAGTATCCGATTGGATATTGATTGTTGCAGATTCTCCTGTGCTTACGCCATTAACCACAGAATCTTTTTTTAATGTAAATGTAACCCCATCCAAAGTAAATGTGTTAGATTTTCTTGTCGTGTTAAGCCCATTAATGGAAAACTCAGCATCTGTTCCTGTTCCTGCTATGTCATTTCCTAAACCTAAAACATTATTGAAGAAGCTGCTACTCGACCTTGTAGGATCGCCATTGCTATCCTTTATTACATTAAGAAATTCAATTTCGTTTCCATTCTTGTTGAACTCACCAGTTTCTGTTCTCATTGCAGAAACTTGATCAGAACTGCTATCATAAAACATGTTAACTCCAGCAGTAGATTTATTTATCGTATTGAACATATTATTTAATGAAGTACTGCCATCAAACTTAAAGTTCTTATACTGTGCTTCTCCCTGCTCATTATATGTTTTAATATCAAACTCCAGATAATGATTCGTATAGCTAACATCAAAAGTTGTCCCAGCAGCCAATTCAGCTCCGAATTTCACCTTACCTGTAGTTTGATTAACGTAAACTTCATTTTCCTTTAGTGGATTTCCGTCAGTTATTGCATCCGTTCTAACTGTAAAGTCTTGTCCACCAACAGAAATGTTTGCGCCAGCCGTAATCGATATCTCTTTTTTAGAAAGCTGGAACTCACCATTACTGCCTTCAGGAACTTTAAGGGTTTCTGTTTTCGTCTCCTCTTGCCAATCAATACTTGATGTAGAAGAAAATATATTTTGTTGTGATCTTAAACTTTTATCTGGGTCTAGTTTAGATGAGCTTATATTTTGCCCCTGCTGTCTTGCTGCTGTCGCTAACTTAACATCCTTAATTGTATAGTTGACATTAGCAGCATTTGGACTTGCATTTGCAGTCACAAATTCAGTATTAGATGACGAAACAGATTTCTTAAGTAAGTTAGCTTGTCTGAAAATACCATTAAAAGTAAAGTCATCAAGTTCCTTTAACATAAGGTTGACATTTCTATAATCATCGCGTTTCCATTCTAACAACTGCTTTTTTTGGTGAATTTTATCTAATGGTATTCTTTGAGCTTTCATCATAGAATCAACAATTGATTGAGTATCCATCCCACTTGCAATACCTGAAAAACGTATTGAATTAACCATATTTACTACCTCCTCTAATAATTAGAGTTTTTCATCTATAAATAGCCCTAAGTATTCTTTCATCTTGGCATACATGTCTAAAATTTCCTTATTAGGGATTTCACGAATGACTTCTTTTGTTTCTTTATCTATCACTTCAACATAGTACTTTTCTAATTCTTCATGCAGTTTAAAGCTCACAGAGCTATAATGAGGCTTTAAAAATTCATTCATTCCTTTAACAATATGTTCAACTTCTTGTTTATCAAAGTTACTCTTACTGTTCTTCTCAATTAGTTGTGTGCTGAATTCCTGAACAGTTTTCTGTTGGCTAGATTCCAGCAGATTCGAAGGTGAAGAATTCATTTCAGTTTTAACAGCATAGTTGTTAGAACTACTTTGAATATTATTTGATACCCCATTAAAACTCATAATGAGCAACTCCTTATATTAACCTAAGTATTATATCGGACAAAACATAAGGAATCTTAAATGATCTTTTAAATTTTTAAGCCGAATAGCAATTTTGGAAGATAAGTTTATTTAAGATAATAGTTGATAACTTTGCTTATTCCCTCGATAACAGAGGAAACATCTGATTCACTCATTTTAGGAAATAAGGGAATTGTTAGTGCTGACTCATACCAATCTTCGGCAATTGGACATAATCCTTTTTCATATCCCAACTCCTGATAATATGGATGCATATATACAGGCAGATAATGTACATGAACCCCTATATTCTCCGCTCTTAGTGCATCAAAAATTTCCCTTCTACCTACCTTAAACTTCTCTAAATCCAGTTGTAACATATACAGATGATAGCTAGAGTTTGTATCCTTTGACTGATAAGGAGTTCTCACCCCACTTATTTTAGAAAATTCATTATCATAGCGGGCTGCAATACTTCTTCTTCTTTCAATAAAATAATCTAGCTTATTTAATTGTGAAATTCCTAATGAAGCATGAATATCTGTCATTCGATAGTTGTATCCTAGAGCCACCATTTCATAATACCAAGGTCCCTCTTCTTTCAATAAATCTGTGTTTTTAATACCATGTGAACGAAATAATCGAAGCTTTTCCGCGTATTCATCAGAATTAGTTACAATGATTCCACCCTCAGCTGTTGTAATATGTTTTACTGGATGAAAGCTAAACATTGTCATATCCGCTTGGGAACCAATTTTGACTCCTTTATAACTCGCACCTATAGAATGTGCAGCATCTTCAATTACAATTAAATCATGTTCCTTCGCTATTGAGTTTATTGAATCTAAGTCAACCGGCTGACCGGTAAAGTCAACCGGAATGATTGCCTTTGTTCTCTTAGTGATAGCTTCTTTGACTTTTTGCGGATCTATATTGTATGTTTTTTGATCAATATCAGTAAAAACTGGTTTCCCACCACAATATAAAACACAATTACTACTTGCTGCAAATGTAATTGGAGAAGTAATCACTTCATCCCCGTCGCTAATGCCTGCGGCAAAACAAGCACCATGCAAAGCAGCAGTTCCATTTGAAAATGCTACTGCATGCTTGGCTCCAACATAATTAGCTATTGATTGTTCGAATTCTCTTATCATCGGTCCTTGAGTTAAAAATGAACTCTTCAAGGTACTTACCACGATCTCTATATCTTCTTCATCAATCCATTGTGAACCATAAGATAAAAATGTATCTCTAACAGGCTTTCCTCCAAATATGGCCAAAGTCATAAATATCCCTCCAAAAAAAGTCACCCTTTAAATAAGGTGACTTGATTTTATCCATTGTTCCGTTCTTCTAATTCCTTCTTCAAGGGAAATCTTAGGTTCCCAGCCGAGCAGGTTTTTAGCCTTCTCGTAATTACATAAAAGTTTTTTAATTTCACTTTGCGGATGAATATGCTCTACATGTTCAATTTTTGCTGGATTCTTCACAATTAACATAGCTAAATCATTGACAGATATGTCTCTTCCTAGGCCAGCATTTACTATTTCGCCATTAACCTGATCTGAATATCCGGCTTGTACGACAAAATCAGCGCAATCATCCACATAAAGCAGATCTCGTGTCTGCGTTCCTTCTCCGTAAATACTTAAAGTTTCCTCAGATAGCTTTTTCTTAATAAAGATAGCTACAACACCGCCTTCTCCGCCAGTTTTCTGATAAGGCCCGTAGGTATTAAAAGGTCGTATGACTACTGTAGGAAGCCCATACGCATGATAGTAGGACAGAACCATATTCTCTGCTGCAATTTTTGCCCCAGCATAAGGTGAAGCTGGTTTAATTGGATGCCGTTCAGTAATTCCACTCTCATCTAAACAGCGGTCATATACCATGCATGTACTCATAAAAACAACCTTTACGTTATGCTTCCGGCATTGTTCAAGAATATAAAAAGTACCAAGTGTATCATTATTAAAGGTGGTTCTTGGATCATCAATAGAATCTTGTACATTTATTGATGCACCAAGATGGTAACATATATCAAATGGAATTTCATTGAAGAGATCATTTAATAACTCTTCATTCTTTATATCACCGGTAATAAAATCTTCAAGCTCATTCCTGAAATCTTTAATGTTTTCCTTTCTTCCATTTGATAAATCATCTAGTATCCAAACTTTATGACCGTCAGATAGAAGCTTTTTGGCAACAGCGCGACCAATAAAGCCAGCTCCTCCAGTAAGCAAAACATTCATTTATTTACCCCCTATAACAACTCCCATGATAATGGAGTTCCTTTTTTCACACTGGTTTTTGCCACTTTTCCTAGTACACTTTTTAAATGTTTTGGTGGAAGTCCAAAACCTGGACGAATGGCTCGAATATTTTCTTTTGTTAATATTTCTCCGGCTTGTATATCCTTTACCACATATAGTGAACGACGATCCTTAAGAGAAGGCTCTTCTGCTTTTGTCGGGCCATATGTAATACTGCCAAGACTTAACCAAGCTCTTTCAGTCTCTTCTACAAGAGACTTCATTTCTGCAGGTTCCATAGAAAATGCAGCATCCGTTCCGCCTTCAGCTCTTGAAGTGGTAAAATGCTTTTCAATTACACTCGCTCCTAATGCAACACTTGCTACTCCCACTCCAATTCCCATTGTATGATCGGATAAACCGACTTCACATTGAAATAATTCTCTCATATGTGCAAGTGTTTGAAGATTGGTGTTTTCTGGAGAAGAAGGATATGTACTTGTACATTTTAGAAGAATGATTTCTTTGCATCCTGCTTTGCGAGCGGCTCTTATAGAATCATCTAATTCAGCAGCAGTCGCCATACCTGAGGATATGATCAGCGGCTTACCTGTGGATGCCACTTTTTCAATGAGCGGAATATCAGTATTTTCAAAGGAAGCAATTTTGTAACATGGTACATTTAACGTTTCAAGAAAATCGACTGCAGTCTCATCGAATGGTGAGCTGAATGCAATTAATCCAAGTTCACGGCATCTTTTAAAGATTGGTTCATGCCACTCCCAAGGTGTATAGGCTTCTTTATACAAATCATAATAAGAAGTTCCCTTCCATAAACTATCTGGATTATCTATATAAAACTCGCCCTCATTTATATCTAAAGTCATGGTATCAGCTGTATATGTCTGAAGTTTTAATGCATCTACTCCAGCCTTTGCAGCTTCTTCTACAATTTGCAAGGCCTTCTCTAATGACTGATTATGATTACCAGACATCTCAGCTATAATAAAAGGCTTTTGTTGAGAGCCTATTAATCGCCCTTCAATATTAATTGTCATTTTGTACCCTCCATAATTGCTTTTACAACAGGATTTATATGCTCTCTTTGTCTTTTT
This sequence comes from Cytobacillus gottheilii, assembly GCF_900166665.1. Lineage (GTDB taxonomy): Bacteria > Bacillota > Bacilli > Bacillales > Cytobacillaceae > Cytobacillus > Cytobacillus gottheilii_A. The sequence goes on along the minus strand of NZ_LT800494.1, from coordinate 621,709 downwards.
TGCATTAATATACTCGATCTTAAAGAAAGTTCTTTCAGTTTGCTTGGGCATTTTATTGCTCTTTTAATTATATCGACAAGATCTGTTTGTTTTACACCCTCATGCCAGCCAAGATTCCAAATGGCCCCATATTCTGCCGCAGCAATAGTTGATTCCCTTTGATTCTCGGCTACAATTGTCACAATTGAAGGAAGCCCAAGATAACAGCGTTCCCACATCGTTACCCCACCCGCTCCGAAAGCTAAATCACATTCCGCCATTAAATCTGCAAGGTAGTCAATTTGCTCATGATATTTGTAACCTTTTTCGATACATGTCTCCTTAATAATATCTTTTTGGGGATTTGATAACCCAACGACAACATGTATTTTCATTTCAGAAAGCGCCAACTGATTCAATGCGTTTACCAACTTTAAAGTTTCTCCTGTAGGATCGGAACCACCATAAAAAATCAGTATGCTACTTATTCGATCACTTTTCCGTTTTACTTCTTCTTTATAAAATTCCGGTCTAAGCAGAAGATATCGTGGTCCAAGCAGTTGTTCACACGCTTTTGGGACTAATTGATCGTACCGGAATTGATAGTTATCTTGATAATTTTGATCAAGAAGTATATCACAATCATGCTCACGATTAGCTAAGTCATCAATTACCATCATTTTCAAGGAAGGAAAAGCTTTTCTTACGGTCCTTTCCCAAATGATATCAATCTGATAATGATCTATAATTATCAGATCAACTTTCATATTTTTTAAAATAGAGATAGTACATTGAGCATCGACTTCTAGTTCGTCAGCAACTGTAAAAACTTCAAAGCCTTTAGATTTTAAATGTTCAATCATGTTTCCTTTTATGTCAGCGCAAATAAAAGTAACCTTGGCTCCGTTCTCTTTCAAGAAGTTTGCCAAGGTGAGACAACGCATAATATGTCCTGTTCCTATTGTCGTTGAAGCATCAACACGAAAGAAAATATTCATTAGCTACACAACCGGTTTCTGCTCTATATGGGCATTTATTTGGGCAATTTCAGGGTTTTCTAACAGATAGGCTACTACATTTGCTGAAGACACCAATAGATCTCCCTTAAAATGATTGGCAATACTCTTGCACAGTTCATAGTCTTCTTCAGTGTCTAAGGTTATTCTCAGATGAGGATGCTGCATATTATCGGGAATAGTATAGAGTGTCCGTTTAAATTCATTAATATGTTTCTCTTCTTTTGCATAGTATGTCACATGTTCACGATGTCTATCCTCTTTGCCATGTTGAAACATATATCTTAATGCATTATAAGAGACCATTTCAACCACAAGCCCTCTAGGCAATTCACCCTCAAGATCCATGATATCAGTTGGCTGAGACTCCATTTTATTAATAATATCTTCGGCCAAATGATAGTCGACAAATGGGCAGTCCGCTGTAACTCTTATCACATAGTCTGGCTGGTATTGTTTTGAGCATTCATAATACCGAGATAGAACATCATCTTCAGAACCTCTAAAACAAATTACACCATTTTGCTGACACCATTCTTCTATAGGGTCATCTTGGGTTAAAGTGGAAGTAGCAATGATAACTTCCTTAATTTTAGGAATCTGCTGACATCTCGCTATGACATAATCCAATACAACAGAATTACCAAGCGGCATTAGCACCTTACCAGGAAGACGTGAGGAGCCCATTCTGGCTTGGATTATGATAATTACATCCATATGATCACCTTACTAATAAATATAGTCTTGCGGATGGCGAACCATTGTTGATACTTTTTCATTTTGAATAAAAGAATATTGATCTAGATTTACACCCATGGATTCTAGAAAGAACCAATAAAAACTATCAAGGCCAGCTGCAACACTCAGAGTAGATGCACCGCCGAAGCGAGGGTTACATTCAATAATATGAAATTCATTATTCTGATCAATTATAACTTGAAAGATGACATGCCCATACAGGCCTAATTTTTCTGCAGCAGCAGAACATAGTTTTTCTAGTTCCGGTATATTTCTTATAGTAGTTATTTGAGATTCTCCATCTACAATTTTATCCCTTGTCCTAGAAATTACACCTTTCGACCTGCCATTTATATCAACGTATATGTCTATACTATACTCTGTACCTTCTATCATTGGCTGAAAAATAGGTTCTTTAAGATTTTTTGCATGGTTCAGAGCTTGTGTAGAAGTAAGACTCTTCCCTAGTGTTTGGGAACCTGCTCCAAACCTCTCTTTAACAACGTATTTCATGCTCTCTCTGCTATCTTCTATACATAGGAAAGTCGGAATTACCGGTATACCATTCTCTCTTGAATATGAAAAAAAATTAAATTTATCGAGGCAGATTTCAATATTGAATAACGGAGAAATCATTATATGAATCCCCAAACGTTTAAGCCTTTCCCTATTTAATGAGAAGTACTTTAACTCACCATCTCTGGTAGGAATAATAAACCGAATTTCATTTTTTTTACAGTATGAGATTAATTCTTCAATATCCAAATTAGATATGATTGGCATCTCCCAAAAGGTATCCACAAAATGCTTTCCTATAACAGATCTATCGTTATCTCCACCATATAGCTTCATGTTTAAATCTATTTTAGCCATAGCTGCTTTAATCGATTGTAACAATGGAACTTTACGAGAGATGCTTGTTATTAACACATTAGACGGACTTTTAAAACCAGTCGTATTCCTATTAATCATACTCACTTTATTGTAACCAGATTCAAATCACTCTTTATTTTGGTTGTAGAGATTTCTGGAGTTCTACTCAGATATTTCACATCACAATAGTCTTTCAGATAATCAAAATTCCCTCTCCAGTCGTCACCCATAACAAATAAATCTGCCTTGTACTCTATAATATCATTAATTTTTTGATCCCAATGATATTCAGGAATTACTAAATCAACGTAGCGAATGGATTCGAGTAATTGCTTACGTTCAGTATATGAGAAGTAGCTCTCTTTTCCCTTCGATAAATTAAATTCATTTGTTGATAAACCGACAATCAAATAATCCCCTAACTCCTTAGCACGCTGTAATATGTTGATATGGCCGTAATGCAACAGATCAAACGTTCCATAAGTGATTACTCTTTTCATAGTTGTCTCCTTACTTATCTATAAGCTCTAATAAGGAATAAATATTCCTATCGGCTTCATATTCTTTAGATAATGTTAATTTCATATGATCTCCAACATCCCGAATTATACGTACTGTTCCCATACCTAGTTTACTTGCTGTAATGAAATCTTTATTAGGATTATCGCCAATGTAAACACATTGTTCGTAGCTCATATTCAGACATTCCACAACTTTCTTGTAAGGCAACTCGTGCGGTTTCCAAAAATCACTACCTAAATCTCCTGTCACTACAATACAATCAAAACGCCCCTCTAAATTGAGGGCTTTGATTTTTGACCATTGCATTAGAGAGTTACCGTCCGTTATAAGAGCCGCTTTAACTCTTTCTTCTTTAAGGAAATTTAAAAAAACTTGAGCATCTTCATATAGTGAAATAATTGGTTTGTTAGACCGGTATACATCAACTAGATGAGCAATATCTAGTTCAATATTCATCATTTTACAAACATCATCAAAAATCTTCCCACGGCCACTTTCTTTCCACATAGCTAATAATTGGGGATAAACATCGTTAATACTATAATTAGATTGACTGGCAATCTCTTCTGCAACTGCCTTAAAGCCAGATTTCACATATTCATGTTCACAATATAAAGTATCGTCCAAGTCAAAAATATAAGCTTTATAATCAAGCATAGCATTTTCCTTCATTATAGTTAGATATAAGTAGTTAGATTTCTTCTTAATTCTCTCCAAGTTATTTTCAAACTTGGATTAGCACTGCTAAGTTGACCTCTATTAAAAAAAGCATCCATATAATTTTCTCTTATATCTAATGCTATATTAAATAATTTTTCTGCATCAGTTCTACTGTTTTTTGTTACCAATAAACAACCCAAATTATTGTAAGCCTCAGCCATATTGTCATCGTAAGTCAATGCATGACGATAATAATACTCCGCTCTCTCTGCTTCATTCATAGCATATGCACAATTTCCCATGTAAAAGTATATAAGTGGATTTTGGGATTTAACTGGAATTAATTCATTGAGTAATTGTATTGCTTCCTCGTAATACTCAATCTTCATAAATATCTTTGCTAGTAGCAATACTTTATCCTCAAAGGGGAACGAACTTTTCATAACAGTATTTTTAATGTTTGAAATGCCTATATTTTGAATAATCTTCTTTTCAGCTTGCACTTGTTTTTCATGCGAATTAGTTAGATTATTTTCATGTCTACGGTAAACATATAATTCTCTAGCTAAATATCCAAATTTAAAAAGTTTAGCCAGTTCTATAGTTAAATCATAGTCCTCTGCATTTATATAATTTTCGTTATACCTAAGTTTTTTAAAACAATCCTTCTTGAGCAGCATTGCTTGTGGTAAAGGTACAATCTGCCTAAAAAGAAGTTGTGCTAGAAAATCTTCTTTATTGTTAAATAATCCTTCACTTTTCAGTACATTGATTTGATCTAATGAATTATTTACTACTCTAGCATCACAATATACTATTTGTGTTTCAGGGTTTTTTTCAATAAATTGTAGTTGCTCAGACAGTTTATCTGACATATACAAATCGTCAGCATCTATAAAAGCAATGTACTCTCCTTTTGAGAGCGAAATTCCATAATTTCTAGCAGCAGATGGTCCTTGATTTAACTGATAATGGTAATGAATTTTTTCATTTATATAATCTTTGATAATTGAAGCTGTATTATCAGTGGAACCATCATCTATAATTAATAATTCCCAGTCTATATAGTCTTGCTGAATCACACTCTCTATAGATTCACGAATATACTTTTGACCATTATATACTGGCAGAATAACACTAATCATCGGTATACTCCTTACTACTTCAAAATTAGTTTGTTATTAACTTTTTTATAAAATCCCATAATCTTCTCGATGAGTAAGGATCCTTATACCTATGAAGTATATTGAGAACTTGTCTTCTTTCTTTACTAAAAAGGTCATTCTCTGACGTTTGAAGGATAGCCTCTTTTAACTCTTTAATATTATTGCATTTTTTTCCAGGAGACCAAAAATCAAAGGGTTCTAATAATAATCCTCTATCACTTATATACTCCTCGTAGTCTGGAGTATAAAAAATTATTGGTTTATCAAGTAATAAATAATCGAAAAAGACAGATGAATAATCTGTAATTAGTGTATCAGCAGCACCCAAAATTTCATATAAATCAATATTTCTGTTATTTAAAGTTTCTTCGTTTAAAATATATATATTGCTAAGTTCTGAAAGATTCTTTCGTTCTTGTGGATGAGGTTTTGCAACTAAAATAATATTATTAATCCTTAAAAATGAGTTGATTTCATGTAAATTTTCAATATCAAAAAAATCTTGATCACGATCAATTCGGCCATTCTTTTCACCATATATTGTTTTTCGGAAAGTTGGTAAAAAGAATATAACTTTTTTCCCTTCTAAACTTTGATCTAAAATTCCTTCTAGATTTCTCCTGCTTTCAAAAAAGTCAAATAACAAATCATTTCTCGGCATTCCGAGAACTTCATATTTTTTTCCCTCTACTCCATAGCAGGCATTTAAAAGAGTACTGTAAGTTTGAGAATATGAAATAATATGATCAAACTTAGACCACGCAAAATGATTTGCCTCAACATTTTGGTTTTCATATTTGCTCATATACGATAGGCCTTTAAGCGGTACTCCGTGCCATAATTGGATATTAATTTGTTTATCGTTACATCTATAGTCGTGGGTTGTAATAATTACGAAACTTGTTAAGATATCATAATAATAATTGTTGTTTTTTTTACTTTTATCAATCGTGATAATATCTACTTGCTCCATATTCGATTCCTCTATATTTTTCGAAAGAGCAAATGTGTTTGAACCTGAATTATTTTCAACTAGGAGACAAACTTTTTTGTGATTAATATTAAAATTATCAACCTGTGAATAATCGTAAAAATTTAAACAATAGTCATCTTCAATTAACTCAAATACCACAAATTTATTAATTCCATGGTCTATCAATTGTTTCGCAATTTCAATATCATATACACTACTTATAATTACTTCCCAGTCTTGAAAGTTCTCTAAAATTTCTATACCATATACTTTTTTATCTAGCAAAAGAGTCCCTTGTTTATTTGGATCATTATCAATAAAACCTTTAATATCATAATGAGATAATAATTTATCAACAGCCAGTTCTCCTAATTTGGACGCACCGAATAAAAATATTTTTTTCATCAAACCTCACCAATATCTAATTATGAATTAATTGTAATATGTCCTCTTCGTTTCTTCTTAACCCTGATATGAATGACTTATTATTTAGAATTAGTTCTTTTATCTTTATCTTATCCATTAATATCATTTTTAGCTGTTCATAATTTTCAAATGATATTCCATTACCATTTATCATGACTTGGTCGTGTATATTCCCACTTAGGTTATTAGTTATAACATAAGTTCCTGCCGCATAACTTTCATAATAAGTGTATGAGTATGTTTCTGGCCATACAGACCATAAAAAGGAGATATCTATATTGTATTCTTTCAGCTTATTTGTCATTGCTAGTTCTCCATCTTCTATAAACGAAACATCAATATGTTGTACTCCCTCTAATATTTCATCACTAAAGCCAAAGCAGTAAAATTCATAATCACCTTGAAATTCTTGAACTAATTTTTTAAAAGTGTCCCAGCCCTTATGTTTATTTTTATAACCTACATAAGCGATTTTTATAGATGGATTTATTTTTGTTACTAATTTAGATTCAATACTATAATTTTGATGGGAAATAACTTTTATTTTTCCAGCTGGCAGATTGAAAGATCTCTGAATGATCTCTTTAGTACTATTAGATGGTGCAATTAATTGAATAAACTCATCGTGAAAAAGCTTTTGATGAAATTCATAAATATCCTTTTTTAATTTCCCGCTTTTACAGGTTGAACATTTTCCCCAATTATCATCAAAACCTGCACAAAACTCATCATCATTGTAAATTAGCTTTATGTTACTGCATATACTTGAAAAATCATGCAGGTAATAAATCACAGGTATTCTTTTCTTAACACTTTCAAAGATTGGCAATAAAATTTCAAGTTGCATTCCTATTAAGTTATGAATAAATATTGCTTTTACCTTTTTTAGAAGAGAATTGATATCCGCGATCGTACTATAGCCTAACTCGATTCCATTTATCACAATCGTAAAGTAAGTTCCTCTGAATTGTTTAATATTATACTTTCTCCAAAACAGATGCACATGTGTATAATTCTTTTTATTAAGTAATTCCATTTGTTCTCTAATAAATTTGCTAGTTCCTCCTAGATATAAAGCAAAATTATTCCTCGAAATGGTAATTACTGAATTATCGCTTATCTGATTTATTTCATCTTCACCTAGTTTTTGTAGGGAAAAAAATCGTAATAGTTCTTCTCCACTAATTGTATAAAAATTGTCATATGCTTCTATTGTTTCACATATCTCTTTATAAAATGACGAAAATACAATTATTAATACTTCACTTGCTTTTTCATTTAATAGGCTATCTGAACTCATAATTTGTTTTCCATCTAACTTTGTATTAACCTTTGCTGGGTCACTGTCTATCAGATAGTCAATTTCAATATTAAGTTTTTTTGAAGTTTCTTGATAATAACCACTTGTACCCCAACCGATTATTTTCTTATAATTTTCTTTTAAATATTTTTTCAAGTTTTCCATCAGAGATTTTTCCCTCTCATTTTTTTCCCTCGTATTTAGATATAATAAGATCCCATACTCTTTTAGATGAGTCAAAATCATCATATTTATGGACCATTTTTTTAATGTGAGTTCTTTCGCTTGAATACCATTTATCATCCACTAAAAATCGATCAATCGCCTTGATCAAGTCTTCTACATTTTTTACATTTGGGCCTGGCATCATGGTCTCTGGATTGTCGAATAAAAAACCTCTATTGTTTTCATATTGTTCTTGATCCCTGGTCCAAAATACTAGTGGTTTATTTAAAAGTAAATAGTCAAAGTAAACAGATGAATAATCTGTAATTAGTAGGTCACTTCCATCTAAAGTTTCATAGAAATCAATATTTAACCTCTTAAAATCTTCATCGCAAACAAAATAGATATGTTTATATCCCTGTTCAATACTTAAGTCTGCATCAAAGGGGTGCTTTTTAACTAGTAGTATACTATCTTTACTACCTAAATATTGATCAATAATACTTAATTCATCACCATAATTAGAGATATTATCTCCTTCGATATATTCTACCCCTTCTCTCCTTCTAAAGGTTGGTATATAGTATATCACCTTCTTATGTTCACTTTTTTTCCCAGTTAAAAGCGAGAGAAAGGTACTTGCCTTAGGTGAATGTAATAGATCATTTCTTGGCATTCCAGTTGTATTAAATTTAGTTATATCTATATTAAACACACTAGAAATCATGTAACTATAAAAATTAGAATACGATATGATATAATCTATACCTTTATCCACATTCCCCAGATTATCTGTATTTTTCACCATTGCTCCTAATGCTTTTAATGGGAAACCGTGCCATGTTTCTATATTTATCTCACTTTTATAGTTTCTAGATTCCATATGAGTCGTGACTATAATCTCATATTCCTTCCAACTCCTTCTGTATTCTTCCAGGTCAATCAATTCCACTTTGAATCTCTTTTTTATATCCGTTGGAGTCTTCCTATAAAGTGCAAGACAATTACAGCCTGAATTTCTTCTAGAAAGCAGTCCAATTTTTTTACTTTCTCTTTTTGGAAAGATAATGTTCCTTATTAGTTTTTCTTTCTCTGACTGGTCCCTATATTTCTTAAACCAATCAATATTATCAAAGAATGGAACAATTTTCTCTCTATTTATACCCATCTTTAGCAAACCTTCTAATATTTCAGCTGTGTGCATGCTACATATTAATATAAAATCATATTTACTTTCTTTTAATTCCATGGGAGGAGCTATACGATATCCATTCCAATTTGTACCCCATTTTTTTATATCATTGTCTGAAATTGCAATGATGTTAATTGATTCACTTATTTGTGCTAATGCCTCTTCAGCAGCACTCCCTGAACCAAATATAATAATATCCATTCCAGATAACCTCTATCTTGTTTATTTTACAATATTTAATATTAGTTATTTTCTGTAAACTACCTTATCTTTCTTTAAACATCCTTATGAATTAAATGTCCATCCAAATCTATTTCAACAGCTTGAAAAATAAAGGTCTTTTCATCTAAGTTTATAATTTCAACCTCGTGTATAGTGTTAGATAGTTTACTTTTTTCAAAGATTACATTTTCGTAATCACATACAAATGAATTATCATATAATTTTTCACTCGATGAGAAGGTATATGAAACCCCATCAATTTTTATAGATATTTTTGATGAATTATCTATATGTTTTCCACCGATAATTCTTAGAAATGTACCTTTGAATTTGAATTTAATATTTTCATTTATTGTGGTTGTCTTCATACAACTATATACAAATTGATCTTTATACATTTTATTTTGAAGCTTAGTTTCTTGCTTAAACCAATTCTCAGTATAGTGAAATTCTCCTGAATCACTCTCGAATCTTTTACAATTCCTGTATTTGTCCTGGTTTTCAATATACTTATGAACATAGTTCTTTATTGTCGGTGCAAGATCATTATAGGTTTGCTTGCATATATCCAAATATGCTTCAAATAAATTCTTAATCTGCATAGCTTTAATTTTTGAATTTTCTTCGTTTTTAACCTTTTGTATGCTTTTCTCTAGTAATTCAAATTGCACTCTAGTAATAGGCCTAACATAAACTTTATAAAATTCGTTTTCTAAAAGATTATTAATTTTTTTATCAAATTTCACGTAAACTGATTGGATCTTAGTTAAACTATTAGTAGTTACTAATTCTTCTAACGCATCTAACTGGTCATAAATTTCGATAATTAGCTTTACATAATCCCTCATTGATTTCTGCATTTTTCTTACTTTGTCAGTGACATATTTAAGAAACGAATCAGTTGCGTTGTTAGAAAAGGTTTCTTTTGAGACAACCTTATTTTGTAACCTCTTTTTAACTACGTCTTCAAGTTGCTGATAAGGAGCTCCTTCAATCTTCGCTCCACCATTTGTGGTGTTAATAAACTCTATTTGTTTGTTTTGTTCTATATACTGCTGCATCATAAAACGCATTTGATTAAATGCAGAATTTGAGTTGATCTTGTTCCCAAAAACATCCTCAACTTCAACTAAATCAATCATATCCTTTTTTTGGATTTCAGCATTTTTGTTTTTGCCTCTGTTAATATCTTTTGAATAAAACAGATTACCTTTAAAGGCGAGGTTTTGTCCAACTAAAATAATCATTCCTACTTCTAACCTTGATAGGATATCAATAGTGACGATTGCGATTGAAAAGGCATCATTTATTATATAACTATTGTTTTTATTCTTAAGATAAAAAGGAGACACTGTGTCCTGTGATGTTATAAAATGAAATTTAGGGCCAGGGTATCTTTGAATTGTCTCATAACCAACACTTGTACCGTATATTATCGGTACAGAAGTAATTCCTTCTTTTTCAAAAACACTAAAAACAGAAAAGTTATGCTCTTGTGGATCATATGTTAAAACTGCATCTGGCAGGATATCATTTGCAATTAGTGCTTTGTTCGCAGAACCAACTGCAAAAATATAAGCTAAGCCCTTCTCTTTGATATATCTTAAGTTTTCATATTCATCTTGTAATGAAGGACCAGCTGAAACAATTATTACTGTTTTGCCCTTAAAATAATCTTTTTTCTCTTCTATAAAATTTGGAGTACTTAATGTTGTTGGTAAATTCATTAAAGAATTTAGAGTCCATCTCCTAGCAAAATGATAATCTACACCAAGGTTATAAACTCTTGCTTCTATTGCAATTTTTATCCTCTTTGCAAAACTGCTAAATTGATTGGGAAAAATTTTTTCATAACTAGGCAAGGGGATCAAAACAACATCACCAAATATTGATGAAGAAAAATGGTTTAAACATTCTTCTAAAGAGTTAGGACTATTTTCTAAATAGATATTCTCCAAATTACTCGTATTGAAATTCGGAAAGATACGATTATTGAGTATCTCTTTAAATAAAGTAATACTCGGTTCATAAATAGAAAAACTTGTAACAGGAAAAACTTTTGTAAAATATTCAATCTGATAACCAAGTCCAATCCCATAAAACATGACATGAGTATCATCGCCAATTTTACTGGAATAATTGTAGATTATCCGTTCTGCTTCCTTTAACGGGTCATACTTACTATGAATGTATATGGATTGATTTTGAGTAACAGCTTTTATCGTTAATTCATGACTTTTTGTTTCTTCTATTATTGACTCTAAAAAATCATTGCCTGAAACTTCGCTCTCTAATATATTTAAAACACTTGGATAATGTAATTTAAGGTAGTTTAAATTTTCTTTATACATACAAACATTCACCCCGTTATTTCTAAGCAATTTCAGTTAAAATAGCTCCTCATCCAGCAGCCATTTTCTTAAAGTATCCTTGTTAATTGTATCTTTCTTAAAGGGAGAAGGAGGTTCACCATTATATTTTTTTAATGTTTTGTAGTTCGGTCCCTTACCTCCAAATGAAGGTAGCAATATAAAAAGTTCTTCTGTCTCTAGAGCTATCTTTGCTTCATCTTCAGTCATTAACTGTTCATACATTTTTTCCCCTGGACGAAGGCCAACTTCTTTAATTTGAACTGTATCATTCAGACTATGTTTCTTTCTAACTCCCTCAATTAAAACCTCTACTAAATCCTTCAATTTTATGACTGGCATTTTTAAAACAAATACTTCGCCTCCAACTGCCATCTCATTTGCTTTTAAAATAAGTGAGATCGCTTGCGACGGGGTCATCATGTACCTTAACATTGCCAAATCTGTGACATTAACTTTTTTGTCAATTAGGATTTGCTTCTTAAAAAGCGGAATAACAGATCCACGTGAACCCATTACATTTCCAAATCTTACAGAACAAAAAACTGTATCCTTTGGTCCCTTTTGAAATTCAGTAGCAGAAATTAACTTTTCAGCTGTTAATTTAGTTGCTCCATAAGTATTCGTTGGTGCTATCGCTTTATCTGTACTTGTAAATAAAACTTTTTTTACTCCCGCTTCTAAAGCTGCCTGTATAACATTTTGTGTGCCTAATACATTGGTTTGGACTGCTTCAAATGGGTTATATTCACAAGCTGGAACGTGTTTCATAGCAGCAAGATGAAAAACATAATCAATATCCTCCATTGCCCGGGAGAGTCTTTTTTCATCTCTTACATCACCTATTAAAAACCTGATATTATGATGTTCCTGTAATTCTTGCTGCATCTCAAATTGTTTATATTCATCTCTGCTAAAAATTCGGATAACATTTGGACCTTGTAAAAGCAGTTCTTTTGTCAAATACTGACCTATAGTCCCGGTACCGCCAATAATAAGGATTTTCTTATTCGTATACATTGTTTTTTGCATCAAAATACCCACTTCGTTAGTTTCATTTTACTTCAAAGTTCCTCTCTGTTTCTGCGTTAATTATTTCAAATTGTGGTAAAATCTCGTACAAAATAATATCTGCAATAAGCGTAGAGTCTTTATTTTCCAAGGCTTCCAATAAATTAGGCAACTCCACATCGAAAGTCGCAATACTCTTTAGAATTTCTTCCCATCCAGCTATATTATGGTTAGTATCGTCAATACTCTTTACAGTTTGATAAATCCAAGCAATACCTTCTAATAATAGGGTTAACGTTTCCCATGTTTGATCTGTTGGATTTTGATAGAATTCATCAACCATTTTTTTAATTTCTGGAATTCCTCCATTAGTATAATCGTATAAAGATACCAACAGATTCGAGATAAATTCTTCAACGGTGCTTAATTTCAAGGTGATTTCTTTAATATCATTTATATTTCCCACGATATAATCACTATGTTCCGAGTAAATCTCAATACCATCTATATTTAAATGACTAAAATATTGATCACCATTAGCTAGAAGTTCGTTGATTTTCTCAATTAGTTCTGATGTACCTTTTTCACTATTTTCAAATGTGAATTCCATACCCATGGCATTTAATTTCATTTTAATTCCCCCGATTCTTCGATATGTTTTATATCGACATTCTTCTACAAAAGTTAACAATATCTATTAAGGAATAGCTATAAGGACCTAGGGAGTTATTTTATAGGAAAGATAACCAGTATTTCAATTAGTATGTGGGGATCAATAAATAAAAATACAAAAAAAAAGAAGACTTTGGAAATCCAAAGTCTTCTTTTTTAAATATTAACCTAATAATTGTAGTACTGATTGAGGTTTTTGGTTTGCTTGAGCAAGCATTGCTTGAGAAGCTTGACCTAAGATGTTTGCACGAGTCATTTCCATTACCTCTTTAGCCATGTCTACATCACGAATACGAGATTCAGCTGCAGATAGGTTTTCAGAAGAGTTGTTTAGGTTAGATATTGTGTGCTCTAAACGATTTTGGAATGAACCAAGATCTGAACGCTGTGCAGAAACTGCTTCAATTGCATTGTTGATTACTTTGATTGCTGCAGTTGCATCATCGTGGTTTTGAACACTTAATGCAGAACCTGTTTTAGCACTGCTTGTTCCGTTCGTAACACCAGCGCCACTGAATTTAGCACCAGCAACATCACTGTTGTCTGTTAGTTCTGTAACTGAAGAACCTGCTGTAGCATCTGCACCTTTTTCTCCTTCTAAGCCAAGAGCTTTTGCGCTCATATTCATAACTTCAATTTCCATGCTTTGGCCCATGTTAGCACCAATTTGGAAAGTAGCTGTGAATGATGTAGCTGAACCTGTACCAGTAGAGCCACCGCCACCACTTAACAATTTCTGAGTGTTAAACTCAGTTGTATTAGAGATACGGTTGATTTCAGATGTAAGCTGGTTGATTTCTTTTTGAATCTCGTTACGGTCTACAGTTACGTTCGTGTCATTCGCTGCTTGTGTAGCAAGTTCACGCATACGTTGTAGAATGTTGTGAGTTTCTCCAAGAGCACCCTCAGCAGTTTGAATCATAGAGATACCATCTTGAGCGTTACGGCTAGCTTGGTCTAAACCACGTACTTGAGCACGCATTTTTTCAGAAATTGCTAGACCTGCAGCATCGTCTCCTGCACGGTTGATACGAAGACCTGAAGATAATTTTTCCATTGCTTTTGCACCAGCATTGTTATTTACGCCCATTTGACGGTAAGTATTTAATGCTGAAGTATTGTTGTTGATAATCATTTTTGTTTCCTCCCTGATTTTAACTGTCCCACATCCATGTGGTAGTTTTTGTTTTGTTGAGCTGAGAGGCGGCCGCCCCCTCAGCTTCTATAAATTATATCGGCATGATTTCTAATAGTTTTACAGTTATTTTTATTTTTTTATTTTCTATTTTTTAGCAGCTCAATTAAATTAGATGGAAGGTCAGATGCTTCACTATTTTCCTTCTGAATCTGCAGATAGATTTCTTTTCTGTGTATATCAACTTCTCTTGGAGCTTTAATGCCGAGCTTGATTTGATCTCCATCGATCGCTAGGATCGTTAGTTCAATCGTATCGTTAATAATAATTGATTCATTTTGTTTTCTAGTTAGCACTAACATGAGGATTCCTCCTTAGTTGAGGCTGGAAAAAGCGGTTGCTTTGTCTCATAGTCTGAATCATTAAGTATAAGTTGTTTCCCCTTTTTTTCTTTCACATTAATAACCACCGGGCCCTTTAAATTGGCAGTAGATGCTGAAAAAGGTTCCTTTAATGTTAGAATCACAAATGTTGCAACATCTTCGTGACTTGCTATTTTTAAGGATTCAATCAACGCTGAGGGAAGGTGATATTGATATGTTGGAAAAAATGGATACGGATCCACAACCACAAAGGCTAGTTCTGGAGTTTGTGTTGATTGCAGGATAAAATAAGGCAATTCATTTAAGAATGGAAGCAATGCAAATTCTGTTTCATCTTGAAACCCAGGGATACCTTTTTTAAAATAAATCACCTGTTTTTCATCAATTTCTAGTTCTCCTTGGTATTTCGTGGCTATTTTCATCATTTTTCACCTCTTATACATACTCATCCATATGGAAGTTAACGACCTCTAATTTAAACGAATTTTTTTGTTTCAAGTAAGGATCTGCGCTCCAATTTTCATGCTGCATGACTGGTTTATTAGTAGTGACATCGATTCTTGGCTTAAATGAAGTAAAGTTTACATCGACATCTCCTGGATCATAATCAATCTTGACTCGAAATGGTGTTTTCGGCAAATAACCGATCCCGATTTCTTTCATGGGAGGGCTACTGTTTTGTTTGGAGATACGAGCAATAGCATCCCCCCCATTCTCAATCTTCATCATTTGTTCCCCTTCACGAGCTCTTCGTGCAACACCTTGTGCTAGCATTTGCTTACTTTGCTCTGCCCACTCTCTCGTTCTTCTCGCGGCGCTTTTCTGATCAACATCCGCAAAAGCTTCTGTTTGATCAATATTTAGCTTAGACTTTTTATAGTTAATTTCTAATTTAGCAGCAGGCTGTTCAATTCGCATTTCGGCTTGAGACTGCTGAATTTTCATTGTCGGCTGATAAATATTAATACCTAATTTCGCACTAATTTGATGTACCTGCAAAGACGGCATATTCATAGTTTCACCACTTTTAACTAAAAATAGAAAGAAAAGCTATCAAAATTTGATAGCTTAACGTAAAAAATCAATTAAAGAAGGCTGTATAATTCTCGAGCCAACTGCTAAAGAGGCACGATGTAACGTTTCTTGTGAAGTCAGTTCAATGATGGTTTTTTCAGCGTCAATATCTTCATTTTCTGACATTGTTGACTTTGCAATGATTTCCTGAGATGATAGCCTGCTTTCTACCATTTCAACTCTGTTGTACCGTGCTCCAAGCTCAGCTCGTTCTGAAATAATATTATCAACATGACCATCAAGAATCCCAAGAAATTCACTCAGATCCTCGCCCTTTGTTTCAGGAGATTCTAGAGCAGATACAAGTTTACCTATGTCCGAAAAGAAATCTAAGGAAAACACATTTTGAGGTGTAATGTTTACATTCAGGTTAACACCCTTGGTTACTTCAATATCAACATCTCTTTGGTTCACGGAAACAGCTCCAACTTCCTTTGCCGCGTATTCACCCGCTACTGGAACTTCAACCTTTGTTCCTTTTGAATCAATGAATGCTCCACTAGTATCGTTCCACAGAAGCTGCGTACCATCTTCCGCAAAAAGTGTATAATCTTTAGCGTTACCTTCATTGATTGTTGCTATGTCGATTTCTTGGTCAATCTTACTTAAGTCAACTGGTTTTCCGGATGTATCAGAACCATTAAAGATATACTTATTGTTTACTTTCGTATTTGCAAGAGATTCAAGATGAACACGAAGCTGCTTCACTTCACTTGCAATCGCCTGGCGCTGAGATGTTTCATAAGAATCATTAGAAGCTTGACTAGTCAATTCTCTAATTCGCTGCATTACATTGTTCACTTCATCCAAAGCCGCATCCCCATTATCCATCCAGTTATAAACTTCTGATAGGTTACGGTTAAACTGCTCAACTTCAACGACTTGTGAGCGGTAGCGCATGCCTTTCATGGCGACAACAGGGTCGTCTGAAGGGCGGCTTACTTTTTTACCAGTGGTAAGCTGTTCTTCTAGCTTGCCGAGGTTTTTATAGCTGTTTTGTATATGCCGCAGCGAGTTGGCTGATAGCATGGATTGTGTTACGCGCATTTAGTTTCCTCCTTATCTGCCGACTCTGCCCATGCCGTTGATTACTGTATCAAGCATTTCGTCGATGGCAGTCATTTGTCGAGCGGCAGCGTTGTAGGCGTGCTGGAATTGGACCATGTTGGTCATTTCTTCATCAAGTGAAACCGAGCTGACAGATGAGCGGTTATATTCAACTGTGTCTACTAGGTTTTGTGTGTTGCGCACCATGCGGTTTGCTTCTTCTGTGTCGACACCCATTTGGCCGATGATTCCTTGGTAGAAGCTCATGATGCTCGATGTTGAGCCGTTGAATTCCATATTGCTGTCTTTCACGTTAGCAAGTGCTAATGCATTTGATCCGTCTCCGACAAAGGATTGATTGGAAGGATTCACACCCGTTCCTTCAAGCTCAAATGACCAACTGTCGCCAGCGCTGAGATTTTTGATTGTAGAAGGATCTAGTTTAAGACCGAATAATTCCATGTTTTCTGGTACAGTTTGATTTTCATGTCCAGCAATTGGGCTGCCAGTATTCTTGTCAGTTGCTGTATATGTCCACTGACCAGCATTATAGGAAACTTCTATTTTCACCTGGTCATGCACTACCGGTTCTGTACCCGCAGAAGTGACTCCTGCAAAAGCACCTAGAACGGTTGGATTGCCAGTCGAAGTATTTGCTCCGCCAGCAGTAATGCCGCCGCTGAACATTTTTCCGCTTGATGATGCGGCAATATTATTCAGTTCGTTTTTAATATCATCCGAGAGTTTCAGCTTGGAAGCTGCACCTTTTGGTGAAAGAAGCTCTCCGCCTTCATAAGAGAAGAAATCAAATCCTTGTTTTGCACCATTTTGAATCTCGGTAATGCTCCAGCCGCTGTTATGAACGGCGTTAAAGTTCTGAGCAAAACGAAAAGCCATTAGATCAAGGTTTTCAAGCATCTTAGGATATTCGCCTACTTCTTTACCAGTTGCATCCTCATAGCCATAGGATTGTACCTGAGATAGCAGCTGCCCATTTGAAGTAAAATCAGCCGCAGCTACTTGTTTATTGCCAACTGTAAAACCTGTAATTGCTCCAGATTCTTGATTCTTTTTAACGGTCATTTCGTTAATGAGATTATTTTTTCCATCTACAAGCGTACCAACTGATTTACCGCTGCTGTTTAAGATTTCAATTGTATATTTACCTTCAGCTAAGCTGCTGGACATGCCGCCGCTTTGCGCAGGTGTAATTTTAATATTCACAAGTCCAGATAACTGATCAACGAGTGTATCTCTCGCATCATATAAATCATTTGGCAGGTAGCCGTGCGGCTCCACGTCACCGATTTGGTTATTGATGTTTTGAATCTGTCTGACGAGCGAGTTGATTTCTTTCACAGAGTGATCAATCTGATTGCCAAGGTCTGTTTTTTGCGCTTGAATTTGGCCGGAAAGATAGTTAAATGTTTCAGCCACTGCAATTCCGCGCTGTCTTACAACCGAGCGTGCCCCAGAATCTTCCGGCTGTACGGAAAGATCCTGCAGAGAGTTCCAGAAGCGATCAAGCGTTTGAGCAAGTCCGTCCTCAGAAGGCTCGTTCATCACGTCTTCCATTCGTGTTAAGGCTTCACTGCGGGAGCTCCAGTAACCGAATTTATTGTTTTCATTACGAAACTGTGAATCTAGGAATCCTTCGCGAATGCGCTGTACAGATCCAGCTTCAACACCTGTTCCCATTTGTCCAGGCAAAAGCGGACTGTTCATGCCGATGGATGGGTAGGCTTCCGTCTGATTGAAGTTGACACGCTGACGGGAGTAGCCTGGTGTATTTGCGTTTGAAATATTATGTGCAGTTGTATATAAAGCACCCTGCTGCGTGAAAAGCGCGCGGCGTGCTGTTTCTAACCCCATAAATGATGATCTCATCGTTACCCTCCGATCGCTGTAAGGCTACGCACGTGAATTAAACATGCCCTTTTGCGGTTTAGACTGATTACTCTTTGGATTTGTATAATTAAAGTTCTGCATCGATTGCGGCTGCAGAAGACTCATAGACATATTAACGAATTGCAGTGATTGGTAAATAAGCTGCTGATTGAGCTGATTGCGCTCCTGCAGTGCTTCTACTTCTGTTACCAGACTGTCCTTCAAGGTTAAGGCTTTGCTTTTAATATCTTCCTCTAAGAACGGAAGACAATCTTCAAGCGTTGGTTTTTCCTGCTGCTGTACGACCTTGCTGCAGGCAGCCTGCCGCAGCTGTTCCATTTTTTCGATCGCTGCAACATGGGACTGTTCGTCCTTCAGCATTTGATCAAGGGCAGGCATGTCGCCAGCCTTAATAATATCAGTCTTTTTAATCGCTAGCTCATTGAGACTTTTATGCAGCTTCAACAGATTTTCCATCGCTGTTATAAGAGCAGTAGCAGACATGCGCTTCCCTCCTTAATGTTTTGTGTAGTAGCTGACGATGCTTTTCGCAATGTCTTTTGGATTTGGCTTATAGTTGCCGTTTTCGATTTGAATTTTCAAATCGTCAATCTTCGCTTGGCGGGCCTGTGTTGTTGAAGACGCCTGCTGCATTTCTTTTGCTGCAGAAGAGATTTCAATTTTATCAGACGCAGATGCCGTTGTTTTGCTCGTTTGATCGATTTTGTTCATTTGACGTTTATACGGATTAATTCCTGAAGTTCCAATATTATTGATCTTCATTGTTTATCACTCACTTTCGTTTCCGTGCAAAATGATTCTTACTTCTATTATCGGTGAAAAACGCAGATTTTTAAATATTTCTTAGCATTTAGTAAAATTTACTTATCTATGCATGCTGATTTTATTGCATATAAAGTTTCTGCGTGTTGTTTTCCGCTGCAGGGTGCTCGCTTTCCGCGGGTGAGAGATGAGCTTCTCCCGCCGGAGTCTCGTACCCTTCCGCTCCAAACAACAAAGTAAAAGATCAAATTATTTTTCAAAAGAAAAGCAAGTAAGAAATATATGACTTTTTCCCTACTTGCTTTTAACTTGTTGTTATTTCAGTTTGTCATCAAAGACGAAGTAGGCGCCTTGTTTGTCGCGTTTTTCTATGTCTTTTTTGCGTTCTTCTTCGGTTTCGTGGTTTTGCAGTTCTTTGCGCAGGGAGACTGCACAGCTTGAGCAAATTTTACCTTCGCGGATGGATGTGCCGCATTTTTCACAAGGGTAGCCTAAGTTCGGGAACTGTGTCAATTTTAGACGGCCGGTTTTAATAAATTTGAGGATCAGTGTTTCTTCAATCCCAGTTGCTTCGACAACCTGGTCCATCATTGCTGTGCGATTTTCACGTTTGCGAATGTATTGGTAAACCGTTTCGTACGCTTTTTCTTCTTCGTTATAGCAGTTTTGGCAAATGTTACGGAATTGATTCATTACAAAAAGTGCGTCACATTTAGGACAATTTGATAGTTCAGCCATCGGTTCCACCTCTAATTTTTCTTATCTCCAATAGATCATAACGGACTCTACCCGCGCGCGACGGTGAGCGATGTCACAGTCTTTGCTCCCGCCTCCTTTAAAAGAATGGCAGCATGCCGCAATGTAGATCCTGTTGTATATATATCGTCAATTAAGACAATTTGTTTACCGGATAAATTTGTCTGCTCTATCATTTGAAATACCTGTGGTAAATGAATGCGGTCATGACGGGATTTTTTCGACTGTTTTTCACTATGTTTTCTGGTGAGGAGATGGGTGGGTTCTTTTCCTAAAGAGAGAATGAGCGCTTCTGACTGATTAAATGCCCGTTCATAAAGGCGCTCCGGACTAAGTGGTACCGGTACAACGAGGTCGTATGTGAGGGTTTGGAGTTTCGGTTTCAGCAGGCTTGCAAAGGCAGCCGAGACGGCATAGTCACCTCTATATTTAAAAAGAGCAACCAGTTCCTTGCAGTAATCATTATATATCAGCACGGAAATGTTCAAATCCAAAACACCTGACCAGGCTGCGTTTTCTTCCCACCGAAGACAATCCAGGCAGGTTCCGTCCTGGTGATAGGAGGTTTGCTCCAGAGGGCGCGAACATAGTTTGCACATGTCTCCGGTGATATAGTCAAGTTTTGCTAAGCAGTCTTGGCATAATACCGGTCCTTCCTCCTTCGCAAACAGACTCTGCCAGCTGACCAGCTTTTTCAATTCAGTTCCGCATCCCAGGCAAAACATAATCAATCAGTCCTTTCTCGAACGCTTCCTTATTCATATTCGTGATTTGTCTGTATGCCTTGTTCATGGCGTTTGTTTTTCCATAGTGAAAAAAGGTTATGTTTCCGTTTGGCTGACTTGAGCTTCTTCCTGCCCTGCCGGCAATCTGTACTAGAGCACTTTCGGTAAAAATGCGATCCTCCGCACCAAGCACCGCAACATCCACACCTGGAAACGTGACCCCTCTCTCCAAAATCGTTGTCGTCACCAAGAGTGGTGTTTCCTTGTTCCGCATCCGCTGTACTTTTTCTTTTCTTTGTGGATCTTCGGCATGTACTGCTTCAATTCGTTCATCAAAGGTTTTCATATAGGGAAGCAGTACTTCCATTAATTCAATTTTAGGAAGGAAAAGGAGGGCTGGTGTTTTTTCTGTTAGCCTTTTAGTAATCCAAGTTTCTACAATAAGGGGAAGTTTTCCGCGTTTTAAGGTTTTCTCCCAATCTCCGCACCACTTCATCTCAGGAACGGGCAGAGGGTGGCGATGATAGCGTCCGGGAATGGTCACGAAAGGCCTGTTTCCCTTTTTGCATTCGTTTTGCCATTTTTCGTTCGGGGTCGCTGATAAGGAGATAAGAGCTGAGCTATTTTTTCGTGCCTTTTGAGCAGCATGCTGTAAGGATCTGTCCGCTGAGAACGGAAAGGCATCAACTTCATCAATAATAATCGTGTCGAACGCTTCATGGAAGCGGAATAATTGGTGTGTGGTTGAGATCGTTAGGACGCTGTTTTCATTGCGCTCTTCACTGCCTCCATAAAGTGCAGCTACCTTGATACCAGGGAAAACCGCTTGGAGGCGGGGGCTGAGCTCGAGGACAACATCTGTGCGCGGAGTCGCGATACAGACGCGTTTTCCTTGTGCAAGTGCTGCTGCAATGCCGGCGAAAAGCACCTCGGTTTTCCCTGCTCCGCACACCGCCCAAACTAATAGCTCCCCGTTTGCTTGAATAGCTTCAGTGACTTTTTTCGAAGCATGGGCTTGTCCTTGGGAAAGCGTTCCGTCCCATTTCAGCGCCGCTGTACCTGATAAGTGGGCTGCAGGTCCTGCCCATGATAAAAGTGGAGTGCAGCTGCTGACTCGGCCCATCATAATACAATGCCGGCAGTACAAACACTCTTTTTCACCGCAGCGCGCACAAGAAAATGCTGCAAAATGATGCCTGGTGCTATTGCCGCAGCGTGTGCAGACAGGTTTTCCTTTTTCAATGCTGATTCCTTTGTGATAGTGGATATAGCCATTTTCATAGTGTTCATGGAGCTGTTCTTTCGGAAAGGGAAGTTCGTCGTGAAGGAGCATTCGACCTTGGAGAAAGTGCTGAAGGTTTTGGCTGAAAGGGTAATTGGGATTTATTTCTGGCTGCGGGATGTGGGTGAGCGCTGCGATTGTTGTGCTGTTTGGGTCTGTGGAGGTTGAGAGCTTTAGTTTGTTTTCTTGCAGAGTAAAGCGCAAATAGGACCACCTCTCTTTTTGTGATTATTTTATCATGAAATTTGGTGGGGGTCAGTTTTTAAGAGGTGGAAATATGGTCGTTGGAGCGTAGATTCTTTGGTCGTGCCGAAATGCTACTGGTTCGAGGTTGGATATTCGCCGTCCAGAGGATTTATTCGCTGTTCATTTGATTTATTCGCCGTGAAAAAATTTTATTCGCCATTAAATTCATATATTCGCTGTAAACATACTTTTATTCGCCAAACCTCTAATTCGGCACTGCCAACCACAAAAATTCACCCGCCAACCCCAACACAACAAAAAAACACCACCCCCGCCCAGCGGAAATGGTGCCTTTCAAACTCTATTTCTTCACCCAGCCAAGTCCCATGGATCCTTCGCCAAGATGAGTGCCAATAACCGGTCCAAAATAACTGATCACAAACTCCACGTGCGGAAATTGCTCCTCAAGCTCTGCTTTCCAGTCAATTGCTTCCTGCTCCCGATTTGCATGAATAATAACTGCACGGTGTGGCTCGCCGCTTTGGACTGCTTCGCCAAGCAATTCAACAATGCGTTTCATTGCCTTTTTTCTTGTGCGAATTTTTTCAAATGGAACAATCAGTTTATCTTCGAAATGCAATAAAGGCTTCACCTGAAGAAGACTGCCGATTAAGGCTTGAGCACTGGACAAGCGTCCGCCGCGCTGCAGGTGGGATAAATCATCCACCATAAAATACGCCTTTAAGGTTTTGCGCATTTCTTCAAGACGTTCCATAATTTCTGCGGCATTCTTGCCCTCAGCTGCCATCTCCGCCGCCTCCAAGACATAAAAGCCTTGAACCATGCAGCTGATTTCTGAATCAAATGGAAATACTTTAATATCTTCAACTAGGCTTCCAGCAGACACAGCTCCCTGGAATGTACCGCTAATACCGCTTGAAAGGTGAATCGAAACGACTTCATCGTATTCTTTTGACAGCTTTTCGAACAGCTCCATAAACTCGCCAACAGGTGGCTGAGAAGTGGTTGGCAGTTCTTTTGTTTTAACTTCCTCGTAAAAGCCATCTGCGGTAATTTCTACTTCCTCCTGATAGGTTTCATTGCCGAAAATGACACTTAGAGGAATCATATGTATGTTCAATTTTTTCCGTATTTCTAGTGGTATGTATGCCGTACTATCTGTAACAACAGCTGTTTTCATAAATAGAGCTACCATCCTTATCCTTTTTTCTCTACTATATGTTCTTCTATTATTTTATATGAATGAATGAAAAATTGCATTACTTACAAGCAGATTCTTACAGATCACTATGTAAATATTTAATAAAGATCAAGTCTTAAATTAAATAGACAATATAAATAGAAAAATCCCAACAATTTTAAAATTACGTGAATCCGCAAACATCTTCTAATTTCTAACAATTGTGTTAAACTCTATACTTGTTGAATTGACAAATATTATAAGAAAGGTGGTTTTAAAAGCAGTTGGAAGACTTTTTTCACTCTCGATTCCTGTATAAGGATCGTGAATACTTTGAAGGCAGAAACGTTTTTAATCATAATATTCTGCGGCACGAATTACAAAAACACGAAAAAATTATCATTCCTGCTCATCAGGAACAGATTAGCGGTTCCGAGTTAGCAGATTGGCTCATACACAATTCTTCTCCTCAATATATAGATAAGCTCGTGTTGATGATTCAAAAAGCACGCAAACATCATTCTGATACAAAAGCCATTATTGAAATGGCCGTATCAGCTCTCACCATAGATTCTCTCACATAAAATAAGCATAAAACCATTTACCCTTTGACCTCAAGATTTTAAAATATACAGCGAGAAAGATGCACAATTAAGATTTGCAGTAAACCGAATGAGGCACCCGGCATATTCTTTCGGGTGCCTCATTTTCTGCAGTACAAAAAAAACACGTAAAGGGTGCTCCCCTTTACGTGCAGTTTTTTTATCGAACCTCAACCCAGCCGTTTTTAATCGCGACAACAACAGCTTGTGTACGGTCATTTACATTCATTTTTTGCAGGATATTGCTCACATGGTTTTTAACGGTTTTTTCGCTAATGTATAGAGCTTCACCAATACCGCGGTTGCTTTTTCCGTCAGCAAGCAGCTGAAGAACTTCGCATTCACGGCGTGTCAGCAAATGAAGCGGTCTGCGAATTTCCACTTGCATATAGGTACTGCGATTGTTTGTCCCTTCAGAAGCCAAACGGCGGTATTCATTGACTAGGTTATGTGTAACTTTTGGATGCAGATAGGATCCGCCATCAGCCACAACCTTTACAGCTTCTACTAGAGCGTCAGCATCCATTTCTTTCAGCAGATAACCGCTAGCACCAGTTTTTAGTGCGTGTGTTACATAGTTTTCATCATCATGAATGGATAAGATGATGACTTTTGATTCTGGATACTTTTCAGTCAATAAACGTGTCGCTTCGACTCCATTTGTATTTGGCATATTAATATCCATAATCACAACATCTGGACGATGCGTCTCAACTAGGCCCATTGCCTCGCTGCCGTCATCTCCTTCTGCTACTACGTCAAAAGAATTTTCAAAATCCAAAATTCTTTTTACCCCTTCTCTGAATAGTTGGTGATCATCGATGATTACGATTTTTGTTGTCAAATTCTCCGCCTCCCAAGCTCTCTCTCTTTTATGTTCATTTCCTTTTTTTATAAACTTAAAGGGATTTGAATGATTACGATTGTGCCTCTTCCTTGCTTAGAATCAATGGAAAGCTGACCCTCAACAAGCTCCACACGTTCTCTCATTCCCATGATACCAAAGGAATCTCCCTTTTTCTCTTTTATATTAAATCCTTTGCCATTGTCGCGGATTACCGCTGCCACTCTGTCACTGCGGATTTCCAGCTTGACCGAAATATCCGAGCATTGCGCATGCTTGAGCGCGTTTTGCACTGATTCTTGAATCAGCCGGAATAAGGCCACTTCATATTGTGGAGGCAGCCGCCGCTCTTCTCCAATGTTTTGAAAACTAATTCCAACGTTTTGATGATATTCTTCAATTGTTTGCAAATACTTTTTCAAGGTTGGAACAAGTCCCAAATCATCCAACGCCATTGGCCGCAGATCATAGATAATTCTCCGCACCTCATACAGGGCGCTTCTCACCATTTTCTTCAGGCTTTTAATCTCTACAATTGCTTCTGCACCGCCGCGTTCTTTGTATACTCTTTCAATTAAATCAGAACGCATCATCACATTTGCCATCATTTGCGCTGGGCCGTCATGGATTTCACGCGACAGGCGTTTTCTTTCCTCTTCCTGTGCTTCAATGATCTTTAAGCCAAATTCCTGCTTCAGCCTTGCATCCTCCAGCACCTCACCCATTTGCTTGAGATCACTCGTTAAGTAATTCATCACAACGGTAATCTGTGAGATTAGATGCTCAGCCCGCTCAATCGTATCATGAACAGTTAAGAGTCTTCTTTCAATATCATCGCGCTTGTCTCTCAGCTGTTTTTCCGTCTGCCGGTTCATTGAAAGATCCATTTGCAGCTGATGAGCCTTCTCATATGCCTCGCGCACTTCAACCTCTGTATAATCCTTAAAATGCATACTGACTTCAGACAGCCGTTTTCGGGCAAACCTCGTCTTTACTTCGAGTTCGTCACCAGCAGTAATTATTTTCGCTACATTCAGCTTGACCTCTTTTAACTCATCTGTTAGCGTTTCATAATCTTTTCGGCACTGTTCGCCAATCCGAAAAATTTCATCTTTACTCGTTCCGACTGTTTCAATCATTTTCTGCAATATTAAATCAAGTGCTTTTGTATCAAATTTCTTTAAACTCATTCACATTCCTCCAAGGGAAAGAAAAGCGCAGCATAAGGTTCTTGGCGCTAACTTATGTTGTATTCTCTCTTTTTGTCAGAATAGCCTGCCAGACCTACTTCCATTATAATCTCCATGTTGCTATACCCTATTTTAACTCGAAAAAATGTTCGTTTCTATATGAGAAAACCGCAAATTGTGCGAAATTCCGCTAAATTCGTTAATTAGTCTCATAATTATTTTCAGATAACGTGCCATTTATCCTATATCTCAGAATACGCATAGCGAAAACGTTATCACTTGAAGAATATTTTTTATTATAACATGGTCCTAAGACATCCATATTAAAGTTTCATTACAATCCTTTTAAAGAAAGCTTACTGAGCAGCAAGCAAGCTATGCGGCGATTGAGTTTTCGCAAGGCTTAAATTACATTTAAATATAGATCCACTCCCTCTAACAAACCATTCTCTCTACTGTGTTATAAATTATGATAGTATAAAAGAAGACATGTTGGATTATGTCGATTTATAATAGGGATACCTGTTCGAATGGAAGACATTTAAAAATCATATGTTTAAAATAAGCAGGCTTACACTCCACCACCGGATAGGGGTCAATTGATGATCAAACATGAAAACAACCGTTAGGAGCGACACTTTATGCTGCCGAGCTATTTAACAGTAAAAGGTTATGGAGAAACTGAAATTGTTATACAAAAATCCCGTTTTATTGCTTTCATCTCTAGAGCAGAAACGGAACAAGAAGCACAGGAATTTATACAAAAAATAAAGAAAGAACACTGGAACGCCACACATAATTGCTCAGCCTATTTAATCGGAGAAAACGATCAAATTCAAAAGGCAAATGATGATGGTGAACCAAGCGGTACCGCTGGCGTGCCGATTCTCGAAGTATTGAAAAAAAGACAGCTAAAAGATACCGTTGCTGTTATTACCCGGTACTTTGGGGGTATTAAATTAGGAGCAGGCGGCTTAATTCGCGCGTACGGAAAAGCGACTTCGGAAGGATTGACAGCGACCGGAATTGTTGAACGGAAACTCATGGCTGTTATGCACACAGCAGTAGATTATACCTGGCTTGGAAAGCTTGAAAATGAGCTGCGTTCCTCCGTTTATACCATTAAAGAGATTCATTATGTAGACAATGTCGAAATAGAAGTATATGTAGAAGAAGATCAAACAGCATCATTCTCGGAATGGATGACCGAATTGACAAATGGACAAGCGCAGATCCGCAAAGGGGTAAGCCTTTATATGGAGGAGCTTGTTCTGTAACACCATAAATCGGAAAATCCCACAACCAAAAAGTGTCTTTAGTTTAAATAAATAATTTTACTATTACGTAAAAAGAATGTAAAATTAACACTAGTTTATACTTAGAAATACATCATTTTATGTCGAAAAGGAGAAAGCAATGTCTGATAATAGACGTTATTATAATAATCAGAAAAGAAAATCAAGAATTAGAAAACGAGTCCTAATCTGGGTACTGCTCCCTATCATGCTCTTAGCCTTAAGTGCAACAGCATATGGCGCATATCTTTATAATAAAGCCTCCTCAGCTATTGAAGATTCATACAAGCCAATAAAAAGGGAGACCAATCGGGCTTCAGCAGCTAAACCTGAGGTAGACAACATCTCTCTCTTAATTATTGGAGTGGATGATAGCAGTGAAAGAGGCTTCAGTAATAGTGCCCGTTCCGACGCTTTACTCGTCGCGACTTTTAACAAGACAAGCAAATCCATAAAGCTATTGAGTATTCCACGTGATTCGTATGTGCATATCCCCAAACTGGGGTATGAAGATAAAATTACCCATGCACACGCCCACGGAGGTCCTTTAACGACAATTGAAACGGTTGAAAATCTACTTGATATCCCAATAGATTATTATGTAAAACTCAATTTTAATGCGTTTATAGACATTGTCGATGCATTAGATGGAATTGAAGTAGACGTTCCTTTTAAATTTTCAGAGCAGAATTCAAGTGATGTCGCAAATGCCATCACATTATTACCAGGAGAACAAATTCTGGATGGTGAAGAAGCCCTTGCCCTTGCACGGACACGTAAGTTAGATAATGATATTGAACGCGGAAAAAGGCAGCAAGAAATACTCAAAGCAATCATAAAAAGATCATTATCCGCAGGGTCAATCACTAAGTATGGAGACGTCATAGACGCTGTTGGAAACAATATGGAGACTGATCTATCATTTGAACAAATGAAATCGTTTATGGATTATGTATCAGGTGGAACATCTCTTAATATCGACAACCTGAATTTAGCTGGAGCAGACATGTACTTGCCAAATTCCAGCGGTATTAATGTTTATTATTACCAGTTGAATGAAGAAAAGTTAGAAGAAGTTAAAACAGAGATGAAAAACCATCTTAACTCTAATACGATAAATACCGAAAAAAATACAATTGACGATCCTGATCAAGAAAACGGTCAAACAGATAGTGAGGATTCTCAGAACTGATGTACGAGCTGCCATATTGGCAGCTTTTTTTATATCTAGACATTATTGAAGAAAAAAACTAATAGTCCTTATAAGATAGCTGACACACAAATCCTATATCTGACTAATAAAAGATATAGGATTACTTAGCTCATTAGAATTATTTAAAACCTAACCATTTCCAAAAATCAGCTTTATAACATCTTCTGCCGCCATCTGTCGTCAACAAAGGGAATAAACCCTCTATATTCGAACAATCATGTTACTTACTAAGATGCTTGCTTGCCATTAACAGTGCCCCTTCCAATCCCTATTGTCCATTCTTGTCTGTATTTTCATATATAGAAATTTAGAGGATGTTTTTATTCTTCATTGAAAAACCCACTGATACACAATCGATTACACTTATGAAAGCCCTGGTCCAAGGGGGAATTCTAAATTAAAAAAGTGAATGCTTTAGAATGGAATGAATAGTTAAGAAGCCAAGTGGAGATAATTTAAACATGTTCTTTGACAACTAATTTGTTAAGCATGTCTTTTTATTCTCTAATTTGTAATCACAGCTGTAAAAGTTAAAGGGTTCTAACAAGCAAGCGGGTATAATTCAATTCAACTTCCGTAATCAATGAACACTCTGTCATTCATGCTTATATGGGATAAGGAGCAGAAACATACGGGTACAAATAAAAAAATCCGAACTATGTTTAAATTCTTCGGTAGAATTTAAGACAGTTCGGATTTTCATTTTCATATTTTACAGCAGACCTTTTTAGCAACTCTAAGGTTCCTTGGCACTAACGGTCTTTCGCAGTAGAATACCGTATATCTTTATATAGTTTCAGGAGCGGTCTATAATTTTTACCGACAAGACCAATTTTTTCTGCTAGCAATTCAATTAATACAAGCAGTGCGATCACAAGCAGAAATGCGCCCCAAAGTTTTGCTTGGGAGAAGATCACCGCAACTAGTCCAAATAAAGCAGCCATCGCATAGATCATTAACACCGTTTGTCGATGTGAATATCCCAACCGCAACAAGCAATGATGCAAATGAGACTTGTCTGCTTCAGATAACGGCTTTTTATTAACAATCCTCCGAATAATAGCATAAAATGTATCGGAGATTGGAACACCAAGTATGATTATTGGTACAATAAAGGAAATCAACGTTACATTTTTGAATCCTAGTAAGGAAAGTACTGCAATCATGTATCCTAAAAAAAGCGCCCCAGTATCACCCATGAATATTTTAGCTGGATGAAAGTTGTAGAACAGGAACCCTAATGTACTGAATAGCACAATGGAGGCAATTGCAATTACATATCCATTCCCCATTATAATCGCCATTCCAGAAATGGTAATTAAGGCAATGGAAGAAACTCCAGCTGCCAGACCGTCTAGTCCGTCAATTAAGTTAATCGCGTTGGTAACACCAATAATCCATAAAACGGTAATTGGAATTGTGAATATACCAAAGTTTAGCTTTTCACCCATAAATGGTATGTTAATAAATTCAACATCAATTCCACCCCATATTACAACAACTAAAGCAGCAGCTAATTGACCAAGAAGCTTGTATTTAGCAGAAATTTCATATTTATCATCTAATATCCCGGTAATGATGATAATGATACTTCCCACTAAAATAGGAAGTGAATATGGACTTTCTGGGCGTAAAATTAAAAAGCCTAATACAAAGCTAATAAAGATCGCTACACCACCTAATCGAGGCATTACCTTTTGGTGTACTTTTCGATGGTTTGGTTTGTCTGTAGCTCCAATTTTATGAGCTAATTTTATTATAAATGGTGTTATTAGTATTGAACATAGGAAGCACAGTATTAGGGTAACGTATAACATGATGCCCTCCTTATTTAAATGATACCCAAGTAACACACTTTCAAATCAGGTATTTATTCTTTATTATCTGCCAATATTTTTCTCTTTGAGCTAACCGAGCATTTACATTTATTGTTTACCAAAATGAATTATATCACAATCTATTTAAATAGCAAAATAATTTTCATTTCCACATTATTCAACAATATACTAGTTTTTTAGAGTTGTTTTTCGATTAAATAAAAAAGAATGTAGGACAATAAGAAAATAATATTTCTAAAACACGAGTTCAATGTCATGGTTTTGGTATTTACACAAGTCCGTTTCATTGCGCTGCGGACCTCGCTTCCCGTGACGTGAAAGCCATCTTCCTCTTCTCCACTTCACTCATCTTTGAAAGGTATATTATAAAATAACAAACAAAAAAATCCGAATGATTAGAAAGTGTTGTACTCTAACCATTCGGATCACTAGGCTGAATACTTATGTATCAGCCTCATTTTTTACTTATTATTTCTTCAACCTTCTCCAAATCATCTACACTATCTATTTCGAAGCTGTCAAATTCTTCTAATGGATGAAGGTAGACATTTAAGTTTGAAAAGTTATTTCTTACCATGTCATCCCAAAATAACTCGTCAAACCCGCCAGACTCGATTGCTTGTTCGAGTTCTTTAACAATATACTCCCCATCCTCCTTACTCCAATATGAAATCCCCGTCATAATATGGTCATTCTCACCATCACCAACGACAATGTTTGTGACACGGCCGTTTTCATCTGTTACTAATTTCCACTCGTTTTGGAAATTAGTTCGGAAGGCTGAGTAATAGGTAGAAACCTTAGGATTTGGATCAATAACATTGTTATTCATATAAATATCCCCCTCAATTACATAAGAGCCAGGAAGGATATCTTTTACCTTATACATAGTATAAATATTATTATAAACATCATATTTTTCGTTCAGTACAAGTTTGACATCATATTTTGCTTTTAAGTAGTCAAATTTATGCGCTAAGTACCCAGTAACAATGGTAATGTCTTCAATACCTTTTTCATGTAAAAATTCAATTTGTCTTTCCAGCATGGGTTTTCCAGCAACCTTTACTAGTGCCTTCGGAGTATCATTTGTTAATGGTCGCAATCGCGTTCCAAGTCCTGCTGCCAATATTATTGCCCTCATTTCTACCCTTTCCCTTCTGTGCTTTTAATTTCTCTTATAATCATCAACCAATAGTAAAGGAATCCAATGATCCCTTCAAACCTTTAGTAGGTACATTATCATATCCTTCTAATTAATTGCTAGGAATACAAATTATTATTTAACTGAATTAAATCAGAGCAAACCGATTTTTTCTAAAGGCTTAAATGAGAAGAAGTGAAAATTCTCACTCAAAGTTCCGGCTTCAGGGAGTGAGACGCATCACCCTTAAGGGGCCTGTTTCCATTTTCCCATCCGTACATCATGCCGTTCAATACAACCAGCAGCCTATTAGAAAAAAATTTAATTAAAAGGATGCCGAGTTTATGGTCGTTCCACTATTATATTTTTCTTATCCCCTTGTATAAAAGGTTATATTCATTAATGTTTTTTTTCACTCTCTGAAATCGATCTTGCCCATAAGTGCCGTAATTTTCTCCACATGCTTCTTTATAGATTGTCCACACTGTCCATAAAAAGTCTGCAAAAATCTTATTAATTAGCATTCGCTGATCCAATTCCTCCGTAAGCTCTCCCTCTAAGTATAATGTTAAAAACCGTCTTTCCTCCTCAGGACTAAAGCCCTCTAAAGTTAAAGTAGCTATATCCCATAAAGGATCATTCATTCCTCCATATTCCCAGTCGATTAAATAGAGCTTTTCATCACCGCTTCTCACAAAATTCTCTGGAATTGTATCATTATGACAGGGTACTTTATTTACTGGAAATAGCTCATAATCCTCCTTAATTTGCATGACTTTTTCTCTTACAGCTTCATATCCTTCATAAAATACACCATTAACCTGGATCGTCAATTGTTCGTACTGACATAATTTATCAAAGAAATCAAAATCATTTGGAATAATTTTATCGGAATCATGAACTTTTCTTAATAAATCCTTTATTAACTGCATCATATCCATGCGTTTAGCTGTTTTTACATTTAGAGTCTCAGCATTAGGGATCATTTTAGAAATCTTCAGGCCGCCATGTTCATCAAAATAGAGGATTTCTGGATACACCCCCATATCAACTGCAATATTTGAATTTATCTTTTCTTCTCTTCTATTTATTAACCGCCCCGTTCCCAGACCTGCTACCCGTACAACCCAATCTTCATCATTAATGATCATTTTGTAATTTTTATTTGTCATGCCGCCAAAAGGCTCTATATGTGTAATAGCTTCGATGTCTATGTTAATCGCCTTGCCTATAGCTTCTTTAAGTTCCTGCTCTTTAATTTGTGCTTCCTTTCTCAATAACATGGGATATACCTTGTCAACAAGTGTATCCAACTGAGAAAGATTATCTACTTCAGCCCAAAACAAATCAGAAATTTTCAAGTAACCGATATTTAACTTTCTCGAAACATCTAACAACATATACTCATAATTCATAAAAGGATTTTTATTGGATTTAAAGTTCTCAAGCATCTCATTGTATACATCGTAAGAAATCTTAGTGACCCCAATCATTTCTCCATCAATTCGATTTAACTGATGTATGTCCTTGGATATCTTATATAAATAATTGTTTTTAATCTCTATATATGCCTCGTCACCTGATCCGCTTTCTTTTGTGATGAGGATGCAGTCACGTTCCTTACTTTCAATAAGTTTCGTAATAGCTTGTTCTTCAATCAGGATATCATCCTCTATAAGAATAAAATCATCATCTACGAATTCTTTAGCAATAGCTAAAGACGCCATAGACCCTGTCCATTCATAATTAGAATTATGTACCAGATGGATATCTGGATTATTAATTAGAAATGGCTGAGCTTCAAGAGACCAGCTTTTAAATCCAGTCACGATTATAACTTTGTTTATGCCATTATTTTTTAATATATTTAAAGTCCTCTTAATCAAGGTCTCATCTTCTCCAATGGAAATAAGACCGGCAGACATATCTAACTCACGCTTTTTCCCAGCAGCCAAGATGACTGCACAGTTTACACGCTTTTCTTCATGATGCATCCTAACCTTAGTCTCTTGAAGCTGCTCTAGTTCAATTTTCATAACTCTCTTCCCTGCTTTTGTAAGGGAATAACGGTGCTTTTTGTGGGATTTTTCAACCTCCAGCAAGCCATTAGAGAGAAGATTACTAATCATATAATTAATCTTGCCTACAGAAACATGACATTTTTCAGCAATTTCCCTTTGACTTAAATCGGGATTATTTGAAATGATATCCATGATTTTGAAGTTATCTACCATAAGTTTTCTCTCCCAAAAAACATTCAAATTTTGAACCCTACAAGCATACCAATTATAAATTTAGTTGTAAATAAGACGCCCATGAAGTTGAAAACATGTAAAAATCTTGTTGATAATTATGGATGATCATTGACAGTAATGGGAACATAAATTCATTTTTCTAAGGTGGTTATCGTTTATAATAATGCTATGTATTGAAACCGGATCACACCTATTTTGAGCGTCTTGCTCATAAATCCCTGAAGCTAATTGTTACCACTGCTAAAGTTCATAAATAATTTATCCAACTCATCTCAAGTTATTTTAAGAGGGTGGGACAAGATTAAGATGTCCATCACGATTACAATTAATCTTACTACTAGTTAAGCTGTTAACGAGCCCGTCTCAATGCGTTATGGACCTTCGCTTTCCGCGGGAAGGAAGAGGAGCCAAATCTTCTTGTCGCTGCCGCTCCTGTAGAGTCTCACCCTTTTCTCTATCTCCCCGCAAGAAAAGGTCCTTTGCCCCATTTCACTCAAGTTAAAAATTCATTTTAAAGCAATAAAAAAACCGAATGATTAGAATATGTTGATTTCTAATCATTCGGATATATTACTGACCTGAATATTTAATTATAGCAACTATTTAATGTTAAATTCATTTTGATATAGACCCTTTAGATAGTCCACTACGTCGGATCTAAGTTCTTCACGTTCTAATGCATACTCGATTGTTGCTTTTAAAAAGCCAAACTTGTCTCCAACATCATAACGTATGCCATCAAAAGCATATGCTAGGACAGATTGGTCAGCTGCCATCATTTTCATGGCATCAGTTAATTGTATTTCTCCACCATGGCCTACATCTACTTTTTCAAGATAATCAAAGATCTGTGGAGTTAATATATATCTTCCCATAATAGCAAAATTAGATGGAGCATTCTCTCTAGGTTTTTCTACCATATCTTTAACTTCTACCAAGTTTAACTGTTGATCTTGGGCAACAGGTTGAATAACTCCATATTTATGCAATTCTGAATCAGACATTATTTTTGTGCCAATCACACTTGTCTCATACTTGTTATACACATTAATTAATTGTTTAAGACAAGGAACCTCACTGTTAACGATGTCATCACCAAGCAGTACAGCAAATGGTTCATTTCCAATAAACCTTCTAGCACAATACACGGCATGTCCTAGGCCAAGGGGCTTTTTCTGGCGTATGTAGTGAATATTAACCATTGAGGATATTTTCTTAACCATGCTTAGCAATTCATCTTTTCCTTTTTCTTCCAACTCCATTTCAAGCTCAATTGAAAAGTCAAAATGGTCTTCAATAGCACGCTTATTTCTGCCTGTGACAATGATAATATCTTCAATTCCCGATTCTACAGCTTCTTCAATGATATATTGAATTGTTGGTTTATCAACAATTGGCAACATTTCTTTTGGCTGTGCTTTTGTTGCAGGAAGGAATCTAGTTCCTAAACCCGCTGCTGGTATTACTGCTTTTTTAATCATATGATCACTGCACCTTTCTACCGCTTAAAGATTTCGACTAACGTCTGCTTAATGTTATTCACTTCGTATCCTTCTGCTGTTATCAAGGCATGTTCTTTCATTTTATCTTGTTCATCTTTACTTAGCTGGGAGTATTTTTCTAATTGCCGGGCTAAAGCATTTGAATCTCCAGGTTCGAAAAATAGTCCGTTTACTTGATCTTGAATATAATCTTTCAATCCGCCAATTCGACTGCCAATGACAGGAACTCCACAGGCCATTGCTTCTAAGCCAACCAGACCTAGGCTCTCACCTTTTCTGGTCGTTGGGAAACAGAATAATTCCAAACAATTATATACCTGGGCAAGCTGCGATTGAGGAAGAAGAGGAAAATAGACTAAATCAGAACGTAACCCCAGACGATCAATCCTATCTTCAAATTCTTTTTGTTGAGCTCCTTTTCCTACGATGAGCATCTTCGTTTGGTCATATGCACCTGTATCTTTTACAGCTTTATAAGCCTCTAAAAAAATATCCCATCCTTTACCAACATCTATTCTGCCAACAAATCCGATGTAGTTATATTCAGCAGATAATTGAAGTTCTTGTCTGATTGTATCCTTATTCTCCATGACACGAAATGTATTTTTGTTTACACCGCCAGAAGGAAAAACAAAGATTTTATCTTTATTTATACCAAACTTCTCAGAAACTAATTCTTTATAGTAATTGGAAGGAGCAATAACTTTAGTGGAACAACTTAATAGCTTCTTTACATAAGGCTGATACTTTTCTTGGGACGCTACTTCCGGAACAACGTCACTGCCATGTACATTAACATATATTTTCACATTCTTTAATCTCTTTAGGAAGAGTAAAGGGTATGCATTATGAGAGGCATAATGTACATAGATAAGATCATTTTTAAGAAATAAACCTTTTAAGATTATCTTTAAATAATACATAATATAATGAATCATTTTTGCAATCTTGTTTGTTTGCTTATACATAACTGCTTTACTAATTTCCCAGCCGTTATCTTTTAAGATTTCCTCTGTGTTTTTAACAAAAACGCCATAGTTAGGATATTCTTTACTTGGGTACATATTTGATACTAAAAAGATCCTCATCGAAAGCTCCTTTTTAATTGCAATGATCAATGTGAGAAATAAGAGTTTAAAATCATCAGCATTAATAGTGTTATGTGATAAATTCAAAATAAAATACGCAAAACTGATGCGTATTTTATCGTTTGGTTCATTTCTAAATTGCAAACATGGTTGCTATGAATTTAAATGAGCAGAAGTTGATTTTTCGCTCCAGGATGTTTGCTTTCTGCGGGGGTGGGCGATAAGCCTCCTCGTAGCTTACACTCCTTCGGGGTCTCACCGTTCCCATTCCTCCCGCAGGAGCCTCACAACTTCCGCTCCAATCAACTAGCCTTTTGTCAATCAGAAAACTTGTCCACAAACAACAAAACAGCCTATAGTTTTGAACTTATCTCATTATTTTTCGCAAAATGGGCAGCCAATCCTAAAATCATGTAAAAGAACATCATAAAGGAATCATTTTCAAGTATGTTATATACACTTCCACCAATCAATGTACTTATAAACAAGAACATTAATAAAGGTGAAAAATAATAGCCCGTCTTTCTCTTCCATACAAATAAAGCCAAAAAGATAAAAGTAGCAAATAGAGCAAGTGTACCAACGATCCCCGTTTCAACTAACACTAAGATATATTGATTATCGGAATAAAAGTCTCGATCAATATTGTAATCTTCATATATAGGTGATGAATAAGATAACGTTGCTGCTCCTCCAAATGTTGCAAATCCACTGCCGATTATTGGATAATCCTTGAAAATTTCTACCCCTTTTTGCACATAGTAAATTCGTCCTGCAGACATACTTTGTTCAAGTGTTGTCTTTGAAAAAGCATCTTTATATCTGTTAGATCCCTTGTTCGAACTCTCGCTTTCCGTATCTCCTGTTTCTTCGTCAGCATAGTTCTGTTCATTTTCAATCACATTGCTATAATAGATATCTGCTCCCCAGTTAATCGAAAAGAATAACATAGTAGAGGCTGCACCTATTATGATGGCTGGAACAATAATTTTCTTTAAGGTTTCTCGGTACAACACTAAATAGATGATGCCAAAGCCAATAGCACATAATAATGCGCCTCTTGAATAGGTCAATAAAATAGTGGTGAAAATAAGGCTTATTCCAATGTAAATATATTTTCTGTTTTTCACACTGACAAGACTAATTAAGTAAATGGAGATAAAAATGGCAATCATCAGGTACAGCGAAAGCTCATTTGGTCCTTTTAGCAAACCATACACACGTACATGATTTGTAGGAGATAACCACCAATTTGTCCATTCTTCAGGCATTAATAACGTCTTATCCGAGATTTTCTCCACAAAGCCTTGTAACGATAACACAACAGCTAATAGGAACGTTAATAGAGCATATTTTTTGATATTAAATTCGGAATAGTCCATTCTTTTTAATACATAGAATAGGATATAAAACAATAAATAAGCTCTTAATTGGAAAATGATA
The DNA here is from genome assembly GCF_900166665.1 of Cytobacillus gottheilii. Lineage (GTDB taxonomy): Bacteria > Bacillota > Bacilli > Bacillales > Cytobacillaceae > Cytobacillus > Cytobacillus gottheilii_A. The sequence goes on along the minus strand of NZ_LT800494.1, from coordinate 583,552 downwards.
GCTGTCAGGGATACATCTGTCAATAGGGCAGAGATGGATCCGATCACACAAAATAATAAGAAAGCAATCTCAAATTTATTAAATACAAACAATTGTTTCACATTTTTTCTATAATCAAATACTGTTCTTACTAATAATGCAAAGACAATTGCATCACCTATTACTTTAAAACCTGGATTAACCGTGATTAAGAACGGCCTCACTGGTATATACATTAATAAGAACATAATTCCAAGCGACTTATTACTCAAAGTACCGATAGCCAGCAAAAGGCAAATGATTGCAGCTAACATAGAATGATTAAATACTAGCCCTACTATCACTAATATGACTGAGCTTAAAAGAATTATATTCTCTCTAGTGATTTTCAACATATTTCTTACCCCTACTATTTTTATTTATCCTTATATACTTTAGAAAGATCCTTCATCATCTTCGTTGATTCAAAATGGGTCATAAAGTGCTTATACCCATTTTCAATAATATGCTGATTATTCATCTTATTCATTAATACATCAGATAATTTTGAAGCCAACCCTTCTGTATCCCCATAGTTAACCAAATATCCTGTTTGTCCATTTATAATAACCTCTGGTAAGCCTCCGACATCCGTTGCAATGACCAGCTTAGAATAAGCCAAAGCCTCAATGGCTACATACGATAAAGCTTCGTTCTTAGAAGGTACAACTATTATATCACTATTTAAATAAATTAGATCCTTGTTTGTAGTATAACCTTTAAAGGACACATAATCCTCTAACTTCATTAACTTTACCTTATTTACCAAATCGTCTTTTTCAGGTCCATCCCCATATAAGTAGCACTTCCACTTTAGTGAAGGATTTTCTAATTTTATTTTTGCCAGAGCGTCAATCAAAAAGTCCTGCCCTTTTTCGTTCCTTAACCTGCCAATTGCAGTAATGACAGGAGGGTCATGGGTTATAGCCATAGAATGACGATCCAAGTGAGCCGGCATGTCTATTCCATTATAAATCACTTTGATTTTTTGTTCAGGAATTCCCTTTTCTATTAGCCGGTCCTTCATAAAGTGCGAAACCGCAATAACCTTCTTATTCATTCGGGTAACTATGCGGTTGAGAAATCTTACATTTTTGCCCATAGGCACATCTACATGATATGTCCAAATGACATTAACCTTAGCACCCATCAGTACAGCAAGAATAGAAATATAATTCTCTCTTAGAAACTGAGCATGAACGATCGTAGCCTGTTCATCTGCAATGATTTTTTTCAAACGTTTCGCTGCTTTAAAATCAAAAGGATTTTTCATATCGACTTGGTGTATACTTGTCCCTGTTTCTTCAAACTTTTTAAGTCCTGGCCCGCTTTGGGAGTAAACAAATACACAGTTTTCTGGTCCATAGTAGCGAATTAAATCCAAAACATATTTTTCTGTGCCGCCATCACCAGTATAATTTAATATAAAAAGTACTTTATCCAAAAAATCGCCTCTGTTTTACTTGAATTTTGTCTTTATAAATATAGAAAATCAAATAAAATGTTATCTTGTATTACTATAAAAATCAAGAATACTAGGCAACATTTTAAAGTTTGATTTTCAACCAGGGCGTATAACGATAGAAATGCTCATGACTCCCAAATGTACTGCTTAATACCTTTCACACTTCAAATAAGAACATTTGAGCCTAATATTTATCGACCCGTGAGTGTTCATCAGCTAACATTCAATTTTCCCTTATATGCTATTACAGCTATGAAATGTTTCCAATTTTTTAAAATGCGAATTAGTTCGATCTCCGTATTTTTTTCAATAAAGGAAGTACTTGCTGATCTTTCGTAATAAACAATAAACCAAGATAAATAATCAGCCCGATTATAATTTCAGCACCCATACGAATAAAATTTACAGAAATTCGTTTGAAAGCGAATTCAAGTAAGAATAAACTAGTGAACATGATAAAGCCCATTAAAAAATATCTTAAGACGTACTGTTTAAATAGGCGTCCAAATTCAAATTCCCTTCTCAGAAACCAAACTTGAATGAGAAGAATGATTGCTTCAGTAATCAGAGTAACAGCCGCAGCACCAACTGCTCCGTAATAAGGAATGAATAGTATATTAAATACAAAATTGACGATTGCCCCTATGACGATGGGACACGTATACGCCTTATTCATTTGCAGAGGCACTAGATACCAAGAGCCAAACACCACTCCTAATGCCTTAAAAATGATAGTAGGCGCCATTATAATACTGATTAGAATACTTTCCTGAAAATTATCTCCCATAAACCAGATGATAAATTCATCCGCTATAATGATATACCCAAACACAAGCGGAAAGACTAAAATTAAAGTAATAATTAACCCCTTATTCACTACTTCTTTTAGGACCGAAAGCTGATTATTAGCTATTAGATTAGAAGCCCTAGGAAGCATGACGATCCCTGTAGCATTTATAAGTGATGTAATCATGAAAACAACTTTATATGCCTGGTCATAATATCCAACATCTTCAGTTGTAGATAATATACCAATCATCGTTTTATCCATTACAGAGTAAATTAATGCTGAAAAACTCGGAATGAAAAGGATAAGCATCCCTATTAAATGCGGCTTGTATCTCACGATCGAAATCCCTGCGGCAAATCGAACATATTTGAACAATCCCCACAATAAAAATAAATTCCCTAATAAGACGGATAGGCCCATGATTATAGTATACTTATTTATATCTGCTGACGTTTGTACAAAAATAAAAACGCACCCAAAACCAAGAAGTTTGATTAAAATATTTCTTACCACAACTTTTGAGAACTTCTCAAGGCCTTGGAAAAGCCAAGTAACATCTATGGCAGCACCAATTATATGAATGAGTTGTAAATAAAATACAACATCATTATCAAAGTAGCGATTGCACAAAATTGCATAAAGAATTCCTGCAACAGTCATTAAGCTAAACCTTAGAACCAAAATTTCCGTAAAAACCTTATTAAGTTCTTCCTGGTTGTCTTTTATTTTAGCAACAGCTCTCACAGCATATAAATTCGAACCTAACAAAAAAATACTAATCACAAGAGTAACAATTGAAAAACTGTAGCTATAATGACCGACACCGCCTGGACCGAGAACACGTGTTATATACGGTATAGTTAAGAAAGGTAATCCTAATAAGATAAACTGCTGAATAATGACATACATGAAATTTTTATTTAATTTATTTATTTTGATCACGCCTAACGATAGTAGTAGACAGCAGTTTAAGTGTATCAAAAGAAAATATTAAAAATACTTCAATTAAGTAAATGTTTAGTAAAGTATTGTGAACTTGTAAATTTTTAGAGAAGGCTATCATCGCAAACTTAATTGTTATTCCTTATATGATTAAAGTACCCCACTTCAAAAACCTCGCATTCCGGCGGGGCGGACGCTGAGCATCCATGCCCGCAGAAGTCTCGAATTCTTTCGTTTCATTCAACAGAGATACAACTAAAATGCCCTTTAAAAAGTATTACTAAAAACAACATTCTTTCAGAAACATTTATTAAACACATCGTACTATTCCATTAAGCAAAATCAGACATACCTTATATATACTAATCCTGAGCAATTAATACTTTAATTATCATTTTTTCACTCTTGCTTTCACCTTATCAATAAGAATTGTCAATATTTCATCTTTAGTGAAAATCAAAATCAATAAATACAGAATAGCACTTATAAATATGATAACAAAGAATGATTCAAATGTTCCAGTTATCACCATTCTAATTGCATATGCTACTGGAACAAATAATAAGGCATAAAATAAATATTTCATTTTTGTCATATCAAACAGTGCAATCGGAACTTTGATCACTCTTCTTATATAGTAGTATTCCAGACATACTAGAATGACATTGGCAACCGCAGTTGTGATAATTGCCGTTAATGCTGTAAACACATTTAATTGAATGAGCAATACATCTAAAAATAAATTAATAAAGCCACAAAGGAAAATAAAGTATACTAATATTTTCTCTCTTTGCTTTATATAGATGACTTGATTTGCAAGTATTGACTCTATTCCTACTGTAATCATGTACAATGAAAAGACAGCTAAAACTGGTCCAGCATTAACAAATTCCTGCCCTCCATAGACAACAACACCTATGTCAGATATCACAAATAAACCGATCGAAGCTGGAAATAGAATAGTGAAGTAAATTTTAACAACCCTATTTAATAATGATAGATATACTTCTTCGGAATTTTCCCCCTGCAGAAAAGATAGTCTTGGAATGGTTACTTGTATAATTCCGATCATAATCGCATTAATCAGCGTCATGATTTGCTGCGACATCGCATAGTAGGATACCGAGACGTCATTTACAAATTCTCCAAGAAGAAAACGGTCTAATTGAGAATACAGTACATTTGCATTCGAAAATATCACTACTAAAAACAACGGACGCAAATGCTTTTTAATGGTGATATTTTTAAAATGAAACTTTACTTTACGCTTTACATAAATAAAGCTAATTATATTATTTAGCAATGTCGAAAACACCAGCAACAATGCAAATATTAAATAGTCATCTGAATGATTAACAAAAGTAAATAATAGAACAACATAAAATATTTTCACGACAATTGTCTTAATGGTGATAAAATCATAATCCTCAAAAGCTTCATTGATCCATTCGACATAGAATATATTCAAAATGAAATTAATAGATAACACCATTAAGATGGGGAAAATCACATCTTGTCCATAGCCTAAATATGTGACAATGAAAAAGACAAGCAGTGCTCCAAAATTCGTCACTAAACTAAGAACAAATAAGCTGGAAAACATTTGAGAAACCTTCTGCTTATCATTCTTAATTCTGCTAAGCTCTCTAATTCCATACTGGTAAATACCAAAAGACGCAAAAATAAAGAAGTAATTAAAGATTGATTCAGCGAACTTTACACTGCCAATTGATTCTGCTCCTAAAGTTCGGTAAACATATGGCCCAATAATAATTGGCAGCATAAGATTAAAGAAATTTAGGATGATCTTATAAAAAGCGTTTTTCATTAAAGATTTTTTTTTCATTTTATATTACCTGTCCTTCTTAAGAAACGCACAAGCACCTCACTACACCATGGAGAACAGATGATTTTGCGCTATGTCCTGCCGCAGCATCTGCAAAGCCCATATCTTGTAAGTCTTAAGCATAAAGTCGGTCTGATCAAAATGCTTTTCTTTAACCATTCAAAATAAATTGGCTGATAAGCAGGAAGGTCTAGGCGCTAGATTCAAACACTGAAAATGTTTAAAAAGTTACTCACCCTTCTAAAAAGAAGCTTCATCCTAATGGATGAAGCATACTTTATTGAAATGAAATTAAATATATTCTCTAACTACTGCTACGTCGTTCCCAACAAAAGTAATATTACTATCCTCGAGCTCTGAGGTATGGAAATTTTCATTAACGATCAAATAGGTTTCCCCATAATTGTCTTTAAGGTACGTATCAAAGTTAACTGGAACTTTGAAGCTGTGTCCCTTAAACATATACTCCATTAGACCTTCAAACGTTGTAGTTGTAATATTAGTCGTATATCCTTTTGCTAACTGAAAGTCCTTGAAGTTTTCAAATTCAATTTTAGGGCCAATTTCACAGAAGTAACACCAAATTTTATTATTCTCACCTTGATGATAGTAGAAGAAATCAATGTGAACTCCCTTATAATCGTATGCTTCTTCAATAATCACATCATCAATTATATATTGTTTAAATCTCGTGAAACCTTTACTTAGTAGATATTCTGCGAGTCGGTTTTTTTTCTCTTCCGAAATATCAAATGTTCCAATATCAAGGTCGTTGTCATGAGCTATAAAGTCATTATCCCTGATAGCACCTAATAAAGTTCCATAATCCAACCAGAAATCATGATCAATCTTAGCAAACGCCTCTTTCACATACAAAAGCGTTTGTAAACCACTTACATGGACATTAGCTTTCATTTTATTCACTCTGTATAGATCATACTTTTGTTTCAGAGGACGCAATACTTTGTTGTTTTTTGCTTTTTCATACCCCGCACTTGTTCGTATCTGTTTTAAAACTTTATCTATTAACCCCGCCACATCAAACACCTTATTCCTTTCAAGCGTAAACTTCTATTAATTATTTCTTCAACGCACTAATAAGAAACTTAGGTAAGATCATTTGCCGTTTTATACGCCAAGGCTCCTTTAATAACCGGTAAAACCATTCCAATCCATACTTCTGAAATACCTCGGGAGCTCTATTGATATCACCTGAAATCACATCAAACGAACCACCCACACCTTGATAAACGGTAGGATGTAATTGGTTCATTTTTTTCGTAATCCAATACTCTTGTTTCGGACTGCCCAAGGCTACGAAAAGGATATCAGCCTTGCTCTCATTAATTGCATTTTCAATCAGCTGTTCATCCTTCTCATAACCATCTATTGTACCCACAATTTTAATGTTAGGGTATCGCCGTTCTAACTCTTGCTTAGCGGTTTGAGCAACACCCGGCGAACCCCCATATAGGAAAATTCTTTTATTATTATTAGCAGCTTCTTCACATAAACGTAGCATCATATCTATGCCCGTTACCCGATCCCTAATGTTACCTCTTTTTAACTTCGAGGCAATGATAATTCCAACACCATCTGGAATTTGGTAATCAGCACTGTTTAATAGCTTTTTTAATTCCTGATCTTCCTGTGCTTTCATTATTTTCTCTGGATTAATGGCTACGATAAAGCTCTTCTGTTTCTTATCAATATTCTCAATAAGAATAGTAGATAAATCATTGTAATTATATCTGCAAACATCAATTCCCATTATATTTTCTTTCATCATGTCACCTATTCAGATAGATTTACCAGCAGCGTCTCCAAGTAATCTAACCCTGAATCCAGCTGATTCCCACTTTTGTCGATCCAGACAATTTTTTGTATCTAAAATGATTTTAGAGCGTACCATGTTAGCTAGTTCATTTGGATCTAATTCCTTAAATTCTGAATGTGCTGTTAAAACGACAATTAAATCACTATGGGTCACAGCATCAGAAAGATTATTCGTTTGGTTATCCAACTTCATCTCATGAATATGAGGGTCGTAAGCAACCGTCTTAATATTTAATTCAGCTAAATGATTTAGCACATCTAACGAAGGACTTTCCCGCATATCATCAATATCCGCTTTAAAAGATAATCCCAACACAGCAACCTTTGGATTATGAATGCTCTCTTGAGCGCAAATATCCTGAACCATTTTTGCAGTGAATTCAGGCATTCCATCATTTGTTTTTCTTGCTAAATTGATAATCTCAGCATTTTGCTTATCCAATTCAACTAAGAACCAAGGATCTACAGCTATACAATGCCCGCCTACCCCAGGACCTGGCTGGTGAATGTTAACTCTCGGATGGTGGTTAGCCAAGGAAATGGCTTCCCATACATTCACACCAATATTCTCACTGATTTTGGCCAGCTCATTGGCAAATGCAATATTGACATCACGATACGTATTTTCAATTACTTTAACCATCTCAGCTGTCGTTGCATTTGTAATGAAAATTTCACCTTTTACAAAGGTACGATATAAGTCAGCTGTCATTTGTGAAGACTCTTGATTCACACCACCAACAATGCGGCTATTATTAACAAGCTCTTCAAACACATGGCCAGGTATAACCCGTTCTGGAGAATGCGATACAAATAGATCAACACCAATCTCCAAATCACTTTCTTTAAGGATAGGAATCATAATATCCTGTACCGTTCTTGGTGGAACAGTCGATTCTAAAATGACTAAATCGCCTTTCTTAACATAAGGAAGGATTGACCTAGTTGCATCTTGAACATATTTTAAATTAGCAGATTTATCTTCATTAATAGGAGAAGGCACAGCAATAATAAAGACATCAGCCTCGACAGGTGTAGTTGATGCAGTAAAGTTTCCGCTGTCAACTGCTGTAATTAATCTTTCTTCTAAACCGTTTTCTTCTATTGTAATTTCTTTTTTATTTATTTGAGCAACTACTGAAGCATTCACATCTACTCCATGTACTTTTTTTCCATGGTTTGCAAACATGACAGAAGTAGGCAGGCCGATATAACCTAGTCCAATTACACAAATCTTTTCCATTGTTTTTCTTCCTTTCCAAAATAAAAAATTAACCCTGTGTTAATCCCTTTAAGAACCACTAATAAATGATTAAAAATAGTTAAATAGGAGGGTTAAAGACAAAAAGAAAATGTTCATACCCTTTTTACAATTGAAAAACCACATCAAAAATAGTGTAGTTCATTCAGCAATTTCACTTGCTGAATGAATACAATTTCCCCCAAAGGATTAGAAGGGTTTAAAAGCAACATTATTTAAGACCGAACTTGAAAGAATATTTCTATTTAATGTTTATATAATGTAAATACAAGCTAAATAATGAACGAACTTCTAGTCGAATTATGACACTAAAATTAGGTAAAAGCAAATTACAATTTCATTTCTTCGACAAGCTTTTACATTTAGGATTTGAGCTTATCTATTGAGGATCCTAATAAACATAATTCTTATCTTTTAATATTTTTCAGATTCTTTCGCAAGCATTAACCCCGCTGCTTTATTCTGCTGCCATATTTTATCAAAATTCTTGACAGGGACAGGTTTTCCATAAGTATATGGGGAAATTTCCGGTGTAAAACCAGGCAGCTTAATGTCTTGTACAAACCAATCTGTATATCCGCCGCCACTTGGATTTGGCGTTGCCCTGACCAATGAATAACTAGTTAAACCCCCATATTTTGCAGCCAAGGCGTAATCTCTAGTATATTCATATCCCTTTTGATTGAAATACCAATATAAAATTTCGCCAGATGAATGGTAGGCAACAGCAGTTTTAAAATCGTGTGCTAGTGTAAAGTCATAAATTGCTTTTGCCTCTGGTTCACTTAGGGGAGAATAGCCTTTAAAATTTTGGGTTGAAGGGACACCTGGATTACCTTTGATGTTCTCCCAATCTGCCGGGTATTGACGATTTAAATCAACTCCGCGTATATTAGCCTTCCAGCCTGAAAAATCCGTATTATAATTATTTAGCGCTAATACATAATTAGGGTTTTTAGCACTTTTATGTCCTTTTTGAACAAGCGTAACTCCATCTGGATTTACCATTGGAACAAACCAAATAGATGTTTGATTCAGGATTGATCCAGTATAATACCCTGCAAAAGGACGATTATCTGCATAGGCTGCAGCATATTGATCGAGCATTTCCATTAAGAGGTTAGTCGTAAGATGCTCTCTGGCGTGATGGGAACCATTAAGGAATATCTCCCTTTTCCCCTTGCCAAGTTTAACCGCAATGATATCTCTTCCATCAACTGATTTCCCTATAACCTCTGTATGAATGAAATCAGGATAAGTATTTTTAAATTCGTTGATATCCGTGACCATTTGTTCATATGTATACACCGTTTTAGGATTTACAATATCCGGAAGCCACTTGCCGCTATACCCAACGTAATAGCTGCCAATTTTTGTGTTAGCAGCCATGGCGCCACTGCCAAAAGAGTAATACCATTCTCCATCCACCGTATACCATCCAGTGAGCATAGCTCCACTATTATTTAAGTAATACCAATGATAACCAACCTTCACCCAGCCTGTCGCCATCTTTCCACTTTGCATCAGGTAATACCATTTATTTTGGTCTTTCAACCAGCCTTTTTTCATCGCTCCACTGCTGTCCATGAAATACCATTGGCCGGCTTCGTTTATCCAGCCGGTCACCATAGCTCCACTTTGATTCATGTAATACCACTTATACTGATCATATACCCAGCCGGTCGCCATTTTCCCGCTGCTCATAAGGTAATACCATTTATTTTGGTCTATTAACCAGCCTTTTTTCATCGCTCCGCTGCTGTCCATAAAATACCATTGGCCTGCTTCGTTTACCCAGCCGGTCACCATAGCTCCACTTTGATTCATGTAATACCACTTATATTGATCATATACCCAGCCTGTCGCCATTTTCCCGCTGCTCATAAGGTAATACCATCTATTTCGGTCCTTTATCCAGCCTTTTTTCATTGCTCCGCTTTTATCAAAGAAATACCATGTTTCTTCTATGAAATACCATCCATTCGAAAGCATGATTCCATTGTCGTTCAGATAATATTGTTTGCCTTGATCTGTAACCCAGGCAGTTTGTCTAGCACCAGTTTCATATGAAAAATAAGACCATCCTTCCGCAAACTCAACCCAGCCTGACTGACGCTCTCCCGTTTCAGGATGCAAATAGTAGACACCCTCTTCCAACTCAAGAAGTCCCTTACTCTTTACATTTTCAATATAGTAGTACCAATCACCATCTATTTCCACCCAACCGATTTGACTAGTCTCCTGAAGATTTTGATTAGCATCTACCTGACTTGATTCCTCTTTCGTATTAATCTCATGAATATTCACTTCCTCTGCATGTGCAAATGAAGCTATCGAAATGAATCCGCCGAATATCAAAGCAGCTACTGTTTTTTTCATAGTTTCCTCCTGCCTATTTATTTTACTCTATGAATTATACCAAAATATTTTATAAGATTTATAGAATTGTGACAATGTTTTACTGTAATGAACAGTTTAAAAAGAAACTTAGTATAAAGAAGAAAGAGGTGAGAAAAAAATAAAAAGACTATCCCTATATACGACTAATCAAAGCATTCAGCAAGCAGTAAAACCAGTCCTTTCCATTGCGCTGCGGAATCTTTTTTCTCTCGGAATAAGAAGCATAAGCCTGGTCGTCGCAAATGTTCAAGCGGGGGTCTCATTCTATCTTCTATTACCCGCAGGAATCGAGAATCCTCCTCTCCATTTCACTCATGTTCGAAAGACATATTATTAAATAACAAACAAAAAACCGAATGATTAGAAAGTTTTGTTTTCTAATCATTCGGATGTATCACTAGGCTAAATACTTATGTCCAGCCTCATATATCACTCTATTGAATACTTATGCCCAGCCTCTCTCCCGAAAAGATGAAATCATTATGGAATCATGCTTATTGTTTCCAGATCCAATTGGCTGTTAGGATAAGTGGTCTTTGCCTGCAATTAATAAATCCTCCCACGTCTCAAGCGTTGTATTTGTCTCACCAGCATATACTGGGTTGGTGCATGCTAATAATACATTATTTCTGGAGCGTACTTCTATCCTTACCCAATTATACTCATGCGTTTTCCATGTAAATGCTCTTGGGCACTCTCCGTTTTCATTTAGTTCATACTGATCGATGATTTCCCCATTTTCAATCCAGGTTATGAATGAAGGTTCTGTAATGCTGCTATATTCTACAGTGAATTGAAAATCAAAGTCTGCTTCATCTGTTTCAACTTGTAATCTGTCACCTAATTGATACACCTGATCGTCTTTTGTAACCAAGCAGTTTAATATAGGACCTCGCGACAGATACACATGTCCTTTTTCAACTCCCCTTATAATAGACTGGGCAGTAAGTCCATCAGCAAAAACATAGGTAGCAGGATCTCCAATTACTGAAGGCGGGCCATTTTCCTCATAACTTTCTGTTGGCAGCAGGTGGGAATCCGAACCTCCAATACCATAGATTTGATGACCGTCATTCCATAAAAGGCTCCACAAGCCTAATATCTCTTCAGTTGCTTTTACATTATCCTTGAAGGTAGGATCATTCCACAGCTCAATTATCCCTATATCTTTTAATCTCGTTTCTTTAAATTGCCACTCCCAAGGCTTAAGCATTGGATGGTTGATACTGACAATGGCTCCGGCACTTCTGCACTCTTGTATTAGCCTGTTCATGCCTTCTTCCGTTTCCATTCCTCCATCAGAAGCAGCAGGTCTCCAATCCACCCAATTAGTCAAACCGATCGCATTAAAATGACCTTTTGAAGAAGTAATTTCCATTCCGGGAATCGTTAATAATTCATCTTCAATCCACTTGGTTGGTAAAATATTATGATCTGTGATCGTAAAGAAGTCTAGCCCCATTTTTCGTGCTTGGTTCATGCCTTCTGCCGGGGTCAGCTTCCCATCCGATTCATTAGTATGAGTATGAAAATCTCCTTTGTACCATTTTGAATCTTTGTTATAAATCCTATCTCCATTAAACAAATGCAAACATAGTCCATTCTCTCCATTTGTTTCAGTCCAGGTGGTTGTTCTTTTGTGAGAGTCTTGAAGAACTTGACCACTTCCTAACTGATACTCCATAACAAATGCAGATTCCAAATGAGGAACAGCAGATAAAATCTGCAGCAGCCAAGTTCCTTTCTTCACCTCTCCAGGAACTGTTGAAAAACTAGTTTCTTCATTATTATTAGATACGATCCATTCTTTGGGTTCTTGAATATAAATCGCTTGCAATCTTATTTTCTGTTCTGGATCTATTATGAAAATTTGATACCAGCCCTTTGCTTGAAAAGCTAGTTTGAATCTAATCCAATCGCAATCTCCATCAACCACAAAGGAAACCTGCGTTTCAATACTAGTTACAACACCTTCAAATTTCCTGCTTGTTATTGTTTCCATTTGAAACTCCCCTGTTAATTCAATGTGTTGTCCAGTGCTCTTTGTGCTTCTTCTTTCGCTTCCTTAAGTGCCTCACTAGCTGAAATCCCTTGTATTTCTACCTTATCTGCCGCTTTTTCTAATGCATCGTATATTTTACCGCCAGTTGGATCAACAAATGGAGGTGTTGCATATTGGGCTTGCGTTAAAGGAACATTACTTTGTGGATTTTTTTCTGCAAATTCCTTATATGCTTCTACTTCCTGAGCAGACTTCCTTACTGGAATATACCCTGTATTCATGGACCACTCCGCTGTTTTTTCAGCACTTGAAAAATAGGTAATCCATTCATAGGCAGCTTCTTGCTCTTTATCAGATGCTAAAGCAGGTATAGAAGCAACCATTGCTCCCGCATGTGGAGCAGGGTCATGATCCTTCCAACCCGGCTGAGGATGAGCGCTTACGATATCAAAATCTAAATCCCCTTGATCCCCACTTGAACCTGTATAACCAGCCGCATTGCCTTGCATGACATCATCAATCGTTTTATACCAATATTCCCAGCCTTGTCCACCATGATGGATCGCCATCGTTTTTTCTTCATGAATTAATGTTCTTATGAACTCCCACGCTTCGACCCATTCAGGAGAGTCAATCATTACCGTTTTCCCATCTTCACTTATATATTGCGCTCCATTGCTCAAAGCCATATCAATAAGGTTATCCGGACCATACATAGGCTCCCATCCATAAACACCTTCTTGATCTTTAATTACTTTTGCAGCTTCCGCTAGTGATTCCCACGAATCAAATACATCTGTTGTTAAACCATACTTCTCAAATAGATCTTTACGATAATACATGACCTGCGTAGTCCCGTATAGTGGGATGGCATATTGCTTCCCTTCTATTGTTCCTTGCTGATAGAAGGCAGAAACAAAATCTTCTTTTTTGAAATCACTATCTTCATTTATAAATGAATCCATTGGAGCCAACACTCCTTTTTTCGCAAAAGCATTCATTGGATCATTTTGTAATAAAACAGCTGCAGGAACCTTTTTAGCAGCAACAGCCGCCTGTAATTTTTGCACGGTTTCTTCATATTCCCCTTGCGCTACACCTACTACTTTGATCTCATCTTGGCTTTCGTTAAAGTCGCTTATCGTTTTCTCGACACCTTCACCAAGCTTACCGCCAAGTCCATACCAAAATTCAATCTCAATTGGTCCCTCCTCAGTTCCTTCTGAATTTGCATTGTTTGAACAGCCTGCAGCTATAAACAGTCCCATTGTGATCATAAAAAAAACCAGAATTTTTTTCCTTACATTCATACTTTACATCCCCTTTGTTTTAGCAATTATTTTAAGCCTTGGTCACTAATGCCATTGATGAACCATTTTTGAGCAAGTGCAAATAACAGCAATAACGGTAAAATAGCAAACGTGCTAGCAGCCATTATAAGCGGCCACTGGATTCCATAAGCACCTTCTTGTATAAAGAACTGTCTTAAGCCAGTTGTAATTAGCTGTTTTTCTGCGCTGTTCATGATGAGTGATGGCCAAAGATAGCTATTGTAATTTTGAACAAGACTAATTAAGGCAAATGAAATAAAGGTTGGTTTACTTAATGGATAAACAATTCTCCATAAAACTAAGAAATGCCCAGCACCATCCATTCTTGCTGCTTCTATCAGTTCTTTTGGAATCTGCATAAATGCCTGTCTGAACAAAAAGATTCCAAAAACACTTACCGCATTGGACAAAATCAAGCCCTCATATGTATCCAGCATATTCAAATTCGCCAGTATGACGTAACTAGGTACATAAGTCGCAGCTGCAGGAAGCATATATGTTAATAAAACAATAGCAAACAAAACATTTTTACCTCTAAAAGTAAACTGCGTGAACGCATAAGCAATCAATGCCGAATTTAAAACTTGTATAAGGACAATGATGATTGCAGTAAATGAACTATTAAAGATATATTGACCAAAAGGTGCTAGCTGCCAGGCCTCTGCGAAATGGTTCCACATCGGATCTTGTGGCCACCACGTGGGAGGAAATTGAAATATTTCACTCTTTGTTTTTAAAGCGCTAATCACCATCCACAAAAAAGGAAAAAGCATTATAAAACTAAAAAGAATTAGAAAAATATATTGAAAGAAAACAAGACTTGTCCTTTTCATATTTACTTTAAGCCCCCTACTGGTAATGCACCCATTTTCTACTAAACACAAATTGAACAATAGATAGGGCTGCAGTTATGATGACTAGTACAGTCGCAACAGCTGTCGCTTTCCCCATGTTAAACTGTTCAAAGGCTGCTTGATAATATAAGTACAAGATCGTCCTTGTACTTCCAGCTGGTCCACCTTGTGTTAATACCTGTATCTGATCATAAGCCTGCAGTGCATCCACTGTCGTAATCATGATCAAGAAAAAAGTGGTTGGGGATATGAGTGGTAAAGTTATATGAATAAACTTTTTCCATGAAGATGCTCCGTCCAATGCTGCTGCTTCATATAATGATTCTGGCACCTTGTTTAAGGCATTTAAGTAAAATATCATGCACCAGCCCAAACCTTTCCAGACAGAAACGATAATAATTGCAGGCATGGCCCATGTTGGACTACTCGTCCATTCAAGAGCAGGAACATTGAAGATGGATAGAATCCAGTTGGCTAAACCATATGATGGCTCAAAAATCCAAGACCACACAATTGAAATAGCCACTGCGGGGGTCACCCATGGTGAAAAGATAAATGTCCGCAATAGCCCCATTCCTCTTTGATTTTTCATTAATAACAACGCAAGAAAAAGTCCGCCAAAAACCGAAGGGACCACAACTCCCATACTAAAGTAAAGAGTATTCCATAATACTTCGTAAAAGATTGGATCTTTAAGTAAATCTTGATAATTCTTTATTCCCACAATATTGTAATCAGCACTCATATAATCCCAATCGGTAAAGCTTATGTATAATGAATAAAACATTGGGTAGATCCAAAATATAATCAAAGGTACTAATGCAGGGAGTATAAACAGCCAAATAACCGGCCTCTTTGTTAGACGTTTCCTTTTTTGAAAGTTTAATTGGTTTGGAATTTCAGTTACTAATTTTCTCAAGACAACCTCCCTATCACCTATAACGCACGTTCAAAAAATGAACGTTCAATTTTTGAATACAAAACCATGTTACCAGTTTCATATAATAATGTAAATAAATAATAAGAATATTCACCTTGTTTCGCCGATTCCATCTTAATGTATCGATATATATTTATTCAGCTTGACACTTGGTATCGACCCGAGAGAATAATAGGACTTGTCTAATGCTTGCTATGATGATTGACTTTACATATCTATGAAACAAACACTAAAAAGCAACAGAAAAAAAACCGAACGTTTTATAGAAGAAATATATCTTCTATTCGTTCGGTTTTTTCATTGGCTGAAATATTTATGTCTCAGCTTTTTAGTTATATACTATTTCCCTGTCCAAGCTCCACTAGGTCCTAGCTTATAGCCTCCAACAGTAGTGTTAGCTGCCATTGTACCTGAAGCATAGAAATAGTACCATTTACCATTAATCAGGTTCCATCCAGTTACCATGGTACCTGAAGACTTAAAGTAATACCATACTCCACCTTCTTTAAGCCATCCTGTTGCCATTGCACCAGAAGTCTTATCAAGGAAATACCATGTATTCTGACTTTTCACCCAGCCAGTTTGCATAGCTCCGCTACCTGATAGAAGGTACCATTTGCCTGCATTCTGTACCCAGCCAGTTTGCATAACTCCACTAGCAGATAGATAGTACCATTTATTCTGATCTTTCACCCAACCAGTAGCCATGGCACCATCACCATTTAGGTAGTACCATTTGCCTTGGTCAAGAAGCCAGCCAGTTTCTTTTACATCTTCATCGTAGAAGAACCATTTGCCGCCCTCTAGTACCCATCCATTTTTCGGATCAGTCTCTAGGCGATTAATATCAACTTCTTTTGTTACTTCGTTTCCAGCCAAGTCAATCAAACGAAGTGTAAATTTATTCTCTCCGACTTTAACAGGAAGATTAACTTCTACATCTGTATCCGCTGGAGTCATAACATCAACCGGACTAACTAAAGGCTGTTCAAATTCGTGAGTATCATCCACATATAAGGATAAGAAGTTATAGTTATCTTTCAGGTTAACAGACAATTTAACCTCTTCAACATCTTTCCCAACTTCCTGTGGCGTTTCTACATTGATTTCTGGAAGTGTTGTATCAATGAACACTTTACGCGAAATAGAGAATTCCTTGTCAGAATGATCCGTCGCAGTGATAATGATATCGTATTTTCCATCCTTTTCAAATGTAGCTTTTGTGCTAAAGTTATAGCGATTAGTCGCTGCATCAAAAGTGAATTCAACATCTTTACCGTTCACAGTCAAGGTCTTTAGTGCTAAATCTTCTTGAACATACCCTGCAACCGGAACTTCAAAGGAGTTGTATGCACCAAATGGTTCAGGAGTAGCAGTATCTACATAAAGCAGTGGCAATTCAGCATCACCTTTAGCTGCCGTATCAAAACCATAGTTTGAAGCATAATCTACAGCTCCAATTTCAATAACTGCTTTTTCTGGCAGTGAATCAAATTGGTAAGATGTCGCTGAAGAGTCTAGTGCTTTAACGAGTGAACCATTAACAAACACACCATATGAAGCTACTCCAGTTCCCTCTTCTACTGTTTCCCAGCTAACAACACCTGCTTCTTCATCTAGAACAGCTGTTATTTCTGGTGCAGTTGTATCTACATAAACAGGGATCTTCTTAGACTGCCATTCTGCTCCATCATAATCGATAACAGATTTAATTTCATAGTAGTATAAACCATCTTCAACAGTCTCGGATTTTACTTTTCCATCCCATGCTCTGCTGCTATTAAAGGAGTAATAGCTTCCGTTTCCTGCATTATAATAGTTCTTCGTTACATCTTTTTCTAATTTCACGCGGCGAAGGAAGTTTTCTTCTTCATCTAAGATATTAAATTGAACTTCATCCGCATTTCTTAAGAACGATGGTAATGGATAAATATCATCATTTTCTCCATCTCCATTTGGAGATACTGGGTAAAATTCATTTTCTCCAGCCTGAGCAACAAATGATCCACCAGCACCTGTAAGCATCTCATTAAAGTTCGCCGGAAGTTCGTAGAAACGATTTTCGCCTAACTCTGTAAATCCATCAACGATCTCTGGACGATCCCACTTGCCGTAGAAGCCTACATAAGGAACTGAAAGTGTCGCCTCTATTCCATTTTCATCCGTAAGTGTAACAAATCCTTCAACGAAGTTGTCTTCAGTTAAATCTCTTAACACGACTTCATCATTAGCGTCAAAACCTGGCACTTTTGCATTTGTTAAATCTACACTTACAGTAAACTCCGCACTATCGCCAGCACTTACTGTCACTTTCTCTGGTGCATCAATCACTGCTCCTTCAAGGTCTCCTGCAATCAAAGCATTGTAATCTTCACTGCCTTCAACCTCATAGAACATATCTGATAGTACATTAGCATCGACATTATATGTAACATCCTTATCAGAGATATTCGTTGCAGTTAATGTCATGCTAAATTGCTTCTCAGTGAAGTCTTTTAACTCTACTTTCGCCTCTCCTGATTGAGCGTCTGTTACATATACAGGAGTATCAACCGCACTGTATGTTTGCATCATTCCAGCACCTTGTCTTCTAGGTGAAAACGGCTGAGCGTTTTCATCAAGAATTACATCTGCTGTATTCATTAGCAGAACTTTAGCTAGGCGTGTTTTTTCTCCGGTTGATAGTTCATTAAAGCGCTCGTCTCCTTGTAAATATTGCTGAACAAGTGCAGAACCACCAGCAACATGTGGTGCAGCCATTGATGTTCCGCTCATTTCACCATATTCATCATTTTGCAGCGTTGAAATAATTTTTCCGCCAGGTGCTGTGATTTCCGGCTTTAATTCCAAGCTAGGTGTTGTGCCCCAGGAAGTAAACTCAGTCATTCTTCCCATTTCAGGGCTTGCTTCTCTATTTAACTGATTGACATCTAAAGTCGTATTGCCAGTTTTAATAGCCTCTTCAAGGGCTAACCCCTCTTGACGTGAAATCTTCATAAATGGGATTTGCCAGCCACCCTGGTCAGTATAGAAAATTGGGCTTGTACTGTTATAAACAATAATCCCAATTGCCCCTGCTTCAGCAGCATTTTTGGTCTTATCTACAAACGTAAGATCTCCACGCGGCATGACTACAACTTTACCTTCCACATCAATTCCGTTGTAATCTTCAGGGTGTCCAAGTTTGCCATCCAGACTAACAAGCTCTAACTGGTTGTTTTCTTCCAACTCAACCCAGCTATCAACACCATAACCCGTTCCGCTGAAATCTGTTCCAGGAACTGTAATTCCAGTCTCATACTCATACGCAACATTTCCAGATGCCGCCACCTGAATAGTATCTGTATTAAGACCTGGTGCACCTACTACTCCAATATCAGGGTTTTTATAATAAGGGTCATCCCATCCTCTTGCAATATGACCCGAGTTACCAGCAGATACTGACGCAACAATCCCATTTTCAACTGCTCTTGTAATAGCAAGGTCTTCTGCACTTTCTTCATTATAGAATGATGCAGTAGAACCTAAACTCATATTTAATACATCTGCTCCTAGTTTAATAGAATCATCAATAGCAGCAAGATAGACATCAGACCAAGTTGATGGATAGTTTGGATCATTACTGAAAACTTTCATTCCCAATACTTGAGCTTCCGGCGCAACACCTTTAATGCCGCCATTTGCGACATCACCGTTGGCTGCAACTGTTCCAGCTACGTGCATTCCATGCTCAGACGCTTCCGGGCCTAGATCTAAAATGGTATTATTTTGGTCATAATAGTTATATCCGTAAGGAACTTTATCAGTAAAAAACTGTCCTTTTAGACCGTTTTCATCAACAATTCCACTAACTTCAGCGCTTGATAATTCAGCTGAAGCAGAATCAGTCAGGACAAAATCCTTATGGGAAGGATCTACTCCAGAGTCAATAACAGCTACAACCATTCCTTCACCTTTAAACTTAGCATCTGCCCAAGTCTGATGTGACTGGATGAATTCATGAGATGTATGCATGTCTGGCTCAGGAAGTTCTGGACGATTATATTCATTTGCTAAATAAACGTTCTTAACTCCGGCTACAGATTCGATCTTTGAAATATCTCCGTAAGTAACTTCTCCGCTAAATCCATTAAATGCTGTTGCAAAGCTATAGTTATAATCTACACTTACACCCTTAGCTTTGATTTTGTCTTTTACATTTGTTTGCTGCTTAAGCAATTTAGAGGTAATAGAATCTTTTTTATCTTCAGATAATTCTTTGTATAGCTTTCCTTCTTTTGTAGCTACTTCAACAGGTGTTTGTCCTTCAACTTCAACAATTACACGGACCTTATCCGTTTTATTAAATAAAACTTTTTGCTCCTCGCCAACTTCAGCAGTTACACTTGACTTGCCTTCCATTGCCTTTTTAAACTGCTCAATTTTCGCAGCATATTTGTCTGTTGGTGCAGATTCAGCAAAAGCAGAGAAATTGAAACTAGATAATACAAGTGCGCCTGCTAGCAGGGATGAAGCTACTTTTTTACCAGTCGTCTTTTTTGGACTCATTCTTTCCTTTTCCCCCTAAAATGAATTTGCTAGTACCTTATGTAACTAGTAAATCAACTTATTATACAATCTACCTCCTTTATTTTTAGAAAAGTTGAAATAATATCATTATTCTATACTATCAGATGAAACAGGTCAATAGAATAAAAACAAAAGTAGGAGTACATTTGCAGCAGGCTTTCTTCCGCTTTAAAACGATAGGTCACAGGTCTTATATAGCTGCTGTATCAAGGTATCTCAATCTAGGAAATTTTACATAGCCAGAAATCCTGCGCGTTAACTATGAATTAGAGACGCCAAAGTCAGGGCAGTAAATGCGAGACTTCTGCCCCTAAGCAGCGGAACAGAAATTAAGCTTTACTTTTAATAGGATCCGTCTTTCTCTCTGTTCCAGTCTATAGAGTACCGCAAACAAAACTCATTATTATTGCAACAATCTTTTAGAAAATAGCATAAGAAAAGCTGTATGGAGAGGTAGAATCCCCTCCATACAGCTTCCAAATGAATTGCCTTTTAGTCTTTATAGACTGGTATATTCGTAAATACTAACGAATCCAAGCTCCATCACTGCCAAGTTTGTAGCCGCCGATCGTCGTATTCGCCGCCATCATACCACTAGCATATAGATAGTACCATTTGCTGTTTACATATACCCAGCCAGTCGACATCGCTCCGCTGCCTGCAAGATAGTACCATTTGCCTGCATCCTTCACCCAGCCAGTCGACATTGCTCCGCTGCCTGTTAAGAAGTACCATTTGCCTGCATCCTTCACCCAGCCTGTTGCCATTGCTCCGCTGCCTGTTAAGAAGTACCATTTGCCTGCATCCTTCACCCAGCCAGTCGACATCGCTCCGCTGCCTGTTAAGAAGTACCATTTGCCTGCATCCTTCACCCAGCCAGTCGACATTGCTCCGCTGCCTGTTAAGAAGTACCATTTGCCTGCATCCTTCACCCAGCCAGTCGACATTGCTCCGCTGCCTGTTAGGAAGTACCATTTGCCTGCATCTTGTACCCAGCCTGTTGCCATTGCTCCACTGCCTGTTAAGAAGTACCATTTGCCTGCATCTTGTACCCAGCCTGTTGCCATTGCTCCACTGCCTGTTAAGAAGTACCATTTGCCTGCATCTTGTACCCAGCCTGTTTGCATTTCACCGTCAACAAAGTAGAACCAAGTAGAACCTTCTAATACCCAGCCTTGTTTCACTAAGTCTGGCTTAACTTCTTGAACAATTCTGCCTTCAATTTCAGGTGATACTGTACCACTGTTTTCTAAGTGAGATAAGAACACTTCAAAATCAACAAGGAACAATTCAGTCATACGACCTTCCTCTTTTGCTGTTTTGAGCATTTCATATCCATCTCCGCCATCAGCAGTATAGGCATTTGTTGCTACATTGTACATTTGCTCCAGGTTTAATGGTTCAAAACCATTATCTGTTTTTACTTCAACAGACCAGACTCTTTGACCAGCCGGTTTGTTTTGATCATATTTAAACTGCATACCAGCAACTTGAAGAAATCTGCCTTCCCCAGTTTCAACTGATCCAACGCTATGTTCAAGCGCAGCCAGAATTTCTTCACCAGTTAATTCAATTGTTACAAGAGTATTTCCGAATGGAAGAACCGTTAACACTTCACCAAGGGTAATATCTCCCTCATTAATTGAAGCACGGATTCCACCGCCATTTTGGATCGCAATATCAGTTTTTACAAATTCATTTGCTTTTGCAAGCATACCGTCAGCAATAAGGTTACCTAGGTTTGTTTCCTTTGTACGTACATCATTGCGTTCACCGTTTAAGTTTACCGTTGTATGGCCAACAACTTCTTGTTCCATCTCGATAAGCGGCTGTTGAAATTCGTTTACTTTTTCTTGCGCTTGACTGTCAGCCTCGTACTTTTCTAATTCCAGTAACTCTCCTGCATGCTTAGTAATAACACCATTTTCATCAAAAGTGACATCAAGCAAGCCAAGATTTGTTAAGTATTCGCCCGTTTGAACGATTAACGTAGGCTCTTCTTTTTCTACTACAACTGTTTCATCAATAATTGTGTGACTGTGTCCGCCCACAATAACGTCAATTCCATCAACCTCATTTGCAAGGTTAAGGTCCGGTGTATAACCTAAATGTGTTAGAGCAATAATTTTATTCACTCCAGCATTTTCAAGTAATTCCACCGTTTCTTGAGCTTTTACAACCGCATCTTCAAATACAACATCTTCACTTGGACTAGCTAAGAATTCAGTGTCTTCTGTAGTCAGACCAAAAATACCAACCTTTTCACCATCAATTTCTTTAACGATAGCAGGGAAAATGGACGCTTCTGAATCAGCTGTTCCAATTTCATCTTTAAAGTAAGGTGAAAGAATTTCATCATTTGTTACATTTACATTTGCAGAAACCATTGGGAATTTCATTTCTTCAATAAAATTCGCAAGAACTTGTGAATCTTTGTCGAATTCGTGATTTCCAAAAGTCATCGCATCGAATTGCAGTTCATTCATAAAGTGCAAGTCAGCAAGTCCTTCATATTGTCTAAAGAATAATGTACCTGAGAATACATCTCCAGCGTCTAAAAGTACAGAATTCTGTTTTTCAGCACGCAATTCTTTTACAGCACTGATTAAGTAAGGGTATTGCTCAACATGCGCATGACTATCATTCGTATGCATGATAGATAGGTTAAAGCCGCTTTCCTGCTCTGCTGCACCCAGGTCTAATTGGGCAACTACAGCATCATGATCGCTTGCACGGCCATGTTCTTCCATATACGCAGAATTAAAGTTTACAATATCAGTTTTAGCTTTTTCAGCTAAATGATTGGATACTAAAATGTGATCTAATACTTGTGCATTTCCTTGGTAAGAATAAGTGTATCTTTCTTCTTGCGGAAGTGTTTCAACTAAGTTTGTTAAAACATTTCCTTTTAGCTTTTGGATTGGCGCTGAGAATTCAAAGTCATTCAAATCGCCCATTACAACTACATTTGCATCTTCGTCTTGCTCATGAATACCACTAACGAAGGAGTTGATAATACCAGCAATCTCCATACGCTGTTCTTCACTGCCAAGCACAGGCGGCTGATTTTGGCCAAAAATCGGCTCATCTCCACCTTTAGAATTAAAGTGATTGTTAATAACGATGACATCTTCACCGTTAAATGTGAATTGAGCTGCTAAAGGCTTACGGCTGCTATCAAAAGCAGGATTTGTCGGATCAATTCTTCCTGGATTTAGAGTAAGTGCACCATTTTCGAATGCCACAGCTTCTTCTGATCCGCCTTTTTCACCTGCTGCAAGTTCAACTCTTTCAGGATTATATAAATATCCAACACGGATATTACCACCTGGAACGCCTCCATCTTCACCATCAACTGGTGCGATTTCAGTCCAAGCGTATTCTGGTCCTCCGAAGCCTTTGATCGCTTCACTTAAAGCTTTATAATTGTTCTCAGCCGTTACAATACCATTGTTTGTTGTTCCGCTATCATCAAGAACCTCAACAAGGCCAATAATATCCGGTGAGTTTAAATTTTCTACCATTGAACGAGAAAGTTTATCGCGTTTTTCTGTATCAGACGCGTCAAAATTTTCAATATTATACGCTGCTACTGTCAGCTTGTCATTGTCTTTTATAATGGTTGAAACCTCTGGTTCGTATGCACGTTCCTGTAATTCTGGAAGTTCAGCTTCTTTCACCAAAATCTTAAAGTTGCTGTAAGAGTAACTCATAACCCCTTCAACCGTGCCATTGAACTGATCCCCAGTTTTAGCAACATATGAACGGTTATCCAATAACAGATGCATTCTTTCAGGATTTTGGTTATCTTTTGTTAATAAAGGCGCGCCTTCTTTTGTATACGCCTTTCCTTCAGTCTGTTCAGTAATAACTGCAAGCTCACCATATTTCTGAGGAGCAACAATTGTCGGACTGTCTAATGCAACGCGCATTCCTTCTACACTCTCGTAAAAGTCAATACCGTCTTCCTCAGGATCAAATACTTGCAGTCCATCATTATCTACAATTTCTGTAGGAGGAAAAATATCTTTTCCGATGACAAGTGCTTCCGGAAGATCATGATTAGATGAAACTTTCACAACGTTTCCACGCTGCGCATTAATTTCAGTCATTGCCAAATCTGTTTCTAACTTTTCAGAATAACCATCTAAGACCCATTCTTTTACAAGCCCATCAACTGTTACAAGATCACCTGCAGCAGCTCCATGACTCGGCTTATATACTAGAATACCTTCAGATGTATTCGGGTTTTCATCAGGCTGATTGTCCTGCATATAAAAATTGCTGTGATCCACAACATGTGTAACAATACCTTCTACACCAACCACGTTTTGCTCCTCATATGGAGAGGAGTGGGACTCACCTTGAATATCGTGAATTCGAAGTCCTTCAACACCTTCAATTGGCACTGGATCTGGAGCTGTTTCTCCATCAAATAAGATAGCAGATGGATTTTTCAAACCTGGTCCGGAGAAGTAAGCTTCAAGTGAACCTGTCACTACCACTTTCTTTCCAACATTGTCTGGGTTAGCCTTTAATCCAAACTTTTCACGGAGTTCCTTAATATTCGGGATTTGTACAGGTAAAATTTTCGCTGGATCTGTTTCATCTGCAGCATCCGCTATTGCAATATTCGTATCTGCACTAAACGGCGCTTCAAAATCGTACGAAGATGTTCCTGAAGTATAACCTACAATATACCCCGCAACTGTTGCTGTACCTTCATTATTCGCAATCGCTTCTTCAACCGTCAAAACAGTATCAGCTGAAGCAGATGACTGGAATGGCACTATGTAGCTGAATACCATTGCAAATATTGTCGCAATAATGAGAAATTGCTTTTTAATATTCACTCTTATTCCCCCAAAAAATTTTTTAAAAGTCGAATAACTGCCATAAAACCTAAGTAATAATCTGCATCCTTGAAATATTCAGAATCTAAAAGCCGTAATTCTCTATCAAGAAAAAGAAAACGATTCTATGTACTTATTCTTCCACCCCAATCTATCTTTTGTTTTTGATGTCGAAATTGTGACCATCAGCTAAATAAATATATCATATATAGATAGAAATGTATTAATAAATTCATATATTTACAGTATTTTAATCAAAATATGACATACTTTTTATATTTTTTTGTTACAAAACTTCATGTTGTTACAAAATTCGCACTACTATTATGCTAAAACAGATGATAGATTTGATTTAGTTAGTATAAACACATGCTATTTTACATGTAAAAGGAGGAAATCATATTGCTGAGAAAAATGATAGGCTTAACATTTTTGCTAACACTATTTATTGCCGCTTCAAACCTGCTTCCAAGTGCTTCAGCTATCAGTACAGAGCCCTTGTTAAAAGTAAAGCTCCAAAACACTTTAGGAAACAAAGAGGCAATTACCATTATTCCTGCAGGTGATTATGCAGCAACAGATGGCAATGAAACCTACATACTCACCGATCAGCATCATTACTCTCTTAAGATCGCTTCAGACAACAACATCTGTTTATGGAGCGGCAGCACTAAACTTCAGTGCAGCGAGACGATCACCTTATCTCCGATGAACAAGGATCACTACCTGTCTATTCAAAATACTCCTTATAATGGTTCATTCGAGATTAAGCAAGAAAACAACTTTGTTCGCCCATATAATTTTATTTACATGGAAGATTATATAAAGGGAGTAGTCCCTAAAGAAATTTATGCGTCCTGGCCAACAGAAGCCTTGAAAGTACAGGCAACTGCTGCAAGATCGTATGCTGCATTTCGGGAAAGCAACACCATTGTCGACGGTGTAAGCAACCAAGTATATGGGGGCTATTTTTGGTCACCAGATATTGATCGGAATGGAATCTATAAAAATTCAAATCTCGCAGTCGATGCAACCAAAGGAAAAATCATCACGAGTAATGGAAAAATTATAGATGCAGTATATTCTTCTTCTAACGGGGGTTATACAGAATCAAATTCAAATGAATGGGGTTCAACTCAGCTGCCATATCTTCTTTCAAAGCGAGATGAGTTTGATGGATTAGATTCAAGAATTCTGTGGTCCATCTCTTTACAAACACAGCAAATAGATCTAAGAGATTTAGATCTAAGCAATCCGGAAAGCTGGTGGGATCAAGTGACAGAAGCCGATGCCACGGCAGCAGAAAAGATTAAAGAGCTACTTAATAAGCCCGACGAGAACCTAAAAATAGTGGCAATTAAGGAATTGGATATTCATACCGTTACATCTGGCCAAAGGGTGGAAAAGGCGGATATTCCAGTGGAATACATTTCAGAGAATCAAGTTGACTCAGATGGGAATATTCTTGTAAAAGAAACTGTAATTGAAGATGTAACTAGAGGAAGTTTACGAAGTATACTTGGCAGCAAAATGCTGAGCTACTACATCAAGAAAGTAGATCATAATGATCAAACCATTACTGTGAGCGGCGCCGGATTCGGTCACGGAGTTGGGCTAAGCCAGCATGGAGCAAAGAATCGCGCATTAGACAATCAAGACTACATGGATATCATTAACTTCTATTACACTGGTACACTTGTTACGGATCGATATACGCAACTAGCTGACAGAAGCTCACAAGAAGCTCAATTAGAAGGCTGGGTGGTCAGCGATCAAGGCCGGTCTTTTTACGACGAAAATGGCAACCAAGTTCTAGGATGGAAACAGATCGACCAGGTTTGGTACTACTTTACCAATAAGGCAGCTGCCACAGGCTGGAATTATGCCGGCGGCAAATGGTACTACCATGACGTAAATGGGCAAATGAAAGTAGGTTGGGTTAAGGATAAAGGCACCTGGTACTATTTAAACAGCAGCGGAGCTATGCAAACAGGGTGGCTAAATGACCGTGGAACATGGTATTACCTGAATTCATCTGGCGCTATGAAGGCTGGATGGCTGAAGGATGGTTCTTCTTGGTACTTTTTAAATGCCAGCGGCGCCATGCAGACAGGATGGCTGAAGGACCAAAACCAATGGTATTACCTCTATAGTTCTGGAAAAATGGCAACTGGATGGCTGAAGGATGGAACGAAGTGGTATTACTTAAACTCCTCGGGAGAAATGCAAAAGGGCTGGTTAAAGTCCGGAAGCAGCTGGTATTACTTAAGTGCTTCGGGAGCCATGAGTACAGGATGGATCTCAACTGGAGGGCAATGGTATTATTTATATAGCGACGGACGAATGGCTGCAAACACAACCATTCAAGGATATAGACTAGGACATGATGGTGCATGGATTCAGTAGTTTTAAATATAAGTGAATGCATCGCTATTTCTTATGCTGGGACATAAGGATTTAACACGACAAAGAAGCGAATGGTTAGGAAGTGAATCTTTCTAATCATTCGTTTTTTTATTTGTTATTTAAAATACTCTTTTTAAACATGAGTGTAATGAAGCGGAGGACACTCGACTCCTGCCGGCAGATATTATTTTCGTTTCGTTCCGCACTTTTTTTCGTAATACAGAAAGGCATTTTTCTGAGGAATTGGTGTTTAAGAAAGTTTTTAAATGGAGCGTTTAATAGATTAAAACAAAAGAGTGCGAAATCCTGCTCAGGCTCTGCACCCGCCCAGCGGAAAGCGAGTGTCCAGGAGTGGAGATGGCAACACTTTTCTTCACCTGCTATAAGAATTACTTAATTACCCTATCCTTTGGTGTTGAGGTTAGCCCGCTGACAAGTTTTATTTGTGTTTCCTCTAAACCCAGACATTATATAAGCCAGTTGATGCTCAGTCGAAAATTGGAAAAACTTACTGCCAATCTAATGAATGATTCCTGTCATTTTATGTCGTTTTTCACTTCACAGTATAGACAATTAAGGTTATGATACTACTAGTAAAATTGGAAGAAGGAGGTATTAATAGTTTACTGGCCAGACGCACTTTCAAAACGCACCTAATATAGAGGCTTCATGTATTTACAAAATGATACTTTGAAAGGATTACTCAACTTTGAAAAACAAATACACGTTCATTCTTGTAGGGTTAATTTTATCAATTGGCTTAGCTTTAGGCATTGGATCTCAACATGCTGAAGCAAACGACACTGGCTGGTCTATGGAAAACGGGGTATGGTACTACTATCAGAATAGCCAAAAGGTGACTGGATGGCTTCAAACAGATGGAAAATGGTATTACCTGGATAGCAGCAGACACGGTGCCATGCAAACCGGGTGGCTGAAGGAGAAAAATTCCTGGTACTACTTAGAGCCCTCAGGAGCCATGAGCACAGGCTGGAAATACCTGAATGGAAAATGGTATTACCTCAGCCACAGCGGGATCATGCAATCAGGGTGGCTAAAGGAACGTAGTACATGGTACTACTTGGAATCTTCCGGAGCCATGAGCACAGGCTGGAAATACCTGAATGACAACTGGTATTACTTCAGCAAAAGCGGTGTCATGCAATCAGGGTGGCTGAACCTTTCTGGTGCAGACTACTATTTAAGAACAAGTGGTGAAATGGCAACAGGATGGCAAACCATTTCCGATCAAGACTATTATTTCCATTCAAGCGGAGTGAAAAAGTTAGGTTGGGTTCAAGACGGTTCCAGTTGGTTTTATTTATTGGAAGGAAAAAAGGCTACTGGTTTAATAGAAGCCAACAGCGATTATTACTTTTTGAACGAAAATGGTGTCATGCTGGCAGACCAATGGACATCATATAATGGAAAGGAAATGTACCTTACGTCTTCCGGCAAAGCAGCAATAGGAAAGACGAAAATTGGCACAAAGACCTTTTTATTTTCACATGAGGGTTTCTTATCGGACGGCTGGCTTCGATTAGATAACAAATGGTATTTTGCGAATCACAATGGTGTGATGCAAACAGGCCGATTAACTGAAAGTGGTCAAAGCTATTACTTACATTCAGATGGCGTAATGCATACCGGCTGGCTTCAAACAGATGGAAAGACCGAATATTATCAAGCGTCCGGGGCATCAGTAACTGGATTTAACAAAATTGCCGGCAGCAACTATTACTTTTCGCAAAATGGCGATTTGGTTAACAACGGCTGGATGACACTTAATGACAAAACCTATTATGCGCATGAAAATGGGATATTACAAAAAGGATGGCTTTTAACTAACAATCATTGGTACTATTTTGATGATGAAAGCTCGATGCAAACCGGGTGGATTTTTGACGGAAGAAATTGGTACCTGTTAGAGTCTACCGGCATCATGAAAACCGGATGGGCACTTGTTAATCATAGCTGGTATTACCTGAATTCAAGCGGTGCTATGCAAACTGGATGGACCAAATTAAATAACACCTGGTACTACTTAAACAGCAGCGGAAAAATGCTGACAGGATGGTATAAGGATGGACATAATTGGTACTATTCTGATCGAAGCGGCGCCATGAAAACCGGATGGATTGACGATCATGGCAAAGAGTATTACCTTGAGCCAAGCGGTGTTTGGATCCCTGTTCCCAGAGATATTGAAGGAAAAGTCATTGTACTCGATCCAGGTCATGGCGGTACCGACCCTGGAGCTATAGGCGGCGGAATTCGGGAAAAAGATATAAACTTAGAAGTTGCTCTAAAGCTGAAGGATTACTTGCGCAAACGCGGTGCTAAGGTACACATGACAAGAAATAACGATGTATTTATTGCTCTGGATGATCGTGTCGTATTCTCTAATGGAATTAACCCGCATGCCTTTATTAGTATTCATGTGAATGCAGGCCCATCAACCGTACAGGGAATTGAAACATTCTATAATGCTAAAAGCGGGAAGCTTCCAAAAGAAAGTCTACAATTGGCAGGAAATATACAAAAAGAGCTAATCAATGTAACAGGAGCAATCAATCGAAATGTAAAAACAGCAGAGTTTCGTGTCATTAAAGACAATGAAGCCCCATCTGTTCTAGTGGAACTTGGATTTATTTCAAATGCACAGGAACGGGCAAAGCTTGCAAGCAGCTCCTATCAGACTAAGATTGTAACGGGACTCTATAATGGAGTCAGAAACTTTTTGAAATAACTTGCCTGTTCATTTTAGATGGTGGACCAGTAAGCAAATATCATAAAAAGAAAATGGGCTGTGACATAACTGAATATCACCATATAGATGAATTCTGCTGAACCAAATTGCTCACGGCAAATGGAATGAAACAGCCCGGTTTATAAAAATTGTCAAGGCAATCAAATGACCAGAACGGTTAGAGATTCTCTACTGTTCTGGTCATCATTTTGCTGAAGAGCAGATCCCTCTTTCCGATCTCGCATAGACAAAGCGTGTCACTTTTTTAAGTGACCATTTTTCACCCTCCTTTTGGTTCATTAATTTTTCCCTAATTATTTCTACCTAGATTTTTATGTTAATTTTGCTCAGAATTTGGTATCCTATAACATAGTTTGTACAAAGTATGGAGGAAAATCTTATGAAAGATTCCAGAGTTAAAAAGAAAAGACCTAAATGGTTAAAAATCACTGGTTTAATTGTTGTTATTCTTTTGGTAGCTGCGGGGGCATATGCATTTACAGTTTATCAATCGTTAACAAACGCTGTTGAAACGATGCATCAGCCTGTTAAGCATAAAACGGAAAAAAGGCCACAAGAAATAACATTGGAGAAACAAGATCCGTTTTCCGTTTTGATGTTAGGTGTGGATGAACGTGAGGGAGATAAGGGCCGATCAGATACAATGATTGTTCTTACAGTTAATCCTCATACAAATACGATTAAGATGTTAAGTATTCCTCGAGATACAAGAACTGAAATCATTGGCAGAGGATTTGATGACAAAATCAATCATGCTTATGCTTTTGGCAATGAGGAAATGGCCATGGCTACCGTAGAAAACTTCTTGGATATCCCGCTTGATTATTATATTAAAGTGAATATGCAAGGCTTCAAAGATATTGTGGATGCTGTTGGCGGGATTAATGTAAATAGCTCTCTTTCATTTGCTCAAGGAGGGTACGACTTCAACGAGGGATCGAATGCTCTTAATGGGGATGAAGCTTTAGCTTTTGTACAAATGAGAAAACAAGATTCTAAAGGAGACTTTGGAAGACAGGATCGCCAGCGTCAAGTCGTACAAGGAGTCATAAAAAAAGGCCTGAGCTTTAACTCCCTGACAAATTTCAGTGATATATTCGAAGCATTAGGCAAAAATGTAAGAACCAATCTTACGTTTGATCAAATGATTGATATTCAACGGAATTACAGAAGTGCCGCTGGAACCATTGAACAGATGTCCATCAGCGGGACAGGACAAACCATCAACAAAATTTGGTACTTAATTGTTCCAGAGGAAGAACAATTAAGAGTGCAAAATGAATTAAAAGAACATCTTGAACTATAATGAACTCCTCCTTTTCACACTTTGACTTTTAGGATAGTAACATAATGAAGAAATTGTACCGATGGCTTTAAAAAATAGAATTGAATGAAACAGATAAGACCCGAGCGATTAGACAGATAAGGATATCAAGTTCTAATTGTTCGGGTTATCTTTGTTAAATCACTTCTCTTTTAGCTTTGTAAAAGAGATTATAAACTGCCAATTTTCCCTTTAATATAGGTAATATATTTCTTATCCTCCTGTAATTCAAAGATCGCTAATGACTTTTCCATATATTGTGCCGCTTCTTTATTTAAACCTTGAATCTCTAAGTTGTAGCCTATATGATAATGAAGCTCTCCCAACAAATAAAGATTATCTTTTTCAATACACCATTTAATTCCCTCTCTGCAATACTCGATAGACTCACTGAATCTCCCTACCCTTGTTAATGACCTTGCTACATTATAATAAAGCCGGCAAAACAGCGTATTATCCTGCAAAAAAGGAAGCTGATGTATATATTGCTTTGCCCGGAAGTTTACCTCGAGTGCTTTTTCATATTCCTTCTCTTCAAAGTAAACAGATCCCATGCTCAGTAATACCTCAATTTCCCGCTCCGACCAAATCTTATCTAGTACATGAGTAATTGAAATTGCTTGGGTCAGAATCTCGATGGAACGATTTACGTCCTTATGGAGCATATACGTACTGATTCCTTTATGCCATAATAATACTTGATAATTTTTATTATTTTGCCTGAAAAGAGGATTCTTCTCTTCTGCTTTAACAATCTCATCCATTCCAAGATAGTCTGAATTCCTTCTGGTTCTTGTCAGCTGCCGAACAACCTCCTGAACATAATCTAATCTTGGTGTCGTTCCGATATCAAAGAAGTAGTTAACATCTACACCAAGCCTTTGCGAAATCAAGTATAAAGTTGATGCATAAGGAAATACATCTCCTTTTTCAATCTTACTGATTTGTGCTTGTGTGCAAATATCTTTCGCTAAC
The DNA here is from genome assembly GCF_900166665.1 of Cytobacillus gottheilii. Classification (GTDB taxonomy): domain Bacteria; phylum Bacillota; class Bacilli; order Bacillales; family Cytobacillaceae; genus Cytobacillus; species Cytobacillus gottheilii_A. The sequence goes on along the minus strand of NZ_LT800494.1, from coordinate 550,970 downwards.
TCTACCTGCGAAAGCTTCAACGCCTTTCGCAGTTCTTTGATCCTGCTTCCAATAGCGGAAAAGTTCATTCCCTCACCCCACATAAAAATATGCCTAGAATTATATTTCTAATCCTCTAACCACGGAAATTTAAAGATAATCCACAATATCTATTTATATTGTCCAAATTTAGGAGATTACTGAAATATTGATTTATGTTTTAATAATAAAAGAGATACACAATTATTCTACAATTAAATTTGAATTGGAGGAATTATCATGAAAAAGAAGTTAGTAATCTGTTTTGCGGCCTTCGCCATTATTTTCGGAGCAGCAGGTATGTCAGCTTCAGCAAGCAGTAATGATGGCGGTGTATCTACTCAAGAACTACCTACTATTTTTTAATTTTTGACCAACCTTTATAATCTCCATGCTAGCACTTCTAATGAAGTGCTTTCTTTTTGTGTTCAGTTTTTAAGGTTTGAGTTAGCCTTTATTTAATCACCCTTTAGGAACTAGTCACAAATACGTCATGAACGCCGTGCTAAACATATATAACCATCTTCTGTGTTATTGATTATTGTGCTAACCTAATATAAACTTAGCCCGCTCTAATTTCTCTCATAATTACCTATTCTCCATTTTACACAATTCCCCTTTTTACCCGTTCTGCTAATATTCATTGATTCAAGATTAGCAGGACAATAAGAAATGACCTTTCTCGTTTATGAATCCAGCCATTTATCATTATTAAAGAAGTTAGAAGAACAACGACCATTAAAGCAAACTTACTAAAAATACATCATTATGCTTATAGTTATAATTATAAATAAAAAACAACATTTTCACACCAATAATAATCTAAATACTGCTTAGAATAGCTGTCATCCTCATTATGAGCTTTTATATTATCTGATATTGTTATTCTAATAAGGTGCAAGGAGGATGAACGGTATGGAACTTGATATGAAGGTCGAACCAAGGTTTGTTGATCATGAGTGTGCCATCATTTTTTCATTCTACTTTAGAAATGCATCATTGAAAGTTGGAGAAGCAGTTATTTACACATGTGAAGAAGACATACCTTCGCTGGACCAGCTCTTAGCTGGAGTGGAGAATTCCGAACAAGATACGTGCAAAAAGAAAATCGCCTATATCACGGAAATGACAATTGTAGATAACTACCGTGATGAATCTTTTATGAAAATAAACGAATTTCTCTCCATCATCGGCATTAACACTTGGTATAAAGAAAACTTGCCGATTGGCAAGTCCTGAAAGGACGATGACAGAGGCTTAGTTGCACTTATACTACATTCCTAAAATGAGACACTACGCCGAACCCTCTTCCGCGCTGCTCATTTATTTTTTTGTAGTATAAAGAAAACTTGCCGATTGGCAAGTCCTGAAAGGACGATGACAAGGCTTAGTTGCACTTATACTACATTCCTAAAATGAGACACTACGCCGAACCCTCTTCCGCGCTGCTCATTTATTTTTTTGTAGTATAAAGAAAACTTGCCGATTGGCAAGTCCTGAAAGGACGCAGACAGAGGCTTAGTTGCACTTATACTACATTCCTAAAATGAGACACTACGCAGAACCCTCTTCCGCGCTGCTCATTTATTTTTTTGTAGTATAAAGAAAACTTGCCGATTGGCAAGTCCTGAAAGGACGATGACAGAGGAGTAGTAGTACTTAATTCTTTCTGAAAGTACAAACAAAATGACCAAAAGAAAAAACTGAGAAAATAAGATTATAGTTTCTAACTCCCCCGAACCATTAGCAGCTAATTGCTGTCTGATGGTTCGTTTTTTTTGTTTGATTTGATGACTATCTTAGGAGGACACTCTACTGCGGAGGAAATAGATGATAGGAAAAATTTCACACGAAATAAAATACTCATTTTAAAATTTTTCTAAATTTAAAACTTTTTTGTTCTTTTTAAAGAACTTATGGTGTATAATGTTAATTAATATCCTATATATAGAAAAAACATGAGTCATTTGTATGGAAAATTAATTAAAAAGGAGATTGACAAATGAGTATTAAAGCGATTATGTGTTTATTCCAACGAAAGCATAAGTTTAGTTATTATACAGATACATGTGTACGCTGCGGGAAAAAGAGAAGATTATAAATAGTTTTGTCTACTAATTAAGCAACCAACTAATTACATAACTAGTAGTTACATAGCTACTCTTATCACCCAACGAAGTTCTAAAATCATTTCCTTTTTATTGCTTCCTCATTCTTATCTATTATGGGCTTATCCTAGATCAGATTTACTTTATTACAGTACAGCTTTTGCTGTACTGTTTTTTATTTGCTCACACAAACTTTTGCATTAAAGCTTCATGACGAAGAAATCCAATAGAAAATATGTCACAACAATAAACCCCATCTTCTACTTACAGATGTTATGCGTCTACTATAGAAATAGCTAAACCTCGACATAATCCCTTGTTTTTCGGTTTTTTCCGCAGGTCCGCTGTGCTCCCCGAATAAAATAATGTATACTTAAAAGTGCAATTAGTTTACATAAAAGGGGGAGTCAGTTTGACAGAATTCACAATTTGGGGTTTTTTAGTTGATTTCAGCTTGATGTCCGGGTTGATTTTACTTGGGACAATTTTAAGGGCAAAGGTTAAGTTCCTGCAGGCTTTATTCCTGCCGGCGAGTATTATCGGCGGATTTATCGGACTAGCTCTTGGTCCATTCGGTGCTGATCTGCTGCCATTTTCAGATCAATTTTCGTCTTATCCAGGGTTGTTGATCGCATTTATTTTTGCAGCTATTCCTATTGGAGCAGCGAAAGTACAAATCAGAGAGATTATTCATCGAGTCAGAGAAATGTGGTCGTTCTCCATGCTCCTAACCACATTAATGTGGGGCGGCGGTGCACTATTTGGCCTTGTGGTCATTAATCAAGTGTTCCAGGACTTGCCTAGCGGATTTGGAATTATTTTAGGAGCTGGCTTTGTTGGCGGACATGGAACAGCTGCAGCCATTGGTGATGGATTTGCACAATATGGCTGGGATGATGCCATGACTCTTGGCATGACATCGGCCACGATCGGACTTTTAGTCGCTGTAATCGGCGGACTTTTTCTTGTTAAAAGAGGAACACAAAAAGGACATACACAATTTATATCCAGCTTCAAAGACCTTCCAACAGAGCTGCGTACAGGGCTAATCCCCGCTTCTAAACGCGTACATATGGGTACAGAAACCTTTTCTCCAAGTGCTATTGATCCTTTAGTTCTGCATATTTCGATCATGTTCTTTGTCGTGGGTGCGGCTTACTGGCTCACAAACTGGCTGGGCGAACTCATTCCGGCGATTTCCATTCCATTGCTAAGTGTCGCTTTTGTTGTCGGTCTCTTTTTCCAATTTGTGATGCGAAAAACAAAAGCAGATTTCTATATCGACCAGCGGGTGATGGATCGAATTGGCGGAAGTGCGACAGATTATCTAGTCGTGAGCGGTATTGCTTCGATTAATTTAACGGTCGTTCTTGATTATGCTGTTCCGCTGATTTTACTCTTTGTTTTCGGAATTATTTGGGCTTACCTTATGTTCCGTTTCCTTGGACCGAATATTTTCAAGAATTATTGGTTTGAGAAATCATTGTTTGGCTGGGGATGGAGTACAGGAACTGTCGCAATGGGCCTAGCTTTATTGCGCATCGTTGATCCTGAGCTAAAAAGCAAGACCATTGATGACTACGCCCTCGCCTATATCGGTATGGTACCGGTAGAGGTGGCCATTATCACCTTTGCACCAATCCTCGCCTTCTCCGGATTGCCGTGGGTGACACCGATTGTGCTTCTCCTAACTGCAGCTGTTATTGTCGTTGTACATAAACGAGCTGGGGTTTGGGGCAGGAGTGTGTTAGATTCAAAGCAGAACTAATGCTAAACCGTCCTCCTAAATATGGAGGGCGGTTTTCTAGTTATTATTAGGATTTAGAAGACATTTGCATTCACGGACTACTGCTCATTTTCTAATCACTCCTTCTTCATCAAGAATCCAGTCAGCAAGATAAAACAGGTATTGTACTCCCCCCCTCAATACCATAATCAATCATTAAAAATTGTAAAAAGTATAGGAATCTAAGTTAGCGGTTATACTTCAGCCTATATTTCTATCTTTCCATTTCAGTCCTTAAAAGTGCTAGCAGGAGAGTGGCTAAGAGGTTGCTCACCTCCCTTTCCGCTGAAAAGCGAGTACTCTGAAGTAAGAGTTTCTTTCATTTGAGGAAAAGCAAATTACTTTGCGAAGACAGCCATTTTTAAAAGCAGTTGGAAGTTTTATGTTAAATTAGTAATATAGTATATGAAAGAATTGCACTAGAATGAATGCATAAGAACTTGATGAGAGAATAATAGTCTTCTCACTCATAGTTTTCAAATGAAAGGAATGTTTTGCGAATGAATAAGCTAACAAGTCTTTATATCACCTTTGCTTTTTTGACACTTGTGCTGCTGCTAGCAGGATGTACTGACAACGAAAAAAATAGCATGGAGTCCGCAGCAGCTGATTCGATGGAAAATAGTTCAGACTCAGAATCAACAGAAGAAGTTACCACCGAAACAGACGAAAACCCTTCTACAAACGAATTAGAGGAGGCTGACAGTAAGGACTCAGATGAAAATTCTACTGAAAAAGCCATTCAAACTAACGGTTCAAATAACAGCTCTTCTGAAGATAGCACTTCAGTTGACGATGAGACAGAAGACAGCCATCAGACCCTATCACAATATTCCAGCGAACAGATTGAATATGCTAGAATATGGCTGCAGCTTGGACCAAATCAAAAGATAGATGAATTATATGTTCGTCATATTCCAGCCGGCGAACCAGTAAATATACACGATGAGACTAGTGCGAATTATCCAAAAGATGTTGTGACATTAGAGGGTTCCCGCTCTGTTGATGGCTCCGTAACTTACAGCAGTAACGGCAATGGGACGATCAACGTTTACAATGTACCTTCTCACTGGGCCAGTCCTGCTCAGACAGAGGAAAACTTTATGAAAAAGTACACAGAGGATATTATTAAGAATGCAGAGCTTGTATATGTGGACCCAGGCGATGATGAAAAAGTCATAGAATTCATTAAGATGCTAAATGTTAATGAATAAAAATATTGCGAGGCAAGTGAGCATTCAGGAGAAAAACGAATGAAACTGTCGGAATTAAATAGCATACCAAAAAACGCCCAGAAAAATCTGAGCGTTTTTTACTTTCCATATTCAGTTAGAACCAAAATAGTTCACGAAACCTATCAAGAAGAACACCCTCGGTGATCCTGCTCCCATGAAGATCAAGAGAGAATATTAAGTCGATTTTTTATTCTCTATTTTCGTATCATTTCTCAGGTCTTTTAAGAAACTGAATATAATGATTCCCATGATAATGGCTAACGGAAAGGCTGCCACAATCGATATAGTCTGAAGCATACTTAGTGTCGTCTCATTAAAAATTAGCGCGATAGGAAGAATGATAAAAATTAATGCCCAAAATACTCTTATGTACTTCGGTGGTTCTTGCCCAGGTTCTAACTTTTTCAATGAGTATTCTGCCACTACAAGTGTAATCGCGTCAAACGTACTTGCATAGAATGCCACCATGGCAATTGCTAATAAAACTAGTGCAATGCCGCTGACAGGAAGCTGCTGGAAAATCTGAATAATGACTTCTGAAGGAGAAGATCCCGCTGCCAGCATTCCCGCAGCGTCCACGTTTCCTTGTGTTTGCTGAAAAAGTCCAAAGTTTCCAAACACAATAAAAGAAGTAAATGTTCCTAATAATCCACAAGTAAACCCGCCAATAATTGTTTGTTTAATCGTTCTTCCTTCAGAAATTTTCCCGATGAAGAATGGAGTGGCCACAAACCAAGCAATCCAATATGCCCAGTAGAATACCGTCCAGTCTTGCGGGAATCCAGAGCCTCCTTCTCCAGATACTCGAAGGGGGTCCATCCATGTTGCCATACTAAAGAAATCATTTACTAGTTTTCCGACGCCTGTAATTCCACTTTCAATCATATACCTAGTTGGACCAAAGAATAAGAAAATGGCAATTAAAGCTAAGAAGATAATGACACAAAGGTTTGCAAGCTTAGAAATCCCTTTTAACCCTAATGTAACAGCAATCGTGTATACAAGTGCAATAATCGCTAGAATTAAAATGGTTAGAGCCGTACTTTGCGGAATTCCAAGAGTTGTCGAAACGACTAACGATAATAACGGTGTTGCAAGAGAGAACGTAGTAGCGGTTCCTGCAAGTAAACCAACAATAGAAAAGATATCAATCGCTTTCCCTAAAGCTCCATCAGCATGCTTTCCAATCGTCGAACGACACGCTTCCGAAAGCGTTTGTCTCTTCCGCTTTTTCACAAACATCATATACCCATATGCGACAGCTGGCAGGATATAAAAACTCCAAGGGATGGGACCCCAGTGAAATAAAGGATAAGTTGATGCGAAATCCTGTCTTTGTGCCTGACTTAAGTCCTCAATACCAAATGGAGAAGCTCCAAAATAATAGGCCCATTCAATTAAAGACCAATAAAGGATATCCGCTGCCATTGTAGATGTAAAAATCATTGCTCCCCATGCAAAATTATTAAAGCGAGGTTTCTCAATTGCCCCAAGCTTTATGTGCCCATAGCGAGAAAATGCTAACCAGACAGCTACTAAGAACACACCAAGACCAAAAATCATATAAAAGGAACCGAAATCCCCTACAAAAATACTTCTCAAATATTCGATTGCACTCCCGCTAACCTCTGGGAACATAAATAACAAAAAGGATAAAACAATGATAATCAATAATGGTGCTAGCGTTAATGTCCAATCGATCTGACCCTTTTTACTTTTTGGCAAATTCATACGTTTGATCCTCCGTCAAAATACCCATACTTTTTTTATAGTAATTTTTTGCATAGCGATACATATTTAGTGTATAATCCCCAAATTTAACCCCAAGCGCTTGTTTGTACTGAGCCCACATGGCCCATAAAAAGCCACCCAGTGCCATATAAATATACACTCTTAAACGTTCGTCATTTGTTGGGCTGCCATCAAAGTAAAAGTCCATTATTTTTTCTAGCTGCTCATGATCCAGATGACCATATAGAGCAAACATCGAAAGATCGATCACCGGATCACACATGCCCGCATATTCCCAATCAATAAGCTTTAAATCTCCATTTGGCAGCACTAAAAAGTTATCTAAATGAGGATCAATATGACTAAATGCTGATGGAAGATCCAGCTTGTTTAGGATGGTGATCAATTCATCCATTTTCGTTCTTACAGAAAGATAATCCTCAAATAAATTAGCATTATTTTTATTGCAGAGCTCTTCATAATATTGAATATTTTTCTCGATATCAAAATGATGAGATACTGTTATGTCACTATGATGTAGTTTGTGAAGCGTCTTCATGCTGCTGAATAACTCTAAATCACTGCTTATATCTAAGCTTCTTGCATCTGTTTCAAACTCTGAAATTTTGATCCCGCTATTGGCATCCATGTATACAATGTTTTCAGTAATATTTAGAGGAATGACCGCCTCGATACTCCGGTGCTCTTCTTCTCTATTGATTAGCTTCTCTGTTCCTTCACCCGGCAGGCGACAGATATATTTACGGTCATTTACACCAAATAGGAAAGACTTATTTGTCATGCCCAGCTTTAACGGCTGAATTCCCTTAATTTCCTCTTCACGAATGTTAAAGATCGATCCAATTAACGACAGCACTTGGTTTTTAGAGTGATCTCGATATGTTGCATCAAACTCTCTTAATTCTTCAAAGCTTTCAAATTCATAAACGGTATCTTCCGGCTGGCGATTGACATACATTTCTAAAACATTGAGATTTTGTTTTAACACATCCTCCCAATAAAAATCCTCCGTACCTGGCTGCGCATATGTTTGTTCCAGCAAAGGAACGATCTTTTCAGAGAACTTCTTAGAGAAAAAGACGGGACCATACATATGCCACGAATCTACTCCGCCTACTTCGATCTTTTTGATTTTATCTTTTTGATCGGTTGTCAGACACCACTCAGCTGTTTCCCCTTCTGTCTTAACAGCAGTGTACCAGCTATGAAGCTCATAGGTATTAAACAAGTTTTTCGTCATGTAATTATCGCTTGATAGAATATAGGTATTCTTTAGTAAGTGACGAACATGATAAAGAGTAGATAAATTATTTTTCGTATCGTATTCAGCATTGTAGATCAGCTTAACACCATACTTATCAATGAGATAGTCAAATTTCTCCTTTAGATAACCAACAACAATCGTAATATCCGTAATGGACATTTCTAATAATTGCTGGATCTGCCTCTCAATCATTCTCTCGCCGCACACCTCCAACAAGCCTTTAGGCGTCTCATAGGTTAAAGGAACAAAACGCGATCCAAACCCGGCAGCCAGAATTATGGCATTATCCACAAGATAATCTTCCATTACTTCGTGTGCCTTTGCGCTTAACGAATAACCAGTTGAGGTTTTCATTAATAAGTCTTCCTTCATTAATAAGGTAAATAGTTTATTTGTTTTCCCTAATGAGAAATCACATAACGCAGAAATATCTCTCTGTGTTAACGATTGGTTCTTTTTCAATTCTCTTATTATTTTCAATCCGTCCGTATTCATTTCTACACCCACTTTTTTAGATACTTGTTATTGTACAACCATTCTTGTTCATTTTCTATATTTTTTTCAAAAAAATGAACAAAAAAATCAGAATCACTCGATAAAAGTGTTTTATTATAGTCAAAATTTGTCTAAACAGAGGGCTAGTTCGTGTAATTTTCTTTATACGGATAGGAGGAACAAATGAGGCGGACCGGTTGATCCCAGGATTAAGTTTCTTTTTTTTGAGAAACCTTCGTTCATATAGATCATAGAACACAGTATAGGGGAGAATAAGTATTCAAATTGACAGGCAAATAGGAGGATTAGGATTGTATGTGGATTTATTATGTATCTTTCGCTACCCTCCCATTCCCCTCATGCTTTACGAGTCATGCCAATATTCTAGCAGTGAAAGATTCTTAAGCACCTGAATTACCAAGCTCCTCCAAAATAATATATAATCTAAATTGAATAATAGGACTTATGGATCATCTAAGAATAGGAGGAAAGTCTATGGTGAGTCTTATATTGTATTTGGTCGTGTGTTCGGTGATTTGTGTGTCTTTGCTGAATTTAAATATGCATTTGACCAAAACAAGTGCGGGAAAGAAAATGCCAGAGGTCTTGTATACTTTGTTTTTAGCAGCGCTATCCGGCTTTATTATTTCGATTATCCCTTACATCACTCTTTTAAATATAAAACTGCTAAAGCTTTCAGGCACCAGTTTTTTTCTTACTTTAAAAACCAGTTTTTATACAGTATTATTTTGTTTCATTAGTTTTCTGCTCTTGAATTTGATTGGAAAAATTGCCGTAAAGCCATCTAAGGCTGATACCAATAAAAAGAAGGGAGTCCTTCCCTATTTAGTCTTAAGCGGGGGGATCGCTCTCTTCATTCTTTTTTACATTGTGTATCTGCTGGAAAGTGTTTACTCAATCTCGATTCAAGTATCTGCTGAGCATATGACTTATATAGTTGTCATCTTAACTTCTGCCATTTATAATCTGGCACGAATTTTTGAACATCTTCATATCGATCGTTTTATGATAAACCGCAGCAATACATACACAAAAAGTTCAGTTTTTTTTACCGTATTCAGCATTTCTTTTGCTTCAACTCTTTATGTATTTATCGAGGGTCTGGTGCATGATTTAAACTTCACTATGACGATTATCTCTTTAATCAGTCTGCTGGTCTTATTCATCATTACGATTAACTATATTGAAAATCAGCTAATCTATCAGCACCGCTTGGTAGAAAATCAGAATATGAAATTAAATATAAATGAACAGCAGTATCGTTCCTTGTTTCAATATAACCCAGACGCAATTTTTATTTTAGATCTGGAAGGGAATTTTAAAGAAGTCAATCCGTCTGTCCCTCATTTAACAGGCTACACGTTAGAGGAAATCCTGCAGTTAAAAATAGCGGACTTGTTATATAGAGATGAAACGGAGAAATTAAAAAGTTTTATTTATGAGACACTGAAAGGAAGCAGCGTTTGTTTCGAGACCTTTATTCTGACTAAACATAAAGAAGTGGTCAATCTGAAAGTGACCGCGACACAAATCAAAGTCAATGACTCTATAACAGGAATCTATGCGATTGCCCAGGATATAACTGAACAAAATAAAATTCAAAAAAAGATAAACTACTTGGCTTATCATGATGAACTTACCGGGCTTCTGAATCGGCGGGCAATTGAAAACGAAGTTAAAAATCAAATCAGCAGAAACGCATTTTTTGCAACAATTCTAATAGATGTGGACTTGTTTAAAGACATCAACGATCACCTTGGTCATGCTGCTGGCGATACGTTATTGAAGCTTATTACAATGAGGTTGAAACAGACGGTTAAGAAGCGCGGGCTCATTGCCAGACTTGGCGGCGATGAATTTTTGGTCTGCTTAACAGAGGTAAATTCGGATAAGGAAGTAAAAGAGATAGCAGAAGATATTCAGCTGGCCATGAAGATGCCTTTTGAAATAGAAGGACAATATAAAGAAATCACGTTAAGCATCGGGATTTCTTATTATCCGAAAGATGGGCAAGTCTATGATACCCTAATCAAACATGCCGACATGGCCATGTATGCTGCCAAAAGAGCCGGCCGGAATCACTATTCAGAGTACAAAGAATCTCTGGAGATTGATATGATTTCTAAAATTACCATGTCTGAAGAATTAAAGATTGCAATTGAAGAAGAACAATTTGAACTCTATTACCAACCTAAGCACAGTGCTAAAGGTGCAAAGGTAATTGGGGCTGAAGCGTTAATACGGTGGCAGCATCCGACAAAAGGATTTGTCAGCCCTGGGGATTTTATCCCTTTAGCAGAGGAAACAAACTTAATCATTCAGCTGGGCAATTGGATTATACGCGAAGCCTTACGTCAATATAACCAATGGGCAAATGAAGCGCCTATCGACTTTCAATTATCGATCAACATTTCGCCTAAACAATTTATTGATCCTAATTTCATTCCACTTTTAATGAAAAGCCTAGAAGAGTTCAACGTCCCTGCAGAAAAAATAGATATTGAGATTACCGAGAGCTTAGCAATTGAAAATACCGAATTAACAAAGATGAAGATCAGTATTTTAAAAGAATTGGGTCTTGAGGTTACCATGGATGACTTTGGAACTGGCTATACCTCTTTAACATTCTTATCTAAGTTCCCGTTAAATCGAATTAAAATCGATCAATCCTTTATTCGCGATCTGCCAGGCAATAAAAGTCATACAGCTATCGTGCAGTCCTTAGTATCTGCAGCCAAAAATTTAGGCATCAAAGCCACAGCAGAAGGCGTCGAAACAGCAGAACAGCTGCAATGTCTCCGTGAATGGGAATGCGATGAGATTCAAGGGTTTTACTATAGCAAGCCACTGCCGACACAGGCGTTTTTAGCATATTGGAGTGACAATGAGAACAGCAGATTGAATTAATAGCTGTTTGTGTCATTCACTTCTCCAGTTGTTTAAGTAAACTTGACGATTAGCAAGCTCAAAGGCGAGGAATAGGCTTAGCTGTACACCATCAGCTGCTCAAATGTTCTCCTGCGGTGCTATGAGTACTTTCTGATAAGGTTTTGGGGAGGAAGGAAACCGGACTTACACTATCTATCTTGCAGATACTGGCGTATTTTCTTCTCTCCATTTTTACACGTTTTTTTAGCTGAACTAACCAATAGATCTTTTGGCTCTTCCCTTACCCGGCTGGACTCTTACAGCTTCATATTAAGATCGTCTCTTTGTAGCATTAAGATCTAAAAGCTAAAACGGAGTCCGTCCTATTCTATCGCATAATGATAGTGAATTTTCTTACTACCCTTCATCACTAAGTCCTTCCCCCTCCTTCTTCTCATTTAAATTCCGACAAATTTCGATCTATTTACTTGATAAACGTAACTTTTAGTTGCTTTTATTCTATATATTCACAAAATTGTAACTATTTAATAAACCAAAATTTGGTATGTTAGACATAGATCATATATACTAGCCTCTTTTAACATTCTTTCCGCTACATATCAGCAAAAATAATTCCTAGAACCTAAAAGGCTAGTCACAATGAGCAATTAAGTATAAAGGAGGTTGGAAGGATAGAGGAAAATAAAATCTTAGACTGATAATATGAAGGCAATGATTAAGGAGTACATTGGAGGCCTAGTTTGGAGTCTTTTTTAGAAGTGAATACGAAATAGGAGCGTGAAAAATGTTAACAATTGATACTTATGCAGTGAATCACCTTACAATCCTTTTAATGGGTGAACGTACTAAATACGGATATTTATACACTCGAGTAATCGAAGAAAAGCTAACCTTCCTTGTTCGCATGACACCTAGAGAAGTACTCGAACACACCCTTACCTCTGTTGGCTCTGATCTGAAAGGGGCCATAAAAAGTGCTCGCAGCATACTTGGTAATGGCTATATGTACCCAATCATTGTTAATCCATACCAGGAAATCTGTATGTTTCCCACCCATTCTCCGTCAGCTGATCACTGCATATGGATAAATCCGAAGCATATTGTCAATGCAGATAAAAAAGGGAGCCAAACAATCACAACATTCAGCAATTACATCATCATGCCCATCGACCTTGGTCACCAAGCCTTCAGCACAAAACGATATCAAGCACACAGATTATTAGAATCAACGAAAGAAAATGGACATAAAGTGAGAGTCATCACGAGTGAAAATCAAAAATATTATCAAGTCATCCGCGAAGATAACGGTATTTATAACTTTGATATATTCAAGGATATGGAAAATTAGGACTATGATGGGATCCCCCTGCTGTCTAAAAAGAAGAGAAGGGCTATCAATTGTAAAATACAAATAGGCTTAAGTCATTTCCCTGCGGACACTTTTATCAAGAAATCACATCGCTGAGTCTCATCTCCCCTGCCGCTACTTGCGGGTCTCACCCTTTCCTCCATCCTGCAGTAGCCGAGTGTCCTCCCTTCATCCCTCAGATACTAAAGCACCAAAAACCCGAACGAAAACGTCCTCTACTCCAGGCAACTCCCCGCGTCTACATTCATCAATTTCTGTTAATACTGGATAGTTATTACGGAAAACAGGAGTTGACGGAGAAAGATGAGACATTTATTACTTGCTCTATGGATATTCGCGATGGGAATCGGCCTATTCACCAATAACGTTAAAGCACTCATATTAAACGGACAAATCTTTTTTCATTTTCAGCCTAGTCCTTCCACTGATTACTTTTTTCCTGTTTATCCGCTATTACAGGCAAATGCCTTTGAACTGTTGGGGCACGCTCTCCTGTTTGCTATTTTTACTAGCTTGTTATATATACATGGAGCAAAATTACATAGTGCCTTTTTGATTTCCCTCCTGGCTGCAATTATGACAGAGTGTGTACAGCCCTTTTTTGGACGAGGAGCCGATTTTTATGATCTTGCAGCTAATTTAATTGGGATCTCTTCAGTTATTTTTTCACTGAGCATTCAGCATCAAATTGAAAAATTACGTTCCCAGTCTTCACAAAACCATTAAGGCAGCATAATTCAACACGAGAGATGAAGTTTTGCAGCCAGTATGGACCGTAACATTGCACATATCCTTTCCATCATCGTACAATTTAGGGAAACAGATATGAACGAATGATCTCAAAAGGAGGCAATGGTCACGAATTTAAAAGTACTGTGTATAAAAACAGTTTTTAACAGCGATGACAGCAATAAAATAGACTATAAAAAAGGAAAAGTCTATCAAGCTGAAATCATTGGCGATGATATTTTGGTTGAAGATGAATCAGGTGATATGTGTCTAGCGGGATTAGCAGTCAAAGAAGTCGTTAGATTAGGCATCCAGGAGCAGAGAAATGGTCCCTGGGATGATTGGTTTCATGCGCATTTCGAATTTACGGGTCAATAACTGTATGCCTAAACCAGTGTCAAAAAACGGTTATATTTCAGAACAGATATATGAAGCGGTTCCACTTGAATAAACGGTATGTGTCCATCTCTATTCCCTTGTTCGTTCTCCTTTTCTAGGTTAAAATATGTGTAAAAATGGTGAATTTGAACTTTCTTGTGCGTAACCAGATAAAATGCTGTAATACACAAAAAATCCCAAATTAAAATTAAAAACGGCTATCTCAAAAGCTATAAAAGGGTGAGAACATGGAAACGATGGCAAGACCGCCACTGCTGGAAGAGATGGATTTCCTTCCGAGTCATACAACAAGAGAATTTGAACTCAAGCTAACGAAGATGGCTGAAGGGCTCGAGGACAGTGAATATCATGATCTGCACACCTTCCTTCGCCAAAACATTTACACAACCGAGAATAAAGATACCCTTTTTTCCACCTTTGTACTGCTGTCGATTCATGCACGAAGAATGAAGAATATCAGTCAGTTCAAGGATTTAGTTGAAACGTTTGGCGAGCATTTTGTTGATTATCCTCTTTACCCTCATATCCTGTCTCTGCTATATAAAGAAATTGGAACCAATGAGGCCATTGAGCAAGAGATGGCTTTTGCACGGGAAGCGACACACAAGCTGCCAAATCAGGTTGGAGTATTGCACCATTATGCAGAAGCAGTGGTTCATTCGAAAGAACAAGGGCTTGTTGTCAGTGCTCAAGATCTAGAAGAAGCCTATCAAACAATCAATCGTGTCGTTCATCTCTCTCCTCGCTATGCAAAATTTCATTCTACTAGAGGGAGAATCCTCGCTGCACTTGGGAAATATACAGAAGCCAAAGATGCTATCCGAAAAGCCATTGATATGGAAGAATCAACGAAAAAGGATTATGCCATCCGAATCAATGATTATCTATACCATTTGAACCGCATCCAGACCAATGAGTTTTCAGATATATTTTCCGAAAAAATTATGGTAACGGAAAAAAGTTTGGAGGAGTCCAAAGTAGAAGTAGATGAATCAATCTCAAAGCTCAAATCTGAAAACCTTCAAATGCTCGGTTTCTTTACAGCAATCATTAGTTTTACAATTGGTTCTATGAATCTATTAGAAAATCGAACCTTTCTAGAGAGTGCTTTCTTAATCCTCATTCTCTCCAGTTCACTTGTATTGGCTTTCGTAGGATTTGGATTTTTGTTCCCAGTCAAAAAAACAAATCCATGGATCACCGTCTGGGTAAGCCTAGCAGCCGTGATCACAATTATTGGTTCATTTCTATCATACTATTTCATAACTTAGGCAGGTGACATGAGCATGAAGATCAGTACAGTGTATACAAAAGGGATTGGCGAAAGAAATGAAGATGCCATCGTCCTCAACAAGGAAGAAGACATCTTCGCCGTTATAGACGGAGCAACAGGTCTTGGAGGACTATCAGGGGCCATTGCCGCAAATATCATTAAAGAAAGCCTTGAGCAAAAGTCTGACCTTACCCTGCTGGAGAGAGTAAAAAACGGCAACGCCATGCTTCAGCAAGCTGTTGAACAGCAATACGAAAACATATCTTTTGAACAGATCCCTAAATACAAAAGAAGCTCTTGTGGAATAAGCGCGATTCACATTCATAGAGATGCGACAGGGAATCCAGCCTTCCTTGAATATGTTTCAGCAGGAGACTGTATGCTATTCCTGCAGTTTTCAGATGACTCCATTCGTCAAGTCACCTATGACCACATCGACCGTCTAGACCTTGCCGTGATCAGCAAGATTGAAACAAAATGGAGAACACTCGAAGGAACAGAACCACTTGAAACCCTTTCGCCTGAAAGAAAAAAACAAAAACAAACCGAATTCAGACAGGAAGAAGAAGAGCTCCTTCGTTCCAACCGCAATAAGCTCAATACATATGAAGGCTACGGCATCATAGATGGAGATCAAAAGGCCGACCAGTTCTTAGAATCTGGAAAAATCCCATTAATCGCCGTCAAACAGATTTTACTAATATCTGACGGCTTAAAACTTCATCATCATAGAGACCACCCTAGCCAAAACACATGGATCCAATCAGCTGAAAAAGCCTTTACCGACGGCCTTCAACAACTGGAACAAGACATCATAAAAACAGAAGCAGCAGACTTCGCCTGTATCTACTACCCCCGTTTGAAGCAGCATGATGATAAATCAGGGATTTTGTTGGGCTTGCCTTCTTATGGGGCCTGACCCTCAGTCTTGCAGCAAGTTAACGTTTTAACACTGTACCACTTTAACCTAGCGGGGGTCTGGCCCCCTCTACCCTCTACCTCCTCCACTTTAAACTCTTCATACCCCGGCCCCCTAAATAATGGCTTTTATAAGTTCCTAAAAAATATGATAAGATATGTATACTTTAGCAGGAGATTTCCCTAGTTAAACAGTAATATCAATATGTGATTAAATTCAAGAAGCTTTTACCTTTTTCACAGCAGATGTCAGCTACTTTAACGCTTTAACTCAACGGGGGTCTGGCCCCCATAAGGAGTGTATATATTGAAATACATCATCTACCTAACCATCATACTCGGCCTTGCAATCACCGGATATGCAGGTTATGAAATTTATCAAACAAATAAAAAATCAGACCAAACAACTGTCTTGGCCAAAAAAATAGTAGAAGCAAACGATGAGTTAGAAGACGAAAACACCTTTACTCCCACTATAGGAGAAGCCATCGGGTTATTAGAATTGCCCAAAATCGATGCTGAGCTTGCAATTGTAGAGGGAACAGACCCGGATGATCTAGAAAAAGGAGTCGGACACTTTAAAGAATCCTATCTGCCAAGACAAGGCGGACAAATTGTTCTTTCCGGACATCGCGACACCGTGTTTAAACGCGTAGGCGAACTGCAGTTAGGGGATCTGTTAACCGTTAAAATGCCTTACGGAGATAATTCCTACGAAATAGTTGAAACCAAAATCGTAGATGCAGATGACCTAAGCATCATTACTCTTCAGAACAGCAAAGAGGAACTTATTCTAACAACATGCTACCCGTTTGGCTATATCGGAAATGCTCCTCAACGCTATATTATTTATGCGAACCCAATTGAATGAAAGACAAAAAGAGGGATGAATTCTAATTAAGCATTCATCCCTCTTTTATTTAGTAATTTGGGTTCAAATGTATTAAATACCAAGCTTTTTGTAAGTGAATGAACTTAACGAAGATTCGTTTTACTCTTTAGAACCAAAGACCTACAGTCAAATCCTATCAAAATCCCTTCTTTATCGACTCCACAAGACAAAATTCGACATTCTCCCAACATAATCCTATTGTAATAGTATGACAATCTATATATATTTAAAAAGAACATATCTTTATATCGGCAGCAAGGATAAAACTATTTTTTTGGAGTATAAATAGTTCTTTTGTTATAGGTATAAAGAATGATTTATGCAGCTAAGACTATAATTTAAGGGGAAAAGAAAATGAAAAGTAGCAAGTTTGCAGTCGGATTATTCTTAATTATCTTTACGATTAGTCAGTTTTTACAACCTAGCCAAATCCAGGCGAATGGAATCCAGAACATTTTAGACAAGGCCTATATTACAAGTTATAGCACAGGTGTTGTCGATGTTGTTGATTTAAAAACAAACACAGTAGAGAAGGCCAAAATTACAGTTGGAAGAGAACCAAATAGTGCTGGATTTAATCCGAACGGTACCCAAGTATTCGTGACAAATCGAGCAGACAACAATGTTTCTGTTATTGATCCAGCAAGCGACAAAGTGATTAAAACCATTTCTGTAGGGCATCAGCCTCATGGAGTGGCATTTAGTCCTGATGGAAAAAAAGCGTATGTAGCAAATCGAAGCAGCAGCAGCCTTTCTATCATTGATACGAATACGCTCGAAGTAAGCAACACCATAACTGTACCATCAACTCCAACAGCAATGGTCGTTGTTGATAATAAGATATATCTTACAACACAACTAGCTCTTGTTACGATTGATATAAATACTGATACAGTTATAAACCAAATTCCACTCTCGGATCCATATGGTTTATCTGTGAATCCAAAGAAAACGAAATTATACGTTGCTCAAAGAAGTGCTAACACGGTTTCTGTTATTGATATTGTAAATAATACATTAGAAGCAACTGTAGCTGTCGGTATAAGCCCTCATGCTACCGAAGTATCACCTGATGGAACTCGCGTATACACAGTAAACGCAAGTTCATCATCTGTTTCTGTTATTGATACTTCTTCAAATACTGTCATTGACACCATCTCTGTCGGAAGCAGCCCTTATGTGGTTGGACTTTCAAAGGATGGAAAATATGTGTATACCGTTAATTATGGCAGTCATAATATGAGTGTAATTGATACAGCAACGCACACAGTGGTGGAAGCTATTGATGTTAGCTCAGGTCCATTTATGGTCGGTACGTTTATGGTTCCAACAGCCATTTCTTCTGAACCTCCTAAGTCTTCGAATGCTGAATTAGCTAGTCTTTCACTTGATAACGGGGTTTGGAGCCAAAAGTTCAATAAAGATGTAACAGAGTATCAAATCAATGTTGGAAGTGATGTTGAATCCATTACATTAACTCCAGAATTGGCAGATGCTAAAGCGACAGTAACAGTTAACGGAACAGTTGTTTCTAGCGGTCAAGCAAGTCACCAGATTCAGTTGAACACTGAAAAAGCTACCAATATTACCATCATGGTTACTGCAGAAAATGGTACCGTTAAAACCTATACCTTAACAGTTAATCGTCTGGAAAAAGTAGTCGTTTCGTCTCCAATCGCTGTTGAATCAGCTATAACAGTACGTGATGAGGAAGTACAACAGCTCGATACAAATGGAGAATTCGTTATTAAACTAGATGAGCAATTAGACATGATAAAAGAAGTACACTTTTCTAAAGAGCAATTAGCTGCCCTTAAAACGAAACAGGCAACCGTTAAAATTACAAAATCGGATGTACAGCTGCAGATTCCAATTGAAAACTTTAATCAAGAAGAAGAGCTTGTTATTAGTCTTGAAAAGTTAGAGAAGAATCCTAATGTATTGCCACACTCAGATTTATCAACAAGTGCTATCTATGAGTTTACTATTCAATTAGGTGATGAAATTATAAGTAAATTTGATTCTCCAATCGAATTAGCATTTCCTGTAGTGGGTGCTAAAAAACCTGAAGAATTAAAGGTTTACTATTGGAATAAAGAGCGTAATGAATGGGAATTAGTTGGTGGCACTTACGAAAATGGATTTATAAAAACGACAACAGATCATTTTAGTACATTTGGTGTATTCCATCCAACAGATTTCGAGCAACCCATTACAAACAATGATAACGAAGACCAGCCAAACCAAGAGGTAATAGATAACCAACCAGTTCAACAAGATGCTGATGAAAACAGCCAAACTTCTCAGGAAGAGAATACTAGCTCAGCTAAAAAAGAAACAGGATCCAACAAATTACCAAACACGGCAACAAACACGTACAACTGGCTAATCGTCGGAGTCGTCCTTGTATTGTCAGGTGTTGCAGCAGGATTAAGACAGCGCCGTTTAAGAAAATCATAGTTTTACTTATAACGAATAATGGAAGGCATTTGGAATAAAAAAGGTCCAAATGCCTTTTTTTCTAAAAGCGGGTTCTGGCAGCGAATACGAAGCGAAGCTCATACTCATTATTTTGCATTCATTTCTGTTAAATGCTCCTTTTGCATAGGATTCTCAACAAAACGTTTATAATTTTCGATAATGGGTTCTTGAAAAAAGGATTGAGTTTTTATTGGGGAAATATGCTGATTCCGAACCAAACTGAGATAGGCAGGATAACTGCTCCATTCATAGGATGATAGTTCCTTCACCATCTTAGCTTCAAGGGGATTTCGGTGTATATAACGACTTACCTCAAGAAAGTACTGACCATTATTAATAAGCTCCGCTCCATAACGACCTTGAAATACATGACCGCTAAAATGATACTTCTTATTAAAATAAATTGCATATCTGGAGTGCAATTCTTTCATGATCAATTTAATATGAAAATCTGTCGTTTCAACCTGGAGATGTATGTGGTTTGTCATGAGGCAATAAGAATGGAGTATAAAAGGATACATAAAGCGTGTATCTTCGAGGATCTTCAAATAAGTAAGATAATCATCAGGCTGATGATATAAAGGTGTTCTCCTGTTTCCCCTTGCCGTAATGTGATACATAGCACCAGGAAACCAAACTCTAGGCTTTCGTGTCATTCAGTCCCTCCTACTAATCTCCTATTATTAATTGCATAAAATTTATCAAATAGTGAGAACATTGTCAAATGAAAAGGTGGAGATGGAGGTAGGATGTTTGCTTTAATACTTTATCTTGGTGGGGGTCTGGCCCCCTTTAATACTTTACTACTTTATTTCAACGGGGGTCTGGCCCCCTTCAACACTTTACCACTTTATCTCAACGGGGGTCTGACCCCCTTCAACACTTTACCACTTTATCTCAACGGGGGTCTGACCCCCTTCAATACTTTACCACTTTATCTCAACGGGGGTCTGGCCCCCTTCAACTCTTTACCACTTTATCTCAACGGGGGTCTGACCCCCTTCAATACTTTACCACTTTATCTCAACGGGGGTCTTGCCCCCGTTAATGCAACTCGTTAATGCATAAAACCCCATTGCCTAAATATTCAATAAATGCTATCCTTATTCTGTCAGACCATGAAAACGTTTGCACGGAAGTTGCACAATATTTCTACATACTACTTTTTATTTCTCAAATGTGCAAACGATTGCACTTCTCTGCCCTATTATAGCGTGAAAAATAGGACAAAGTGCAGGTCTATTAAACTATTCAAGGAGGAGAAACAGGTGAGCAGGAAGAAGATGAGAATGTTTTCGATCATGATGGTGTTTGCTCTGCTTCTGCAATTAGTTGCTGGCAGCGGTTTTAACACGATTGTGAATGCGGAGACAACGGATGAGCTGCAAAGTCCCGTTATCAACGATGACAACAGTGTTACGTTTAATTATGTTAGTAAAGGTGAAACATCGGTTTATGTAATTGGGTCTATGAATGGCTGGTCTCTTGATCACGCTCAAGAGCTGACTTTAGAGGATGGTGTGTTTACCACAACCATACCTGATTTAACAGAAGGAAGTTATGAATATAAATTTCTATTAAATAATAGAAGCTGGGATAACAGCATCACCGACCCGCTGAACCCAAACGAAGCGAACGGAAATTCTACTTTCCAAATTGGGGCTCCGCCGGCTGCTATTACTAGCCCCCTATACAATGCAGATGGCACAGTAACCCTTCAATATAACGGTGCTGGAGAACGCGTTCGTGTTGCCGGAAGCTTTACAAACTGGGCGGACGGCGCCATCGAAATGGTGAAGAACGATGAAGGAATTTGGCAGTTTAATGCCGCTGACCTTGCACCTGGTACTTATGAGTACAAATTTATCGTGGGTGAAGGCAACTGGATGACAGATCCTAACAACCCGAACCAAGCAAATGGAAACTCTATTTTTACCGTGTACGATAGCCCAACCATCAGTGAAGATGGGAATGTTTCTTTCTATTATTTTGGTGAAGCAGAAAGAGTCCGAGTAGCAGGAAGCTTTACTGATTGGGGAACTGGCGCGAAAGAAATGACCAAAAATGAGCTTGGCTTCTGGGAATATACAGAAAAACTCGCAGCTGGTGAGTATGAGTATAAATTTATCGTGGGTGATGATGGCTGGATGCCAGATCCGCTTAACCCCGATCAAATAAACGGAAATTCAAGCTTCCAGGTTGGACCTCCAGCAAGCGCTCAAGTGAAAGCAGCCTTAATGGATGCCAAAAACAGTATTAGCGTTTCGCTAAACCAAGCACTACCCGCTGATGATATAGAATTTACCTTAACAGATAAAGCCACAAACACAGTAATTCCTACCACCATGACAAAACTAAGCGATACAAAAGTAAAGCTGACCATCACCGATCCAACTCAAGTAGATGTACGAAAAATTTATAGTGTAGAAGCAACAGGTTACCTGCCAGCTACAGTAGTTATGCGCAATGTATTAAATGATAACGCTTTCTACTACGAAGGAGCTGACTTAGGTTATACTTACTCGCCTGCTAAAACAACCTTCAAGCTTTGGGCACCAACCGCAACAAATGTCAGCCTTGCCGTTTATGAAGACCAAGGTGAATATGACGGTCCTTTCGTTGCTACTAACGAAGGCGGACAAGAAACACCAATGAGCCGTGCAAGCAACGGAGTATGGTCAATAGATCTTACAGGCGACTTAAAAGGGAAATATTATATGTACAAAGTTGAATTTGCAGATGGCACAACGAACTATGCCGTTGACCCTTACGCTCGTTCAACTTCACCGAACGGTCAAAGAACAGCCATTATTGATTTAGACAGCACGGATCCTGCAAACTTTAAACCGGCATCTAAACCAGCTTTTGTTTCCCCGACTGATGCCATTATTTACGAGCTTCATGTACGTGATTTCTCAATTGATAAGAATTCTGGCATGACGAATAAAGGGAAATATAAAGCGTTCACTGAATCAGGAACGGTTGGCCCTAACGGAACGAAAACGGGCCTGGATTCATTAAAAAAGTTAGGTATTACACATGTTCACTTATTACCTGTCTATGATTTCGGTTCTGTAAACGAAAGAACGGTTGATGATCCGAATGCCACGGATGCCAAGTTTAACTGGGGCTATGATCCAATCCATTTTAACGTACCAGAAGGATCGTATTCTTTAAATCCAGCTGATCCGACTTCGCGTGTAACAGAATTTAAAGAAATGGTGCAATCCATGCATGATCAAGGCATGCGAGTAATAATGGATGTTGTATACAATCATACGTATATGGCCGAAAGTACACAGCTCAAAGGGACATCCCCTTTCGATAAAGTGGTTCCTGGCTATTACTTTCGCACAGATGATAATGGCAGAATCACAAACGGCTCCGGAACAGGAAACGAGGTTGCTTCTGAGCGTCCGATGATCCGTAAATATATTAAGGATTCGGTGAAATACTGGGCCACTGAGTACGGCATTGACGGATTCCGCTTTGACTTAATGGGTCTAATTGATAGACAAACCATGACAGAACTAACGAAAGAATTAAAAGAAGAGGTAGACCAGAGCATCCTTATTTATGGTGAGCCTTGGACTGGCGGATCCACATCACTTGATGCCTCTCTTCAAAACGTGAAAGGCACACAAAAAGATCAAGGCTACGCAGTATTTAATGACAATATTCGCGGAGCCATTAAAGGCGGAAGTGATGATGCTTCAACTGGATTTGCTACAGGTGCAGCCGGTAAAGAAGCTGATATTGCACGTGGTGTTCGCGGTGCGATTGAAGATTTTACAAATCGCCCTTCTGAAACGATAAACTATGTGACAGCGCATGATAACTTAAACCTATGGGATAAGATGATGAAGGTGGCACAACAGGATATTACAGCAGATCCGCATGCCATCATAACGGAAGCAGATGCCTTGGATAATGAATGGGTTCGCCGCAGCTTACTTGCAAACGGGATCGTCATGACTTCACAAGGTATCCCTTTCCTACACGCTGGTGAAGAAATGCTTAGAAGTAAATTCGGTGACCACAATAGCTATAAGAGTCCAGACAGTATTAACCAAATTCGCTGGGAGCTGAAGGATCAATATGAGCCAGTATTTAACTACTATCAAGGCTTAATTGAACTTCGCAAAGCACATCCAGCTTTCAGAATGAACACAAAAGCAGCGATTGAGCAAAATCTTCAGGTGTACAAAACAGAGGATAACATCGTTGCATTCGAATTGAAGAACTATGCAAACAATGATTCTTGGAAAAATATCGCAGTCATTTACAATGCGAATAAAGAAGCAAAGGATGTTGCCCTCCCTGCAGATGGCACTTGGAACGTAGTTGTTGACGACAAAACGGCAGGCGTTGAAACACTCCGGACCATTACCGGCAGTACAGCAAGTGTTGCTCCATTATCCATGATGGTGCTTTATGACGAAGCCGAAAGCACCTACACACCTACTGTCACAAGCATCGAAACGAGCACAGATGAATTTGCCATCCGTGCAGGAACTTCTAAGACAGTGACAGCGTATGTAAAAGATCAAAAAGGTCGATATTTGCTCGACCAGCCTATTACTTGGACTTCTTCTAACCCTGAAGTGGCTACTGTTGCAAACGGAAAAGTAACAGGTGTAAAAAATGGCACTGCAACCATTACTGCTTCATCTGGTTCAGTAACTGCAGAGGTTGCTGTAACAATTGCAGATCTAGCTCCTGCTGCCATCACGATTACTGGGGAGAAAACGGTATACGAAACCTATACCACTCAGCTTTCTGCACTGGTTCGTGACCAATTCGGTCAAGAAATGCTTGGTGAAAAAATAGCTTGGACCTCATCTGATGAGACGATAGCCATTGTAGATGGTTCAGGCAAAGCATCTGGACTTAAGCCTGGTACCACTGTCATCACCGCAAAAGCAGGAGATGCGGAAGCCACCCTTGTTTTAACAGTAAAAGAAAATGTGAAACGTTATGTAAGAATCAACTATGTTCGTCCAGATATGGATTTTACTGATTGGAACATATGGGTTTGGGACACTGGCGTCAAGAACGATCAAATCGATTTTGAAAAAGTTGATGGAGATACTGCGATCGCTAATATTGAAATCGCACCAACAACAGAAAACATCGGGTTTCTAATACGTAAAGGAACTGATTGGGATACTGCAAAGGTTCCACCTGACAGTGATGATCACAACGTAAAAATCGATCGCGATGAAGTCATTACAAAGGTAACTGTTGTAACTGGTGTACCTGGACAAACCGTTGTTCCTGCAGTTAAAGGTCCAGTTTTAGAAGATGGAAACGTAACATTCTTCTACCGTGACGAAGCACTTTACCAAAAAGACTTAATGCACACAGTTGAAGCGGTAAAAGTGAAGATTGCTGGTAAAGAATATGAAATGACCTATGATGCGAAAAACGAGTATTTTTCATATCAACTTCAAAACCTTGATCCAGGAACGCACGAGTATACCTTCCTAGTAACAAAGGATGGAAAAACAACGGAAGTAACAGATCCTAAAAACACGGTTGATGGTGTCTCTGCTATCACTTATACGGTACCAGTTGTTGATCTGACAGCCGAAGTGAAGCCAGGTAAATTTACACACAATGAAAATGCTGTACTCTCGTTAAATGTAACATCTGAAGAGAATGTAACATTCAACGAAATGTATGTAGACCTTACTCCACTTGGGGGTAAAGCAAAGCATAAAATAGACCCACAGCTTCAAGCCGTCACAATTGCTGTAAAAGACACAATAGCTGCTGGTGTCAAAGATTTAACCCTTACAGCCGTTGACCAATACGGCAACAAGCATAATCAAACGGCAGAAGTGGAGGTTGCACCACGCACCTATCAGGGCGATTTAGACTTTGATTGGGATGAAGCTCGTATTTACTTCATGCTAACAGACCGCTTCGCAGACGGTGATCCAAGCAACAATCCAGCATTAGGTTATGACCCAGATCATAAGGAAGCATACCATGGCGGTGATTTCCAAGGAATTATCGACAACCTCGACTACCTTGATAATCTAGGCATCAACACCATCTGGATTTCACCGATTGTCGATAATATTGACTTCAACAAAGGTGCAGACTTCCAAACAGCAAATGGATTGGAAGCAAAGCAACATGCTTATCATGGGTATTGGGCAAAAGATTTCACCTCTCTTGATGAAACACTAGGCGATATGGAAACATTCAAGCAGTTAATCGAACAAGCGCATGATCGCGGAATCAAGATCATGGTTGACGTCGTTCTGAACCACACTGGATATGGCATGGATACAATTGACGAAAATTGGGCTGGCTTAGAAGGACTGCCAACAACTGAAGAACAGGCCGTATTCAATGATATGCTTCGTACTGAAATGGAAGATCCAACTGTACGCGGCGAACTTGATGGTCTGCCAGATTTTAAAACAGAAGATCCAGCTGTACGCCAGCAAATTATTGAATGGCAAACAGCTTGGCTAGAAAAAGCAAGAACAGATAGCGGAGAAACGATTGACTTCTTCCGTGTGGATACAGTGAAGCATGTAGAAGATACAACTTGGATGGCATTTAAAAATGCGCTCACTGAATTGGATCCAAGTTTCAAGATGATCGGCGAATATTGGGGAGCAAGTGCAAGCAACGATGGCGGCTACCTAAACTCAGGGCAAATGGATTCTTTACTAGACTTTGATTTTAAAGAAAAAGCAAGAAACTTTGTCAATGGAGACATTAGCTCAGTTGAAGCTTACCTAGCAGAACGTGATTCGAAAATCAGTAATACAGCAACTCTCGGCCAATTCCTAAGCTCTCATGACCAGGATGGATTCTTATCTGAGTATGTTGGCGGAGATGTAGGCAAGCTCATGGTGGCAGCTGCCCTGCAAATCACCTCTAAGGGACAGCCTGTTATTTACTATGGTGAGGAACTTGGCAACTCCGGAAAATCGAGCTGGGATAAGGATAGTGACGGTGCCATCACTGCATTCGGTCAAAATCGTGACTCAATGCCATGGGATAAGCTAGAAAATGGCGATGAAACAGCAGTAGCCCTCCACGATCACTATGCAGCGCTATTAAATATCCGTGCTGACTACTCGAAGATCTTTTCTAAAGGCACGAGAACAATGGTGGCCGGCGGAGATGCTGAGCAGTATTCTGTATCAATGCGCGAATACCTTGGACAAAGACTATATGTAGGTCTAAATACAGCAGCCGAAGACAAGCAAGTGACTTTCACGGTTGATTTTGCACCAGGAACTATTTTAGTAGATGAGTATACTGGCGCTAACTACACCGTATCAGACAGCAGTGAAATAACCGTCGACCTTCTCTCAAGTAATGCAGGCGGAACCTTTATCCTTGCAGAAGCAAAGCCTGAAAACCCTGGAGATGGCGAAGATCCAGGTGACGGTGAACAGCCTGGGGATGGTGAACAGCCTGGAGACGATGGCGAAAATCCAATAACTCCAGAACCTGATACCGGAAACGTTATTGTGAAGCCAGACGTGAAGAACAATGTGGGAACTGTAAAAGATGCGGATGTCATAAAAGTGGGTCCAAACGGAACATTTACAGTGGAATTTAAAGAAGATTCAGCAACACTTAGCTTAACAGCCAACCAAGTGAAAATGCTCAAGGAAAAAGGGGCTACCATCATCATTTCAAATAGCCAGGTAACCCTTCACATCCCTGCTTCTGCTTTACCGAATGGCGCTGTTAAAATCGACATGCAAAGGGAAAAAGACATAAAAGGTGCACTAAGTGCAGTCTATGACTTCAATATTTATAATGAAAAAGGCAAGAAAGTAACAAAATTCAGTGTACCAATTACACTTATATTCAAAGTAGGCCAACAAACGAAAACCGATCAACTAAACGTGTACTACTTCAACGAAAAAACCGATAAGTGGGAACTGGTTCCTGGTGCAGTTTATAACGATGGCAAAGTAAGCGTTCAAACGAACCACTTCAGCACATTTGCCGTCTTCAACACAGACATGACAAGGGATACAACAGCACCAAATAAGGGCAAGAAACTTCCAAATACAGCAACAAACACATTCAATATGCTGCTCCTTGGTCTCGCCCTTCTGGTCATTGGTTCTCTACTCTTCATAGCAAGCAGACGCAGAACAAACTAGGTTACGAAAGTCTAAAAGCTTAAAATACTAAAAAAGCAGAGCCCTTCGCTTGTGAATGGGCTCTGTTTTTTTGGTGGGACTGGTTTCTCAAAATAGAAGTTACTTTAACACTGTATAACTTTAACCTAGTGGGGGTCTGGCCCCCAAATAGCAATTACTTTAACACTTTAACCTAGCGGGGGTCTGGCCCCCAAAATGGCCCACACACCAAAAAACTATTATAATATTGTAAAATTTCTATATATACCTATTTTCCTATTAATATCGGCATATACTATTCCAATTAATTTACAGTTATGTTACGATTACATCTGAAATTGTAATCATTAAGTTTTTGGAGGAAGTACATCATGGTAAATACAAAAGTAAAAAAGCCATTTTATAAGAAATGGTGGGTATGGTTAATCGCTGTTATAGTGGTTATTGGTATTGCTGGTGGAGGCGAGGAAGATACACCTACCGCGTCTGAACCTGTTGAGGAAGAGGTTGCTGAAACTGAGGTTACTGACCCTGAACCTGCTGAAGTAGTTGAGGAAGAAGAACCTGTTGAGGAAGAACCGGTAGAGGTAGAAACTGTTGAGGTGGAACCTGTTGAAGAAGTTGAACCAGAACCAGTAGTAGAAGAACCAGCATTAACTATTTCTCAAGAGAATGTTATACGTATGGCAGAAGAATACATTGATTATACAGCCTTTTCTAAAAGTGGACTTATCGAACAGCTAGAATTTGAAGGATTCACAAATGAAGAAGCAACTTTTGCTGTAAATAACATTACAGTGGATTGGATGGAACAGGCTGAAAAAATGGCCCAACAATATCTTGACTACACTTCATTTTCGAGAAGCGGGTTAATTGAACAATTAGTGTTTGAAGGATTTTCAAATGAGGAAGCTACCTACGGTGTAGACCAAACAGGACTCTAAGAAATAATACAGCCTTTAATGTACAGCTAAAATTCGGGGTAGTAACACGCCTAGAACTTAATCTAAATAAAGCATTTTACAAGCGCCCACGTAAAAATACGTGGGCGCTATTTTGATGGTTACTTAAAGCGCTTGTCGTTTATCTGGGGTATGACCCAGTTTCTCAAGTGATGTTACTGGTGGTAGGTTTAATTAGCTATAATCAGCTAAGCACAAATGGTTACCACTTTAGCACTATACCACTTTATCTCAGCGGGGGACTGGCCTCAGATTTTGATCACTTTAACACTGTACAACTTTATCTCAACGGGGGTCTGGCCCCCAGATCTGGCCCCCAGATCTTTGCTACGACAACAATTTAGTATTTTTATATTGATCAATCTCTTCTTTTATTATTTGCGCTAATTTGTTCTTACCTTGAAATTCTAATATATGCTTGGCTTTATGCCAATAATCAATTCCAATTTCTTGTTCGTTGCTAATGATATAGTTCCTCCCTATTTGATAATGAAAATCTGCAAATAGATACATGTCTTCATTTGAGTTACAATAGCTTATACCCTTCTTACATAGCTTAATCGACATTTCAGTATCATTTAAATCAGTATATACTTTGGATAAATTGTAAAAAAGCTTATTAATAATCTGCTTTTCCTTATATACTTCAATTTTTTTAATTATATTTATCGCAGTTTCTAGGTATTTTTTTGCGTTTAACAAATCACCTAAATTCCTATTAATAATCCCTAAGCTATTAAGTACATTAATGTCTAACTCGGTATAGAGCTTATTTAAATTTTCACAGGATAAACATGATTTTAAAGTTTCTATAGCAGCCTCAGGATCCTTGTCTAAATGAAATAAAACCATCCCTTTATGCCATAAGAGAAATAAATTATTAGGTCCACTCTTAAAAGCAGGAACTTTCAATTCCGATTCAACTATCTGTTTAATTAGTTTATAATCTCTTTCTCGACGTGCATTTTTTAACTGATTTTTCACTTCATATATGTAATCTTTTCTATAACCTTTATCTTCTTTTTCCGGATCTATTAAGTCCTTAATATCTACACCTAAGCGTTGGGATAACTGTAGTAAAAGATAATAGGAAGGATAATTCTTGTTGTTCTCTATTCTGCTAATCTCAGATTGCGCACAAATCCCCTTTGCTAATGCCTCTTGAGATATATTTAATTCCTTTCTTATATACTTTATTTTATCGCCTATAGTTCGATCCATATATACTCCCCCAAAATATGTATAAATGCATAATTTCTATAGAATAATTCCTTTATTCAAATTATCTCAAGCTAAATGATCTGATTCTATATTATCAAAGTTTTTGAAGTATTTTACATATAAGTTTTGGTTAGATTAAAATATTATTGGTTAAATAGATAATTAAGGAGAGATTAAAATGTATAAAAAGATCATAATGATTATCGTGGGCAGCGTACTATTGTTTGTTGGAAGCGGTGAAATTAGTAATAAAGTTAATGATTATGTATCTATCGACGGCTTTACTACTAAAGATTTCCCAGATCAACATTAAAAACGTATCCTTTTTAAAAGGGATACGTTTTTAGTGATATTATTCAATATCACTTGCCCAATCAAGTTGTATATTGCGTTTTCTCCTTTAATTTTGGGAATAAAACAATATATGGTAATAGTTTAAAGATACAACAACTTAATATAATTAGAATTGCTATTAAGCCTAGTTTAACAGTATACAACGCATCTACAGTGAAGATCGAACTGATTTTAATCATATAAAACACGCATCATTAGATACATAAGACTCTGTTTATTTAGTGGATAACAGATTCTAAAACACGACGGATTTGAATCTTTGAACCATAGCCCCTAGGTTGGTTACCATTTTAATATTATTTAAACTCTTATTAATACATAGAACCGTTTATGTCTAAAAATTCACAATTTTAGAAAGTACAAAATTTACTTCATGCCGCCCTCACAATTAACATCAAGTTAACCCTACATTCAACTAAACTCTATGCTTTTATTTACGACTTTATTTTGATTGTACGTTACGGTACGGTCTTCTAATTTAATATTTTTAGATCACTTCTAATCATTTAAGTACATTTAATTTTTTCAACTTTCACTTGTCAATAATAATGTCCTTTATGTAAATATAAATCAAAAGCTAGGCACTAAATATATAATATATGGAGGAAAAAATGGTCTATTCTATTGGTGGTAAGTTAAAGTACCTGAGAACAAAGTACGCTCTTACTCAGTCTGATGTTGCAGAAGGAATTTGTTCTCAAGCAATGATAAGTAAGATTGAAAAACAAGAGGAACTATACCCATCTGCCAACCTACTATATGAAATAAGTAAAAAGTTGGGTGTTCCAATAGATTACTTCTTTTCAGATGAATTTAATATAGAAAATCATATTCAACTAACCCTGGAAGATATTTATTACCATTCAGAGATGAAAAATTTTAATAGTGCTTATGAAATAATAAAAAAAGAAAAAAAGAACCCATATTTCACAAAAAACACAAATGCCATGAGGTACTTGCTGTGGCAAGAAGCCATTTGTATTAGCGAACTTACAGGAAATCATAGGGCATCTATTAAGATAATTGATGATTTAATGTTTAATAAGAAGTTTTATTCACTGGAAGAGTTAAACATATTAAGCAGCAAAATTACCTTTTTATTACGGTGTAATGAGAATGAGGAAGCTTACGATCTGCAAGATGAGGTAATTAGAAAATTTAATAGACTAACCTATTATAACAACTACTACAATAAATACATTTTCATTAATATCCTTTTCCTTTGTACCAAAGCAACATACTATTTTGGTGATTTCCGTAAAGCAAATATATATTGTAATAAAGCTATAATAATTTGTGAAAAAGAGCTAACGTATTACAAATTAAATGAATTGAAACAATTAAAGGAAAATATAGAGGGGAAGTTAGTTAAGAATTAACAAAGAATAAACAATAACTCTTCGTACAACTCCCGCTCATTATTTTGTAAGTCTTTCAATAGATAAAATGTAAATTGGGGCGAGACAAATCTGTTATTATTATGATTCCCGAATTCATAATTTTCTGTAAGAACGTCATGCCCCTTAAATCCAAATTCTCATATAATTAAAATCATAAACAGTATTAAAGTATTTAATGAAATCTAGCTAACACCAAAGTCTAAATATGATTATGATGGCTCACGAGGAAATACTTCTACATAGACCGTTTATTTATAACAAACTGATAAAGATAATAAAAAATCACCAATAAATACAGACCTAAGAGACTAAAAAAAGAAGTCTTGTTCATATATCCAAACAAAGCTAATGTAAAAAGACCAAAACAAAACAGTACTATCAGAAGATCAAATGCTTTTGCTTTTGCACTCTGTTTAATTCGAATATTTCTTTCATCATTTTCTTGAATGCTGTCCTCTTTGGTTTTATACTTTTTATCTAGAATAACCATAATACCGCCAAATAAAAGCATAAATCCGCTGCCAACTAATCCTATTGGAACCAGGTCATTTCTAACAAAATGTATATCCAATACCTCGGATCCAACTATGGTCAATATAATACCTGTAATTAGTAATAAGAACCCAATAATAGTTATAAGCCAAGTAAATTTATCCTTCATCAAATGTTTCCTCCTCATAAATAAAAATTTCTTCAATATTAAGATTGAAGTATCTTGAAATCTTAAAGGCCAAAATAATTGATGGATTATATCTCCCATTTTCTATAGAACCTATAGTTTGTCTAGTGACATCTAATGCTACGGCAAGTTCTTCCTGTTTAATACCACTTTTTTTTCTTATTTCCTCTACTCTGTTTTTCATATCAATCTCCCCCCTTTACGGAAAGTTAACTTAACATGATTGTATAATACCCTAACTAAAAAGTAAAGCTCACTTTCCATTATTTTAATTTTTATTCCTAAAGTTATAAAACACTTAACTTGTTTTTTGCAAAATCTAAAACGAGAAAGAATATAATACACTTTATTGCGAAAATATGGGTCTATAGCGACCCTGCGGTGCATCCAATTCTCATCCTCAGATGAACGTTCATCTTGTGTTCGCATTTTTTGGGTCACACTTCATAATAATGCTTAAAAGTATCTCTGTGCATAACTCAAATTGTCATAATAAATATCCTGAGAACGAATATTACGTTTCGAAGTATACAACCCTTGAATTGATCTCGAATTCTCCTTTTCAAGAAATCGAGAAATGTTAGAAGATGTATTCTTGGCAATAAGGGGAAATATCCCTTAACTTATATCCGGTGAAAACTATCTTTAGTTGGATTGGCAAAGTGTTTTGTAATCCTATTAATACTTTGGTGAACAGCAGGAAGAGGGAATAGAAGGTAAATCAATAGACCATAATCAAGAAAGTGGTGACATTTTCAAATACAGTTTCACTTGCATAAAATTGCCCTTTTCATTTAAAAAGGAAAGCCAATTCTAACTGGCTCTCCCTTAAATGAATATAATTTTTTTAATGTTATTACTAAATCGGGATTTTTATTTTATCCAGATATTCCTTAAAGCTATCACATTCAAAAAGTCCGTTATTCTTCCAATAAAGATACTCTGCATGATCTCTAGGGTAATCTTTAAATAGAAATCTATACGATAGGAAAGCAGCTTCTATCGTATCATTACTCTTCGCCTCTTTAAAACCCTTTGTATAAGCAATAATTTCTTCAATATTAGATTCAATATCGTCATAAAGATCAGGGTTAGGTATTAAACTAACTCTTCCTACACCAATGACTCCCATATAATTCATTACTTTTTCCATGTAACTAAGTACATAATTTAGACCATTAGTTCCAGAAGCAAAAAACATAGCTGGTTTGCCTGCTAATCTAAATAAGTGTCCCCAATACGATAATCTATCAACGAAAGCTTTCATATCACTGGAGACATTATGGGAATATACCGGGCTAGCTAATATGATGAAGTCTGCATCTAATAATTGGGTTTTTATTTTACTCATGCTGTCTTCATCTAAATGATCTTGATTGCAAAAACCTTTTGTAAAACAATTTTTACAACCTGTTGAATGGTTGATATTTGTAGAAGTAGCTGTGTGTAAATCAACTTGAATTTCTGAATCAATTTCCTTAAGTCTGTGCAGAAGTTTATTTAAATACACTGTTAGAGTAGAATCATCATTTCTCGAACCAATATAAACAAAAACTTTTTTCATATTCCCTTTCCCTCCTAATTATTCTAAAACTAGAACTGAGTTGATGGTATCGGGAGAAGATACTCTGAGTAATTGGTTTCCTATACCAGCAAGACCGGTAAACATCCCAATCTTAGGAAATTGATCTAAGCCACCCGTTAAGTAATAACCTCGTGTCTTCGCATCATCAATCAATTTCAAGGACAATTTCCTCGCTCGTATAATATATTCTTCATGCTGTAAATGTTGATATGCAGCTAGTAATATTTCGGTTACCCCAAAATTCCCATGACATATACCGTCACTATTTCTGCAATTGCTTTCCTCTGTCGACTCTAATGCTCTGATAATTTCGGTATCTAGTAAATCATCTGAGTAATATTTTCTCATTAATAGCC
Source organism: Cytobacillus gottheilii (assembly GCF_900166665.1). Taxonomy (GTDB): domain Bacteria; phylum Bacillota; class Bacilli; order Bacillales; family Cytobacillaceae; genus Cytobacillus; species Cytobacillus gottheilii_A. The sequence goes on along the minus strand of NZ_LT800494.1, from coordinate 516,655 downwards.
TGCTCAACCCAATCCCTACCGAACCATGACACCAATCATATCTTACGATTGAAGAATCATACTCCGCCTTGTTAAGCCACCCATTATGTTCTATAGAATAGAAGGATCGATCATGGTTAAGAATCTCTAACCCCTTATCTGTAAATGATTTAACATTTGTTAAGGACCCAAGTCTCATTAATACTAATGCTACAGAACTAGCACCATGAGCAAAACCGCCAATTAACTCTTTCTCTAAATCATTCAGTTGTTGAACTAACTTGTTTCCTAACATTATAGATATTGTTAAGTAGTCAATATTTCCGGTTTTCTCCAACAGGTTTAATACAATGCTAGCGATTCCAGTTGTGCCATCTATCCAATCAAAATGCTCAATTGAGTTCATATTTTCGCTAATTAGCTCTAAGAGTTTATCTAATTTTTTTTCAGCCTCAGTATCCTTTTCTTCCAAGACTAAAATGGAATATGGATAAAGTAGAGAAAGTCTGCCAGTTAAAGCAGAATAATTTTCTTTATGGTTAATACTATGCTCTGCTGCTGTTAATATTTTATTAGCTATTTCTCTATATTCTTTATTTTTGGTAACCTTATACAGGTTATGGTAGAATATGAATATTCCTCCAAGTCCATTATATAAGTCACTAGAAAGTGCATTAATATTAAGTGAATCTTCATTTGCTTGAAAAATGTCTAACCAAGTAACCGTCTCTTCATCATCCGAATAAATAGCTAGATTTCTTAATTCCTTCTCTATTTTAATAGCTTCCTGAATAAAGGTATCATCATGATCTACCTTGGATCCTTTATCAGCTCTACTATTAGCATAGTCCTTAATACTTATTGGGGCTACTTCATTTTCATAATCAACTTTTCCTGTGTGTACTTTTATTACCGAGATCTGCCTATTAATTTCATTTTCATCGAGTTTGCTAACTCTGGTAACTAACCTATTAAATGCCGTCTCTTTAAATATATCTTTTAGAATATTACCCTTACTATCTATTAGATCCTTTGAATTAACATTATTAAAAAATATTGGTATGTCATCATTAAGCATATCTCGATACTCACTTCTAATGACCTCTTTATATTGATATGGATATACCCATATATTTTCAAATACCTTGTCTCTTTCTATGGCGTCCCGTAAAAAGTCAGGATGGTAAATATACGATAACAAAGATGCATATTGTGAAGTTCCCTTAGCTATTATCCTTACATTTATTTCTTCAAATTGTTTTATAACTCCATCAGCATCTAACAGTTCTGATTTGTATGCCATAATTACACTACAAGTTGTTCTGAAGCCCTTTATAATTTCATCTATATAATCATGATAGGAAACAATTTGGCTAGCATACATAGGCAGATTATTAGAACCTGGAAGCTTGGTTTCGATCATCCCATACATCATAGTATCCGTATTATTATTAATTACACCAGGAACTTCATATGGTAATGCTCTTTCTTGTCCGTTCAATGCACTAAGGTCAACTCCTTTATTCTGCAGAGTATCGAAATTGATCTCACCAGGCAATAGAAGAGTACTTGAAACAAAGTCCATTTTTTCCATATTAGCTTTAAAGTTTGCATTCTCCATAGCAGCAACTGGGACATAAGAGTGTAAAAGTGTTTCAGTATCAACAATTACTGGTGTATTCCCCTTAGCAATAATGTTTTCCATATGCATATCTCTACCATTTAGTATGTACATTAATGCAATAATTTGACCGAATCTAGTATAGTATTCCTTTACTTCTTCTTCACTATTACATTCCATATGAGGTACAAATTCTTCTACAGAAAAGGTGCCAAAATTTATTATTTTATATGTACCCATCTTAAGAATACTTTCTTTACTGTTTAACCAGTTGATAAGATCATGATAAGCTATTGCAATCTGAGAGTCTCTCGGTTTATAAAGATATTTTTTGCCTGAACTCATAGTTAATGAAATAACCGTATTACCTTCATTGTGTGAATCACCTAAACCTGGGGAAATGCTCTCAATAAGATCATCTTCGTCCAAGTTAAACTCTTCATATATAGTTTTTTTGTTAATAGTTATATTTTCTAAAAATTCTATTGTATTTTTTACAGTAAAATGGGCCTTAGTAGACAGCAACCTTGCTAATAAAATGTACTCTGAATAGAAATCAATTAATCTATCTTTTTCCGCAAACAAATTATTAAAAGAGTGAAATCTATCCTCTGGGGAATCTCCACTTAATTCACCACGCAGTCTAGAAACATTTAATTCGAGTAAAATAGTTTTCATAGCAATTTGAATTGAATTAAATATAAAAGCGTCCAAAATGTCTTTAATGACTTCTTTATTAAATATGGAATTGTATTTCTCAAATTGAGAGGTTATTTCTTTTTCAACATACAAAATAAATGGCCTTAAAATAAAAGTAAAACCTTTAGAATTGTTATACTCACTATTATCCTCACTTAAAAGATGTAAGGAATCTTGTAAAACTGTATACCATGTTTGGTTATTTAAAAAGTTATGTAAATGTTCTAGATCTACATCCATTAATGCAGTTGGATTAACAGAATGAGAAAAAATATTTTTATTGTAATTCATTAGCTCCAGCATTTTATCAAATGTTTGAGGGTGTAATATATTCTTTCTTTCTCTCCAATTTGAAAAGCTCTCATCATCAAAAGTAATTTTTTTAGTTAATTCCATAATTTTATAGCGTTCGTTTAAAGTAAGAGCCTTCAAATAATTTAGGATATCAATTTTTATCTCAGTTTTCATGGTAACCCTCCTTGTTATAGAGAAAGGAGACAAAAGCGCTAGATGCATTTCGTCTCCTGTACAATTATTTACAAAAAACTGCAGTGATAGTCAGTGAAGCAAAAGCACTAACTGGAGCACCAACAAGAGCAGAAGTTAAAGCGATTGTTGGTGTTGCTTGCGGTTCAGCAACTCCACTTCCTCCACAAACTGCTAACATTTCTTCATAAGCTAACTCATTAAAACTTGAGCCTGATGGATGGTTTTCCAACTTAGAACGATTTTCTGTTTTTTTCCAATTAGAAATGATTTCTTCAGAATTCATACTATATTCCTCCTTTTATCCGAAACACTTTCTAAATGTTACATAACTAACAATTCCACTTACAGAAGCACTGCCTACAAGGGAAGCTGCTGCAGAAATACACTGTGTAGCTGTAGGTAAGGTTAATGCTGAAATAATTGATGGTGTTGCTTGTGTCTCAGCTGCTCCGTTTACAGCTATCATTTCGTCGATACTTAATTCATTGAAGCTTCTGCCACTAGGATGATTAGCATTCCCTCTCTGTTCCGGATTTTTCCAAGCCTTAATTAATGCTTCGTTTGACATTTAACTACCTCCTAAAATTTAACTTTTTAATGCAATAATAATATTAATTTATGAAATAACGAAATTCAATTAATTTTTTGAAAATACAAACAATATAAGCGCAGTTATAAGTTGAAAATCCCCGCTTAATAGATATTTACTTACAATTTCTACTATTCTCTATATATTTAAGAATATAGTTATATTAATCATGATTTGGTTGAATGAATACTTGCATAACTATATAATTACCATATATTTTACATCCAAAATGGAATATATATCCTAGGGGGATTAGAAAGTTTGAAATACTATTAGAAAGGATTGATACTAATAAAACTTAAAAAAAGAGTACCCTATATAAGTCAAATGGAACATAGTGAGTGCGGTTTAGCGTGTTTGGCTATGCTATTAAGTTATTATGGATATCACGTTTCTCTATCTGAACTACGGGAACGGTTTGGTTCATTATCGAGTGGTTATTCTTTTTATGATTTAGCTTGTATGGCAAACGAGATGGACATGAAGAGTCAAGGGTATGGAGTTGATATTGAAGACTTAAAGGAATTTCATTCTCCTATACTATTACATTGGAATAAAAACCATTATGTTATTCTTGAAAAAATAAAGAAAGATTACTTTTTTATTGTGGATCCATCCGAGGGGAGAAAAAAGGTAAAAAAAGAAGAATTTTCTAAGTTATTCTCGGGAAAGGTTTTAAACTTAACTCCTAATGAGACATTTATTAAAAGAAAAAAATCAAAAAATAATGTTTTTTTGTCTTTTCTCAAAGAGTCTAAAAGATATATATTTACCTTGATCTTTTTAACAGGGCTCCTGCAAGCACTGGCCATTTCAATTCCTATCATTACACAAAGGTTCACAGATAATGTATTAGGTGTTACTGAGTTTAATTTTGTATATAGTACAGGGTTGATATTACTATTCGTATTCATTAGTAATTTACTTCTATCTATTATTAGATCGATCGTTATTGCTAAATTCCAATCAACTTTAGATGTTAACATCATGTCAAAATTCATGAGTGTACTATTACGATTGCCGTATCTTTTCTTTGGAAATCGAGCTAGTGGAGACCTAATATTTAGAGCAAATTCTAATGCTTTAATAAAACAATTACTATCAAGCACAAGCATATCCTTATTTATTGATGTTCTACTGGTTATTAGCTATATGATAATAATGTTAACTTATTCAGTTCCACTAAGTTTAATTTTAATAACGATTAGCCTTATAATTGTTACAATGTTAATTTTTAATACTCGGATAATTAAAACCCTTTCCGATGAAAATGTCTCTCAGCAAGCAGATGTACAAACTATCTTAGCAGATAGTATAAACGGTATATCAGATATCAAAATGCTTGGACTAGAAAATACGATGTTTGATAACTGGTTAGAAAAGTTTAGTAAAGAGGTTAGAACATCAGAAAGGTTAAATGTTTGGAGTGGAGGGATACAAGCAATAACAAGTTCTATTCAATTAATTGTTCCTCTAGCTATGCTATGGTTTGGCAGTTTTTACTTAATTAATGGCGATATCACACTAGGGGTTCTAGTTGCTTTCAGTACAATTTCCTCCTCATTCATTAGTCCAATCGTTTCACTTAGCAGCAGTTATACTCAAATATTAAGTATAGGATCTTACTTCCAACGTATTAAGGATGTCATTACTTCAAAAACAGAAGATTACAACAATGAATTTGAAGGTATAAAACTAGAAGGAGAAATAGAGTTTCAAAATGTGTCTTTTCAGTATTCCAAATATTCTAAACAAGTTATCTCTAATTTATCATTTAAAGTACATAAAGGTGAAACTATTGCAATTGTTGGGCCTTCAGGATCTGGAAAAAGCACTCTAGCAAAACTGCTATTAGGTTTCTACACACCCACTGAAGGTAAAATTCTTTTAGATGATTATAAGATGGATGCAAGATCTAAAGTTACTTTAAGAAAACAAATTAGCTCGGTTCTTCAAGATTCCAAATTATTCAATAGAACAATTCTTGAAAATATAACAATGTTCCAAGAAGATATAGATATTCATGATATTATAAAAGCAACTATACAAGCTAATATTTACTCAGATATTATGAAACTTCCTATGAATTTTAGTACAAAGTTATCTGAAGCTGGAAATAATCTATCTGGTGGTCAAATCCAACGCTTATTAATTGCAAGAGCATTAATAAGAAAAACTCCTATACTTGTATTAGATGAGGCTTCGAGCGCTTTAGATAATATATCTGAAAGGATAATACATGATAGTCTCTCAGAGCTAGAAAGCACCAAAATTATAATCGCTCATAGATTATCGACAATAAAAAATGCTGATAAAATCATTGTTATGAACGAAGGAATGATAGAAGAAATTGGAAGACATGAAACCTTAATACAAAATCAAGGATTATATTATCAATTATACTACAATAATAATAAAGCAATCCCCATCTAAAAGTATAATCATTTTATAACATTATTTTACAAAAACATTTCCTATCAATACCTGAAAATATTAAAAATAATTAGCAGCAGTTGAATTTTAGAGACAAGAGTTGATTTTACACCTTATAGAGCGACTGTTAAATTTAAACATGTAGTAAATGTATATTATGCTCCTAAAGGACTTATCCAAGAAGAGTTGATTCAGGCGGCAATTCATCTAAGACAAACGGTGCTATGGAAGGATGGTTCGAGATAGGTGACCATAGGTGGATTAAAGCTAAATATGTAAGAGTAGTATAACAAAATTACAGGAAGCTCTAGTGATTATATTCGCTGGTGCTTTTTCTTCTGTCTAAAACAAACACAAGTAGTTGGGGTTGGCAGGTGATGTAGGTGGTAAAATGGAAGGAATCGGAATCCAAGCAGGTGGAGAAGCAATTGCTCTCCCACGGATAAAAATTCAACTTTCTTACCTAAATCATAAGTGGTAAAATCTTGTCATTTGCTGATACGCCTTGTCATTATGTGGTAAATAGAGAGTCATTGGTTGGTATATTTATTAGCTGTAATTAAACATTAATAATCGTAAAATTCTTGCCTCTTCCACAAATGATTAAACACAGTAAAACTTTACTCTAGTGGTGTATGTCCGCCACTAGAGTAAAGTTTTTTTGCAGTTCTCTTTCATTTACTGCAATTCTAATTGATAAATCTGCTGTCCGAAAAACGAATTCTTTGATCCCAATAAATTCCGATTCGGCAACCAAGTAGAAGTGTGTACCTTTTTTAAAATCTCGAAAGTCATTAGTTAGTTTGTATTTTTTCATAAGTTTATGAGAACGGTTCCTCGATTCAACCTCCTCTTTTATTCTTAAGTGCTATATAGGAGATCTTGGGTGCAGTCTCCAGATTTCCGATAATGGCTCGGGGAAACCTCGCTTTCCCGCTTCACCCGTCACACAATCTCGTAGTTATTTGTGTTCACGATCACTGATATTATCCGACCTCTTTTACTTTCATGCTTCAACTATACTTTATTTGAGTATGAAAGCAAGACGATCGGAAAGTCTTCGTGTGTTTATGCTTTATTCGCATATAATTTGAGCTTAAGTGCAAATGTTTATTTCACCAAATCCCCAATATTATTTGAATTTCGTGGCCCGTCCCCCTCCGTTTTGGAGTGGCCATTTCATTGGCTATAACCAGTAATCATCGGCCTAACAGAATAGTATATTTAATAATAACTTTAGCACTGTATAACTTTAATTCAGCGGGGGTCTGGCCCCCATAAAATATGGTAAAATATAACCATAACTAAAATCCTATATTACAAAGTAAAGAAGGTAATCATGATGGATTCATTAAATACTGCCAGACAGCAATTTGTAAACTCGTTACACTCCCTTCAGGTTCATGTTCAAAAGCAAGTCTTAGGGGACGATGTTTTAGCCGGAGAGTCAGTAGCTGGGATCATATACGGAAATGTCAGCAATGCCAGCACCATATACGGGATGGATAAATTTAATACACCAAGGGGTCATGGCTTCGCTGCAGAGAGAGCGAATCATCTTTTTGATAAGCTGACAGGAAAGAATGCTGCGATCATTGGTGATGATAATGCCAAATATGGGGCTGACCGCATTGTGGATGGAGTGTCGATTCAATCAAAATATTGCAATTCAGGCTCTAAATGTATTCAAGAGTGTTTTCAGGATGGAAAATTTAAATATTGGAATACAGATGGATCGCCCATGAATATTGAAGTCCCTTCTGACAAATATGATGCAGCTGTGCAAGCTATGGAAAATCGCATTAGAAAGGGTGAAGTGCCTGGTGTCTCAGACATTGCTGAGGCAAAAAACATTGTTAGGAAAGGTCACTTTACATATGAACAGGCAAGAAATATTGCTAGAGCTGGCACAGTAGAATCCATTATTTTTGATGCAGCAAATGGGGCAATTATCTCTACAACGGCGTTTGGTGTGAGTACTGCTTTAACATTTGCAACTTCTATTTGGAATGGAGAAGAATTTGATAAGGCTTTGAAGACAGCCACTTACTCTGGATTAAAAGTTGGTGGAACTACTTTTGTAACAGCCGTATTAGCAAGTCAGCTTTCGAAAGCTGGATTAAATAGTGCACTCGTAGGAAGCTCTGAGGCAGTTGTAAAAATCATTGGTCCAAAAGCTTCGGCTGCTTTAGTCAATGCTTTTCGCAGCGGTACGAATATTTACGGCGCTGCAGCTATGAAAAGCGCTGCGAAACTGCTAAGAGGCAATGCTATTACAGGGGCGGTTTCTGTTGTAGTTTTATCGTCAGTAGATGTGGTCAATATTTTTAGAGGTCGAGTTTCTGGTGCTCAATTATTTAAGAATGTCGCAAATACTACCTCTGCCGTAGCTGGCGGCACAGCTGGCTGGTTTGGAGGGGCCACAGCTGGAGCAGCCATCGGTTCTGTTATTCCAGTTGTTGGAACAGCTGTTGGCGGATTTGTTGGCGGCCTGCTTGGGTCGTTTGCAGCTGGAAGCGCAGCTGGAAAAGTCTCAAATGTCGTTTTGAATAACTTTATCGAAGACGATGCCAATGAAATGGTCCGTATTATTGAAAAAGTCTTCACCCAAATGGCAGAAGACTATCTGCTTACAAAAAAAGAAGCAGAAAATAGCATTGATTCACTAAAAGAATTATTAAATGCGAAAACTTTAAAAGACATGTTCGCCAGCCCGGACCGCTACGCTTTTGCACGTAACCTAATGCAAAGCTCTGTTGAAGAGGAAGTGAAAAAACGGAAAAAGGTACACTTACCTTCTGAAGATTCAATGAGACAGGGACTGAAAGCTGTATTGGAGGAAATAGCGGATACAGAGACGGCTTGAGGATTAGTATTCATTCCCTTGCCAGTACCTTTCTTTATCTTCAATATTAAGTTGATTAGAAAACAATGACACTAAAGAGACTTGCAGTGACTGGCAAGTCTTTTTTTATTTGTCTATTAAAGTTGTGAAGGGATCTGTCTTTTCATTTTGCAATAGCTTTAACACTTTACAACTTTAAACTAGCGGGGGTCTGACCCCTTTTCATAAAATTAAACAGGTACATATTGGTAATTACCGCAACTCTGTTGACTCAAGATTACTAGATTTGTAGAATTATGGCAGATGGTAGTAAATATATTACATAATAGTTTCAAAGTGGTTATTACTAGCTTCTAAAACATTCTAGGAGGAAAAACATTTGATTTTAAAATTAAAGAAATCAATCGTATATCTTTTGACTTTGGTTTTAGTAACTTCAGTTATACCATTTGGGGGAAGTAGCGCTAGTGCAGCAGCAACTTTTATATGGCCTGCTGATGGAAGAGTATCTTCAGAATATGGTTGGAGGACACTAAATGGTCAACCTGACTTTCATGATGGGATAGATATTGCAATGGGCGGAACGGTACCCATTATTGCTTCAGCATCTGGAACAGTGACACGTTCATATAGTTCTAGCTCGTATGGTGAGACTGTTATTCTTCGTCATAATATTAATGGTCAAGTATATGAAACGGTTTATGCTCATATGAGATCGGGGTCAAGAACGGTTTCAGCTGGCCAAACTGTTCAGCAAGGTCAAAGATTAGGTTATATGGGTAATACTGGCCAATCTTATGGACAACATTTACATTTCGAAGTGCATAAAGGTACTTGGAATGCTGATAAAACAAACGCTCAGAATCCTCGTAACTATCTTGGAACAAATGTAGGAGAACCAACTAATCCTACAACGCCACATACCTATGATGGAACGTGGGCTACATTAAGAATAAACACTGCAAGTGGTGGACCTGTTAATTATTTTGGCGGACCAGGTTATGGATTAAAAGGAACACTTCCTAATGGTGGGCAATATAAAGTTTATAATAAAAAGTTAGACGCGAATAAGGAGCACGGATATTTCGATGTTGGGAACAGCAGGTGGATTTTAGAAACTCATGTTGATGTAACACCTTATAGAGCGACTGTTGATTTTAAACATGCTGTAAATGTTTATGATGCTCCAGGCGGTGCGTATGCAGGAAGAGTTGATCCAGGCGACACTTTTAAAACATATGCAGCTAAGGATGGCTGGTATGGAATTGGTGGAGGTAAATGGATTAAAGCAGAGTATGTAAGAGTAGTAAAATAAGAAATTACAGGAAGCACTAGTGATTATATTCGCTGGTGCTTTTTCTTTTGTCTATAACAAACACAAATAGCCTGGTCTAGATAAATCTTTACGGCATCGAAAAAAGATGAGCGACTTGAGGTGACTGGCAAGTCTCTTTCTATTCCCATATAAAAATAGTACAGGCTCTGAATTTCATTTTGCAAGCTCTGCACTATTATTTTGCAATAGACAATACTCACTTTATCGCTTTATAACTTTAAACTAGCGGGGGTCTGACCCCAATTTACCACTGTGACGCCTTTCCACGCACATACACACAAATACAAATAAAACAGGAATAATCTTCCACCCCGAATTCCCGCACAAATCGCTAAATTAATTATATAATGTGCTAAGGACAAAAGTACCACTTTCGCATCTAAGACCAGGAGGATCGTCCATGGTGAATTTAATATTTTATTTACTTGTTTGCTGTGTGATTTGTGTTCTTATATTGAATATAAATATATATGTAGCAAGTGCAAGTGCTGGGAAGAAGTTGTATGAGATATTTTATATGCTATTTTTAGCACTCCTATGTAGCGTTATTATTCCCTTTATTCCATACATATCTCTTTTGAGTATGAAAGTCATTGAACTATCAGAAGAAAGTATATTTCTTACTTTACAGACTAGTATTTATATAACTATTTTTAGCTTCATTAGCCTCATGCTATTGAATACAATTGGAAAATTTACTATAAACCCATCAAAAGTCGTAACCAATCGAAAGAAGGGAATTCTCTCCTATCTTTTATTAAGCGGGATTGTTTCTTCCTTTATTTTACTTTATATACATCATTTGCTGGGTAGTGTTTATTCTATCTCCATTCATATGAACGGGAAAATAATTGCTTACTCTTTCGTACTCTTATCAGCATCTATTTATAATATTGCAAGGATTTTCGAGCACCTTCATATAGACAGATTAATGCTCAATAGAACAACCACTCATGCAAAGAGTTCTGTTTTCTTTATCATATTTAGTATTTCGTACGCTTCTACTATTTATCTTTTTATAGAAAGTCTAATTCATGGATTAAACTACTCTATGACAATAATTTCTTTAAGCAGTTTGCTTATATTGTTTATTATCACCATCAATTATATTGAAAACCAGATGATCTATCAGCATGGCCTTGTAGAGAATCAAAATATGAAATTAAAAATAAAGGAACAGCAATATAGATCATTATTTCAATACAATCCTGATGCTATTTTCATCTTAGATTTGGAAGGGAATCTTAAAGATGTGAACCCCTCCGTTTTCTCTTTAACAGGCTACACCTCAGAGGAAATTCTGCAGTTCAAAATAAATGAGATATTATATAAGGATGAAACAGAGAGAATAAGAACACTCCTTCATGAGATAAAAAAAGGAAGCAGCATTAGTTTTGAGACTTTTATCATTGCTAAAAATAATGAAATAGTAAATCTCAAAGCGACAGCAACACAAATCAACATAGATGATTCTGTTACAGGCATATATGTCATTGCTCAGGATGTTACAGAACAAAATAAAGTTCAAAAAAGGGTGAACTTCTTGGCGTATCATGATGAACTCACCGGATTACTGAACCGACGGGCAATATATAAAGAAGTAGACGACCAGATTAAAAAAGACAGCTTTTTTGCGACCATACTCATTGATGTGGATTTGTTTAAAGTTATTAACGACCATCTCGGTCATGCTGCAGGGGATACGTTGTTAAAATTAATTACGATGAGATTAAAATATGCCATCCAGAAAAAAGGTCTAATTGCCAGACTTGGCGGGGACGAATTTCTAGTCTGCTTAACCGAGGTCACAAACGCTAACGAAGTAAAAAAAATAATAGAAGAGATTCAGCTAGAGATGCAGAAAACCTTTTATCTAGAAGGACAGCAGAAGGAAATTACGTTAAGTATGGGCATTTCCTATTATCCGAAAGATGGACAAGACTATCATAAATTAATTAAACATGCAGATATGGCCATGTATGCTGCAAAAAAAGCTGGACGCAATAATTACTCAGAGTATAAAGAATCTCTAGAGGAAAATATGCTCTCCAAAATTACGATGTATGAGGAATTGAAAATTGCGATTGAAGAGGAGCAATTTGAATTATATTATCAACCTAAACACAGTTCTAAAGATAAGAAAATTGTTGGTGCAGAAGCATTGATACGCTGGCAGCATCCCACTAAAGGCTTTGTCAGCCCAGGCGAGTTTATCCCTTTAGCAGAAGAAACAGATTTAATCATTCAATTAGGCAAATGGATTATCAGACAAGCGCTTAAGCAATATAGTGATTGGGTAAAAGGAGCTGCAACCGAGTGTCATATATCCATAAATATATCTCCCAAGCAATTCCTTGATCCAAACTTTGTTCCTTTTCTTATGAAAAGCTTGAAAGAATTCTCTGTTACTCCCAGCAAAATAGATATAGAGATCACCGAAAGTTTGGCGATTGAGAACACTGAACTCACCATTGAAAAAATCAAAATTCTTAAAAGTTTAGGTGTGCAAATTACGATGGATGACTTTGGCACAGGCTATACATCCTTAACGATCTTATCAAAATTCCCATTAGATCGAATTAAGATTGATCAATCCTTTATTCGAGACCTTCCAAACCATCAAAGGCATGCCGCTATTGTCCAATCTTTGATAACAATAGCAAGAAACCTTGGGATCCAAGTAACAGCAGAAGGAGTAGAAAACGAGGATCAGCTGCAATGTCTTCATGAATGGGAGTGCGATGAAATACAAGGTTTCTTCTATAGCAGACCAGTGCCGGCTAGTGCGTTTATTGAGTACTGGGTGGAGCATAATAATAATCTTGGGAAGTAAACAAAAATCCGGGGCGTCACTTCTGTGACGCCACGAAATATGTCGATGAATTTTTATCTATTATATAAAAGCAGCACAAACCACGGTTTGGTTTGTGCTATTAATGTTAGTTTTTTTCTTCGTATCAATCTCAAAGGTTTAAAAAACCCCTGCAGTTTCATTGGACCGCAGTCCCTTCAATCTCTTCATAATCCCCTTAAATTCAACGCCAAAATAATGATAGAGGGTTTCGTATTCCCGGTATAAGTTATCGTAGACTTTTGTGTTTTTTGGGTTCGGACCAGCGGGGGTCTGGCCCCACTACTCACTACTTTTTATACGCTACCCACTGTAAAAACTTCCCTAACAATATGAATCCTATCATTAAATCTACATTCCAAAAATCTAAATGAAGCAACACACCAAACAATAGAAAACCTAAAGTATATGAAAGATGAAGGAAATTTACTATCCCATATATTATAGTTGCTATAGAAGCAATGTAACTAATCTTAGCTATTTTCAGTAATAAGAGTTTAGTCGATTTCTCTTTCTCTTTAAAGTTCTCTTTTGCCATTTTCCTTGTTCTAAGCCAATTGATCCAGCCTTCTAGTAGCCAAACGATAGACCAACTTAACAAAGGAATTCTTATAATATATCCGTAAGCAATCGGTATAGTTGGATCTACATTTCCATCGACCATAATATCAAGTATAAAAACGAAGGTAATGGCTGCAAAGAATAACATACCCATTCCTGTAAGAACCTTTGATATAAACCTAATTGGATTTACATTCTTAGTGAGCATTGTATAAAAGACAAATACCGCATAAAATGACGCGAATAACCATTCAATTTGAAAGAGTACAGTCACCAGCATAGTAATAACCACACTAATTGCAAAAAACTCTACTGGCTCAAGCTGATTGGCACCCATATTTCTTCTTGAACGTCTTTTTCGATATCCTATTCTCCTAAAGTGAGGGATCTTCGTCTTGCCTCTATATCCTTTAGAACCACCACCGGTGTACATCCCACCGTCATATCCATCATATGATTCATCATCCATCTGAATCTCCTCCTATACGTTTATTCTTGTAGTTGGTCAGTTATCTGTTAACGTAGGAGTTTGTTAATTAAACTTTAAACTATCATTTCATTTCAATCTAAAGTTTTGATATATGCTGTAACTCTTACTAGTTTTTTTCATATTTAGACACCTGTCCGATATAATAATAGCATTCTCAAATAACGATGAGTAGACTTAATAATGGTAAATACACCCAATATGTTGGGATAATGTTCTTAGAAATGATTAGTTCTCACAACGCAAAAACGGCTCACCACCAATATAGGTTATGAGCCCTAATCGAATTAACCAGCTGATTCAATATCCTCAATGCTCCACGTTCTCATCATCATCTTCTATGTTTTTACGAGACTGTTCATCCTTGGGAAAGTCTGACCATTTTAATGGCGGGTTCAACAATAACAGTACGTTCGTGAAGCCTTGAGACAGCTTTTCTTTTTGCTTAGGTGATAAGTTTGCCGTGAAATTCGTTATGCTAAATATTCCTTCAATTCTTTTAATTAAAGTCAATGTTAGATTATACATAAATGTATGTGCTCTTATTGTATATTTCGCTTGCAAACTATTTTCATAGACTATTTCTTTCACATTTTCATAGTTTTTCGTTTGCTGCTCGATAATTTGATTTACCCACTCTTTGACATGTTCTTCCGGAATATCTTTAAATGCTTCTTCACTCGTCGCCTTTTTAATGACGCCAACCGTATTTTTATTGATCTTCTTTTCACCATATATATCAGCAATATGATCTTTGTTTTCTTCACTGACATTCAAATGCTTAATATCTGTATAAGCATGCCTGCCTGCATTGTTTTTTTCTCCTTTTCTCAACCACTCTTCTTTAACATCAGCACCCCGTACATATTTCTTAATTGTCGCTTCTTTAACTCCACAAAGGCTTGCAATCAATTTGATCGTATACTCTTCATTTTCTAATAAGCGCTTAATCATTCTTTCCAGCTGATATGCAGTTCTCTTCTTGGTGTGTAGTTCTATCCTTAACCTTTTAATTATTTTTTCTTCTACTGATGAGTGCTGCTCAACGATACAGTCAGCATCGGTTTTGCCTAAAAATCAAGGGCATTATAACGACGGTATCCATCCACTAGTACATATTCTATTCTTACTTTCTTCCTCAACAATTAGCGGCACTTCTAATCCGTGCCTGTTAATACTATATTCCAGACTTAAATACTTCTCATCTTTTCGATAACTTGTTTCCACTCTGATCTGGGAAAGTTTGATCTTCTTTGGCTGCTTGGTCAAGTTGAACCACCCATTTCGTTTTATAAATGGGTATTCAGCATCTAAATTGTCCAATTCCCATAACCTAGAAAAATATTAATCTATAAAGTATTTGGCGATGTAAATAATGTGTTTGATCCGAAATATTGATTCTACTCTAGAATAAAAAAGTTCTTAAAAATCCTTTCTAGTACGAAACCTTTCTAAAGGAAAATAAGTATATTCTATCAATACATAAAATTGCTATGAAGAATTGATTATAAAATGGATTGGATCATTACAGTAGTAGCAAAGCTGTTTTACTGTTAAAAGCCATCTCTGCATTTACTCCCCCCAACCAAAATTCAATAGAAACGGTGTGAAATTCTATGAAAATGGATATCGACAGAATTTTTGAATTCATTAGGCATCAAAGTCTAGGAAATCCGGAAATCATGGCTAAGTATTTTGAGGAGACAGGTTATACAAAGAAAGATTTGGATGAGGATGATGGCATTTATGGTGAATATTTGACGTATGAGTATTTGCATAATGCGCCTGGGTATTCGCGAACTTTATGCAATTTATATATTGAGAGAGATAACGGCTATATTAGCGAGATCGATCTTGTTTTTATTCATGAGACCGGTATTTATATTATGGAGTCAAAGAATTATAGCGGTTGGATTTTCGGGCATGAGAAGGATCAATATTGGACACAGGTTTTAAAGAATGGGAAGAAAAATAAGTTCTATAATCCGATTAAGCAGAACCAAACACATATAAAAGCCGTGATGAAGGTGTTATATGCGCTAACAGATAAATTCATCTTTAATATCGTTGTTTTCAGCGAACGGTGTGAGCTGAAAAGTATTACATATGACAATCTCAACACTTCTGTTATAAACCGAGATGTATTGCCAACGTTTATGAGATATGAAAATGCCAATAGTCCGAAGCATTTGAATAAGAAAGAGATTGATGCACTTTATGACATGTTAAAACCATATACATTGGCCTCTGCTAAGGTGAAAGAAAAGCATAGAAAACAGTACAACTATTCAGGATAAGCGTCTTCGACCATCACATAAGGATGGTCATTTTTTTGTTGTTTTTAAGAAACCTTCGATGTATATCTGCATTTTGGGTAGCTGCTGCATCCGTAAAAGGAGCCATATTTCCCTTTTTTCAATGACAATGCTCCACCACATTTCGGGCATTTTTGCTGTTTAGTTTCTTCTTTTTCTTTCCGTACCTTTGCTTTGCGGTTATGTTTAATATCTTCCACATGCTTTCTCTTTATTTCTTTCTTTGCGTTCTGATCTATAATGATTAATCTTTCAAGCGCTGCATCAATACTTTTCAGCTGCGTTTCATTTAAAACTGGAGAATCCCATTCCTTGATGGCTTGTATTAATTGCGGAAATTGAATCACTTTTGCAGAGTGAAAGTCTTCTTTAAATTTGAAAGTTGAATTCTGAGAGAATGCAATGATTGAGTGAATATAAGCAAAGTCTTCTTGATCGATGTATTTTTTTATGGTCTGGATATGGCCATAGTTTTGCCAGATCGGATTAAGGAATTTCTCTTTTCGTTTATAGATGGTCTGTGTCCATTGCTTCTGCTTCTCCCCGCCAAAAATCCAGCCTTCATAATGCTTGGTTTCAATGACAAAGATCCCATATGGTGATGTCACAACGTGATCCACCTGCGAAGTTCCTCCTTCTCCATTTGGCACATACAGATCATGATAGATTCTATAATTCTCGCCGAGTTTAATTAGCTCTTTATTCACATACCGCTCCCCTACTGCCCCTTTAATAGCCGGATACTGTCTTTTCAAGACGAGGATACCGGCTAGCAGCAAGAACGGAATAGCAAAGGGAGCTAAGATGATTAGAACCGGTAAAAGAAGAATGATGCCTAGAATGATTAGCAATGCTTTTTTCATGATAAACACTCCTTTCAAATAGTGACACTTGATAATTTTACCATTACAATGAGTAAATTGGCATATAATTGGACAACTTGTCACAGAAAAGCAAAACACAAATTAGGCAAAGCGCAATTTCTCCAAATACACACGAAAAAACCCCACCAAACAAGTGAGGTCCTTTCAAATCCTAATTGCGCATTCTTTTGGGATGAGGAACCTGTCCCCAAAACGCACCGTTTACCATGTCATTAGGTGGCAAATAGAACCAACCGGAGACTGGCCCCCATTAAAGAGTAATTACTTTAACACAATACCACTTTAAACCAGCGGGGGTCTGACCCCCACTTAAACATTCTACCTGAAATGTTCCAATTCCTTATTTAGATTCTTCGTTTGTATGTACACTTTTTTATAAATTTCGTATAACGTTTCATATACTTCTACGTTTGATGGGATAGGGTCATATGCTTTTTCATAGGAAATAAATACTCTTGAACATTCTTGCAGGGAACTATACCAGCCACACCCATAAGCCGCGAGTATGGCTGCACCCATCGCCGGACCTTGTTCACTTGCTAATTTAACCACCTTCGCATTAAATATATCTGCTTGCATTTGCAGCCAGGTTTTATTTTGCGCTCCTCCGCCGATAGAGATGATGGTATTGATTTCATGATCATTGTCTCTTAATATATCAATTGTTTCCTTCAAAGAGAAGGTTACACCTTCTAAAACGGCCCGAACAAAATTCACTTTGGTATGATTTGAATCTACACCTATAAAGCTTGAGCGAATGGATGCATCAGCATGCGGTGTCCTTTCCCCTACCAAATATGGGGTAAAGAGAAGACCATTTGCGGCAGGAGGAATATGTTCAATTCCCTTTAAAAGTGAATCATAGGATTCCTCTCCTCCAAGGAAATCACGAAACCAGCTTAGACTATAACCAGCTGATAAGGTGACACCCATGCTGTAATAGGCATCTTCCTGGCCATGGTTAAAGTAATGAACTTTTCCATCATAGTCTCTTTTTTGCGGTTCCTCATAGCATAGAATAACACCAGATGTCCCAATACTGCATAATGTTTTCCCTTCAGAAAGGATTCCTGCTCCAATTGCTCCGCAAGCATTATCAGCTGCTCCAGTGAAAACCTTTGTTGTACCAGTTAGACCCGTTTCTTCTGCGAATTCCTTCTTAATAGTACCAGTATAAGCATGAGATTCGGCCAGCGGAGGACATGTTTTGATATCAATCCCAAACGCTTCACAAAGTTCCTGGCTCCATTTTTTTTCAGCCACATCTAAAAGCAGTGTGCCTGCTGCATCGGAATAATCTGTTTGTACTGTCCCTGTCATTCGGAAACGAAGATAATCTTTTGGAAGCATAAAAAGGTTTATTTTATCAAAGGTATCACGTTCATGTTCCTTTACCCATAATAACTTCGGCAACGTAAACCCTTCGAGCGCTGTATTCTTCGTAATAGCGATCAATTGCTTTTCCCCAATAACGGAATAGATTTCCTCACATTGTTTGGTTGTACGAGTATCATTCCAGAGAATGGCGTTCCGCAATACATTGAGGTGTTGGTCTAATAGAACAAGACCATGCATTTGGCCCGAAAAGCTAATACCCTCAATCTCATCCGCCTTTCCTTCAAAATTGGTTATAAGTTCTGCTACCGCCTCTTTGGTCTTCTTATACCATTCCTCCGGGTCTTGCTCGCTAAATCCTGATTTCTCTTGGATTAAAGGGTAAGACCTGGAAACTGTTTGATGCACAATTCCGCCATAGTCAACCAATATTGCCTTTACAGCACTTGTTCCTAAGTCAATCCCAATCACATACTTCATAATAAGTCCTCCCGACTATGAATACATTAGACTTTATAAATGACAGAATATTAAAACGGATCCTTCCTTAATAGATTTATTTCTATATAATATGATTAAAGCCCTATCAATATAAGGTGGTGTAAATATGCTGCGCGATGATCAACTAAGAGTGTTTTGGATTTCCCGAATTGATTATGAGAAAAACACCGGAGTAAAAAATCACTACCATGAGGATCTTTATCAGCTTCTTTTTATAATAGACGGAGAGGGGATCATTCAATTAAACGGTGTAACATATGACCTTATCCCCAAGCATGCCTATTTTATTTCCAAGAGATATGAACATAATTTCTATTTTAAAACAACGTCTTCTACGATTGATATTAAATTCGATATTATTAGTACTGAAGTTGAGGAACTTTTTCATAAAAATCAACTGCCGTTCCCATACTTTATGGGAGACTCGCCAAAATTAAAAGAGCTATTTAAGCTTTCTGTCATGAACTTGAAGCAATCAAACTTCTTAATTCCCTATCGCATCGATGTGGGCTTTAAAGACATATTACTTTCAAGCATTCAAGAAAATGATGTTACTGAAAATACAAATCAAAGTTTCCTTTATTCCATAAAGAAGGAGTTTCACCCGGATTTTCCAGTGGTTCAATATCTATCTGATCATCTGCAATCTAAGATCACGCTTGCTGATATCTCTAAGGAATTCAATTTTCATCCACATTATATTATTGAATTGTTCCGGAAAAAGTTTGATACAACTCCGATGAACTTTTTACAGCAATTAAGGATTGAAAAGTCAAAAGAGTATCTTGAATTCAGCAATTTTACAATCACGGAGATTGCCGAACTTGTTGGATTATCAGCTCCCTATTTTTCAAGACTATTCAGTATGAAGGAGGGCATCTCTCCAACAGATTATCGGGAACAGGCTCGAACTGTGGTCGGAAAACATATTCTTCTAGAGAAAGAGTTTTCTCCGATTTTAAAGAGACAGCCAAAGATTTCAGATGATCTCTAATGATGATCTTGGTAGATTAGCTAGTTATCAAATAAACTTGGTATCGTAAGCGAAAGCTGCGGTATGAAAGCTACAAGGAGCAAAATGATAATCATACTGATATAAAAAGGAAGTATTCCTTTCACAACCTTTTCAATTGGTATCTTTGCAATCGCACTGCCTATAAACAGTGCTCCTCCTACAGGGGGTGTAACCAATCCGATCGCCATGCATATCATCATCATGATGCCGTACTGAATTGGGTCCATTCCGATGCTTGTAGCAATGGGCAGCAAGATCGGAGTTGTAATCAGAATAATGGGTGCAACATCAAGAATGGTTCCTAAAAGCAGTAGTATTAGAATGAGAATAAGAGTGATGAATATCGGGTTGTCAGTCAAACTTAGCAAACCCTCTGAAATCATGGCAGGGACTCGAAGCACTGCCAATAACCAGGCAAATCCACTTGATGTAGCAATTAGAAATAAAACAAGTGCGAGCGTTTTAAAAGTCCGCTGTAACACAGGTACAATTGCTGAGATCGGAACATCTTTATTAAAAACAAAGCTTACTATAAAAGCATAAACAACTGCTATGGCCGCAGACTCTGTAACTGTAAAAATTCCCGACATAATACCGCCAATAATTATGACACCAGTGAGCAGACCTGGAATAGCCTGTCGTGATGCTGTGATGATCTCTTTAAAAGAAGAAGGTTTTTCCGCAGGATAATTCCTTTTCACTGCAATTATATAGGCTGTAACCATTAACCCAATACCGAGTAAAATTCCAGGTATAATACCGCCTAGAAATAAGGAGCTTATTGAAATTCCACCTCCAGCCGCCAGCGCATAGATAATCATATTATGACTTGGCGGAATGACTATTCCTTGTGTCGCAGAGGTTACAGTTACAGCTACAGAGTAGTCTGCATCATAGCCTTTCTTCTTCATCATCGGGATCATTACAGAACCAGTGGAAGAAGTATCAGCTAAAGCGGAGCCTGAGATCCCGCCAAAGAGCATACTGGAGCTAACATTCACCATTCCAAGACCGCCACGAAATCTCCCAACAATCACATCAGAAAGCTTAATAAGTCGCTGTGAAATTCCGCCAGTGTTCATAATTTCACCTGCCAGAATAAAAAAGGGGATCGCTAATAATGGAAAACTATTAATTCCAGCTACCATTCTTTGAGCAAGAACAGATAATGAGATATCCAGCTGAAAGGCTACTACTATAGAGGTTAATCCCATAGCTAATGCAACGGGAACTCCTATTACTAACAGAATCAAAAACACAATAATCAAAGTGGCAATGACCATTATTATTCCACCTCACTTTCTTCTGATAAGCTTTCCCATTTCCCTAAAAACTCACATATCAGGTAAACAATTATAAGTAATCCGGCTAATGGGACAGCAATATACAAAACCGCTGATGGCACTTTTAATCCAGGAATGGAGGAACTTAGCATACTTAATGAGAATTTTCCGCCTTCAATGACCATAAATAATCCAAATAAAACCGCTAAAACCCTTTGTGTGTAGTTTAATAATGTTTGTATTTTTTTCGGCATTTTCTCAACAAATAAGTTGATTTTAATATGACTGTTATCTTGTATACCAATTGCTATTCCGATAAAGCCAATCCAAACCATTAATAATAATGACAATGGCTGAATCCAAGGAGGTGTTGTGTTAAATACAAATCTTGAGATAACCTGGTAACTGATGATCATCGTCATAAGTACGATCATTAGCAAGACAAAAGATTCGGTTAGCTTTCTGATATGCAAGAGCATTTTGGCTGTCACAGGATCTCCTCCCAAATGGTTTTATATATTTTCCTCAGGCAAAGAGATCATTCTTCCTTTGCCTGAGAAATTAAATTATCTCGCTTCTTCTATTGCTTCAAAAAGAGAACCATATGTTGAATGATATTCTTCAAACAGCGGCTGAACTTTTTCTCTAAATGCGTTACGTTCCTCTTCCGAGAGTTCAATTACTTTATTTCCTGCTTCCTCTACCCGATCCATAGCCTCTTGAGAAAATTTATCGTATTCTTCCAGCTGGACCTTTTCTGATTCTTTTGCAGCTTCTTTAATGATTTTCTGATCTTCTTCTGAAAGTTTATCCCATGAAGTTTTGCTCATAAATAGAACACCAGGAATGCGTAAATGCTCGGATAAGGTGAAATTTTTGGCAACCTCGAAATGACCATCCGCTACATATGTGCTTACATTATTTTCTCCGCCTTCTATGACACCCATTTGCAGCGCACTATAGACTTCTGAAGCAGCTAATGGGGTAGGAGAAGTACCCATTTTTTCAAAAGCATCTATTAAAATATCATTCTGCATGACACGGATTTTCATCCCCTCTACATCATCAGCAGTCTCAATCGATTCAGTAGAGTAAAAGCTTCTAGCTCCAGCATCATAAAATGCAAGCCCAACTAAGTCAGAACCTTCCAAATCTTCAAATAATTCTTCTTGTAAGGAGGTATCAAGTGCGTTCCACATATGTTCTCTGCTATCAAAAAGAAATGGGAAGCTGAAAACACCGAGACTCTCAGCAAATTGTGTTAGTGGTCCGGCATTTGCTCTGCCAATATCGATAATGCCTACTTGAGTCTGCTCAATGGTTGTCGTCTCATCCCCTAATTGACCGCCTGTGTATACTTCAATTTTAATCCGGCCATCTGAAAGCTCTTCAACCTTTTTAGCAAACTCTTTTTCTGCTATTGAATCTGGATAGTCATCTACTTGAGGCTCCGATAAACGCAATACGATTTGATCTTTTGAACCACTATCATTTCCGTCACCATTTTCACCTGAAGCACCCGATGAACAACCAACTAAAGTTAAAACGATCAGCAAGAAAGCACCAATGAAAGCAAATTTCCCATTTGTCTTTTTTTTCATTTTGCAACCCCCTCTTGGTTTAATTGCACTTTTATTTTTCTTATCAGCTCATTATATTGTGATTCTAGTAACTCCTTTTTTATTTCAGGATTATTTGTAAAGGCATCTCCCCAATCTGCTCCATTAATATATTTAGGCACAATATGAAAATGAAGATGCGAAACGATATCGCCATAAATCGCATAGTTTATTTTTTGAGGCTGGAAAGCATCTTGTATGGCTTTTGCTGCAAGAGCTACATCATCCATAAAAAGATGGAGTTCATCTGTTGATAATTGAAATAATTCATTTTTATGAGCGTTGAATGCGAGAATACATCTTCCAGGATGAGTCTGGTCTTTATTTAAGTAGAAGGTTGAAGAATTGAGTGTTTCAATTTCTATCATTAAGTCTTGTAAGATTGTATTCTTTTCGCAGTAAAAGCATGAATTAGTCATTCTTTCCTTTTACCTCACAATCGATCATCACATGGATTGTGTCGCCGCTATGATGATTCCTTTTTTTGAAAGCTTCATCTACTTTTTCCAGCGGGTAAATATGTGTAATGGTTTCTTTTGTATTTACGAGACCATCCATAACGAGCTTTAGGCCTTCGTCAAAATATCGGCGGTTATCGATATCTCTCTTTGGTTCTGTCGAAAAAATATCTAAACGTTTTTTATGAACTTTAAAGAAGTCTACTGGTTCATGACATGTACCAATACAACCGTACATGACAATTCTTCCATTTTGAGCAGCGGCATCAATCGCATCGACCATACCGGAACCTTCAAGCAGACATGGAATCACAATATCAAACCCTTCAGGGAAATCTTCTCCCACTATATCCATTGTCTTTGTATCAGCTGACGGCAATTTATACGTATGTGTAGCTCCGTATTTTTTGGACAGCTCCAGCTTTTCATCAAATAAATCTGTTACTACAAGATTCTTCGGGCTGTATAGACTCACAACCTGTGTTAGTGCCAGACCACTTACTCCCTGTCCCATGATTAGCACGTTTTTATTAGGAGATATATCCGCATTTTCTGCTGCTGATATTAATGCTGGTACCACTTCGATTAGAGAGCCTTCAATTAGTGGCAACTCTTTTGGTAACACTTTAACTGAGAAAGGACTGCAAACGACATACTCTGCGAATGCTCCCCATATATAACGAAGTGCTACATGATCTCCTACTTGAAGACCTAATACGTTTTCTCCTACCTTATCAATCACTCCCGCAACCTCATGTCCTAAGCGTGTCGGATAGCTAATAAATTCAGGTTCACGTGCTCCACGATATACTTCAACGTCACTGCCGCAGATGCCAACCCACTTGATTTTAATGCGTACTTCCCCTTCAGCGGGCTCAGGGATCTCTGCGCGTTTAATTTCTATCTTTTCCACATCTGACATAACTGCACAAAGTTGAGTTCCAGGACCATCATGATCCACTAAATTCATTGGAGGTACTGTCATTTTTCTTACCATAGGATTACTCCCCTTACTATTTTAGTTTTTTGTAAGCACTTACATTTCTCCTTTACTATAGGTCAGAAATTTGTTTATTTCTATGACTATAATTCAATAACATTTATCCAATATTCAGATTCACTAAAATGTATGGACAGATATAAATGAAGAATCGCCTTGATTTTTAGGGGGTTTTTATAGGTTTTTTCAAGAGTTATAGGGGGATATCTGAATTTCGGATAAGAAATTGTTTGTTTTCGATATGGAAGCGTTTTCTGTTCTATTTTAGAATTTCAGTAAGTTCACTTAAATGAATGGAGGGTTTTTATGATACCACGTGAGGAATATGATCAAATAAAGCGGGAAACACTTGAATATTTCGAGAGAGCAAAAATTGTATTAACCGATGAGGAGAAAGAAAAATTAGAAATTGCAGACTTTGGCTTAAATAGAATTAGAGAATTGGGTTTACAGTTAATCGAATATATAAATACTGATCGATGCTGCGCTAAGGATCTTATCCTTTTACCAAGACAAACATGCCCTGAACATTTACATCCTCCTGTTGGCGATTCACCTGGAAAAGAGGAAACTTTCAGATGCCGTTTTGGAACCGTTTACTTATATGTATCAGGTCCAAAAACTGAGCATCCTAAAGCTGTTCTTCCAGCAGATAAAAAAGACACTTTTACCGTTTGGAATGAGATTATCTTAAACCCAGGAGAGCAATATACTCTATTTCCAAATACACCTCATTGGTTCCAAGCAGGAGAGGAAGGCGCGATCGTATCTGAATTTTCAACAAAAAGCACAGATGAAAATGACATCTTTACCGATCAGAGTATTGTAAGAATCCCTGTTGTTGAGTAGGAATTGGGTGGCGGGGGCTTTTTCCTCTTCAGTTGTGGGTCGCGGGGACAGGTCCCTCGACCCAAATGGGTTTTAGGGACCTGTCCCTACTATCACAAAGTTTCTTTCTAGTTCTCTTTCATTGATGGCGATTCTAGTTGATAAGTCTATTGTCCGAAGAACGAATTCTTTGATGCCGATGAATTCTGATTCGGCAACTAGGTAGAAGTGTGTGCCTTTTTTTAGATTTTTGAAGTCATTTTTCAGTTTATATCTTTTCATGGATGTGGGGACAGATTTGTTTGTCCTGCCTCCTTATTGCTTCTTCTTAAGTGGATTGGTTTTAATATATCATTTAATGATCTGAATAAACAGGTTGTCAGTTTGAGTTAGCGGTCCAAGTACCTAACCATTTATTGGTGACCACTTAGAACTGCTGCAATAGTGATTAGTCTCACCTTTTTAGGTGAGATTTTTTTTGTGGATCGTTCAAATGAATAAGTGGAACATGTGGCTGTGTTTATGGCAAATAAAGATCTGCGTTTTTAGTGTGGTGAGTGATGAAGAGAGTATTTTAGCGGATTCGAGAAGAATGAAAGGACAGCTTCCCCGAAATGCACGCAAACATATGGTTTCTAAATAATTTTAATTCGACAAAAATCGATATTATTGGGGCGTTTCGGGGCGTCCCTGTGACGCCCCGAAAAAAAAAGAAAATTAGAAAAGGGAAGCAGTTTCCCGCTCCCCCTTTTGCTCTTTAATGATCCCAAATCTCTCCCGCCCACTCCGGATGATCAATAAACGGATTGCGGTTGTGCTGCCATTTTTCAAAAATGATGTTATTGCGGTTTCGTTCGAATTCATCTACTGGATCTTGTTCATGCCATTCAAGCAGAACAGATAGCTTTCCGTGATAAGGGTTTGAACCGTTATTCAGCATTTCATTCAATTCAAGGTCTGGTTCACCATTTGTACCTTCATATCGAACTGCCATGTAAAATAGCATCCGTGCAACATCACCCTTCACACGGTCTGGCGGCTCCCAAGAGTTCGAGCTTCTTAGGCATTCACTGCAGCCGTTAACCGGGCTCCCTCCATTATCAAAATCAAGGTTGCCGCGGCTGCTGTTTACTTGTACGTCTGTCGGACGGAGGTGATGAACATCCGTTCCTGGTCCTACTCGAGTGCCAAAATCGCCATGTGACTTTGCCCAAACATGCTCTCTGTTCCAGTCGCCAACCATTCCCCCATTGCGATCCTTGGAACGAGATTGACCAGAATACAACAGAATAACATTATTCGGATTATTTGGATCCTCATCTGTTTCTCTCAGTGCATTCCACACATCGCCATAGGAGATTTTCGTCTGCTCCGAAATAATATCATGAAGTACCGCCTTTAGCTCTTCGCCACTTTTCCCTGAAGCATCTGCATAATAACCTGTCAGCGGCTTTTCATCTGCTTTAACAGTCAGGGAAAAACGAATAACAACCTGCCCGCCTCTACCATCATTTGCTGTCACAGCAATGAGGTGGGTTCCCTCTTTTTCAGCTGGGAGCGTTAGCGTAGACCCTTCTACAGTGCCATAAGTTGCTGTAAAGGTTAAAGGATCGCCATCTGGATCTCTGACGTAATCATTTAAGTCAAGAGTTGTCGTTTCGCCCTCAGATACAGTTATATTTCTGCCTCTATCCAAAGCAATAGGAGCTTTATTCTTCTTTGGATCATATGGTGAATGCATGATGTTGCCTTCTGAATCCTTAAAGACAATTCCAGCAGGCTTTGCTTTCTTCCCAAGTGTCCATTTTTGCACGTTTTCAGCACCAATGATTTCCGTTACTTTATTGCTTTCGATCATAACTTCTTTAATCTCAGAGCCCATTAAATTCACGACTGTACCTTTTTGGGCGGAGCTGATGACAACCCTCGTCTTTTTCAAGCCCTCACCTTTTATCGCTGCCTTCTTCTTTAACCAAATTCCATCTTTGATTGTTGCAGATTCATCGACGATCACAAGCGCATTCGGCTGGCCAACGACTACTTTTTTCTTTACAACATCTTTCAGGTGAATAATATGATCATAATCTGGTTCAGGCTCAGGCTGTTCTGGAGCTGTCTCGTTTAAAACCGTCTGGATTAGAACTGGGTCATGGTCACTTGCACGGCCATGCTCTTCCATAAAGCCTGAGTTAATGTGTGCGATATCAACTACTGTCTTTTCGGCAAGGTTGTTAGAGACGAAAATATGATCCAGCACCTGAGAATTCCCTTGATACGTATATGTGTAACGCTCTTCTGCAGGAACCTTGTCAATCATATTTGTCAGCACATCGCCTTTTAAAGCTTGAATAGGATTTGAGAACTCAAAATCATTGAAATCACCGACTAAGACGACATTCGCATCAGGATTTTGCTCGTGAATATCTCCTACAAATCCGTTTACAACGTTCGCAATGTTCATACGCTGAATCTCACTCGTTAAAACAGGAGGCTGCACTTTCCCGAACAGCGGGAAATCTCCGCCTTTTGAATTGAAATGGTTCGCAATGACAATCACATTTTCTCCATTAAATTCAAACTGGGCAGCAAGTGATTTTCTGCTTTCCGCGAATGCTTCATTCTCAGGATCAATCCGACCAGGATTTGCTGTAAGCTTGCCATCCTCGTATGCAACAGCTTCTGTAGCAGTGCCCTTTGGTGCTTCTGTTAATGTAACGCGTTCTGGATTGTATAAGAAGCCAACACGGATATTTCCGCCAGGCTGTCCGCCATCCATTTTATCAATCGGAGCAATGTCAGTGTACACATATTGCGGACCGCCCAATTCGGCGATTTTATCAATCAGCACCTGTGCACTTTCATCTGCTTCTGTTGTTCCGCTGTCTGTCGGTCCATCATTATCCTGAACCTCAGTTAAGCCTACAATGTCAGGCTGCTTCATTTGTTGAGCAATCGCCTTTGCTAAACGCGTTACCTTTTCATCATCTGTTTGTGTTGAAAAGTTTTCCACATTATAAGAAGCAATCGTCAGTTTATCTTCCTCTGGAGAAATAGACGTTTCTTCCCGAACAACTTCTTCCTCTACAAGCGGCGGCAGCTCGTCCTGGTTGCTTAATAGCTTATAGTTACTATAGCCATAGCTTAAAACACCTTGGATATTGCCATCAAAATGGTCTCCCATTTTCGCAACAAAGTTTTCATCATTCACATCCACATGAATTCGTTCTGGGTTATAATCATCGGCAGAGATGCGCAGTCCGCCTCCATCACTATTTGTTGCAACATTCTCTGGTACGACTACGACCTCACCATAATTCTGTGGTGCAACGACCTTCGGATTATTAACTTGCAGAAGCATTCCTTCTAAGCTTTCATAAAAATCAATGCCATCCTGCTCAGGGTCAAACTGTCCGAAGCTGTCATTATCGATAATCTCTGTTGGAGCAATGCGGTCCACTCCAATAATCACTGGATCAGGCAAATCGCCAGTTCCTGTTTTTTCAATTGAAGATGCGCTGATTTCTGTAACAGGCAAATCTGTCTGAAACCTTTCTCCGTAGCCTTCCATCACATATTCCTTAACTGTTCCGCTGACAGAAACTACATCTCCGGCCTCCATGCCATGATTGGATTTATACACTAAAATACCTTCAGAAGTGTGCGGATCATTGTCAGGCTCTTGATCTTGAATATACAAATTGCTGCCGTTGACAACCTTTGTAACAATACCTTCCACTTCATTCACGTTTAAGTCTTCATATGGAGAATAGTGCCCTGCTCCTTGAATATCGTGAATACGGATTTCATCTTTCTGAATGATGTAGTCAAAAGAAGCTATATCACTTTGGGACAAGCCTTCTTTAATCCCTATAGCTTTAATCGTTGTATTTTCAGTTATTTCAATTGGATTGCTATACAGCGTGCTTTCCGTTGTAGGCTCCGAACCATCAGTCGTATAGTAGATGCTTGCATCTTCTGTTAAAGTTGATAAGCTAACCTTTTCACCCTCTTGGATTAAACCTTCCCCAGGTGATGCCGCAATTGGAAGCACCTTGCTTGCATCTGCAACTATATCCGCTTCATTTCTCGGTATCAGCTGATGTTTCCCGCCATAAGCACCGAGAACACCTGTAATAGAATCATAGGTTTGCCCCGCTGAAATCCATGATGTTGTGCCTGGACGTATTTCAAAAGACGTCCCCTCTTCATCAACTGCAGTAAAGTTTCCATTTGATAATGATTGAACTGTAACATTTTCAACCGTCACCAATGTTGCTTCTATATCCTCTTGAAGCTGTGCCGCAGTGACAAGCTCTGGCGCCGGTACCTCTGCTTGAGAAATCACTTCAACATCTTCTGCATTCACATCAAGTTCAAGCAGCGTAGAATATTCAACTAATTTGCCGCTTGCACGAACAACGTCACCCGGCTGTACATCAAGCCGTGGACCATATAATACAATTCCTGCTGTCTCATCCTGAATATATGTAGCTGAACCTAATACGGCAGTAACTGTTCCTGTCGTTAGTGCCATGCTATCTAATGGCAGAGCACGCACATCAGCGATTGTTTGTCCTTCTAAAATTGAATATGTGAAGCTTGAAATTGAACTGTTTTCCAGTCCTTCTTTAACCGCCACAGCTTTAATCGTCAGCTGTTCGGAAACTGGAATTGGACTAGAGTATACTGGACTGCTCACCGTTGGATCACTGCCATCCACAGTGTAATGAATCACAGCACCATCCGTTTCAGTAGATAAAGTGATTTCAGTTCCATTTGCTACTGCTCCAGATTCATGAGAAGCTGTCACAGGTGCAGCTGCATTCGGATCCCCTTCTACTACTAAACTGTATGCTGATGGACTTTTAAGACCTGGCGCACCAAAATAAGCCTCAAGCGATCCTGTGATCTGAACTTTTTTTCCAAGAAGATCCGGGTTGTCTACTAAATTCAACTCAGCTCTTATAAAGTTGTTTGGGAGCTGAACAGGCAACACCTTTGCCTCATCAGTTTCGTCTGGTGAATCGGCAATAGCCAGATTCGTAGTTACTGTAAATGGCCCTTCATGTTTATAAGTTGGTCCATTCGTTACCGTACCAATAATATACCCCTCTACGGTCGCGCTTCCGCTATTATTGGCGATCGCGTCTGTCACTGAAATGATTTCCTCGGCCTCCACCTGCTGATAAGGAGCCAATAAACTAATAATCATAACAAATGCCATGATTAAACTAGTAAATTTCCTCCCATTCCCTTTGCTCATTTCATCGCTCCTCTTCTCGTTTAGATATTAATCGTTTCTACTACACTAGTTAAACACTTGCTAATTGTCAGGACAATTTCATTTGTGTAAATATTGTGTTAACAGGCTAAAATGAGTGGAATGGACTAAGTCTTTAGTTAGGGAAACTACTAAAATTAAAATACTAGTAGGTAAATATCACCTTAAATGAAAGAAAGTCTTGCAGCCCCTATTTTCTCCACAAGACTTTCTAAGGGTAATTTTTTCATGCATTGTGAGGTAAAAAGCATAGTGGTGAAGAAATTAGCAGGGCAGGGTTCAGAGAACTGGCGACTGCCATTCACGGATGAGCAGATGAAAACAACCTATTTTAATAAATAGATTCACAGAAGCTCGATTACTCTCTTTTTCATGAAATAACTCCATATATATATCTTGAATTCAAGCAGGTATCACCAAATGAGCTGGCAGATGCTGCGCCACAAATCGGTATGACTGAAGCTCCTGAGGAAGCTGAAAACCTTTTATATCATACTTATATAAGATATCGGTTAACTTTAGATGAAGACGGCAATTTTACATTCAGTCCCGATACTTATGTAAATAAAGAGTATATTGGAAGTTTTACTTCCTTAAGTTTAGAGATTATTGCACATAAACCTAATGCAATCTTGATTGAAGATTTATAACAGCAGGTAAGATGAAAAGACCCAAAATACCATTGATGGTTCTTTGGGTCTCTTAGCTCTCATACTATTAAATTTTACTCTGTATATAATACAAATAAGGAACAAGCTAATGAGAAAAGAATCGAACGCTCTTACAATCCATATCCCATAATTCGTTACCGCAACAGCACTAATTAAATACCATGCAACTAACATACTGATGGTTCCTGCGAAGATCGCTCCCCAGAATAGATATTTCTGCTTGGGTGGTGACAGGCACACGAACTTTTATGGATATACTTACTCACCTCTAGCATTCCCTGTTTGTTTGTGATGATCTTGTCATAATAGCGTTTTTCAAATACATGTCCGGTTAGGTTGTACTTGGTATTGTAATAGGTGGCATACCTTTTATTGACTAGCGACATAATTTTAGATATTGGTTGGTTTTGAGATCTTAATTGTAAATGGAAGTGATTCGTCATGAAACAATAGCTGATCAGCTCAAATGGGTATTTATGATACACCTGTTCCAAAATATATAAAAAAGCAACAAAGTCAGTTTCCTCTTTAAATAAGAAATCACGTCGATTCCCGCGGCAGACAATATGATAAAAATAATCAGGCAGCCAAATTCGCTTTTTCCTACCCATTGTAATTACTCATCCTCTTGTTATTTTGTTTCCATATTTGTGTTCGACGCAGTGTCATTGCTTCCCACAAGGCTTGATTTGTTACCACTTGATCTCCATTCAGATCTGAAATGGTTCGGGCAATCCGCAGTATTTTCATTTGAACCCTCGTGCTCCAATGGTACTTGCTTGCTCCTTGTTGGATCATCTGCTGTTGCTCAGGTTTAAGTTCAGCAGCTTTCAAAATTAATTCTGGAGCTGCTATGGCATTGGTGATGCCTTTACCATATCGGTTGTATTGACGCAATCGCGCTTCAGTTACGCGTGCACGAATTGTCTCTGAGGTTTCATTGTGTTCTGTTGACTCTTTATCTAGTGCAACTGCTTGAAGAAATAATATAATATCCATTGTATCCTGAATGGGACCAGATACACGATTGGTGTATGCCGTAATTTGCTTTGGTGTGCACGTGCAGGAAAAATGCCCCGACCCCAAATAACCACAGGGACAAGGGTTCATCGCTCCTAATAATATAAATTGTGCTGGATAAGTTACGGTTGATGCCGCTCGACTTATCGTAATCTTTCCTGTCTCAATAGGTTGGCGGAGCATGTCTAACGTTTTCTTTGGAAATTCAGCCATTTCATCGAGGAATAGCACACCGCGATGTGCAAGTGATACCTCACCAGGCTTTGGATTCGATCCACCGCCGATGAGTGATACAGCTGACGAAGAATGATGCGGGTTGCGAAAAGGGGCTAATTGATTATTTGCTGGTTGACTAACACCAGATAGTTGGTAAATACTCATCACTTCATACTGTGCTTCTTGTGTCAATGGGGGTAATATGGATGAAAATGTCTCAGCTAACAAGCTCTTGCCGTAGCCAGGTGGTCCCGACATTAAGACATTATGTCCGCCTGCACCGGCTACTTCTAATGCTCGCTTCGCTTGGGGGTGTCCAAGTATGTGTTTATAATCTTTATCGTAGGATGGCTTCATAGGAGGCTTTGTTCGGCTCGGTGGGAAAACAGCTGAAAATGCCGATAGCTGACCTGAAAATGATTCGATAACATCACTTAGCGTTTGCACAAATCGGAGTTCGATATCCTCTACATATTCAAGTGGAAAATTATTGATTTGAGGAAGGTACAATATTTTCAATTTTTCCTTCCTTGCAGCTAAAATAGCTGGCAGCATACCGTCTACAGGCTTAATTGTTCCATCTAAGGACAAGACCCCCAGAAAACCCGCATGATTTGGCAGTGGATCCTTGATGTAATTAACCTCCTTCATAATACCTATTGCCATTGCTAAGTCAAAAATAGGACTGTTCTTCCTTTGCTCAGCCGGTGAAAGATTAATGACAATCTTCTTATCTGGCACTTCACAACCATTCGCATACAAAGCAGCCATCACCCGGTCCTTCGACTCTTTCACAGACGCATCCGGCAAACCAACAATACTCACACTCTCCACACCAGGAAGCAACTGCACCTCCACCTGAACTTTGTACCCTTCCATCCCTTTAAGCCCAATACTAGATACTACAGTAGCCATTACACATAATCCTTTCCTTTTTCATCTCTACTCGTTATTCAGTAAATTTCTGATAGTATAGCAGAATGGATCGAAAAAGACGAAAGGACAAAATTTAAATCTCAAAGCCTAATTAATAACGAAAATCAAATTTTTCTTATACGAAAATAAAAAAACATTAGTACAAAAACAGCCATTTCATCCTTTTGATAGAAATTAGCATTTTAAAACAATCCAGGCACCTGCCCCTAACCATAAACAATCTTGTATAACAGAAACTTTTCAAATAGGGGAACTAAACCGCTATCACTTTGCCCATATACAACACTTTTTATTTGACAAAATCTGGGTGGTGACAGGCACCCAAATTCTAAATGAATAATAAATAGCACGACAAATATGCCCGCCGAGCCATTAAGCCCAGCGGGTAATTTACTAAATCACACTATTCTTTATACTTCTTCTCAAATCGCCAAGCATCCCGGCACATAGCAATGAGATCACGTTTGGCTGCCCAACCTAGTTCTTGCTTTGCTTTTGAAGCATCGGCATAGCATGAAGCGATATCCCCAGGCCTCCGATCTACGATTTCATAAGGAACTTCAATATCGTTAGCTTCTTCAAAGGCTTTTACTAATTCTAGTACACTAGTTCCTTTACCGGTTCCTAAATTATAAACACGGACACCTTCAGTTAGATTTTCCAATGCAGCAACATGTCCTTCAGCAAGATCGACTACATGAATGTAATCGCGAACTCCAGTACCATCCACCGTAGGGTAGTCATTTCCAAACACTCGTAATTTCTCAAGTTTACCTTTTGCTACTTGAGTTACATATGGCATAAGGTTATTTGGAATTCCGTTAGGAGCCTCACCTATTTGTCCACTCTCATGGGCACCTACTGGATTGAAATATCGAAGAATTGAAAATGAAAAAGCAGGGTTTGCATTTGCAATATCAGTAAGTATCCGCTCACTCATGGCTTTCGTTTCACCGTAAGGATTAGTCGTTGGTAAGAGATCCATTGTTTCTACAAAAGGTACTTTATTATCGCCGTACACGGTTGCTGATGAGCTAAATACAAATCGATTGACACCATATTTCTGACAAGCCTTTGTAAGAACCAGCGTGCTCACAATGTTATTGTAATAATAATCTAATGGCTTTTCTACTGATTCGCCAACTGCTTTAAGACCAGCAAAATGAATAACACCATCTATATTATAATTTCTGTAAATAATATCAACAGCTTCTGCATCTGTTACATCAATCTCGTAAAAAGTAACTTCTTTATCAGCTATATCCATGATTTTCATAACAGTCTCACGCTTACTGTTCGAAAGATTATCCGCAATAATGACTGAATGTCCTGCTTCCAAAAGAGCAATACAGGTATGTGAGCCTATATATCCAGCACCCCCGGTTACTAGTATGTTCAGAATAAAAACCTCCTTTCCTATTTCTTCTGGGTAATAATCCTTTTAAAATATACTAGTCCCTACTAAACAAATCCCGAGTATACACCTTATCCTCTACATCACGTAAATCATCAGACAATCGATTTGCAACTATTACATCTGATACGCTTTTAAACTCTTCAAAATCATTTATTACTCTCGAATTATAGAATGTTTCTTCATAAAGTGCTGGCTCGTATACAACAACTTCAATACCTTTAGCCTTAATGCGCTTCATAACTCCTTGAATAGCTGATTGTCTAAAGTTATCTGAATCCATTTTCATAGTAAGCCTATAAATACCAACAATCTTAGGATTCTTTTTAATAATCATTTCAGCAACATGATCTTTTCTTGTTCTATTTGCATCAACGATAGCTGTCATAATATTATTAGGAACATCCTCGTAATTAGCTAATAACTGCTTTGTATCTTTAGGCAGGCAATAACCACCATAACCAAAGGAAGGATTATTATAATGATTACCAATTCGCGGATCCAAACCCACGCCATCAATAATTTGCTTACTGTCTAATCCTCTTACCTCTGCATAAGAATCCAGCTCATTAAAAAATGCGACTCTCATCGCAAGGTAAGTATTGGCAAATAGTTTAATAGCTTCTGCTTCTGTTGAATTTGTAAATAATACGGGAATCTTTTCCTTTATCGCTCCTTCAGCTAACAAGTTAGCAAACACTCCGGCTCTATTAGACTGTTCACCAACAATAATACGCGAAGGGTACAAGTTATCATACAAAGCCTTTCCTTCACGTAAAAATTCAGGCGAAAAGATAATATTTTCGGTTTCGAACTTTTCTTTTACTTTTTCCGTATAACCAACTGGAACTGTAGATTTAATTACCATTATCGCTTCTGGATTAATAGATAGTACATTAGCAATAACCGCTTCAACAGTCCTAGTATTAAAGTAGTTTTTCTCTGGATCATAATTTGTCGGCGTAGAAATGATTACATAGTCTGCATCTTTATGAGCTTTATAATTATCTGTAGTAGCAGTTAGATTTAGTTCTTTTGTTGCTAAATATTCTTCAATTTCATTATCAATAATTGGAGATCTCTTATTATTAATCATATCAACTTTTTCTTGAATTATATCAAGGGCAATAACTTCATTATTTTGAGCAAGTAAAATTGCATTAGATAATCCTACATAACCTGTACCAACAATTGTAATTTTCATTTTTGAAATGCTCTCTCCTTATATGTAGGTATTTTATTAAAAATTAGCCTATCTACATGTTAATTGCTCTTAAATAATCAACTTATCCTCACTAATAATTTATTCACATCATTAGAATGCATAAAATTCAGCCTAAATTTATTTGTTACCTACCTTTTAAACTTCTCGATATTTTATTAAATACTTTCATTAATATTTCTTTAGGGCCTTTCTTGAAAGCAATACTGAGATAATAAATTCTATCATACCTTTTTGTATATTTTTCCATATCGTTAATAAAGTAATTCAAATCCCTTAACTCTACCGCCTTAAGGAAACTAATATGACTTTGTTTTGAAATCTCTATTCTTAAATCTTGAATTTTTCTTCTAAAAAAGGGGATGTCTTTTGAAGCAGGAACCCTTTTTTTAGGACGCCACTTTCCCAGTTTATCTTTTTTATATAATCTATATCCAAGCTCTTTTTGTGTGTGTTGAAAATGACTAGCCTGTGACTTTACTATAGTTTCTACGCTTATTGTATCTAGTTTTACTTTCTTAGTTGTTATTCCTTCTTCAAGAATATTTGCTATTGTTTCATTTCTAACAAGAATAACATTGTTACCATTACTATCAAATGAATATTCAGGTAACCACGCATCACCTAGTGTAACATCAGCGGTTTCATTCATTACATCATCTGTGAAGTCAGATGCATTACTCTTAAAGAAACCTTGTCCCCAATTATGTCCTAGCAGTTCACTCATACTTTTAGTAATTGTAACCTCTTTTCCATTCACAATACCCGTCATTTCTACACCATAACGATTTGCGGGAACATTAGGTAACTTTTTTCTGAAATTGATAGACTTTAAATTTCCTGGTTCAATTCCAACCTGCCAAGCTAAACAATCTGCAAATTTTGCACTTTTTTGATGTCCACAAATTAAGCCAACTGTATATTTTATCCTATCATTAACAATCGAATCTTGTTGAGCTAATAGCCTAATTGACATTATAAAACTAGGAATTCCTATAATTGCATACCTACCTGGTATTTCTTTTACTTTATTAATTACCTGTGAAAATTCTACAGGATAATATCTTGTTTTAGCACCAGCTTTTATTTCTTCAATAGTTCTAGAAATATCATATTTGAAAAGTATCGGATCTTCCTTGTCATTATTTTCCTTTACATGAATTACACCGTCAATTAAATCCCTATCAAATAATTCTTTAAAAATCCATGTACCAAATCCTCCCGAACTAGCATTCTTACGGTAATCACCCTCTAAAACATGCCCAGCATATAGCTCTTTATAATAGCCAATTCTATTGTCATATTTAATACCTGGTATTCTTCCATATAATTCTCTACTTATTTCATCCTCATTTGGACTGGTGTTTGAATTAGGACAGACCAGTTGTAAAGGAGTGTCTGCATCATCCATTAATGCGTGTTGTATATTAGGTTTGTATTCTCCATATTCATTTAACTCCATTGTTATCTTCTTGTTTAAAACAGCACATGCCCCTGTGCCATAGGAGTAATCATTTTTAATTACAGTGTTATATAACTCCTCAATTTCACTCATGTTACAATCCACACCTACCTTGTTAAGAAACATATTATTCTAATTTATATTAACAATCGTTGTTTCTATTTCGAATATTTAACTTTAATAAAAAACGCTTTAATGCTTTTGTAAAAGACTTAAATAAACTTCTTTCATAATTATTAAATCCGTAAAACCACATTAATAAAAAATAGCCAATTGAAAACAAAACTATTTTACTAATTAAAAATAACAAACTATCTTTTGTTATTACGAAATCCATACCAATTCCCAGAGTTAAAGAAGTCAAAACTGGGATAGACATTAACAGTATATTTTTCCAAAATAGAAGTATATTAATCCCAATTTTATAATGGTAATAAAAATTCATTATAATTCCATTACCAATTATATAGGAAATCCCGGTACCAAGAGCTACTCCTACACCGCCATAACTTTTTGCTAAAAGTACTGAAATTATTACATTTAATATAGCTATCATAATTAAAACAACAGATCTAAAACCTTGTAAATTTTTAGCCTGTAAGACCGATAAACCAATATTTTGTATTAATGGAATTGTTATAGGAATCATAATAATTATAACCATATAGTAAGCGCCCGAGTAACTTGTACCGGCCCATATATCAATAAATGGACGTCCGTATAAAATAAAGCCGCTTAAAATATATGCTAAGATAATATACTGAACTCTACCGTACTTAATCATCATATTTGTTAATTCAAATGAGCTTGCATTGTTTGCTACCATCATAGATACTCTTGGTAAAAATAAACCACTGAGTGAAGTTGAAAATTGTAAGTACAATCTAATAAATTGGATAGCGATAGCAAAAACAGCAACTGCAGTTGTCCCTGCCACAGCTCCTAATATGATTTGTCCTGTATTCCAATTAATTTGATCAACTATAATTCCCAAAAAAATAAAAAATGAGTATCCTAATATTTCTCTCATTAACCGATAGTCTGGTTTCCCAAAATGAAATTTAATTTTCAAGTATCTAAAACAGTAAAATACATTAAAAAGCAAGCAAATTATATTTACTAATGTAGATACAATAACCATAGTTACTGAACCAAAACCTATAAATAAAAATGGCAACGTAATTAACGGCACTAATAAAGAACGGATAATTGCAACAACTTTTACAAATACAAATCTTTCATAAGCCTGCATAACAGAACCAAAAATTGCCAATGGAAAAGATAAAGAAAAGTTTATGATTATTATTATAACCATTATT
Source organism: Cytobacillus gottheilii (assembly GCF_900166665.1). GTDB lineage: Bacteria > Bacillota > Bacilli > Bacillales > Cytobacillaceae > Cytobacillus > Cytobacillus gottheilii_A. Next base: position 477,986 of record NZ_LT800494.1, on the reverse strand, counting down.
TTTGCCTTTTCTAATTCCATTAAGGTTAATCCGGCTCCAAACACATTGTCTACAGTATTATAAACAACAAAGCCTACTAAGATAGTCAAAAGACCAATTACAGAATATAATAATAAAAACATTCCATTAAGCCTTGACTCTGCTTCTTTATTTCCAATGGCTCTGTTCCTAGCAGTATACCTTACAATAGCATTTCCTAACCCTAAATCCATGATGCTAAGGTACGCTGAAATTGAACCAATCATTGAGTATAACCCATATTCTGATTGTCCCAAGAGTCTAATCATTATTGGTGTATATAAAAGAGCAATTATAGTAGTAATAAAAATTGATACATAAGATAATATTGCTCCAGATTTTAATTGATTCAACTTGAACAACTTCCTTTAAATTCCCAGTTTATTAAACTGCTATACCAATTTAATGCTAACCGGAATATTAAAATATACTATAGTTCCCAAAAGTTATTAAGAATAAATAAAAAGAATACATTAGTAGAAGAAACTGCAGATGTAACTAAACATTTCAAGGTAACTCACACATAATTATAGGAATATTTCCAATAATAATTAATTTATTTTCAACCTACAACTACCTATCTAATTCGAGTTCGACTGTCTTTTTAATGAATGCAAGTGAATTTTCACGCAAAGCGTTAAGATTGGCCTCTACCTCATCATAGTTGATGCTCGAGGATAAGATATTATCAATAGGATAATCAGTTCCAATTATGTGACCTACAATTCCCACACTATCTAGTAATCCGGTAATTCTGGATGACATACTCTTACCATAAACCTTTCTATCAAATGCATAGAAATTTTTGTGGAATATCATTGAAAATACGCAGGCGTGAAATGAATCGGTAAGGATAATTTCTGCATTTGTTATAAGACTAATAAAATCTTCTGGGCCAGCAGAAGCGTATTTAATATGACCAAATAATAGGTCTGCCTTACGAACTTCTCCATATAAAAATGGAATATTAACAATCTTATATCCCAGTTTCTCAGCAAGTGATTCTGCATATTCTCGCAGCGCGGCATCTTCACCCAAAAAATAAGTAAATATATATTTTTCTTTTATTTTTTTGTTTGGCAGGATTATATTCCATTCATTTGAGGTTAATAGCATTGTGGGATCAAGTACCACTTCTACATTTGCATCAACAAATGACTGAAGTATTTCTTTACCTCGCGTTTCTCTTACAGAAACTAAAGTAAAATCATCAATTAATGGCTTATAAACCACTTTTTGTTCATCTGTTAAATCATCCACACCAATGCTTGCAGCATATGAAACTTTTGGAATATTATTAGGGACAAATGACAAAAAATGGGTTGAATTGCACCAGTACGGATTCCAAACCTGATCACTACCACAAACAAAACAGTCAAATTCATCAGCGATCTTAGCTAAATTTAATGAAGTCGCATCATGCATATCTGAAAAATGTTTCTCCCTGAACTCTTCAAACTTAGTTCTTTTAGAATTTATTTTTTTGTAATACAAAAAATTTAATACTCTTTGAATTCTTTTTTTTATATTTGTTTTTACTGTTGGCTTATTCTTGTTTTGTGATATAGAAAATAATTTCTTTTCTTTACTATCGTCAAAATTTAATACTTCTACTTTGCAACCTGTTTTTAAAAAGGCTTGCTGTAAAGCATAATTCTGTAGCGTGCCACCATAATTATAACTGTGATATTCTAATGGTACGATTCCTATCTTTTTCATGATGAAGTATCTCCTATTCTTATCGCTTTAATATAATTTTACTAATATCTAACAAGTGTGTATAAGTCCTTGGGCATACAGTAAATATAAAATATGAAATTTTATTGTTTAACGGTATATAATTACTATTTAAAACTTCATTTCTATATTTTTTCACTTTTTTTAAAACCTTCTTCTGAAGTTTAATATCTTTGCTTTGATGTCTGAAGATATTTATTAAAATGCGCTGTGAATTCAAACTGTATTGGGCTCGCGCCTCATTTTGTGCTTCGGGAAAGGGTTTCAATATATTAACAATTTTGCTCCAAGCATCTATTTCGGTTAATGATTTAATTGAAAATTTTTGCATAGCACTGTTCTCGTGTATTACATAATGGTATAGAGGATTTGAAAGTCTTATTATGTTTTTTGCGTTCGAAAAAGCGCTGATAGTAAATAATGCATCTTCTCCATAATATAGTGACTCATCAAACAAAAGTGGACCATATTGTGTTTTGAGGCAGTTACTACTAAATAATTTATTATAAACTGAACGATTATACATATCATAATGATTTACATCAAAAATCACATTTGATTCATTATACTTAAGTATATTAAGCTCCTTACCATTAACGGATTCACAAATAATATTTGAACAAGCTATATCACAATTATTATTAATTAACGCTTCGTAAAGAATACTTAAGCAATTGGGCTCAAGGTAGTCATCACTGTCAACAAAACTGATATATTTACCATTTGTTGAAAGTAATCCAACATTACGAGCACTACTAACCCCACCATTAGTCTTATGAATAACCTTTATTCTCCCATCACATGCCTGATAGTTTTTACAAATTTCTAGTGACCTATCTGTGGAGCCGTCATCAACTAAGATAACTTCCAAATTTGTATAAGTCTGATTTAATATACTATCAATACATCTATCAAGGAACTTTTCAACATTATATACTGGTACAATTACACTTATCAGTGGCAACATTATATAACTCCTTAATCTAATCGCTTTCCAATTGTTAATATTATTGATTTCAAGTATTCCTCATCATCACATTCCCCAATTCCCTCATCTGTAATTTCTGCTGAATGCTTATTTACTAAAGGAATTTTCGAACGTGTTTGTGCTCTATACCATTCATATTCAGAATCTAAATGTCCGATATCCAAAGTCCAATAACCACTATCAGCCAAAACCTTTGCAAGTGGTTTACTTGTTGGTCCCACTGAAAGTAATATGAGAGACTTCTTATCAAGTTTTAACACCGCCTCAAGTATTTCATCATAATGTTCAAATGAATTTTTTGGTGGGCAAAGGATTCTCCTCAAACTTCTCACATTTGAAAATAGATCATTGCCTACACCAGAACGGCTAAACTTACCTTCAACTAGGACTACATCACGGCCTTCCCATATACTAATAATCCTTTCAAACCATCTACTGCTCTGTTCTTTATTCTTATAAATCATATAAGGACGAGAAATAAAAGCGTTCCCATAGTCTATATCAGTTTTGCAAACTTTATTGTACCTTTTCCAATTTTGTGCTAGGTGTGCTACCCAATGCCATCGAGATGTATATACATACTCCGAAACACCATTAATTGGTTCTGGAAGACAAATTAATAATCTTGAATTATTTACATCCTTTATTACTTTTGCTAATTCTTCAGATAACCGTTCATTAGATTTTTGGTAGCCTTCAATGTCCTTTCCTTCCATCAACGAAAATTCTCCATCCCCAAACCTAACCATAGAATTTCCTTCAACAGCTATAAAATCAATGGTTTCGTCTATAGTCAAAATCTGAGCTTTAATTGGGTGCAATTTCAATACCCAAAGCCCCCACAAATATTTAATAAATCTTTTTATAAAATTTATCATCTAAACTACCCTTTTCTTTTTATTTCCTATAATTATCGAAATCATGATTGCAACATATATATAAAACATTTGTTCCATAACAAAACTACCAGATATGAAATACCTAGCAAACAATGCAAGTGAAAATGTCACTACCAACAATTTGCCGTTCTTACTGCTGCTGAAATAAGCTTTCAGAATAATTGTTAATAGTGCAGTAAGTACAATAACACCAAAAAACCAGCCAAAAGAAATTAATATTTCATATATGATGTTATGCGAATAAACACCACTTGACATATTACGATCCCCAAATAAACCATACATGCTTAGTCCCATGTTTCCAATTATTGCTCTACTTTCTTCATAAATATGAATTCTGCTACTAGAGGAAAAGAATTCACCAGCGAGTAAATTACTCAAAACATATGAATTCATTTTGGAATTAACTCCACTTAAATATCGAAATATAAATTCCATGTTTAAGGAAACTAAGAAAAGGCACAATCCAACTACGATAGTCACAAATATCCCTTTTATTCTTGATAGGTTAGTTATCATCCAATAAAGTAGCAGTACAATTAAAAATAACAAAGGTGACCTTGCTCCAAATAGCAGTAAAACTATTACTCCAACGACTAGATATAGTAATTTTGTTATCCTATAATTCTCTAAACAATTAAACAATAAAAAACACAAAAATGGTAAAAGTCCATATGAAAATTCCATATAGTTCAATGACCTATTTAACCCTAGTGTTAGAATAAACATTGAAAGAATAATTGCCCATACAGAATATTTATAAGAAATTTTAATAAATTCATCCCATTCTTTTATACTCGATACCATAAATATACATAACGGCAAAAAGAATACATATATTAATATCATATTATCAGAAAGAAGATATAATCTTGAGTTTGCAAATAGAAAATAATGAAACATAAAAAAGATCATTATAGAGATATAGAAAAGAACTTTATTAATAGTAAAAAGTCTATATTGAATTATTCTATACAAGCATACGAGTAAGGTTATTGTATATATAACCAATGTTATATTCGATGTACTTGATACTCCCATAAATATTTGAATAAAAGGAGAAATAAAATTTAGAAATATATTAAGAAATAGTATAAATAATAGAATATTAATAAGCATACGATTCCGACGATCAGCAAAACACATATTTTTTATCCTTTCATGCAACAACACTTTAAACACTAAAATTAAATTATTTTATTGGCTGCTTTTTAGTTGCTTCTTAATTGTCATGTAGAAAGAAAACAGATTTTTTTGAAGAAATACTTTTGTAGCAAGAACTAAATACAATTGATAATAATTTTTATGAGAAATGTGCCTCATAATCCATTTTTGATACCTGTACCCCGAAACATCAGGAAATGTATAATCATCTAGCTGCGCCTTTTTTATGGATTGTACAATCCACTTTTTTCTAGTAGAAATTGTCAAATTCATCTTTGATGAAAATGATAATTCAAGGGCCTTTATTGCATTGCAAATAAATTCGCATTTTAACACGTTATGAGTAGCCATATCTTCCTTATTCCATAACCATATTGTTTCTTTTCGAATTTGATTTAGTCCAATAACAGCATCCAAATATGTAACTGGATACTTGTCCCACTCTTTTGATAAATCATTTGTATAGTAAGTGTAAAATACATCCTCGATAAAACAAACACTAGATGCGAAACACATATATTTTCCAATAAACGCATCATCTTGGTGTCGACGAAGTGCTGGAAAATATAGTCCGTGCTCCTTTATAAGTTTCAAGTTAAATAACTTATTCCATGGGGCACCTTGAATACCAAATGGGGATGTCATTGTAATATAAGAAAAATAAGATGAACGAATCTTATCCCCATCTACCACCTTATATGGATATGATTTTTCACTCATTAACTTACCATCGGAATTTACACTCTTGTATCCAAATACAATAAGATCATGTGATTCCTTTTCAATAATCTTCGTTAACTTCTCCAAAGTATTACTAGCTAATATATCATCAGCGTCTGGGAAGTACACATAATCACCACTAGCCAAATCAATACCCGTATTTCGAGCAGGACCCGAACCTCGATTCTCAGTGTGAACCACTTTAATACGAGAATCTTTTTTTGCCAACTGACAACAAACTTTGTAGCTATTGTCCTTTGACCCATCATCTACCAAAATGATTTCAAAGTTTTTATAAGTTTGATTCAGTATTGATTGCATACAATACTCTAATGATTGCTCCATATTATAAACTGGAATAATTACACTAATTTTTTTCATAGGCACCTATCTTCTTACTTTTTTATTAATGTTTGATCATTTAGAATGAGTTGTTTTTTTTCACTTGGTGATAAACCTTCAATATTTAAAGCATAAGGACTTACTTTTTTTTCAAAAGTATCCCAATCTCCGATTTTTTTGGCTGGATTACCCCCTATAATAATCCCAGATTCGCTAAACGAGCGAGTAACTACACTACCTGCTGCAACAATAATATCGTCTGCTAAAGTCACACCATATAATAGAATAGTTCTAGCACCAATAAAGCAATTATTACCAATTTCAATTCGACCAAAAATATCAGTCTTATCAGGGGATATTTTACATATACTATTATCATGATTAATTAACTGTACATCATTGGAAAAGGTAACATTATCGCCAATTGAAATTAGATATGGCTCAGATGATAAAATATTGGAATATATGTGACAGTTATTCCCGATAGTAATTCCCTGTTTACGGAAATACTTGTTAATCATCTCATCGCTGCGGAATAATTTACTCTTAAGCTTCGCTCCTAAATATTGAATATTTTTCAAGGACTGTCTCCTTCCTTTACACCAACCCTAGCTTAAGTAATAATGTATGCATTAAAGCCATACACCAAACGCCAAAGTATATACGTTTTTTTATCAACTTCAAAAATAATCTTTTATATCTTGGAAGTAAGTATAAATATTGATTGTTGTTCCAATCTGGATATTTCCTTTCAAAATTTTGAATGATTTCTTTAGCCACAGCAGGCTGATATTTTACTTTAAATGCATTCAATAATGCACCATACAGCACATTACGAACGCCCAAAAATTCACATTCTTTACGTAAGTCATCTGATAAGTGATTTTCAATAAAGGCAAAGGATTCAAGAAGCGAATCGACTACTTTTTGTGAAACTCTTGTTGAAAGAGAGTTTCCAGTATAGTAATAATTATAGATAAAACCTTCAGTGAATCCGAACTTTTTAGAATTGGCTATTAGAACTGGAATTACCGCCATATCCTCACCATTCCTCAAATTAGGAATATGGCATTTTGAAATAATACTACGTTTTACAACCATTGATCCAAGTGAATCCACTCCCGTTACTAAAACATCTTTCATTGATCCGTCTTTCGGAATTCCTGATATATTATTTAACAACATATACTTTCCATTGCTAAAAACACGACGACTATTGCAAAACACAATATCTGCATTTTGGGTTGAGGCAATATCATACATGAGTTGAAGATAATTATTTTCATACCAGTCATCACTATCGCAAAACGCTATATATATTGATTCAGAAGCAGCAATACCCACATTGCGTGAAAAAGCCGGCCCTGAATTTTCTATATTCTTTAATAATTTTATATCTAAGGGTACGTTCTGGATATATTGCTTTAAGAAATTAAATGTATCATCCTGCGAGCAATCATCAATTAATATTACATCGAAATCTTGGAAAGTCTGGTTAACCAGGGAATCTATACATCTCACTATACTTTTCTTAGCATTATAGCATGGAATAATAACTGAGAATAACGGCATAATTATCCCTCCTATTCTTTACACTGGTATAATTATAATTCAGTATTTAATAAAACATACAGTCATTTACGAAGAAACCTCTTATACAAGGAACCTTTAATTACATTAGGTGTCAAAACAAATGCACAAATATAAATCATATTCATTATTGCTTCAAAACGAGTAATCATATTATGTTCAAGCATGTATTCCTGAAGTTTCTTCCACCCTACTATCCGAGTTTTTGAACCCCTTTTTGATATAAAGCCATTCCCAACACGAACATATACTAATGGTTCAGCCATATTTTCCAATTTACATCCATTCGCAATCATTTTAAGCCAAAGATAATAATCTTCCAGAAGTAAACATGTCTCATATCCGCCACACTTTTCTAGTGCTGATTTCTTCATACATACAGTTACATGATTCATTGGGTTTCTCTTCTTGGAAAACCTTGATATATCCCCCATGCTTTGGGGAACCTCTCTAATCATCATTTCTTTTTCATCTATACTATTAGCAAACTCCATAATATTTGAGCCAAGAACATCAATCTTAGGATGACACTCCATAAACGATATTTGCTTTTCAAAACGTTTACCATCACTAACGTCATCAGAATCCATGCGGCAAATATATTGATATTTACAGTAAGTAGTTCCAATCCTCAAAGCCTCTCCAAGTCCAACATTTTCTTTTAAAGGAACCAATGTTAAAGTTTCAGGATTCCTCATAGCGAAATCATCTATAATATTAGAAATTTCTTTTGTGACCGGGCCATCCAAAACTAATACTATCTGATTTGGCTTCAATGTTTGTTCATCGAAAATGCTATTTAAAGCAATTTTAAAAAATTCAGGGTTGTCATTTTTATATACAGACATTAATACAGAAAAGTTCATACTATCCTCCACAAAACAAAAATTAAGTTCATTCTTCACATTCGGCTATTATCGGAATATAACAGTCATATTTCTATATTGGTGAACATAGTCTCCAACTACAGTTTTTTACTTGTCATTTTTTCTCTTTTCTCTTTATATATTTCTCCAGTCCCACCTTCAACAACGCCATCACTCTTCACAACACTTACGATGGTCCCAAAGAAGCACTTTACATCCATCCAAGGGTTAATCATTTCAACATACTCCCCATCCAACTTAGCCTTAATTTCGATAGGAAGCTCATCTCTACCATTAATCTGTGCCCAACCTGTCAATCCAGGTGGTACATCATTAGCGCCATATTTATCTCGTTCAGCTATTAGATCGTACTGATTCCATAGTGCTGGTCTTGGCCCAATAATACTCATCTGGCCAACAAAGATATTCCAAATCTGCGGTAGCTCATCAAGTGAAGTCTTTCTCAGAAATTTACCCATCTTTGTGATATACTGTTCTGGATTACTTAATAAGTGAGTTGGAGTGTCCTTCGGTGTATCTATTCTCATGGTACGGAATTTTAAAATGTTGAAATGTGTCTTGTTTATTCCTACACGTTTTTGCTTAAACAGAACCGGCCCTCTTGAATCAATCTTAATAGCAATAATTAGAATTAAAAAAATTGGAGATAGAACAATAATTCCAATTAAAGAAAGAATGATATCTATTAACCTTTTAACCTTCATATACATCTAGCTACACTCCTTAAAATTTGTTCTTTAGTAGATTAGGACTTAATTAGAGGCTCTTTTCCTCTAAACAACTACTAAACCACTAAAATTGTTATCTACTACTGTAGCCACCTCGCATTTAATATGCAATATATATGAGAAATAGATAAAAATATCAACATATATTATGTTTAACTGTTAAAAACCATCTCGTAATATCTATTCAATCTACCAAGCAAATACGAAATAGATATTCTTTCATTTATCACCCTAAAACAAGTTTCTTCCTATTACATATACAATTCAATCAATCTATAATTCTCACTAAAAACACCTCAAACCCTTATCCCGCATGGTTTCTAGCACCAAATCTAACTACGATACTCAGTTCCCCATCACCACCCAATCACAAAAACGGCACTCCACCTTCATTTTCTTCCTCATCATTCTCCTCATCCGAGTGAATGCTACATTTAACCTCACCATCAACATATCGAAACTCTCCATCATCAAGACATACTTCACTATCATTATCATGGAGAAAATCCGCAAACAAGACGTCTGAATGACCAACTTCATGTAAAGCTAAATGAGCCTCATACTTTTTCTCAAGCTCTTCCTGATTAACAAGAAAAACATCCCTTTTTGCATTGCTCTTAATATTTACAATAGACGGAATTGCAATCGCTGCTATTATTAACAAAATAGCTGTTACAACTATTAATTCAATTAAGGTCAAACCCTTTTTATTTTTTCTTACTATTGTATACACTCATCAGAGCACCTCATTCTCGTGGAAAAAAGTCCAAACTTACACATTATCAAAAATTTAAATAATAAAGGGCATCCAACCCCACCTCACACCACACCACCGACAAAAATGTCTAAGGTTCCCACCCACAGCGCAGCCGAGTGCCTCCATTGATAGTGGTCAGGAGACATCACCATTGGTTCTTTCAACAATTTGTTACATATTGAGACATGTTTTGGACAAAAAAAGATCTAGATAAACTGTTTGTGTTGAGGAACAGCTTATCTAGAATGTCAGTGTCTATACTTTTAATGCTTTTAATTCATTTAGTTTCGTTTCCATGTATTCCACTAGATCGTCCTTGATTTCTTCGTTTTGCAGGGCGAATTCGAGTGTTGTTTTGATGAAGCCGAACTTTTCACCGACGTCGTAGCGTGTACCTTCGAAGTCGTAGGCAAATACGCGTTGGATTTCGTTTAGCTGCTGGATCGCGTCAGTAAGCTGGATTTCTCCGCCTGCGCCTTTTTCCTGCTTGTCTAGGAACATAAAGATTTCAGGTGTTAAGACGTAACGGCCCATGATTGCCAGGTTAGATGGTGCTGTTCCTTGCTTTGGTTTTTCAACGAACTGGTTCACTTGGTAGCGTCGCCCATTTTGACTAGAAGGGTCAATAATACCATAGCGATGTGTTTCGTTTTCTGGCACGGTTTGGACTCCGATGACAGAAGAGAATGTTTGATCATATTCGTTCATTAATTGCTTTAAGCATGGTGTTTCTGCTTGAACGATATCATCTCCAAGCAGTACAGCAAATGGCTCGTCACCAATGAATTTACGGGCACACCAGACCGCATGTCCTAATCCTTTTGGTTCTTTTTGACGGATATAGTGAATGTCTACTTTGGATGATTTTTGAACCTCGTTCAGCAGATCAAGCTTGCCTTTTTCGATAAGGTTTTGCTCTAGTTCAAAAGAGTTATCGAAGTGATCTTCAATCGCTCTTTTGCCTTTGCCTGTTACAATGATGATGTCTTCAATTCCTGCTTCGATCGCTTCTTCAACAATATATTGAATTGTTGGTTTGTCAACGATTGGCAGCATTTCCTTTGGCATTGCTTTTGTAGCTGGCAGGAATCTTGTTCCAAGTCCTGCTGCTGGGATGATTGCTTTTCTTACTTTCATGGTTAGTGGCCTCCTTAGTTAGCTACTAGTACGGCTTCCTTGGATTTTACTCGGTTATTGGCAATATCAAGTACCGTTTTGCTGAGCTCTACTTCATCCATATCAAGATGATTGATGAGTTCTGTCACTTCATCGATATGCAAATTAGCGGTTTTTCCAATAAAGATTTTTGGATAGATGGCTTCTGGATGCACTTCGTTTTCACCAAGAAGCTCTTCAAACATCTTTTCTCCTGGACGAATGCCCGCATATTTAATACCGATTTCTTCTATAGAATAACCTGATAGTTGAATTAAGTTTTTCGCTAGGTCGACGATCTTGACTGGTTCACCCATGTCCAGTACAAAGATTTCCCCGCCACCCGCAAGAGCTCCTGCCTGCATGACAAGTCTTGATGCTTCCGGGATCGTCATGAAATAGCGTGTCATTTCTGGGTGTGTAACGGTTACTGGACCGCCCGCTTGAATTTGCTTTTTGAACAGCGGAATGACACTGCCGCGGCTGCCAAGAACATTTCCGAATCGCACAGCGACATACTTGGTTGTACTATGCTTATCTAGCTCTTGAATGACCATTTCGGCAATCCGTTTCGTCGAGCCCATCACGTTCGTTGGATTCACGGCTTTGTCGGTTGATACAAGCACGAATGTGCCAACAGAGAACATATCTGCTGCTTCAGCAACATTTTTGGTGCCGAGTACATTGTTTTTAACCGCTTCTTTTGGATTGTATTCCATAAGCGGAACATGTTTATGTGCCGCCGCATGGTAAACAACATCTGGACTATGTAATTCCATTACCTCAAAGATGCGGTTACGGTCTTGCACATCGGCAATAACAGGTATAATGTCAATGTCATTTTTCTTTAAGTTCCGGAGTTCCATATCAATGGTATAAATGGAGTTTTCTCCGTGTCCAAGCAGAATCATTTTTTTCGGTTTGAACTTGTATACTTGGCGGCATATTTCTGAACCGATCGAACCGCCTGCTCCTGTGATGAGAATCGTTTTTCCAGTCAGTTTTTTGGAAATGCTCTCTGTATCGAGTACGACCGGATCACGGCCAAGCAGGTCCTCTACCTGGACATCGCGGAATTGGTTCACAGATACTCTGCCAAGCATCACGTCTTCGATCATCGGCATGATCACGGTTTTTGCTTTTAAGCCCGCGCATTTCTCGAAGATCCGCTGCATTTCGACTTTGTTCAGTGACGGAATGGCGATAATGATCTTTTGCACTTCTAAGCTTTCCACTGTTTCTTTGATCGCGTCACTTCCGCCTACAACGGAAACGCCATGAATTTGCAGACGGTATTTCGAACGGTCATCATCGATAAACGCCACCGGCTTCATTCCGGCATCAGGGTTGTTCAGCAGCTGACGCGCCAGCATGGTACCGGCCGCACCGGCCCCAATAATGAGCGCCCGCTCGGGTTCAACCTCTGGTTTGATGATTCGATCGCGATACATCCGCCAGGAAAAGCGGGACCCTCCGATCAGCAATACATGCATCATCCATGTCAGCATTAACGCCCGGAAGTATATATCCTGGAATGCGAATTGCTGAACAATCGCTGTCATTAGAATGGATAAACTCACCGCTTTAACGATCACGATTAGCTCTCCTACGCTTGCATACTCCCATGCCTTACTATACAGTCGATAAACAGAGGCAAAAATATGATGGCTAAGCAGTAAGGTGATTGAAAGTACAAGCAGCGTTTCTAATGTAAATATTTTGAGTGTCGGGTGCAGGGTGAGGTAGCTTACATAAATAGCGGATAAAACGATTAATGAATCGAGCAAAATTAATAAGGTCATTCTTTTTTGATACGACAACTTGTAAGCCCCCAAACTGAAATTGCAAGTGAATTTTTAGAAATTCCTTATGCTTTTTGACCTATTTTTTGTTAGAAAAAAGAGTATCTAAGAAGAACCTAAGCTGATTTCATTAGATACTTAATTTCTGACAGTGGTTATCACGAGAGTCCAACCTTAGAAGATGCCAAATAGCTTTTTCCTTCTGACCTTTTCTGGGATCTCTTTGTAAACGTTGTGTCCGCTCAATAGCAGCTGCGCATTTTCTGTTAGCAGGTATACCATATCCGATCCATATTCCGATTGTACCTTCGCAAATGCGTCTGCCATCTGGAAATTGCGGTTAATCGTGTTATGGGCATCAGATGCGACAAAATGCGTTAAGTTTGAATCAAGCAGCTGAGTGGAGAACTTTTGGATGTTTTTCCCGAAATGTCCATTAAGACTTGAGGCGGTTACTTGTGTTAATGCCCCATTTTTCACAAACTGGTATAGCAGATCCGGCTGCTCGAGAAGCTGCTTGTTCCGTTCTGGGTGAACAATGATCGGCGTGAGTTCTTCCATCTGAATATCGTATAGCAGTCTCTCCGTATATCTTGGAACATGGTTTGAAGGCAGCTCCACAAAGAGGTATTGCGTATGATTCAATGGCAGAATCTTGCCTTCCTGCAGGTCTTCAAGAAGTTCGCCGTATATTCTGACCTCTTGGCCAGGGAGAATCGTTAACGGAATCTGCTCTTTTGCCAAAACGTCATTTAGTTCCCGTACTTTGGTTGTAATGTCTACCCGATAGTTTTGATAGGATTGATTTAGATGCGGAGTCGCAATAATGGTCTTTAGCCCTTCTTTAACCGCAGCTTTCGCCATCTCGATGCTATCTTCCATTGTTTTCGCTCCATCATCTACATCCGCTAGAATATGACAATGAATGTCTATCATTCTATTCATCAGCTCCCAGTAAGTTCCCAAAATACAAATCTATTGTCATACTAACATCTCGCTTTTGTCTGGTAAAGAGTAGAATTTGTCGAAACTTGTCAGTTTGCACCGTAATAATAATAATTGTCGGTGTCTTTCATCTTTTTGTTGTTTAATACAACACCTAAGATCTTTGCCTGCGCTGCTGTCAGCATCTCTTTTGATTTCAGCAGCTGTTCTTTTTCTGTCTTGCCGCTTCCAACAACAATGATCGTACCTTCACATTTGTTGGCAAGAATCTGTGCATCTGTTACCGCTAGTACCGGTGGTGTATCAAACAGGATGATGTCGAATTCATGTAATGCTTCCTGCATGACGCGGCTCATTGCCTTTGAGCCAAGCAATTCAGATGGATTTGGCGGGATCGGTCCGCTAGGAAGAATATAAAGATTCTTTTCGTCGTTTGCCTTTACAGCCTCCATCAGAGGCATTTGATTCGTTAAGACATTGGTTAAGCCGGTTGTGTTCAGCGTATTAAACGTATAATGAACCGTCGGCTTTCTTAAGTCTGCATCCACAAGGAGAACTCTTTTGCCCTGCTGTGCAAAGACAACGGCTAAATTGGCAACTGTTGTCGATTTTCCTTCGCCAGGACCAGAAGAAGTAACAAGAATGGTGCGAATTTCTTCATCGATGGCTGAGAATTGAATATTTGTACGAATCGTACGGTATTGTTCTGCAATTGGTGACTTCGGATCCTGTTTAGTAATAAGCTTTCTCTTACTATCCAGTAACATCTTTTTATCTCGTTTTCTAAGAGCCAATCGTCTCACCTCTTAATCTTGTATTTCGCTCGGCACGATTTGCTGTTTCAGCTGATTTGTCAATCGTCGCAATCACACCAATGACTGGCAATTCGGCGATCTTTTCGATATCCTGCTCGGTTTTCACAGTGTTATCCATATATTCTAATAGAAATGCCAGACCAACACCGGCCATAGCTCCCACTACTAGGGCAATTGCAATGTTTAATACCGGCTGCGGTTTAACAGGAGATTGGTTCTCTGTTACTTCTGCTTGCGCTAGTATTGTAACGTTATTAATGTTCATAATTTCAACAATTTCACGCTGAAATACTTCTGCTGTTTTATTGGCAATATTCGCTGCTGTGCTGGCATTCTCATCCTGAACAGAGATTGTTACGACTTGAGAGTTTTGCTCACTTTGCACAGAGATCTTTGAATTTAATTGACCTGAAGTCATACCTAGATTTAATTCTTTGTTTACAAGTTCTAATATCGCTGGACTTTTAATAATAACGTTGTATGTGTTAATCAGCTGCAAATTCGTCTGAACTTCACTCGTGCTGTATTGACCTTCTTCAGATGCCTGGTTAACAAGGATTTGGGTTGAAGATTGGTAAACCGGGGTTAAGACAAAGTAACTTACGGCACCACTCGCCATAACGGCTACTAATGTGATGACTATGATAAGAGCCATTCTCTTTTTTAGCGTTTGAAATAGTTCTTTTAGACTAATCGTTTCTTCCATAATATCCTCCTAATAAAATGCTAAAAGCAAAAGTATTATAACATAAGATATTGCTAACATTGTGATTTATTGTCATAATTTAAATAAAATTGTAATCTCCGAAACATTACTCTATCTATTTAATACTAGAATTAGTCATAAAGGAAGATCAATTTCTTAATTGGAAATAATTTTCTAAATCAATCACTGGAGGACGTCATGAAAAATTTATTTATCACCCTGCTTGCCATCAGCTGTGCAGTAGTCCTGTTTCTAGGAAATAATCACTGGAAAGAAAGTACTAGTGTTCAGATTACGGATCAGCAGCCATCCAATTCTGCCGCACAAGAAACCGAGACAGAAACAGTCTCTTCATCTGAAGCTGCTGCTGAGGAGCTGCTGGCGAAAGCGCAAAATTGGCCAGAAACAGCTCGACACCGATTTGAGGTAACACTGCTAGAACAGATCCCTTATAAGATCTTAATTGCTGGGTCAAAATATCTTGGCACCGAAGAAGAAGGCTGGGCTTCCATGACAAAAGCTGCGATTGAAGAAGCCTTTGGACCAGATCACGTAGAAGTGGAAATTAGCATCTTTGATGGTACATCTGCTGACTTCACGACTGAAAACCAAGTGCAAGCTTTAATAGATGCAGAAGCAGATATGATCCTGCTCGAGCCATTTACCTTAAAAGATAATGGTGTAGTTCGAATTGAAGATTCGCTCGCACATCTATCAGCGTGGATAGAGCAAGTTCATGCAGTTCAGCCTGAAACCGTCTTTGTCTTACAGCCGCCGCAGCCGATTTATCAGGCCAACTTCTACCTGACACAGCTGGAAGAACTGAAGAAATACGCTGAGCAGAACGAGCTTCTCTATCTTGATCACTGGACAGCTTGGCCTGAAACACAGGATGCAGCACTCCTTGATTATTTAACCGAAGAAAATTCGCCTAACAGCGAAGGACAAATCGTGTGGAGTGAATATATCAACCATTTCTTTATTGGTGAGCCGTCTGAATAAATCAACGCTGTTGGTATTAAGAGCCATTCAATAGGTAATAAAAAGAACCCGATCAAGCAGACAGCTAAACTAGTGCTGTTCCTTGATCGGGTTTTTATTGTAATTATCTTTATTAAGTACTTAAAAATGTTAGATTAATATAAATCTTTTATTTCCTGCGTAGTCGGATTGACTGTATACCATCCAATCGTAGCGGTATGTCCTTCATTTGTTTGCGGATTATCAATGATGCGCTCGTATACCTGCAGAACGAAATTTCCATTGTCGTCCATATGGTCATAACGAACATGCACATTGGTTCCTTCTTCTATATTTAAATAACCCATCAGCAGCTCTTCTGCATCTGTCTCTTGGAATGAAGCTTTGTCTTCCTTCTCATTTGGCTGTTCAGCAGCAGTGTCGTTTTGTTCACTTTGTTCCTGTGCAGGCGGTTTTGTTTCTTCTGTTTGTTCTGTCTGTTCTGTTTGTGCCGATTCCGCCGACTTCTGCTTTGTGATCTCTTGCCCTAATGCTTCCGCTTCTTTCTTTAAATCTTCCATTTCTTTCAGAGCTGTATTGGAAGCTAATTGTTCTGCTTCCTTCAATGCCTCAGCAGCCTGATCCCAATCGCTTTCCTCCATCAGCTTTTTACCTTGGCTGATTTTATCTTTCATCTCATTGATTTTCTGCAGTGCTATATCGGCTTCTTCTTTTAATGTTTGTGCTTCCTGCCAAACCTGTCCTTCTTCATCAATGCTTAAGCTTTGCAGCTGATCTGCAAGTTCTGCTGCCTTCGCAAAGTCTCCTGACTTGTATGCAGCAATCGCTTTAACCAGCAGTTCCGTTGCTTCTTTTAACGCTTCTATTTCTTTGGACTCTTCCTCTTCTAAGGCTTTTTCAAAGGCTTGAATAGCCGCTTCATAGTTTTGCTCTTGCAGATATTGCATCCCCTCATCCTTATACTCTTCAAAGTGATTTGAACAAGCAGTTAATAGAGATAACAGGATCAACATGATGGTGACTTTTTTTAGCACACTCTCTCCTCCTTTATGTAATGGCACCCTGTGCGTTCATACTCCATATATCGGTAGATCATACCAGATGATTAGTGGTACTAAAGAACCAAATTCATCTTAATAGAGTAAAAAATACTAAAATAGTCTTAATTGCACCCGATAATAGTAATAGCTTTTAAGAATCATATAATTGAAGGAGGCTTCTGGCATTTTGAAGAAACAAGTCATTGTAATGATCGCTCTTACCCTGCTACTGACTGTTTCTGCACCAGCCTACGCCGCAGCACAAGGCTGGACCGTAAAGGGAAACAACTGGTATTACACACAAGCCAATGGATCTTATAAAACGGGGTGGCTGCTTGATCGGGGCACATGGTACTACATGGACGCTTCAGGCACCATGAAAACAGGATGGCTGCTGGATAGAGGGACTTGGTATTATTTCCACCCATCAGGGAAAATGGCTACTGGGTGGCTCAAGGTTAACAGCACCTGGTATTATTTCCATCCATCAGGAGCGATGGATACCGGCTGGCTTCTCGATCGGGGCACATGGTACTATTTCCACCCATCGGGAGCCATGGCTACTGGATGGCTTTACGAAAGAGGAACCTGGTATTACTTCCATCCATCAGGGTCGATGGCAACTGGCTGGTTTAATGATCGAGGGACTTACTATTATCTCCACCCATCAGGTGCCATGGCTAAGGGATGGCTGCTGAATAATAGCAGATGGTACTATCTATTCCCAAGCGGAAAGATGGCCACCGGCTGGCTCACCTTAAACAGCGACACCTATTATTTAACATCCAGCGGCGCAATGGCAGTTGGCGATATGGTGATCGATGGACAAGCTTATCATTTTGCTCCTTCAGGGATAATGGAAAAGAATGTTCAAGGATGGGCAACGATTAATGGACAGACCTTTTACTACGATGCTAACGGAAATTCAACAAAAGGCTGGCTGACTCTTGATGGAAAGTCCTATTATTTCAATGCAGATGGAGTCATGCAAACTGGCTGGCTTAACGACAATGGCAATATCTATTATCTGCAGGCTGACGGTGTAATGCACACAGGCTGGCTCACCCTTGATGGGAAAAAGTATTATTTCAATCAATATGGGATCAAACAAACCGGATGGGTTCAGATTGGAGCAGACCACTACTTATTTAATGAAGAAGGAGCTCTTCATGTCGGCTGGCACTCAGAAGGTGGAAAGTCCTATTATTTTAATGAAAATGGGTTAAAGACATATGGCTGGATTAAAGATGGATACCAATGGTACTACATCAACCCAGATGATACTTTAGCAACCGGCTGGATCCTTGTAAATTCTAAATGGTATTACATGAATGACAATGGCCTTATGTTAACAGGCTGGCATTATGAAAATGGCGATTGGTATTATCTGAATTATTATGGAGATCGTCATTCCGGATGGCTGACTGTCGATGGAGCAACCTATTATCTTAAGAGTGATGGCAAAATGGTCACTGGCGAATGGGTTATTGATGGCACTACCTATTATTTCCTTCCAAGCGGTGCACTTAGCAATGGACCTAAAATAACTTATTCCAGCTATCGGCTTACCTTAGAGGAAATGGTCAATAAGCAGATGAATGTAGCTCCGCAAACAGATAAATATCGAAATGAAAAAGCATATGTCAGCAGCACCTATGTGACGCTGCAAACAGCTAATTCAGGCACAGTAAATGCAACCTCTTTAAATGTGCGTGAGCAGATGAATACATCTTCCTGGATCTATGGCTCACTGAAGTACAATAGTCAGGTTCACATCAATCAGGCTCATTCAGGCTGGTATGATATTAACTTTTCTGCTTGGCGAAATGCCAAAAGAGACGATGTACATTATTACGTGAATCCAGCAAATGTCGATCCTTCCAGCAAAGAGTATTTCCAATTCCTCCTTTTATCGAAAGGTGCAGGAATTGGCGCTGCGGAGTTAAACAGCAAGGTGCTGGCAAACAAAGGAACGCTGACAAATCAAGGAGCAGCATTTATTCAAGCTAGTCAAAAATACAATGTGAATGAGATCTATCTTATTTCACACGCATTGCTTGAAACAGGTCACGGAAATTCAACATTGGCTCGCGGCGTTACCGTCTCTTCTGTTGATGGACAAGCGGTAACTCCTCGCGTGGTCTATAATATGTATGGCATTAATGCTTTTGATCGCTGTCCTGACACATGCGGTGCAGAATATGCCTATAAGCAAGGCTGGTTTAGCCCTGAAGCTGCGATCATCGGCGGAGCGGAATTCATCAGCAGCAAGTATGTTAGCCGCGGCCAAGATACTTTGTATAAAATGCGCTGGAATCCGGATTCTCCTGCATCACATCAATATGCAACCGATGTAGGCTGGGCTGCCAAGCAAGTCAGCAGCATTAAAAACTTATATGATCTAATTGATGAATATACTTTGTATTATGATGTACCTGTTTATGAAAACTGATTAGCAACAAGATAACATGACAAAAGCGCAGAAATGCTCATTTTTTATGAGCTTCTGCGCTTTTTTACATTTTAAAGGAGAACGCTTTATTTTTCAGATGAAAAATGGGCGTTTTTTTAGTTATCCATCCAAGCCCTTTTTATGAAGCTGCATATAAATAAAGTACGAGGTGATTATCATGGTAAAATTCTTTATTGATCCGGGACATGGCGGTACAGACCCAGGAGCCGTCGGCAATGGGCTACAAGAAAAAAACCTCACGCTTACCATTTCAAAAAAAATCCGAGACCTCCTTTTACAATACAACAATACTCAAGTTCGATTAAGCCGTGAGGGAGATCAGCTTTTAACCCTCAAACAGCGTACAGACATGGCGAATGCTTGGGGTGCCGACTTTTTATTGTCGGTTCATATTAATGCTGGAGGCGGCACAGGCTATGAAGATTTTCGGTACAATACGCTGCCTGCATCCAGCTCTACCGGTATGATCCAATCTACCATTCATCGCAGTGTCATGGGCGAAATCAGATCCTATAATGTCGTTGACCGTGGTGCAAAAGCAGCCAATTTTCATATGCTGAGAGAATCAGCAATGCCGGCAATTCTAACGGAAAACCTATTTATTGACCGTGCAGCAGATGCGAACCTGCTCAAAAACAATACTTTTTTAGATGCCGTTGCCAGAGGACATGTCAATGGACTGGTACGTGCGTTTGGTTTAACGAGGAAACAAAGCGCTTCTGCGCCAGTGAAGGGAGCTGAAGATATGGGACTGGAAGCTGGACGACTCGCTGCAAAGCCTGAAGTTGGAAACTTGGGTGTATTAAAAGTTCTAGAAGGCACTATTCTCCGCGAGGGCCCTGTGTACACAACACCGATCATCGGGCGCATTGAAGCCGGCGGTGAGTACAAGGTGTACGATTATCAGGGCGGCTGGTATAACGTCGGTGCTGGCTGGATCTTCTCTGAATATGTAAATTTCCTGCCTAATCGAAACGCTAAAATGAGCCTATAGGAAATACGGATATTAGCTAAAAAGAGTTGGCTTAGTTCCATTTATACCTTTGTCTAAACGAGCAACTAATTTGCTATTCTCCCAAAGTTGCTCATGTATCCATCTACGATCAACCCGAATAATGAACAGATTATGATCTGCTTCATTATTCGGGTTTTAATTTGTTATTTAAATTCTAGAAAAGAGCGGAGGCACTCGACTCCTGTGAGCCATAGAAGAAAGGTTGAGACCCCGCTTCCTCCCCACAGAAAGCGAGGTCCGCAGCGCAATGGAACGAGATCATTTTTGACTGCTTAACCTATATGTTTATTTTAGTTGGGAGCGAAATAGACATTTTGTAATATAAATAAAATATTTTTGTAAAAATTATGAAACATTTCCATCTCCTAATCGTCTAACTATTATGACAGATTATTTTAATAGAAATGAGGAGATTATGTTGAACAAGTTGGCGAAACCCGTATTACTGGCTTTATCCTTTTTATTTGTTTTTATTTTATTAGCTGGCATTCATGCAAGTAGTGCAGAAGCAGAACAGCACGAAGCCGGGAAATGGGAAATGAAAAATGGTTCTTGGTATTGGTATTACACAGCAGATGAACATCCTAGTACAGGCTGGGAAAAAATCAATAATAATTGGTATTATTTTAATACTTTAGGCAAAATGCAAACAGGCTGGGTTAAAGACAATGGTACGTGGTATTATCTAAATCCCGACGGTGACATGGCTACTGGCTGGAAGCAGGTAAATGGCAAATGGTACTATTTAAATGTTTATGGCGCCATGCAGACAGGCTGGATAAAAGAAAATAGTTACTGGTATTACTTAAATCCAAACGGAGACATGGCTACCGGCTGGAAACTTGTAGAGGGAAATTGGTATTATCTTCATGAAAACGGCAAGATGGGAACCGGCTGGATTTACGATCAAAATAATTGGTATTACTTAGATGCATCTGGTGAAATGCAAAGAGGCTGGTTGGCATATAATGGTCATTGGTATTATTTAAACAACAGCGGTGATATGCATAAAGGCTGGAAATATCTAGATGGATCTTGGTATTTTTTAAAGACTGAAGATGAAATTCTAAGTGGGGCACCACTTGGCTCTATGTTTACAGGCGGCCAAATTGCAGGAGATAAAATATACTACTTTAGTGTTAGCGGAAAATGGATTAAAAAAGGAAACGAAGAGATTGATGCTTATGTTGATCAAACTTGGGACAAAATAAAAGATGTGACAAGTATGAATACACTTAAGAGTATTCTAGGCCATAAATATTCCAAAGATCCAGAGCACAATGCTATAGAATATCACATTTCTGTTCAAAGTAAAAACAGTGCTGTGTTTAAAGAACTTAATACGATGATCAGCGTTGGCCATGAAGGATTAGTCAACTATGATTTAGATATTTTAATTCTAGTAACCTATGAAAATGATACGGTTAACACGATTAGCATGATTTATTTTGATCAAAATTCTACACCTTTAGAGCGAGTTAATTATGAATTTTGATGACATACGGATGTTTTCACTATAAAGAAGAAGCAAACCTCGCCAATTCGCGAGGTTTGTTCTATATCTAGAACTTGTTGTGGTATGGGTGCTCTCATTACTGGTTCAGGTCCACGCTAATCGTATCATAGATAAAGAATTCAAAGTCTTGGTTTTTCAGCATGATGTCGATTGAGGCTTGCTCTTCGTTCAGCCAGGTAACTTTATATTCATCCACATAGGTTATTTGGTTTTCAACCGGGACATATTCTTCATACTTCTTTAATTCACTTTCTTCATTTCCATCCCCGTAATAGACCCTAATGGAATGGAAGCCATGCCCCTCATCCGGAAGTGCAACCATCTCCCTAATTTCAATCTTGTTCTCCCCTTTTGGCGACTCACTCATTTCGACTGTTATCGGCTTAAAAGCAGGCTGACCATCATCTATTATTTCAAATTCACCCTTCTTCTTGGAAAAATTGATTTCTATATGTTCAGGCTCTTGTTCGTCTCCAAACAAAGTAACGACCGCTTGATTTTCATGAACCCAAGAAATGAAAGCATTCGATGTTGTAAGTGCTGCTCCATCATTATGGATCGTTCTATCCATTTTTTCATTATTAAACTTAATCCTTACTTTGGAGGGACCGAAGAAAAACGCAGAACCTTTTTCCACAATTTCAATAGTATGATTTCCACTTGAAGAGGTACTGACTTTTAATGAACGTTCTTTCAGATTCATATCATAATAAAAGATTCCACCAAAAATCATAACCGGACTTATGATTAGTACAACTGCCCAAATTAGGCATCCATGCTTTCCCTTTTTATTTTCTGCAAGTAATCGTTCTTTTTCGTCCATTTTCACTCTGCCTTATTTTAGATTTTCATCAAGTATACAAGCACATTCCCCTTCAGCCGCAGAACCGCTGATACTTCCCTCTTAAACTGTGACAACTTTTGTATTTTCATTAAATAGTATAAAAGGCTGTTTTCGCAAACTTTGTTGCTTTTACATTTATGTATAACTTCAGCCGGCTTGGCGGGTGCTGAGTCTCCTCATCGCGCAGGAATCTCGCACTTTTTCGTTTCAATCACATGTATTAAAACAACAATCGCTCAGTAAATAGAGGATCATTAAAAAATAAGATAAACTGGGTTTTAAACGCCGTAAATAGGGAAACACCTAAAAAGAAGAACTTTGTTCAGAAAAAAATCCGCATACTCTCTAAAAATTAAAATCCACCTCTAGGGTTTACCTATTAAAAGAGGGATATAGAGATGTAACAGGGAATTATAGATTTGCAGAGCCAAGTTGATCTTTCTACTAAGATCCAAAGGTGAAACAGCAAATTTATATATCTTGTGGAGGTTTTTCAAATATGTTTTCAGTCGATCACTATCTTCATTCCATTAAGGTTAATCTCGAGAGCCAATCGGATGTATTAGCAGGAAGTCTTAAAAAGATCCTGGCACGACCATTTTCAACTGAGGTTGATTTAGTTGATTTTTCTGCCTTCATCGAGCCTACTAGGTTTGAATTATCAATCACCTTATTTTCAATGGATAATGATGCAAATGAAGTCTTCAATGATGGAAATGACACTTCCACCTTTGCTGGAAGTGAAGAAATCTTATCTGATATTCAGTATTATCAAATAGCAGACAAGCAGTTAGACGAGTTCTTTCAATTTTACGAGCATAACGAAGATGTGTTAGTACCGGGAGAACAAAGAATCATTGCAGAATGGTTCAGTGATAACTGGAAAAAAGCGAATGGAGATTTATTTAATCTTCCAGCTTATTTCACCTTTCATGATGATCGATCTTTTGATTTAAGAAACAACCAGTGGACAAATGATGAGGAAAAATGGTCGTAAGCTGTTATGGTTGGTTTAAATAATCAATGCTTGCGGCAAAAAGTCAGGTAAAGAGTGTTTCCTTGCTTATTTTACACTTACTGAAGTCATTCATTCCGCTGTGTGATCTGGCTTCTATTTCACAAATTTTGCAATAGAAAAAGAGAACGATCCAGCGTCCTCTTTTTCCAATAATCTATTGAACCCATACTCCATTTGCATCAATTACATAGCCACCGACAGTCGTATTCACAGCCATCGCACCACTTGGCTGAAGGTAATACCATTTACCTCCGCTTAAGAGCCAGCCTGTTCTCATCGATCCGCCGCTCTCCATATAATACCATTCATTATTAACTAGTGCCCAGCCCGTTTTCATATCTCCTGCCTGGTTTAAGAAGTACCATTTCCCGCTGTCTTTCAGCCAGCCTGTTTTCATTATTCCGCTTCCAGCAAGGTAGTACCACTTTCCTCCGTCTTTAACCCATCCTACTTTCATAGACCCATTCTGATCCATGTAATACCAGTTCATCTGATCGAGCAGCCAGCCTTTTACCATACTGCCAGATTTATAGTAGGACCAAATGCTATTTTGCTTTTTCCACCCAGATACACTGTTATCTACAACCTTTTTCGCACCCAGATATGTATTATTCCAATATGTATTGGATAATGAGTCCTCTCTTACTCCGCTAGAGCTTGCGTGAACAAACTTATTGTCTCCAGTATAGATTCCCACATGAGAAGCACCTGCTTTATAAGTAGAAAAGAAAACTAAGTCTCCTTCCTGCAGATCCGTTTTAGAAACAGAAGCACCTTGATTATACATTTCTTGTGCTGTTCTTGGTAAAGTTACTCCAACTTTATCATATGTATATCGAATAAATCCTGAACAATCAAATCCGCTTGGAGTCGTTCCTCCCCATGCATATGGAGTTCCAATATAATCAGAAGCAATATCAGCAACTGATAATGAAGATGCAGATGCTTCACTTTTAGTACCATTTATCGAAAATAACAACGAGCAGCTTAATAGTGTTGCCGTTATGACTTTTTTCATATGTATATATTCCTCCATAATCTCTCAAGAAGTCTATTACTTTTCTAGTATGGCATATATTTTCAGTAATTTAATTTACAAGTTTTTATTAGTTGTATTACACTAATATTACAGAAATGTTACAAAGTTCTACAATACTAGACGAATATAGTGGAATTTCCACTGTTTTCCTTTTTGGAATCCTATTTTATAATAATTATAGAGATAAAGAAAAAGAGGGGAAGGACAAAATGAAAAAAATTGTTAGATGGATTGGAATCAGCTTTGTATTGCTTCTAGTGCTTATTTCATATGGGAAACAAACCTTCGCAAACGAAGAACAGCCTTTATTGCAAATCCCCATCCTTAGTGATACTCATATCGGGATGCCAAATGACATTACACGGCTTACGAAAGCCCTGCAGGACTATTCTGTGCTTGCTCCCAATTATGATGCCATGGCAATTGTCGGGGATTTTACTGACACGGGAAGTCTGGCTCAATATGGACAATTTAGAGATTTACTGGCTTCCTTCAGCAATCCGCAGGCCGAGAAAGTGATCGCTATGGGCAATCATGAATTTTTTGAACCACGATACACAAACATTCCAGACGCAACTGAAGAAATGTACATAGATCGATTCATCCAGGAAACAGGCATGCCCTCTCTTTATTACATGAAAGAAATAAAAGGGTATCCATTCATTGTTCTCGGCAGTGAACAGTCACAGATTTCAAACCCTGGCCTTGGCGATCGAGTTGTCATCTCAGATACCCAATATACCTGGCTTGAGGATACATTAAATACCCTGACAGATCCTAACAAGCCTATTTTTCTATTTTTGCATCAGCCCATTGATTTTACTGTTTATGGAAGTGAACATTGGGGAGCAGGTTTCGAAGACGAGCGACTGCTTACTATATTACAAAAACATCCTCAGGTTATTTTATTTACTGGTCACTCTCATTACCTGCTTGAGCATCCTCGTTCTGTTTATCAAGATGGCTTCACGATGGTCAATACAGGTTCTATTCAATCACCCTATTATCCAATTGGAGGAGTCCCTTTTCGTTCACAAGGCTTACTAGTCAATGTTTACGAAGATCAAGTAGTGATTAAAGGAAGAGATTTTAATAAGGATGAATGGGTGAATGAGTTTACCGTTCCAATTCCTTTTGAAGAAGACCCGGAAAAAGACACTTCTCCTCCTTCTTTTTCGCCTGATACAAAGGTCGATTATTTACAGATTACAGATGAGAGTGTGACGTTCACCTTTGATCCAGCAATTGATGATACCCTAGTAGACCGGTATGTTGTGTACCAGGATGACCAAGCGATTTATACGCACTACCCTAAATATTGGGAAAACGAACGTGAAACAAAAGAAACGATTACGATTTCCAACCTAATAGCTGATCAAAACTATCAATACTCTGTTGTCGCGTACGATGCTTGGAATCATTCATCAGAAACGCAACTGCAAATTGAGTTTAAGTCCCCCTCTTCAATAGGGTGGGTCTTTAAAAACGATCACTGGTATTATTTAGACAGTTCAGGAAATGCAAAAAAAGGCTGGCTTCAGCTGACTAACAACTGGTACTATTTAAATTCCCTAACAGGTGAAATGACAGTTGGATGGTTAAACATAGACGGTCAATTACATTATTTTGATTCGCAAGGTGTCATGGTGACCGGCTGGTTACAGGAAAATGGTAAATGGTATTACATGGATCATTCCGGATCGTTAGTACATGGCTGGGTTTATGATCAAGGCAGCTATTACTATATTGGCGAACAAGGCATGCTTCAGCATACTTGGGTAAAAGATAACGGAGAGTATTATTACTTAGATCATAGCGGGAAAATGCAAACCGGATGGCTCTTATCGAATAGCACCTGGTATTATTTACACCCAAATGGAAGCAGGGCTTCCGGTTGGGTAAAAAATCAGCAAAGCTGGTATTTCATGAATGGCGAGGGCGTCATGCAAACAGGCTGGATTCAAACTGATGGCCAGTGGTATTTCCTTTCTCCTTCCGGCAGCATGCAGACCGGGTGGATTCAATCCGGCGGCAAGTGGTATTTCCTTTCTCCTTCCGGCAGTATGCAGACTGGGTGGATTCAAGCTGACGGCAAGTGGTATTTCCTTTCTTCTTCTGGCAGCATGCAAACCGGGTGGATTCAATCCGGCGGACAATGGTATTTCCTTTCTTCTTCCGGCAGTATGCAAACCGGATGGATTCAAGCTGACGGTAAGTGGTATCTCCTTTCTTCTTCTGGCAGTATGCAAACCGGATGGATTCAATCCGGCGGACAATGGTATTTCCTTTCTTCTTCCGGCAGTATGCAAACCGGATGGATTCAATCGGAGGGCGATTGGTATCTCCTCTCTTCTTCCGGCAGCATGCAGACCGGATGGATTCAATCGAAGGGCGATTGGTACTACCTAGCAGGCAGCGGAAAAATGGCAACAGGAACGATTAACATAGGTGGAACAAACTATACGTTTGATCGCAGCGGGAAACTTATTTGATTTTAGTTTTTTTGGTAGAGGTGCTTCACTGTTTCGGCGTTGATAACTCTATTAGCCGGAAAAGGTATAGTTTATTAGGGGAATAGGCGGAGAAATTCCGGTTAATGTGAATAATTGGGCTAAAACGGCAAAAATAAGCGGAGATATTCCGACTAATAGCTAAATATATAACTAAATTTAACGATTTTATACAAATAACCGGAAAAACTCCCCTTATATTCCGGGAAATGACGTCATTTCCCAGAATAAGCGGAATTCCTCCGTTTATATTTTCGCTTTTCATGCGGAATCAATGCAAAATAATTAAAAAAGGCTTGCTTGGGGATACAACACTCCAAGCAAGCCTTTTTTATGACTAAATTGCCTATTCTTCATGTTTTTCCAAACTATTAGAACAGCCAAAATAAGCAGCTAAATAAATATGCCTAACTTCCACTAAAAGTACAATCTACTAATCTTTCATTCTTAAAATGGCTTCCCTCATATGTACAACGATAACAAACACGTAAATCCCCTATTCCCCTTATGAAATCATCCATTTCAGTATTCTTACTTTTCAATTAACAAAGGAAAATAGTGATTTTAAAAGTATTTTACTCAATTTAACAATTCGTAACTTTCAGCTCGTTCCTCTATGGTAAAAGCACCCGGGAATACAATGGGTGGCGCGCTTTCCAGAAGGACAAAGAATGGATTCGTTTGAAATGGTAATAAAACAATATGAACCGCTGCTGTATAAATTGATGAATACCTTAAACATCTATCAGGACAGAGATGAGTTCTACCAGCTGGGGCTCATTAGCTTATGGGAAGCTTGGTCAAATTTTGACAGCAGTAAAGGCAAGTTTATTAGTTATGCTTACCCTTATATAAGGGGCAGATTTCTGCAGGAGCTAAAAAAGGTGATTCAAAAACAACAGCAGCATACGTATCCAGATGCAGAATATATGGAGTCTATTAAAGATTCCACCATTCCGCATTCTCTTGAGCTTTTAAACATACTGCCTTATTGCGAATGCCTTACCGTTAAACAGAGAAAATGGGTAATCTATACGTTTATTCAAGGGCTTTCCGTACAACAAATCGCAGATCAGGAAAGCGTATCTGTGTCTGCAGTTAAACAATGGCGTACGGGTGCTAAAAAGGAATTGCGCAAGAGATGGAGCGCAGAAGAGGAATTAGGGATTTTCTAAATTAGCAAGCATCTGCTTTGGACACCAAACAGGCTGGCCATGATAAAAGCTTCTAGCCAGCCTGCTTCCTTTTTTATACAATAGTTTTGGGGCCTGGCCCCTATTAGTTATGGAGGTGAGTATCATGCTTTCAAGAAAAATAATTTCCGCTTCGATTTCTGGCTCCGTTTTTGCCATTTTATTAGCGTTTGTTTCACCAGGAATAACTGGAGCTGGCGAACGAATCACTTCATTGGCAGACTACTTGTTACAAGCCATACTCGTTACGCCTGCTATTTTGATGTACAGTTTTCCGGTCATTTTACTATATGGGGTTCTAACCTCTTTTATTAGTGATAGTATCAGCGAGTTTATTGCAGCAAAAATTCAACATGATAAGTCTGAAATCATGTTCTCTGCGGTATTGCATATTGCCTTTGGGCTTATATTACTATTCCATAGTTTACTGGCATCCATCATCTTTTTTATGACCGATCGAATCCTTCAAAAGCGGAATAAGGAATATAAACCCATACAATCCATTAAGAGTTTGGCCATTCCAATTGCTGTCTGGCTAGTCTTTATGGGGGTTGTGTATTTAGAGACTATTTTAAATCCCGTTTAAAGATAGCTTGCTGATTTAGAAGCAATAAAAAACCGAATGATTAGAGTGTTATTTTCTAATCATTCGGACGTATAGTTGGGTTAAAAACCCTTTTTTAATCTCTTATTTATCTGTTTCCGTTCTGCGATTGAACATGAGCAATGCTCCGCCAATCAGCATAAGCAGTATGCCGCCCATGTAAATAGACATGGATTGGCTTGCTTCACCTGTTTGCGGAAGGTTTTTCACAGGTTTGCCTTTTCCATCCGTGCTGTTTGGATTGTTAGGCTTTGCTGGGTCTTCCGGTTTCACAGGGTCTGGCTTCACTGGGATCGGTTTATTTGTCATCACCAATTCTTTTACAGCAAGCTGATTTTCTTCAATTGTAAATTCAATTGGCGTATTGTCGAGCTGATAGCCTTTAGGTGCTTTCACCTCAATTAGCTGATAGAAGCCCGCTTCAAGGTTTTCTGCATAAATTTCCCCGTTTTGGTCTGTCACCATTGCAGTTTTCCCTTCAACCTCTGTATACTCATCTGTTTTCTCTTTTTTGTACATCAGTTTGAAGATTGCATCACTTAAACCAGTCGATGGGTCTTCAGCAGATACCTTTTTCAGCTTAAATGCCTGCTTAATTTTATCGTTTTGAATCACGATTTCATTTTCAATTTCATTGATTGTGATCTCAAGCTTTGTGTCAGCTGCAAGGATATAGCCATCAGGTGCTTTGATCTCTTTTAACGTATAGTGTCCATATAGAAGATGTGATAGCACTATTCTTCCGTCTTGATCAGTCGTCGCCTTTCCAACAGATATATTCTCACTATTAAATAACTCAAATTCTGCTCCCGCTAGAGAAGCACCTGTCTCAGTGTCCACTTTGTGAAGAATCAGTTTTCCTTTTCCGCGCTCGTTCTCCTGCTCAATCTCGATTGGCGCTGTTTGGTCTGCGTCAATCTTAAATGAAATAGGATTAGAGTTTAATAGATAGAATTCTGGTGCCTTTACTTCTACAAATTGATAGTCGCCTGGCTCAAGGTCTTTTACGACGATGCTGCCATTTTCATCGGTTGTATACGTATCTAGCGTTTTAAAGTCATTGCCGTCTTTCTTTTGGAGCTCGAATTCTGCTCCCTTCAGCACTTCTTTTGTCTCTTGATCTTTTTTAATCAGCTGTACATCCCGGATGATCTTCTTGTTTTCGACCTCAATAACTGGTGAAGGCGTTTCTGCATCCACCGTAACACGGTCTGTTTCGATTTTGCTAATCAAATAGCCTTCCGGTGCAACTGCTTCTTTAATGGTGTAATGATCATATGGCAGGTCTGCAAATTCTGCTACTCCGTTTTCATCCGTTAGCTTAATTCCGCTTAGCTCGTTATTACTATTGTAGATGTGGAATTCTGCACCTTTCAGCGGAGATCCATCTGCTGCATCTACTTTCTGAATGGATAGCTTTCCTTTGCCTCGTTCATTTTGCTGCTCTAGCTTTATTGGTGCTGTTTGATCAGCTTCAATTTTAAATGCAATAGGGTCAGCTTTTAACAAGTAAAATTGTGGCGCTTTTACTTCAACAAATTGATAGTCGCCTGGCTCTAAATCTTTTATAACAATGCTGCCATTTTCATCTGTTGTATACGTATCCAGCGTTTCTAAGTCATTGCCGTTTTTTCTTTGGAGCTCAAATTCTGCTCCCTTTAGCACTTCTTTGGTCTCTTGATCTTTTTTAATCAGCTGTACATCACGGATGATCTTCTTGTTTTCTACCTTCATGACTGGAGAAGGGTTTTTTGCATCCACCGTGACATTGTCTATTTCAATTTTACCTAGTACATAGCCTTCTGGGGCTACTGCTTCTTTAATCGTATAGTGGTCGTATGGCAGTTCTGTAAACTCAGCTACTCCGTCTTCACCGGTTAGCTTTGATCCACTTAGCTTGCCGTCACTATTGTAGATGTTGAACTTGGCACCTTCTAGCGGTTTTCCATCAGCGGCATCCACTTTCTGGATGGATAGCTTTCCTTTTCCGCGCTTATTTTCTTTAATGACCTCTAAAACCTCTGTTTGGTCAGCTTCAATTTTAAATGTAATAGGGTCAGAATCTAGCAGGTAAAATTCTGGTGCCGTTTTTTCTACAAATTGATAGTCGCCTGCCTCTAAGTCTTTTACGAGAATACGGCCATTTTCATCTGTCGTATAGGTGGTCAGCGTTTCAAAACGATCGCCTTCTTTAATCTGGAGCTCAAATTCTGCCCCTTTCAGCACTTCTTTCGTTTCTTGATCTCTTTTAACCAGCTGTACATCACGGATAATTTTCTTATTTTCAATTTCGATTACTTGTGTAGATGCTTCCAATAGAACTGTTGTTTCAATATCCTTCACCAGATATCCTGAAGGCGCCTCTGATTCAAACAGTGTATATCTTCCAAAAAGAAGATTCTTAAATGTAACTTCCCCTTTATCACCCGTGGTTAAAGTTTCAATTTCAGTACCTGTTTCAGCATCTTTAAGTGTGAACGTAGCACCAGGCAGGAGCTTTTCACGATTGGCAGAATCTATTTTTTTCACTGTAAGACTGCCTACCTCACCGCTTCCTGTTCCCATTCCTGCTGAATGTGCTACCTGAATGAAAGAATTAGATATCGTTTCATCCACGCTTATTCCATTGCCGGAAAATACAGCACTATTTGAAATCGTATCTCCAACTTTAGTTAAAATTAGAGATTTGTATTCCAGAATATACGGTCTATCAATTTTCTCTTTAAAGACAACTTCAAAGGTTTCAATTCCGTCCTTTGAAACTGGAAAGGTCAGTTCATATTTGTCCTTGCCCAGTTCATCTCCCTTTACGACCGTACCATTTTTTTCAACGCTGGTTTCATATAATACAAAAGAATCTTTCAGAAATCTTTGGTGATCATCTTTTGGCGTATCAATCACCTTCGCATCAGCTACAGCCGATTGGCCAAAGTTAATATCTATAGACCAATCAATGATCTTGCCATTTTGCTTGCCTTCCTTATTCGTGTATTTTCCGCCATTCGAAACAGATACACTTGCATTATGCTCTTTTACATCTTTGCTTCCATCAGAGACAATCGCAGTGTTTTCATACTTGTTCGTAATCAACTTATTTTCAAGGCTTGTGTCATACGTAATGTGGTAGCCTGAATCAATTGGACCGTTGAATGTTAGTTTAAAGCCTTGCTTGCCCTCTGGATCCCATACCACATCATAATCCGTATATAATTCTCCCTTTGTTGTGCCGTTAGCGGCACCTGTTAAAGAGAGTTTATACACTTTTAAGGAATCTCTATCTAAATCCTGGTCTCCTTTAATAAAATCGACTACCTGAGCTGATTCCATTTTCTTCAGGTCATAGTTTAATCCAACATTCCAAGTGATCTTTTTTGTCGTTGCATTGTAAGAACCATTTTTAAAGCCGTTATTCTGAGTATATGTGTCCGCAGTAAAATGGTCTTTTGCATCCTTTGTGAAGGATTCATTTCCTGCCTTCCATGATAAAAGGGCATGGTTGATAAATCGGTTATTATCCTTTTTAGAAGGGTCTTCATCATTTGTTTTATCAAGATTTTCATAATTAAAATCAGTTTGGTACGTTATGGTGATCT
Source organism: Cytobacillus gottheilii (assembly GCF_900166665.1). Taxonomy (GTDB): domain Bacteria; phylum Bacillota; class Bacilli; order Bacillales; family Cytobacillaceae; genus Cytobacillus; species Cytobacillus gottheilii_A. Next base: position 444,907 of record NZ_LT800494.1, on the reverse strand, counting down.
CTTCATCTATCACCGTCTTTAAAAAGTCTATTTTAAATCCATCTTCATTCACTTCTAATACTTTATAATCTTCATCTTCTACGTATTGTTTACTTCCTTTAATGACGAGTGTGCCTTCCTTCAGCATTAACCCTTTTTTCGGGAAGGTATCTGTTAAAAACACATTTTCCATTGGATACTTATCTTTATTAAAGACAATTTTCCAAGACGCTGTTTTTTCTTTGTAATTAACACCCTCGTTTTCTTTTATAAGAATTTGCTGCCCAATATTTCGCTCGCCCGCTGCTGATTTTTCACCAAAGGTAACTGTATTTTTAATCTTTGCCACATCATCAAACACCCGGCTGGCAGCCTTTGTTTTATACGTAATTTTGTATGCTTTTTCTATGCCTTCTTTAAATTGGAACTTGAAACCATTCTTTCCATTTTCCACAGGAAGGTCAGCTATAGTATATTTACTGCTGTCGACCTCTACAACCTTTGCTTCTTTTCCGTTTTCATCAATGGTCACTTCTTCTACTAAAAATTTCTGATTTTCATTAAAATCAGTTAGTACCTGGGAGTCATTGAAGCGGTCTTCTAAAAGTGTGTCCTTGGCAGAAACGGGCTTTTCATTGTAGTTGAATTTAATCTCCCATGTAATCGTTTGTGTAACAGGGTCATATCCAATTGATCTCTTTTCAAGCGGTTTTCCCCTTGTGACACTAACCGAGGCACTGGCAGTCTGATCTGGTAAATCGGTTCCCGACAGATATGCTTTATTTTCGATCACGGAGCTTTCTTGATCTTGAACAAGTGTTGTAAAGACGATTCGATAGGCTTGATCTATATTCCCCAGCTCAATCTGGAAGTCTTTATTGTCTATTTTGCCAACAGTCAGTCCTTCGACTTTACCATCCACTTCAACACTGCCATCGAGCTTCGTTTTCAGTTTATACACTTCTACAGTCGTTCTATCCAGCTCTTGCCCAGACGGAATCGGGTCCTTAAAAACGGCATGATCAATTTTCTGTAAATGTTTATTGAGATCAACCGTCCATACAATGTGATCGGTATTATAAGTGCGGTTTGGAACACCTCTTTTGTCTATGGTGCTGCCCGCCGGTTCAAATTTAACAGGAATATCAATGCTAGCCTCACCTTGTATCGGCGTTACCGTTACGATACGCTCGGACGTTATAACGTTCGTTCCCTTTATGGAGGTTAACACCTGCAATGTACCTTTAATGTTAGAGTGTCTTTCGATAAAATCATTGAATACAACAGTGGCATTCCCATCCAGCGCAACAGAAAATGTTCCGACCGATTGATCCCCAAACCAAAGCGGCTCATCCTTCACTTCTGAGTACACTTTTAATTCAGATGGAACCTGGAAATGAAAGGTCGCTCCATCTGTGTATGTGTGACCATTTTCAAGAGCCCATTCGTAGTCTGCAATAATAACAGACTTCGTTGTGACTCTATCTACAGATTCACCCACTTCATTTTGAAAGGTGAGCTTTGCGCTTGTTAAAATGTTTTCTGTAATATCAGTGTTGGCTTGGAATGGCTGGATAATGTCTTCTGATCCTTTTTCCGTTTCAGCCTGTTCACTTTCACTTTCAGCCGTGATGTCTGCTGCAGGGCTTCCTTCGTCCTCAACCGTTGTTAATTCCTCGGAAACACCATCTGACTTGGCCTCTTCACTCTTGGCTTGTTCAGCTTCTTCGGCTTTTTCTTCCGTTGTTCCTTCAGAAGTTCCCTCTGCTGGTTCTTTTGCCGGTTCACCCGGTGTATCGGCTGGATCTGTTATGACCTGCTCACCAATGTATTGAAACTGTCCGGAACCACTAACCTCTGTGTCAGCAAAAATGAAAACTTCAATACCGTCGCTTTTAACCGTATAATTTCCTATTGGCTGCTGATCAATCTTCAGTTCACCTGTTTGCTCTTCAGCAACAGCTACTCCATCTGGTAAAGGAAACAGGTATGTTTGATCTTCCTCATTTCCTGTAACAGTGTAAGCCCAGTCAGCTGTTACCAGGAATTCCCCTTCACTTTCTGTATCTTCTGCAACAAGGCTATCTGTCAGTACAAATCCTTCAGCCTGATCATTTGCCCATGCACTAATTGGACTTAAAAAGCTTTGCAAAATGAATATAAACATAATTGAAACTAAGCTAATCTTCTTCATATTTCCTCCCCATTTACCAGTTTTCCTTGTACGATTAAGCGGTCAGTTGGATTTTCCTCCCCGATTGGTGTACATGTAACCAAGGTAAGATAAGGGCTCTCTTTATCTGAAAGGACATCCACCTGCTTTTGGTCAACGACGAATATTTCGTCTACAATAAATGTGTAGTCTTCCTGACCCATTTTCACATGGAGTTCATCTTGAACCTTCAATTCATTTAACCTATTAAATTGTTTTCCATATGTGGCTCCGCGATGTCCGGCAATCGCTACATTTTGAACACCCATCTTTTTTTCCGGTTCAATGATGCCTGCACCGTTATTGAGCGCATCAACATTTACCCCGTCGAAAAGCAGCATTTCAAGCTCAATCGCCGGGATAGATAAGACACCCTTTGCATCCTGGGCGATCACATACTCGCCCTCTTCTTCCTGTTCCAGCTCGCCATCAGCTAAGACGGCCGTTTCCCAATCCCCCAGCTGCTCAAATGCTGTAATTAACTTTTCTTGCTTTGCTTGAAACGCCATTTTCTCATATTGAGGCAGCAGTAAAAGGACCGCTCCGGCCAAAAGAAACACCAATCCGACAATGTAACGTACCTTTCTTACGTTCCTCATTGTTTCTCCAGGAATCCCTCCTCGCTTTTGCATAATAAAAAGACATTTCCATTAACAGGAATGCCTTCCATATCATAACGTTTCATTCTGAACAAATTTTGAACATTTATAAGATAAATAACGACTGCATGACTGCTGGGATAAAACTAAAAGACTATGTCTATAACACAAATATTCATTGTTTTGGTTGGGTTATTTAAACCATTCCGTTCCATCTGTGCTGCGGACTCTCGCTTTTCGCAGGGAGAAAGCTGATCCTCCCTCATGAAATTGGCAAGTTTCTTAAAATTACTCTGTTTTTCTTTATTTTTCGCTCCTCGTCGCTGCGGCTCCTTCGGGGTCTCACCTTTTCTCTATTGTCCACAGGAATCGAGTGTCCTCCGCTCCATTTCACTCATGTTTAAGTATAATTTTTAAAATAACAAATAAAAAAACCGAAGATTAGAAGTTTTTTTTCTAATCATTCGGATATATGGCTACGCTGAATAATAATTATGTCCCAGCCTCCTGACCATCAGCTTTCACTCGCTGCAACCTTTGCTGCCTGGAATCTGCTATTATATGTATCAACGATTTTGCATGGTATGTCTATACCTAGTTCAGAGCAGTAAGTTCTCTCAATCTGCTGGTATAGCTGTAGCATTTTCGAAAGCTGGTTTGTTTGTGAGAAGTAGTTCATGTTGAGGATTAGATATTGTTCGTTGTATGGATCGAGCTGCTGCAGTTTTTCCAGGCACTTTTCAACACTGTCTTCACATGTTGGTTTTTCCCAGTTCTTATGGAGATAGTTCACGAGGAACTCTTGTACGGCTTGCTTTATGTCCTCTCTTGTTTGGCTGGCCCAAAAATAAGCTTCTTCTTCAAGATAATCCGCTTTATAGAGTTTAAGAATCTTCATCATATTCTTTTCTGCAGGCTCAGGTTGATCAAGCAGCTCCTGCAGCTCTTGCCTGTCACTTTGAAAATCAGCAACCAAAGAATATGTATCGTTTTTTAAGAGAATAGGGTTTTCCAGTCCAGCTTCTTTTAGTGTTTTCCGAAGCTGATAAACCGTTGTATGAAGCAAGGTCATTGCTTTATCGGCATCGATATCCGGCCAAAATTCATCGATTATTTTAGCTTTATGAACGGAACTCCCCTTATGTTCCCATAGATAAGCAAATAGTTCCTTCACTTTTTTGGTCCGCCATTTCATTTCATTTCCATTTTGGCTTACTAACCGCAGCGATCCAAATGAGCAAATATGCAAGTTTTGCTTATCCCGCTTAACTTTCTTCAGCTCTTGGTAAAATTGAATTTTCTCTCTTACTTTCGCGATTGCTTTTTCAAGTCTCATCTTTGTAACGGGTTTTAATAAATAATCAGCTGCACTTACCTCAAAAGCATCCAGGGCATAATGGGGATGTGCAGAAACGAAGATAATTTCTATTGGCAATTGCTCTTCAAGCACTATTTCAGCAAATTGAAGGCCATGCATTCCGCCTAGTTCCATATCGAGAAATATAACATCTGGCGGGTGAATCCGCAGTTTAGGCAATGCAGCAAAAGGGTCGGTAAAACTGTCCGTAATTTCAACACCCTTTAAGGATTTCAGCATTTTTTCCAGCATCTTAACGGCATAAATTTCATCGTCTATGATGCATGCTTTCATTTCCATCCCTCCCAGCTGATATTCATTTTCATTTTCCTTTATTATACATGAACAGCTGGGTATTTTCCTGTATTTTCTTTTTTAATAGAACTTTTTAACTATAAATACACCTGCATTTAATCTATTTAAGGCTTGACATATATGAAGTGTCAATAATGTTATGCTGTTAAAACGAGTCCGTTCCACCTGGGCTGAGGACCATATTTTTTCGTGGGATCCTAAACCTGAGCCTTCACGCAGCAAAGTGCCTGCGGGGTCTCATTCTTTCCTCTATGCCCACAGGAGTTGAGGGCATCCGCTTCATTTCACTCATGTTTTTAAATTTATGTACAACAAAAAACCGAATGATTAGAAAAATAAACTGTTCTAATCACTCGGGTTGTATAGTTGTATTACATACTTATTTATCAGCTTCAAATCAATCTTATCTTATGTTCCGGTTTTATCCTTTTCAGTACATCTAAGTCCTTTTCGCTGATTCTTCCAATGACGTTCATTCGGTTATCCGCCGGAAGGTCATGCAGCGTAATTGAAACTTCTCCGTTATAGCGTCCGTAGCTGGTATTATCAGCGGTAATTGAGCCTGCATAGCGTGCCACTGTGTTAGCAGGCTCAATCGGCTCAGATGTTCGAGTGTTCATGAGACGAAGCACGTCACGGGCAAAATCCGGTCTAGGTGTATAAACGCCTGCCGGGAAGGACGAATCCTCCATTTGCAGCGGAACTATGTTTTCGACTTCTAATGAAATCAGATTTTCAAGCAAGCCTTCGCCAATATCAGGGTCACCGATATAGACATCATCAACACCCAGATCGTTCAATTCCAGTGCTGCTGCCAGGCTGTTGCTTTCGCGATGCTTTTCCAGTGTTGGCAGGCCGTCAAAAAGTGGACCGCGTTTTTCCCCGATACTTGGAATGAAGGCACTGATTTTAATACCATAAGCTTGAAACAGCTGATTTTGCTTTAAGAAAAAATTCTCATCCAGGCCTGTTTCTTTCTTCGGATAAAAGTTATGCCAGGCGATGAGCTGTTCTGCTTTTAGTCCGCTTTCAAGGAGATCGCTTAGTTCTCTTTCATTAACTGTGCTCGCATTGAGTGCCAGCTTATATTCCTGTGCAAGACGGAGCACAAAATCTGTGTCGAAAAATTCATCAAGCCGTAATCCTGCTACACCCAGCTTTTTAAGATCACTAAAATCCGAAATCCCCAAATGCTTCAGTGTATGTTTGGAAACATCCGCATACACCTCGATGCCAGCCTGTTTGGCTGTTTCCAGCAGCTTTTTTGCCCGATCTGCCAGGTTTCCTGATTCTTCTGGGATGTGAAGCGAGGTAAACGCCTTCCTGACGCCGAGCTTTCCAGCTTCAATGATGCGTTCCTCTGCCTTCCCATCGTTCAAATAGAAGGAAATGCCGATCAATCAAATTCACCAGCCATTTCATCTTTAAAGCCGAATAGATAAGTGAAAATGAAGCCTGCTACATAGGCGATGACTAATCCGATTAGATAGTATAGGACTTCACCCGTATTTACAATAAACGCAAGTGGCAAGCCTGATACTCCCACAGCAACGGTTGCTACGTCATAAATTGCCTGGAAGGCTCCGCCGACACCGGCACCAAGACATGCAGTTAAGAATGGGCGGCCAAGAGGAAGTGTTACCCCGAAAATGAGAGGCTCCCCGATTCCAAGCATTCCGGATGGTAGTGCCCCGCCAATCGCACGTTTTAAACGCTTTTTCTTTGTTTTGAAATAGATTGCGAACGCAGCACCAACTTGACCTGCTCCACCCATCGCAAGGATCGGAAGCAGCGGATCGTCGCCGATTGAGTTAATTAGCTCCAGATGCACTGGAGTTAAACCTTGGTGCAAGCCTGTTACAACGAGCGGAAGGAAGGTTGCGCCAAGCACGAACCCAGCAACAGCTCCGCCGATATCCAATACAGCTAAAAGACCGTTTGTAATGCTATCAGAAATAAATCCGCCAATTGGCATAAATACAATATAAGTTACAATACCAGTAATCAATAAAGCAATAGTTGGCGTTACAATAATATCAACAGATTGAGGAACGAATTTGCGGACATTTTTTTCCACAATCGCAATGAAAATGGCTGCCATAAGGACTCCAATTAATCCGCCGCGGCCTGGTAAAAGCTCTTCACCAAAGAGTGTGATGGTTGCTGCAGCCGGGTTAATAATGAGAATCCCAGCCAAACCGCCCAATGCCGGCGATCCGCCAAATTCCTTCGCCGCGTTAATCCCTACTAGAATACCTAAATACGTAAATAGTCCGCCGCCAATAACGGTTAAAATGATGGCAATCTGCGAATCTGCCGCCAGCCACTCTGCCTGAATAAGTGCTTTTGAAATCCCGGTAATCAATCCCGAAGCCACAAGCGCTGGAATAAGTGGAATGAAAATGCTGGCAATTTTTCTTAAGAAAAGCTTGAATGGTGTTGCGTTCTTTTTATTAATCTCAGATTTCACGCTGGAAGCACGATCTTTAAGATCAAGTTCACCTTCTGATTCTAGTAATTTACCAAACTCTTCTGTTACACGATTGACTTTTCCCGGGCCTAAAATAATTTGCAGTGTTTCCTCTTCAACAAGGCCTAATACTCCGTCAATTTTTTTCAGTGCTTCTTTATTGACAAGACTTTCATCTGACGGCTGAACACGCAGCCTCGTCATACAGTGTGTATAACTGGAGATGTTTGCTGCTCCGCCAAGCTGTGCTAGTATTTCTTTGGCTAATGTTTGGATTTCTCCTGCCATTTTTCTTTTCCCCCTTTATTGATTCATCCAATTTTTTGCGCCTGCACCTGACTCCACCGAGGTATACGGTACCTGTTAAATAAATGCTATACCGTTTGCAACTCTACTTTCAGCCTCATGGTGTGCGATTTGCAGATGATGCCAGAAATCATGGCGATTTTGTCTGCATACCTTTGCCAGGTGCTTTTGATTTAAACTGCTAATGCTTACACCACCTCCCTTAATGCTGGTTTTTCAGGAATTGGATTGCTTCTCTTGTTTTATCAATGTGCTCAATGGTTTCGCCGTATTCAGCGGTTGCCATGCATAAGAAAATAAAATCAATGATCAGAAGCTGCGAGAGTCTTGATGTTGTTGCTGCACTGCGGAATGGCGCTTCTGTTGAATCAGATGTATATAAATGAATGTCTGCCAAAGAACTGACCGTGTTTTGCCCATATTTCGTTAAGCTGATCGTCTTTACACCATGCTTCTTTGCAAGAGAAAGAACATTAATCGCTTCTGGTGTTTCACCAGAGTAGGAGATTGCAAACAAAACATCATCTTTCTCAGCATTGGCGATAAGAGTCGCTACTAAGTGGGCATCTGTAAAGGCTGTCGCCCGTCTATTCACTCGCAGCAGCTTTTGCTGAGCATCCACGGCGATAATATGGGAAGCACCAATGCCAAAAAAATGAACATTTTTTGCCTTCAGTAGTGCTTGCAGCGCTGTTTCTAACTCGTCATGATGAAGCATTTCGGTTGTATCCTTCAAGCTTTGAATGCTGTTGCTCATCGTCTTTTGAACGATCGAATAATACGATTCGCCAGGCTCGATATCACGGTAGCCATGCTCTTCCGGTTTAATAAGATCACCGGCTATGCGCATTTTCAATTCCTGATAGCCTTTTAAACCAAGTGACTTGCATAAACGAATGACGGCCGCTCCGCTTGTATTCGCCTCTTGGCCAAGCTCGCTTACCGTACGGTCAATCACAGCCTGCGGATGCGCTAAAATGTATTCTGCAATTTTTCTCTCCGAAGCGGGCAGCTGCTCCAGCGTGTTTCGAATAATCTTTAATCCTCCGCTTGCCATTGGGTAACTCCTTTTTCCTGTTTAATAGGTTTATTTTGCGGATAACGCGATCGCTTTGCGCACGTAGCCGCCAGCTTGATCCAGCAAGCTTTGTGCTTCAGCTTTGCTTACGTCTGCTGTAATCATGATGATCGCAATTTTCACCTGCAGATCCGATTCGGTCAGTGCCTGCTTAGCTTTTTCCCGATCTGCCTTTGTGATCTTCTGGATAATGCCAATAGCGCGTTCTTTCAGTTTGTGGTTGCTTACATGCACATCCACCATCAAATTTTCATATGCTTTGCCCATAAGAATCATGGACGATGTTGAAATCATATTTAAAATCATCTTGTGTGCCGTCGCTGATTTTAAGCGGGTCGAACCAGTCAGCACCTCAGGACCCACAATCACTTCAATATTAATTTCTGCTTCCTTGCCAATTAAGGAGCCTTTGTTGCAGGATAATGCGACGGTGCCCGCTCCGAGCGTACGCGCATATTTTAACGCCCCAATCACGTAAGGCGTTCTGCCGCTTGCTGCAATTCCAATGACTGTATCGTTTGCAGTAAGACCGATTTCTTTTAGATCTGCTTCGCCTAGCTCGGGCTTATCCTCTGCTCCTTCAACCGCTTTCGTAAAGGCTCTTTCTCCGCCTGCAATGATTCCTTGAACAAGCTCAGGTGCGGTGCTGAATGTGGGCGGACATTCCACTGCATCGAGAACACCTAATCTGCCGCTTGTGCCCGCACCGATATATAGAAGTCTGCCTTCTTGTTTAAAGGATTGAACAACCCGCTCAACAGCTTTTTCAATATCTGCTGTAACTTCCTTTACCGCAAGCGCAACCTTTTGATCTTCTTCATTAAAAATTCTTAATATCTCGCCAGCGCTGGCTGTATCTATTTCCATTGATAACTCATTACGCGATTCTGTTGTAAGAGAAACAAGTTCACGATCCAATGTAAACGCCTCCAATTGTTCTTTCTAGCTGTTTCTGTTCTTGATGTTATTTTAACGTGTGTAAAATATTAATTCAATATATTTTATTATATTTTAAAATTTTATTTCAAAATATAGTTTTGAATGGCAAACGCAACTCCCGCCTCATCATTCGTCTGAGTGGATAGGTTTGCCGCTTCCTTTACCTCTTCTGGAGCATTTCCCATAGCGATGCCCAGCCCCGCAGCCTTCAGCATGCCAAGATCATTGTAATTATCCCCAATGGCGGCCGCTTCACTTAAGGTGAATCCAAGTTCTTCAACAACTTTTCGCAGTGCATATTCTTTTGTGCCATTTTCGGGTGAAATTTCAAGATTAGCATAATTTAAGCTGCTGCTAATGTGGATACCAAGCCTTTCCTCATGCAGATCTCCGGCACACTTCATGGTTTTCTCTCTTTCAGCAAAAATGGCGGCTTTACTGATGTTTGGTTTGTTCTTATCTAAGTATGTACTAAGACTTTCCGTATGCTGCACTGCGCATTGGCTCCGGTAGTAGTCACATCTTTCTTTACTTGCGCCAGATTGCTCTAATGCTAAGATGTTGTGTTCAATCCAATGTTCATTCCGGTTATTTCTTTCCGAAACAATCAGCTGATCACCTTCGTAAAGCTGTAAATATAAGCCGTTTTCCTCACAATAGGCTGCTAATCTCTTCAGGTCATTTTGTTTGAAATGGAGGGTGCTGCGGATTTCGCCATCGTAATTTTGGATTACAGCACCATTGTAGGCAATGATGGGTTCTGATAAACCGATATATTCTGCCAGCCAGCGTGTTGATAGAGGTGAACGCCCGCTGCACACAATGACATGCCCGCCTAAGTTCCGGTACTCCTGAATCGCATTTATATTTTCTCTGCTAATCTCTCTGCTCTCGTCTAAAAGGGTTCCGTCCATATCAATTGCTAAAACACGATATTTCATTTCCTCTCCACCTTCCACCCTGCTCTGTCCACTTATTAATGATGTATGCATGGGTTTAAATATTTATTTCATTATCAGCTTAATTGCTTTGAAAAAATATTTCAAATTGCTAATGCCGCGCACTTAGTTTTTAAAAGGCTGTTCATTCTTTGGTGACTATTATAGATTCAGTTAACCAGCAGCATCTTTGCGTCGTGCTCCCTATATGCATAACATGTAGTCATTAGAACCTATTATTCGTTTCGAAATATTAAGAAAACTTTATATTTATTTAATACAACGTTAAAAATAGTGGATTATACTATTTATGGATTAATCATGGGTTTTTAGAAGCATTCAAACTGGAGGCCTACATATGAAAATTTTAATTACGACGGAATGTTATTCACCTGTCATTAATGGAGTGGTGACTTCGATTGTTAACTTGAAGAAGGAATTAGAAAAATCAGGACATGAAGTCAGAGTTCTCACCTTATCAAATGAAGCTAAATCCCACATAAAAGACGATGTAACTTATATTAGCTCTTTAGGAATTGACAAAATTTATCCTGGCGCACGGGTTACCTTTTTTAAAAATTACAAATATCTTCAGCAAATAATTGACTGGCGTCCAGATGTCATTCACACACAATGTGAGTTCAGCACCTTCCGCCTGGCAAAATACATCTCAAAATATCTTCGAATACCCGTTGTGCACACGTACCATACCGTATATGAGGATTACACGCATTATTTTTCGCCAAACCAAAAATGGGGCAAGGCGATGGTTGCCCTTTTTTCCAGAAAAGTCTTGAAAAATGCTTCCTATGTAATCGCACCGACTGAAAAGGTCAGCAGCTTATTAAAAGGCTATGGAGTGAAGCAGCCAATTAATGTCATTCCAACAGGCATCGATTTATCAGCCTATATGCACAATAAATCCAAACAAACCAGAAATGAAATCCGTCAAGCACTTCAGATTTCCGAGCAGGATCATGTATTGATTTTTGTGGGACGCCTGGCAAAAGAGAAGAACCTGGAAGAAGTCTTGTCCTATTTTTCACAAATAGAACGCAAGAATATGAAATTACTCATAGTTGGGGACGGTCCGCATAGGCAGCAGCTTGAGAAATATGCCAGAAAGCTAGATATTGAGAATGAAGTCACCTTTACCGGAATGGTAGCACCACAGGATATTCCGTCCTACTATCAGGCGGCTGATCTGTTTGTTAGCGCATCCAATAGTGAAACACAGGGATTGACATATATTGAAGCATTGGCAAGCGGCCTGCCCGCACTATGCAAGAAGGATCCATGTTTAGAGAATGTCGTGGAAAACGGTGTAAACGGGTGGCTATTCGAGACATTTAGTGAGTTTGAGCGTTATATGACTGCTATCTTCAGTGATGATTGTGCATACAAAAAGCTTTCCGCGAATGCTGAGAAGAAAGCTTTTGATCATTATTCTTCTGCTGCCTTTGCCAACCATGTTGAGAGTGTATATCATCACGCCATTTCTTTATATCATCCTCCGAGAAGGGATCTTGTTTATTTGAATCATAGTGAATGGAACCAATGAATGACATACAGAAAAAGAAACAGAGGAAATTTAAGTTCCTGTGGAATACCGTTACAACCATAAGTTTAATAGGCTGTATTCTCTTTCTAATATACGGAATGAAAAGTGGGCTTTTTTATTCACAGGAAGCGTTAGAGAACTTCCTTAAACCATTTGGTATTTGGGCACCGGTCATGTTTGTTGTCCTTCAATTTGTCCAAGTAATCATTCCAATTGTTCCGGGCGGAATCAGCTGCCTGGGCGGAATTTTAGTTTTCGGCCCGGTGATGGGGCTTATCTATAATTACATCGGGATCTGTTTAGGATCAATCGCCGCTTTTTTAATTTCGAAAAAGTTTGGGAATACCGTTATTCAATACTTATTCAAACCAAAATTACGCGAAAAATATCACCGCTGGGCAGATGATCGGCGATTCGGAGTGTTTTTTACTGTTATGATCTTCTTTCCGATCGCCCCGGACGATTTTTTATGCTATTTAGCAGGAACAACGAAAATGTCGCTAGCCAAGTTTACGACGATTATTCTAATCGGAAAACCCCTGCCTATTGCCATCTACAGCTTTGGTTTAGAGCTGATTTTTCATTATATCGTGACTCTTTTTAACAGATAATCCAAGGGGGTTTTAATCGTGAAGGTTTTATTGTACGCCGGGTCATTGAATCTCGTAAACAAAAGCGGGATTGGGCAGGCGATCCGCCATCAGAAACAAGCATTAGAACATTTAAATATCATACATACCAATGATGTGAAAGAGGATTTTGACATCGTCCATTTAAACACCATATTCCCTAATTCCTTATGGATGTGCTGGCGAGCAAAACGACAAGGCAAGAAGATTGTGTATTATGCCCACTCAACCATGGAGGATTTCCGTAACTCCTTTATTGGCTCAAATCTGATTGCACCGTTATTCAAAAAATGGATTTCGTATTGCTATAGCAAAGGAGATATTATTATTACTCCAACAGATTATTCGAAATCCATATTAGATACCTATGGACTACAGCGTCCTATTTTTAGTTTGTCGAATGGAATCGATACAAGCTTCTTTCAAAGAACCGCTGAAGCAAGAAACCGATTTCGCCAAAAATATCACCTTCATGATGAAGAGAAAGTCGTCATTTCTGTCGGCCATTTTATGGAACGAAAGGGAATTGATGATTTTATTGAATTAGCCAAACAGCTGCCAGATTATACGTTTTATTGGTTTGGCCACACAAGCATGAACCTGATTCCGGCAAAAATTAAAAAAGCCATAAAACAGGAAGTTCCCAACTTGCACTTCCCGGGATTTATTAGCCGCGAGGACCTCCGCGATGCCTATTGCGGCAGCGATTTATTTTTATTTCTAACACATGAAGAAACAGAAGGCATCGTCCTCCTGGAAGCATTAGCAGCAAAAATCCCGATTCTCGTCCGCGATATTCCTATATACGAAAAGTGGCTTGATGATAATGTTCATGTCTATAAAGCCAGTCAATTTCAATCGTTTAAGGAACAGATTATCCGGATCGTGGACCAAGCTGCACCAGATCTGACAAACAACGGCTACAAACTCGCAATGGAAAAAGATATAACTCATATTAGCAAAAGATTAGTAGAATTGTATGAGATAGAGGATAGGGTGAGCGTGCAAGGGTAATCTGGTTTTCATGGAGTGTGTGAGGAGAAGAAGCAGATCAAGGCACAGCTGGCATGGAGCTAGTTGTGCCTTTTGTTTGTTTTGCTTGCGACGATGGGGTGGTGGAAAGAACAACTTGATCCACGTCTTAATTGAACCTTACGGACATTCCTCCCGTTGCTTCTGCACCTATTTCAATAACGGGATTCTCGACTGGTATCTTTGGATGAGTTTTTCGTTATGTTCGTCGGCGCCGTCCATGTTGCCGCTTAGGAATACTGGCGGTTCGAATCCATTGTCTGCCATAAGTTTGATGGCTTCAGCAAAGATGGCATTCAGGATGACTGCCCCCACTACGGTTGAGGTCGGAGAGAATGGCACCTTTACTTTATCATATGAAAGAATCGCGTCTCCCTTCACCGAGCAATTGTCGATGGCTAAGTCGACAGAGTTGTATAGGTGCTTTCCGCTTTTATGTCTTGAAGCCTGGCTTTTAGAATATTCCAGAGATGTAAGAGCGATGACATAAGCTCCTCTCTTCTTGGCTTCCATTGCCACGTCGACGGGTACTGGGTTTCTGCCTGATGTTGATATGACAAAAACAATGTCATCTTGCTGAATTTCATACTCCTTTAGAATCGGTTCAATATAGTCATTCTGGCGCTCTAAATAAGAGGATGTTAATGCTCCTTCATGCAGCATGAGCGGCTCTATAAACAGGGGATTAATCGGCACAAGTCCCCCCGCCCGATAAAAGACCTCTTCTGTTAGAATATGTGAATGACCGCAGCCAAACAGCTGGATGATTCCGCCGTTTTGAATAGCAGCCGCTACCTTTTCAGCAGCCTTTACGATGTTTTCCTTTTCATTTTCCTGCACCAGCTGGATTCGTTCTATAGCTTTTTGGAAATATTGATTGTACATATATGAGTCTACCTCCCCTGGTCAAAACTTACATCCATTTATACTAATCATACAGCATGAATGCCATTTTTCTTTTGCACCTTGATTTATTTTAGGAAATTTGCTGTTTGAGACTCTGGTTACAAATGAGAAAACAGCGTCTATGGCGTTTTTTTCGGTTAAATTGGGCACTTTTTTGATCTTTTGGATTTGGATTTGGATTTTTTGGATTGGTTTTCGTTCATTTGGAGCAGAGTTTCGATCAATTCGATTTGGTTTTCGATCTTTTGATTTTATTTTTCGATCATTTGATTTTATTTTTCGATCTTTTGTTAAGGTTTTTCGATCAATTTAAAATTTCCGATCATTTATCAGCAGTTCTCATTTCATTTTAACCATTTGCCCGTATTTTTGGCTAATCCAAAAGGTGCTGAGCTTTATTTTCTTATTCTTCTCTTAAAAAAGCAGTTGAATACTCTTTTTAAGGGGGTATGTAAGCTGGTTCCTATCAAATTCTGCGGTTTTCCTATCAAAATTTTGAGTTTTCCTATCAAAAGATTCCGTTTTCCTATCAAATCAAAGCCGTTTCCTATCAATTTATTTCATTTTCCTATCAAATCGATACTTTTCCGATTGAATCTTAAAACTTCTATTTAATCTGTACTATCCCATTCAAATCCTCAGCTCGTATCTGCAAACTTCCATTTCAAAACCCGCTGCCCAAACGCTGACATTCCATCCTCCCGCTATCTCAAAACATAAAAAAAAGCCAAGAGGAAATTTCCTCTTGGCCCACTTATTAGAATCTTCCCATATTCTTCTCAAAAACATTCTTCACTTTTTCAACGACGATGCCGGACCCGCCTGCATCTTCAACACTTTCGATCATCATGGCGATGAGCAATTTGGGCGAATCGGGATTGTAGGCGACAAACATTCCATTTTCCTGGCCTTTCATGCCTACATTTAATTTAAGTTCAGCTGTTCCGGTTTTTCCGGCAAGCGGGTAATCGTCCATTTGGGCAGCGCGGCCTGTTCCGCCTGGTTCATGAATAACTTTTCGCAGTGCCGAGTTGATAATTGAAACCGTTTCTTCACTAATGATATTTTCTTTCCAAACTTGATTCTTCTCTTCACTTTCTAACAGCACTGGTTTGATGAGTGAACCGTTATTGATGAATGGCGTATAGCTGGCTGCAAGATGGAGAATGTTCATTTCCACTTCCCCTTGGCCATAGCCGGAATCCGCCAGTTTTATTTCGGTGTCCATATTCCCCGTATGAGATGATTGAAGCGGATATACATAAGGAATTTCTTCTTCAAAGCCAAACGTTTTTAATTTTTCACTAAAAGAATCCTTTCCAAGCTGCAGTGCTTCTTGAGCAAAGTAAATGTTGTCTGAGTACATCATTGCCTGATCAAAATTAACTGGTGAGTCCGGATCCTTAACACGTGTGACATGGTAGCTGCCCCATGATGTGTCTTTTTGCCAGCGCAATCCTTTGATATCCTTTGTTTCATCTGCGGTAGTGATGCCCGCCTCAAGACCAATAGCACCTGTGATTGGCTTCATAACAGAGCCTGGCACATAGTTATGGCTAAAGCGGTTGAGAAGCGGCTGAAGTTCATTCTCTTCGAGCGTTTTCCATTCTTGTGCTGTCAATCCTAGTGAGGCGGCGTTTGGATCGAAGCTTGGACTGCTCACTAATGCAAGAGTTGCACCTGTGACCGGATCAATGGCAGATGCAGTTCCGGCACTTCCCTTCATCTCTTCATACAGATCTTCTTGGACCGTCAAGTCAATCGTAAGCTGAATTTTCTCTCCATTTTCTACTGGTTTTTCAGCCAGAACCACTTCTGAACCGTCTTCTTTGCTGATACTGATTTTAACTCCATTTGTTCCTTTTAGCCGTTCTTCCAGAACTTGTTCAAGACCCCTTTTTCCAATTAGATCTGTACTAGAGTAGCCTTTTCCATCATTTTGCTCCAACTCTTCAGCGGTGATTGGTCCAACATAGCCAATCATATGTGCTGCTGTTTCTCCAGCAGGATACACTCTGCCCTTCACGTCCTGCTTTAAAACACCAGGCAGAGAGAATACTTCATTTAGAAGCCCTTCATTATCAGGGGAAACTCTTTTAATTGGTACAAAATGCCCAGGCTGTACCCAATCTGCATTTAACGCACTCTCAATGCTTTCTTCGGAAACCCCTAAAGCCTTAGCTAAACCATTAATCGTAGTTGCCTCATCATCCCCCATCTGCTCGGGAACGATGCCAACTTCATATAAGGTGCCATTAAAGGCAAGCATATCGCCGGTGCGGTCGACCAGATCACCGCGCTGGGCCGGGATGGATGTATAGTTAATTTTGTCATTTGCACCGAGCTCAGGAAAAATATATGTTGTATCCCATTCTATAAACCAATTTTCCTCTTTCTCACGCTCTTCCTTAATGAGCGCTGCATCATGTGTGAATTCTATTTTTCCTGCTGCACTATTCATAGACGCTGAAAAAGGAAGTTGTGCATTTTCTTCTTTGAACTCCTGTTCTTCGTCAGCAGTCGACACAATCTCCAAATCCGAGATTTCTAAGTCTTTATACACTTTTTTATATCTCTCAACAAAGTCTTCCTCTGAAATGGACTCCTTTGCATTTGCTGATAAGTAGCCATACATATCGGTAAACTCTTGGTTGTTCCAATGTTTAATATATTGCGAAAACTGTTCTTGTGGCGTAGGTTCATTTGAACAGCCTGCTAAAACAACAAAAAACAGGAACGAAGCAGCCAGTAACCATCTTTTTCTCATGAATCCCCCTCCTACTTGTATTCTATTTTATCATTCTCATTCAATAAATTTCCACAAACAGCATACATTGAAAGTGAACATATTTTGAAAAAGAAAAAGCTGAACCCGCACAGAACAATCAAGATGTCTGTTTAAGTTCAGCTATTATATATATGTGAAAAATATAGTCTTATTATAAAAAATCGCAAAATATTATTGCAGTAAAAAATCACTCTGTTCCTAGCAAGGAATCTTCTCTAACTTCTGATCAGCCGCTTGAAGCAGTCTCTCTGAAGCGTCATACAAATTCTTCAGGCATTCTTTTCTTAAGTCTTCGTGACATACAAAGTTAACCTTAAGATCCACCTCTAAATTTTCAGCAATCTGTGCAATTTTAATTTTTTCTTCGCTTATTACACGGCGCCGGATTTCTTGTTCAAAGTAGCCTACTGTTCCGAATAAAGCTTCCATCGTCCTCTCTCCTTGTCAACTTTTTTAACCCCGCTCTCGCTGGCAGCCCGACCATCATAGTTCTAATAAGAAAAGCCTTCATTCCCGGCAGCATGGCTGTGCATCCATCATTATGCCAAGTTAAAAACCCTTCAAAAAACCTTAGATTCGCGGCTTTGCGTCCTTATTTTTCAATAAGTTTGCCTTTAAACATCTGTTACTTTTATCTTAAGTCTTTATTCTCATTATTTCAACAACTTTCGACACTATTCACTCATTTCCCCGGAAATATTCAAAAAAGATTGATAAGAAGCACAAAAGATAGGAAATATTGCCGATATAATAGGTAGGAAGACCATAAATCATAAGGATTGAGGTAATAAGATGCTGCTGATAGGAAAGAAAAAAGCGAACAGATTAGAGTTGGAACGGGAAGAATTAGAACAAACCATTCGAATGGAGCTTGAGGCAGAAATGGCTCATAAAGAAGCTGCACTGCAAAACACCATTTCCAAGTTTCTTCATGACTTGGAACATACCCTTCATCAACATGAAATGGTGAACGGACAGCACGGTACACTTGGTTCTTTAGTTGGCAATATTAAAGATCATTTTGATCATGTAAAAGGTTTAAGTGAAGCTTCAGTTCAGAATTCAAAAGATCTTTCACAAAAAGGAGAGGTTCTGATTCATTCTGCCAGGGAAATGGTATCACGTTCAGATGATGGCAGATCTTCTATCTTAAAATCCGAAGAGCTGATGAAGCAGCTTGGTGCACAATTAGAGGAAAACTCCCGTAAAATGGAGCAGCTGAATGAACGCTCCAAGGAAATTGAAATGATTGTTAAGGTAATTAAAGAAATCGCTGACCAAACCAATTTACTTGCCTTAAATGCTTCTATTGAAGCTGCACGTGCCGGGGAGCAGGGTAAAGGGTTTGCTGTTGTGGCAGAGGAAGTTAGAAAGCTGGCGGAAAACACAGCAGAAAGTACTGCTAATATTAGCAATTTGACGAAAAATATTCAGCAGGATATCGGCGCAACACTGCAGTCAACACTGCAAAGCACGGATTTGATCCAAGAAGGAATGGAAATCAGCAGCGGTTCAGCCAAAGCTATTGATTCAATTACTAGCATCATTAGTACTGTTCAAAACGAAGTTGGTGAAGTCATGCAGCAAATCGGCAAACAAACACATCAATCACAAGAAGCAGCTGACGAAATCAATAAAACAAAACATATTTTTGATGAAGTAAATGCCTTGCTGAAGCAGCATATTGACGACGCAAGTGTTGTGGACGAGAAGCTTGAAAATGTTATTCATCAGCTTTCCAATCAAAAAGCATAGAAATAGGTTCTAACTAAAACTCGAGGTTGGCAAGTCTGCCAGGTAAACGCAACCGTTCGTCTACTGCGCTGCTTATTTATATTTTTTAAAAAACAATAGGGGCATCCATACATTGGATGCCCCTTCTTTGATGCTGTTTTACGCTTCAATTTTACCCAATCGATTCTGTACTTCTTCCTCGCTCAATTCGTGCTGAATGATATAGCGGTTGCGAGGGTTTGTGCGGCATTCATCTGAACAGCTGCGCATGTATTTATGCTCATTTTCTTCAGAGCATAAGATTTTTTTGTTGCAGGCAGGGTTGGCGCAGTTCACATAGCGCTCACAAGGTTCGCCGGTAAAATAATCACGTCCAACAACTACATGCTCTTTCTGATTAACAGGTACGCCAATTCTCTCATCAAATACATACAGCTGCCCGTCCCAAAGCTCACCTTGCACTTCTGGGTCTTGTCCGTATGTGACAATACCACCGTGAAGCTGGGCGACATCTTTAAAGCCTTCTTTCAGCAGCCAGCCAGAGAATTTTTCACAGCGTATTCCTCCTGTGCAATACGTAACAATCTTCTTATCTCCAAGTAAATCTTTATTTTCACGAACCCACTGCGGCAGGTCACGGAAATTGACGATATCTGGACGAATTGCACCGCGGAAATGACCAAGGTCATATTCATAATCATTGCGGGCATCAAGTACAACCGTATCTTCATCATTTAAACGCTCATAGAACTCTTGCGGGCTTAAATATTGCCCGGTCAATTCATTCGGGTTCACATCATCTTCAAGGCGAAGTGTCACAAGCTCCTCGCGATGGCGAACCTTCATTTTTTTGAAGGCGTGTTCTTCTGCTTCATCTATTTTGAAAATCATTTCAGCAAAGCGAGGATCAGCTTTCATTGCTGCCATATATTGATCTGTCTGCTCAATTGTACCTGAAACCGTTCCGTTAATGCCTTCATTGGCAATAAGGATTCTTCCTTTTAAGCCAAGCTCTTGGCAAAAAGCAAGATGCTCTTGGGCAAACTCTTCAGGCTCTTCAATTGGGACATACATGTAGTACAGTAAAACACGATAATTCTTTTCACTCATTCTTTTTTCCACCTATCAATTGTATATTTGCAAGATATATTTGTATTCAATAGGTTTTAAACACAATTCTTACGTTTTATAGTATACCAAATTTCCGCACAAACCTTTAGTACTTCGTGCTGAATGTTAATATTACCATTTCATTTCCTGCTCATCTTTCTTTTACATTCATTTATTTACTTCTTCTCTTGGGTTCATACACAGGTATTTTGGCGTCTATTCATCACTCATCATCAGATCCACTATAAGCTTCAAATATCTTCCTGCTTAAAAACATTGCTTTAATTTTGCAGCAGCAGGAGTGAAGCCGATATTATGATAAATTTCAAGATTCTTTGTACTCATTATTAACATGAAACTTTTGTGCTTTTTATTGTATAAAGATGTAAAAACCGTTATCTTTTTGTCGATATAATGATAGAATACTGATATAAAACTACTATATATAAAGGAGAAATGAATAATTGAAAAAACAAATTGTGACAATAGCCACAGTTGCTATTCTTTCCTCCGCTTATGCAGCACATGCGTCAGCAGATACTCATACAGTCGAAAAGGGAGATACACTCTGGGGGTTATCGAAAAAGTATAATGTTTCCATTCCAGAATTAAAATCTTTAAATGGATTGAGTTCAGATTTATTACAGATTAATCAAAGATTATTAGTTTCAAAGGATCCTGTTGACCAAACACCAAACAGACCGGCTGCGCCTCCGACCGAAACTGCACCACCAGCTGCTAATCATACATACACAATTAAATCGGGAGATACACTTTCTAAAATCGCTCTGCAATATAATATCCGATTACAGGATTTAATGAATTGGAATAAGTTGACTACACATCTTATTTTTCCAGGGCAGGTTTTAAAAGTGTCATCAACTGCGAATTCAGGAGCTGCAAACGGGAACACACAACAGCCAGCACCTCCACCTGCACCACCTGCACCACCTGCGCCACCTGCTGGGAATACAGGTCAATCAACATACATTGTTAAAAAAGGTGATACATTAAGTGCAATCGCCCGTGATTTGCAGACGACCATTCAGCAGATAAAGAACTTAAACAATTTAAAATCTGATTTGATCTTTGCAGGGCAAAAACTTTTGATTGCTAAAGAGGGTTCTCAACAGGCACCTAAACCCCCAGCAGAGACGAACTTGATTACTGAAGCCAAAAAATATATTGGCACTAAATATGTTTGGGGCGGCACTACTCCAGCTGGATTTGATTGCAGCGGATATGTATATTATTTACTGAAACAAACAGGATCAAGTATGGGACGATATTCTACGGACGGCTATTATAGCAGATCGTATTATATTGACCAGCCACAGCCAGGGGATCTTGTATTTTTTGAAAACACCTATAGAGCTGGAATCTCACATATGGGCATTTATATTGGCAATAATGAATTTATACATGCTGATTCTTCTGGTGTAAGGATTACAAGTTTAGATAACTCTTACTACAAAAGCCGTTTTGATGGCTTTAAGCGATTCTACTAATCTGCCAATCAATTGGGCTGGCAAGTCTTCAATATGAACGACTAGGCATTTCAGCGTTTATCATTCACATTAATTGAGCAGCAGCTCCTTTTTACTGCTGCTGTAAATTTGGCTGCTAAGTCTGGTATTCTCCAGTACTGCTCATTATGCTTCTGAATGTACATAAAAAGCTATTCCTGCCAGTATCTGGGAATAGCTTTTTACATTGGAGCCATATTAGAGTTGACTAGTGTGATAGGAACCCTTTCCCTATCGCTTTCAAGATCTGGTTTCTTTCCATGTTTTCCATTTGCGTCTTCGATACGTTTTCAATACGAAGCGGAGTAATAAAAGTCCGGCCGTCCTGAATATTCCTTCCTCCTGTTTTCACAATGAAATCATTTGATTGGAGTCCATCTGAAATTTCTTGCAAGCCGTTTACATGCAGGCCTCTTTCAATCATTCTTTTTTCAACCTTGCCTGTAGCTGTTAAAGTATAAACAGCGTTTAAAGCAGCTTTTTTGATCCCAACCGTTGGGATGGCAAGGGTTTGATTGACTTCATCCGTAACAATTTCCAAATTCACTTTTGTACCGAATGGCGTTTCTTCCATTTCATCTGTAATAAAAATATCAACTGGATAGTTACTTTCCTTCCCTACTTCTGGTTTATCTGTCGGAATAAGCGACACTTCACCAACTGAACCTTCTAACATTTCGGTATTCTGTCCTCTTATATAAACCGGCATGCCTACCTCTACTTCCTTGCGTTCCGACTCTGTTAATGTAGTTTCTACCTTTTGCTCTGTAGATATAATTGTAATAAAAGGGTCCCCTAAGTCTACATTTATGGATTGAATGATCCCATCAGCAGGACTTTCTGCCGTTAAAAGATCTTCTCGGTCAGCTTCTTGGTCTAGCAGCTTCTCCAGTTTAGATATATCACTTTCCAGGATGCTGAATAGTCTTTCTTTTTCAAGCAGCTCTCTTTGAATTTCAAACTCATTATCCCTGTTTTCAACGTTTTCATCGCTTGGAGCAGCTGCTGTTTGAGCATCATCCAATAGGTCTTCTAACTGGTCTATATTGGTTTCTACCGCCTCTAATTCTTCTTCAAGCTTTTCAAGTTCGATTTCCAGTTTAGAATTTTCAAAATTCAAATCATCGTTTATATACGTAAAGAGAGGTGAACCAATCGTAACCTCCTCTCCCTCCTGAACTAATAATTCATTGATTACTCCTTTATTTTGATCATGATAAACAGGAGTTTCAACGGAGGAAACAATAACGCCTTCGCTGCTTAATTTCTTTTGTAAATCTCTTTCGAAAGGGCTTGTCCACTCTTCAACATAAGAGATTCTCTGTATTTTGCTGTCGGATTTAACGATTAAAAAAGTATTTACACCTAGAAAAAGCAGTGTAATGATGATTAATGCTGTACTGATCCCTCTTTTTCTCATGTTATTTCTCCCCTACAACAATTTGGCAAAATCTAAGTATTTAAAAATAGCAGCAAATATCCACCACATAATATTGAAGGCTAAACAAATCAATAAGACAAATGTTGCACTTTTATCGGATAAAACCTTTATAACAGTATATTGAATATAAATAATCCACAACTTAAATATGGAAATAACTGAAAGGATTTTCAGGAGAATTTCATTACTGGTTACATATTGTCCTATTATTCCCAATGAGAATGGCGATGAGTTTGAGTCCAGACCATATAGATAGCCTAGTAAAATAAGAAGCACTTTTTCTATTAAAATTATACATACGATCGCAAATTGTATATGTACAAGTTTTTTATACTCTATTTCTGTAACTGTCCAAAAGAATAAAGAAGGTAAAAATAATAGAATTAACGTGATGACAATCCCCCAAAGTATTTGACCAATTGCAAAAAGCATTTTTTGAGTCTCATACTCGGAGTTCGATAAGTCAAAAATAGCTGGTGACAGTATTTCAGACTTTAAACCCAATAACGCACTAATACCAAAAAGCAGCGCACTTATCCCTGTAAGTACAAGTGTTTTCTTTAGAATAGGATTTGGCGATTCAGCATGCTCGAGCCTAATAGCATACTCATATGGCTTCATTAAGCAGAAAATCATATTTTTCATGAACATATCTCCTGTCAGTTTACTAGTACATCTCTATTCTACCGCAAACTGTATTTTTTGGAAAATGAAGAAAGTACTTATTAAACAGAATTTATGCAATGTTCATAAACTATTTTTCCACTGATCAACCTCTGTTCTTCTTTCCCTTCAACCAGTCTTTTCAAAATGTTATAATAAACAAATGCAGAAAATGAGGTGCCAGTCACTTCCATTTTCAATATTGATCGTGGATTTAAAAAGGAGGCTTGGCAGGATGAAGGGAATTCCAGAGCATTTAGAGGAGCCGTTACAGTTCGCATCTCAAGAATTGAAGGGCATGCTGCATGCAGATGCTGAGGAAGATGTAAAGCTTGTTCATAAAGGATTAATGCTGTATCGGCAAGGGCTTGTCGGCAGTCTCAGCGTGCAAGGTGATTTAATTTCCGCTGTCGTCCAGGATGTAACTCCAGCGAATGTATTGCTCAATCTTGAGTTTTTTTCCATGAGTGAATGCTCCTGTCCTGCTGAAGGTTTTTGCCGGCATCAGATGGCTGTGTTTTTTCAGCTGCTTTCGAGAGCACACAGTGTTTCTGACTGGGCTGAAGAATGGCGCAGGCCCCTGAAGGAAAAAGAGGATGCCAAAGGCTGGGGCCTGAAGAAAGCACGTGACTTGCTGAAAACAGCGGGCATGAAGAAGCCTTCTTATGATAAATGGATTGAAACGTTTGAGGTTAGCTTTGAGGAGCTTTTTTATAGCAAAGGCATAATTAAACCCTACATCATTCCTGAAATTTATTCTATTTATATTCGCCGCTTGAAGGCAGGCGCTCCAACTGAACGGGAATGGCGCCTTCTTTACGAGCTGATTGGCTATATTTATACATTCCGAAAGCTCGCAGACTTATCGCAGCGTTTGGAATATGAAGAGATTGTGATTCACCGCCATTATGGCCATGTATTTCAATCGATCATGGACGATGTATTCGAACGAATGAGGACTTTATCAGGACAGTCCTTCCCTTTTGCCTTTGATGACTTTATTGAGAAAATGAAAGATGATTCCATAGAGATTCTAAAAGGAGAGGCGCCATTAGAGTATGAACGTATTCATCTATACCGTATCCTTTGGACAACTTTTTTCACAAAGAAAAATTGGCGCCAGGATGAACGGGAGAGATTACAGAAAAGCAGCGATTTACAAGTATTCTCACTAAAAGTTGCTGCGATTCATATTGATTTCCTCCTGCGGCAGGACGATGATGCCTTACGAGGACTTAGCGAGCCTGATCCAGATTTAACAGCGTATATGCTTTATTGGATTGAGGCGCTGAATTCACAAAAAGATTGGAAGCGGGCAGGATCCTATCTTGATGTCTTTATAGGTAAGCTGCAGACTTACTTACAGCTTAAGCCTGATTACTACTCATGCCGGGATTTTACACGACTGGCGATTAAGGTGATTTCACCATTCTGCACCGAGACCGGCCGTATGGATTTATTTGAGCGTGCGCTTGAGGAAACACTTCCATACAGTTATAGCGAGTATGAATTCCTTCTTTTTGAGAATCAGGAATTCGAAAAATGGGGCGACTTGCAGGCATATATTGGTTTTGATTTAGGGATGATGCAAAACGATCGAATTAAAACATTAGAAAAGGCTGACCCGACCGTTCTTCTACCTCTTTACCATCATGGAATTCAAAGTGACATTGCCATGAAAAACCGGGACCATTATAAAGCAGCCGTTCGCAAAATGAAGAAATTGCGCACACTTTATAAAAAACTGAAGCGATTGGATGAATGGTCGCTTTATCTGGATGAGATTCTACTTAAAACCAAGCGCCTTCGCGCCTTTCAGGAAGAGTGCAAAAGGGGTAAGCTGATTGATGCTTAAAACAAGATATCTTCACATTAAATTGAATAGAATCGCTGGTGAGCGTTATTTTTTATTTGCCGTAGACGAACACGGTAATCCGTATGATCCCCAGCACTGGAAACAGCTCCTTTTTGGCCGACATGCCGGCAGTTTTTATGGAACGATGCTGACAGAGGAAGAGCGGAATGGAATAAGCGGTGTCATATTGAATGCTTGGGAACTTGTTTCGCTTTTTTCCGCCGAACAGTTTAATAAGCTGATTGAATGGGATTGGGATGAGTATACACAGCTTTGCCTGGCCGCCGCACCTGCATTGTATGAATCGATTATTCATAAGGATTGGATCCCTGATTTTTCCGCATGGGAAAAAGATGAGTTTCGCTGGGAGCTGCCGAAAAATGTCCTCCATGAATTTGATCCTTCTTTTTGGGAGAGGAACGTCGAAGAAACTCCTGTACTCTCTTTTTTCGACGACATGTTTCATTACGCACTCGGAGAATATTTAAATCGCAACCGTGAAGCGAAAGCGAGCTTTGGCGAAAAGCTGGAGAAGTTGAACAGTGAACATTTATCAGCAGCGCATCTTGCTGCCTATTTTGATGAAGAAAGCTTTCAGCGATGGATGGGGATCAAGGAGGACGATACGCCATTTACCATTGGGCTTAAGCTTGAGGAGCCGAGTGAAGATGAACTTCACTGGAATGTAACGCTTTTTCTGCGCGGAAAAGATGACCCTGAACTTTTTGCTGATTATAAGGATTACTCCAATTACCAGAAGAGTTGGCATGATCATGAAGACAAAGTAGAGCATGAGCTGCAAAGATGGCTAAAGCTTTTTCCATGGCTTGATAATGGCAAACGAGGAATTACCTCCTTTCTGACCGAAGATGAGGCATGGATATTTTTAACAGAAGCCAGTGAAACGCTGCTCGCACTTGGTGTAGATATTCTACTTCCTTCCTGGTGGCAGGCCATGAAAAATGCGAGCATGAAGGTTAAAGCAAAAGTAAAGAGCTCGCAAAGTCATCGACCTTCCTTTGTTGGTCTTCAATCGATGCTGGATTATGATTGGCGTATTTCAATGAATGGCATTGATCTGACTGAGGAAGAATTTCACGGCATGGTTGAGGAAAAGAGAAAGCTTGTGTATATCCGCGGCCGCTGGATTAAGCTCGATCCGCAATTTATCCGCCATATTCAGGATATGATGAAAAGAGCCGAAAAGGAAGGCTTGCATGTACGGGATTTAATTGAGCAGGAGCTTTTGGCAGAGGAAGGCGGACGGGATGATGAGCTCGAAAATCCGCAAAGCTTTGCACGCATCCAAATTGAATTAAATCGGCAATGGAAGCAAATGGTGAAGCAGCTGAGAAACTTGAAAGAAATTCCTCTCGCTGAAAGTGCAGAAGACTTTCATGGCGAGCTTCGCCCGTATCAGCAGCTTGGAATGAGCTGGCTTCTCTTTCTGCGCCGTTATGGATTTGGCGCCATTCTTGCCGATGATATGGGTTTAGGAAAAACGATCCAGCTTATTTCTTATCTTTTAAAAGTAAGAGAAGAAGAAAAAGGTCCGGCGCTGATTATTTGTCCGACCTCCGTGCTTGGCAATTGGCAGAAGGAGATCGAACGCTTCGCACCAGATATGAAGGTCTATTTGCATTATGGTCCGAATCGGCCAAGAGGCGAAATTTTTGCTGAAACATGCTCTGGTGCTGATGTGGTCCTTACCTCTTATGGTCTCACACATTTAGATCTTGAGGATTTCGAAGCAATGGAATGGAGCTCTATTTCCATTGATGAAGCCCAAAATATTAAAAATGCTGGGACAAAGCAATCAAGAGCTGTCCGCCAATTAAAGGGCAAACATCATATTGCTCTTACAGGAACACCGATGGAAAACCGCTTGTCAGAGCTATGGTCTATCTTTGATTTCACCAACCATGGCTATCTCGGAAGCCTTGGACAGTTTCAGAATAAATATGTTCTCCCGATCGAAAAGGATGATGATAAAGACAAGGTTCGTCAGCTTCAAGCCTATATCCGCCCCTTCCTATTGAGAAGAACGAAACGAGATGAAGAAGTAGCGTTAAATTTACCGGATAAGCTTGAGCAGAAGGAGTACTGTCCGCTGACAGCCGAGCAAGCTTCCCTATATGAACAGCTTGTACGTGATACCTTTGCACAAATCGAAAAGCTGACTGGATTGGAACGGCGAGGCATGGTCCTTCAGCTGTTAGGCCGTTTAAAACAGTTATGCAATCATCCAGGACTGTATCTAAAAGAAGAAAAGCCGAAATCCATTCTGACTCGTTCTTCTAAGCTTGAAAAGCTTCATGAACTTATTAGCGCTGTTCGGGAGCAAGGAGAAAGCTGCCTGATTTTTACCCAGTATATTGAAATGGGCAAAATCATTCAGCAGATGCTGAAAAATGAATTCCAGCTGGATGTACCGTTTTTAAACGGCAGTGTCCCAAAACAGGAGCGAGATAACATGATTACCCGCTTCCAAAATGAGGAGTTTCCAGTCTTTCTCCTCTCTTTAAAAGCTGGAGGAACCGGATTAAACTTAACTGCCGCCAGCCATGTTATTCACTTTGACCGCTGGTGGAATCCTGCTGTTGAAAACCAGGCAACTGACCGTGCCTACCGGATTGGCCAAAAACGATTTGTTCATGTTCATAAACTAATCAGCACAGGGACACTTGAAGAAAAAATTGATGTGATGCTTGAGAAGAAACAGTCCTTAAACGACCAGATTATCCAAAGTGAAAGCTGGATTACAGAGCTTTCAAATGATGAATTGCATGATCTTGTTCATCTGAGCTGATTCTTTTAAACAACATGATGATCTCTCATCACCCTTGAAGCAGGCGGGAAAACATCTCGCCTGCTTTCATTTTCCTTATCGCCCTTTTGTTTGCAGTTTTTTTCTTGTTGCTGGATTCATCACATAGCTGACCCGCTTCCCTTCTTTAATCAAAATACTATTAAAAAATTCCTTTCCTTCCGGCTCAGGGAAACAGATCACTAGCTGATTTTTATGCAGTTGATATTGAACCTCATTCTTTGTGCGCTTTTCTTTGTATTGAAGTGTCAGTGGTTTATTTTCTTTTAATGGGAATTTTTGATAGGAATTAGTTTCTGAAAGTTTACTTAGAAGCACAGCATCACCGAAACTCGGGCGATGCATGGTGTCGATTTCATTACTGCATTTCCCCTTGTAGAAAAGAAATTTTTTTGGCATCATTTCACCTCCTCTATTTAGGTTTCCTTTCGGGAAACCATGTGTTTCTCCTCAGTACTTTTCTCCTATCCCTTTCCAAAATCCTCCTATTAATTACATTTTCCAGCTCAGATTTTGTCGAATTTGTGAATTGACTAAGTTTTTACTCGTACTCTCAAGCATAAAAATGTAAATTCATTGCTCTTACACTTTTTACGTTTAGCAAGGTGTTACGATTTTCGCAGCAGGATCCTAGATGTTCAGCGGATGGAAGATGAACCCTCCCCTTTTCTTCAATAAATATTTTTAAGACTGCTTATTAAAACAGCAAATAGCATAAACTAACTGTCTGGCGCCTGCAGGGCAGGTGGAACGGGCTTGTTTAAATAACCAAAAGATGAATAGTGAATATTTCTGCTTTAGAAATTCTCATTTTGATCCAGCCACATAAAAAAATCCAGTGCAGCTGCACCGGAATATGAGGATATAGGGGCGGTTTTTGATTTTCTTTAAAGAGGAAGAATATGGGGAATTCCTTTTAGCAGTTGGAACATTGTATTATGCGTATAGAATACTCCCTTAAGCTTGGATAACATTCTTTATAAAATTTTAGTGATCACAAATTATTAAGCATTCTTATTTTTTGCTTGTGAAAGGATAATGAGCTCAAGCTGGCCAATCCTTTTTGACAGTTCGTCTACTCTTTGGTTTGATTTGCCTAGCATTCTAATCAAACTTTCAAGCATGCATTCAACCGTATTATCTGGAACAGTACTTCGATTCATGCTTGTTAAAACTCCCTTCCGGCTGGGACTTCTATTGGGTCTTTTCGTTTATCTAGAAAACGGACAGATTCTGCGACAACTTCTGTTACGTATATTCTTTTTTGTTCGCTGTTTTCATAGTGCCTTGTCTGAATTCTTCCTGTAATGCCAATCAGCGAACCTTTTTGGCAATATGAGGCTGTGTTTTCAGCGGTTTTTTTCCAAAGTGTGCATTGGACAAAATCAGCATCAATTTCTCCTTGCTGATTTTTGAATTGACGATTAACAGCTAGAATCACATTTGTGACTGGCTTTCCATCCTGCGTTCTTTTTAGCTCTGGATCTTTCGTTAGACGCCCAACAAGCGTGACTTGATTAATCAATGTCTTTACAGCTCCTTTCTTTTGATGATTCTAGCTTAAAGGCAGTAGGCAACGTTTGTAAAACCGCTAAAATTCAATTTTTAAACAGCCACACTCTTTAAAAATTCATATTTCCTCTAAGAGAAAACATCCAATTTTTTTCAAAAATATCCATTTTACAAAATCAGACAAAAAAATTCGACAAGCAGATCCATATAGGAAAATTCGTTTTCATTCTGCAATATGTTATACTTTTACTAATAAATAGGAATCGAATGGAGGCAGCGCGTATGAAGACGTTTAAGTTAGTTTCGATGCAGGTGGTCGAAGAGGATAAGCTTACGGACATTGAACTTGATGACGGTTTAATCATTAATAAAGAAGACGAGCAGAGCACATGGCTGCTTGAAGCTTATATAAACAGTCAATATCGGGACTTTTTTCAGCAGAAATCTGATCAGGAACTCGTGGTTCAAGTTGTCATTTCGAAAAAGGAGAACGATCCCGCTGCCTTTGTCACCACCATTCTGTCGATTAACGAATTAGAAAATCATATTAGCATTTTATTTAAAGGTCAATTAAAGCGCTCTAGAAATGATTTTGCTGAAATTCTTCTCCAGGAATTATTAACACAAGGATTAAGCGGCGAAGAGCTAATAAACGAATTTAAACTAAAAATGCGCAGTCGTCCTAAATTAGCTGCAAAATAGTGCAGGATGGAAAATATTATTCATTTTCACTGTATATCTATTGATCACAAATCCTTATCCATTTAGGTAAGGACGGACCTTGTTTAAAACACTGACTTTTAAATTTCTCATTAAAAAGGACAGGCTCCATAGCCTGTCCTTACTATCATTACTGATTATTTTCTTCGTCGTTGTTTTCCATTTCATCTTCAATCATGTCTTCGCCAGGGTTATCTTCACCATTCATAGTGCCCTCGCCGCCATTAGTGTCACCGTTGTTATCTCCATTCATGTCCATATCAGTGTCACCGTTGTTTCCTTCGTTCATGTCCATATCCATGTCCATGTCTTCATCACCAGCTGGATCCTCCACGTTGTTATCCTCTGGCGGTGGATCTTGCTCGTCATTTCCGCAACCTGTAAGAAGCATTGCTGAAAGAAGAGAACCTCCAACGATCTTTAAAAGCTTGTTATTCATAATGTTAGCTCCTTTCTTGCTGTTTATAGTCGACCTGTATTGGTCTTTTTTTATGTTTCCCAAAACAACTGACAACTTGCATTAAATATTTCAAAATGATTCAATTTCTGCTCTTGCCATGGCATATTACATACATACACCTTTTGTCCGCGTTATAAACACTGGGTAGTTGTCCAATATTCACCAGTTTAACGCACTGGAAAAACGGCTAATATTTTTTGCCATAATTGACGTACGTTCCCTTCCCTTCCCACCGTTTTTAAATAAAAAAATTCAAAAGACAACAAAAAGCCCGAATAATTATGCAGATTCTAAATATCTATCTGCTAATTTTTCGGGTTTTATTGCTGTTTATCTCATGTTTTAAGCGGTTTTTCTAAAAATATCTTATTATTTTAAAGCAAACATGATTTCTGCTTCGCATACGATTTCACCGTCTACTGTCGCTGTGCCTTTTCCTTTGCCGATTGGACCTTTAATACGAATAATTTCTACTTCAAGTCGAAGCTGATCTCCTGGTCTCACTTGGCGTTTAAAACGGCAGTTATCAATGCCTGTAAAGAAGGCAAGGCGACCTCTGTTTTCTTCCTTCTTTAGCATGGCAACTGCACCAACTTGAGCGAGCGCCTCCACGATTAGAACACCAGGCATTACTGGATAATCAGGGAAATGGCCATTAAAAAACTCTTCATTCGCTGTCACGTTCTTAAGGCCAATCGCTTTTTGTCCTTCAACTACCTCTAACATTTTATCAATAAGTAAAAATGGATAACGATGTGGAATAATTTCTTTAATTTGTGTAATATCGAGCATTTTTAGTACCTCCTCCTATTATTAGGTATTACTGCTTTTATTGTACTAAAAAACCCGTTGAACCGCAAAATTAAATGGGAAAAAACAGTAACAGTGCTGATTCCTGTTTAAAAGCCAGCATGTTTGATGCTGTATAGTACAAAATAGATAGTATAGATTCTTTGAAGTGATGAGAACTACAAATGAGAAAGTAATTTGAGTTATTTAGAGTGGTTATCCGCCGTTATTTTTAATTTATCCGCCGTAAACACCCATTTATCCGCCAAACTCCATCCAACTCTCCGCCAATCATAAAAAGAGCAGCTCTTAAAAGAGTCTGCTCGGTCTACCTTTACTATTCTTTTTCAACAAGATCAATAATATGAGTCCAGGTTGATTTTTTAAAAATGTCTTTTGCGTCGCCTTCTCCCATGACTCCGTATCCGACAGCAGCACCAGCAATTGCACTGAGTACAATCAAGACAGCAACAATAATAATTCGAAGCCAGATTGGGATGAGACGAATCCGAATTCGTTTTGAACGCGGTTTTTCTTCATCCACTTTTCGTTCATTTTTTATTTGCTCGCGCGTTTTCGCCGCTTCTTGATTGTGACTGTTTACTGACATGTTCTAAGCTCCTTTAGCGAATTCCGTTGACAAGGCCCATCATTTGGTCTGCCATCGAAATCGATCTGGACTGAAACTGGTAGGAACGCTGAAGATTAATCAGCTCGGTCATCTCTTTTGATAAATCTACATTGGATTGCTCTAATCTTCCTTGAGCGATTCCAATCTGATTACGGAGAGGTCCGTTTAGCTCTGTTAAAATCTCTTCTGCTTCTACTCCCAGATCAGCCATATTTTCCGGCAGTCCTAATAGGTTCCCGCCTTTTTGTTCTAAAAACTGTGGCTTATTTACATAAGAAATGCCTAAATTATAGCTTGCCGTTCCACCGCCAGGCACATCAACAGTTAGTCTGCCTGTTTCCGATAGAGCAAAGTTAGATGCCTGAGCATTGATGGTAATTGGATTATCATTTTCGTCCAGCACAGGATAGCCATTACCCGTGACAAGCATCGTTTCGTTTTGAGAGATGGGCGTTAAATAAAAGGCACCGTCTCTTGTATAACGAATGGCAGAACCGTTATCAGTCTGCTCAAGCACTCTGAAGACTTGTCCTTCTGCTGTTAGCGCCATATCAAGCGGACGATCCGTTGTCTTTAAACTTCCTTGTGCCATCACTATTTTAGAAATAGCCAGCTTTGCCCCTGCTCCCTGCCGAATGCCATTCGGTGTCAGACGATCAGCATCTCCTGCTCCTGGAGCACCCGGACCGTTGTTAAACTGCTGAAACAGCAAATCAGTGAAATTAGCCTCTTTTCTTTTAAATCCATTTGTATCAATATTGGCTACATTGTTGCTGACGATGTCCATTTGCTTCTGCAGCTGTGCCAATGTATTGGTTGCCGTAATCATCGTTCTATTCATTGTTCTTCTCCCTTAGAAAGTGTAGACATGATTATCCGATGCGTCCAATTTCATTTGCAGCCTTTTCCATGCTGCGGTCATACGCCTGCAAAATTTTCTGATTCGCTTCAAACGCACGATAAGCTGTCATCATATCTGTCATTGTACGGCTGACATCTACATTTGAGCGCTCAAGAAACCCTTGCTGAAGGTTAAACTGTACACCTCCGGCCAGATAAGCATTAGGCAAATCATTGCCATCTTCTGTCCGGTATAAGCCATCCCCTTCTTTTATCAGGTTATTGGCATTGTCTGTATAAGCAACTCCAAGCCTCGCCGTTTCCCCATTGGCACCTGTCAGAATACCTTCTTCATTGATAGAGAAATCTTCACTTGTCAGCTGAATGGGTTGTCCAGCATCGTCAAGCACATACATACCGCTCGCCGTTGTTAAAAAACCTGCCCCATCTAACGTGAAGTTCCCGTTACGTGTATAACGTTCTTCTCCGGATGGCCCTGTCACCGTGAAAAAGACTGATCCAACTGCATCTTCCTCGCCGTTATCAGGGACATTCACATTTACTAAGGATATATCTGTATTTAAACCTGTTTCTTTTATATCACCTTGAAGAAAATTCGGGATCACTTCCTGCACATACACACCTGTGCTGATGCTGCCAATTCTTGTGTTCCCTGGTATATTTAAACCCTTCTCTGTGGGAAGAGATTGCTGGTCAATACGCTGAAGCAGCATTTCCGGAAAGCTTCTCATCGCGGATTGATCTGCTTTAAATCCTGGTGTATTTGCATTCGCCATGTTATTTGAAAGCATTTCTGTTCTTCGCTGCTGTGCAAGCATTCCGGATGCAACTGTATAAAATCCTTTAAACAAAATTCTCACCTCTTAAAATGCTGAACGTCTTTTTCAGACAGAAGCAGCGGATCGAAAATGCAATAAAACAAAATAGCCTTTTTCGTCTTACTTTTATTATAAAAAAAAAATCAACAATATACATTAAAAAAATAAAGGAAAAAGTCATATTTTGAAAAAAATTGGCGAAGCATGCATGTTTACCATTTTAAAGATTGTGCTATTTTCGGTGTTTTCTCGTTATACTCACAGGATAATTGAAAAAAAGCTGCCAGAAATTCTCACTGGCAGCATTTTAGTTAACTGAATTTCCTCTTTGGCAGCTTGTCAATATTATCAAGCATAATGCCTGTTCCAATCGCTACACAGTCCATTGGATTCTCCGCTATAAGCACAGGCACCTTCAGCTCTTCAGCTAAAAGCATATCGATCCCATGAAGCAAAGCGCCGCCGCCTGTTAAAATAACACCACGGTCAATAATGTCTGCAGAAAGCTCTGGCGGTGTCCGTTCCAGCACGCTCTTCGCTGCCTGAACAATGACAGCTACTGATTCTCTCAGCGCTTGTTCAATCTCTTCTGAGTACACAGTAATTGTTCTTGGAAGGCCTGAAACCATATCACGGCCGCGAATATCCATTTGCTCACTTCTTGAGCCAGGGAATACGGTTGCGATGGTTGTTTTAATATCCTCCGCTGTTCTTTCACCGATTAAAAGCTTGTACTTTCTTTTGATATATTGAAGAATTTCATTATCAAATTTGTCACCCGCCATTTTAATGGATGATGATGTAACAATGTCACCCATTGACAGAACCGCCACGTCGGTTGTACCGCCGCCGATATCAACGACCATGTTTCCGCTCGGCAGGAAAATATCCATACCTGCGCCAATTGCAGCTACCTTAGGCTCTTCCTCAAGGTAAACCTTTTTGCCGCCGCTTTTTTCTGCTGCTTCCTTAATAGCTTTTTGCTCAACGCTTGTTACATTAGTCGGACAGCAGATCAAAATGCGCGGTTTCGATAAAAATCCTTTTACATCAAGTTTATTGATGAAATATTTCAACATTGCTTCTGTTACATCAAAATCAGCGATTACCCCATCTTTTAACGGACGAATCGCAACAATATTTCCAGGTGTACGGCCAACCATTCGGCGGGCTTCCTCACCGACAGCAAGCACCTTGTTCGTATTTTTATCAATTGCAACAACTGAAGGCTCATTCAAAACTATACCGCGACCCTTTACATGTATGAGTACATTGGCCGTCCCTAAATCAATTCCAATATCCCTAGCAAACATTCTCTTTCTTTCCTCCTTGAAAAATTTGGCCCGCACTGTCCGCAAGCGGCTTAAGCAGTAAGATGCAGACATTTGACCTAAAGTGGCCTAATCCGTTTAAAAACCGTTCAAATCTCTATTGCCGTCCGAGTAACTCTTTACAGTCCCTGCAAATCATTCTCAGCGATCGATGCCTTTATGAAAAATTGTAGAATTCAAAAGACAGAAAACCAGTCTTTTTGACTACTTCTATTAGCTAAACTAAGTTATTATCCTAATTGTATATTTTAGCACATCTATCTATAATAAAGTAACTTTTTGTCAAATTATATAGAACAAAATAAAGAATTTGTCGAATTCGTTGAATTCGGTTTTGTTTGTTTTTTATGATTCATTTGACGCAAGATGGTTTTGCACCTGGTTACATCTCCAGTAATATAAAAAACACAAACGGTATACGCAGAATTCAGAAGACATTCTTTGCATACCGTTTGTGTTATGTGTGATGTTGTGCGGTTCCCTTATTAATTGATGGGCTCCCCCTCTAGCTCTTCCTTTTTGTACTTCATTTTAGTGGCTTCTCCCCCACGGAGATGTCTGATGGATTTATGATAATCTAAAATTTCCTTTACTTCATTTGCAAGATCGGGATTAATTTCAGGAAGTCTTTCTGTCAAATCTTTATGGACTGTACTTTTGGATACGCCAAACTCCTTCGCAATTACGCGAACTGTTTTTTTCGTCTCCACGATATACTTTCCAATCTTGATAGTTCTCTCTTTGATGTAATCGTGCACACCACTCGCCCTCCCTAAATTGGATGTGAGAAGTGTGAAATGAGACTCGCTTTTAACTTTGTCCTATACGATAGTCCGCATAAACATCCTGCGGCAGAAGGGCAGAACCCCTTCTATTGACCTGCTGTAAATAATCATGTCCCACTGCTCATTCACTGATAGCATTAAAACGATACCCACCTCAAACATTCTCTTTGTAAGGTTTGTAACATTTTATTAGCTTGGATGAAGATATATGCACAATTTCATGAATCGGGACAAGTCATAGGTGTTTTTTTTCAGAAAACTTACTCATTCTGATGCTTTTTTCCTTCTTTTCTTTAGGCTCGCAAACTTTGCTGCTTTTACTTAATGTACAAAGATTTCTTCTTCGGAGTTCCGGCGGGTTGGTTGATGCTGTGCCTCTTCTCAGCAATTCCTGGTGAGTTCCCACTCCCCATTCGTTCACTCGTTCCACTTGTATCGTCTTACATGTTGTGATCGCCAATGATAATTCAAATGTGCATTTTTAAGACTCATTATGAAGATATCAACCTTTTGAGAAGGTGTTTATATATAAAAATCGCTATATCTTCTGCAGTAGGTCCATATCGCCGTGTGATAAGTACCATATTCCTTAACTCCACCATATATAAAATTAGGACAATATCTCTTAAATTCCAGCACTCATTCTACCATTCGCATTATAAACAAACATGATCACGATCCTACTTCTATCCTTTTGCCTATCATTTCAATAATTCCTTTCCAGTTTTGCAGTTCTAATCGTCTACCCAAAATTTCACACTTCATTTTTTCATGTACTTAGTCACGAAAATTGTTATGATTTCTTGCCTATTGTCGCTTTGGGTCTATTCACATACACTTATGCTGACTTAATCGTTGATAAATATGGGTATACACCCAATTTAATCCATATAAATAGAAATAACAGATAAGGAGATAGATGATGGGAAAAGCTGTATTAAGACCAAGAAAAGCACGGATTGAAGAAAAACGCGAGAAAAAACGGAGGAAAAGAAATGCACAGCTTGCAACCGTAACGGTAGCAGCCGCTGTGACTGCATCTTCAATCGGACTAGGAGGGAAAGAAGCAAATGCTTCTGCGGGTAAGTATGTAGTGGAAAAAGGCGATACGCTTTATAGGATTTCTAAAGATTATGATTTAACCGTCCAGCAGCTGAAGGAAATGAACGAGCTAGTATCGGATAAAATTTTCCCAGGTCAAGAGCTTGATGTTCCAACAGAGTTTCACACAACCGAATCGTTTCTGCAGCACGCAGCCATTTACACAGTTGTCCCAGGTGATACCTTATGGAGCATCGCAGACCGCTATAGCGTGCCTGTATCTGAATTAAAGAGAATTAATCACCTTTCCAGTAATATGGTTCTCATTCATCAGCGTTTGATCATTATGGAGGATATTGCTGTTCAATCTGCGAAAATTGTCGGAGCTGCTGACAATTTTACCATTGAGTTTCAATCCGGCAGCCGCCATTTTGCATTGAAAGTTCCTTATGGCACGGCACAGGAATATCAGCGCTTAGCCGGGAAAACGGTCATTGTGACACATAAAAATGGGGCTGTCGTTAATATTCAGAAATAGAAAGTAATTGATAGAGAATTCTTCCGACTGGACAAGCCTGCAGAGGCGAACCTAAGTGCAGGCTTTGCTTTTGTTCTTAGCAGCTGTGCCGAACCCTCTCCTGTACCACTCATTTTATTACCTGAATGCACAATAAAAACCCGCATAAATGCGGGTTTTCGTTTTTATCTTATGCGTTAGCTGAATCCTCTTCAGAATGGTCACCAGTATGGTCCCCTTCTTCTCCAGATC
The DNA here is from genome assembly GCF_900166665.1 of Cytobacillus gottheilii. Classification (GTDB taxonomy): domain Bacteria; phylum Bacillota; class Bacilli; order Bacillales; family Cytobacillaceae; genus Cytobacillus; species Cytobacillus gottheilii_A. The sequence goes on along the minus strand of NZ_LT800494.1, from coordinate 406,925 downwards.
CTTCTTCTGTTTCAGTTTCTTCATCAGAAGCGCCTTCGTCTTCAGTTTGTTCACTTGGATTTGTTGTATTGTCTTCACCAGGTGCTGTTTCATTGCCTTCTTCTGGTGCAGTACCTTCTTCAGGCGCTGTTTCTTCACCATCTTCAGGTTTTGCTTCCTCATCACCCTCAGGAGCCGTACTTTCTTCCGATCCATCTTCATTGTCAGCTGCTTCTGAGCTTCCAGATAAATCAGCTTCCTGCAGTGCACTTAAAGATTTATTGAAATACTCATGCGGATTTACTGCCTGTCCATCCTTGCGAATTTCAAAGTGGACATGTACACCTGCTTCTTCATTAAATAAGCTTTGTCCTGCTTTCGCTAATACATCGCCTTGCTTAACTTGATCGCCAACCTCAACATTCATCTCAGTAACAGACTGATATTGTGTTACAATACCTTCAGTATGCTCGATTTCAATGACATTTCCAAGCGTTCTATCTTCCTCGACCTTTGTCACTGTACCGCTTAATGATGCAAGGACATCAAATGCCTCTCCATCTTTCATAGTGATATCGATACCAGTGCTAGGGTGGTAGATGTTATTATAAACAATGATCGCAGCCTCTTGATCTGCCGTATCAGCATTATGATCATAGAACTGTGTTTGAATGACAGCAGCATCTTCATCAGCAACAGGCATCTTGAAGTCTTCTAGTGGATTTGTTACTTCAATTGCCGGTTCTTCTGATTTGCCAGTAATATCGGTAGCTTCATGGTCAAATTCGTCTGACTCTATCGCGCTATCACTGCTATTTTGATACCATAGAACCGCCGATAAAATAATAGCTGCACTTGCAATGTAGATTGCTGGGAATGCCCAACGCTTCTTTAAAAAACGCTTAAAACTTGAATCTTGAGAAGATCGTTTCTTTTCTTCCTCTCTCATTATCATCACCTCAGCAATCAGTCTGAACAGATTGCGAGGATTATATACCTTTTTAAAAATATTTTTTTAGATGTTATTTTTCGACAAAGCTGTTTGAATTATTCATATTTCTTATAACTTTTTTTCAAAGGAGTTTTTACCATGTTAAAATGGCTGCTGCGCCTACTTCCAATCTCTTATATGATTCTTATTTGGGTTTTATCAAGTCTCCCGCACAATGCGGTGGTAGAATTGCCAGACTCTTCTTTCGATCGATTCTTTAAAGAATCGATGCATTTGGTTGAATTCGGCATACTCTACCTTTTTCTTATTGGTGCTGCTTTTACGTTCAAACAACCCTTTACATCTAAAATAAACCTGCTCCTGGCTGTCCTGGCCTGCTTCTATGGCGTCTTAGATGAAATCCACCAGTCCTTTGTTCCATACCGTTCTGCGACGTTTATTGACGTTGTGAAGGATGTGACAGGTGTGGCAGTCGCCTATTGGGTGATTTCTCAAGCCGTTTTTGGGAAGAGGTTTAAGAGAGTGGGCCGTTTCTTAGAAGGTATTCGGAGAGTGACGGCTGCAGAGAAGTAATTGTGGTTTTTGGTGTGAAAAAAAAGTGTACTAGAGCAAATTAGTGGTCCTCTCCTATAAACTGGAGCAATGAACACGATATAGCGGATTTCGATTTCGGCATGAATATATTCGCCGTCCTGAAAATATAATCGCTGTTAGCATAAAGGTATTCGCCGTTTAATAATTATTTTCGCCTTTACCGTAATTTATTCGCCAATAATGCCAATATATCCGCCAAACTCCAATTTGACGCAACAAAAGCCGCCGAATGCCTCCGGCGGCTTTCTTAATTCTGTTTATTTTTTTGCGGTCACCTTAGCGAGCATCGTGTCGGATGTAGAGATTTCAACGCCTTTATAATAGTGATTAACGATATCCTTATATGTTTTCCCCTCTGCCGCCATGCCATTGGCTCCATATTGACTCATGCCAACGCCATGTCCATAGCCTTTCGTTTGTATAACCACATTGTCTCCTTTTCTTTCCCATCTAAAATCGGTTGATCTTAATCCTAATTTTTCACGGATGTCGACGCCCTTTATTTCCTTGCCATTAATATTCACCTTGGCGACTCTTTTTCCGGCTGTGAACTCCGTTACACTTCCGATAGCTGAACCTTCTGGCAGCTGAACACCTAGCTTTGCTTCAAAATCTGCGACCGTCATGACCATTTGATCCGTAAACTCTGGTGATTCCTGGTCCCATGGACTCTCTACACTCTTTAGGTATGGTATGGCATTTGTCCAAACAGACTCTGAGTTCTCAGTATAGCCATTACTTGTTGAAAAGAATTGTGCCTGTATAGGGTTTCCTTCGTAAGTAAGTATTTGACCTGCTGTAGCACGAACAGCGTCTGTTACCTTTTTGATATTGTAGTCATAATCCTCTTTCCAGCGCTTCTTAAGCTCTTCTTTATTTTTATATACTTGATGATCGACCGTATCATATACTTGTGCATCACCAGGTATATTCAGATCTTGATCCTTCATTAAATGCTGAACAATATAGGTTCTTGCGGTCAGTGCCTGTGCCTTCAATGCTTCCTCTTCAAAATCTGCTGGCATTTCAGCCGATACGACTCCCACTAAATAGTCTTCCATTGTTAGGTTTTCAACCTGTTTGGTTGCTGTTCGAAATACAGCCACCTCAATGGCAGGTTCACTGGATGCAGGTTCAGTCTCAACAGGTTCCTCTAGCTTTTCATCCAGCTTTCCTGTCTCTTCATTATTTGAAAACGGAATGACTAGAAGAGACGGAACGATGATCGTGACGGCAAAGAGAATCGACGCTAGTAGAATGAATGGTTTAATTTTTGTCATATGTAAGCCTCCGTAGTTTCAGTCTCATTCCATTCATATGGGAGAGGACAAGCTAATATGACAAGTCTTTAAAAAGATATTTTATTTAGATGGAAGGTTCCTTTTTTTACAGATGGTTTAAGTGGGCAGCATAAAAGCAAAAATAAAAAACCGCATACCGATATGCCTTTGCAGACAAGTCGATATTGCGGTTTTTCGGTATATTAGAAAGATTTATGCGTTAAGGTCTGTAACAAACTTTTCAGTTTGCGGCTCTTCAACTTCTGTAATACGTTCAATATCTGCACCAAGCGCAGCCAGTTTTTCATGGAAGCTTACATATCCGCGATCAAGATGCTTTAGTTCAGTAACGCGTGTAACTCCATCAGCAACAAGACCTGTTAAAATTAACGCTGCAGCAGCACGTAAATCACTTGCAGCTACTTCTGCTCCCTGCAGATTAGAAGGTCCATTCATAATCACTGAGCGGCCTTCAATTTTAATTTCAGCGTTCATGCGGCGGAATTCCTCTACGTGCATAAAACGATTTTCAAATACCGTTTCTGTTATTACACTTGTGCCATTTGCATGAAGCAATAAGGCCATCATTTGTGCTTGCATATCAGTTGGGAATCCTGGATGTGGCATTGTTTTAATATCCACTGCTTTCAGCTTCTCAGGTGCTAATACACGCACACCTTCTGCTTCCTCAACAAAGATTACACCCATTTCTTCCATTTTAGCAATTAAAGATGTCGAATGCTCAGGAACAGCTCCTTTGATGAGTACATCTCCACCAGTAATCGCAGCAGCAACCATAAAAGTGCCAGCTTCAATACGGTCTGGAATAATCGTGTGGTCTGCTCCGAAAAGCATTTCCACTCCTTCAATGCGAATCGTTCCAGTACCTGCGCCTCTAACCTTTGCTCCCATGCTATTTAGGAAATTAGCAAGGTCGACAATTTCAGGTTCTTTCGCAACGTTTTCAATAACCGTTGTACCTTCAGCTAGAGTTGCAGCCATCATAATGTTTTCTGTTGCGCCTACGCTTGGGAAATCTAAATATATTTTTGCTCCGCGCAGACGGCCATCTGCAGCTTCTGCTTCAACAAATCCATTTCCAACCTTTACTGTTGCTCCCATTGCTTCAAAGCCCTTTAAATGCTGATCAATTGGGCGAGAGCCGATTGCACAGCCCCCTGGCAATGCCACACGTGCACGGCCATTTCTAGCAAGAAGCGGTCCCATTACTAATGAAGATGCACGCATTTTACGTACATATTCAAAAGGTGCCTCTTCTTTTAACTCTCTTGATGCATTCACGTATACTGTATTATGATCAAACTCCACTTCGGCGTTTAAATAGCGTAATACTTCATTAATTGTAAATACATCGGAGAGAGTAGGGACATCACGAATTATGCTTTTTCCATCACTAGCTAACAGTGTAGCAGCGATAACCGGCAAAACAGCATTTTTTGCTCCTTCAACTTTTACAGTTCCGCTTAGCCGATTTCCGCCGCGGACGATGATTTTTTCCAAAGTGTATTCCCCTCCGCGTCCATTATCTCTATATTAATATTCAATCGTAATGATGGGTGTGCCAATAACTATGGTTGTATTAGCGCCCATCCCTTCAGTTCTTAATCCAATTTGCATGTTCATTTTTTGTCCGCCCGCTGCAACCGATTCATGGAACATCGGTGAAAATGCAGTTGTCGAAACAAATTGTTCTTCTTCCAGCGTTTCAATCTCTTCTGCATCAAATACCCTTAGTAGCTGACTTGCAGTATTTGACAAAGACCCATTAATCTTATCATTGAATTCGCCTTTCATACAAGAGAAAATTGTGGGATTTCCGCGAAATAAGTCGGAAAGTCGGCGTTCTAGCTTATTTTCAGCCAAAAGCTCTGTATCGCTGTTCCATATGCTTCCTTTTACCTCATATGTCAAATAAGATTGTACTGTCTCGCCAGACTCAGCAGACAGAAGTTTAACGGTTTCATCCAGCCCGTTTGCGTCTGTCTTGTAACCAGTAGCTTCCCACTGCCCAGCCTCTGACTTAACTGTCCATTCCCAATCAGCATATGCCTTTTTTAGTTCATTTGTGTATTCTTCAGCTTGTTCAAGTGTTTCAAAACTTTCCATTTTTTCTCTTGCATGTAAAGACCACTCAGATATGATTATATTCTCATCTTCCATAACAGCAGCAAATTTTGATAGGTCAAGCTTATCGTATGCTACAATCGTCTTATTCCCAAACGTCATAGCTGCAAAACCAATTACGGTAATAATTGCTAATAAAAATATTTTTTTATCTCTCATTTTTAAATCTCCTCCCCTTAGTATCATTGTTACCAAGGAGGAGCACGGCATACTTAAAAACTCTCGTCACTTTTTGACAATCATTAATATGTACTCAAAAAAAATGAGGATCTGCTATGCCTATTGTCTTACTTTGAAAAATGCTTCACAAAAGATTGAAGAACAAAAACTCAGGTCAAATTTTTGACAACAAGAGAATCATACTCAAAAACGATCCAAAAGAAAACATGCACTAAGACCTATATTTTAGATAAGCAAATGGTTTGTAAAATAAGAGGAAGCTGTTGAGACCATAATAAATAGTCAAGGAAAAAATTACTTGCAGCTGAGCCAATTATGATTGATAAAAGGATATATAGAACTCTTGCCTGTACAACTCGATTAGGCTTAAGTAATTGATCTAGGCGAATGGCCTGCAATGCCCACCAGGCAAGGGCAATAAATACAAGATGTGACATAATGCTAATAAGCGCCTGCTGACCAAAGTCTCCTGTAATCATCATTTTTCCCTCCTCAATTTGTTTACACTCCATTTCCATCCTATCATTCGACGTATATTCTAGCTAGTAGGTTACACTTTCTTAATAAAAATTTTATATTTGTACAAGAAAAGCAAAAGAGCCTGCTCACCCAACAAGATTAAGATCTTAAGGATTATGCTCTGCAGCCTGACACGTTTTTTTTAAAAGTCAGTTATAAAGCTTTCTGTAAGGGTAATAAAAAAACACCTCACAGCAATTCCGCGAGGTGTTTTCTCTATTGATTAAAAATGTCTTTCAGATACATTGATACGATTCATCGCGCGTTGAAGAGCAAGCTCTGCTCTGCGGAAATCGATATTTTCACGCTTCTGTTGATGAAGGCGTTCTTCAGCTCGAAGCTTTGCACTTTTCGCTCTTTCTAAATCGATTTCTTCAGATTGCTCAGCCGATTGCGCCAAGATCGTTACCTTTTCAGGTTTGACTTCAATGAATCCGCCATTTACAGCGACTAGATCGGTTTTTCCACCGTTTTTCAAACGGACCGCTCCAATTTGCAGCGGCGCTACCATTGGAATATGGCCAGGCAAGATCCCGAGCTCACCGCTTGCGGCCTTTGTACTCACCATTTCTACGTCTGATTCATACACCGGGCCGTCGGGAGTAACAATATTGACATTGATTGTCTTCATTTTTTACCCTCCTGGTCCAGATTTAGACCTCTACGCCCATTTTCTTTGCACTTTCGATCACTTCTTCGATTCTTCCAACAAGACGGAAAGCATCCTCTGGTAAGTGATCGTATTTGCCTTCAAGAATTGCCTTGAAGCCTTGTACAGTTTCTTTTACAGGTACATATGAACCTGGCTGGCCAGTAAACTGCTCAGCAACGTGGAAGTTTTGTGATAAGAAGAACTGGATGCGACGTGCGCGTGCAACGACTAGTTTATCATCATCAGAAAGCTCGTCCATACCAAGAATCGCAATGATATCTTGAAGTTCTCTGTAACGCTGTAAAGTTTGCTGTACTTGACGAGCAATAGAATAATGCTCTTCTCCTACGATTTCCGGTGATAATGCACGGGAAGTAGAAGCAAGTGGATCTACTGCTGGGTAAATCCCCATCTCAGAAAGCTTACGCTCAAGGTTTGTTGTTGCATCCAAGTGAGCGAATGTAGTCGCTGGAGCCGGATCCGTATAGTCATCGGCAGGTACATAAATCGCTTGAATGGATGTTACAGACCCAACATTTGTAGATGTAATACGCTCTTGCAATTTACCCATCTCAGTTGCAAGTGTTGGCTGGTAACCAACGGCTGAAGGCATACGTCCTAATAGGGCAGAAACCTCAGAACCTGCTTGCGTGAAACGGAAGATATTATCCATGAAGAATAGAACGTCTTGTCCTTGCTCATCACGGAAGTATTCAGACATTGTCAAACCAGTTAAAGCAACACGCATACGTGCTCCTGGCGGCTCATTCATTTGTCCGAAAACCATTGCCGTTTTCTTAATTACGCCTGAATCTGTCATTTCGTGGTAAAGGTCGTTCCCTTCACGTGTACGCTCACCAACACCGGCGAATACGGAGATCCCGCCGTGTTCCTGTGCGATATTGTTAATCAATTCCTGAATTAAAACGGTTTTACCTACACCGGCACCACCGAATAGACCGATCTTACCACCTTTAATATATGGAGCAAGAAGGTCTACTACTTTAATTCCTGTTTCTAAAATTTCAACTTCAGTTGAAAGCTGCTCAAACTTTGGCGCTTCTCTGTGGATTGAGTCACGGCGAATATCACCAGTAATCACTGGGTCTAGGTCGATAGTTTCGCCAAGCACGTTGAATACGCGGCCTAGAGTAATATCACCAACAGGAACAGAAATTGGTGCACCTGAGTCAACAACTTCACTTCCTCTTGTTAATCCATCAGTTGATGACATCGCAATCGTACGAACAGTATCATCACCTAAATGAAGGGCAACTTCTAGGGTTAAGTTGATTTCAACTCCAGATTCACGCGCTTGATTTGAAATAGTCAAAGCATTATAGATCTCAGGCAGCTGTCCGCTTTCGAACTTAACGTCAACAACTGGACCCATAACTTGAAGAACGCGTCCTTTATTCATCTTTTTCCCTCCTACTTAGAAAAGCGCAAGCGCCTTGCCCATTCGCTATTGCTAAGGGTCAAGCACTAAGCTAATCCATAATCTAATAACAATTTTTATACTAGTTGCTGTCATACACAGTTCAAATCGGTATATGTTCAGACATAGAAGCCAGAGCAATCTCCAGCTTCATCATCTGATTTATCGGTACTATTCTAATGCAGCTGCTCCGCCAACGATTTCCGTAATTTCCTGGGTAATCGCAGCTTGTCGAGCACGGTTGTATACAAGGCTAAGCGAATTGATTAAATCATTAGCGTTATCCGTTGCATTCTTCATTGCCGTCATACGTGCTGCATGCTCACTTGCTTTACTATCTAATAATGAACCATAGATGAGACTTTCAGCGTATTGCGGAAGAAGTACTTCCAAAATCTCTTCAGCGTTTGGTTCAAATTCATATGAAGTCAATGTGCCAGAAGATGAGATATCTGTAAGCGGAAGAAGCTTTCTTTCCGTTACATCCTGCTGGATCGCGCTGACATAATGACTGTAATATAAGTAAAGCTCATCAAACGTTTCATCTAAGAACATTCCGACTGTTTTGCTTGCGATATCTTTAATATCCGTAAACGACGGCTGATCAGATACAGCAACAATATCAAGAATGACATTCATGCCACGTTTTTTGAAGAAATCACGGCCTGTTCTGCCGATTGCAATAATCGCATATTCATCAGTTGATTTATGGCGATTTTGAATGGTTTGATAAACAGTCCGCAAAATATTGCTATTGTACGCACCGGCTAAGCCACGGTCTGATGTAATCACTACATATCCAGTCTTCTTGACAGGACGGCTAGTGAGCATCGGATGGTTTGCATCCATGCTGCCTTTAGCGATTGAGGCCGTAACCTCTTGAATTTTTTCCATGTAAGGAACAAATGACTTCGCATTCATTTCTGCACGGTTCATTTTAGCCGCAGATACCATCTGCATGGCTTTTGTTATTTGACTCGTCTTCTTTGTAGAAGTAATACGAGATTTTATATCGCGTAATGATGCCACAGGTTCTCACCACCCTCATTCAAAGTTTGTTGATCAAAATAGACGCCTAATAGGATTTTGGAGAGGCTTCCCTCTCCAATACTCTCTAAGCCCTATTATTCAGAAACTGCGAATGATTTCTTGAAATCATTGATCGCAGCAGCCATATCTTCATCGGAAGGAAGCTCTTTCGTCGTAACGATATGATCAAGCAGCTCTTTGCGGTTGTGGTCTAACCATGTTAAGTACTCATCTTCGAAACGGCGGATATCATGTACTGGGATATCATCTAGGAATCCGCGTGTAAGTGCATAAAGGATCGCAACTTGCTTTTCAACCTTTAACGGCTTGTTTAAGTCTTGTTTTAAGACCTCTACCGTACGAGCACCACGATTCAATTTCGCTTGTGTCGCTTTATCAAGGTCAGATCCAAACTGTGCGAAAGATTCAAGCTCACGGTAAGAAGCAAGGTCAAGACGCAGTGTACCTGCAACCTTTTTCATTGCTTTAATCTGTGCAGATCCACCTACACGTGATACAGAAAGACCTGCGTTAATCGCCGGACGAACACCGGAGAAGAAAAGGTCAGACTGAAGGAAAATTTGCCCATCAGTAATGGAAATAACGTTTGTTGGGATATAAGCAGATACGTCTCCTGCTTGTGTTTCAATAAATGGAAGAGCTGTAATGGAACCTGCTCCTTTTGCATCGCTTAATTTAGCTGCACGCTCAAGTAAACGGCTGTGCAAGTAGAAAACATCCCCTGGATATGCTTCACGGCCCGGAGGACGGCGCAATAATAGGGAAAGCTCACGATATGCAGATGCTTGTTTTGTTAAGTCATCATATACAACTAACACGTGTTTGCCATTGAACATAAATTCTTCAGCCATTGTTACACCAGCGTAAGGAGCTAGGTATAGCATTGGAGCAGGCTGAGAAGCAGATGCTGTAACAACAATTGTGTAGTCTAAAGCGCCTGTTTTACGCAATGTTTCTACGGCATTACGGACAGTAGATTCCTTTTGTCCAATTGCTACATAGATACAGATCATATCTTGATCTCTTTGGTTCAAAATTGTATCGATTGCAACGGAAGTTTTACCCGTTTGACGGTCACCGATAATAAGCTCACGCTGTCCGCGGCCAATTGGCACTAGAGCATCGATCGCTTTAATTCCTGTTTGTAATGGCTCATGTACGGATTTACGATCCATTACACCAGGTGCAGCGCTCTCGATTGGACGAGATTTAGTTGTGTTAATTGGACCCATACCATCAACAGGCTGTCCAAGTGGATTCACGACACGGCCAATTAGTTCTTCACCAACCGGTACTTCCATGATGCGGCCTGTGCGGCGCACTTCGCCACCTTCACGGATTTCAGTGAATGGTCCTAAAATAATAATACCAACGTTATTTTCTTCCAGGTTTTGTGCCATACCCATAACGCCGTTTGAAAATTCAACAAGTTCTCCAGCCATGACATTGTCGAGGCCATGAACACGTGCGATACCATCCCCAACAGAGATAACTGTACCTACATCACTTACTTGAATTTCCGACTGATAGTTTTCAATTTGCTTTTTTATCAGTGCACTGATTTCTTCAGCTTTGATGCTCATGAGTTTCACCCCTATCTACGAATCTTATCCTAACAGTTGACGCTCAAGACGATCTAATTTACCGCGCAGGCTTCCATCGAAAATCGTGTTTCCGATTCGAAGCTTAATGCCGCCCAGCAGACTAGCATCTATAATATTGTCAATACGAAGTGATTTTTTTCCTACTTTAGCAGCAAATGATACAGATAAGGCTTCTCTTTCTGCGTCAGTTAAAGGTCTTGTTGTATAAACCTTTGCTTCGGCAATTCCTCTGGCATCATTTGCAAGATTGATAAATTGTTCCGCCACTTCAACAATAATATCTTCACGGTGACGTTCAATTAGTATCATTAATGTATTTACAACGAAAGCGTTTAACGAAGCAAAAGCGTCCTTAACAATCTCTTTTTTCTTTTGAATAGAAAGCTTTGGAGACTGAAATAGCGTGTGGAATTCTTCGCTATTTTGAATAACATCTTTTACTACGAGTAACTCTTGCTCCATGCTGTCGATCAGCTGGTGTTCTTTGGCAAGGTCAAAAAGAGCAATTGCATAGCGTTTTGATACCGCAGAGCTCTTCATCGTTTTTCCCCTGCCTCTTTAATATATTCATCAATTAACTGCTGTTGGTCTTCTGCAGTTAATTCTTTTTCGATAACTTTAGAAGCAATTAATACTGAAAGTGATGCAACTTGATCACGAATTGCTGCTACAGCTTGCTCTTTCTGCTGTTCAATTTCTAATACAGCAGAGTCCTTTAAGCGCTGTGCTTCTTTTTGAGCCAGTTCAGTAATTTCCTGACCTTGAATATCGGCTTGTTTCTTTGCATTGTCAATTAAAGTTTGTGCTTCTGTACGAGCTTCTGTTAATAACTGACGCTGTTCGTCCAGATACTTTTTCGCCTCAACACGGCTAGTTTCGGCTGCAGTAATTTCATTTGCAATGTATTCTTCACGCTGCTGCATCATGCCCATTAACGGACCCCATGCAAACTTCTTTATTAAGAATAGCAATATAATAAATGTGAAGATTGTAAAAATGATATCTCCACCGGTAAATACACCAGAAGATGCCCCTAAGGCAAAACCATTTAATAGCACGGACGAGTTCACTCCCTTCAGAAATCTTCATCTGGAATCTATGATCCATATTTCGTTGTGATAATTGATTCACTAATCCAAATATTAGGCATAAAGGAATGGCGAAGGTTCTTATCGATCAACTTCGCCATTTCTAATTTTATATACCGATTATTGACCCATTACCATAAACGCGATAACAACCGCCATGATTGGAATCGCCTCTACGAAAGCTACCCCGATGAACATTGTAGATTGAAGCATACCACGAGCTTCTGGCTGACGAGCGATCCCTTCAACTGTACGAGAAACGATCATTCCGTTACCTAAACCTGCACCTAATGCTGCTAAACCAATTGCGATTGCTGCTGCTATTGCACCCATTTTGTATTTCCTCCTTGAATTGTATATAGTTTATTTTTTGTTTGTTCAATAAGCTGAACATATAATATATTAATGGTCATGATTTACTTTATGAGACATATAGACCATTGCTAACAGAGTAAAGATAAATGCTTGGATAGAACCGATAAATACGGAGAATCCTTGCCATACTACCGTTAATGGAATTGCTAGTATGGTTCCCCACCAGGTTGAGTATGCGAGGGAAGTAGAGAGTAGAGAAAGTAAAATTTCACCTGCATATATATTTCCATATAAACGAAGACCTAGTGTAAGTGTGTTTGAAAATTCTTCTACAATCTTCAGCGGAAACATAAACGCCTTTGGCCTGAAGAAGTCTTTTCCATATTCTTTTAACCCTTTCATTTTAACACCATAGTAGTGTGATAATGCGATCACCATCGCCGCAAGGGTTAATGTAACAATTGGGTCAGCGGTAGGTGATTTCCACCATAGTTCATGGTCGAGGACTACAGCAAACGGAAGACCTAGCATATTGGAAACAAAGATGAACATAATAAGCGTGATTCCTAACACATGGAATCTGCCACCTGTTTTCCAATCCATTGAACTGTTAATAATGTTTTTAACGAAGTCCATTACCCACTCAATAAAGTTTTGCTTACCTGTTGGTTTCATAGATAAGTTACGGGTACAGACATACGCAATAATAAATACAATAATACTAGCTACAGTTATCATGAGAATATTTGATAGGTTAAACCATATACCAAATATCTCTACTGCAGGAGCAACATGATTTCCCAAATTTTTTTCACCTCTCTCCCTTGCTGAGTGCTGATTGTAATGTCTGGATGGCAAAATCTATCATAATGACAATATAAGCTGTCATTAATCCTATAATTACACTGATAAAATGCACATGTTCTGGATATCTCGTCGCAATTAACACCGCTAATGCAGCTACTGCCATTCTAGAGATCATTCCAAGTGAGTACACTTTTCGGCCAGTGGCAACCGCTTCTCCGAATTGATCTATTTTTCTGACCATTGACCATAAGATATACATGCTTAAGCTTGTTCCGATAACCAAACCTAAGTATATATGCTGATGTGAGGTAAATCCCCAGCCAAGAACATAGATCGCTAGAAGATAAAACATGTACTTTCTTTGCCTGTTAAACATTAATTTAAATTCTGGCATATCCCTTTTCTCCTGTCCGCCGAAGTGAACCATTTTCCAACGGCCGTATTCATCCTCTTATTAATAGTATGTATGGAATTTCATTTTAAAAGAGGGAGAAGTTCCGCGCTAAAAACACTTAGAAAAGAGCAACAGAAAAAGCGTATGAACTGATCCGTTTACAGCAGGCTCTATTTCTTCCGTTTTAAACCGATGTGATTTTATGTATAAAACCAAAAACAGCGGAAGGTTTTTACCCTTAACAACATGCCTATGTTGCTTTGTAAACCCTATCAATTATACCCTTTGTAAGCATACAATAGGGGCTTGTCAATGTCAATGCGTTTAAGACCAAAAAGTTGACAACCTAAACTTGGGAAAAATCAGAGTTCACACTTTGTTCATATTTTTTCATTTTATCCTATTGCATGCTCCCTATACCTATGATTCTCTCATTTTAACTTCCTTCCTTTTCTCAGTATTAAAATCTTATTTTCACATTCTTACAGGTGTCTTGTAGCAGCAAAACCCATCATCGTTAAAAATCCATCATCTGAACTTAATCAGATAATGGATTTTTAGATGGATGCTTCTCATTAATTGTTAATGTGGCTCTTTTCACCTTTATACTCTTGCTGTATTAATTCTCCATGAGGTCCCACAACTAAATAGGTTTCAATCCAGTCCTCTTTACCTGCTTTCTTTGCGAATATTTTGGCTAAGTAAAGGCCAGAGTCAGGTAATATTGTTTCTTCAATTTCTTGTTCCAGCTGTCCTTTCTTGACCTTCCGCTTCCAATCGAGGAATCCGACAAATCGCAGGCTTTCCGGGTCAAACAGCGCAATCCCAAACTCTTCTGCTCCACCCGGCAAATATGCTTCATAGCGATATACTCCCGGCTTATCTCCCTTTCCGATCGCAAAGCCCATGACCCTTGGATAGTTTGGTTCCTCCAAGACATACAAATAAGGAATTCTAATTTGTTCTGATCCTGCATTTAACGTTAGGCTTCCATCGTATAATTTTTCAGTGAGTTTCCTTGGATCTGCAGACATTTTAATTTCAACCTTTTCTCTTTTACCAGGTGCTATTTGAAAAGATAGAGGCAGTTCCCATTCAATACCCTCCACTTTATGGGGAATATTGAATGAGTATGTCTTGCTTGATGTGCTTGTGTTTTCAATCTCAATATACGCAGTGTGTTTATGCTGCTGATCGGCCAGCTTAAATTTTCCAAACTGCAATGAACCCGGCATCACTAGAGATTCAGTTTTCAAGGCTTGTTCCAGCTGGATTCTTCCAGCGCCTTGTTCATATGTTTTATATGGAAGGCCAGTGTTATTTACAAGCTGTTTCGATGTATTCATTAGTGCTGCCTTTATTTGCTCCGGCCCCCATTCAGGGTGCGCTTGCTTCAAAAGAGCACATGCCCCAGCAACATGCGGCGCTGCCATACTTGTACCTTGCAGCGGAAGGTAACCCCCAGGTATTGTGCTTTTAATTGCCACTCCCGGCGCAACTACATCCGGCTTAATTTCCCACGTAGATGTTACAGGACCGCGCGAGCTAAAATCAGCTAATAAATCTTTTTCTTCTATTATATTGGTTTGTGCCAGCAATGTCTTTTTCTTAAGGTTCTTAATAAGACGGCTGCCATCTTTTTTTGAAAGAGCGGCAACCGGGATATGATGTTTGCCTTCAAGATTTCCTTGGAAATTACCATTTGTATTGTTATAGATCACAACTGCTTCAGCACCAGCTTCATAGGCATTTTGACTTTTTTCGGAAAATGTCAGTTCTCCTCGTTCAATCAGCACAATTTTCCCTTTCGCATCCTTTAAATCTGCTTTTGTGCCTATTCCTCCATCGGCAACGGGATAGGATTTATCCAGTTTCCAGGGGGGAGAACCCTGCAAGAGCTGAAGACGGGTGTTCTTTCCTTCAATTTTTAAATATGGAATCATGAGCGAAGGTGTAGAAGCACCAACAGAGATCGCTTTCGAAGCCGTACCAGGCGAACCGACACTCCACATATTTGGACCAGAATTTCCTGATGACGCCACAGCAGTGATTCCTTCATCAACGGCTTTATTCAGGGCAATGCTAATTGGCAGATCCGGTCCATTGACATTGTTTCCGAGTGATAAGTTTAATACATCTACCCGATCTTTGATTGCTTCTTCAATCGCTGCAATGACTTGCTCTGTTGTGCCGCTTCCACCGGGTCCCAATGCACGATAAGCAATTATGGTTGCTTCAGGCGCAACCCCCTTTAATCTTCCGTTGGCAGCAATAATGCCTGCCACATGCGTTCCATGAAGAGTAGATTTCCCAGCGGCTGCTCTTGTTTCCATTGGATCTTCATCCTCGTCCACAACATCATGTCCGCCGCCATAATTCCTGGCCAAGTCTGGATGTTGATAATCAATTCCTGTATCAATAATCCCTACCCTTACTCCCTTCCCTGTTAATCGGTGATCTTCATTGTCAAAATAGCCGCGAATTAAATCGCCGCCAATTAATTCAATATTGTTTTCAGAATGGACAGAATACGTATTAACAGGAGAGATAAAGGAAACACCTGACTCAGCCTGCAGCGTCTGTATAGCGGATGAGTCACCTTTAACAGAGATGGCATTTAAGGCAATTTGATATGTACGTCGCACCTCAAGCCCTGCCTCACTAGCCCTCCTTTTCACATTTTGAATCTTTTGTCCGTCCTTTAAGACAATAATTGCGACCTCTTCACCATCATCCTCCATGCTTGGAATTGGCGGTATTTCAAGTGTGGTGCTGTATGCAGATAAAGGAAAAATACATATAAAAACAAGAAACAGAAGAAGAAAATATCTCATAGGGATGCACCTCTTTTTACTGCTTATCGTTTTCTTTTTAAGAGGGGAGTATGCATCTTTTACTGAAATGTCGTTGGTTGTGGCAGGTTAGGATTGGGGAGAAGCAAGAATGCTCGGTCCAGGTATTTTATGCAAATAATTTAAATGTCATGTTTGGATACTTACACAAGCCCGTTCCACATTTGCTGCGGAGTCGAGTGTCCTCCGCTCCATTTCACTCATTTTTGTTAAAATAAAAACTAAAAAAACGAATGATTAGGAAGATCCACTTCCTAACCACTCGCTTTTACAATCGTGTTAAATTCTTATGCCCCAGCCTCATAAATGCGCCCTTGAATCCAAACCCTTAAGCTAAAGCCAGCTTGTCTATGCTGCTTATTGCGGATTATATTCCTCGGGACGGTCTTCCAGCTGTTTAAAATAGTAGCGAATTGCTTCGCAAATTCTATATGAAGCATGTCCATCACCGTATGGATTGACAGCATGAGCCATTTTTTTGTAAGCTTCTTCATCTGACAGTAATTCCGTTGCCATTTCGTAGATCGGCTGTTCTTCAATTCCCGCTAACTTTAGTGTGCCAGCCTGAATACCTTCTGGACGTTCGGTTGTATCACGCAGCACAAGAACTGGAACACCAAGAGAAGGAGCTTCCTCTTGCACACCGCCTGAATCTGTCAAAATAAGATATGCACGAGAAGCGAAATTATGGAAATCAATGACATCAAGAGGCTCAATTAAGTGTATGCGGTCATCATTTCCTAGAATTTCCCCGGCAATTTCTCTGACAGCCGGATTCATATGAACAGGATAGACGACTTGGATATCTGACTGCTCGTCCACAAGCCGTTTAATTGCTTTAAACATATTTCGCATCGGCTCACCAAGATTTTCACGGCGGTGTGCTGTTAATAATACAAGGCGATCAGAACCAACCTTGTCCAGCACTTCATGATGGTATTCATCTTTAACCGTTGTTTTTAAGGCATCAATCGCTGTATTGCCAGTTACAAAAATGCTTTCTTCCTGTTTATTTTCACGAACTAAATTTTGTGCTGACTGCAGAGTTGGAGAGAAATGCAGATCCGCCATTACCCCTGTAAGCTGACGGTTCATTTCTTCTGGGAATGGAGAGTACTTATTCCATGTCCGCAGCCCCGCTTCAACATGTCCAACTGGAATCTGATTATAAAATGCGGCAAGCCCTGCAATAAATGTCGTGGTTGTATCACCGTGGACAAGAACAATGTCAGGCTTCACTTCCTTCATAATAGCATCCAAGCCTTCCAAACCTCTTGTTGTTACATCAATCAGGGTTTGGCGATTCTTCATAATATTTAAATCATGGTCAGGTGTTATGCCAAAGATTGTCAGCACTTGGTCTAGCATTTCACGGTGCTGAGCTGTAACAGTCACAATTGATTCAAAGTGCTCTGGATATTTTTGAAGTTCAAGAACAAGCGGAGCCATTTTAATCGCTTCTGGTCTTGTCCCAAAAATCGTCATTACTTTAATTGGACGATCCATGTTCATCGTCTCCTCCCTTATTTAGTACCGAATAATCGGTCACCGGCATCGCCAAGACCCGGAACTATATAACCATGGTCATTTAATTTCTCATCAAGAGCAGCAATATAAATATCTACATCCGGATGTGCTTCCTTCACGGCTTCTACCCCTTCTGGAGCAGCAATCAGACACATAAATTTAATATGTTTTCCGCCACGCTTTTTCAGAGAATTAATCGCCTCAATCGCAGATCCCCCAGTTGCTAGCATTGGGTCTACAACGATAAAGTCTCTTTCTTCCACATCACTCGGAAGCTTTGCATAATATTCAACTGGCATTAATGTTTCTGGATCACGGTAAAGACCGATATGTCCAACCTTTGCAGCTGGAATCAGCTTCAGAATGCCATCAACCATCCCAATACCCGCACGTAAGATCGGAATAATACCAAGTTTTTTTCCGGATAACACTTTTGACTTAGTGGATTTTACAGGTGTTTCAATTTCGATTTCTTCCAAAGGCATGTCTCTCGTTATTTCAAATGCCATTAACGTAGCAACTTCATCAACAAGCTCCCTGAACTCTTTCGTCCCCGTATTTTTTTCACGTATGTATGTTAGTTTATGCTGAATTAATGGATGATCAAATACATATACCTTTGCCATCGAAATCTCTCCTTTTTTGTTTAAAATAGTTCTGTTTGCACTTCGTCTAATTTTACAGAAAAATAAATACGAGGGCAACTATCAAAGCAAATTGTTAAGGAAGTGTCATGAAAGAAGCACACCCGTGAAAGAAAGAACTGCTGCTACAAATTTGCCCACAGTCGGTTTTGAACAGCAAACAAAAGAGACTGGGACAAAACGAAAATACAATTTGTAAAACACGAATGTTCATTTTCAAGGTTTACGTGTTTACACAAGCCCGTTCCACCTGCGCTCCAAACCCTCGCTTTCCATGGGGAGGAAGCTGAGCCTCCTCGGAGCATCCGTTCCTGCGGGGTCTCACCCTTTGCTCTTCAGCCCGCAGGAGTCGAGGGTCCTCCGCTCCATTTCACTCATGTTTAAATATTAAATTTTAAACAAATAAAAAACCGAATGATTAGAAAGATTCTTCCTAATCATTCGGTTCTGTGGTTGTGTTAAATACTTATGTCCTAGCCTCTTTCGATATATTCTAATCTTATCTCTCAGGATAAAGCGTAAATTGGCTTGTTAAAGCTTCAACACGCTGTTTAGCCTCTGAAAGTTTTTCTTCGTTCTCATGATTTTTCAATGTTAATGCGATGATAGCTGCAATTTCGTCCATTTCTTTTTCGCCAAAGCCGCGAGAAGTAACAGCAGCGGTTCCAATACGGATACCGCTAGTCACAAACGGGCTTTGCGGATCGAATGGGATTGTGTTTTTGTTGACAGTAATTCCGATCTCATCCAGGACTTTTTCCGCTACTTTTCCAGTTAGATCTAAAGAGCTTAAATCAATAAGTAAAAGGTGATTATCAGTTCCGCCTGAAACGAGGTTAATTTCTTCCTTCGCAAGTGCAGCCGCGAGACGGTGAGCATTTTGAATGATGCTGCCCGCGTATTCCTTGAAGCTATCCTGCAATGCCTCACCAAATGCAACTGCTTTGGCAGCGATCACATGCATAAGCGGTCCTCCTTGAAGACCAGGGAAGATAGATTTATCAATCTTTTTAGCAAATTCCTCTTTGCAAAGGATCATGCCGCCGCGAGGGCCGCGTAAAGTTTTATGTGTTGTTGTTGTGACAAAGTCAGCATAAGGAACTGGATTTTCGTGAAGACCGGCAGCAACTAAACCTGCAATATGAGCCATGTCTACCATTAAATAAGCACCGACTTCATCAGCAATTTCACGGAAGCGCTTGAAGTCAATGGCACGAGGATATGCACTTGCACCCGCAACGATCAGCTTCGGCTTATGCTCACGCGCTTTTTCAAGGACATCATCATAGTTAATGTATTGCGTTTTCTCATCAACACCGTATTCAACAAAATTATATTGAATTCCGCTAAAGTTTACTGGACTTCCATGTGTTAAGTGTCCACCATGTGAAAGATTCATTCCAAGAACGGTATCGCCATGCTGAAGTACAGTATAATAAACAGCCATGTTTGCCTGTGCACCAGAATGCGGCTGCACATTGGCATGCTCCGCTCCAAAAATTTGCTTCGCGCGGTCACGGGCAAGATCCTCAGCTACATCCACGTGTTCACAGCCGCCATAATAACGGCGCCCCGGGTAGCCTTCTGCGTATTTATTGGTCAGTACAGAGCCTTGCGCTTCCATTACGGCTTCGCTGACAAAGTTTTCGGACGCAATTAACTCAATTTTTGTTCGCTGCCTCTTAAGCTCATCTTGAATCGACTGAAAAACCTGCTCATCCTGCTGTGCTAAATGCTTCATTTATATCCTCCCCTTGTCCAACAGCTTATTATCGCGTTCTTTACAAGCGATCTTGTTTATAAAAAGGCAAGTCATCCCGCCGTGCGGCCGTGAAAGAACCTTTTTCTGCTTGTTAAAACGCGTCCTATGTACCAAAAATCTCTTTCATTTTAACATGTTTTTCTGTTTTAATCTTTATAAAAATTGAATCGTTTCTGGGGCTATTGGATATTGGAAGCAATCTGTTTTTTTAGGAGGATGCATAGTTAAAGCGATGGTTGGTATTTTTTCGACCAATTGAGGGTCATGTGACTGTCTTCAAAAAGGGGTGCAGGTTGAATATTCGCCGTGATTTGGATTTATTCGCCGTAAAATAAATTTATTCGCCGTAATTATATTTTTTTCGCTGTAAAAGAAATATATTCGCCCAAACAACAAAGATATTCGCCATCGCAACCATCCTAACCGCATGCAGCTCATAAAAAAACCTTTGCATACGCAAAGGTTAGCAGGATTCATTTTCTTTCTTTTTTTCATAAACAGCACGAATACCGCCGATTAATTTAGGCCGTGTTGTTGCCAGTGTGACATGTGCTGCTCCAACATTTTTCTGTGTGGTTCTAATAGGGACAGCTACATGTTTTAAATGCATGCCGATGAATGTGTCACCTATGTCAATGCCTGCATCAGCTTTTATAAACTCCACAACAACAGGATTGCTCATTGAACCGTAAGCATAGGTGGCCATTGCTCCACCCGCTGTTCGAACGGGGATCACACTGACCTCTTCCCAGCCTTTAGACTCCGCGGTCTGTCTCTCGACTACAAGCGCCCGATTCAGGTGTTCGCAGCATTGAAATGCCAGGGAAGCTCCCGTCTCACTGGTCAATTTCTGCAGCGAATGATAAATCATTTCTGCCACCTGCTCTGTACCAGCCGTTCCAATCCTGCTTCCAGCAACCTCACTTGTACTGCAGCCGATGACAACCACACTCTTCTCATTTAGAGAAACCGCTTGTAGAAATTGCTCAACAATTTCATCCAGCTCTTGTTTCCATGTCTGCAACTCTTCTGCCATTGTCTTCACACTCCTAAGACAGGTAGATTATTTATTTTCATAAGCTTTAACTTTACCAACTCGCGTTTCATGACGGCCGCCTTCAAAGTCTGTCCCCAGCCAGATGCTTGCGATTTCCCGTGCAAGACCAGGGCCAATTACCCGCTCGCCCATTGCCAGCATATTGCTGTCATTATGTGCCCGCGTCGCCTTTGCACTAAACGTATCGTGTACAAGCGCACAGCGAATGCCCTTTACCTTATTAGCTGCAATACTCATGCCAATGCCTGTCCCGCAGATTAAGATGCCACGATCAAATTCTCCGCTGGCTACCTTTTCCGCTACCGGCAAAGCATAATCCGGATAGTCAACAGATGTATCACATTCACAGCCAAAATCTTCATACTGTATACCCATTTCATCCATTAAGCTTTTAATTTCTTCTCTAATGTTAACTCCGCCGTGATCTGATGCAATTGCTACCTTCATGTTAACAGCCTCCTCTAATTTCTACTCTTATTCTTACATAAAAGCGCTTAATTATAAAGTTTATAGTCAACCTGAATTCAACAAAATTCGGGGCAGTTCGAGGCGTCCCAGCAACGGGTCGAATCTCCCATTCGACTGCACAAAAAAAGAGCCGGCTGGCCCTTTAAGAAGTATGAAATCTGGTGATGGTGCTTTTTAATTTTTCTGCTTGCGTTTTTAGTTCGTTAGCCAGAACTTCCACGTTTTCAATGACACTTGTTTGCTGCTGAGAAGACGCGGCAACTTCTTCTGCACCGGCCGAGGTTTCTTCTGCGATGGCAGCCACCTCTTGGGATTGCTGGGACGTATGATGAATGCTTTCCATCTGTTTGCCAACAAGTCCTGTGATTTCAGAGACAGACGAGGCCATTTCATTAACTGTTTTCGTCATTTCTTCAATCACCGCATTCGTTTCAGTTCCTTTTTTCGCTTCCATGTTTGCTGATTGTACTTGCTGACTGATTTGGCTCACCACATTTTTTACTTCTTGCTGAATGTTTTTAATCAGTTCGGAAATACCCTGCACAGCCGTTGCACTTTCGTCCGCAAGCTTGCGCACTTCATCTGCAACAACCGCAAAGCCTTTCCCATGCTCGCCTGCACGCGCCGCCTCAATGGAAGCATTTAATGCAAGAAGATTGGTTTGAGCTGCAATATCGCCAACAAGCTTGATGATCTGCTCTACCTTAGAAGCATTATCTTCTAATCGTTTAACCGTCTCGAGTGACTGTTCATTTCCTGCGGCAAGCTTTTCAATTCCTGAGATTAAAGAGTGAATCACCTTTTTGGAATCAACGAGATCATCAATTAACTCCTTTGAAACGCTTTCAGAATCTTCGGCCTTCTTCTGTACGATTTGCGCAATTTCTATAACACTCTCAACTGACTCAGCTGTCGACTGAATGGAAACAGCTGAATGATCTGCACCAGCTGAAATTTCTGCAATCGTTCTGGAAATAACTTCAGCTTGCTCAGCAGCTGCTGTTGATTCGCGTGAAATTGAGATCACCTTATCATTTGTTTCTTGAAAGTTTTCTTCTATTTTCTGAACCATATCCTTCAGATTGTAAAGCATGTGATTAAACGCCAATCCCAATGAACGAATTTCATCATCCGATTTAGAAAGCTCTACATCCGTATTGATATCACCATGAGCTGCCTTTAGAGCGGTTTTTTCTAATTTTTTCAGCGGATTAATAAGGAATCCAGCTGCAAAATAAGCTAAAATACCAGACCACACCGCACCAAGACTTAGCGTAATAATCGTAAAAATAACCTGTCCGACTGGCAATAAATCCTTAATAAACGGATATACCACATATAAAAACAAAGCACTTGTCGTATATGTAATAATTGCTAAAGTCATTATAAAAACAACAAGCTTTTTACGCAGACCAAATTTATATTTCGTTTTCTCTTCCATAACTTCCCCCTGCAAGCCGATTTAGTTTCGTTCCTGCTTTTTCCAAGATTTCTCTACCTGATCAATAGCTTCTCTCAAATCATTGAAGGTGGCTCTGTAAATCTCAAGAGATCCTCCGTAAGGGTCAATAATATCTATTGCTGCATCCCCTGCAAATTCCTTTAGCGTAAAGACCTTTCCTTCAACCCCATTAAAACGGTCTAAAATAAGCCGCTTATGATCAGAAGTCATGGTAAGCACATAATCGGACCACTGCAGAAGCTCAGCTGTTAATGGGGAAGATTGATGTTCAAAATGAATGCCATGTTCTTGCAGAACTTGCTGTGCATGTAGAGAAGCACGGCTTCCAGCACCTGCATATACACCAGCAGATTTCACTGAAATCCCTGATATTTTTTTGCTTTTTAAAATAGCCTCCGCCATTGGGCTTCTACAAGTATTGCCTGTACAAACAAATAAAATATTCTTCATATTTGCTGCCCCCTCCCCTACATTATAAGACAAAACACCTAAATTCAATAGAGCAGATATCAAAAAAAAGAGAGAAAAGTCACACCTTTTCTCCCAACTTTTTCTATATAATCTTACATAAACAGCAATTTAATTCCAAAGGCGAGCAGGATAGCTCCACCCAGGGTTACACTGTAAGAGCCTAGCCACCCTTGCACTTTCCGGCCAATGAAAAGTCCGGCCCATGTTAATATAGCTGCTGCAGCGCCGAACATGGTTAAAACAACCGCTGTTTTAGCTCCGAATATCCCTAACGATAAGCCGACTGAAAAACTATCCAGACTCACACTCACCGCAAAAAGCAATAAGCCAAATCCAACAGGTGAAATTAAGCTATTCTCTTCTTTTTTGAAGCTTGATAACACCATTTGAATTCCGAGTAAAATCAGCAATCCTCCGCCAATATAAGCGGCAATTTCCCCAAACTTGTCCGACAGGAACCTGCCGGTGATCATCCCTAACATGGGCATGAGGACGTGAAACAGTCCTACGGTCAATCCAATCTTCACAATTTGCCGCAAACGGAGCTTAAACATTCCCATTCCCAATCCTATTGAGAAGGCATCCATTCCTAGCGCGAATGCCATTAAGCCGATTGTGAGTAATTCGCCAAATATTTCTGCCATGTTGTATATCGCCCCCTTGGACTTGCTAATTCAAGATATGCAAGTCCAAGATCATTTAGACGATGTTTTTCACAATGTCCATTTTTTCTAGGCATAGCAAACACAAAAACCGCCTCATACTGAGACGGCTAAAAAGTTAAAAGGAAATAACACGATATCCAGCAGCTTTAATAAGACGATTCATAATGGCCTGTCCAACACCTTCGTCCGGAAACATTTCGCTAAAAATAAGATCAAGCTCTGCGTTATTAAAATTTCTTAACGTCTCATATAAAGATCCTGCAACTGAATTCAGATTGTCTCTGCTTCCGCATGCAATCACTTTGTCTGCCTGATAGAAGGAGGCATTTTCAGAGGTTGTAAGGACACCAACCTTTAGTCCTTCTTTCTGCTTGTCTAAAATAAGCCGCTGGATTTCGGAGCGATCTCCATCTACTAATACAAGAGTTGCATCTGGAGCATAATGGCGATACTTCATTCCAGGGGATTTGGGCTGCTGCTCAACATCCGTTAAAGCTGGATCAACAGCAATCTCTCCAATGACTTCTTGAATTTGCTGAGCAGTAATCCCGCCTGGACGCAATATGACAGGAACATCCTCTGTACAATCAAGAACAGTTGATTCCAGTCCTACACCTGTTGTACCCCCATCCACAATACCAGCAATTTTCCCCTGCAAGTCATCCCACACATGTTCTGCTGCTGTGGGACTTGGCCTCCCAGAAGAATTGGCACTGGGAGCAGCGATAGGCAGTTTGGTTTTCTGCAATAAAGCCAGTGCCACCGGATGATCTGGCATACGGACTCCTACTGTAGATAAACCAGGCGTTGCCATCTCCGAGAGTACTCCTTGCTTCATTTTTAATAAAATCGTAAGCGGTCCTGGCCAATATGCCTTCATTAATTTCTTCGCGTTTTCAGGAATTTCCTCTACAAAGTCAGAGATCATCGCTTCATCAGCAATGTGGATAATAAGTGGATTATCCGCAGGTCTGCCTTTTGCTTCGAAAATTTTTGCAACCGCCTGATCACTGTAGGCATTAGCGCCCAGTCCATATACGGTTTCAGTTGGGAAAGCAACCACTTCATTATTTAATAAAAGATCTGCTGCCTGTGTTATTTGTGGGTAACCAGTTAAATTATCCACATTTTTATCCACTGACCATCTTTTTGTATCCATCTAAACACACCTTCAATATTTCTTCTTATAAATGCCTATATTACTCACTTTTCTATGAATCACTTTTGAAAGTATAAAAGAAGTCAGAGGATAACTCAAGCTTTTATCCACAAATTGTGTATAAAAAAGACCTTTTTGTGTATAACTTTGTCATTTTATCCACATTTCATATGGTAAACCTCAAGAAATATGAGTTATCCACAGAAAGGATATGTTTAACATGTTCAGATTCGTATAAGTCTGCAGGCAGCTTAGTTGAATCTTGAGGCTGAAACCCCATCAGCGAAAAGAAAATTGCTGCACTTTGCTTATTTGAAGCTAAATATAGCTCTTTTAACCCTTTATCTCTAGCCAGCATTAAAATTTGTTCCAGTAAAATGAACATATCCTTTTCAGTTGAGTTCGGACTAAGCACCAATGATCGCAGCAAACCAATCTGCCCATGAGGCTCTATCCCTAATGATGCCTGAATTTGACCAAACTCATTCTCAGATACTAAAAAATAATCAATAGAGTCCTCAATCCCATCTGAGCTTACCTTTGCATTCTGTAAAAATAATGATAACTTTTCAACATCCTCCATACTTGCACAACGAATAGCTCCCTTTTCCATTCTTTCACCCCATCTATTAATAAACTTATTCTATGAATATGATTGATAGGAGCAGAAATAGAACTGAAAAAATGATAGAAAAGGAGATTGTTTCTATTTGAGTATAAGAAAGAAAACACGGCAGTCTCATTTTAGACTGCCGTGCTAAGTTGATAACATTTTGTCATCCCTTATATTTAAAAATCTATTAATCGTTAGAGTTGCCGCCTTTACGGCCAATTTCGCGATAAAAGTCTTTATCATGGTTTTCACTTGTTGCTTCCCCGCCTTTGCGGCCAATTTCCTGATAGAACTCTTTATCATGATTTTGACTTGTTGCTTCTCCGCCCTTGCTGCCAATTTCCTGATAGAATTCTTTATCATGATTTTCACTCGTTGCTTCTCCGCCTTTGCGGCCGATTTCCTGGTAGAATTCTTTATCATGATTATCGCTTGTTGCTTCTCCGCCTTTGCGGCCGATTTCCTGGTAGAATTCTTTATCGTGATTATTGCTAGTTGCCTCTCCGCCTTTACGGCCTCTTTCCTCACGAGACATTTTACCGTTATTATTGTTGTTAGCCATGTTATCCATCTCCTTTGTTGTTTGATGTTACATTCATATAAATATCCGATTTTGATAGATTGAAACACTTCTTTAAAAGTTACTATTATTTGCCATTGATTTTTCATAAAAAAGAAATGGCGCAAAGAAATATGATCTCTACACCATTAAAACTTATCCAAAAATCTTATTCCAAATTTCCACTAGGAAAAACTTAACTTCTACCTCTTCTTCATCCTTTTCCCCTGTGTATACGGGTTCTTCCTGTTCTTTCTTTTCTTCCTTTTCTATTTTTTGCTCAGGTTTCACTTCTTCTGCAGAAGCTTCTTTTGCATCTTCCTCAAAACCTTCACCAACAGCTACTCCGTTTGAAAAATCAAGGAAGCATAGAGGAGGAAACAGGACACACCACCAGTTTGCTCCGTCGCCATCTCCCAGCGTGATTAAAATAGCTTCATATTCACCGGCTGGATATAGAAACTGTCCGTATAACTTGGTAGGAAACTCAACACTTCCAAACTCCGCTTTGACTGATTGCGGGACATTCTGCTCTTCTACCACTCTCTCAGCAATGGCTTGAATTTCCGGCAGACGGGATTGAAGCAGCTTGCGCGATTCTTCAACAGATGTTAAATCAGACACCCATTCTGTTATTTTTTCATTCACAGCATCTCTTACCATTCTTTTTACGTTTTGATCTGCTTCTGAATCGCTATTAGCTAGAATCCGCAGCCGAATCGCTTCACTTGGAATGACCAATTCTTCATCGGCCGTTACCTCTGTTTGCGGTATATATAAACTAAAAATCGTTCCAATTGATAATAATAAGATGTATAAGTTCACAGTCCATTTTGTTTTCATTTCCGGCACCATCCCTTCGATATCCTCATTGTGGACAGATTCGGAAATTCTTAAACTAGTAAAATGGAAAAAAATTATTTGTTCAATATAAAATGAAAAACTGCTTAAAATTAAGCAGCTTCAGAAAGTTATCTATTCTGTTCGCTGTCGCTTTCAACGACATGTTTTAGAATTGACAGTTTATTATGCCAGAATTGTTCGTAATAAGACAGCCATTGCTGGACCTCTGTCAGCGGTTCAGGATGAAGCGTGTATATTTTTTCTCTACCTACCTTTTTTCCAGTAACCAAATTTGCTTCTGACAGAATATGAAGATGTTTGGCAACAGCTGTGCGGCTGATCGGAAAATGATTTGATATTTTTGAGATCGGCAGTTCCTTGTTAGCCAGCAGACGAAGGACTTCTCTTCTCGTAGGGTCTGCAATAGCCTGAAAGACATCATGTTTAACTGCTGACATTTACCCTTCAACAGCCTTGCGAAGGTTTTGAACGATACCTGCCCAGCCGTGATCCATTCGATCTCGGATAACAGAACTTTTTTCATTCGGCTTTGGAAGAATTTCATCAGGAGCCTTCCATCCGCTATGGATAAGAGTGAATTCCGTTTGGTTCCCCACCTCTTTTAATAGAAAGGTAACAACCCATCCATCTGTATCCCATGAAAATGAAATTTTGCTGGGCTCATCAACTTCTAAAACTGTGCATGGTGATGGACCAAAAGGAGATTGTATATGAAACTCATAACCCTCCTCAGGTTTAAAATCATTAGGCATGAACCATAATTCAATTCCTTCTGAAGTTGAAACTTTGTCCCATACTTTTTGAATTGGTGCTTCAATCATGACCGTTTGTTTAATATCTTGTACTGCTTCCATTGGAGATCCTCCTTATATAGAACCATTTGGTTTCGCTTTTTATAATATAACACCTTTTGGTTATATGTCAATCTCAACTATCTTTAAGATTATTTCCGTGAACTAGTGATTTTATAAGCGATTGAGGTTGGTTGGCAGTATATATATATGTAGTTTCGAGAGATCGGATGGAGAGTAAGTGATTTGGATTAATTCGCAGACATTTTCAGTTAATTTTTAGGTTATTTGAGTAAACTTAATCGATTGTTTTTTAATTAATTTATTGGTTGTCTATTAAACTGTGATTTGTGTTTATAAAGGATCTATTTTCGAATGAAAAATAGTCGATTTCGGTTATATCCATGAGTTTTTCGAGCAGCTAAGCTTCTGCTCTTATTTAGGAGTTTATATTTGTAAGGACAAATGCGGATTTTAGTCATTTCCATAATTTTTCGTTCATTTCCCAGGACATTTCGTTCAATTGAACCGGTTTTTCGGTCTTTTTGCTGGATTTTTCGATCAATTCCTTTGGATTTTCGATCAAACTCGATTTTTAGTCTTAATTAGGATCTATTTTTTGTATGAAATGTGCAGATTGCGGTTTCCCCTCTGCAATTTTGAATCATTTGAATGGATTTCCGCTCTTTTTATTGAGCTTTTCGGTTCATTTTCTGGCTTTCCTATCAAAATTTTTAACTTTCCTATCAAAATTGGTGACTATCCTATCAAATTTTCTAGTTTTCCTATCAAAATATCGACTTTTCCTATCAAACTGCCTTTTTCCTCATAAATCTCCCATCTTCCTGCTAAATCCGAACCCGAACAAACAAAGACCCCACACTGTATGCAAAAAAACTATCTCCACCCGGAGATAGTTTTTTACATTTCCGCAAAAACCATACGATCTTTGCCGTTGATATCAAATACAACTTCGACGGCAGCTTCAGGGAATGTGTTTTGCAGCAGCTGCCTGACTGCTTCACTTTGTCCTGCTCCGACTTCGAAGCCCACGATTGCAGATGAATTTAAGACCGCAGGCAGCTGCTTTATGAGATTGCGGTATATTTCCAGACCATCCACCCCTGCAAACAAGGCCCGATGCGGTTCATGCGCTGTTACCACCTCTGACATCCAGCTTTTGTCGCTGTCCGGAATATAAGGAGGATTCGAAAGAATGACATCAAAGGTTCGGCCTTCTCTAATGAAAGGTTCGAGCAGATTTCCTTCAATGAATTCAATATCAGCACGAAGTTCCTCAGCATTATGTGCAGCCATTTGAATTGTCGGAGCATAAATGTCTGTTGCCGTTACTCGAAGTTTGGGCCTTTCAAGCTTCAAGGTTACGGCAATGGCGCCGCTGCCTGTGCCAATATCCGCTGCAGTGATCTCATGCAGATCAAATTTGCGCTCTATCCTTTTGATCGCTTCCAAAACCAGTTCTTCTGTTTCCGGTCTTGGGATAAGAGTATCCTCATTCACTCGAAAAGTGCGCCCATAAAATGACTCATACCCCATAATGTATTGAACAGGTCTTCCTTCACCATGAAGCTTCACGGCGCTTTGGAATTGAGCAAGCTGCTCTTCCTTCAACTCATCCTGAAAAGAAGCAAGCATTTGAGCATAACTCATCTCTAAAAAATGCCTCAGCAAAATGTCTCCCGCATTTTCATCTCTTCCTTTATCCTTTAAAAAGGAAGAAGCCCAATTAAGGGCTTCAAATACTCTCATGCTATTACTCATTCGAAGCCGCTTCCAGCTTAGCAGATTGCTCTTCCATAATAAGTGTATCAATCACTTCATCAAGCTTTCCTTGCAGGATTTGATCCAGCTTTTGAATCGTTAAGCCGATACGGTGATCGGTAACACGGTTTTGCGGGAAGTTGTACGTGCGAATTCGCTCGGAACGATCCCCTGAACCTACCGCAGATTTACGCTGCTGATCGTATTCCGCTTGTGCTTCTTGCTGGAATTTATCATAGACACGCGCACGAAGAACCTTCATCGCTTTTTCTTTGTTTTTAATTTGGGATTTTTCATCCTGGCATGATACAACCACACCAGTCGGCAAATGAGTCAAACGCACTGCTGACATCGTAGTGTTAACACTTTGCCCGCCAGGACCACTTGAAGCAAAAGTATCCACACGAATATCTTTATCATGAATATCGATTTCCACTTCTTCTGCTTCTGGCAGAACAGCAACCGTGGCTGTCGACGTGTGAATACGGCCGCCTGATTCTGTTTCAGGGACACGCTGAACACGGTGTGCACCATTTTCAAATTTAAGCTTTGAGTAAGCTCCATTTCCGTTGATCATAAAAATGATCTCTTTGTAGCCGCCCACTCCAGTGGAGCTTGCTTCAATGACATCAATTTTCCAGCCCTGTACCTCCGCATAGCGGCTGTACATGCGGTATAAATCACCGGCAAATAAAGCGGCTTCATCTCCGCCTGCTGCTCCTCTAATTTCCATAATAACGTTTTTGTCGTCATTCGGATCCTTCGGTATCAGCAGAATTTTAAGACGTGCTTGGAGCTCTTCATTGGTATCTTCCAGCTCAGAAAGTTCTTCTTTTACCATTTCACGCATGTCTGCATCAAGCTTTTCTTCCAGCATGGCTTTTGCGTCTTGAAGCTGCTCTTTTACACTTTTGTATTCTCTATAAACTTCTACTGTTTCTTGAATGCCTGATTGTTCTTTAGAATATTCGCGAAGCTTTTTCGGATCGTTGACGATTTCCGGATCACTTAAAAGCTCATTCAGCCGCTCATAGCGGTCTTCGACTGCTTGGAGACGATCAAACATAGTTCTTCACCTCAATTGTTATTAAGAAAAGTTACGCTTCAAAATGCTTGAAGACAAACTTTATGTACTCATAAATTTTTTTGTATGATCTTACTTAAAAATAAAGCGGGACTCTGGCTAGCTTACGGAACCAGCCTTATGGATAACATTCTAATTATAGTATAGCCGTATTCTACAGTCAAAATGAAATCAAAATAAGGTCTTGCCCGCCCTTCCTTTATCCCTTATAGTAAATGGAAAGAATGGGAAGTTTTCTTACTTCATCGGTTTGTATCCACTGCTTTTTTCTTAAAACAGGTTCCTTGCTCTCTTTCACTTTAATACTGTAAATGGTTAAGGAGGTTTTACAATGAAGGCTTTACTGCTTGGGGTATTGTCAGCTTTTTTCTTTGCTTTTACATTTGTGCTGAATCGCTCAATGGAAATGGATGGAGGGAGTTGGCTCTGGAGTGCGTCACTCCGCTATTTTTTTATGATTCCGCTTCTTGTTATTATTGTTTCTTTTCGAGGGAAGTTTAAACCGATTTTCACTGAATTAAAAAAAGCTCCAGGAAAATGGATGCTCTGGAGCACCATCGGCTTTGGATTATTCTATGCTCCCCTCTGTTTTGCAGCAGCCTATGGTCCTGGCTGGCTTATTGCAAGCACATGGCAAATTACGATTATTTCCGGTTCTCTCCTTGCTCCGCTTTTTTATGAAAAGGTCACAACACCCAATGGAACGATACAGGTGCAAGGCAGGATTCCGTATCGCGCCCTATCCATGAGTCTCATTATTTTGGCGGGTGTCGCGATTATGCAATGGGATCACGCTTCAAGTATTTCTATTGAAGAAATGCTGCTCTGCATTATTCCAATTGTGATTGCCTCTTTTGCTTACCCGCTTGGTAATCGAAAAATGATGGAAGTTAGCGAAGACAGATTGAACGCCTATCAGCGTGTGCTTGGCATGACAATCGCAAGTATGCCTCTATGGATTATCCTGGCGGTTATTGGCTTTGTCACATCCGGAATTCCAAGTACTGCTCAAGTAACGCAATCAGGTCTTGTTGCGCTATTTTCTGGAGTATTTGCAACAGTTCTATTTTTTGCTGCAACAGATCTTGTTAAACATGATATGCAAAAGCTAGGAGCTGTCGAAGCTACCCAGTCTATGGAAGTCATGTTTGCTCTTGCAGGGGAAATCCTGTTTTTATCCGCAGCCTTTCCAACACCGATTTCCCTATCCGGCATGCTGCTCGTAATGATTGGTATGGCCCTGCAAAGCTATGTATCTGTTTCTAAACCATCATTAAAAAAGAAAGCCGCATAATTTAAAGAAGGCTGGGACAAAACGAAATTAATATTTCTAATACACGAATATTCACTATCTTAGTTTGGGTGTTTAAACAAGCCCGTTCCATTGCGCTTCGGACCCTCGCTTTCCGTAGGGAGGAAGCTGAGCCTCCTCGAAGCAAAGCTTCTGCGGGGTCTCACCTTTTCCTCTATTGCCCACAGGAGTCGAGGGTCCTCCGCTCCATTTCACTCCTGTTAATAAAATATATTATAATCATAAATAAAAAAACCGAATGATTAGAAAGATAACTTCCTAACCATTCGGTTCTATGAGTGTGTTAACTACTTATGTCCCATCCTCTTTTTATTCTAGTTAAAACCTTCTTACCGCTCTTCTTGCACTTGGACTTCTATGTCATATCGCGGCAGGGCCTTTACAAGTGCTTTATGCAAATGTGCTTCTGCATCTATTTTCCCTTGCTGATTCATCCTGTTATTACGATAAGCGGTTACCCACAGCTTTTCCCCATTTATCCACACTCGTCCCGCTTGGAAGCCTTCTGCTTCAACCGTTTCTTTGGCATGGTTGATATCATCAGGCTGATCCACTGCATTGCCATCTAAATTTAAAAAGTTGGGATTTTGTTCGTACATCGTGTGCTCCCGTGTACGATGGATTTGTTCTTCCCATTCATTTGGGGAATTCGAAAGAAATGTTGTTCCATTTCTGGTCTCATTTTCACCATAAAGGCTGCGTGTATTTTGAACCTCATTTTGTGTCCCATTTTGAGCACATCCTGCCATAAAAAAAGCAGCAGAAAGTATAATGAAGAACCCTCTCATGCTAACACCTCCTGCTATTAGGATGTCCCTTGAGACTATTCTTGCTCAATCCAAAATTAGGAATGGTGCCTTTTACTACTTTCTAAAAGTATAAAAAAACTGTCTGGGACATGTCCAGACAGTTTGGCTTTAAGATAATGTTTTGGTTTCAGCTGAATTTTTTAACGTATTAGGCGATTTCGGCACTTGATGATGATGTCTGCAGCGAGGCTCATACGCTTCAGATGCGCCAACAAGAATAATTGGGTCATCATATGAAGCTGGTTCGCCGTTGATGAGCCGCTGTGTTCTGCTGGCTGGTGAACCACAAACGGCACAAACAGCTTGAAGCTTTGTGACTAGCTCAGCAATAGACATCAAGTGCGGCATCACTCCAAAAGGCTCGCCGCGGAAATCTTGATCTAAACCTGCAGCAATCACTCGATGTCCACTATTAGCCAGATGCTGAATGACATTGACAATCTCATCGTCAAAAAATTGAACTTCATCTATAGCAATCACTTCAATATCAGAAGTGATGTTTTGAAAAATTTCAGTTGAATGAGCAATCGGTTTTGCAATAACGGATGAGCCGTCATGTGATACAACAGCTTCCTCACTATACCTGTTATCTATTTGCGGTTTGAAGACAGCAATTTTTTGTTTTGCAAACTGAGAGCGTCTGACACGGCTGATTAATTCCTCAGATTTACCAGAAAACATACTGCCGCAAATTACTTCCACCCACCCATGATGTTTCATTACATACACAAACGGCATCTCCTTCCTACAGCCTCATCTGCATGCCAAATACAGCGATGACAAGGTAAAATCAGTCTTATAAGTAGTTATAAGTAGTATTATTGCAATAAAAAACAGGCAAGAAAGAAAACTTGCCTGTTTTTGTGTTGTTATGTTTATTATTTCTTAATGCCGTATTTTTTATTGAAACGATCAACACGTCCGCCAGCTTCAGCGAATTTTTGACGTCCAGTATAGAATGGGTGGCACTCAGAGCAAGTTTCTACGCGGATTTCTTCATTTACAGAACCCGTTTCGAATTCATTACCGCATGCACATTTCACCATTGCTTTTTTATAGTTAGGATGAATTCCTGATTTCATTCTTTTCATCTCCTTCCGCCCTGAATCATGCTGAGACAGAGTTATATGTTACGGATAAACCGTAAATTAAAAACGCACTGGAATTATTATAACAAGTACAATCCATTTTTGCAAATGTCATTTTACAACTAATTTCAAAAACTGATTACATGCTCTTAGTAGAAGTTGATTTACACTCCAGGATGCTCGCTTTCCGCGGGGTGGGTGCTAAGCCTTCTCGTCGCTTACGCTTCTGCGGGGTCCACCTATCCACTCCCGCAGCTTCTGCTCCAATCAACTAACCTTTTGTCAAACCGGAAACTTGTCCAAAACCATTTTTTAAATAAGACCAAACAAATGATAAACAGGTCTTATGACTGCGAACGCTTGGCCTTCATTTCTTCAGCAAGATTTGCATAAAACTCTTCGTTGGATTTTGTCTGCTTTAGCTTGCGCATGAATTTATCGGCAAAATCTGGTGCGTCGGACATTGACTTGCGGATCGCCCAAAGCATATCAAGATGTTCTTTTTTAATAAGCAGCTCTTCTTTTCTTGTACCTGAACGGCGAATATCGATGGCAGGGAAAATTCTTCTTTCTGCAAGGGCACGATCCAGATGCAGTTCCATATTTCCTGTTCCCTTAAATTCCTCATAAATAACATCATCCATACGTGAGCCTGTATCTACAAGTGCTGTAGCTAAAATGGTTAAACTTCCACCTTCTTCAATATTACGGGCTGCACCGAAGAACCGTTTAGGACGATGGAAAGCAGCCGGGTCAATACCACCTGATAAGGTTCTTCCGCTTGGCGGAATAACAAGGTTATAAGCACGAGCAAGCCTTGTAATACTGTCCATGAGAATGACCACATCACGCTTATGTTCAACTAGACGCATCGCACGCTCAAGCACTAGTTCTGCCACTTTAATATGATTTTCCGGGACTTCATCGAAAGTGGAGCTGACAACGTCACCTGCAACAGAGCGTTCGATATCGGTTACTTCCTCTGGACGCTCGTCTATTAAAAGAACAATTAATTCTGCTTCCGGATGATTTGTTGTAATGCTGTTGGCAATCTCTTTTAACAGCATTGTTTTACCAGCTTTAGGCGGGGCAACGATTAATCCACGCTGTCCAAAGCCCACTGGAGCCAAAAGGTCCATAATACGTGTAGAAGTATGTCTTGTCGTCGTTTCCAGATTCATTAGACGATTTGGATACAATGGTGTCAGACCTGGAAAATGCACGCGCTCCTTTGCCGTCTCTGGATCGTCATCATTAACTGCTTCTACTTGCAGCAGACCAAAATAACGCTCATTTTCCTTTGGCGGACGCACCTTTCCTGAAACTTTATCTCCATTTCTCAAGTCAAAACGACGAATTTGAGATGCAGAAATGTAGATATCCTCTGAACTCGGAGAATAATTAATTGGTCTTAAAAAACCGAAGCCTTCCGATTGGATAATTTCCAGAATACCTTCCATGAAGAAATAGCCTTCTTGCTCTGCTCTTGCTTTTAAAATGGCAAAAATCAGCTCTTTCTTTGATAATTTGCTATAATAAGAAACTTTATATTCACGGGCAAGCTCATAAAGCTCTTTTAATTTCATATTCTCTAAACTCGATATATTTAATCCCATCAAACAACACCACTCTTTTGAATTTTCAATCATTTTCCCTATACGGTTTTATGGACTGAATCATTTTAAATAAGGAAAGATAAGTAAGCATGAGGTTTCTAGAAGTTATTGAAGAATCCTTGATTCTATTTGAGAGTTCACCGCAGCACGGACTGCATTGGAGGGTTCCCGTAAAACAATCTCTATTTTACCCTTTACGTTCATTGTTAATCAACTGTATTTTTTTGTATTTATTATTGAAGGATTGAAGGACCGAGCTGATTGGCGATCCTGACAATATTTTTAAACAGAGGCTTTGTGCTATTTATTAAGGATTTCTTTTTTGAAAAGTAAAGAAACTTGCCGAATAGTAAGTCCTAAAAGGACACAGACTGAGCCTTAGTTGTATTTTTAATACATACCAAAATGAGCTACAGTCGGGTATTCTTCTGCGTTGCTCATTTCTTCTGAATGTAAGAGAAAAAGCAGGGGAAACTGTATATGTCCAGTTCCCCAATAAAAGTGATATAAACTTTATTATCTAATAACCAGGTTTGGCTTCTTTTTCAAACTATGCTGACCTTCAATAAAACGGACTGTTCCTGATTTAGCCCGCATGACAACGGAATGAGTAGAACCGTATGAGCCTTTAAATTGGACTCCTCGAAGCAATTCTCCATCTGTTACACCTGTAGCAGCAAAAATGGCGTCATCCCCTCTTACAAGGTCCTCCATTAAAAGTACATTATTTACATCAAGTCCCATTTTTAAACAGCGTTCCAATTCCGCATCATTCTGAGGAAGCAGCTTGCCTTGAATTTCTCCGCCTAAGCTTTTCAATGCGACTGCGGCTATAACACCTTCTGGCGCACCGCCGGATCCGAATAAAATATCAACACCTGTATGATCAAAGGCTGTATTAATGGCACCAGCCACATCGCCGTCATTGATTAACTTGATTCTTGCACCAGCTTCCCGCAGTTCGTTAATAATGTGAGCGTGGCGTTCTCTGTTTAAAACCGTTGCTACAACATCCTCAATGTCTTTATTTTTCGCCCTGGCAACAGCCTTTAAGTTATCTAGAACGGAAGCATTAATATCAATTTGGCCAACTGCTTCTGGGCCAACAGCAATCTTATCCATATACATGTCAGGGGCATGCAGCAAATTCCCATGGTCTGCAACAGCTAAAACAGCAAGGGCATTCCAGCCGCCAGAAGCTACGATATTTGTTCCTTCCAACGGATCAACTGCCACATCTACACGGGGACCATAGCCAGTTCCAAGCTTTTCACCAATATAAAGCATTGGAGCTTCGTCCATTTCCCCTTCACCGATTACGACCGTCCCTTTCATTGGCACGGTATCAAACACGTCTCTCATAGCAGATGTAGCCGCATCATCGGCTTCATCCTTTTTGCCTCTTCCCATCCAGCGTGCTGATGCAAGTGCAGCACCTTCAGTAACTCGGACCAGTTCCATTGATAAGCTTCTTTCCATCCCTTGTTCCTCCCCAGTTCAAGACATTTCTCTTTTTATTCACGCATTATTAAGCTGCTCAATCTCTTCTTTTGTTAGTTTCTCACGCCAAATCGTTGCTCCAAGTCCACACAGCTTGTCCACAAGATGACTATAACCACGATCAATATGCTCAAGTCCCGTTACCTCTGTTACACCTTCTGCCATAAGTCCAGCAATGACTAAAGATGCGCCAGCCCTTAGATCACTAGCCTTCACTTTTGCTCCCTGAAGCTTTACAGAGCCATTAATGATGGCTGAGCGTCCTTCAACCTTGATATTTGCATTCATTCTTCGTAGTTCATCAATATGTTTAAAGCGAGCTCCATAAATAGTATCTGTCACCATGCTCGTTCCATCTGCCGCCGTTAAAAGAGACGTAAATGGCTGCTGCAAATCTGTTGGGAAACCAGGATAAACAAGCGTTTTTATATCAACCGCTTTCATTTTTTCTGCTGGTCCCACGAATACTTGCTCATCATTTGCTTCAATTTGAACGCCCATTTCTCTGAGCTTTGCGATCAAAGACTCTAAGTGATGCGGAATCACATTATCAATGAGCACTCCATCTCCAGCCGCTGCACCAAGAATCATATAAGTGCCTGCTTCAATCCGGTCCGGAATGATTGTATGTCTGCAGCCATTGAGATTGTCGACTCCGTCAATTCGGATGACATCTGTACCTGCTCCCTTAATTTTGGCGCCCATATTGGTTAGAAGTGTTGCTACATCAATAATCTCTGGCTCTTTTGCGGCATTTTCAATAACCGTTCTTCCCTTAGCCCGAACTGCAGCAAGCATAATATTGATGGTCGCTCCTACACTAACTACGTCCAAATAGATCCTTGCACCACGCAGTTCGTCAGCACGCAAGTAGATCGCACCTTGTTCGTTGGTCACATGTGCACCTAAAGCTTCAAAACCTTTGATATGCTGATCAATTGGACGCGGACCAAGATGGCAGCCTCCTGGCAGGCCTATTACTGCTTTTTTAAAGCGTCCGAGCATTGCTCCCATTAAATAATAGGAAGCTCTTAATTTTTTCACCTTTCCATTTGGCAATGGCATGGAAATCATTGAAGATGGATCAACAGTCATATCGTTATTCTCAAAACTGACTTCCCCGCCAATTTCTTCAAGAAGTCCTTTTAAAATCTGAACATCAGAAATATCCGGCAAACCTTCAATCGTTACAGGCGATTCTGCTAAAATCGTTGCGGGTATTAAGGCGACGGCACTATTTTTTGCTCCGCTAATTCTGACCGTTCCTTTTAATGGACTACCGCCTGCAATCATAAGCTTTTCCATTATGATCTCCCTTCTTTTGCCTGGTATGTCAATGCAAGAGATGCAATTGCAGTTATTCTATGGACAGGCATGTCCTCACTTAAACAGTTTTCATGATATGCAGCCATATCAAATCCGGCCTATCCTTACACTACAGTTTACACGAAAATTTACCAGTCATATACCGCTATTAAAAAAGTGGTTATATTTCGAATAGTGAGTTAATTACTGACTAAATTATCAAATCACTTTATTCAGCAACAAATAATGCTTTTTGTATAATTTAGGTTTTTTTGCTTTAGTGTTCTGATTTGTAATCCAGAGTACTCGCTTTCCTCAGGCGGTTGCTGAGCCTCCTCGTCGCCAACGCTTCTGCGTGGTCTCATCTCTCCACTTATCCAGCTGAAGTCTTGCGCTACTCCGTTCCAATCTACAGGCACATTTTTTTAAATATTACGTTTAAGAACAGTTAGCTTTTAAAAAAGCGCCTTAAAACAATGAAAATATGAAAAGCTGTTATTCAGAGCGAGTATTCCAGTCTGCTAGAAAGGCTTCGATTCCTTTGTCTGTTAATGGGTGTTTGAAAAGCTGCTGAATCACA
This sequence comes from Cytobacillus gottheilii, assembly GCF_900166665.1. Taxonomy (GTDB): domain Bacteria; phylum Bacillota; class Bacilli; order Bacillales; family Cytobacillaceae; genus Cytobacillus; species Cytobacillus gottheilii_A. The sequence goes on along the minus strand of NZ_LT800494.1, from coordinate 367,958 downwards.
TTGTAAGGAATTGTGGCAATATGCGCTCCGCGTAAAGCAGCATCAGTTACATGCTGAGGGTGTCGTATAGAAGCTGCAATAATCTCAGAGTCAATATCATGAATAGCAAATATTTCAGCGATGGTAGAAATTAAATCAAGGCCATTATGACCGATATCATCTAATCTTCCTAAGAATGGAGAAACATATGTAGCACCTGCTCTTGCAGCAAGTAATGCCTGATTAGCACTAAAAATAAGCGTTACGTTTGTCTTAATGCCTTCTTTTGAAAAAGCATGGACTGCTTTAAGGCCTTCTCGAGTCATCGGAACTTTAACCGTAATATTTGGAGCAATAGCTGCAAGCTCTTTTCCTTCTTTAATCATGCCTTCAGCATCAAGAGCAATTACTTCTGCACTGACTGATCCGTCTACTAGCTCTGTGATCTCCTTCAAGCGATCATGGAAAGAAACATTTTTTTCCTTTGCTACGAGTGAAGGGTTTGTTGTTACCCCTGCAATAATCCCTAGAGCGTGTGCCTCTTTAATCTCTTCCATATTAGCTGTATCAATAAAAAATTTCATTTCTATCCCTCCCTGTTTTCATACCGTACCCATTTTATGAACAAAAGATTGTTGCATGTAAAGATCTTTTCTCCGTCTCTCTTTTTTTCTTATGTATATTGAATTGAAAAGAGAGGATGAAGAGGTTTCTGTCTGTTCTAAACGATTGTGCATTAAGGAAGATAACCTTTTTATAATGAAGGGAAACCGCCTTTTCGTAAAGGCGGTTTCATTGAAGATTCAATTATGCTTTTGCAGATGAACCAAATTCACGCATTTTGCCGATTACTGTTTCTTTAATCGCTTCACGTGCAGGTCCTAAGTATTTGCGTGGATCGTATACTTCACTATCCGCAGCAAGTACTTCGCGAACGCGTTTTGCAGATGCAATTTGGTTTTCTGTGTTTACGTTAATTTTTGCAGTTCCAAGAGAGATGGATCTTTGGATGTCCTTCGTTGGAATTCCAGTTCCACCGTGTAATACTAGAGGAACACCAGTCATAGCACCGATTTCTTCCATTTCAGCGAAACCAAGGTTTGGTTCTCCTTTGTAAGGGCCATGTACAGAACCTAATGCTGGAGCAAGGCAATCAATGCCAGTGCGCTTTACAAGCTCGTCACATTCTTTAGCATCAGCATAAATAACACCGTCAGCAACGACATCATCTTCCTGTCCGCCTACTGTTCCAAGCTCTGCTTCTACAGAAACACCTTTTGAATGTGCATATTCAACAACTTTTGTAGTTGTTTCAATGTTTTCTTCGAATGGGTGGTGTGATGCATCGATCATAACAGAAGTGAAACCAGCATCAATTGCTTCTTTACACTTGTCAAAGCTTGAACCATGATCTAAATGAATGGCAACTGGGACAGTAACTTTATAATCCTCAAGAAGTCCTTCTACCATTTTTACAACTGTTTTGAAGCCGCCCATATAACGTGCTGCGCCTTCCGATACTCCTAAGATAACAGGAGATTTTTCTTCTTCAGCTGCTTGAAGAATCGCTTGAGTGAACTCAAGATTGTTTAAATTAAATTGACCTACTGCATAACCTTCCGCTTTTGCTTTATTCAGCATGTCAGTCATAGAAACTAAAGGCATTATACTTCCTCCTTAATAATGATCGCTTGTTCATACAGGTTAACTGCATTTAAGTTTACCCTATCATGCTGCTGATTATGTAGCAGAGAACCTGAAGCGATCTTTGGAATTCATTTGTATCATACCAAAATGGACAAGGAATTGCTATTAATCCATTGCAATTTTATAAACTGTCATAAAGCAAGCGTTACCATTGGAAAAACATGCTTATCGTGGAACTGGAAGGTATTTTTTTACAGCTGCTCTTATGTCATCAATGTCAAAAGGCTTTGCAAAATGTGTAAGAGCTCCTAGATCCTTCGCCTCCTGAATCATGTCCAATTCTCCATATGCTGTCATGATGATCACACGGATTTCCTGGTTATCTACGCGCATTCTTTTTAAGATTTCAATCCCGTCCATTCCTGGAATTTTCATATCTAACAGAACCAGGTCAGGTGAATGATTTGCTACAATATCAAGAGCTTGAACTCCATTGGCAGCTTGAAATGTTTCATAGCCTTCTTTCTGTAATACTTCGTTCAGCAAAATGCGGATGCCAAACTGATCATCGACAATTAATATCTTCCCTTTCAAAATAGCCACCTCATTGAATATATTTTTTGAGAGCTTGTAAAAACTATGTAAAAATGTAGCATGCGCCCAATCTATCTTGTAAAATTCTCCTTATTGAATGATAATTCCTGCCTTAATCTTAATTTCGCATCTTTAATTTCACCTTTTCCACTTGTTTTACTATAATTAAGACTTATCTTACCGTTTAGAAGGAGGAATTTCTTTTGTTAAAAATGTTTTCTACACAGCTGACAGGTGTCTTTAACCGTCTGCAGGAAAAAGAACTTGAGACCATTGAAGACGGTGCAAGGCTGCTGGCTCAAGCAGCTGCAGGAGCAGGTACCATCTATATATATAGCACTCACGAAATGAAAGCCATTGCTTATGAGGCGACAGAAGGGGCAGAGCCTCTGCAGAATTCGAAGATTTGGTCTTCTGAAATGGATCTTAGTCATATTCATGATACGGACCGATTTTTAATCGCTGCGCGCAGCGGAAATGATGAAGAAGCATTGAAGCTTGCACGGGCACTATCGGAACGGTACATCCCGTTCGTGGCTATATGTGCCAATGTTCAGGGCGGAACAGGTGAAACGCTTAAGGATCTAGCTGATGTATATATATCTCTACAGCTTTCCAAAGGACTTCTGCCGGATGATGAGGGAAATCGCTATGGCTATCCTTCTGCCATAGCCGCTCTATTTGCCTATCATGGAATTAAATTTACTTTAGATGAAATCATGGCGGATTATTAAATGACAAAAAATGCGGAGAAAACGTAATGTTTTCTCCGCATTTTATAGAATTATTCACCCAGTTTAAGGGACGCACCAATAAAGTCGCGGAAAAGCGGCTGAGGGCGTGTTGGTCTTGAGATGAATTCAGGGTGGAATTGTGAAGCAACAAACCATGGGTGATCTTTTACTTCGATGATTTCAACAAGTCTTCCGTCTGGGCTAGTACCAGAGAAGACAAAACCTGCTCTTTCCATCTCTTGGCGATAATGGTTGTTAAACTCATAACGATGGCGATGACGCTCATAAACAACTTCATCTTGATAGGCATTAAAAGCAAGCGTATCTTCCTCAAGCTTACAAGCCTGCAGGCCAAGACGCAAGGTTCCGCCCAAATCTTCAATATCCTTTTGTTCTGGCAATAGATCGATAATTGGATGTTTTGTCTCTGGATTAATTTCAGCAGAGTGAGCCCCTTCAAGTCCTAATACGTTACGGGCAAATTCGATGGATGCAAGCTGCATGCCGAGACAAATGCCTAAGAATGGCTTCTTTTGTTCACGGGCATATTGAATCGCGTGAATCTTCCCTTCAATTCCCCGGTCTCCAAATCCACCCGGCACTAAAATACCATCAGCATCACTTAACAGCTCAGAAACATTTTCAGCTGTAACATTTTCTGAGTTAATCCATTTCACATCAATATCTGCATCATGAGCATAACCCGCGTGCTTTAATGCTTCAACAACCGAAATATATGCATCCTGCAGTTCAACATACTTTCCTACAAGCGCAATCTTTGTCTTTTTCGATAAATGCAGGACTTTATCAACGAGCTGCTTCCATTCCGTCATATCTGCTTCCTTGCAATCAAGCTTAAGATGCTGACAGACGATTTGATCAAGATTCTGTGCCTGCAATGCCAGCGGTACTGAATATAATGTTTCCGCGTCTTGGCACTCAATAACTGCTTCTTTATCAATATCACAGAACAGAGCAAGCTTGTCCTTCATTTCTTGGGAAATAGGCATTTCCGTTCTGACTACAACGACATTAGGCTGAATACCAAGGCTTCTTAATTCCTTTACACTATGCTGTGTAGGCTTTGTTTTCATTTCACCCGCCGCTTTAATATAAGGAACAAGCGTACAGTGGATATACATGACATTATCACGGCCAATATCGCTCTTAATTTGGCGAATTGCTTCAAGGAAAGGAAGAGATTCAATATCTCCTACCGTTCCGCCGATTTCAGTAATAACGACATCTGAATTCGTTTCATGGCCAGCTCGGAACACTTTTTCTTTAATTTCATTCGTAATATGTGGAATTACTTGTACAGTGCCGCCATTATAGTCTCCACGGCGTTCTTTTCTTATAACAGTGGAATATATCTTTCCTGTCGTAACAGAGCTGTATTTTGTCAAATTGATATCAACAAAACGCTCATAGTGTCCTAAGTCTAGATCTGTTTCAGCTCCATCACCTGTAACATATACTTCTCCGTGCTGATAAGGACTCATCGTTCCCGGGTCAACGTTAATGTATGGGTCAAACTTTTGAATAGTAACGCTCATGCCTCTATTTTTCAATAGCCGGCCAAGTGAAGCTGCTACAATACCCTTTCCTAATGATGATACAACTCCGCCTGTAACAAAAATATATTTTGTCATTTACTTTTCCCCCTTCAATACAGTTTGTGCAATTTTTTCTTTCTTTAAGGCTGTTTTTGTAAACTTTGTTGCTTTTAGAGGGAGATGACTGTATAGATTTTACTGCCCGATCTAGTGTTTACGCGTGGTCTTGTATCTCACTCACTTTCAGCCAAACCATTATCAATGAATTAGACACTTCCGCAGAAAAAACAAAAAACGCTCCACTTACTATTTTCAAGTAAGGGAGCGCTATATGCGTATCATTTATCGTTCCTTTTTTAAGGAGCCCAAAAATGATTCTACATACCTTGTATAAAAAAGTCAAGATTATAAATTCTCATCGTCTTCTTCTTCAAGATCATCATCATCATCATCGTCTTCTTCTTCATCAAGATCCTCAATGAGATCATCGTCTTCTTCTTCAAATTCATCCAGGTCATCATCAAGAAGATCGTCGTCATCATCATCGTCATCGTCATCATCGAGATCATCGTAATCTTCGATATCATCATAATCAATATCTTCTTCATCCAGCTCATCATAATCTTCCAGTTCAAGATCATCATCAGCTGTTTTCTTCGCCTTTTTCTTCTTAGGCTTAATAACTGTGACAACTTCTTCTTCGTACTGATCAACAGGATACCAGGTGCGAAGTCCCCAGCGATTATCTCCCAGACCAATAAAGCGGCCATCGATATTCATGTCTGTATAAAACTGAGAGATTTTCGTTCTAACTTGTTCATCTGTCAGTCCTAAAAGTCCCTTCACTTCTTTCATGATATCATTAAATGCAGCTGGTTCTTTCTTTTCTTTTAAGATTTCATAGGCAATTTCAATTAAAGACATTTCCTGCAAATTTTCTTTTGTGAATCCCTTTAAAGCCATGTTAGCACTTCCTTTCACTATGTAACGCTTTATGCAAGCCGATTATATCTGTAAACCCTTTTGTTCACTGCTTTTTATAGCCAGTGAAGGCATATTCTTCATTATAAACAAATTTTAAGGGTTTATGCTAGTTATATCTTTTCGTTTCTTCTTTTTGGCTATTTTTTCATTAAGGCTGTTTTCGCCAACTTTGTTGCTTTTATATTGATGTACAAAGATTTCCGCTTCAAGTACTCGCTTTCCGGCTGGGCGGGTGCTGAGTCTCTCACTCTTTCGTTTCAATCAAACAGACATATTACTAAATGTCCCTTTAAAAAGTGATTATTAAAACAACAATCGCTTAGAAAAGAGCCTTCATAAATTACCTCTTTTAGAAAACAAAATAAAAGACAGGCCAGGATCAGTTCTTATCCATTTCCGCCTGTCTTCATTTGTTTATAGGCAAGCCGGCTAAAGTAAATGGCTAACATAAAAAACGGGATTGCGCCTAGCTGCCACCGATATAATAATGTAAAGAAGATGATAAAACATATAATCGCACTAAACCAAATAATCTGTCTCAACTGCTCACATCCTGAATATCAAAATCCGTGAAATTCAATCCAGAATTCAATCAAATTCATTATAAAGGATATTGTATCCCAATGTATAATAATATTTGTCAGAAAAGTCACCATTATGGAGAAAGGTCTGCGTTCAGGCTGCCGCAGACCTTTTGCAATCGACAGTGTGTATTCTGCCATTTTTCAGTTAGTTAGGCGCTTTGTTCTCCGGACCTGCAGGAATCATGGTGCCTTGAATTCCTTGGAAAAGAAGTTCAGTCTGCAGCTGAATATATTCCTCTAAACTATATGTTTTCTGCAATGTCCACCTGCGGAATGCCCACATCTGTCCTTGAACGAAAATGTTATGAGCAATCATTTGAACTTGCTCTGAGCTCAGGTTCAGCTCGCCATTTTCCACACAAAGTGTGACCACATGCTCAAACATAGCGACCATTTCGAGCTCTTTTTTCAAAACATATGGCAAAGCATCTTTTGATAAGGATTTCACTTCCTGATACATTACGAGTACTTCATCCTGCATTTCGTCCACTACTTTGAAATAATCCGATATTCCTTGCCTCAAGCTTTCAAGCGTTCCTTTTTTTGTATCGAGCCCTTCATACAGCCTCTCCCGCACTTGATCGTAAATACTATCACAGACAAGATAAAGGACATCTTCCTTAGTACGAATATATTCGTATAAAGTACCAATGCTAAATCCGGCTGCTTTTGCAATTTCCCGTGTTGTCGTTCGATGAAATCCTTTTTGGATAAAAAGGGTAACCGCCCCTTTAATCATCTGATCGCGCCGCTTCTTAACTAGGCGCTCATCTTTTACGGAAGCCTGCACCTGTCTTTTCTTCATTTTATCAACACCCTTTATTTCATCCAATTCCTATATTGACTGTGTAAGAGATAAAATCTAGGCTGCACTTCTACTTCAATATAATCTTAATAATGCTTATTTCTTCTATTGGCAAACTGGGCGAGCCGTTTCCGCTTTTCTATTGTCCAGCTCCGAGCGCTAGGGGCTCGAGGTCTTAAGCCAATCCAGTCCAAAGGTCAAAGTACGACCTTTCGCCTGGCTCGTCTTAAGCTTGTCGCCCCTGGGCAAGCGCCCTCCGCTTTTCTATTGTCCAGCTGCGGGCGCTAGGGGCTCGAGGTCTTAAGCCAATCCAGTCCAAAGGTCAAAGTACGACCTTTCGCCTGGCTCGTCTTAAGCTTGTCGCCCCTGAGCAAGCGCCCTCCGCTTTTCTATTGTCCAGCTCCAACGGCTAGCCGCTCGAGGTCTTAAGTCAATCCGTCCAGAAGGTTAAAGTACAACCTTCCAGCCGGCTCGCCTTAAGCTTGCGGCCCACAGGATGTGGGTCATGCAGACGTTGCCACAGGACGTGGCGAACTTAGTCTGCGTTCTTTGATTGGGCGAGCCGTTTCCGCTTTTCTATTGTCCAGCTCCGAGCGCTAGGGGCTCGAGGTCTAAAGCCAATCCAGTCCAAAGGTCAAAGTACGACCTTTCGCCTGGCTCGTCTTAAGCTTGTCGCCCCTGAGCAAGCGCCCTCCGCTTTTCTATTGTCCAGCTCCAACGGCTAGCCGCTCGAGGTCTTAAGTCAATCCGTCCAGAAGGTTAAAGTACAACCTTCCAGCCGGCTCGCCTTAAGCTTGCGGCCCACAGGATGTGGGTCATGCAGACGTTGCCACAGGACGTGGCGAACTTAGTCTGCGTTCTTTGATTGGGCGAGCCGTTTCCGCTTTTCTATTGTCCAGCTCCGAGCGCTAGGGGCTCGAGGTCTAAAGCCAATCCAGTCCAAAGGTCAAAGTACGACCTTTCGCCTGGCTCGTCTTAAGCTTGTCGCCCCTGAGCAAGCGCCCTCCGCTTTTCTATTGTCCAGCTCCAACGGCTAGCCGCTCGAGGTCTTAAGTCAATCCGTCCAGAAGGTTAAAGTACAACCTTCCAGCCGGCTCGCCTTAAGCTTGCGGCCCACAGGATGTGGGTCATGCAGACGTTGCCACAGGACGTGGCGAACTTAGTCTGCGTTCTTTGATTGGGCGAGCCGTTTCCGCTTTTCTATTGTCCAGCTCCGAGCGCTAGGGGCTCGAGGTCTAAAGCCAATCCAGTCCAAAGGTCAAAGTACGACCTTTCGCCTGGCTCGTCTTAAGCTTGTCGCCCCTGAGCAAGCGCCCTCCGCTTTTCTATTGTCCAGCTCCAACGGCTAGCCGCTCGAGGTCTTAAGTCAATCCGTCCAGAAGGTTAAAGTACAACCTTCCAGCCGGCTCGCCTTAAGCTTGCGGCCCACAGGATGTGGGTCATGCAGACGTTGCCACAGGACGTGGCGAACTTAGTCTGCGTTCTTTGATTGGGCGAGCCGTTTCCGCTTTTCTATTGTCCAGCTCCGAGCGCTAGGGGCTCGAGGTCTAAAGCCAATCCAGTCCAAAGGTCAAAGTACGACCTTTCGCCTGGCTCGTCTTAAGCTTGTCGCCCCTGAGCAAGCGCCCTCCGCTTTTCTATTGTCCAGCTCCAACGGCTAGCCGCTCGAGGTCTTAAGTCAATCCGTCCAGAAGGTTAAAGTACAACCTTCCAGCCGGCTCGCCTTAAGCTTGCGGCCCACAGGATGTGGGTCATGCAGACGTTGCCACAGGACGTGGCGAACTTAGTCTGCGTTCTTTGATTGGGCGAGCCGTTTCCGCTTTTCTATTGTCCAGCTCCGAGCGCTAGGGGCTCGAGGTCTAAAGCCAATCCAGTCCAAAGGTCAAAGTACGACCTTTCGCCTGGCTCGTCTTAAGCTTGTCGCCCCTGAGCAAGCGCCCTCCGCTTTTCTATTGTCCAGCTCCAACGGCTAGCCGCTCGAGGTCTTAAGTCAATCCGTCCAGAAGGTTAAAGTACAACCTTCCAGCCGGCTCGCCTTAAGCTTGCGGCCCACAGGATGTGGGTCATGCAGACGTTGCCACAGGACGTGGCGAACTTAGTCTGCGTTCTTTGATTGGGCGAGCCGTTTCCGCTTTTCTATTGTCCAGCTCCGAGCGCTAGGGGCTCGAGGTCTAAAGCCAATCCAGTCCAAAGGTCAAAGTACGACCTTTCGCCTGGCTCGTCTTAAGCTTGTCGCCCCTGAGCAAGCGCCCTCCGCTTTTCTATTGTCCAGCTCCAACGGCTAGCCGCTCGAGGTCTTAAGTCAATCCGTCCAGAAGGTTAAAGTACAACCTTCCAGCCGGCTCGCCTTAAGCTTGCGGCCCACAGGATGTGGGTCATGCAGACGTTGCCACAGGACGTGGCGAACTTAGTCTGCGTTCTTTGATTGGGCGAGCCGTTTCCGCTTTTCTATTGTCCAGCTCCGAGCGCTAGGGGCTCGAGGTCTAAAGCCAATCCAGTCCAAAGGTCAAAGTACGACCTTTCGCCTGGCTCGTCTTAAGCTTGTCGCCCCTGAGCAAGCGCCCTCCGCTTTTCTATTGTCCAGCTCCAACGGCTAGCCGCTCGAGGTCTTAAGTCAATCCGTCCAGAAGGTTAAAGTACAACCTTCCAGCCGGCTCGCCTTAAGCTTGCGGCCCACAGGATGTGGGTCATGCAGACGTTGCCACAGGACGTGGCGAACTTAGTCTGCGTTCTTTGATTGGGCGAGCCGTTTCCGCTTTTCTATTGTCCAGCTGCGAGCGCTAGGGGCTCGAGGTCTAAAGCCAATCCAGTCCAAAGGTCAAAGTACGACCTTTCGCCTGGCTCGTCTTAAGCTTGTCGCCCCTGAGCAAGCGCCCTCCGCTTTTCTATTGTCCAGCTCCAACGGCTAGCCGCTCGAGGTCTTAAGTCAATCCGTCCAGAAGGTTAAAGTACAACCTTCCAGCCGGCTCGCCTTAAGCTTGCGGCCCACAGGATGTGGGTCATGCAGACGTTGCCACAGGACGTGGCGAACTTAGTCTGCGTTCTTTGATTGGGCGAGCCGTTTCCGCTTTTCTATTGTCCAGCTGCGAGCGCTAGGGGCTCGAGGTCTAAAGCCAATCCAGTCCAAAGGTCAAAGTACGACCTTTCGCCTGGCTCGTCTTAAGCTTGTCGCCCCTGAGCAAGCGCCCTCCGCTTTTCTATTGTCCAGCTCCAACGGCTAGCCGCTCGAGGTCTTAAGTCAATCCGTCCAGAAGGTTAAAGTACAACCTTCCAGCCGGCTCGCCTTAAGCTTGCGGCCCACAGGATGTGGGTCATGCAGACGTTGCCACAGGACGTGGCGAACTTAGTCTGCGTTCTTTGATTGGGCGAGCCGTTTCCGCTTTTCTATTGTCCAGCTGCGAGCGCTAGGGGCTCGAGGTCTAAAGCCAATCCAGTCCAAAGGTCAAAGTACGACCTTTCGCCTGGCTCGTCTTAAGCTTGTCGCCCCTGAGCAAGCGCCCTCCGCTTTTCTATTGTCCAGCTCCAACGGCTAGCCGCTCGAGGTCTTAAGTCAATCCGTCCAGAAGGTTAAAGTACAACCTTCCAGCCGGCTCGCCTTAAGCTTGCGGCCCACAGGATGTGGGTCATGCAGACGTTGCCACAGGACGTGGCGAACTTAGTCTGCGTTCTTTGATTGGGCGAGCCGTTTCCGCTTTTCTATTGTCCAGCTGCGAGCGCTAGGGGCTCGAGGTCTAAAGCCAATCCAGTCCAAAGGTCAAAGTACGACCTTTCGCCTGGCTCGTCTTAAGCTTGTCGCCCCTGAGCAAGCGCCCTCCGCTTTTCTATTGTCCAGCTCCAACGGCTAGCCGCTCGAGGTCTTAAGTCAATCCGTCCAGAAGGTTAAAGTACAACCTTCCAGCCGGCTCGCCTTAAGCTTGCGGCCCACAGGATGTGGGTCATGCAGACGTTGCCACAGGACGTGGCGAACTTAGTCTGCGTTCTTTGATTGGGCGAGCCGTTTCCGCTTTTCTATTGTCCAGCTGCGAGCGCTAGGGGCTCGAGGTCTAAAGCCAATCCAGTCCAAAGGTCAAAGTACGACCTTTCGCCTGGCTCGTCTTAAGCTTGTCGCCCCTGAGCAAGCGCCCTCCGCTTTTCTATTGTCCAGCTCCAACGGCTAGCCGCTCGAGGTCTTAAGTCAATCCGTCCAGAAGGTTAAAGTACAACCTTCCAGCCGGCTCGCCTTAAGCTTGCGGCCCACAGGATGTGGGTCATGCAGACGTTGCCACAGGACGTGGCGAACTTAGTCTGCGTTCTTTGATTGGGCGAGCCGTTTCCGCTTTTCTATTGTCCAGCTGCGAGCGCTAGGGGCTCGAGGTCTAAAGCCAATCCAGTCCAAAGGTCAAAGTACGACCTTTCGCCTGGCTCGTCTTAAGCTTGTCGCCCCTGAGCAAGCGCCCTCCGCTTTTCTATTGTCCAGCTCCAACGGCTAGCCGCTCGAGGTCTTAAGTCAATCCGTCCAGAAGGTTAAAGTACAACCTTCCAGCCGGCTCGCCTTAAGCTTGCGGCCCACAGGATGTGGGTCATGCAGACGTTGCCACAGGACGTGGCGAACTTAGTCTGCGTTCTTTGATTGGGCGAGCCGTTTCCGCTTTTCTATTGTCTAGCTGCGGGCGCTAGGGGCTCGAGGTCTTAAGCCAATCCAGTCCAAAGGTCAAAGTACGACCTTTCGCCTGGCTCGTCTTAAGCTTGTCGCCCCTGGGCAAGCGCCCTCCGCTTTTCTATTTCACCAGCATTCTTGAGATGACGAGGCGTTGGATTTCTTGGGTGCCTTCGTAGATTTGGGTGATTTTGGCGTCGCGCATGTAGCGTTCGACTGGATAGTCTTTTGTGTAGCCATAGCCTCCGAAGATTTGGACTGCTTCTGTGGTTACTTTCATGGCAGTGTCTCCTGCAAATAGTTTGGACATGGCTGATTCTTTGCCATACGGGAGCCCAGCTGATTCGAGCCATGCGGCCTGGTAGGTCAGTAGTCTAGCTGCCTCTGTGGCTGTTGCCATATCAGCCAGCTTAAAGCCGATGCCTTGCTGGGCTGAGATTGGCTTGCCGAATTGATGGCGTTCTTTCGCATAATCACTGGACGCATCCAGTGCGCCTTGAGCAATGCCGACCGCTTGGGCTGCTATGCCATTTCTGCCTCCGTCGAGGGTTTTCATTGCAATCTTAAAACCTTCTCCCACTTGCCCTAACACATTCTCAATAGGCACTTTGCAATCTTCAAAAATAATTTCAGTTGTTGGAGATGAGCGTATACCTAGTTTCTTCTCCTTTTTGCCCACAGAAAAGCCTTCAAATCCTGCCTCTACAATGAATGCAGTTGTTCCCCTTTGTTTGTCCTCCGGACTAGTTAATGCAAACACCACGTAGGTATCAGCAATTCCTCCGTTTGTAATAAAGATTTTAGAACCATTTAATATATAATGATCTCCTTCTAAACGGGCCGTCGTTTTCATTCCGCCTGCATCTGACCCGCTGCCAGGCTCTGTTAATCCGTAGGCACCGATTTTCTCTCCCAATGCCATTGGCTTTAAGTATTTTTGCTTTTGCTCTTCACTTCCAAATGTATAAATCGGCCAGCCTGCAAGCGACGTGTGTGCGGACAGTGTCACGCCAGTTGAAGCACATACTCGAGATAATTCCTCAACTGCAATACAATAGGCCAAGTAATCACTGCCGATGCCGCCATACTCTTCCGGCCAAGGAATCCCCGTTAATCCGAGTTCAGCCATTTTATCGAACAGCTCACGATCAAAGCGTTCCTCTTCATCACGCTCAGCAGCGGTAGGCGACACTTCATTGCGGGCAAAATCACGAACCATCTTTCGAATCATCTCATGCTCTTCTGATAACTTGAAATTCATTCTTGTCCCCTGCCTTCTTTTTTCTAAAGGTTCTTACTAATTACAATCCGCTGAATCTCACTAGTCCCTTCATATATTTCTGTTATTTTGGCATCCCGAAAGTAACGCTCAACAGGATAGTCCTCTGTATAGCCATAGCCCCCAAAAACTTGAATGGCCTCTGTTGTCACTTCCATCGCTGTTTTGGATGCGAAGAGCTTTGCCATGGACGCTTCTTTCCCGCATTTTTCTCCATTTTGGCGCATCTGGGCAGCACGATAGATTAATAGTTTTGATGCTTCAACACTCGTTGACATATCGGCGAGCTTAAATCCAATCCCTTGCTGTGCAGCAATAGGTTTGCCGAATTGCTGGCGTTCAGCGGCGTATGCTGTGGCAGCATCCAAGGCTGCTTCTGCAATACCAAGTGATTGCGCAGCAATTCCAATGCGGCCAGCATCGAGGTTGGCAAGCGCGATTTTAAATCCTTCTCCTTCTAGGCCAAGCAGGTTTTCCGCTGGTACTTTCATATCTTCAAAGCTTATTTGAACGGTCCTTGAACCATGCAGTCCCATTTTTTTCTCATCTTTGCCAATCACAAAGCCTGGAGTATTTTTTTCAACAATAAAAGCCGATATGCCCTTACTGCCGAGTGCAGGGTTTGTAGAAGCGAAAACAATATAGACATCCGCTTCGCCGCCATTTGTAATAAATACTTTTGAACCATTAACGATATAATGATCTCCGTTTTTAACGGCTTTTGATTTCAAAGCAGCAGCATCAGAGCCTGCGTTTGGCTCAGTCAGACAGAACGCACCTAAATATTGACCGGCAGCTAGCTTTGTGACGTACTTTTGCTTCTGCTCTTCTGTTCCAAAATAAAGGATTGGATTTGTTCCTACTGACGTATGAACAGATAAAATAACTCCAACCGTAGCGCTCACCTTAGAGATTTCATGGATTGCCGTTATATATGAAATAAAATCCATCTCGGAGCCGCCGTATTTTTCAGGAACGGGGATGCCCATTAAGCCCAGCTCACCCATTTTACTGAGGATCTTGCGTGGAAAGACTCCGCTCTCCATCTGCTCAATAAACGGTTCGATTTCCATTTGCGCAAAGTCACGCACCATTTTTCTCATCATTTCTTGCTCTTCAGAGAATCTTAAATCCATTGATAGTTCCTCCCAGGTGCTTACATTGATTTAATTGTACTCATAAAATCCGCGGCCCGTTTTTTTGCCGAGCCAGCCCGCCTTCACATATTTTCTCAGCAGCGGACATGGCCGGTATTTACCGTCTCCAAAGCCTTCATGAAGCGTTTCCATAATATAAAGACAAGTATCTAAGCCGATAAAATCAGCGAGTGTGAGCGGTCCCATCGGGTGATTCATGCCGAGCTTCATCACCTCATCAATAGCTTCTTTTTCAGCGACTCCCTCGTAAAGTGTAAAAATGGCTTCATTAATCATTGGCATAAGCACACGATTTGAGACGAATCCTGGAAAGTCATTTACTTCAACTGGCACCTTTTTTAGCTTGTGTGTTACTGCTTCGATCTCTTCATATACTTCGTCAGCTGTCGCCAATCCGCGGATAATTTCTACCAGCTTCATGACCGGCACTGGATTCATAAAATGCATGCCAATAACTTTTTCTGGGCGGTTCGTACTTGCTGCAATTTCTGTAATCGGCAAAGAGGATGTATTGCTCGCTAATATAGCATGTGGTGGCGCCCATTCATCCAGCTGTTTAAAAATACGCGATTTAATCTCCATATTTTCAACAGCCGCTTCAATAATCAGGTGGCATTCCTTGGCATCTGCAATATCTGTAGAAACGGTAAGTTTGTTTAAAACGGTGTTCAATTCATCTTCGGTCAGTTTCCCTTTGCTGACCTGACGAGATAAATTCTTCTGTATTCCTGTCATGCCGCGGTCTAAGTGATCGTCAGTTAAATCATTTAAAATGACCTCGTAGCCAGCAGCAGCGCACACCTGTGCAATACCTGATCCCATTTGCCCTGCACCAATGACCATAATCTTTTCTATTTTCATCTTTACTCCCCCATCTTTACGATTTTGGAACTTCGATCATGATGGCATCTCCTTGGCCGCCGCCGCTGCAAATGGCTGCGATCCCGATACCGCCGCCTCTTCTCTGCAGTTCATGCATGAGTGTTAAAATAATTCTCGTCCCGCTCGCACCAATCGGATGTCCAAGTGCAACTGCTCCGCCGTTGACATTGACCTTATTATCATCTAAACCTGCTATCTTCTTGCTCGCCAATGCTACGGCTGCAAAGGCCTCGTTAATTTCAAACAGATCAATATCTTCCAGACTATGCCCTGTCTTTTGAAGCAATTGATTGATTACAAGTCCTGGTGTTTGCGGAAAATCCTTTGCTTCAACAGCCAATGCTGTATGTCCAAGAATGTATGCGCCGATTTTTTTCCCTTCCTTTTGTGCTCTTTCCTCGCTCATGAGCACTAAAGCGGCTGCTCCGTCATTGACTCCCGGTGCATTTCCAGCAGTAATCGTTCCTCCGTGACCAAACGCAGATCCAAGTTTAGACAGCCGTTCAATCGAAGTATCCTTCCGTGGCGATTCATCCTCTGCCACCATAACCGGTTCGCCTTTACGCTGCGGTACCTCAACAGAAACGATCTCCTCGGCAAGTCTTCCTGATGATATCGCTTCGATCGCACGCTCATGGCTTCTTAAAGCCCACTGATCCTGCTCTTCACGGCTGATTTCCAATTCTTCCGCTGTACTATTTCCATACGTGCCCATATGCGCACCTGTAAAACTGCAGCTAAGTCCGTCACTGATCATTGAATCCTGAACAGTTCCATCCCCCATTCGTAAACCCCATCTTGCTTTTGGGAGGAGGTATGGCGCATTGCTCATGGACTCCATTCCGCCAGCTACGATAACTTCCTCATCTCCAGCACGAATGATCTGGTCGCCGAGTGTCACACTTCTCAAACCTGATGCGCACACCTTGTTAATCGTTTCCGTCTTAACATCCCAAGGCAAGCCGGCTTTTCTGGCAGCCTGGCGGGAAGGAATCTGTCCCTGTCCTCCTTGAAGCACCGTTCCAAGAATCACTTCTCCGACATCCGCTGGACTCACATCTGCCCTTTTAAGAGCCTCCCTGACAGCAATTCCACCTAAATCTGATGCCGTTAAACTGCTTAAACCTCCGGCAAACTTTCCAAAAGGTGTTCTAACTCCTGCTAAAATAACGGTTTTCCCCATGTTTGTTCGCTCCTTTTTTATTTGATTTTGGCTGTTTCCTCAAATCATCACAATGACTGAACGCTCACTCAATTTTTAACTGAAAAATCTCTTCTAAAATGGATGCTCATTGTCCTTTTTAAGAAGATAAAACCTTAATTTTGAAAGCGCTTTATTTTTATTCTATTTTACATTAAAAGTTATTAGAATTGAAATACTTTACTTAATTTTCTTAAAAATGTTTTGTTTCTTTACCAGCTAAATAAATGGGGCTGAGATAAAACTAAACTAATAATTCTAAAACACAAAAATTCAAAATCATGGTTGGTTTTAAACCAGCCTCTTCCATTACGCTGAGGACCCTATTTTTTCCTGGGATCAGAAGCTTGAGCCTCGTCGCAACAAAGCTGCTCCTAAGGGGTTTCGCACTTTCCTCTATTGCCCACAGGAGTCGAGTGTCCTTGCTCCATTTCACTTATGTTTATAAAAATCTATTTTTTTAAAAATAAAAAACCGATGATTAGAAAGATTCACTTCCTAACCAGTCGGTTCTATGGTCGTGTTAAATACTTATGTCCCAGCCTCTTAAAAAAACTTTCATACTTCCTTATTCCTTTCAGCTCCAACATTACCTGTTGGAGCTGAAAAGAAATATAGTTTTTCGCAGGAAAGGATTATTCAGAATCATATCCATGTTTAAATACATTCATATTCCCGTCAGTTATTGATATCTACAACTATACGGAGGATATGATATGGCTGCAATCGAGGAAAATCTAGTACCTAGAGTAAGCTTGGAGCCCACAAATACAATTGCAGTCTAAGACAATTGTTTGCCACCCTGATCTTGTCCAAAAATAGAATAAAGCACAACAATCTTCAACAAAGCCAGCAAACCAGAAATATTCTGCACCATTGAGCTCCAGGAAATCATCCTCTCCTTTTTGAAGGATTCGATAGAAGCCCGGTCTTGCATCTGCCAAAATGCTACATACACAACCTTTACAAACGGGGTCCGGCTTTAACCAACGACATAAACTCATAGCGTATTCACCTCCTTGATGGCATAATATGCCACCAAGGAAGGAACGACAGGGTGCTTGTTCTATCAGTTCTAAAATGGGCTTAATTTTGTACAGTTGTTTATAAGCTTTATTTTCGATTAAGGTTTATGCAGGAATCCATTCCGATCGTTTCACTTTACATCCTTAATTTTGAACCACAGAATAGCTTAGACATTTTTTATGAAGCAATACTCTCCTTTTCACCAATTACAGCCTTCTCCAAAATCTCTGCCACATCATATGTGTGAACCTGCTCTTCTACTTCCTTCGCTTTCGTACCGTCAGACAGCATCGTCAGGCAATAAGGACACCCGGAGCTGATGACGGAAGGATTTACGGCAAGCGCCTGTTCTGTTCGGGCTACATTGACGCGATGGCCTGTTTCCTCTTCCATCCACATCAAACCGCCGCCCGCTCCACAGCACATGCCAGTATCACGGTTTCTTTCCATTTCAATGAGCTTAACACCAGGAATTGCTTTTAAGATCTCACGCGGCGGATCGTATACCTCGTTATATCGTCCTAAGTAGCAGGAATCATGGAAGGTAATCGTCTCATTCACCTCATGTATTGGCTGCAATCTTCCCTCTTCCACAAGCTTTGCCAGCAGTTCTGTATG
This sequence comes from Cytobacillus gottheilii, assembly GCF_900166665.1. GTDB lineage: Bacteria > Bacillota > Bacilli > Bacillales > Cytobacillaceae > Cytobacillus > Cytobacillus gottheilii_A. The sequence goes on along the minus strand of NZ_LT800494.1, from coordinate 350,276 downwards.
ATGATAAACCTCTGCCTCTAAACCAAAATCCGGATATTCATTCTTAAAAATGTTATAAGCATGCGGATCAATTGTAACAATTTTTTTCACTTCATTTTTCTCAAATTCCTCTATATTTTTCACAGCCATCTCTTGGAATAAAAACTCATTTCCAAGTCTTCTTGGTGTATCTCCAGAGTTCTTTTCCTTGTTGCCGAGAATGGCAAATTTCACACCAGCTTCGTTTAAAAGCTTTGCAAATGATAGAGCAATTTTTTGACTGCGGTTGTCATACGAGCCCATCGAGCCAACCCAGAATAAGTATTCAAATTCTTCTCCCGCTTTTTTCACTTCCTTGACTGTTGGCACATGAACATCCTCACGCGCATCTCTCCAGTCTTCTTTCTCCTTGCGGTTTAAGCCCCACGGATTGCCTTGGCGTTCGATATTGGTCATAGCACGCTGTGCATCTGCGTCCATTTTTCCTTCAGTTAATACTAAATAGCGTCTTAAATCAATGATCTTATCCACGTGCTCATTCATGACAGGACATTGATCTTCACAGTTGCGGCATGTCGTACATGCCCAAATTTCTTCTTCTGTAATAACCTCGCCAATTAAGCTCGGGCTGTATGCAAGGCCTGCCGCTGCTTCTTCTGCTCCTTGTCCGGCTGCAGCAAGTGCAAGCTGATTTCCTTTCGTATTCGAAAAAGCAAACGTCGGCACCCACGGCTGCTTCTGCGTAACCGCTGCTCCGTGATTTGTCAGATGATCACGCAGCTTTAAAATGAGATCCATCGGCGACAGCATTTTTCCCGTTCCGGTGGCCGGACACATATTCGTACAGCGTCCGCATTCTACACAGGCATAGAAATCAATCATTTGATGCTGTGTAAAATCCTCGATTTTCCCAACGCCAAAACTCTCTTGCGATTCATCTTCAAAATCAATTTTCTGCAGCTTTCCTGGGTTTTCCAGACGGTTAAAATAAACATTTGCAGGCCCTGCGATTAAATGGGCATGCTTAGATTGCGGCACATATACAAGGAATGCCAGCAAGAATAGTAAGTGAACCCACCAGGCAACATAAAATACAGCAATGGATGCAGTTTCACCTATCCATGAGAACGCGATAGCAAATAAAGATGCAAGCGGTTCTGTCCAAGCCGGATCATGTCCATGCCAGATCAAACTCATCCCATTGCCTAATAGCACCGAAAGCATCAGTCCGCCAATAAAAATTAACACTAACCCAGACTTGAACCCTCTTTTTAAACGAACAAGCTTTTCAATGTATCTGCGGTAAAAAGCCCAAACAACCGCAATCAGGATCATGAATGTTACGATCTCCTGGAAAAATGTAAAAGCCGGATAAAGCGGTCCAAGCGGCAAGTGCGCACCCGGGCTGATTCCTTTTATAATAAAATCAATGGCTCCGAATTGAACAAGGATAAACCCGTAGAAAAACATCACATGGATGATGCCGCTCTTCTTATCCTTCAGTAATTTTTTCTGGCCAAATACATTGACCCAGATCTTGTTCATCCGCTCTTTTATATTGTTGTCGAACTCTACCTTTTTCCCGAGCTTGATGTACTGAATTCTTGTGCGAATGACATACACAAATAACCCAACAGCGTAAGCGGTTACAAAAATAAAAGCAATTAAGTTGAGCCAAAGCAAACCGTTCATGATGTGAATCTCCTTCCTTTCTTCATCTAAAATAGATAATTTTCTGAATTTATACTTAGTTCTATCATATATAATGAATGAGCATTCAGTCAATACATAAACACGATTTTCTTTATAAAATTCCTCTATGATAGAAATGTCATTTGCGGAGATACTATGGAGAAACCGCTTAAGGAGCTGATGCTATTGACTATACTTCAAACGATTTTATTGGTTTGCCTCGTTTTAATCGTCTGGATCGTTATTGATTTTCAGCTCGGTAAAAAAGCACATAAAAAAAAGACGAAGCGATTCGAACCGGTAACACGAGAAAGTGAGATCACTTTATTCACTTCCGGTCTTGATCTCTACAGTGATCTTTTTGCAGCAATGCGAACGGCGAAGCAACATATTCATGTGATGTTTTATATTGTAAAGGATGATGAAATCAGCAAGGAGTTCTTCGGAATACTATGCGACAAAGCGAAAGAGGGAGTGGAGGTCAGAGTACTACTCGACTGGGTCGGCAGCTTCCCCCTTCGTAAAAATATCATTCCTATGCTGAAAGGCCAAGGCATTCAGTTTTCTTACGCAAACGCGCCTAAGCCTCCTTTCTTATTCTATTCTTCTCAAACACGCAACCATCGTAAAATTACCGTTATTGATGGAAAAACAGGCTATATTGGCGGATTTAATATTGGCAAGGAATATATGAACAATGATCCAAAGCTATCACCTTGGCGTGATTATCATCTGAAAATGACAAATGAAGGTGTACAGGACCTGCAGCAAGGATTTCTAAAGGATTGGCATAAAGCAACGAAAACCAATTTACTGAGCAATACCATCTATTTTCCTCCATTATCTAAGGGATCGGTTCGCCATCAGCTGCTTCCGACAGACGGTGTGTATTTAGAAGGAAGTTTTTCTGCTTTAATTCGTAAAGCTCAATCTTCAATAATCATTGGCACCCCTTATTTTATTCCGAGCAAAAGATTGATGGATGATCTTTGCCATGCTTTAAAAAGAGGCGTCGATGTTCACATCCTTGTTCCGAAAAAAACAGATCATCTGCTTGTAAAGGAAGCTTCTTTTCAGCATCTGCGAAAATTGATTAAAGAAGGCGCCTATGTTTACGAGTATTTACATGGTTTTTACCATGCAAAAGTTATGGTTGTTGATGAGAGCATATGTGATATTGGAACTGCCAATTTGGATAGAAGAAGCCTCTTTCTAAACGAAGAAATTAATTGCTATATTTTTGATGAAGCATTTATTAAAATGGTGAAGGAAGTCCTTAAGAAGGATATTGCCAACTCAAAACGGGTAACGTTAAAACAACTTAATACGCTCAATCCAGCTACTCTATTTAAAGAGACCATTGCACGCAGTGTTGCCAGTTTACTTTAGAGAAAGCGGAGGCCATGGTTCACATGGCAATAGCTGTATAGAAAAAGCAGGTGTTTATCATGAAAATAAGATTTGGCTATGTATCAACAGCCATTAGTCTTTGGGACTCTTCCCCTTCAAAGGCATTAACCTTTGCCCGCTACTCCCAGCTCGGCAAGGAAGAACGGAAGGAAAAATTACTTTCCGTTACGGCTGCCAATTTAGCCAATACAAAACGGATGCTGCATTATAATATTGCTCATCAGCTCGAAATATATCGAATGTCCAGTTCGATTGTTCCGCTGGCTACACATCCTGAGGTGCTTTGGGATTTTACCACGCCTTTTCGGGACAGCTGGTTAGAGATTGGTCAGCTCGTCAAGGACCATCAATTGCGGGTCAGCTTTCACCCCAACCAGTTTACGCTATTTACTTCTCCGCGCGAAGAAGTAACAGCCAATGCGGTCAAAGACATGGAATATCATTATAAAATGTTTGAAGCGATGGGATTGGCCCAGCAAAGCTATATCAATATTCACATTGGCGGATCATATGGAGACAAGGATAAAACCATTGACCGCTTTTATGAAAATCTTAAAGAGCTGCCTCTGCACATTAAGAAGCAGATGACCCTGGAAAATGACGATAAAACCTATAATACAGATGAAACTTTGCTGGCCTGTGAGAAAGAAAGCGTTCCGTTTGTCTTTGATTATCATCATCATATGGCCAACCTCGGAGAAATGAAGCTGGAGGAATTCCTGCCGCGCACCTTTGCTACATGGGAACATACTGGACAGCCTCCTAAGATCCATATTTCCTCTCCTAAAAATGAAAAAGCCTTTCGCTCTCATGCAGATTTTGTTGATGTGGAATTTTTAAAACCGCTGTTGAATGTTTTGCATGATTTGAACGTTGACGTTGATTTTATGATTGAAGCAAAGGCGAAGGATCAGGCTGCATTAAAACTCATTGAGGATATTAGTAAAATTCGCGGGGTAAAAAGAATATCAGGCGGAGCAGTGGAATGGAAATAAAAGCGGCCTGGGGCCGCTTTTTCTATTTCATTAACTCTTGAAACCATGGTGCAATCATTTCAAACGCTTTAAACCCTAAATAGATTCCGACAATTCCCATGATACCCGGTAAAGCTGGCGGCGCTGGAATCGGCAGCTTTAACAGTGCAAAAAGAAATCCTACTAAAAATCCAGTAAGTGTAGCCAAAATAACAATCTTCATCAGTATCCTCCTCGAATAACAACCATTTTTGATATTATTTCCCTTATTGAAAATAATATATGGAGGGATTTTATACAAGAGCCAGCGAGGTGTAACAATCTTAGATATGCTTGGCATGACTATTAAGTGGTTTAGACGAGGTCATTATGCACATGAAGTCTCACTAAGATCTGCCTTTTTTCATAAATGGGCAGGGGTGTCGGTCATTTCCCGGAGGTTTTCGATCATTTCCCACAGTTTTTCGGTCAATTTGGTTTGTTTTTCGGTCTTTTCAAACCTGTTTTCGGCCATTTAGCCCGTTTTTTCGATCAATCCCCTGATTTTAGTGATTTCGGAAGATACTCCTTTTGGTCTGGATCGTGTTCCTATCAAAAATAAGGATTTTCCTATCAAATTTGAGTAATTTCCTATTAAATTCTCCAGCTTTCCTATCAAATCCAATGATTTTCCTATCAAACTAAACGGTTTTCCTATCAAATCGCTATTTTAGTACATAAAAAAATCCCCCTGCTCTCTCACAGGGGGACAGTACTTACATTTTTTCCGGTGCAGAAACGCCGATTAATGCAAGTGCATTTTTTAATGTGGTTTGGACCGCTTTAATAAGAGCCAGTCTAGCTTTTGTTCTTTCCGGCTGTTCAGGATCCAGTACTTTTTCAGCGTTGTAGAAGCTGTGGAAAGTAGAAGCTAAGTCATAAATATAGTTGGTAATTCTGTGCGGTGTGCGTCTAACCGCTGCCTCAGAAACAGCTTGCGGGAATTCACCGATCTTTTTCAATACGTCCATTTCTTTTTCCGCTTCAATTAATGAGAAGTCAGCTTGTCGATCGAATTCGAAACCTTGCTCACTGCCCTGTCGCAAAATGCTTGAAATCCGTGCGTGTGCATATTGCGCATAGTACACTGGATTTTCATTTGATTGTGATACAGCAAGATCCAAATCAAAATCAAGATGAGTATCAGCACTTCTCATCGCAAAGAAGTAACGAGTAGCATCTAAACCAACTTCTTCTACCAGGTCACGCATTGTAACAGCCTTCCCTGTACGTTTGCTCATTTTCATTTTTTCGCCGTTTTTATATAAATGAACAAGCTGAATGATTTCTACTTCCAGTGCATCTTTATCATAACCTAATGCTTGGATCGCTGCTTTCATACGAGGGATATAGCCATGGTGGTCTGCTCCCCAAATATTAATCAGCTTTTCAAAACCGCGCTCAAGCTTGTCTTTGTGATAAGCAATATCTGGTGTTAAATACGTATAAGAGCCGTCATTTTTAATTAACACGCGGTCTTTATCGTCACCAAATGTGGTAGAGCGGAACCACGTCGCACCGTCTTCTTCATAAATATGACCGTTCTCTTTCAGAGCATCCAGACCAACATCAATTTTTCCATTATGGTATAAGGATGTTTCTGAATACCAAACATCAAATGGAACACGGAAATCTTCAAGGTCATTCTTTAATTTTTGCATCTCATATTTCAAGCCGTATGTGCGGAAGAAGTCAAAACGCTCTTTTTCATCGGCCTCAACATATTTGTCGCCGTATTCTTCAGCAAGCTTTTTCCCAATGCCAACGATGTCTTCGCCGTGATATCCATCCGCAGGCATTTCTTTTTCTAAGCCCAGAGCCTGGAAGTAACGTGCTTCAACAGATAGTGCCAGGTTGTTGATTTGGTTGCCGGCATCATTTATATAATATTCTCTTGATACGTCATAGCCTGCTTTTTGCAGGATGTTGCATAGAGAGTCACCTACTGCTGCACCGCGGGCATGTCCAAGGTGCAGGTCTCCCGTCGGATTTGCAGAAACGAACTCGACTTGAACCTTCTGGCTATTGCCTGTTGCTGTTTCCCCATAGCTGCTTCCAGCTTCTAAAACCGTTGGAATGAGATTCGTTAAATAGCTATTGTCCATGTAAAAATTAATAAAACCAGGGCCCGCAATCTCCATTTTTTTAATAGAAGCCTTCGATTGATCAAAGCTTTTGATTAATTCTTCAGCGATCACACGAGGCGCTTTTTTGGCCACACGTGCAAGCTGCATTGCCATATTCGTGGAGTAATCCCCATGAGCTTTTTCCTTTGGAATTTCTAAAACAACAGCGGGAATCTGCTCTTTTTCTGCCAGACCTGCTTTCACAACCGCCGCTTCAATTTCTTCTTTTAGCTTGCTTTGAACTTGTTCGACAATATTCACTTTGCATCCTCCTCAAACGTAATCTTTAAATGGTATGTGCCTGTATTCGCACCTTGTGTTTTTAACTCATATAGAAGCTCAATTGAGCCTTGCTTTGTTCTTTCATTATATGTATGGTCAAATCTCTTCGTTGTAGTTAGCATTTCGAGAGTGCCATATGGCAGTTCATAACTGCCTCTCATTTTCTTGTTAAGCCGAAATGGCAAGCGCATTTTGACAGCACCGCTTCTTAAAATGACACCATCTTGATCGCCCATTTTAATAATCGTTTTTGCTGTGCCAGCTTCCATGCTTTCATCATATTGAAGAAAGTGAGCGTCCCCTTTTTGATGAAAACGGCCAAAGGCTGTCAGATCAAAGGTTTGCTTCTCGCCACGGTCTCGGATAACCGTCTTTACGTTTATTTTTACCGGCATTTGCTCTGCAGGAAGATTCGCCATTCTTACACTTCCTTTGCTTATATTTCTTGGATAACCTTTTTAGTATAGTACAAAAAAGGCTCGTTCACCACCTTGAATTGCTACTAATAAAGCATTTTACCCTATTTTCACTTATTTCATGAGCTAAGAACAGATTATTCACTTGTTTGGGCTTTTAAACGGTGTTTTCGCAAACTTTGTTACATTTATGATTTCCACTCCAGGGTACTCGCTTTCCGGCGGGGCGGGTGCTGAGCCTCCTCGTCGCCTTCGCTGAGGGCACTGAAAAAGTCCATTTAAGTCAGTGAAACATTTACTGTTTCACTGGCTTTTTGTTTTATAATAGAGGTATTAACTTATCGCAGGTGGTATATAAAATGATCTCCAACCAACAATCCCTTAGTTTCAGCCCCTATTTACAGATATACGATCTTGTTGTTCCACAAGATAATATGCTTCGTCAAATCAATGATCTTGTGGACTTCAGCTTTATTCTAGAAGAGTTAGAATCAAAGTACTGTCTAGATAACGGTCGTAATGCCGTTCACCCGATCCGTATGTTCAAATATCTCTTGCTTAAATCCATTTTTAATTTATCAGATGTAGATGTGGTCGAACGATCAAAGTATGATATGTCCTTTAAATACTTCCTTGAAATGGCGCCAGAAGATCCTGTTATTGACCCCAGTTCCCTAACGAAGTTTCGTAGGCTTCGTCTAAAAGATGTGGATTTATTAGATATGCTTATAAATAAAAGTGTTGAAATCGCATTAGAGAAAGACATCATTAAAAGTAAAACGATTATTGTTGACTCAACTCACACAAAATCCCGTTATAATCAAAAGTCCGTTAAAGAATTTTTACAGGAAAAATCAAAGAATGTACGTCGGTCTGTCTACCAAATCGATGAATCGATGAAAGAGAATTTACCGGCCAAAACAACAACGAATAGTGTTGAAGATGAATTACAGTACTGCGAAGATCTTATTACCGCCATCGAATCAGAGCCAAGAATTTCAGAATTACCTGCGGTGAAAGAAAAGTTAAATGTATTAAAAGAAGTCGTTGAGGATTGTACAGAACAGTTGAGTTTTTCCATGGATCCAGATGCCAAAGTAGGACATAAATCGGCAGACTCCTCTTTTTTTGGATACAAAACACATTTGGCAATGGCTAACGAACGGATTATTACGGCAGCGGTGATCACAACTGGAGAGAAAAGTGATGGAAAATATCTTCAAGAATTAGTTGAAAAAAGCATCAAAACAGGAATGGAAATTAAAACGGTTATTGGAGATACGGCCTATTCTGAGAAAGAAAATATTCGTTATATAAAAGAAGAAAATTTGGAACTTGTTTCAAAATTGCATCCACATGTAACGCATGGTACGCGAAAAAAAGAGGACGAATTCACGTTTAATAAAGATGCAGGAATATATGTGTGTAAGGCTGGCCATTTGGCGATCCAAAAGAAATTTGAAGAAAGAAAAGGTCAAGATCGAAATCCAAGAATTAAATATTTATTTGATACGAATAAATGCAACACTTGTCCCTTACAAGAGGGCTGTTATAAAAAAGGAGCGAAAACAAAATCCTATTCTGTCACAATAAAATCGACAGAGCATAAAGATCAGGAAGCATTTCAAAAGACGGTTAAATTTAAAGAGCTATCTCGAAATCGATATAAGATTGAGGCTAAGAATAGCGAATTAAAACATGCACACGAGTATGAAACAGCGAAATCCTCGGGTTTATTTGGCATGCAAATTCAAGGGGCAACCACCATATTTGCGGTAAATATAAAACGAATTCTAAAGTTAATAAAGTAAGAAAATGGACAACATAGTCCAAAATTAAGGGATTCAGACAAAAATAAAGCCAATTTCTTTCTAATAATAGACAGAAATTGGCTTTTTTATCTTTATAAGATTTTACCAGGTTAAAGAAAAACGAAAAACCTTAAGAAAATCAGTGCCCTCG
>NZ_LT800494.1:293410-339880 GCF_900166665.1 Cytobacillus gottheilii | reverse complement strand
GAGGGCACTGAAAAAGTCCATTTAAGTCAGTGAAACATTTACTGTTTCACTGGCTTTTTGTTTTATAATAGAGGTATTAACTTATCGCAGGTGGTATATAAAATGATCTCCAACCAACAATCCCTTAGTTTCAGCCCCTATTTACAGATATACGATCTTGTTGTTCCACAAGATAATATGCTTCGTCAAATCAATGATCTTGTGGACTTCAGCTTTATTCTAGAAGAGTTAGAATCAAAGTACTGTCTAGATAACGGTCGTAATGCCGTTCACCCGATCCGTATGTTCAAATATCTCTTGCTTAAATCCATTTTTAATTTATCAGATGTAGATGTGGTCGAACGATCAAAGTATGATATGTCCTTTAAATACTTCCTTGAAATGGCGCCAGAAGATCCTGTTATTGACCCCAGTTCCCTAACGAAGTTTCGTAGGCTTCGTCTAAAAGATGTGGATTTATTAGATATGCTTATAAATAAAAGTGTTGAAATCGCATTAGAGAAAGACATCATTAAAAGTAAAACGATTATTGTTGACTCAACTCACACAAAATCCCGTTATAATCAAAAGTCCGTTAAAGAATTTTTACAGGAAAAATCAAAGAATGTACGTCGGTCTGTCTACCAAATCGATGAATCGATGAAAGAGAATTTACCGGCCAAAACAACAACGAATAGTGTTGAAGATGAATTACAGTACTGCGAAGATCTTATTACCGCCATCGAATCAGAGCCAAGAATTTCAGAATTACCTGCGGTGAAAGAAAAGTTAAATGTATTAAAAGAAGTCGTTGAGGATTGTACAGAACAGTTGAGTTTTTCCATGGATCCAGATGCCAAAGTAGGACATAAATCGGCAGACTCCTCTTTTTTTGGATACAAAACACATTTGGCAATGGCTAACGAACGGATTATTACGGCAGCGGTGATCACAACTGGAGAGAAAAGTGATGGAAAATATCTTCAAGAATTAGTTGAAAAAAGCATCAAAACAGGAATGGAAATTAAAACGGTTATTGGAGATACGGCCTATTCTGAGAAAGAAAATATTCGTTATATAAAAGAAGAAAATTTGGAACTTGTTTCAAAATTGCATCCACATGTAACGCATGGTACGCGAAAAAAAGAGGACGAATTCACGTTTAATAAAGATGCAGGAATATATGTGTGTAAGGCTGGCCATTTGGCGATCCAAAAGAAATTTGAAGAAAGAAAAGGTCAAGATCGAAATCCAAGAATTAAATATTTATTTGATACGAATAAATGCAACACTTGTCCCTTACAAGAGGGCTGTTATAAAAAAGGAGCGAAAACAAAATCCTATTCTGTCACAATAAAATCGACAGAGCATAAAGATCAGGAAGCATTTCAAAAGACGGTTAAATTTAAAGAGCTATCTCGAAATCGATATAAGATTGAGGCTAAGAATAGCGAATTAAAACATGCACACGAGTATGAAACAGCGAAATCCTCGGGTTTATTTGGCATGCAAATTCAAGGGGCAACCACCATATTTGCGGTAAATATAAAACGAATTCTAAAGTTAATAAAGTAAGAAAATGGACAACATAGTCCAAAATTAAGGGATTCAGACAAAAATAAAGCCAATTTCTTTCTAATAATAGACAGAAATTGGCTTTTTTATCTTTATAAGATTTTACCAGGTTAAAGAAAAACGAAAAACCTTAAGAAAATCAGTGCCCTCGCCTTCGCTCCTGCGGGGTCTCAGCTCCCCACTCGTCCCGCAGGAGTCTCGCACCCCTCCGTTCCAATCAACAGAAACACTGCAAAAATGCTATGTTTCTAAAATCGATTATTAAAACAATAATCCTTTAAAAAAGCATAATGAACCCTAGCCCACTAGCAAGCTTAAAAGGCGCCGACAAAAGTTAAGTTGCACTGATCTTTTTAAAATAAGCTGCTGCTTTGAAACTTCTACTGTGCTAACCATTAAACTTTCGGAAAACACAAAAAAACGGAGACCGTCGTCTCCGTTTTTTTCTTATTTCTGAATCCACCCAAGAATCATTTCACGCAGAAGTTTGCTTGCTGTGTTTGCTGTTTGTTCTGAATGATCGTAAATTGGAGCTACTTCTACGAGGTCAGCACCGACAACGTTTACTTCAGAACGGGCAATTTCATGAATGGATGCGAGCAGTTCTCGCGAGGTGATACCGCCTGCATCAACTGTTCCTGTTCCAGGTGCGTGAGCTGGATCAAGCACGTCAATATCGATTGTCACGTATACCGGACGGCCAGCCAGCTTAGGCAGGATTTCTTTTAATGGTTCAAGCACTTCGAATTTTGAAATGTGCATGCCAGCTTCTTTTGCCCATTGAAATTCCTCTTTCATGCCGGAACGGATGCCAAAGGAGTATACATTTGGAGGGCCGATTAACTGTGCTGCTTTTTTGATCGGTGTTGAATGAGATAAAGGCTCTCCTTCATAATCATCGCGAAGGTCAGTATGAGCATCCATGTGAATAATCGCCAGGTCAGGATATTTTTTATACATTGCTTTAATAACCGGCCAAGAAACGAGATGCTCACCGCCGATACCAAGTGGAAACTTGCCGTCTTTTAAAAGTCCATCGACATATTCCTCGATCATCTCAATGCTTTTTTGCGGATTTCCGAATGGAAGCGGAATATCGCCTGCATCAAAGTATTTTACTTCCTCTAGTTCACGGTCAAGGTATGCACTATATTCTTCAAGTCCAATTGATACCTCGCGTATGCGCGCTGGGCCAAAGCGTGAACCTGGGCGATAGCTGACGGTCCAATCCATCGGCATTCCGTATAATACCGCTTCGCTTTCCTCGTAATTCGGATGACTTTTAATAAACACATTACCAGAATAAGCTTCATCAAAACGCATGTCTTATATCCCTCGCTTTATGTATAAAAGCAGGCATGAGCCTGCTTCCTTCTATTATTTCACTAGATCTTGTACAAATTTAGGCAATACGAATGCAGCTTTATGAAGCTCCTTCGTATAATATTTCGTTTCAATCTCATGGAAGCGCTCTTCGCTTACTTCTAATGGATCATGCTTTTTAGAGCCTACTGTGAATGCCCACATTCCACTTGGATATGTTGGAATGTTTGCTGTGTAAAGGCGTGTGATCGGGAAAATTTCTTTAACATCCTTTTGAACGTCGCGGATTAAATCTGCTTTGAACCAAGGATTATCAGATTGTGCAACAAAGATTCCGTCTTCTTTCAATGCCTTTGAAATACCTGCATAGAAGCCTTTTGTAAATAAGTTAACAGCTGGGCCAACAGGCTCAGTTGAATCAACCATGATGACATCATACTCATTTTCACTGTTGGCAATATGCATAAAGCCATCATCGACTTGAACATCCACACGAGGATCATCAAGCATGCCTGCAATTTCAGGCAGATACTTTTTAGAGTATTCGATTACTTTTCCATCGATATCAACAAGTGTTGCTTTTTTCACGCTTGGGTGCTTCAGCACTTCACGAATAACGCCGCCGTCACCGCCGCCTACTACAAGAATGTTTTCAGGATTTGGATGTGTGAATAATGGAACATGCGCCACCATCTCATGGTAAACGAATTCATCTTTCACAGAAGTCATGACCATATCATCAAGCAAAAGCATGTTGCCCCATTCTTCCGTCTCTACCATATCTAGCTTTTGAAAATCTGTCTGTTCTGTATGTAAAGTGCGCTTAACCTTCATTGTAATACCAAAATGATCTGTTTGTTTCTCAGTAAACCAAAGACCCATTTTATTCAACCCTTTCTTTTTTAAAAAAGTATTTACCTTCTAGAAGAAAACAAAGATTCAACCTTTATACTTCCCTAAAGGCATAAATACAAACATCAGAAAAAGTATAGTTGATTCTAGCGAAAATGCAAGAGAAAAAAACTTATGAGAGACTGTTTTGTTCTGTTTTACAGTACTAAGCTTATTGATTGAAACGGAAGGGTGCGAGACTCCTGCGGGAGAAGTGGATAGGTTGAGACCCCACAGGCGTGAGAGCGCCAATGAGGCTCAGGCTTCCACCCGCGGAAAGCGAATACCCTGGAGTGGAAATCTATCAACCCCTTTACCTCATCTATAAACCTGAAAACTAACATATTTTTATTTTTACTGGTTAACCAATAGCATTATTTTTAACACATTCATGTTTAAAATAACAAAGATATTTAAATACTAGTAGAAGTGGAAATTTATACATAAATGAAAGCGGGGTGGCTTGAATGGAGATTATGACAGATCAGCGGTTTCGGAAAACGTTTAAATATTTGCGGGCCTTATTTTTTGCGGCTCTCATTATGCTTGGGATTTCAATCCTTTTAGTGATCGGTATTTTAGTCTATGCAAAGGTACTCGGGCCGCCTCCGCTCACGGTGCCTCAATCTTCATTAATTTTGGCTGACGATGGGACAGTCATCGGTGAAAGTCATAATGGAGAAAAGCGTTATTGGGCAAGATTGAAGGACATGAGTCCAGAGCTGATTAACGCTACCATTGCCATTGAGGACAAAAGTTTTTATGAACATAACGGTTTTGACTATAAACGAATTGCCGGTGCTGCCCTTGCTGATCTAAAAGCAATGGCAAAGGTTCAAGGAGCAAGCACGATCACTCAGCAATATGCCCGCAATCTCTTTCTTGCCCATGAAAAAACATGGAAACGAAAACTGCGTGAAGCATTTTATACGATTCGCCTGGAAATGAATTATACAAAAGATGAAATACTTGAAGGCTATTTAAACACCATTTATTACGGAAATGGTGCATATGGGGCTCAGGCGGCAAGCCAGTTTTATTTTGGGAAGGACACTAGTGAGCTTACACTTGCTGAAGCCTCCATGCTGGCAGGCATTCCGAAAGGGCCAAGCATTTACTCACCCACTTCCTCTCTTGAGAAAGCCAAATCGAGGCAAAAAATTATTTTAACGACCATGCATGAGGATGGCTACATTCAAAAGGCTGATATTGAGACAGCCATTAATGAACAGCTTACTATCATTGGCGAGCACCCTCACAACCAGACGGAGACCGCACCGTACTTTCAGGATGCCGTCCGCTCAGCATTAAAGAATCAGCTGAAGCTTGATGAGCACACCATTGAAACAGGCGGATTAAAGGTCTATACGACCCTTGATCTAAAACAGCAGAAAATAGCTGAAGATACTGTTAAAAACACAGTTTCTTCCGAAAGCAATATTCAAGCAGGATTAGTAGCAATGGATCCAAAGACAGGTCATGTAAAGGCTTTGGTTGGCGGCCGGGATTATGAAGAAAGCCCTTTTAACAGAGCGATACAGGCTGTAAGACAGCCGGGTTCTACTATTAAGCCGCTTCTCTATTATGCAGCTCTCGAAAGCGGTTTTACACCCGCTACAATGGTTCGCAGTGAACCGACAACCTTCCGTTTTGATGACGGCAGAGCTGAATATTCTCCGCATAATTTCAACAGTAAATATGCGGATGGCGAAATTACGATGATGCAGGCACTCGCCCTTTCTGACAATATCTATGCGGTCAAAACTCACTTATTTCTTGGCGAAGATAAGCTTGTAAACACGGTCAAAAAATTTGGAATTTCATCTGAAATGGCCGAAGTTCCTTCCCTTGCACTTGGAACCTCAGGCATTCGGGTGATTGAGCTTGCCGGCGCCTATAGCATGCTGGCAAACGGCGGAAGAGAAATCTCGCCTGTTTTAATCACCAAAGTTGAAAATCATAAAGGTGAAATCATTTATGAAAATAAAAATAGCACCGAGCAAACATTAAAGCCTGAACTCGCTTTTGTCACAGCGCATATGATGACAGGTATATTCGACAGAAGATTAAATGGATATACGAGCGTAACCGGGAGCACCTTGAGCGATGAACTAACTAGACCTTATGCAGGCAAATCAGGCTCGACAGAAACAGACAGCTGGATGGCGGGCTTTTCACCTCAGCTTGTGACCGCCGTATGGACAGGCTATGATCAAGGGCAAAGAATAGAGCTTGCTGCCGATAAGGTCTACGCAAAAGATATTTGGGCAGGTTTTATGGAGGAAGCGCATAAAGGATTGCCTGTTAAAGGGTTCAAATCGCCGAAAGGCACGGTTGGCGTTTATATTGAACCGGAATCAGGCCTGCTGGCTACACAGAACTGTCCTGTAAAAAGGCTCACTTACTTTGTATCAGGGACCGAGCCGACCGAATATTGTTCTTCCCATCTGCCGCAATATGAAGAATTTGAACAGAAACCAGAAGATCACAAGGAAGAGAAACCAGCAGAAGATGTGCCATGGTTCCGAAAATTTTTCCGCTGGGGTACGTAGATATGTGATCAAAATGTGAAAAACCTCAAGGAAGAAATCCTTGAGGTTTTTCGTGTCCTAGTTCTATACCGTGCATCTGCACTGTAAATTAGTTTACTTTTTTTATTTCCATTGAGCAAGTGTTTCGAAAAGTACGTCAATAAACTGTCACATTTTAGACAAATATATGGACTTTTTTACCTTTTACGCTTGCAAATCTTGTTTAAGCTGATCTGAAGATCTTTCCCACATACCCTCATCGTGTTTTTTTAAGAATTGAGCTAAAATTTCTTTCGATTTCGTATCCATATGATCGACGATGATATGATGTTTCATTGATTTATCCATTCTGTTTACATGCTCTGGAAGTGATTTATAACCTCTGCGAATTGAACGATCAACGGTCATTTCACAGGCAGTCACACCAGCAAAATAAGGGCCTTCTTCTTTTCGATTAATCGTCACCCAAATCAGCCAATATGGTTTACCGTTTGGCACCTCTTCTTTCGTTTTCAAGAATTTAATGCCACGCTCCACCGCGCTTCTTGCATGCATCGCTCCAATTTCAATGGAAGCTTCCCCTGCATCAACATCAATAATAACCGGTGAAACATTATCCAGACTGAAGCTTCCCACACCAAAGCCGCCATGCCCTTCAGTCGGATCATTTTTAATAATGTTAAATTCTAAGCTTTTCTTTTTATCAGACATCCTCTAAACCTCCATATTAAGTCATAAATAATCGATAAAAGAACTCATCTAATCCTCCACTAAGGAAAGGTAAAACTGTTTCAAATATCGGCTGAATCGTATAATCGCCTAAAGGCGTAATCACAAGAATGATAAAAATAAGTGAACCATACACTTCAAATTGTGTCATTTTCGCTCTAATATTTGCTGGAGCCAGGTCTTCAATAATGCGATATCCATCTAATGGCGGGAGAGGCAGCAAGTTAAAAACAAATAGCACCAGATTTAAATTAATGAAAGTATTTAAAAACTCGTTAACAAACATAGGGGTAGATGCTAATAACCCAAGACCTCCCAGTCCATACCAGATGATAAAAGCCAAAATGGCCATTAATAGATTGCTCAATGGTCCTGCTATGGAAACCGTTATACCGGCTAATTTTGGATTCTTAAAATGATAACGATTGACAGGCACCGGTCTCGCCCAGCCAAAACCAGCGATTAGAATTAAAATCGTTCCGATCGGATCCAAATGCTGGATGGGATTTAATGTGACTCTGCCCTGATTTTTGGCCGTTGGATCACCAAACTTATAGGCCGTGTACGCATGGGCAAATTCATGCACCGTAAAAGCAATTATTAATGTAATAATAACAAATGGAAGTTGACTGAGAGGAAACGCCAACACACTCTCCAAAAAGTCCAAAGCTCCAGCTCCTCACTGAAAGTATTCGATCATTCTTTTATATGTATGGAATCATCTAGTAAAATTATACATGATCTAAACGTGAATGTGAAAAGATCACGGCAGAAACAGCGCTTGCATATAAGGCAATTTTATGAAAAACTACTTTTAGAATACAAATTATTGCAAGAGGAGGTTTGTCATATGCCTTATGTAACAGTGAAAATGCTAGGCGGCCGTACAGAAGATCAAAAGAAAGCACTAGTAGAAAAGGTAACTGATGCGGTCAGTGAAACAACTGGAGCTCCAAAAGAAAATGTTGTCGTGTTTATTGAAGAAATGGAAAAAAATCATTATGGTGTCGCAGGCGTACGTTTGAGCGACAAGGAATAAAAATGAAAGCCGGACTTTTTTATAGTCCGGCTTTTCATATCCCTGCTTATTGCAGCCCAGCTTTATTTTTAAGAGACTCTATATAAGCATATGCCTCTTCAATTTCCTCATCTGTATAACGCTGCTTGCTTTTGAGAGTAAATACTTTTTCCTTTACCTCTTCTTTAGGGAGATTATCAAAATATAAAACCGTCGAAACAAGCTCAAGAAATCTAGCATTCTGCTCATTCATATCTTGTAGACATTCCTGCAGATAAGGCATATTTGTTTCATGTAAGCCTAAAAATTCACGGCCGCTGTCTGTCAGTGCATAACGGTACTGATAATAGCCGCCTTTTTTCTCTTTCACTTCATTCACAAATCCCATATTGCACAGCTCTTCCACCCTTAAAGTCAGTTCTTCTGAATAAGGTCCGTAAAAATGAAATTGAAACCGCTCTTGAAATGGAAAATCTATTTTCCTCGCAATATAGATCATTTTCTGCAACTTTTTGCGTCCAATAATTTCATCGGCATCAGCAATGGCCTGCATTAGCTTTGCGTGGTCTTTCAACAAGGCAAGTCATCTCCTACTTCAATTAGTACTGTGTCTATTACATATCGGGGCCTGATTACATTCGTTCACTTATTTCCAAAAGCTCTCGAATTTGCTTTTTGATTTTGGGGTTCGTGCTATTGTCTCTTAATACGTCAACAGGATAATAAAGCTTATGGTCTGTTCTTCTTTTTCCTGAGACAGCTTCCACAATAGAAGATTCACGCGACAGTTCACGGATATCCCCATTTTTCATCTGTAAATTGATTGGCAGCCGCTCTTCTTCTTCGCCTGGACGGTAAAAATCGTACGGCAAATCAGATGAAGAGTCGACAACTAAGTAATATTCAGGATCAAGACCCACTTTTTCAAACAGCCTTGACAGCTCAGCCAGTTTTTTATATTCCTTGGCAGGATCAAATTCAGCATACTTAAAGAGATTGCGATTCATAAATCTGCAGCAGAGATCCCTCAAGATCGAATCGTCCTCTTCCTGCCACATTTGAAAGTAATAAAGGACAATCGATTCGTCCAGCTTGACGTAATCTTCAACTGTCACTTTGCCTTCAAAGAACGAATAAAAATGAGTAGGCTCAAGCTTAAATGCATACTTTTGATGAAACAGATCCTTAGCACGGTGCAGTATTTTAGTCAGTATAACCTCTGCACTTCGCGTGACAGGGTGAAAATAGACCTGCCAATACATCTGATAACGGCTCATGATATAGTCTTCAATTGCGTGCATGCCACTATGTTTGATTACAACCTGATCTTCCTGCGGCCGCATAACGCGTAAGATTCTTTCCATATCAAAATGACCATAGCTCACACCGGTAAAATAAGCATCGCGCTGCAAATAATCCATCCGATCGGCATCGATCTGACTGGAAATAAGACTAATGACCAGCTTGTTTTTAGAGGTTTTAGCAATAACTTCCTGTACTTTCTTCGGAAAATCTTCCCCAGCCCGGCGAAGCACTTCATTAACTTCGGTATTTCCTAAAATGATCTCCTGCGTAAAATGTTCATGATCTAGATCAAACACCTTTTCAAAGGAATGAGAAAAAGGTCCATGCCCTAAATCATGAAGCAAGGCAGCGCATAAAGATAAGAGGCGATTTTCGTCATTCCACTCTGGTCTCCCTCTAAACACATCGTCAGAAATTCTGCGTACAATTTCATACACTCCAAGGGAATGGTTAAAACGGCTGTGTTCTGCTCCATGGAAGGTTAAATACGTAGTGCCAAGCTGTTTAATTCTTCGAAGTCTCTGGAATTCTTTCGTGCCAATTAAATCCCAAATAAGCCTGTCTCTTACATGAACATACCTGTGCACGGGATCTTTAAATACTTTTTCTTCGCTTAATTTTTCCGACGAATAAGCCATTCTTTCCCTCCGTCAACTTGAAGATCAGTTCAAGAGGCTGTCGTTGATACAGCCACTTCAAATATGTGTTTCGTCCATTATAGCTAAAATTAAGTCTCCATTCACGCGGCATTTTTCCGATTTAGAGGGAAAACTGCTTCACGACAAGGCTTCTGCACAGCAAAAAAAATTTTCGACTTTTTCCATATACCCCTAACAAGGAATCTATTAACAGCCAGCCTCCGAAATACCTAATCTATAATCGAATTAAAAAATCACCTAAAGACGTATGGTCAGGAGGCGATTTATTTTTTTAACTTTTTATTGATTTTTTCCATTAATTCTTCTTCTGTCAGTGCTGCAAGCGGACGATTATTAACAAAGGCAAATGTTTTCTTCCTGCCTGGACCGCAATAGGATTGGCAGCCAACATCAATTGGGGCCTCTCCATCGATCTCCTTCAGCTTTGGAATCAACGTTTTAAGATTTACTGCCTGACAATCATCGCAAACACGAAATTCGTTTGCCATCTTTACAACCCTCTCTTCGTCATAAAACGACATAAGCTAAAGGGTATTTTACAATTTTTTAAAACTGAATGCAAGCTGCAGAGATTAGCATTAGAGACGTATTTAACCAGATTTAATGGTCATCAGTAGTGTGATTCCTCATTTCGCTTAATTGCCGCAGCCCACTTTGCAGATATGTCCTTTTTGTGAACCTTCAAATTCACGAAAGAAAACATACCTATCTATTGAAAAACTCTACTATCCTGTTAAACACGGATGTATAAATACTTTCATTGTTGTCAATCCTTTAGATAGAGCTTCATAAAAAGTGAAAAGACATATGGGAGTTGAGGATATGAAAGTACGACAAGATGCATGGACTGATGAAAATGACTTATTGCTCGCTGAAACAGTTTTAAGACATGTTCGGGAAGGCAGCACGCAATTAAATGCGTTTGAAGAGGTAGGAGATAAACTGAACCGGACATCAGCTGCCTGCGGTTTCCGCTGGAATGCAGTCGTTAGGCATCAATATGAAAAAGCATTACAGCTTGCCAAAAAACAAAGAAAACAGCGCCAGAGAATGCTAGGCAAAGAACAGGCCGGCAAAAAGAAACTGCTATACTCTCCGCCAGTGCCAAGCATGCAGGATATGGAATCTATTATTTCTCCGGAAGACGATACCTTTGAATTTGAAATGCCTGCAGCTGAGGAAACGGCTGAACGAACGGGAGCCGAAGCAGAAGGAACGGAGATGGAGCAAGAAACAGTTTACAATGTTCCTAGCTATCCTTCTATACAACAGCCTAGTATGCGAACAGGAATTGAATTAGACGATGTAATAGCTTACTTGAAAACATTAAACCACACTGATATTCAAGCAGATATATTAAAATCGGAAAATCAAAGACTTAAACGCGAAAATGCCGATCTGAGATCTCAGAATCATGAACTCGAACTTAAGATCAGCAAACTCGAACAAAACACCGTCACGATTCAAGAGGATTACGAAACACTAATGAACATCATGAACAGAGCCCGAAAACTCGCCATCCTTGACGAAGAAGAACGCCCAGCCACCAAATTCAAAATGGACCGAAATGGCAACTTGGAAAAAGTAGCTGAGTGACCCGAAAAGCGGAGGCGGCTTGCTCAGCTGCGACAAGCTTAAGACGAGCCAGACAGAAGGTCGCCCTTTGACCTTATGGCTGGATTGACTTAAGACCTCGAGCAGCTAGCCGCCGGAGCTAGACATTTCGAAAAGCGGAGGCGGCTCGTTCAGCCCCGACAAGCATAAGACGAGCTGGCATAAAGGTCGTTCTTTGACCTTTAGGGCAGATTGGCTTATGACCTCGAGGGGCTAGCCGCCGGAGCTAGACATCTCGAAAAGCGGAGGCGGCTCGCCCAGCTGCGACAATTCGTCTTTACCGAAATACGGCTGATTTTACAGATACACCAGTATTATTTACGGAAACAAGCAAATTTTCACGGAAATCCATTCCTTTTTACGGATAACCGTATTCATCCTTGTTTACAAGCTTACTGAAACAGCATATTTATAAAAAATAGATAGCCTTATTGGAGAAGTTGGCAGCAGCACCATTTAAAGAGCCGTGAGCAGGTTTGCTCACGGCTTTTGAATATACGCAAATATTAAATAATGTCTGCCATAATCTTGGCGTTTCGATCGACGACTCTTTTCAAGTAGCCTTCATATAACACCGTTTCTTCTGGAGACATTCCTGCTGAATAAAGGTGCTCACTTCTGTTTTTTATAGCATTCAGAATGCGGAACATCAAGTCATTAACCGTCAATTCTGTATTTAATAGCTCTGAAAGCGAAGCCATGACAGCCGGTTCAATATCTGGATATACCAGCTTTGTAACAGCATCCTTCTTGGCTATCGAATAAAACTCTCTAATTAACTCAGCGCGCTCACTGCCGCTTTTATTTACACAAAGATAGATTTGAACAGCGATGCCTCCCCGCAGCCTGCGCTGTGATATACCAGCAAATTTCTTGCCGTCAATGCTCAAATCATAGCTCCCTGGGCAATAAGAGCCTACAATTTCTCTTGCTTCTATCTCTTTATGAAAATCAGAAAACATTTCCTTAATAAGCTGCCACATGGCTTCATATCCACGATTGATGTCAATGCTTTTTTCATGCTCAGAAAATAGCAATGATAGATTTAGCACTCCCTCATCCAGCACAACCGCAAGGCCTCCTGAATTTCGGACAATAACGTCATATCCTTGTTCCTTTAAAAAAGCAACTCCTTCTTTTAAGTAGGGCAGCTTTGTATCCTGGATGCCAAGAACGACTGTATTTCCATGCACCCAGCTCCTGGCCGTTGGAGGTGATATTCCAGAACCAATGGATTCGCACAAGCTATCATCCATCCCAAAAGAATGCAAGGCACTTAAGTGAAGTCCTGTTACGGATTCATCGATAATTCTCCACTGCTTTTGCTGCAACAAATCTTGAACAGCACTCATATTATAAATCCCCTTTTCGGAAAAACATTTCTAGTAAACAAGAGTATTATAGCAAGAATGAAGCCAATAGTGAAAGACTGTACAAAAGGAATTGCATAGAGGGAAATGCAGGGTGAGTGCCATTTTCAGGCACAAAAAACAGAATGGGGTCACAACCGAGGGGCCATTTTAATTAAAATGGTCCATTTTGAGGTTTGGATTGTCCTAAATATAAGAAAAAGTAAGAAAAACCAACTCTAAAATACCCAAAAATTACGTATATTCGCCGTCCAGAAGATATATTCGCCGTAAAAGCCAACTTATCCGCCGTTATTTTAATATATTCGCCGTTAAATTTTTTTATCCGCCAAAAACACGCATATATCCGCCAAACCCAATCTCCCCCCTCATGCCTCACCCACATAAAAAATGGCCAGTCCCAACCGGGTCTGACCATAATCCATTTTATTGATTTAATGCCTGCGCTGCTGTAATTAAAGCAAGCTTATAAACGTCTTCCGCATTGCAGCCGCGGGATAGGTCATTTACTGGTCGGTTTAATCCTTGTAAAATCGGACCAACCGCTTCAAAATTACCTAAGCGCTGAGCAATTTTGTAGCCGATGTTTCCTGCTTCAAGACTTGGGAAAACAAATACATTTGCATCGCCCTGAAGCGGAGAGTTTGGTGCTTTCTTTTCAGCAACAGATGGAACAAATGCTGCGTCAAATTGGAATTCTCCGTCTAAGATTAATAAAGGATCGCGTTTTTGTGCTTCTTGCACTGCTGCTGCAACCTTTTCTGTTTCAGGAGATTTTGCAGAACCTTTTGTTGAGAAGCTTAACATCGCAACGCGTGGTTCGATATCAAACATTCTGGCTGTTTTTGCACTTTCAATCGCGATTTCAGCAAGGTCGTTGCTGTCTGGAGCGATATTGATCGCACAATCTGCAAATACATACTTCTCTTCATCGCGCACCATGATGAATACGCCAGACGTTTTGCCAACGCCTTCTTTCGTTTTAATAATTTGCAATGCCGGTCTTACTGTGTCAGCTGTTGAATGTGCTGCTCCGCTGACAAGTCCGTCTGCTTTGTTGAGGTATACTAGCATTGTTCCGAAGTAATTCTCATCAAGAAGGATTTTGCGTGCGTCTTCTTCTGTTGCTTTCCCTTTACGTCTTTCAACAAATGCAGCCACAAGCTCGTCCATCATTGCAAAATTGTTTGGATCATAGATTTCAGCTGACTCTAAAGATACATTTAAATCTTTCGCTTTTGCTTCGATTTCTGCAATGTTTCCGATTAAAATCGGTGTAATCGATTTTTCTTCAGCTAAACGGCCAGCTGCTGTTAAGATTCTTTCATCAAGACCTTCAGGAAAAACAATTTTCAGATTGTTTCCTGTTACTTTTTCTTTTAATCCTGAGAATAAGTCGCTCATTTTATTTATTTCCTCCAAGCTATTAAAATTTATGTATAAACCCTAAAAACAAATCGAAATGATCTACATTCCTAGCATACCCCACACATAATAAATTTCAAGGATTTCACATTTTTGTTATCGCTTTCACATTAAATGTCTTTCTATTCTGTCATTGATTGTTCACAATACCCGCTTCTCTCGTTAATATTTCGTTTCTCTCTTTAAAATATCCGTAAAATTAATTTCGAAACTTTTTTAAGATCCATCACCTAAGTTTAATCTTCAAGTTTTATTCACATGGTATATGGTCAAACTATGTTATAGTTATTTTGTGATAAGTACATATATAGGAGTGATTTTCATGAGTGAAGCAGCCAAGACTCTTGACGGCTGGTATGTGTTGCATGATTTTCGTAGTGTAGACTGGACTACTTGGAAGATGCTTTCAAGCGAAGAGCGCCAGGAAGCCATCCATGAATTTTTGTCTTTAGTGGAAAAATGGAATAAGACGCAGGCAGAGAAAAACGGAAGCCATGCGTTATATACGGTTGTTGGCCAAAAAGCTGACTTTATGATGATGCTTCTTCGTCCGACAATGGAAGAGCTAAATGAACTTGAAACAGAATTCAATAAAACAAAGTTTGCGGAGTTTACAATGCCAGCTCACTCTTATGTTTCAGTAGTAGAGCTAAGCAATTATCTGCCATCTGGTCAAGATCCATATCAAAGCCCTGAAGTCCTGGCACGCTTGTATCCGATTCTTCCAAAAGCAAAATATGTTTGCTTCTATCCAATGGACAAGCGCCGCCAAGGGGAAGATAACTGGTATATGCTCCCTATGGAAGACCGCCGCAGCATGATGAGAAGTCACGGCATGATTGGCCGTCAATATGCTGGAAAAGTAAAACAAATTATTTCCGGTTCTGTAGGTTTTGATGATTACGAATGGGGCGTTACCCTTTTCTCAGATGATGTTCTTCAATTTAAGAAACTCGTTTATGAAATGAGATTCGATGAAGTAAGTGCACGCTATGGCGAATTTGGTTCATTCTTCGTTGGCAACCTGCTGGAAGAAGACAAGGTCAGCCACTTTTTACATGTAAATTAATATATTGAAAGCTCCCTAGGCAAAAACAGCCTGGGGAGTTTTTTTTATACGATCAGAAAGTATTAATGAGTAACGCAGAAGGAGGCGCGACAACATTTAGAAATAGTATACATGCAGTTAATCCTCTGCCTGCCTCCTTTCAGGACTTGCCAATCATTAAAATATCTTTATGACCGCTTTCTTTCATTTACCTCATGATTTTGTTGGCATAAAAAAACAAGCTCCATCATAGGAATGAAATAGTGAGTTGAATTATTTTGATAACCCAGATTTTACATTTCACCAATCAGCCAGAAAACATCTTAGGGGGTGAATGGATGGGTGTTATTGCGTACAACGAAGAAGATGTCAAACTGTTGGCAAGATTGATGAGAGCAGAAGCCGAAGGAGATGGAAATCTTGGCATGCTGATGGTTGGCAATGTCGGTGTGAATCGGGTGCGGGGTGACTGTCTTGATTTTCGCGATATCCGATCCATTAGGCAAATGGTCTATCAAAATCCCGGCGGCTTTGAAGCGACTCAAAAAGGTTATTTTTATCAGGGAGCCAGACAAGGAGAAATTGATTTAGCCCGGAAAGTCATTAAAGGGCAGCGAAATCATCCTGCAAGCAATTCTTTATGGTTTTTCCGTCCTGCAGGTAATTGTCCGTCTCAATGGTATAACCAATGGAATTCCGGCCGGTATAAGGCACATTGTTTTTATCAGCCGACACAGCAGGATTGTCCGACTGTTTTTTAGCATGCCTAAGATTATAGGAATCATTAGGAGGGAAAAGAAATGAGTCAATCAAATTTCAATCAATATCCTTATTATGGTTACCAGCAACAACAACAACAACAACAACAGGCTTACACAGCAGCACCGAAAGCAAATACTTATCCTGTTCAGCAGCCTGTTGCCTACCCGCCGCAAATGCCTACTGGAGCTATGCTTCCGGCCACTGGCGGTCAAGCACCAACTCAAGCGCCGCAAGTTCCTGGCATGCTGCCGATTGAGCAATCGTATATTGAGAATATTCTTCGCTTAAATAAAGGAAAGCTGGCGACCGTTTACGCTACATTTGAAAACAATACAGAATGGAATGCCCGCGTATTTAAAGGTCTTATTGAAGCAGCAGGAAGAGATCACCTCATTTTGAGCGATCCGGAAACTGGTTTACGATACTTAATCCCAATGATCTACTTAGATTATGTAACATTTGATGAAGAAATTGAGTACGATTATCCAACATTTGGCGGCGTGCAGGGATTAACTCAATATTCCCCTAGATAAATGCATTCCATTTAATAAAAACCATACAAAAAGCGTGAAAGGAATTTCTTTCACGCTTTTCTTTTTGAGCTATTCTGCAAAGTGATTATTGAAAAACTTCAGGATATACCGTTTCTGCCACCAATTGCACAGCTTCCCCAATACGCGGTCCAGGTCTTGATGTAATATCACTATCAAGCTGATACACAGCATCGCCAGAAATAGCAGCAATTTGGTCCCAGCCTGTACGGCCCTTTAATTCCTCGATTGGATGATCAACATAGTTAACAGTCGTTGCAATCACTTCTGGATTGCGGCTGATGATGTCTTCTTCTGATACCTTAATCCATCCTTCTTGATCTCCAAACACATTCCCCACATGTGCTGCCTTTAAAATTTCCTGCTGGAATGTATTGCTTCCTGTTGTATAAATGTCTGGAGCAGGGCTAATCTCTAAATAAAGCTGCTTTTCTTGCTCAATTCCTTCCAGTTTTTCATCAACTGACGCGATTTGCTCTTGGATGCTTTGGACAAGCTCTTCACCCTTTTCTCCAACGCCCATTACATCAGCGATTTGCTGAATATCTCCATATACGTCTTCAAATGTTAAAGCAGACTGAATGACGAAAACAGGGATACCAGAATCAATAATCGGCTGCAGCTGCTCTTCTGCACCAACCGTATATGCGATTACGACATCAGGGTTCAGCTCAATGACCTTCTCAGCATTAACGGTCATCGAATCGGAAACCTTTTCGATTTCCTGAACTTCTTCAGGATAATTATCGACATCTGTGACCCCGACAACTTTATCACCAGCATCTAAGGCAAAAAGAATTTCTGTATTACTTGGCTGCAGTGAAACAACGGTTTCAGGCACTTCTTCAAACGTTACCTCTGTTCCCATATCATCTGTTACGGTATATGAAGCAGATTCTTCTTCCTGCGGCTGTTCTGATTGCTCATTCCTTTCAGTGTTATCTTCTGCTGTATTACACGCGCTTAAGAAAAGAATCAACATAAAGGATGATAACCATCCTGCGAATTTTTTATTTTTCATTCATATTCCCCTATCTCATTTTATATGATTTGCTTGTAAAGCGGATTTCCTCTACTCCGCTCACTTTATTGACATATACAGCCATCACAAATAATACATTGGCCAGTAAATGCGTATAATCAAACAAGATGTCTGGAACATTTCTTTCCAGACTGACTTTATGTAAGGCACGGACCGATTTCTTTGCTTCACTTCGGCAAACATGTAAAACACATGCTGCTTGCGTGCCTTGTGGAAGGAGAAAAGTTCTAATCTCTTCTTTCACTTCCTCTACGTATTCATCGTAAAGACTGCTTAGCGATTGTAAGTCATCTTCTGAAATGGCCAGTTTTCCGCGTACAGACCCATTCAGATGATACGCCATCGGCAGCAGCCCCATTAAATCCTGATGCACTTTCGGGATATCTGCTGTTAAAGAAGCCGCTTCTCCAATTCTTGTTGTCAATGAATCTGTGCGAATTTCATAATCAACCGTCGAAGCCGATTCACGCATAAACGGGTAGCATAAAAAGCGATTGTCTTTTCTCTCCATTTTCATCCACCTCCCTATTTTTAAAATTCGATTGCTTTCGATGCAACTGGGCAGGCTGGCTTTTAATTTTAAATAAGACTTCCAGCCCTTAAAAAAGTGAATGATCTTTTACTCCATATAAAGAAGCCGCCCAAAAAATTGGCCGGCTATACATCCATATTTGATTACACAACAAATACAATCAAACATAACACCGTACAATTCTCTTAACTTCCGAAGAGTAAAATACTTTCAGAACTGGCAGGTATCCTGGCTTGTGCTTCATCCTAATTTAAGAACCTTCCCATTTGTAAAAAAACAAACAGTGGTTTCTTCTTATTTCGTCAGCACTTACAGTTGCGGAGACAGCTTCGGTTTTACACCGAATTCCCTATTAAGCTGATTGCTCAGCACCAATTCGTTTCGTTTCTATTCACTTAAAATCAGTTTACCATATTTTAAAAAGGACATATGGTTTCTTTCCGACAGAATCTTGCATTATAAATATTTCACTGCTGCAATAATGAGCAATACCCATGCAGCTAAAAAGGACAATCCACCAAGCGGCGTAATCGCTCCAAGCACACTAATTTTCGTGAGTGTTAACACATACAGGCTTCCAGAGAATAAGATAATGCCTCCTACCATCAGCCATCCTGCAGTTGATAAAAGAGAACTTGCCGGCAATTTCCCAAGCAATACTCCGATAATCAGCAGTCCAGTAGCATGGAACATTTGATAGGTAACACCTGTCTTCCATGTTTCCAAATACTTTGGCTCTACTCTGCCTTCTAAACCATGAGCACCAAATGCACCTAGGGCAACTGATAAAAATGCATTAATTGCTCCTAAAATAATAAATAATTTCATGCCAAATCCCCATTTCGCTTCTATTGAATTAATTCTCTACTTTTTAAAGAAAATTAAAAATCAAACAATGAATCTCCATTTGCTTCATCTTCCATTTCCAGCCTTTTCGCCGGCTGAATCGCTGGCACAGGAGTCTGCGGCAGAATCTGAGGCTGTGGCTGCGGCTGTGGAACTGGCACAGAATATGAAACAGGCATAGAGCTCATCTGCTGCGATTCTCCGCCATTCTCTAAAATCAGCTCACAAAGTGATTTAATGGCATGTACTCTTTCTCTAACTAAAGAACTTTGAGTAAGGCCTTTTGCTTCCCTTAGCTCTTTTTCCATTTTTCCTAAAAGCTGCTGAACAGATATACTCACATTTTTCACCTCTGTTTCATCATTACTCTAAATATTATCAAGTTTTCTTTTCAAAACGCAAACACGGCACTCCTGATGCTCTAAATACGTCAAGCGAAGGCAAGCGTTTTGTCTTAAATCCGTATGCCCTGCAGCCTTTTGGATGGTTCTGATCCCATGTAATATAAAAGAATTTACATTTAAAACAATCCACTCTCTTACTGTCCATCCTGACTCAGCCTTTCGCGAATTCTGTCTGTTTCACATGAAACAAACAGGATTTTGTCAAATATCGTCTATTTTCCAATGTATCTCTTTCTGCCCTTGTGCCTTTAAAAGGGCATTTACCTTTGAAAAGGGTCTGCTTCCAAAAAAGCCTCTTCTTGCTGAGAGCGGACTTGGATGTGGAGATGTAATCACCTGATGTTTTTCCAGATTTAACAATTTCATCTTTTCTTGGGCTGGCTTGCCCCAAAGAATAAAGATAACGGGTTCTTCCCGTTCATTCAACTTTTTTATGATTTCATCGGTAAATTGTTCCCACCCTTTTCCGCGGTGTGAATAGGCTTCACCTTCTCTAACGGTTAACACGGTATTTAACATTAATACACCTTGCTGTGCCCATTTTACAAGATACCCATTATTTGCAGGCTGGATGCCTAAGTCATTCTCAAGCTCTTTATACATATTTCGAAGAGACGGAGGAATCTTCACTCCAGGCTTCACCGAAAAACTTAGTCCATGCGCCTGCCCTGGTCCATGATAAGGGTCCTGGCCTAATAAAACCACTTTCGTGTCAGCAAATGCTGTATCGTTTAAACTATTAAAAATATCCTGTTTAGGAGGATATATCGTTTCCTGTTCATATTCCTTCTCAATAAACTCGATTAGCTGCTGAAAATAAGGCTTTTCCATCTCTGCTTTTAAAATTTCCTGCCAGTCATTTTGCACTAACATGTACGTCTTTCCTCCTCTCTCATTCTAGTTATTATCTTCCCGTCATTTATCTAGTATAAAGCAGAAATGAAAATAATAGGTTTTAAAATTTTCATAGCGGATAAATATATACTAGCAGGGACAAGCTCCCGACTATCATAAAAATAATTGAATGGAAGGTGCTAAATATGTATAAAGTTGAAGTTGTAGAAAATGGTGTGCAAGCTACAAACACAATCGATATGTTAAATAATCAAGGGTATTCAAAAGAGCATATTTATATTTTCGCTCATGACAAAGATCGTTCTGAGAATCTAACAGATGCAACAGATACTGGCTCTGTCGGCATGAAGGAGCAAGGTTTATTTGACTCTGTTGGTAATGTCTTCAAAAAGCGCGGAGACGAGCTTCGCACTAAATTTGAATCACTTGGTCTAACAACAGCTGAAGCTGAGCAATATGAAGAAGTACTAGACCATGGAAAATTAGTCATTGTAGGCTCTGATTCTGCAGAGAAATAAGAATATATAAAAAAGCCCGAATCTGTTGATTCGGGCTTTTTTCTGTCGTTAGTGAATACCATATTGAATGATTCCTGTGACCGCTCCTATTGCCAGCGCAATCACGATGACTAAAGCAGGATGCACCTTCACTTTCTCCATTAAGATATAACTGCCCACCACAAGGAGCAATGTATATAGTGTTCCCGTACTAACAATAGAATCCTTAACAAACTGATACGTCAGCACACCCAGTAAAATGGCGATGACAGGTCTAACATTATTTGAAATATTTTTCACCTGAGGAGTATCTTTATATTTTAATAAAATCGCCATTAAAAGGAGCATAAGCAGTATGGATGGTGCTACTGTGGCAAACAGTGCAACAAGACTTCCAATGATGCCGCCTTCAGTAAACCCAATATAGGCGGCCATTTTTGTTGCGATTGGTCCAGGCAATGCGTTCCCCGCAGCAAGCACTTCACTGAATTCTCTTGAGGTCATCCAGCCATATTGGCCAACCACCTCATTTTCTACAAGTGGAATGCTTGATGGGCCACCGCCATAGCCAAGGATTCCTGGAATAAAAAAGGCTAAAAAGAGCTGCCAATAAATCATGAGGTGCCCTCCCCCCTTTTACGTTCCGGGATAAAAGCAATTAAAATCATCAAGACAATTAAAATACCCGGATGAATATTTAAAAATTCCATAATGACAAGAGAACCTGCCAAAAATGCAATGGCCTTTTTCCATCCTAGGGAGCTGCCGGATTTTTTAATAAAGTCCCAAGTCATAACAGCAAGCATCACGGCAACAACCGGTACAACGGATGCGGACATATGCTGTACCCATGGAATATCTTTAAAGGTCTGCAAGAGCTGAAGCAGAAAAATCATCATCAAAGCAGTCGGTGCAACGGTTGCCAATAGAGCAACAATACCGCCAAGGATTCCGCCTACCCGATAGCCGATATAACCGGCCATCTTCGTAGCAATCGGTCCCGGCATTGTATTTGCAAGCGCAAGTGTATCACTGAACTCTTCTTCATCCATCCACTTATATTTTTTGACTACTTCTTGATGTACGAGCGGAATAGCGGATGGGCCGCCGCCAAATCCGAGTATGCCGGAGCGAAAGAAAGCGAGCATTAAGTGCAGATGTGTTTTTCTGTTTTTGCCTGGACTCGGCAGCGGAGCTTCAGGCTGTGTGTTTACAACTGGATTTACCAAGCTGCAATGGATCCATCTGTACGTGATTCGGTTCCGCCCATTAGTACACCCGTTTGCTCATTCCGCCAAATGATTTGTCCGCGCCCAAAGCTGCCTCCATCTGACGTTACATGGATCTGATGACCTTTTCGTGCCAGTGCCTGCACCAGATAATTTGGAAACTCGGGTTCTACATGCACTGATTTGCCTTTTATCCATTGCCACCTTGGCATGTCTAATGCTGCCTGTGGATTCAGCAAATAATCAACCGTATTTGTTACGACTTGAAAATGACCCTGCGGCTGCATATAGCCACCCATAACACCAAATGGTCCCACTGCTTTTCCGTCTTTTGTTAAGAAGCCTGGAATAATGGTATGATAGGTTCTTTTGCCAGGCTGAAGAACATTCGGATGATCGCCTTCGAGCGAAAAGTCATGACCGCGATTTTGCAGGCTGATGCCTGTTCCAGGAATGACAATCCCTGATCCAAAGCCCATATAATTACTTTGAATATAAGAGATCATATTGCCTTCTTCATCCGCTGCGGCCAGATAAACGGTTCCTCCCTTTGGAAGCTCATAAGGCTGCGGATCGGATGCTTCTTCGCCAATTACCCTGCTTCTCTCTTTTGCGTACGCCTCTGATAATAGCTCTTCTGCTGAAATCGGCATATGTTCCGGTTCCGTAATAAATGCCTGACCATCTGTAAAAGCCAGCTTCATTGCCTCAATTTGCTCATGCAGTGCTTCCGCATTTTGCCATAAAGGACCTGAAGATTTCTGCGCATATACATTCAACGCCATTAAAGCCACCATTCCCTGACCATTCGGCGGAATTTCCCAGACATCATATCCTCTATAATTTGCAGATATAGGCTTAACCCATTCTGGCTTATACGCTGCAAGGTCTTCTTTTGTTAAAAATCCATTATGCTTTTTCATAAACTCATCAATCTGATCCGCTAAATCCCCTTCATAAAAGGACCTTGCCTTTGTTTCTCCGATCGATTTTAATGTTGATGCATGCCCCTTCGAGCTCCACATTTCGCCGATTTCCGGTGCTCTGCCATTCGGCGCAAACGTTTCAAACCATGCGGCATATTCTTCAGCGGTAAAATCCTTTTTAAAACGATTGTACGCCATTTTCCAATACTTCCCTAAGATCGGCGTGAGCGGATACCCTTCTTCCGCATAGCGAATGGCAGGCTTTAATGCTTCTGCAAGAGAAAGCTTTCCAAATCGTTCTGATAACGCTGCCCAAGCAGCAGGCACACCAGGTACTGTCACAGGAACAGTCCCGAATACAGGCATTTTTTCATGGCCAAGCTCTTTCACTTTTTCTGCTGAGATGGATTGTGGAGCTGGTCCTGATGCATTTAATCCATGAAGCTCATCTTTTACCCAAACAAGAGCAAATGCGTCACCGCCAATTCCATTCGAAGTTGGCTCAACAACTGTTAAAGCCGCAGCCGTTGCTATCGCCGCATCAATGGCATTCCCGCCTTTTTGCAAAATTTCAAGGCCTGCCTGAGCCGCAAGCGGCTGTGATGTAGCAACCATCCCTTTTTTTGCAAAAACCGTATTCCTTTTTGATGGAAATGGGTGATGTAAGTAATCCATATGTATTCCTCCTCGGCACAGTATATTGATTTTTTAAACTCAAGAATGAACATTTGTTAATCATTTCTTTATTTTTAATTACCAAATGATTATTAAGCATAATATGATTATAAAACATAAATATTCAGAAATCTATGATTTTTATCTAATTTACTTCGAATAACGAAGGACTTCAAGGATTTATAACTTTAAACCGCGTCTGCTTTTAAATCTTCTGAGGAGTATGTTGCTTTCAACGCGGGTGATACCTTCGAGTGCATATAATTCTTCATTAATAAAACGTTCCAGCGCATCGAAATTATCAACAAGGACATGCGTGTGAAGGGTGGATGGCCCTGTCATTTGATAACAGCTCGCTACATTCGGATTTTCAGCAAGAGCTTCAGCAACCTTCACAAGAGAGCTTGGCTCACAGTCAATTTCAAAAAAAGCTGATACCTCCTTGCCAGCCTTGCTGCTGTTGATCACAACAGTAAACTGCTCAATCACACCGTTTTCCACTAAGCGATTGACTCTTTCCCGCACAGCAACTCTGGAAAGACCCAGTTTTTTACCAATATCCACATAAGATAAACGACCGTTATCCGTTAAAAGCTGCAGAATTTCACGATCTACTTTGTCCATAAGGATTCTAGCTCCTCTCTATTTTCACCACTATAAGATCACTAATTTGACTCTAAGTTAAACTTTTTCATAGATTCAGTGTAAACAACCTAAAGACAAAAAGAAAGTAAAATACATGTTTTTTGATCATTTGTTAATCTAACCAAGCATGAACATTTGTTATAAAAAGGGAAATGAATATGCGGAAAAAGGGGAAAAAGAGAAAAGAGTGCAGAATAATAGGGAGTGATTGGGAGAGAGGACATACATTATAGCTAAGAATGACAGCGTGAAGAGGGGAAGAAGATCAGATCATAACAGCTGCTAAGAGGAAGGAAAAAAAGCTGCATAAAAAATAGCTCTAAGCTAAGGGCTGCTTAGAACTATTTATTTCTAGCTATACTAATCACTTATCCAAGAATACGCTGATACACCGATTTCGCATGAGTAATATCCTTTGTGCCATGGATTAGTGCTCTGCCATCCTGAAAAAGAACCATACGCTGCTCCTCCATTTCAATAGAGAGCAGATAGGGATTTCCTTTAATCTCATAGCCTAATGATTTTAGTTGCTTTGAGAGAGTTTCAAGGCTAATGATCATGTCGTGGGGCGGTCTAATTTGCACTGTATCTCTGCCACATAGAACGGCGGTTTTGGTTCGATTTTCACTTTGAAGATATGGGTATGTTCGGCTGGTGCCACACGAGAGGCAGCCCTCATCCTTTGCTTTTGAAATTTTAATATTTGTGTACTGATTATTCCAAAGGTCGAAGCTGACAAAGGATTGCCTAATATGCTCCCAATCTTCTACTAGAATTTTCAAAGCCTCAGCAGACTGATGGGCAATGACCATTTGTACGGCTGGACCTATGATTCCACCAGTATCACATGTCATTCCCTGAATTGGAATTTTCTTTAATAGACAATTTAAGCATGGTGTTTTTCCAGGAATGATCGTCAGGCTCATCCCATAACTGCTGACACATGCTCCATAAATCCAAGGAACGCCATGCTTTTGGGAAGCATCATTTATGAGCATCCGCGTTTCAAAATTATCGGTGCAATCGAGGATCAAATCCACTTCCCTGCACAAATCCTCTATCACTTCAGGTGTCGCATCGCCAATAACAGCCTTTATGTTTAGCTCATGGTTAATTTCTAGTAATCTCTTTTCAGCAGCTGCTGCTTTTGGAAGCTTTTCTATGACATCCTGTTCCGTATAAAGCTGCTGCCGCTGGAGATTGCTTTCTTCGACATAATCACGGTCAATGATGGTGATTTCGCCAACACCTGCTCTTGCAAGCACTTCGGCATTCCCAGAACCAAGCGCTCCAGCACCAATTAGCAAAACGTGCTTTTGGCTGATCATCCTCTGGCCTTCAATCCCAATTGGTGCAAATAGTGTTTGTCGTGAATAGCGATCACTCATAGCAGCTTACCCTCCACTGACAGGCGGAATAAAGGCAATGATATCTCCCTTTTGGATCACTTCATCGTCTCCTGCAAATTCTTCATTAATGGCTGACATTGTACTATCCAGCTTTGTTAGATTATATTTTTCTGCTATTAGCGCTTTAACTTCTGCAACTGTTTTTCCTTCTGCCTGGATTTCAATAGATTCTGCACCTGCTTCATCACGCAAGTGAGCAAAAAGCATAATTTTATTCATTTAAGTCACTCTCCTCTGGTTTACCTGAGGGATAGGCTACCGTCTCAAGCTGATTGCCAACCCACTCTTCTCCATCCTCCCAATGTTCCTTCTTCCAAATAGGAACGATTTCCTTGATGCGCTCAATGGCATAGCGATTCGCTTCATAAGCATCGTTGCGGTGAGGAGTGGAAACAGCAATGACCACAGCGATATCCGTAATATCAAGTTTTCCGACGCGATGAGTAATGGCAACTTCTGCACCGGTCCATTTGTCTTTTATTTCATTCCCAATCTGCTCGAGTTTTTTCACAGCCATTGGTTCATACGCTTCATAGATTAAGAATAAGGTTTTCTTGCCATGTGTCAGCTCTCTGACGGTGCCAATAAAGGTTGTGATGGCACCAGCCTCCCGCTGAACAACTTTATCGATCACAGCTTGTGTGTTAATTGGCTCTTTTGAAATTTCATAGTTCATTGCTGGTCACCTCTTATTAGTCTTTAGACCTTTTAAAAGAATAAAGGTTCAGGTTCTTGCACAAAAGCATAGCCGCCAATCTGTTCAACAGCCTGCTTAAAGTCATCGGATTGAATGACTTTAATAAGTGACTGCCCCTGCTCACTTTCGAAGAAGCTTTTTGACATAAGCAGATCATAATGTTCATCTGCGACTGGGATAAAGTCGAGCTTCATCACCTTAGCGGCAGAGTAGATGCCAAGGCCAACTCCATTAGGATTTCCTTTCACCTCTGCAGCAACGCTTAAGTGGGAGAACATTTCACGTTCATAACCAGTAATCTGCTGATGGGTAATTCCTTCTTCTTTCAGCAACATGTCAAAAAGAACTCTTGTGCCTGCACCTTTTTGCCGATTGGCGTACTTTGCATTTTCTTTAGCTATATCATGTACCGATTGTATATTAAGCGGGTTGCCTTGTGGCAAAAGCCAGCCTTGTTTCCTCCTTAAGAAGGGATATAACACAACTTCTGAACCCTGCAAAAATCTTTTTATATAGGACGTGTTGTATTCTTTTGTGTCAGGGTCAAGCAAATGTACGGCTGCTAAATGAGCTTCCCCTTTTTTAATAGCCATCATACCGGCCATGCTGCCCGTATGTGAAGCCTGTATACTGAACGTTCGATTTTGTGCTTTTAGTTTTGAAGATAAAAGGTCGATTGTCAGATCGTGACTGCCGCTGAACACAATGGCATTTTCAATTTCATGCTTCGGTTTATAAAGTTCTGCTTCTGCATATTCTCCTTGCTCATACCCTAAAATATCGGCTGGGATAACAAGGATGCCATCTGCGCGCACAAGCGACATCGTCACTCCAGCAGCTCTTGATAAGGGGGTTGCCACATATTCCCCATTAATATACCCTATACTCACTCGAATAAAATCTTCAGCCCCCATTGATCCGACAATACGCCGGCCAATTTTCACTTTCAGCTTTTGCCGTTCGGGTTCATTTACACCTAAGTAATCACAAATAAGCAAACGCACAAACCATTCTAAGGTTAAATAGGCTGACACAGGATACCCCGGGATACCAACAACGATCGTGCCATTTACCTTGCCAATGATGACAGGTTTACCAGGTCTTGTAGCGATTCCATGCGTATATACGGTGCCAATCTCTTGTAAAATATGAACGGTGTAATCCTTTGATCCTGCCGAAGACCCGGCATTGATGACCACAATATCTGATGTATCTGCTGCTTCCAGCAAAGCGGCTTTTATTTTTTTCGGATCATCTTTAACGACTGGTGTGAGGAACGGATCTCCGCCCCACTCTCTTATATAATTAACAAAGGCACTTCCATTAAACTCAATAAACTGTCCAGCTGATGCAGCATCCTCCGCGGAAACTAACTCATTACCAGTCGGAATAACTGTAATAAACGGTTTTTTAAGGACCGGAATCGTTAAAGTTCGAGCAGCAACTAATGCACCAATATCAGCGGGTCTGATTTTATGTCCCTGCGGGAAAAGCATTTCTTCTTGAACAATATCCTCGCCAATCGGGCGGATATGCTGCCAGGGAGCAGCCGGTTCAATGATTTCTGCGCTGTCTTCATCGAGCTCTTCTACGTTTTCAATCATGATTACAGCATTAAATGGAGGCGGCACTTCGTTCCCGGTATCCACATAAATAAAATCTTCATTTTTCCTTAGCACCAGCGGGTTTTGTTCATAAGCGGAAAAGGTCTCTTCTGCCACAATCGCTATGCCATCCATCGCTGAGGCATGAAAGTGAGGCATCGAGCTCTTTGCAAAAACAGGTTCTGCTGTAATCCGCCCAAGAGCAGACACACTTGATATCCATTCCACTTTCCGGTTAGGACAAAAATTTGCGAGCATCTCACGCTGTGCTTCTTGGCGAGGCTTATCCTCTAAATATATCTTTCGTTTGTATGATGACATGTTAACACTCCTTTAATACCAAGGCGACTTATCTATCTATAGTTAGCGATGATAAGCGCTGGAGCTGTTAATGCTTCTTAAAGAAATAATTTAATGGTGACAAGTTCTCCTTTTTGCACACCTTCACTGCGGGCAGGAATTTCAATCAGCCCATCACTGTTCACAAGGGTTGAAATAAGTCCCGACTTTCCAAAAATAGGTTCAGCCAGCCATTGTCCTTCCTTCTGAAGAAGACGAGTTCTTACATAATCTGTTCGTCCTGCAGCAGAAGGAATATTTCTGTTCGTTTTTGCAACTAAAAACGAAGAGTCCAGCCCTTCATATCCTTGCAATTGGTTTAAGATTTTTTTAGCGAAGATATGAAAAATGACCATAGCCGAAGCTGGATGACCTGGAAGTGCAATCACTGGTTTCCCTTCTGCACATGCCATAATCGTTGGTTTCCCAGGCTTGATGGAAATGCCATGAACAAAAACACCTGGTTTCCCCAGCGAGTTTATAACGTCAGAAGAATAATCCATAATGCCAACTGAACTTCCCCCTGAAATAAACAAACAATCTGCTTCAGCAAGCATTTCTCTCATTCTACTTTGCAAATCATTAAAATCATCATGCACAATCCCGCCATATTTACATTCATAGCCCCATTCTTTTGCAAGGGCACCAATCGTCATATAATTCATGTCACGAACCTGACCGGGCAAAAGTTCTTTCGTTTCTAGTGCTTTTACTTCGTTTCCTGTTGATAAATATGCAATAACAGGCTTGCGCACAACTGGAACATCCGTTATCCCCTGTGAGGCAAGCGCCCCGAGCTCCTGCGCCCGAAGCAAGGTTCCTTTTTTCAGCAGGAGGTTTCCTTGCCGAAGATCTTCATCCGCTTCAATCACATTTTCCCCAGGCATAACTTGTTTATATAAATTAAGAAGACCATCTAAATCTTCACAATGCTCAATCATAATAACCGCAGAACTATTCTCTGGAAGCATCCCGCCAGTAGGCACATACAAAGCTTCCCCGCTAAAAAGAGGCTTTGTGGGCTGTTCTCCCATTTTCACTTCACCTGTGACATTTAAAAAGGCAGGCAGGTTCTCAGAAGCTCCGAATGTATCCCCCGCTATGACAGCATAGCCATCAACCGCAGAACGCCGAAAGCCAGGCACATTTTCTGCCGCGTGCATATCCTTGGCAAGGATGTGCTGTACCGCCTCTTCAAGCGGAACCATCTTCCATTCCTGAATGGGAGAATAATATTCTTTTATTAGCTGGAATGTTTCCTCTACTGTTTTTACATTAAAAAATTTCATAACTGCTCTTTGCCTTCCGAAGAAATCTGTGCTGCTTTTTTATACTCTTCTGGGTGATTCATATTAAAAAGGGTTAAATCATTGATTGGCATTTTTAAAGATTCAACTCTTATATACACTGTCTGCATATAGTTTAGCATATTGCGGATAGCCAGCTTTTCTTCCTTTAAGAACATTTCCGCACAATTTCTTGCTTCCCTTCTATAGGCACCAAAAAGAGGGTGTTTTTGGCCGTCTCTCTCCGGAACGGCAGCTTGATAATGATCCAGTTTGCTTAATAAATAGCTTCCGAGCTGTGCCGATATAAATGGCATATCACAGGCAACAATTAAGTTTTTTTCCGTTGTTGAAAAAGACAGCCCCGCTTCAATTCCAGCAAGCGGCCCTTTTCCTATATAGTTGTCTGCAATCATTGGCAATCTCAAAAATGCATAATCATCAGGCGTATTCGTTACGACAATAACATGATCGACAATGGTTGCAAGCTCTTCTGCAATCAGCTCAATGACCGTTTTTCCGTCTATTTGCAGCAGTGCCTTGTTGGTACCCATCCGGCTTGATTTCCCGCCTGCTAAAATGATGCCTGTTGTCTCCACTTCTATCACCAGCCAATCTTAATGGTATTTGCCATTCTCAGCCGTGCCAAAACCCTTTTCTTGCGCAATATAGTCTAAATGAATTGTTTTTATATCCATGAGGGCAGGTGTTTCCTTTTTCAGAAGCTTTCTCATATCAATCACCTTTGTGTACCCCTTGCATGTCTGACAGCCGTGAATTTCCGCTCCTTCTTCGCCATCCACCTTCATAATGACCATTTGGGTATGGTCTTCTGTGCCGCAATGGGCACAGCGCAGCTTTTTCTCTTCTCTGCTATGCAGGCAGCGCGGGCATGTAAGCTCCTTTTTCCCCTTTTTTCCTACAACGGCAAAGCGCGAAGGCTCTCCACATGCCGGACAGCATGGATCATGCTGATATTTTGTCAGGACGGTTTCCAGCTCTGCTGCAGCTTTTTGTAAGAAAGGGCGGGCAGCTTGTTCTGCTGCAAACAGCGGGAGCCATTCCGGTACCTGATATTGTTCTGCAACTGCATGAAAGTAGTATTGATTTACAGTGATCACTTCTTTAAACCATTTACTCACTATGTCAATGGTTAAATTCTCTTTTAAGATATCACAATACTCATGATTTCCTGGCTGTCTTTCAGCTAAAAAGTCAAACAGTTCAACTATAAAACGATGATATTGATTCATATCTGCTGCAAGGTCAAGCTGTGGAATAAGGGGTGAGGAGATGAGTTCAAACGAAGAATCTTTCACTACAGCTGTTTCATTTATAGACTTGCGCCATTCTTTTATTAATTCTTCTATTTCCGCCTGCAGCTTCTCATAGCTTTCTTCTACTACATTCGTGTTCGACATATAGATCCCTTCTTTCAATGTTCTTTTTTAAAAAGCGGGAAGAGCTACCCAATAATGGGTAGCTTCTTCTTATAATTAGGTTTGTTTGCCATTAAGCACGCTTCTGCTCTTGTTCCTGTTCTTTTTCCTGTTCCTTAAGCTCGTCGTACCAGCGGCCGTGATGATCACGGGCATACTCTTCTGGAATATCCCCTTTTGTCATTCCTCTAAAAGAAGCGCGGGAGCCGGGATGGCCAACCGATAAATAAACATGACCGACTACAACGGCTGTGGATAACCCAAGTCCGATATTATGGAGCGGATAGGCCCACATCACAAGCTCTTGTGGAAAGTACTGCGGAAACCACATAACAAGTCCTGAACAAATGAGCATAACAGCTGTCAGGATTGTCAGCAGAGAGTTTAACTTTTCACCCGCATTGTAAAAATCTTGCTTTGGTATTTTTGTGTGGCCGCCGAAAAACTCCTTTGGAAAATGTAAAAAGAATTGGAAGTCGTGTTTTTTCCAGGAAAAGATCTGTTTCATCCAGTGAATAAAGCTCTTTGGATCTGCGAACAAAATATAAATAACAGGAAGGATGAAAAATACAGCTGCCACTCTATGCACAAGACGTGCACCGGCTGGGCTTACAAAAACAACATATAGCCAATCAAAAAACTCTGTATAGAGAGGCAGACCGGTTAGATACAGGACAAAAAATGCCAAAGCATTTAACCAGTGTGCAAATATGACATGCTTTGAGAATCGCTTAACCATCTTTGATTCCTTTTTATTCATGGTCATGATCCCCTTCCGATTGATCTTTTCTAACAGCATTTGATATAGCAGCCCCAATAACAGCCATTGTTGTAGCTCCAAGCATCATTTTGCCAAGCGGCTGAGCATAGTCCTTCCAAACCACTTGAGATAAAGCCACTTTTGGATTCTCAGGCAATCCATAGACAGATGGTTTGTCAGTGAGAAGATAGATGGTATTAGTGCCATCTATCCCTTGTGGATTATAAATATTTGCATTCGGAAAACGTTCCTTCACTTCACCTAGGCGCTTGTTTGCTTCAGCTAAGACAAGCTCCTTTTCTTCATAAATTAAGCAGTCTGTATGGCAGGCAACCACACAGGCCGGCTGCAGGCCTTGTTCAAGCCGATCTGTGCAAAGGGTGCATTTTTGAGCCTTTCGGTATTCACTGCCATTTTTATCTTTATAGGTAGCAAGCTGCACAACACCAAAGGAACAGTTTTGAACACAATAGCCGCAGCCTACGCATTTTTCCGCATCAATGACGA
Organism: Cytobacillus gottheilii; assembly: GCF_900166665.1. Lineage (GTDB taxonomy): Bacteria > Bacillota > Bacilli > Bacillales > Cytobacillaceae > Cytobacillus > Cytobacillus gottheilii_A. The sequence goes on along the minus strand of NZ_LT800494.1, from coordinate 307,408 downwards.
CTGAATTAAATTTTGTATAGCTGATCGCATTCTCCGGACAAGCTTTCTCACAGGCAGCCTGATTACAGTGCAGACAGGACATATGGCGGAACAGCCATTCAAAGTTTCCATCTGATGTTTCCTGTTCATTAAACGTAATGACATTCCATGTATTTGCTGTTAAATCACTATGAGATTGTATACTCCCATTAAAGTCCTCTGGCTCTGCCGGAAGATCGTTCCAATTTTTGCAGGCAACCATACATGCCCGGCAGCCATCACACTTCGTTACATCCACAAATTTAATATAATCTGCCATTATTTCGCCCTCCTAACATCACATAGGAACGCTTTATACTCAGGTATGGTCGTATTTGCATCTCCAATATGAGGAGTCAGGGTGTTAGCACTTGCACCTGTTGCGATCCCTTTATAGCCAAAGTGCCATGGCATGCCAATCTGGTGGATGGTTTTATCTTTTAATTTGTACGGTTTAAAGCGTTTGGTAATCATGGCATAAGCTTCAATTTCACCACGGGCCGTTTTTACGATCACTCGATCTTTGCTTGAAATCCCTTTTTCTTGTGCCAGCTCTTCGCTTATTTCAATGTACATATGCGGCATCAGCTCAGCCAGCCATGGGATATTTCTTGTCATTGCTCCAGACTGCCAATGCTCTGACACACGATAGGTTGTTGCAACAATCGGATATTCAGACGCATCTCCTTGGGCATTCATTTCTTTCTCGCCGAATTTGACAGCCGGATTTAACTGAATACTGGAAAAAGCATTGGAAATTGGGTTTTCATAAGGCTCATAATGCTCTGGGAATGGACCTTCATTAATTTTTGAAGAAAATAAGGCTCCTTTTCCTCCATCCATCATAATAAACGGATCGTTAAAGGTTGGATCATTCGGACCTTTCGTGGCAACAAAGTCTGGAACATCAAAGCCGCTCCATTTTTTCTCTGCTGCATTCCATTCAATTCCGACCCGATCCTTGTTCCAAGCCTTTCCGTTCAAATCAGCACTTGCACGGTTATAAAGAATTCTCCTATTTGCCGGCCATGCAAATGACCAGTTCAAGAAGTTGCTCATACCCTCATTTGTATTATCTCTTCGTTTTGATAGGTTCTCAGATTCAGGATAAAATCCGCTGTAAATCCAGTTGCCGCTGCATGTAGAACCATCGTCTTTCAAATCTCCGAAACCTTTAATCTGCTGTTTTGTTTTCATATCGTAGCCGTTAATTTCGCGGCAGACCATATCAATATCAGGGTGATCAGACTCCCCGTATTCCCATGTCAAAGCCTTCATCGGCAGATCATTCTGCTTCGGACTATTTTCATATAATCCTTTCAGCTTTCTAGCAAGCATATGAACGATTTCCAGGTCTGCTCTTGATTCGCCCTTTGGTTTAATTGCTTGCCAGCGATATTGCATCCAGCGTCCTGAGTTCGTAACAGAGCCTTCTTTTTCAAAAGATCCGCAGGCTGGCAGGAAAATCACTTCGGTTTGAATCGAGGCTGGATCTGCTCCCGCTTCTTTTTGCCAGAAAGATGAAGTCTCTGTTTCAAATAAATCAACAGCAACCATCCATTTTAAGTTGCTCAATGCTTCTTTTTCTTTTCCTGCATTTGGTCCGCCAACAACAGGATTAGTGCCAAACATTAACAGCCCTTCAAGCTCTCCGCGGTACATCGCATCAAATAAGCGCATATGTGAATAGTCTTTTCCTGGTGTCAGTTTTGGCATTAAATGATAGGCAAATTCATTTTGCTTAGTTGCTGAATCGCCGTAGTAAGCTTTCAACATGCTTGTGTAAAACTTCGGTTTGTTTGAAAAATAACCTGATTCAGGTGTAATTCTCTCCAGGAATCCTTGATACGTAGAATCCTGATCCGATCCTGTTGGCACTTCCATATAACCATTTACATTGTGATATAACAGCCCGAAGTCTGTTGATCCTTGCACATTCGACTCACCGCGCAATGCATTCACGCCGCCGCCGGCAATGCCAATATTTCCGAGTAAAAGCTGTAAAATGGCGTATGAGCGGATATTTTGTGTACCAACTGTATGCTGCGTACCGCCCATAGCGTATAGAATGGTGCCTGCTTTGCCTACTTCACTTGTTCCTGTGAATGTTTGACAGATTTCGAGATACGTATTTTTATCCGTGCCTGTAACACCTGTTACTGTATCAACATCGTAGCGTGAATAATGTTTTTTCATAAGTTGAAAAACACAGCGGGGGTCCTGTAAGGTTGGATCCTTTACTATCTCGCCGCTTTCATCCTTTTTGAAGGCCCATTTTGTTTTATCATAATTCCTAGTTGATTCATCGTAGCCATTAAAGATGCCATCTTCAAAGGAGTATTGCTCATCCACAATAAATGACGCATTCGTGTAGGCTGCTACATACTCTTTATGATACATGTCATTTCCCAGCGCATAATGGATCATGCCGCCTATAAAAGCAATATCTGTTCCTGAACGTAGCTGACCGTAAATATTGGCCATCTGTGACGTTCTCGTATACCTTGGATCAACTGAAATCAGCTTTGCTCCCTTTTGCTTCGCTTTTGAGATCCATCTAAAGCTGATTGGGTGATTTTCAGCAGGGTTTGCACCTATGACCATTAGTGCATCCGCATATTGTAAATCATTCCAATGATTTGTCATTGCGCCTCTTCCATACGAAGGTGCCAGACCGGCAACCGTAGAACTATGTCATATTCGGGCCTGATGCTCGATATATGTTAAGCCTAGACCTGCACGGAAAAGTTTAGAAAGCAAATACGTTTCTTCATTATCGAGTGCCGCTCCGCCCATATAAGCGATTGCCTCTGTCTTGTTGACAGTATGGCCGTTTTCTTTTTGCACAAATGTGCGATCGCGCGTATCTTTAATATTTTTCGCTACTTTATCGAGCGCAAAGTCCCAATCAACCTCTTCCCATTCTCCGCTTCCTGGAGCTCGGTATAATGGCTTTGTGATGCGCTTTTCTGTTGTGTATACCTGCCTCACAGTTGTACCTTTACTGCAAAGCGAACCTTCATTGATCGGATGATCCGGATCTCCCTCTGTATAAACAACATCTTTTCCGTTTGAATACACTAAAATCCCACAGCCCACAGAGCAATAAGGACAGATGGTTGGTGTTGGTTTTAACGCTGAAATTTTTAATTCCTTTGCCTTTGCTCTAGCTGTTTTATCATCAAAACCAAGCTCAACAACCGCTAATGTAGCAGCTACCGCTCCTGATATCTTCAGAAACTTTCTTCGTGTTACATTTAATTCCACTTTTCTCCCCCCAATTCTAAGTTTGTACTCTAGCTTGTTAATGAAATTGATCTTAGCGTATGTGCCTTGATCCTGTTCCTACGACTAGCTCCTTGAGGTCATTAGCCAAATAGGTAAAGAATTATCTCGCGCATGATTTGGCTTATGCTTGTAGGACTGATCCAGCCTCCACTACTCTAGCTATCTCTAACACTGTCAAACTGCCGCTTTTCAAGATCATTGACAACTCTGCCTGCTGAAGTATATGGAATGGCCATTTTCCCTCTCAAATATCCGATTACTTCTATGTTTAGGAACTTGGCAAGCTGAACCGCCTGCTTTGTTGCTGCCGTTCTTGACCCGATAACAGGAAACCCAAATTTAGCAGCTTTGGAAAGCATTTCGTAAGACACTCTTCCTGTTGTCAGCAGCAGTAAATTTGATGGCTCTAATCTATTGCGTAAGGCGAAACCAATGATTTTATCAACAGCATTATGCCTGCCAATATCCTCCCGCACAGTTATTTCTCCTGATTCATGAACAATACAAGCCCCATGCATACCACCTGTCTTCAAATACAGTGGGGAACTTTTTGCAAACTCACTTCTTTTCTTTAAAAGAAAACTCATTGTGACCGTTCTTATACTGTTAATCTTGGGAAACGCTTTCACATCTGTCATTGAGAAGAATGTGACCCCTCTTCCACAGCCAGCGGTGTAATGCTTTTTCTTTGTGAACATCCACTCTGGCTGAAAGTCATTTTGCAGCTCTACATAAATGCTGTTGGAATCCTCCACAAATCGAAAGGTGCGAATATCTTCCGCCTGTTCAATTAAGCCTTCAGAATACAAGTATCCGTAAGTCCAGTCCTCTAAATCCTCATTCGTCAGCTGAAACACCGCAATTTCAAACCCGTTAATAAGCAATGTAATAGGGAATTCCTCAGGACTGCCTTTATGGTTCATGGCTTCTCCCCCTTTAAAAGCACACACAAGTTGTTTATAGTTCTATCCTACACATCATTTCCAGATGGAAATGTAACTTTTATCACTCTCAAAAAGAGAAAATGAAGATTATCGCCCTAGGTCACAAAAAATTCATAATTTATTCTTCAAATCGACAATTTTCACAAAATATGACAATGTTATTGAAGATCATTAACAACTTGCAAAGCGATGTACCTCACTTTTTCTGGTTTGTCACTTTTCCGAGAACTTACACTTTATTACGTTAATCGAAATTGATATACTGAAAAGAATGAAATGATATATTCAGGGAGGAAAGACAGATGACAATGAAAAAAGTATTAACAATAGCAGGTTCTGATACGAGCGGCGGTGCAGGAATCCAAGCTGATATTAAAACCTTCCAAGAGCATGGCGTTTATGGGATGACTGCTCTGACAACGATCGTTACAATGGATCCTAAAAACGACTGGCACCATAACGTCTTCCCTATCGATATAGAAACACTTCAAACACAATTAGAAACCATTCTTTCTGTGGGCGTAGACGCTATGAAGACTGGGATGCTTGGTTCAGTGGACATCATCAAGCTTGCAGCGAAAACGATTACTGAAAATGACATTAAGCATGTCGTAATTGATCCTGTTATGGTCTGCAAAGGTGAAGATGAAGTCCTTCACCCTGAAACAGCAGATGCATTGAGAGAAATATTAACGCCACTTGCAACAGTTGTTACACCTAACCTTTTTGAGGCATCACAGCTTGCGAAAACAGCTCCTCTTAAAACGATTGAAGATATGAAAGAAGCAGCTGTTAAGATTCATGAGCTTGGACCGAAATATGTTTTAATCAAAGGCGGCAGCAAGCTTCAGCATGAAAAAGCTGTTGATGTCTTGTATGATGGCTCTGATTTCACAGTACTTGAAGGTGAAAGAATTCAAACAACCTATACACATGGAGCAGGATGCACATATTCATCTGCCATTACAGCTCAGCTGGCAAAAGGAAAATCAGTTATTGAAGCCGTAACTGCTGCCAAAGAATTTATTTCAGATGCCATTAATCATGGATTTAAACTGAATGAATATGTAGGACCAACTAGACAAGGTGCTAGCCGTCATTTAAAAGCAGAAGAAAAATAAGGTAATTGAAACAGAGCCGGAGACGGTTCTGTTTTTTTAAGCTTTTTTCTGAGTGATTATTGTCCTTTGTAATCACTGCAAGAGCTGATTTTATTATGAAAAAACCAGTGAAATAAGCGGAGATTTTATCCTTATTTATAGAATTGATCTATTTTGGGACAAAATAAGCGGAGATTTTCCGGTTATCTTGAATAAATTCGCCCATTTACATGTTTTTCGGTCTGTTAGACGGAATTTCTCCGTCTATTTAAGCCTATTTTCAGTGATTTTGAGATTTAAGCGAAATTTCTCCCCCTATTGATGAGATTTGTCATTTTGCATTTTTGGAAAAATTCAAAGGCAATTTAGTCCTACACTATCAGAAGGTATAAATGAACAGCGGCAGTGGCTCATTTTAGGAACGCAGTGTAAGGGTAACTAAGCTTCTATCTGCGTCCCTTCAGGACTTGCCAATCGGCAGGTTTTCTATTTCCTTAATCTCATTTTTAGCTTTTCAACGGATTTTTTAGTAAAATAGGGTTTGATTTACTCAAGGTATAAAACTTTTATATATAGAAATTTTTTTGAAGAGGGGGTGTAGCAGATGATGGAACCAGTAATTAGCCAAGATGTTCAAGCAGAGCTGGACCGACATGCGAAAAAGCCGGTTTATATTCATCTTGAAACAACCAATGGAGCATATGCTTCCCATTTTGATGAAACATTTTTTTCATCTGGAGCTTATATACGTAATGCGCAGCTTGAATATGAGCACGGAAAAATCACAGGCAACGGACCCTTTCGAGTGGGGCTGAAAACAGCCATCGGGTGGGTATATGCAGAAGGAATCACTCATTATGAAAAGGATGGAACAGGAAGACTTTTGCTTGCAGGCCATGATTTCAGCGGAAAACTTGCTGTTGCCCTGCAAATAAGCGAGACACCTTTTGAATAGGTAAATGATGATTTTAAAAAAAGTATCGGAAATGAAAGGAGGAGCATATCGTGGAAAAAGAAAGACATGTTTTAGTTATTTTCCCTCATCCTGATGATGAGGCATTTGGTGTTTCAGGAACGATTGCGACTCATGTACAAAACGGCACTCCTGTTACATATGCGTGTCTTACATTAGGTGAAATGGGACGCAACATGGGGAATCCTCCGTTTGCTAACCGTGAAACATTATCTAAAATTCGTAAAAAAGAGCTCCAGGATGCTGCGGCTGTAATGGGCATTGAGGACTTACGCATGCTGGGATACCGTGACAAGACCATCGAGTTCGAAGATGATGATAAGCTGACAAATGAACTTGCTGCGATCATTGATGAAGTTCATCCGTCTTTAATCATTACCTTTTATCCTGGCTATTCTGTTCACCCTGATCATGATGCAACAGGGGCTGCAGTTGTCAGAGCGGTGAGAAATATGCCGGCAAACGATAGACCGAAGCTGCAATGTGTTGCCTTTTCGCGTAATTGTGAGGAGGAAATCGGGCAAGCTGATATCGTTAATGAGGTTAGTGCTGTTGCACATATTAAAATTGCTGCAATCAAGGCACATCTTTCTCAAACCCAGCTAATGGCAAAAGAAATGGAAGAACAGCTGAAAAAGCAAGATCCGCAAGTGATGGCAAGAGTTCATAATGAAAGATTTTGGACTTATCCGCTATAATGAAACAACTCTAGATGGTGAAGACCATAAGAATGACCATCTTATAACAACTTAAAACCCGAACCATTCGACAGAATATAAACGTCTGCTGATGGTTCGGGTTTTAATATGGTCATATTTACTCTTCTTCTGTTTCTGTTTCACTCTTGTCCTGCTCAAACATTTCTTTTAAGTACACAAGCTGATTGCCGTCTTCACGTTTAATCATTTTTACTAAGATTGGCTTTGTCATCCTCATCTTTAAACCTGTTGTTGTAATTGTAGCTTCCAGGTCTACCTGTGTTCCTTCTTCCACTGGGTGGAAATGATATTGATATTCAGTAATCAAGCCATTTGAGTTAGTTTTTGTGGCAAATGACCGGTTTTCTGTATACTCCGTCATTTCGACCTCTGCCTGAATATTTCTTCCGCTAATTAGACGTGTTTCTAAAAATATGGTGCCAGCTTTAAGCTGCCCCTCCGTCTGTTTCTCCATTTTCACTACATTTGGCATGAGCTCGTGCACATTTTCCATGCTCACGACATAATGAAATACTTCCTCTACCGGCTTATGAATAACTATGCTTGAACGAAAATCTGCCATCTATCTGCACCTCAATTAGTCTCAGTATTATATGTTTAGTATATAACAAAATACTGATCTTTTCATAAAACGTTATAATGGGATGCTGTATAGCTGGTCATCGTTTTCGCCCGGTGTGCCGCGTCCGTCTGTATTGTTGCTGATGAAGTAGAGCTGTCCATCAGTAATATGCACATCGCGAATTCTGCCAAGATTAGAAATCTGTTCATCATTCTCACCAGTTTCCAGGTCAAAGCGTATTACGGCTTCTCCCCTTAATCCGGCAACATACAGCTGATTTTGATAGTATGCAATCCCAGATGGTGCCCATGTCTGGTCATCACCAGATGTAAATAGGGGAGATTCCATTCCATCCTTGCTTTCATTCCCTGTTATTTCCGGCCAGCCGTAATTTGATCCAGCTGTGATCCTATTGATCTCATCATTCGCAGATGGACCATGTTCACTTGCATACATCGTACCGTCATCTGCCCATGTGAGCCCCTGAGGATTGCGATGTCCATAGCTGTATATATAAGAGTCAGTGAATGGATTATCATCTGGGATCGATCCATCTAAATTTATCCTAAGAATTTTCCCTGCCAGTGAATTTAGATCTTGAGCCAGTTCTGGATTAGAGGCATCACCTGTAGTAGCGTAAAGCTTTTCATCTGGGCCAAGCGCAAGTCTGCCGCCGTGATGAAAACTGCCGCTTGGTATACCATCAATGAGAACCTCGGTCTCAATCCACTGATCATTTTGCAGCTCCAGAACAATGATGGAATTAAATGGCTGCCCATCTTCTTCATACGTGTAATAGGCATACGCCTCGTTTGTTTCTAAAAAATCAGGTGCGAGCACAAATCCGAGCAGTCCTGCTTCTGCAGCAGAAGAAAGTGGCCTTTCAAGCTGTACAGACTGCCGTATACTTTCTCCTTTTTCCACTTTTGTAATCGTGCCTGTTCGTTCAGATAAGTAAAAACCACCATCTAGATGGTTAATTTGCCAAGGTGTGTTAAGCTTTGCTGCTAAAGATTCCTCATTCTCAACTGAATTGGTTGTGACTTCCTGATCTTCCTGCCGGCTGCTATTTTCATCAGAACATCCAGATAGAATCAATACCATGGAAACAATTGCAGCTGCTTTTTTCATCCTATCACCTCTTGTTTATAATACGTCTAAAATCGCCTTTCCTACACCGCTCTCTTCATTCGTGAGAGTAACCGTATGACATTGTGACTTAATATAGTCATCTGCATTGCCCATCGCAACTGCTCTTCCAACAACCTTAAACATTGAAAGATCATTATAATTATCGCCAAGTGCCATCGTTTCTTCTAATGAAATCCCCTTTTCTCTTACAAACGCTTCTAGCGCAACACCTTTCTGTGCACTTTTACTCGTGAGTTCTAGGTTTCCATGCCCGGATGAACTGATAATTAAACCTTCGAAGTCCTGCAATGCTTCCTCTGCCTCTTTCATACTTTCAGGGTTAAATGTAAAGGCTAAAAGCTTATATATTTGATGATCTTCACTTTCAAAAAGAACATCATAGCTGTCTACTTTATGTACAAGCCCTTTTTCGAATCTTTCTTCAGCCGCCTTCAGTACCTCTTCAACATCTGCTTCCTGATTGCCGCTTAGAAATATATCCGCCATAATTTTAATGCCTTTATTTTTATCTACTGTATATGTACCTTGATTTGTGTAGACCTCATAATATACTTCCAGTTTTGTTAACGCATTTGCAGTACGCTTAGCCAAATCCTTATCAAGTGGGCTGTTAGATACTATTTGTCCTTGTGCTGAACGGACTTCTGCTCCATTTGCACAGATAATCGGACACTCTAATCCCGCCTCCTCTAAGACAAAGATCGCTTCCTGATAGGATCTGCCTGTAGCCACAACTACTTCTATTCCCTTTTCCTGCGCTTTTTTTATCGCTGCAATATTTTCATCTGTAATCGTTTGAGTTGCGGTTAATAACGTACCGTCCATATCACTTGCAATACATTTAATCATTCCGTATTCACCTCATCATTTAGTCACCTGTTATCTTGCCATTTTATCATGTTCCTGACATGAACCAAAATAATACACAAAGCATGAAACATGTCCTATATGTATAGTTTTTACTATATTTCTAAAAAACATAAGGCTTCCATTGGCAAAAATAGCTTACCAATTCCACATAAGAAAGCTCGGTTCGCTCCTTATAGGGTTCAAAAAAAACAGGCTGGGACAACCTAAAACACGAATATTCATAGTTATGGTTTGCGAGTTTACACAAGCCCGTTTCACCTGCGCTGCGGACCCTGTTTTTTCGTGGGATCACAAGCTGAGCCTCCTCGTCGCTGGCGCTCCTGCGGTCTCGCCTTTCCTCTATTGCCCACAGGAGTCGAGGGTCCTCCGCTCCATTTCACTCATGTTTAAAAAGAAAGATTTTTAAAATAACAAATAAAAAACCGAATGATTAGAAAAACTTCCTAACCATTCAGTTCTATTGTAGTGTGTCCCAACTATTTACTAATGGAGACTTAAAATCCGCCTCCACCGTTATTGTTATTATCTTTTATTTGGTCCATATATGATTCTGCGTAAGCTCGTTCTGATGGTGACACATGTTTTGCATTTTCTTCCGGATCATAGTTGGTAAGTCCCTTTCTCTTGGCTCCCCAGTCTACTAAAAAACCGATTCCCAGTAATGCTGCACAAAGGATTATAACCCACATTTATATCACCCCTTTTTATTATACCAGTTTATTGACATTGTTTCCATTTTTACTCTTTTCTTGCTATACAATTATCTTAGACAAAAAAAAACAAAAAATAATTTCATTTACCGCTTGATTCCTACGTTACGTGAGGTTTTATGATAAAGACAGATAAGTTTTCAGGAGGGGAAAAAATGAGTGACACATACTCGATTGGCCAATTTTCGAAAAAGACAGGAACGACCATCCGAACTCTTCACTATTATGATGAACTTAATCTGCTAAAGCCTTCAATTACGACAGAATCTGGACGCAGATATTACTCGGAGGAAAATATCGTTCAGCTTCAAAAAATCATCTCACTAAAATTTTTAGGCTATTCTTTAGAGGAGATTAAAGAATTTTTGCATTTAAATGATTGGAATTTAATGGACTCTCTTCTCTTTCAAAGAGAGGAGATGCTTAAAAAGAAGGCACATATTGAACGGGTCATTCGGGCTTTGGATAATGCCATTGATATCACAGAGTCACAGGGGCAAGTGAACTCCTCCATTTTTCTTATGATCATTCACAACATCCAAATGGAGAATGAATTTAAAGATTGGCTGAAAGGACTATTACCAGGAGAACGGGTTGAAGAAATCTTTAATATTTCTGATGACAGAGAAAGGGAATTAAACAGACTAACAGCAGTTCTCATCACACAGCTTAAAGAAGCTGTTGGTGGAAAACCAGAGGATCCTAAGGTTCAAGAACTGGTAGGTCAAATATTCATGCTGACTGCAGAAATAGTAGGTGGAGAAGAAGTGCTGTTTCAAGAAATTTTGGAGAATGAACAACTCGTAGAAGCAGAACTGGAAAATGATCCGCTTTTCCTCGCTTCACCATTTTCAAAAAAAGAAGAAGAATGGCTTGCAAAAGCAATGGAAATCTATTTAGACAGCAGAGGAGCTGATCCATATGGCAGCACATCCTGAGAAGGCTTCAGCTGGAGCGTGGAAATCCTTCTGGCAGTTAATTAAAATGTCCAATCCTCCGAAATGGCTCTTCATCATAGCCATTGTGTTAAGTCTTGTAGAGACTGCGGCTGGTTTGGTTGTACCCCTTTTAACTAAATCACTTGTTGACCAGATGGCAGCTTCTGCACTTGAAGCTTCACTCATTATCTTTTTTGCAGCAGCTTTTATTCTGCAGACCATTTCCTCAGGATTTTCTTATTATTTTATGACATATATGGGGGAAAAAATTGTCGCTTCCCTAAGGCAGCGGCTTTGGCGGCATGTGTTAACCTTGCCGATCCCTTATTTTGACCAGCACGAATCCGGAGAAACCATGAGCAGGATTACACAGGATACGAATATTGTGAAAGCATTGATTACTCAGCATTTAGTCACCTTTATTACAGGGTTCATTTCCATCATTGGAGCCATTATTATTTTGCTTGTAATTGATTGGAAAATGACGTTGATTATGCTGATATCTGTTCCTATATCCGTCCTGATCATCCTGCCATTAGGGCAAAAAATTTATAAAATCTCTCTTTCTACACAAGATGAAATGGCTCATTTCTCGGGAAATTTAGGCAGGGTATTGGCTGATATCCGGCTTGTAAAGGCCTATCATGCTGAAAAAACAGAAATTGAACGCGGTGAAAAGGGAATTACTCATCTCTTTCAGTTCGGGTTAAAAGAAGCTAAAATTCAAGCCATTGTTTCTCCTTTTATGACACTGATTATGATGCTCGTTCTTGTTATTCTCATTGGATATGGAGGAGTAAAAGTCGCAGCAGGAACTCTATCAGCAGGTGCACTAGTAGCCATCATTATTTATCTGTTTCAGATTATTGTTCCATTTACACAAATGGCTTCTTTTTTTACAGCCTATCAGAAGGCACTTGGAGCAACGGAAAGAATACAAGAAATGCTGGAACTTAACAGTGAAGCGACTGGCTTGGCAAAGCCCGATAACAGCAGTACTCAAGATATTTCTTTTCAAGAACTTGTTTTTTCCTATCAAGACAAACCCGTTATTCAAAATATTAATCTCCAGGTTCCAGCAGGAAAAACAACAGCTTTTGTAGGCCCAAGCGGCAGCGGAAAAACCACTCTTTTTGCCTTGCTTGAACGCTTTTACTCCCCATCAGACGGAGCCATCTTCCTGGGAGATCAGAATATAGATGATTTTGACCTTCACAATTGGCGCAGTCAAATTGCCTATGTATCTCAGGAAAGCCCGCTTATGTCCGGTTCAATTCGTGACAATATCTGCTACGGATTGGACCGTCCTGTTTCAGATGACGAATTGCTTCAGGCTGCAAAGGTAGCCAATGCAGCTGAGTTTATCGAAAACCTGCCAGATCAGTACGAAACAGAGGTAGGTGAACGAGGAATAAAATTATCTGGCGGACAGCGCCAAAGAATTGCTATCGCAAGAGCAGTCATTCGGGATCCAAAAATTTTATTATTAGATGAAGCTACGTCTAACCTGGACAGCGCCTCTGAACAGCTTGTACAGGAAGCTCTTCAGCAGCTGATGAAGAATAGAACCACTTTAGTAATAGCTCATAGACTTTCGACCGTTTTTGATGCGGATCAAATTGTGGTTTTGGAAAAAGGCAATATTACAGGAATTGGGACACATGAGGAACTGTATAAAACGCATGAATTGTACCAAAAGCTTGCGAAACAACAGTTAAAAACAGAAGCATAGCATGGAGAGGTTGGGACATAAGTATTTAACACACTCATAGAACCGAATGGTTAGGAAGTTATCTTTCTAATCATTCGGTTTTTTATTTATGATTATAAAATATATTTTATGAACATGAGTGAAATGGAGCGGAGGACCCTCGACTCCTGTGGGCAATAGAGGAAAAGGTGAGACCCCGCAGAAGCTTTGCTTCGAGGAGGCTCAGCTTCCTCCCCACGGAAAGCGAGGGGCCGCAGCGCAGGTGGAACGGACTTGTTTAAATATCTAAATCAAAATATTAATATTCGTGTTTTAGAAAGATTAATTTTGTTTTGTCCCAGCTTCATTTATTCGTTTGAAATCATGTCTCGGTTCCGTGAAATGAACCTTATCACTGAATCAGCACTAATTTTTTAATCGTTAATCTCAGCTTAAATTAAAATAGCGGCGAAGGAGAAATGCAACCCACATGCACTGAGCATCTTGGCGCACGATTTCTACTAATCCGTTAATCAGCAGGATATCTAATGTTTGTTTATTTATTTGTTCTTTTAACTCATGCAGTGCATCTTTTACAAATCCTTCTTGTACCTCAGCAATGAGATCATTTATATGTTTGACTAAGGTTTCTTGTGTCGGAGGACCTTCTGCCGGCAGATCGAGCAAATTAACAAGCTCTTTTGTAACAAAAGGGACCGTAGAATGCTTTGCAAGCAAATTTGTTTTTTCAACAAGTGAGCTGGCCAGCAACTTCAAATCAAGCGGAAGCTTTGAAAAGATAAAAAGCTCCGAGTACATTTTCATAAATCCCTTTACACAATAAAGCAAATCAAACTTTGTGGCCGCAATTGAATCACCATAAATTTGATCAATCATTTTCAGGATGGCACGATTGATTTGTTTATCATAAAAATGAAGCTTCATAATCAGTTCCATATTTAACGTATGTGTTTGTTCCTTCATAAAAACAGTCGCAAGATTGGAGTGTTCTTCAAAGTTTCTTAATATGGTCA
>NZ_LT800494.1:167692-290697 GCF_900166665.1 Cytobacillus gottheilii | reverse complement strand
CTTTTATTGCTTTATTGCCGGAACATTAGTTATCATTTTTTCCTAGTCAGATCAAAAAATGAGGCTGGGACATAAGTATTTAACACACTCATAGAACCGAATGGTTAGGAAGTTATCTTTCTAATCATTCGGTTTTTTATTTATGATTATAAAATATATTTTATGAACATGAGTGAAATGGAGCGGAGGACCCTCGACTCCTGTGGGCAATAGAGGAAAAGGTGAGACCCCGCAGAAGCTTTGCTTCGAGGAGGCTCAGCTTCCTCCCCACGGAAAGCGAGGGGCCGCAGCGCAGTGGAACGGACTTGTTTAAACACCCAAACCAAGATAGTGAATATTCGTGTTTTAGAAAGATTAATTTCGTTTTGTCCCAGCCTCTTTCGTTTTTTCTTTTAAAAAAGGTTTAAAAAACAAAGCATTGGTGGAATTTAGGTAGAGGGTAAGCAAATACATAAAAGAGTTGGCAATCTTATAGAAATGTATTAAAATTAGTTTTTGCTTATAAATATTAATAGAAAAGGTGAATGAATTGCAGCAAACAACAGAGAAGAAATATGCAGCCGCTGATTTAACAAAATTCATCATCCCTTCCCTTATTGGAATCGGTTTTTTTATGGTGCCAATTTCTTATGGCGGGGAAATTACGATCCCAATCGCCATTCTATCTAATTTTATTCAAGATGTACTTGCAGGATATATTCCGGCAATTATGACGGTCTTGATATTCATTACATTAATTGGCACACTTGCGGCTAAGTGGGCAAAGCCTGCTTTTATACAAAACAGTTCATTTTTCACAAATTTATTTGATGTTAGCTATATATGGGTGATTGCCCGGGTAATCGGCAGTCTATTCGCCATCGCAGCCCTGTTCAAAATAGGTCCAGAAGCAGTTTGGTCTGAGAATACGGGCGGATTGCTTTTATATGACCTGCTGCCGGTTTTATTTGCAGTCTTCCTATTTGCAGGTTTATTTTTACCATTGCTTCTAAATTTCGGTCTGCTGGAATTTGTCGGTACACTGTTAGCTAAATTGATGCGCCCTGTTTTTAAACTTCCCGGTCGTTCTTCCATTGATTGTGTTGCTTCATGGCTTGGAGATGGTACAATTGGTGTTTTGTTAACAAGCAAGCAGTATGAAGAGGGTTTTTATACAAAACGAGAAGCAGCTGTGATCGGTACAACTTTTTCCGTTGTATCAATTACATTTTCTTTAGTGGTGATCTCACAGGTTGGTTTAGGAAGCATGTTTGTGCCCTTTTATATCACCATCTTAATTGCAGGACTTGCGGCTGCTTTAATTAGTCCAAGAATCCCGCCTTTATCACGCAAACCTGATACGTATTATAATGGCGAGGCTAGCCAGGCTGATGAAAGCATCCCAGATGGGTACACCCCTTTTAGCTGGGGTGTTACAAAGGCTGTTGCTAAAGCAAGATCCCATAATGGAGTTACTGCATTCTTTCAGGATGGAGCTAAGAACATTCTCGATATGTGGATGGGTGTAGCACCAATTGTCATGGCACTTGGAACACTTGCCTTAATCATCGCTGAGTACACACCTGTATTTCAGATTCTAGGGATGCCGTTTATTCCAATTTTAGAATGGATGCAGATCCCGGAAGCAAAGGCCGCTTCAGAGACCTTGGTTGTCGGTTTTGCTGACATGTTCTTGCCATCTGTAATCGGTTCTGGAATTGAAAGTGAAATGACACGATTTGTTGTGGCAAGTGTATCTGTTACACAATTGATTTACATGTCTGAAGTGGGCGGTCTTTTGCTCGGCAGTAAAATTCCTGTTACATTTCTTGAGCTTGTCATTATTTTTATTCAAAGAACCATCATCACATTGCCGATCATTGTGATTGCGGCTCATATTATCTTTTAGTCATTGCCAAATTTTCTAAAAATAAAAAGACAATGAAGCTCTATGCAGGCTTCATTGTCTTTTTTGTGTTTATTTAGAAACAGCGGAAGCTGCTGATTCTTCTCAAATCTGTTCCATAATACGTCCAGCGATTCCTTCTCCAGCGCCAGCCTGCCACTGATCTTCTGCCTACATAGGTTGGATAGAACCAGAAGCTGTTTCCATTTTCAAGCCATACATAGGTATTGCGGCGCAGACACCCTCTAATGGCTCCTGAATCAACTGCATATAGGGACGGACCACCGCTGCCACTGAATTGCTGCTGCATTTGCGGTGTAAAGGAAGGTGGTGGTGAAGACGGAGGACCATCTTGACCCTCTCCTCCACCAAATCCAGGAAAACCACCTTGCCCTGGTCCAAATTCAGGAGGCTGAGACGGGAATCCTGGTTGGAATCCTTGTGATGGGAACCCTGGCGGAAACCCTTGTGATGGGAATCCTTGTGACGGGAATCCAGGGAAAATTCTCATTTGGTCTTCTTGGTACCCATATGGATATGGATTAAAATACATGGTTAATCTCCTCTCAAGACAGTCTTTATTTGTGTCTAATCGAATTTCGTTCAGATTATTGTATGCAATGTGCCTATATTGGGTGATTGTCCATATTTTTTTAGATGAGTTTTTTCGAAGTGGTTTGGATGGAATGAAGTATGACGCTAAATAAGGGATTTGATAGGAAGTTTGATTATTTTAATAGGAAAGTTAAGTAATTTGATAGGAAGGATGAAAGTTTTGATAGGAAAACCAGTTAGTTTGATAGGAAAAGCGAAAAGTTTGATAGGATAGTCCTTTAATTAAGTTTCAAAAGGCTGGTGTAAGTTTGAAAACTCTCTTAAAATTTTGCAAATGCGGGATTATTAAAATGAATTAGCGGTTGGTGATCATTTAAATCGCCATTTGATCGAAAAAACAAAGGAATTGATCGGAAAATTATTGACGGTGATCGAAAACTTCTGGGAAGTGATCAATAATTTACAAACATTGATCGAAACGCCTTCAAATCCTGCTTCTACGCTGTGAACCACTCCCACTACATGCATATTTTCTTTATAAAATTCACTCTTGCTTCCCACACCACAAAAAAGAGACAGGTTCTGCCCCATCTCTTAGTTGGTAGTGATTTCTGCTAACTTTGCAGAGACCACTTGTATCAATTCTTCAGTTTGCAATTCAACTTGGGCACCAATCCGGCCTCCGCTGACGATAATACGCGGCAGATCCCCGGCCTCTTTTGCGAGAAAAGTTGGGTACTGCTTCTTCATGCCCAGCGGCGAGCAGCCGCCGCGTATATAACCCGTCAGTTTTTGGATATCGTTAACTGGCACCATTTCAATTTTCTTTTCTTCTGCTGCTTTCGCCGCTTTTTTCAAATCTAATTCTTTTTCAACAGGCACGACAAAGACGTATATACCATTACTGGAGCCTTTTACTACCAAAGTTTTATAGACCATTTTTGGATCTTTTCCGATCTTATCCGCAACGGAGTTTCCATCAATCTTCCCGTCGTTGCTTTCATATGAAATAAATTCATAGTGAACTTTGTGCGAATCCAGAAAGCGCATTGCATTCGTTTTTCCCTTAGCCATTATAAAACACCCTATATCCTTTTAAAACCATTATAACATTTTTACCCAATTTTAATCATGGGATACAGCATAGGTTAAACTCGATATACTCGTGCTTCATATGGTTCTAAGGAAATTTCCTTCGTTGGTTCATGAAGAATATCACGGTAATTATGCAATAACAGGTTCTCCTGTTTCAATGTGTACTCAGAAGCGAAAGTCGCTTTTTCCATTGATAAATTGGTGATTACGACGACTTGCTCATTGTCGGATGTTCTTGTGTAGGCATATATTTGTTCGTCTTCTTCCAACAGCAAATCATAAATACCATACGTAAACAGCTCATGATTTTTTTTCAGCTGAATCATTTTTTTGTAAAATGATAGAACTGAGTGCGGATCATTTAGCTGTGCTTCCACATTAATGTGAACATAATTAGGGTTTACCTTCATCCATGGCTGCTCGGCTGTAAATCCTGCCTGATCCTGAGAAGACCATTGCATTGGAGTTCGACTATTGTCACGTGAAGACGCCCAAAGAATCTTCATAATTTCTTCATGGGGCACTCCTTCTTCACTCTTAAACTTATAAATATTTTTGGTCGCCACATCATCATAATCATCGATAGAAGGATAGTGTACATTAGTCATGCCGATTTCCTGTCCTTGATAAATAAAAGGTGTACCTTGCATAAGGAAGTACATTGCCGCCATTGCCGTTGCACTTTCATACCAGTATTTATCATCATTGCCCCAGGTTGACACAATACGAGGTTTGTCATGATTTTCAATAAAAAGGGCATTCCAGCCATCACTTTCAAGTCCTTTTTGCCATCTTGACAGTACCTTTTTCAATTCGACAATATCAAGAACAGGGTTTGTTTCAGCATCCCATAATCCTAAATGCTCGAATTGAAAAATCATATCCATTTTTCCCTCTTTGTCACCAACCCAAAGATCCGCTTCATCTACTGATACGCCGTTTGCTTCTCCAACAGTCATGACATCATAATTGGCGTATGTGCGCTCTTTAAACTCTGTTAGGAAAGGATGAATGCCTTCCTGATTCATATGCATATCAAAAGATGAAACATATTGTTTCTTCTTCGGATTTGGCATATCAGGCAAACCTGGACGTTTCTTTATGTGGCTGATGGCATCAATCCTGAAACCATCAATTCCTTTTTCCAGCCACCAGTTAACTGCGTCGTAAAGCGCATCTCTTACCTCGTCATTTTCCCAGTTTAAATCCGGCTGTTTAGTGGAGAAAACATGGAGATAATACTGATCCGTTGTTTCATCATATTGCCATGCAGAGCCTCCAAAAATACTTTCCCAGTTGTTTGGCTCTTTCCCTGCTTTGCCGTCTCTCCAAATGTACCAGTCACGCTTAGGATTATCCTTAGATGATTTTGATTCTATAAACCATTCATGCTCATCACTTGAATGATTTAAAACAAGGTCAAGAATCAGCTTCATCCCGCGTTTATGCACTTCTTCTAATAGTTCATCGAAATCACTCATCGTCCCGAAGTCTTCCATAATATCCTGATAATCAGAAATATCATAGCCGTTATCATCATTCGGTGATTTATACATTGGACAAATCCAAATAACATCTATTCCTAAATCTTTAATATAATCAAGCCTTTGAATAATTCCTTGAAGATCACCAATTCCATCACCATTCGAATCTTGAAAACTGCGGGGATAAATTTGATACCCAATTGCTTCTTTCCACCATATTTTTTTCATGTGAACCCCCCATTATATAGAAGCCTGTATTCGTATTTTTACTGTTCATCGTGCGCAAACGTTTGCATATTTCTACAAAAAAAAGCTGTGAAACATTCACCATTGCTATGCTCAGTGTAACGCTTACAAAGAAATTTTTCAACTGTTTTACGCCGAATAAAAAAGTCTTAGAATTTTGGGAGAATGTAAGGTTCAATCTTCAGGTTTTACAGAAGTACACCAACAACCCCAACCCCAAAAACTGCTATAACCAGCGATACAATATATTGTTTGGAGCCTTTTAGATACTTCCAGTCTATGAACGTTTGAAACCCCATTGTTACTATAACAAAAGCTATAAAAAACCACTTAAACATATGATCTTCTATGAAAAGTGAAAATATAATAATCAGAACGAGAAAAAGCAGGGGCTTTCCAATCAATTCAGCTTTTATTGCCCCATATTCACGCTCAGCTTCCTCATTGCCAAAGATGATCTTTCTTAATGGTAAATGCGAAAATGAAAGTATGAGAATGACTAATAGCAGTATGACATATTTGTCCAAGATTATGTCTCCCCTTACTGTTCATGCCCTCTTTCCAAAAAAAATTAAGCTCCCACAAGCAGCTGGTCTCGATATGGCTGCAGAGAATGAGCTTTGATGACTTGAAATAGCTGACTGTTGTTCCCAATCACAGCTTCAGCAAAATCCCAGGCATTTTCTTCAATTTGCAGAGCAATGCCCAGCTTGTCTATTTCTGTTTCGGCAAGGTCAAGCTGATCTGCAAGCGACAGTAAATCTTTGTCCTCGGCATGACCAATCTCATGAGCAAAAACAATTTCTATATATTCATTAAATAAATCTAATGATGAAAACAGCTGCAAGCATTGTTCTCGTATTTCTTCTAAATACAACGTAATTGTGTGAGATCCAATATGATACTTCCCGCCAGCAAAACGGTTCCCTGGAAAAAATGCTTCAAAATGAACGTTTGCTTTACTACCTGACCGTTCCAGCAAAGAATATAGTCTATTTTTTAGTCTTGTTTCCAATTTTTCACCTTTTCCCCTTTTTACTCTTACCCCATTATATGAAAAAACAGGAAATTAATAAATGTTATTTTATTCCTTTATTTTATTTTTGGTTTGGCATCAGTGATTTATGGATCCAAATCCCTGCCTGCGAGCCATCACCCATTGCAATGGTAACCTGTTCGGAATGAGCAATCACATCGCCAATGGCCCATACGTTTGGAACGTTTGTCATTTTTGTCCGTGCATTAACAATAATATGCTTGTTCTCCATGATTTCAGCCCCAAGCTGTTCAGCCAAGCTAGAATGAACAGCTGTGCCCCCGAACCCTAAGAAGCCCTTCTCAGCATATAAACGCTCTCCATTTTTTAAAAGTACACCTTGAAAAGCATCACCTTCTGACAGAACTTCTAAAATTTCTGCTTGAATGAGCTTGATCCCTTTTCTGTGCAGTTGTTTTTGCAGGGCTTCATCTGGCATTTCTTCTTCATGATTAATCATGATAATATCAGTCGTCCAGTAGGCAATTGTAAGAGCTTTATTTGCACCTGCATTGCCAGACCCGATCACAATTGTTTTTTTATTTAACACTTCATAGCCATCACAGTCTGGACATACATAGATGGATGTACCCAGACATGGCATGATGCCTGGAATTGGAGGAATTCTGTCCATTACACCTGTCGCTAACAGCAATCGAGTACTCTTATACGACTCTCCAGATTCAAGTTTGATTATAAAATTATCGCCTTCTGTTTGAGCCTTGACTGCCTTTCCTTTTACAAACTGAACTCCCAGGTTTTCAGCTTGTTTTTTGCCAATATCGCGTAAGGTTTGACCGCTTACTCCGTCTGGATACCCTAGAATATTATGATAGCTTTTACATATCCCTGAGCGGCCCCCTCCAGCATCGATCACTAGTACACGATGTTTATATCTCCCTAATTGAATTGCTGCCTGCAAACCCGCAATGCCTCCACCAATAATTAAACAATCATAGTTCATTTTTTAAGACCCTTCCTATATAGAAAATGAAAAACAAAGGACACCCTATTAAAATAGGATGTCCTCAATGCTAATTAACGATTCATATGAGCCAAAAATCCACCTAACAGCTCGTCCAAATCCTCAGCGCTTTCCTCTTCTTTATGTGATCTTTCTTGTTCAAGATCCTTTTTAGCGGCCTCCCAATTGAAATCTGCAAAATCATCTTCCAAATGATCCTGCACGCTTTCCTCATGGTTTTGGTGCAGTTCCTCACCCGTTGAGTCAGATGAAGGACCCACGGGCGCAACAGTCTTTTCAGCTGAAGCTGCTTCCTGTAAGTACAAGGCCTCTTCAATATCAGTTGACTTGCTGTTTAATGCTGCCAGCAGGGTTGTTGCTCTGACTGGATCATTAATAAGCTGATAAATTATACTTCCTAGTAAAGCCTCTGAGTGCTCATGCTTCAGCCAGTCCTTCTGTGATTTCGTTAAGTTCCTTGGTAAAGGGATGCGGATTGTTTCACGGCCGCTTGAACTCATCGTGCTGACACCGTTTATGACGAATTCCGCCATCTTGCTCGAAAAATTTCGTCTCTCCGTTTCACGGAGCTTTTGTAAACTCTTTATGATATGGTCAGGTGTATCAGAGGGAATACGAAAGGAAATGGATTGCCCTCGTTTCATTTCAGAAGCCATACAGCATCACCTAGTTTGCCTCTACTGGCTTTTTATCCTGTGCAGCAGAGTCCTTGTCCACTCTTCTTTTATAATCAGAAATCAGCTTGTAGTATGCATTGGACATCATCCAGATGCTTTCTTTTTCATCCTCGAAAAAGTCAATATTATAACCATCCAGGCTATTGTTTAATGCTTTTAAATAATCCTTTAAAACGGTTGAACCGCCGCCAACAAAATAGCAAATTTCGGTTTGGGAATTTTTTTGCCAAATATTACGCAGCAGGCGATATTGCTTCTTGGCAAGGTCTAGAAGAATTCTGTCTGTAATATCATGAACACTTGTCCTGCTTCCTCTTACCATAATATGATTGCGGTCATTCTTTTTCGTAATAATATCTACTACATCTCTGCGGCTGTCCAATTCAACGCCATGCTTGCTGCGAATTTCTTCACGAATAGCTTCAAGCGCTTCTGAAACACCAAGATTAAAGCCTTGCGCTTTATCATCATCAACGTTGCGATCTTTAATAACAGCTATATCAGTGGAAAGTCCGCCGATATCTTGAATTAAGATTCGCTTATCAATCAAATCTTTATTGATGATGTTTAAATCGCTGTCCATAACTAAATTAATGAAAGCAGCAAAGCCTTCTGGATATACCTTCACTTCTTCAAACTTTATATTTACTTTAAGCCCTTGATATTTTGGTGTGATTAAAAACTCTACTTGATGGACGGAACCTAATAGCTTTGAACGGTAGCCAGCATCCTTGCCTTCTTTTACTTCACGAAGCGGCAAACCAGTTCCAAGCATATAGCTTGCATCAATTGTATTTCCAGATTTTTTGAATTTTTCCGTTTTTTCAGCTTCTACTGCATCCAGTGCGATAGCAGCAAACAGCATAATGAGCGTTTGATCTTCTTCCGACTTGCTGCTGCCTGGATCTAATTCTGATGCATTATCACTTTTAGTGGCCAAACTTCCAACTCTGTAAATCGCATTGTTTTCTTTTAAAGCAGGGGAGTGGACTTTAATATGTAATCCGTCTAGAGGGTTTTTACTGTCTAACTCCTCAATACCAATAACCGGTCTGTCCTCGATATCTCGCGCAATTACATTAGGGATGCTCATCTCGGTTTCGAGCTTTCCAAAAATGGCTTTTACCGAATCATTTCCAACATCAACAGCAGCAATTCTTGAATTAACCATCCATCATCCAATCCTTTCATCTCTCTTAATAGTAAAAGAGGTAATACATAAAGAGTAAAGGAGATTCATAGATTAATCAATTATTCTTATAAAAACGTAATATAAGCGTAAAAACGTAAACAAAGTGTAAACAACGATGATTTGTCTGCAACTTTCGTCTACATGTTTACAAAAGTGTATATACCTTTATACATCAACATGCACACGCATTTGTTTACTTGTATACACAATTGTTTACAATTGTGTGCATTAATGTATACAAGTGTGCAAAAATGCACACTAAGTCTTGAAGTCCTCAAATCGAAAATAATTCACCTCACCGCTAGCTTCTTATTCCTATACAGCAGCTAGCAGTGTTAGCCGCAGGATCCTTCTTACTCTCCTCTTCCCTGCCCTCACCTAAAGATGTTGCAATTTTAACGGCTACTTGCCACACACCAATTTAAAACAAAAACTATTATTTTAAAAAAGTATAAATATATATAGCAGGTGCAAATATATTCCATATTTAAAAATATTTCAGAGTATTTCCAGAATAAAGTTTTGACATGAAAACATAAAAAGTATTATATTAATATATTATACAAGGAGGTTGTAAGATGTCAGACTTCAATAAACAGAAAATTGTGGCCAGTGTTCCTCAACGCGGCTTTTTTGGTCATCCTAAGGGTCTTTTTACCTTGTTTTTTACAGAGTTTTGGGAACGTTTCTCTTACTATGGGATGCGAGCTATACTTGTCTATTATATGTACTATGAAGTATCAAAAGGCGGTCTTGGTTTAGATGAACCAACAGCTTTAGCTATTATGTCTATTTATGGCTCTCTCGTTTATATGTCAGGTATAATAGGAGGCTGGCTGGCTGACCGCATCTTCGGAACTTCTAAAGCCGTATTTTATGGCGGAATATTAATTATGCTGGGACATATTGTTTTAGCGATACCAGGAAGTCTCGCCATGTTCTTCACTTCTATGGTACTAATTGTGATCGGTACCGGTCTATTGAAACCTAATGTTTCAAGTGTTGTAGGGGATATTTATAGTGAAGGTGATCACCGACGCGATGCGGGTTTTAGTATCTTTTACATGGGGATTAACCTTGGAGGATTCCTTGCTCCATTAATTGTTGGTGAGGTTGGAATGAAGCATGATTTCCACCTTGGCTTTGCAATAGCAGCAGTTGGTATGTTTGTCGGCTTACTCGTTTTCTTATTTACTAAAAAGAAAAATTTAGGTTTAGCAGGCACATATGTGGCAAACCCACTCTCCCCTGCTGAAAAGAAAAAAGTATATTCGATTATCGGAATTGGACTAGTTGTCATAGCCATTTTGGTCGCAATAACCATTCCGATGGGTATTTTAACTTTTGATAGCTTTATCACACTTATTGGTATACTGGGCATTGGGATTCCAACTGCATACTTTATTGTCATGTACCGCAGTCCAAAAACAACAGCAGTCGAGCGTTCAAGAATTATTGCCTATATTCCATTGTTTATTGCATCTGTAATGTTTTGGGCTATTCAAGAACAAGGATCTACAATTCTGGCAAACTATGCAGATAAGCGTACACAGCTCGAATTTGCAGGTTTTGAAATCTCACCTGCCTTATTCCAGTCATTAAATCCTATGTTTATTATCATATTAGCACCGGTGTTTGCTTGGGTTTGGGTTAAACTAGGAGATCGCCAGCCATCAGTGCCTAAAAAATTCTCTCTAGGTCTTCTTTTTGCAGGTATTTCGTTCTTAGTGATCTTGCTTCCTGCATATTTTGGCGGTACAGATTCACTTGTAAATCCTTTATGGCTCGTTTTGAGCTACTTTATTGTCGTTTTAGGTGAACTTTGTTTATCACCTGTTGGCCTTTCTGCAACAACAAAATTGGCACCTGCTGCTTTCTCTGCACAAACGATGAGCTTATGGTTCTTATCTAACGCAGCCGCACAGGCGATCAATGCGCAGATTGTTAAATTTTACACACCAGAAACTGAAATGATGTATTTCGGAATTATTGGAGGCGCCTCGATTGTTCTCTCCATTATCCTATTTGCTTTATCACCTAAGATTCAGTCATTTATGAAGGGTGTTAGATAGTAATTAAAAAAGACAGGTTTTGCGCCGCGAAGCGCTTCCTGTCTTTTTTCTGTGTGAATTTTGAAACAGCCATTTGGACTGAAACCTATCTCTTCATTTCTATCATGAATTTATACCGATCTGCACGATAAACAGATTTAACATATTCTACTGGTGTGCCATCATGTAAAAATGTATTTCTCTCAATAAGCAGAACAGGACCACCGGATTTTATTCTTAGATACTCTGCTTCATTTTGACTGGAAATCGCAGATTCGATCGTTTGAGTGGCATAATCAATCTGCAGTCCCAGCTTCCCTTCCATATATGCATACAAAGATTGATTAACAATATCTTCTGTAAGCCCCTTCATTAAATTGGCTGAAATATAATTCGTTTCTAATGCCATTGGGACATCATCAGCTAATCGAATTCTTTTTATTTCATATACTGGACCATGTTCGAGAATGGAAAGCTGCTGTGCAATTTTTTTGGTGGCGGGTATGAGCTGAAAGTGAACAAGCTGGCTACCTGGTACCATACCTCTTTTTTTCATATCTTCGGTAAAACTAGTTAGCCCTTGCAGAGGCTGCTCCAGCTTTCTCTCTGCCACAAATGTGCCTTTTCCTTGCACACGATATAGAAAACCATCATTTACTAGCTTTGTGAAGGCTTGTCTTACAGTCATTCTGCTAATTTGGAAACGTTCTGCATATTCTCGCTCCGCTGGCAGTGCATCTCCTGGTGAAAGATCTCCCTTTTCAATTAATTCTTTTATAAGTTCCTCTAGCTGATAATAGATTGGGACGGGGGAATTTTTATTAATCATGCTCCTCTCAACTGCTTCCTTTCTATATAGAAATTGCCTGGCTGTATATATCCATTTTAAGCTACTACTCTCGATTGTATATGAAATACGTTAAGATGCTGTAAAAAGTTTCAGGATGATTAAGACTATTAGTATTATGAAAATGGGCGTGAGTTTTTACTAGTTTGAAGGCTTTTCGTTGATTGCTTTTGTTTTCAAATTCTCAAAGCTGCTTAACTCGTTGTGTTCGGGAATAATTCTTGCCCCTGATCCCCGAAACAAACAGTACTCATCAATCACAGTTTATCTGAAAGAAAAAAGCCAGAAGAACCGTTCCTCTGGCTTATTCACCAATTGCCGCTTTGTCTGCAATTATTGTAACATATGGGTGATTTCTTAATATAGATGCCGGGAAGTTTTCCTGGATTTCTCCTTCCACCAGTTGTTTATAAGCTTCATGCTTATTTTCCCCAGATATCAGGAGAAGGATTTCTCTGCTTTTCATGATAGAGGCAATGCCCATGGTGATTGCCTGGTTTGGCACCTCATCAATATTGGCAAAATATCTGGCGTTCGCCTCTTTAGTTGATTGAGCAAGATCGACAATATGTGTAGGGCTTTGAAAGCTCGTTCCAGGTTCATTAAATCCGATATGACCATTTCCGCCGATGCCAAGAATTTGCAGATCAATGCCGCCCACGCTGGCCATTAGAGCTTCGTATGCTTCGCACTCTGCTTCTGCATCAACTGTGTTGCCGCGTGGCACATAGGTATTTTCCTTGTTAATATCAATATGATTGAAAAAGCGCTCATTCATGTAATGACGATAGCTTTGCGGATGATCTCCTGATAATCCCACATACTCATCCAGGTTAAAGGTTGCAATTCCGTCGTAAGAAGTACCATTTTGATTATGGTCCTCAATCAATCGCTTATAGGTTCCTTCTGGAGTTCCTCCAGTAGCAAGACCCAATACCATTTTTGGATTAGCTTTTACTTTATCTATAATATACTGAGACGCTTTTTCGCTCATTTCCTGATAATCATTTACTTTTATAATGTTCACTTTATTCATTCTCCTTTCGATAGGCAACTTCACCACGGCATAAGGTCAAAACAACATCATGCTCCTCATTCAAAATAACAATATCTGCATCCTTTCCTGCTGCGAGGCTTCCCTTGCGGTTAAATACACCAAGCTGTTTTGCTGGATTAACGGAAGCCATCTGGATAGCATCCTCTAATGAACAGCCGGTAAATTCAATCATATTTTTAACTGCGTGTCCAAGGCGCAATATACTTCCTGCTAATGTTCCGTCTTGAAGTACTGCTTTCCCATCAGCAACAGTTACATCCTGCCCGCCTAAATCATATTGCCCATTTTTCAGGCATTTGGCTCTCATGGAATCTGTGATTAAAATTAATCCTTCTTCACCCTTTTGCTTAAATGCAAGCTTGACCATCTCAGGTTTGACATGAACACCATCTGCGATAACTTCAACCATCAACTCATCATGCAGAAGGGCTGCTCCTGCCACACCAGGCTCACGGTGATGCAGACCGCGCATTTGGTTAAACAAATGGGTAACATGCGTGCATCCGGCCTCGATTGAGTCTTTCACTTCTTCGTATGTGGCATTTGAATGGCCAATGGAAGCAACAATACCTTTGCTGCTTAAGTATGATGCCAATTCCTTTCCGCCTGGCCGTTCAGGAGCAAGTGTTACTAATTTAATATTCCCTTGAGATAGGTTTTCCCATTTTTTAAAAAGTTCAACATCAGGATCAATAATATATTGAGAAGGCTGCGCTCCAGCCATCTCTTTGTTCACAAATGGTCCTTCAAGATGCACCCCTAAAATTTCAGCTCTTCCCTCTGGCTGCGGTTTACTCATATAGCCTGATGCAGCTTTTAGAGCCTTTTCTATTTCTTCCTTCTCTTGTGTCATGGTAGTCGCTAAAAAGCTGGTCGTTCCTTCTGCAGGCAAGGTATTCGCCATAGTCATAAGAGCAGATTCCATTCCATCCATTACATCTGCTCCAGCAGCACCATGTATATGCACATCTATAAACCCTGGTACTGCTGTCATATTATCCTGCAAATCAAAGACGACAGCCTCGGTTATATCTTGCAGGTCTTCTAATCGACCGATCTCACTTATTTTTTGGTTCGTAATTTTAATATATCCTGTATAAAATTGATTCTTTTCTGAATAGATTTGCATACCCTTTAACAAAATAGGCTTATCCATCATATTTCATCCTTTCATTTTCAAGGTCATTTTAGCATTACACTCATATAGTTGTCTATACCAATTAATCGTAAATTCATATAGACAACTAATAAACTAGCTGTTATGATTATTTCCATGATAAGCGCTTTCAGCTTCATACGTAAAACAACAAAATATATAAGGAGTGAGACTTATGTTAGGTTTTTTACAGCGTATCGGTAAAGCTCTAATGCTTCCAATCGCAGTATTGCCAGCAGCTGGTTTACTGCTTCGCTTTGGCCAGCCAGACTTACTGGATATCCCCTTTATGGCCAATGCCGGGGATGCTATCTTTGGAAATTTAGCTTTGATTTTTGCTATTGGTGTTGCTATGGGATTTGCGAAAGACAGCAACGGCGCTGCCGCTTTATCAGGAGCAATCGGTTATCTAGTTTTAACTGAGGGTGCAGTAGCCATTGATCCGGATATTAATATGGGTGTTCTTGGCGGTATTATTGCCGGGATTATTGCAGGGCTATTATATAATAAATTTCATGATATCAAATTACCGGATTGGTTAGGCTTTTTCAGTGGACGACGTTTCGTTCCTATCATAACATCTGTCACCATGATTTTGCTCGCATTCATTGCAGGTTATGCATGGCCACCTGTTCAGGCAGGTATTGATGGAATTGGAAATTGGATTATTGAACTAGGTGCCGTTGGTTCAGGTATATTTGGATTTTTAAACCGCTTATTGATTCCATTAGGACTTCACCATGTTCTGAACAGCTTATTCTGGTTCCAGTTTGGTGAATTTAATGGAGCAGCTGGTGATATTGCTCGTTTCTTCGCTGGAGATCCAACTGCCGGCGGATATATGACAGGCTTCTTCCCAATCATGATGTTTGGTTTGCCTGCAGCAGCGTTTGCTATTATCGCAACAGCAAAGCCAGAAAAGCGTAAAGCCGTCTCTGGTATGTTTATTGGTCTAGCGTTAACTTCCTTCTTAACGGGGATTACAGAACCAATTGAATTCTCATTTATGTTTATTGCACCACTTCTTTACGGAGTACACGCTTTATTAACTGGAGTATCGATGTGGTTAACATCTATGTTAGGCATTAGAGATGGTTTCACCTTCTCTGCTGGTGCAATTGATTACTTGCTGAATTTTAATATTGCCGAAAAACCGCTTCTTTTATTATTAATCGGTCTCATCTATGCAGCAGTCTACTTTGTCCTATTTTACTTCTTAATCCGGGCCTTTAACTTAAAAACACCGGGCCGCGAGGATGAAGATGAATCTCTTACTGAAGATGAAGACACGGAAACAACTGGCGGTACTAAATACGATAAAATGGCTAGTCAATTTATCAAAGATATTGGCGGCACAGAAAATATCGATGTGATTGATAACTGTGCGACCCGCTTACGTTTGAATGTTCATGATATGAATAAAGTAAATGAGTCTGCGTTAAAATCACACGGCGCCAAAGGTGTTATGAAGCTAAACAAAACGAATCTTCAAATCATTGTTGGTACAGATGTTGAGTTTGTAGCGGATGCAATGAAAAAACAAAATAAATAAAACGAAAGCTGACTGGGACTATTCCAGTCAGCTTTTTTTCTAATGAGGCGAAATGTGGCTTCGTTTGCTGATACTTAATATCCGCTTTACATCCGTATACCATTTACTGGATTTTACTGGTGTGTTTCCGCACTTTTCACACCTTAATATACCAGTTACTGGATTTTAGGAGTGCGTTTCTGCTCTTTTCACGCCTCTATATTCCATTTATTGGATTTCAGAGGTGCGTTTCCGCTCTTTTCACGCCTCCATATCCCAATTACTGTATTCTAGAGGGGTCTTTCCGCTCTTCCCTCCCCCCTAATCACCTTTATCTGGATTACAGTGTCTTATTTCTCCTCTTTTCGCACCTGCCTATTCCAATTAATGAATTTGACTGCCGTATTTCTGCCTTTTACTTGTTTCCATCCGTAACATGCTGAATTGTACGGTCATATTTCTGCTATTTTGCACACATCCTATGTCTCCTCACAATCATTTCCTATTCAGAGACGTCCTCCTGCAGAAGTTTTCTCTCAATCACAGCCTCTTCCAGTTTTAGGTACATTTGCATATCCATTGCGATCGTGATGGCAGTCTATTATACTATGAATATATTGTCTTTTTTCGACAATATTGGACATAATGCGTAATTTTGCATGAACCCCCGAAAAAGGAGGTCTTTTAATGAGAAAAAATCAGCGTAAAGCGGAATTAACTTCTGCACACGAGGAAGTAGCTGCAACTGCTGTCATGCGAAGCAGCCGAAAATCAGGATTTTCATTGCCTTTTTTCAAGCCTCTTAAATTGAAATTAATCTTTGCTATGCTTTTCACTGTGCTTATCATTGGTACTGGGGTATTTATGTACCAGAAATTCTTCACTGGCAGTACTTATGCTAGTGAAACTGTAAGCATTGTGGAGGAAGTTCGTGAGCTATCTTCTCTCGCAACTGCTGAAGCCGTAATTACAACTGTCATCAAAGAAGAAAATAATGAGATTTTTAATAAAGAGATCAGCGTAAACTTCCCTGGTACGAAAAGAACAATTCTGCTTGTTGTCCCAGCAACTGTTCTTGCAGGTGTTGATTTACAGTCCATCAGCAATGATAACTATACGGTAGACGAAGAAAAGAAACATATTACGATGACACTTCCACATGCGGAATTGCTGCAGGAGCCATCGATTCAAATGGACAAGGTTCAGACTTTTTCAGATCAAGGAATCTTTCGAAGTGATGTAGATTGGGAGGAAGGCTTTGACTTAGCTGCTGTTGCTTCAACTGATATAAAAGAACAGGCCGTTAACTTAGGACTTCTAACAAAGGCAGAGCAAAGTGCAGTTAATGCGCTCACAGGTCTTTTTAGCGGTCTTGGCTACACAGCGTCTATTGAATTTGAGGAAGAATAGGACCTAAAGCAAGTAGAGGGGAATCTCTGCTTGCTTATTTTTTGTCTAACGGAAGTTTGTTTATTGACCTTTCTTTTTTCTCCTATTTTCCTTATCATGAAAGAGAGAAATTGAATACATACTAGATGTCACTGGGAATACAGCCAGTGAATTGGAGTGACTGATTAGTGGAAACCAAAAAAGCTTTGCCTGTTCTTTTTGCCGTGATGTTTCTTGTCATGGTTGGTTTTGGAATTATTATTCCCGTTATGCCCTTTTATGCGGAAGAGATTGGAGCTTCTCCAACAGAACTCGGATTGTTAATGGCTGTTTATTCCCTTATGCAGCTTCTTTTTGCACCGATGTGGGGAAGAATTTCAGATAAAATTGGCCGAAAACCTGTCATTATGATTGGTATTTTCGGATTAGGTATTTCCTTTCTTTTAATGGCACTTTCGACGGAGCTATGGATGCTCTTTGCAGCGCGTGTGCTTGGCGGCTTTCTTTCCAGCGCCAATATGCCGACTGTTATGGCGTATGTAGCAGATATTACGAGTGAAGAGGATCGCGGTAAGGGAATGGGTATTGTCGGAGCTGCCGTTGGTATGGGCTTTGTGTTCGGGCCTGCAATTGGCGGTGTTTTTTCCAGCGAGAGTTTGCATATACCGTTCTTTCTTGCAGCCGCTTCTTCCTTTATCACCTTCTTTTTTGTATTTATTGTTTTAAAAGAATCGCTCACACCTGAACAGAGAGGTTCAGCAAATAAGAGAGCTCCGCTTCGGCATGCATTCAAAGGACCCACATCCATGCTTTTTCTGCTGCAGCTCTTTGTTTCATTGTCTCTATCAGGTCTTGAAGCAACTTTTGCCTATTTTGCCGCTGAAAAGGCAGGACTTGGCACTGTGCAGCTTGGCTATATCTTTATGATTATGGGATTGGCAGGAGCCATCGTTCAAGGCGGACTCGTCGGCAGACTGACGAAAAAATGGGGTGAAGGTGCAGTTATTCAAATTGGCATTGTCATCTCCGCTATTGGCTTCGGCCTAATCCTACTGACTGATAGCTTTTGGAGTGCTGCATTATTTTTAAGCGTGTTTGGAATTGGCAATGGCTTTATTCGGCCGAGCGTCTCTTCTCTGCTGACGAAGCAATCAGCTGCTGGGTATGGAAGTACGACCGGACTATTATCATCTTTTGATTCGTTTGGACGCATTATCGGCCCTCCTCTGGGCGGATGGCTGTTTGCCTTTGCGATTGGGCTTCCCTATATTTCGGGTATGCTTTTATCCTTGCTGGCGTTCATCCTATTTCAAATCTTCAAGAAAAAGACTCAATCAACAATTGGTCATAGCTCATCCTAATAGATTGTTACAACCACGGCTGACTTCTGTTGCTGAAAATGCAACGATTGTCAGCCTTTTTTCAATTTGATAAAGGTATTCGTCCCCATCACCCATTCTGCTCGTCAAACGACTCGAAATCCCTCTATCAGTTGATGATCTTTTTTATTAGAGATGACCGGATGGTTTAATAAAACGATGATTCGGGGAAAAATACTGTCATCTTTACTAGAGTTAAAGATTGGGAGGTTCACATATGGAGTTGCATAACGGTAAGCTTTTTTGGGAAGAGATCACCGAGGATATTGAGATGGTGAAAACCGATTCTCATCCAAAGAATCGATACGATATAATTATTATTGGCGGAGGCATGTCTGGAGCTTTAAGCGGTTACATACTGGCCAAAGAAGGCTCAAAGATTGCAATTATTGATAAACAGAAGATGGGCACAGGCAGCACCTTGGCGAATACTGGTTTATTGCAGTATTCAAATGATATGATGCTTTCTCAATTAATAGAGAAGATTGGCAAAGATAAAGCTGTGCGTTTCTATCAGCTTTGCAGAGAAGCAATGGATCAGCTGAGAGCGGTCGCAAAAGAAATCGGTTCACAAGCTGACTTTTTGAACAGAAGCAGTTTTTATTATGCAAGTGAAGAATCACACGTCGATCTGCTGAAGGCAGAATATCAGG
Organism: Cytobacillus gottheilii; assembly: GCF_900166665.1. Taxonomy (GTDB): domain Bacteria; phylum Bacillota; class Bacilli; order Bacillales; family Cytobacillaceae; genus Cytobacillus; species Cytobacillus gottheilii_A. Next base: position 271,479 of record NZ_LT800494.1, on the reverse strand, counting down.
CTCTTTCTGAGAATGGTTTTGAGGTCGAATATTTATCAGAAGAGGATATTAGGGAGCAATATCCTTTCACAAAACCTGCTGCTCTCAGAACACACGGCGATGCTGAAGTGAATCCTTTTAGCTTTAACCGAGACATTTTAGCGGAGCTAAGTAAAAAAGAAAATGTTGATTTGTTTGAAAATGTTGAAGTGATAGAAACAAAAGAAATGGAAGACAACGTAGAAATTTTGACATCCAAAGGAATTTTTAAAGCGGAGCATATAATCTTTGCAACCGGCTATAATAAATCACTTTCATTTCCTGGTGTAGCACCTGAAATCAATCGTTCTTACGCCATAGCAACCGAACCGATTGCTGATTTAACTCCTTGGAAGGACCGTGAGATGATTTGGGAGACAAAAAGGCCGTATCTTTATCTGCGGACAACAGCAGATGGACGCATAATAGCCGGCGGGCTTGATGAAGAAAAACCTCACGCACCTAAAAAAGAACGCACCATTGAAGATCATGCTAAAGAGCTGCAAGAAAAAGTACAGGCTCTTTTTCCTATGTTTAACACTGAGATTGCTTATTCCTGGGGAGCTGTTTTTGGAGAGTCTGCAGATGGCCTTCCTTTTATCGGGCGTCTTCCAAATAAAGAGCGGACCTATTGTCTGTTAGGCTATGGAGGAAACGGTACAGTCTACAGCATGCTTGGTGCCCATATCCTGCGCGATATAATAACTGGCAAGCATAATCCGGATGCTGAGATTGTTCAGTTAAATCGAAATCGAAATTAAGAATCCTCTTTCATGGTGCTCATACATCTTAACAAAAGCAAAAGGGCTCTCCACTTTACAACGCTTTGAGAAAACCCTTTTGCTTTTTAATTTGTTGGAGGCGGTTCTTCCATCCAGCTATGCTTAATCATAAGCTTTGCCCCTTTATGTGCGTATTCGAAAACATCTTTCATGATCCCAGCTAATGTACCCGCAATATCATTTCTTAAGCTAAAGGCTGTGCCAAGTGAATTACCGCCTAAAGAAAAGCTGCAGAATAAACTGACACAATACATCATTAGTTTATCTGAAAAAGGTGCTAGTGCAGACTTTGTGATGTTTCCTCCAGGAGGTACTGGTACTTTTAAATCACTTGCAGCCATTAACTGGCTTAAGTCCTTTACAATCTCCTGTGCTAACTTTCCGCCTTCAGCAAAATAATCCTTAACTTCCTGTTCATGAGCACATTGTTCAAACCCTTTAATGAGAGTCATGCCAAAGAGATTTGCTTCAATCGCATGGTACATATGAGCAACTTCTACTGTATTTAAAGATCTTTTATTAGCAAGAGGATTGATTCCGCCTAAATAGCTGTTGTCTTTAACAAAGTCTACTTTTAATGGCATTGGTACACTAGGAGACCTCGTTAATAGCCCTCTTTGCAACAAATAAGCTGTACAAATCTCATAATAGCGCTGTGTGATGACTGTTAATTCTCTAAATAACTTTATTATATCTTCCCGATACGCCATCGTTAAGTTCAAGGTGTGCATGCCCATGCTTATTTGCTTAAGAAGTCGCACAAACATAATGTCAAAACCATTATCGTATAGCTTTGGCACCTCTTTATTCACATCTGCTTCTGTGAAACCTAGAGGAACCGCGATTCCCTCTTCTTTAAAAATTTCAGTAATTCGTTGTATATAGGGTGTTATCTCACCCTGAAGGCTTGTCATAATTTCTTTTGCTTCTTCATCATCTGCTTGCTCAATAAAGTAATCAATCATACGGGTAATCATGGTCTTCTGCTTAAATGTCATCCATAGTATGCCTATTTCAGAAGAAGTGATTGCAGTTTGCTTTGCCATTCTTTTACCTCCAAGAAAGTTCGCGATTCGTCATTCCATGCTATTTTTCACATGGACCGCAAAAATCATTCTCTCTAATAGAAAGTATTTAGCCTCAATTTCAGCGGGCTTTTTCCATTGCGAATTATTCCCGGTTTGCCTAGCTGCTGCTTGTCATCTAGAAACTTTTTCCTTTAGAATAAACATCATAAAGGAGAGTGCGTAACATGTTTTCTATTTTGCTGATTGAGGATGACACTTCCTTGTATACAGAAATAAAAGAACGGCTTGGTCAATGGTCTTATACCGTTTATGGTGTACAGGATTTCAGCAATGTTTTAGACGAATTTTCACAAGTCAAGCCTGATCTTGTGATCATTGATATACAGCTTCCTAAATTCGACGGTTTTCATTGGTGCAGAATGATTCGTGCGGTTTCAAATGTACCGATTATTTTTCTATCATCCCGTGATCACCCAACCGATATGGTGATGTCCATGCAGCTTGGCGCGGATGATTTTGTCCAGAAGCCCTTCCACTTTGAGGTTCTCATTGCCAAAATTCAAGCTATCTTAAGACGAGTCTACAATTACAGTTCAAATCAGTCAGAATTTAAAACCTGGTGCGGAGCTACTGTTGATTTTGAAAAAAACACAGTTTCTAATGAACTAGGATCGATTGAACTGACCAAGAATGAAATCTTTATTTTAAAAATGCTGATTGAGAAGAAGAATTCTATTGTCACACGAGATTCATTAATGAATAGCTTGTGGGACGATAAACGATTTATCAGCGACAATACACTTACCGTCAATGTGAATCGCTTGCGGAAAAAGCTTGATGAAATTGACTTAGGCAAGCAGATTGAGACAAAGGTCGGCCAAGGTTATGTGGCGCTGGAAGAGGAAGTTTCAATATGATCGGAGCTTATTTACGTGAAAGATTGAGCTGGATTCTTCTTTTTCTCGCCACACAGTTTTTAATTCTTTTCATTGTCTTCATTGATTCAAGTATTCCTTTTGGCTCTGTGTTGTACATACATTTGCTTTCATTCCTTATGTTCGCTATTTTTTTGGCTGTTCGTTATCAAAAAGAAACAAAATTTTATCGAAGTCTTGCAGAAAGAGAGTACAATTTGGATATTACGGGCATTATTCAGGGTGAAAGTCCATTTGAGAAGCTTGTTGAAGAAACCATTTCAGAGCAGACGGCTCTGCTAAAGCGAGAGGCAGCACAAAATTTTATCCTCCTTGAACAAGAGAAGGACGATCTGTTAGCCTGGATTCATGAGGTGAAAACGCCGTTAACTGCTTTAAAGCTCATGATTGATCGTCTGGATGATGAAACGATGAAGAAGCAAATGACTTATGAATGGCTGCGGGTGCATTTGCTGCTTGATCATCAGCTTCATAAAAAGCGGTTGCCCTTTATGCAAAATGATTTATATATCGAGAAAACAGAATTGAAGCATATTGTCTATGAGGAAATTCAAACATTGCGGGCATGGTGCATGCAAAAAGGGCTTGGCTTTCACATTGAGCTGCATGATGAAGAGGTTTATACAGATGCGAAATGGCTTGGCTTTATTCTTAGGCAAATCCTGTCTAATGCAATCAAGTATAGTGAACATGGCGACATTATTGTGAGAAGTGAAAGAAGAGAAGATCAGCATTTCCTTCAGGTGCAGGATTTTGGCAAAGGCATCAGTGCAAAAGATCTTCCCCGTATATTTGATAAAGGCTTTACCTCAACCGAACAGCATCAGAATAGCGCTGCAACTGGGATGGGGCTTTATTTAGCCAAGGAAGCGGCAGATTCCCTGCTCATACATATTGATGTAACGTCAGCTATCGGCAGTGGTTCAACCATCACTTTATCATTTCCTAAGAAGAATGATTTTGTAAATATTGAAGCTTTACATTAATATCTATATACGTTTCAAGCATGTGACAAGAATGTCACATGCTTTTATCATTTGTTCGTCCAATCGAAGGAAAAGCATGTTCCGCCATTTTATAATAAAGACAAATTTACAGAATGGAAGGAAGGATCAACTGTGGTTATTTTAGAGGCTCAAAAAATATATAAAAGCTATGGAAATAAATTTAACAAACAAGAAGTTTTAAGAGGAATTGATGTCAGTATTGGAAAAGGGGAATTCCTTAGTATTATGGGTGCATCCGGATCAGGTAAAACAACATTGCTGAACGTCCTATCCTCAATTGATCATGTAAGTACAGGAAGCATCAAAATTGAGGGAAAAGAGATTACCTCTCTTAAGGAAAAGCAGCTGGCAGAATTCCGCAAAAAGAGTTTGGGGTTTATTTTTCAGGATTATAATCTGCTTGATACTTTAACAGTGAAGGAAAATATCCTGCTTCCGCTCTCGATTGCGAAGGTATCAAGAAAAGCGGCTGATTCTCTTTTCCATTCTCTTGCATCGGAGCTTGGCATCAGCGAGATTCAGTATAAGTATCCGAACGAAATCTCTGGCGGGCAAAAGCAGCGAACTTCCGCAGCACGTGCTTTTATTCATGAGCCGAGCATTATTTTTGCTGACGAACCTACCGGTGCTCTTGATTCGAAATCAGCATCAGACCTGCTGAATAAATTGAGTGAATTAAACATAAAGCGCGGTTCTACCATTGCGATGGTGACACATGACCCGGTTGCTGCAAGCTACAGCTCGCGTGTTATTTTTATAAAAGATGGGCAGATTTACACACAGCTGACGAAGGGCGATCAGGACAGGCAGGCATTTTTCAAGGATATTATGAAAACACAGGCCGTTTTAGGAGGCGTCCAGCATGAGTCTTAACCAGCTAATCTTCCGCAACTTAAAGAAAAATCTAAAAAATTATTATTTATATGTGTTTGCGCTTATTTTTAGCTCGGCTCTTTATTTTTCCTTTGTGACGCTGCAATACGATCCCTCTATGGATGAAATGACAGGATCTGTAAAAGGCGGCGCGGCACTGCGGGCTGCATCGGTTTTGCTTGTCGCTATCGTTTCCATTTTTCTAATCTATGCAAATAATCTTTTCATAAAAAGACGCAGTAAGGAAATTGGATTATTTCAGCTGATTGGGATGACCAAAGGAAAAATATTTCGCATTTTGACTTTGGAAAATTTCCTGCTGTATTTTGTATCTGTCTTGATGGGTATTGGTGCAGGCTTTGCTTTTTCAAAACTAATCCTGATGATTTTTTTCAAGATTATAGATATTGACACTCTTGCAGAGCTGCGATTTTCACCTGAAGCCCTTCTTCAAACAGTTATTGTGTTTGCAGTCATTTATTTGCTGATTATGCTCATGAACTACTTGTTTATTAAAAGGCAAAGTATCTTATCTCTATTTAAGGTGACATCGTCTACGGAAACTCGTGTCCGGAAGCTATCCATATTTGAGATTCTGATCGGTATTGCCGGAATCATCTTCATTTTAACTGGCTATTATGTTTCATCTAAGTTATTTAGCGGTGATTTTACAAATATGAGTCGATTATTTATGGCAATGGTGTTTATACTGGCATCTGTAATTATTGGCACGTACTTGTTTTTTAAAGGCTCAGTTAGCTTTATCTTTAATTTAATCCGAAAAAGCAAGAATGGTTACCTCAACATAAATGAAGTTCTGTCACTATCCTCTATTATGTTTCGCATGAGGTCGAATGCGATGCTGCTGTCGATCATTACAACGGTATCAGCGCTGGCTATTGGACTCCTTAGCTTAAGTTATATTTCGTATTATTCGGTGGATAACGGCGCGTCGAGCAGTCAGCCAGATATGTTTACATTGACTGATCCAGAAGCTGCAGCTTCGTTTCAAACTGAACTTGATGCTAAAAATATTGATTATAGCCAAAAAGAGATTGAAGTTTTACAGGCTAATCTAAATATAGGGAATATAATGGATTCCGGCCTGGAAGAAATGAACTTTGACCCTGCTAGTGTATCGATGGGAATTGTAAGTGATGAGGCATTAGAAGATGTTGATGTTAAAGCAGATGAAGTACTATTTGCAGGATATAATGATGCTTTAGGCAGATTTTATAATTTCGAGGATAAAGGCGATATTACTCTTTTTTCAAAATCTTCTTCAATGGAGCTGCGCTATATTGGACTTGAGAAACAATCGGTTGTTCCCTACTTTTTTTCAGGCGGAGGCTTCCCTGCAGCAATTGTAGATGAAGGTGTTTTTACACAGCTTCAGAACGATTTGGATCCTGAAATCCAGTATGAAACATCAACTTATATTGGAATGAATATTAAGGAAGAATCACAATATGAACTTGCAAATGAGGTTTTTAATGATCTATTTGCTGATGGTGATGGCATGAGTATATCCAGAATGAACAGCAGTGCTTCGCAAAAGCTTGTGATGGGTCTTGCGATGTTTATCGTCGGCTTCTTAGGACTAACCTTCCTGGTTACTTCTGGGTGTATCCTTTATTTTAAACAGATGGACGAAAGTGAAGAGGAAAAGCCAAGTTATGCCATTCTGCGCAAGCTAGGTTTTACGCAATGGGATTTACTGCGCGGTATACAAGCAAAGCAATTATTCAGCTTTGGAATTCCGCTTGTGCTTGGTCTATCTCATAGTTATTTTGCGGTGCAATCGGGCTGGTTCTTTTTCGGGAACGAGCTGTGGACACCCATGCTAATTGTTATGGTGGTTTACACTGTATTGTATTCAATCTTCGGTGTGCTTTCCCTATTGTATTATAAGCGTGTGATTCGGGAAGCACTTTGATTAAAGACCAGCTGTCTATTAATAGGCAGCTGGTTTTTGTTCTTTAAATCGAGGGGGACTTTATTAATTTTATTCTCCAATAAAATTCAGATGACTTCATTCTTCCTGTAGTATGAAAGGAAACGTGCTAGCTTGCTTCTTTTTAGGTTATTTGGTAAGATAACTGACGAACGTTCGTCAGATTCGGGGTGGTTAAGTTGAAAAGTACGGAAATTAAGGAAGCTGCTTTGAAGTATTTTACGATTCATGGGTATGAAGGGGCTTCTCTTTCACAGATAGCGGATGAGGTTGGTATTAAGAAGCAATCTATTTATGGACATTTTAAAGGAAAAGATGATTTGTTTCTTCAAGTACTGCGTGATGCAAAGGATACAGAACTTTCTTCAAAGTTAACTTATTTTCAATCAACATTGGATGAAGCACCAGAACAATCCTTATATGGTTACCTTCAGCTTGTTATCAATCTTTTTCAGAAGAATGAGCATCTGAAGTTTTGGCTGCGTATGTCCTTTTTTCCGCCTGCACATTTGGCTGGGGCCATCACAGAAGAAGTTGTGGATTTGGAAGATCAAATGCAAGTGGTCATAGAAAAAAGATTTAGTGAATGGATTGAGAAAGGGCTGATTCACAATAGTGATCCCTCAGTTCCTGCTCTCGCCTTTATAGGAGTCGTCGATTCTATTCTTCTAGAACTTGTATATGTAAATGATGAAAAAAGACTATATAAAAAGCTCGAAGCATCCTGGTCCATCTTTTGGAGAGGAATTTCATCGTAGAAAAAGAGGTGTTCATTATGAAAAATCAAAAAGCCGTATTAATCATCCTTCTTAGTAATGTTTTCATTGCTTTTTTAGGGATTGGGCTCATTATTCCCGTCATGCCATCATTTATGAATATCATGCATTTGTCAGGAGCGACGATGGGGTATCTAGTCGCCATGTTTGCCGTTGCCCAGCTTGTAATGTCACCGTTCGCCGGACGCTGGGTCGACCGCTTTGGGCGCAAAAAAATTATTATTCTTGGACTCTTCTTATTCGGGGTATCTGAGCTTATCTTCGGTTTAGGAAAAAGTGTGCCTATCCTTTATCTTTCAAGAATACTAGGCGGGTTTAGTGCAGCCTTTATTATGCCTGGTGTTACTGCATATGTAGCAGACATCACTTCCCTGAAAGAACGCCCGAAAGCTATGGGATATGTCTCTGCGGCGATTAGCACCGGATTTATTATTGGACCTGGAATTGGTGGTTTTATAGGCGAATATGGTGTAAGGCTTCCATTCTTCTTTGCAGCGGGTATTGCTTTTGCAGCCTGTATTCTATCCGCCTTTATATTAAAAGAGCCGCTTTCTAAGGAAAAGCTTGCTGAATTAGCCAACAATCAGGCACAATCTAATTTCTTCTATGATCTTAAGAAATCACTTCGTCCGTTATATTTTATTGCCTTTTTAATTGTATTTGTACTTGCATTTGGCTTATCCGCCTACGAAACAGTTTTCAGCTTATTTTCAGATCATAAATTTGGATTTACGCCGAAAGATATCGCTGGCATAATTACCATCAGCTCAATCTTTGGTGTTATCTTTCAGTTATTTCTATTTGGTAAAATGGTTGATCTGCTTGGAGAAAAGAAGCTTATTCAGCTTTGCTTAATTGTCGGAGCTATTTCTGCATTCTTATCTACTGTTATTTCAGGCTATTTTGCTGTTTTAGCTGTTACATGCTTTGTTTTCCTTGCTTTCGATCTCCTGCGCCCAGCTTTAACGACCTTTCTGTCTAAAGCAGCCGGAGAGGAGCAAGGTTTTGTAGCCGGAATGAACTCAACATATACGAGTCTCGGCAATATTGTCGGCCCAGCTATTGGCGGGATTTTATTCGATGTGAATATTCATTACCCTTATCTCTTCTCTGGAGTGGTAATCGTAGTTGGGCTTCTCATTACGGTCATCTGGAAGGAAAAGCAGTTCTCCGGGAGTTTAGCGAAGTAATAGCACGTATTCCTGTAAGGAATAGAGAGGTTTAAAGCGATAATGTAGTGGCTGGAATTAAACTAATATAATATTTTTAAAACACGAGTATTGAATGTCATGGTTTGGATATTCAATCAAGCCCGTTCCATTGCGCTGCAGAAACTCGCTTTCCGCGGGGAGGAAGATGAGCCTCCTCGTCGCTGCCGCTCCTGCGGGGTCTCATCCTTTCCTCTACAGCCCGCAGGAGTCGAGTTTCCTCCGCTACATTTCACTCGTGTTTAATCAGATATATTCTAAAATAACAAAGAAAAAACCGAATGATTAGATTCATTTCCTAAACATTCGGATCTATAATTGTGTTAGATACTTATATACCAGTCTTTTTTGTTTAAATACCTGCTGTGTTGCACAGCTTCTTAAATGTCTGAAGCAGTTCCACATCAATTTCATGCAATAGGCTTCTATTTTTGCGTACCCCTGAGCCAACATGAATTTCACGTGGTGTAACGTCCTGTAAAAACGCTGCAATATTTTCTGGTGTTATGCCTGAACCTGGCATAATCGTCAAATGGGTGCCCTCACATGATTTTATCAGCTCTTGCAGCTGCTCTTTAGCCTGAGGAGCTTTTTCTGCTCCACCAGATGTTAAAATACGGGTTATCTGTTTATAAGACTTTAACACTTCTAATGCTTCCATCTGATTCTTCACATGATCAAAAGCACGATGATACGTGACATCCAGGTCTTCTGCACTCTCAAGCAGAACGGAAAGAGCCTCTTCATCTACTTTCCCGTCACTCGTAATCGCTCCAATCACAACCCCTGCTGCCCCAATATCTTTGCATGCTTTAATGTCTGATTTCATGATCGCTACATCTTGCTCTGTGTATGTAAAACTTCTGCTATGCGGGCGGACCATCACACTGACCGGAATTGAAACAGCTTGGCAAACTGCCTCTATCAAGCCATAACTTGGGGTAAGCCCGCCTTCTCCAACAGCTGTTATTAACTCAATTCGATCTGCTCCGGCTTTTTCTGCTAAAATAGCATCGTTTAGCGTATCAGCAATGACTTCAATAAGCATCATTTTATAACTCCTTTAATTGAAAAACTTCATGGATCGTGCCCACTTCATGGCCAGAATCATTTTTCACTGAATTGGGTTTAAGTGCTCTCAAATTCCGAATGGTTTCTTTATTGCTATAGTCAATCTGCTCTAAGATAGAAGCAACTATATTCGGCCATACTTCTTCAGATCCATTGATGACCTTTAAAGCAAAGCCAAGACGTTCTTTTCTTAACCCAAAGCAGTATACACCCTGTGCTCCCCCTTTAGCAAAGATATTAACGTCTTGAAGCAAAATGGAGCAAATAAAATGATGGGAAGCAATGATATTTGGCTCCTTATTCATGATCGAACCAAGCTTTTGAACAGCGGACCTTAAAGCAGAATCTTTAATCATATCCGGACAAGCCAGCTTTAAATAGGTTAAAGCCATATTTTCGAGTGGAATCGCCAATACAGGTACACCACAGCCGTCGGTCCCTGCCTTGATAAGATCAAGAGGCACTTCTGACAGCTCAGAAAAAATGTCATTGATTTGCTTCTGCAACGGGTGCTCATGCCTCCAATAGCCGCTTACCTCATATCCTAATTCCCTGCAGACAGCAGCAAAGCCGATATGCTTGCCGGCACAATTATGATAGAGCCGCCGTTTTTCTCTGCCTTCTCGAAGCATTTCCTCATAAGGTCCCTTATTTAATGGATAGGACGGTGGACAAAGCAGTTCTTCTTCCCGAACAGGCAATTTATTCAGCAAAGATTTCAGTGCAGCAATATGGTAATGCTCTCCGCGCTGAGAAGCGCCAAACAGAGCGGCTTCTTCATCCGTTATTCCATATTTTTCAATGATATCTGTCAGCAATAAAGGCAGTGCTTGAATCGGTTTAGCTGCTGATCGAAAAAAAACATCCTGCTGGATATCTCCAAATTGATAAACTGTTTTTTTCTTGTCATTTACACCTGCAATAATCCCGAAATGGACATTTTCAACACTTCCATTTCTTCTTTCTTCAATGATGGCATGATGCACGAAGATTTCCCCTTTTCTGCGTTTATTACCTATCATACTATATTGTCCGACGTATTTTCTAACCAGCATATCAAACATTTATTTCTTAGTGTAAACGAAGTGTTGTCAAACTATTAGTTGTTTAAACAGCCTAGAAAAAAGTTATGAATTGCCACAAAACACAGAATAAAATTCTAAATATTATAAAAGTAATATAAAATAATATAAAAAGAGATTTGGGGGTTCTGTATGGGGAGATGGAAAATGATTTTATTAATCGTTGGTGTCTTTTTACTTATATTCGCTATTGTAACGTTAACTCGTACCTTTATGACTGAGTCAAGGCAGCCCGAACCAAAGAAGATTGAGGTAACATTTGATGAAGAAAAAGCTATACGTCATTTTTCGGAAGCGCTTACTTATAAAACAATCTCCTATCAGGATCGAACTGCCTTTGATTATCCAGAGTTTGAGCGCTTTATTGATTTTCTAGAAAACACATATCCGGCTGTTCATCAGCAGCTGGAGGTTGAGAAAGTAAATGATTATGCTCTTATCTACAAGTGGTCTGGAAGCGAATCCGGCAAAAAACCAATTGGCTTAACCAGTCATTATGATGTGGTCCCGGTTCTTGAAGGAACCGAAGTGAATTGGGAGCAAGATCCATTTAGCGGTACTGTTACCGACGGAGAAATCTGGGGACGCGGCACCTTGGATGATAAAATTGGGGTTATTGGAATTCTTGAAGCTGCAGAACATCTGTTAGAAGAAGGCTATACACCGAAAAGAGATTTGTATTTTATGTTTGGTTTTGATGAAGAAATAGGTGGTGATGAAGGAGCTGCTGCGATTGTCGATCTTCTTGAAAAACGTGGAGTGACATTTGATTTTGTTCTTGATGAAGGCGGAGCGATCGTGGAAAATATGGTTCCTGGCGTAGAGCAGCCTGTTGGTGTAGTAGGTGTGTCTGAAAAAGGCTCGGCTACTGCTGAACTGACGATTTCCGGAAGCGGAGGGCACTCTTCTCAGCCAAAGAATCATACCAATATCGGCCGAGTTGCCAGTGCGATTGCAAAGCTTGAGAATACTCAATTTAAAGCAGATCTGCGCGGGCCAGGTGAAACCTTATTTGAATTCGCCGCACCAGAAATGAGCTTTGGAATGCGATATGTGTTTGCGAATAAGTTTATTTTTGAACCGATCATTGAATCCATTTTACTAAAGCAGCCAGCTACTGCCGCATTAATTCGAACAACCATTGCACCAACTGTTTTCCGGGCTGGTGAACAATATAATGCGCTGCCTGAACAGGCAACGGCCGTTATTAATCTTCGTGTCATGCCAGGCGAATCGCTTGAGGATGTGAAAAAGTTTATTGAAGAAACCATCGATGACGATGAGATCTCTGTTTCAGTAACAGGGAGCGAGGCAACGAGTGTATCCTCTTCAGACAGCTGGCACTTTAAAACGATACAGCAGGCTGCCCGCAATGTGTACACCGATGCCGTTATGGTACCTTACTTGATGTTTGCTGGTTCTGATGCAAAGCACTATGACAGTATTTCTGACAATACGTATCGGTTTCTGCCTGTTCTTATTACTTCAGAAGATTTAACAAGGATGCATGGCACAAATGAACATGTCAGTATTGATAATTATTTGAATGCTATTGCCTTTTATATGGAGGTTATGAAGGAAAGTGATCGATCATAAAAAATGCCCAAGAATGTCTTCATTCTTGGGCAATCTCCTATTTCCATTGTGCGATTGTATCGACAGGCAGACGGTAAGATTGGTATCCTTCTTCATCTGCTTTACCGATTGAAATGAGCATAATTGGTACATATCTGTCTTTATCCATATCAAACGCTTCAGCAATTTGATCCTTTTCAAAGCCGCCGATTGGGTTCGTGTCATACCCATGCGCCTTTGCTGCAAGCATAAGCTGCATCGATACCAGACCGCTATCAACAAGCGTAAGCTCTTTATTGATTTGCTCTGGCAATGTGGAATAAATTTTTGAGATTGATTGAATTTGGCGCTCTTTTACTTCCTCAGGCATAATGCCAAGTTCAACTGATTTTGTGAAGATTTCCTCTGCATATGTGTGACTCTCAAGATCAGCGAATACCGCGATCACCGCAGATGATGTTTGTACTTGTGATTGATTGAATTTAGCAAGCGGCGCAAGCTTTGCCTTTGCTTCCGGGCTTTCAATGACAAGAAAACGCCAAGGCTGAAGATTTAGAGATGAAGGAGCTAAGCTAGCTTCTGTTAAAATTTCTTCCATCTCTTCTCGGCTGATTTTTACCTCAGGGTCGTATTTTCGAATTGATCTTCTTCCTTTTAAAACATCCATAAAATGACTCATATATGTTCTCTCCTTATGTTTAATTACCCAGGCTGCCAATGTTGGTTCGTATGATGCCAAGCATCTTCAAGCAGAGTGTATTTAATCCTTTGATAGGTCAATGTTTGATAAATCCAATATATATTCTTTCCTTATAGTGGTCAAAAAAAGTGCTCAATGGGGAAATTGATAGGAAATCTGCTGATTTTGATAGGAAACTTCGGAATGGTTTGCGAATTTTTACAAGTCCGTTCCATTGCGCTGCAGACCCTCGCTTTCCGTGGGGAGGAAGCTGAGCCTCCTCGGAGCAAGCTCCTGTGGGGTCTCACCTTTTCCTCTATTGCCCACAGGAGTCGAGGGCCTTCCGCTCCATTTCACTCATGTTGATGATATATGACAAATTAAAAAATAAAACAACATATGATTAGAAGAATTCACTTTCTAACCATTCGCGGCTATGATCGTGCTAGATTGTGTCCCAGCCACCCTATATCTCAAAAAAAATAGTGGGTAAAGCCATCCGCCAATGACCTTGCCCACTATTTATTCTTAGTATTTTTCTTCCAGCATCTTATACAGTCTTCAATGTCCTTTTTAAGAACTCTCTTGTACGCTCCTGGTCCGGATTGTTAAAGATTTTTTCTGGCGGTCCTTCTTCCGCGATGACGCCTTTGTCCATAAATACAACACGGTCAGAGACTTCTCTTGCAAATTCCATTTCATGTGTAACGATTAGCATGGTTAGACCTGTTCCAGCGAGTTCTTTCATAATTTTTAATACCTCGCCAACCATTTCTGGATCTAAGGCAGATGTCGGTTCGTCGAACAGCATTACATCTGGCTCCATTGAAAGGGCACGTGCGATGGCAACACGCTGCTTTTGTCCGCCTGATAAGTGGCGCGGCTTGGCATTAATGTAGTTTTCCATTCCTACAACACGCAGGTATTTGCGTGCAATTTGCTCAGCTTCTTCTTTTGAACGCTTCAATACTTTTATTTGTCCAACCATACAGTTATTTAATACATCATGATTATTGAACAAATTGAATTGCTGAAAGACCATTCCCAGCTTTCGGCGATATTGATGGATATCGTGACGGTCATCCAAAATATTTTCCCCATTGTAAATAATTTGGCCGCCGCTTGGTTTTTCAAGCAAGTTTACACAGCGCAACAGCGTTGATTTCCCCGAGCCTGAAGAGCCGATAATTGTGACAACCTCACCTTTTTCCACAGAAAAATGAATATCCTTTAATACTTCATGCGAACCAAATGATTTGCTTAAGCGCTGGATCTCAATGATTGTTTCCATCTATGTTCCTCCTCTCAGTCAAAATTACATTCCTTTATTGGCTTTCTTTTTCATATCTTCAGCTGTTTCAATATGCAAGTTATTGCCGATGACAGTATAGTTATCAGGACCCTCGAGCTTGCGTTCGAAGTAGCGCAGGATGAGAGTAATCGCAAATGTCATAATAAAGTAAATGATACACGCGACAAAGAAAGATTCGAAGTAGCGGAAGTTATTGCCCGCCACCGTTTTCGTTTGGAAAAATAGTTCCGTTACTGAAATTACACTTAATACAGCCGTGTCTTTAATATTAATAATGAATTGGTTCCCTGTTGCAGGCAATATATTGCGAATTACTTGCGGCATAACTACATGAATCATAGTCTGCACATGATTCATACCGATTGCCTGTGCCGCTTCATATTGGCCTTTATCTACCGAAATAATGCCTCCACGCACGATTTCAGCCATATAAGCACCTGTATTAATTCCTACTACCACAATACCAGCAATAATCGGGTTCATATGAAAATTAAAGGCAAGTGCAGAGCCATAAAAAATGACCATTGCCTGTACAATCATTGGCGTACCACGGAAAAATTCAATATAAATGGTTAATATGGCATTGATCAATTTTAGCAGATTCTTTTTTACTCCCTTTTCAGGAGCAGGGATTGTTCGAACGACTCCTGCCAGCAACCCGATGAGCGATCCAATAATTGTTCCTGTTAAAGCGATAACTAATGTCCAACCAGCTCCGCGCAAAAACATCGGCCAGTTTGACTGTATGATTTGTATCATCCAATCGAGACTCATGGTGATCCTCCTTTTTTATTGAATATGTCAAAAAAGAAGCCGGCTACATGTTTCTCATGCAGCCGGCCGTACAGCGATATTAGTTCGCTGCTGGCTGATTTTGAATAGCCTCATCCATAATTTCTACGCGTTCTTCTTCAGAGATTCCCGCTAAGATTTCATTCATTTTTTCAGTTAGCTCGCTGTCTTTTGCAACACCAACCGCAATAGCTGTATCGTCCTCAGATGTTTCAAAGCCTTCTGTAAATTCAACCATTGCAAAGTTTTCATTTGCAGAAGAAGCACTCACACCTTCAGGACGCTCGGAAACGTAGCCGTCAATTACGCCAGATTCTAGAGCAACACGCATAGCAGGAAAGTTATCCATTGCTGGCTGCTGTTCAACACCATCAATTTGTTCAATAACAGAATAATGGAATGTGTTCAGTTGAGCCGTTACTTTTGCACCGCTAAAATCTTGAATAGAAGAAGCATTTTCATAGTTTCCGCCTTTTTTCACTACCATAACAAGGTCGGATTTATAATAGTTGTCTGAAAAGTCAATCGTTTGCTTTCTTTCTTCAGTTGGTGACATCCCTGCAATAATCGCGTCAATTTTACCAGAAGTCAACGCAGGTACAAGACCATCCCACTCTGTTTTCACAATTACTAGCTCTTTACCTAAGCCTTCAGCAATTCTTTTCGCAATTTCTACATCATAACCGCCTGCAAATTCCGCGTTACCATCAATTTGGACACCGCCATTTGCTTCATCCATTTGTGTCCAGTTAAATGGTGCATAACCTGCTTCAAGACCTACACGGAATACATCCTTCTCTGAATCTGACTCTGATCCAGATCCCGCAGATCCCTCATCTGAGCTAGTCCCGCACCCTGCTAAAAGCAATACTGCCGCAAGTGCCAATACACTTAAAAAAGATAATTTTTTTCTCATATTTTCCTGCCCCCATTTTTTCTTTTAATAAAAAGCAAAAAAGACCTGAGATGAACTCAGGTCTTTGTATACATAGTTAGCCTAAATCCTCCACTTTTCCCTTAAAGAGATAGCACACCTCGAGTAAACCGGGAAGTTTACCGAGACAGTCCTGCAGCTCTTAACTGCAGACCCAGCATCCAATACTTGAGCATATTGTACACTTCGGCGGGATTTCCTTCTTTTTAGCATCATCGCTGCTCACGCTCAACTAAAAACTATTAAATACCGCACCTCTACCTCACCGAAAAGTGAGGTTTATTCAATTTTCATATAATTATAGACTACAATAAAACATATAGTTCTGTCAACTTAGTAAAAACTGACAACTTTCGGGCTAATTATTCTGAAATAATTCTTAACTTCTCTCTTATAGAAGTTCTAGGCTTTGCTTCCGGTACATGCTCAGCATAACCGATCATTAATGTCCCCACTACCTTTTCTCCTGGCTGTACTCCGATTTGTTCACGGAAAACCGGATTGTAAATCCAGTCATTAGTACGCCAAATCATGCCGATCCCTCTTGCCCAAGCTGCGAGCTGGAAGTTTTGAATAAATGCAGATACTGCCCCATAATCTTCGTCCCATGTTTTTTGGCGAGGATCTTCCGGCATAATCACAACTAAGTGCAGAGGAATAGAGCGAAAATAAGCTGCTTTTTTCGCTGTCTTTTCTGCTGCCTCCTCTCCTTTTCCTTGGGTGGCGGCAAATGCCTCTATAAATTTTTCTTTTCCTTCTCCACTATATAAAAGAAAGCGCCAAGGCTCCGTCATCTTATGGTTTGGCGCCCATTTCGCTACTTCAAGCAAGTCAATTATTTCCTCAAGATCTACAGGCTTTTCCTGAAACTTCTTGATGGAGCGTCTTCCTTTGATTAGATCATCAATACTTTGATTCATTTCTCCTCATCCTCTCTCATTATTCCCCTCTTCTTATAAGCGTAATTTAAATTGTTCATTTAGGCAATTTAAGCGTCCATAGAGTGAGGTACAATGAGCCTTATTTATCTATTGCTGTCCTACCTGTTTTCAGTTTCCTTATTCAAGTCTGACCTGCTTGGCATTCCTGCCTGGGCACCAAGTTTTGTTACAGAAAAACCTGCTGCTTTAACGGCAAATTGGCAGGATTCTTTTAAAGGCAAGCCCTCAGAAAGGGCAACAGCTAAAGCACCGGTAAATGTATCCCCCGCTCCTGTAGTGTCTACTGCCTCCACATTCAAAGCAGGAATGGTGACTCTTTCTCCTTTGCTAAAATATTCCACACCATCTTTCCCTTTCGTGATAATAAGCTTTGGCAGGAGACTCTCTTTGTTTGCAAATGCCGAAAACAGCTGCTTCGCCTCCGCTTCGTTAGGAGTGATATAGGTGATTTTATCAAGCCAGTTTTCTGGTATCTCATGATAAGGAGCAGGATTGAGGATCACATTTACATTACCTTCAGCAGCTATTTCTAATGCCTTTTCTATGGATTCAAGCGGTATTTCAAACTGAAGCAGCAGCCAGCTGCTCTTTAAAATCTCTTCTCTGTGCGACTCAACCATTTCTGGTGTAATCCTCTTGTTTGCTCCAGGCACAACGATAATTTTATTATCGTTATTCCAAACTGTAATGCTCGCGATCCCCGTTTTTTCATTCTTTAGCCTGCGAACATGCTCAATATCAATCTGATGATCTTTTAAATGGTTTATATATTGCTCGCCAAATAGATCATATCCTACACAGCCAATCATTTTTACTGGTACTCCCAGTTTGGCTGCTGCAACAGCCTGATTAGCCCCCTTTCCTCCCGGTACTGTAAAAAAGCTCTCTCCCATCACCGTTTCTCCTAAAGCGGGCTCTTTTTTTGTAATAGTAACTAAATCCATATTAATGCTGCCGATTACAGTAATCATCTTCATTCTCCCTTCAATTAGTCAAAAAACACGAAGAATTATCTCCACTCTACTGTAAAGAATAAGTTAAATAAAAGTAAAAACCTTTGACAACTGTAAAAAAATCCTGTAAATTACCGTATGTACGAACATTTAATAACTAACACAATAATAATATTCGCTTTTAGGAGTGTTGAACCTTGGATAATGTATTTGATTACGAAGATATTCAGTTAATTCCTGCAAAATGCATTGTAGATAGCCGTTCTGAATGTGATACATCTATTAAATTTGGCAAGCATACATTTAAGCTGCCTGTTGTGCCTGCGAATATGCAGACGATTATTGATGAGAAAA
Organism: Cytobacillus gottheilii; assembly: GCF_900166665.1. Taxonomy (GTDB): domain Bacteria; phylum Bacillota; class Bacilli; order Bacillales; family Cytobacillaceae; genus Cytobacillus; species Cytobacillus gottheilii_A. The sequence continues at coordinate 253,205 of NZ_LT800494.1, read as the reverse complement.
TCGCTTCTTATTTAGCTGAAAATAATTATTTTTATATTATGCACCGCTTTGAGCCTGAAACACGTATTACGTTTATTAAAGATATGCAGTCTCGTGGTTTAATTGCTTCAATTAGTGTTGGGGTAAAAGAAGAAGAGTACGGGTTCATTGAGCAATTAGCGGCAGAGAAGCTTGTGCCGGACTATATTACAATTGATATTGCCCATGGTCATTCAAATGCTGTAATCCGTATGATTCAGCACATTAAGAAGCATTTGCCTGAAAGCTTTGTCATCGCTGGGAACGTTGGAACACCTGAAGCGGTAAGAGAGCTTGAACATGCTGGTGCAGACGCAACAAAGGTTGGAATCGGACCAGGGAAAGTATGCATCACAAAGATTAAAACTGGTTTTGGTACTGGCGGCTGGCAGCTGGCAGCATTGCGCTGGTGTGCAAAAGCAGCAAGCAAGCCAATTATTGCTGACGGCGGAATCCGTACAAATGGCGATATCGCAAAATCAGTCCGCTTTGGCGCTTCAATGGTCATGATCGGCTCTCTATTTGCAGGCCATGAAGAGTCTCCTGGTGAAACAGTCGAGAAGGATGGCAAACTCTTTAAAGAGTACTTTGGATCAGCTTCAGAGTTTCAAAAGGGAGAAAAGAAAAACGTAGAAGGCAAAAAAATGTTTGTGGAGCATAAAGGCGCTCTGCAGGACACATTGACAGAAATGGAACAAGATCTTCAATCCTCTATCTCATATGCTGGCGGAAACAAACTTGAATCCATTCGCACTGTAGACTACGTAATCGTGAAAAACTCTATTTTCAACGGTGATAAAGTTTATTAATACTTTGATAAGAAGATGAGACATAAGTATTTAACACACTCATAGAACCGAATGGTTAGGAAGTTATCTTGCTAATCATTCGGTTTTTTTATGATTATAAAATATATTTTATAACATGAGTGAAATGGAGCGGAGGACCCTCGACTCCTGTGGGCAATAGAGGAAAAGGTGAGACCCCGCAGAAGCTTTGCTTCGAGGAGGCTCAGCTTCCTCCCCACGGAAAGCGAGGGTCCGCAGCGCAATGGAACGGACTTGCTTAAATACCCAAATCAAAATATTGAATATTCGTGTTTTAGAAAGATTAATTTCGTTTTGTCCAGCCTTTTTATTTTGAATTGTGCATTTGGATATCCGTCATTATTTCAGTAAAAAAGCAAAAGCCCGCTTGTCATCTACTGACTAGCCAGGCTTTGCTGCAACAATGTGGAACACGGTCTGTTCTCCCGTTCTTTATACGGTTAATGCCTCTTTCATTTTTTTCTTAACAATTTTAGCTGCATTAATTTTTGTATGCAGATTTGGCGCGATCATGCTTTTGTATTGGTTTCCTTTAATTGCATCTCTTATTTCTTGGGCGGTGCTAAAGTCTTGTTCAAATTCGTTTTTGACCACTCCGATATGGATAGGATGATGGGAGTCACTGCCGCAAACGACTGGAATGTCCAGCTGTGCAGCAAATGCCAGAACATCTTCCTTCATTTCTTCAATCCCATGCTCATGCATATCTTTACCATTCAAATCAAAAGCATGGAATCTTTTCAGCAGAGCAGGATCGTGATGATGTAATGGCGTTGTTTCTCTTAAAGGATGGGCACCAATCATCAGCAGGTCATGATGCTCACCTAGGTCCAGTAAGTCCGGAAGTGAGATAAAGGATTCCTTATCTGTATGGAAATCAAGCAGCCTGCGGATCTGCAGAAGCTTCTCTTTATGTCCTACAAATAAAATATGACCTGTTTCACAAACATCAATTTCCATTCCAGTAAACACTTTAAAGCCATCAACATCGTAATAATCATCTATATAATCAAAGTGCTCATCGAGCTGCTCGTAGATTTCATAGTAATTTTTCGTGTTAAAATGCTCCGTCATTGCGATTGCAGTCAGTCCTGCCTCTCTTGCATTCAAAATAACCTCTTTAAAAAATTCAATATCAAAATCCACTCGTTTTGCCAGTTTTACATGTGTATGAAAATCTATGATCATGCTGAATCTTCCTTTCTATTAAAGCGGGAATTGGTAACCCACTATGTAGATCAATGCTGTAATTAGCGTACTAATCCCTATAAAATAATAATCATATTTTGTCATTTTTAAATAATTCAGTTTGATATCTTTAGCAATATTATTCTCCAGCGTATAACTAAAACCTCTTACCTCTAAAACCTCCACCGTTGTTCTGGTCCGCTTCGCTGTATTCAGCATCATCGGATAAAAGGCCATGATACACATTTTGATATAGTAAAAGACATAACGGCTGTAAAGGAAGCCTGGTTTAGACGGCAGCTTCCCTCTTAATCGGAAGGAATGAATAATGTTTTGGTATTCCTCGATTAGAATGGGCAGCATACGATAACCATATGAAACGCCAAAGCTAAACTTTCCTGGCACCCCTAATTTAAGAAGTGCGTCGCTAAACTTTTCAGGATCCATACTTGTAAAGACTGCCATTGTCGCTAAGGAGACAGTAGCTACCTTCATCGTCACTGGAATAACAGCAATTAAGACTGAAAAGCTATTGCCTAAAAACATGGCCGCAAAAACCAAATACGTAAACTGCGAGATTACGCCAACAATCAGAAGGAATATAAGCAGCGGGCTTACTCTCGACATATAGGCAAGTACTGCTGTAAATAAGGTCAGCCCTATTAGGATGGTTTGATTATGTGTCAGCCATGGAATGATTGAATAAATGAGCACCCACAGAATCAGCATACGCGGATCCAGTTTGGCAAGCGGTGTTGGTTCATTGCCATATGCCGTCCGCATGAGCTCAATTTTAATATTTTCAACGGTCAGCTTGCTAAAGAACTTTTGAAAAACACTCACTTGCAGATTCCTCCAATTTAATTCTTCTTAAAAAGCCGTCAATCGTGAGTTCAACCGGGTGGATCTTCAATTCATGACATAGAGAAACGATTTGAGGCTCAACCAGTGAGGCTTCCTTTAATAGAAACTGGTTTGAAAACAATTCCTGTGGTGTTGTATCAGCGATGATTTCTCCGCGGTTAAGAACAACCACCCGCGTTGCCCATTCAGCAACAAGCTGCATATCATGTGTAGCTATCACAGCGGCCTTGACCGAGGAATCAAGCTCCTGGAGCATCATTATCATTTCTTTCCTCGTTGCAATGTCCAGGCTTGCTGTCGGCTCATCTAATAAAACAACCTCAGGCTGCATAGCCAGTCCGATGGCAAGGGATGCTCTTCTCTGCTGCCCCCCGCTCAATAAGCGTCCATCTCGATGTTTCAGTGTATCCAAGTTAAACTGCTGAACCATTCTCTCTGTAATCTCTTCCAGGGCAGGATGACTGCGCACTTTAAGGAAAAAGGATATATCTTTCAGAATTTCATCTTCTATGAACATCTCTTCTGGATTTTGATAAATATGGGCAATTTTTTCCGCTCTTTTTTCAGGAGAAACTTTTTTAAGAGATTCTCCGTTATAAGAAATCTCCCCCTGCAGAGGTTTAATCAGACCGGAAATAAGCTTTAATATCGTTGACTTTCCCGCCCCATTACTTCCTACTAAGGCAATTCTGTCGCCTGCCTGAATTTGAAGCTGAAGATCTTTAATAACAGGTACAATCTTGCGGGACAAGGTTTTATAGCCATAATGTATTCCTTTAAATTCAACAAGTGACTGCTGTTTTTCAGGAGAGACAGTAAACGGCACACCCTTCTCATGAATAATGTAGTTTTCAAACCAGTGGCCTGCTTCTTCTATTGTCACAGGCAATTGCTCTGACAGAGGCCGTTCATGAAAGGCTGCCATTGTTACTTGAGGAGGATGTATATGTTTTTCTGTGAGCTCCTCAACCGAGTTCAACGCCTCTTTCACAGGCTTCTTCCACTTAACGCTTCCTTTTTCCATCAGCATTACATCTTTGCAGTAGTCCGCAATAAATTCAGTATGATGCTCAATGACAAGAATCGTCAAACCTAATTCGGAATGCAGATATTTTAACTTTTCGTACAATTGTATGGCATGTGCAGGGTCCAGCTGTGCTACTGGTTCATCAATGATTAATACCTCAGGAGCAAGGGCAAGTGCACCTGCTAGTGCCACAAGATGCTTTTGCCCTCCGCTTAATTGCCAGACATATTCATCTGCTAAATGAGTAAGATCAAGAAGCTCAAGTGCCCTCTTGCCTCTTTCCATATAATCCTTGTATCCGTAATTTAACGGAGAAAAAATGACTTCATCAAGTACTTTTGGACGAACTAGCTGATTCTCAAAATCCTGATATACATAAGCTACTTTGCTTGAAAGGGATGCAACATTTGAAGCAGCTGCATCCTCCCCATTAATAGACATTTTCCCTTCAAAATCTCCTACATAGTAGTAGGGGATTAATCCATTTATCACTTTGCAAAAAGTAGATTTTCCTGCCCCATTTCCGCCAATAATTGCCGTAAAATCATGCTTATTAATTTCGACAGAAACATTCTTTAATACCCATTCTTCTGATCCCGGATATCGGAATGAAACATTTTCAAATAGAATCATTGGATCTGCCCCCATTTGACTTGTTATTATGCTGCCTGGTCAAGATCAGCTGTTCCGCTTCCTTTTCTGCGAATCAGCTTATAGATGATAAAGATTGCTCCTGCCGCTAAAATTCCCCATGCGCTATAGCCAATCCATTTTTGATCATCTGCAAACTGATTAATGAAATCGGCTGACCAGAAAGCTAAGTTCATATCCATCTCAGCAATAAATTCTGCAATCATACCAACAAATGTTAAAATAACAACCGCTGCAATTAACCCAGGCGTAATATAAGAACCGATAGATGTTTCTACTTTCGCATCACGCGGACGCATACCTAGTAAAGGTTCGATTTTTCCATATAATTTTGGTGTTAAGATCAACGTAGGAATAAGACCGACTAACACACCTGTAATAACCATTTCATTTAAAAAGCTAACTCCTTCTAAGACGACTATACTTTCAGGCAATCCTGGTACGGCATCAAAGCCTTCTACTCCAAACCAGACCTTCCCAATATCAACAATTGTGCTGAGGAGCTGATCAATTCCTACACCAACAAGGGATGCAATTGCAAGCTGAACCTTGCTTAATGGATTGCGGACAAGGAGACCGGCAACATAAATGGCGAGCGTAAATTCAATGAAACCTTCAATCTCACCAATTCCGCCAAAATCGCCCATTAGCAAACCTGCGAAAACGATATTTCCTACTGAAGCTCCGACAGCTACATAAAGCGGATGAAATAAAGCTGCTAAGATGAGTGGAATAAAAGCAAAATAAGAAATAGAAAATTCAATTGGCCCCACTTCATTTGATGGAAGCAGCTCCGTAATCATTTTCGATAATCCAAATAAAGACATAGACAATACAAATACCATCATTTTTTGTGACTGTGTTAATTTTCTTTCCTTGTTAATACTCATTTTCTTCACTCCCTTTTTTGATCTTGCCTTCAGTATAGAGACGGTTTGTGAAGATAGTTTTAAGATAATGTAAAATTAATATCTTTTTTATTTATATGAAAATTTTATTTCATTTTTGTAGTATACTCAGATTATAAAGATGAAGGAGGGCGCGGAGAATGGTAGATTTCACAAAGCAGCAGCTTTCAAAAAGCCAGCAGATTATTGCTGACTATATACAAAAAAACATCGACAACGTACCTTTTATGACTGAACTGGACATTTCAAAAGCTTGCGGGACAAGTGTTGCCACTGTATCCCGCTTTTGGAGTGCTGTTGGTTTTCAAAATTTAAAGGATTTTAAACAATATATTAAATCAGCGGTAAATCAAGTAACACCAGCGAGTAAAGTAGAGGCGTCCCTGAGAAAATATGAAAACGGCTATACACCGTTTATGCTTGATAGCGCACTTCACTATTTATCGGACACAAAAAAGCACTTAGCAGATCAAAGTTTTCAGCAATCAATTGGAAAAATTGCGAATGCGGAGAACATTCATTTATTTGGAGCGGGCTCTTCAGTAAGTCTTGTTTCGCTATTCGCCTTTCGTCTTAAAAGATTTAACAGCAATGTATACACCTTTAACTCGAGCGGCCATGAGATATTTGAGGATATGATTCATATGAAAAAAGGGGATGTGCTTTTTCTTTTTGGTTTTGTGCAAGCATCTGTTGAAATTAATGTCTTGCTCGATTACGCCAAAAAGAAAGAAATCTGCACCATTTTAATGACAGATATGCTGGTATCTCCATTGCTTGAACAAGCCACTTATACCTTGTATACAAGCAGGGGTGATGTGGGAGAGTTCCACTCTATGGTGGCTCCCATTGCTTTAATTGAGAGCATTGTTGTAAATGTAGGAAAGCACATGGGAGATCAAGCCTTAGATAAGCTGCATGAACTTCATCAGATTCGGAAGGATTATCATGATCGGCTACCCCGAAAATAGACAAGTTGATAGCGATTGACTTAACTGCTTTCACTGATGATAGTTTCTGCTCATACGAAAAATTACTTAATGTACAAAAAGCTAATTGCCCGCATTCGGACAATTAGCTTTTTCAATTGTTTTTATAATTTAAATTTCGTTACCGCATTTTGCAGTTCCAGGGCTAAGTCGCTTAAGTTTCGTGCAGATGAAGACATCTCTTCAATTGCTGCTAGTTGCTCCTCTGCTCCCGCAGCCACTTCTTGTGTGCTTGAAGTGGTTGTTTTTGTAATAGTAGAGATTTCATTAAAGGAAGCAGAAACCTCCTCTGCCGCAGCTGATATTTCCTCTGACGTTGCCGACATCTCTGAAATATGATCTGCCACATCTTTCGTAAGCTCGACAATTTCCATAAAGAGCTCTCTTGTATCTTTTGCAACGGTTACACCATTTTGGACTTCATCAATCACACTTTTCATCGATTTGCTTGACTGTTCAATATCATATTGTATTTCTGTAATGATATTTGAGATTTCTTTTGATGATCTCTGTGATTCCTCAGCAAGCTTACGGACTTCGTCTGCTACAACCGCAAATCCCTTGCCATGCTCTCCAGCACGCGCCGCTTCGATAGCGGCATTGAGGGCTAGTAGGTTTGTCTGATCAGCTATCGCAGTGATTGCATTTAAGATCTTGGTGATGTCCTGTGAACGAACGATAAGTGATTGTGTTAGTTGGTCTGATCCAATCACCGATTCATGGATTGCGTTCATTTGCTCGATCGTTTTTTCCACCGAACCGCTTCCGGCTCCCGCTTTATCCAAGGTTATATTTGACTTCTCAGAGATAACTGATGAAGCTTCGGCCATCTGCTGGATGCCTTGTGCGACTTCATCAAGTGCCTGTACACTTTCAGAAACCATTTCCGATTGTGCTGAAGCACCTTCCGCAACAGTTTGCATGGATTCAGCTATTAACATGCTTGTTTGGTTGGATTGGTCTGCACTTGCTGCCAATTGTGCGGATGTTGAGGCAGTCTGCTCAGATCCCTCTTTTACCTGCAATATTAACGAATGCAAATTCTCTTTCATAATACTAATATCTTTTGCCAGTATTCCAAGTTCATCCTTTGAGCGTATGGCCAGCTTTTCTCCGGTTAAATCACCTGCTGCAATGGTTTGAACTTGTCCTGTTAATTGTTTAATTGGCTTACTGATTCCATTCGCAATGAGAACAGCTGCTAGAGTAATTAAGATAAAAGCAGCAATAATAATAATGATCGCTATGTTTCTAATACTATCCGTAACTGCTAAAACAACATCTAAAGGTGTAAATAAGTAGATGCCAAATCCTCCAGCTTGCAATGGAGCATAAGAAACTAACAGATCTTCCCCATTCTCTTGAATGGTTTTTGTGCCGCTAGCTGTTTTTCCCTCTTCTAAAAGCCCTTTCAAATCAGCAGAAAAGGAAGCTTCATCCACCGTTTTTCCAACTAAATCTGTTTCAGGGTGATATTGAATCACATTTTCCTCATCAATTAAGACAGGATATGTGCCATTATTCGTTCCTTCCTCTTCCTCTAAAAACTGCTGCACAAGACTTTCAAAATTAACGGAGGCAGAGACTACACCTATTACATCCCCCTGCTGGGATGTAATAGGTGTAGCAACAACAATGATCCGATTTCCAGTTGCTTTCGATACGATTACATTTGAAATCGTTTGCTCTCCCTTCATCCCGTTTATAAAATAATCCCGGTCTGATAAATCTAATGTCCCGACATTACTTGCGGTTGTATGGGCCTCAACGATTCCATCCTGCCCAGTGACAACAACTGTCTCATAATTTGGATCCTGTTCTTTTACAACACTCATTATCTGACTGCGTTCTTCTAAATCTCCATTGATAATGGCATTTGATTTTGAAATAATCGTTATTTCATCTAATCTCTTTAAAATCCAATCTTCCATGCTTGAAACTGTATTCTCTGTTTCCGCTCCTAGCCACTCTTTCTCATTTGAAACAACTTCCTTACTGCTTGTTTCATAAATAAGGTAAGAAGCCGCTGCAAGAGGAATTAATCCAATTAATAAAAAGTATAAAATAAATTTAGTGCGAATGTTTGCTGATCCTGATGCACGTTTTTTCATAGATTATTCCCCTTTAAATTTTCTAAGCTGTAGCTTACTTTACATATCGGTGAAATTTAAAATAAATTCACTAATATGCTGAGGTTTTTTGGGGTTTTTTATTACCAGTTTCTTCATCTATAAAATTTCTATATCAATATAGTATATGACCAATTTAGAGACGCTAAGCACTTCATAAACTATACTAGTTACGAATCAGGTTCATACTTGTTGCTGCCAGGACGCTTTTTGATTTCATTCCACGCTTCAATTGCTTCATTACGGGTTCTTCCTTTGTTCCTTAAATCAGTAAAATAGTCTTGAATAAATTGATTATATTCAAACTGAGGAGCAATGGCTTTCTTATAAGAAGGGTCTTTCTTTCTTTTTTCTTCCTCGTGCCAGGCATCTGCAGCATCACGATATGTTTTTCCAATATTACTTTTAAAGTAGTTTTGAATATATGTAGAAAAATGAAAATTTGGTATAACGCTCTTAAAAAAAGCTCTTACATCCTGACTGCAGCGATGATTTTCTGTAATGACAGTATCAAGACTCAAATCACCCTTTGCCTTCACTTTCTTTCTTATGTTTGAATTTCTAACAGGTTTTCTGACCTCTCCTGTCTGTAGATAGATCTCTATTCTCTCAGCAATCTCCATTTTTGAACCTGCAGCACTTATGCCATTTTCTCTGCAAAATGTTTGCAGTTCAGCTTTAAGCCAATAGTACTCTTTAAAAGTATCAATCTTTATATCCTTCCTTAGTACTGGTCTCAAAAGATTTCGCCTCCTATAACGGTTTCACTTTATTTTAGAACAAATGTTCCTGCATTACTATAATACCCTTTATAATGATCTTTTGCTCTAGAATTCAACTCTGCTTTCGATTACATATTTACAAACGTGTTTCAGCCTCAATGAAAAAGGTATTAACTCTATAAGCATTTATTTCGGAAAGGGTGAACTTTTTTTATGTCATTAGGAGTTGCTGGTTTTGCGCTTGTTCTTTTGGCTATTCTACTGGTTCTGGCAATGTGGGTTCGGTTAAAGATACCCATTTTGCAAAAATTGTTTTTACCGGCATCACTGATCGGCGGTTTTCTCGCACTGCTGCTTGGACCTGAGGTTTTTGGCCGTCTCGTAAGTAGTCTTGGCTTCAGCCGTTTAGAGTCTGGTTTATTTACAGAGGAAATTGTGAATGTCTGGGCAGATTTGCCGGGACTGCTGATTAACGTGGTTTTCGCATGTCTATTTATCGGCCTTTCCTTGCCTAAGCCTAAGAAAATCTGGGAAATTGGCGGACCGCAAACTGCATTAGGATATACCATTTCCTTAGCTCTATATGTTGTCGGAATACTGCTTACCATTACAGTGATGACCCCGGTTTTTGATTTAAATCCTGCCGCAGGAGCCTTAATCGAAATCAGCTTTGTAGGCGGACATGGCACGGCTGCTGGATTGCAAAGCACCTTTGAAGAGCTCGGCTTTTCAGAGGGTTACGACCTTGCCATTGGTCTTGCCACAGTGGCCATCTTATCAGGGGTTATTATTGGGATGGCTTTAATCAATTGGGCAGCACGAAAAGGAAAAACGAAAATCCTGCAGCATCCAGATGAGATCTCTGTCGAGCAGCGTTCTGGCATTATTGAAGAAGAAAATCGCGAAGGCGCCGGCCTTAAGACGACTTCTCCTATGTCTATTGAACCGTATGCTTTGCACCTAGGGTTTATTGGGATTGCTATTTTTATAGGATATATTTTTTTGGAAGGTTTCATCTGGCTGGAAGAAGCTACATATGGAAGCTCCTTTGACGTTTACTTGTTTCAGTATGTGCCGCTTTTCCCCTTTGCCATGCTTGGTGGAATTCTCCTCCAACTGATCTTAGGAAGATTCGATTCTCATAAGCTGACCGATCGCGAAACTATTAATCGCATACAAGGTGTGGCGCTCGACTTTTTAATTATTAGCGCGATGGCTTCTCTTAGTCTCCAAGTGATTGGAGAGCATTTGCTTCCGTTTATTATTTTTGCTGCAGCAGGGATTACGATCAACCTGTTACTATTCTTGTATCTTGCTCCCCGGATGATTCCAAATTATTGGTTTGAACGGGGGATTGGAGATTTTGGCCAAGGAGTAGGCGTAGCTGCAACAGGTATTATGCTGATCCGCATTGCTGACTCTGACAATAAAACACCTGCACTGACTGGCTTCGGCTATAAGCAAATTTTATTTGAGCCTATGCTCGGCGGAGGTCTGATTACTTCTGCTGCCGTCCCCTTTATTATTCAATTTGGCCCCATCCCTGTTCTAATTGCAGTAACACTTCTGATGATTGGCTTTTGGTGCTTAGGCGTACTATATTTCGGCCAAAAAAAAGAGGAGGAATGAGCGTGCACTACTTTTTAGTGCACAATCCTCCTAATCTATTTTCTGCAAAGATAGATCCCTGGATATGCGTACGTTGCCTCTTAAGGGAAGGTCACGGAGCTGAAAAGATAGGCGCTAGAAGACAGGGTACAGAGATACTTTAGTGGGGCTGTCTGTGTGATAGATTCAATATTTTCACAAGCTGATCATTTAAGTAGTCTGCAGGATAGGAAAAATCGCTTTTATACCACTCAATAATGATGCCGATAATAGCATTAGCCTGATAAGCACATTGAATCTGCTTATTTATATCTTCTGTTGTTTTTGGATCTTCTACTTCTTGCAGCAGTAAACGATTAATTTCTTCGAATAGTAAATAGTAATACATAAGAGGTACTTTCTTAGAAAAGACAATCCGATAGAAGCGTTCATACTTTTGGATATGATGGAAGATGCGAATGGTTGAAGAGTTTAATTTACTTACCTTTAAGACAGACACAAATCGATAAGGTTCTTGATACGCACGCGAAAGATCCCCTGTTATTTCTTTAAAATATTCTTCGAAGAGGTCCTCGATTTGAGCATAATGTAAATAAAAGGTTCCCCTATTAATATTGGCAGTACGGCAAACTTCTGTTATTGAAATATCTTCAAGCAGCTTTTCATCTAATATATCCAGCAGGGCATGATGAAGGGCATTTTTGGTTTTTATAATTCTCATATCTTGTTTTGTCATTTTTTCTCCTCTTATTAGACAAAATTCATAAATCTGTACAGTAACAATAGAATCTTTCTTTCCCATCTATTGAAAACGTTTTATTTTATATAATAATATTTATTCAACAAGTGTACAATAAAACTCGTTTTGAGATTGTTATCACCTATGAAAGCTGTGCTCTTGTCATAATGAAATTTAAGGAGATGTTCACAATGCGATTACAAGACAAAGTAGCGATTATTACTGGTGCAGCATCCGGCATGGGGAAAGCAATAGCCGAATTGTATGCAAAAGAAGGAGCGAAAGTAGTTGTTTCGGATTTAAACTTTGAAGGCGCTAAAGCTGCAGCAGATGAAATTAATCATGCTGGAGGCGAAGCAATTGCCCTTCAAACGAATGTGACGTCTGATTCAGATTTAGAGCAGCTATTCTCTGAATCACAAAAATCGTTTGGAAAGATCGATATTCTTGTCAATAACGCAGGAATCATGGATGGCATGGAGCCTGTTGGCGAAATTTCCGACGAACGATGGGATAAAGTTTTCGCGGTCAATACTGTCTCTGTTATGAAGGCTTCGCGTATTGCAATTAATCTCTTTTTAGAGCAAGGGCATGGGACAATCATCAATAATATTTCTGCAGGTGGTTTATACGGCGCTCGTGCAGGTGCAGCATATACGGCTTCAAAGCATGCAGTAGTTGGCTTAACGAAAAACACAGCCTTTATGTATGCCAATAAAAACATTCGCTGTAATGGAATTGCACCAGGAGCAGTTATCACCAACATTAGCTCTTCCATGACAAATGTGAGTGAATATGGAGCAAGCCGGCAGGCGCTGGGCATGCAAATTAATCCGCGCGCAGGTCAGCCGGGAGAAATTGCCCAAATGGCCCTATTCCTTGGATCGGACGAATCAAGCTTCGTCAATGGCCAAATCATTGCTGTCGATGGCGGCTGGACTGCCTACTAGGTGACATTCGGGCCATTGGTCCAGCGGGGAATATTTATCTGCACCTAAACAAACGATATAAAATTTATAGGCACATATGAGCTGATCGCTCGTTGTGCCTTTTTATGCTGTTTACATGAACGACCCTTACTTTTTAGCAAAATAATATTTTAAAAACCTGGTATTCATGCCGATATAAGTAAAGTTGTCTATTTTTACAAGCTTACCAGGGGGAAAACATACATGAAATGGTCTATTAAGAAAAAGTTAATCGCGGGATTTCTGCTTGTCTCGCTTATTTTTGGGATTGCCTCATTTTTGTCTTACCAAAATATGAAAAGTTCAAATGAAGCATATGATTACCTTGTTGAAACAGTGTCTGAAGCAAGAAGCATTGTGCAAACCATTCAAACAGATGCGGCATTGCAGTCCGGATATTATCGTGCTTTCATGCTTTATGGCAGCGAGCAGAAATATAGAGATTTAATGAACGAAGCGAATGAACGAATTGAGGAATCCATTATAAAAGTAAAGGAAATATCAACACTCCAGGAAACCGTTGATCGCATAGAATCGATCGGAGAGGCAAATAAAGAATTCCGAACAGTCTCTAACCAGATTATGGATGAAAATATGATTGATAGCGAAAGAGCCATTGAAGATGGACTAACTCTTATTGTTCCGATCAGTACTCAATTGACAGATGAAACACTTTCCATGTACAACTGGTTAAATGATGATATTTTACAAGTGAAATTCCAAGAAACACAAGAACAGTCAAACCAAGCTAGAATTACATTAGTCATTTTAAGTGCTGTGGCAACCTTAGCTGCCATTGCGGCAGGTTTTGCTATTGCAACATTTATTTCTAGACCGATTGTTAAACTTGGGCATGCTGTAAAGCAAGTAGCTTCCGGGGATTTGAATGTTGAAAAAGTAGCAGTGAAAAGCAAAGATGAAATCTATGATTTAAATCAATCCTTTGAACAAATGGCTAACAGCCTGCGCGAGATGATTGGCTCTATTTTAAGCAATTCAGAGCAAGTGGCTGCCTCTGCGGAACAGCTAAATGCAAGTGCAGAACAATCTAGTCAAGCTTCTGCAACGGTCGCAACAGCCATTCAGGAAATTTCTGGTGGTGCAGAAGAAACGACGATTAGACTAGAGAAGAACACGAGTTCCTTAAAAGAAGTTTCCCAGGGAGTCTCAACGATCTCCATAAGCTCTGCCAATGTATTGGATTTGGCGAAAAGAACAGGGGCTGAAGCGGAGGAAGGCAGCCGCTATGTTGAAAATAACATGAAGCAAATGACGTTTATACATCAATCCATCCTGCAGTCAAATGATGTCATTTCATCCCTATCGCAGCGTTCAAAAGAGATTGGCACGATACTGGATGTGATCAGTAATATTGCCGATCAAACAAATCTGTTAGCATTAAATGCTGCTATTGAGGCTGCCAGAGCCGGTGAAAATGGGAAAGGCTTTGCGGTTGTTGCTGATGAAGTCCGTAAACTGGCGGAGCAATCACAAGAGTCTGCTAAGAGCATCAGCAAGCTAATTGGACTCATTCAGCATGATACAGATGAGTCTGTGCGTATTATGGGTGAAGTTGTAACAAATGCTGAAGACGGTGTAAAAGTATCTCAGCAGACTTCAAGCAAATTTGCACAAATCCTGCATAGCACCCAGCGTATTACACCAGAAATCGAACAGGTTACAGCAACTGTTCAGGAGATCTCTGCAAGCATTGATGAGATCACTCACTCAGCAATAGAGATATCTAAATTAGCACAGACAAACTCGGCTAGTTCAGAAGAAGTCGCAGCATCTACTGAGGAACAGCTTGCCTCAATGGAAGAAATTGATTCATCTGCTCAAAGTTTAGCTTCAATGGCTGAAGAACTGCAGCAGGTGGTGGGGCAATTTAAACTATAAAAACCACTCACAGCTAAGACAGATACCTGCTTTGTACTTTTAAAAAAAAAAGGCTGTCCAATAGTCAACTAAATGACTAAATGGACAGCCTTTTTGTGTACAAAATTCTCATATGCCTGCTTAATTAAAAAGCAGGAATAGCTGTTTCGTCGTAGTTTTCTTCTAGGAATTGTTTGACTTCTGGGCTCGTCATAGCTTCCGCAAGTTTTTGAATCGCTTCTGAATCGGCGTTGTCTTTACGTGCCACTAAAGTGATCGCGAAGTCGTTGTCTACCCCTTCTGTCAGTAAGGCATCATTTTTCGGAGTGAGACCCAGTGGTGCTGCATAAGCAGGCGTCATCACGACTGCATCAGCATCGTCGTACATTCTCGCTAGCATTAGCAGATCAACTTCTTCAAACTGATAGTTTTTAGGATTATCTGTAATATCCCCAATAGTATAATATGGACCTGTTTTCTCTTTCAGTGTAATGACTTCGTGCTGAGCAAGCAGTGCTAAAGAACGGTCGATGTTCGATACATCATTTGCAATAGCAATCACTGCCCCTTCTGGCAGTCCGTCCATTTCCTCGTAATCCTTTGCATATACACCATAATTAGCAAAATAAATTGGTGTGACAGGCACTAGTTCAGCATCGTTGCTGCGATTGAATTCCTCCATATAAGGAACATGCTGAAAGAAGTTTGCATCAACTTCTTCTGCTGCAAGCGCATGATTCGGCTGCACATTATCTCCTAGCACAATGACTTCAAGATTAACTCCTTCTTCTTCAAGCTGCGGTTTAACCAAGTCTAGAATTTCTGTCATCGGTGGAATTAAAGAAGCGACCTTTAAAGTGACTTCTTCTTGCTCTGTTTTCGTCTCTGTTGCTTTTTCCTGCGTTTTTTCATTTTGACTGCTGCAGCCTGCTGCTAATAAAAGCAAAGCTGTTATTAAAAATAATCGTTTCTTCATGCTGTTTTCCTCCAATGTTTATCTTTTATCAATTATTCTAGAAACAGTCGTTCCTGTAAATTGAATTAGTTGTACAAGTATAACCATAATGATAATCATATACATCATCAGCTCGGTTTGAAACTGCTGATAGCCATATCTAATGGCAAAATCACCAATTCCTCCTCCTCCGACAACACCCATAATGGTGGAATATGAGATAAAGCTTATGATAGATGTTGTCAAACCAAGCACAAGTCCTGATCTGGCTTCAACGTATAAGAATTTAAAAATAATTTCTCTGATAGAAGCACCCATGGATACCGCTGCTTCTAACACTCCTCTTGGCACATCTAAAAGAGACTGTTCCACCAATCGCGAATAATGGGCAATCGCGATAATCGATAACGGTACCGTTGCAGCCGCCGTCCCAATCGCTGTCCCAAGCAGCAGCCTTGTAAATGGGATTAAAAAGACAACTAATAACAAGAATGGAAACGATCGAATCACATTCACCAAAAGATTCAAGACCAAAAAAACATATCTATTTTCGAGCAATTGACCCCTTCTGCATAAAAAAAGAAAGGTTCCAACAGGCAAACCAACTAGAATGGCTGCCAAGATGGAAACACCGACCATGATAAATGTTTCGCCAATCGACTGCCAAATCTCCGCTTCATATTGCAGTATAATGTCAGGCATATGCTAATCACCATCCCTTTTAAGCTGTTGAACAAAATATTCAGGATGATTATCTATCGCCTGTATCCCTAGAGGTTCAATTGTGACGGTATCGTAAATCTCGCCTTCTGCCATAACAGATACCCTGCTGCAAATTCTTTTTACAACATCCATCTCATGGCTGACAAATACTATCGTTACCCCCAGCTGCTGGTTAATATTATGTAAGACAGTTAGAATTTCAGCGGTTGTGTTCGGATCGAGTGAGGATGTTGGCTCATCACATAGCAACACCTGCGGATTATTAGCAAGCGCCCTCGCAATCGCTACTCTTTGCTTCTGTCCTCCGCTTAACTGTGCTGGATATTTCTCCGCTAATTTCTCAAGCCCAACAAACTGCAGACACTCTAATACTCGCGACCGGATATTACTCTTCCTTGACCCTGCCAGCTGCAGTGCTACCGCAACGTTATCGTATACTGTCTTATTGGCGACAAGATGAAAATGCTGAAATATCATTCCAATTGACTGGCGGGCATGACGAAGCTCTTTGGCACTTAAGCGTGTTAGCGTTTGCCCATTCACCTCCACATCCCCGGTATCCGGAAGCTCTAATAAGTTCATCAGCCTCAGCAATGTAGACTTTCCTGCTCCGCTCGCACCGATTAAGCCATGAATTTCGCCCTGCTCTATTGTTAAAGAAACCGATTTAATCGCTTCAAACTGAGAAAAACTTTTGCTCACATTCTGTAATGTAATCATAAAAAAACCCCCTATCCAGAAAGAACGGGTGAAGACGGCGCAATTAATTATATCCTAATAAAAGATGGATGTCATGGGGAGAGAGATCTTTCACTCCCCTTTGTCTTTTACATAATGTTTAACTGAAATGTTCACCACTAAATCTGAAAATGAAAAAATCCGAATCACTCCAAAGTCAAAGAGAATTTGAAGAATCATTCGGATTTTTAGAAGGAAGATGTACAATCCAGCCTCATTTGAGACGTTCATTACAGGTGTACAACAGCTTTATTGATAGATTAGCTGTGTACAGGCAGCTCTTTACTAAGCCCAAGTGTTTCTGCTGTTGAAGCGAGCTGTTCTTGGAATAGACCAGGATTTGCTTCTAGAGAGACCCCGTAGGACGGGACCATTTCTTTAATTTTTGATTCCCATTCATTCATACGCTGCGGGAAGCATTTTTCTAATACTTCGAGCATGACATGAACAGCTGTCGAAGCTCCTGGTGAAGCACCAAGCAGGGCTGCAACAGAGCCATCTGAAGAACTGACAACCTCCGTTCCAAATTGCAGCGTTCCTTTTCCAGCAGGTGTATCCTTAATGACCTGTACACGCTGGCCAGCCACTACAATATCCCAATCTTCTGCTTTGGCATTGGGAATAAATTCCCGCAGTTCTTCCAGGCGTTTTTCATTGGATAATAATACTTGGCCAATCAGATACTTTGTCAATGCCATTTCTTTTACCCCAGCGGCCAGCATCGTCAGCACATTATTCGGCTTTACCGACTTAATTAAGTCAAGATTTGAACCAGTTTTCAGAAACTTTGGAGAGAAGCCTGCAAACGGTCCAAATAATAAGGATTTTTTATTCTTAATATATCTCGTATCCAAGTGTGGAACAGACATCGGCGGAGCCCCTACCTTAGCCTTTCCATATACCTTGGCATGATGCTGTGCCACAATTTCCGGATTATTGCATACCATAAATAAACCGCTTACCGGAAAGCCCCCGATCTGCTTTGATTCTGGTATGCCTGTTTTTTGCAGCAGCGGCAAGCTTCCGCCTCCTCCGCCAATAAACACAAAGGATGCTGTATGGTATTCAATGTTTCCGCCATCAAGATCCTGTACCTTTAACTCCCAAGAACCATCGCTGCTCCGCTTAATATTCTCTACGCTATGCTTATAATGCACATTCACATTCTGTTTTTTTAACTGGTTAAAGAGTATGCGTGTTAATGCACCAAAGTTCACATCTGTACCAGAATCGATTTTCGTCGCGGCAATCGGTTCTGTTGAGGATCTTCCTTCCATCATAAGCGGAATCCATTCTTTCAGCTTTTCAGGTTCATCGGAGAATTCCATGCCTGGAAATACCCCTGTAGCTGATAACGCTTCCAAACGTTTTTTCAGAAAAGCCACATTTTTCTTACCTTCTACAAAGCTCATATGCGGTATCGGCATAATAAATTCCTGTGGATTCTGTATAAGATTGCTGTTGACTAAATAAGACCAAAACTGTCTTGAAAGCTGAAACTGCTCATTAATTTTTACAGCCTTGCTGATATCGATGGTTCCATCAGGACGTTCAGAAGTATAATTAAGCTCACACAAAGCGGAATGCCCAGTACCAGCATTGTTCCATTCATTTGAGCTCTCTGCCCCTGCATCTGCAAGCTTTTCAAACACTTTTATTTCCCATTCTGGAGCTAGCTCTTTCAGTAAAGCTCCTAAAGTCGCACTCATGATTCCAGCACCAATTAAAATAACATCTGTTTTTTTCTGTACGCTGCTCATCACAATCATCCTCATCCCCAAATTTGCCAAAACATTCGGTTAAGCCCTTTCATACCCCTTAAGGGCACCGTCCCCAGTCCATATAAAACATATCATAATATTATTATAATAATTTATGCAATAAAATATCTAGTATTATCTGATAATTATAAACTAATTATTGCTTGAAAAAAAGGGAAAGGTTTTGGAAATGAAAAGGAAAATAAGTTGATATTGAAAGCGCTCTACTATTTAGAGCAAATTGATGTACTGTTTTTACTATGTCAAAATGTTTCAATAATCATTCTCTCCTTATCCCTGTTTAGTTTTCAAAAAGTATCAAGGTATAATAAATTCTTATTATGAATTACCCAACTATATTCTATGTTCTATCATCATATTCTTTAATTAAAAAAAGTTCGCCGATAAGCAAGGATTGAAAAAAATGATGCGAAAAACAAAAATATCACTTATAAAGAATTACACTTACCTATACTCATCCTATCTTTTATTTTGCTTCATAGTGTTTGCTCCGCCCCTTACTTTCTTCTAAATGAGCTGTAACCTCAAAATCTTTTCTGATTGCTGCTCACTTTCCTTTCACACATAAAAAAATAAGACTAGGAAATTCCAAGTCTTATCCATTCAACAGGTCATCTCTATTACACTGCATCAATACCATACTCCTTAACTGAATTACGCCCATCCCTTTTAGCAGCGTATAAAGCTTTATCGGCATATTGCAGCAATTGGTTTAAATTTTCATCTTTATCTGCCCTTGCAACCCCCATACTAACCGTCACATAAATCTTTGCATCATCGATTATAAGAGGCTGTGATTCCACAAGCTGGCGAAGCTCTTCCGCATAGCTCTTTCCTCCTGAACCTTTTAGAGCAAATACAAATTCCTCTCCGCCGTAGCGAGCAAATAGGATGTTCTTATTTTCTAGCGTAGTACATATCTTCACTACGTGCTTAAGCAACTGATCTCCAGCATCGTGTCCGTAAGTATCATTCACTTTTTTAAAATAATCTATATCCATTAAGATGACAGTAAATGGTTTGATTTTTTCCTTTGCCTCACTAAGCATTTTTTTAGATTGCTGAAAAAACGCCCTTCGGTTATAAATTTGTGTGAGTTCATCATAGTCCGCTTGATGCTGCAATTTGATCTGCAATCTTTTGAGCTCAGTAATATCTGTGAAAATAATCAACAGCCCTCTGCTATTTTTAGCCTGCTGCAAAGGTGTTGTCCGAACCTGATAAATATGCTCCCCAAGTTGAACCTCCCGAAAGGCTTCCGTCTCAAGGGGAAAAGGCACCAAACCACCGGATAAAGAACTCCAGACATCTTGAAACTCCAGCCCATACATCTTCTTGTTTAATTTTGAAAACATCCGTTTACTAGCATGATTAAACTCAATGAGCCGTTTGGTTTCATCTAAAACAATAACTCCATCATTAATGCTATGAAAAATGGCATCCTTCGCAATAGGCATTAGGGTAAATAGACGTGATGAGCTGATCGACCAAATATATAAAATAGATGTTAGCCATAAAACAATTGGAACAGGATCCAGGCCAGGCGGTGTTAAGCCTATTAAGTAAATAAAAGCCGTGGCCATTGGCACAAATTGACCGAACAGCAAGGATATTAATTGAGGACGATACACTCGCTCCGTTTCTTTCCATCTAGTGAGGACAAGGATGAAAGCAAAAAGCATACAAGCAAACGTATAGATCCCATGAACTACATACCAAACGCCCATTTCCTGATGTACATAAGGAGCACCTAGCAGCGGATCAATTTCATAGACACGATAATGGAGATGATGAATATCATTTGTTGCTACCATGAATAGACTGATGATTGGGATGGTTAAGAGTGCTATCCATTTTTTACGAGTCATTTCGAATCCTAAATAATACATGATGAATAACAATCCTACAGGTGCAGATAGCGGCATGGCTGTATATTGAATGATGGTCCATAGCTTGATTTGCTCAATATTTGTAGACATCAAGCCAAAAGCAGAAGAAAAGCAATATACAGTGATTAAAAAGGTGTATAAGCTAAAAACCTTCCCTATACTTGTATACTTGTGACGATTAAGGAAGACATATATAAACAAGTACATGTTTAACACACCCGAAGTACAAACAAGGGTGATATACGCTGTTAATTCGGAATTCATAATGTAGTCCCTCTTTTGAAAATTTCCTGCTTCTAGCATATATGATAATGACTGTGCTTTTCAATGATCTTTATTTGGATTATTTTTCCTTTTAACGTAAAGGAACCCATATAAAAGATGAAAATATACATAGTAGCTTATCCATTGGGTAAACTATCTATTACCAATACACTAGAGCAAAAAAGAGGGGCATCATGAACGCTCAGCCACGAAGAAAACTCTTAAAAATTAGTATGTTTGGCATCACCCATTTAAAAGACCATAACCCTTATATGATCGCTTGGTGGTCAGCCGTATTTCCCGGATTCGGCCACTATCTGCTTAATCAGTATGCACGCGCAACTTTACTGACATTATCAGAGGTTATCACAAATACTCTAGCTCATATTAATGAAGCAATGATTTTTTCTTTTTGCGGAAGGTTTGAACTAGCCACCTCTATTTTGGAACCCACATGGGCATTTGGATACTTGGTAATCTACCTATTCACGATAGGAGATAGTTTTCGAGTTGCTTTATACCAAAACAAACTTACTCATCTGGCAAAAAAAGAAAACAACAGCATTTCATGCCTGGCAGTTACAGGTGCAGAAATTCAATATTTGGAGGAAAAAAGCCCGTTTTTCAGTGCTTTTTATTCTTTTTTCTTCCCAGGGTTAGGTCAATTATATAATCATCGATTTTGCCTTGCCTTTTATGCGATGTTCTGGTGGTGGATCTACATATGGCTTTCAAAAGCGCATGAAGCATCCCTAGTCCTTTTGCAGGGACAGCTTGAAGCTTCAAATAGTATGCTGAACCCTCATTGGTTCTTATTTATGCCTTCTGTCTTGTTTGGCTCTATTTACCAAGCATATTTAGCAACAAAAGACCAAAACCAACTATTCCGCTTGGAACAGAGAATCTATCTATCGAAGCGGTACAGAAATTCGAAGCTAAGAATCTTCTCATAAGCAGGTGCTTTACCATGTTGATTTTTGGATTATTTGAACAGTCAATTGAATTAGAACAGGCACTTGCAGAGTTAGAGGCAATCTCGGTATTAAACGAACAAATCCTTGTCGTGTTCATGGATCAGAACGAGCAAAGCACTAAACAGCAGTACCCTCCTCCACACGATTTTGAAGTTGGCGTTGCTTTTGCAACAGGAGCTGCCGTCATTGGAGCAAGCCTTGGATTCACCCTTATGCTTGGCCCTATTCTTTGTGGAATAATTGGCGCAATTACAGGCTTTATCATCGGAATAGCATCTTCAAAAATTTTCAAAAAGTCTAAAAGCCAAAAAGCCTTAAAAGAAATACGCCAGCAAGTGATCATTGTTATACAATGTCCCGAACCTCTAACTCATCAAATAACCTCTATACTCCGCAGCTATCATGCACTCTCAATCGGAGTACCAGGCGAACAGCAGGGACGTTTCTAGAAATTTCACTAACATGAATAAAATACATAATAGATGTAAATTCCTTAAACGCTCATCTTTTTTATGTTCTGTTTTTTCACCCTAAAAGTTGAGACCTATAATGATACATATAAAAAGAGCCAGGAGGTCGCCCCCTGGCTCTTTTTACGTCAATCTTTTTCCAATAGTGATGCCCCTGCAATGCCAGGGTGGGTCATTTCGTATGGGTCTAGAATGAGGTCAAGCTCTTCTTCTGTAAGTACATCGTATTTCAGGCATAGATCTCTTATGGAGGTACCATTCAGGATCGCTTCTCTCGCAATCCGAGCTGCCACTTCATAGCCAAGATGCGGATTAACAGCGGTAATAATTCCTGCACTCTTTTCGACGTACTCCTTTAATCTTGCTTCATTCGCTTCAATCCCTTTTACACAATGCTCCGTAAAACTTGTAAATGCATTTTTCATGATGCTAATGGACTGCAAAAGGTTAAAGATCAACACTGGCTCCATCACATTCAATTCAAGCTGTCCTGCTTCAGAAGCAAGAGAGATAGTATGATCATTTCCGATTACCTGAAAAGCCACCTGGTTGATCAGTTCTGGCATAACAGGGTTCACTTTCCCTGGCATAATAGAAGATCCAGGCTGTCTGGCAGGCAGTGTAATTTCTGCTAAACCTGCTCTTGGTCCTGAAGCCATAAGCCTTAAATCATTGGCAATCTTAGACATATTGGTCATACAGATTTTAAGTGCAGCCGACACTTCTGTATAGGAATCCGTATTTTGAGTGGCATCAACCAAATGTTCTGCACCTTTAAATGGCATCCCGCTTATATCAGCCAAATACTGGACAACCTGTTCAATATAGCGAGGCAAAGCGTTTAAGCCCGTCCCAACAGCAGTTGCACCCATATTTAATTCATATAAGTGCTGTCTCGACTGCTTAATCCGTTTAATATCGCGTCCAATTACACGGCTATATGCCTCAAATTCCTGTCCGAGCCGAATCGGCACAGCATCCTGCAAATGCGTTCTTCCCATTTTAATCACATGATTAAACTCTTGCCCTTTTTTGAAAAAAACCGCCTGCATTTGTTCCATAGTGATAATAAGCTGTTCAAGAAGGTTTAAAATGGCAATATGCATAGCAGTTGGAAAGGAATCATTTGTCGATTGCGACATATTCACATGTGTATTGGGACTGCAATGAAAATAATTTCCCTTTTCCTCACCAAGCAATTCAATTGCACGGTTAGCAAGAACCTCATTAATATTCATATTAATAGATGTTCCAGCTCCGCCTTGTATTGGATCTACAATCACTTGATCATGCCATTGTCCTTCAATCATTTCGTCAGCTGCTTGTACAATCGCATTTCCAATGCCGGAATACAATTGCTTGACATCCATATTGGCCATAGCTGCCGCTTTCTTCACCATCGCCATGGCTCTAATTAGTTCAGGATGAATTTTATACCCAGTAATCGGAAAGTTCTCAACTGCCCGAAGCGTTTGTACCCCATAATACGCCTCCGATGGCACTTCCTTTTCCCCTAAAAAGTCTTTCTCAATTCGAACGTTGTTCTTTGATGCTAACATATCCGTCATTCTCCTTTTTATAAACCATCCAGCCTTGTTTTTTCATTATAAATTCTCTATTTTATACTCGTTTCCACTATAATGCGATTAGATTGAAATGGCAACGATATTTGGCGTAAATCAGCAGGTATCATCGGTCTTAATTTTTAAGGCTCCATTAAAAACAAATAGCTCCCTCAATTGAAAGCCGTTTATTCAGTCGAGGAAGCTTTACTTTATAGAAGATAAGCCAGCTACATATATATTTAATGTAACCTGCTGAGCAAAGTTCGATTCCTTAGATACAGCAAGTATATTGTTAAGCTTCATCCAGCATTTTCATTAAAATACCTTTCAACTGAATAAACTCTGCTTCATTTAAGTTCGTTTGCTCAAGGAATTTCAGCGGAATCTTTTCGGCTTGTGCCTCTGCCTCTTTTCCCTGCTCCGTTAACGTCACTTCCACTACGCGTTCGTCTTCCTTTAAGCGTGTTCGGCTAATTAACCCATTCTCCTCCATTCTCTTCAGCATCGGTGTTAGAGTGCCAGAATCAAGATAAAGTTTCTCTCCCAGCGCTTTAACAGAAATACGATCTGTTTCCCAGAGAACAAGCAATACTAAATATTGCGGATACGTAATGTTTAACTCCGTCAGTAACGGACGATATAATTTTGTCATCTCCCGTGTCGCTGCATAAAGCGGGAAACAAATTTGATTATCTAATTTTAAAATTTCCTTCGTCATTGGTAATCACTCCTGAGTTTATTATATCAAGGAAGGGGAATAATTATATAAAATTTGACTAAAGACATTTCAATTGTGTACAATTTAATTGTATACAATTCAAATGAAAAGGAGTGTTCTAAATGTCAGCATTATATACAGCTTCATCAACTGCTTCAGGCGGCCGTCAAGGTTCGGTTAAATCATCTGATGGTACATTAGATTTAGCTCTTTCCATGCCAAAAGGATTGGGCGGTACAGAAAAAGAAGGAACAACAAATCCTGAGCAATTATTCTCTGCTGGTTATTCAGCATGCTTTGACAGTGCCCTTCAATTAGTTGCAGGACAAGCGAAAAAAAGAATTACTTCATCTGTAACAGCAGAAGTTAGCATTGAAAAACAAGGAGCTGGCTTTGGTTTAAGTGTGAAATTGATTGCTGAAATGGAAGGTGTTTCGCAAGAGGAAGCCAAAGAGCTTATGGAAAAGGCACACGCAGTCTGCCCATATTCCCGCGCTATTGAAGGAAACGTAAAAGTAGAAAGATCTGCAGTAGCCAAATAAGATAAAAGAAGGCCGCAATCAATGCGGCCTTCTTTCTATTTCGTTCTTTTTATTCAAGATTGGCATGCTTGCCATACATTTGGTTAGAATCTAAGCCTTTTTTGTCCATAAAGCTTAAAATAAGAGCATCGTAAAACAACAGCATCGTTTGCTCAAATAAAGATCCCATTGGCTGAATCGTTTTATAATCCCCTTCTGCCTGATCCTTTGTTACGCCAGGCAGCTTCACAACAATATCTGCTATTTCACCAATCGTTGAGTTAGGCGAAATGGTAATAGCTGCAATGGTGCCTCCAATGCTTTTGGCTTTTTCGGCAATGGCTACCAGGGTTTTCGTTTCACCTGAACCCGAACCAATGATCAATAGATCGCCTTTTTCCAAATTGGCTGTTACGGTTTCACCCACTACATAAGCATCAATGCCCATATGCATCATTCTCATCACAAAGGATTTTCCCATTAATCCAGATCTGCCTGCGCCTGCCACAAAAACCTTTTTAGACTTTAAAATCTGTTCGACCAGTGTGTCTGCTTCAGATTCAGAGATTAGAGGAACCGTTTGACTTAATTCCTGAACAATTTCTGCTAAATATTCAATCGTCTTCATCAATAATTATCCTTGTTGAATTAGCTTTTGCATTTCTTGTGCGACTGCTTTTTTATCATCTTTTCCTGTAATGCCTCCGCCTACGATCACTAGATCTGGCTGCTGCTTAATAACATCAGGAAGTGTCTCTAATTTGATTCCGCCTGCAACAGCTGTTTTCGCATTTTTAACAACACTTTTTATCGTTGCAAGGTCTTCGAAAGAGTCTTTGCCAACAGCTTGAAGATCGTAGCCTGTGTGGACACAAATATAATCGACACCAAGCTCATCAAGCTCTTTTGCACGAGCTGCAACATCCTTCACTGCGATCATATCAGCAAGAATTTGTTTTCCTTGTTTCTTTGCTTCTTCTACTGCCCCTTTAATTGACTCATCTTCAGCTGCACCAAGAATTGTTACAATATCTGCACCTGCTGCAGATGCTTGACTCACTTCATAGCCAGCTGCGTCCATGATTTTCAAATCAGCAAGAACCGTCATATTAGGAAATGCTGCTTTCACTTCTTTAACAGCTTTAAGACCTTCATTGATGACGACAGGTGTACCAATTTCAACAACATCTACATGATCTTGTACTTCTTTTACGACTTCAATTGCTCCTGGAATATCGACTAAATCTAATGCTAATTGCAATTTCATGAACATTCACTCCTACTGGAATATTTTGATAAGTCCAATTAAAAATATTTACTCATCAATATACGGCTTAGTATACTGAACATATATCAAAAGAAAAAGTACGCACTTTCAAAGCATATAGTGCTAAAAAGTATACCGTTTGATATAAGTGGCTTCAGGGTAATCAAGGCAAAAATTATGTACATACATTTAAAATAAAAGGAGATGTGAACATCATGCCAAATCTTGGAGAAAGAGATTTTAACTGTGAAAAAGAGTTGACGCTTGCGATTATTGGAGGAAAGTGGAAAATGTTGATTCTTTGGCATCTAGGCAAAGAGGGGACGAAGAGATTTGGGGAGTTAAAGTCTCTTATGCCAGGCATTACTCAGAGAATGCTTGTCAATCAATTGCGCGAATTAGAGGACCACTTAATTGTTCATCGTAAGGTGTATCCTGTTGTTCCTCCTAAAGTGGAATATTCATTAACAGAACATGGTCAGAGACTCATGCCCATTTTGGAATCCATGTATGAATGGGGCAAAAATTATATTGAAGATGTCCTGGAAAAAGAATCAGAAGACCATTCAGCAACCAAATAAATCTTAAGTAAAGGCTGGGACATAAGTATTTAACACAACCCATAGAACCGAATGGTTAGGAAGTCATCTTTCTAATCATTCGGTTTTTATGATTATAAAATATATTTTATTAACATGAGTGAAATGGAGCGGAGGACCCTCGACTCCTGTGGGCAACAGAGGAAAAGGTGAGACCCCGCAGGAGCTTGCTCCGAGGAGGCTCAGCTTCCTCCCCACGGAAAGCGGGGGTCCGCAGTGCAATGGAACGGACTTGTTTAAATACCTAAACCAGGATATTGAATGTTCGTGTTTTAGAAAGATTAATTTCGTTTTGTCCCAGCTTCTTTTTCATGGTTACTTTTGATTCACTATTATACTTCGCTGTAACTATATGAAAAGAAAGTGCGTACTTTCACCTGCTAACTATACATAATATACTGAGTTCGCAAAGCATTGTTCAACAGGGTTGTGACCCCTTAAAAGATACAAAAGACTGAAACTCCGTATCATTTGTTGTCATTTCAATAAGAAAGCAGGGCTGTTCATGGATTCTATGACATTTGTTTTATTCGGGGCAACAGGTGATTTAGCAAAAAGAAAAATCTATCCTGCACTGTTCACCTTATTTCTCGATCAAAAATTACCGAAATCCTTTTCAGTTATAGGGGTTGGAAGAAATAACTGCACTGACGCTGAATTTCAGGCTAAAGTAAAAGATTCACTTTATACTTTCTCAAGACACCTTTTAAACGACGTTTCCAAAAAACAGGAGTTTGTTAAACTATTTCATTACTGCCAATTAGATGTGACCGACCCAAAAGGCTATCAGGAATTGCTTAAATTAGCAGAAAAACATGAAGCAGAACAAAAAATTGCAGAGAATAGAATGTTTTACTTATCAGTTGCTCCGCAATTTTTTGATGTCATTGCTTTAAATATTAAGAGAAGTGGCTTAGGTACCACCAATGGCTGGAAGCGATTAATCATAGAGAAGCCATTTGGCCATGATGTATATTCTGCACAAGCCCTAAATGAAAAACTGAGCAGAACCTTTGAGGAAGAGGAAATCTTTCGAATCGACCATTATCTCGGAAAACCAATGGTACAAAACTTGGAGGCTTTCGTGCTTGCCAATCCACTGTTAAAAGCCATTTGGAACAATCAGTTTATCTCGAATGTCCAAATAACAGCCAGCGAAACGGTAGGAGTAGAAAATCGAGCGGACTATTATGATCATACTGGAGCCATTCGTGATATGGTTCAAAACCATCTGCTCCAGCTGCTTATGATGACGGCTATGCGCATCCCTGAGAAAAAGAGTGCTTATGATATCCGGAATGGGAAAAGAGAGGTAATGGAATCAATAAGACCATTAACTAAAGAGGATGCCAAAGCACAAATAGTAAGAGGACAATATCTCTCAGGTGAAATAAAGGGACAGCCCGTTGTTTCCTATAGCGAAGAAACAGGCGTTCAAGCCCAATCCAAAAATGATACTTTTATCGCTGCCCGCGTATGGATCGATCATCCTTACTGGAAGGGTGTACCTTTTTATATTCGAACAGGGAAACGAATGCAGGAAAAAACAACTAAGATTGTTGTTGAATTCAGAAATTCCAGTGATCTGGATTCTTTTGAGATAGAAAACATAAAACCAAACCTATTAACAATTAGCATTTTTCCAAACGAAGGCGTTTCGCTGCAGTTAAATAGCAAAAGTCTCATGAGTGGAAAGATTGAGCCTATTAATGTGCATTTCTCTGCCAGTCAGCGCGATTTGCCAGAAGCCTATGAACGATTGCTCTTTGATGCTCTCAGTGGAGATCCTACCTTTTTTGCTCATTGGGAGGAAGTTGAGAGCTCCTGGAAATGGGTTGAACCGATCCTGGAAGCATTTGAAGAAGATCTTGTTCCGCTGCACCTCTACACATCCGGATCAATGGGACCCCATGCTGCTCAAAAGCTGTTAGATGAATTTGGGCATAAATGGTGGTAAAAAATAGTACTGCAAAACGTTAAGGAGGACATGTCAGATGAAAGTTGGATTAATAGGGTTAGGGAAAATGGGCATGCAATTAGGACAAAATTTAATTGATCATAAACATGAGGTCGCTGCCTATGATCTGAATAAAATGGCAGTAGAAGAAATGAACCTCTACGGTGCGCACGGATTTGATAACCTAAGAGATCTTGTTCAAGCTTTAAATAAACCGCGTGTTCTCTGGCTGATGATTCCCCACACTGTTGTGGATCCTGTAATTCAAGAGATTGTGCCACACTTAGATAAAGGAGATATTGTCATTGATGCTGGCAATTCTCATTATAAAGAATCCTTGAGCCGATACAGCCAATTAAGAGAAAAGGGTATTCATTTTATGGATGTCGGTACTTCTGGCGGAATAGAAGGTGCCCGAAATGGAGCTTGTTATATGGTCGGCGGGGATAAGGAAGCATGGACAATAGTGGAGCCGATTTTTAAAGATACAGCGGTAGACAATGGATACCTTTATGCAGGTGAAGCAGGAAGCGGCCATTTCTTAAAAATGGTGCACAATGGCATTGAGTACGGCATGATGGCTGCTATTGGAGAAGGCTTTGAAATATTGGAGAAAAGCCAATTTGACTATGATTATGAAAAGGTGGCAAAGGTGTACAATAATGGATCCGTCATCCGTTCCTGGCTAATGGAATTAACGCAGCAGGCCTTTTCCAAGGACGCTAGACTGGATGAGATTAAAGGTATTATGCACTCTTCTGGAGAAGGCAAATGGACAGTTGAAACAGCTTTAGACCTGCAGACTGCTACACCAGTCATTGCGATGTCACTGCTTATGCGCTATCGTTCCCAGGAAACAGATACTTTCACTGGAAAAGTCGTTGCAGCCCTGAGAAATGAATTCGGCGGGCATGCGGTGGAAAAAAACCATTAAAACAAGGAAGGGATCACTCCCTTCCTCTTTACTATAAGCTTTTAACAAACACGACCTTCAAGTAATCTCCCTCAGGAAATGACTTAATCGTTTTAAAATCCTCAGGCAGAGAATATTCTTCCAGAAGCTCATACTTCTTATTGGATTCTTTAAAAGCCTGATCAATAAACCCTTTGAATTTATTCATATTGAAAGAGCTGGCATTTGTTGATGCTACGATGATCCCACCATCTTCTGTAATGGAGATTGTTTCCTTCAGAAGATTTTTGTAATCTTTTTCAGCACTGAATACCATCTTTTTTGACCGTGCAAAGCTTGGAGGATCGAGAATCACCATATCAAACTTCAACTGCTTTTTCACCGCATATTTAAAATAGCGGAATACATCTTCTACAATAATATCCTGTGCTTCATAGTCAATTCCATTTATACTGAATTGCTCTATTGTTTTGCTTAGGCTTCTATTTGCTAAATCAACACTAGTTGTCTTTTCAGCATCTCCTAAAGCGGCAAACACGGAAAAGGCACCTGTATAAGAAAAGGTATTTAATACTTTTTTGCCAGCCGCATACACGTCACGGATTTTTTTCCTTACTTCTCTTTGATCTAAAAAGACGCCAACCATTGCACTTTCATTTAAGTAAACCGCAAATTGAACTCCATTTTCTTTTACGATTATAGGGAAAGTACCTCTTTCTCCAGTAACAAAATCATCTTCCTCAATATATTTTCCACTCTCAGCAAACCGCTTCTTCTGATAGATTGCCTTGTACTGTACCAATTCCTGCAATGCCCCGATAATAGACTCCCGAAAGCTGTAAATCCCTTTACTATACCAATGGATTAAATAATAGCCATCAAAATACTCAATCGTTAAGCCGCCTAAACCATCACCCTCGCCGTTTACTATTCTGAAGGCAGTAGTATCCTGATTATTGAAAAATGATTTCCGGCTCTCAATGGCCTTCTTTAATTGCTTTATGAAAAAAGACTGGTCAATCTGCTCTTTTTCATTTCTTGTTAAAACCCATCCGTGTCCTTTGTTCTGCTTGCCATAATAGCCTTTTGCAATAAATCTGTTCTTTTCATCTACAAGCTTCACAATGGTACCCTCTTCAATCCCATCATGCAACTTCAGAACAGACTCCTTTGAGATCAGCGGATATCCTTCTTTGAATTTATTTACAAATTTGTTCTTAACCGTTAACGTGACATCTTGTTTCATCTTGTCATCCTATCAATTTTTAATATTTATGAAGCCCTCTGCATATACGCTATCATACCATTACAGAGCCTTATATCATAACAGCCTCTCTTGCCAAGCACTATTCCGTCTTTTTATTGTTGTTTTCCCTCACCCTTATTTTCCAAAGTCTGTATAAATAAATGACTAAAACCTTTACTACCGCATAAACCGGGATGACTAACACCATCCCTATAATTCCGATAAATCGCCCTGCCACCAGCACCAATGCCAAAACAGTTACTGGATGAATAGACATCTTTTTCCCAATAATTTGCGGCTGCACGATGATGCTCTCGACTTGCTGGATGACAACAATAATAATTAAAACCAATAGTGCCATCATCGGAGAATGAAGCAGACCAATTGTGGCGGAAGGAATCGCCCCGAGCCACGGGCCGAGATATGGAATAATGTTCGTCACCATACCAATGATGGCCAATATCAAGGCATAATCCAACCCAATGATTGAGAAGCCAGCAAAGTAAAGAACCCCCACAAATGAACAAACAATCAGGACACCTTGAATATAATTACTCAATGTTTCATCCATATTCGTCAGGATAGCGCCAACTTCACGCCGCTTTTCTTCATCAAAAAACTTTAAAAAGAATGTTGGAAGCTTTTCGCCTTCTTTTAACAAATAAAATAAAATAAACGGAACAATAAATACCAAAATGATTGTGCTAAATAAGGTACTAATTAGCTTTACACTCGTAGAAACCACGTCTCCAACAAGCCGGCCAACGACAGTGCCAACCTGATCAAGCTGGTCCTCCCAATTAAATAGCTCTTCTAAACCAAATCGCTGGACCATTTCATTTTGCTGTAAGGTAATCAGCTGCAAGCGGAGCTCTGATACGATATTCGGCATATTTATAATCAGATTATGAAATTGTCTCTCGATTTCAGGAACGATAAAATATAAGAAAGAAATGAGCAGGCCAATTAACACAACAAACAGAAGAACAATTGACAGCATCCTGGACATTCTTCTGCTCAATAATTGAATAACTGGTCTAAACATGTAAAAGAGAATTCCTGCAATTAAAATAGGGAAAAACAAGGTCTGTACAAACACACTTAGGGGTTTAAATATCCAGTCAATTAAAGTTCCTAAGTAAATAATCAGAAAAAACATGATAATGATTGAACCTGCTTTTAAGGTTTTTATGTACACCTGACATCCCCCTTGACCTCTATCTTCTAGGCACTTCCTGTTCCTTTTTATAGTAACACTTTAATGGTTTGCTTGTTTAATGACGACTTTGGAGTCAGACACGATTCAATAAGAAAAAATAAAGCCTTTCAAAGATTGTAACACTCTTTGAGAGGCTTTATTCCACTAATTCACCACAATATGGGGGGTGTCATTGTAGGTTTTGACTTGAAAGCTTTGATCAATCCAATCAAGCTGAGTGATCGCTGTATTTGCCAAGCGGCCTTTCCCGGTACCCATTTCACCATTAGTTATGAAATGGAGAAAAGCATTAATCGCTCCTCCATGAGAAACAATTAACGTTGGTGAACCCTTTGTCTTTACTGCAATAGAAGTAATAATTGCGGCCATTCTTTTCTGCATATCTTCTAACGATTCTATTCCATAAAGCATCTTCTCGCCGAAATTAACCTGATAATTCGGGATTAACTTTTCAATTTCCGCTATATATTTCCCTTCGAGCTCCCCATAATAACGTTCTCTTAAATTGATATCTGTTTTAATCATTTTATCAGTCATTTTTCTCACTAGTAATTGAGCTGTTTGTTTCGCCCGAAGTAAATCGCTCGTATATATATGCTCAAAAACAATTTGCTGCTGATGGAAATGTCCTTCTAATTGTTGTGCTTGTTCAATGCCTATTTTGCTTAGAGGGATATCCTTTTGCCCTTGTAATCTCTTTTGTAAATTCCATTCTGTTTCTCCATGGCGCACTAAAAAAAGCAATCTATGTTTCCTCCTTGTTCATTCCTTAAATTATCTTTTTTCGTATCACTGATGAAAGCTGTTCAACCATAACAACCACGATAAAAATAATGATAATAATCATAAATGCCTCATCATATTTCATTAAAGACATAGAAGTCGATAACTCAATCCCTATTCCTCCTGCACCAACAAGGCCAAGGACAACCGCTGAACGTATAGCTTTCTCTACAGAAAATAAACCTGTGGCAACGAAGGAAGGAAAACCGATTGGAATAATGGAAGCAGCGTAAATTCCTAAACGATTGCTGCCTGTAGACTGAATGGCCTCCACCGGACCCTTATCAATCTCCTCAATTCTCTCTGAAAAGAAACGGGCACAAAAAGCAATCGTATCTACCATAATCGTTAAGATCCCTGCGAATGAACCTAAACCGACAGATATTACAAATATGAGCGCCCATACTAAATCCGGCACAGTCCGCATAACAGATACCATGAACCGAAGGGCACGGCTAACCGCGACATGCGGAGTTGTATTTTGAGAAATCAATAGAGCAATTGGGAGACTAATGACTACACCAAGTACTGTACCAACAAGTGCTATTTCAAATGTCTCAAGCATCGCCATTAAAATACTATCCCAGCGGCTCATATCCGGCGGAAACGCCCTTGCAAGGAACGTGCCAATATTGGAGGCCCCTTCCCATACTCTATTTATTGATATGTTAGCGTTTACTACGCCTGAAATAAAAAACACTAGAAATCCTACCATCACAATCCAGCTCCAAACAGGAGGCATGGAAAAACGCGGAGGCATACTGCTTTTATTCGTACGGTTAGACATTTTCAAGCAGCTCCTTTTCTCCCTCATACAGCCAAGCAAATGAACGAGGGGTATGATGATGTGATTTCTTCTCATCCATAACAAGCCTTCCGCTGCTTAATCCAACAAACCTATTTCCATATTCTGCAGCTAAGTCAAGCTGGTGAAGCGTGCAGATTAACGTCATCCCCTGTTCCTTTGCCACTTCAATCAATAAGTCCATTACTTCTACTCCTGCCTTGGGATCAAGAGATGCAATTGGCTCATCTGCCAGAATAATAGATGGCTCTTGCATCAACATTCTCGCTATCGCTACCCGCTGCTGCTGTCCGCCGGAGAGCTGGTCAGCCCGTCTCGACGCCAAGTGATCAAGATTAACCCGCTCCAGACAACTCATGGCTTTCTCACGTAGTGCTTTTTTGGCAAATGGGTGGAGTGTCGAAACTACTAATGGATGCCGTCCAAGTGCTCCAAATAGGACATTCTGAAAAACAGATAAGTTAGGGATTAAATGAAACTTTTGGAATACATGACCCATTTTTTTACGTAAATTTCTCATCTGCCTTCTTCCACCATGGGAAATAGACTCACCACTTAATAAAATATCACCGGATGTAGCAGCCTCTAATCCCCCAATCGTTCGTAATAACGTCGATTTTCCTGAACCATTATGACCCAGTAAAATGACTAATTCTCCCGCTTGTATATTCATGTCAATAGAAGACAATGCCACCGTTCCATCATTAAACCTTTTCGTAACCTGTTTTACCTGCAGCATGAATGTCCTCCAACTAATTGACTTCGATTCCTAATTTTTCATAGATCTTTCGCAGATCATCGTAATCTTCATCGTTCACAATTACAAATTCACTTTCTGAATAATGATCATGCTCACCTGTTGTGATCATACTTTCAAGCAGCTGATCCTGCCCCTCTATCATTTGCTGCCTAAGCTCTTCCACTTGTTCTTCGGAAAATTCCTCACTAGCTACAAAAAGATCATTTGGCAGGTCGTCACTTTCGGCTAGTACCCGTACATTCTCGGCACCCCATTCTTCCACTAAATCGTTATAGCGGGAAAGAGAAAATGCAACCGCATCTGTTTCACCTGCTTTAAATGCTTCTACAAATGTTTCTCCCAGCATTAGTGTTTCTACATCCTTTTCGGGGTCAAGACCAGCATCCATTAACATTCCCACAGGCGCAACATGTCCTGATGTTGAACCGATGTCTTTCATCGCAATCGTTTTCCCCTTGAGTTCTTCAATACTTTGTATTTCACTGCTTGCAGGAACTGCAATGACACTGCGATATCCAGGTCTTGTAATACCAACAACACCTTTTACATTGATTGCGTTTTTCATTGTCACATATTCACCTGGACCAGTAAGCACTAAATCAACTTGACCAAACTCCATTGCTGTAGTAGCAGCCGTTCTGTTTGAAATAGAGAAGAATTCTATTTCCTTTCCTGTAGCTGCTCCTAATGCATCTTTAAATGGCCCAAATTCTCTTTTCAGCTCTTCCATTCCTTCAGCACCTGTATCTACAAACCGTATTGTTTCGAGTGCAGCCTCTTCTGTCTTGGTCCCAGCCTGACTTTCTACACCGCAGGCAGTAAGTATACCCATTAAACCAAGTAGCACTGACAATCTTTTAAGCTTCATTAAAAATCCTCCCTTTTCTGTGTTAATTCCACTATACAAAGGGATCGTTAACTAAAAATTAACAAGCTGTTAAGCTACTATTAATATTTCTTTTATAAAATATTAGAATTCGATAGATTTTTTCTATAGGAGGAGTTTTATGTTTACTTTACAGCAATACGAAATTTTACAAGCGATCCATAAAGAAGGACAGCTGACAAAAGTAGCAGAGCACCTTAAATTGAGTCAGCCTACCATTACATTTCACATTAAGAAGATGGAAGAAAAGTGTCAGCTTGCCCTCGTTGAATATAGGGGCAGAAGAACAATGCTCACCTCCACAGGTAAAATACTGCTTCCATATATAGAAAAGATATTGCAGGTCCACAATCAAGCCAAACAAACCTTGTTAGATATACAGCATGTCCAGCAAGGATCTATTATGATCGGAGTAAGCAATACCGTAGCAAGTTCTATCATTCCTTCCGCCCTGCCAAACATTTACGAACAGTTTCCAGAATCAGAGATAAAGATACATGTACATAACGCTCGAGCAATTCGGGAAATGCTCCATGACTATAGCATTGATATTGGGATCGTAGTTGCTCATAGAGAGGATGTCGATGAATTTATTTCCATTCCGATCAAGGAGGATCCGATAGGAATTGCCATGAATAGTCAGCATCCGCTTGCTTCCTATTCTTTAGAGCTTCCGCAACTGTTCAAGAATGAGAGAGTGCTGCTTAGAGAAGAAGATTCCACGACGACAAAGACTTTCCGCAAGTGGTGTGACAAAGAAGAGCTTCAGTTTCGATATGAGTTAGAAATTCAAAGCGCTGAGGCTATAAAGAAATCCATTCTTGCTAATGCAGGGATTGCCGTTGTGTCTAAACTCTCAGTAGAGCAGGAGATCAAAGAAGGATCTCTCCTTTTTAAGGAGTTTGACGCAAATAAACGTCGCTCTGTCTTTCTGATTTACCATCCAAACCGAAGACTATCTCCTATTCAGAAGGGAATTATCGAGCTAATAGAAGACCTGTGAAGTGGTGAATAGCTTAGACCAAATGATATTAACGACCTGTTGTATATATTCAATCTAAGTTTTTATTTAGCAGGAAAGGTGGTTTTTGCACCTTTCCTGCTTGCATTACCACAATATTCTCTGAAAAGACAGCATTCTATGAAAATTTCATTGACACTTTAACTGATAACGATTATCATTGAAAATGAATTTCATTACCAAATATTTTTTCAAAGAGTTTTGCAATACTCTTCATTTTTACTGATGGCTAACCCTATTTACATAGATTTATAACCGCTTTCAAATAAATGAAGAAAGTAATCCATTAAAGCAAAGGTTTAAAATGATTGCAGGCATTGCGAGTACTACTAACTTAATGACGAAAAGGATGAGAAAAAGAATGAAAGCGAACAAAAAATTTATTACCTTCATTATTTTTGCTATGACCCTATTCCTGCTTGCTGCATGTTCTGGTCAGGATTCTGATACAGCTTCAAATGAGAATGAGAGTAACTCAGATTCGTCCGAAGAGACAAATGCTACCGAAGATGAAAACTCTGAGTATCCAATTACGATTGAGCATGCTTTTGGTGAAACGGTTATTGAAAGCAAACCTGAACGTGTTGCTACTGTTCAATGGGCAAACCATGATGTAGCTCTTGCTCTTGGTGTTGTGCCTGTAGGTTTTTCAGCTGCAAACTTTGGTGTTCAGGATGACAGTGGTTTATTGCCTTGGACAGCGGAAAAGCTTGAGGAGCTTGGGGAAGAAAACCCGAATGTTTTCCAAGATACAGATGGTCTTGATTTTGAAGCGATTTCTGATTCAGATCCAGATGTCATTTTAGCAGCATACTCAGGCATCACCCAGGAAGACTATGATTTATTAAGTCAAATTGCTCCAGTTGTTGCATATCAAACAGGACCTTGGGCTACAACATGGCGTGAGCAAGTTCTTCTTAGCGCAACTGGTATGGGCATGAAGGAAGAAGGAGAACAGCTGATTGCAGACACGGAGAATTTAATTAAGGAAAAAGCTGCTGAACATCCTGAAATGGAAGGGAAAAAGGTTGTGTGGGTAAACTTCTCAGCTGATGATATGTCAAAACTTCACCTTTACACACCTGCAGATCCGCGTGGAGAATTCTTAATGGAGCTGGGAATGGAGTATCCTGAAAGTGTTACAAACGAGATTACAGATCCATCTAGTTACTCTTTAAGTTTAAGTGCTGAGAATGCTGATTTACTTCATGATGCTGATTTAATTGTTGGCTATGGAGATGATAGTTTATATGAAGCCGTAAAAGCTGATCCTCTATTAGGAAAGATTCCTGCCATTGAAAGAGGTTCTGTGGTATTCATTAATGGTACCTCTCCATTAGGAGCAGCTGGCAACCCGAATCCGCTTGCAATTGACTATACGATTGATGAATATTTAGAGTTAATCGGAGGAGCTATTGAAAAGATAAATGAGTAGTTTAACAGATCAAACTATAAAGCAGAAAAATGCGTATTTACCAAAAAACTTCATAATCGTATTGACTGCTTGTTTGATCCTGCTTGGTGTATGTATAGTCGCCTCTCTGGCGCTTGGCTCTCGTACTGTGAGCTGGAATGAACTGATGGCTGGCTTATTTCACAACGACGTTGACTCCTATGGGGCCAGCGTCGTTCGTCAGAGAATCAGCCGGACCATTTTCAGTTTATTTTGCGGTGCAGCACTTGGTGTTTCCGGAGCGCTTATGCAGGCTGTTACACGTAATCCCATTGCAGATCCAAGCATTCTAGGAGTCAACACAGGCGCATCCCTTTTCGTTATTTGCGGACTCGCATTCTTTAACATTAGTACTGCGGGTGAATATATGTGGCTGGCAATAGCTGGGGCGATGGTTACAGCTGTATTTGTATATGGTATTGGCTCTATGGGGCGTGGGGGTGCCACGCCTCTTAAGCTTGTTTTGGCTGGTGCCGCGACAAGTGCAGCACTTTCATCCCTTGTCAGTGCTATTATGATTCCACGCTCTTACGTAATGGATCAATTTAGATTTTGGCAAGTGGGCAGTGTTGGGTCTGGAAACTGGGAGTCCATTTCTCTCTTTTTGCCATTTCTCATTACCGGCCTTGTCATTGGAACCCTGGCAGCTTCAGCCTTAAATGCCTTGGCGCTAGGTGATGATGTAGCAACAGGATTAGGCGTGCGTACAGGAACGCTAAGAATTATTGCCGCTTTTGCCGGGGTACTTCTATGTGGTGCAGCAACTGCACTTGCTGGTCCAATTGGCTTTGTTGGTTTACTGGCTACGCATGTAATCCGTCTGATGATTGGTCCTGATCTTCGTTTCGTTATTCCAATGGCCGCCCTTTCAGGAGCCATTATATTAACCATTTCTGACGTAGCAGGCAGGCTTATCGGCAGTCCTGGAGAACTGGAAGTTGGAGTTGTAACTGCCTTTATCGGTGCTCCAATCCTGATTATTATAGCAATGAAAGCGAAAGTGCGTTCACTATGAAAAAAAATTCTATTGAAATCATCAAACAAGGCAGACGTCTTAGACGCCGCCGCTGGATATTGGTCACTAGCCTCCTCTTTATTCTTGCAATCGTCCTTTGCTGTGCCATGCTTTTACTGGGAAACACGATCTACCCAGTAAACGATGTCATTCGCACTCTTTCTGGCGAACAAATTAAAGGGGTAACATTTGCTGTTAATACCATCCGTCTGCCGCGGATGCTGGCGGGTCTTTTTGCCGGCTTTGCTTTCGGTATAGCAGGATACATCTTTCAAACGATGCTGCGCAATCCACTTGCAAATCCTAATGTTATCGGAATTACATCTGGTTCAAGTGCAGCAGCAGTCTTTTGCATTGTTATACTTCATACCAGTAATACGGTAGTTTCCATTGTCTCTGTGATTGCTGCACTTATAACCGTTATACTCATTTACTTATTATCTAAAGGAAGAACGTTTTCCATCGGCCGTCTTATTTTAGTGGGGATTGGGATCCAGGCAATGCTGGACGCTTTCATTTCATATGTTCTTTTAAAAGGTGATCAGCAGGACATCCCGGCAGCCATCAGATGGCTGAGCGGCAGTCTTAATGGATCACAAATGGATGAACTTCCTCCTCTTGTAATCGCCGTACTGATTTGTACACCTATTGTCCTTTTATTAGGGAAACATTTAAGTATATTAGAGCTTGGTGAACAAGCTGCGACTACTTTAGGCGTAAGAACAGACCTTGCAAGAATATTATTAATTGTCAGCTCGGTCTGCATGATTGCACTTGCTACTGCAACGACTGGTCCTATTGCCTTTGTTTCATTTCTGGCCGGACCAATTGCGAAAAGAATTGTCGGTATTGGTTTTTCCAGCATCATCCCTGCAGGCCTTGTTGGTGCAAATCTCGTCTTGGCAGCAGATCTGATCGGTCAATTCGCATTTGAAGTCAGATTCCCTGTAGGAATCATAACAGGAATACTCGGAGCGCCATATCTGATCTTCTTGCTCATCCGAATGAATCGAAAGGGAGACTTATGATGATATCACCGCATGTGTTTAAAGCAGAAAAAATTGAAGCTGGCTATGAAAATAAGAAAATTTTACATGAAGTAAGCTTAACCATTCCGAGCAACAAAATAAGTGTTATTATTGGCGCAAATGCCTGCGGGAAATCGACGCTTTTAAAAACATTGGCACGGCTAATCAAGCCCACTTCCGGCAGCATCACGCTTGATGACAAACCGATCAGTAAGATTCCCGCTAAAGAATTAGCCAGAATTGTTGGGCTGCTGCCGCAATCTCCAATTGTGCCAGAGGGAATATCAGTGGCAGATTTGGTTGGCAGAGGCAGGTTTCCTCACCAATCCTTATTTAGCGGATGGACGAAAAAAGATTATGAAGCGGTCGCAGATGCCATGGATATTATGAATATCACCGAGCTTGCCAACCGCAATATTGATGAGCTTTCCGGTGGTCAAAGACAGCGTGTCTGGATTGCCATGGCCTTAGCACAGCAAACAGATATTTTGTTTCTTGATGAACCAACCACCTTCTTAGATATTACGTATCAGGTTGAAATTCTTGATCTGCTGACAGATCTAAATCGAAAGCGCGGAACAACCATTGTTATGGTTCTGCACGATATTAATTTATCCGCCCGTTATGCTGATTATATTTTCGCGATGCACAGCGGAAAGCTGGCAGCGGAGGGGAAACCATCGGATGTAATCACAAGCACCTTGATTAAAGACATCTTTGGTCTTAACTCTACTGTGATTGAAGATCCTGTTTCAGGATCGCCAAATGTAGTGCCTATCGGACGCTATCATGCTGATAGAGTATAAACTTAGAATGGGTTGCAGGAATCTTACTTGAGGAAGATTCCTCAGCCTTTGAAAACCACTGCCGAATTAAAAAAACTCCTCTAAATCGTTTAGAGGAGTTTTATCATATTAGTGATTCGTTTAGATGATTAAATAGATTTTATCTGCTCTGCCAAAAATATCAATGAGTTGTTCATCATTTTTTAGAATCTGTCTGGCTATTTTTCTTCGATGGATTAGTTTAGTCCATTGTTTTTGATTACCTCTTGATACCAGTGAAAGCTATCCTTTTTAATTCTGCGCAATTCCTTTTCATTAAAATCATCTCGGTCTACATAAATAAATCCATAACGTTTCATAAAGCCTTGGCGAGAACTTAATAAATCCATCACAGACCATGGGCAATACCCAAATAGTTCTACACCATCCGCAATCGCATCATTACATGCTGCAATATGACTTTTTAAGTATTCAATACGGTAATCGTCATGAACCTTGCCGTCTTCTGTCAGCTGGTCTCCTGTTCCCAGGCCATTTTCAGTAATAATTAATGGTAAGCGATATTTTTCATAATAATCATTTAACACTAGTCTTAATCCCATTGGATCTACTTGAATTCCGTAATCAGTAACTACTAAATTTGGATTCTTTTCAATCTTAAAGTATCCATATAAGTCAAAGTCAATATCGTTCACCTTTGTTCCAAATGGATTGGCTTCATCTGCCGGCAAATAGCTGGCAACAAGAGTGCGATAGTAGTTTAAAGCAATAAAATCCGGTTTCGCTGCCTTTAGAATTTCAGCATCTTCAGGTTTTGTTATAGGGTAAATATCACATTTTCTAAGATACTCTTTATAATAGCCAGGATAATCACCATAACAATACATCTCTAATGCGTAGTTTGTTTTAAAGTTGTCATTCATGCGTGCTGCCCATACATCTTCCGGACGGTTTGAGCTGGGATATGTCATCGTAGAAGACACCGCTGGACCGATTTTTGCATCTGGCAGCATTTCATGGCAGGCATTTGTTGCGAGTGCATGTGCAACAAACATATGGTAGTCCATCTGTGCTCTCATTCTTTCTACCTGATCAGCCGGAACATCATACATATTCATTCGAATATTCACTCGTACCATAAGGTTTTGCTCATTATTCACTTGCCAATGCTTCACACGATCGCCAAACGCTCCATAACAAACCTTTGCATACTTCTCAAACGCATATACAGATTCACGGCTCTCCCAGCCATTGTACTTTTCAACTAGAGCAAAAGGAAGGTCAAAGTGATATAGAGTCACAAATGGTATGATGTCATTCTCTAGTAAGAAATCAATTACATCATTATAGAATTCAATTCCCTTTTGGTTGACTTCTCCGTCTCCATCTGGGATGATTCTTGCCCAGGAAATGGAGAATCGGTATGTTTTTAAACCCAGTTCTTTCATTAATAAAATGTCTTCTTTATAATTATGGTAAAAATCACTTGCAACCGTGGTATCGGCTTGTACATCTGATTTCATAAATGAATTATGATCCGCAACTGTTTTCCCTTTTCCATCTTGATCCCATGCACCTTCGATTTGAAAAGCGGAGGATGAAGCTCCCCACCAGAAGTCCTCTTTAAAATAATTTTTCATCTATAACACTCCTATGCTTTAATTAATAATAATTGTCCTTCAGGTGTTGCTATGTCATTTTCTCTAAATGTAACACTTTGATACTGTGTTGAATTCGTTATAATAATCGGAGTACTAAGATCATAGCCTTTTGCTTCCATATCTTTTATATCAAAGGAAACAATTTTTGTCCCCTTTTTAATTTCATCGCCTGCTTGGATATGTGCCTTGAATCCCTCGCCCTTAAGTTGAACTGTATTCAAGCCAATATGTATCAGCATTTCTACTCCATTTTCAAACTGTAAACCAATAGCATGCAAAGTTGGATATAAGGTTGTCACTTTACAATCCATTGGTGCGACAACTTCTCCGATCTCAGGATAAATCGCAATTCCTTCACCTAATGCTCCTGAAGCAAAAACTTCATCATTTATTTGTGATAAAGGAAGTACTGTTCCTTGCAGAGGTGACGGGATTTCAATATCTCCATCTGCTTTAATGGCTCCTGGAACAACTTTATCCGTATGTTTTGGTGCTTCATCCACTTCTGCATCTTCCGGCACATCTTTAAATCCAAATATTATGGTCATTGCAGCAGCACCAAAAAATGCAATTGCGATCCCGATCAAATAACATAAGAAAGCCTTTGTACCTGCTTCAATATATACCGGAATGGTTAAAACCCCTTGGTTCGCAAAGGCTGTACCGTATGAGCCTCCCCAGCCCATTAAAGCCCCGCCTAACGCACCGCTGATGACTGCGTAGATCATTGGTTTTTTCAGTCGCAGGTTTACACCGTATATAGCTGGTTCAGTGATACCAAATAGAGCTGTTATCGTGGAAGTAGCTGCTAGTGTTTTAAGTTTTTTATTCTTTGTCTTTAAGAACACCCCTGCTGCTGCTCCTGCTTGAGAAAAGTTAGCTGCACCAGCGAAAGCTAATAGATTCTGCTGGCCGGTTTTTGCGACATCATTGATGCCGATTGGAACAATTGCTTTATGTGCGCCAAAGATCACCAGCACACACCAGATTCCGCCTATAAATGCTCCTAATAAAATGGGGCTAATGTCCATAATGACATAATAAAGCCAGTTAATGAAATCTCCTATATAAATGCCAATAGGACCAAAAACAATTAAAGTGGCAGGTACCATGACCAATAATGTAAAAGTAGGTACCATGATAATCTTTAGAACTTCAGGTATCACACGCTCAAAGAAACGCTGAACATAAGCCATGATAAAAATTGCAATGATAATTGGAATTACGGTAGAAGTATAGTTAGCTTCTGTTATGCCAATCCCAAATAAGGTAACAGGATTTTCGCTAGTCATTAATGCAACAATGTCAGGGTAACATAGGGTTGCTGCTAATACCATTGCAATAAATTCATTTGCTTTAAACACCTTTGATGCGGCATAACCGATCACAATTGGGAAGAAGTAAAACACTGCGCTTGATGCAGCATTCAAGATAATGTACGTATTGTACTCTTTAATATCAATGCCGTAATAGCGAGTAGCGATCATGACCGCAAGAGCTAGAATCCCTTTGATCATGCCGGATGCAGCGATTGCTGGAATGATTGGTGTAAAAATAGCCGTTACTGTATTTAAAATCCGGCTCCCAATAGAACTTTTCTCTTCTTTCTTTCCTTGAGGACTGCCTAAGTCATCCAAATGCTGCATAATGTGTGCGTACACATCTTCTACTTTATTTCCTATAACCACCTGGAATTGGCCTGCACTCTCTACAACCGAGATAATTTCGTCCATATTCTCCAAGTTTTCTTTATTGGCTTTTTCTACACTTTTCAGTATAAAACGCAAGCGGGTATAACAATGTGTTAATTGCGATATGTTTTCTTTCCCTCCAACATTCGTTAAGATGTCTTGGGCCAATTGCTTTATATTCATCCTCTTAGCTCCTTCACTAGATTAATCCGCTGGCCAACGGGTAAGGAGACACTAAAACAAAAAAAGATCAAATATACACAAATACCCCATTAGAGAGCGAAAATACTCTATGGTTATTTGGTGTACATTTGATCTAGCCTGCTTTACCAGTAACATGTCAAAGTGTATCCCGTCATTAACTAAGCTATAATATATCAAGGTTTCATTTTGTTAGCAAGATTTTTTTATCACAGTTTCCTTCATTCAAAAGTATTTTATTCCTGCGCATGTTTTAATGAAGATCTTAAAGATTATTATTCTGTTAACACGAGCAAGGATAT
This sequence comes from Cytobacillus gottheilii, assembly GCF_900166665.1. GTDB lineage: Bacteria > Bacillota > Bacilli > Bacillales > Cytobacillaceae > Cytobacillus > Cytobacillus gottheilii_A. The sequence continues at coordinate 208,499 of NZ_LT800494.1, read as the reverse complement.
AAAAACTAAGTCCAGCTAGAGATTATACTCTGCTGGATTTAGTTTGGTTTAAATTGATTTAAAACTCTTCCTTAGCAATCGGATGTGATGCTTCATAAATGAACTGCTCCAGTTCCTCTTTATATTCTAATTCCTGCTCATTGCTCCAGTTAAAGACTTTTTTCATATACTGGATAACTGATTCCTTATGCGCTTGAACCCAGGCAATATTGAAAAAGAGGGCACTGGTTCTTCGAATAAAGAAGTCTGCAGGCTTATAGACCTGCTCATCATTTATGGCATACGTTAAACAAGCATAAACGACTGGGTCAAGATTTTCTGCTAATGCTTTGCCGGCATTATTCTGATAAATAGAATACACTTGATCTACATTTGATCCATAGCGCTGTACTAATTTTTCCGCTTCAGCTTCTGTCAGACCTAGCTTCTTGCCTTCTTCTACCTTGCTCTGTGCAAATGCGATGAATCCTTTCGAACCGCCTACATCACCGCCGGAAATGGTCATATGCTTTGTTTGTGTTCCAGGAAATTCTCTTCTTTCTTCTTTGTGGAGCTGCTCCGCCACTAAGTCAACAATGTTTTCCGCCATTTTACGGTAGCCTGTCAATTTCCCTCCAGCTATGGAGATAAATCCTGATTCTGAAACAAAAATTTCATCTTTTCTTGAAATTTCAGATGGAGACTTTCCATCCTCATGTATCAATGGTCTAAGCCCAGCCCAGCTTGATTCCACATCCTCTGCTGTAATCTTCACTTCTGGAAACATAAAATCAATTGCTTTTAATACATAATCACGATCTTCAACCGTCATTTTTGGATGAGCAATATCTCCCTTATAAACGGTATCTGTCGTACCAACATATGTCTTGCCTTCTCTTGGAATGGCAAATACCATGCGTCCATCTGGTGTATCAAAGTATACTGCCTGTTTTAACGGAAAACGGCTTTGATCAAAGACAAGGTGAATTCCTTTTGTCAGCTGCAGTGATTTTCCCTTTTTTGACTTGTCAATCTCCCTTAGAGTATCTACCCACGGACCTGCAGCATTCACAATTTTCTTTGCCATAATCTCCTGCACTGATCCATCCGTTAAATCTTCGGCTACTATCCCAACCACTTTACTGTTTTCATACACTAGGTCAATGACCTTCATATAGTTGAGAGCCAATGCACCTTTTTCAACAGCCTTTTTCATCACTTCAAGGGTCAGGCGGGCATCGTCTGTCTTGTATTCTACATAATAGCCTGCACCTTTCATTCCCTCTCTTTTCAATAATGGCTCACGTCTTAACGCATCCTCTGGGGTAAACATTTTTCTTCTTTCACTCTTTTTAACACCCGCTAGAAAATCGTACACCCTTAAGCCAATATTTGTTGTAAAAGGCCCAAAGGTTCCTCCTTTATAGAAAGGCAGCAGCATCCATTCCGGTGTTGTTACATGTGGACCATTTTCATATACAATGGCTCTTTCCTTTCCTACTTCAGCCACAACTCCAACTTCAAATTGCTTTAAATAGCGTAATCCGCCATGGACAAGTTTTGTCGATCTGCTTGAAGTGCCGGCTGCAAAATCCTGCATTTCTACAACAGCAGCTTTCATTCCACGCGCAACCGCATCCAGTGCAATTCCCGCGCCAGTGATTCCGCCTCCAATCACAAGTATATCCAAAGGTTCTGTTTGCATTTGAGCTTTAACGTCTTGTCTTACTAAGTTTGTGAATTTCATACAAGTCAATCCTCTCATTTTATGTTCTTCATTCACTATGTCATTAAAAGCTATTAAACAATGTTTTAGTTCCTGCTTGCTGAAGGTACAAAAAAAGAGACCACAAACCAACCCTGCTTTTCGTTTCCAAAAAAGGGTGATTGTGGTCTCTCGAGATCTCCAGCCAAGTAATATTAACTTATCTTTAGTATAACATTTGATGAATAACTTTTAAAGTTTTACGTTACAGCAATTGTAAAAATCTATCTATACTCACGAGTTGCTTTGACCGCCTTTTTCCAGCCATTGTAGAGCAGTTCTCGCTTTTCGTCAGCCATATTGTCTGTAAAGGTGCGATCCTTTCTCCATTGCTGAGCAATTTCTTCCTTTTCGGACCAGAAATCAACTGCAAGGCCAGCAAGAAAAGCAGCGCCTAATGCTGTGGTTTCATTCACAACAGGGCGGTCAACAGGAACTCCTAAAATATCGCTTTGGAATTGCATTAACAAGTCATTTTGAACAGCACCGCCGTCCACACGCAATGATTTTAAATCAATGCCAGAGTCTGCTGTCATTGCATCCAATACATCTCTTGTCTGGTAGGCAAGAGACTCCAATGTCGCACGAATAAAGTGCTCCTTTGTTGTACCGCGTGTCAGGCCAAATACGGCTCCGCGGGCATCACTGTCCCAATAAGGGGTACCCATTCCTACAAAGGCAGGTACCATATATACGCCTTCAGTTGATTCTACTTTGCTGGCATACTCTTCGCTTGCCTTGGCACTGTCAATCATTCTCATTCCATCACGCAGCCATTGAATAGCAGATCCAGCGACAAATATACTACCTTCCAGAGCGTATTCAACTTTCCCGTCAACACTCCACGCAATCGTCGTAAGAAGTCCATGCTCCGACTTCACTCCTTCACTGCCGGTGTTCATTAACATAAAGCAGCCTGTTCCATACGTATTTTTTGCCATGCCCTTTTCAAAACATGCCTGGCCAAACAATGCTGCTTGCTGATCGCCGGCAATACCGGCAATAGGTACATTGTGACCAAAGAAATGGTAGTCTACTGTATGTGCGTAAACCTCTGAAGACTGACGGACTTCAGGCAGCATGCTCTTTGGTATATCTAAAATTTCCAGCAGCTCATCATCCCATTGCAGATCATAAATATTAAACATAAGTGTCCGGGAAGCGTTTGAATAATCGGTTACATGCACCTTGCCGCCTGAAAGCTTATAGACCAGCCAAGTATCAATGGTACCAAACAAAAGCTCTCCTTTATTGGCTTTCTCTCTGGCACCTTCCACATGATCAAGAATCCATTTTACTTTCGTCCCAGAAAAATAGGGATCTAAAAGAAGACCTGTTTTACTGTTAAATAATTCATTATATCCTTTGTCACGCAGTTCCTGGCAAATGCCTTCCGTTTGGCGCGACTGCCAGACGACCGCATGATGTATTGGCTTTCCAGTGTTCTTATCCCAAATAACCGTTGTTTCACGCTGGTTTGTAATGCCTATTCCTGCTACTTCCCCTGGCTCCACATCTGCCTTTCGCAGCACAGATGCAATACAAGCAAGGATGGAAGTCCAAATTTCATTTGCATCATGCTCTACCCAGCCTGGTTTCGGAAAAAATTGTTCAAACTCCTGCTGAGCTGTCCCAACAATTTCCCCCTTTTTATTAAAAAGAATAGCACGGGAGCTTGTTGTTCCTTGATCCAATGCTAATATATATTTTCCCATCCGTATTCCTCCTCTTTTATCCATCATTCCTTGCCATACTCTTTCAGGTGGCTGTTTGTGAATAAAAGAGAGCCTGGAACAGCGTGCTCCTTGCTCTCTTCTAATTTATATTTTATTAAAAAATTGTATACAGCGCAGTATTTGCCAGCGTAATGAGTGTCATTAATACTGTGTTTAAAATAGCACCTACATACACATTGCCGGTTTTTCTATAAAAGTAGCGATTGAAGATGGCAGCTACTAGAAGAACAGGAACCAATCCAATGACGATAATAGAGGACAGCGATTCTCCTGTGTAACCGGCTGTTCCTGTAGTAAATAATAATCCATATTGGTAGCCTAAATATAAAACTAAGCCGCCTATAAAGTGAATGATAGAAACGAGATAACCTTTGAATCCATCATATTTTACACCAGCTGTATTCATATTGACAGATAAGCCAACGATGAAATAGTAAATAAAGAAAAGTGGAGCATATTTTAATAGAGCAATCAGATGCTGATCTTCAAACGTTTTTACAGCTAATGTCCAAAGACGGAAGTCAACCTTGAATAATGCATCTACAAGATATAGGATTCCATAGCCAATTGCAACTGCTGCAACGGCTGTTACAAAGGCTGCAAGAATCGTTTTAATGTGAACCTTAATTCCATAGCTTTTAATCGTTGCACCCTCAGGCTTTTTAGCAATATAGTGATAGCCCACCATAATCATTAAAGTGACAATTGCGACATTAATAGCCCAATAAAGAACTGGGTTTACTGTTGGCGCTCCAAAGAACTCTGTTGTTGCAATAAGAGTATCTTGGTTCCTTAAAATAACATATTGAACCACACTCAAAACAAGCATAATAGAAGAAACGACTGTGATCGTACGCTCTGACTTTTTCACCATTGAGAAGATTAGAGCAATGGCGGAAATGGCAATAAAGATCATACTTACTTGTCTCAAGAGCCTCATTCCGTATAGATCTCCACTATATAATGCAGAGAAGAATAAAGCAGGGAACAGCAGCCCGATTACTATTAAGAACAAACCTGCGAGCTTGGAACCATTTGTTTTTGCGTCTGGAAGCAGATCAGGTCTGCCAGTATAAACGTTTTTCAAGAAAGGCAGTTTTGACAGCAGTGATACAACTGGTATGAATAGCATAAAGAACCCAATCAGTGCAAGGAAAGAGAACCACTCTTTATACATCCATGTCTGACTGTCAGCATCTACCGTTACGATATTGCTGTAATCAGCAAACGTCATATCATAAAAATCAATTGCGTATTCTGTAGATGTTTTTGAAAAATGATTCCAAGGGTGTGTTTCATTTGGCTGATAAATCACCCTTTTTCCACCATTCACTTCATATATCGTTCCTGCCTCCGGATTTTCTGGATTGCCTAAAAATCCTTGCCCCTCAGCTGTGCCGATATAATTCTTCTTCACTACAGGTGCGCCAGTTGCTGCGGCTTCAGCATCGAAGAAGAATTCATCATATAATCCTGCAATTTTACCAGACGTTCTTGGACCATATGAATTGTTGATGATCTCATCCGTGTATTCAAGTGATCTCAGCCACTGATAATCAGAGCCCATTGTTAAAGAACTAAAGATTTTTCTGATGCCTGTTTCCTGGAAGTCCATTTCATCAAGCATAACGGCATGAGTGGATGAAAAGCCGCCCATTGAATGTCCAGAAACTGCAATGATTCCATTGCCGCTTTCATCTTTCAGAACAAATTCCTGATCATACATATATTGCACTGCATCATAAATAGCTTGAGGCCAGAATGAGAAAAATGGAACTGGCTTTTCCATTGTACCTGTTGAGTGTCCATGATCATATTGATCTAATGCTAAAACGACATACCCTCTTTTGGACATTTCAATTGCCTGTGCATCTTGCATCTCAGCAGAATTCAGATATCCGTGAGTCGCAATAATGGTTGGTCGTGGCTGTTCGTCACTTCCTTCTGGTTTGTACAAGAGACCCGAAAGCTCTCCTCTTGGTGTATCAAAGTAAATTCGTGATACATCCACATCACCGCTTGAACTATTAAACTGAGAAGCTGAAAAGCTGCCAACTACAATCAGCAATAATGAAACCACTAATAAGATGACTGTTTTTTTCATGTTTTTCATATTAATCCCCCTTTTGATCTCTCTTTAAAACTCCATCCCCAATAACAATGACCATTACGAAAGCATAAAAAAGACACACTAAATACCCTTGAATAAATATCCAAAGCATTTAATGTGTCTCCTGGTCACGGTCACTAGTTATTAACTTAAATACAGTGTATAACTATATGAAAACGGTGTCAACAAAATATTTTGGGACAAGGTTCAGGATGTTTTCAAAGTAGTCCATTGCGTGCCTTACCAAAGCTCTCTATTTGATGTTGTAACGGCAATCGCACCATTTACTATAGACTTCTCAACATCTTCTTTTGTGCGAATTAAACCGCCAGCAATAAGCGGAATACCTGTTTTTTCATGAATTTCTTCCATGATGCCTGGAATAATGCCCGGCAGCACTTCTATAAAATCAGGCTGGATTTTTCTGCATACTTTCACATTATTCTCAAGCACATGACTGTCTAATGCAAACAGCCTTTGAATGGCAATGATATTGTGTTTCTTTGCCAAATTAATCACATTTACTCTCGTGGAGATAATGCCGTCCACCTTCACATTATTGATTAAATATTCGATGCCGTATTCATCCATTTTCAGGCCTTGAATAAGGTCCGCATGCATAAACACCTTTTTACCATTCTTTTTCGCATACTTAACAACACTTTCTACCTGGGAAAGCCGGGTTTCTAAGAAAATGATATATTCATGATCTTTTTTTAACGCATATTCAAAGTCCTTCATATTACGGATCGCTGGTATAACTTGATTAAACAACTCTCACACCCTATTTCTGATTAGTAGTATTCACAACGGGTCATTCTTATCGGAATCATTGTACCATTTTTACAGTTTTTTTCATTGTACGTCTGCCTAATCAGAAACAAAAGAACTTAAGAGGAAAGCACAGATGTAACTTTAATACTCCTGCGCCTTCTCTTTTCCTGCTTTCCATTCAGCAGATAACTGTCCATAACGCCAGATGATACTCCTTTCATACAATGCATGCCATAGGTGAATATCTTCTAGAATCTGTTGTAATTGTTCTTCTGACTTTAACTGTTCCTTAGTCTCTAAAAAATAAGGAAGATAGATTTCTAAATGGTAGTGGAACTTCACAGCTACCCCAATATCTCGATTGATTAGCGGTTGAATAAAGGAAATGATTTCATTGAGTTGTTCTTGAGGAATTTCCTTCTCTGAAAAAAGATTATGAACTTCCAAGGACTGCTGTAATGTATACTTTTCACTTTTAATTTTATTTCCTTTAGGTATCAGCACAAAAGGATGTAAACTTTTCCTCGCGTCTTTTGGCATAGTTAGCTCGAAATATAACCCCATCTTTCTAGTATTTTCAGTATGCTTCTTCGTTTTATAAGAGATATAATATATTCGGTCTTTTTGCAGCTTCGGAAAATGAAAGAACCTGGTTATTTTCATGTTTCTGCGGTTCTCAAAACCATACTTAAGAAACAATCTAGTGACATCCGGTTTTATTCTATAGCCACTGTTAGGAATAAGGTATTCAAAGAAACTATTCCAATACCTGATGCAATATTTATAGATTACGAGTGAAGAAGTACTTTTCTTTTTATTTATATCTTCATTCAGCTCTTTTTGCAGAACCCATGCCCCGCCAATCCAAAGAACACTTAAGAAGACTGCAAACTTCCATACTTCTATTAAGGAACTTTGTACAATGAGGCTTATAACTATAACTGCTAAGATAAGTGCTGCTAAACAAACTCTCCAAAAATAACGTTTTTTCAGCTTCTTTATATATTGCTCCTGAGAGGAATCTAAAGGTTTAAAACCGAGCCATCTGCTCACCTTTTCCTTTACCTCTGGACGTTCTTCAATCTGAAGATTAGATACTTCATAAAAAAGGCCGGATTTGCGATGAGATTGAGGATTCATCTCTTTTTCAATTTTTATTTCTGCCACAGTGCTGTCATCAATTGATGGGCTAAAACTCCCCCTCTTGTCGTTTATAAAATGAAAAAAAGACTCTGTTTCTTCTTTCTCCAGCATCTCTAATTTAATCCATTTTCCTAAGTAGAATATATCTATTTTCCCATAAACCCATCCTAGATTGTATTTCATATCTAAAAGCTCATCATACTTAAATTCATACAGTGTTACTTTCCCTTTATAGCCTTTATCAATAAAAAGAAAGCGGCTATTGGTTGCGATGAACATCCCAGTAAATGTTTGATAAGTGCCGCCCATTAAGCGTAAAATCTTTTCATTCTCCTTTAAAATATTGGGCAGCTCTTCAATCTCTTTTCTCATTAATTTCCTTCGATGATCACTTACATGCAGTTCTTGAAGCTGCCGCTGAACTTCTTCCATACTTGGCATGCTATCACCCCAGTTCTATATGTACTCACCTAATTTTTAAATTTCTTTTAAATACGTATAAGTTAGATAAATTGTTTCAAAATCATGCTGAACAACAAAACAATCATCCTAAAATTAATCTCAATATGCTGTTTTTGTAACTTTATTGCTTGATGATGTGAATAATTTGTTTACTCAGGAGTCTAATAACATCGTTTTATATTTATTCTTTAAAAGCCACAAAAAAAACCGAACAATTTGTCAGGTGGTTAACCCCTGCTAATCGTTCGGATGTTTCTTGAGCTGAAACTAATGTCTCAATCTCTTTGCTTTATACCTTAATCTTTTTGAAATTGCCGGGTTCCTTTGAAATGAACAACCAGATGGTCTGCTGTGTACCTATACCTTCAATAATGCCTTTCATTTTCTTATCCAGCTCTTGTTCCAGGCTGCATCCGTTTCATCTTACCTGTACTTTCTTTCACCTGATCCGCTTCATGCGGAGGTTTGATCGTCATAGCAATGATGAGAGAAATAATACATAGAACGGCAATAACCGTAAAGGTTGCCTGGAAGCCTCCAAGAATCGCTGCGACAATTGATCCTGCTAAAGCACCTATTCCAAAGCCCTGATAAATGACACCATAGTTTTTACCTTGATTTTTAAGTCCAAAGAAATCGGCTACGATGGCTGGAAAAACGGTAATATTTCCTCCGAAGCAGAAGGCGATAGCTGCTACACAGGCAAAGAAAATTGGGAAATTCAATGGCACAAAACTCAATACTGCTACCGCAATAGCTGTGGCTAATAGTGTTCCACAGACAACTTGCATTCGGCCAACTTTGTCTGACAAAGCCCCTAAAATAATTCGGCCAGTGGTATTAAAGATTGCTACTAATGCAACTGCATTTGCAGCTGTGGCAACATCTAACCCAGCTAGACTCACACCAATGTCCTTAACAATTCCAACTAAATATAAACCGCTCATACAAGCTGTAAAGAAGATGATAAATAGCATGTATGCCTGTTTCGTCTTAAGCATCTCTTTTACTGTATAATCTTTTTGGATTGATGCTGCTTGTGCTGTGCTCTCACCAGAGACCTTCGCTTCTTTTAATAAGAAAGAACCGCCAACGACCATGACTAACACGATGATTCCCCATAATAAGAAGGCTGTTGAAACACCAAATGAAGAAATGAAGCTTGCGTTGACATATTTGAAAATTAAGCTGCCTGTTCCGAATGCACCTACTGAAATTCCTGAGATTAATCCTTTTTTCTCCGGGAACCACTTAATCAAATTACTTAATGACGTAATATATGCTGTACCGTCAGCAAAACCAACAATGACACCTGCCACAATGTAGAGCATCCATAAAGAAGATACTTGGGAACTTAAAATTAACCCAGCGCCTAATAAGATCCCAGCTGCAGCAACCAAGCGGCGGAGTCCCCACTTATCCTGCAGCTTTCCTGAGAAAAGGGTAGCGAACGCTAGCGCAAAGCTTGTGATCGAGAACGTAATAGCTGTTGCACTTAAATCCCAGCCAAATTTATCAACTAGCGGCTGATTAAATAAACTCCATGTATAAATAGTTCCCAAACCCATTTGGACAATTACTGTACCAATTATAATAAGAAAGCGATTTACATTTTGGTTTTTCATTCCGATCTCCTCTTTCTTAACGGTTTCTATACTTGAATTTTACCGCTAGAAAGCTTTATGAAATCGGTATCAGAATGAAATGCATCTGATCTGGAATGAATGGTATTTACAAATGCATAATCTGTCGAAAGGTTTTTGATTTGCTTCTGCTGACCGGTATTTCTGCCTTTATATCCTTTAAACGTACGATATACGTATTGTTGAACCAAGGAACAATTTCATGTATTTTTGAAAGGTTCACGCTGTAGGAACGGTGACATTTAAAGAAAGCATCCTGCGGCAGCTTATCATGAAATTCGCTTATCGACATGGGCATAGTATATTCATCTGTTTTCGTATAAACAAGTGTCGACTTCTCACTTGCTTCTGCATAATAAATATCATTCACATTTGTTACAATAATATTTTCATTTTTTCGGAGGTTAATTCTGCGATTAGAATCTGACAGCACCTCATCTAGCGGCTGCTGGTCCTTTTTAAAAGCTGATTCCAGCTTCGCTAACATCGCTGCAATTCTTTTTTCCTCGTAAGGCTTTAAGATGTAATCAAATGCCTCTAATTCAAATGCTTGTGCAGCATGCTCCTTATAAGCTGTTGTAAAAATAATATACGGCTTTTTAGCAAATTTGCTTATATTTCCAGCAAGGAGCATGCCATCCAATGAAGGAATATTGATATCTAAAAAAATCGCATCCACTTCTTCCACCTGTAAAAACTTCAAGACATCAAGACCATCTTCAAATGCCCCAACAATATCGATCCCACTATGAGTTTCAATTAAATATTCCAGCTCTTCCTTCGCCGGAATTTCATCTTCTACAATAATCGCTCTCATGATATCTCCTTTGTTATGTCAAAATAAACTTCCGTTCCCGTCTCCAGCCGGTGAATGACCAGACCTGTTCCGTAGATTAATTTCACACGCTGATGTACATTGGATAAACCGATTTGCTTGGAAGAAACCGTTCCCTGATATAAACGGTCGATGACATCCTGGCCAATCCCCGCTCCTGTATCGAGCACACTCACTCTAATTTTCCGGCCATCATCTTTAATTGAAATCGTCACTTTTCCCGGCCCTTTTCTTTTCAGAATGCCATGAATAACTGCGTTTTCAACTAATGGCTGGATCAGTAAACTCGGCAATTTAAGTTGGATATCATCTATATCGTATTCAACCTGCAGACGTTCACCAAATCTCGCTTTTTCTATTTTTATATAATTCTCTACTTGCTGCAGAGCTGTACCAATATCAATAAACTCTTCATCCACCTCTAAATTATAGCGCATATAGCCTGATAAGCTGATGATCAGCTCTCTCGCTTTATCAGGATCACGTCTTGTAGTAGAAGCTATTGCATTTAGTGCATTAAATAAAAAATGTGGATTGATTTTTGTCTGCAGCGCCCTTAATTCTGCTTTATTTGCCTCTTCTTTAATCTGCTCTACCCTCGAAACTTCCATTAAAGTTGAAATAATCTGGGCAAGTCCGATGGCCATTGTCTGAAGCGTGTATGTAATTGTATACGCCTTACGGTAATAGATTTTCAGCGTTCCTGTAATAACGCCTCTTTCCTCTAAAGGAATTATCAGCAGGCAATGGATCTGCGGAGTATGATGATCCGCAATATTGTTTCGAATAGTAATTTTCCCGCTTCGGATTGTCTCTTTCGTTAAATCGCTGATAATTTCTTGCCCAATTTGATACTTTTCTTCCCCATAGCCCACATAGGCAAGTACGTCCTTTGTATCTGTGATCGCTACGGCATCTGCTTTAATGTCCTGTTTTATAATCGTACAGATGGTATGAAGAGATTCCGTATTAATAGATCGAAAATACGGAAGTGTTTTATTCGCAATATTAAGGGCTAACTGTGACTGCTGTGCAGCAATACGTTCCTTTTCACCCTCCACACTGGCAATCATCAGCACGATCAATCCAATGCTTCCTTGTCCAAGAATCATGGGAAATGCAATTTTTGAAACGATATCCACTCCTAGTTCATATGGTTCTGCCATAACCAGAATGAGAACCATCGTTAAAATCTCGCAAAACATGCCTGCTGCAATACCATATATCCACCGTCTGGCCTTTTTCATATAAAGATGAATATAACCGGATACAAACCCAGCCAGAATACTCGTAATTAAACACGGTATTGACGTTACTCCCCCAATATCGATTAAATACCGATGAACCCCTGAGACAATTCCAGTTATAATGCCAACCCATGGGCCAAAAAGAATCCCTCCGGCCGTAATGGCAATTGTTCGGATGTTCACAATAGAGCCTTCAACTTCTATTCCTGAATAGGTTCCAAATAGGGCAAATAAACAGAAAATCACCGTGATCAGTGATAGCTCTGTAGGAGAGTGCCGATCCCTTTGCAGTATTTCTTTAAATCGGGGCACTCTGGTCATAAAAAATAGGGTAATCAGTAAAAGTGCTGCTCGTTCGATTAATTGTATGAGCATTTGCAATTCAATTGAAAGGTACAAGGCGTTCAGCCTCCTTGGTGCTTGATTCTTTTATCTTAACAATATCATCACAGCATCGCATTATTGAATGCCCCTAACATATTATTTGGTTACTCTCATAAAAATGAATTTGAGTTAAAATCTAGCTGACTTGAAAGTAGTAGCATCCTTATTCAGAAGAAATTGTATTTTCATTAGAAAGGTACAATTGAAAATAGCACATTAATGAATTGCTTGTTCATTTATTTGTAACATTTATTTTCATTGAGAATTTTCAATCGTTTCTTTTGCCATTTTTCCCTCTTCTTGATAGATTAGAAAGGAAGAAACGGTTTAAAAAACACATCATAATACATGATTTATATGCATTTTGGTGCCACAATCCTATTCATTGGCTTCTTAATTTTTCTTTCATTTCATTAATCTCTTAATTAAATCCGGTCCTGTAACCTTATGAATTCTAATGAATAGAACAAAAATGATTGGATTATACTAATCGGCGTGGTTATGTTTCCCATAGGCATTTCTTGCAGAAACCATCCTTTCAACTGTTTAACACACTGCCTCTTTGTTACAAGTTTATGAATATAAATGAAAACCGCTCAAATCTGTTGACAAAGATAATCAATCCTATATAATAATAATTACAAATTAGTATCTATTATAGGAATTAAACATTTTCTATAATATCTACATATTAAATCTTAGGAGGAATTTTATTATGCCATTAATCGGTAAACAAGTAGAACCATTCACATTACAAGCTTACAAAAACGGTGATTTCATCGAAGTAACAGAAGAAAACTTCAAAGGTAACTGGAGTGTTCTTTGCTTCTACCCTGCAGATTTCACTTTCGTTTGCCCAACTGAGCTTGAAGACCTTCAAAATCAATACCCAGCACTTCAAGAACTTGGAGTAGAAGTATTCTCTGCATCTAGAGATTCTCACTTCACTCACAAAGCTTGGCATGATACTTCTGATGCGATCGGCAAAATCACTTACACAATGATCGGTGACCCAGCTCACGTTCTTTCTCGTCAATTTGATGTTTTAGTTGAAGAATTAGGACAAGCTGACCGCGGTACTTTCATCATTGATCCTGACGGCGTAATCCAAGCTGTTGAAATTAATGCAGACGGCATTGGCCGTGACGCTAGCACAATCGTGAACAAAATTAAAGCTGCACAATATGTTCGCAACAACCCAGGCGAAGTTTGCCCAGCTAAATGGCAAGAAGGCAGCGAAACACTTAAGCCAAGCCTTGACCTTGTTGGTAAAATCTAAGGAGGCTTAATCATGGCACTGGATGCAGAAATCAAGTCACAATTAAATCAATATCTTCAGCTTTTAGAAAATGACATTCTGCTTAAAGTCAGTGCAGGTACAGATGACGTTTCAAAGGAAATGCTAGCTCTTGTTGATGAGCTAGCTTCCATGTCATCTAAAATCACTGTCGAAAGAGCAGAATTATATAGAACACCTAGCTTTAGCATTAACCGTGCTGGCGAGGATACTGGTGTAACGTTTGCCGGAATTCCTTTAGGACACGAGTTTACTTCTTTGGTATTAGCATTGCTTCAGGTCAGCGGCCGCGCTCCAAAGGTTGAGCAAAGCGTCATTGACCAAATCAAGAAAATTGATGGCAAGTATAACTTTGAAACATATGTTAGCTTAACATGCCACAATTGTCCTGATGTTGTACAAGCACTAAATATCATGAGCGTACTTAATCCAAATATTACGCACACGATGATTGATGGAGCTGCTTTTAAAGAAGAAGTTGAAAGCAAAAACGTTATGGCAGTACCAGCTGTCTTCTTAAATGGAGAGTTCTGGAATGGCGGACGTATCTCATTGCAGGAAATCTTAGCGAAATTAGGCGAAGGCTTAAGTGCTGAAGATTTTGCAGATAAAGAGCCATATGATGTTTTAGTTGTCGGCGGCGGACCAGCTGGTTCAAGTGCTGCTATTTATTCTGCTCGTAAAGGAATCCGTACTGGTATTGTGGCGGAACGCTTTGGCGGACAAATTCTTGACACTCTAAGCATCGAAAACTTTATCAGCGTAAAAGCAACAGAAGGTCCAAAGCTTGCTCAAGCTCTTGAAGAGCATGTAAAAGAATATGAGATTGATGTCATGGACTTACAGCGTGCAAAGCGTCTTGAAAAGAAAGACCTTTTTGAACTTGAACTTGAAAACGGTGCTATTCTTAAGAGTAAGACCGTCATCATTTCAACTGGTGCCCGCTGGCGCAATATTAATGTTCCTGGTGAACAGGAGCTTAAAAACAAAGGTGTAGCATACTGCCCGCACTGTGATGGTCCATTGTTTGCCGGTAAAGACGTAGCCGTAATCGGCGGCGGTAACTCTGGTATTGAAGCAGCGATTGATCTGGCTGGGATTGTGAAACATGTCACAGTTCTTGAATTCGCTTCTGAACTAAAAGCAGACAGTGTACTTCAAGAGCGCTTAAACAGCCTGCCAAACGTAACGGTTGTAACAAACGCTGCGACAAAAGAGATTACTGGTACCGACAATGTAACTGGCATTACGTACACAGACCGTGAAACAAACGAAGAACACCATGTTGAACTTCAGGGTGTTTTTGTCCAAATCGGTCTTGTGCCAAACACTGAATGGTTAGAAGGCACTGTTGAGCGCACTCGAATTGGCGAAATCGTCGTTGATAAGCGCGGAGCAACAACTATGCCTGGCGTATTTGCTGCAGGAGATTGTACAGACAGCGCTTATAACCAAATCATTATTTCAATGGGATCAGGTGCAACAGCTGCATTAGGTGCTTTTGATTATATGATTCGAAATTAATGTGAAATCCGCTTTACTTAAATAGTAAAGCGGATTTTTATTTATCCTATCTTCTTCCTTACATTGATGAAAGAAAACACTCATATATGAAGTATTTAACACTCTCATAGAACCGTATAGTTAGGAAGTCATCTTTCTAATCATTCGGTTTTTTATGATTTTAAAATATATTTTATTAACATGAGTGAAATGTAGCGGAGGACCCTCGACTCCTGTGGGCAATAGAGGAAAAGGTGAGACCCCGCAGGAGCTTACTCCGAGGAGGCTCAACTTCCTCCCCACGGAAAGCGAGGGTCTGCAGCGCAATGGAACGGACTTGTTTAAATACCTAACCAACTTATTGAATATTCGTGTTTTAGAAAGGTTAATGTCGTTTGTCCTAGCCTCTTTTCAATCTTATTTTGTATTTTAAGCACTCTTTTCCAGTCGCTTCTACATCATATATTTTTTAACCTAACTATGTAATAATAATAGGTACCTACCTTTAAAATGCAGAAAGGAGATTTAACGATGAAATGCATCTCAATCGATTTAGACGGCACTTTGTTAAATTCTCAGCATGAAATAACTGAAACAAATCTTAAAACATTACAAGATCTTAAACATCAAGGACACTGTGTCATTTTAAATACCGGCCGTGCTATTGCAGATGTCTTGAAAGTACCAGGCATAGCAGGCT
Source organism: Cytobacillus gottheilii (assembly GCF_900166665.1). Lineage (GTDB taxonomy): Bacteria > Bacillota > Bacilli > Bacillales > Cytobacillaceae > Cytobacillus > Cytobacillus gottheilii_A. The sequence continues at coordinate 192,921 of NZ_LT800494.1, read as the reverse complement.
TAGGACTGCCTACATTCTGTATTAATGGCTCCACTTTATATTCCAGCACAGGTGAATTGCTTTATGAAGCAACCATCCCTGTTAAAACATATCAGGGTATCTTCACTGTCCTGAAAAAGTTAGGGGTAGGCATTCTTGTTTATACAAATACCGGCGGACATCCGTCCACATTGCCTCCATTACATGGAAAAAGCGTGGATGAACTGACAACTCTTTTTCAGGAATACGATTATGATAAACTGCTAGAGCAAGAGGATGTTAAAATTTATAAAATGATTGCGCTTGTTTATAATGGGCAATTAGAAAAAATAGAGGAAATGAAGGCAGCGTTAGGACCTCATTTCGATGTTTCAATGGCATCTTCTTTTCCTAACAACTTAGAAATCACGTCTGGTGAAGCACATAAAGGGAAGGCCCTTTTCCGCTATCAAAATTTAATCAATACCGAATTTGAAGAGATTATCGCCATTGGAGATGGCGGAAATGATCTTGCACAGTTTGAAGTAGCCACCACTTCAATCGCTATGGGCAACGCTCCGCTTGCTGTTCAAAACGCAGCCGACATTGTGACAAAAACAAATGATGAAGATGGATTCTCTTATGCTATGGCACAGCTTAAATTGCTGTCTGCGACAGATCCAATTATCGCTTAACTTGAAGGGACATAGGATCAGGTTCTATGTCCCTAAGCTTTACCCCTGCTATCCATTCCTCAATGCACCTGCCAATTTATGCAATGAATGGGGCTGTATAATCCGGTAGTTCCTGCCTTCTTTCTGCAAATACTGCTTCTCACAGAACTGTGTCAGCACGTGTAAGAGGTGGCGATAGGACACGCCCAGATAATCACAGACAGTTACATGCTTCTCCTTATAGAGTCCTTCATCTGTCGTTTGCAGGATGAAATCAGCTAATCTATTTTCCAGCGGAAATGCAAGACTTTGAGAATATTTTGCGGCCATAAAGGTAGCTTTTACACTTAAAAACTTGGTTAATTCACGCAGAAATTTATTATCATCGAGCAGTTGATTCCGGTAGCGATGATAAGGAATAGCAAAGCAAACCGTCCTTGTCGTTGCTTGAATTCCTTTTGTGTAATATACATCATTTAATAATTCCATTTCCCCGATATATTCGTTCGCATTAATAAAATTTATCAGCGATACTTTCCCATTTTGATGTGTGACATAAATCTTTGCTTTTCCTTCGATAACATAAAATAAATAATGAGGTCTCATTCCCTCTTGTATGATCCATTCATCACGCTCATACTCATGTACTTCCATATCAATGTAAAAGGAAAATAAATGGGCAATACTACAATGTTCTACATAAAATTGCTTCTTTTCATTTCTGTAAACTTCCATGTTTCACCTCAAAATATGAGATATCTCATATTAATCTCCTTCCCTTCCATGATATCATGCATTCAGTTAGGGGGATTAGAATGAATACACAACGATGGATGAGTACACAATTTTTTAGTTTCTTTTTAACATGGGGAATTTTTCTTCCTTATTGGTCAGGATGGATGATTTATACAAAGGGGATTTCGGTTTCAGAAGCCAGCTTAATTATGAGCTGCGGTTTAGTTGCCAGAGGCCTGTCTACATTGTTTGCATTTCCATATTTATTAGAAAGAGTAAGCAGTAAAGCTTTATTACAAATTTCTGGGATTGGTACTCTTGTGTCCATCCTATGTTATATTCCAGTAGATTCTTTTACTGGTTTATTGATCGTCACAATTGTTCTCCATCTATTTTATCCTACATTGATGCCTGCGTTAGATAGTGCAGCCAGTGTTTTAGTTCAAAGTAAACAGCTTCAGCATTATGGAAGAAGCCGACAATGGGGATCAATTGGGTTTGTTTCTATTGGAATTGTTTTAACCGTCTTTACAGGCATGATGGGAGATGAAGTCATCCTCTGGGCACTTTTAATTGGGATGATTGGGTTTGTCGCCCTCAGCTTTATGAATGCCCCCCGAATTCTTTCAGAAAAGCCGAAACCAGACCAAAAACAAAAAATAAGCCTGTCGCAATTATTCCGTATCAAAAACTTTGGCTTAGTACTGATCATTGTGATTTTACTCCAGGCAGCACATGCCACATATTATAATTATGGTTATGTTTTTCTGCAGGATATTCATGCACCTGTCTATCTGATTGGTCTGATTATTAATATTGCGGTCATTTTTGAGATCATCTTTTTTGCTACCGCCGATAAAACATTCAGGAAATTTTCAGTCGGGTCCTTGCTATTGCTATCAGCGCTTGGTTCCACGGTTCGCTGGATTCTGGTCTTCATTTTTCCAAACGTCATTGTATTCAGTATCGCACAGACCTTGCATGCCTTCTCTTTTGCAATGGGACATTATGCTTTTATGAAATACTTAATTGCTCATATTCCGCATGCACAAATTCCGAAGGCTCAAGGCATTTATTCCGCACTTGCGCTCAGCTGGAGCACTTCTGTGTTTACCATCATCGGCGGCTATCTATATGAAGTTCAGCCACAGTATGCCTTCCTCGGGATGATTCTCTGCAGCGTGCCTGCGATGATTATTGCAATGGTGTATCAAACGCTGGAGAATAAAGGGAAAGATAATAGTCTGACCCAGCTGAAATAAGCATAAGATGATGTCCAGAAGAACTCTATTGATCTTCTGAACATATATATAAGATCTGATGAGCTAATCATTTTCAAATTGGTTAGCTCATTTTTATTTAGATAATAGAAGGATTTTCCTAACTTCACTAGAATTTTACTAATATAAAAATATTAAAAAAGTTGGATTAGTGAGGTTTTCCTATTTATGAATTTGGTTGAAATAGATGCACTTGAGATTTTAGATCGCATTACAGATGGATTTTTTGCATTAGATCTGAATTGGAATTTTACCTACGTAAATGATAATGCAGCTCGCCTTTTATTTCGTAGCCGGGATGATTTGGTTGGAAAGAATATTTGGATTGAATTTTCTGAAGCTGTAGACTTACTTTTTTATGAACAATATCATAAAGCTGTAAATGAACAGGTTTTTGTGCATTTTGAAGCATTCTTTCCACCTCTTAATGCATGGTTTGGTGTTCGGGCATTTCCATCTGCCAATGGGCTATCCGTGTATTTTCAGGATATAACGGCAGAGAAGAAGACGGCCTCCCAAAATGAGCAGCATTATAAATCACTATTTGAGCATAACCCTAGTGCTGTATTTTCTTTTGATTTAGAAGGAAATTATCTTAGTGTAAACACTGCGATGGTAAAGATGCTCGGATATAGTGAACAAGAGCTACTGCATAAGACCTTTTTGCCTTTTGTTGCCGAGGAAGATTTAGACAAAACCTTGGATTACTACAAAAGAGCAGCTAACGGTACCACTCAAAACTATGATACCAAATGTTTACATAAAAATGGTGACATAGTCTATCTAAATGTAACGAATATGCCCATTATCGTTGATCAGGAGGTAATTGGCGTCTACGGGATTGCCAAAAATATCACAGATCGAAAGCTTACAGAACAAAAACTTCTAAAATCAGAAAAACTGTCAGCAGTAGGACAGCTCTCTGCATCCATTGCCCATGAAATTCGGAATCCGCTAACTGCACTAAAGGGCTTTTTACAATTAATAAAAGCATCAGAAGGAAGTATTAAAGACAGTTATTTAGAGGTAATGTCGAGTGAAATGGAAAGGATTGAACTGATTACTGGAGAGTTATTGCTGCTGGCAAAACCACAGGCCCACCAGTTTAAACTTGAGAATATAGAAGAAATTATCCATAATGTAACGACACTGCTTGGATCACAAGCTTTAATGCACAATGTTGAGATAAAGATAGTAAATGACGAGGAAATCCCTCCCGTAAGCTGTATTGCCAATCAATTAAAACAAGTATTTATTAATCTAATTAAGAACGCACTGGAATCAATGCAAAATGGCGGCGAAGTTTTAGTTAATGTGCATATAAAAGATGAGCAAAACTTATTTATTTCCATTGCTGATCAGGGAGAAGGCATTCCTGAGGACATACTTAGTAATATTGGTCTCCCCTTCTATACAACGAAACAAAAAGGCACTGGGCTAGGCATGATGACGAGTCTCAGAATTATTGAGGCTCATAACGGGACGATGGATATAACAAGTGCAGTTGGAAAAGGAACCATTGTGAGTATTTCTTTACCGCTTGTTTCTTCTGATCAGATTATTGAATTGGCAGAATGTATGACTTAAGTTCTTTGTTGATCCATAAAATACTGACATAACTTTAGGAGACAACAAATTTTAATATGCTGGTCGTTCCATTGAGCTGCTAATTCTGGCTTTCCGTGGGGAGCAAGCTGAGCCTCCACGGAAAGCCTGCGAAGTCACTATTTTTCTCTCCCCCTTTATTCCTGATATACCTTAACACTAACTGCATATCTGCTATGGGGAAGAAAATCAATCTTAAGCTGTTTTCCTGATAAGTTTTCTTGATAATAGCTTTTCGTGATATCAAAAGAATAGACATCAATGATCAGTTCATTGAATTCTAACTCCATAAGAAATTCGGTTCCATGTTCCGGATCATCAAATTCCGCTCCAGTTGGAATCATCACGATTGTTTCAAACTGCTTGTTTTCATAGGCTGCTTTATCTTTATAAAGAAGAGCAGATGTTTCGATAAAAGAATAGGCGCCTGATACAGTAAAACCTACAATAAACAGAAAGATAATTTTTGCAAACCAACTACCTTTAATGCCAACGAAAAGGGCTATAAACATTATGCCAAAGCAAAGAAATAGGCTTGAAACACTATATGCACCAATCATTTCAGATACTATAAAATTATCATCTACAAGCTCAGATATTCCCCATAAAATGAGTGTGAGAAGAAAGAAACAAACACTGATGACCGCAATTACTCCAGCTATCGCTTCTCTTTTATTACTGCTTCCTGATACATGCTTTTTTGCTTTCTTTTTATGTATGCTCACTAAACTAATCCCTCACCCTCAACATGCACTTGATCGAGAAGATGGCCTGGCTGCTGTTAACCTGACCAGACCTACCTTCATAAACAAATCATTTACTGCCATTGTTTACGCCATTCCTCGACCTTTGTGGTTATTTCTTCATGTGCTTGTTCGCGCTCTTCTTCTTTGGTTTCTTTCAACGCTGAAAAGTGCTCTTCCCTTAATTCATATAAAGAATCTGCTAGTTCATTAACCTCATCCTTCACTTCTATCGAAATGAGTTCTTCATTACTTAAGAAGCGAATTCCATGTTTAATCCGATTTATTTCTGAATTGGAGGCATTATACAGTGGACTATAAATGTCATTCATTCGTTCCATTGCCTCAACTGTTTCATTTAATGTCACACCTTGTGTCCACCAGAGCTGCCCTAGAGTAGGCTGCCACTTTTTCGTCATTTCCACTTCAAGTTGTGCTGGATTATCTACAGTGATATATTCTCCACCGCCAGAATCTGCAACTTGCCTTAACTGCTGCTGACCTTCATTATCTACATCAAAACCAATAATATTGACCGTTGCCTTAATATTTTGATTTTGAAGCTCTTTTGCTGCTGCAACAGGATCTCCGTCACATGTTTCTACTCCATCACTTACAATATAAACCTGATTATAATAATCCTCTGATGGGTATGCCTGTAGGATTTCTCCCGCCTTTTGAATCGCCCCGGCTAATGGAGTCCAGCCGCTTGCCTGAAATGATTGGAGCGAGTTTGTGAATTTTTCCTTTTGATAGGCTGCTAAAGGATATACTGTTTCTACAGCTGCACATGATTTTGCCTTTTCTGAATTAGCCGATGTCCCGACATGTCCGTACGATATCAATGAAACATTCGCTTCATCAGGAATTTGCTCTACAAAACCCTCAATTGCAGCTTTTGCCAAATCCATTTTTGTCTGGCCTTCTAATGCTTCATTCATACTGCCGCTCGCATCTAATAATACTAAAGCATTTACCTTCTTTTGTTTCGTTGTCACCTCATCCTCACCATCCGGCAATTCAGGCATCCTAAATCCGTGATCATACGAAGCTAATTCCTCATAATATTTTTTATAATTTCCTGAACCAAGTGTATGTACAAGATAATCATAGACCTCTTCACTCTTTAGGCTTTTATTCTCTGAAAAATAAGTTTGAAGTTCTTCCTCGACAATTGGCTCGAATGTTTCTTGAATAAAATCCAGATATTGCTGACGATCCCAGCTCTGCAGAGTTTCCAGCTCTGGATCCATATATTCTTCTACCAATGTGCCAGCTTTTTGTTCTACCATTTCTTCCACTGTTCTTGCAGCAGCAGAAATCTTTTCTTCCGCAGATTCCTCTGCGGACGTTGCAGCAGCAGATTTTGTATCCTCTTTTTGAGTTTGTTCGTTCGCGCAAGCTGTCATCACTGCTAAGAATAGAATGAAAACCGCACAAATGCCGCTTCTTTTTAAAAACCTCATCCCTAATCCTCCTTTAGAAAATTCTACTAGTTTATGTACGGATTAGGAAAGATTTGGTTTCTGAGTCTTTTGGGGTAATATATCAATATAACGTTAGGTATTTACTACCAAAATGATGTAAAACAAAATATAATTCCTCTTAATATGTTGTTTGTACATATCATTTTTTAAAATTAGTATCCAAAATTCATAAAAAAACCCGAACAATTAGACAGAATAAAAGTATCTGCTACTTGTTCGGGCTTATTCATTGGCTTAGCCACTTTTTATTTCATTCGCCTATAAGCAGGCATATGCTGCTGGAAAAGCTAGCGCAGGTCATCAATTGATTTAACAACAGTATGCTGAATTGGCTTCCATTCGATCTTCTTAAATAACGCTACTAAGGATATTGGCAGGTAGGTGAACATAAAGAGCGGGAATGTAAAACAATAGAAGATTTTTTTCCAGTTTGAACAGCGAATCTTATCCCACTCCATAATGGTTGTGATGACTCCAAAGAAAAATAAAAATCCATAGATTGAAAGGATCCCGCCAGCGCCTCTCAATACATAGTCATTAAAAAGTCCTTCTCCTTCTAATAAGGCAAGCAGCAGGACAACTACATTTCCTACGAGACTAAGTACGGAAACGATAACGATGGGCGCAAGCGTCATCATCATATCGAAACAGGAAAATCTGTTGCCTTTACCGCGAATAATTCCCTTTGTCAGATCCATGCCATATCTCATGAACACTTGGTAAAACCCTTTTGCCCAGCGGAGGCGCTGCTTCCAGGATTCACTGAAGATAGATGGCTGCTCATCATAGAAAACGGCCTTGCCGCAATAGCCGATCTTTTCCCCTTTAATAATCTGTGAGACAGTAAACTCGATATCTTCCGTCAAAAGGTGATGGATCCAGCCGCCATTTTCTTTGATTACATCTGAGTGAATTAAAAAGCCTGTTCCCGAAACTGCACAGCTCGTCTTCAGATACATCCTTGGGCGATTTAGAAACTCTGCTTCATATAAAAACCAAAGCGCGTATCCAGATGTAATCCAATTCTCATCATAATTTTTAGAATTTCGGTAACTTGTCGTAACCCGATAGCCCTGATTAAAGGTTTTATTCATCTCTAGAATATAATTTTCATCAAGAAGGTTATCCGCGTCAAAAATAAAGTACCCGTCATAGGTTTTGGATGAATGATCCCTTTTAATAATATTCAGCAGGTGATTAAGTGCATAGCCCTTCCCAACTACTTCTTTATTAAAGCGCTCTGTGACGATGGCCCCTGCTTGTCTGGCAATTTTAGCTGTTTGGTCCGTGCAATTGTCGGCACAAACATATATATCATACAAATCTCTCGGGTAATTTTGATTTCTAATGCTTTCAATAAGCTGACTAATAACAAGCTCTTCATTTCGAGCCGGTATAAGAAAAGCATACTTACAGAGCGGAACTTCTGTCTCTTCTTGCGTTTTACCTCTTCTGGCTTTAAAAGCTACAAATACGTAAAAAACTTTATATAGAAACAAAAGTGTAAACACGATGCCTAAATAGAAAACAAATTGACTTACCATTTCTAATAGATCCTTGACCATGGTCCACCCCGCATTTTAGAATATGAGCCTGTTAGTCTTGTTTGTTACATATCTTTCATTTCTACATCTTGTTTTATCTAAAACGGGCATTTAATCCCCACTATTTAATAAAGAGTCTAGTAAAAACGAATAAAGCGATACAGGACTATAGACCATCTCCTTTTTCTGAACTTGGATTGAATATAAAAAGCCAAAAAAAAAGAGTGTAATCTTAATTGCAGAGTTAAAACAAAGATTCTTTTAAAAATCATTTTGTTATTCACCTGGAGATCATGAATAAAATATTCACTTTACAATGTAACAAACCTGTATCCTCTCAAAAAAGGCAGTTCCTGTAAAGGTTTTGTTAATTTTTGTTAAAAATGTTACTTCTTTATGAAACAAGCATCATTCAATTTTTAATGCATAATAAGTAGATTGCAGCTATTTTAACTGGAACACAAAAAGACCTTGAGGACCATGCTCAAGATCTTTTTATACTTCCATTTAAGCTGTGACCTTATTTATAATCATTAACCGGGCCTTGATCCATAAATACTTCTACTAGATTTAGAGGGCCCATTTGCAGTCTAGGACGGTTCTCTGAATTCGGCATACTGTAGTACTCTAGCGGACTGATGATAATGCCATCATCTGTATTATGAAGGATCCCAGGCACACACGTATAGATTCGATCATTATTATTGGCATTTTTGGAAGATATAGTGACGGATGTCCCTTTATGATTATCGATACTCATAGACACCTTATATCGATAAAATGAACCTGTTCCATTTGACTGTGCAGAATAAACAACAGGAACAACTGCGAGAATATCATTTGTCAGTCTTAATTTAATGATCTCCGTCTTAGTTGAACCGCTGTTTCTCCCAACATCGCCCATATGTTCAACAGCTCCGTTGCCATATCGGCTAAGAGGCGGTGTGCCCTGTGCTCCAAACATCGCTACATCTATTTGTCTGCCATTCTTTGTATAAACTAATGCATAAATATCATAATCTGTACCTGTCTTCCAAGAGACTGTAGCAGTGATTTCAGGTGTTTTTTCAATAATAACGGGTTTTTGGCCTTTATCAAGACTGATATTGCCTGTTACTTTTTCCAGACTGACTGACGAGAAAGCATTTTTGCTACTCTTACTCTGAGGTTCTGTTGTTGCCATTTTAGGCTCAGAAGGAATTATTTTCTCCTCTTCTTCAACTTCTACTCCGAAGTTTTCACATAAACCTTCAAGACCAGAATTAAATCCTCGCCAAATTGATTTTACCTTTGTCTGGCCATTTCTTAAGTATATTTCGAGTACTACAATGCCATTTTCCTTTGTAAAACTAGATGGAATCAATTGAATTACTTCTTGATCGGTACGGATCTCTGCCTTTAGGTTTTTTACGTTCGAAAAACCTGTATGATGATCCTCTGTCAATGTAATGGCTATTTTCACAATCCCTGCGGGAACTTTGCTCATATCAAAGTCCATTTTATGTACTTTGGTTTGTCCAGCAATCATAGATGGTATAAAAGTTGCAACACCAGAAGGACCTTCTGGCTGATTATAAAAAATAATGCCGTTATCTCCCTGTACTTTATCAGCATCCGTTAAAAGAAAAGCCGTTAAAGAAACATCAATGATATTTGAAACGTCATGGCTAACTGTTACAGTCCCTTTTGGTGATGTTATTGCTGTATTTGCCCCCATTTGCAGTTGTGGGTTCATTTATAAAACTCCTTCCCGATACGTAAATAGGTATGTAAATTTCTAATAGATTGTACTCAATTATATCACCAGATCATCCAATTCTATTAATTTTCCAGCATTTACCCAAAGGAATTTCTTGTATACCTAATCGGACAGCTGGAACTCTTAGCGGTGCTACTTAAGCGAACATCGTTAGCTTAGAACTCTATTAATAAAAGAAGGAAGCTGGGACAAAACGAAATAAATCTTTCTAAAACACGAACTTTCAATATCTTGGTTTGGGTATTTAAACAAGTCCGTTCCACCTGCGCTGCGGACCCTCGCTTTCCGTGGGGCGGAAGCTGAGCCTCCTCGGAGAAAGCTCCTGCGGGGTCTCACCTTTTCCTCTATTTCCCACAGGAGTCAAGTGTCCTCCGCTCCATTTCACTCATGCTAATAAGATATATTTTATAATCGCAAAAAAACCAAATGATTAGAAAGATGACTTCCTAACCATTCGGTTCTATAAGAGTGTTAAATAATTATGTCCCAGCCTCTTATTTTTATAGCTTTACAGTCACCAATATATTTAAACTGACTATAATTGTGTTGCTTTTTCCATTAGTGAGGTACCGTTTTCCACCCCAAGCTCCTGCAGCCATTTGCGATAGGCAATGGTAAGTGCATCGGACTTCAGGTGCATTTCAGCTTGAAGGTCTAATGGAAGCAGCTCCGGTTTTTGACTCTCTACAATATCTAAATCCTGGTTAAAAATGATATCCTGAAACTCTATAAAAGGTTCATCTGGCTTATCTAAGTCATAGTTTCTCGTCAATAGCATAAACGCCTGAGACTTCTCATTTTCCATTTGATTAACAGCAAGCAAAATCGTAAATTCCTCATCATTATCATCCGTCGTCTTCGTAAAGCGCACTGTTTTTGGATTTAGAATTTCATATACATAGTTTGCATAGCCACCCTTTGAACGGCCGTCAGAATTAGGCTGGTATACAGGAATTTCACTTGTAATAATACGATTTTCCCGAAACTCTACAGTATAATCCGCTACCTCAGCATGATCCTCGTCTCCCAGCAATCCTTCGTGAACGAACATAAGGTGAGAAACATCAAGGAAGTTTTCAATGATTCTAGGTGCATTGGCTTTCACATCATATGGTCCGCAAATGGCTGTATGATAGCTGTCCTCATGATATTCAGGGTAGGAAACGAGCGGTGCTGGATCGTCACCTAAATTAACCCAAATCAGACCGAGGTGTTCCTCGCATTTATACACGGTTGCTTTTGCTTTAGGCGGTATCGGACGCCCCTTCGGCAGAGCAGGAATGTTTACACAAGCTCCCGAACAGCCAAATTCCCAGGCATGGTAGGCACATCTCAAGTTTCCATTTACCACTTTACCTAGTGATAAAGCTGCTCCTCTATGAATACATAAATCTTTAAATGCATGTACACCTTTTTCAGTGCGGAAGATGGCCACACGTTCACCTAGTACAAATACTTGTTTCGGATCATCCAGCAATTCTTCTGCTTTACATACCGGATGCCATTCATTCCATAATCGATCTTGTTGCATGAGTGATCCTCCTTCTCAATGTTAGTTTATAGTTACGTTGACTTTGCTTGTCACTTCAGTGTCATCAAGCTTCTGCGGCAGAACTAAATTCAGAATAAGAGCTGTAATCGCCCCTACAGCTGTCCCTGAAGAAACGAAATAAGTAACGATTTCAGGCAGTCCTTGAGAAATATTGGCTGGAATCAGCACGGCAAACATCGCAAGCATAATCGATACGCCAATCACCAGCATATTTCGCTCTGTAAATGGCACATTTTTAATGACTTTAAAACCGTTCATCATAATAACCACACAAAGAATAGCAAACACACTATTAATGACAACACTTGGGATACAAGCAATAACGGTCATCAGCTTTGGCATCATTCCAAGCAATACGAGTATGAAACCGCCCATGATAATCGGCTTTCTGCTTTTCACTCCCGTAATAGCAATAATACCGGCATTTGACGAATAACCAGTTACTGGCGTGCCTCCAAAAAATGATCCAACAAAACAGCCGATTCCTTCGCCAAATGCTCCGCCGTTTAGACGCTTGTCTGTAAGTTCTTCATCTGTCACATTTCCTACTGTAAACCATGTTCCAGTCGTTTCAATCATGACAATAAAGTAAATGGCAAGCATGATTAAAATCGCGTGAAGCTCAAATTCCGGCATTCCAAATGCAAAGAGGCTTGGCATCTGGAACCATGCTGATGCCCCAACAGATGAAAAATCGACTAATCCAAAGAACGAAGCAACGATTGTTCCCATTCCGAGTGATAAAATAACGGATACGAGCTTCATATATTTTAATTTTGTTTTAGACTTTTCCCCTACATACATACAAAAAATTAGAATAGCCGCTGTTATACAAGCAACTAACATATTCGTTCCAAAGCTTCCTTCTGCATTATAAATGGAATTAATGGCACTTGGCATAAGAGATAGACCAACCACTACAATAACAGTGCCTGCCACGATTGGCGGGATAAATTTTCTTACCACTTTACTAAACACTCTGAGCGGATTACCTAATAAAGCGATTAAAATAGCACCTGGTATTAAGCTTCCGATCATTACGCCAATTCCTGAAGTTGTACCGATCGCAGCCAATGCACTAAGCGGGACAAATGAAGGTCCCTGCATAACAGGCAGTTTCATGGCCAGTCCTGCTTGAATAATGGTTGCAATACCGCAAGCAAGAAAGGTCATTTGAATCAGCATCGTACTATCTGTAACAGAAAAGGATAGCATTCCAGCTAAAATAACCGGCGGTATAAACAGGTCCATTGCTAAAACCTGCTGCAGACCCAGGAATAAGGATTGCGAGAAGGTTACCTCTCTTTTCTGCTGCCCATTGTTATAAGCAGACTCTAAATGATTTGTAGTACTCTCCATGTTGTCATCCTCCTACTAGATTCTAATTTTTTTAATAAGGCTGTTTACTTATGCTGCCTTTCAAAAAGCCATTATGCTTTCTTTCCGGCAAGGCTGAACATACAAAAAAAGCTCGAAATACATGCTTCCGGAAATAGAAAAGCATGTACTTCGAGCCTTAGCGAAATACGAAAGAAGGATAAATTCCATGAAAGAAATTGATCCTGTCTCTGCTTTTCATAGCCTGTTTATTTACGGTAAACAGGTAGAAACTTGTAGGCCATATTCCTACGATTATATGAAAAACAATATTTAATTTTCATAGATATAATTCGTGTTTTTATAGAGTAAAAGTGTTACCATTTCACTATAATCACGATAATAACACAAAATACGAACATTAGGAAGGTAATTATGAATAATTATACGCAAATTTTTATTGGAACTGCTTTCACAAGTGATTCACCCGAGAAAATAAGTATCTTAAAAGATTACCTTTTTTGCATCAATTCTGATGGCATGATCGAAAAGGTAGTTGCACCACAGGAAGAGGAATACCAGCATTTGATTGAGGCTCATAAGGGAGAAGATCACTTTCATGTTTTGGCTGATGGACAATTCCTCCTGCCTGGTTTTGTGGATTTACATGTTCATGCTCCACAATGGGCTCAATCAGGAACGGCTCAGGACCTTCCCTTATATGATTGGCTGAATACGTACACGTTTCCTCTAGAAGCTAAATACTCCGATTTAGACTTTGCCAAAAGTGTCTATGATAATTTAGTAGACACACTGCTGGCAAATGGAACAACGACTGCTTTGTATTTCGCAACTGTGCATAAGGAAGCTAGTCTATTATTGGCCAAAATCTGTGCACAAAAAGGACAACGCGGATTAGTCGGAAAAGTCGTAATGGACGATCCTGAACAAAACCCATCCTATTATCGAGACCTGGATGCCGAAACTGCACTTAGAGATACAGAGGAGTTTATTTTAGCAGTAAAAAACCTGAATAAAACAGTAAAACAAGGTGTCTATCCAGTTGTTACGCCACGCTTTATTCCAAGCTGTACAGATGAAGCATTAAAAGGCTTAGGAGAACTGGCTCTTAAATACGATACCCATATTCAATCCCATTGCAGTGAAAGTGATTGGGCACATCATTATGTAAAAGAAAGATTTAACAAACATGATGCCTTTGCGTTAAATGGCTTTGGATTACTAAGTGATAAATCCGTCATGGCTCATAGTAATTTCCTTAGTGATGAGGACGCTGCTTTATTCGCTGAAACCGGCACAGCTATTGCTCATTGTCCCTTATCAAATGCTTATTTTGCCAACAGCGTCCTTCCTCTCTATCGCTTTAGAAGAATGGGGATCGACATTGGACTAGGAACTGATATTTCTGCTGGTGCCACACCAAGTTTATATGATAATGCCAAACAGGCTGTTGTCTCTTCAAGAATGCTGGAAGACGGTGTCGATGCAAATATTCAAGCAGATGAAAGAGGAGTAGCAAACTCACGCATTACGATCAATGAAGCATTCTATCTTGCAACCGCTGGCGGAGGAGAAAGCCTCAGCCTTCCAGTCGGCCGATTGAGAGTAGGCTATACATGGGATGTGCAGATCATTGACACAAAAGCTCCTGCGGCAAAGCTGCCTATTTTTGATCCAAATGAAGATTTGTATGATATTTTTCAGAAGATCATGTACAACGTTCGGCCGGAGAATATTCGTGAGGTTTGGGTTCAGGGGGTGAAGGTTCGTACCCGGTAAAAACGGATCAGATGTGGGTTTTGATGACGGTATTTAATAAATAGTAAAAACATGGCCTTGCATGCAAGGCCATGTTTTCTTAGTTACTGTTTATTCGCAATGACACTGTCCAGAAACTGATCTGCGTCACGATTAAATTTCCAGGTTATACCGAATTGATCAACCAGCATTCCAAAGCAGGAAGACCAAGGCGTTTCCGATAACGGCATGATTACAATTCCGCCTTTTGATAGATTCCTAAAGTATTGTTCTAATAAATGTTTATCATCCATCACCAGACTAATCAGTACATTACTTCCCTTCACCAATGCACCTGTTACACTCTTCATGGAAGGCAATAAATCTGACATCATGATTTTACCACCTGCGAATTCTATAGAAGATTCCATGATCATATTAAGTTCATTTTTCGGCATTGGAAAATTGGGATCCTGCGGGAAATCTTTGAATTTCACTTTCTTTACCTTGCTTGCATTGAGTGCCTCCGAATAAAATTCAATTGCCTCATCTGCGTTTCCATCAAAGTTTACATAAACAATAACTGACATATAGTTTTACCTCCTTGTTTTGATAAATGAAGTATAATTTATTAGTGGTGACAGCTGTATGTCACCTTTTCTAAATAAATAAAAAAAGGTGATGTTATGGGGAAAATTGAGCGCTTAATAACGATTATTATGATCTTGCTGAAAAAGGATGTTGTTTCCACAAGAGAATTTTCACAGCTTTTTAACGTCTCCAAAAGAACGATTCTTCGTGATATGGAAACATTGAGCCTATCAAACATTCCGATCTACTCGGTTCACGGAGTAAATGGCGGCTATGGGATCATGGAAGAATACAAGGTTGATAAAAGACTCTTAAATACCTCTGACTTAGAAAATATATTGATTGCGCTTGGCGGATTGGAACAGATTTTTATGAGCGAGGAAGTGGAACTTACTATTAAAAAGATGGAAGCGATGGTTAATCCATTGGCGAAGCAAAATTCAATCCATTTATCTTTTTATAAGTGGGAAGGCCGATCTGAAGTCTCAAAAATCTCAAAGACATGCCAAAAATCAATAGCAGAACATAAGTTGATCACTTTTGACTATATAGATAAGAATGGTCTTAGCACCATTCGAACGGTCGAGCCGTATCAGCTTCATTTTAGCGAAAGCAGCTGGTATTTGAAGGGGTTTTGTCTACAGCGGCAGGATTATCGAACGTTTAAATTATCTAGAATCGACAATCTCGCTATAGGAGACCAAGCTTTTAATCCCAGGGAACAAGCACCAGAGCAAGTTCATATGAATTATCAAGATCAGCAAATATCTATAAAGGCGATCATTTCATCTAATATTGCAGATCATTTCATAGAAAGGTACGGCCGAAAGAGTATTGAGGTGGATCAATCTCAGCGCCTTATAGCTACCATTCGAGTCCCTCAAAATCACATAGGTTTTCAATTTTTAGCAGGCTTCGGTACGAATCTAACCATTATCGAACCAACATCATATGCTGAAAATTTCCATCGTTATTTACTTGAAATCGCGAATAATTACGCTTAATTATGGCTGTCACCTTATGGCACTCAGATTTTGCTGTTTTTTCGCAAAACACCACTCCGCACCAAGAATACTGGAAGACGGTGTCAATGCAAATATTCCAGCAGTTGAAAGAGGAGCAGCAAACTCACGCATCACGATCAATGAGGCAATTTATCCCGCAACCGCTGGCGGAGGAGAAAGCCTCAGCCTTCCACGCCGAATGAAAGAAGACATGCATGGGATATGCAAATCATTGATACGAAGGTACCTATGGCCAAACTGACTATTTTCAATTTTAACGAAGATTTGTATGATACCGCCGGAGAATATTCGGGAGGTTTGGGTTCAAGGGGAGATGGTTCATGTTCAAGAGTTATCATAATCATTCAATTGGTAAATTGAATTTGGTTTCTTATTTATGTAAGAAATAAGGTTAAAAATACTTACACTTATAATTACCATTTTGAAATGATTATATTTTGAAAATAGAACTCTTGTTGTACCGCAGCTGGAAATGTGAACGAGGATTAGATGTAATAATAGAAATAGTATCTGCTTTTACTTTTACCTCATCAAAAAACCAAAAAAATTCAAATTTGTTTCCTTTGCGACTCTCCTTTTTTATTTTACTTGAGCATAAAATTGCTTTTAATCAGTGTTATAATTATTCCTACCAGATATTATTTCATTTTAAATGCAGGAGATGAGATGTTTTTTTGACTGAATGGATTTATTCAATTAAATTAACGGGTACTTTCTAGAGTTAAAGAACTAAACAAAATAACGAAAGACTCTCATCCCCGTTCCAAAGAAAGAGGTACATATGATGAAAACACTGAATATCTCTAATTTATCCGACCGCTTTGAAGTGGCCTATAATAGAATTGATGAGGTTTTGAAAAAACGGGTAAATTATTATGATAAAAGGTATACTGTTTTGCTTAGACAAGGAGCTAAGCAGCATCGATTAATTAATGCCTATGCTGATGAATTAGAGCAATATGGAAGACTGCGGAATGCGATTGTCCATGAAAAAAGAGAGCTGGGTTCTTATATTGCAGAGCCTCATCCAGAAGTAGTCGCGCGAATTGAAAAGATTGCCGATATTTTTACTAAACCGAACTACGCAATGACAATTGCAACAAAAAAAGTGATTACCTTTCAATTTGATGATTCTATAACCACAGTTATCCAAGGGATCAACCAGCACAATTATTCACAATACCCGGTGTATCGAAACAAGGAATTTATCGGGCTATTAACAGCTAAGGATATTGTTAAATGGATGGCGAAGTATGCAGGTAACCATAAAGTGGATTTAGTGGATGTAAAAGTTATAGACATTTTAAAAGATGTAAAAGAGCACCCTATCGCATTTGCCGATAAAGGAATTGATATTTTTGAAGTCGAAGAGATTTACGAAAAAGCCCATATGAACAAAACAAACTTGGAAGCCGTCATTATAACTGAAAACGGAAATAAAAATGAATGGCCTCTTGGTTTAATCACCGCATGGGATCTGATCGAAATTGACTACACTGCAGACTAAAGAATAGGGAACTGGGACAGGCCCGCATTTTGGGATTAAAGCGCCTGTCCTATATCCTTCCTTCACTTTGAATTATCTTTCCC
Source organism: Cytobacillus gottheilii (assembly GCF_900166665.1). Lineage (GTDB taxonomy): Bacteria > Bacillota > Bacilli > Bacillales > Cytobacillaceae > Cytobacillus > Cytobacillus gottheilii_A. Next base: position 175,303 of record NZ_LT800494.1, on the reverse strand, counting down.
CTAATATAATCTTCATTCCTTCACAATCACAAAGCCTGCGATCTCCATTGTTTTAAACAATTTGAGAACAACGTCCCGATCATACTCTTTATAGTCTTCCTCACGAATCGCACTTACTCCACCTAATTCCCCGTAAGGTACAAGGCATCCGTGCAGCTTTTTCTCTGAATCTGCCACATATTCTTTGGTTATGTGCTCAAGTTCAAGTGTGTCCCATCCTCTTACATAATGAAAGGTATTCCAGCGCTGATGCTCAGTCACGGCGATTGCTTCTTTTTTGTTTGAGGCAATCTCTTCAAATTCAGAAGGAGTCAATGTCTCCTGATTCCCCACCTGATCCTTTTTCACTGCCTTCAATCCTAAAAGCATTAATTTGGCAAATGTATGGTTTAACTGATTGCGGTTTGATTCTTTCTTGAAGGTTGGAAGGTCCTCCCATTTTTCAGGGGTTTTCCCCGTTTCCTCTTCTTTTATTTTTTCATAAGTCTCATGCACCTTTTTGGCAAAGTTTTCCTGACTGTCATTAATTACATTATCATAATTAAGGACAGACTGAACATCACCAAACAAATGTAAGTTAGAGAACTTTGATTGATTTTCCTGCAGCCACTCACTGATTTGCCCTTCTTCACTCATTTTCAAATAAATCGGGATATCAGGAATCTTTCTTGTTAATTCCATGCCTTCCTTCAAGTCTTCAAAATCATCCTTCAGACAAATAAAGATATGAGTGAACTCACACGAGGCTTGCTGCAGATATTTATAAATAGAATCTATTTCAATATCAAGTTTCTGAAACTTAATATCTACAAACTTTTTGCTTTTTGGATAACTATCAAACCATTGCTTTTCAATTTTTGGAGCTTCTTTATCCAGCACCGTGATTTTCAGCAAATCCGGATTTATAAAATGAGAACGTTCAACCGCTTGAACGGCCATGTGCCTCCCTGTTTGACCAAATCCAACAAAAAGCAAATGCAGCGGTTCTCCATTTTCCTGTCTCAGCCTATCCTCATACCCCTCATATAAAGGGTAATCATCGAGAACTTTTTCTGCTGCCAAGCGGTGTAAATTAAATGGTTTTATGGTCACTTTCTTATGAATCGCTAAATCCTTTTCAATGACCTCAAACAACTCATATGATTGGTTATGTATAAGGTTTAAAATGACCTGCTCGGCCCGCAAACGAGACCAGTCTTTTTCTACAAATTCATCTAAAGCAAGGATTTCATTTAAATTTTTTGAATCGTCTTCATGAAAAATAATAAACTCTCCGGCTTGCAGAAGCCTGGACTTTTTATATAAGGCTGGGTCACCTTGTTTGCCAATAAACACAACAACTCCTAAATTTTGTAAATATTTCCTTTGAGATTCTGAAATATCTTCTGTTAATAGCATCACTTGTTTATGCTGCATGTTCAAATTTTCGATCAGCACTTTGCTATGCCTGTTAAATCCTGAAATAACAATATGCCCTCCAAAAACTCCATGCCATAATAGCTTCATAGACTGATTGAAAAAAGAGTAAATCAGAGAAAACACAGTAGAAATCGTACAAGCAGCAGCTGTAAATCTTGCCAATTCTATAGCAAACGGATATGAAACAAATTTACTTGCATTCTCTGAAAATACAGGGTCCACATCTAATAGAAATAGTCGAAAAGTCGAGTAAATGGCATTCACAAATGAATAATCACTAATCGCAAAATATTTGAACCCGTAAAACCCGGCAGAAATAGCAATCAGGCCCAGAAAAACCTGAAGCCTATTTTTCGGGATCACTTTTATAAATAAACCATATGTAAGAAAAATAACGGTTAGAATAATAGAAAGAACGCGATCAGGGTTTCCCAGCTGGACATGGCATATCCAAGTGGCTGCCACCATCAAAGCAGCAAAAACATAATAATAGATGATTGATTTCATTGAGAATCCTCCCGCTTAATGGTAAATCCCATAGATAGAATAACCTTCAAGGTTTCCAACATCGTATTCCTGTCGTAATCTTTATCTTCTTCTGATAGTTCCTCATATGGAACGAGATTCGGATGAGTTTTGTTCTGATGATCCATATGTTCTCCGTACTTCCATCCTTGCTGAATCCTTTGTGTCGCCCATACTTCATGAACATTCTTCGCTAATACTTCCTTTAAATCGAGAATTTCCTTTGGTACCTCAACAGCTGATGTATCAATATATTTCGGTTTGTATGTCATCCCTTTTTTGTCCCTCTCCATACTATTTTCATCCTCATATCTTACCATAAAACAACGCCAGTCCTTTATTTACAAAGAGTATTTTAAATAGTATTCTAATATTAAAATAGGGAAAAATACCCGTTTATTTAAAAAGAAGGTGAAAAGTAATTGAGTGAAATTTTTATTAGCTATTCAACAAAAGATTCAAAGGTAGCTGAACAGCTTTATACTTCGTTAAAGGAACAAGGATTTACCTGTTGGTTTGCCCCTAACGATGTTCCTCCTGGTGGTGACTATGCCTCAAGAATTACTCAAGCCATTAATAAATTTCGCTACATTCTTGTCTTAGTTTCTAAGCATTCCTGTATCTCTGAGCATGTTCAAAGCGAAGTTGCCTTAGCGGTTCAAAACAAAAAGATCATTATCCCCTTTCGAATAGACGATTTCCTATCTGATTGGATGAAGTATTATATTTCTCGGGTAAGTTGGATTCAGGCAGACTCTGAAAATATGGATTCTTCCATCGAAACATTAATTCAAAAGATTAAAGGGATGGATAATCTGTCTGATTCTGATAGCCCTGTTCACTCACACTACGGGAAAGCCAGGCAAGAAGTAAAGAACTTAAAGGCCTCCTCAACTCAAATTTATCAGATTCAACAACAGGAAATCGCTAAAGTTCAACACCTTTTTATACCTGATCCTACCTTTGAGAGCGGGAAATCATTGCTTGGGGAACAAAGAGTCCTCATCTTGCATAGTAACCAGCACACAGGCAAATACACAGCGGCTTTATCCCTTTTACATGATCAGGGAGTGAAAGCCTTATTGCAGATTTTCCCTGCGATAACGGAAACCGAGCTCTTAAAGATTACATATGAAAAGAATACAGGCTACATCATTGATAACATATCCCCTGATACGTTAAAGTCAATAAATTCTTTTTCTTTAAAAAAGTTGAGTGAACACCTGCAAAGTGTTGGTTCATTTTTGGTTATTACTACAAGCGAGGGAGCAAGTCATTTAGATTATTCATTTGAACACCAGAAACCGCTTCATACATATCAGCTGCTCGAAAATCATTTTACGTTTTACAATAAAACCGAAAAAACAAAAAATGACTTTCACCAGCTCATGGAAGAGAGCCGAATGATCAATTCAATCGGAAATGATTTCTGGCCAAGAGATGCGGAAACATTAACGAATAAATTGATTGAAGTCCTTACAGAGCAGCAAACCATTGAACAATTCCTGCAATCTTTAAAGCAGAATGTTGAAACTAGAATCCAACATTGGTTTGAAGAAGAGCGAACCATTGAGCAATATGCCATGATTACAGCTTTGGCTGTTTTCAATGAATCCCCGTATTCCCAGCTTGAAGTCATTATAGATGATTTAAAAGAATGCTTACGGTTAGAGTTTAAATATGATCAAGAAGAAGAACAAACTCAAGTTTTAGATCTCTCCCTTTCCCTTCAGCTAGCGGCGATTGGTGCAGAGCGCTATGAAGGATTTTCGAATGCGAATATCGGAAAAGTAAAGGACACATACATACGCTTCAAAACAAAAGAGGATGCAGACGCCGTTCTGCGTTATGTCTGGCACAATTATCCCAGATTAAGAACAGCTCTGCTGGTTTGGTTTAAGGTTCTATTAGAGCATGGCAACAAGCAGCTTAATGCCCGAATTATCAAGGCATTAGCAGTCATCTTCGAGGATGACACTCTTTATATTCTAAATCACATCATCCAGGATTGGGCGAATCACAAAGAGCCATATTATCGCGTTTTAGCGATTAACCTTCTAAATGAGCTTGCTGAGGAAAAGGAAAACCTAGTGGTGGTCGACAAACTTCTCAATCACTGGGCTTCATTAAGCAATAACAATCGACTTCAATGGACTGCCGCGGCAGCTTATGGAACAAGTCTTGGAGTCTACCTATTTCCAGATTCTTTTACAAACTTAGCATCCATTTATCATATTAACAGTGACCGCGTTGCAGATGTTGTTTTAGATAGCATCAGCAGCCTGTTTTTATATGGTAAACACGATCCTATCTATTATCAGGCTGTTCCTTATTTATTCGATATTTGGCTAAAAGAGGCTGCTCCTGAAAAAAACACCATACATGATTTTTATGAATTATTTTTCGCCATCTTAACATATATTGATGAGGATTCATTAGAAGTTCTTTTTTCTGAAGATGAAATAGGAGAGGATATTCTCCCCAGCATGCTTGCAGCTGGACTAAGTCACTGGAAAACGCGGGAATTTGCCTCCCTTATTATAAAACATATTTTTCAAGAGGCACATAAAAACAATACTTTGCAGGAACCTCTTCGCCGTTTTACTTTCTCCTTGTTTGTTAAAGGCGGAAGCACTTTAAAGGAGAGTATCCGTCTCATATTAAAAGATATATTGCAAGAGCCTTACCGAGAGGCAGCAGTTCCGATTGTCACTGAAATTATTAATATTGAAAGGAAGAAAAAATTATGACATTTGTTCTTGGGACTCAGACAATTAAGACGGGTTTATTTGCTGAAAAACAGCCAATGGCAACTTCAGATATGGCATTCGTTTACGTGAATGCACATGGAGACATGATTCCTGTTAAATCAGGACAGAGATTAAGCCGGATGGAGGTTAAATCCGAAAAGCTTACAAAGATGCATAAGATAGAATTAACACCAAAGTTGTTTGAATTTCAGAAAGAGTTCTCTTCTTCTGAGGTCGTTGAAACCTTTATGATTGAAGTGACTATCCAAGTAAGAGTAGATGATCCCGTTCTTATCCTTCGAAACGGAGATCACAATTATAAACAACTGATTGATAAGCAGCTCTATTTCGAAATCGCTGATCTTGCGAAAAAGTACGATATTAACCAATACCAAGGGCTGAAATTTGATATCGAAGGTCTGCGAAATGATTCCCGTTTTACACACTCAATGGAGAGCATTGGGCTGAAGCTTTTAGATACCAAAGCCACAGTAGAATTGAGTGCTAAATCGAAAGCACATCTTGAAAAAATGAAGCAGCTAGAAAAAGATACAGCCTATAAGAATGCTGAAATCGACAGCAGCACAGGAACAAAAATTAAAGAGACGCAATCAAAGAACCAGGTGCAGAATGTGGAAATGGATAATCTGCAGCAGCTTCTTGAAATGTACGGACCAGATGGGGCAAGAATTGCTTATGCCGCAAATGACCAAGAACGCATGGCCATCATCCAGGAGATCCAGGAAAAAAGAGACAAAGAACAACGCGCAAGAACAGAAACCATCAATGGCTATTTAGAAAAGGGATTATCTCTTGAAGAAATTGAGAAAATCTTAAATATGACTGCTCAAAGCAGTGTGCCTGTGAATCCGCTAATAACTGCAGCACCACAGAGCCAGCCAGCCGCTCACTTAGAAAAGCCGCATGAACAAAAGGAAGAGGATCCACTGTTAGCGGAGTTAAATAAAGTACTAGAAAAAGGAGACTAAAATCATGCCGGAGTGGATCACAAACCTTTTTGATTACATTATGAATCTCATTTTTAAATTGTACATAGTGCTCATGGGCTTATCTGCTCCCATCAGAATGGCCATCATCATTCTAATTGCTGCTATCATTTTGCCATTTGCCATCAAATTTCTGATTTGGCTTGTACATTCTATAATAAAGAATGGAATAAAGTTTTTGGATGCTGCTTCAAACAAGATGGGAAGTATGACAATTAACCGGAGAAAACAAGGTAAAAATCCTCTTCCTGGAATTGGACTTATTGATATACTTTTTACCGGAATGGTTTCCCTTGGAACGAAGCTGAGAAATGGTATCCAAAAGATTTCCGTCGTAAACCCCAAAACCAAGAAGAACTACAAGAGACTTGCAATCATTTGCATCATCGGATTACCTATTTGGGGGCTATTCAGTCCTAATGGAAAACTAGGTACTGCTTGGGCAAACTTTGAGGGCAAATTGGTGATTGAACATCTTCAGCCATTAGGGTACGACCCTTCAACTTATAAAAGTTTAGAATTTGCCTTTTCTAGCATTACAAACATGCTTGAGGAAGACGATAATTCTACGACTGCCTCTGCCAGTGTAAAATACTATGTATCACCAAACAAAGAAGCTCCGGATGGTGTTTATGTAAGAGAAAGCCCGAGCTTGAATTCCAGTGATCTGCATGTCCTTCCATATGGTGAATACGCAGTATACCTGGGAGAGCAAGAAACTGATGGAGAAGGCCGTACATGGTACAAGATACAAATTAACGATACATTGTCAGGGTGGATTAGCTCTAATGTAGTAGATGTTTATGAGGAAGAGCTATAAGGTAGATATCTAAGAAAGCTAAGACGTTACATATGTCTTAGCTTTTTTACTATATCTTCAGGTGTAATACTTTCTATTGCATTTGTGGTAAAGTAAAATAAAACGATTCCAAGAAGGCAAAGAAAGAGTGAATCCAATTGATTGATATCAGCAAAATGACCCAAGGGAAAAATTTAACGGAATTAGATGTGCAGATCCTTCAATATATCATTCATAACATTGATCACGTTTTGCAAAAAGGCGTTCGGGAAATTGCTAAAGAAAATTTCACTTCTCCCGCGACCATTATCCGACTATCAAAAAAAATGGGCTATACAGGATTTGTTGATTTATACTATCACCTTCTGCCCATGATCAACAAAGCAGAAAACCCTAAAAGCAATGAAATCGAGGACTATTTACATATAAGCCAAAAAGACTTTTTAACTCATAACTCACTCGAGGATTTTGAAATGTTTATCACCAAAGTGCTGAATCTTAAGCACAAATATATTTTTATTTATGCGACCGGTTTTTCAGCTATTGCCGCAGACTATTTTTATAAGAAGCTTCTCGTATTAGGCAGGAAGACCATTTTTTCGAGCGGTACAGATTCCATTGGTGTCTTTGAAAATAATCTGGAAGATATCGGTGCTTTAGTGGTAGTAAGCAAATCCGGTGAAACACAGCTGGTCATTAATAAATTGCAGGCTGCTAAAGAGCATGATATTTTTACAGCCTCCTTCACAAAGGAAACGGAAAATCGAGTCGCAGAGCTTTCGGATTTGAATTTTAAAATAACGGATCCGAATAAGCTTGATGATCGCAATATGCTGCCAAGCAGCTTTTTTCCAAGCCTGCTGCTATTGTTTGAATTTATTTTCAAACAATATATTTCCCATCTCACTGCAAAAGATAAATAAAGAAAACTTGCCGATTGGCAAGTCCTGCAAGGACGCAGACAGAGGTTTAGTTGCACTTATACTACCTTCCTTAAATGAGCCACTGCGTCGAATCTTCTTCTGCGATGCTCATTTATATTCTTCTGGTAGTATAAAGAAAACTTACCGATTGGCAAGTTCTGCAAGGACGCAGACAGAGGTTTAGTTGC
>NZ_LT800494.1:86458-165060 GCF_900166665.1 Cytobacillus gottheilii | reverse complement strand
CTGCAAGGACGCAGACAGAGGTTTAGTTGCACTTATACTACCTTCCTTAAATGAGCCACTGCGTCGAATCTTCTTCTGCGATGCTCATTTATATTCTTCTGGTAGTATAAAGAAAACTTACCGATTGGCAAGTCCTGCAAGGACGCAGACAGAGGTTTAGTTGCTCTTATACTGCATTCCTTAAATGAGCCACTGCGTCGAATTTTCTTCTGCGATGCTCATTTATACTTTCTGATAGTATAAAGAGTGAAACGTGTTTCTAGATGTGAAACACGTTTTTTATCGTGGCAAAAGCATCGACTTACAAGCGCTTACATTGTAATCTAAACACATCAAAAAAAATCATATAAAGGTAAGGAGGCGGCAAGATGAAAGCCAAAATGATGGAAGGAATGCAGCGCTTTTCCAAAGCCATGTTCATTCCCGTACTTATTTTGCCGATTGCAGGTATATTAATCGCATTTGGAAATTTATTTACCAATGCAAGGCTTCTAGAAGTTATTCCTTTTTTAGATAACCCGATTACAACTGGGTTTGGATCGATCTTAACAGGATCCTTGGTTTCAATCCTTGGTAATCTAGGACTCATATTCTGTGTTGGTATAACCGTCGGTTTAGCGAATCGAGATAAGGCCGTTGCTGGTTTTACCGCACTTTTAGGCTATTTAGTATTCGTTAACGCAATGAATAAGTTTATGGAACTAAGTGGAGCTTTGTTTGAGGGTGATTCTCTGCAAGGTTCGGGACAAACCCTTGTTTTAGGTGTTCAAATCCTGGATATGGGTGTATTCCTAGGAATTATTCTCGGAATTGTAACCGCTATCGTCTTTAATAAATTTGCAGATAAAGAATTTAAAGGTGCTTTTCAAATATACGGAGGCTCTCGCTTTGCCTTTATCGTGCTGATTCCTGTCGTTGTTCTATTATCGATTGCACTCACCTTTATCTGGCCGTTCTTCCAGTCTGGAATAAACAGCCTTGGAACATTGATCAATCACAGCGGCAACTTTGGGCTTTTCCTATACGGAGCATTGGAGCGTCTATTAATTCCAACAGGTCTTCACCATCTAATTTATACGCCATTCTTATACACCTCACTAGGCGGGGCAGTAGAAGTTGGCGGGCAATTATTTGAAGGTGCAAGGAATATCTACTATGCAGAAATTGCGGATCCAACTGTCAAAGTTCTTTCTGAAAGTGTCATTTGGGATGCACGCGGTATTTCGAAGATGTTTGGTTTACTTGGGGCATGTCTAGCAATGTACCACACAGCTAAACCTGAAAATAAAGGTAAAGTAAAAGCCATCTTAATTCCAGCTGCTGTTACATCTTTTATCGCTGGAGTAACAGAACCAATTGAATTCTCATTTATGTTTGTTGCACCGCTATTATTCGTTGTGCACGCTGGATTAAGCGGATTAAGTTTCGTCGTGTTAAATCTATTTGATGTTAGAGCAATCGGTCCAAACGGAATGATTGACTTCCTATTATTCAACCTGCCACTAGGCATCGAAAAAACAAGCTGGCCGATGTACATTGTCGTCGGATTAATGTTCTTTGTTGCTTACTATGTCATCTTCCGCTTCTTAATCACGAAGTTTAGATTCAAAACGATCGGAAGAGAAGATGAAGGAAATGAAACAAAGCTTTATTCAAAAAAAGAATACAATGAAAGCAAAACAAAAGATAAACAAGAAACTCAAGCAGCACAGGGAGATGACGGACTTGCAGGCGTGATCGTCAATGCTTTAGGCGGAGCGGAAAATATTCAAACTGTCACCAATTGCTATACAAGACTTCGCTTAACAGTAGATAAGCCTGAATTAGTAGATGAAGCTGTATTAAAAGGTCAGACTGGTGCCAATGGCGTCATCATTAAAGATAAAAACGTTCAAGTTGTTTACGGTTTGCAGGTAACAAGTGTACGAAAAGCAGTTGATAACTATTTAGGGTTAGAAGGAACTGAATAATACAAAATGTTTCACATGAAACAGCAATAACACGATTAAAATCAGAAGGGAATGGAGATACATGAAGAAATTTTCAGTGGTCATCGCAGGCGGAGGAAGTACTTATACACCAGGGATTGTTATGATGCTATTAGATAATCTGGATCGTTTTCCCCTTCGCACGTTAAAATTATATGACAATGATGGTGAAAGACAGGCTATGCTTGGAGACGCACTGGACATTGTGATGAGAGAAAAGGCACCGGATATTGAGTTCAGTTTTACAACAGATCCTGAGGAAGCCTTCACTGATGTAGACTTCTGCTTTGCACACATTCGCACTGGAAAATATGAAATGCGTGAAAAGGATGAAAAAATCCCATTAAAATATGGTGTTCTTGGCCAAGAAACTTGCGGCCCTGGCGGAATTGCTTACGGAATGAGAAGCATCGGCGATATGATCGAAATGATTGATTTAATGGAGAAATATTCACCAGACTGCTGGATGCTGAATTATTCAAACCCTGCAGCAATTGTAGCAGAAGCTTGCCGCGTTCTCCGCCCGAATTCAAAGGTACTGAACATCTGTGACATGCCTGTAGGAACACTGCGCAGAATCTCACATATTATTGACAAAGAGCCACAGGATTTAGAAGTTCGTTACTTCGGATTAAACCACTTTGGCTGGTGGACAAGCATTAAAGATAAAGAAGGCAATGAATATTTACCAGCGATTCGTGATTATGTGGCTGAGCACGGTTATCTGACTCAAAAAGAAGTGGATACGCAGCATACAGATGCAAGCTGGCAGGATACACATAAAAAAAGCAAAAGACCTATTAGCGGTAGATCCAAGATTCTTGCCAAATACGTATTTAAAATACTATTTATATCCTGATTATGTGGTCGAGCATTCAAACCCGGATCACACTAGAGCAAATGAAGTGATTGCCGGCAGAGAAAAGACCGTCTTCTCTATGGCAAAAACAATCATTGAAAATGGAACGTCAGAAGGCTGTGAGTTCGAAATGGGTGCACACGCTACCTTTGTAGTAGATCTAGCACGTGCGATCGCCTTCAATACACATGAAAGAATGCTTCTGATCGTAGAAAACAACGGAACCATAGCAAACTTTGATGATAACGCAATGGTTGAGGTTCCATGTATCGTTGGAAGCAACGGCCCAGAGCCATTAAGCCAAGGTAAGATTCCTGAATTCCAAAGAGCCTTAATGTATCAGCAGGTAACAGTTGAAAAATTAGTTGTCGAAGCGTATATTGAAGGCAGCTATCAGAAATTGTGGCAGGCTCTAACACTTTCAAAAACAGTACCAAGTGCAAAAGTAGCAAAAGAAATCCTAGATGATCTAATTGTAGCAAATAAAGGCTACTGGCCGGAGTTACACTAAACAATAAATAAACAGAGAAAAGGCGAAAAAGTGTACGTTCATTTTTCGCCTTTTCTATTGAAATAGAGAAATTGAGGTGAGCAAAAAGGTGATTACCTATATGCTAGGAATTGATATCGGCACCACTAGCACCAAAGCCGTTTTATTTAGTGAAAACGGGCAAGTTATTCAAGCTGAAAATATTGGCTACCCACTATACACACCAGATATGACAACAGCTGAACAGGACCCGGATGAAATCTTTAAAGCTGTACTGCAAGCTGTTTTGAATATTAGGAAGCAGCACAATGATAAGAAGCTATCGTTTATCTCTTTTAGCAGTGCCATGCACAGTGTTATTGCAATGGATAACAATGATGAGCCCCTTACGCCGGTCATTACGTGGGCAGACAACCGCAGTGAAGCATGGGCTCATAAAATTAAGAATGAATTGAATGGACATGGTATTTATAAACGAACCGGGACGCCGATTCACCCTATGTCACCTTTAAGCAAAATAGCCTGGCTGGTCCATGAACATCCTGAAATTGCTCTAGAAACGAAAAAATACATCGGCATAAAAGAATATATTTTTCTAAGGCTCTTTAATCAGTATGCTGTCGATCATTCGATTGCATCGTGCATGGGCTTAATGAATCTTGAAAAACTCGATTGGGATCAAGAAGCATTAAAGGTTGCTGGCATCACATCTTCTCAGTTATCAGAACTCGTACCAACGACTACAATTTTTAAAGGCTGTGATCAAGCTCTAGCAAAACAAATGGGGATTGATCCTGAGACTCCTTTTGTCATTGGGGCCAGTGATGGAGTTCTCTCAAATCTCGGTGTCAACGCTATCCGAAAAGGGGAGATTGCGGTCACGATTGGGACAAGCGGTGCCATCCGGACGATTATTGATAAGCCGAAAACAGATGATAGAGAACGAATCTTCTGCTATGCCTTAACGGAGAAGCATTGGGTCATTGGCGGACCGGTCAATAATGGCGGCATGGTTCTCCGCTGGATTCGGGATGAGCTTGCAGCATCAGAAGTTGAAACGGCGAAAAGGCTGGGCATTGATCCTTACAATGTATTAACGAAGATTGCAGAACGAGTAAGACCAGGGGCAGATGGTCTCTTATTCCATCCATACCTTGCAGGTGAACGTGCTCCCTTATGGAATCCCGATGTACGCGGATCGTTCTTTGGTTTAACACTATCACATAAAAAAGAACATATGATTCGAGCAGCCTTAGAAGGGGTTGTTTACAATCTATATACTGTCTTTTTGGCACTCACAGCATGTATGGATAGCCCGGTTACCCGCATTCAGGCAACAGGCGGATTTGCACGCTCAGAAGTTTGGAGACAAATGATGGCCGACATCTTTGGAACAGAAGTAGCGGTGCCAGAGAGCTACGAAAGTTCATGTCTTGGTGCATGTCTTTTAGGCTTATATGCGACAGGAAAAATTGACTCATTTGAGAGTGTTTCTGATATGGTTGGCAGCACCTTTAAACATACACCTATGGAAGAGGCTTCAAAGGAATACAGACAATTGATTCCGATATTTATCAGCTTGTCCAAAGTATTAGAAGAGGATTATACGCGTATTGCCCAATATCAGAGAGGCTTAATAAAACCTCAGTAAATGATTTTTTCATAACCTCCTCATAGTGCACAGTGAGAATAGAAATAATTTTATTATAAAGCTTATTTTGGCAGTAACTATTTGCAGGTGTTACTGCCTATTCATCAAGAAAAAGGAGCAGTAGCGATGTTGAATACAATTGGCGTAATTGGTTTAGGTGTTATGGGCGGTAATCTTGCCCTGAATATGGCGGATAAGGGAGAACAAGTAGGTGTTTATAATTATACAAGTGACCTAACGGATCAGCTTTTGGAAAAGCTAGAAGGACAAACCATTCGTCCCTTCTATAACATTGAAGCTTTTGTACAATCTTTAGAAAAACCGCGGAAGGTTTTCATGATGGTAACAGCAGGCAGAGCGATTGATGAGGTCATTGCAAGCTTAACTCCTTTTCTGGAAGAAGGAGATATCATCATGGACGGCGGCAACTCTCATTATGAAGATACAGAACGCAGATATGATGAACTGCAAGGAAAAGGAATCAGATACTTAGGAATTGGCATTTCAGGCGGCGCAGAAGGAGCTCGAACAGGTCCTTCCATTATGCCTGGCGGAGATCGTGAGGCTTATGAACAAGTCGCCCCTATTTTGACGAAAATCGCTGCACAGGTTGATGGTACACCTTGCTGTGCCTATATGGGTCCTAAAGGTGCAGGCCATTTTGTCAAAATGGTACATAACGGGATTGAGTATGCAGACATGCAGCTCATCACCGAAGCTTATACATTTTTAAAAGATCGGTTAGGATTATCTGTTGAGGAAATTGCAGATATTTTTGAATCCTGGAATCAGGGGGAACTCAAAAGCTATTTAATCGAAATTACCGCTGATATTTTACGAAAAAAGGATGATGTGACCGGCTTGCCGCTAATTCAAGTGATTCTTGATAAAGCTGGGCAAAAAGGCACAGGCAAATGGACAAGCATCCAAGCGATTGATCATGGCATTCCAAACTCAATCATTACAGAATCTCTATTCGCTCGTTACCTCTCTTCATTAAAAGAAGAACGAATGACTGCCGAAGCCATTTTGACTCTTCCTGACATAGAGCTGCAGGAGCTGGATAAAGAGGTTTGGATTGAACATGTCAGACAGGCTATATATATGGGGAAAATATGTGCTTACGCCCAAGGGTTCACTCAATATAAAATGACTTCAGAGCAGTACGGCTGGAACTTGCCTTTGAAGGATATTGCGCTTATTTTCCGCGGCGGCTGCATCATCCGCGCCGAATTTTTAAATATCATAAGTGAAGCATATGAAGGGAATTCCAGTCTACCCAATTTATTAATATCTCCCTATTTTGCCGAGAAAACAAAAGAGTATCAAAGGAACATGAGAAAAGTCGTTTGTGAGGGCATTCAATCTGGCATTTCATTCCCAAGCTTAAGTGCCTCCCTCACCTATTACGACAGCTACCGGACAGGGACTTCCAATGCAAGCATGATCCAGGCACAGCGTGATTATTTCGGTGCTCATACTTATGAAAGAAATGATTTAGACGGCAGCTTTCATACAAACTGGCAGGAATAGCGTCTGCAGTTGAGCAAAACATAAGCGAAGTAAGGATATAATTGTCCTTGCTTCGCCTTTTCTAAAAACCTATAAATAAGCAATACCGATATGGCCAGTTACAGGATTTTGATAGATTTCACACTTAACATCAAAAACAAATTCAATATTCTCCTTTGTGAGAACCTCCTCCGGTTTTCCGTAAGTGACAACCGATCCATTTTTAAGTACATATAAATAATCACAATACGATCCAGCTAACGTTAAATCATGCAGAGCAGCTAACGTACCGATATTGATCTGCTTGACCATTTTGATGATTTCAATCTGATATTTAACATCTAAATGATTGGTCGGTTCATCTAATATTAAAAACTTCGGTTCTTGAGCTAATACCCGTGCCAGGATGACCCTTTGTTTTTCTCCGCCTGATAATGTTAAGAAACTGCGATTCTTATAAGCTAGTAAGTTTACTGTTTTTAACGCCTGCTCTACCATTTCATGATCTTTTTTTGCTTCAGAATCTAATAGTTTTTTATGAGGCGTCCTGCCCATCATGACCATTTGTTCCACTGTGAAATCGAAGCTGATTTCATTGAATTGGCCTACTACGCCTAGATGTTTAGCAATTTTCTTCGACTTCTCCTTAAGTACATCCATTTCACCAAGCTTTACGTACCCTCTATTCGGTGATAAAACCTTATAGATGCTTTTGAGCAGTGTTGATTTACCGCACCCATTTGGACCTAGAATACCAACGAATTGCTGGCTGTTTACACGAAGTGAGATGTCATCAACAATTTGCTTTTTCCCAATTTCAATTGAAATGTTTTCAACCTGCAGATTCAATTTAATTCCCTCCGAATCCATATCCTTTTTTAATCAGCATGTACATAAACATTGGCGCACCAATCATGGCGGTGACAATGCCGATCGGCAGTTCCACTGATGGAAGAACGATGCGGGCAAAAATATCTGCCCAGATGAGAAAAATAGATCCAAATAAAATGGCTGCCGGAAGCAGTTTTCGATGATCAGAACCGACAATACTTCTAATTAAATGTGGAATGATCAGTCCTACAAATCCAACCATTCCTACAGAGGCAACCGTAATTCCAGTTAAAATCGCCGTAATGGTCATGTAAATTCTTCTGTATGTACTTAAATTGATGCCCAGAGTAACGGCTGCTTCATCTCCAAGCAGCATCGTATTTAAATTCCTTGATTGAATAAGAAAATAAATAATCCCTATTAGTACGATGATTGTGATAAGCGGTATTTCACTCCAGCGTGCACTTGCAAGACTTCCCATGCTCCAAAAGGTAATCGTCCGGATGCCCTCAGCATTATTGGCAATATAAATAATAAAGTTTGAAAACGCGGAAAACAGAGCGTTAATCACCATTCCCATTAATACTAATTTAACGGAAGTCATTTTCCCGCCTATGCTCGAGAAAGTAAGAACAAAAACGCTGGCAAGAAGTGCTCCCGCAAACGCACCAAATGCTAAACCAAACTGAGAAAAGATTGTGCCTGCACCAAAACCAATCAGTACGGCGAATGTTGCACCTAAGGTGGCTCCTGAAGAAATCCCCAGAATATATGGGTCAGCTAGAGGATTTTGAACAGTCGCCTGCATAATTGCACCACAAAGTGCCAGAGCGGATCCTACAAGCAAAGCCATTAAAACACGCGGAAACCGTATGCTCCATATGATATTAACACTGGATCCATTTTCAATTTCTCCAACGCCAAACATTTTATGAACTAATATTCTAAATGATTCTGAGAAAGGGATATCCACTTGTCCTAGTGAAACGCCCATCACAATAGATATTAAAAGAATCATAATGGCACCAGAATAGATCATTGCCAAAAAAGTTTTTGATTGTACAAAGCCCTTGTTTGAATGATGGTCCACTTTCATTTCCTCCAAAAGAAAAGATTGTCAAAAAGAATCTCTTCCTCTATACTAATCGAGAAAGATTATCATTGTCAATTAGCCTTTCAACTATAAAACTCACAAAGGTGGAGGAATTATGAAAAAATTCTCATGGTTAGTGTTCACATTCGTTTTACTCCTGTTAGTCGGCTGCTCGAATTCGGAGCAAGCAAATTTAGATGATAGCTCAAACACAGAAGAAGAGACAAATACAGAAGAAACAGCTGCATCCGATTCAAACGAAACACAGTACCCGCTTACAATTGATAACTATTTAACAACCGATGGCGTTACATATGAAACACATTCTCAAACATTTGAGGAAGCACCAAGTAAAGTAGTAGCCAATACACAAGGAATGGCTGAAATTTTAGTTCACTTAGGATTAACAGACAAAATTGTTGGGGTTTCTGCACTATATGGAGAAACAGATCCTGAAATTGCTGAAGACTTTGCAAAAATCCCTGTCATTTCTGAAGGATATGCCAGCAAGGAACTTGTTGTCGGCGCAGATCCTGACCTTGTAATGGGACGGGCAGGACTATTCCAGGATGCTGAATGGGGTGTTGGTTCAATCACCGGCTTAAATGAACTAGGCATCAATACATTTGTACAGCATGCCAGTCTAACGGGTGGAACGCTTGATAGTTTATATAAAGATATTGAAGATATCGGTCAAATTTTTAACGCTCAAGCTGCCGCTGCAGATTATATCAATGAACTAAAAGAAAAACAGAGTGCCATTGAAGAAAAAGCCAGTAAAAAGCCATTAACATATGCATATGTATTCGATGGCGGTGAAGGCAAGATTTCCCCTGATCCAGGCGGAGACTATACCTTTATTGCTGACATTCTTGACAATTTGAATCTAACAAATGCATTAGCTGATAGTGAAGGAACAGTGAGTGTGGAACAATTAGTTGAAATTAATCCAGATATGTTGATTCTTTCTCATTATGCAGGCGGTCCTGATACGCAAGCTACGATTGACAGCTTCTATAACGATGAAGCACTGCAGAGCATTAATGCCATTAAAAACAAAGCGATCATGGTGATCGACTTCAACCAATTCTTTGGGTATGGTCCAACTATTTTAGACGGAGCTTCTAAGCTTGCAGATGATGTTGCAGCTAATGCGAATTTGAAATAAATATAACTTCAAGAGATTCTCCTGCTTTATCTAAAAAAAGGTTAAATTGATATTTTTAAAAAGAAAAGTCCTGCTCTCTCTTGGGAGAAGCAGGACTTTTTGATTTAATATTTATAGGACTGTCCGCCATCAATAGGAATAACCGTTGCATTAATGAAGTTAGCTTGATCAGATAGCAGGAATGCCACTAAATAACCCACTTCTTCAGGTTTACCGAATCGTTTCATTGGGTTTGGCTGAACAAATTGCTTCCCTACTTCTTCCCAATTAACAGGATCCATTTGTTTTAATGATCCTTCAACCATTGGGGTCATAATGGCGCCTGGTGCAATCGCTTTGACGGTAACTCCATACTGACCATATTCAATCCCTGAGTTTTTAGTTAAACCCACAACACCATGCTTACTCGCTGCATATCCAGATTGGTTTCCAACTCCGCGAATACCTCCAACTGATGCTGTGTTTACAATAGAACCAAAACCTTGTTCTTTCATCACTTTTAATACATATTTCATACCATAGAAGACACCGTTTAAGTTGATGCTTACAACCTTTTCGAATTCAACACTGCCATAATTCTCAGTCAGGTTCTGTTTTCCTTCAATGCCGGCATTATTGAAGAATCCATCAATTTTCCCAAATCTTTGAACAGTTTCATTCACAAAGTTTTCAACTGCTTTTTCATCTGCCACATCCGCTGTGATCAAGAGCATCTCTGCGTTTGGCACAGCTTCTAATATCTTGCTTTTTGTTTCTTCTAATGAAGCTTCATTTAAATCAACAAGCGTAAGCTTTGCTCCTTCTTTTGCAATCTGCAAAGCAGAAGAATAGCCTAAGCCTGACCCTGCACCTGTAATAATAACTACTTTTTCATCAAAACGATTCATCATTCCCATTTCCTCCAGTCGCTATTATTTCTTGTACGGTGCTATATTGCACTTTTTTTCATTGATCTAAACTTTATGATCTATATAACTATTGAGCAGTATAGCCGCCATCAATAATTAGGCTATTACCGGTCATATAGGAAGAATCATCAGAAGCCAAGAATAAGACACCTTTTGCCATTTCCTCTGGTTTCCCAAGTCGCTTCATTGGCGTAGCTACAGATAATGCCTGTTTGTTTTCTTCAGGAATAATCGGCGTATCAATGAACCCTGGGCATAGTGCGTTAATACGAATATTTTTCTCGGCATATTCAAGGGCAAGAGAACGCGTAAGATTAACCACTCCGCCTTTGGCTGCATTATAAGCAGCAGAACCAGGTGACCCAACCCATCCGTACATAGACGCTGTATTTACAATAGTACCGCCGCCAGTTTTCAGCATTTCACGTATTGATTCACGTGCTACCAAAAAGACACCATCTAGATCAACATTCACCGTATTTCGCCATTCTGAGTACTCTAAATCATGTGAAGGATGAACACGGCCGATTCCCGCATTGTTGAACACAACATCCACTTTGCCGAACGTATCCACGGTTTGTTTAAAGACATTTGCAACTTCTTCTTCACTTGTTATATTTGCTTTTATAAAGAGAACATTATGGTTAAGCGCTTTCAATTCAGCTTCAAAGGCTTTTCCCTTTTCTTCATTTAAATCAACAAGAACGACTTTGGCTCCTTCTGAGATAAATAATTTAGCTGTTTCAGCACCAATACCAGATGCTCCTCCAGTAATGACCGCTACTTTATCTTGTAATTTCCCCATTTATATTCCTCCCCATCCCTAGAATTTAAAATGACTTCTAAGGTAAAATAATAGATAATTACAGCTCTCTCTGCTGTTCACAATTTAATTGTACTCGTTTGTTCACATTTAACAATCATCAAGAAAACGCTATCTGTCTACTAAATCAACACTTATCCTAAATCTGTCTATTCTGAAGGAGATTCTTTCATGAATAATGAAAAAACGCAACGGCAAAATCGTACAAAATCCCATTTAAAGCAGGCTTTGGCTCAACTTATATCAGAAAAGGGATATCACTCTATTACTGTAAAAGATATTGTGGACTATGCCGCTTACAATCGCAGTACATTTTATACTCATTACTCAGATAAAATTGAATTGGCTGAGGACTTACTTCTATCCATGATGAAAGGATTAGAAGCCTCTGTAGGCAAATCATATGTATCTGGGCAAAAAATTTATACAACCAAGCTAAATGAACCATCGTTTAATATCGTTCTCTATATCTACCATAATCGGAGTTTTTTCACGTTACTAAACTATGACGATACACTGCCAGGACTGCATACTCGATTTCCTCTAACGATCCTTAAAATATATAAAGAGCAATTCATTTTTGAAACCATCAATAATATTCCTGTAAACATGGATTATTTTAAACGTTACACAGCATATGGGTTTTACGGACTTCTGCAAAATTGGATTTATAATGGGTTCAAAGAAACACCGGAAAATTTTATTAAAGAGGTTATTGAACTTTCAAAAACACATATACACTCGTTTAAGTATATTGGTAACCAGCGTACATAACATGACCTTTTGTCCAAAATAATCGTACTGTGGCTGAGCTGAGCAGCTGCAGACAAAAGAAGGAAACTGGATATACCGACCTTTTTCGTTTTCAAGAGAGTTTATAGGCTATAATAGATTTATAGCATTTGATTAGTGAACCAAGAAGGGCTAAAAACAAATATGACAACATTTAATCTGCAATCAACAGAATTCCTATATGCCTACTCTCATGGTGCTGAAGAAAAATCTCTCTGTGCATTGGAGCAGCGAGCCATTTTCGGGGAAGAGTCAGACCACCTTATAATCAGCGCAAAAAATATAGACCCAAACAGAAGCCCTTTTATCAGAAGCAAACTTTCTATTCTTTTCTCAGGCCATTCTGTTCAAGAGATTTCTGAGAAGGTTCCGCAGCTCGAACTTAGCGGCCAAACCTTTAAGGTTATTTTTATGAAAATAAATGATCTTTCACGTAAAGATAAAATAGAATACGCAGAACGCCAGCATATTGAAAGAGAAATTGGCTGGAATATAAACGCTGATGCGAAAATGAAAAACCCTGATATTCTTTTCGGTATTGTACCGTTTAAAGGGCAGTGGTATTTCGGCATTTACCAGGAAAATGAGAATGTATGGCTGCATCATGTTAAGAAGCCTCAAGAATACTCAACAGCCATAAGCGCACGTCTGGCCAGAGCTGTTGTGAATATCGCTGTCCCTGAACCAGCAGGTGTCAGTTTAATCGATCCTTGCTGCGGGATAGGTACGGTCCTTGTCGAAGCACTCTCGATGGGTATTCCCATTGTTGGCTCCGACCGCAACCCATTAGCCGTAAAAGGTTCCCGAGAAAATATCGCTCATTTTCACTTTGATGGAATAGTGAAGATAAAAGACATTGCCGACGAAGAAGGTCATTATGATGTGGCCATCATTGATATGCCTTACAACCTTTATTGCCGAGCAACAGAGGAAGAACTGTTCACAATCATCAAGAACGCCAGAAGAATAGCAGATCGAGTTGTGATTCTCACAATTGAAGACATGGATGAGATGATTTTCAAAGCAGGTTTTACGATCGTCGACCGATGTGTGGCCAACAAAGGGATCAAGGCGTTATTTTCACGGCAGGTTGTTGTTTGTGAATAGAGAAAAATAGATATTTGCGGAAAAACCGTTATTTGCAAAGCGAGCAGTGCGATTTCTGCTCGTTTTTACTTTCATAGCATCAATGGATTGAACAGTCGAAAGAACGATACAGCAGTTAAGCCTCTTTCTTCACCTTTTAGACTTTTTAGCAGCAAGTTTGGGTTTGTCCTGCTTTTTTCAAGTATAATGAATCATATTCAGATTATATTAGGGATTTAAGAGAATGATATAGATGACAATAATACAAAAAATGAGGTTAAAAAATGAGTAATAGCCGTTTTGCGGAGTATCAGCTGAGTGAAGAAATACAGAGAGCACTAACCGTTTTAAAATACGAAGATCCAACAGAAGTTCAAAGCAAAGTCATACCATTAGCATTGGAAAATCAAGACCTTGTCGTAAAAGCCCAAACAGGAAGCGGCAAAACTGCCTCCTTTGGCATTCCGCTTTGCGAAATGGTTGAATGGGAAGAAAAGAAACCACAAGCCCTGATTCTTACTCCAACGAGGGAACTTGCCGTTCAAGTCCGCGAAGACATGACAAATATCGGAAGGTTTAAACGCATTAAAGCAGTGGCTGTATATGGAAAAGAACCTTTTTCGAAACAAAGAGATGAACTGAAGCAAAAAACTCATGTGGTCGTTGGTACGCCTGGACGGGTTCTGGATCATATTGATCGCGAAACTCTTGAACTGGATCAAATAAAGTACCTTATTATCGATGAAGCTGATGAGATGCTGAATAGAGGTTTCATTGATGAAGTAGAAGACATCATTCAAGCGCTTCCTTCAAATCGGGTAACAATGGTGTTTTCTGCTACATTGCCTGCAGATATTGAGAAGCTTTGTCATCAATATATGAATCATCCTGCTCATATTGAAATTGAATCAAATGGGGTAACAGCGGATACAATTGAACATGGTTTAATTGAAGTGACTGAAGAAGAAAAAATCTCACTTCTTAAGAACATTACGATTGCAGAAAACCCAGACAGCTGCCTCATATTCTGCCGGACAAAAGAACATGTAGATACGCTATTCAGCGAACTTGATGAGGCCGGATATCCTTGTGAGAAGCTTCATGGCGGACTTGAACAAGAAGACCGTTTTGCTGTTATGGAAGGCTTTAAAATGGGGAACTTCCGCTACTTGGTAGCAACTGACGTGGCTGCCAGAGGCATTGATATTGATAATGTAAATCTCGTCATCAACTATGACGTTCCGATGGAAAAAGAGAGCTATGTGCACCGGACAGGAAGAACAGGCCGTGCCGGCAATAAAGGAAAAGCCATTACATTTGCGACACCTTATGAAGAAAAGTTTATCAAAGCCATTGAAAGATACATCGGCTTTGAAATTCCTGTTATAGAAGCTCCGAGTGCAGAGGAAATCGCTGGCGGGAAAGCGGCTTTCGAAGAAAAACTCAGCGGCCGTCGGGTTGTAAGAAACAATAAAACAGCACGAATCAACCAAGATATTATGAAGCTTCATTTCAACGGCGGCAAAAAGAAGAAAATCCGCGCTGTTGACTTTGTTGGAACCATTGCAAAAATCCCTGGAGTAACCGCAGAAGATATCGGCATTATCACCATCCACGATCAAATGTCGTATGTTGATATTCTGAACGGAAAGGGCTCACTCGTTTTACAAGCGATGGAGAATTCAACGGTTAAAGGGAAGAAATTGAGAGTTAGTAAGGCGATTAAATAGAGTATTGCTTAAATGGGGCCTGACCCTTGATGCGTTAATGCTTTAATACATCAAGGGTCTGGCCCCATTTTCCCATTTTCGTGATTAGCTCGGACGAACTAAAATTTTACATTCTCTTTTATCGCTGATTAGTTTTTCGAACCCGTCTTCCACAATATCATCTAAACTTATGATACTCGTGATGACTGGCTCAACATTCAATGATCCTTTTGATAACAAATCGATTGCTTGAGGGAAGATGTTATTGTAACCAAGAGAAGAATTGATTTTTTTCTCGCCGATTACTTGTGTTGTTGGATGATACTGGATTGGATTGGCAAACACACTAACAATCATTAACTCACCATTCGGTTTGATGACATCAAGTGATTGGTTAAACGTAGCTTCCACACCAGCAACATCAAAGGAAACATCTACTCCCCCATTTGTATGCTCTTTGATCACTTGAACAGCATCCTCTTCGAGTGGATTAATGACAACATCTGCACCCATTTTTAAGGCTAATTTTCTGCGTTCCTCACTAACTTCCGCTACAAAGATCTTACTAGCTCCTGCTGCTCTTAAGCTTTCAGATAAGAGGAGTCCAATTGGTCCTGCTCCAAAAAGAGCTACACGGTCCCCAATTTTAAACTTACTTTTTCGAATTGCCTGCAATACAACGGCAAGAGGCTCTATTAAAGCTGCAAATTCATAGCTAAGTGTTTCAGGCAGCAAAAATACATTTGATTCTTTAACAACAACATATTCAGCAAAGCCGCCATTTTCGTGAATACCATATGATTTCATATCAGGGCAAATATTATAATTACCTGTTCTGCATGTTTCACACTCACCACATCCCCAAATCGGTTCAATAGCGACTCGATCGCCTGCTTTAAACTTCGTTACATTCTTGCCAACTTCAACAATTTCTCCTGTGAATTCGTGGCCTAAAATCATTTTATTTTCTGTTACGAAACTTTTATGTAGATATTCATGTAAATCAGTTCCACATATGCCAGCAAATTTAACTTTCACCTTTACCGTTCCTTGTGTAACTTCTGGTGCATTAATTTCCTCAATTTTCACATCTTTTGAACCGTAATATACCAAAGACTTCATCTCTTAATCCCCCAGTTTTCAGTAAATAGTTGTACCCTTGAATGATAGATACTTAATTTGAAGCTCTATCATATAGTAGATGCTTTCCGATGATCCATCCTACCATCACTTTTAAATCTGCAATACCTTACTTACTATATATAACTTACTTTCTTATTACAATTACTCTGCTCTTCCGTATCCTATGCCCCAGAACATCTTTGTTTTTGACTGTTTCGTAAACATTGTTGCTGTTAACTTAAATAAGTAGAGGTTGATTTCCGCTCCAGATGCCCGCTTTCCGCGGGGTAGGCGCTGAGCTTCCTCGTCACTTACGCTCCTGCGGGGTCTTACCTGTCCCACTTCTCCCGCAGGAGTCCCGCACCTTCTGCTCCAATCAACTAGTCTTTTATCAAATAGAAAACTTGTCCAAAAACAACAAACTCTTAGAAAAGAGCCTTGTTTTTTTATCAAAGACGTCTGGAGACATCCATGTATTTGGTTAAATTTATTATTCTTTTTAATTACGATTATTTAATCACTATCTATCTGGAGAGACGTTGACCAACCAGTTTACAACGGCTATTCATAGTAAACAAGTCAGTATGTAGTGCTCCCCTATGTATTTAAAGGGAATTTCAATTAGTGATATCTTTGATGTATTGCCCGATTTCATTGCTTTGTACATTAAGGCTTTGTATATCTTCCATAAACTCAACCATTACCCGCGATTGCTCTGCTGAGGCAATGGATACTTCATCAATACTCGCTTTCAAATTCTCCATATTTGTCCGTATTTCTTGAAGGGATTGAGCGATTGTACCTACTGCATCCTTCGTTCCGATCGAAAGCTTACGTATTTCATCTGCCACAACACCGAAGCCTCTTCCTGCTTCGCCAGAGCGGGCTGCTTCTATTGCTGCATTTAAGCCAAGCAGATTCGTCTGTGCAGAAATATCTTCAATTAGTTTAACAACCTTACTAATATCTTGAGTGTTCGCATTTGCATTTGCTGCTTGATCATTTATATCCGTGCTCGTAGCGGAAAGTTCCTCAGCTTGGGCTGCAACTTGCTCGACCTTTCCTTGCAGACTGCTGACAATGGAGCGTAATTCATCTAGATCTTCGTCTAAAAGCTCTTCATCTTTCAATGTTTTAGTAATTTGGAATACACCAACGATCTCACCGTTTTCATCACGAATAGGGTTGGCAGAATAGTGCATACCGATGCCATAGCTTTCTTTTGGAATATGTAATTGTACTTTTTCTCCTTCAAGTGCTCTAAGTAAGAATACATTATCTTCAGTAAATGCAGAGTCACCAATTTTAACACTATAATCCAAATCTTTCGATTGGGAAGAGAAAATAAAATTTTCTCTGTCAGTAACTACAACTGCACTATTTTCACCAAGGTTCTTTTTGATTTCCGGCGCTAATTTCACAAATGCTTGCAGTGTTAAATTCATATTTTAATCTCCTATTCCTGGTTCGTTACTTGCTTCATTTTTTCGATGATTTGTTTGCTTTTTTCATCCAATGCCTGTATATCCTGCATGAATTGAACCATTGTGATCGACTGCTCATCAGAAGATGTCGATACTTCATTAATACTGAGTGTTAGGTTTTCAATACTGGATCTGATTTCAGTTAAAGATTGATCAATTGTCTTCACTGCATCCTTTGTACTATTAGAAAGTTTTCTAATTTCATCTGCCACGACCCCAAAGCCTCTTCCTGCGTCGCCAGAACGAGCTGCTTCAATGGCTGCATTTAAGCCAAGAAGATTTGTCTGCGTAGAAATCTGTTCAATTAATTGAACGACTTCCCCTATTTGTTGTGAATTTTTGTTTGCACTTTGCGCTTGTACGTTAATGTCACTGCTAGTTGCGGAAAGTTCTTCTGACTGTGCGGCCACATGCTGTACCTTTCCTTGTAATGCATCGATGACATCATTTAGTCTGCTAAGCTCTTTATCTAGCTTCTCCTGATGCTCCAAAGTTCTCGTTAACGATAACAGACCAACGATTTCATTTGTTTCTAAATCATGAATCGGCGTAATAGAAGTCACAGCTGCTGCACCAAATATGGTAGGATCTAATGTTTTAGAAATAAAATGTTCTCCTTTAAGTGCGCGCAGATAAGCATCAAATTCATCCAGTCTGGATACTCCTACCTCTACCTTAATATTCAAGAGAGTGGATGGAGAATAGTAAACAAATTTCTCTGTATCCAGGACACCTAGTGCAGCTGTCGGTCCTAGTGTATCTTTAATAATCGGGGCAATATTGATTACTGCCTGAATCGTTGAATTCATAAATCGAGCTCCTTCTTATTAATTTTTCTTTATATCGGTTTAAAACATTAGAAATAAAGCCGTAGCTAATAATTCTGATTTTTAACATTTTTAACAAAGATATATTTATGAAGAAAAGAGTAGTAATCACAGCCCCAATGAATTTGTTTATTATACTTTTATTTAGGTAAAAATGAATGTAACACAAGATAAAGGAGTGCTGTCATGGTGAAGAAAAGAATATTATGGATCGGTATTTTCCTGATGTTATCATTATTACTTGCTGCTTGTGGTGATAATGATGAGGTAGAAAATCCTCCACAAAACACTGCAGAGGACGAACAGCAGCAAACAGAAGAAAATAATGCAACGAACGATAACAATGATACTACTGGATACAATTTTACACACTTTGATCTTGATGCAGATTATCAAGACCATAATGATGCCCTAGAAGTTGACTATGAAAATGAAACCAATGACCAAATGGAAGCATCCTATCAAGATCATTCACAAGATATCGATTTAAATGGTGACGCAGCAATAGAAGAACTGGACAGTATATTCTCGTCCTTTAACTTTGATGAAAATACACCTGATGAAGAAGTTTTGACTACAATAAGTGAAGCATTCAGCATTCCTGAGGACGCTCAAAATATTGAGTTAGAGATCCAGTTTAGCGGTGGGACTGAGAAGGAATATCGGAAGTAGATTCAAAACAGGCTTGGAATTCAAGCCTGCTTTGAATCTTTTTTTTACTCTACAGCAAAGATATCTTTTATAACTACTATCTCCCAATCCAAAAATGGTAAAATATAGTCACTAGACTTCTTAAAGAGGTGGCCATACTTGATCATATATGAAGCGACAAAATTGGAATTTATATCTGACGTAACAAACGAGCTCCTCGTTGAACGTCTTTACGAGTCTTATCAAAAGAAAATTGGACGGACTTCTAAAAGTGAAATTACGTCATGGGAAAATTCCCTGCAGCGCATGTCGAACGTTATGCAGGATATAGAAATTCCTGATGATACATCCGTAGCTATAGAGTTTAAGATTCCCAACACATCAAAACGCGTAGATTTTTTGGTTGCTGGCCACGATGGCAGTCAGGATCACGTGGTCATTGTGGAGTTGAAACAATGGTCAGAGGCAGAAAAGGTAACCTCTAAGGATGCACTTGTGTCTACTTATCTTGGCGGAGGGAAACGCACTGTCACACACCCCTCTTATCAAGCATGGTCTTACGCAGCCTTAATTGAGGATTTTAATCAAAATGTACAAGATCAGCAAATCGTTTTAAACCCATGTGCATATTTACATAACTACCGGAAAGCAGACAATGATCCGTTGATGGATTCTCACTATGATGCTCATTTGGCCAAAGCCCCTCTTTTTACAAAAGGAGAAATCCAGAGATTAAGAGACTTCATAAAAAAGTACGTTCGTTTTGGTGATCAGAACCAGTTAATCTACCAGATTGAGCATGGAAAAATTCGTCCTTCCAAATCGCTGCAGGACACGCTCGCAAGCATGCTAAAGGGAAACCAAGAATTCGTCCTGATTGATGAGCAGAAAGTATTCTATGAAGATGCCTATCATCTGGCATTGGAATCTATTAAACATAATCAGAAAACCGTTATAGTCATTGAAGGCGGACCAGGAACAGGCAAGTCTGTTATGGCCATAAACCTGCTTGTAAATCTCATTAACCAAGAATTAACCGCTCTATATGTATCCAAAAACTCCGCACCGCGGAACGTCTATGCTTCAAAATTAAAAGGAACGATCAAGAAAACACAAATTGATCACCTTTTCAAAGGATCGGGCAGCTTTACTGAATCAGAAGCAAATGAATTTGACGTACTCATTATCGATGAAGCACACCGCCTTAATGAAAAATCAGGTCTCTTCAGCAATAAAGGAGAAAATCAAATTAAAGAAGTCATCCATTCTGCTAAATTCACGATTTTCTTTATTGATGAAGATCAGAAAGTCACATTAAAAGACATTGGCAGTGTGGATGTAATAAAAAAGTATGCAAATCTATTAAATGCCGAACTCATTCAGGGCAAACTGGTTTCCCAATTCCGCTGCGACGGATCGGATGCCTATATTGCTTGGCTGGATGATGTATTGCAAATCAGAGAGACAGCCAACGCCAATGACCGCGGTCTGGACTACGATTTCAGAGTATACGATGATCCAAATGCCATGCTCAAAGAAATTGAGGACCTCAATAAGAAAAATAACAAATCTCGTATACTAGCGGGCTACTGCTGGGAATGGCCGAAAAAAGGACGGAACAGCACTCTTCATAAAGACATTGAAATACCTGAACACAACTTTAAAATCAGCTGGAATCTCTCTGACAGCATATGGGCCATCGACCAGGACTCCGTCTACGAAGCTGGGTGTATCCACACATCACAAGGATTGGAATTTGATTATGTCGGCATCATTATTGGACCTGATCTTGTGTGTCAAGATGGCGAAGTAATCACAGACTACACAAAACGTGCTAAAACAGATCAGTCTTTAAAAGGTATCAAAACTCTGGCAAAAGAAAATCCTGATGAAGCACAAGCTTTAGCAGACAGGATTATCCGAAATACGTACCGAACCTTAATGACTAGAGGGCAGAAAGGCTGCTTTGTCTTTTGTACGGATTCGGAATTGAATCAGTATTTTAAAGAGCGTTTGGATAGATCGGATGCTTATGAGGATTTGTCGCCACGAACGGGAATGGTTGCTGAAGAACGTGGAGAGTATTAAGGGGTTAATTGAAAGGGGAATGAAAGATGATTCAAAAACTTGGACAAATTGGCATACCTGTTAAAGATTTAGATAGAGCTATTGAATTCTATGAACAGAAACTAGGCACATGGATAATATGGCATTTTTTGAAAGCAATGGTTTGAGACTTTTGCTATCACCTCCAGAGAAAAAAGAATTTGCACATGCGAGTTCAGTTGTTTATTTTCAGGTGAGTGATATTAGGGATTCTTATGAGCGATTAGCAGCTGCAGATGTACGGTTTGTTGATGAACCTCATATGGTGGCTAAAATGTGGAAAACTGAGACTTGGATGGTGTTTTTTGAGGATCGTGAGGGGAATAGGCATGCGTTGATGAGTGAGGTGGTGGTTTAAAAAGGTTTGAGGAGACCCATGTGTGCTAACGGTCTCCTCTAGTTTTATTTTGTTTTTATTAAGAGGGTATCTATCTTGTTTAATTTTTATCTGTAACTATTTGTGGTACGCTTCACCGTTATATATCTAAATGAGAAATAGAAAAAGTAAGATGCTATCATATTGTTTCTAAGACTTATTAATCAGTTGCATTGAGCCATAGATTTTCATTAATTATTAATTAATAAATACCATATTTAAAGTTATTTTGTTAATGAGCTTTTCAAAGAATAATTGATATAATCAGTTTAAAGAATTAATTTTCATTAAACATAGGGAGAGATATCATGATGCCTATTATGCTAAAACGCTTTGAGGAGGATGAAGAAAATTTCATTCTTAGAGTTCGTAGTGACCAAATAACCACCATGTATAATCCACATGATTTAAGGAGATTTCGCTCAAATCACGACCATATGCCAGACCCAACCAACTGGGACCACACTCTCATTTACTCTGCATTTGTCCATGTTATGGATCTAGGATTAGGAGATGAAATAACCATTCCTATGAAAAAGAATCCACGCGAACAAAATATTAAAACCACTCCATCAAGAAGAATAGCTCAAAGTTTAAAAAATACTGAAATTGCGGAAGATGGCCGCCCTCACAACCAAGCCTTCTACTTATTGAACAGAGGAATCGTTTTAGTTGCTCATACGGTTGCTATTCTTCATGATGTAGTTTTTGAAAATGAAACTGATCTCAATCCTGAAGTTTTGGAAATTGTTATGGATAAAGAAAATGAGGGAAACATCGATGGGGGGCATACTTATAAAATCATAAAAAACACAGTGATGGATTATAGAAAGAATGAAGAAATCCTCGATGCTTTTGTAAGATTTGAAATTACTGTAAATTTCACAGATGTTTCCCGCTTGGCCGAAGCAAGGAATACTTCTGCTCAGGTTCTTACACGTTCAATTGTAAATTTACAAGGTGGATTTGATATACTTAAGGACCTTTTATCAAATCTTCCATTTGCAAATAGAATAATGTACAAACAATTCGAAAAAATGGAAGATGGCTCTAAGATGTTACCTGTTGAAAATATAATTCGTTTATTAGATTTATTTAATCTCGAAAGAACTCCTAAATATTCATCAAAGTCTAAATATAGTCGTAAACCTTCAGTACCACCAATGAAATGGGCCTCAGGAGCCGATCCAATAATAAAAGCATATATTCAAGAAGTAGAAAGTGCAGCTGAAGAAGAACGTGATTCTGAATATGTAAAAATGGCAGGAATAATTCCCGGAATTTTTTCTATATATACATTCTTGGAGAAAAATATACCTGATATATACAATAGAGTCGGTGCTACCGACTCAAATAGCTCTGGCAACTATGCACTTATTGGTTTTTCTAAATCAGACAAAAAGGAGATATATAAAAATTTCCGTAATATTACTACTTATTCTGATGGGCAGAAAACTACCTTAAACGGTATGAAATTTGATGTTCCTTCTGGATTAGTACATCCTATTATAGGTTCATTCCGGATGCTAGTTACCAAGGATGACGACGGATATTATAAATGGATAGATGGTTTTGATCCTGATCACCATAAAGAACTTGAAGAAATGATTGAGCCCCTTGTTAGTTATCTAGTAACTAAAGCAAGAAACGAAAATGTTGATAAAGTAGCCAAAAGCAATGAGCACTGGAACTATTGTTTATTAACGATGGACCAAGTCAGACAGAGCATTGAAGAAAGAGAAAATGTTAACAATGAATGATTTTGTTGTTGATGTTTTAAAATCAATTTTAAGGAATGTCAGTGAGACATCATGTACTAAGGAAATACTGTTTAGAAATATTAAAAGCGATTTGGACGAAGACATTGAGGATTATGAGGTCAATCCGATTCTTGAAAAGTCTTTTCAACTTAATATTTTAAAGGAGCTAGACGGAGGTTTACTCCTACTAACAGATTATGGTAGGGGATTAATGATTAATCCAGATTCAAACATCAATGATTTTTGGAGTAATCAGCTTCAAAAGGAAACTTCAGAAAAGTTGCAAACACTGGAGGCTCCATTTGCAAGTAAACATTATGAGGCACTCAATTCATTAATTAAATCTTATGATGAGTATTTAATTCATTTAAAAAAATATCTTAAGTCATTACTAATGAATATGAACCCCTATAATTTTGAGTCATTAGTAATACAGGTGTTAGTACGAGCAAATGAAGCACCCTACGGTGAGGTTACGAAAAAAAGCGGGGATGGTGGTATTGATGGTCTACTATATAGAACCTTACTCAAACAAGGGGAAATACCCGTTCAAATTAAAAGATATTCAGAAAATAATCTAGTAGGTGAACAAGAAATTCGGGATTTTATTGGAGCATGGAGCCAAAAACATAACAATGGTGCTTATTTCGTCACTACCTCTAGTTATACGAATAAGGCAAAATTGAAAAGTGAAGAGCGCGGAATCATACTTATTGATGGGAATCAATTAGTTGATCTAATGATTAATCATCACATAGGTTTGCAAAAAGCTAATGATTTAAAGTTCTGTTTAACCCCATCATTAGAATTATTTGATTAATTCTAAAAAGGGATGAGTCATGTTCATCCCTTTTTAAGATTGGTTCATTTTCAATTTTCTTTTAAAAATTAAATGGTAACAATATCTATTCGAAAAAAATCACTTACTTATGATAAGGTTCCCCCCGATTAATCCGAAAACTCCGATAAACCTGCTCCACCAACACCAGCCGCATAAGCTGATGTGGGAACGTCATTTTTGAAAAAGACAGTGCAAACTTGCTGGCAGCCTTGACTTCATCACTAAGTCCAAGTGATCCGCCAATAACAAAGGCAATTTTGCTGTTCCCATATGTAGCAAGGCTATCAAGCTTTTCAGCGAGTTGTTCAGAGGTAAGCATTTTCCCGCCTATTTCCAGGGTAATAACGTAGGTGTCCTGGCTGATGTGGGAGAGGATTTTTTTGCCTTCTTTGTTTTTGACTTCTTCTTCTTCGGCTGGGCTCATGTTTTCTGGTGCTTTTTCGTCAGGGACTTCGATGATGTTGACGTTGGCGTAGGCTGTGAGGCGTTTTAGGTATTCGTCTATGCCTTGTTTTAGGTATTTTTCTTTTAGTTTTCCGACGGATATGATGGTAATTTTCATAGTGTGCTGCTTCCTTTTCTTTGCGTTTTTTTATAATGTCTCAAATGGTGGAGAGCTTTTGAAAAACCTATTTCTCTTTAAGCTCTCCAACAGAACCGTCCCCCTGATATGCTGCTTTAAACTCTTCGAAGGACGTATACTCTTCATTCTTCCAAATCCAAATGCCGTCTTCTCCATCTTCTTTTTGAAATACATTATCGCTTAGTGTTGTATTTTCATTGGTCGTGAAGAAGTTTGCGATATAGATACTGGATGGGCCGGCTGTTAGAGTGTTTTTTTCAATGGTATTGTCTTTTACGTCATGCTGGATCATTAGCTGTCCGCCGGCAAGATCTAGGGTATCATTTCGGAAAAGGATGTTGTGTCCGATATAAGAATTGATTGTACCGCCGCGGTTTTCGTCGTATCCGCCAATGGAGATGCCTGTGTAAAAGTTTTCATAGATATTATTGTTGATGATCTCAATATTTTCCGCGTATTGATCAGCATGCTCTGAAGTGGCTTCGATGCCGATATCACTGCCATAGATGGTATTCTCTTCGATTGTGATCTCTTTTCCGCCATCAACGTAGATGCCCGCAGCGTTATATTCCTCGCCATATGCCGGGTTGCCGTAAGTAGAGATGTCATGAACGGTGTTACGAGCTACCATTCCATTGCGCACATAATCTGCATCTTGATCTGCAGCGACTCCTTCATAGCCGATCAGATCAATGCCGATATTGTCATTGCGGCTTACAGTGTTATCTGCAATTTTAAAACCATCAATATTGCCATTGAGGACAAGTGCTTCACTTGCACCCAGCTTGAGGTCTTGTACAGTGTTATTGGTCACTATAATGTCCTCCATGGGCTCCGTTCCATAAAATGCAATGCCATGGCCATTTCCATCGTCTGCATGTGTTTCAATATGCTGAATGTGGTTGCTGTCCAATGTAATATGGCTGCTGGAGCCTGTCACAAAAATGCCCATGACGGTTTCATCCGTTAAATCCGTCGTTAAATCCTGAATCGTGAGGCCTTTAATCGTCACATAGTCTTTGCTGTCGATCGTAATGAGGGCGGTATCGCCTTCCTCACTTGGTATGTTTTCACCGCTCAGAATCACTTCTTCATCATGATAGGGCTGAAAAATAACTCCATTTGATTTTGTGCCGCTATGCTGGATGACCAGCTGCTCTTCGTAAATTCCTTCATGGATATGTACAGTTGTCCCGGCTTCCGCTTCTGAAGCAGCTTTTGTCAGAGTGCGAAAAGGCTTTGTTATGGATCCATCATTTTCATCATTTCCATCTGTCGCTACATATAGATCCTGTTTTTGTTCTTTGGGTTCGTTCATGTTCAGTAAGAAAAAGATCATTGCTGCGGCTGCAGCAATAATCAAAAGTAGTCTTTTCATGGTGGCTCCTGTTTGTTTATTTTCTTAGATTTTCTTCACAAATTCGGATTTTAATTTCATGGCACCAAATCCAGTGATCTTGCAATCAATATCATGATCTCCGTCCACTAAGCGGATTCCTTTCACTTTCGTACCTTGCTTCAGTACAGATGAACTGCCTTTTACTTTCAGATCTTTTATTACACTCACGGTATCGCCGTCATTTAAAATATTTCCGTTAGCATCTTTGACGTTCTTCGTATCTCCAGCAGCTTCTGTTTCCTCATTCGCACTCCACTCGTATCCGCACTCCGGGCAAACGAGAAAAGTCCCATCATCGTAAGTATATGCAGATTGGCATTTTGGGCAATTCGGGTATTGGCTCATTAATATAGTTCCTCCGCTCATTCAATTTATCTATCCTATTATAACAATAATGATGAACATTGTTTTTGAGTAAATAATGAAACTTACATTTGGAGGCAAAAAAATCCCGGCGAAATAATCGCCAGGATTTTTTTTATCTGATCATGGACTGGTGGTTTCCCACTAGTTTCACTGCTTCGCAAGTGTTTCCACAATCCTGTCTTGGATTTCCGTCATCGACCCGCTGATATAGTTGTTCATCATAATCGAGAAGATGAACTTCTCGCCACTTTTTGCTGTGACGTAGCCGGATAGGGTGTTGGCACCAGTAAGGGAGCCGGTTTTCGCTTTGACGTTTCCTTGTGTATTCTCACCCTTAAGTCGGTTGCGCAATGTTCCTCCTACTAATCGGTCTGAAATTCCTGCGACAGGCAGGGAATATTCAAATTGCGGATACCATGGTTCATCTTGTATTTCATAAAGCAGCTTTGTTAGCTGCTCTGCTGGAATAAGGTTTTTATGAGACATGCCTGATCCGTCACGGAGCAGGATGGATTCCATGTCTAGGTCAAATGAGGCTAGCTGGCTTTCAACAACGTCGAGACCCTTGTCCCAGCTGCCTTCCCCATGAATCTCTTTGCCCATTGCCTTGACGATCATTTCTGCATGGCCATTGTTGCTAAGCTTCATAAATGGCAGGAACAATTCCTTTAATGACATGGATTGTTTGGAGGCTAGCAGCTCTGCATCCTCAGCTGTTACGCCACGTTTTACTTCGTTTTTGCCAATCTGCTTGATTCCTTGTTCTTGCAGTGACTTCGTAAACACATCCAGCACATAACCTGTTGGTTCCCATACAGATACCCATGATCGCGACGCTGAACCTTCTAGCGGGATTTTCCCTTTAATGACAATATCATTTGTGCCGTGTTCTCTGCTGATCGAGATGCTTTTTGATTCGCCTTTTGCAACAGTAGCTGCCTCGGTTACGATGTTCACATAGTCCGTTGCTGGAGTAACGGAAACCTGCGCCTTATCGCCGGGCTTTTTCCCAGCTGTCACTTCTACGATAACTGTGCCCATATCATAATCTTCATTAGGAGATAAGGTAAGAGCTGAGACCTGTGCACCTGTGTAGTTCGATTCGTCATCCCAGTTCAAGTCAGTCGACAGGCGCACATCGTCATACCAGCTATCGTCTCCGATAATATCTCCATTGATTTTTTCAATGCCTTTTGCTTTCAGTTCTTTAGCAAATGCATCCAGATCCTTTTTTAAAAGGGTTGGATCGCCTTTGCCTTTTATGTATAAGTCTCCTTGAAGTACTTTCCCTCTTACCATTCCATCTGTTAAAATTTCCGTTGAAAATCGGTAATCACCGCCAAGTGTTGCTAATGCTGCTGCCCCTGTGAGAATCTTTTGATTGGAGGCCGGATGAAGTCGGATATCCCCGTTTTGGGTATAGACCATTTCTCCATTTTCAGCATTTCTTACGCTTACTCCTGTTAGTGCACCGGCAAGCCGTTCATCTTGAAGAATGACATTTAATTCTTCTGTCAATGATGTCTTCTCTGTGGATGTTGTTTCTGTCGATTCTGCTGCTGTCGAGTTATTTTGTACATCATTTGTTGCTCTGGCATGATCTCCGACTGTTAAAGGTACCAATAGGAGTAATGCTAAAACAGCTATTAAAGCTCTCGATCTGTAAAACCTTTGAATCATTACAGCTTCACATCCTTTATGGAAATTTATAATAGTATATCGAAAAATTCCAGAAAAAGAATATAGGATTTCAGTAAATTCATTCTGATGGCCTACCGTTTATTTAGAAAAATAGATAGATATTCACAGGCAATCCTCAGGTACAAACAACATATCCACAGTAGTTATCCACATGTCCACATTTTCTATCCACATATGGTATGGAATCACTTGTTCGCCACAACATATATTGCGGTATTTCGACAATATTCACAGGCTGTTGATAATTTTTGTTCATCTTCCATTTGCGTCAATTGCGGGAAAGTTTCCAGCTCATCTACAATCATATCAATGGCTAGCTCAACATGTTCCTCACAGCAGTAAATTTTCAATTTCAAAACGCTCCTCTTTTACAATCAATTTATTAACAATGTGGATAAACTCTGTAAAACCTCACATCTTCCAGTTATCCACACTACATCTTAACATATTGACACCTTTTATGTGTTTTGATTTTTGCACAGAAAAAAACAGGAGTGCGTTATGCTCTCCTGTTTAGTATTTCTAGGTTCCATATATTTTAGACAAACCGAGTTTGTTTGCTCTGAAATCTTGCATTACTGCTGAATACCTTGCCTAAAAAGTAGTAACGTCACTCAGCTTCACGGTTACTTCTTGCTGTTCACCATTGCGATAAATGACAATCTGCATTTGGTCACCGACTTTTTTCTGGTTATATAGATGCTTACGCAAGCCAATGACATCATCAATCTGCTCGCCATCCATTTCCACTATAACATCAAATTCCTGCAGTCCAGCTTGTGCGGCTGGTGAATTTGGCTCTACCTGTGTAATGGCTACTCCACTTTTCACATCTTGTGGCAGCTTTAATGTTTGCTGCTGATGATAGCCTGGGATTTCGGTTACTGATTGTAATCCTACACCTAAATAAGGACGTTTTACTTCTCCAAATTGCTCAAGATCATCAATAATTGGTCTTGCATAATTAATTGGAATAGCTAAACCAATTCCCTCTACCGCCGACTCAGCAATTTTCATGGAATTGATGCCGATGAGCTGTCCGCCAATGTTTACAAGTGCTCCTCCGCTATTTCCCGGGTTAATGGCTGCATCCGTCTGCAGTACTTCTGCCTGCCAATCCACTGTTCCATTTTGGTCAATATCAACCGGAACTGTTCGCTCTAAACCGGAAATGATTCCTTGTGTTACAGACCCTTCAAATGTGCCGAGCGGATTTCCAATAGCAATAACAGGTTCACCTGTTTTCAGTGCATCTGAATCGCCAAATTCAGCTACCGTGTCGATTTCATTTCCGTCTACTTCAATAACGGCTAAATCCGTCCATATATCACTTCCTACAAGGGTAGCCGGAATCTTTGTTCCATTCGCAAGACTTACTTCAAGCTGCTGCGCCCCATCGACTACATGGTGGTTGGTAACAATAAATGCTTTATTTCCGTCTTTCTTATAAATGACGCCAGATCCAGTTCCTGCTGGAGCACTTCCAGATTCCTGCCCACCCCAGAAGCTATTCGATTGAAGGTTTGTAATGCTGACAACCGCATCACCCGCTTTATCGACTGCCTGTGTTACATCTGTCACCACATCAAGAGAGAGATTCTGGGTTTCAACATTAGATGAGTTATTATTTGTACGCTGCTCGGTTTCTTCCGCAGAATATGGAAGCACATTGTAATCAATCAGCTTTGGCAGTGCAATGACAACAAGCAGGGCACCAAGAATGAGACCTACAAGGCTCGCCAAAAAATAACCGCTCTTTTTGCCTCTTTGCCGGCTTGAGCGATTTTCATAATCCTGATCATAATAGCCCATATGTAATTCATCCTTTCCCTTTTTAAAGTATAGGTTTTTTCTATAAGATGATGGCTATCATTTATTTTACCTCTATACCCATTATTATACTCAGTCAAAAATAAAATTCTAAAAAAAACACTTATCTTCTGTTAATCTTACGAGTTTGTTCATAATTTGTTTGCGTTTTATTAACATACGAACATCTATGTAAAAAAGCAGCAAAGGCTCATTAGGTCCTTTGCTGCTTTTTATTTTTACACCGCCGTTAATATGGTTGGTGTTTTCGGATCTGTATCATAAAGGGTAAACTGTTCGCCTGCAATAATACCTTGTGTTTCAAGCGTTTGAGCGACGGACATCCGTGCTAAATCTTTAATGTTGTTGTCTTGGCTTAAGTGAGCAAGGTAGATGCTTTTCGTACGATCTCCCGCTACTTCGCTCATCGCGATCGCAGCATCTTCATTGGAAACATGACCGACGTCGCTTAAAATGCGGCGTTTAATGCTCCAAGGATAACGTCCCATTCTTAGCATTTGCACATCATGATTGCTCTCAAACACATAAGCATCTGCATTGGAGATTAATCCTTTCATCCGGTCGCTGACATAGCCAGTATCTGTGATCAGAACAAGCTTTTTTCCACTGCTATGGAATACATAAAACATCGGATCTGCCGCATCATGGGAAACACCAAATGACTCTATATCAAGGCTTCCGAATGACTTCACTGTTTCCATACCAAAAGTGAATTTTTGCTCAACAGGAATTTGACCGATTAAATTGTCCATGGCCAGCCATGTTTTTTCATTCGCATAAATAGGAAGCTTATACTTGCGGGCAACGATGCCTACGCCTTTTATATGATCACTATGTTCATGTGTCACAAGGATGCCGGACAATTTCCCCATATCACGGTCAATTTGCTGAAATAAGGTTTCCATTTGCTTGCCGCTTAATCCTGCGTCAACCAAAAAGGAATGTTCCCCGTTTTCAACATATATGGCGTTCCCAGTACTTCCGCTTGCAAGAACGCTGAATTGCATGGACATAATTTCTCCCCCATTAATTATTCTCTATATTGCTTAAATCGATGATATCGCCATACTTTACATTTACATACAGACTTCCTTGATCCTCTACTACAAATCGCCATACAGGCGTAAGTGTGTAGGTAGTCGTATTTTCACTTAAGAATGTGTAATAACCGATCTCTACATCCGTAATAACTGAATTTGGAAGCAGTTTGCTGTTTTGATACAACGTCTCCATTGCACTAAGCGGCGGAACCGGATCCTCAACCTCTACACGCTCTTCAATATTGGTGAGCAGTGTTTGAGTATAAGAAACGATTTCTCCCTCTGGATTCAAGAACAGCGTTAACCGGCCATTATTGTTTTTGTAAAACATTTTTCCTTCGAAAGTCTGATAGAAGGTAATCGTTGTTTCACCTTTTTCCCAAAATGCATATTGGTCTGCATGAATGACATAAGTATCTAAAAAGGTGTTCAGTTCCTCAGCATCGGCATCTTCAGTTATTGAATAAGGTTCATCTAAACTGACGACTAATTCTTTGCCTCTATTGATTTCAGCAGATTGCTCATCAAACTTTGCATCTTCCAGATCTTCCTCTGTGAATTCCTCGCGTTCAGCATTAATTAAATTTATTTCATTGTAGTCTTTCTTCAGTTCGGGAAACTCAATGCCATCAGCTCTTAACCGATTTTCTACTGACGCTTCTGACTCCAGCGCCAATTCGCTGGCATCCCGTAATTTTGTAAATTCATAGACGAGATACACATCCAGTACCAGGAAAGCGATAATAAAAATGGTTTTGATTTTACTCCAATCCACGGTTAATCCCTCCTGTCTCCTCCATGGACAACATAATCCAATTCCCGCCATATAAGTAGTACCAGGAAGGGTCAAGATAAATTAATTTGGTTTGTGGATCCTTTGTCATTTTATAGCCAATTTTTATATCCTCAAGCTGATTCAATTCCATTCCATCAAGCTTCTCCAAATAGTTGACAACTGCCTCACCTGAAGGAAGACCAACCTTTATATGATCAGAAAGAGGTGCATCAAAAGAAAAATTGCTTCTTCTATATTCACGGAATTTCCCTTGACTCCAGCTTACTTGAACCGTTGACTTACTTGAGCTATCACTGAAAATTGGGTATCCATTTAATTCATACTGCCGGAAAACAACTCGATTACTGGCTAGATCAAACGAATCATAGCGGTAATTGTCTGTCCAGCCTCCGTGACTATTAACATAATCAATGCTTTCAGTTAAGAGATTACTGTCTACAGGAGACCATTCAGAACTTGTATCAAAATTAATAAAGGAAATCGTATTGGAATCATGCATAACCCTCAGCAGGCTGGAGCTATCAGTGAATTCTTCCATTGTAGACTGGACATTTTTCTGAACAATCGTAGGTTCACTGAATAGAAGGTTTTTAAATCGATCGGACTCGAATTCCTCAGATAAATATTGATACTTTACAAGTTCTCTTTCACCTGAAGGAACAAAGATCGTCGTTCCGCCAGATGGCTGGTATCGAAAATATTTAGAAAAGTTCTCGTTGAAAATCGAGTTCTCAAAATACTTATCTTTAAAGGATTGGACAAGAGACGCTCTTACATGGCTTTGAAAGACTGTATTAGACTTTTTGGACATAAAATAGACAATTCCGTCCTCCCTGTCCAGATTATTTGAATTAATGACAATATGGTCAAATTCAAACAATAATGGAACCTCATCATCAATGGCAATCACATTTTTGTATTGCTCGATCGGGACATTATCAGGAAAAGAAATCACCGTATTTCCAGGCTCATACATAGAAGAGATTAATACATCTGCTTCATCGCTTCTGTCCTCGAAATCGGTTAAGTTCCACTCTTTAATTTCGTTAATCGTTTTGTTGATTTCGCCAATATCAACTGTTCCATAGTGTTCGTTATTCGGATAATGGTAAACAACCTTCTCAGGCAAGACGAGCTTGCTGAATTCATTAGTAGGACCGATGGGTTCTTCTTTTAGCGTTTTGAAATTTTCCAGCAGCTCGAGGTTAGGCTGATACGTCCATAGAGTCCAGGTTAAAACACCGCTCATGACGACTAAAATGACTAATATGACATTTTTAATATTTTCATACGTCATTCCCACTCATCCTCTTCTGTCCGGTCATAAGGCAAACTGAATGAAACGGTTGTCCCTTTGCCTTCTATACTATCAGCCCAAATTTTCCCTCCATGCGCTTCCACCATTTCTTTAGCGATGGCGAGTCCTAATCCAGTGCCGCCAAGCTTTCTTGTTCTAGCCTTATCGACTCTATAAAAACGTTCAAAGATTTTGCTGAGATTTTCTTTTGGAATCCCAACTCCCTGGTCAGAGATACTTATGATGATGTAGCCTTCTTGATCTTCAATCTTAAACGAGACTTTCCCGCCTTCAGGTGAGTACTTTAAGGCATTCGAAATAATATTATCCAACACTTGTGTCAGCTTATCTTCATCTATTTCTACAAAAATTGAATGCTCAGGCAGCCTTCGTTCAAAAATAACATTTTGACTTTTCGTAAATTCAAAGCGATCAATAATTCGATTGTAAAACGGAATAAAATCAATCCATTCCTTTGTTAAGCGATAATCCTTGCTGTCCATTTTTGAAAGCTGAAGAAGGTCATTTACAAGGCGAATCATCCGCTCTGTTTCTGTTTGCGTTACATTTAAGAAATGCGGCGCAATTTCTTGGTCTTCCCAAGCTCCTTCTGCCAGTGCTTCCAGGTAACTTCTCATTGTCGTCAAAGGTGTTCTCAATTCATGTGAAACGTTGGCCACAAACTCTCTGCGTTCCATATCAATTTTTTCCTGCTCGGTAATATCGTGCAGTACTGTAATCAAGCCGTTTACAAAGCCAGTTTCTTTTTGAATGACTGAAAAGTTAGCACGCAAAATTAGTGGGTTTGGCTGATCACTATAGTCTAAAATGACTGAATCCTGTTCGTCCAAAAGGGCTTCAAATGTATATTCTTCCTCTAACTCCAGCAGCGAAACAATGGAGGAAGACAGTACTGTTTCACGTGAAACATTCAGCATTTTAGCCGCGGGATCATTGATCAAAATGACACGTCCCTTTCGATCCGTTGCGATCACCCCGTCTGTCATATAGGAAAGAACAGAGGATAGCTTTCTGCGCTCACCCTCAGTGGTCGCATGAGCTTCCTGCAGCTTCTTCGTCAAATTGTTAAACGTCATCGCAAGCTGCCCAATTTCGTCCTGACCATATATTTTAACCTTACGCGAGAAGTTCCCTTTCGCCATAGCTAAAGCCTGTTTACGCATATCAGAGATCGGCTTGGTAATCGTTTGGGAAAGCAGTACACCAAGAACCGCTGTTATAGCCAAGGCAATTGCCGTACCTGAAGCAAAGATTTTATTGATCTGCTTCATTTGTTCATATACATTTTCTATTTTGCCTTCTAAATAAATGACTCCAACAATTTCTCCATTCGTTTCAATTGGCGTCACAAGTCTCCAAATCCGATTTCCTGTTTGCCGATCGATGCGTTCTTCATTTGCCGGCTGGCTCGTTGCCAATGTTTTATTGATAATCGTATCGATAGCGGTCTGTCCCACTAAATACT
The DNA here is from genome assembly GCF_900166665.1 of Cytobacillus gottheilii. Lineage (GTDB taxonomy): Bacteria > Bacillota > Bacilli > Bacillales > Cytobacillaceae > Cytobacillus > Cytobacillus gottheilii_A. Next base: position 130,485 of record NZ_LT800494.1, on the reverse strand, counting down.
GATTATCTGGATCAGATGAACCGAGTATTCGGTTGTATTCATCAATAACCCGCACCTCTGTCACATCTTCTGAATAGTAATCGCGCAATAAGCGATAAATGTCAGCCTGCAATGTCGGTGCGCTCTCATCCTCGACATTCCGATCCTTAGACAGCTGTTCCTCCAAGTAATAAGCAAGCAAGTCTACACGATCTTCAATCGTTGATTTAAAGTTATCCTTCAAGGTTGTTTCCAGCTGGCGGACAAAGTAGACTCCAATGGTTTGTATGGCAATAAAAATCAGCAATACATAGATGATCACAAACTTTAAATGAATCGAGCGAAAGAACCCAACCTTGTTCATCAATTTCTTTTACTCCTGTTCTGGATTACGCAAATAGTACCCCACTCCTCGTCGTGTAACGATCCATGTTGGATGACTTGGATTGTCCTCAATCTTTTCACGCAGTCTTCTTACGGTTACATCAACCGTTCTGACATCTCCATAGTAATCATAACCCCATACTGTTTGCAGCAGATGTTCACGCGTCATAACTTGTCCGATATGTCTTGCCAGGTAATGTAGAAGTTCAAATTCGCGGTGTGTCAGCTCAATTTGGTCTCCGCGTTTCGAAACAATATAGGCATCCGGATGAATGGTTAAAGCACCGACTTCAATTTCATTGGTTTCCTCTTCTTCCACCGCACGCTCCGAAATCTGCTGATGTCTTCTTAAGTTTGCCTTCACTCGTGCAATAAGCTCTCTCGTGCTGAATGGTTTTGTTACGTAGTCGTCTGCTCCAAGCTCCAAGCCTAGTACTTTATCGATTTCCGAATCTTTTGCTGTCAGCATGATAATCGGCATATCATATTTTTTGCGGACCTCTCGGCAAACTTCAATGCCGTCTCTTTGCGGAAGCATAATATCCAGAAGAATCATATCAGGCTTAATTTCCTCTACCATTTCAATCGCAGAGTTGCCATCATAAGCACAATGCACATCAAAGCCTTCTTTTTTCAGGTTAAATTGTAATATATCTGCAATTGGCTTTTCATCGTCTACTACTAGAATTTTCTTATCCATATATGTCCCCTTCTCTTTAAAAAAATGTGATAGTTTCTATTTGTATGTTCTGCATAATTTCGGTGGTTTATATTATTTTTACATTTAATGTTTAAGGGTGCAAATTTGAGAAGCGATTACCCTTCTAGCCATCTTATCTTGCCTTAAGCTTATCGGGGCTGGGCAAGCGCCTTCCGCTTTTCTATCTGTCTAGCTCCAGCGCCTAGCCCCTCGTGGTCTTAAGTCAATCTGTCCAGAAGGTTAAAGAACAACCTTCTAGCCATCTTGCCTTAAGCTTGTCGGGGCTGAGCAAGGCGCTTCCGCTTTTCTTTTTGTCTAGCTCCAGGCGCTAGGGACTCGAGGTCTTAAGTCAATCTGCCCTAAAGGTTAAAGAACAACCTTTAGTACATCTCGCCTTAAGCTTGTCGTCCCTGAGCAAGCGCCTTCCGCTTTTCTATATAAAATTTTATCATTTTGCTGGCCTGAATTCATCTTTTAGCGGCTTTCATACTTAATTTACCACATTTCTTGAGCAGCGTTTTCGTCTGTTTAATAGAAAAAGTCTCTAGCAGTCAATTACTAGAGACTTTTTAGTTCATTTATCGAACGTAATTTAAAGGATCTTGCAAGCTGCCATTTTTGTATAGTTCAAAGTGGAGGTGGACGCCTGTTGAATGTCCTGTAGAACCCATTACCCCAATAGCTGATCCCTTTTGCACCGTTTGGCCAGAACTTACGCTCATTGAATCTAAGTGAGCATAAACCGTACGATAGCCATTTTGATGGTCAATGATGATTTTATTGCCATAGCCGCCATCCCAGCCGGCTGATACAACTATACCATTGTCTGACGCTTTAATTGTTCGATTGCTAGGTCTGGCAATGTCGATTCCTTTATGGAGTTTTCCCCATCTATAGCCAAGCTTACTTGATACATAGCCGCCTGATGCCGGCCATACAAAGCTGCCGTCACCGCGAGAAGGAATCACTTTTGTTCCTTTTACTACAATATGTTTAACAGGCTCTGTGATTATTTCTTCGCTCACTGCTTCTTTTGCTGTTTGTTTGCCGTTTTGCTCTGTTATAGCATATGTAACATGTCTCGAGCCTTCCTTACCTTCTTGCTTCACCTTTGTATCGCCTTTGAACATGGAAGAATCCTCAATTACTTCATTTTCATAGGCAATACTTTCTTTGCTGAAAGCTTCTTTTTGTACGATCACATCTACAAAAGGCTTTAAAACTGTTACATTCAATTGCTGACCAATATTTAAGATTGAATCTTCTTTTAGTTCTGGATTTAGTTCGAGCAGCTGATTCGTTGTCAGGTCATATGCTCCAGCAATGCTTCCAAGCACATCCCCTTCTTTTACTGCATACTTTTCATCTTCTAATGAACCTTTTTTAAGTAACGTGACTGCTTCTTTAACGGTCATTAATTGAGCCGGTGCTATTGTTTCTGGTGAGACGTCAACATTCTCTGTAAAAGAAACATCTACAACTCGGGTTTGATCTTCTTCAAGAGCGGGTAAAGGTTCATTAGCTGCTGCGCTTACCTCTATTGCCCGCAGATCTGATTCGGATACATAGCTGAGCTTAAGTTGCTCTAGCACTTCTTCTGCCTGCTTTTCATCAGGTAAATAAGCAACTTGTTCACCGTCAAGAACGATCGCAGATGCCTCCGCCTTTACTGCTATTGAGGTATTAATCTTCTCTGCAGTTTCTTCATCATCAGTATTGGCCTTGGAAGCAAATACTTGTTCAGGAATATAAGAAACTTGTGACTTCAAGGTAGCATCTAAGTCACTATACTCGCTTTCCAAGCTTTCCAGCTGTCTTTTTACTTTTTCTTCTATTAAGTTTTTATCTGAAACGGTACCAATATATTCATGATCCATATATACGTAATAAACAGTCGTTAACTCATTCTCATCTGCATATGCAGCGGAACCCGCAGCCAAGGTAACTGCTCCTGCGGCTAGAGCCGTAACACAAAGACGTTTTAGCTGACTGAACATTTTCCCTGTTGTTTGTACTGTATATGTAGTTATGGATTCTTTCCAATTATACATTGTGACTCCTCCTAGACTACTGTAACAAATCTCCAAACACATAGTTCTATGTATCTACTAAAATTTCACACCCCTATACTTTACCATATGAATCTACCTAAAAAAGAGCAGACGCGATAATGTAACAAAATTGTATAATAACTGACATTTTATTACTTTTATGGCGTATAAGTCTTGTCGAAGAGTGGATTTTAAGATTCGAAACTGTTTTAAATTATGGACTGTAATCTTTCACTTTTAAAAAATTTAGTGCTTAAATGCAAAAAGCTGCCTCGATTGTTTCAAGGCAGCTTTTTTTGAGATGGCTCAGGACGGAATCGAACCGCCGACACAAGGATTTTCAGTCCTTTGCTCTACCGACTGAGCTACTGAGCCATACATTTTTAATTATGTAAATGGCGGTCCGGACGGGACTCGAACCCGCGACCTCCTGCGTGACAGGCAGGCATTCTAACCAACTGAACTACCGGACCATTTAATTTTTATATGGCGTCTGAGAGACTGACCGCTCTTGTCGGTCTGCTCCCAGCTGCCAAATGCCGATGACCCCTACGGGATTCGAACCCGTGTTACCGCCGTGAAAGGGCGGTGTCTTAACCGCTTGACCAAGGGGCCATATTATTAGTGAAGATGGTGAGCCATGAAGGACTCGAACCTTCGACCCTCTGATTAAAAGTCAGATGCTCTACCGACTGAGCTAATGGCTCATGAATAATGCTCATTGGCGACGCTTTTTATAATATCATAGCCTTGCATAATAGACAATAGTTTTTTAAAATAAATTTTCGTTACTCACACAGTTTATGTTGTTTACGGAAAAAGATAGAGTTTTTGCGTTAAAGACTACTATTTTTGATAAAATGCCTCTTTTAAGGATATATCGTAAAAATTTACGGGAATAGCTTCAAATCATGCAATATTTTGAACATATTACTCGCTTTTTAACTCCTATCACCCAATGAGATTGGAATATAAATTACTGTCGTCACATTTTACCCGTTTGCCGCCACAAAAAAACTGTCTATCCGCCGTCCAGGGAAAATATCCGCCGAAAAAACCACTATTTCCGCCGTTATTTTGATATATCCGCTGTAAAAAATTTATCCGCCAAACCTCCAACTAGAGGGACGACCCGATCCGTATGCTCCGATACCACACACAAAAAAGACCAGAGAGAGCTCCCCTCTGGCCTAAAGGTCGTACCTGCTATTAGTTTTGTCTCCACGGGCTTCTGACTACGTTTGTTTGGGAACGGTCAGGGCCAACAGAGAAGATTGATAATGGAATACCTGTCAGCTGTGCAATGCGCTCTAAGTAGTGGCGGGCATTTGCAGGAAGCTCATCAAGTGATTTGCAGCCTGTGATATCTTCTGTCCAGCCTGGAAGCTCTTCAAAAACAGGCTCACATTCAGAAAGCACTTTTAGGCTTGCTGGGAATTCTTCAATTACCTCACCTTTGTACTTGTATGCCGTACAAATTTTTAACGTATCAATTCCAGTTAATACATCAATAGAGTTAAGAGAAAGGTCGGTAATTCCGCTCACACGGCGCGCATGGCGCACGACTACGCTGTCAAACCAGCCAACACGGCGGGCACGGCCCGTTGTTGTACCATATTCGCGTCCGACTTCACGGATTTGGTCACCAATTTCATTGTTCAATTCAGTTGGGAAAGGACCGTCTCCTACGCGAGTCGTATAAGCTTTAGAAACTCCAACTACATGAGTAATCTTAGTTGGGCCTACACCAGATCCGATTGCTACGCCACCAGCGACTGGGTTTGAAGAGGTTACGAATGGATATGTTCCTTGGTCGATATCCAGCATAACTCCTTGTGCACCTTCAAATAAAACACGGCGGCCTTCATCTAATGAATCATTTAAGACAACAGACGTATCACATACATAATGCTTAAACTGTTGTCCGTATTCGTAATACTCATCAAGAATATCTTCTAATTTGAAGCCTTCTGTTTCATAAATGCGCTCAAGCAGACGATTCTTCTCGTCTAGGTTCCGAGTTAATTTTTCTTCAAATACTTCCTTATCCAGTAAGTCAGCAATACGGATTCCTACGCGGGCTGCCTTATCCATATATGCTGGGCCAATGCCTTTTTTCGTTGTTCCGATTTTGTTGGCACCTTTGCGCTCTTCTTCCACTTCATCAAGCTTTAAGTGATAAGGCAGGATAACATGAGCACGGTTGCTGATGCGAAGGTTGTCTGTTGATACGCCCTTTTCATGCAAATAAGCAAGCTCTTTTAAAAGCGCCTTTGGATCAACAACCATTCCGTTGCCGATGACACAAATTTTATCATTATAGAAAATCCCTGAAGGAATTAAGTGCAGCTTATACGTTTCACCGTTGAACTTAATTGTATGTCCGGCATTATTGCCGCCTTGATAACGGGCGATGACTTCTGCATTTTCAGAAAGGAAGTCAGTGATCTTTCCTTTTCCTTCATCTCCCCATTGCGTTCCAACTACTACTACTGATGACATTTAACATGCACCTCCGAGGTTAACTTAAATCCCTTTTCAAACAAACTAATTTTATCAATAATACGGGTTAAAAGTCAACAAAACACGAACATTTATTATAAAAATATTAAAATACGTTCGTAATATATGAAAATAGCAAACAAAAAGGGATCAGTTTTGAACTGATCCCTTTATGCACCAGGCGGCGCGTATGCATCATCATAGCGTTTCTCTAAGTTTACGAATTTATTATACTCTTTTACGAACGCTAGCTGAACGGTTCCGACTGGGCCGTTACGCTGTTTCGCGATAATGATCTCGATAATATTCTTGTCTTCAGACTCTTTATCATAATAGTCATCACGGTACAGGAAGGCAACAATATCGGCATCCTGCTCAATACTTCCCGATTCACGGATATCAGACATCATTGGCCGTTTATCCTGACGCTGCTCCACACCACGGGAGAGCTGTGATAAGGCAATAACAGGCACTTGCAGCTCACGCGCTAAAGCCTTTAGGGAACGGGAGATTTCAGAAACTTCCTGCTGGCGGTTTTCGCCTGAGCGTCCGCTACCTAAAATGAGCTGAAGGTAATCGATTAGAATCATGCCAAGACCATGTTCTTGCTTTAAGCGGCGGCATTTTGAACGAATTTCCGTAATACGGACACCAGGCGTATCATCAATAAAAATACCCGCATTTGATAGGCTTCCCATCGCCATTGTAAGCTTGCCCCAGTCATCGTCTGTGAGGGAACCTGTCCGCAAGCGCTGTGCGTCAATATTTCCCTCGGCACAAAGCATACGCATAACAAGCTGCTCTGCACCCATCTCGAGACTAAAGATAGCCACATTTTCTTGCGTTTTTACAGCTACGTTTTGGGCAATATTCAAGGCAAAGGCTGTTTTACCAACGGAAGGACGGGCACCCACAATGATTAAGTCATTACGCTGGAACCCGGCAGTCATTTTATCCAGTTCTGCGAAGCCAGTCGCAATCCCGGTAATATCACCCTTGCGGTTATGCATGACTTCAATATTATCATAGGTGCGGACAAGTACATCCTTGATGTTATGAAAAGCACCTGCATTTTTGCGCTGTGCCACTTCAAGAATACTTTTTTCCGCTTCACCTAATAAAGATTCAACCTCATCCTCACGGGAATAGCCGTCTTGCGCAATATTGGTAGCTGTGCGAATCAATCTCCGCAGCAGTGATTTTTCCTCTACTATTTTTGCATAATACTCCATGTTGGCAGCTGTTGGCACAGAGCCGGCAAGCTCACTTAAATAGCTGACGCCGCCTGTATCCTCCAGCAGCTTGGCTGCGTTCAATTCCTCTGTAACGGTGACGAGGTCGACTGCTTTTCCTTCATCGTTCAGCTTCAGCATGACATTGAATATTTTCTGATGTGCTGCCCGGTAAAAATCTTCTGGAATTAAAATTTCAGATGCTAGAGTAAGGGAGGAAGGCTCCAAAAATATGGCTCCTAATACAGCTTGTTCGGCCTCCATATTCTGCGGAGGGAGACGATCAGCATATGCTTCATTCATAATAAAACCCCCTAATTTGAAATGCGGAAGCGCCTTGCTCGGTCAGAGAAGAATATGAAGAATTAGGCGCTAAAAATCTACAAAATCATTAACAAATTTATATATAAAGGACGTAAATAGCCATTTTAAGTCCTAAAAAATGTGACCAGCCGGAACCGATCACATTTTTTAGGACTAATCTATTGTAACATGTTTATTTCATTTCTGTATTTCCAATATTAGTTTGCTTCTTTTACATGGACATTTAGAGTCGCTGTCACTTCAGTATGAAGTTTAACCGGAACCTTTGTATATCCTAATGAACGGATGGCGTCATTTAGTTCAATTTTACGTTTGTCGATTTTAATTTGGTGTTTTTTCTGAAGTTCTTCTGCAATTTGCTTGCTTGTAATTGAACCAAATAATCGGCCGCCTTCTCCGGCTTTGGTTGAAAATTCAACCGTTAGCTTTTCGATTGTTTCTTTTAGTTCTTTTGCACTTTCTAATTCTTCAGCAGCCACCTTTTCTTCTTTTTTCTTCTGAGCATTTAGTGTGCTGACAGCTGATTGGTTTGCTTCAACTGCAAGACCATTTTTAATTAGGAAGTTTTGTGCATAACCATCTGCAACATTTTTCACTTCGCCTTTTTTGCCTTTACCTTTTACATCTTTTAAAAATATTACTTTCATTCGTTCTTTCTCCCTTCAAAGTAATCGTCAATTGCTTCTTTAAGTTTGATTTCAACATCATTAATAGAAACATCCTGAAGCTGGGTGGCTGCGTTTGTCAAGTGCCCGCCGCCTTCTAAGTTTTCCATAATAACTTGTACATTCACGTCGCCGAGCGATCGAGCGCTGACACCAATAATATGGTCGGAGCGATAAGAGATGACGAAGGATGCCACCACTCCATCCATAGTAAGCAAGGTATCCGCTGCCTGGGCAATGAGTACCTGATCAAATTCCTGGTTTGGATCTCCCTTTGCGATAGCAAGGCCATCTCGATAAAAAGAAACCGTCTCAATTAATTTAGCTCTCTTAATATACGTATCAACATCTTCTTTTAAAAACTTTTGAACAAGAACCGTATCTGCTCCTAACGCACGCAAATAGGAGGCCGCATCAAAGGTACGTGAACCTGTACGCAATGAAAAGCTTTTTGTATCCACAATGATGCCAGCCAATAAAGCTGTCGCTTCAAGCATTTCAATTTTGCTCGTTTTCGGCTGATATTCAAGTAATTCTGTTACGAGCTCAGCTGTTGAAGAAGCATATGGTTCCATATAAACAAGAAGCGGATTCGCTATAAATTCTTCGCCTCGGCGGTGATGGTCAATGACAACTACATGATCGATTTTCGCAAGCAGCTTTTCTTCAATCACTAAAGAAGGCTTATGCGTGTCAACAACCACTAATAATGTATCATCTGTAGCCATTTCCATCGCCTGCTCAGGTGTAATAAATTTAGAGAACAAGGCTTCATTCTTTTCAATTTCACCCATAAGCCTGCGTACACTCATGTCAATTTCTTGCGCATTCATGACGATATAGCCTTCACGCTGGTTCATTTGCGCCACCTTCTGAATGCCTATAGCCGCGCCGATCGCATCCATATCGGGGCGTTTATGACCCATTATGATTACCTTATCACTTTCAGCAATCAGCTCTTTTAACGCATGTGAGATAACTCTCGCACGCACCCTTGTTCTTTTTTCAATCGGATTGGTTTTCCCTCCGAAGAACTTCACTTTCCCATTCGGCTGCTTAATCGCCGCCTGGTCGCCGCCTCTACCTAAAGCCAGGTCTAAACTGGACTGTGCCAGTGTACCTAATTCAGGCAAGCTTGAGACGCCTGTGCCAACCCCTATACTAAGGGTAAGCGGCACATTCTGTTTTGCGGTCGTTTCTCTGACCTCGTCTAATATCGTGAATTTCCCTTTTTCTAAAAGGCGCAGGATGTTTTCATTAAAAACAGCAATGAAACGTTCTGAAGACACACGCTTCAAAAAGACTCCGTTTTCTGTTGCCCAATGATTCAGAATGGACGTGACAAGATTGTTAAGACTACTTCTTGTCGGATCATCCATCGCTTGAGTAAGATCATCATAATTATCTAAAAAGATGATAGCTAGAACCGTTCTTTCCGCCTCATACATCTTTTCAATTTCTGTCTGTTCTGTTACATCAAAAAAATACAGCAGACGTTCCTCTGGCTTATGAATGACACGGAACTTCCGGTCATGAAGTGTAATCACTTCGCTCTCTACCTCTTGCTTCACAATAGAAACAAGTGAATCCGCTACATCATAGAGCGATCTGCCCACAAGCGTATCTTCATCAAAACAAGTAGCAAGGAATGGATTCGTCCATTCAACAAAATAATCATCATTAATGAGCATAATGCCAATTGGCATCTCCATTAATGCCTCTTCTCCAACTTTTTTTACCCGATAGGACAGAGTTGAAATATATTCCTCCGTTTCTTTGATCTGTTCATTATTTAGCTTGAACAGAAAATAAAAAGGAAGAATTGCAATAAGTAATGCTATAAGACCGATGATCCAATTGTAATATGCTAATATCCCAAGAAGCACCGCTGTTACGCCCATTAATCCAAAAATCGGATAGCGGATGGACCGCTTTTCTAAATATGAAGGCATCCTTTCAGCTCCTAAACATCTCTGCTTTCTACTCTTTGTCTTAATCCAAACCCTAAGTCAATTATACCTAATAATCTCACAATATAAAGGAGAATCGGCAATAATAGCGAAAGTACGACAGCTATGATCGGGAAAGCATTTGGGAGCCCCTTCTTATAACTATAATAAAAAACGAGAGAGAACCCTTGTATGACCATAAAAATCTGAAGAATATAGGTTAAGTTTACAAGTGCCAAAAACCAATAACTTCCTTCTTGAGGCTGAAAGAGCAAAGAGGCAATGACAGCAAGCAAATAGTACCATAAAATACTTTTTGGGAATGACAGCTCTCTAAACGGCTTAGATTTACTAATTTCCACACCAAATCGTTTCATAATCGGAAATGCAATGAGCTGCAGGAAAAATACAGTTAGAAATGAAGACATGATCAGTAGAGTTGGGATTAATGTCTGAATCATTTCAACTCCTGCATCAAGTTGTTCGAATAGCTCATCCCCTTCTTGCCCCATCACCGCCATCATATCTTTTACCATCGCCATTGATTCTTTCATGACCAATATACTTTCTTCCACAAAATTGATATCCATCAATAGAACAGAAACCGCATATATCCCCAGCGTAGCCAGCAGGAATGCTAGAGAACCAGCAATATAAGTTTCTAAACGGGTTTTCTTCTCTCTAAGGAAATCCCCGATCACAAGTCCTGTTAAACCAAATAAAAGCGTGACAGGCACCGCAAAAATAGTTCCTGTAATAAAGGAAATCAGGATCGCGGCAATAAAGAACAGGAGTGCATCCTTTCTAGCATGCTTTGCGGCAATCATCATAAACGGCACCGGCAGTACAAAATTAACTATTGCACCAATTACCGGCACATAGATGGTTATCATTAATAAAACGGCGAAGATCGCCAAGAATACGGCACCTTCCGTTAGCTTATGTACATTCTTCATTTTCCACCTCTTTAAACAGCTATTCCATAAGAACTATTGTAGCTACATTTATCACCGCATTCAACCTTGCCGATCCAACATGCTGAGAAGGACCATTTTTTGATTTCATCATTCATTATTTCCCATTGATACGCAGAACATCTCAATCAATTAGCTTAGTGAGTTTCAACACGTGAACAGGCATGATGTAATCATGCTTTTAAAAATGATGCTGATATCTAAATGTACAAATAAAAAAGCAGCATAGAGACCGAAACTCTACACTGCTTTGAAGTTCAATTATTCTCCTGCAACGAATGGCAATAATGCCATTTGACGTGAACGCTTAATAGCAATCGTTAATTTACGTTGGTATTTAGCGTTTGTGCCAGTTACACGACGTGGTAAAATTTTACCGCGCTCAGAGATGAATTTTTTAAGAAGATCCACATCTTTGTAATCGATATGAGTGATTCCGTTTGCTGTGAAATAGCAAACCTTACGGCGCTTCGCGCGTCCGCCTCTGCGTCCTCCAGCCATGTTCATTTCCCTCCTTGCTGTTCTTTTTTAACTGTATGCCAAGTTTATATTAGAATGGAAGATCGTCATCTGAAATGTCTATTTGACCGTCATTTGCAAACGGATCCTGATCCACCCGCGTATAGCCTTGGTTATTATTGCGATTATCCTGCTGACGCTGATTCTGATTGCCGAATGGGAAATCCTGCTGTTCCCTTGGGCTGCTGCCGTATCCGCCGCCATATTGCTCGGATCTGCCACCGCCGCCGCCTGAGCTGTTTTTTGGCTCAAGGAACTGCACACTTTCTGCCTGAACTTCTGTGATATAAACACGTTTTCCATCCTGGCCTTCAAAATTACGTGTCTGAATACGCCCATCAACTCCAGCTAAACTTCCTTTTTTAAGGAAATTTGCTACATTTTCAGCTGGCTTTCTCCAGATAACACAATTGATAAAGTCTGCTTCCCGTTCACCTTGCTGATTCGTAAAAGTACGATTCACGGCAAGTGTAAACGTGGCAACTGGAACACCATTCGGCGTATAGCGTAAATCCGGATCCTTTGTCAACCGTCCGACAAGAACAACTCGGTTCATCATCAGAATCAACTCCCTTCAGCAAAATATAATTTATCTATTACTTTTCATCTTTAACAACGATTTGACGAATGATGTCTTCGCTGATTTTAGCAAGACGAGTGAACTCATCAACAGCTGCAGTTCCAGCGTTAACACTCATTAATTGGTAGTATCCATCGCGGAAATCATTGATTTCGTATGCAAGACGGCGTTTACCCCAATCTTTTGATTCGATTACTTCCGCACCATTGTCAGTTAGGATTGAGTTAAAACGCTCAACAAGAGCTTTTTTAGCCTCATCTTCAATGTTTGGGCGGATGATGTACATGATTTCGTACTTTCTCATCATTTGCACCTCCTTTTGGTCTAAGCGGCCCTTAATGGGCAAGGAGCAATTATTCATTACTCACAAGTTGAAAGTATACCACATTCCCAAACTTAATGCAACGAGCTATCTATGGATCAAACACAAATCATGCTACAGAGGCATATGCCTGTTAAAATGCTTTCGGAAACCTTCACCAAGAATATTAAATGTTAAGGCAGCGACAACAATCGCAAGCATTGGATAGAATGGAATCCATATGGCCGTTACAAAATCGGCTCTCGCATCCTTAATAAGTGTCGCCCAATCATGACTCAAATTTTCAACAGAAAAGCTTCCATACCCTGTTTGTACAAACCCTTGGCTAATAAAGACACTTAGAACCGCCAGCTGTCCAATCAGCATAGCTACACGAGCTGCTTCGCTAAAGAAATTCACAACTACTTCAGGCAAAAGATTTGGTAAATAATAATGATATAGCATTTTTATAGGGTTATTTCCGATGGTAACTCCCGCCTCAACAAATGGTTTCTTCGAAAGCTCGTGTGCCTGCTTTTGGATAATAAACGCAACACGGCCGACATCAACAAGTGCAATAACTAAAATTGCAATAAAAAAGCGATGCTCATGAAACAGCAGCGGAGGCAGGCACAGGATAAGCGCAACGATAATGACAACCGGCAAACTTGAAAACAGCTGGCTCCAGCCGCGGACAAGCCAAGCAAAAAAGCCTTTATCCTTTGCTCCCAGTAAACCGAGTGGAAGAGCTATGATATACCTGAGAATTACAATAAAGAAAATGAGCATAAAGGTGTCTTTCGCTCCAACGACAAGCAAGCTGAGCATATCTCTTCCTTCACGATCAGAACCTAAAATAAACTCATCTGATGGCGGGAAGGGTGCAACTTTAATCACACCTGAGGAAGGAAACAAAATTCGTTCCCCGCTCAAATCTTTATCAATAAAAGGAAGATGCGGGCCTACAAATGTAATAAATGCAAGGATTGCAGCCATGAGGAATCCAACAAGCAAATAATAATTTTTCTTCATTCTGTTCAGCCCCCCTATACAATCCGCATACTTCTTTTAATGATAAAACCGGTCAGCTGCGCAAGCATTACAAGCAGCATAATAATGAGTGCTATACCAATAATGACTCCATGCTCAAATACTCCAATGCTGAGTCCTTCACTTGTATTGCTATATCCGAGAGCGGTAAACAATCGGTAAGACATGCCTTCATATCCCAGTAAATATTCTACAATCAGCAGACTGGTCATCAAATGAACCATTATGGATGTCATATGCGCTAAAACAGGCTTTAGAGCATTCGGCAGGATGTGCCGGTACACAACCTTTTTTTGCGTGAATCCTTTAGAGCGGGCCACCTGAATGTAATATTGACCGTCTTCATTTAAAAGGGAAGTAGAGGTAATTCTAGCAATGTACATCATTGGATAAATGGATACTAAAATGGTCGGCAGCAGAAAACTATAGGAAGTATTTTGACTGAGAAGTTTTAGGTCAGGTACAAACATGGTGACAGCCCAGATCATACAGACGGCAATAAAAAAATCCGGGATTGACTGCAGCATCCAGGTCAATCCATTTCCAAACACACTAAGTTTTGTACCCTTGCGCCGGTAATCAAAAATCCCTTTAAAAATGCCTAAAAACACACTGAGAAAAAAGGCAGGAAAGATGATCTTCAGGCTCGCTGGCACATATCTCTGGAGCTCATCTTCAACCGTCACTCTTTCATGTCTTGTATCACCCAGACTTTTATCATTCCAGAGCGTTTCAAAATAATGTGTTAGATTATTTTTGTACTCTGCCCATGAAAATTGATATTCCAGCATTATTTCAGCGGTGCCCCCAACTGTTCCCACTGATAAATTCCGCGGAAATAAAACGATTAAAACAAGCGCACAAATAATTAAAAAATATAGCAGCACCTGTTTCAGGAAAGCTCTTGTAATCTCCATAACTCCTCCCCCGAATTTCTTTTTTATATTAATCATATCAAAGGCAGAAATTATTTTCTATAAATTTAGTATTTTCATAAAATTTTTATTGTAATTATAAAAGCATGAATCTAAAAAAAAGAAAAGCTGCCAAAGTGCTGGCAGCCTGTTGTTTTATACATTGAAACGGAAATGCATGACATCTCCATCTTTTACGATATATTCTTTTCCTTCTAAACGAACCTTGCCCGCTTCTTTTGCAGCTGTCATCGTTCCTGCAGCTAACAGGTCCTCATATGCAACAGTTTCCGCACGAATAAACCCTTTTTCGAAATCACTGTGAATTACACCAGCACATTGCGGAGCTTTCATGCCTTTACGGAAAGTCCATGCTCTTACTTCTTGAACACCAGCTGTAAAATAAGTAGCAAGGCCTAACAAATGGTAGGCAGCACGGATGAGCTGATCAAGCCCAGATTCTTCGATGCCTAGCTCTTGAAGGAACATTTCCTTTTCCTCGCCCTCAAGCTCCGCAATTTCAGATTCAATTTTTGCACAAATCACGATCACTTCTGCGTTATCTTTTGCTGCAAACTCTCTTACTTGCTGAACATACTCATTGCCAGAAGGGTCTGCGACATCATCTTCAGATACATTTGCTACATAAAGAACTGGCTTGATTGTCAGCAAATGCATGCCTTTAGCAATTTTCATCTGTTCTTCTGTAAATTCAACTGTACGTGCAGGCTTGTCCGATTCAAATGCTTCTTTCAGCATTTCTAATACTTCTAATTCATAAACAGCTTCCTTATCCTTCTGCTTTGCTAATTTGCCGACACGGCCAATTCGCTTTTCAACAGATTCAAGGTCTGCTAAGATTAGTTCTAAGTTAATCGTTTCAATGTCATCAATCGGATCAACTTTTCCTGAAACGTGGGTAATATTATCATCAGCAAAACATCTGACAACCTGGCAAATCGCATCAACTTCACGAATATGTGACAAAAACTTATTCCCTAAGCCTTCCCCTTTACTCGCCCCTTTTACAATTCCAGCAATATCAGTAAATTCAAAAGCAGTTGGCACAGTCTTTTTCGGCTGAACTAGCTCTGTTAATTTTGTTAAACGATGGTCCGGTACTTCAACAATTCCGACATTTGGATCAATTGTACAAAACGGGTAATTGGCAGACTCTGCTCCTGCCTGTGTAATCGCATTAAATAAGGTAGATTTACCTACATTCGGCAAACCAACAATCCCAGCTGTTAAAGCCATTCAAAGGTCACTCCTCTAATCTTCATAATCTATACTAAAAAACCATTGCAATCCTAATCAATTAACCTCCCACAATTATAGAGAGGTAAACCGAAAAGCGCAAGGGGCTGGCCCAGGGACGACACCTCGAGTCCCTAGCCCCTGAAGCTAGACACTACTGAACAGCGCAAGCGCCTTGGTCAGCCCCGACACCTGAGGGACTAATCACGACATTCTGTACCCTAAAGTTCAAGATGAAGCGGACGAAGGGTCGTTCTTTATTAAGATCTTCTTGATTTTACGGGCAAATTCCCGTCTTGGGATCATGACACTATGGCCGCATCCTTCACATTTAATGCGGATATCCGCTCCCATGCGAATGATTTTCCAGCGGTTTGTTCCACAAGGGTGCTGCTTTTTCATTTCTACAATATCGTTTAATTCAAATTCCTTTTCCATATTTACCCCTCCATATTCATTTTGCCGCTATTTATTTCAGGATCTCTGCTGTACGTGACCATTCTTGGGAATGGAACTTCAAAGCCGTTTTGCTCTAAACAGAATTTGATTTCTTTTCTTAATATACGGGCAATATAAAAGTGACGCATCGGCAATGTTTCGGAAGTAACTCTGATGGCAACATCCGCTCCAGCCATCGTTTGGATTCCTAAAATCTCAGGTGGCTTAACCATATCACTATACTTTTCAGGCAAAGTGAGAAAATGCTCCTGCAGTACTTCTTCTGCTTTTGTGAAATCTGCATCATATGTGAGACTGACATCCACAAAGGCAACACTATTGTTTAAGGAGAAGTTCGTCACTTGGATAATACTCCCGTTGGGTAAAATATGAAGCTCTCCTGTCCAGTTTTTTATCTTCGTCGTCCTTAGACCAATCTCTTCCACAGTGCCTTCAAACTGATCAATTCGCACATAATCGCCAACTGAGAATTGATCTTCAAAAATAATGAAAAAACCGGTGATAATATCCTTTACAAGATTTTGTGCACCAAATCCGACTGCCAGACCAACAATTCCCGCTCCAGCAAGCAAAGCCCCTACATTAATTGTTAATGCCTGGAGAATCATCATTAAGGCAATAAAGGATGTGACATATGTCAGGACATTTTCCAGCAGCTTCATTAATGTAGCTTCTCGTCTTTCAGTAATTCTGATGGCTGATCGTGTTCGTACCGTAAACAGCTTGTGAATTAAAATTTTTCCTGTCTTAATGATGATTCGCGTCATAATGATAATAAGCAAAATTCTTAATGCGCCTTCACCGATCTTCCACCATAACGCTTCATTAAATAATTGTTCTCGTATCGTTGCTAGAAGAGTATCCAGACCGTCCATGGGTTTCACCTGCTTTAATTTTGTTAATTATACATGGTATACGATCTATATTAGCAACTTTTCTTCCTACATTGTAGCAGAGAGCATTAAACTTTTAATTCTTCTAAAAAACTGCCACATTGGCAGAAAATGAACCTTACTTCATATCACTTGCACTTTTTAAAATAAAAAATTCCATTTTCTGCAGATCTATGTAAGACATACGTATAGATTTTTATAAAATTCCGTATACTGTTACTACTCAGAAAAATACAAGGCGTCTGTATGGACATATGAATGATTTAATTAGCAAAAAATTAAGCAGCCAAACAACGATACAGCAGAAAATTTGAAGGAGAGAAGCCGATGAATTTTAAAACAAATCTTTTTGATAAAAAAGCTGGCGGAACGAAACGGATTGAGCACGATGAACAAAGTGCAGAAGAAAAGTTGGCGATTGAATTAAAGAATAAACTGCCAGCAAGATTAGGCATCCGTCCTGTTGTTTTTGTTTGCATCGGCACTGATCGTTCGACCGGCGACTCTTTAGGACCACTCGTCGGAACATTGCTGCAAGAAAAAAAGATGGAATCCTTTTATGTTTACGGCACCTTAGAAGATCCCATTCATGCGGTTAACCTTCAGGATAAATTAGCTGAAATTCGCACAAAGCACTTTAATCCATTTATCATCGGCATCGATGCGTGTTTAGGCAGAGTGAAATCTGTGGGCATTATCCAAGTTGGTGACGGTCCTGTAAAACCTGGCGCGGGAGTAAATAAGGATTTGCCTGAAGTGGGAGATATGCATATAACAGGCATCGTTAATGTGAGCGGCTTTATGGAATTTTTTGTTTTACAAAATACTAGATTGCATCTGGTTATGAAGATGGCGCAAATGATTGCAGGAGGCATTTATGAAGCGAGTCTGGATTTCCCTCGGCATCCGACTTGGTCAGCAATTAAATGGCAAATAGAAACAGAACAAACGCAATAAACAAAAATGAGGCGGTAAATAATCACCGCCTCATTTTCTTTTATCCCCACATATATAAAATGGTCACAATAATGGCTGTCACGATAATACCCGGCAGCAGGTTAGCAACTCTAACCTTTGTTAATCCTGTTAAATTAAGACCAATCGCAAAAATCATAATGCCGCCTGCTGCTGTCATCTCAGTAATAAAACTATTTAAAAGTGCCTCTGGGATGACATTATTTATTCCTTTTGCAAACAGGGCAATTAGTCCTTCATACAAAACGACGGGAATTGCAGAAAAGATGACGCCGATTCCCAATGTTGTCGCTAGAATGAGAGCGGTAAATCCATCAATAATTGATTTCGTGAATAAAACCGAATGATCTCCCCTAATGCCGCTATCTAATCCGCCAATAATGGCCATTGCGCCAATGACAAAGATAAGTGTGGCCGTTACAAAGCCTTGTGAAATACTGCCTTGGCCACTTGTGCCAATTTTCCTTTCCAGCCAATTTCCTAACTTATTGAGCTGATCTTCCAATCCCAGAAATTCTCCAATCACGGCTCCAAATACAAGACTTAAAATGACAATTAGAAAGTTTTCGCTTTTTAAACCCATTTGCAGTCCAAGAACCATGACACATAGACCAATAGCATACATGACTGTTGTTTTCATATTCTCAGGAATCCGGTGGAATAATCTACCTAAAAATGCCCCCAGAATAATGCAAATCCCGTTGACCGCTGCACCTAATAAAAACATGTGAATCTCCTATCCCTCTTATAAAAAGATCTTTTTGAATGAAAAAAATAACCATCATGGTTGTGATGGTCACAAATCAGATTCTTCAGAGCCCAGTAACTCGATAATGCGCTCTAAATCATCTTTGGAGAAAAACTCAATTTCGATTTTCCCTTTTTTCTTGTTCTTGTTTTGTTTAATTATAACATTTGTTCCAAAACGCTCTCGCAGTGATGTTTCCTTCTCGCGAATAAATACATCTTTCTTCTCAGGCTTTTTTGTTTCACGTGAAACATGTTCATTAAGTTGCGCAATAAATCTTTCAAGCTGTCTGACATTCCAGCCTTCTTTGATTATTTTTTGCACAACTGCATTCAATTTATCTTTATTGCGAAGTCCGAGCAATGCTCTTCCATGCCCCATTGAGATTTTCTTTTCAGAGATATATTCTTGTATTGAAGGCGGAAGAGAAAGCAGTCTAATATGATTAGCAATATGAGGGCGGCTTTTTCCCAATCTTTTGGCGAGTTCTTCTTGTGTAAGTTTAAGCTTGTCCAAAAGAAGCTGATAAGCAGCTGCCTCTTCAATCGGTGTTAAATCTTCCCTTTGCAGGTTTTCCAGAACAGCAAGTTCCATCATTTGCGGTTCTGAGAGATTTCGAATAATAACGGGGACCTTGTCCAGCTTTGCTTCCTTTGCGGCACGATAACGTCTTTCCCCAACGACAATTTCGTAGCCTTTAATGCTTTTGCGAACAATAATCGGCTGCAGGATCCCATGCTCAAGAATAGAAAGCTTCATCTCTTCAATCGATTCTTGGTCAAAGATCTTCCGCGGCTGATACGGATTGGGGCGAAGTTCCTTTAAATTTACTTCTTGAACCATTTCCTCTTGATTTTCATCCATATTTCCAAAGAAAGCATTGAGTCCTTTTCCTAACCCTTTAGCCATTCGCAACCACTTCCTTTGCCAAATCTAAATAAACTTCTGCTCCTCTTGACTTTGCATCATACGAAATAATCGGCTGACCATGACTTGGAGCTTCACTTAGACGTACATTTCTTGGAATGATCGTGTTGTATACTTTATCTTGGAAATATTTTTTCACTTCTTCAATTACCTGAATGCCAAGATTGGTCCTTGCATCCAGCATAGTCAGCAATACACCTTCTATTTTAAGGTCTTGATTCAGATGCTTTTGCACAAGACGCACTGTATTTAATAGCTGACTTAGCCCTTCTAATGCGTAATATTCACATTGAACAGGAATGATGACCGCATCTGAAGCTGTAAGAGAGTTAATAGTCAGCAAACCAAGCGATGGCGGGCAATCTATAAGAATATAATCATACTCATTGTTAATTTCATCTAGAGCCCGTTTTAAACGTACTTCCCTTGAAATCGTTGGAACAAGTTCTATTTCCGCTCCCGCTAAAGAGATTGTTGCAGGAATAGCAAATAAATTCTCCACAGAGGTTGGCTTAATCACCTTGGAAGATTCTACATCATCTACTAAAACATCATAAATGCACTGATCAACATCGGCTTTTTCAATACCAACACCGCTGGTGGCATTCCCTTGCGGATCAATATCAACGAGCAGCACCTTATACCCCATATGAGCAAGGCATGCACCTAAATTGACAGAGGTGGTTGTTTTTCCTACTCCGCCCTTTTGGTTCGCAATGGATATTACTTTGCCCACGATGTCACCTACCTTCATATCAAAAGTTTCTATTAATAAATGGACTATTGGTAAGAATTTAAATCACGTATTCTATTTTATCATGAATTGATTAGGAGAATCATTTTTTATTCAGTTGTTTTGTAAGTTAGGGTGACTTTTAAAAAAGTAATATCGTTTCCACTACATGGTACTCGCTTTCCGCGGGTGAGAGATGAGCCTCCTCGGCGCACCTATAGGGTCTCATCTTTCTCACTTCTCCCGCAGGAGTCTCGCACCATTCCGTTCCAACCAAGATGTGTATTGCAAATAACCCTTTTAAAAACCTTTGGATAAATAAGAGACCTCACTATTAACTTACTAAGTAATATTTTTTTCATAAAAAAGACCAATAAAAAAAGCAACAATTCCTCGTTGCTTTTCTAAATTCTATCTAGAGAGTTATTTTCAGAAAGGGTTCAATGATTATTGTTTCTGCTCGTTTAATTCCGCTGTGACTACTTGTTTGTCATACGTTTTGGAGTCAAAGGGCTGGTTTCGTTTTACTTGTTTTAAGGTCGCAACGATGAGGAAGCTGACTATGACGAGCAGGAGCCATGAGCTAACCTTTCCTAGGTGTACGAGACTCCAGGCCTCGGTTTGGTTTGGGTATTGCCAGGCACCAAAGAAGGTAGCGATATTCTCAGCAATCCAGATAAAGAATCCAATTAGGATAAATGAAAAGACGAGCGGCATACGATAGATCGAGCCATTTACTTCATATGTAACCGCTGATTTCCAAAAAACGATGATGACGAGAGCGGATAGCCACCAGCGGATATCCACCCAAAAATGATGAGTAAAAAAGTTCAAATAGATTGCAGAGGCAAGTGGTACAACAGCTAAAAATGGCGGCCACTTCACAAGGTTAACATTCAGTCTTCTCCAAGCCTGACAAAGATAGCTGGCTACACTGGCATACATAAATCCGCTGTATAATGGTACTCCAAATACCTTGAAAAACCCTTCTTCCGGATATGACCACGATCCCATATGCACTTTAAAGAGTTCCAGAGCCAGACCAATAATATGGAATAAGGTAATTACTTTTAGTTCATCACGCGTTTCAAGTCCAGAACGCACCATCCACCACTGCATCAATAGACAAATGATCAACAGCCAGTCATAACGGTGAAAAAAAGGAAGCTGTACAAACTGTGTTAAAGCTAATGAGGCAAAAATCACAACAGGGAAAAGACAAGATAATGCCTGTTCCCAGCCAAAATGAATAAGCTGCTTAAATGCCTTCACGGTTCCACCTCCATTATTCATTGCTATCATCCCTGCTGTATCATTGTTCTAATCTTCACTTTGACCTTTTTCATCACTTTTATATTCTAAAATATCTCCAGGCTGGCAGTCTAACGCCTGACAAATAGCTTCTAAAGTTGAAAAACGAATCGCCTTCGCCTTCCCATTTTTTAAAATTGAAAGGTTTGCCATCGTGATACCTACCCGCTCTGAAAGTTCTGTTACACTCATTTTCCTTTTCGCCAGCATGACGTCAATATTAATAATAATTGCCATTATGTTCACCTCAGACCGTTAAATCATTTTCTGATTTGATATCGATTGCTTCTTGCAGCAATTTTTGCAGTACTGCCGCAAAGACTGCAATGACCATCGATGCAAATGGGACAAGCATTCCTACAAGAATAACACCCGGAGCATCATCCACTTCCGCAAATAGATAAAAAAGTGGAAGGGCAAGGATATGCAAACTGCTGATGATGATAGCGCAATACTTAATCTTCTTTAGTGCATTCACAGAAACTTGGGAAAACGCTTTGTTGCTGTCGATATAGCGCAATAGGCTGAACGCCTGAAATAAAGCAAAGTAGAAAGGGATCGCAGAACCCCAAAAAATCATATAAACCATATACTTAATAGCAGGAAAATCAGGGAGCAGTTCTGCTGCAACCTTTCCCATCTGTGGCACTAAAAATATACATAGTGCGAGAATCGGTATTCCAATAAAAATAACAGCCATCTTTAAGAAAAGAGTTGATACTTGTTTCATACATACACCTCACTTTTATTTTACCAATTTGAATTTACCATATTATTTATCGTTTTACAATAAATTTTTATCTTTTATTATGTTTTTTTTATTGTAAAACAATTTCGAAAGTCATTTTATCCATATAAAATCAAACAAAAAAAAGACCAAAATTTCATTGGTCTCGAATGTTATATCTTTATTCTGGCTGTTTTTTCAAACTTTGTTGCTTTTGCATAGTAGATGCACAAAGAATTCGACTTCAGATTACTCGCTTTCGCAACAATCAACAAACATTTGCTTCTCTTTAAAGAATGATTATTAAAACAGCAATCGCACAGAAAAAGGCTTTATTTTGAATAAGATAAGATACTAAAATAAGATCATTTCTTCTTCGGTATTTTAATGGTAATCTGATAAAACTCATCAAATTCTTCTTCTTCAGAGTTTAAGTTTATTCCACTGTCTTCTACCATTGATAGAGATTGGCGGATGGTATTGACTGCAATTCGCATGTCTTTGCTGAATGCTTTTCTTTTTGGCTTTGGCTTTACCTGTTTTTGCTCAAGCATTTTGACAACACGATCTTCTGTCTGCTTAACATTAAGGTTTTTATCAATGATTTCCTGGAGCAGGATCACCTGCTTTTCTGGATCCTTTAAAGGAATAAGTGACCGGGCATGCCGCTCTGTTATTTCTTTGTTTAAGACAGCTTCCTGAACTTGTTCTGGCAGCTTTAATAAACGCAGCTTATTGGCGACAGTTGATTGCCCTTTTCCCAATC
Organism: Cytobacillus gottheilii; assembly: GCF_900166665.1. Taxonomy (GTDB): domain Bacteria; phylum Bacillota; class Bacilli; order Bacillales; family Cytobacillaceae; genus Cytobacillus; species Cytobacillus gottheilii_A. The sequence continues at coordinate 107,565 of NZ_LT800494.1, read as the reverse complement.
GCTGTGCAAGCGCCTCTTGTGTCAAATTATGCAGCTCTAGTAGCTTTCCGTAAGCAACCGCTTCTTCAATCGGGGAAAGCTCCTCGCGCTGTAAATTTTCTATAAGGGCAACTGAAGCTGTTTCAGTATCGCTCAGATTCCTTACAATGGCAGGCACTTCAGTCCACTCTAATTTTTTCATGGCGCGCCATCTTCGTTCCCCAGCAATGATCTCGAACTGATCATCCGCATACTCGCGGATAACAATAGGCTGAATGATGCCATGAATATGAATCGTACGCGCAAGCTCTTCTATTTTTTCATCGTCAAATACCGTTCTTGGCTGAAAACGGTTCGGTACGATTTTATCTATTGGTATTTTTTTCACTTCATCGTGGTCAGAAACTTCATCTATTTCAAGCTGATTCTCTGTTTCCACTTCTTCTCCCTTTTCGCCTAGGCCAAAAAAGCGTGAGAAAGAATTTTTCATCACCCTGCACCACCTTTACGAAACTCCCTATTACATATTCTCTAGTGATATGACAATTCCTGCATGATAAATATAACATGTTTTGCACATTTTATGTTTTTCAATGTGAAGAATACACCAATCATTCATTGTTATTCAATGGGTGTTTTATTTGGTGTACCAGGCTTTCTCGGGTATTTTTTTGGTGTTTGTTTTTCTTTTTCAATGATTAAAATATTTCGTTCACTTTCTTCTTGCGGCAATATAAAAGTATGACATTCCTTTAAGCGGCCGCCAAGGGTTGCGATTGCCTTCTTTCCGGCATCGATCTCTTCCTGCGCACTTGCCCCTTTCATTGCAACAAAAGTCCCGCCCTGCTTTACAAGCGGCAGACATAGTTCACTTAGCACAGATAACCGTGCTACGGCGCGTGCAGTAACAACATCATATGACTGTCTATGATTCGGATTTTGTCCAAAGGTCTCCGCCCGATCATGAATAAAGCGGACATTTGTCAGGTTAAGCTCCTTGGCTAAATGCTCTAGAAACCCAATTCTTTTGTTGAGTGAATCTACAATCGTTATATGTAAATGCGGGAAAGCAATTTTTATCGGAATGCTTGGAAAACCAGCTCCAGCCCCTACATCACATAGATGCAGCGGTTCATTAAAATCATAATAAAAGGCTGCGGAAATGGAATCGTAGAAATGTTTTAAATATACTTCTTCTTTATCCGTAATTGCTGTTAAATTCATTTTCTCATTCCACTCAACGAGAGTAGAATAATAAATTTCATATTGTCTGATTTGCTCAGACGAAAGGGAGATCCCTTTCGCCGCAAGCATTTCAGTAAATTCGGTCGTGTTCATCGGACAATCCTTTCTCGCTATTAGCAGATTAGTCGTTTGCTATTTTTGCAATTCTGCCTTGCTCCAAATAAACAAGTAAAATGGAGATATCCGCCGGATTGACGCCGGAAATTCTTGACGCCTGTGCAATCGAAAGCGGCCGAACTTCTTTTAATTTCTGCCTTGCCTCTGAAGCTAGTCCATTAATGGCATCATAATCAATATTCTCAGGGATTTTCTTATTTTCCATCTTTTTCAGCCGATCTACTTGCTGAAGAGACTTTTCAATATAACCCTCATATTTAATTTGGATTTCTACCTGTTCGGTCACATCTCCATCCAGCTGTATGTCTGCCGGAACTAGCTGATTAATATGACTATAGTTCATTTCAGGGCGCTTTAGCAGGTCAGCTGCACGGATGCCATCCTTTAGCTCGCTGCCTCCAAGTGATTGAATCAGCTCCTGAACCTGGGCTGTTGGTTTAATCATTAGTGTTTTTAGACGCTCTTTTTCTGCTTCAACTGCTTGTTTTTTTGCTGTGAAACGAGCAAAACGATCTTCTTTAATTAAGCCAACCTTATGACCCAATTCAGTTAAGCGCAGATCTGCATTATCATGGCGCAGCAGCAGACGATATTCTGCACGTGAAGTCAATAGACGATACGGTTCATTTGTCCCCTTTGTCACGAGATCATCAATTAGTACACCAATATAAGCGTCAGAACGGCTTAATATCACTTCTTCCTTGCCCAGTGCATTTAAGCCTGCATTCATTCCTGCCATCAACCCTTGGCCAGCCGCTTCTTCGTAACCAGATGTGCCGTTAATTTGACCTGCAGTATATAGGCTTTTAATCTTTTTCGTTTCAAGTGTTGGCCAAAGCTGTGTGGGTACAATCGAATCATATTCGATCGCATAGCCAGGTCGCATCATTTGCACATTTTCAAGTCCCGGGATGGTCTTAAGGATTTTATGCTGAACATCCTCAGGCAAGCTTGTTGATAATCCTTGCACATAAACTTCTTGGGTGTTTCTGCCCTCGGGCTCCAGGAAAATTTGATGACGAGGTTTGTCATTAAAACGGACCACCTTGTCTTCAATTGAAGGACAATAGCGAGGTCCAGTTCCCTTGATCATGCCTGAATACATTGGTGAACGATGGAGATTGTCATCAATGATCGTATGTGTCTGTTCATTTGTATAAGTCAGCCAGCACGGAAGCTGATCTGTAATATATTTCGTTGTTTCAAAAGAGAATGCACGGGGTACATCATCACCTGGCTGAATCTCAGTTTTGCTGTAATCAATTGAGTTGCTGTTAACACGAGGGGGTGTCCCTGTTTTAAAACGAACGAGATCAAAGCCAAGTTCCTGCAAGTGCTCTGAAAGCTTAATGGATGGCTGCTGATTGTTCGGTCCGCTTGAATATTTCAGTTCTCCTAAAATTATCTCGCCGCGCAGGAAGGTTCCGGTCGTAATAACAACTGATTTTGCCTGATAGATGGCACCAGTCTGTGTAATGACACCTTTACATACGCCGTCCTCAACGATTAAACGCTCAACCATTCCCTGAATAAGCGTCAGATTCTCTTCGTTTTCCATCGTTTTTTTCATTTCATGCTGATAGGTGAATTTATCCGCCTGCGCTCTTAACGCCCGAACAGCCGGACCTTTACCTGTATTTAACATCCGCATTTGGATATGGGTTTTGTCGATATTTCTTCCCATTTCTCCGCCTAATGCGTCAATTTCTCTAACAACAATTCCTTTAGCGGGTCCACCAACCGATGGATTACACGGCATAAAGGCAACCATATCTAAATTGATCGTAACCATCAGCGTTTTAGCACCTAAACGCGCTGAAGCCAATCCAGCTTCAACACCTGCATGCCCAGCACCAATGACGATTACATCATAATTCCCTGCCTCATATGGCATGTTCTTACCTCCTATACGAAAAGCGCAAGCGCCTTGCTCAGCCCCGACTAGTAAACCTCGAGGGTCTAGGCGCTGGAGCTAGACACTGTTCAAAGTTAAAATAATGATACGTTATTCTCTATACGAAAAGCGCAAGCGCCTTGCTCAGCCCTGACTAGTAAACCTCGAGGGGCTAGACGCTGCTGCTAGACAAAGTTCTTAATTCATTCTCTAATATGTTTCCTATTTTCCTAAGCAGAATTGAGAGAAAAGCTGATCAATTAAGCTTTCATGAACGCTGTCGCCAATGATTTCTCCAAGCAGCTCCCATGTTCTTGTTAGGTCAATTTGAACAATATCAATGGGTGTTCCCAATTCAACACCTTGTATGGCCTCATTAATGGTGTTGAGTGCCTGATTTAATAATGCAATATGACGGGTATTTGAAACATATGTCATATCACCAGATTCAATTGAGCCGCTGAAAAATAAGCTGGCAATTGCTTCTTCTAATTCATCCACACCTTGTTCTGCCAATAAGGAAGTCGTCACAAGTTTATGATTACCTGCTAAGGTACGAACCTTGTCCATATCAATTTTTGCTGGCAAGTCCGTTTTGTTTACAATCACAATAACGTCCATTCCTTCGACAGCTTTGAAAAGATTTTCATCTTCCACACTGAGTTCATCTGAGTAATTCAAGACAAGGAGCAGTAAATCAGCTTCCTTTAAAACCTGTCTCGATTTTTCTACTCCGATTCTTTCTACAATATCCTCAGTTTCTCTTATACCCGCTGTATCCAGCAGTCTTAACGGAACTCCGCGTACATTTACATATTCCTCGATCACATCACGTGTTGTTCCTGGAATGTCAGTGACAATCGCCTTATTTTCGTGAACTAAACTATTTAATAAAGAAGATTTCCCTACATTCGGCCGTCCTACGATAACCGTTGATAGACCTTCTCTCAGTATCTTCCCCTGCTGGGAAGTTCTCAGTAATTTTTCAATTTCTTGTTTAACAAAAGCAGATTTTTCAAGCAGCATATGATGGGTCATTTCTTCTACATCATCGTATTCTGGATAATCGATATTAACTTCAACGTGAGCTAAGATTTCTAAAATTTCCTGTCTCAAGCCGCGAATTAACTTTGATAATCTGCCCTCCATTTGTCCTAACGCAACATTCATCGCTCTGTCCGTTTTAGCGCGGATCAAATCCATAACTGCTTCTGCTTGCGACAGGTCTATTCGCCCATTTAAAAATGCCCTTTTTGTAAATTCTCCAGGTTCCGCTAAACGTGCCCCATGATTAAGCAGCAGCTGAAGTACACGGTTTACAGATACAAGTCCGCCGTGGCAATTAATTTCAACTACATCCTCTTTTGTGAAAGTTTTAGGTCCCTTCATAACAGAGACCATTACTTCTTCTGCAATTTGCCCTGTGCTGGGATCTATAATATTGCCATAATGGATCGTATGTGAAGGTACTTCCTTCACGTTTTTTCCAGATACACCTTTGAATAATACATCAGCAATGTCAAAAGCCTGCGGACCGCTCAATCTGACAATCGCAATTGCTCCTTCTCCCATTGGCGTCGAGATGGCCGCAATTGTATCTAATTCCAACATTATATTCACCTCTCTTTATCCTGCATTTATCTATTTAAAATCGAGTAAATTTTATTTCCCAAAAGTTCAGCATATCATATCCGTATCTATTAGAAAAGCAAACAAAATCAATTGTCCACAATGCTAAAATAGCTTAATCATCATTTTATCCACAATTCGTCCATTTGATATGCTCTATTTTAACTTATCCACATGTGAATAACAATAAAACGAAAGCAGAATTCATTAATCCAGCAATATTCACGGACTATTTTTAATAGGAATGACTCAACATTTTTTGCAAAGAAAAAAACCCCAATCACAATGGATTGGGGTTTTTTCTATCTATGATCGACTTTTTGATGGTTCAATAACAATATGACGATGTGGATCGCTGCCAGCTGAGTATGTTTTAATCTTTTTATTGGCAACCAATGCTGTATGAATAACCTTTCTTTCATAAGATGGCATCGGTTCAAGTGCGATTTTCTGACCTGTATGAACTGCTTTAGAAGCAAGCCTTTCCGCCAGCTGGATTAACGTGTCATTTCGTCGCTTGCGATAATCTTCCGCATCCAGCAGCACATTGAAATACTGATTAGAATATCGATTTATCACTAACTGTGTTAAATATTGCAGTGAATTAATCGTTTGTCCTCTTTTACCGATCAAGATGGCAATTTTATCTCCGGATAATATAAATTGAACATTTTTTCCGTCTTGTTTCACTTCAACATCGATCAGCGCGCCCATTTTTTCACCAACATCCAATAAAAACTTTTTTGCCTCTTCTATTGGATCTAGCTTCATAACAGCTTTCACAACTGCTGGCCGGGAACCAAAAATGCCAAATATCCCCTTTTTGCCTTCATCAATGATCGTAATATCTATGCGGTCTTTCGTTGTGTTTAGTTGAGCTAGTGCTGAGTTTACTGCTTCCGTGACGGTTTGTCCTGTAGCAGTTATTTCGTTCACTTTTTCGCTCCTCCTGCATTTCCGGATACAGCCGCTTTTTTCAGGTCCGGACCTTTAATAAAGTATGTTTGGATAATCATAAAGATATTTCCGACTACCCAGTATAAAGAAAGTGCAGCTGGGAAGTTAATCGCAAAAATGACGATCATAATCGGCATTAACCAAAGCATCATGTTCATTTGAACAGCCATTTGCGGAGTATGCTGTGTGCCTGCCATCATCATCTTTTGCTGAATGAATGTTGTACAGCCAGCAATTAACGGCAGAAGATAAATAGGATCTGGTGCACCAAGGTCAAACCATAAGAAATTATGGTTTGCAATTTCTCTAGTTCGGGAAATTGCATGGTAGAAGCCTATTAAGATCGGCATCTGAATAAAGAGCGGCATACATCCAGCTAATGGATTTACACCATGAGTCTGGAATAAAGCCATTGTTTCCTGCTGAAGCTTTTGCTGTGTTTTTTGATCTTTTGAGCTATATTTTTCACGCAGCTTCTGCATTTCTGGCTGTAGAGCCTGCATTGCCTTTGAGCTTCTTGTTTGCTTAATCATTAATGGCAATATTAATAATCGGATCAGGATTGTAACAATAATAATGGATAACCCATAGCTTCCTCCAGCGAATTCAGCAACTTTTACGATAAATAGAGACAGCGGGTATACAATGTATTCATTCCAGAATCCTTCACTTTCAGATGTAATCGGCTCATTAAATTCAGTACAGCCTGATAATAGGACTGTTACAAGAATTAAACCAATTATTAACGGTATTCTTTTCTTCAAGCGTTTTTTCCTCCTTAATGCCAAATACATAGTTATTTTTTTCTATTTCAAGCCTGTCCATCCAGGGCAAAAAATGTGCCTTCCCAAGAAAATGCGTAAACTCTGACCCCGATTCTATCTTAGATAAAATCCAATTTCCTCAATTACACATTCTTCTCTTTGAACAACTGGCCATATGTATTGTATTTTAACATCTTTTACAATAGAAGTCTTACTATATTAAAAGAGAATCCATAACTATATGTTTTTTGCATTATTTCCATTAAAGCTTCGATCCAATACCTTCGAGAGCTTTAAAACATGAATCAAACTTTTTTTTACTTCATGGTAATCCATTTCAGCAACTGGTTTTCTGGCAATAATAATATAATCAAACTCATTTTTCAGTTCCCCGTCCAATTCATGAAAAACTTGACGTATATAGCGTTTAATTTGGTTGCGCTTTACAGCATTGCCGAGCTTTTTGCTGACTGACAAACCAATTCGGAAATGCTCCTGGCTGCTTTTCGTTAGGGAATAAACGACAAATTGCCGATTTGCAAATGACTTGCCTTTTTTAAAGGCATCTTGAAATTCTTTATTTTTCTTTACCCTAAACTCTTTTTTCATCGTCATTTACACCTTCTTCATGCAAAGCTCCGCTATCTCTCGTCTGCTCATCGTAATGAACAGAGAACAATAACGAAGCAAATTAATCCATATTTCGTGATAATTATATGGACGTTAGCTTTTATTATAGCCATTCCTTTAGATATATATATTTTGCAATTTATTTATATTTACATTTGAATTCATACTACAAGATAGTAGAAAAAAGACCACTGACGTTTCAGTGGCCTAAGCAGATAATACTTTTCTTCCTTTACGGCGGCGACGAGCTAAGACATTACGTCCGTTCGAGCTGCTCATGCGGCTGCGGAATCCGTGAACTTTACTTCTTTTACGTTTATTTGGTTGAAAAGTTCTTTTCATTATATGACACCTCCCTGAGGAATAGCTGTTTAAGACAGTCTTTCTAATTATATAGATGACACCCCTAGAATGTCAACTCCACCTTCAGCCTGTAAAATGCATACCTTAGAATTTTAACCTTTTTTTCCCGAATTGTCATCTGCAAATTTTTTCTTTTTTTCGTCTGAGATCTTCCGATTCGAAAACTGTCCTTCTTTATTTGAATAAATTTTTGAAGTTAAGACATCCTCTTACTAGATACTTTTGTTGTTATTATCTCATAGCAAATCCGGTAATTTCTCTTATGGAACAAATATCTGCTTAAAATGGGCCAATTTAAGTCGCCTTCTTATAGATAGCTAATTTTAAATTCAGCTTTCAAGGATTTTTCACCAGCTGGCCAACTTTTTTTTCAATACCTTCTCTAGATGAATTTTTAGAATTGAAAATGATGAAAACTCACCCATTTTTGTTTGTGGATGAGTTTTCGACAAATTTTATGTTATCCACACCACATATAGACAGGTTTTTCACAGAACCACTACCTGTGGACAATGTTTGTGCACAAGGACTGAACCTTGTGGATAACGTTTGAAAAAACATTGCAACGTCTATTATTATCTGTTATCATATTTGTGTTTTCACACTTAATAACACACTGTGAATATCTTCTTTATCCACAGATTGTGGATAACATGTGGACAGGTTATCCAAGCCCTTTGTAAAACTTTGTCCACAGACAGTGGATACTGTCGAAATTCCACTTTACTTCCTTATTATATATTTTTCCACATACACAGTTTCGTATATTTATAAATTTATAGGTTAGCTGCATTTATAGCCTGCCCATTTTGTGCACGAAACGAACCGCAAAGGAGGGAAAACATTGGAGAATATTGAGGACCTTTGGAACCAAGCGCTGTCTAATATTGAAAAGAAAATAAGCAAACCCAGCTATGACACATGGCTAAAATCAACGAAAGCACATTCTCTTCAAGGAGACACGCTCGTTATAAAAGCTCCTAATGAGTTTGCCCGTGATTGGCTGGAAGAGCGCTATTCCCAATTAATATCCGGCATTTTATATGATTTAACTGGTGAGGAACTGGGGGTTAAGTTCATTATTCCTCAAAACCAGAATGAAGAAGAGGATGATCTTCCACTACCAGTCAAAAGAAGAAACACAGAAGAAGAACAGCCCGAACCGCATTTTAATATGCTTAATACTAAAAATACATTCGATACATTTGTTATTGGGTCCGGTAACCGCTTTGCACATGCAGCATCGCTCGCTGTTGCCGAAGCTCCTGCAAAAGCATACAACCCTCTTTTTATATATGGAGGTGTTGGGTTAGGTAAAACGCACTTAATGCATGCCATTGGCCATTATGTTCTCGACCATAACCCAAAGGCAAAAGTGGTTTATTTGTCTTCTGAAAAGTTTACAAATGAATTCATTAACTCAATCCGTGATAATAAAGCCATTGATTTCCGCAATAAATATCGAAAAGTAGATGTTTTACTTATAGATGATATTCAATTTCTTGCTGGAAAAGAATCAACTCAAGAGGAATTTTTCCATACTTTTAATACCTTGCATGAAGAAAGCAAGCAAATTGTCATCTCGAGTGACCGTCCACCTAAGGAAATTCCAACACTAGAGGACAGGCTGCGATCAAGATTCGAATGGGGTTTAATCACAGATATTACACCACCTGATCTTGAAACCAGGATTGCTATTTTGCGTAAAAAGGCAAAAGCAGAAGGGCTCGATATTCCAAACGAAGTCATGCTTTATATTGCTAACCAAATTGACTCCAATATCCGTGAGCTTGAAGGTGCACTTATACGTGTAGTTGCTTATTCATCGCTTATTAATAAAGACATTAACGCAGACTTAGCTGCTGAAGCATTAAAGGATATTATTCCAAGCTCGAAGCCAAAAGTCATTACTATACATGAAATCCAGCGTATTGTTGGAGAATATTTCAATGTAAAACTAGAAGACTTTGCTGCCAAAAAACGAACCAAGTCAGTGGCATTTCCGCGTCAAATTGCCATGTATCTCTCAAGAGAACTAACTGACTTCTCACTGCCTAAAATAGGAGAAGAATTTGGCGGCCGTGATCACACGACAGTCATTCATGCTCATGAAAAAATTTCTAAAATGCTGCAAACAGATGCTCAATTCCAGAAACAGCTTAAAGAAATCAACGAATTGCTAAAAGTATAAAGTGAAGGATCATTAGGCAATTGGATTTTTTAAATCCTCTCTGATTGTTCACTGTACAACCCTTCTTAGCTGCCAAATATCATTTGGGCATCTTTTTTTAGCCAAGAAGAGTCAATAAAATGTGTATAACTCTGCTTTTATTACTCACAGTCTGTCCACATGTGGATAGGCTGTGTTTCCATTCAAAAATGCAGTTATCCACATACTAACAAGCCCTACTAGTACTTCTATAAAATCTTTTAAATAAAATATATATTCAATAGCTTTTAAAATATGCTTAAAAACGGAGGGAATCTCAAATGAAATTTATCATCCAGCGTGACCGTCTTGTTCAAAGTGTTCAAGATGTAATGAAAGCCGTCCCGAGCAGAACAACGATTCCGATTCTGACGGGGATTAAAATTGTTGCAAATGAAGAAGGAGTTGCTTTAACAGGCAGTGATTCAGATATTTCAATTGAATCATTTATACCAGCTCAACAAGATGATACAGAGATTGTTGAGATTATTCAGCCTGGTGCCATTGTTCTGCAGGCAAAGTTTTTCAGCGAAATTGTTAAAAAATTGCCGACAGATTTAGTTGAAATTCGTGTAGAAAACCATTTGCAGACGGTAATTCGCTCTGGAAATTCTGAATTTAATTTAAATGGGCTAGATGCAGAAGAATATCCTCATCTTCCGCAAATTGAAGAAAATAATATTTTTAAAATCCCAACCGATCTTCTAAAAGCAATGGTCAGACAAACAGTCTTTGCAGTGTCCACCTCAGAAACACGCCCTATCTTGACAGGTGTAAACTGGAAGGTCGAAGATGGCGAGTTAATCTGTATTGCAACAGATAGTCATAGACTCGCTTTAAGAAAAGCGCGGATTGAGACAATAGCAGAGGATTCATACAATGTGGTTATTCCAGGTAAAAGCTTAAATGAACTAAGTAAGATCCTGGATGATCAAAATGAACCAGTTGAAATTGTTATTACAGAGAATCAAGTGTTGTTTAAAGCTGAAAACTTACTGTTTTTCTCAAGATTACTTGAAGGAAATTACCCTGATACTTCAAGGTTAATTCCAACTGACAGCAAAACTGAAGTAGTCGTTCAAACAAAAGAATTTTTACAGGCTATTGATCGTGCTTCTCTTCTGGCAAGAGAGGGAAGAAATAATGTCGTTAAATTTTCAATAATTGAAAATAACGTGGTTGAGATTTCCTCCAATACACCTGAAATTGGAAAGGTTGTTGAAGAGGTGCAGAGTTCCTCTATTGAAGGAGAGGATCTAAAAATATCTTTTAGTGCAAAATTTATGATGGATGCCTTAAAAACGTTAGAAGGTACCGATATCAATATCAGCTTCACTGGTGCAATGAGACCATTTATTATTAAACCGCTAAATGATGATTCCATTTTGCAGCTGATCCTTCCTGTAAGAACATACTAAAAGTACACCAATCAACAAAACTGCCGGCAGTCATTCCGGCAGTTTTAATTTTCAGCTAAAGAATAGGATATTTGTGTGTTTTGAATCTGCTTTTTAAAGAAAGAAGGAAGTGAGCTTCTTTACTAACTATGAAGATTGGATTATTTGTTTAACTTTTTTTGTGTATCTTGCAATTATTTAGTACAATAAAATATTAGATGCAGAATATGATCCTTGTTTAATATATTGTGCAGATGTTCCATTCAAGTCAGTTCATAAGAAAGAGTGAAAGTATGACGGAAATAAAAATTGAAACAGAGTTTATTACGCTTGGCCAGTTTTTAAAGGTTGCGGACGTCATTCAAACAGGCGGGATGGCTAAATGGTTTCTAAGTGAATACGAAGTTTATATAAACGGTGAACAGGATCAGCGCCGCGGCAGAAAGCTTAGAGCCGGTGATACAATCGAGATACCTGATCATGGTTCGTTTGTTGTAACGGATTAAATAAGGATGTAGCCTATGTATATAGAGCAGCTGCAATTAAAAAATTACCGAAATTACGAACAATTAGAATTGAATTTTGAAAATAAAGTAAATGTCATTCTAGGGGAAAATGCACAGGGGAAAACAAATGTGATGGAGTCGATTTATGTTCTCGCCATGGCAAAATCACACCGGACCTCAAATGACAAAGATCTTATTCGCTGGGATCAAGAATATGCTAAAATAGAAGGCAGGATCCAGAAAAGCAGCGGTCCGCTTCCCATGCAGCTGGTGATTTCCAAAAAAGGTAAAAAAGCTAAATGCAACCATTTGGAACAGCAAAAATTGAGCCAATATGTCGGAAATATGAATGTTGTTATGTTTGCGCCAGAAGATCTCCATTTAGTAAAAGGGAGTCCTCAAGTAAGGCGTCGTTTTATTGACATGGAAATTGGACAAGTATCACCAGTCTATTTGCATGCAGTAAGCCAATATCAAAAGGTGCTGCAGCAGCGGAATCATTATTTAAAATTATTGCAGACTCGGAAGCAGACAGATGAAACAATGCTAGATATTTTAACAGAGCAGTTCATTTCTGCAGCCGCAAAGATCATTAAAAAACGCTATGAATTCCTCCATCTCCTTGAAAAATGGGCCATACCTATTCATGAAGGCATTTCAAGAGGGCTTGAAACGCTGCAAATTAAGTACAAACCGTCGGCAGATGTATCAGAAGACCAAGACTTGTCGAAGATGATAGAAGTATATGAAGAGAAATTTTTCCAGGTGAAAAAGCGAGAAATAGACCGGGGAATGACCTTGTTTGGTCCTCACCGTGATGACCTGCTTTTTTATGTAAATGACCGAGATGTTCAAACATTTGGGTCACAGGGACAGCAGCGGACAACAGCATTGTCTGTCAAGCTTGCTGAAATTGAACTTATTCATGCTGAAATAGGGGAATATCCGATCCTGCTGCTTGATGATGTACTATCAGAGCTGGATGACTATCGGCAATCACATTTATTAAACACCATACAGGGGAAGGTACAGACCTTCGTCACTACAACAAGTGTAGATGGGATTGATCATCAGACATTGAAGGAAGCTGCAGCTTTTAATGTGGAAGCAGGGACGATAAAAATCATTCAATGAGGTGATAATTTGTACATTCATGTAGGTGAAGATGTGTTAGTTCGTGCAAAGGATATTGTAGCCATTATTGATAAAGAAAGCTCGAGCTCTTCTCCGTACGCAGAAGAGTTTTTGCGCCGTTATGAGAAAGAAGCAGTAAATCTTTCGAAAAGCGGATTCAAATCGGTTGTAATTACAACTGAAAAAGTTTATTTTTCCCCACTGTCCTCCAATACTTTAAAAAGACGTTCAGGAAAAATGACTGTCCCAGAATTTTAATTCGATTGGCATATGTCATTCTTTATATAGATTTTAAAAATGAAGTTATGTGAATGGAAAGTGTAGGTGATCGATGTGTCAATGGAGCAAGAAGCCATGCAACAGCAATCATATGATGAGAATCAGATACAAGTTCTAGAAGGTTTAGAGGCTGTTAGAAAAAGACCAGGGATGTATATCGGCTCGACCAGTGCGAAAGGACTTCATCATTTAGTCTGGGAAATAGTTGATAACAGTATTGACGAAGCATTAGCCGGCTTTTGTTCAGAGATAAACGTAATCATCGAGAGTGATAATAGTATTACTGTTATTGACAATGGACGGGGTATCCCTGTTGGTATACATGAAAAAATGGGGCGTCCGGCTGTGGAGGTTATTCTAACCGTTCTTCACGCTGGGGGTAAATTTGGCGGCGGAGGATATAAAGTATCAGGCGGATTGCATGGTGTAGGTGCCTCTGTAGTAAATGCCTTATCAACGATGCTTGAAGTACATGTTCACCGTGACGGCAAAATCCACTACCAAAAATTCCACCGCGGTGTTCCTGCTGAAGATTTAAAGATCATCGGTGAAACAGACCATACTGGTACTGTTATTCATTTTCAGCCTGATAGCGAGATCTTCCAGGAAACATTAGAGTATGATTATGAGACACTTGCAAACAGAATTCGAGAACTTGCTTTCTTGAATAGAGGATTAAAAATCACGATTGAAGATAAGCGTGTTGAAAATAAAAAGAGTGAATACCTTTATGAGGGCGGAATTAAATCATATGTTGAGCATTTAAACCGCTCAAAAGAGGTATTGCATGAAGAACCAATTTATATTGAAGGTGAACGTGAAGGCATTGCTGTTGAAGTTTCCATGCAATATAACGATAGCTATACAAGCAATATTTATTCGTTTGCCAACAATATTCACACATATGAGGGCGGAACACACGAATCTGGCTTTAAAACAGCGCTGACTAGGGTCATTAATGACTATGCGCGTAAAAATGGTGTGTTTAAAGATAATGATGCCAATCTGTCTGGTGAGGATGTCCGCGAAGGACTTACAGCGATTGTATCCATTAAACATCCAGATCCGCAATTTGAAGGACAAACAAAAACGAAATTAGGAAATTCAGAAGCTCGTGCTGCAACTGATACCATTTTCTCTGAGACATTGGAGAAGTTTCTAATGGAAAATCCATCAGTGGCCCGTAAGATTGTGGAAAAAGGATTAATGGCTGCACGTGCCCGTTTAGCCGCTAAAAAGGCGAGAGAGCTTACAAGAAGAAAAAGTGCTCTTGAAGTGTCTAGTCTGCCGGGGAAATTAGCGGATTGCTCTTCTAAGGATGCCGCTATTTCAGAATTGTATATCGTTGAGGGTGACTCTGCTGGCGGTTCAGCAAAGCAAGGCCGTGACCGTCACTTCCAGGCGATCCTTCCGCTGCGCGGAAAGATTTTAAATGTTGAAAAGGCAAGATTAGACCGGATTTTATCTAACAATGAGGTTCGTGCTATGATCACTGCTGCCGGAACAGGCATTGGCGAAGACTTTGATATTGCCAAGGCTAGATATCATAAGATCGTTATTATGACAGATGCTGACGTGGATGGAGCTCATATCCGCACACTGCTGTTAACATTCTTTTACCGCTATATGAGACAAATTCTTGAAGCTGGCTATATTTATATTGCACAGCCACCGCTTTATAAAATACAGCAAGGCAAGAAAATTGAATATGCCTACAATGATGCCCAACTTGATACGGTCATGAGCAGTTTGCCAAGCGCACCAAAACCAAATGTACAGCGTTATAAAGGTCTTGGAGAGATGAATCCTGATCAGTTATGGGAAACAACGATGAATCCTGAGACACGTACATTGCTTCAAGTTAGTCTTGAGGATGCTATTGAGGCGGACGAAACGTTTGAAATTCTAATGGGTGATAAAGTAGAACCGCGCCGTAACTTCATTGAAGAAAACGCGCAATACGTTAAAAACTTAGATATATAAGAACGGGATAGAGAAATTCTATCCTGCTTTTACATAGCTGGCATATAAAACAATTAAGGGTCATAGGCCCTTAGTAAAGGGAGGTTCTTTAAATGGCTGAAACGCCAAGGTCCCAAATTAAAGAAAGAAATATTAGCGAGGAAATGCGCGAATCATTCCTTGGTTACGCGATGAGTGTTATTGTTTCGCGTGCATTGCCAGATGTCCGAGACGGGCTTAAACCTGTTCATCGAAGAATATTATATGCTATGCATGACCTCGGAATGCATTCGGACAAGCCTTATAAAAAATCCGCCCGTATTGTCGGGGATGTAATCGGTAAATATCACCCGCATGGTGACTCAGCTGTTTATGAGACAATGGTGCGGATGGCGCAGGACTTTAACTACCGCTACATGCTTGTTGATGGACATGGCAACTTTGGATCAGTAGATGGAGACTCCGCTGCAGCAATGCGTTATACAGAGGCTCGCATGTCTAAGATCTCAATGGAGCTATTACGCGATATCAATAAAGATACGATTGATTATCAGGATAACTATGATGGTGAAGAAAAAGAACCGGTTGTGCTTCCTGCCCGTTTTCCTAATCTATTAGTAAATGGTACATCAGGAATTGCCGTTGGGATGGCAACAAATATTCCGCCTCATCAGCTTGGAGAAGTTATTGATGGTGTTTTAGCGATCAGTAAAGATCCTGAGATTTCATTGCCAGAGTTAATGGAAATTATCCCTGGTCCGGATTTTCCAACGGCCGGTCTTATTTTAGGAAGAAGCGGAATCCGTAAAGCATATGAAACTGGCCGCGGATCCATCACTCTTCGTGCAAAGGTAGAAATTGAGGAAAAATCAAACGGCAAAGAAGTAATAATCGTTAATGAGATTCCTTACCAAGTGAATAAAGCAAAACTCATTGAGAAAATTGCTGAGCTTGTACGAGATAAAAAGATTGATGGAATTACCGATTTGCGAGATGAATCTGACCGTAACGGTATGCGAATTGTAATTGAAGTCAGAAGAGATGCAAATGCAAACGTTCTGCTAAACAATTTGTACAAGCAAACGGCTCTGCAGACAAGCTTTGGAATCAATTTACTGGCACTTGTTGATGGCCAGCCGAAGGTGCTGAACCTTAAGCAATGTCTTCAGTATTATTTGGATCATCAGCAAGTCGTCATTCGCCGAAGAACAGAATTTGAATTGCGAAAAGCAGAGGCACGAGCTCATATTTTAGAAGGTTTAAGAATTGCTCTTGATAATCTGGATGCAGTTATTAGTTTAATTCGCAGCTCGCAAACGACAGATATTGCCCGAGAAGGCTTAATGAGAGAATTCAGCCTTTCAGAAAAGCAAGCTCAAGCTATCTTAGATATGCGACTGCAGCGTTTAACAGGTTTAGAGCGTGAGAAAATCGAAGAAGAATACGCTAATCTGCTTGCTTTGATCGCTGAATTAAAAGCAATATTGGCTGATGAAGAAAAGGTTCTTGAAATCATCCGCGAAGAATTGCTTGAGATTAAAGATCGCTTTAATGATACACGACGTACTGAGATTGTATCAGGCGGACTTGAAATGATTGAGGATGAAGACTTAATCCCTCGGGAAAATATTGTCTTAACGTTAACACATAAAGGCTATATTAAACGTCTTCCTGTTTCTACTTATCGCGCACAGAAACGGGGAGGCAGAGGAATTCAGGGAATGGGCACAAATGAAGATGACTTTGTTGAACATCTCATTACAACTTCGACACATGATACGATTCTATTTTTCACAAACAAAGGAAAAGTATATCGTTCAAAAGGATATGAGATTCCAGAATATAACCGTACAGCTAAAGGGATTCCGATTATCAATCTCCTAGGCATTGAAAAAGATGAATGGATTAATGCCATCATTCCAGTGGAGGATTTTGTAGACGATTGGTTCTTGTTCTTTACGACTAAACAAGGAATTTCAAAAAGATCACCGTTGTCTTCATTTGCTCATATCCGAAATAATGGGTTAATTGCATTGAATTTGCGTGAAGATGATGAGCTTATTTCTGTTAAACTTACGGATGGCACAAAAGAAATCATCATTGGTACAAGCAATGGAATGCTGATTCGATTCCCAGAAGAGGATGTCCGCTCAATGGGCAGAACTGCGACGGGTGTAAAAGGAATTACACTTGGCAAAGATGACGCCGTTGTTGGAATGGAAGTCCTGGAAGAAGATACAGAAATTCTAATTGTTACGAAAAAGGGTTACGGAAAACGCACACCGGCCGAGGATTACCGTGTTCAGGGCCGTGGCGGAAAAGGGATCAAAACATGTAATGTTACAGATAAGAACGGAAGTCTAGTTTCTATGAAGGCAGTCACTGGCGAAGAGGATCTTATGTTGATTACAACCGGCGGGGTTCTCATCCGGATGGCCGTAAGTGATATTTCGACAATGGGACGTAACACACAAGGTGTGAGACTTATTCGTCTGGATGAAAATGTGGATGAGTCCGTATCGACAGTAGCTAAAGTTGAAAAAGATGAAGAGAAGTCAGAAGATGAACTTACAAAGCCATTAGAAAACAGTAATGATTACACTGAAGAAGTTAATGATGATGGTGAAGAGTAAATTTTATTTAAATGGGAGGAACACAAAAATGTGTTCCTCTTTTTTAGTGAAATAAAGTAAACTATTGTTATAACTAATTACTGAGGTGTATTGTAGTGCAAATAAAGATTGAAGATCTTCAAGAAGGCTGTATTTTAACAGAAGATGTTTTTAGTCTCTCTAATCGGCCGATCATAAGTAAAAATTCAGTCGTAACAAGAGAAATTATGGATGTGTTAAAGGCTTTCCTTGTTAAAGAGGTAGATGTGGCTAACACCCTCGTTACTGGACTTCCATTTGCTCCCTCATTAAATATAAAAGATGAGCTTGCTGCATTGGAAGTTACTGATGATAATAAGACCTTATTTGCTGTTTTCCTTCACGCAGCTCAGCAATATGAGAAGGAATTTAAGGGATGGCAATCTGGAATGCCAGTAGAAATTCAAACAATCCGTAATTTTATGCTGCCTCTTATCGAAAAAATGGAGGAAGCAACATCAGCAGATATTTTTTCTCTGTACCATTTGTCTACTGAAGAACAATATATCTATCAGCATGCAGTCGCTGTTGGAACTATCAGCGCATATATAGGCAAAAAGTTAAATATGGAAAAGGGGAAAATCATTCAGCTTGCTTTGGGCGGTTGCTTATCCGACTGTGGCATGGCAAAGATTAAACCTTCCATTTTAAATAAAAAAGGATCCCTTACAGCTGAGGAATTTGATGAGATTAAAAGGCATTCAATTTATAGCTACAAAATGTTACAAAATATTTCTTCTTTAAGTGATTTGACTAAAGCTGGGATCATTCAGCATCATGAACGTCTTGATGGCAGCGGCTATCCACTAGGGGACCGTGATCAGAAAGTAAATGAAGTTGCTAGAATTATTGCTGTTGCTGATGTATTTCATGCTATGACATCTCAAAGGCAATATAGAAGAAAGCAGTCCCCATTTAAAGTGTTAGAATTACTGCTGGAAGATAGTTTTGGAAAATATGATATTACGGCTATTCAAGCAGTTGCTTCAGGTATGATGAATTTTTCTGTGGGCAGTAAGGTTAAGCTTTCAGATGGACAGGTAGCTCATGTGCTGTTTAATGAGGAAAAGTCTCCCACAAGACCACTTGTTAAGTTAGATGAATCAGGAGAAATCATTCACTTAGAGCGTCATCGCCAGATATATATTGAAGAAGTTTTATCGTAAACCGCCATTGGCGGTTTTTTTTTGATATACCACCAGTAGGGATTAGGGTTTATAGTTAACCAATAAAATCATTCCATTAACTATCTATTAACTTCTCGTAAGCTGCCGTTCTTATACTACCCCTCTAGGTTCTTTCCCATATCTTTCGCTGCAGATATGGAACAGTCTTAAAAAGATTAAATAAAATAGAGGGTATTAGGCGTAAAAAAGCTTAACTTAAAGGTTTTGCTGGTTAGAGTAATCACAACAATTATTTTATAAAAAATATAAAAACCCCCTTGCTATATAGGTTTTATGCTGATATAATAATTCAAGTCAGCAAGAAAGACATATTAAAAAAACGAATTAAAAAAACTTGTTGACATTGAAATGCACACATGATATATTAATAAAGTCGCTTCTGAGCGGCGGAGTTAATGAAATTGCTCTTTGAAAACTGAACGAACAATAAAACGTCAACGTTTAAAAAAGATTCTTCGGAATCAAAATGTACATTATGTACACAAGAGCTAATCAACTCTTTCTTGGAGAGTTTGATCCTGGCTCAGGACGAACGCTGGCGGCGTGCCTAATACATGCAAGTCGAGCGGACTTCTGGGAGCTTGCTCCCTGAAGTCAGCGGCGGACGGGTGAGTAACACGTGGGCAACCTGCCTGTAAGACTGGGATAACTTCGGGAAACCGGAGCTAATACCGGATAATGCTTTTGGACTCATGTCCTTAAGCTGAAAGATGGTTTCGGCTATCACTTACAGATGGGCCCGCGGCGCATTAGCTAGTTGGTGAGGTAACGGCTCACCAAGGCAACGATGCGTAGCCGACCTGAGAGGGTGATCGGCCACACTGGGACTGAGACACGGCCCAGACTCCTACGGGAGGCAGCAGTAGGGAATCTTCCGCAATGGACGAAAGTCTGACGGAGCAACGCCGCGTGAGTGATGAAGGTTTTCGGATCGTAAAACTCTGTTGTTAGGGAAGAACAAGTACCGGAGTAACTGCCGGTACCTTGACGGTACCTAACCAGAAAGCCACGGCTAACTACGTGCCAGCAGCCGCGGTAATACGTAGGTGGCAAGCGTTGTCCGGAATTATTGGGCGTAAAGCGCGCGCAGGCGGTCCTTTAAGTCTGATGTGAAAGCCCACGGCTCAACCGTGGAGGGTCATTGGAAACTGGGGGACTTGAGTGCAGAAGAGGAGAGTGGAATTCCACGTGTAGCGGTGAAATGCGTAGAGATGTGGAGGAACACCAGTGGCGAAGGCGACTCTCTGGTCTGTAACTGACGCTGAGGCGCGAAAGCGTGGGGAGCGAACAGGATTAGATACCCTGGTAGTCCACGCCGTAAACGATGAGTGCTAAGTGTTAGAGGGTTTCCGCCCTTTAGTGCTGCAGCAAACGCATTAAGCACTCCGCCTGGGGAGTACGGCCGCAAGGCTGAAACTCAAAGGAATTGACGGGGGCCCGCACAAGCGGTGGAGCATGTGGTTTAATTCGAAGCAACGCGAAGAACCTTACCAGGTCTTGACATCCTCTGACACTCCTAGAGATAGGACGTTCCCCTTCGGGGGACAGAGTGACAGGTGGTGCATGGTTGTCGTCAGCTCGTGTCGTGAGATGTTGGGTTAAGTCCCGCAACGAGCGCAACCCTTGATCTTAGTTGCCAGCATTCAGTTGGGCACTCTAAGGTGACTGCCGGTGACAAACCGGAGGAAGGTGGGGATGACGTCAAATCATCATGCCCCTTATGACCTGGGCTACACACGTGCTACAATGGATGGTACAAAGGGCTGCAAGACCGCGAGGTTTAGCCAATCCCATAAAACCATTCTCAGTTCGGATTGCAGGCTGCAACTCGCCTGCATGAAGCCGGAATCGCTAGTAATCGCGGATCAGCATGCCGCGGTGAATACGTTCCCGGGCCTTGTACACACCGCCCGTCACACCACGAGAGTTTGTAACACCCGAAGTCGGTGGGGTAACCTTTTGGAGCCAGCCGCCTAAGGTGGGACAGATGATTGGGGTGAAGTCGTAACAAGGTAGCCGTATCGGAAGGTGCGGCTGGATCACCTCCTTTCTAAGGATGAAATGAAGTTTATCTTCATTAAAAGACGTCTTTATTTGTTCGTTCAGTTTTGAGAGAGTAATCTCTTATTGAAAAGCATATAACTTTACCGTTATGTGGGCCTATAGCTCAGCTGGTTAGAGCGCACGCCTGATAAGCGTGAGGT
>NZ_LT800494.1:61706-80404 GCF_900166665.1 Cytobacillus gottheilii | reverse complement strand
ACTATTAACATTTTAAATGAATAATTTTTCAACTGAAATGATTTTTAAATATGTAAGCTTGCTCAACTTATCTTTTTACCAAACCGTGAGGGAAGCGAGAAGCGAACAGGTCGAGGAATCGAGTGAGGAAAGGCCGGAGCGTACGTAGTTGGTACGTGAGGACCTTGACGAGTGAGATGACGAAGAGATGTGAAGGTTATCGATTTCCGGACGATGATAGCGAGAAGGTCATACCCGTCCCTCCCGAACACGGAAGTTAAGCTTCTCAGCGCCAATGGTAGTTAGGGGCTGTCCCCTTGTGAGAGTAGGACGTTGCCGGGCAACATGAAAAAGTACATCTTTATGGATGTGCTTTTTTTGTAGTTAAAATTCTAAATTGAAGACGACTATTTAACTTCGAGAAACGTTGGAGGGCCAGTCATAATAGGAACGAAGAAGTTTATAGAAGGTAATGATTATGCAAGATTAAATAGAGGTAAATGCTTAAGAGAAAAACAAAAAAGGAATCCAACTAGTAACAGGACAAACTTATGGGATTCCTTTTTGTAAATCGTATCATCAGGAAGGGAACTAATCTTTACGTCCAGCTCTGTAAATACTGCTGAACTAAATAGGGTCCTTTCTTTGCAGTGATGTGCAAAAATGTTTTGATAAATGGATAATCATTATTTGGCATCATTTTAATGAGTTCACTCCACCACTCTGTTTCATAACGAGCAATCATACTTAAGTTGTATAGCAGCAAGTAGTGGATCAATAGCTCGGGAAAGGAATGTAAAGTGTTTTTGCAAATAGGAAAATGATAAGTCCTACGAAATAGATCAAAGCGAATTGGTTTATAATCTGAGATATGTTCATGACTATAATGAAAGCCTGCAATGTTTGGATCGTCCGCCTTTATTAAAGGAGAAAATGATTTGGTTGAGAGAAATTCAATAAACCGAGTTTCAGACATATGATAGTGTTTAATGATGGAAGGAGGAATAATAAAATGTTTCTCTTGCTTTGGGATTTGTATAAAATGTGCACCACCTGCCATTTGACGAAAGAGTCCTTCCATTTCAGGCACTTGTCTTAATAAATCTTCCATTATTGTTTTTTCTCCCTCCAAATGTTTCATGTGAAACATTTTCTCAGCCATAAATGGAAATAACCCACTCTTCTGCAGTTTCACTTCATCGTTGAAAAAACTGTACTGCTGTTTTTTTCGTTTTCTGGCAGAGACTCCATGAGCCAGGACAGAAGTAGTTTCTGGATAGTTGGGGTCAACTGTTAAAATGGCAGCTTTAATTAAATGAACTAATCCATAAAAGGACAGAATCGGCTTTATTAATAGTGGAGCTGCTTCTGATTGTTCATAATAAATTTGACCATGTTCTATGTAATAGATAAAGGGATAGCAGTTTTCAAAGCTTTTTTTTTCTGCTTGATCGATACCTTGTTTTTGATAACATTTTCTCAAATAGGCTTGGACATGGCTAGCAGAATAAAATGGCACAAAGGACTCCCATCCTTCAAGAATAGCCGACATAAAAACACCTCTCAATAATCTGAAAAATCTAACTTATACTAGGGTCCTTGACAGTATTTTGTCCAATTGATAACCTACTAATAATATTTTCGTCCAGGAGGGAAAAAAATGTGGGAAAATAAGTTCGTTAAAGAAGGTTTAACGTTTGATGATGTTTTACTTGTACCAGCAAAATCAGAAGTATTGCCAAAGGATGTAAGCTTAAGTGTTCAGCTGACAGAGAAAATTAAGCTTAATATTCCAATTATTAGTGCAGGGATGGACACAGTAACTGAGGCCGAAATGGCCATTGCAATGGCTCGGCAAGGCGGACTTGGCATCATTCATAAGAATATGTCAATCGAACAGCAGGCGGACTTGGTTGATAAAGTTAAGCGCTCCGAAAGCGGAGTTATTACAGACCCTTTTTTCCTTACTCCTGAACAGCAAGTGTTTGATGCTGAGCATTTAATGGGAAAATACAGAATTTCCGGTGTTCCGATTGTTAATAATCAAGATGAACGAAAGCTTGTGGGGATTTTAACAAATCGTGATCTTCGTTTTATTCAAGATTTTTCTATTAAAATATCAGATGTTATGACAAAAGAAAATCTTGTAACGGCTCCAGTAGGCACAACATTGGAAGAGGCAGAAAAAATTCTGCAAAAATATAAAATTGAAAAGCTTCCACTTGTTGATCAAGAAGGCACGTTACAAGGCTTAATTACCATTAAAGATATTGAAAAAGTCATTGAGTTCCCTCATTCTGCTAAAGACGAGCAGGGGAGACTTCTGGCAGGTGCAGCTGTAGGAGTTACAAAGGATACAATGAAACGTATTGAAATGCTTGCAAAGGCACAGGTTGATGTCATTGTTGTGGATACGGCACACGGTCATTCTAAAGGTGTAATTGATACAGTTAAAGAGATTCGCAATGCTTATCCTGAACTTGCCATTATTGCAGGAAATGTAGCAACTGCTGAAGCTACACGCGAATTAATTGAAGCTGGGGTAGATGTAGTTAAAGTTGGAATAGGACCTGGTTCAATCTGCACAACAAGGGTTGTAGCAGGTGTGGGTGTACCGCAAATTACTGCTGTATATGATTGTGCGACAGAAGCAAGAAAACACGGGAAAACGATTATTGCAGATGGCGGCATTAAATATTCTGGAGATATTGTTAAGGCGCTGGCTGCAGGAGGCCATGCTGTAATGCTTGGCAGCTTGCTTGCTGGTGTATCTGAGAGTCCTGGGGAAACTGAAATTTTCCAAGGCCGCCGCTTTAAAGTGTATCGTGGAATGGGATCAGTAGGGGCAATGGAAAAAGGTTCTAAAGACCGATATTTCCAAGAGGATAATAAGAAGTTTGTGCCGGAAGGAATTGAAGGGCGACTTCCTTACAAAGGTCCTTTAGCAGATACAATCTATCAGCTGATCGGCGGACTTCGTTCTGGAATGGGTTATTGCGGGACAAAAGATCTTACTGAATTACGTGAAAATGCACAGTTTATCCGCATGACAGGTGCTGGACTAAGAGAAAGCCATCCGCATGATGTGCAGATTACAAAGGAATCACCAAACTATTCAATTCAATAATTTTGAGCTAGGCAGGGACATAACGGTCTCTGCCTTTTTGTTTGGGGGGATATTTATTAGCAAATGTTCTTATAAACTGATACAAAAGCAATAGAGCTTTTAATATTTGCAGACAAGAATAGGTAAATACTCAAGCTACTTTTTGTAATAGAGATATGATAAAATAACAAAAGCTGCAAAAAATAGTTGGAGGTCTTTAGGTTGAAAAGAACTTTTTATCGTCAGTTTGTTGTAGGATTACTAACACTTGTTATGGCATTTAGTCTTCTCCCTGGTATAGGGCAAGTAAAAGCAGAGGATGTACTTAGCATTAATGGAGATGCCGCTATATTAGTAGAGGCAAAAACGGGAAAGGTTCTTTATTCTAAAGATGCTGACAAGGTGCTTGGAATTGCAAGTATGACAAAAATTATGACAGAATACTTGCTGCTTGAAGCAATTAAAGAAGGCAAAGTAACTTGGGATCAAGAATAT
Organism: Cytobacillus gottheilii; assembly: GCF_900166665.1. Lineage (GTDB taxonomy): Bacteria > Bacillota > Bacilli > Bacillales > Cytobacillaceae > Cytobacillus > Cytobacillus gottheilii_A. The sequence goes on along the minus strand of NZ_LT800494.1, from coordinate 76,824 downwards.
GCGGTAAGTGAATATGTTTGGAAAGTTTCCCAAGATACAGCGTTATCGAATGTTCCTTTAAGAAGAGATGGTACTTATAATATTAAGGAACTGTATGAGGCAATGTCTATCTATTCAGCAAATGGTGCCACGATTGCCATAGCAGAAACGATTGCTGGTTCAGAAACGAATTTTGTGAAAATGATGAATGAAAAAGCAGAGGAGCTTGGTTTAAAAGATTATAAGTTTGTCAACTCCACTGGTTTAAATAACAGAGACTTAAAGGGAACAATCCCTGCTGGAAATCCAGATGAGGAAAACGTTATGTCTGCAAGAGCGACTGCCAAGCTAGCTTCTGCTCTTATTAATGAGTTCCCAGAAATACTTGAAACGACTAGTATTCCTGAGAAAGTCTTTAGAGAAGGCACAGATGATAGAATTGAAATGGAAAATTGGAACTGGATGCTTCCTGATCTCGTATATGGCTATGAAGGCGTAGATGGACTTAAAACAGGTACAACTGATTTTGCCGGCTATTGCTTTACAGGTACCGCTTTGCGTGATGGTACTCGTTATATTACAGTTGTCATGAATGCGAAGGATGATGATGGTTCGGCATCTTATAAATCAAGATTTGATGAAACAAAAAAAATGCTTGATTATGGTTTCGCTAATTTCGGTAATGAAGAAATCCTGCCTGCTGGTTATACGGTCAAAGGAAATGAAACGTTGCCGGTAGTAAAAGGCAAAGAGGATCAAGTCAGCATTGAATCAGCTGAAGCAATTTCTTTAATCGTGAAAAACGGCGAAGCTGAAAACTATAAACCTGTACTTGTGATAGATGAAGACAAACTCAATGAAGAAGGTCAACTGACTGCTCCTGTTAAAAAAGGTGATAAGATTGGTGAATTAACACTTGAAGGAGCAGAAGGGGAGATGGACTTCCTATCTGAAGCAGGACAGAACACTATTACAGTTGATGTTATAGCTGCAGAGGATGTAGAGAAGGCAAACTGGTTTGTGCTCTCTATGAGAGGTGTGGGAGGCTTCTTTAGCGACATCTGGGGCAGTGTATCTTCCACTGTAAAGGGCTGGTTTTAATTTCAGCTGAATAATTGTGTGAGTATAAGGAATCCTGTCATTGACAGGGTTCTTTTTTTATAAAAACATTTTGGTTAAGAGGATATATATTTATCATTTTTCCTAAACAGATTTTTCCGATCAGATAAATTGTATTTTCCTTTTAGAAGATTCAATTTATAATGGAAGAGATCCATCACTTAAAAAGATGGCAAGGATAAGGGGGATTAACATGAAAACAGGTACAGATCGAGTTAAGCGCGGTATGGCAGAAATGCAAAAGGGCGGCGTTATTATGGACGTTGTGAATGCAGAACAAGCAAAAATTGCAGAAGAGGCTGGTGCTGTTGCTGTAATGGCATTAGAGAGAGTACCATCTGATATCCGTGCTGCAGGCGGTGTCGCTAGAATGGCAGATCCTCGTATAATGGAAGAAGTTATGAACGCTGTTTCAATACCGGTTATGGCTAAAGCAAGAATTGGTCATATTGTCGAAGCGCGTGTGCTTGAGGCAATGGGTGTAGATTACATAGATGAAAGTGAAGTTTTAACTCCAGCAGATGAAGAATATCATTTAAATAAAAGGGATTATACAGTTCCATTTGTCTGCGGCTGCCGGGATCTTGGAGAAGCACTTCGCAGAATTGGTGAAGGAGCTTCAATGCTTCGTACAAAAGGTGAACCAGGAACAGGAAATATCGTTGAAGCAGTCCGCCATATGAGAAAGGTTAATGCACAAGTGCGCAAAGTATCAAACATGAGCGAAGATGAACTCATGACAGAAGCAAAGCTTTTAGGTGCTCCTTATGAATTGCTACTTGAAATCCGCAGCTTAGGTCGTCTGCCAGTTGTAAACTTTGCAGCTGGAGGAGTTGCAACACCAGCAGATGCAGCACTGATGATGGAGTTAGGTGCTGATGGTGTATTTGTCGGTTCTGGTATTTTCAAATCAGAGAATCCAGCTAAGTTTGCTCGTGCGATTGTAGAAGCAACAACACATTATCAGGATTATAAGCTGATTGCTGAACTATCTAAAGAGCTTGGCACGCCAATGAAGGGAATTGAAATTTCTTCCCTGGCTCCAGAAGCAAGAATGCAGGAGCGCGGCTGGTAAGGAGCAGATACAATGATAAAAATAGGGGTATTAGGACTGCAGGGTGCAGTAAGAGAGCATGTCCGTTCAATTGAAAGCTGTGGAGCAGAAGCAATCGTTATAAAAAAGATAGAGCAGCTGGAAGAGGCTGATGGTCTAATTATCCCTGGTGGAGAAAGCACAACGATGCGCCGGCTGATTGATAAGTATGACTTCATGCCAAAACTCAAAGAGTTTGCGGATTCAGGGAAACCTATGTTTGGCACGTGTGCAGGGTTAATATTATTAGCACAGCAAATTGTTGGTTATGATGAGCCGCATATCGGAGCTTTAAATGTGAAGGTGGAGAGAAATTCTTTTGGCAGGCAAAAAGAGAGCTTTGAAGCAGACTTAGATATTGCCGAAGTAGCAGAAGATTTCACTGCTGTCTTTATTCGAGCACCACATATTGTCCAAGCTGGCGAAAATGTTGAGATATTAGCTAAACATGAAGGGCGAATTGTAGCTGCAAGAGAAGGCCAGTTTCTCGGATGTTCATTTCATCCTGAATTGACTGATGACCATCGTTTAACTCAGTACTTTATCAATATGGTAAAAGAAACAAAAAGCCAATAGCCTAAAAATGAACTTTTGAAATTCTAAGCATAATAGAGTTGCAAATGAGGCATAATTGTAGTAAATTATGAATTACTAAAACGTATAGTGAAAGCATTGAGAGGAAGCAGTAGCAGGTATGTCATTCTTTAGAGAGCCGGTGGTTGGTGGAAATCGGTGAATGAGGCTTGTGAATCCATCCTTGAGTGGAGCTTGGAAAGCAGTTTGCAAGTAATAGCTCCCGGTTAATACCGTTACAGAATTAAGGTGGAAGGCTCATGCTTTCAACTAGGGTGGCAACGCGGGTAACTCTCGTCCCTTTTTTGGGGACGGGAGTTTTTTGTGTTCTAAAAAAATTAGGAGGCAGAAAAACATGCTGGATATTAAAGTATTAAGAGCTGATTTTGAAGGTGTTAAAGAAAAACTGCAGCATCGCGGAGAGGACTTAACAGATTTAAATAAGTTTGAAGATCTTGATGTGAGAAGACGTGAAATTATTTTTGAGGCAGAGCAGCTGAAAAGCAGAAGAAATGAAGTGTCTCAGCAGGTCGCTCTTTTAAAACGTGAAAAAAAGGATGCGGATCAATTAATTGCTGAAATGCGTGAGGTTGGAGACCGTATTAAAACACTTGATGAAGAGCAGCGTGCTGTTGAAGAAGAACTAAATCTATTGCTCTTAAGCATCCCGAACATCCCGCACGAAAGTGTTCCTGTCGGTGAAACAGAGGATGATAATGTAGAGGCTTGGAACTGGGGAGAAGTAAAGGAATTTGACTTTGAACCAAAGCCTCATTGGGATGTAGCAGATGCTCTTGGTATATTAGATTTTGAAAGAGCCAGCAAAGTCACAGGAAGCCGTTTTGTTTTTTATAAAGGGCTAGGAGCTCGTCTTGAGCGCGCCTTATTTAACTTTATGCTTGATCTTCATACAGAGGAAAATGGATATGAAGAAGTCTTACCGCCATACATGGTAAACCGTGCAAGCATGACAGGAACAGGTCAGCTTCCAAAGTTCGAGGAGGATGCTTTCTTAATTGACAGTGAAGACTATTTCCTCATTCCAACAGCTGAGGTACCTGTTACAAATATGCATCGTGATGAAATTATGGACGGTGAACAGCTTCCTGTACAATATGCAGCTTTTAGTGCCTGCTTCCGTTCTGAAGCAGGTTCAGCAGGCCGTGACACAAGAGGTCTCATTCGTCAGCATCAATTCAATAAAGTAGAACTTGTGAAATTTGTTAAACCAGAAGATTCTTATGCAGCTTTAGAAAGCTTAACGAAGGATGCCGAGAAGGTTCTGCAGCTGCTTGGCCTGCCATATCGTGTAATGAGCATGTGTACAGGAGATCTAGGTTTCACAGCAGCAAAGAAATACGATATTGAAGTTTGGATTCCAAGCTATAACACATACCGTGAGATTTCTTCTTGCAGTAATTTTGAGGCCTTCCAGGCACGTCGAGCAAACATTCGCTTCCGTCGTGATCCAAAGGGTAAACCAGAGCATGTTCATACATTAAATGGTTCTGGTCTGGCGCTCGGCCGTACGGTTGCCGCTATTTTAGAAAATTATCAGCAGGCTGATGGCAGTGTGGTCATTCCAGAAGTCTTACGCCCATATATGGGAAACAGAGAGGTTATTTCTCCAGCGTAAATTAAGCCATTTTGAGCGGGTGTTTTGCCCGCTCAAAAAAATATTAAAATAATGTTGACTTTCATTTTTGTACATGTTATATTAATTCTTGTCGATACGGAGGAATACCCAAGTCCGGCTGAAGGGATCGGTCTTGAAAACCGACAGGCGGGTTAAACCGCGCGGGGGTTCGAATCCCTCTTCCTCCGCCATTATATTTGACATTACACGCGCATAAATATATGGAGATTATCTAACCGCTGCTGTTGAAGTAGCGGTTTTCCTTTTGTCCAGAATCTCTTTCCTTTTAAATAGAAAAAATAAACCGCTGATATTCAGCGGTTTATTTCTTTAGTAATTGAGTTTGTTTCATAAAATGCGAGATGCGTTCGATAATCGGTTCAATGGATCCTTCTTGCGCAATAATGTCATATTCATTAATATTTAAGCGCAGAACAGGGCAAGCATTAAAGCCATCAATCCATGATTCGTAACGCTGATGCATTTCCTGCCAGTATTCAACAGGTGTCTGCTGTTCCATTGGACGGCCGCGTTCATGAATACGTTCTAGAATGTCTTCAATAGAACCTTCTAAATAAATCAGCAAGTCTGGATGAGGGAAGTAAGGTGTCATGACCATAGCATCAAAAAGACTTGTGTACGTTTCATAGTCTACAGGCGACATCGTCCCTTTCTCAAAGTGCATTTTTGCAAAAATGCCAGTATCCTCGTAAATAGAACGATCTTGAATAAAGCCTCCGCCATATTCAAAAATTCTTTTTTGCTCTTTAAAGCGTTCAGCAAGGAAATAGATTTGCAAGTGGAAGCTCCAGCGTTCAAAATCAGCATAAAACTTGTCCAAGTAAGGATTTGTATCCACCTTTTCAAAGGAAGTGCGGAAATTAAGTGCATTTGCTAATGCGTTTGTCATTGTAGACTTCCCGACACCAACAGTGCCGGCAATTGTAATAACTGAATTTGCAGGTATATTGTACTTTTCTCTTAAGTTCATATCCATTAGACCCCTTTTAATTCTTATGGTCGATGCATTTCTTTTTTTCTACTGCATTCGATAGCTCATTATAAATATGGAGTAAATCTTCTTCATTTTTAACAAAGTCGAGCTCATCACCGTTAAAACGAAGAACAGGAATATCCGGATGCTTAGCTTCAAACTCATTCATGGCATTTTGGTAATCAATCGATAATTGCTCTAAATATAATGGACTTATATTTTTTTCGATTTCTCTGCCGCGCATTTTAATTCGATCTAAGAGTGTTTCGAGACTCGCATCCAAATAAATGATGACATTTGGTTTGGGCATATCTGCTGTTAAAATATCATAGATCTTTAAGTATTTATTATATTCACTTTCGTTCAGTGATCTTTGCGCAAAAATGAGGTTTTTGAATATATGATAATCTGCCACAACAGGCTTGTTTTTATTTAAATAATGATGATGAATGTCGCTAAGCTGCTTATAACGGTTGCATAGAAAAAACATTTCCGTTTGAAAGCTCCATTCTTCAATATTATCGTAAAATTTCCCTAAAAAAGGGTTTTCGTCAACAATCTCTTTTAAGAGTGTGAATTGATAATGTGTAGAGATTGCTTTCGCAAGTGATGTTTTGCCCACACCAATTGGTCCTTCTACAGTTAAAAAAGGTATTTCCCCCATGATATCCTCCTACTCACCGCGATTATGGGATTTTTTTTATGTTCAATTTTAAACACGTCTAACTATTTTACCACACTTTGATAAGCTGTGATATGGTGGGAAATATAGGAGAAAAGAAAAAACAGCCTTCCTATAAGGGAAAGCTGTTTACCTTAGTAATACTTTACATTAAGCTCTTTTTGTCACATTAAAATTATCATAGATGAGGAGCCAGTTTTGCGGAAATGATAGCCCTAACTTCCAGTAGCTCACTCCCCTTAAGTTAAGCTCTTTTACCAGGTCAAATTTCGCCTGAATGGAACGGCCGTCCTCAAACCATACTTCATGATCTCTGCCTTCATTATCCCTGTAGCGGAAGAAAGGTGCTTGTGCGCGTGTATCATACTGTATTGCTACGTTATTTTCTGCCGCAATTTGGATCGCTTGCTGCGGACTGACGGCTCTTGCGACTGATCCCTGAACAAAAGGCAAAGTCCAATCATAGCCATATAAGTTTTGCCCCATTAAAATTTTGGTTGAAGGCATTTCACTAATCGCATATTCTAAAACGTCTCGAACAGGGCCAATCGGAGATACTGCCATGGCAGGTCCGCCACTATATCCCCATTCATAAGTCATAATGACAACAAAGTCTGCAATCTCACCATGTGCGCGGTAATCATGTGCCTCATACCAGGCTCCTTGCTGATCAGCACTTGTTTTAGGTGCTAAAGCTGTGGAAAGAAGCCATCCTTCTGCTTGGAATCGCTGTTTTGCCCGCCGGAGAAACTGATTATATGCCTCGCGATCAGCTGGCCGCAAGTATTCAAAGTCAAAATGAATATCGCGAAAGCCATATTTTCTTGCTGTTGCCACAATATTATTTAAGAATCGATTTTGCACTTCCATATCATTTAAAAGAATGCGGCCAAGCTCGTCGTTAAACTGGTCATTTTCTTGATTGGAGATAACCATCATTAAAACATTGTTGTTCGCTGCGGCAATGGCAGGAAAGTCATTTAAAAGCGGCTCACGCAGTGAACCATCCCGAAGAGCCTGAAAATTAAAAGGAGCCAGATAGGTTAAGTAAGGAGCAGCTTCACGTGCAGCTTCCTCAAGGGCGGGAGCAACTGATGTTCCTCGAGGTTCTACATAAGCATTAAATTCTGCAGCCGCTTTTGGCTGCTGAGGAATATAAAGCCGGAAGCCAACTTGAAGCGGCTGGTTAACAGACAGGCCATTTACTCCAGCCAGCTCTTGATAAGATAAACCGAAACGCTGGGATATGGAATAAAGACTATCACCAGGCTGAACCCAATAAAAACTGCCGACAATTGGAATGACAAGCGTTTGGCCGACCACCAGATTATTAGGATTGGTTATTTCGTTTGCTTCTATTAGATCTTCTGGCGTTGTGCCAAAGGCTCCTGCAATACTTGATAATGACTGGCCAGGACGAACAACATGAATTTGCATAGCAATTCCCTCCTTATTACACACACTGCTACCATTTTATGAAGGGAACTTGCCAGTAATGTTATAATTATCTTCAGAAATTGGATCAATATTTGCTTTTAGCACCTGATTCATCATGAGAAGAGCATATTTGTTATCTTCATCACAATTGGATGCAATACAATTTTCAGGCACAACCAATTGATATTCGCGCATATATGCATCATTGGCGGTAAATAGCACGCAAATATTTCCAGCTATTCCTGCTAAGTATAGCGTGTTAATGCTAAGTTGATGCAGCAGGGTATTTAAAGCTGTTCCAAAAAATCCAGAATGCTTCGGTTTAATTAAAAAATACTCGTCATCACGAGGCTGGATTTTTCTTAATACTTTGTCACTAGTTGAGTTACTGCAATAATCAATAATCTTATAAAGATTGGCCTGCCATAAATTATAGTGATCATTGACATAAATGACTGGATGATTATGGTGGTGAAAATAAGCTCTCAAGGCATTGATGGGTTTTGTGAGGTGTTCTGCTTTTTCTGCTAAAAGAGCACCTTCCTTAAATTGAAAGTCATTGATCATGTCTATGATAATGAGAGCAGGTGTTATAGAGTTGGTCAAAATTAAATCACCGCCTTTAGCGATTAGTGTTGTTTAAAAATGTGTTTTTAATCATACCTTGCTTTAAGAGGGTGACGCAGGAGTGAATGCAAGTGGAATGCAATGAAGATGAGTATTATATGAAGGAAGCGATAAAGGAAGCCAAAAAGGCAGAGCTGCTTGAGGAAGTTCCGATTGGAGCGGTGATTGTTTATAATGGTGAAATTGTAGCAAGAGCTCATAATCTGCGGGAAACAGATCAAAACGCACTTGCACATGCGGAACTTCTTGCTATTGATGCAGCATGTCAGCGGCTTGGGACATGGCGACTAGAGGATGCAGTTTTATATGTTACACTAGAGCCGTGCCCCATGTGTTCCGGTGCAATTGTCTTATCTAGAGTTAAGCGGACAGTGTATGGAGCAAAAGATCCGAAGGGCGGCTGTGCGGGGACACTGATGAATCTGCTGCAGGAAAGCCGATTCAATCATCAAAGTGAAGTTGTTTCCGGGGTGCTTGAGGAGGAATGCGGTGAGTTGCTTTCAACCTTTTTCAGAGAACTGAGAAATCGAAAGAAGGAAGCAAAAAGGCTGAGCAGACAAGGGATAGATGACGTTACAGAAATTGACAATGGATAAGCGTTGCTTTTTATATTGAATATTAGTATACTAATTATGCGTCATTAAGACGCCTTAATATTGGTATCAACTTTGCCGTGCTAGGCGGGGAGGTAGCGGTGCCCTGTACTCGCAATCCGCTCTAGCGAGGCTGAATCCCTTCCTGAGGCTGATATCCTGTAGGGTCTGCCTTAAGTAAGTGGTGTTGACGCCCGGGTCCTGCGCAATGGGAATCCATGAACCATGTCAGGTCCGGAAGGAAGCAGCATTAAGTGGACGCTCCCATGTGCCGCAGGGTTGCCTGGGCTGAGCTAACTGCTTAAGTAACGCTTATGGGCATCAGTCGACGGAAGGTGCACGGCAGTTATATGAATAAGTACAAACTCACTCTAGATTTAGGGTGAGTTTTTTACATTTGGTTTTGGAAAAACACTTTTTTATAAGTTATAATAGACAAGACAATAAATTAGGAAGGGGGGCGTGTCAATGAGCTATCAGGCTTTATATCGTGTTTGGCGTCCGCAGCAATTTATTGATGTAGTCGGACAAGAACATGTGACAAAGACATTGCAGAACGCCCTGCTTCACAATAAAATTTCACATGCATACCTATTCTCTGGGCCGCGTGGAACAGGAAAAACGAGTGCGGCGAAAATCTTAGCCAAAGCCGTTAACTGTGAACGTGCACCTATTAATGAACCTTGCAACGAATGTTCGGCATGCAAGGGCATTACAGATGGATCAATCCCAGATGTGATTGAAATTGATGCCGCATCCAATAACGGCGTCGAAGAGATTCGGGATATTCGTGATAAAGTGAAGTATGCACCAAGCTCAGTTAAGTATAAAGTCTATATTGTCGATGAAGTGCATATGCTTTCCATTGGAGCTTTCAATGCTTTATTAAAAACATTGGAAGAACCGCCGAAGCATGTTATTTTTATACTGGCAACAACAGAGCCTCATAAGATTCCTCTTACCATCATTTCCAGATGTCAAAGATTTGATTTTAAGCGAATTACTGCACAGGCTATTGTGGGCAGAATGAAGCTGATTGTAGACGAAACTGGCATACAATATGATGAAAAGGCATTGCAAATTGTCGCCAGGGCGGCAGAAGGCGGTATGCGTGATGCTTTAAGTTTGCTCGATCAGGCCATATCATTCAGTGATGGGAAGGTTTCTGAAGAGGACGCGCTAATGGTAACTGGCGCAGTTTCACAAAATTTTCTTAACAGGCTAGCATCTGCTGTTCAGCAGAAGGATGCTGCTGCTGGCTTAGAGGCATTGGAGGAACTGCTGTTTCAAGGGAAAGATCCATCGCGTTTTATCGAAGACTTCATCTTATATTATCGGGATATGCTTTTATATAAAGCGGCGCCAACCCTTGAAGAATCAATGGAAAGAGTCATGCTGGATGATGATTTTAGATCCCTTTCTGATGAGATTGATGCGGCAGAAATCTATGAACTTATAGAAGTGCTGAGCAAATCACAGCAGGAAATGAGATGGACAAACCATCCGAGGATTTTTCTTGAGGTAGCCATTATGAAGCTCTGCCAATTAGAAAATAAGACTTCATCTGCTGCTAATGCTGATATCCAGCCGCTTTTCGATAAGATTAATCAGCTTGAGCAGGAACTGCTTGAGCTAAGAAAAAATGGAGTAACAGCAACAGAAACTGCTGAGCAGCCTGCGGTAAAGAAGCAGACGAGAAATTCGCGTAAAGGCTATCAGGCACCTAGCGGGAAAATAAACGAAATATTAAAGAATGCAACAAAGCAAGATCTTATTAGTATTAAAAGCCGCTGGGGAGAGATGCTGGACAAACTCGTTCATAATCAAATGAGATCACAGGCAGCGCTTCTTAATGAAGCTGAACCTGTAGCAGCCTCAGACCAGGCTTTTATTATAAAATTTAAATATGAAATACACTGCCAAATGGCTATGGATAACAGCCGATTCCTTGAAACACTGACAAATTCTCTTTACGAACTAATTGGCAAGAGAATGCAAATGGTTGGTGTGCCGGATGAGCAGTGGATGGATATCAGGGAAAATTTCATTCAAAACCAGCGTGATGATTCAGATGGCGATGATGGTTTTGAAGCAAAGGAAGAGGAGCCTTTTATTGCTGAAGCGAAGAAACTATTCGGTGATGAACTGCTTGAAATTAAAGACTAAAATAATGGAGGTTTAATAACTATGCGTGGAATGGGTAATATGCAAAATATGATGAAGCAAATGCAAAAGATGCAAAAGAAAATGGCCGAGGCTCAGGAAGAGCTGGGAGAAAAAAGAATTGAAGGAACAGCTGGCGGCGGCATGGTAACTGTCATTGTTTCAGGTCACAAAGAAGTGCTTGAAGTGAATATTAAGGAAGAGGTTGTTGACCCAGAAGATATCGAAATGCTTCAGGATTTAGTATTGGCAGCGACAAATGATGCTTTAAAGAAAGCGGATGAGCTGACAAATTCAACAATGGGCCAATTCACAAAAGGAATGAACTTGCCAGGAATGTTCTAATGATATAATAGGCGCCGCAGCCAGAGGTTTTACTTAGCAATTTACCTCGATTCGTGCGGCGCTGTTTTATTGCTTTGGAAAATTAGTATTACAGCTTTTTAATTATAGTACTAAAAAAATAAGAATAGTGCTTTGCTCCAGTCTCCTAGCGGTTCTTGGGTCTAATCCGTTCCTGCCAAAAAGACTTTTGCTGGGAATACCTTATGCCTGCCTGGGCTGAGCAAGGCGCTTACGCTTTTCTATATAGGAGGATACTATGCATTATCCTGAACCAATATCAAAGCTCATAGATAGTTTTATGAAACTGCCGGGAATTGGACCAAAAACAGCAGCACGTCTTGCCTTTTACGTATTGAATATGAAGGAAGATGTCGTACTCGATTTTGCTAAAGCTCTTGTTAATGCAAAACGGAACTTGAGCTATTGTTCTGTTTGCGGCCATATTACGGACCAGGATCCGTGTTATATATGTGAGGATCAGCGTCGGGATCGAACACTGATTTGTGTTGTTCAAGATCCTAAAGATGTCATTGCTATGGAAAAGATGAAAGAATTTAATGGTCTTTACCATGTACTACACGGAGCGATCTCTCCAATGGATGGAATTGGGCCAGAGGATATCAATATTCCTGATTTACTAAAAAGACTGCAGGATGATACCGTTCAAGAGGTTATATTGGCTACAAATCCAAACATTGAAGGAGAAGCAACAGCCATGTATATCTCAAGGCTATTAAAACCTTCGGGCATTAAGGCAACACGAATTGCTCACGGCTTGCCGGTTGGCGGCGATTTGGAATATGCCGACGAAGTAACCTTATCCAAAGCGCTTGAAGGAAGAAGAGAAGTTTAAATTCGGAGGAGTTTAACATGTTTTTTCGTAAAAAAGGCTGGCTGCGCAAGGAATATGATGAAAAGCTGCTGCTGGAATTAAATGAATTAAAAATGAACTGGAAAAATCAAAGTACTCTGGTTGAAAAAAGTTTTGATACGACCGAAGAAGCAATTAGTGATGCTAAGCTAGCAGAAGCAAAGTATTTTTTTCTGTTTAAAGAAGCTAAAAAAAGAAACGTATCAGTTAAATATTAAAATATAAGTACGATTAGCGCTCTCAGGTCTATTTGTATAAATTAAACATAAATTTAATAGTACAAGTTGTCTGAGGGGAGATGAATAGAATTATGGATCCGATTATGGTCATTTCGGTTCTGGGAGGATTGATTTTATTAATTCTCCTAATGGGAGCTCCTATGAGACCGGTCAGGTTTATTGGACAAGGTTTTGTGAAGTTATTGATAGGAGCACTCTTTTTGTTTTTTCTAAATGCTTTTGGAAATCAGTTTGGCATCCATGTACCTATTAACCTGGTTACCTCTGCGATATCCGGATTCCTAGGTATTCCAGGTCTATTTTCTTTAGTGGCGATTCAAACTTGGGTGCTTTAATGCTTGAGAAGCTGAAGGATTTTGATCCTTCAGCTTTTTTAATTAAGGAAAGAATTTTATCTTATCTCTTAAAGCGGTAAAGGCTGATACGTACGACTGTGTATATATAATGATAAGCCACAAGGCAAGTTTTCAGCTAACTTATGTATTAATAGAAGAAATAACATGATCTAACTTTAGAATTTATAATTAATAAAATAAAATTAGTGTTGACTTTGCTTTTATACGCTGATAATATATTAAGAGTCGTCACAACGACACACACTCGCTTTTGAAAAAACATCAAAAAAGATGTTGACAAAACGAGTTAATAAATGATATATTAATAAAGTCGCTTCTGAGCGGCGGAGTTAATAAAATTGCTCTTTGAAAACTGAACGAACAATAAAACGTCAACGTTTAAAAAAGATTCTTCGGAATCAACAATGTACATTATGTACACAAGAGCTAATCAACTCTTTCTTGGAGAGTTTGATCCTGGCTCAGGACGAACGCTGGCGGCGTGCCTAATACATGCAAGTCGAGCGGACGGATGGGAGCTTGCTCCCTGAAGTCAGCGGCGGACGGGTGAGTAACACGTGGGCAACCTGCCTGTAAGACTGGGATAACTTCGGGAAACCGGAGCTAATACCGGATAATGCTTTTGGACTCATGTCCTTAAGCTGAAAGATGGTTTCGGCTATCACTTACAGATGGGCCCGCGGCGCATTAGCTAGTTGGTGAGGTAACGGCTCACCAAGGCAACGATGCGTAGCCGACCTGAGAGGGTGATCGGCCACACTGGGACTGAGACACGGCCCAGACTCCTACGGGAGGCAGCAGTAGGGAATCTTCCGCAATGGACGAAAGTCTGACGGAGCAACGCCGCGTGAGTGATGAAGGTTTTCGGATCGTAAAACTCTGTTGTTAGGGAAGAACAAGTACCGGAGTAACTGCCGGTACCTTGACGGTACCTAACCAGAAAGCCACGGCTAACTACGTGCCAGCAGCCGCGGTAATACGTAGGTGGCAAGCGTTGTCCGGAATTATTGGGCGTAAAGCGCGCGCAGGCGGTCCTTTAAGTCTGATGTGAAAGCCCACGGCTCAACCGTGGAGGGTCATTGGAAACTGGGGGACTTGAGTGCAGAAGAGGAGAGTGGAATTCCACGTGTAGCGGTGAAATGCGTAGAGATGTGGAGGAACACCAGTGGCGAAGGCGACTCTCTGGTCTGTAACTGACGCTGAGGCGCGAAAGCGTGGGGAGCGAACAGGATTAGATACCCTGGTAGTCCACGCCGTAAACGATGAGTGCTAAGTGTTAGAGGGTTTCCGCCCTTTAGTGCTGCAGCAAACGCATTAAGCACTCCGCCTGGGGAGTACGGCCGCAAGGCTGAAACTCAAAGGAATTGACGGGGGCCCGCACAAGCGGTGGAGCATGTGGTTTAATTCGAAGCAACGCGAAGAACCTTACCAGGTCTTGACATCCTCTGACACTCCTAGAGATAGGACGTTCCCCTTCGGGGGACAGAGTGACAGGTGGTGCATGGTTGTCGTCAGCTCGTGTCGTGAGATGTTGGGTTAAGTCCCGCAACGAGCGCAACCCTTGATCTTAGTTGCCAGCATTCAGTTGGGCACTCTAAGGTGACTGCCGGTGACAAACCGGAGGAAGGTGGGGATGACGTCAAATCATCATGCCCCTTATGACCTGGGCTACACACGTGCTACAATGGATGGTACAAAGGGCTGCAAGACCGCGAGGTTTAGCCAATCCCATAAAACCATTCTCAGTTCGGATTGCAGGCTGCAACTCGCCTGCATGAAGCCGGAATCGCTAGTAATCGCGGATCAGCATGCCGCGGTGAATACGTTCCCGGGCCTTGTACACACCGCCCGTCACACCACGAGAGTTTGTAACACCCGAAGTCGGTGGGGTAACCTTTTGGAGCCAGCCGCCTAAGGTGGGACAGATGATTGGGGTGAAGTCGTAACAAGGTAGCCGTATCGGAAGGTGCGGCTGGATCACCTCCTTTCTAAGGATGAAATGAAGTTTATCTTCATTAAAAGACGTCTTTATTTGTTCGTTCAGTTTTGAGAGAGCAATCTCTCTGGGTTAGTATTTTGAAAAAGAATACTAACTTAAATACATTGCTCCTGCGCCGCAGTAGTTCGAGGAAGTTAATCCTCAGCTCGTCGCAAGGCAGCATGAAGAATAGCTGCGATGGCTAATCACGATGTGATTGAAATCAGTGGCCTTGTTCCTTGAAAACTAGATAATGCAATATAGAAGAAGATTACCAAGTAATCGCCATCTTAGTTTTTTCTCTCTTATTTAGAAACTAATCTTTAGTAACGAAGTAAGAGCAGTAACCATGAGGGTAATGAGCGACAAGGAGATCAAGGAAGCGACGGAGCGAGCACCGGAGCGTACTTCGTACGTGAGGAGCAGAGTGACA
>NZ_LT800494.1:0-58715 GCF_900166665.1 Cytobacillus gottheilii | reverse complement strand
ACTATTAACATTTTAAATGAATAATTTTTCAACTGAAATGATTTTTAAATATGTAAGCTTGCTCAACTTATCTTTTTACCAAACCGTGAGGGAAGCGAGAAGCGAACAGGTCGAGGAATCGAGTGAGGAAAGGCCGGAGCGTACGTAGTTGGTACGTGAGGACCTTGACGAGTGAGATGACGAAGAGATGTGAAGGTTATCGATTTCCGAACAATGATAGCGAGAAGGTCACACCCGTCCATCCCGAACACGGAAGTTAAGCTTCTCAGCGTCAATGGTAGTTAGGGGCTGTCCCCTTGTGAGAGTAGGACGCTGCCGGGCAACATGGAAAAGCACATCTGTATAGATGTGCTTTTTTGGTGTATTAAAAGAAACTGCAGAACTGACTTGATAATAAATTTGAATAGCGATTATATAGCCCCTAAGACAATATTTGAGGAGTCGTTACTTTTTTTAATTTAGATAAGTAATGATTATATTTTGGATGACTTGTATCAGTCGAAATTAACTCTCTTTCACATTCCGTACAAATAAATGAAGTGTATAAATGTATTCCCCTTACTTTTGCTTGATCACAAATCACGCATATCTTATGATCTTTGCTAGCTAATAGTGTATCCAATTACTCCACCTCCATACACTAATTCTGCCCAAATCCGTTTATTTGAATACAATTTTTAGAAAATTCACAAGCTAAAAATGTATACAATTACATTGTATGTTGGAACCCATTATTCGTTGTATGTCTAACTCAATTATTATAATTAACCTTTGTATTTCTCCTCTTTTAATGAGTGTTTTGTTAGAATAGAGAATAGATCAATTAGATATTAAATTCCGGAGTGTTTGAATGGATCAGAATAGATGCCCCATATATGAAACGTTATTAAATCATATAAAGAAGAAGCCGATTTCATATCATGTGCCTGGACATAAGAATGGAATCCTTGTACAAGAGATGAGTTGGAATAATCACTTTTCACATATTTTAAAGCTTGATGTTACTGAGTTGAATGGACTTGATGATCTGCATTCTCCAGAAGGAATGATTAAAGAGGCGGAGCAGCTGCTCACTGATTTTTACAGGACGAAGCAGAGTTACTTCTTAGTTAATGGTTCCACTGTCGGTAATTTGGCAATGATCTTGGCTGTACTTAAAGAGGATGATGAAGTGCTTGTGCAAAGAAATTGCCATAAGTCAGTTTTGAATGGAATTTCCTTGGCCAATGCACGACCAGTATTTTTACAGCCCGATTTTCATGAAGATTGGGGAGTAGCAGGAGGCATATCCTCCTCGGTCGTCGAGGAGGCACTTTCTCTTTATCCACATGCAAAAGCCATCATCCTTACCTATCCTAATTATTATGGGATGATCAATGATTTAGAGTCCATAATAGAGGTAGCACATCAAAGGAATATTCCTGTTCTAATTGATGAAGCACATGGGGCCCATTTTGCTGCTGGCAATCACTTTCCGCCATCAGCAGTAAAGCTGAAGGCAGATGCTGTCGTTCAGTCTGCTCATAAAACGCTTCCAGCTATGACAATGGGTGCTTATTTACACATTAATAGTGACAGGATTGATAAAGGATCTATCCGAAAATACTTAAGTATTTTACAGTCGAGCAGTCCTTCCTATCCACTTATGGCTTCTCTCGACTTAGCGAGGCATTATATAGCTTCTTTTACAAAAGAGGATGAACAATATACGTTAGAGAAGATTGCATCCTTCAGATCGGAGCTTATGACTATAAAAGGGATCAGACTGCTGCAATTCCAAGATGGCAAGGGAGATCCATTAAAAATAACCATTCAATCGGAAACAGCTTTAAGCGGTTTTGAGCTACAAGAGCAGCTTGAAAAAAAGGGAGTATTTACAGAATTAGCTGACCCCTATAATGTATTATTTGTTTTTCCCCTGCTGAAACAGAGAACAGAATTTCCTATGGAAAAAACAGTTCAGTTAGTAAAAGAGGCTGTCTCTTCATTTGAAATGATACATGTAAAGGCAGAAAAACCTAAAGTTCATAAAGCTGCAGTTTCAGAATTAACATTGAACGAACAACAAATGAAAAGGATGCATTCAGCCGAAGTTCCTTTATCAATGGCTGTTGGTCAAATAAGTGCTGAAATGGTTATCCCATATCCGCCAGGAATCCCTTTATTGTACCCTGGTGAGAAGATTACTGAGGATGATATCAGCCTCTTAAGATTGCTGTTGAAGAAAGGCGCAAGATTTCAGCAAGGAGAGAATGTAATAAAAGGATTTATTAGTATATATAAATAAGAAACATCTGGGGGTTACTAAATGGAAAAGGGAATTTTTATAACAGCTGAAGGACCAGAGGGTGCAGGAAAGACAACAGTCATTACCATGCTGGCTGAGAGCTTGAAAGCAGACGGATATCAAATCATGTATACACGCGAGCCTGGTGGGATCGAAATTGCAGAGCAGATCAGAAGCGTTATATTAGATACGAATAATACAAGCATGGATGCACGGACGGAAGCCCTTTTGTATGCGGCAGCAAGAAGGCAGCATTTAGTTGAAAAAGTCATACCTGCGATGGAAAAAGGATATATCATTCTATGTGACCGTTTTATTGATAGCTCTCTTGCTTACCAAGGGTACGCAAGAGGTCTTGGCATGGAAAATGTGCTAACAATAAATCAGTTTGCGATTGAAAACATGATGCCATCTTTAACATTATATTTTGATGTGGATTCAGAGACAGGTCTTGAGCGAATAAATCGTCATAAAGAAAGAGAAGTAAATCGACTGGATTTAGAAACTCTTCAATTTCATCATCAGGTTAGGGAAGGCTATCAAAAGCTTGTACAAGCGTATCCAGAAAGAATTCAGGTGATTGATGCAGGCAAGGCTCTTGAAGAGGTATATAAAGAAGCCAAAAAAGCAGTTATTAAAAAAATATCTGCTCAGTAATACATTCTTTTTTTTACCAGCTCTTTTACATGAACAAATAATTGCTATAATAAGATAAAGTGATAAGAAATGAAGGGGGAGTGCAAGGTGAAGCTCATATTAGCTGTAATTCAAGATCAGGACAGTAATAAACTAATGAATGCATTGGTGGATAATAATTTTAGAGCCACGAAACTCGCAAGCACCGGAGGTTTCTTAAAATCTGGAAATACAACGTTTATGATTGGGACAGAAGATATTCGAGTAGACCGTGCATTACAGATCATAAAAGATAATTGCCAATCAAGGGAACAATTAGTTGCCCCAGTATCTCCAATGGGAGGGCATGCTGATTCCTACATCCCTTATCCGGTCGAGGTAGAGGTAGGCGGAGCTACCGTGTTTGTACTGCCAGTAGAACAGTTTCACCATTTCTAAAATAGGTGAATCGGGGGTAAATAATGAAAATCAATCAAGAAATGCGCTTGAATTTAGATAAATCAAGACGAGATCATAGCCAGCCAGTTACATCTTCTTCTACATTTAATGAACTTGTTCAGAAGCAAGGGCAAAAAATGCAATTTTCTCAGCTTCAAGCCTTAATGAAGGATATTGATCTGGCAGGTGAGAGGCTGGGAAGATCGAGAAATTTCAAAGATATGGCTAAATTTAAGACGTTAGTCAAAAATTTTGTTAAAGAAGCAGTTGACTATGGGATGGATTTGAAGCAATCGCATAGCTGGAATGAGATGGGGCAAGGAAGAACACTAAAAATTGTAGAAACCATCGATAAAGAGCTTGCCCAGCTTACTGAAGAAGCGCTGAACAAAGAAGGAAAGTCAATTGATCTTCTCGGGAAGATTGGAGAGATTAAAGGACTGCTCATTAATTTATATATGTAAGAGAGTGATTTTTTTGGCACAATCGTGGGATCAATTACAAGAAATACAGCCTGTTGTCTTAAAAATGTTCAAGAATAGCCTAAATAAGAATCGGCTGGCCCACGCTTATTTATTTGAAGGAATGAAAGGGACAGGAAAAAGGGAAGCCGGACTGCTGCTGGCTAAGAGCATATTTTGTCTGCAGCCACAAGATGCATATATTCCTTGCGAGCAATGTTTAAATTGCAAGAGAATCTCGGCTGGCAACCACCCTGATGTTCATATGATTGAGCCGGATGGCCTATCCATTAAGAAACATCAGATTCAGGAACTGCAAGAGGAATTTTCGAAAACAGGTGTAGAATCAAAAAAGAAGGTTTATCTAATAGCGGGTGCCGACAAAATGACTGTAAATGCTGCAAATAGCTTACTGAAGTTTCTAGAGGAACCGCATGCGGAAACAACCGCCATCCTGTTAACAGAACAAATGCAGCAGATGCTGCCTACCATTTTATCACGATGTCAAATTGTGACCTTCAAACCATTATCTCCTTTAAAAGTTGTGGATCAGCTTGTAGAACATGGGGTTGATCCACTGTTAGCGCCTTTGCTTGCGCAAATGACAAATAATTTGGAAGAAGCTTTGGCATTAAGTGGAGATGATTGGTTTGTACAAGCAAGAAAAATAGTGTTAAAATTATATGAAGCACTAAGAAAAAACCCTCTTGAAGCCATGGTCGCTCTTCAGGAGAGCTGGTTTTTACACTTTAAAGAAAAAGAACAGTGTGATAGAGGTTTAGACTTACTACTTCTTTTATTAAGAGATTTATTATATATTCAGCTTGGCAAGTGGAAGCAGGTCGTTTTTCTAAGTGAAAAACAGCGTATAGAAATGTTTGCGCTGCAATCATCAAGCAAAAGGCTGACTGAGCAGATGAGTGCCGTGTTAGAAGCAAAGAGAAAATTGCACGCAAATATGAACACACAGCTCCTTATGGAACAGCTAGTGTTAAAAATGCAGGAGGGATCTACATTTGTATGATGTAACAGGAGTTCGCTTTAAAAAAGCGGGCAAAATCTATTATTTCGATCCCGGAGAGCTTCCTATACAAAAGGATGACTATGTCATTGTCGAGACGGTAAGAGGTGTCGAATATGGCAAGGTGGTTATTGCTCCTAAAAAGGTCGATGAGCATGATGTTGTACTGCCCTTAAAGAAGGTCCTCCGTATAGCTGATCAAAAGGATCAAATGATTGTTGAAGAGAATAAACAGGCAGCTGCCGAAGCATATGAGGTTTGCTGTGAAAAAGTAAGCACCCATCAACTAGATATGAAGCTAGTGGATGTAGAATATACATTTGACCGCAATAAAGTGATTTTTTATTTTACAGCAGACGGAAGAGTCGATTTCCGTGAGCTTGTAAAGGATCTTGCGGCTATTTTTAGAACAAGAATTGAATTAAGACAAATTGGTGTACGTGATGAGGCAAAAATGCTGGGTGGTATTGGTCCATGTGGAAGAATGCTTTGCTGTTCCACATTTTTAGGCGACTTTGATCCTGTATCCATTAAAATGGCGAAAGATCAAAATCTGTCTCTAAATCCTACGAAAATATCTGGACTTTGCGGCCGTTTAATGTGCTGTTTAAAATATGAAAATGATGAATATGAAGCAGCAAAAGAACAGCTGCCGGATATTGGTGAATGGATTGAAACACCTGAAGGTCATGGAAAAGTAGTAGGTTTAAACATTCTTGAACGAATTCTGCAAGTAGATGTTAAGGAGCAGGAACGCGTCCTTGAATTTACACTCGAAGAAATTACGAAACAACAAGGTGCTGTATCGGCTCAATCCACAGATTAATGAGGTGGAATGCTTGGATAAAAAAGAGATATTTGATTCAGTCATTAATATGGAAACGCAAATTGGCCAGTTGTATCAGCAGCTTGGAGAGCTAAAACAGCATTTGGCAGAAATATTAGAAGAAAACAATGCACTAAAATTAGAAAACGAGCATTTACGCCGCCATATGAACAGCACTGCTGCCACGAAAGATACATCTCAGAGGAAAGAAGAAAAGAACGAACCTGAGACAGAGGCAGAGAAACTGGATAAGCTATTGGATGTCGGTGAAGGCTATGATAATCTTGCAAGACTTTATCAAGAAGGCTTTCACATCTGTAATCTTCATTTTGGCAGTCCGAGAAAAGAAGGAGATTGTCTATTTTGCCTGTCTTTTCTTAATAAAAAGTAGTGTGATTACCTTCCTGTTATTAGGAAGGTTTTTTTTACAACTGGCCTTTACATATAGTTAGGCTCTTAAACATCAAAGTTTACAAAAATAGCCTAGTTAAAACCTGGAGGATTTAAAATGGAATTTTTAAAAGGTGATGAGCGCCTTGATTATCTGCTTGCAGAGAATCTAAGGATCATTCAGAGTCCATCTGTATTTTCTTTTTCCCTAGATGCAGTATTGCTGTCCCGTTTTGTTTATGTACCGATCCAAAAAGGCAATCTTATTGATTTATGCAGCGGGAATGGGGTTGTGCCCCTTTTTTTAAGTGCGAGAACAAAGGGGACGATTACTGGAGTTGAAATTCAAGAGCGACTATATGATATGGCGGTAAGAAGTATAAAATATAACGAATTGGAGCATCGCCTGCATATGATTCATGGAGATTTAAAAGACATGCCATCTGAGCTTGGGTATGGGAAATATGATGTGGTGACATGCAATCCGCCATATTTCCCGACTCCTTCTAGTGAAGAGATAAACGAAAATGAACATCTTGCTATTGCCCGGCATGAAATCCATTGTACACTGGAAGATACAATTAAAGTGTCCAGCCAGTTAGTACGGCAAGGCGGTAAAGTTGCCTTTGTACACAGACCTGGCAGACTGATGGATATCATAACGCATATGAGAGCCTATCAGCTTGAACCAAAGCGAATCCGTTTTGTATACCCGAAATTAGGCAAGGAAGCCAATACCTTATTAATTGAAGCAATCAAGCATGGCAAACCAGATCTCAAAATCCTGCCTCCTTTAATCGTTTATGATCAAAATAATGAATACACGGCAGAGGTGCGTGAACTATTATATGGAGACAACTAGCCATTACTTCTATGTTCTGCATTGCCGGGATGGAAGTCTATATGCTGGATATACAAACGACTTAGCAAGAAGAGTAAAACAGCATAATGAAGGAAAAGGGGCCAAGTACACAAGAGGAAGAGGCCCTGTAGAGCTTGTCTTTTCACAGACATTTAATAATCAGGGAGATGCTTTGAGGGCAGAATATCAATTTAAGCAGCTTTCACGGCAAAAAAAGCTTCATTTTATAAAGCAAACTGCGCCTATTTTGTGAACGGTGAAGGCGCTTATACATAATAGAAGACGGGTGAGATGATGCAACAGCAAAAAAGCTTTCATAATGAAGAACAGAAAGGCATCCTTTATTTAGTTCCAACACCAATCGGCAATTTAGAGGATATGACGTATAGAGCAGTCCGAATCATGAAAGAAGCTAATTTTATTGCAGCAGAGGATACAAGGAATACCAAAAAGCTTTGCAGCCATTTTGAAATGACGACGCCGCTGATTAGCTATCATGAACATAATAAAGAAGCGAGCGGGCACAAAATTGTGGAAAAACTCAAGGAAGGCATGAAGAT
The DNA here is from genome assembly GCF_900166665.1 of Cytobacillus gottheilii. GTDB lineage: Bacteria > Bacillota > Bacilli > Bacillales > Cytobacillaceae > Cytobacillus > Cytobacillus gottheilii_A. The sequence continues at coordinate 51,234 of NZ_LT800494.1, read as the reverse complement.
TGCTCTTGTCAGTGATGCGGGAATGCCTGCCATTTCCGACCCAGGTTATGAATTAGTGGCAGCTGCATTGGAAGAGAATATTACAGTTGTTCCATTGCCCGGTGCAAACGCTGCTCTTACCGCACTGATCGCTTCAGGTATTACCACACAGCCTTTTTACTTTTACGGCTTTTTAGACCGTCAGAAAAAGGTAAAACGAAAGCAGCTGAGTGAACTGTCTAATATGGAGTCAACGCTAATTTTTTATGAGGCACCACACAGATTGAAGGAAACACTGCTAATCATGGAAGAACAGTTAGGAAATCGGCAAGTAGTTTTATGCCGTGAGCTAACAAAAAAATATGAAGAATTTATAAGAGGAAGCTTGTCAGAAGCCGTACACTGGGCCAAAACAGAAGAGATTCGCGGTGAATTCTGTGTAATTGTTGAAGGCGGTTTGCCTGAGGAAAGTAATCATTCTGCCTGGTGGGAGCAGCTGACAGTAGTGGAGCATGTAGAACACTATATAAATATGAAGGAACTGGCAGCAAAGGAGGCCATAAAGCACACAGCTTTAGATCGGCAGATGCCCAAAAGGGATGTTTACCAAGCTTATCATGTTGAGAATGATTAATGGGGAACGAACATAATACAAAAAAAGCTTCTCAATAAGTTGAGAAGCTTTTTAATATTATTTAGATGTTTCAAAGTTGTTTTGGATTTCTTGTAGAAGCTGCTCTGCACCTTCACGGCTTAAAATTAATTTACCGCCAGCTAAAGCAAGATTATCATCAGAAACTTCACCAGTTACCTGGCAAGTCATGTTAGGTTTATATTTTTTAAGAATGATTTTTTCATCATCTACATAAATTTCAAGAGCATCTTTCTCTGCAATTCCTAGTGTGCGACGCAATTCAATCGGAATTACCACGCGGCCAAGCTCATCAACTTTACGAACAATACCTGTAGATTTCATTATTGTTTCTCCTCTCAAATCTCCAATTAATTTATGTCTATCTCTCTATGTTTCGTCATTATTCGACAAAATTCTCTATATTTATATGATACCAGCCATTACCATATTCGTCAATTACTTTATAATATTTTTATGTGGAAAATTTAGTTAGTAGATTGAAGGCTGATATAGAGCGAATTTCATAAAAAAAATCTTGAATTAAGTATATATTTTTTCTTGATTATTATCAATTGAATAGTTTTAATTAAGAGTATTTTTTACTTGATTCGACAAAATTCTACATATTTAATGTAGTGTGTCGACAAAGCTCTTTTAGTCGATTAAATGAAGAGGGAGATATCGGGTAAGATCATAACGTTTACAATAGGATCTTTCCTTGCACAATTTCTTATTTTTAGGTATATTTTGTTGATATAAGAGGTAATGCTGACGAGTGTAATAATAAAAATATTTTGTTCTGCGATCGGCAAAATAATCTGGCCGGGTTTAAGCGTTAAATGGGTCAGTTATCCATAGTTTGACTTAACCAGAGCAAGCTCTTGCTGTTCATTAAGCTTGCACTGATCAATAGAATATGGAAGTTCCTTAATCCCGTCTTTTCGGACGGGATTTTTTTGAAAAATGAAATGGAATTATATAAAAGACAAACTCGTCAGGCTGCAGCCAAATACAAAGTTTTTGTTTCCCAGTATAACAGGGCTGAACGAACTTATTATTTATAGGAGGTAATAGGAATGGAAGAAAAATTAAAGACGTTTTATTTAACAACGCCGATTTACTATCCAAGCGGAAATCTACATATAGGGCACGCCTATACTACTGTTGCAGGTGATGCAATGGCTCGTTACAAGCGCTTACGCGGTTTCGATGTTATGTATTTAACGGGGACCGATGAACATGGTCAAAAAATTCAAGAGAAAGCAGAAGAGAAAGGTGTTACTCCGCAAGCATATGTGGATGAAATCGTAGCTGGTATTCAATCACTTTGGGAAAAGCTAGACATTTCTTATGATGATTTTATTCGAACTACACAAGATCGCCATAAGCAAATTGTTGAGAAAATCTTCACACAGCTTTTAGAGCAAGGTGACATTTACCTGGGAGAATACGAGGGATGGTATTGTACGCCATGTGAATCTTATTTCACTGAACGTCAGCTTGAAGATGGAAAATGCCCTGACTGCGGCAGAGATGTTCATAAAGTGAAGGAAGAGTCTTACTTTTTTAAAGTAAGCAAATATGCTGATCGCCTGCTGAAGTATTATGAGGAAAACCCAAGCTTTATTCAGCCTGAATCACGTAAGAACGAAATGATTAATAATTTTATTAAACCTGGTCTGGAGGACTTGGCTGTATCCAGAACAACATTTGACTGGGGCGTAAAAGTGCCGGAAAATCCTAAGCATGTTGTATATGTATGGATTGATGCTCTTTCAAACTATATTACAGCACTAGGCTATGGAACAGATGATGACCGGAAATATTTAAACTATTGGCCGGCAGATGTTCATTTAGTTGGAAAGGAAATTGTCCGCTTCCATACGATTTATTGGCCGATTATGCTGATGGCTTTGGATGTACCACTGCCTAAGAAGGTGTTTGCACACGGATGGCTATTGATGAAGGACGGAAAAATGTCTAAATCAAAAGGAAATGTAGTAGACCCGGTAACGCTAATCGACCGGTATGGTTTAGATGCACTTCGCTACTACTTGCTTCGCGAAGTTCCGTTTGGAGCAGATGGTGTATTCACACCTGAAGGCTTTGTTGAGAGAATTAATTTCGATTTAGCCAATGATTTAGGAAATCTCCTTAACCGTACGGTTGCGATGATTAATAAATACTTTGATGGAATCATCCCATCTTATAATGGGTCGAATGGGGAGTTCGATCAGCTTCTTCTTCAAATAAATGAAGAAACAGTTGAAAAGTACGAAGCAGCAATGGAAAAAATGGAGTTTTCTGTAGCCTTAACAGCACTATGGCAGCTTGTCAGCAGGACAAATAAATACATCGATGAAACCAAACCATGGGCACTGGCAAAAGAAGAAGACAAGAAAGATGAATTAGGAAACGTAATGTATCATCTTGCTGAATCCTTAAGAAGAATTGCAGTCCTTCTTCAGCCATTCCTTACACAAACACCGGTTAAAATCTTTAATCAGCTGAATGTTAACAGCCCAGAACTGACATCTTGGGAAAGTTTGGACCAGTTTGGAAAAATTTCATCTGGAACGAAGGTTGAGAAGGGAGAACCAATTTTCCCTCGTTTAGAGCTGGATGAGGAAGTTGGTTATATTAAAGAAAAAATGCAAGGAAGCACTCCTGCTCCTGAAGCGAAGAAGCCTCAAGAGAAAACGGAGGAAAAGCCGGACAGCGAAGAAATTAACATTGATGATTTTATGAAGGTTGATTTACGGGTTGCCCAGGTTATTCAAGCGGAGCCTGTTAAAAAGGCAGATAAGCTTCTAAAGCTCCAGCTTGATTTAGGGTATGAAAAACGTCAAGTTGTCTCAGGTATTGCTCAATTTTACAAACCAGAAGATTTAGTTGGCCGAAAAGTTGTTTGTGTAACAAATTTGAAGCCAGTTAAATTACGCGGTGAATTGTCGGAAGGAATGATCCTTGCCGGCAGCAAAGATGGAGAGCTTTCTCTTGCAACCATTGCCGAATCATTGCCGCTAGGAGCTCGGGTGAAATAAATCTGTTTTTATAAGGGACATAGAAGTGCCGCGGACTTTATTGCAGGCGCTTCTATGTTTTCTTTACAGTTATAGGAGAATTTCATCATATATTGAGCGCTAAGAGTCTCGATGGATTGTGAAAATTTGATTGTTACAAAAAATAAATTTTTGAATATACAGCTGAATACAAAATGGATCATATATCCAGAAATGATTTTTTGGAATATTATCTTTAGTAGTATTAATAAATTCATTCTGATTATATTTCTTATTATTAGATGGATTGAAAATAAAAGAGAAACTTAATAAGAGAAAAAAATGTATACTACTATAGTAAAAATAGCTGTTATGCAACTGAAACATTTGTTATAGAAATTAAAAATATGACAATAAGGGGTATTCTGATGTTTTTTGATACACATGTACATTTAAATGCTGAACAATTCGAAGAGGACATTCAAGAGGTAATTGACCGAGCGCTTGAAGAGGGTGTCACCAATATGGTCGTTGTTGGTTTTGACCGGCCTACTATTACGAAGGCAATGGAGCTTGTAGAGAAATATGATTTTTTATATGCAAGTGTCGGCTGGCATCCTGTTGATGCGATTGACATGACAGATGAAGATCTGCAATGGATCGAAGAGCTTTCTTCACATCCAAAAGTGGTTGCTTTAGGAGAGATGGGACTCGATTATCATTGGGATAAATCGCCAAAGGAAATTCAAAAGGAAGTGTTTCGCAAGCAAATTCGTCTTGCTAAAAAAGTGGGTCTGCCAATCGTCATTCATAACCGTGAGGCAACAGCGGATATTGTGGCTATTTTAAAAGAAGAAGGGGCAGCGGAAGTGGGAGGCATTATGCATTGCTTTAGCGGAAGTGCTGAAACAGCGCAAGAATGTGTGGAAATGAACTTCCTTATTTCATTAGGCGGACCTGTAACATTTAAAAATGCCAAGAAACCAAAGGAAGTCGCAGATGTTATACCATTAGAAAAATTATTGATTGAAACGGATTGCCCTTTCTTAGCACCGCACCCGTTTCGAGGAAAACGTAATGAACCAAGCTATGTCACTCTTGTCGCACAGCAAATTGCTGAAATTAAAGACATTCCCGTTCAAGAGGTTGCGAAGGCTACAACTGACAATGCAAAAAAATTATTCGGCATAAACTGATAGCAAATACTGTCGGCTTTTGGATAAGCTTGTCCGATTTTTTTCTAATTCTAAAAAGTTCTACATGTCTTATCGTCAACATAGGATAACCATGTCGATAACTCTCTCTTTTCTTTCTCCTTCTTTTTTTGCATAATAGGATATACGTTATCAGGCAAGTTTGTAAATTTAGGGATATAGGCGTTGATCGTAACTAAGATTCATGATTTGGAGGTGAAAATGGAGGAGTCACTTTGCTGATTTTTGCTTTCGAACTTTGGAGAGGAGGATCCAAAACGGTCTTCTATACCTATTTTTAAGAAAGACGATCTTTTCCTTTAAAAATCTAGTTCGAACGCCCAAACCTTTCAAACTGGAAAAGAGAAAGAGTTGACAGCCTGAAAGATTGTCTATATAATCACTCCGAGAGAAAAGGAGGCGTTTTTCATCGTGATACAAAACATGAAAAACCTGTTATCCGAGTCTTTGAGTAAAAAGAAGCTGGCCATTATTTCTGCTAGTTTTATAGTATTTGCAGCAGCCTTTGGCTTTGTTATTTTTGAAATGACAAAAAAGTCCGTTGTGCTGACGCTTGATGGCCGGGAAGAAATCATCAAAACACATGCAGATACCATCAATGAAATATTTGATGAAATGGATATAACATTACGCTCAGAAGATTACGTGTTTCCCTCGGTTAACACAAAGGTTGAGAATGATTTAGAAGTAGTATGGAATCCTGCTAACGAGATTGAGCTTGTGAATGGCAGTGAGACGAAATCAGTTTGGTCCGCAGCTGAAACAGTTGGTGAGTTTTTGCAGGAACAAAATATTGAGATTACCGAGCATGACCTGGTAGAACCAAAGCAGGATGAAAAAATTACAGGTAATACAGCTATACAGATTGAAAAAGCATTTTCTTTAACCCTTTCAAATGGCGGGGAAGAAAAGAAGGTTTGGTCAACTTCGACTACGGTCGCTGACTTTTTATCACAGCAAGGAATTGAGCTGAAGGAATTAGATCGTGTTGAGCCAAATTTGGAAGAGACAGTCAAAGTAGATGACGTTATAAAAGTCATTCGAGTTGAAAAAGTCACCGATGTAGTGGAAGAACCAATCAATTATGCAGTTGTAACAAAAAAGGATAACAGCTTGAACAGAGGCTCTGAGAAGGTTGTTACACCTGGTCAAGAAGGTCTCGTTTCAAAACAATTCGAGATTATTAAGGAAAATGGGAAAGAAATCTCACGTAAATTAATTAGTGAGAAAACACTTAAAGAAAAACAGGATAAAGTTGTTGCTGTCGGCACGAAAGTAGCTGCTGAAACAAAGGTTGTTTCCCGCGGCAGTGCGCCAGCTGGCGGAAAAGAGATATATGTCAGCTCTACTGCTTATACAGCAAGCTGTAACGGCTGCTCTGGTTTTACAGCTACGGGCATTAACTTAAAAGCTAACCCGAATGTAAAAGTTATCGCGGTTGATCCTAGTGTCATTCCATTAGGCACAAAGGTATATGTTGAAGGATACGGCTACGCAGTCGCTGCTGATACAGGCTCTGCTGTTAAAGGAAACAAGATTGATGTCTTCTTTGCTAATAAATCCGATGCTTATCGCTGGGGACGCAAATCTGTTAAAATAAAAATATTAAATTAAGAACATGGCAGGGGATTTACATCCTCTGCTTTTTTATACTTTCAGAAGTATAAGCTTGTGTGGCAGTGCTTTCTTTTGTTTCGTTATATTTTCATATATAATAAGTTGCATTGGAAAAATATCTTTGTATCTATATAGACGATTCACATTACAAAAATGTTTCATTTATTTTTCAATTATTTTATTTTTTCATTTTAAAGAGGAGCATTTATGAAAATTAAAGAAATTATCGTCGTAGAGGGCAAGGACGACACTGTAGCTATAAAAAGAGCCCTTGAAGCGGATACTATTGAGACAAATGGCTCTGCTATTAATAAAGATACACTGGAAAGAATTAAACATGCACAGGAAGCAAGAGGAGTTATTGTGCTTACAGATCCTGATTTTCCTGGTCAAAAGATCCGGCAAATCATCAGTGAATACGTTCCAACCTGCAAGCATGCGTTTATTGAGAAAAGTGCAGCAATTGAAAAGCTGGGCAGAGGAGTAGGAGTCGAGCATGCATCGCCAGACGTCATCCGTGAGGCACTGAAGCATGCTCATGTGATGACCCAAATCGTAGAAATAGACATTACACAGGATGATTTACTTGAAGCAGGACTGATTGGCGGTCCCGGGGCAAAGGAGCGCCGTGAGAAGCTGGGCAGGCTGCTGAAAATTGGCTATACGAATGGAAAGCAGCTTCATAAAAGGCTTACCATGTTTTCTGTGAAGAAGGAAGATTTGGAACGTGCAATAGAAGCAATCAGCCAGGAGGAGAATCATGAATAAAGATATAGCGACACCTGTTAGAACGAAGGCGATCCTTGATAAATACGGCTTCTCTTTTAAAAAGAGTCTTGGTCAGAACTTCTTAATTGATACGAATATATTGAAGCGGATTGTGGATCATGCGGAATTAACGGAAACTTCAGGTGCAATTGAAATTGGTCCCGGCATTGGCGCGCTGACAGAACAGCTGGCACGAAGAAGCGCCAAAGTGCTTGCCTTTGAAATTGATCAGCGGCTGCTGCCAATCCTGGAAGATACATTGTCACCATACGAGAATAAAAAAATCATTAATAGTGACATATTAAAAGCAGATGTACATAAGGCAATCGCAGAAGAATTTGCTGGTTTAGATGATATTATGGTGGTTGCAAACCTCCCGTATTATGTTACAACACCGATTATTATGAAATTGCTTGAGGACAAGCTGCCCATTAGAGGTATTGTATGTATGCTGCAAAAAGAAGTGGCTGACCGTATAGCGGCTAAACCTGGTACAAAGGATTATGGCTCTCTATCCATTGCAATTCAGTATTATACGGTGGCTGAGACGGTTATGATTGTCCCGAAAACGGTCTTTATGCCACAGCCTAATGTGGATTCAGCTGTTATTCGGCTGATTAAAAGAGAAGCACCTGCCGTTACAGTGCACAATGAAGAGTTTTTCTTTTTTGTGACACGAGCGAGCTTTGCACAAAGACGAAAAACACTGCTCAATAATTTAACGAGTCAGCTTCCGAATGGAAAAGAAAAAAAAGAACAAATCCTCTCTGCATTAGAACAAGTCGAAATTGATCCAGGCAGAAGAGGAGAGACCCTTTCGATCGAGGAGTTTGGCAAGGCGAGTGATGCGCTTTATCCGCATTTTAAAGGATTGTTTTAAGTCGTACTATATAAAAAGCCTGCTTTTTTCACTTTTGCAGGCTTTTTTTTATCTTCACTATATTATTTATCTCTGATGATAGCTTCTAAAAGAAGTTGACATAATAGGAACTGCTTTAAGAAGGCGTTGTCTCCAATAGGGCAGGTTAGACGGAATGGTTTTATTGAGTATTTCTAAAGATGCAGCTGAAGGGGGTTAAGTGCAAAGGCTAGACTGAGCCACTTGCGTTGTTGTTTATTTTTGTTCATCCATATTAAAGGGCATTCCCGTTCTTAATACACCTCTTGTTTCAATGCCTCCAATTCCTCTTTCGCCTGTTAACGTATTGCGGAGGACATCCCAAACATTAATTCTCTCCATAAAGGGCGTATAGCTTATTTTAGCTACAATATAGACTGGATCAAGGGCGTGTATGTTGACTCTTGAAGGAGAGCTGGCAAAGTTCGCTCCAGCATGAATAAGAGATTCAAAATGAGATTGGCATGCTCCGGCGAAAATGACAAGCTGATCTAAATGCGGAACTCGTTTGCGGGCTTCTCTTACTGTCTGAACAAAATGCTTTGAATGTCTGTAGGCGTTAATATCTGTTTTGCTGCCTTTTGCTTTTGAATAGGCATCGTGGCCTGTAATAACGAGAATATCAGGCCTATAATGCTCAACAAGCTCTCCAATTTTTAAAGGCATTTCTTTTTCGGTTGAATGTATACCAGTGACGGGAACACCGATTTTTTCATATAATGATAAACACTTTTTTAAATAAGCAGGATCGCCATCGAGATGAAGAACTTTTCCTGGCATCTGAAAATAGTTATACGATTTGCTGTAGCTATCTGTAGCTGCGTATTCTTGTTTTTGTTTTATGAGATCAACATCCTGGCGAAATAAGTGGAATGACTGTTCTTCGAGAGAACGGTATTCCTGTTCTTTCCTCATTCGGTCCGGACCGCTGATTGTAATTAAGTCTTCATAAGGTGCATCAGCAATTAATCGAACATCTTCTCCATATAAAATGGCCAGCTTTTGTCCTGCTTCCTCTTTAATATCGATGACGCGAAACATAATATCACAATTGTAAGATACCCTCCCGACGATATCCATCATATTTATAGTCAATGTCGTCACTCCAATTAGGCATTTCGTTACAATAACGGTTCTGACATAAACTATGCACTTTCCTTATGACTTGTGCCTGCAAAGTCGATTGATGAAGACCTTAAAGAAATATAATATAAAAAAACTAAAAAAGTGTACATATTCACTTTGTCGATGGGATATGCTAAGAAATGTTGAAAATCAACAGAAAAAGAAGAAAAAAATATATTGACATACATTTTAAAATCCTGTTATAATTTATATTTTTATTTGACTTCTGTTGTGTCAGTGTGATATACTTTACATAGTGAGGTGGACCGAATGGCAAAAACATTAACGGATATTAAGAAAGCTCTTGATTCAAATCTTGGAAAAAGGCTATTGCTGAAAGCAAATGGCGGACGGAGAAAGACGATCGAGCGTTCAGGCGTTTTAGCTGAAACATATCCCTCAGTATTCGTCATTGAGCTAGACCAGGATGAAAATGCATTTGAACGTGTATCATACAGCTATGCGGATATACTGACAGAAACGGTTCAGATTACCTTCTATGATGACACATCAGGACATGTTGCTTTAAGCTGACATAAAATAATGGCTACATCTGAAGCAGTGAACATGGTTTGCTGCTTTTTGCTTTGTCTTTTTATAAAAATGTATAATGGAGAAAATAGCCTCTTATGAAAACCGATCAGTGTTTCATACTAATACTATCGCAGTGTGAAAAAGGAGAGGTTGTCAGTGGCTAGAAGACGAGGAATCATGTCGTACCGGCTGAAAGAAGAAATCGCAAAGGAACTCGGTTTTTATGATACGGTTCAAAAAGAAGGCTGGGGCGGCATCAAGGCTGTTGATGCCGGTAATATGGTGAAAAGAGCCATAGAGATCGCCCAGCAAAATCTTCAAGACAAACGCTAGACAATTCCAAACTTCACTCACACATGATCACATCATAATAGCACTGCGATTACAGCCGGGGCTTCTGCTCCGGCTTAATTTAAAATAAACGGGTATTTATCCCGAAAAAATAAAGCAGATAGAGAACTCTAGTAAGCTAAATTAATTAGTTGCTGGAGTAAAAATGCATAATAATTTTTAATAATATGGATTCACAGGTCTTACGATATTCGTTTTGTGGTAAAATAGGACAAAAAATGGAGATGCTGATTTACTTGAAAAAGAGTATGCAGCAGGACCGATAAGGATTTATATCCGCAAACGGCATTTGCGGATTCATTATATAAAGTAGGTGGAGATTTTGAAGCTTTTGGTGAAGGCCCCGGCGAAGATTAATTTATCATTGGATGTACTACATAAGCGTGATGATGGCTATCACGAAGTAGAAATGATTATGACAACCATTGATTTAGCCGACCGGCTTGAAATAACACGATTGGATAAAGACGAAATTCGAATCATATCACATAATCGTTTTGTTCCAGACGATCATAGGAATTTAGCTTATCAGGCAGCCATGCTGCTAAAGGAACGATTTCATGTAAAGCAGGGTGCTGCTATTACAATTGAAAAAATGATTCCGGTTGCAGCAGGGCTGGCAGGCGGAAGCAGTGATGCAGCTGCGGCATTAAGAGGTTTAAACAAGCTGTGGGATCTAGGATTAAGTTTGGATGAACTGGCTGTGCTTGGCGCTGAGATAGGATCAGATGTATCTTTTTGTGTATATGGAGGAACTGCTTTAGCTACAGGAAGAGGAGAAATGATCCGGCAGCTCGATGCACCTCCGACATGCTGGGTTATTCTTGCTAAACCATTTATAGGGGTATCAACGGCTGATGTATATCGTAAACTTGATTTGGCCGGAGTAAAACACCCGCAAACCTCAGAGATGATTAAAGCAATTGAGAATGATGACTATGAAATGGTGTGTGACCATCTTGAGAATGTACTAGAAACTGTGACATTAAAAATGCATCCTGAGGTCGCTCAGATCAAAGATCAGATGAAACGCTTCGGAGCAGATGCGGTCCTAATGAGCGGGAGCGGTCCTACAGTATTTGGACTTGCCCATCATGACTCGCGCATGCACCGTGTTTATAATGGACTACGCGGTTTCTGTGACCAGGTATTTGCAGTCAGAATGCTTGGGGAACGACATACGCTTGATTAGATCCGTATATTAATGGTATATTACTGTTAAAATATTCGGATTTAACGGGAGGGCCAATGATGAAGTTTCGTAGAAGTGAACGTTTAATAGATATGACGAACTATTTATTAGAGCATCCGCAGCAACTGGTATCCTTAACCTACTTCTCAGAAAGATATGGATCGGCTAAATCTTCCATTAGTGAAGATTTAGCTATCATTAAAGAAACCTTCGAACATAGAGGGATTGGCACACTGCAAACTGTACCAGGTGCAGCGGGCGGAGTGAAATATCAGGTGAGAGTGACGGAAGAGGATGCACGCCCAATTATCGATCAGATTTGTGAGTTAATCGCCAGTCCAAATAGACTGCTTCCAGGCGGTTATCTTTATATGACAGATATATTAGGTGATCCTATGCTTGTAAAGCAGGTAGGTCGCTTATTTGCTTCGGCATTTGCAGATAAAGAAATAGATGTAGTTATGACTGTGGCTACAAAAGGAATAGCATTAGCTTATGCGGTTGCGAATTATTTAAATGTACCTGTTGTGATTGTGAGACGAGACAGCAAGGTAACGGAAGGCTCTACCGTTAGTATTAATTATGTGTCAGGCTCCGCGAAAAGAATCCAGACAATGGTTCTGTCGAAAAGAAGTCTTGAACAAGGTTCGAGAGTCCTTGTTGTTGATGATTTCATGAAAGCGGGCGGCACGGTTAACGGGATGATTAGTATGCTGGAGGAGTTTAATGCAGAGCTTGTCGGCATTGCTGTTTTAGTAGAGGCAGAAAAAGCTGAAGAACGACTGGTGGATGATTATTTATCTTTAGTCAAACTCTCAGATGTTGATGTGAAAGAAAAGAAAATCAATGTGTCGCATGGCAACTACTTTACGAATAAACTAGTGGAGGGACATTCATGAAAATCATTCAGACAAATGAAGCACCAGCCGCAATTGGACCATACTCACAGGGGATAACCGTAAATAATCTGTTCTACAGCTCTGGACAAATTCCGTTAAAAGCTGACGGAGTGATGGCAGAGGGAGATGTAAAAGTACAGACTCATCAAGTGTTTATAAACCTGCAGGCTGTTCTTAAAGAGGCAGGTGCTTCACTTGAAACGGTTGTCAAGGCAACTGTTTTTATTAAAAATATGGATGATTTCGCTAGTATTAACGAAGTATACGGCGAGTATTTCCATACGCATAAACCCGCACGCTCTTGTGTTGAGGTAGCGCGCCTGCCAAAAGATAGCTTAGTAGAAATTGAAGTTGTTGCATTGGTTAAATAAAATAAATAGGATTATGTAAATACTCTTTTCTGAGTGATTATTGTTTTGAATAACACTTTTTAAAGGATATTTTGATTGAAACGAAAGAGCGCAAGACTCCTGCGGGACGAGGAGACTCAGATTCTCCTTGCCGGAAAAGTAAGTTCTTTGAAGTGGAAATATCTATATGTTTAAGTAAAACAACAAAGTTTGTGAAAATAGCAGAATGAAAAAGCACCCGGCTTTAAACGGGTGCTTTTTCATTCTTATAAATCTTAAAAGTTTGCAGAAACAGCCGTTGATGAATCTTTTTCGGGACTTTTTGACATGTATTTCTGTCTAATTCCATATTAAGGCCTAATTATTCAAAAAATTTTTTCTATAAAAGGAGGAAATATGCCAAATGATGTTGAATGTTAATAAATAGGATTTTATCTACTGGAAAAGGTGGTGAACATAGTGGAAGTAACTGACGTAAGATTACGCCGTGTAAATACGGATGGACGGATGAGAGCGATTGCCTCTATTACACTGGACCATGAATTTGTTGTTCATGACATTCGGGTGATTGACGGGAATAACGGCTTATTCGTTGCAATGCCAAGTAAACGCACTCCGGATGGAGAGTTCAGGGACATTGCTCACCCTATTAATTCCGGAACCCGCGGTAAAATCCAAGAAGCGGTCTTAGCAGAATACCACCGTTTAGGTGAGTTAGAAGTAGAGTTTGAAGAAGCTGGAGCTTCCTAGAAAGAGATTCCAACAAGAGCCTGCTGTGTTAAGTAGGGCTCTTTTTTATTTATAAAATGTACCTCTTTGAAATACCACTTCCATTTTATACCCTCTGTTAACCCTTGTTAAACCTATCTGAGCAGGAAAAGTTGTTATATTGTTCAAGATTCCAAACAGACTTTTCGTAGTATAATTAAATAGCAGCTATATTTTAGTATAATTCCTTCTTAACATTAGCAGACAAATAAGGATGGTTAGCATGCATCTATTATTTCGGTCTGATTATATCTTGTGAGGTAAGTGAAAAATATCCTGTAAAATATAACTACTTACACGAGATTCCTTGAAATCAGCCTCTATTTAAGATATATTCTTAATGGATAAAAAGGTGAAATTGGAGGCTATTAAATGTCTAATCGATACGCGGTCATTTTAGCCGCAGGCCAAGGGACAAGAATGAAATCAAAATTATATAAAGTCCTGCATCCTGTGTGTGGAAAACCGATGGTTCAGCATGTTGTTGATCAAGTTGCGAAGCTTGATATCAAAGATATTGTTACGATTACTGGGCATGGAGCGGAAAAAGTAAAAGCACAATTAGGCGCTAAAAGTGTATATGCCCTGCAGGAAGAGCAGCTCGGTACAGCTCATGCTGTTATGCAAGCAGCAGATCATCTGGAAAATAAAGAGGGTGTCACAGTTGTTGTTTGCGGAGATACGCCTCTAATTAAAGCGGAAACGATGGAAGCGATTTTTGCTCATCACGAAAAAACAAATGCAAAAGCAACAGTACTAACTGCATTTGCGGAGAATCCAGCGGGATATGGCCGTATTGTGCGTAACGCAAAAGGTCATGTGGAGAAGATCGTAGAGCACAAAGATGCCTCTGAAGAAGAATTGCAATTAAATGAAATCAATACAGGCACGTATTGTTTCGATAATGAAGCACTGTTTACAGCCTTAAAGAAAGTCAAAAATGATAATGTACAAGGAGAGTATTATTTGCCTGATGTCATTGAGATATTAAAAACAGAGGGTGAAATTGTAACTGCCTTTGGAACAGATGATTTTGAAGAGACTTTAGGTGTTAACGATCGTGTAGCATTGGCTCAAGCCGAACTGTTTATGAAAAAACGTATTAATGAATACCATATGCGCGCAGGTGTTAGCATCATCGATCCGGCTGCTACTTATATTGGAGCAGATGTTGAGATCGGAGCTGATACGGTAATATATCCTGGAACGACGATAAGCGGAGTAACGAAAATCGGCTCAGATTGTACGATTGGTCCTAACACCCATATAGAAAATTGTGAAATTGGCGATAGAACGGTTATTCGCCAATCAGCGGCTTTCAACAGCGAGATCGGTACAGATGTCCAGATTGGACCATTTGCACATATCCGCCCGCAATCAAATGTTCATGATGAGGTGAAAATCGGCAACTTTGTTGAAATAAAAAAATCAGTAATTGAAAAAGGCAGCAAGGTCTCGCATTTAAGCTATATTGGTGATGCAGAGGTCGGGCAGGATGTAAATATCGGCTGCGGAGCGATTACAGTAAATTACGATGGGAAAAATAAGTTCTTAACCAAAATTGAGAATGGTGTGTTTATTGGCTGCAATTCAAACTTAGTCGCACCCGTAACAATTGGAGAAGGCGCATATGTTGCAGCTGGTTCAACCATTACTGAGGATGTTCCAGGAGAGGCGCTTTCTATCGCGCGAGCTCGCCAAGTAAATAAAGAGAATTATGTACAAAAGCTAGATATCAAGAAATAAAAAACACGGAGGCACAGGCATGTCGAATCAGTACTTAGATCCAAATTTGAAGGTATTCAGTTTAAATTCAAATAAAGCATTAGCCGAGGAAATTGCCAAATTTATTGGCGTTGAACTAGGAAAATGCTCTGTAACCCATTTTAGTGATGGAGAAATTCAGATCAACATCGAAGAAAGTATTCGCGGCTGTGACGTGTATGTGATCCAATCAACAAGCGCTCCTGTTAACGAGCATTTAATGGAGCTTCTTATTATGATTGATGCATTAAAACGTGCTTCTGCTAAAACAATTAATATTGTTATGCCTTATTATGGCTATGCACGCCAAGACCGTAAAGCAAGAGCTCGTGAGCCAATTACAGCAAAGCTTGTGGCTAATCTGCTTGAAACAGCAGGTGCAACTCGTGTCATTACACTGGATCTTCACGCTCCGCAAATTCAAGGATTCTTCGATATTCCGATTGACCATCTAATGGGTGTGCCAATTCTAGCGGAATACTTTAAGAACAAAGATCTGCAAGGGGATGTGGTTATTGTTTCTCCAGACCACGGAGGTGTGACCCGCGCACGCAAAATGGCTGATCAGTTAAAAGCGCCGATTGCCATTATTGATAAACGCCGTCCAAAGCCAAATGTTGCTGAGGTTATGAACATTGTTGGAAATATTGACGGCAAAATTGCAATCCTAATTGACGATATTATTGATACAGCAGGTACCATCACGTTAGCTGCTAATGCACTAGTGGAAAATGGAGCATCTGAAGTATATGCTTGCTGCAGTCATCCGGTTTTATCAGGACCTGCAATTGAAAGAATTGAAAACAGCAAGATTAAAGAGCTTGTTGTCACCAATTCAATTGCACTGCAAGAAGAAAAGAAATCAGGGAAAGTTGTCGAGCTATCAGTAGCATCATTAATTGGTGAAGCGATTATCCGTGTACATGAAGAACAATCCGTAAGTGTATTGTTTGATTAATATATAATCAGGCCTGCTAATTAAAAGCAGGTCTGCCTGTATTGCAGGAAAACTGCGGCTCTAAGCTTATAGGGTAATACTTCTCTGCTTCCCGCTATGCTGGTCTTATAAACTAAAACGTTTAGACTTCCTCTTTTTAGGGCATTTTTTATATAGAAGCCACTTATTAAACAGGAGGAAGGGGATCACTATGGCAGTAGTATTAGAAGCAAAAAAACGAAATGAATTTCGTCATTCATCTCTAACTAAAATTAGGCATGAAGGGAATATCCCAGCAGTTGTCTACGGACAAAAGCTAGAGAGTACACCTATTTATCTGAGTGAGTCTGATTTTGTGAAAACCATTAAGGAAGTAGGCCGCAATGGTGTATTTTCATTAGATGTTGACGGCAAGAAACATGACGTCATGTTAACGGAATATCAAACAAATGCATTGCGCAATAATATTGTGCATATTGATTTTCTAGCAGTGGATATGTCGAAGGAAATAACGGCAGAGGTGCGGGTCAATTTGGTCGGCGATGCACAAGGTGTGAAAGACGGCGGTGTCATGCAGCAATCACTGCATGAAGTTTCCGTAACAGCTACGCCAAATGAAATACCTTCTTCAGTTGATGTAGATGTAGCGGAGCTTCAAGTAAATGAAACGATAACGGTTGCTGATCTTAAGACAAGCCGTTCCTATACGCTTAACCACGATGCTGAAGAAGTGGTTGCTTCTATTCTTCCTCCTAAACAGGAAGAGGAAATAAACAGCGGAGAACAGCAGGAGGAAGGCACGCCTGAACAAGAAGAAGGAAGAGAGACGGAAAGCGAGTAAAAAAGAAACCCTTTTATACTTGCCAAGAGCTGGCTGCATTACGATGTTAGGCCAGCTTTTGCTTTTCTCTTTGACAAGGTAAATTAGCTATTACAGCTGATATGCAGCTTCTAACAAGCCGTCTGACGCTGCCATCTGCCGTCATTAGAATATAAAGCAGGTGAAGTGACGTGAAATTATTTGTTGGCCTCGGAAATCCAGGCAAACCATATGAACAAACAAGACATAATATCGGCTTTGAAGTGATTGATTCCCTGGCTGTGAAGCTAGGCATTACATTAGATCAAGCAAAGTTTAAAGGTATTTATGGAATAGGCCATTGTAATGGAGAAAAAGTATTCTTACTAAAGCCGCTTACATATATGAATTTATCTGGTGAATCCATTCGCCCGCTTATGGATTACTATGGAATTGAAGATGAAGAATTAACCGTAATATATGACGACCTTGATTTGCCTGTCGGAAAAATTCGTCTTCGGCAAAAAGGAAGCGCCGGCGGACATAATGGAATTAAATCAACGATTGCTCATCTGGGAACGGTGCAATTTAATAGAATACGGGTAGGGATTGACCGTCCTCCAGCAGGTATGAAGGTTCCTGATTATGTACTCGGAAAATTTTCTTCTGACGAACAGCAGGAAATGCAGACCGTAATCGAGAAATGTGTAGACGCATGTGAATCGGCCATTACAGAGCCATTCTTACAAGTGATGAACAAGTTTAACCAATCTTAGTTCTCATATTTAGCAGATCAAATTAATAAGCTAGATTAATACATCATCACCTTTTGCTAAATGGGAGCCTTCGAATCGATTGAATAACTTCCTTTCCGTACGTCCATAATAGGGATATGTACAGGATAGGAGGGGTTTTAATGGCCATTCATTATCATTGCCGCCATTGCGGAGTAAAGCTTGGATCTATTGATTCAATGTCTGTTCAGACAGAACAGCTTGGATTTCATAAACTAAATGATGCAGAGCGTCAGGATATGCTAATGTACGATGCCTCTGGGGATCTGCAGGTAAAGGCAATTTGTGAGGACTGCCAGGAATCTTTAGAACGCAATCCCGATTACCACCAGCAGGATTTTCTGATTCATTAACGCTTTGGGCCGTTTGTCCAAAGCATTTTTCTATTTGCATTTATAGTATTTTTTAATAGTTTATAAATAGGAAATACCTAATGCTATGTATACAATGAAACAATATACTTCATCGCGTCACAGGGTTGTTGTGAAGCATCGGACTTTATATAGGAGGACTTTTCTGTATGTTAGGGCTAAAGCGAATATTTGGCCAGCAGGATGATGTAGTAAGCATCTTGTCTGGTATTCAAGAAGGGTTAAAAGAGCAACTGATCGCTGGCTTATCTGGTTCTGCGCGGGCGCTGTTCATATCGTCAGTTTATGAACAGACGAAACAGCCTGTACTCATTGTGACCCATAATTTATTACAGGCGCAAAAATTATATGATGATATCGTCAGTTTAATAGGAGAAGAAGAAGTACTTCTTTATCCAGCCAACGAATTGATTGCTGCAGAGATTAGCATCGCAAGCCCAGAGCTTAAGGCGCAAAGAATAGAGGCGCTAAATTATTTAATCCAGCAGAAAACAGGAATTGTTATTGCTCCAATGGCAGGAGTTAGAAAGGTGCTTCCGCCATCAGACCTTTGGAAAGAGTACCAGATGACACTGTCTGTAGGAGATGACCTGCTGGAAGAGCAACTGAATCTTTTTATTCAAATGGGCTATGTTCGTGTTGATATGGTTTCAGCTCCAGGGGAATTCAGCGTCAGAGGCGGAATTATTGATATTTATCCATTAACTGAAAATGATCCTATACGAATAGAGCTATTTGATACAGAAATTGATTCTATTAGAACCTTTTCATTAGAAGATCAAAGATCGAAAAATAAACTGCAGCAGACATTAATTGGCCCGGCAACCGAAATACCGCTGGAACAGGCACATTATGACAGACTGATTAAGCAAATTGAATTAAACTTGGGAAAAAGCTTAAAAAAGCTTAAAAATGAGAAAGATAAGACATTATTATCACAGAATATTGGATATGAGCTTGAACAGCTGAGAACAGGCCATAAGCCTGAGCAGCTCTTTAAATATACCTCCCTTGCTTATGAATCAGGAAGTAGTTTAATAGATTATTTACCAGATTCAGGTCTTGTTTTTATAGATGAAATCAGCAGAGTGCAGGAAATGAATGATTCACTTGAAAAGGAAGAAGCAGAATGGTATACAAGCATGCTTGGTGAAGGGAAAATGATCCATGATGTAAAAGTTGCCTTCACACTAAAGGAGCTTACTGCCAGAACGAACCATTCCATCACTTATATGTCCTTGTTTCTTCGGCATGTCCCAAATACAAGTCCGCAAAATATTGTGAATATGACTTGTAAGCAAATGCAGAATTTTCATGGACAAATGAATGTGCTCAAAGGCGAGTTAGAACGCTGGGAGAAGAATAACTATTCTGTTGTATTTTTAGCATCTGACGATGAGAGAGTCAATAAACTTCAAAAGGTGCTCGAGGATTATGAAATTGATGCTGTTAAGATTAGTGCCGATCAAGCAGTTCTTCAAGGAAGAGTTCAAATCCTTCCAGGCGGCTTGCAGACTGGCTTTGAGCTAAGCTCACAGCGGCTGGCTGTTATAACAGAGGAAGAATTATTTAATAAAAAAGTGAAGAAAAAGGCACGAAAACAAAAGCTTTCCAATGCAGAGCGTATTAAAAGCTATTCTGAACTTAAAATTGGTGATTATGTTGTTCATGTCAATCACGGAATTGGTAAATACATTGGCATTGAGACACTAGAAATTAATGGGGTGCACAAAGATTACCTTCATATTCGCTATCAAGGCAGTGATAAGCTATATGTGCCTGTTGAACAAATTGATCTTGTTCAGAAATACGTTGCCTCCGAATCGAAAGAACCGAAAATTTATAAACTTGGCGGAAATGACTGGAAGCGAGTAAAGAAAAAGGTTCAATCCTCAGTCGAGGACATAGCGGATGATTTAATTAAATTGTACGCAGAACGGGAGTCATCGAAAGGATATGCCTTCAGCCCGGATGGAGAGATGCAGCGTGATTTTGAGGCTGCTTTCCAATACCAGGAGACAGAGGATCAGATTCGTTCTATCCATGAAATTAAAAAAGATATGGAAAGGGAACGTCCGATGGATCGTCTTCTGTGCGGAGATGTTGGATATGGCAAAACGGAAGTTGCTATCCGTGCTATTTTTAAAGCTATAGCAGATGGAAAACAAGTGGCTTTCCTAGTGCCAACGACGATTTTGGCACAGCAGCATTTTGAGACAATGCGTGAGCGTTTTCAGGATTATCCAATTGAAATCGGTCTATTAAGCCGTTTCCGATCAAAGAAGCAGCAAACAGAAACATTAAAAGGCTTAAAAGCAGGAACGATTGATGTGGTTGTTGGAACGCATCGTATCCTCTCAAAGGATATTGAGTATCGTGACTTAGGTTTGCTTGTCATTGATGAGGAACAGCGCTTTGGTGTTACGCATAAGGAAAAGATTAAGCAGCTGAAAACCAATGTTGATGTTTTAACACTCACAGCTACGCCAATTCCAAGGACTTTACATATGTCCATGCTTGGGGTTCGTGATTTGTCTGTTATTGAAACACCGCCTGAAAATCGGTTTCCAGTGCAAACTTATGTAATGGAATATAATGGAGCACTAGTGCGAGAAGCAATTGAACGAGAGCTGGCTCGTGATGGACAGGTGTACTTTCTATATAACCGTGTTGAGGATATTGAAAGGAAGGCAGAGGAAATCTCTATGCTTGTTCCTGATGCCAGAGTCACATATGCACACGGGAAAATGACTGAGAATGAACTTGAATCGGTGATGATTGGTTTTCTCGAGGGTGAATATGATGTGCTTGTCAGCACGACCATTATTGAAACAGGTGTAGACATTCCTAATGTTAATACACTGATTGTTCATGATGCAGACAGAATGGGGCTTTCGCAGCTCTACCAGTTAAGAGGTCGTGTAGGACGCTCAAATCGGGTAGCGTATGCTTACTTTACGTATAGAAAAGACAAAGTATTAACAGAAGTGGCAGAAAAGAGATTGCAAGCCATTAAAGAGTTCACGGAGTTAGGATCTGGCTTCAAGATTGCGATGAGAGACTTGACGATTCGAGGTGCAGGGAATCTTCTGGGAGCAGAGCAGCATGGGTTTATTGATTCAGTTGGTTTTGACTTGTACTCTCAAATGCTGAAAGAGGCGATTGAGGAACGAAAAGATGTAATGATGGGTACCGAAGAGAAAAAGGCAAGAATGGAAATTGATCTTGAGCTTGATGCCTATATTCCGGATGCCTATATTGCAGACGGTCATCAAAAAATTGAAATGTACAAACGGTTTAGAGGAATTTCTGCTCTTGAGGATGTTGAAGAGCTTCAAGAAGAAATTGTTGACCGTTTTGGCGATTATCCGCAGGAAGTTTCCTACTTATTTACGATTGCAGAGATGAAGGTATTTGGCGAACTCTCAGGTATTGAAATCATTAAGCAGTCGAAACAGGAGATTTTATTGTTATTTTCTGAGCAGGCAAGCGCTCAAATCGATGGACAAAAGGTATTTCAGCTGTCGAGTAAATACGGCAGAATGATCGGACTAGGTATGGAAGGTCAAAAGCTAAAAGCTGTATTCCATATTAAAGGGATCGAGGCAAGCAAATGGCTTGAGACATTGTATGAATTCATTCAAGGCCTTCAGGACGCAAAAAAGAAGGAAAAACCGGCTAAAGCATAGACCAGTATATTTCAGGAGCTCCCTTTTATAGTGGTTAAATCAGCATTTCTGAATCTTATTGAAACCTTTCAGGATGAGCTATAAGAATTTTGTAAATAAATTGAAATATATGAAATGTTTAATTGCGCAAAGTAGGGGTAATTTCACAATAAATCATCTATTGGAATGTTTATCCGTTTATGGAATTTAAAACAGCATAAAGAAAACCTATATGCACGTGTATAGAACTTTCCATATGAAAGATACTAAGTTCAAACATGGTGATGGATTCATTTTCTCCCAATTGTGATTTTGAAGCATTGCCGTATTAGAATGGCAGAAGTGCCCGATATATTGGTGTTGGCGTGTTCATGGAATAGACCATGAAGGTGCAGCTCTACATATCAAACCTTCCTGCAAGTATTAAGACTGCAAATCCCTTATACATCCATTTTTTGCTTGAGGAAAGGTTAAGTGCTTCCGCTGTTCAAAAAAATCATCAGATGAAAGTGAGGCAACGTTGGATGAAAGCAACTGGTATAGTTCGTCGTATCGATGATTTGGGTCGTGTTGTCATTCCGAAAGAAATCCGCAGAACTTTGCGCATACGAGAAGGGGACCCACTTGAAATTTTTGTAGACCGAGATGGCGAGGTCATTTTAAAGAAATATTCGCCAATCAGCGAATTAAGCGATTTTGCGAAGGAATATGCAGAGGCACTATATGACAGCCTCGGAAATGCCATTTTAATCTGTGACCGTGATACTTATATCGCAGTAGCCGGCGGTTCCAAGAAAGATTACTTAAACAAAAACATTAGTGATCTGATTGAAAAGACGCTTGAGGACAGAAGTTCCGTCCTTGTCACACAATCCGGTGACATTTCAATTGTTGATGGAAACACAGAATCAGTTGCTTCTTATACGATTGGACCAATCGTAGCGAATGGTGATCCAATTGGTGCAGTTGTTATCTTTGCAAAAGAGGATACTGTAGGCGAAGTGGAGAAAAAAGCAGTTGAAACAGCAGCTGGCTTCCTCGCAAGACAAATGGAATCATAAGAAACAGGCGGCATGGGCTGCCTGTTTTTTTTCTGTATTTTTTTGTATGGAAGAGGACGGCGGCGGAGTCTTTATGGTGGTAGTTAGTTGGGGTTTGGCGGATATATGGACGTTTTTGGCGGATATATCGAACATAACGGCGGATATCTTCACTTTTTTGGCGGATATAATTTCTGGACGGCGGATAACCGCCTTCTTTAAACGATTTAAGATAAAAAAAGACTTGCTGTGTTGCCTTTTCTGTTAATTGGTATATGGAGTAGAGCTAAATTCCGCACTTTTGGTCGTCAGCCGGTATCTTTTAGGCATTTATAAAACTCAGCCAGCTCGCCTTATGCTTGTCGATGCTGGGCAAGCCGCCTCCACATTTCAAGTTGTCCAGCTCCAGGCGCTAGGGGCTCGAGGTCATAAGCCATGTTGCCCTATAGGTTAAAGAACAACCTTCTGGCTGTTTTGCCTTATGCTTGTCGCCCCTGGGCAAGCGCCTTCCACATTTCAAGTTGTCCAGTTCCGGCGGCTAGCCCCTCGAGGTCATAAGTCGATCCATCTAGAAGGTTAAAGAACAACCTTCCAGCCGTCTCGCCTTATGCTTGTCGGGGCTGAGCAAGCCGCCTCCACATTTCTTAGTATGCTATAATGTTTAAAGTTGTTTTTGAGAGGGGTTGGGCGATGGAGCGGGTGGGTCGTTCAGGTGAGTTTATTAGAGGGGCGCTTGTTTTGACAGCAGCGGCAGTGATTACGAAAATATTGAGTGCTGTGTATCGGGTGCCTTTTCAAAATATTGTAGGAGATGTTGGTTTTTATATTTATCAGCAAGTCTACCCTTTCTATGGGATTGTGCTTGCATTAGCTACTTATGGATTTCCTGTTGTTATTTCTAAGCTGTATGCAGAACAAATTAGTCTAAATAAATGGCATGGAGCCCGCCATGTACTAGCTGTGTCATCGATAATTTTATTATTCGTAAGCATTGGCGGCTTTACTTTATTGTATGGCGGAGCCGATTATCTTGCTGAAAGGATGAAGGATCCGCATTTGGCAGATCCCATTCGAGCGGTCTCATTTGTATTTCTTTTGCTTCCGCCGATTTCTTTGCTTAGAGGCTATTTTCAAGGAAGAAATGATATGGTCCCAACAGCGATTTCTCAAATTGGGGAACAGCTTGTACGGGTTTTGACTATATTAGCACTTGCCATTTTGTTAGTGAGACAGAACGAATCACTTTATAACATAGGGAGTTCGGCATTTTTAGGTTCTTTGGCAGGTGGACTAATGGCGATTGTTCTGTTGAGCATTTTTTTTGCTAAAAGGAATGCAAATTTGAAAAAGACTTTATGGGGAAAGCGGCTTGAGTTAACTTCATCTGTCAAAATAGCAAAGGAACTCATTGTTCAAGGATTTGCTATTTGTGTAAGCAGCCTGCTGCTCGTCTTTATTCAGCTGGCAGACTCATTTAATCTCTATTCATTGCTCATTACATCAGGCTTTGGCAGTGAAGAGGCAAAGCAGTTAAAGGGGATTTATGACAGAGGACAGCCTATTATTCAGTTAGGAACTGTTGTTGCTACTTCATTATCACTTTCGCTGGTCCCTTTGATTACCAAGGCGAAGCTGAAGAACGATCAGCAATTTTTAAAAGAGAAGCTCCAGCTGGCCTTTCGTGTTGCCATTTTTGCTGGAGCAGGAGCGATGGTTGGGCTAATATCCATTATAAAACCAACGAATACCATGCTATTTGAAAATGCTGCGGGCTCTAATGTGCTGCAGATTTTAAGTATACTGATTTTCTTAAGCTCGATCATTATGACATCATCAGCCGTATTACAAGGTTTAGGATTCACCTTATATCCTGCTTTTGTCATTTTAGGCGGCTTTATTATAAAATATGGATTAAACATACTGTTGGTGCCTCTTGCAGGGGTAAACGGCGCAGCAATAGCGTCGTGCATTGCCTTGTTCTTTATTGTAATGGCACTAGTGGTTAAGTTAAAATTTCAATTGCATATTAAAATTGTTCAGTTGGAATTTATCACTCCCATTTTAAAGGGAGCGGTTTGTATGTATATTGTTCTAAAAGGGTATTTACTGCTTACCGATTTCTTTTATGGGGTTGGCTATGAAAGAATGGCATCAAGTTTTCAGGCTATAAGTGCTGTTATTTTAGGCGGATTTATTTATTTAATAGTCGTGCTGAGAAGCCGTGTCTTTACTGAGGAGGAACTGTACATGCTTCCTTTAGGCAGTAAGCTTTTGCTGCTGCTTCCCAAAAATAAAATGAGGATGACGAAAAATGAAAAGAATTAAGGTAATTGGACTTGGTGCAGGGGATTTGAATCAGCTTCCCTTGGGAGTCTATAAAACGATAAAAAACACTCAAAATCTTTATTTGCGGACAAAGGACCATCCCGTTGTGCAGGAGCTAATGAATGAAGGTGCTGACTTCCATTCATTTGATGAGGTGTATGATAAAAATGAAACCTTTGAGGCTGTGTATGAAGAAATTACGCAGGTGCTCTTAAATGCCGCTCAAGGTGAAGAGGTTACATATGCAGTGCCTGGTCATCCGCTCGTTGCCGAAAGAACGGTACAGCTTCTGATCGAACGGGCAGAACAACATGGAATCCAATTAGAAATTGGCGGTG
This sequence comes from Cytobacillus gottheilii, assembly GCF_900166665.1. Taxonomy (GTDB): domain Bacteria; phylum Bacillota; class Bacilli; order Bacillales; family Cytobacillaceae; genus Cytobacillus; species Cytobacillus gottheilii_A. The sequence continues at coordinate 25,867 of NZ_LT800494.1, read as the reverse complement.
GGCAGAGCTTTTTAGATGCTCTGTTTCAAGCGCTGCGAATTGATCCCATTGAAGGGTTTCAGCTTCTTGACGGTACTGACTTTTCGGTTGAGGAAGCACAGCTGCGCCAGCATATCATTATAGGACAAGTATACGACCAGTTTGTTGCTTCAAACGTTAAGCTGGAGTTAATGGAAATGCTGCCGCATGATTATCCTGTTTTTATAGTGACAGCTGCGGGAAGCGATCAGGAATACATCAAAAAAGCAGAATTGGTTGAACTTGATCGTGAGGTAGAGCTGAACAATTTGACTTCTTTATATGTTCCGCCTGTTCAGGATGAAACCATTCTTTATAAAGATTTTGCTAAGTTGAAAGACATCATTGCCATTTTACGCGGACCGGATGGCTGTCCTTGGGATCGGAAGCAAACGCATGAATCGTTAAGAAAATATGTAATTGAAGAAGCATATGAATTGATCGACGCGATCGACAATGATGATATTGATAATATGATTGAAGAGCTTGGTGATCTGCTGCTGCAAATTATGCTTCATGCCCAAATTGGGGAAGATGAAGGCTTCTTCTCTATTAAAGATGTCATAGAAGGCATATCAGAAAAGATGGTTAGAAGACATCCGCATGTCTTTGGTGATGCACAAGCGGAGGATGCAGAAGAAGTCGTTAAGAATTGGCAGGAAATCAAAAAGGAAGAGAAGGCAGGCAAGGTAGACAAAACATCTCTTCTAGATTCTGTTCCTCGCTCTTTCCCTGGACTAATGAGAGCAGAGGAGCTGCAGAAAAAGGCTGCTTCTGTTGGATTTGATTGGGATGAAGCGGATGCTGCATGGGCAAAGGTAAAGGAAGAAGTCCGTGAGTTTGAGGCAGAAAAAGCATTAAGCAGTGAAAAAATGAAATTAGAGTTTGGCGATATTTTATTTGCTTTTGTAAACATTGCAAGATTTTTAGGCATTAACCCAGAACAAGCAATCCATGAGACCAATGAAAAATTTATCCGGCGTTTTAATTATATAGAAGACAGGGTAAAGGAGACAGGTAAAGAGTTTGCAGACTTCCAGCTTGAAGAACTGGATCAATATTGGGACGAGGCCAAAAAATCTGGATTATAAAACTAAAATATAAGTGATGGAGCGTTTGCATATGAGATTAGATAAATTTTTAAAAGTTTCCCGTCTGATTAAAAGGAGAACATTAGCAAAAGAGGTTTCCGATCAAGGGAGAATTTCAATAAATGGAATACAAGCCAAAGCAAGCTCTAATGTAAAAGTTGGCGATGTACTATCGATTCGTTTTGGTCAAAAGCTTGTAACGGTCAGAATTGATGGTCTGCAGGAAACAACCCGGAAGGAAGAAGCACAAGAGCTTTATAGCATTTTAAAAGAAGAAAATGCGGGAGCAGAAACTGGAAACGAATAAAAGATTCCTTTCTAAAGGAATCAATATAATAGAACCAGTGCAAGAAAATCCGAGCAGCTTAGAAACTAATCCATAAGCTGTTTAGAGCTGGAAGAAAAATGATAAGATTGCTTATCATTCTAGGACTTCTTATCCTGTAAAAGAATGGCTTGTTCTAATTCATCCCTCACCTTCATAAACATGTACAAACAGCAGTACATTGCGATTGTGAGGGATGTTATATGAGCCAATATTATGAATCAAACGCCAATAAGCCGAATGCCCAGGAGCATGACGTGGTGATGCGGGGCAGAAGAACACTGGAAATTTCAGGGGTTAAACAAGTGGAAAGCTTTGATAATGAGGAGTTCTTACTCGAAACAGTCATGGGATTTTTGGCAATACGCGGGCAAAATCTGCAAATGAAAAACCTTGATGTCGACAAAGGGATCGTGTCTATTAAAGGGAAGGTTTTTGACCTTGTCTACATTGATGATCAGCACGGAGATAAAGCTAAAGGTTTCTTTAGCAAGCTATTCAGATGACACTGACGACTCAATTTATGACAATGCTAGCGATGATCGGCATGGGCGGGATGTTCGGTGCGTCGCTTGATACGTACCAGCGTTTTCTCAAGAGGACGGAAAGAAAGAGATGGGCTGTCTTTATAAATGATATTTTCTTTTGGCTCCTGCAGGGACTAGCCATCTTCTATATTCTATTCCTCGTGAATCAGGGAGAATTGCGTCTGTATGTTTTTCTCGCCTTGCTGTGCGGGTTTGCAGCTTATCAAAGCTTATTCAAAAGAATTTATCTAAAACTATTAGAGTTGCTTATCTCCATGTTTATCTCTATTTACCATTTTTTTGTAAAGTTTTTGAAATTTTTTGTCATAAAGCCGATTCAAGCTCTTGTATCAGCTGTGATAGCGGTTATACTAATGTTAGGAAAAGCGACTTTAGGACTATTTTTATTTTTATATAAGGTCATTATACTTATAATGAAAATAATTACTTCACCGCTAAAATGGATCTTTATGCTCATATGGAGACTTTTGCCGAAACATATTAAAAAAATGGTCGATAAGTTCTATAGAGCTGCAGCAGGATATTTTATAAAAATAAAGAATTATTGTGTTAAGAAAATAAACAGCTTTAAGCAAAAGAAATAAGCAGAGAGGGGGAGCGAAGAATGAGTGACAACGAGATAAAAAATGTAGCTAAGATGCAAACGAGCTATGTGAAACAGAAAGAGGATGCAACGATTAGCGCCAATCGAAAAAGAAAAGTATTGTTTAGAAGGCTAGCAGCTTTTTTTATTGCAGCAGCTGCTGTATCCATATTTATGATTACCACACTCGTCTCGCAATCCGCTGCTCTGGATGAAAAGTTGGCTGAAAAGAAAAAACTTGAAGATGAGCTGGCGGAGCTTGAAAGTAAACAAGTCGTACTGGAAGAAGAAATCGTTAAACTGAATGACGATGAGTACATTGCAAAGCTTGCCCGCAAGGATTATTATTTATCAGACAAAAGTGAAACGATCTTTGTTTTGCCGGAGTCAGAAGAGACTCCTGATAAGGAGAAGGATAAGGAAAAAGAAAAGGCATCGGAATAGAGCTGTATTGACACCCTTTTTTCTAATTCGTTATAATATAGAGTAAGTATGAAATTTTTTAGTTTCACTTTATATCTTTAAGGAGGCAATTTCTTTTTATGTCAATCGAAGTAGGCAGCAAGTTACAGGGAAAGGTCACAGGAATTACAAATTTCGGAGCGTTTGTGGAGCTGCCGGAAGGTTCAACTGGTCTTGTTCACATTAGTGAAGTAGCAGACAACTATGTTAAAGATATCAACGACCATTTGAAGGTTGGTGACATGGTTGAGGTTAAGGTCATTAATGTTGAAAAAGACGGAAAGATCGGTTTATCTATTAAAAAGGCAAAAGACCGTCCTGAAAGACCGGAAAGACCAGAAAGACCTGAAAGAAGAGAGTCTAGAGGTCCTTCTCAACGTCCACGTCAAGGCAGAACAAATGATAATCGTGCTCCAAGAGAAAATTTCGAATCAAAAATGGCACGCTTCTTAAAGGACAGTGAAGACCGCCTATCATCTTTAAAGCGCAATACGGAATCAAAACGTGGGGGAAGAGGCGCTAGACGAGGCTAACTTGTTGCTGATTTTATTCATATATCGCAGGGTTTACGTGATATTCCCTTAAAAATGAGACAGTCCAATTTCGGACTGTCTCATTTTTTTTATCTGAATGATGGGAAATCGTATTTTTCTATGATTGCCAGCAACCTTCCCGAATCTTCTGATGATACGTTTTCAGCTAGTCTGGCTGCAGCGACAATTGGAGCCCATTTAAAAATATCCGACATCTTCATCCCGCTTTTTTTACAATAAAGTTTAATGTACTGTTCAGCCAAAACAGTAGATACTTGAGTATACAAAAGATACGTACGGTATACATCAGCACATTTATCTCCCGCACTGCAGTCAATCCAATCGATCACGACAACACGGTCTTTTGTTTTAATCAAATTATATAAATGAAAATCTCCATGACATAATCTCGGCTCAAAAGAAAATGAATCTAATTTTTTCAGCAAAAGTAATTTCTGTTTACTATTCAACAGGTTCACTGATTTAATCTGATTCGTTAACTTATCATGCATGGATTCCAGTGGAGTTGGAATAATGCGATGAATTTTTTGCTGTTCATCAATGGACATATTGAGGTAATAGGTGAAATGCGCAGGTTCTTTTGCTAGTAAATTTCCCAATGTTTCTCCTGCAGCATACTCCATAATGATAGCTTGTTTTCCATTGATCTTTGTAACTTGATATATTTTAGGTACTGGAAGTCCACATGAATGGGCATAGTTTTGTTTCTTTGCTTCATTAATCGACTCTGACTCTGGCAAAAAGTCTTTAAAGACTTTAATGATTTTCTTTTCTGATAGATAAATATTTGCGGTATTTCCACTTGCAATCGGATTTCCTAAATTCATACGACTCTTACCTCCGGGCAATCCAGCCTTTATCTTCATTTTAAAATAACTTCAAATAAGGGGTAAAGGTTTTAAGCCTAAAATGTATAAAATAGAATAATTAAAACTGATGCTCCAGATAAGAACCCGATCAAATATATAAAAAAAGCGTCTGGAATTCTCCAGACGCTTTTATAGATGACCCGTACGGGATTCGAACCCGTGTTACCGCCGTGAAAGGGCGGTGTCTTAACCGCTTGACCAACGGGCCAGTACATATTTTTAAAAAAAGTATAGCGGCGGAGGGGATCGAACCCCCGACCTCACGGGTATGAACCGTACGCTCTAGCCAGCTGAGCTACACCGCCAAATGTATCAATCAGACACAAGTAATATCATACAAACTTTTATAAGAAGTGTCAATAAAAAATTATAAAAGTATTTTATGCACTTGAAGGGAACTGTACTGTTTTTAGAAAATGGCCAGAAAACTACGTCCTTCATTTAAATCCTAAAAAAATTGTCAGATTGCTCCCTATTAATGCCGCATAGCATCAACAAGAACATTTTTAACATAAACAGCTATCATCGCCATGCCTCGATTTCCCATATTTTTTGTACAGAATTCGCTCATTTGGGAGAAACAAGTCGAACGAAAAAATAAAGCTTGTCTGCGATTTTGACAAACTTTTTTATCTTAGAAATTTATAATGATCAGCAAACAATACGAATCTGAATAGGGAGTGAGCAATATATGCAAAAGGTTGGAAGGTCAATGACAGAGCCGCTCGGGGAAGTTCAGCTTAATCGATCTAAGGTGGATATTGGACAAGCCTTTATCAATTTTCAATTATGGCTGGAAACTTTTTTTCTAAAGAAGGGATACATCCTTCTGTTTATCGGCTTCTTGCTGGGCAGAGCTTTAATTTTAGCCAAGCTGACCCCTTTTACGCTTCCTTTTTTCGCAGCTGTATACTTATTAAGGAAGGATCGGGCTCCTTTGGCACTTGTTGGACTCACGGCCGGTGCAGCCACTCTATCCGTGCAAAATGCAGCATCAGCATTTTGTATCGCTTTTTTATTTTTATTTGTGTTCAGGATTTCAAAAAAATGGCTAAGTAATGAGATGAAGGCTCTTCCGTTTTATGTGTTTGCCATTTTGATAGTTGGGAAAATAGCTGAAAGTTTTGTTCTTACAAGCACAGTAACCCTATATAACGGAATGATGGCGGGTGTAGAGGCTAGCCTCGGATTTATTTTAACGATGATCTTCCTTCAAGGTCTGCCGCTTCTATCTATGAATAAGAGAAGACAATCGTTAAAGACAGAAGAAATTGTCTGTTTAATTATTATTCTTGCTTCTGTGATGACCGGGACAATTGGCTGGACGATTTACGATTTGTCGATTGAGCATATCATGTCGAGATATTTGGTTTTATTATTTGCCTTTGTCGCAGGAGCAACAGTTGGTTCCACCGTCGGGGTTGTAACAGGCTTGATATTCAGTCTTGCCAATATCTCTAGCTTCTTTCATATGAGTTTGCTGGCCTTTGCCGGTTTACTTGGAGGGCTTTTAAAAGAAGGCAGGAAATTGGGTGTATCTCTAGGACTGCTTATTGCAACATTGTTAATGGGCATGTATGGAGAAGGCAATGGAAACCTCGTGATTACGCTGTATGAAACAGGTGCTGCGATATTTATTTTTTTGGTTACACCGATTAGTTTGACCTCAAAGCTTGCGAAGCATATACCAGGTACCCCTGAATATGCAGCAGAGCAGCAGCATTATATGAGAAAGATGCGAGACGTTACGGCTCAAAGAGTCTCTCAATTCTCGAACGTGTTTCAAGCATTATCAAAAAGTTTCTCTAACTATGACGCAACCTCCAGCAGAGATGATGATGATGAAGACCGTGAAATTGATTATTTCTTAAGCAATGTCACTGAAAAAACATGCCAGACATGTTTTAAGAAGGACCATTGCTGGGCAAGGAATTTTAATACAACCTATGATTATATGAAGGATATTATGACAGAAATAGATAGCAATGATGGAATTGTCTCAGCAAAACTGGGGAGAGAATGGGAAAAGCATTGTACACGTTCAAAAAAAGTGACAGAAACGATTCAGCAGGAGCTTACTTTTCTAAAAGCAAATCAAAAACTGAAGCAGCAAGTCCATGAAAGCAGAAGACTTGTAGCAGATCAGCTGCTGGGTGTTTCAGAGGTGATGGGAGACTTTGCGAAAGAAATTCAGCGGGAGAGGGAAAACCACCATAAACAGGAAGAACAGATTCTAGAGGCACTTCAAGAATTCGGAGTGGAAATTGAGCAGGTTGATATCTACAGCTTAGAGCAGGGCAATGTAGACATTGATATGGCGATCCCATACTGCAATGGACATGGGGAATGTGAAAAGCTGATTGCACCGATGCTTTCAGATATTCTTGGCGAAACCATCCTGGTCGGTAAAGAAGAGTGTGCCGCCTACTCAACTGGTTTTTGTCATGTGACGTTCCGATCAGCGAAAGCGTATGCGGTTGAAACGAGTGTGGCACATGCAGCAAAGGACGGAGGCTTTATTTCAGGTGACAGCCATTCTACGATTGAACTAGGCAGCGGGAAATATGCGATTGCCATCAGTGATGGAATGGGCAATGGAGAGAGAGCACATATTGAGAGTCAAGAAACACTAGAGCTTCTTCAAAAAATCCTGCAATCGGGTATAGAGGAACGGGTGGCGATTAAATCAGTGAACTCTATTTTATCACTAAGGACCACTGACGAGATTTTCTCTACGCTGGATTTAGCCATGATTGACTTGCAAAATGCGGAAGTGAAATTCTTGAAAATTGGCTCAACACCAAGCTTTGTCAAGCGTGGTTCAAAGGTGATGAAAATACAGGCAAGCAATCTGCCGATGGGAATTATACAAGAGTTTGATGTTGATGTAGTCAGCGAACAGCTGAAGGCAGGTGATCTATTGATTATGATGAGCGATGGAGTATTTGAAGGTCCAAAGCATGTTGAGAATTTCGATTTATGGATGAAGCGGAAAATTACTGAATTAAAGACCTCTGATCCACAGGAAGTGGCAGATTTAATTATGGAGGAAGTGATTCGGTCCCGATCAGGCAGAATTGAAGATGATATGACAGTTGTTGTTTCAAAAGTAACTCACAATACACCGAAGTGGTCGAGTATTCCCATTCAGAATATGCGAAAGAAGGCAAATTAACTAATGTATATAAATTTATTATGATCTGCTAAATGAAATGAAATGATGTATATTTCTACCCCATACCGTCGAAAATGGTAATAAATTGAGATGGAGGGGAAAATATGAAAACAGGAACATTGAAACAAATTCTGCTGATTACAGATGGCTGCTCCAATCAAGGAGAAGATCCAATTGCAATGGCTGCCTTGGCGAAAGAACAGGGAATCACCGTTAATGTTATTGGAGTTATGGAAAATGATGTGATAGATGAAAAAGGGATGAGTGAAATTGAAGGAATCGCCATGTCAGGCGGCGGTGTGAGTCAGGTTGTTTATGCAAAACAATTATCACAAACGGTTCAAATGGTGACAAGGAAGGCAATGACTCAAACACTGCAAGGAGTCGTTAATAAAGAATTAAAGGAGATTTTAGGCAGCTCTAAAACGGTTGAAGATCTCCCGCCCGAGCAAAGAGGCGAGGTCATGGAAGTGGTGGATGAACTTGGTGAAACAGTAGAACTGGAAGTGCTGATTTTAGTCGATACGAGTGCCAGTATGAAACAAAAGCTGCCGACCGTAAAAGAAGCGTTATTTGATTTATCATTAAGTTTAAACGCCCGGTCAGGAGATAATCGCTTCTCGGTCTTTGTATTTCCCGGGAAAAAGAAGGATGTTGAGAAGCTGCTTGATTGGACACCGAGGCTTGAGTCACTAAATAGTATTTTTGCTAAGCTGACAGTGGGTGGAATTACACCAACAGGGCCAGCACTGCGCGAGGCATTGCAATACTTTAAGAAAAAACGGTCGTTAAGGGGACTGCTTTCTCGTGATGATGAATCATTCTATGAAGAGTCAGTTTAACGTTCGCTCAGGCACAGTTATAGATGGGAAATGGCACAATAACCGTTATGTCATCTTAAAAGAGCTTGGATATGGAGCAAATGGCGTTGTTTACTTGTCAAAGTTTAATAATCAGCAAGTAGCGATTAAAATGAGTGATAACGGGATGTCCATTACATCCGAAGTAAATGTGCTTAAATCATTTGCGAAGGTCCAAGGGTCTGCCCTCGGACCTTCTTTGCTTGATGTCGATGACTGGGCCATTAATGGGAAAAATATATCCTTTTATGTGATGGAATATATACATGGTCCTGACCTGCTGTCATTTATCCAGCAAAAGGGACCTTCCTGGACGGCTGTACTGATCCTTCAGCTTTTAAATGATCTGGCCAAGCTTCATGACAGCGGCTGGGTATTTGGGGACTTAAAACCTGAAAATTTAATTGTTACCGGTCCGCCATCCAAGGTGCGCTGTATTGATGTAGGCGGGACAACCTTGCAAGGAAGAGCAATCAAAGAGTTTACAGAATTTTATGACCGGGGGTACTGGAATCTTGGAACAAGAAAGGCTGAACCAGGCTATGACTTATTTGCAGTAGCAATGATTCTTATTAATACAGCATACCCAAACCGTTTTACAAAAAAAAACGGCGGATTTGCAGAATTAAAGGAGAAAATTCAAAGCAGCAAAGAATTAATTCAGTTTGAAGAGGTTATTTCACAAGCTTTAATGGGTAAATATGTATCAGCTAAAGAGATGAGACATGCACTGCTGGATTCAATGAATAAAATGGATGTTCAGAAGAGCAGCGGCAGAGTTAACAGACACTCGCCTCCGCCTGTATCTGCTGGCAGCACGGTTACACGCACACAGAATAATGTCCGTAGAAAGAAAAACGGTGGTTTTTTTGAAACAGCTTGTATTGTTGCGGTGATTTCCTGCCTGTATTTCCTTTATATCTATGGTCAATTAATTTAAAGAAGTGCAGTCAGACTTTGAAACAAACAGCATAAGAATGATATGATTTTAGTATCAGATGAAATGAGGGGCATATATTGGCCATTATAGCAGGCATTCCTCTGTTTCATTGATTAATACTGTATAGAGGGAAACGAAGATGCTGGATTCAAAAGTAAAATTATTTCTCTTTAAACGGGGCTTTGATTTGCATCATAAACGCATAGCGGTCGCTGTGTCAGGCGGTCCGGATTCGTTAGCGCTGCTCCACTATTTAAAAGAGAAAAGTTCACACTTCGATCTAGAGATTCTTGCTCTGCATGTCGATCATATGTTTAGAGGAGAAGAATCTTTCGAAGAAGCGCGATTTGTTGAACGTTTTTGTAAACAACAAGGGATCCCCTTTAGAATGAAGCGAATAGATGTTCCGGCTTATATGCAAGAAACAGGTAAAAGCAGTCAAGTAGCAGCCAGGGAGTGCCGTTATCGTTTTTTTGAGGAAGTGATGGAGAACGAAAAATTCACTTATTTGGCACTAGGACATCACGGGGATGATCAGGCAGAAACGGTTCTAATGAGGCTTGTAAGAGGCAGTACAGGAGCAGCTAGAGCAGGGATTCCTTTTGAGAGGAGCTTTGCTGGAGGTACCATTATTAGACCATTTTTATGCCTTAACAGAGAAGAAATAGAAGATTATTGCACAGAGCATCAATTAAACCCCAGGCGTGATCCTAGCAATGAGAAGGATACGTATAGCAGAAACCGGTTTCGCCATCATGTATTGCCGTTTTTAAAACACGAAAATCCGCAAATGCATGAACAATTCCAGCGATTTAGTGAGGAATTGGAGAGTGATGAGGTTCTGCTGCAGGAATTAACTTTCAGAGAAATGAATAAAGTAATAGAGAAGAAAAAAGATAATGAAGTGCGATTAGCCATTGATTTGTTTCTAGATATGCCAATGCCTTTACAAAGAAGAGGGATTCAACTAATATTAAACTATCTTTATAAGGAAAAACCTTCTTCTTTATCAGCGGTGCATATTGAAAATGTTTTTTCTTTAATACGTAATCCTCACCCATCAGGAGTCCTGCATTTGCCAGGTGGATTGATTATTGAACGCTCGTATAGAAAGTGTATGTTTTATTTCTATACGGAAACTTTACGGGCATCCTATCATTATGAGCTAGATGAACCTGGGAAAATCGATCTTCCGAATGGCAGCAGAATTGAATTTGAATATACCTGCAGTCAACATGTGGAAGGTCATTCCGAATCCCTCCTTTTATCTGCGGCCAGTATTCCCTTGCCGCTCATTATCCGAACGAGAAAAAGTGGAGATCGAATCAACTTAAAAGGAATGAAAGGGACGAAAAAGATTAAAGATATCTTTATCGATCAAAAGGTTCCTCGGAATGAAAGGGATCAATGGCCAGTCCTGACAGATGCAAAAGGGAAAATTCTATGGCTACCGGGTTTAAGGAAGTCAGATGAACCAATGCTGGGTGATGCTCATCCTTGTTATATTCTTTTAAAATACATAAAGCAATGATCTTCTAGGGGGCACAAAAATGAAAAATGATATTGAAAAGGTACTGATTTCAGAGGAAGAGCTGCAAGAAAAAATCGCTGATCTTGCAAAAGAGCTTACAGATGAATATCAAGATCGCTTCCCGCTTGCAATCGGTGTGTTAAAAGGGGCTATGCCTTTTATGAGTGATCTGCTCAAACGCATGGATACATACTTAGAAATGGATTTTATGGATGTTTCCAGCTACGGAAATTCCACTGTTTCTTCAGGAGAAGTTAAGATCCTAAAAGACCTTGATACCTCAGTTGAGGGAAGAGATATTCTGATTCTTGAGGATATTATCGATAGCGGCTTAACGTTAAGCTATCTAGTAGAGCTTTTCCGTTACAGAAAAGCAAAATCCATCAAGATTGTGACGCTATTGGATAAACCAACTGGGCGAAAAGTAGATATAACAGCAGATTATGTCGGTTTTATCGTTCCAGATGAATTTGTTGTTGGCTATGGTTTAGATTATGCTGAAAGATACCGCAACCTTCCATATATTGGGGTTCTGAAACCAGAGGTATACAGCAGCAACGATTAAGAGAAAGATAAAAGGAAATAATCTTGGTAAGCCCTTTACTTACAGCATGAATTAGCCCGGTGTGAAAAGTGTAAATATTTGAATTGGCACGATTTTCTATGATACTATACTATGTAGTTTGTTTACCGTGGGAGGAGGTAAGGGATGAATCGGATCTTCCGTAATACCATCTTTTATTTATTAATATTTTTAGTGATTATAGGGGTTGTCAGCTTCTTTAACGGCGGCAATGAACCAGCAGAACCAATGAGCTACGACACTTTTGTTGAACACTTAGAAAATGGTGATATTGAATCTGTCTCACTGCAGCCTGAAAGAGGAGTATTTGCAGTAACGGGTCAATTAGAATCCCAAGAAGAGGGTCAGCAATTTATTACTTATGTAGCGAATAGTGATTCAGTACTTACTCGAATTGATGCATTAGCAGCAGGTTCAGAATCAGAAGTGAACATTCAGCCTGCTAAAGAAACAAGCGGCTGGGTGACATTTTTCACCTCAATCATTCCATTTATCATTATTTTTATCCTGTTCTTCTTCCTTTTAAATCAAGCACAGGGCGGCGGCAGCCGAGTAATGAATTTCGGAAAGAGCAAGGCGAAGCTTTATGATGAAAGCAAGAAGAAAGTCCGCTTTAAAGATGTTGCCGGTGCAGATGAAGAGAAGCAAGAGCTTGTAGAGGTTGTTGACTTCTTGAAGGATCCGCGCAAATTTGCCGAACTCGGAGCTAGAATTCCAAAAGGAATCCTTTTAGTTGGACCTCCGGGAACTGGTAAAACATTGCTTGCACGTGCTGCAGCAGGTGAAGCGGGCGTACCGTTCTTCTCAATCAGCGGATCTGACTTTGTGGAAATGTTTGTCGGTGTCGGTGCATCCCGTGTTCGTGACTTGTTTGAAAATGCGAAGAAAAATGCGCCATGTATTATCTTTATTGATGAGATTGATGCAGTCGGACGTCAGCGTGGAGCCGGCCTTGGCGGCGGTCACGATGAGCGTGAACAAACGCTGAACCAGTTACTAGTTGAAATGGATGGCTTCGGTGCAAACGAAGGTATTATTATCATCGCCGCAACTAACCGTCCAGATATTCTTGATCCTGCCTTATTGCGTCCAGGACGTTTTGACCGTCAAATTACGGTTGACCGACCAGACGTAACAGGCCGTGAAGCGGTATTAAGAGTACATGCACGCAATAAACCGCTTGATGAATCAGTTAACTTAAAGTCCATTGCACAGCGTACACCAGGCTTTTCTGGAGCTGACCTTGAAAACTTATTAAACGAAGCGGCGCTGGTAGCTGCTCGCCGAAATAAGAAGAAGGTAGACATGGAGGACGTGGACGAAGCGACAGACCGCGTTATTGCTGGTCCATCGAAGAAGAGCCGTGTCATTTCAAAGAAAGAAAGAAATATTGTTGCATTCCACGAAGCTGGTCATACAGTGATCGGAGTTGTGCTTGATGAAGCGGAAATGGTTCATAAGGTAACGATTGTACCTAGAGGCCAGGCAGGCGGATATGCTGTTATGCTTCCAAAAGAAGATCGTTATTTCATGACAAAACCAGAATTGCTTGATAAAATTGTCGGCTTGCTTGGAGGACGTGTTGCTGAGGAAATTGTGTTTGGAGAAGTGAGCACAGGTGCTCATAACGACTTCCAAAGAGCAACAGGTATTGCTCGCCGAATGGTAACAGAATTCGGTATGAGTGATAAGCTTGGACCGCTTCAATTTGGTCAATCCGGGGGCGGGCAAGTATTCCTTGGCAGAGACTTCAATAATGAACAAAACTATTCGGATGCTATTGCATACGAAATTGATTTAGAAATTCAGCGTATTATTAAGGAGTCTTATGAAAGATGTAAGCAGCTTCTTACTGAACACCGCGAGAAGCTAGACCTTATTGCCAATACGCTATTAGATGTTGAGACGCTTGATGCTGAACAAATTAAACACCTTGTTGATCATGGAACACTTCCAGATCGGTCAGCTAAAAAAATCGAAACTTCTAATGATGTGAAAGTAAACATCAACATGAAAAAAGAAGAAACAACAGGTGAAGGTGAAATCACAGAAAGCAGAGAGAATACCTCTCCTGAAGAATCTGTTGATCCTCCAGCCATCGATGAAGAGCGCAAATAGATAGAAGAATGCCCCAATGTCATTGACATTGGGGCATTTTTTCATTCCTTCAAAGTAAATCATACTCCAAAGGCTCTTGCTGATTCTCTTCATGCGATTTTTCAATTACACGATCAGTTGTTAGTTATGGTATGATGTTTGCAGTATAATAGGCAAGAATAAAAATAAAGTGGTGAGAATGGTGATTTTTGTTTTTGATGTAGGCAACACGAACATTGTGCTTGGAGTATATGACAAGGATGTGTTAAAACATCACTGGCGTATTGAAACAAACCGCAATAAAACAGAAGATGAATATGGAATGATGATTAAATCATTATTTGATCATGCAGGATTAAGCTTTAATGAGATCGATGGCATTATTATTTCCTCGGTTGTTCCGCCCATTATGTTTTCGCTTGAAAGAATGTGTCAGAAATATTTTCAGCTCAAACCTTTAGTTGTTGGACCTGGGATTAAAACAGGTTTAAATATAAAATACGAGAATCCTCGTGAAGTAGGGGCAGACCGAATTGTAAATGCAGTTGCGGCTATTCATGAATATGGAAGCCCGCTTGTTGTAGTTGATTTTGGAACAGCTACTACGTACTGCTATATAAATGAACATAAACAGTATATGGGAGGCGCAATTGCCCCGGGAATAGGCATTTCAACAGAGGCTCTATATTCGAGGGCTGCTAAGCTTCCTCGTATTGAAATTGCCCGTCCTGATGGAGTTGTTGGTAAAAATACAGTTTCTGCTATGCAGGCTGGTATTTTTTACGGCTATGTTGGACAGGTTGAAGGAATTGTAAAAAGAATGAAGGACGAATCGTCCGTTGCGCCAACTGTCATTGCAACGGGAGGTCTAGCTACATTAATAGCAAAGGAATCCACGATGATTGATATTGTTGATCCTTTTTTAACCTTAAAAGGATTACAGCTTATTTATAAACGCAACATGGATAGTATAAAAGATAAGGCATAAACGATTGCCATAGGGGCTGTTGTAAATGCTCTTATGACATCTGAATAAAGGAGATTGAAATATGAGTGATTATTTAATTAAGGCACTTGCCTACAACGGACAAGTTCGGGCATACGCAGTATCGTCCACAGAAACCATCGGAGAAGCACAACGCCGTCATCAAACATGGCCAACTGCTTCAGCAGCTTTAGGAAGAGCAATGTCTGCATCTGTAATGATGGGTGCTATGCTAAAAGGTGAGGAGAAAATCACAGTTAAAATTGAAGGTGGCGGTCCGCTTGGTCCTGTCTTAGTGGATGCCAATGCAAAAGGGGAAGTGCGCGGTTATGTGACACATCCTCAAGTGCACTTTGATCTAAATGCACAAGGAAAGCTGGACGTTCGCCGAGCTGTTGGAACAGAAGGATTTTTAACGGTCATAAAAGATATTGGGATGCGCGAACATTTTACTGGTCAAGTACCAATCGTTTCTGGTGAGCTAGGAGAAGATTTCACCTATTATTTTGCTTCTTCAGAGCAAGTGCCTTCTTCTGTTGCGGTTGGTGTGCTTGTCAATCCAGATAACACCATTTTAGCTGCTGGCGGTTTTATTATTCAGCTGCTTCCAGGTGTAGAAGACGAGGTAATCTCACATATTGAAAAACGTCTGACTCTAATCGATCCTGTTTCTAAAATGATTGAAAAGGGCTTAACACCAGAACAAATTTTAGAAGAGGTGCTAGGAAAAGATGAAGTGAAGGTTCTGGAGAAAATGCCTGTCGCCTTTACATGCACTTGTTCAAAAGACCGTTTTTCTAATGCGATCGTAACGCTTGGAGCGGAAGAGATTACAGATATGATCGAATCAGATGGACAAGCTGAGGTGCAATGTCATTTTTGTAATGAAATCTATGTCTTCTCTAAGGAAGAGTTAGAGGAAATGAGAGAGACTGCACAAACTAAATAGAGCTAATCATTTGCTGCAGCACAGTGTTTAGCTTTAGTGTTTTTCTATAGGGAGAGGGAGAAATGAAAAAACAGCATTTATGGCTGATCATTGCTGCTCTAATCATAACAAATAGCGTCACTCTCACTTTCCTTCTTTCCGGTGATAGCCAAAAGGGTAGTGAGGTTGTCGCAACGATCGGCAATCAGGAAATAACAAGACAGGAATGGCTCAGTGAAATTGAATTAAAATATGGAAAAGAAGTATTAGATGAGCTTGTGAATGAAAAGGTTATTAGTCAAGCTGGAGAAAAGTACGATATTGCTATTTCACAGGAAGATATTGATCGTGAAATGAAGATGATGAAAACTGTATATGGTCCAGCAGGCAGTTATTCCTTATATGATGAAGAAAAGTTGGCTGAACAAATTGAAAACAGCTTAGTATTAGAAGAACTGCTGACAAAAGATGCTGATATTTCAGATGAAGAGTTGGAAAGGTATTATGAGGAAAATAGCGCTATGTTTACGTTCCCTGATTCTTACCATATCTCTAAAATTGTTGTAAAAACAAAAGGTGAGGCAGAACAGACCCTGCAAGAGCTCGAACAAGGATCTAGCTTCTCTGTACTGGCTATGGAACGTTCGATTGACGATTTCACTGCGGGTCAAGGTGGAGACGCAGGCTTTGTAAGTGCTGATACGGAGCATGTAAGTGAAACGATGCTTGGAGAAATAAGCGCATTAAAGCCTGGTGAGTGGAGCGATGTAATCGAAGTTGAAGATGGCTATGCGATTGTGCTGCTTCATGAGTATATAGAAGAAGAAGCGTATAAGTATGAAGATGTGAAAGCGCAAATTCGCCGGCAGCTGGCCATTGAGCAGATGGATACACCAGTCTCTGCAAGACCTTTCTGGGATGAAGCAGAAGTTGAATGGTTTTATGATAAAACACAATAACACGGAGATGAACTCCGTGTTATTTTTTTCTGTTAAAACGGAAAGAATCCCATTCTTGAGAGTATGCTATATATAAGGCTGTTGCATTTTTCGATCATAGAAAGAAAACACAACTCTGCAAAATAATTGACTTTTCAATCATCAATTGGTAAGTTTTAATAAAACCAATAAAAATACTCGGAATAAGAGGTGGGAATATGGCACGTGTAGCAAATTCAATTACTGAATTAGTTGGACAGACACCAATTGTAAAGTTAAATCGGATTGTAGAAGATGGATCTGCTGAAGTTTATCTTAAATTAGAATACATGAACCCTGGCAGCAGTGTAAAAGACCGAATCGCTCTTGCAATGATTGAAGCTGCAGAAGAAAACGGTGGTCTTAAAGAAGGAGATACCATCATAGAGCCGACAAGTGGAAACACTGGAATTGGCTTGGCGATGGTGGCTGCTGCAAAAGGATACAAAAGCATTCTCGTTATGCCGGAAACAATGAGTATGGAGCGCCGCAACCTGCTTCGTGCATATGGAGCGGAATTAGTTTTAACTCCAGGACCAGAAGGTATGGGCGGGGCGATCCGCAAAGCTGAAGAGCTATCAAAGGAACACGGCTACTTTATGCCGCAGCAATTTAAAAATGAATCGAACCCTGAAGTTCACCGCTTAACAACAGGCAAGGAAATTACAGAGCAAATGGGCGATCAGCTTGACGCATTTATTTCAGGAATCGGTACAGGCGGAACGATTACCGGTGCAGGTGAAGTGCTAAAAGAGAAATATGATAATATTAAAATTTACGCAGTTGAGCCTTCTGATTCTCCAGTCCTATCTGGAGGAAAGCCGGGTCCGCATAAAATCCAAGGAATTGGAGCTGGTTTTGTTCCTGATATTCTAAATACAAAAATCTATGATGAGATTATTAAGGTCGAAAATGAAACGGCTTTTGAATATGCCCGCCGTGCAGCTAAGGAAGAAGGAATTCTTGGAGGAATTTCATCTGGAGCAGCCATTTATGCTGCTCTACAGGTAGCAAAAGAACTAGGCAAAGGTAAAAAAGTTCTTGCCATCATTCCAAGTAACGGTGAGAGATATTTAAGCACACCTCTGTACCAATTTGAAAATGAATAAGATTGTTCACTAGAGTGTATTAGACAGCTTTCTCAGAAAGCTGTCTTTTTGCTGCTTAAGGAATGGTACATTCATGATTTAAGCAATTGCTCTGATGTAATACCGCATTTCTTATAAACCTATAAAGCAAATGGTAATGTGAAAGTTATGGAATTTACTTTTATAACAGGCTCCTTCCAAAACAATATTCGCTTTCTAAAAACATGTTATTATTTAGAAGGTTATACTTATCTTAAAGAGGGTGTTTTAATGGGATATAAGATATACGCAAAAAAGGAATCCATTTCATATAAACAATTCTACAGCAGATATAGGTTCCTCTCAGAATCATGTATACAGCATGTTATTCTGGAAAGCGGCAGAGGCGGAAGATACAGCATTGCTGCTTTTGAGCCTGAAGTGGTTTTAAAGGGGAAAGATCATCAGCTTGAGATTATAACAGGAGAGAAAAAAGAAATTATCAAAGGAAATCAGCTTCATAGTATGAAACAGTGGCTGGAAGCATATAAAGTTGAACCGATCAGTGATCTCCCCGATTTTCAAGGTGGAGCAATTGGATATATTAGTTATGAGTATGGCCGTTACATTGAAAAGCTGCCTGCTCTCTCGGAAGATGATCTTCATTTGCCGGACATTCATTTTTTCATTCACAATGAGTGGTTTGTATATGATCATCAAGAAGAAGTAATGTGGATGTTATTGCTATATAAAGAGGAAGAAGCGGACAAGCTGCCTGAACGTGAAGCTTTATGGCTGCAGAGGTGGCGAGGATCTGCTGAGATGAAAGAGGAACCGAAGTATCTTTCTCCGCCTGAACAGCGACTAGAGGTATCCATGAGTGAGGAAGAGTTTATAAAGGCAGTTGAAAGAATACAGGAATACATTGCTGCGGGAGACGTTTTTCAGGTCAATTTGTCTGTTCGCCAAAGTAAGCCGCTAAATGTTAAAGCGATTGAAGTGTATGATCAGCTAAGATTGCTGAATCCTTCTCCGTATATGGGATATTTTCAAACAGATGAATATGAGCTTGTCAGCGGGTCACCAGAGCTGCTCGTGAAAAAGAAAGGCAGCACGGTCAGCACAAGGCCGATTGCCGGCACTAGATCTCGAGGAAAAGATGAACTTGAGGACATCCGGCTTGCAAATGAATTGATTGAAAATGAGAAGGAGCGGGCGGAGCATGTGATGCTTGTTGATCTTGAACGAAATGATCTTGGCAGAGTCTGTGAATATGGAACAGTCGAAGTGGACGAGTTTATGGTCATTGAAAAGTACTCACACGTCATGCACATTGTTTCGAATGTTAAAGGAAAGATTGCTGAAGGAAAGCATGGTGTTGATCTTATTGATGCAGCTTTTCCGGGAGGGACGATTACTGGGGCTCCAAAGGTGCGTACGATGGAAATCATTGAGGAACTCGAACCGGTGCGCCGGGGAGTTTATACTGGTTCATTAGGATGGATGAATTTCAGCGGCGATCTTGAATTAAATATCATTATTCGCACGATGCTTATAAAAGATGGTATGGCTCATGTGCAGGCAGGAGCTGGAATTGTCATCGACTCTAATCCGAAAAATGAATATAAAGAATCCATGAAGAAGGCAATTGCTCTATGGAAAGCAAAAGAAGCAGCAGAAGAAGCTAAAGGAGCATTACAATGATTTTAATGATCGATAACTACGATTCATTCACGTATAACATCGTTCAATATTTAGGTGAAATGGGACATGAATTAGTTGTAAAACGAAACGATGAAATTTCAATCGAAGAGATTAGAAACCTGAAGCCAGATTATATTATGATTTCCCCAGGGCCGTGCAGCCCCAATGAGGCAGGTATAAGCTTAGAAGTAATCACTGCTTTTGCAGGGGTTATTCCGATCTTTGGTGTTTGTTTAGGGCAGCAGGCTATTGCCCAGGCATTCGGGGGGGAAGTAGTGCGTGCTGAAAAGCTGATGCATGGGAAAACGTCTCCTGTTTATCATGATGGTCAGACGGTTTTTCAGACACTATCAAACCCGTTTACGGCGACAAGATACCACTCGTTAATTGTTAAAAAAGAAACCTTGCCATCCTGCCTGGAAGTATCTGCTTGGACAGATGAAGGAGAAATTATGGCCATTCGCCATAAAGAGCTTCCAGTGGAGGGAGTGCAATTCCACCCTGAATCGATCATGACCGCTGAAGGGAAGGATTTGCTGAGAAATTTCTTCTGTACAGGAGTTACTGAAGTAAAAGAGGTGTAGGTATGTATATCTATTTAAATGGCCAAATGGTTAAGCAAGAGGAAGCTTTGATCTCTCCTTTTGACCATGGATTTTTATATGGAATGGGCCTATTTGAGACATTTCGGATCTATGACGGGCATCCCTTTTTGCTGAAAGATCACATAGAGCGCCTCCACCATGGACTGGAGGCTATGAATATCCGCAGGCAGATCAGTGAAGAAGAAGTAAAAGCTGCATTGGAAGAACTGCTGCAGAAAAATCAACTGTCCAACGCTTATATTCGCATGAATATTTCCGCCGGTACAGGTGAAATTGGTTTAAGAGCGGCACCATATACTGAACCGAATATGATTATTTTTGCGAAGGAATTACCTGAGCATGCCATTACCCATGAAAAGCAGGTCGTAGTATTAAACCTCCGGCGCAATACTCCTGAAGGTGAAATCAGATTAAAATCTCACCACTATATGAACAATCTTTTAGCTAAACAAGAGTTAGGAGATGACTCGAAAAAGGAAGGGTTGTTTTTAACAGCAGGCGGGTTTGCTGCAGAAGGAATTGCATCTAATATCTTTTGGATAAAGGGGGAAACACTTTATACCCCCTCAGTTGATTTAGGGATCTTAAATGGAATTACGCGTCTATTTGTGATGAGGCTTGCTGAAAAGAACGGACTATCAGTTGAGGAGGGGCACTATTTGCCTTCAGCTCTTACCGAAGCAGATGAGATATTTGTAACCAATTCTATTCAGGAGATTGTCCCGGTTTCAGCTTTTGAAAATGATGTAATGCCGGGTATGAATGGAAGGTATACGATGCTTTTATCCCATCAGTATAAGAGTTTAACCTCACAGCTGTTAAGCCGGCATGAATTATAGGAGGGCAAAGAATGCAAAAAAATAGTTTAAACTGTGGTCCCTATACGCTGGATTATGGCAAGAAAACACTGATTATGGGGATTTTGAATACCACACCAGACTCTTTTTCAGATGGTGGAAAATATAACCGTGCAGAAGCGGCGGTTATCAGGGCGCAGGAGATGGTGGATGCTGGCGCCGATATCATTGATATCGGCGGAGAGTCAACAAGACCGGGACATACGGCTGTTTCAGTAGAGGAAGAACTTCAGAGAGTCATTCCAGTGATTGAGGCTGTCTCCTCTAGAGTTAACGTTCCTATTTCGGTGGATACATATAAGGCAGAGGTGGCCAAACAGGCGATCAGGGCTGGAGCACATATCATTAATGATGTATGGGGAGCGAAAGCGGACGAAGACATGGCGAGTGTTGCAGCAGATACGGGAGCGCCAATTGTCTTAATGCATAACCGCTCTGACATGGCTTACGATGATTTTCACCGAGATGTCATAAATGATTTGTTTGAAAGCATCATGCTTGTCAAAAAGGCAGGAGTAAAGGATGAACAAATCATTCTCGATCCGGGCATTGGTTTTGCGAAGGATTTAACATACAACCTTGAAATGATGCGGAATCTGGATAAGCTTGTCGATATCGGCTATCCGGTTTTGCTGGGCACTTCTAAAAAAAGCATAATCGGACAAGTGCTTCATTTGCCGATAAACGAACGCATCGAAGGCACTGGAGCGACAATTTGCTATGGCATACAGAAGGGCTGCCAAATCATCCGCATTCATGATGTAAAGGAAATGGCAAGAATGGCTAAAATGATGGATGCTCTTTGCGGAAAGGGTGAATATAATGGATAAAATCTATGTGAATAAGATGACTTTTTATGGATATCATGGCGTTTTTCCTGAAGAAACAAAGCTAGGGCAGCGATTTATCCTGGATTTAACGGTAGAAACAGACTTGCGCCAGGCCGGAAAAACCGATCAGCTTGATGATTCAATTAACTATGGGGAGCTTTATGATGTTTGTAAGCAGATTGTGGAGGGGAAGCCCTATAAGCTTGTTGAAGCGGTCGCTGAATCAATTGCTGAAGCTTTATTACTGCGTTTCAGTACAATTGATTCCCTTACGGTAAAAGTGATTAAGCCAGATCCTCCTATTCCTGGACATTATGAATCCGTTGCAGTTGAAATTACGAGGTCCCGATCATGAATAGTGCTTTTATTTCTTTAGGCTCTAATATAGGAGACCGATTCTCTTATTTGCAGGATGCCATTGAAATGCTCTCGTCAAATAACAAAATAAATATGGTAAATTACTCCTCTGTTTATGAAACAGATCCGGTGGGCTATGAAGATCAAGATCGGTTTCTGAATATGGTCATCCAGGTAGATACGGAGCTTAGTCCTTATGAATTGTTAGAAATATGCTTGGCGGCTGAGAAGGAACTTGGAAGAAAACGGCTGATCAAATGGGGACCCCGGACAATAGACCTTGACATTCTGCTATATAATCAAGACAATATTGAATCAGAGAAGCTAACTGTTCCTCATCCGCGGATACAAGAAAGAGCTTTTGTTATGATACCTCTTTTAGAGATAAAGCCTGACATCACCCTTCCGGCGATGGACATGCCTTTGCGTATATTGGCTGAGGAGATTCCAGACAAAAAAGGAGTTCAAATATGGAAGCGGAAAAATGGGGAAGACGCATTCGCGCTTTTCGAAAGCTGAAGGGTTTTACACAAGAAAGCTTTGCGCGCGAAATTGGAATATCAGTATCAATCCTCGGAGAAATTGAGAGAGGAAATAGGATGCCGAGCGAGCAGCTCCTTATGAAGATCAGTGATGTGCTGAAAACGTCAGTTGATGAGATTGCTCCAAAGGAATAATAATAGATAAAGAAGGAGGTACCACTATGCTTAAAATTGGCGATATTGAAATGAAAAACCGAGTTGTGCTGGCACCGATGGCTGGCATCTGCAACTCTGCTTTTCGTCTGACGGTTAAAGAATTTGGTGCCGGCCTGGTTTGTGCGGAAATGGTTAGTGATAAAGGCATTGTTTTTCAAAATGAAAAAACGTTAAATATGCTCTATATCGACGAACAGGAAAAACCGCTTAGTCTGCAGATTTTTGGCGGAGAGAAAGATACGCTTGTACAAGCTGCCAAATTTGTTGACCAAAATACCAATGCGGATATCATTGATATAAACATGGGCTGCCCAGTGCCGAAAATCACAAAATGTGATGCGGGTGCAAAGTGGCTATTAGACCCGGATAAAATCTATGAAATGGTTGCAGCGGTAACAGATGCTGTTGAAAAGCCGGTTACAGTAAAAATGCGAATGGGATGGGATGATAACCATATTTATGCTGTCCGTAATGCACAGGCAATTGAACGGGCTGGCGGGAAGGCTGTTTCCCTTCATGGCCGTACACGCGTGCAGATGTATGAAGGAACAGCAAACTGGGACATTATCCGTGAAGTAAAGCAAAGCATTGGGATTCCGCTCATTGGAAATGGAGATGTGAAAACACCTCAGGATGCAAAGCGGATGCTTGATGAAACTGGCTGTGACGGTGTCATGATTGGCCGGGCCGCCTTAGGGAATCCTTGGATGATCTATCAGACGGTAAAATATTTGGATTCGGGTGAATTGATCGACGAACCATCAGTGCGAGAAAAAATGGATGTATGTATCCTGCATCTTGACCGCCTGGTTGCATTGAAGGGCGAGCATATTGCGGTAAGAGAGATGAGAAAGCATACCGCATGGTACCTGAAGGGGATCCGCGGAAATGCAAGATTCCGCAATGCTGTTAATGAAAGTAATACTCGTGATGAACTTGTTGCCATTTTAAATGCTATTGTCTTGGATGCGGAAGAAAAAGAGCGCATGGAGTCACAGGTTGGCTAATGCTGTTTGACATGGAAAATTTCTTTGCCTATAATAGCTTTGATTAGACAACTGCCAGTGGATGAACTGGCAGTTTTTTATTATCCAAGCTGGAAAATGCTTTTTAACTTCAAGTTTATTGGAAATAAAAGTACTAGAACATTCAATTTTTATAATCAATTATGCTGTCTGTTTGAATCATATTGTGTAAAATAATAAACATGTACTGAAAATGTGATACTTCGCCTAGTGCGTTACATATTTCACGAATGAAAAAATGGAGATGATATAAGTGAGTCAGAGTCATGAAGAATTAAATGACCAGTTAAGAGTAAGACGCGAAAAAATGCAAAACTTGCGTGATAAAGGAATGGATCCTTTCGGCAAGCGCTTTGACCGTTCACATCAATCCGATGTTTTAATAGATCAGTATGGCGGTCTTGAAAAAGAAGAGATTGAAGAGAAGAATGTTTCTGTCACTTTAGCGGGCAGAATCATGACAAAGCGCGGAAAAGGGAAAGCTGGATTTGCTCATATTCAGGATCTGACTGGTCAAATTCAGATCTATGTACGTAAGGATGCGATTGGTGAAGAAAGCTACGCTATCTTTGAAACTGCTGATCTTGGGGATATTGTAGGGGTTACGGGTACACTTTTTAAAACTAAAGTAGGGGAGCTTTCAATTAAAGTAGAAGAATTTGTTCTTTTAACAAAATCTCTGCGTCCGCTTCCTGAGAAGTTCCATGGACTTAAGGATGTTGAGCAACGCTATCGTCAGCGTTACCTTGACCTTATTATGAGTCAGGAAAGTAAAGCAACATTTGTAGCCAGAAGCCGCATTATCCAAGAAATGAGACGCTATCTTGATTCTAATGGCTATCTTGAAGTTGAAACACCAATGATGCACTCAATTGCTGGCGGAGCTTCTGCAAGACCATTTATTACACATCACAATGCTCTAGATATGCAGCTTTATATGCGTATTGCCATCGAACTTCATCTTAAAAGACTGATTGTTGGCGGACTTGAGAAGGTTTATGAAATCGGCCGCGTTTTCCGAAACGAAGGGGTATCTACTCGTCATAACCCTGAGTTTACGATGATTGAGCTGTATGAAGCATATGCGGATTACAGAGATATCATGAGTCTGACAGAAAACATGATTGCTCATATTGCAAAACAGGTTCTTGGCACAACGGTTATTCAGTATGGTGACTATGAAGTAGACTTAACACCGGAATGGACAAGACTTCATATGGTAGATGCCATTAAAGAATATACAGGGGTAGACTTCTGGAAAGAAATGAGCAAGGAAGAAGCTGGGGCTCTTGCGAAGGAGCATGGTGTTGAGATTACAGAACATATGCTATACGGCCATATTGTAAATGAATTCTTTGAACAAAAGGTAGAAGAGAAGTTAATTCAGCCAACCTTTATTTATGGTCACCCAGTTGAGATCTCTCCTCTTGCAAAGAAAAATGATGAAGATCCGCGTTTTACAGATCGTTTTGAGTTATTCATTGTGGCTCGCGAACATGCTAATGCTTTCACGGAGCTCAATGATCCAATTGATCAGCGTGAACGATTCGAAGCACAATTAAAAGAGCGTGAGCAGGGTAATGATGAAGCACATATGATGGATGATGACTTTATTGAAGCATTAGAGTATGGTATGCCGCCAACAGGCGGACTGGGGATCGGCATCGATCGTCTAGTCATGCTCTTAACAAACTCTCCTTCTATTAGAGATGTGCTTTTATTCCCGTTAATGCGTCACCGCTAATCTATAGTATAGGAAAAGACAGGGCAGATGCTCTGTCTTTTTTCTTTATATAAGAAGGTGTTAGTCAAGGCCATCTATTATTGAAGTGAGTTGGTTTAGATTCTTCTTATCTTATAAATTGGTGTAGTGAATTATATGAATATTTTTTTATTATCATTTATGAAAAAAAGTTTAATAAACATGTTGCACACTCGTCAGTATGGTGGTATATTAATATCTGTTGCTGCGAGAGAGCGGCACAAACGAAAAAATAAATTAAAAAAGTTGTTGACTTGATCATCTGGTTGTGATAATATTTAAAAGTCGCACTCGTGACAAACGAACAACAAAAATTGCTCTTTGAAAACTGAACGAACAATAAAACGTCAACGTTTAAAAAGATTCTTCGGAATCAACAATGTACATTATGTACACAAGAGCTAATCAACTCTTTCTTGGAGAGTTTGATCCTGGC
>NZ_LT800493.1:3450-62165 GCF_900166665.1 Cytobacillus gottheilii | reverse complement strand
GCCAGGATCAAACTCTCCAAGAAAGAGTTGATTAGCTCTTGTGTACATAATGTACATTGTTGATTCCGAAGAATCTTTTTAAACGTTGACGTTTTATTGTTCGTTCAGTTTTCAAAGAGCAATTTTTGTTGTTCGTTTGTCACGAGTGCGACTTTTAAATATTATCACAACCAGATGATCAAGTCAACAACTTTTTTAATTTATTTTTTCGTTTGTGCCGCTCTCTCGCAGCAACAGATATTAATATACCACCATACTGACGAGTGTGCAACATGTTTATTAAACTTTTTTTCATAAATGATAATAAAAAAATATTCATATAATTCACTACACCAATTTATAAGATAAGAAGAATCTAAACCAACTCACTTCAATAATAGATGGCCTTGACTAACACCTTCTTATATAAAGAAAAAAGACAGAGCATCTGCCCTGTCTTTTCCTATACTATAGATTAGCGGTGACGCATTAACGGGAATAAAAGCACATCTCTAATAGAAGGAGAGTTTGTTAAGAGCATGACTAGACGATCGATGCCGATCCCCAGTCCGCCTGTTGGCGGCATACCATACTCTAATGCTTCAATAAAGTCATCATCCATCATATGTGCTTCATCATTACCCTGCTCACGCTCTTTTAATTGTGCTTCGAATCGTTCACGCTGATCAATTGGATCATTGAGCTCCGTGAAAGCATTAGCATGTTCGCGAGCCACAATGAATAACTCAAAACGATCTGTAAAACGCGGATCTTCATCATTTTTCTTTGCAAGAGGAGAGATCTCAACTGGGTGACCATAAATAAAGGTTGGCTGAATTAACTTCTCTTCTACCTTTTGTTCAAAGAATTCATTTACAATATGGCCGTATAGCATATGTTCTGTAATCTCAACACCATGCTCCTTCGCAAGAGCCCCAGCTTCTTCCTTGCTCATTTCTTTCCAGAAGTCTACCCCTGTATATTCTTTAATGGCATCTACCATATGAAGTCTTGTCCATTCCGGTGTTAAGTCTACTTCATAGTCACCATACTGAATAACCGTTGTGCCAAGAACCTGTTTTGCAATATGAGCAATCATGTTTTCTGTCAGACTCATGATATCTCTGTAATCCGCATATGCTTCATACAGCTCAATCATCGTAAACTCAGGGTTATGACGAGTAGATACCCCTTCGTTTCGGAAAACGCGGCCGATTTCATAAACCTTCTCAAGTCCGCCAACAATCAGTCTTTTAAGATGAAGTTCGATGGCAATACGCATATAAAGCTGCATATCTAGAGCATTGTGATGTGTAATAAATGGTCTTGCAGAAGCTCCGCCAGCAATTGAGTGCATCATTGGTGTTTCAACTTCAAGATAGCCATTAGAATCAAGATAGCGTCTCATTTCTTGGATAATGCGGCTTCTGGCTACAAATGTTGCTTTACTTTCCTGACTCATAATAAGGTCAAGGTAACGCTGACGATAGCGTTGCTCAACATCCTTAAGTCCATGGAACTTCTCAGGAAGCGGACGCAGAGATTTTGTTAAAAGAACAAATTCTTCTACTTTAATTGAAAGCTCCCCTACTTTAGTTTTAAAAAGTGTACCCGTAACCCCTACAATATCCCCAAGATCAGCAGTTTCAAAGATAGCGTAGCTTTCTTCACCAATCGCATCCTTACGTACATAGATCTGAATTTGACCAGTCAGATCCTGAATATGAGCAAATCCAGCTTTCCCTTTTCCGCGCTTTGTCATGATTCTGCCCGCTAAAGTGACAGAAACATTCTTCTCTTCAATCTCTTCTTTTTCAAGACCGCCATACTGATCTATTAAAACATCGGATTGATGTGAACGGTCAAAGCGCTTGCCGAAAGGATCCATTCCTTTATCACGCAAGTTTTGCATTTTTTCGCGTCTTACTCTTAACTGGTCATTTAATTCTTCATGACTCTGACTCACTTATATCATCTCCATTTTTTCATTCGTGAAATATGTAACGCACTAGGCGAAGTATCACATTTTCAGTACATGTTTATTATTTTACACAATATGATTCAAACAGACAGCATAATTGATTATAAAAATTGAATGTTCTAGTACTTTTATTTCCAATAAACTTGAAGTTAAAAAGCATTTTCCAGCTTGGATAATAAAAAACTGCCAGTTCATCCACTGGCAGTTGTCTAATCAAAGCTATTATAGGCAAAGAAATTTTCCATGTCAAACAGCATTAGCCAACCTGTGACTCCATGCGCTCTTTTTCTTCCGCATCCAAGACAATAGCATTTAAAATGGCAACAAGTTCATCACGAGTATTACTTTCATTAACAGCATTGCGGAATCTTGCATTTCCGCGGATCCCCTTCAGGTACCATGCGGTATGCTTTCTCATCTCTCTTACCGCAATATGCTCGCCCTTCAATGCAACCAGGCGGTCAAGATGCAGGATACATACATCCATTTTTTCTCGCACTGATGGTTCGTCGATCAATTCACCCGAATCCAAATATTTTACCGTCTGATAGATCATCCAAGGATTCCCTAAGGCGGCCCGGCCAATCATGACACCGTCACAGCCAGTTTCATCAAGCATCCGCTTTGCATCCTGAGGTGTTTTCACATCTCCATTTCCAATGAGCGGAATCCCAATGCTTTGCTTTACTTCACGGATAATGTCCCAGTTTGCTGTTCCTTCATACATCTGCACGCGTGTACGGCCATGAAGGGAAACAGCCTTCCCGCCAGCCCGTTCAATTGCCTGTGCATTACGGACAGCATAAATATGGTTATCATCCCATCCCATTCGCATTTTTACTGTAACCGGCTTTTCAACAGCATCTGTTACCGCTGCAACCATTTCATAGATTTTATCCGGGTCTAATAGCCACTTTGCACCCGCATCACATTTTGTGATTTTCGGCACTGGGCAGCCCATGTTTATATCAATGATATCCGCATTGGTATTTTGGTCAACAAATTTGGCAGCTTGTACAAGCGTATCTTTCTCTCCGCCAAAAATCTGCAGACTAAGCGGTTTTTCCTGTTCGTCGATATAGAGCATATTTAACGTTTTTTCATTTTGAAAAACAATGCCTTTATCACTAACCATTTCCGCACAAACCAGGCCGGCACCAAATTCTTTAACCGTCAGACGAAAAGCAGAGTTGCAGATGCCAGCCATCGGTGCCAGCACAACTCGGTTTTTCATTTCAATATCGCCAATTTTAAGCATAGTGGTACCTCCTTCTTTATCTATTATTATTCCTTTGGAGCAATCTCATCAACTGACGTTTTCAGCACATCACTGATCTTCATAAGGAGCTGCTCGCTCGGCATCCTATTTCCTCTCTCAATTTCTCCGAGGATTGATACTGATATTCCAATTTCGCGCGCAAAGCTTTCTTGTGTAAAACCCTTCAGCTTTCGAAAAGCGCGAATGCGTCTTCCCCATTTTTCCGCTTCCATATTTGAACTCCTTTTTTGTCTGGAATCTCCTCAGCCAATATACGCAAAGGCATGTCCATCGCCGGAAGGGTGATGTCAGGCTTTATCTCTAAAAGAGGTATCATAACAAAAGCTCTTTCTTGTATCCGCGGATGAGGAACAGTTAGCTTCTCTGATTCAATATTGTCTTGATTATATAGCAGAATGTCAAGGTCTATTGTCCGGGGTCCCCATTTGATCAGCCGTTTTCTTCCAAGTTCCTTCTCAGCCGCCAAGCATATTTCTAACAATTCATAAGGACTAAGCTCCGTATCTACC
The DNA here is from genome assembly GCF_900166665.1 of Cytobacillus gottheilii. Taxonomy (GTDB): domain Bacteria; phylum Bacillota; class Bacilli; order Bacillales; family Cytobacillaceae; genus Cytobacillus; species Cytobacillus gottheilii_A. The sequence continues at coordinate 58,417 of NZ_LT800493.1, read as the reverse complement.
TGGATGACCATATTCAGAAACCGATCTTGATCTTCATAGCCCACCGGATCTGTTTCATAAACAGAGGAGTAATTTACCATATTTATTTTGTTATTTGACGAGAGCATTTCAATGGCATCCTGCAAATAAGAGAATCGGTCTCCTATATTAGAGCCTAAAGAAATAAAAGCACTATTCATGATCGGGACCTCGTAATTTCAACTGCAACGGATTCATAATGTCCAGGAATAGGAGGATCTGGCTTAATCACTTTTACCGTAAGGGAATCAATTGTACTGAAACGCAGTAATAAAGCTTCAGCAATTGATTCAGCGACCGCTTCAACAAGCTTATAGGGCTTCCCCTCCACAATCTGCTTACAAACATCATAAAGCTCCCCATAGTTAATTGAATCATCAAGCTGATCGGTTTTTCCGGCCTGGCGCAAGTCTGTTTCTACCGTTAAATCCAGGATAAATCGCTGCCCTAGCTTTGTTTCTTCAGGAAAAACGCCATGATATCCATAAAAAGTCATCTTATTCACATAGATTTTATCCATTATATTCACCCTTTCCGCAAAGAGCATCCATCATTTTAGCCATTCTTGCCATTTCCTTTACATCATGAATGCGGATGATTTGGCAGCCCTTCTGTATGCCATAGCAAATTGTCGCTCCAGTGCCTTCGATGCGTTCGTTTATCGGCAAATGAAGCACTTGTCCGATTATGCTTTTTTTAGAAGTGCCCAGCAAAACCGGATAGCCGATATCGACAAGCTTATCCAGATTCCGCATCATTTCAAGGTTGTATGTTAAATCCTTCGCAAAACCAATGCCCGGATCGAGAATGATTTGTTCATCCTTTACTCCTGCCTTTTTGACAAGCATGATGCTTTCAAACAAATCATTTATGACATCTCGGTGAAAATCATCGTAAGCCATGTCAGAGCGGTTATGCATTAAGACAATTGGCGCTCCCGTATCTGCTGCAACACTCGCCATGTCTTCGTCCGCTTTCGCTCCCCATACATCATTAATGATATGTGCTCCAGCCCTGATCGCCTGTTTGGCCACCTCTGCCTTATATGTATCCACCGAAATAGGAACGTTAACTCTAGAGGAGACAGCCTCAATCACTGGAATGACTCTCTGAAGTTCTTCCTCTACTGAAACAGCCGTATGTCCCGGTCTTGTTGACTCTCCGCCGATATCAATGATATCGGCGCCAGCATCCACCATCTCCTGCGCCCTGATAACCGCCGCTTCTGCACGGTTATATTTTCCACCATCTGAAAAAGAGTCTGGTGTGGTATTCAAAATCCCCATAATCAGTGTTTTCTTGCCATAATCCAGCGTATAGGGACCACAGTTTAAACTATTTTTTTGCATTCTTTGCCCTCCTATAATTCATGCCGGCTTAACAGCTGTGAGGTTAAACTCTTATACTGATGGGATAAAAGCATCGTATACCTTCCATTCATACCCGGCATTACATCATTTTCAAAAGCTGAAACCGGGACAATCTCCTGAATAGAATTGGTTACAAATATCTCATCTGCTTCGGTAAGAGCTGAAGGCAAATAGTGCCCCTCCTCAACTGATAGTCCGTTCTTTTCAGCAAGCCTCATCACAAATAGACGCGTAATTCCATTTAAGATCCCTAAATCAACTGAGGGGGTATAAAGTGTTTCCCCCTTTATCCAAAAGATATTAGATGCAATTCCTTCTGCAGCAAACCCGCCTGCTGTTAAAAACAACCCTTCCTTTTTCGAGTCATCTCCTAACTCTTGTTTAGCTAAAAGATTGTTCATATAGTGGTGAGATTTTAATCTGATTTCACCTTCAGGAGTATTGCGCCGGAGGTTTAATACTACGACCTGCTTTTCATGGGTAATGGCATGCTCAGGTAATTCCTTCGCAAAAATAATCATATTCGGTTCAGTATATGGTGCCGCTCTTAAACCAATTTCACCTGTACCGGCGGAAATATTCATGCGAATATAAGCGTTGGACAGTTGATTTTTCTGCAGCAGTTCTTCCAATGCAGCTTTTACTTCTTCTTCACTGATCTGCCTGCGGATATTCATAGCCTCCAGTCCATGGTGGAGGCGCTCTATGTGATCTTTCAGCAAAAAGGGATGCCCGTCATAGATCCGAAATGTCTCAAATAGGCCCATTCCATATAAAAATCCATGGTCAAAAGGAGAGATCAAAGCTTCCTCTTGCTTAACCATTTGGCCATTTAAATAGATATACATACCTACACCTCTTTTACTTCAGTAACTCCTGTACAGAAGAAATTTCTCAGCAAATCCTTCCCTTCAGCGGTCATGATCGATTCAGGGTGGAATTGCACTCCCTCCACTGGAAGCTCTTTATGGCGAATGGCCATAATTTCTCCTTCATCTGTCCAAGCAGATACTTCCAGGCAGGATGGCAAGGTTTCTTTTTTAACAATTAACGAGTGGTATCTTGTCGCCGTAAACGGGTTTGATAGTGTCTGAAAAACCGTCTGACCATCATGATAAACAGGAGACGTTTTCCCATGCATCAGCTTTTCAGCACGCACTACTTCCCCCCCGAATGCCTGGGCAATAGCCTGCTGCCCTAAACAAACACCAAAGATCGGAATAACCCCTGCAAAAGCAGTGATTACTTCTAAGCTTATACCTGCCTCATTGGGGCTGCACGGCCCTGGGGAAATCATAATATAATCTGGCTTCAGGTTTCTAATCTCTTCGATTGAAATTTCATCGTTTCGTTTTACAACTAATTCATGTCCCATTTCACCTAAATATTGAACGATGTTATACGTGAATGAATCGTAGTTATCGATCATTAAAATCATTGTAATGCTCCTTTAGCTTCTTCTGCTGCTTCTTTTGCTTTCCATAGAGCAATTGCCTTCTTCATGGATTCTTTATATTCATTTTTCGGATTAGAGTCGATGACAATTCCAGCTCCTGCCTGCACATGAGCCATACCATCTTTTATAAGCATCGTGCGAATAATGATATTTAATTCAAGATCGCCGCTGAAATTCATCCATCCTAATGAACCAGTATAAACTCCCCGGCGCACCGGTTCGAGTTCCTCAATGATTTCCATCGTACGCACCTTTGGAGCCCCAGTAATCGTCCCTCCCGGAAAAGCTGCATCAATAAGATCAACACCATGCTTTCCTTCAGCAATCTTTCCTTTAACATTCGAAACAATGTGCATGACGTGTGAGTACTTTTCAATGACCATAAACTCGTCCACTTCGACTGTTCCATATTCACAGACTCTGCCAAGATCATTTCGTTCAAGATCAACAAGCATCACATGCTCCGCCCGCTCCTTCTCATTTTCAATCAATTCATTTGCAAGCCGGATGTCCTCAAGTTCATCTTTTCCTCGAGATCTAGTGCCGGCAATCGGCCTTGTGCTGACCGTGCTGCCTTTCTTTTTCACGAGCAGCTCTGGTGACCCGCTGACAAGCTCATATTCATCTGTTTGAAAATATCCCATATACGGAGAAGGATTCAGCAATCTTAGCTGATCATACACTTCAATCGCTTTAACATTTAGCGGCTTACTTTGGCGAACAGACAAATTGACCTGAAAAACGTCTCCCGCAGCAATGTATTCCTGTATTCTTTCAACTGCCTTTATAAACTCTTCCTCACTCATGGATACCTCTAGTCGCTGTTCAGGCGGAGAAAGATACTTCGGTTCCTCTTTCATCTCAGCAGATCCTCGCCACCTCTGCAGCCATAAAGCTTCACGTTCAGGCAGCTTGTCCGCTTCTTCCTCTTTATATAGCAATAACATCCACATTACTTCTTCTTGATGATCATATACAAACCACTCATTGTGAATGAAAAAATGAATGTCCGGCAAATGAAGATCATCTTCCGAGAGAGCAGGCAGCTTTTCAATGTAACGGCCATACTCATAACTAATATATCCAATTGCTCCACCTTGAAAATCGGGGAGATCACTGATCGGTTCAACTTTATATGCTTCCAGCCACTGTTTCATACTATGAAGCTGATTTCCTTTGATAATTTCTTTTTTCTCTCCTGTTATAATCTCAAGCTGATGATCTTTCCCCTTTAAAACCACTTCAGGCTCAAAAGCAGCAATGCTGTATCTTCCGCCTCTGCCGCTTTCCAGAATAACATGCTGTATACATGATTCTGAGAGGAACCTATATCTGCTGTAGAATTGTTTATATGAAATGGATTCCTTTTTTGCGTATATCTTATATCCCATTAAAACACCCTCTTTAAGATAAGTATAACCTTCTAAATAATAACATGTTTTTAGAAAGCGAATATTGTTTTGGAAGGAGCCTGTTATAAAAGTAAATTCCATAACTTTCACATTACCATTTGCTTTATAGGTTTATAAGAAATGCGGTATTACATCAGAGCAATTGCTTAAATCATGAATGTACCATTCCTTAAGCAGCAAAAAGACAGCTTTCTGAGAAAGCTGTCTAATACACTCTAGTGAACAATCTTATTCATTTTCAAATTGGTACAGAGGTGTGCTTAAATATCTCTCACCGTTACTTGGAATGATGGCAAGAACTTTTTTACCTTTGCCTAGTTCTTTTGCTACCTGTAGAGCAGCATAAATGGCTGCTCCAGATGAAATTCCTCCAAGAATTCCTTCTTCCTTAGCTGCACGGCGGGCATATTCAAAAGCCGTTTCATTTTCGACCTTAATAATCTCATCATAGATTTTTGTATTTAGAATATCAGGAACAAAACCAGCTCCAATTCCTTGGATTTTATGCGGACCCGGCTTTCCTCCAGATAGGACTGGAGAATCAGAAGGCTCAACTGCGTAAATTTTAATATTATCATATTTCTCTTTTAGCACTTCACCTGCACCGGTAATCGTTCCGCCTGTACCGATTCCTGAAATAAATGCGTCAAGCTGATCGCCCATTTGCTCTGTAATTTCCTTGCCTGTTGTTAAGCGGTGAACTTCAGGGTTCGATTCATTTTTAAATTGCTGCGGCATAAAGTAGCCGTGTTCCTTTGATAGCTCTTCAGCTTTGCGGATCGCCCCGCCCATACCTTCTGGTCCTGGAGTTAAAACTAATTCCGCTCCATATGCACGAAGCAGGTTGCGGCGCTCCATACTCATTGTTTCCGGCATAACGAGAATGCTTTTGTATCCTTTTGCAGCAGCCACCATCGCCAAGCCAATTCCAGTGTTTCCACTTGTCGGCTCTATGATGGTATCTCCTTCTTTAAGACCACCGTTTTCTTCTGCAGCTTCAATCATTGCAAGAGCGATTCGGTCTTTTACACTGCTGCCAGGGTTCATGTATTCTAATTTAAGATAAACTTCAGCAGATCCATCTTCTACAATCCGATTTAACTTTACAATTGGTGTCTGTCCAACTAATTCAGTAATTGAATTTGCTACACGTGCCATATTCCCACCTCTTATTCCGAGTATTTTTATTGGTTTTATTAAAACTTACCAATTGATGATTGAAAAGTCAATTATTTTGCAGAGTTGTGTTTTCTTTCTATGATCGAAAAATGCAACAGCCTTATATATAGCATACTCTCAAGAATGGGATTCTTTCCGTTTTAACAGAAAAAAATAACACGGAGTTCATCTCCGTGTTATTGTGTTTTATCATAAAACCATTCAACTTCTGCTTCATCCCAGAAAGGTCTTGCAGAGACTGGTGTATCCATCTGCTCAATGGCCAGCTGCCGGCGAATTTGCGCTTTCACATCTTCATACTTATACGCTTCTTCTTCTATATACTCATGAAGCAGCACAATCGCATAGCCATCTTCAACTTCGATTACATCGCTCCACTCACCAGGCTTTAATGCGCTTATTTCTCCAAGCATCGTTTCACTTACATGCTCCGTATCAGCACTTACAAAGCCTGCGTCTCCACCTTGACCCGCAGTGAAATCGTCAATCGAACGTTCCATAGCCAGTACAGAGAAGCTAGATCCTTGTTCGAGCTCTTGCAGGGTCTGTTCTGCCTCACCTTTTGTTTTTACAACAATTTTAGAGATATGGTAAGAATCAGGGAACGTAAACATAGCGCTATTTTCCTCATAATACCTTTCCAACTCTTCATCTGAAATATCAGCATCTTTTGTCAGCAGTTCTTCTAATACTAAGCTGTTTTCAATTTGTTCAGCCAACTTTTCTTCATCATATAAGGAATAACTGCCTGCTGGACCATATACAGTTTTCATCATCTTCATTTCACGATCAATATCTTCCTGTGAAATAGCAATATCGTACTTTTCTCCAGCTTGACTAATAACCTTTTCATTCACAAGCTCATCTAATACTTCTTTTCCATATTTTAATTCAATTTCACTGAGCCATTCCTGTCTTGTTATTTCCTGATTGCCGATCGTTGCGACAACCTCACTACCCTTTTGGCTATCACCGGAAAGAAGGAAAGTGAGAGTGACGCTATTTGTTATGATTAGAGCAGCAATGATCAGCCATAAATGCTGTTTTTTCATTTCTCCCTCTCCCTATAGAAAAACACTAAAGCTAAACACTGTGCTGCAGCAAATGATTAGCTCTATTTAGTTTGTGCAGTCTCTCTCATTTCCTCTAACTCTTCCTTAGAGAAGACATAGATTTCATTACAAAAATGACATTGCACCTCAGCTTGTCCATCTGATTCGATCATATCTGTAATCTCTTCCGCTCCAAGCGTTACGATCGCATTAGAAAAACGGTCTTTTGAACAAGTGCATGTAAAGGCGACAGGCATTTTCTCCAGAACCTTCACTTCATCTTTTCCTAGCACCTCTTCTAAAATTTGTTCTGGTGTTAAGCCCTTTTCAATCATTTTAGAAACAGGATCGATTAGAGTCAGACGTTTTTCAATATGTGAGATTACCTCGTCTTCTACACCTGGAAGCAGCTGAATAATAAAACCGCCAGCAGCTAAAATGGTGTTATCTGGATTGACAAGCACACCAACCGCAACAGAAGAAGGCACTTGCTCTGAAGAAGCAAAATAATAGGTGAAATCTTCTCCTAGCTCACCAGAAACGATTGGTACTTGACCAGTAAAATGTTCGCGCATCCCAATATCTTTTATGACCGTTAAAAATCCTTCTGTTCCAACAGCTCGGCGAACGTCCAGCTTTCCTTGTGCATTTAGATCAAAGTGCACTTGAGGATGTGTCACATAACCGCGCACTTCCCCTTTTGCATTGGCATCCACTAAGACAGGACCAAGCGGACCGCCACCTTCAATTTTAACTGTGATTTTCTCCTCACCTTTTAGCATAGCACCCATCATTACAGATGCAGACATTGCTCTTCCTAAAGCTGCTGAAGCAGTTGGCCATGTTTGATGACGGCGTTGTGCTTCTCCGATGGTTTCTGTGGACGATACTGCGTATGCCCGAACTTGTCCGTTGTAGGCAAGTGCCTTAATTAAATAATCACTCATATTTCAATCTCCTTTATTCAGATGTCATAAGAGCATTTACAACAGCCCCTATGGCAATCGTTTATGCCTTATCTTTTATACTATCCATGTTGCGTTTATAAATAAGCTGTAATCCTTTTAAGGTTAAAAAAGGATCAACAATATCAATCATCGTGGATTCCTTTGCTATTAATGTAGCTAGACCTCCCGTTGCAATGACAGTTGGCGCAACGGACGATTCGTCCTTCATTCTTTTTACAATTCCTTCAACCTGTCCAACATAGCCGTAAAAAATACCAGCCTGCATAGCAGAAACTGTATTTTTACCAACAACTCCATCAGGACGGGCAATTTCAATACGAGGAAGCTTAGCAGCCCTCGAATATAGAGCCTCTGTTGAAATGCCTATTCCCGGGGCAATTGCGCCTCCCATATACTGTTTATGTTCATTTATATAGCAGTACGTAGTAGCTGTTCCAAAATCAACTACAACAAGCGGGCTTCCATATTCATGAATAGCCGCAACTGCATTTACAATTCGGTCTGCCCCTACTTCACGAGGATTCTCGTATTTTATATTTAAACCTGTTTTAATCCCAGGTCCAACAACTAAAGGTTTGAGCTGAAAATATTTCTGACACATTCTTTCAAGCGAAAACATAATGGGCGGAACAACCGAGGAAATAATAATGCCATCGATCTCATTAAAGCTTAATCCTGCATGATCAAATAATGATTTAATCATCATTCCATATTCATCTTCTGTTTTATTGCGGTTTGTTTCAATACGCCAGTGATGTTTTAACACATCCTTGTCATATACTCCAAGCACAATGTTCGTGTTGCCTACATCAAAAACAAAAATCACCATTCTCACCACTTTATTTTTATTCTTGCCTATTATACTGCAAACATCATACCATAACTAACAACTGATCGTGTAATTGAAAAATCGCATGAAGAGAATCAGCAAGAGCCTTTGGAGTATGATTTACTTTGAAGGAATGAAAAAATGCCCCAATGTCAATGACATTGGGGCATTCTTCTATCTATTTGCGCTCTTCATCGATGGCTGGAGGATCAACAGATTCTTCAGGAGAGGTATTCTCTCTGCTTTCTGTGATTTCACCTTCACCTGTTGTTTCTTCTTTTTTCATGTTGATGTTTACTTTCACATCATTAGAAGTTTCGATTTTTTTAGCTGACCGATCTGGAAGTGTTCCATGATCAACAAGGTGTTTAATTTGTTCAGCATCAAGCGTCTCAACATCTAATAGCGTATTGGCAATAAGGTCTAGCTTCTCGCGGTGTTCAGTAAGAAGCTGCTTACATCTTTCATAAGACTCCTTAATAATACGCTGAATTTCTAAATCAATTTCGTATGCAATAGCATCCGAATAGTTTTGTTCATTATTGAAGTCTCTGCCAAGGAATACTTGCCCGCCCCCGGATTGACCAAATTGAAGCGGTCCAAGCTTATCACTCATACCGAATTCTGTTACCATTCGGCGAGCAATACCTGTTGCTCTTTGGAAGTCGTTATGAGCACCTGTGCTCACTTCTCCAAACACAATTTCCTCAGCAACACGTCCTCCAAGCAAGCCGACAATTTTATCAAGCAATTCTGGTTTTGTCATGAAATAACGATCTTCTTTTGGAAGCATAACAGCATATCCGCCTGCCTGGCCTCTAGGTACAATCGTTACCTTATGAACCATTTCCGCTTCATCAAGCACAACTCCGATCACTGTATGACCAGCTTCGTGGAATGCAACAATATTTCTTTCTTTCTTTGAAATGACACGGCTCTTCTTCGATGGACCAGCAATAACGCGGTCTGTCGCTTCGTCCACGTCCTCCATGTCTACCTTCTTCTTATTTCGGCGAGCAGCTACCAGCGCCGCTTCGTTTAATAAGTTTTCAAGGTCAGCTCCAGAAAAGCCTGGTGTACGCTGTGCAATGGACTTTAAGTTAACTGATTCATCAAGCGGTTTATTGCGTGCATGTACTCTTAATACCGCTTCACGGCCTGTTACGTCTGGTCGGTCAACCGTAATTTGACGGTCAAAACGTCCTGGACGCAATAAGGCAGGATCAAGAATATCTGGACGGTTAGTTGCGGCGATGATAATAATACCTTCGTTTGCACCGAAGCCATCCATTTCAACTAGTAACTGGTTCAGCGTTTGTTCACGCTCATCGTGACCGCCGCCAAGGCCGGCTCCACGCTGACGTCCGACTGCATCAATCTCATCAATAAAGATAATACATGGCGCATTTTTCTTCGCATTTTCAAACAAGTCACGAACACGGGATGCACCGACACCGACAAACATTTCCACAAAGTCAGATCCGCTGATTGAGAAGAACGGTACGCCCGCTTCACCTGCTGCAGCACGTGCAAGCAATGTTTTACCAGTTCCCGGAGGTCCAACTAAAAGGATTCCTTTTGGAATTCTAGCTCCGAGTTCGGCAAATTTGCGCGGATCCTTCAAGAAGTCAACAACCTCTACAAGCTCTTGCTTCTCTTCATCTGCACCGGCAACATCTTTAAAGCGGACTTTCTTCTTGCTTTCATCATAAAGCTTCGCCTTGCTCTTTCCGAAATTCATTACTCGGCTGCCGCCGCCCTGTGCTTGATTTAAAAGGAAGAAGAACAGGATAAAAATAATGATAAATGGAATGATTGAGGTGAAAAATGTCACCCAGCCGCTTGTTTCTTTAGCAGGCTGAATGTTCACTTCTGATTCTGAACCTGCTGCTAATGCATCAATTCGAGTAAGTACTGAATCACTATTCGCTACATAAGTAATAAATTGCTGACCCTCTTCTTGGGATTCTAATTGACCCGTTACTGCAAATACTCCTCTTTCAGGCTGCAGTGAGACAGATTCAATATCACCATTTTCTAAGTGTTCAACAAAAGTGTCGTAGCTCATTGGTTCTGCTGGTTCATTGCCGCCGTTAAAGAAGCTGACAACCCCTATAATCACTAAAAATATTAATAAATAAAAGATGGTATTACGGAAGATCCGATTCATCCCTTACCTCCTCCCACGGTAAACAAACTACATAGTATAGTATCATAGAAAATCGTGCCAATTCAAATATTTACACTTTTCACACCGGGCTAATTCATGCTGTAAGTAAAGGGCTTACCAAGATTATTTCCTTTTATCTTTCTCTTAATCGTTGCTGCTGTATACCTCTGGTTTCAGAACCCCAATATATGGAAGGTTGCGGTATCTTTCAGCATAATCTAAACCATAGCCAACAACAAATTCATCTGGAACGATAAAACCGACATAATCTGCTGTTATATCTACTTTTCGCCCAGTTGGTTTATCCAATAGCGTCACAATCTTGATGGATTTTGCTTTTCTGTAACGGAAAAGCTCTACTAGATAGCTTAACGTTAAGCCGCTATCGATAATATCCTCAAGAATCAGAATATCTCTTCCCTCAACTGAGGTATCAAGGTCTTTTAGGATCTTAACTTCTCCTGAAGAAACAGTGGAATTTCCGTAGCTGGAAACATCCATAAAATCCATTTCTAAGTATGTATCCATGCGTTTGAGCAGATCACTCATAAAAGGCATAGCCCCTTTTAACACACCGATTGCAAGCGGGAAGCGATCTTGATATTCATCTGTAAGCTCTTTTGCAAGATCAGCGATTTTTTCTTGCAGCTCTTCCTCTGAAATCAGTACCTTTTCAATATCATTTTTCATTTTTGTGCCCCCTAGAAGATCATTGCTTTATGTATTTTAAAAGAATATAACAAGGATGAGCATCACCCAGCATTGGTTCATCTGACTTCCTTAAACCCGGTAGCCATAGAATTTTCCCTTTTGCATCTGTCAGGACTGGCCATTGATCCCTTTCATTCCGAGGAACCTTTTGATCGATAAAGATATCTTTAATCTTTTTCGTCCCTTTCATTCCTTTTAAGTTGATTCGATCTCCACTTTTTCTCGTTCGGATAATGAGCGGCAAGGGAATACTGGCCGCAGATAAAAGGAGGGATTCGGAATGACCTTCCACATGTTGACTGCAGGTATATTCAAATTCAATTCTGCTGCCATTCGGAAGATCGATTTTCCCAGGTTCATCTAGCTCATAATGATAGGATGCCCGTAAAGTTTCCGTATAGAAATAAAACATACACTTTCTATACGAGCGTTCAATAATCAATCCACCTGGCAAATGCAGGACTCCTGATGGGTGAGGATTACGTATTAAAGAAAAAACATTTTCAATATGCACCGCTGATAAAGAAGAAGGTTTTTCCTTATAAAGATAGTTTAATATTAGTTGAATCCCTCTTCTTTGTAAAGGCATTGGCATATCTAGAAACAAATCAATGGCTAATCGCACTTCATTATCTTTTTTCTTCTCTATTACTTTATTCATTTCTCTGAAAGTTAATTCCTGCAGCAGAACCTCATCACTCTCCAATTCCTCACTAAATCGCTGGAATTGTTCATGCATTTGCGGATTTTCGTGTTTTAAAAACGGCAATACATGATGGCGAAACCGGTTTCTGCTATACGTATCCTTCTCATTGCTAGGATCACGCCTGGGGTTTAATTGATGCTCTGTGCAATAATCTTCTATTTCTTCTCTGTTAAGGCATAAAAATGGTCTAATAATGGTACCTCCAGCAAAGCTCCTCTCAAAAGGAATCCCTGCTCTAGCTGCTCCTGTACTGCCTCTTACAAGCCTCATTAGAACCGTTTCTGCCTGATCATCCCCGTGATGTCCTAGTGCCAAATAAGTGAATTTTTCGTTCTCCATCACTTCCTCAAAAAAACGATAACGGCACTCCCTGGCTGCTACTTGACTGCTTTTACCTGTTTCTTGCATATAAGCCGGAACATCTATTCGCTTCATTCTAAAGGGGATCCCTTGTTGTTTACAAAAACGTTCAACAAATCGCGCTTCTTCGAAAGATTCTTCTCCTCTAAACATATGATCGACATGCAGAGCAAGAATCTCTAGATCGAAGTGTGAACTTTTCTCTTTTAAATAGTGGAGCAGCGCTAACGAATCCGGACCGCCTGACACAGCGACCGCTATGCGTTTATGATGCAAATCAAAGCCCCGTTTAAAGAGAAATAATTTTACTTTTGAATCCAGCATCTTCGTTTCCCTCTATACAGTATTAATCAATGAAACAGAGGAATGCCTGCTATAATGGCCAATATATGCCCCTCATTTCATCTGATACTAAAATCATATCATTCTTATGCTGTTTGTTTCAAAGTCTGACTGCACTTCTTTAAATTAATTGACCATAGATATAAAGGAAATACAGGCAGGAAATCACCGCAACAATACAAGCTGTTTCAAAAAAACCACCGTTTTTCTTTCTACGGACATTATTCTGTGTGCGTGTAACCGTGCTGCCAGCAGATACAGGCGGAGGCGAGTGTCTGTTAACTCTGCCGCTGCTCTTCTGAACATCCATTTTATTCATTGAATCCAGCAGTGCATGTCTCATCTCTTTAGCTGATACATATTTACCCATTAAAGCTTGTGAAATAACCTCTTCAAACTGAATTAATTCTTTGCTGCTTTGAATTTTCTCCTTTAATTCTGCAAATCCGCCGTTTTTTTTTGTAAAACGGTTTGGGTATGCTGTATTAATAAGAATCATTGCTACTGCAAATAAGTCATAGCCTGGTTCAGCCTTTCTTGTTCCAAGATTCCAGTACCCCCGGTCATAAAATTCTGTAAACTCTTTGATTGCTCTTCCTTGCAAGGTTGTCCCGCCTACATCAATACAGCGCACCTTGGATGGCGGACCGGTAACAATTAAATTTTCAGGTTTTAAGTCCCCAAATACCCAGCCGCTGTCATGAAGCTTGGCCAGATCATTTAAAAGCTGAAGGATCAGTACAGCCGTCCAGGAAGGTCCCTTTTGCTGGATAAATGACAGCAGGTCAGGACCATGTATATATTCCATCACATAAAAGGATATATTTTTCCCATTAATGGCCCAGTCATCGACATCAAGCAAAGAAGGTCCGAGGGCAGACCCTTGGACCTTCGCAAATGATTTAAGCACATTTACTTCGGATGTAATGGACATCCCGTTATCACTCATTTTAATCGCTACTTGCTGATTATTAAACTTTGACAAGTAAACAACGCCATTTGCTCCATATCCAAGCTCTTTTAAGATGACATAACGGTTATTGTGCCATTTCCCATCTATAACTGTGCCTGAGCGAACGTTAAACTGACTCTTCATAGAATGATTCATCATCACGAGAAAGCAGTCCCCTTAACGACCGTTTTTTCTTAAAGTATTGCAATGCCTCGCGCAGTGCTGGCCCTGTTGGTGTAATTCCACCCACTGTCAGCTTAGCAAAAATACTATTTAGTGACTCAAGCCTCGGTGTCCAATCAAGCAGCTTCTCAACATCCTTCTTTTTCCCGGGAAATACAAAGACCGAGAAGCGATTATCTCCTGACCGGGCGTTTAAACTTAATGATAAATCAAATAACGCTTCTTTTACGGTCGGCAGCTTTTGTTTCATACTGGCACTCGTATCGACTAAAATCAGCACTTCCAGTTCTACTGTTTCACCAAGTTCATCCACCACTTCCATGACCTCGCCTCTTTGCTCGGGCGGGAGATCTTCAACCGTTTTAGAGCTGCCTAAAATCTCCTTTAATTCTTTATTAACGACTCCTTGCAGTGTTTGAGTCATTGCCTTCCTTGTCACCATTTGAACCGTTTGTGATAATTGTTTTGCATAAACAACCTGACTCACACCGCCGCCTGACATGGCGATTCCTTCAATTTCACTCATCCCTTTTTCATCTATCACATCATTTTCCATAACTCCAATAACATTAACGGTGATTCCCTGTTCTTTCGCCAAGGCAGCCATTGCAATTGGATCTTCTCCTTGATTGGAGCAGCCATCTGTAATCAGCAGAATTTGTTTCAATGTTCCTGTTTTCATATTTTCCCCTCCATCTCAATTTATTACCATTTTCGACGGTATGGGGTAGAAATATACATCATTTCATTTCATTTAGCAGATCATAATAAATTTATATACATTAGTTAATTTGCCTTCTTTCGCATATTCTGAATGGGAATACTCGACCACTTCGGTGTATTGTGAGTTACTTTTGAAACAACAACTGTCATATCATCTTCAATTCTGCCTGATCGGGACCGAATCACTTCCTCCATAATTAAATCTGCCACTTCCTGTGGATCAGAGGTCTTTAATTCAGTAATTTTCCGCTTCATCCATAAATCGAAATTCTCAACATGCTTTGGACCTTCAAATACTCCATCGCTCATCATAATCAATAGATCACCTGCCTTCAGCTGTTCGCTGACTACATCAACATCAAACTCTTGTATAATTCCCATCGGCAGATTGCTTGCCTGTATTTTCATCACCTTTGAACCACGCTTGACAAAGCTTGGTGTTGAGCCAATTTTCAAGAATTTCACTTCCGCATTTTGCAAGTCAATCATGGCTAAATCCAGCGTAGAGAAAATCTCGTCAGTGGTCCTTAGTGATAAAATAGAGTTCACTGATTTAATCGCCACCCGTTCCTCTATACCCGATTGCAGGATTTTTTGAAGAAGCTCTAGTGTTTCTTGACTCTCAATATGTGCTCTCTCTCCATTGCCCATTCCATCACTGATGGCAATCGCATATTTCCCGCTGCCTAGTTCAATCGTAGAATGGCTGTCACCTGAAATAAAGCCTCCGTCCTTTGCTGCATGTGCCACACTCGTTTCAACCGCATACGCTTTCGCTGATCGGAACGTCACATGACAAAAACCAGTTGAGTAGGCGGCACACTCTTCTTTACCGACCAGGATGGTTTCGCCAAGAATATCTGAAAGCATCGGTGCAATCAGCTTTTCACATTCCCCATGTCCATTGCAGTATGGGATCGCCATATCAATGTCTACATTGCCCTGCTCTAAGCTGTAGATATCAACCTGCTCAATTTCCACTCCGAATTCTTGAAGTGCCTCTAGAATCTGTTCTTCCTGTTTATGGTGGTTTTCCCTCTCCCGCTGAATTTCTTTCGCAAAGTCTCCCATCACCTCTGAAACACCCAGCAGCTGATCTGCTACAAGTCTTCTGCTTTCATGGACTTGCTGCTTCAGTTTTTGATTTGCTTTTAGAAAAGTAAGCTCCTGCTGAATCGTTTCTGTCACTTTTTTTGAACGTGTACAATGCTTTTCCCATTCTCTCCCCAGTTTTGCTGAGACAATTCCATCATTGCTATCTATTTCTGTCATAATATCCTTCATATAATCATAGGTTGTATTAAAATTCCTTGCCCAGCAATGGTCCTTCTTAAAACATGTCTGGCATGTTTTTTCAGTGACATTGCTTAAGAAATAATCAATTTCACGGTCTTCATCATCATCATCTCTGCTGGAGGTTGCGTCATAGTTAGAGAAACTTTTTGATAATGCTTGAAACACGTTCGAGAATTGAGAGACTCTTTGAGCCGTAACGTCTCGCATCTTTCTCATATAATGCTGCTGCTCTGCTGCATATTCAGGGGTACCTGGTATATGCTTCGCAAGCTTTGAGGTCAAACTAATCGGTGTAACCAAAAAAATAAATATCGCAGCACCTGTTTCATACAGCGTAATCACGAGGTTTCCATTGCCTTCTCCATACATGCCCATTAACAATGTTGCAATAAGCAGTCCTAGAGATACACCCAATTTCCTGCCTTCTTTTAAAAGCCCTCCAAGTAAACCGGCAAAGGCCAGCAAACTCATATGAAAGAAGCTAGAGATATTGGCAAGACTGAATATCAAGCCTGTTACAACCCCGACGGTGGAACCAACTGTTGCTCCTGCGACAAAGGCAAATAATAAAACCAAATATCTCGACATGATATGCTCAATCGACAAATCGTAAATCGTCCAGCCAATTGTCCCGGTCATCACAGAAGCAAGAATAATAATTAAACAGACAATTTCTTCTGTCTTTAACGATTGTCTTCTCTTATTCATAGATAGAAGCGGCAGACCTTGAAGGAAGATCATCGTTAAAATAAATCCGAGGCTAGCCTCTACACCCGCCATCATTCCGTTATATAGGGTTACTGTGCTTGTAAGAACAAAACTTTCAGCTATTTTCCCAACTATCAAAATGGCAAACACATAAAACGGAAGAGCCTTCATCTCATTACTTAGCCATTTTTTTGAAATCCTGAACACAAATAAAAATAAAAAAGCGATACAAAATGCTGATGCTGCATTTTGCACGGATAGAGTGGCTGCACCGGCCGTGAGTCCAACAAGTGCCAAAGGAGCCCGATCCTTCCTTAATAAGTATACAGCTGCGAAAAAAGGAAGCGTAAAAGGGGTCAGCTTGGCTAAAATTAAAGCTCTGCCCAGCAAGAAGCCGATAAACAGAAGGATGTATCCCTTCTTTAGAAAAAAAGTTTCCAGCCATAATTGAAAATTGATAAAGGCTTGTCCAATATCCACCTTAGATCGATTAAGCTGAACTTCCCCGAGCGGCTCTGTCATTGACCTTCCAACCTTTTGCATATATTGCTCACTCCCTATTCAGATTCGTATTGTTTGCTGATCATTATAAATTTCTAAGATAAAAAAGTTTGTCAAAATCGCAGACAAGCTTTATTTTTTCGTTCGACTTGTTTCTCCCAAATGAGCGAATTCTGTACAAAAAATATGGGAAATCGAGGCATGGCGATGATAGCTGTTTATGTTAAAAATGTTCTTGTTGATGCTATGCGGCATTAATAGGGAGCAATCTGACAATTTTTTTAGGATTTAAATGAAGGACGTAGTTTTCTGGCCATTTTCTAAAAACAGTACAGTTCCCTTCAAGTGCATAAAATACTTTTATAATTTTTTATTGACACTTCTTATAAAAGTTTGTATGATATTACTTGTGTCTGATTGATACATTTGGCGGTGTAGCTCAGCTGGCTAGAGCGTACGGTTCATACCCGTGAGGTCGGGGGTTCGATCCCCTCCGCCGCTATACTTTTTTTAAAAATATGTACTGGCCCGTTGGTCAAGCGGTTAAGACACCGCCCTTTCACGGCGGTAACACGGGTTCGAATCCCGTACGGGTCATCTATAAAAGCGTCTGGAGAATTCCAGACGCTTTTTTTATATATTTGATCGGGTTCTTATCTGGAGCATCAGTTTTAATTATTCTATTTTATACATTTTAGGCTTAAAACCTTTACCCCTTATTTGAAGTTATTTTAAAATGAAGATAAAGGCTGGATTGCCCGGAGGTAAGAGTCGTATGAATTTAGGAAATCCGATTGCAAGTGGAAATACCGCAAATATTTATCTATCAGAAAAGAAAATCATTAAAGTCTTTAAAGACTTTTTGCCAGAGTCAGAGTCGATTAATGAAGCAAAGAAACAAAACTATGCCCATTCATGTGGACTTCCAGTACCTAAAATATATCAAGTTACAAAGATCAATGGAAAACAAGCTATCATTATGGAGTATGCTGCAGGAGAAACATTGGGAAATTTACTAGCAAAAGAACCTGCGCATTTCACCTATTACCTCAATATGTCCATTGATGAACAGCAAAAAATTCATCGCATTATTCCAACTCCACTGGAATCCATGCATGATAAGTTAACGAATCAGATTAAATCAGTGAACCTGTTGAATAGTAAACAGAAATTACTTTTGCTGAAAAAATTAGATTCATTTTCTTTTGAGCCGAGATTATGTCATGGAGATTTTCATTTATATAATTTGATTAAAACAAAAGACCGTGTTGTCGTGATCGATTGGATTGACTGCAGTGCGGGAGATAAATGTGCTGATGTATACCGTACGTATCTTTTGTATACTCAAGTATCTACTGTTTTGGCTGAACAGTACATTAAACTTTATTGTAAAAAAAGCGGGATGAAGATGTCGGATATTTTTAAATGGGCTCCAATTGTCGCTGCAGCCAGACTAGCTGAAAACGTATCATCAGAAGATTCGGGAAGGTTGCTGGCAATCATAGAAAAATACGATTTCCCATCATTCAGATAAAAAAAATGAGACAGTCCGAAATTGGACTGTCTCATTTTTAAGGGAATATCACGTAAACCCTGCGATATATGAATAAAATCAGCAACAAGTTAGCCTCGTCTAGCGCCTCTTCCCCCACGTTTTGATTCCGTATTGCGCTTTAAAGATGATAGGCGGTCTTCACTGTCCTTTAAGAAGCGTGCCATTTTTGATTCGAAATTTTCTCTTGGAGCACGATTATCATTTGTTCTGCCTTGACGTGGACGTTGAGAAGGACCTCTAGACTCTCTTCTTTCAGGTCTTTCTGGTCTTTCCGGTCTTTCAGGACGGTCTTTTGCCTTTTTAATAGATAAACCGATCTTTCCGTCTTTTTCAACATTAATGACCTTAACCTCAACCATGTCACCAACCTTCAAATGGTCGTTGATATCTTTAACATAGTTGTCTGCTACTTCACTAATGTGAACAAGACCAGTTGAACCTTCCGGCAGCTCCACAAACGCTCCGAAATTTGTAATTCCTGTGACCTTTCCCTGTAACTTGCTGCCTACTTCGATTGACATAAAAAGAAATTGCCTCCTTAAAGATATAAAGTGAAACTAAAAAATTTCATACTTACTCTATATTATAACGAATTAGAAAAAAGGGTGTCAATACAGCTCTATTCCGATGCCTTTTCTTTTTCCTTATCCTTCTCCTTATCAGGAGTCTCTTCTGACTCCGGCAAAACAAAGATCGTTTCACTTTTGTCTGATAAATAATAATCCTTGCGGGCAAGCTTTGCAATGTACTCATCGTCATTCAGTTTAACGATTTCTTCTTCCAGTACGACTTGTTTACTTTCAAGCTCCGCCAGCTCATCTTCAAGTTTTTTCTTTTCAGCCAACTTTTCATCCAGAGCAGCGGATTGCGAGACGAGTGTGGTAATCATAAATATGGATACAGCAGCTGCTGCAATAAAAAAAGCTGCTAGCCTTCTAAACAATACTTTTCTTTTTCGATTGGCGCTAATCGTTGCATCCTCTTTCTGTTTCACATAGCTCGTTTGCATCTTAGCTACATTTTTTATCTCGTTGTCACTCATTCTTCGCTCCCCCTCTCTGCTTATTTCTTTTGCTTAAAGCTGTTTATTTTCTTAACACAATAATTCTTTATTTTTATAAAATATCCTGCTGCAGCTCTATAGAACTTATCGACCATTTTTTTAATATGTTTCGGCAAAAGTCTCCATATGAGCATAAAGATCCATTTTAGCGGTGAAGTAATTATTTTCATTATAAGTATAATGACCTTATATAAAAATAAAAATAGTCCTAAAGTCGCTTTTCCTAACATTAGTATAACCGCTATCACAGCTGATACAAGAGCTTGAATCGGCTTTATGACAAAAAATTTCAAAAACTTTACAAAAAAATGGTAAATAGAGATAAACATGGAGATAAGCAACTCTAATAGTTTTAGATAAATTCTTTTGAATAAGCTTTGATAAGCTGCAAACCCGCACAGCAAGGCGAGAAAAACATACAGACGCAATTCTCCCTGATTCACGAGGAATAGAATATAGAAGATGGCTAGTCCCTGCAGGAGCCAAAAGAAAATATCATTTATAAAGACAGCCCATCTCTTTCTTTCCGTCCTCTTGAGAAAACGCTGGTACGTATCAAGCGACGCACCGAACATCCCGCCCATGCCGATCATCGCTAGCATTGTCATAAATTGAGTCGTCAGTGTCATCTGAATAGCTTGCTAAAGAAACCTTTAGCTTTATCTCCGTGCTGATCATCAATGTAGACAAGGTCAAAAACCTTCCCTTTAATAGACACGATCCCTTTGTCGACATCAAGGTTTTTCATTTGCAGATTTTGCCCGCGTATTGCCAAAAATCCCATGACTGTTTCGAGTAAGAACTCCTCATTATCAAAGCTTTCCACTTGTTTAACCCCTGAAATTTCCAGTGTTCTTCTGCCCCGCATCACCACGTCATGCTCCTGGGCATTCGGCTTATTGGCGTTTGATTCATAATATTGGCTCATATAACATCCCTCACAATCGCAATGTACTGCTGTTTGTACATGTTTATGAAGGTGAGGGATGAATTAGAACAAGCCATTCTTTTACAGGATAAGAAGTCCTAGAATGATAAGCAATCTTATCATTTTTCTTCCAGCTCTAAACAGCTTATGGATTAGTTTCTAAGCTGCTCGGATTTTCTTGCACTGGTTCTATTATATTGATTCCTTTAGAAAGGAATCTTTTATTCGTTTCCAGTTTCTGCTCCCGCATTTTCTTCTTTTAAAATGCTATAAAGCTCTTGTGCTTCTTCCTTCCGGGTTGTTTCCTGCAGACCATCAATTCTGACCGTTACAAGCTTTTGACCAAAACGAATCGATAGTACATCGCCAACTTTTACATTAGAGCTTGCTTTGGCTTGTATTCCATTTATTGAAATTCTCCCTTGATCGGAAACCTCTTTTGCTAATGTTCTCCTTTTAATCAGACGGGAAACTTTTAAAAATTTATCTAATCTCATATGCAAACGCTCCATCACTTATATTTTAGTTTTATAATCCAGATTTTTTGGCCTCGTCCCAATATTGATCCAGTTCTTCAAGCTGGAAGTCTGCAAACTCTTTACCTGTCTCCTTTACCCTGTCTTCTATATAATTAAAACGCCGGATAAATTTTTCATTGGTCTCATGGATTGCTTGTTCTGGGTTAATGCCTAAAAATCTTGCAATGTTTACAAAAGCAAATAAAATATCGCCAAACTCTAATTTCATTTTTTCACTGCTTAATGCTTTTTCTGCCTCAAACTCACGGACTTCTTCCTTTACCTTTGCCCATGCAGCATCCGCTTCATCCCAATCAAATCCAACAGAAGCAGCCTTTTTCTGCAGCTCCTCTGCTCTCATTAGTCCAGGGAAAGAGCGAGGAACAGAATCTAGAAGAGATGTTTTGTCTACCTTGCCTGCCTTCTCTTCCTTTTTGATTTCCTGCCAATTCTTAACGACTTCTTCTGCATCCTCCGCTTGTGCATCACCAAAGACATGCGGATGTCTTCTAACCATCTTTTCTGATATGCCTTCTATGACATCTTTAATAGAGAAGAAGCCTTCATCTTCCCCAATTTGGGCATGAAGCATAATTTGCAGCAGCAGATCACCAAGCTCTTCAATCATATTATCAATATCATCATTGTCGATCGCGTCGATCAATTCATATGCTTCTTCAATTACATATTTTCTTAACGATTCATGCGTTTGCTTCCGATCCCAAGGACAGCCATCCGGTCCGCGTAAAATGGCAATGATGTCTTTCAACTTAGCAAAATCTTTATAAAGAATGGTTTCATCCTGAACAGGCGGAACATATAAAGAAGTCAAATTGTTCAGCTCTACCTCACGATCAAGTTCAACCAATTCTGCTTTTTTGATGTATTCCTGATCGCTTCCCGCAGCTGTCACTATAAAAACAGGATAATCATGCGGCAGCATTTCCATTAACTCCAGCTTAACGTTTGAAGCAACAAACTGGTCGTATACTTGTCCTATAATGATATGCTGGCGCAGCTGTGCTTCCTCAACCGAAAAGTCAGTACCGTCAAGAAGCTGAAACCCTTCAATGGGATCAATTCGCAGCGCTTGAAACAGAGCATCTAAAAAGCTCTGCCCACCGCCAATTTCTAATTGGATTCCATGTTGTTCTGCCCGTTCGATCAGAAGCTGTACCGTTCTTTCGGCAACGAGCGGATGACCAGGCACTGCATATGTAACCTCTTCACCTTGAGCGGCATTTAAGAGCACCTGCGTAATTTCTTCATACACAGCCTCAAAGGTTTCATTTTTATCATACACCTCATCAAATGAATGGAAGTCAGCACCTTCATTCATTAGCTCCTGCACAACGGGATGGTCCTTTGTCCGCAAATAAAGATTTTGAGTGTTTTTTATCGTTTTATAGACTCCCAAGGGAAGCTGATTCAAATCCCCTGCACCAAGTCCAATTACCTTAATTCTTTTCATTTTTCGTCATCCTCATTTTATTTTTGGGAAGCAGCAGCAAAAGCTTACTGCCTAAAGGAAGCATGTACAGTTCCTCCTCAGTAAAGACACGGCTTCTCAGCACGACTATTAAATAAATAAATCCGCCTAAAATAACAGCACTTATAGCCTGAAAACTTGATGCCATTCTTTCATAGCCAACCCCATAAAAGAAATCGGTAAGCAGTAAATACCCTTTTAGAACAATATACATACAAACCGCTCCCTTTAAAATGGGAGTGATAAATTCCAACTGAACAATTTTAATATGCAATTGAAATTTTAACTTAACCACTAGTGCCATTACAATAAAGAACAAGGCAATGCACGACGCTATTGCTGCGCCGTTTACCCCTGCAAGAGGCACCAACAGTATGTTTAATCCATATTTTATAATAAAGCCGCCTAAAATGACAAAAGCAGGATATAAGGTGAATCCTAAACCTTGTAATACGGCTGATGATGTCATAATGATCGAGCTTAAGAAAATCAGTATACTTAAAATCTGCAGCACATTAGAGCCCGCAGCATTTTCAAATAGCATGGTATTCGTTGGTTTTATAATGGATATTAGCCCAACCATCGCTCCTGCTCCAGCAAAAATGGCAACACGAAAGGCCAGCTGGAGCTTCTCTTTTAAAAATTGCTGATCGTTCTTCAGCTTCGCCTTGGTAATCAAAGGGACCAGCGAAAGTGATAATGAAGTAGCAACAACAGTTCCTAACTGAATAATAGGCTGTCCTCTGTCATAAATCCCCTTTAACTGCTTTGCCTCTTCACTGCCAAAGCCTGATGTAATGAGCAATGAATAGAGATTAAATGAGTCTGCCAGCTGAATAAAGACGAGCAGCAGGCTGCTTACACAAATAGCAAATCCTTGAACAATGAGTTCCTTTGCTATTTTGACAGATGAAGTTAACTCAAGCCGCTTTCCCCATAAAGTCTTTTTCAAATTTGCATTCCTTTTAGCAAAAAAAATGCTCAACAGAACAATCGCCATTAGTCCACCTGCCAAAGAACCTAAAAATGCCGAACTCCCTATGTTATAAAGTGATTCGTTCTGTCTCACTAACAAAATGGCAAGTGCTAATATAGTCAAAACCCGTACAAGCTGTTCCCCAATTTGAGAAATCGCTGTTGGGACCATATCATTTCTTCCTTGAAAATAGCCTCTAAGCAAAGAAATCGGCGGAAGCAAAAGAAATACAAATGAGACCGCTCGAATGGGATCTGCCAAATGCGGATCCTTCATCCTTTCAGCAAGATAATCGGCTCCGCCATACAATAAAGTAAAGCCGCCAATGCTTACGAATAATAAAATTATCGATGACACAGCTAGTACATGGCGGGCTCCATGCCATTTATTTAGACTAATTTGTTCTGCATACAGCTTAGAAATAACAACAGGAAATCCATAAGTAGCTAATGCAAGCACAATCCCATAGAAAGGGTAGACTTGCTGATAAATATAAAAACCAACATCTCCTACAATATTTTGAAAAGGCACCCGATACACAGCACTCAATATTTTCGTAATCACTGCCGCTGCTGTCAAAACAAGCGCCCCTCTAATAAACTCACCTGAACGACCCACCCGCTCCATCGCCCAACCCCTCTCAAAAACAACTTTAAACATTATAGCATACTAAGAAATGTGGAGGCGGCTTGCTCAGCCCCGACAAGCATAAGGCGAGACGGCTGGAAGGTTGTTCTTTAACCTTCTAGATGGATCGACTTATGACCTCGAGGGGCTAGCCGCCGGAACTGGACAACTTGAAATGTGGAAGGCGCTTGCCCAGGGGCGACAAGCATAAGGCAAAACAGCCAGAAGGTTGTTCTTTAACCTATAGGGCAACATGGCTTATGACCTCGAGCCCCTAGCGCCTGGAGCTGGACAACTTGAAATGTGGAGGCGGCTTGCCCAGCATCGACAAGCATAAGGCGAGCTGGCTGAGTTTTATAAATGCCTAAAAGATACCGGCTGACGACCAAAAGTGCGGAATTTAGCTCTACTCCATATACCAATTAACAGAAAAGGCAACACAGCAAGTCTTTTTTTATCTTAAATCGTTTAAAGAAGGCGGTTATCCGCCGTCCAGAAATTATATCCGCCAAAAAAGTGAAGATATCCGCCGTTATGTTCGATATATCCGCCAAAAACGTCCATATATCCGCCAAACCCCAACTAACTACCACCATAAAGACTCCGCCGCCGTCCTCTTCCATACAAAAAAATACAGAAAAAAAACAGGCAGCCCATGCCGCCTGTTTCTTATGATTCCATTTGTCTTGCGAGGAAGCCAGCTGCTGTTTCAACTGCTTTTTTCTCCACTTCGCCTACAGTATCCTCTTTTGCAAAGATAACAACTGCACCAATTGGATCACCATTCGCTACGATTGGTCCAATCGTATAAGAAGCAACTGATTCTGTGTTTCCATCAACAATTGAAATGTCACCGGATTGTGTGACAAGGACGGAACTTCTGTCCTCAAGCGTCTTTTCAATCAGATCACTAATGTTTTTGTTTAAGTAATCTTTCTTGGAACCGCCGGCTACTGCGATATAAGTATCACGGTCACAGATTAAAATGGCATTTCCGAGGCTGTCATATAGTGCCTCTGCATATTCCTTCGCAAAATCGCTTAATTCGCTGATTGGCGAATATTTCTTTAAAATGACCTCGCCATCTCGGTCTACAAAAATTTCAAGTGGGTCCCCTTCTCGTATGCGCAAAGTTCTGCGGATTTCTTTCGGAATGACAACACGACCCAAATCATCGATACGACGAACTATACCAGTTGCTTTCATCCAACGTTGCCTCACTTTCATCTGATGATTTTTTTGAACAGCGGAAGCACTTAACCTTTCCTCAAGCAAAAAATGGATGTATAAGGGATTTGCAGTCTTAATACTTGCAGGAAGGTTTGATATGTAGAGCTGCACCTTCATGGTCTATTCCATGAACACGCCAACACCAATATATCGGGCACTTCTGCCATTCTAATACGGCAATGCTTCAAAATCACAATTGGGAGAAAATGAATCCATCACCATGTTTGAACTTAGTATCTTTCATATGGAAAGTTCTATACACGTGCATATAGGTTTTCTTTATGCTGTTTTAAATTCCATAAACGGATAAACATTCCAATAGATGATTTATTGTGAAATTACCCCTACTTTGCGCAATTAAACATTTCATATATTTCAATTTATTTACAAAATTCTTATAGCTCATCCTGAAAGGTTTCAATAAGATTCAGAAATGCTGATTTAACCACTATAAAAGGGAGCTCCTGAAATATACTGGTCTATGCTTTAGCCGGTTTTTCCTTCTTTTTTGCGTCCTGAAGGCCTTGAATGAATTCATACAATGTCTCAAGCCATTTGCTTGCCTCGATCCCTTTAATATGGAATACAGCTTTTAGCTTTTGACCTTCCATACCTAGTCCGATCATTCTGCCGTATTTACTCGACAGCTGAAATACCTTTTGTCCATCGATTTGAGCGCTTGCCTGCTCAGAAAATAACAATAAAATCTCCTGTTTCGACTGCTTAATGATTTCAATACCTGAGAGTTCGCCAAATACCTTCATCTCTGCAATCGTAAATAAGTAGGAAACTTCCTGCGGATAATCGCCAAAACGGTCAACAATTTCTTCTTGAAGCTCTTCAACATCCTCAAGAGCAGAAATTCCTCTAAACCGTTTGTACATTTCAATTTTTTGATGACCGTCTGCAATATAGGCATCCGGAATATAGGCATCAAGCTCAAGATCAATTTCCATTCTTGCCTTTTTCTCTTCGGTACCCATCATTACATCTTTTCGTTCCTCAATCGCCTCTTTCAGCATTTGAGAGTACAAGTCAAAACCAACTGAATCAATAAACCCATGCTGCTCTGCTCCCAGAAGATTCCCTGCACCTCGAATCGTCAAGTCTCTCATCGCAATCTTGAAGCCAGATCCTAACTCCGTGAACTCTTTAATGGCTTGCAATCTCTTTTCTGCCACTTCTGTTAATACTTTGTCTTTTCTATACGTAAAGTAAGCATACGCTACCCGATTTGAGCGTCCTACACGACCTCTTAACTGGTAGAGCTGCGAAAGCCCCATTCTGTCTGCATCATGAACAATCAGTGTATTAACATTAGGAATGTCTACACCTGTTTCAATAATGGTCGTGCTGACAAGCACATCATATTCACCCTCGAGAAAACCAATCATCACCGATTCAAGTTCATTCTCAGTCATTTTCCCGTGTGCATATGTGACTCTGGCATCAGGAACAAGCATAGAGATTTCCTCTGCCTTCCTTTCAATATCCTCAACACGGTTATATAGAAAGTACACCTGTCCATCACGAGCCAGCTCTCGTTCAATTGCTTCTCGCACTAGTGCTCCATTATATTCCATTACATAAGTTTGCACTGGAAACCGATTTTCAGGCGGTGTTTCAATAACAGACAAATCACGAACCCCAAGCATGGACATATGTAAAGTCCTTGGAATTGGCGTAGCTGTGAGTGTTAAAACATCAACATTGGTTTTCAGCTGCTTAATCTTTTCCTTATGCGTAACACCAAAGCGCTGTTCCTCATCAATGACAAGCAAACCTAAGTCACGATACTCAATATCCTTTGAGAGGATACGATGCGTTCCAACAACCACATCAATCGTTCCTGCTTTTAAGCCTTTTAATGTTTCTGTTTGCTGCTTCTTTGATCGGAAACGGCTTAATAGACCGATTTCAATTGGATAATCCTGAAAACGCTCACGCATTGTCTCAAAATGCTGCTGTGCCAAAATCGTCGTTGGCACTAGGAAAGCCACTTGTTTTCCATCTGCTATAGCTTTAAAAATAGCACGGATAGCAACTTCCGTTTTGCCATATCCAACATCTCCGCACAGAAGACGATCCATCGGACGTTCCCTTTCCATATCTTTTTTAATTTCATGGATAGAACGAATCTGATCCTCTGTCTCCTGGTATTGGAAAGCAGCCTCAAAATCACGCTGCATCTCTCCATCCGGGCTGAAGGCATATCCTTTCGATGACTCCCGTTCTGCGTACAATTTAATTAAATCATCCGCTATGTCCTCGACTGAGGATTGAACCTTTTTCTTTACTCGCTTCCAGTCATTTCCGCCAAGTTTATAAATTTTCGGTTCTTTCGATTCGGAGGCAACGTATTTCTGAACAAGATCAATTTGTTCAACAGGCACATATAGCTTATCACTGCCTTGATAGCGAATATGAAGGTAATCTTTGTGCACCCCATTAATTTCTAGTGTCTCAATGCCAATGTATTTACCAATTCCGTGATTGACATGAACAACATAATCACCAATTTTAAGTTCAGAATAGCTTTTAATACGCTCTGCATTGGAAAGCTTTTGTTTTCGTGCCTTTTTCTTCACTTTTTTATTAAATAATTCTTCCTCTGTTATAACAGCCAGCCGCTGTGAGCTTAGCTCAAAGCCAGTCTGCAAGCCGCCTGGAAGGATTTGAACTCTTCCTTGAAGAACTGCTTGATCGGCACTAATCTTAACAGCATCAATTTCATAATCCTCGAGCACCTTTTGAAGTTTATTGACTCTCTCATCGTCAGATGCTAAAAATACAACAGAATAGTTATTCTTCTCCCAGCGTTCTAACTCGCCTTTGAGCACATTCATTTGTCCATGAAAATTCTGCATTTGCTTACAAGTCATATTCACAATATTTTGCGGACTTGTATTTGGGACATGCCGAAGAAACAAGGACATATAAGTGATGGAATGGTTCGTTCTGGCAGTAAGCTCCTTTAGTGTGAAGGCAACTTTTACATCATGGATCATTTTCCCTTCACCAAGCATGCTTGTATACCATTCTGCTTCTTCCTTTTCAAGTGAATCATTCATTTCCTGCACTCTGCTGATTTCATCTATAAAAACAAGACCTGAATCTGGTAAATAATCTATTAAACTACTTCCTGATTCATAAGCAAGGGAGGTATATTTAAAGAGCTGCTCAGGCTTATGGCCTGTTCTCAGCTGTTCAAGCTCATATCCAATATTCTGTGATAATAATGTCTTATCTTTCTCATTTTTAAGCTTTTTTAAGCTTTTTCCCAAGTTTAATTCAATTTGCTTAATCAGTCTGTCATAATGTGCCTGTTCCAGCGGTATTTCGGTTGCCGGGCCAATTAATGTCTGCTGCAGTTTATTTTTCGATCTTTGATCTTCTAATGAAAAGGTTCTAATAGAATCAATTTCTGTATCAAATAGCTCTATTCGTATAGGATCATTTTCAGTTAATGGATAAATATCAATAATTCCGCCTCTGACGCTGAATTCCCCTGGAGCTGAAACCATATCAACACGAACATAGCCCATTTGAATAAAAAGATTCAGTTGCTCTTCCAGCAGGTCATCTCCTACAGACAGTGTCATCTGGTACTCTTTCCAAAGGTCTGATGGCGGAAGCACCTTTCTAACTCCTGCCATTGGAGCAATAACAATTCCTGTTTTCTGCTGGATTAAATAATTTAGCGCCTCTATTCTTTGCGCCTTAAGCTCTGGGCTTGCGATGCTAATCTCTGCAGCAATCAATTCGTTGGCTGGATAAAGAAGTACTTCTTCTTCTCCTATTAAACTGACGATATCATCATATAATTTTTGCGCCTGTAATAAATTATGGGTCACAATGAGTACAGGCTGTTTCGTCTGTTCATAAACTGACGATATGAACAGCGCCCGCGCAGAACCAGATAAGCCAGCGATCAGTTGCTCTTTTAACCCTTCTTGAATACCAGACAAGATGCTTACTACATCATCCTGCTGGCCAAATATTCGCTTTAGCCCTAACATACAGAAAAGTCCTCCTATATAAAGTCCGATGCTTCACAACAACCCTGTGACGCGATGAAGTATATTGTTTCATTGTATACATAGCATTAGGTATTTCCTATTTATAAACTATTAAAAAATACTATAAATGCAAATAGAAAAATGCTTTGGACAAACGGCCCAAAGCGTTAATGAATCAGAAAATCCTGCTGGTGGTAATCGGGATTGCGTTCTAAAGATTCCTGGCAGTCCTCACAAATTGCCTTTACCTGCAGATCCCCAGAGGCATCGTACATTAGCATATCCTGACGCTCTGCATCATTTAGTTTATGAAATCCAAGCTGTTCTGTCTGAACAGACATTGAATCAATAGATCCAAGCTTTACTCCGCAATGGCGGCAATGATAATGAATGGCCATTAAAACCCCTCCTATCCTGTACATATCCCTATTATGGACGTACGGAAAGGAAGTTATTCAATCGATTCGAAGGCTCCCATTTAGCAAAAGGTGATGATGTATTAATCTAGCTTATTAATTTGATCTGCTAAATATGAGAACTAAGATTGGTTAAACTTGTTCATCACTTGTAAGAATGGCTCTGTAATGGCCGATTCACATGCGTCTACACATTTCTCGATTACGGTCTGCATTTCCTGCTGTTCGTCAGAAGAAAATTTTCCGAGTACATAATCAGGAACCTTCATACCTGCTGGAGGACGGTCAATCCCTACCCGTATTCTATTAAATTGCACCGTTCCCAGATGAGCAATCGTTGATTTAATTCCATTATGTCCGCCGGCGCTTCCTTTTTGCCGAAGACGAATTTTTCCGACAGGCAAATCAAGGTCGTCATATATTACGGTTAATTCTTCATCTTCAATTCCATAGTAATCCATAAGCGGGCGAATGGATTCACCAGATAAATTCATATATGTAAGCGGCTTTAGTAAGAATACTTTTTCTCCATTACAATGGCCTATTCCATAAATACCTTTAAACTTTGCTTGATCTAATGTAATGCCTAGCTTCACAGCCAGGGAATCAATCACTTCAAAGCCGATATTATGTCTTGTTTGTTCATATGGTTTGCCTGGATTTCCGAGGCCAACAAATAATTTCACGTCACTTCACCTGCTTTATATTCTAATGACGGCAGATGGCAGCGTCAGACGGCTTGTTAGAAGCTGCATATCAGCTGTAATAGCTAATTTACCTTGTCAAAGAGAAAAGCAAAAGCTGGCCTAACATCGTAATGCAGCCAGCTCTTGGCAAGTATAAAAGGGTTTCTTTTTTACTCGCTTTCCGTCTCTCTTCCTTCTTCTTGTTCAGGCGTGCCTTCCTCCTGCTGTTCTCCGCTGTTTATTTCCTCTTCCTGTTTAGGAGGAAGAATAGAAGCAACCACTTCTTCAGCATCGTGGTTAAGCGTATAGGAACGGCTTGTCTTAAGATCAGCAACCGTTATCGTTTCATTTACTTGAAGCTCCGCTACATCTACATCAACTGAAGAAGGTATTTCATTTGGCGTAGCTGTTACGGAAACTTCATGCAGTGATTGCTGCATGACACCGCCGTCTTTCACACCTTGTGCATCGCCGACCAAATTGACCCGCACCTCTGCCGTTATTTCCTTCGACATATCCACTGCTAGAAAATCAATATGCACAATATTATTGCGCAATGCATTTGTTTGATATTCCGTTAACATGACGTCATGTTTCTTGCCGTCAACATCTAATGAAAATACACCATTGCGGCCTACTTCCTTAATGGTTTTCACAAAATCAGACTCACTCAGATAAATAGGTGTACTCTCTAGCTTTTGTCCGTAGACAACTGCTGGGATATTCCCTTCATGCCTAATTTTAGTTAGAGATGAATGACGAAATTCATTTCGTTTTTTTGCTTCTAATACTACTGCCATAGTGATCCCCTTCCTCCTGTTTAATAAGTGGCTTCTATATAAAAAATGCCCTAAAAAGAGGAAGTCTAAACGTTTTAGTTTATAAGACCAGCATAGCGGGAAGCAGAGAAGTATTACCCTATAAGCTTAGAGCCGCAGTTTTCCTGCAATACAGGCAGACCTGCTTTTAATTAGCAGGCCTGATTATATATTAATCAAACAATACACTTACGGATTGTTCTTCATGTACACGGATAATCGCTTCACCAATTAATGATGCTACTGATAGCTCGACAACTTTCCCTGATTTCTTTTCTTCTTGCAGTGCAATTGAATTGGTGACAACAAGCTCTTTAATCTTGCTGTTTTCAATTCTTTCAATTGCAGGTCCTGATAAAACCGGATGACTGCAGCAAGCATATACTTCAGATGCTCCATTTTCCACTAGTGCATTAGCAGCTAACGTGATGGTACCTGCTGTATCAATAATATCGTCAATTAGGATTGCAATTTTGCCGTCAATATTTCCAACAATGTTCATAACCTCAGCAACATTTGGCTTTGGACGGCGTTTATCAATAATGGCAATCGGCGCTTTTAACTGATCAGCCATTTTGCGTGCGCGGGTCACACCTCCGTGGTCTGGAGAAACAATAACCACATCCCCTTGCAGATCTTTGTTCTTAAAGTATTCCGCTAGAATTGGCACACCCATTAGATGGTCAATCGGAATATCGAAGAATCCTTGAATTTGCGGAGCGTGAAGATCCAGTGTAATGACACGAGTTGCACCTGCTGTTTCAAGCAGATTAGCCACAAGCTTTGCTGTAATTGGCTCACGAGCTCTTGCTTTACGGTCTTGGCGTGCATAGCCATAATAAGGCATAACAATATTAATTGTTTTAGCAGAAGCACGTTTTAATGCATCAATCATAATAAGAAGCTCCATTAAATGCTCGTTAACAGGAGCGCTTGTTGATTGGATCACATACACGTCACAGCCGCGAATACTTTCTTCGATGTTGATCTGAATTTCTCCATCACTAAAATGGGTTACAGAGCATTTTCCTAGTTCAACGCCAATAAATTTGGCAATTTCCTCGGCTAATGCTTTATTTGAATTTAAACTGAATACCTTCAAATTTGGATCTAAGTACTGATTCGACATGCCTGTGCCTCCGTGTTTTTTATTTCTTGATATCTAGCTTTTGTACATAATTCTCTTTATTTACTTGGCGAGCTCGCGCGATAGAAAGCGCCTCTCCTGGAACATCCTCAGTAATGGTTGAACCAGCTGCAACATATGCGCCTTCTCCAATTGTTACGGGTGCGACTAAGTTTGAATTGCAGCCAATAAACACACCATTCTCAATTTTGGTTAAGAACTTATTTTTCCCATCGTAATTTACTGTAATCGCTCCGCAGCCGATATTTACATCCTGCCCGACCTCTGCATCACCAATATAGCTTAAATGCGAGACCTTGCTGCCTTTTTCAATTACTGATTTTTTTATTTCAACAAAGTTGCCGATTTTCACCTCATCATGAACATTTGATTGCGGGCGGATATGTGCAAATGGTCCAATCTGGACATCTGTACCGATCTCGCTGTTGAAAGCCGCTGATTGGCGAATAACCGTTCTATCGCCAATTTCACAATTTTCTATATGGGTGTTAGGACCAATCGTACAATCTGAGCCGATTTTCGTTACTCCGCTTATCGTCGTTCCAGGATATATTACCGTATCAGCTCCGATCTCAACATCTGCTCCAATATAAGTAGCAGCCGGATCGATGATGCTAACACCTGCGCGCATATGGTATTCATTAATACGTTTTTTCATAAACAGTTCGGCTTGAGCCAATGCTACACGATCGTTAACACCTAAAGTCTCTTCAAAATCATCTGTTCCAAAGGCAGTTACAATTTCACCCTCTGTTTTTAATATCTCAATGACATCAGGCAAATAATACTCTCCTTGTACATTATCATTTTTGACTTTCTTTAAGGCTGTAAACAGTGCTTCATTATCGAAACAATACGTGCCTGTATTGATTTCATTTAATTGCAATTCTTCTTCAGAGGCATCTTTGTGCTCTACGATCTTCTCCACATGACCTTTTGCGTTACGCACAATACGGCCATATCCCGCTGGATTCTCCGCAAATGCAGTTAGTACTGTTGCTTTTGCATTTGTTTTTTCGTGATGAGCAAAAATCGCTTCCATCGTTTCCGCTTTAATTAGAGGCGTATCTCCGCAAACAACAACTGTGACACCCTCTTTATTTTCCAGATGATCTGCTGCTTGCATAACAGCATGAGCTGTACCGAGCTGCTCTTCCTGCAGGGCATATACACTTTTAGCGCCTAATTGTGCTTTTACTTTTTCCGCTCCATGCCCAGTAATCGTAACAATATCTTTGATATCAAGCTTCGCAACTTGATCAACAACATGCTGAACCATCGGTTTTCCACACACAGGATGCAGGACTTTATATAATTTTGATTTCATTCTTGTCCCTTGGCCTGCGGCTAAAATGACCGCGTATCGATTAGACATTTAATAGCCTCCAATTTCACCTTTTTATCCATTAAGAATATATCTTAAATAGAGGCTGATTTCAAGGAATCTCGTGTAAGTAGTTATATTTTACAGGATATTTTTCACTTACCTCACAAGATATAATCAGACCGAAATAATAGATGCATGCTAACCATCCTTATTTGTCTGCTAATGTTAAGAAGGAATTATACTAAAATATAGCTGCTATTTAATTATACTACGAAAAGTCTGTTTGGAATCTTGAACAATATAACAACTTTTCCTGCTCAGATAGGTTTAACAAGGGTTAACAGAGGGTATAAAATGGAAGTGGTATTTCAAAGAGGTACATTTTATAAATAAAAAAGAGCCCTACTTAACACAGCAGGCTCTTGTTGGAATCTCTTTCTAGGAAGCTCCAGCTTCTTCAAACTCTACTTCTAACTCACCTAAACGGTGGTATTCTGCTAAGACCGCTTCTTGGATTTTACCGCGGGTTCCGGAATTAATAGGGTGAGCAATGTCCCTGAACTCTCCATCCGGAGTGCGTTTACTTGGCATTGCAACGAATAAGCCGTTATTCCCGTCAATCACCCGAATGTCATGAACAACAAATTCATGGTCCAGTGTAATAGAGGCAATCGCTCTCATCCGTCCATCCGTATTTACACGGCGTAATCTTACGTCAGTTACTTCCACTATGTTCACCACCTTTTCCAGTAGATAAAATCCTATTTATTAACATTCAACATCATTTGGCATATTTCCTCCTTTTATAGAAAAAATTTTTTGAATAATTAGGCCTTAATATGGAATTAGACAGAAATACATGTCAAAAAGTCCCGAAAAAGATTCATCAACGGCTGTTTCTGCAAACTTTTAAGATTTATAAGAATGAAAAAGCACCCGTTTAAAGCCGGGTGCTTTTTCATTCTGCTATTTTCACAAACTTTGTTGTTTTACTTAAACATATAGATATTTCCACTTCAAAGAACTTACTTTTCCGGCAAGGAGAATCTGAGTCTCCTCGTCCCGCAGGAGTCTTGCGCTCTTTCGTTTCAATCAAAATATCCTTTAAAAAGTGTTATTCAAAACAATAATCACTCAGAAAAGAGTATTTACATAATCCTATTTATTTTATTTAACCAATGCAACAACTTCAATTTCTACTAAGCTATCTTTTGGCAGGCGCGCTACCTCAACACAAGAGCGTGCGGGTTTATGCGTATGGAAATACTCGCCGTATACTTCGTTAATACTAGCGAAATCATCCATATTTTTAATAAAAACAGTTGCCTTGACAACCGTTTCAAGTGAAGCACCTGCCTCTTTAAGAACAGCCTGCAGGTTTATAAACACTTGATGAGTCTGTACTTTTACATCTCCCTCTGCCATCACTCCGTCAGCTTTTAACGGAATTTGTCCAGAGCTGTAGAACAGATTATTTACGGTTATCCCCTGTGAGTATGGTCCAATTGCGGCTGGTGCTTCATTTGTCTGAATGATTTTCATGAATGTCCCTCCACTAGTTTATTCGTAAAGTAGTTGCCATGCGACACATTGATTTTCTTTTCTTTCACATCAACATCTGAGAGTTTGACTAAAGATAAATAATCATCCACCAGTCGTTCTTCAGCTTTTTCTGCCTCTACTAAAACAGCAATGCCGACAAGCTCTGCATTAAACTCCTCCAGCATACTAATCATCCCGTTAACCGTGCCGCCCGCTTTCATGAAATCATCAACAACAAGGACTCTCGAACCTTGTTCAAGACTTCTTTTCGACAGAACCATTGTCTGGATTCTTTTCGCGGAGCCTGACACATAATTAATACTAACGGTAGAGCCTTCCGTTACCTTGCTGTCTCGTCTCACAATCACAACAGGTACATTTAAATAATTCGCAACCGCATAAGCTAATGCTATTCCTTTTGTAGCCACAGTCATAACTACATCTATTTCTTTATCTGCAAATGCCGAAGCAAATAAGCGACCTACCTGCTTTACAAGCATAGGATCACCTAATATATCTGTCATATAAAGATAACCGCCTGGAAGCAGTCTATTTGGACTGGCGATTAACTCACAAATCTGATCGATAATTGGGCGTGCATCCTCTTCCGTCACTCTCACCTGATATTTCACTCCGCCCGCTGCACCTGGTACAGTTTGCAGTGTGCCAATCCCTCTATGTTCGAAGG
Source organism: Cytobacillus gottheilii (assembly GCF_900166665.1). Lineage (GTDB taxonomy): Bacteria > Bacillota > Bacilli > Bacillales > Cytobacillaceae > Cytobacillus > Cytobacillus gottheilii_A. The sequence goes on along the minus strand of NZ_LT800493.1, from coordinate 22,452 downwards.
TTTCTTTAATGATAGCTAAATCTTCACTAATGGAAGATTTAGCCGATCCATATCTTTCTGAGAAGTAGGTTAAGGATACCAGTTGCTGCGGATGCTCTAATAAATAGTTCGTCATATCTATTAAACGTTCACTTCTACGAAACTTCATCATTGGCCCTCCCGTTAAATCCGAATATTTTAACAGTAATATACCATTAATATACGGATCTAATCAAGCGTATGTCGTTCCCCAAGCATTCTGACTGCAAATACCTGGTCACAGAAACCGCGTAGTCCATTATAAACACGGTGCATGCGCGAGTCATGATGGGCAAGTCCAAATACTGTAGGACCGCTCCCGCTCATTAGGACCGCATCTGCTCCGAAGCGTTTCATCTGATCTTTGATCTGAGCGACCTCAGGATGCATTTTTAATGTCACAGTTTCTAGTACATTCTCAAGATGGTCACACACCATTTCATAGTCATCATTCTCAATTGCTTTAATCATCTCTGAGGTTTGCGGGTGTTTTACTCCGGCCAAATCAAGTTTACGATATACATCAGCCGTTGATACCCCTATAAATGGTTTAGCAAGAATAACCCAGCATGTCGGAGGTGCATCGAGCTGCCGGATCATTTCTCCTCTTCCTGTAGCTAAAGCAGTTCCTCCATATACACAAAAAGATACATCTGATCCTATCTCAGCGCCAAGCACAGCCAGTTCATCCAAACTTAATCCTAGATCCCACAGCTTGTTTAAACCTCTTAATGCCGCAGCTGCATCACTGCTTCCGCCTGCCAGCCCTGCTGCAACCGGAATCATTTTTTCAATTGTAATAGCAGCACCCTGCTTTACATGAAATCGTTCCTTTAGCAGCATGGCTGCCTGATAAGCTAAATTCCTATGATCGTCTGGAACAAAACGATTATGTGATATGATTCGAATTTCGTCTTTATCCAATCGTGTTATTTCAAGCCGGTCGGCTAAATCAATGGTTGTCATAATCATTTCTACTTCGTGATAGCCATCATCACGCTTATGTAGTACATCCAATGATAAATTAATCTTCGCCGGGGCCTTCACCAAAAGCTTCAAAATCTCCACCTACTTTATATAATGAATCCGCAAATGCCGTTTGCGGATATAAATCCTTATCGGTCCTGCTGCATACTCTTTTTCAAGTAAATCAGCATCTCCATTTTTTGTCCTATTTTACCACAAAACGAATATCGTAAGACCTGTGAATCCATATTATTAAAAATTATTATGCATTTTTACTCCAGCAACTAATTAATTTAGCTTACTAGAGTTCTCTATCTGCTTTATTTTTTCGGGATAAATACCCGTTTATTTTAAATTAAGCCGGAGCAGAAGCCCCGGCTGTAATCGCAGTGCTATTATGATGTGATCATGTGTGAGTGAAGTTTGGAATTGTCTAGCGTTTGTCTTGAAGATTTTGCTGGGCGATCTCTATGGCTCTTTTCACCATATTACCGGCATCAACAGCCTTGATGCCGCCCCAGCCTTCTTTTTGAACCGTATCATAAAAACCGAGTTCCTTTGCGATTTCTTCTTTCAGCCGGTACGACATGATTCCTCGTCTTCTAGCCACTGACAACCTCTCCTTTTTCACACTGCGATAGTATTAGTATGAAACACTGATCGGTTTTCATAAGAGGCTATTTTCTCCATTATACATTTTTATAAAAAGACAAAGCAAAAAGCAGCAAACCATGTTCACTGCTTCAGATGTAGCCATTATTTTATGTCAGCTTAAAGCAACATGTCCTGATGTGTCATCATAGAAGGTAATCTGAACCGTTTCTGTCAGTATATCCGCATAGCTGTATGATACACGTTCAAATGCATTTTCATCCTGGTCTAGCTCAATGACGAATACTGAGGGATATGTTTCAGCTAAAACGCCTGAACGCTCGATCGTCTTTCTCCGTCCGCCATTTGCTTTCAGCAATAGCCTTTTTCCAAGATTTGAATCAAGAGCTTTCTTAATATCCGTTAATGTTTTTGCCATTCGGTCCACCTCACTATGTAAAGTATATCACACTGACACAACAGAAGTCAAATAAAAATATAAATTATAACAGGATTTTAAAATGTATGTCAATATATTTTTTTCTTCTTTTTCTGTTGATTTTCAACATTTCTTAGCATATCCCATCGACAAAGTGAATATGTACACTTTTTTAGTTTTTTTATATTATATTTCTTTAAGGTCTTCATCAATCGACTTTGCAGGCACAAGTCATAAGGAAAGTGCATAGTTTATGTCAGAACCGTTATTGTAACGAAATGCCTAATTGGAGTGACGACATTGACTATAAATATGATGGATATCGTCGGGAGGGTATCTTACAATTGTGATATTATGTTTCGCGTCATCGATATTAAAGAGGAAGCAGGACAAAAGCTGGCCATTTTATATGGAGAAGATGTTCGATTAATTGCTGATGCACCTTATGAAGACTTAATTACAATCAGCGGTCCGGACCGAATGAGGAAAGAACAGGAATACCGTTCTCTCGAAGAACAGTCATTCCACTTATTTCGCCAGGATGTTGATCTCATAAAACAAAAACAAGAATACGCAGCTACAGATAGCTACAGCAAATCGTATAACTATTTTCAGATGCCAGGAAAAGTTCTTCATCTCGATGGCGATCCTGCTTATTTAAAAAAGTGTTTATCATTATATGAAAAAATCGGTGTTCCCGTCACTGGTATACATTCAACCGAAAAAGAAATGCCTTTAAAAATTGGAGAGCTTGTTGAGCATTATAGGCCTGATATTCTCGTTATTACAGGCCACGATGCCTATTCAAAAGCAAAAGGCAGCAAAACAGATATTAACGCCTACAGACATTCAAAGCATTTTGTTCAGACAGTAAGAGAAGCCCGCAAACGAGTTCCGCATTTAGATCAGCTTGTCATTTTCGCCGGAGCATGCCAATCTCATTTTGAATCTCTTATTCATGCTGGAGCGAACTTTGCCAGCTCTCCTTCAAGAGTCAACATACACGCCCTTGATCCAGTCTATATTGTAGCTAAAATAAGCTATACGCCCTTTATGGAGAGAATTAATGTTTGGGATGTCCTCCGCAATACGTTAACAGGCGAAAGAGGAATTGGAGGCATTGAAACAAGAGGTGTATTAAGAACGGGAATGCCCTTTAATATGGATGAACAAAAATAAACAACAACGCAAGTGGCTCAGTCTAGCCTTTGCACTTAACCCCCTTCAGCTGCATCTTTAGAAATACTCAATAAAACCATTCCGTCTAACCTGCCCTATTGGAGACAACGCCTTCTTAAAGCAGTTCCTATTATGTCAACTTCTTTTAGAAGCTATCATCAGAGATAAATAATATAGTGAAGATAAAAAAAAGCCTGCAAAAGTGAAAAAAGCAGGCTTTTTATATAGTACGACTTAAAACAATCCTTTAAAATGCGGATAAAGCGCATCACTCGCCTTGCCAAACTCCTCGATCGAAAGGGTCTCTCCTCTTCTGCCTGGATCAATTTCGACTTGTTCTAATGCAGAGAGGATTTGTTCTTTTTTTTCTTTTCCATTCGGAAGCTGACTCGTTAAATTATTGAGCAGTGTTTTTCGTCTTTGTGCAAAGCTCGCTCGTGTCACAAAAAAGAAAAACTCTTCATTGTGCACTGTAACGGCAGGTGCTTCTCTTTTAATCAGCCGAATAACAGCTGAATCCACATTAGGCTGTGGCATAAAGACCGTTTTCGGGACAATCATAACCGTCTCAGCCACCGTATAATACTGAATTGCAATGGATAGAGAGCCATAATCCTTTGTACCAGGTTTAGCCGCTATACGGTCAGCCACTTCTTTTTGCAGCATACATACAATACCTCTAATGGGCAGCTTGTCCTCAAGCAATTTCATAATAATCGGTGTTGTAACATAATACGGGAGGTTTGCAACCACCATAATATCATCTAAACCAGCAAATTCTTCTGCGATTGCCTTATGTACATCTGCTTTTAATATGTCACTATTAATGATTTTTTTATTCTCGTATGGTGACAATGTATCTTCCAGGATTGGCAGCAGCCGCTGATCAATTTCAAAGGCAAGCACTTTGGCGCTTCTTCGTGCCAGCTGTTCTGTCAGCGCGCCAATGCCGGGACCAATTTCAATTGCACCTGAAGTTTCCGTTAATTCCGCATGATCCACAATCCGCTTCAATATATTCGTATCAATTAAGAAGTTCTGACCAAGACTCTTTTTAAAAGAGAAGCCGTATTTATCAAGGATCGCCTTCGTTCTAACAGGTGTCGCTATATCTTTATTCATGATTCTCCTCCTGGCTGATTGCTTCTATTGCACGTTCCAAATCTTCCTTCTTCACAGAAAACATGGTAAGCCTTTTATGAAGCTGCTTTCCATTCGTATAGCCAATTTTCAGCAGCCTGCCCAGCTTCTCACGGCGCTCCTTTGCCCCGGGACCGCCAATCAGTCCTGCTTCAAGTAAATCATCCTGTGTAATGTCTATTTCTACGATTTGGGTCATCACATGAGCATGCTTCAGTGCCTCACGGATGACGTCTGGCGATGCATGCTCGACTCCTACTCCTCTGCCCAGCTTTTCAATTGCTGCACTTTTCTCAATAAACGCATGCTTGCAGGTTGGAACGTATTCACTGATGATTTGCCGGATCTTTTGACCAGGAAAATCAGGATCTGTAAGCACAATAACTCCTCTTGCTTCCTGTGCATGTTTAATTCTTTCCAGTGTATCTTTATTAATAGCAGAGCCATTTGTCTCAATAGTATCCGCTTCAAGGGCTCTTTTTATAGCTACAGTGTCGTCCTTGCCCTCTACGACGATAATTTCTTTAATTTTCATAAATGCTCCTCTTTAAAATGAAAAAATAAAATAATTGAAAAATAAATGAAACATTTTTGTAATGTGAATCGTCTATATAGATACAAAGATATTTTTCCAATGCAACTTATTATATATGAAAATATAACGAAACAAAAGAAAGCACTGCCACACAAGCTTATACTTCTGAAAGTATAAAAAAGCAGAGGATGTAAATCCCCTGCCATGTTCTTAATTTAATATTTTTATTTTAACAGATTTGCGTCCCCAGCGATAAGCATCGGATTTATTAGCAAAGAAGACATCAATCTTGTTTCCTTTAACAGCAGAGCCTGTATCAGCAGCGACTGCGTAGCCGTATCCTTCAACATATACCTTTGTGCCTAATGGAATGACACTAGGATCAACCGCGATAACTTTTACATTCGGGTTAGCTTTTAAGTTAATGCCCGTAGCTGTAAAACCAGAGCAGCCGTTACAGCTTGCTGTATAAGCAGTAGAGCTGACATATATCTCTTTTCCGCCAGCTGGCGCACTGCCGCGGGAAACAACCTTTGTTTCAGCAGCTACTTTCGTGCCGACAGCAACAACTTTATCCTGTTTTTCTTTAAGTGTTTTCTCACTAATTAATTTACGTGAGATTTCTTTCCCATTTTCCTTAATAATCTCGAATTGTTTTGAAACGAGACCTTCTTGACCAGGTGTAACAACCTTCTCAGAGCCTCTGTTCAAGCTGTTATCCTTTTTTGTTACAACTGCATAATTGATTGGTTCTTCCACTACATCGGTGACTTTTTCAACTCGAATGACTTTTATAACGTCATCTACTTTGACTGTCTCTTCCAAATTTGGCTCAACACGATCTAATTCCTTCAGCTCAATTCCTTGCTGTGATAAAAAGTCAGCGACCGTAGTCGAAGTTGACCAAACCTTCTTTTCTTCCCCGCCATTTGAAAGGGTTAAAGAAAATGCTTTTTCAATCTGTATAGCTGTATTACCTGTAATTTTTTCATCCTGCTTTGGTTCTACCAGGTCATGCTCGGTAATCTCAATATTTTGTTCCTGCAAAAACTCACCAACTGTTTCAGCTGCGGACCAAACTGATTTCGTCTCACTGCCATTCACAAGCTCAATCTCGTTAGCAGGATTCCATACTACTTCTAAATCATTCTCAACCTTTGTGTTAACCGAGGGAAACACGTAATCTTCTGAGCGTAATGTTATATCCATTTCATCAAATATTTCATTGATGGTATCTGCATGTGTTTTGATGATTTCTTCCCGGCCATCAAGCGTCAGCACAACGGACTTTTTTGTCATTTCAAAAATAACAAAGCCAAAGGCTGCTGCAAATACTATAAAACTAGCAGAAATAATGGCCAGCTTCTTTTTACTCAAAGACTCGGATAACAGGTTTTTCATGTTTTGTATCACGATGAAAAACGCCTCCTTTTCTCTCGGAGTGATTATATAGACAATCTTTCAGGCTGTCAACTCTTTCTCTTTTCCAGTTTGAAAGGTTTGGGCGTTCGAACTAGATTTTTAAAGGAAAAGATCGTCTTTCTTAAAAATAGGTATAGAAGACCGTTTTGGATCCTCCTCTCCAAAGTTCGAAAGCAAAAATCAGCAAAGTGACTCCTCCATTTTCACCTCCAAATCATGAATCTTAGTTACGATCAACGCCTATATCCCTAAATTTACAAACTTGCCTGATAACGTATATCCTATTATGCAAAAAAAGAAGGAGAAAGAAAAGAGAGAGTTATCGACATGGTTATCCTATGTTGACGATAAGACATGTAGAACTTTTTAGAATTAGAAAAAAATCGGACAAGCTTATCCAAAAGCCGACAGTATTTGCTATCAGTTTATGCCGAATAATTTTTTTGCATTGTCAGTTGTAGCCTTCGCAACCTCTTGAACGGGAATGTCTTTAATTTCAGCAATTTGCTGTGCGACAAGAGTGACATAGCTTGGTTCATTACGTTTTCCTCGAAACGGGTGCGGTGCTAAGAAAGGGCAATCCGTTTCAATCAATAATTTTTCTAATGGTATAACATCTGCGACTTCCTTTGGTTTCTTGGCATTTTTAAATGTTACAGGTCCGCCTAATGAAATAAGGAAGTTCATTTCCACACATTCTTGCGCTGTTTCAGCACTTCCGCTAAAGCAATGCATAATGCCTCCCACTTCCGCTGCCCCTTCTTCTTTTAAAATAGCCACAATATCCGCTGTTGCCTCACGGTTATGAATGACGATTGGCAGACCCACTTTTTTAGCAAGACGAATTTGCTTGCGAAACACTTCCTTTTGAATTTCCTTTGGCGATTTATCCCAATGATAATCGAGTCCCATCTCTCCTAAAGCAACCACTTTTGGATGTGAAGAAAGCTCTTCGATCCATTGCAGATCTTCATCTGTCATGTCAATCGCATCAACAGGATGCCAGCCGACACTTGCATATAAAAAATCATATTTCTCTACAAGCTCCATTGCCTTCGTAATAGTAGGCCGGTCAAAACCAACAACGACCATATTGGTGACACCCTCTTCAAGCGCTCGGTCAATTACCTCTTGAATGTCCTCTTCGAATTGTTCAGCATTTAAATGTACATGTGTATCAAAAAACATCAGAATACCCCTTATTGTCATATTTTTAATTTCTATAACAAATGTTTCAGTTGCATAACAGCTATTTTTACTATAGTAGTATACATTTTTTTCTCTTATTAAGTTTCTCTTTTATTTTCAATCCATCTAATAATAAGAAATATAATCAGAATGAATTTATTAATACTACTAAAGATAATATTCCAAAAAATCATTTCTGGATATATGATCCATTTTGTATTCAGCTGTATATTCAAAAATTTATTTTTTGTAACAATCAAATTTTCACAATCCATCGAGACTCTTAGCGCTCAATATATGATGAAATTCTCCTATAACTGTAAAGAAAACATAGAAGCGCCTGCAATAAAGTCCGCGGCACTTCTATGTCCCTTATAAAAACAGATTTATTTCACCCGAGCTCCTAGCGGCAATGATTCGGCAATGGTTGCAAGAGAAAGCTCTCCATCTTTGCTGCCGGCAAGGATCATTCCTTCCGACAATTCACCGCGTAATTTAACTGGCTTCAAATTTGTTACACAAACAACTTTTCGGCCAACTAAATCTTCTGGTTTGTAAAATTGAGCAATACCTGAGACAACTTGACGTTTTTCATACCCTAAATCAAGCTGGAGCTTTAGAAGCTTATCTGCCTTTTTAACAGGCTCCGCTTGAATAACCTGGGCAACCCGTAAATCAACCTTCATAAAATCATCAATGTTAATTTCTTCGCTGTCCGGCTTTTCCTCCGTTTTCTCTTGAGGCTTCTTCGCTTCAGGAGCAGGAGTGCTTCCTTGCATTTTTTCTTTAATATAACCAACTTCCTCATCCAGCTCTAAACGAGGGAAAATTGGTTCTCCCTTCTCAACCTTCGTTCCAGATGAAATTTTTCCAAACTGGTCCAAACTTTCCCAAGATGTCAGTTCTGGGCTGTTAACATTCAGCTGATTAAAGATTTTAACCGGTGTTTGTGTAAGGAATGGCTGAAGAAGGACTGCAATTCTTCTTAAGGATTCAGCAAGATGATACATTACGTTTCCTAATTCATCTTTCTTGTCTTCTTCTTTTGCCAGTGCCCATGGTTTGGTTTCATCGATGTATTTATTTGTCCTGCTGACAAGCTGCCATAGTGCTGTTAAGGCTACAGAAAACTCCATTTTTTCCATTGCTGCTTCGTACTTTTCAACTGTTTCTTCATTTATTTGAAGAAGAAGCTGATCGAACTCCCCATTCGACCCATTATAAGATGGGATGATTCCATCAAAGTATTTATTAATCATCGCAACCGTACGGTTAAGGAGATTTCCTAAATCATTGGCTAAATCGAAATTAATTCTCTCAACAAAGCCTTCAGGTGTGAATACACCATCTGCTCCAAACGGAACTTCGCGAAGCAAGTAGTAGCGAAGTGCATCTAAACCATACCGGTCGATTAGCGTTACCGGGTCTACTACATTTCCTTTTGATTTAGACATTTTTCCGTCCTTCATCAATAGCCATCCGTGTGCAAACACCTTCTTAGGCAGTGGTACATCCAAAGCCATCAGCATAATCGGCCAATAAATCGTATGGAAGCGGACAATTTCCTTTCCAACTAAATGAACATCTGCCGGCCAATAGTTTAAATATTTCCGGTCATCATCTGTTCCATAGCCTAGTGCTGTAATATAGTTTGAAAGAGCATCAATCCATACATATACAACATGCTTAGGATTTTCCGGCACTTTTACGCCCCAGTCAAATGTTGTTCTGGATACAGCCAAGTCCTCCAGACCAGGTTTAATAAAATTATTAATCATTTCGTTCTTACGTGATTCAGGCTGAATAAAGCTTGGGTTTTCCTCATAATACTTCAGCAGGCGATCAGCATATTTGCTTACTTTAAAAAAGTAAGACTCTTCCTTCACTTTATGAACATCTCTGCCGCAGTCAGGGCATTTTCCATCTTCAAGCTGACGTTCAGTGAAATAAGATTCACATGGCGTACAATACCATCCCTCGTATTCTCCCAGGTAAATGTCACCTTGCTCTAAAAGCTGTGTGAAGATTTTCTCAACAATTTGCTTATGGCGATCTTGTGTAGTTCGAATAAAATCATCATAAGAAATGTCTAGCTTTTCCCAAAGTGATTGAATACCAGCTACGATTTCATCCACATATGCTTGCGGAGTAACACCTTTCTCTTCTGCTTTCTCTTGAATTTTTTGACCATGTTCATCGGTCCCCGTTAAATACATAACATCGAAACCGCGTAAGCGCTTGTAACGAGCCATTGCATCACCTGCAACAGTAGTATAGGCGTGCCCTATATGTAGATTTCCGCTTGGATAGTAAATCGGCGTTGTTAAATAAAACGTCTTTAATTTTTCTTCCATTCCTATTACCTCCTATAAATAATAAGTTCGTTCAGCCCTGTTATACTGGGAAACAAAAACTTTGTATTTGGCTGCAGCCTGACGAGTTTGTCTTTTATATAATTCCATTTCATTTTTCAAAAAAATCCCGTCCGAAAAGACGGGATTAAGGAACTTCCATATTCTATTGATCAGTGCAAGCTTAATGAACAGCAAGAGCTTGCTCTGGTTAAGTCAAACTATGGATAACTGACCCATTTAACGCTTAAACCCGGCCAGATTATTTTGCCGATCGCAGAACAAAATATTTTTATTATTACACTCGTCAGCATTACCTCTTATATCAACAAAATATACCTAAAAATAAGAAATTGTGCAAGGAAAGATCCTATTGTAAACGTTATGATCTTACCCGATATCTCCCTCTTCATTTAATCGACTAAAAGAGCTTTGTCGACACACTACATTAAATATGTAGAATTTTGTCGAATCAAGTAAAAAATACTCTTAATTAAAACTATTCAATTGATAATAATCAAGAAAAAATATATACTTAATTCAAGATTTTTTTTATGAAATTCGCTCTATATCAGCCTTCAATCTACTAACTAAATTTTCCACATAAAAATATTATAAAGTAATTGACGAATATGGTAATGGCTGGTATCATATAAATATAGAGAATTTTGTCGAATAATGACGAAACATAGAGAGATAGACATAAATTAATTGGAGATTTGAGAGGAGAAACAATAATGAAATCTACAGGTATTGTTCGTAAAGTTGATGAGCTTGGCCGCGTGGTAATTCCGATTGAATTGCGTCGCACACTAGGAATTGCAGAGAAAGATGCTCTTGAAATTTATGTAGATGATGAAAAAATCATTCTTAAAAAATATAAACCTAACATGACTTGCCAGGTAACTGGTGAAGTTTCTGATGATAATCTTGCTTTAGCTGGCGGTAAATTAATTTTAAGCCGTGAAGGTGCAGAGCAGCTTCTACAAGAAATCCAAAACAACTTTGAAACATCTAAATAATATTAAAAAGCTTCTCAACTTATTGAGAAGCTTTTTTTGTATTATGTTCGTTCCCCATTAATCATTCTCAACATGATAAGCTTGGTAAACATCCCTTTTGGGCATCTGCCGATCTAAAGCTGTGTGCTTTATGGCCTCCTTTGCTGCCAGTTCCTTCATATTTATATAGTGTTCTACATGCTCCACTACTGTCAGCTGCTCCCACCAGGCAGAATGATTACTTTCCTCAGGCAAACCGCCTTCAACAATTACACAGAATTCACCGCGAATCTCTTCTGTTTTGGCCCAGTGTACGGCTTCTGACAAGCTTCCTCTTATAAATTCTTCATATTTTTTTGTTAGCTCACGGCATAAAACTACTTGCCGATTTCCTAACTGTTCTTCCATGATTAGCAGTGTTTCCTTCAATCTGTGTGGTGCCTCATAAAAAATTAGCGTTGACTCCATATTAGACAGTTCACTCAGCTGCTTTCGTTTTACCTTTTTCTGACGGTCTAAAAAGCCGTAAAAGTAAAAAGGCTGTGTGGTAATACCTGAAGCGATCAGTGCGGTAAGAGCAGCGTTTGCACCGGGCAATGGAACAACTGTAATATTCTCTTCCAATGCAGCTGCCACTAATTCATAACCTGGGTCGGAAATGGCAGGCATTCCCGCATCACTGACAAGAGCAATCTTCATGCCTTCCTTGAGTTTTTCCACAATTTTGTGCCCGCTCGCTTCTTTATTATGTTCATGATAGCTAATCAGCGGCGTCGTCATTTCAAAATGGCTGCAAAGCTTTTTGGTATTCCTTGTATCCTCTGCTGCAATAAAATTAGCTTCTTTCATGATTCGGACTGCTCTATACGTCATATCCTCTAAATTGCCGATTGGTGTTGGAACTAAATAAAGGATGCCTTTCTGTTCTTCATTATGAAAGCTTTTTTGCTGTTGCATCATCTCACCCGTCTTCTATTATGTATAAGCGCCTTCACCGTTCACAAAATAGGCGCAGTTTGCTTTATAAAATGAAGCTTTTTTTGCCGTGAAAGCTGCTTAAATTGATATTCTGCCCTCAAAGCATCTCCCTGATTATTAAATGTCTGTGAAAAGACAAGCTCTACAGGGCCTCTTCCTCTTGTGTACTTGGCCCCTTTTCCTTCATTATGCTGTTTTACTCTTCTTGCTAAGTCGTTTGTATATCCAGCATATAGACTTCCATCCCGGCAATGCAGAACATAGAAGTAATGGCTAGTTGTCTCCATATAATAGTTCACGCACCTCTGCCGTGTATTCATTATTTTGATCATAAACGATTAAAGGAGGCAGGATTTTGAGATCTGGTTTGCCATGCTTGATTGCTTCAATTAATAAGGTATTGGCTTCCTTGCCTAATTTCGGGTATACAAAACGGATTCGCTTTGGTTCAAGCTGATAGGCTCTCATATGCGTTATGATATCCATCAGTCTGCCAGGTCTGTGTACAAAGGCAACTTTACCGCCTTGCCGTACTAACTGGCTGGACACTTTAATTGTATCTTCCAGTGTACAATGGATTTCATGCCGGGCAATAGCAAGATGTTCATTTTCGTTTATCTCTTCACTAGAAGGAGTCGGGAAATATGGCGGATTGCATGTCACCACATCATATTTCCCATACCCAAGCTCAGATGGCATGTCTTTTAAATCTCCATGAATCATATGCAGGCGATGCTCCAATTCGTTATATTTTATACTTCTTACCGCCATATCATATAGTCGCTCTTGAATTTCAACTCCAGTAATCGTCCCCTTTGTTCTCGCACTTAAAAAAAGGGGCACAACCCCATTCCCGCTGCATAAATCAATAAGATTGCCTTTTTGGATCGGTACATAAACAAAACGGGACAGCAATACTGCATCTAGGGAAAAAGAAAATACAGATGGACTCTGAATGATCCTTAGATTCTCTGCAAGCAGATAATCAAGGCGCTCATCACCTTTTAAAAATTCCATTTTAAATCCTCCAGGTTTTAACTAGGCTATTTTTGTAAACTTTGATGTTTAAGAGCCTAACTATATGTAAAGGCCAGTTGTAAAAAAAACCTTCCTAATAACAGGAAGGTAATCACACTACTTTTTATTAAGAAAAGACAGGCAAAATAGACAATCTCCTTCTTTTCTCGGACTGCCAAAATGAAGATTACAGATGTGAAAGCCTTCTTGATAAAGTCTTGCAAGATTATCATAGCCTTCACCGACATCCAATAGCTTATCCAGTTTCTCTGCCTCTGTCTCAGGTTCGTTCTTTTCTTCTTTCCTCTGAGATGTATCTTTCGTGGCAGCAGTGCTGTTCATATGGCGGCGTAAATGCTCGTTTTCTAATTTTAGTGCATTGTTTTCTTCTAATATTTCTGCCAAATGCTGTTTTAGCTCTCCAAGCTGCTGATACAACTGGCCAATTTGCGTTTCCATATTAATGACTGAATCAAATATCTCTTTTTTATCCAAGCATTCCACCTCATTAATCTGTGGATTGAGCCGATACAGCACCTTGTTGTTTCGTAATTTCTTCGAGTGTAAATTCAAGGACGCGTTCCTGCTCCTTAACATCTACTTGCAGAATTCGTTCAAGAATGTTTAAACCTACTACTTTTCCATGACCTTCAGGTGTTTCAATCCATTCACCAATATCCGGCAGCTGTTCTTTTGCTGCTTCATATTCATCATTTTCATATTTTAAACAGCACATTAAACGGCCGCAAAGTCCAGATATTTTCGTAGGATTTAGAGACAGATTTTGATCTTTCGCCATTTTAATGGATACAGGATCAAAGTCGCCTAAAAATGTGGAACAGCAAAGCATTCTTCCACATGGACCAATACCACCCAGCATTTTTGCCTCATCACGTACACCAATTTGTCTTAATTCAATTCTTGTTCTAAAAATAGCCGCAAGATCCTTTACAAGCTCACGGAAATCGACTCTTCCGTCTGCTGTAAAATAAAAAATCACTTTATTGCGGTCAAATGTATATTCTACATCCACTAGCTTCATATCTAGTTGATGGGTGCTTACTTTTTCACAGCAAACCTCATATGCTTCGGCAGCTGCCTGTTTATTCTCTTCAACAATCATTTGATCCTTTTGATCAGCTATACGGAGGACCTTCTTTAAGGGCAGTACAACATCATGCTCATCGACCTTTTTAGGAGCAATAACCACCTTGCCATATTCGACACCTCTTACCGTCTCGACAATGACATAGTCATCCTTTTGTATAGGAAGCTCTCCGGGATCGAAATAATAGATTTTGCCCGCTTTTTTAAAGCGAACTCCTGTTACATCATACAAATGTAGATCCCTCCTGCATTTTTAACACTAGCTGTTCCATAAGGAGCTGTGTGTTCATATTTGCGTGCAATTTTCTCTTTGCTTCTAACACGGCACTCATCTGCTCAGTCAGCCTTTTGCTTGATGATTGCAGCGCAAACATTTCTATACGCTGTTTTTCACTTAGAAAAACGACCTGCTTCCACTTGCCAAGCTGAATATATAATAAATCTCTTAATAAAAGAAGTAGTAAGTCTAAACCTCTATCACACTGTTCTTTTTCTTTAAAGTGTAAAAACCAGCTCTCCTGAAGAGCGACCATGGCTTCAAGAGGGTTTTTTCTTAGTGCTTCATATAATTTTAACACTATTTTTCTTGCTTGTACAAACCAATCATCTCCACTTAATGCCAAAGCTTCTTCCAAATTATTTGTCATTTGCGCAAGCAAAGGCGCTAACAGTGGATCAACCCCATGTTCTACAAGCTGATCCACAACTTTTAAAGGAGATAATGGTTTGAAGGTCACAATTTGACATCGTGATAAAATGGTAGGCAGCATCTGCTGCATTTGTTCTGTTAACAGGATGGCGGTTGTTTCCGCATGCGGTTCCTCTAGAAACTTCAGTAAGCTATTTGCAGCATTTACAGTCATTTTGTCGGCACCCGCTATTAGATAAACCTTCTTTTTTGATTCTACACCTGTTTTCGAAAATTCCTCTTGCAGTTCCTGAATCTGATGTTTCTTAATGGATAGGCCATCCGGCTCAATCATATGAACATCAGGGTGGTTGCCAGCCGAGATTCTCTTGCAATTTAAACATTGCTCGCAAGGAATATATGCATCTTGTGGCTGCAGACAAAATATGCTCTTAGCCAGCAGCAGTCCGGCTTCCCTTTTTCCTGTCCCTTTCATTCCTTCAAATAAATAAGCGTGGGCCAGCCGATTCTTATTTAGGCTATTCTTGAACATTTTTAAGACAACAGGCTGTATTTCTTGTAATTGATCCCACGATTGTGCCAAAAAAATCACTCTCTTACATATATAAATTAATGAGCAGTCCTTTAATCTCTCCAATCTTCCCGAGAAGATCAATTGACTTTCCTTCTTTGTTCAGCGCTTCTTCAGTAAGCTGGGCAAGCTCTTTATCGATGGTTTCTACAATTTTTAGTGTTCTTCCTTGCCCCATCTCATTCCAGCTATGCGATTGCTTCAAATCCATCCCATAGTCAACTGCTTCTTTAACAAAATTTTTGACTAACGTCTTAAATTTAGCCATATCTTTGAAATTTCTCGATCTTCCCAGCCTCTCACCTGCCAGATCAATATCCTTCATTAAGGCTTGAAGCTGAGAAAATTGCATTTTTTGCCCTTGCTTCTGAACAAGTTCATTAAATGTAGAAGAAGATGTAACTGGCTGGCTATGATCTCGTCTTGATTTATCTAAATTCAAGCGCATTTCTTGATTGATTTTCATTATTTACCCCCGATTCACCTATTTTAGAAATGGTGAAACTGTTCTACTGGCAGTACAAACACGGTAGCTCCGCCTACCTCTACCTCGACCGGATAAGGGATGTAGGAATCAGCATGCCCTCCCATTGGAGATACTGGGGCAACTAATTGTTCCCTTGATTGGCAATTATCTTTTATGATCTGTAATGCACGGTCTACTCGAATATCTTCTGTCCCAATCATAAACGTTGTATTTCCAGATTTTAAGAAACCTCCGGTGCTTGCGAGTTTCGTGGCTCTAAAATTATTATCCACCAATGCATTCATTAGTTTATTACTGTCCTGATCTTGAATTACAGCTAATATGAGCTTCACCTTGCACTCCCCCTTCATTTCTTATCACTTTATCTTATTATAGCAATTATTTGTTCATGTAAAAGAGCTGGTAAAAAAAAGAATGTATTACTGAGCAGATATTTTTTTAATAACTGCTTTTTTGGCTTCTTTATATACCTCTTCAAGAGCCTTGCCTGCATCAATCACCTGAATTCTTTCTGGATACGCTTGTACAAGCTTTTGATAGCCTTCCCTAACCTGATGATGAAATTGAAGAGTTTCTAAATCCAGTCGATTTACTTCTCTTTCTTTATGACGATTTATTCGCTCAAGACCTGTCTCTGAATCCACATCAAAATATAATGTTAAAGATGGCATCATGTTTTCAATCGCAAACTGATTTATTGTTAGCACATTTTCCATGCCAAGACCTCTTGCGTACCCTTGGTAAGCAAGAGAGCTATCAATAAAACGGTCACATAGAATGATATATCCTTTTTCCATCGCAGGTATGACTTTTTCAACTAAATGCTGCCTTCTTGCTGCCGCATACAAAAGGGCTTCCGTCCGTGCATCCATGCTTGTATTATTCGTATCTAATATAACGCTTCTGATCTGCTCTGCAATTTCGATCCCACCAGGCTCGCGTGTATACATGATTTGATATCCGTCTGCTTTCAAGCTCTCAGCCAGCATGGTAATGACTGTTGTCTTTCCTGCACCCTCTGGTCCTTCAGCTGTTATAAAAATTCCCTTTTCCATTTAGTAACCCCCAGATGTTTCTTATTTATATATACTAATAAATCCTTTTATTACATTCTCTCCTTGCTGAAATCTTGCGCCTTTCTTCAACAGCAATCTTAAGAGGCTGATATCATCCTCAGTAATCTTCTCACCAGGGTACAATAAAGGGATTCCTGGCGGATATGGGATAACCATTTCAGCACTTATTTGACCAACAGCCATTGATAAAGGAACTTCGGCTGAATGCATCCTTTTCATTTGTTGTTCGTTCAATGTTAATTCTGAAACTGCAGCTTTATGAACTTTAGGTTTTTCTGCCTTTACATGTATCATTTCAAATGAAGAGACAGCCTCTTTTACTAACTGAACTGTTTTTTCCATAGGAAATTCTGTTCTCTGTTTCAGCAGGGGAAAAACAAATAATACATTATAGGGGTCAGCTAATTCTGTAAATACTCCCTTTTTTTCAAGCTGCTCTTGTAGCTCAAAACCGCTTAAAGCTGTTTCCGATTGAATGGTTATTTTTAATGGATCTCCCTTGCCATCTTGGAATTGCAGCAGTCTGATCCCTTTTATAGTCATAAGCTCCGATCTGAAGGATGCAATCTTCTCTAACGTATATTGTTCATCCTCTTTTGTAAAAGAAGCTATATAATGCCTCGCTAAGTCGAGAGAAGCCATAAGTGGATAGGAAGGACTGCTCGACTGTAAAATACTTAAGTATTTTCGGATAGATCCTTTATCAATCCTGTCACTATTAATGTGTAAATAAGCACCCATTGTCATAGCTGGAAGCGTTTTATGAGCAGACTGAACGACAGCATCTGCCTTCAGCTTTACTGCTGATGGCGGAAAGTGATTGCCAGCAGCAAAATGGGCCCCATGTGCTTCATCAATTAGAACAGGAATATTCCTTTGATGTGCTACCTCTATTATGGACTCTAAATCATTGATCATCCCATAATAATTAGGATAGGTAAGGATGATGGCTTTTGCATGTGGATAAAGAGAAAGTGCCTCCTCGACGACCGAGGAGGATATGCCTCCTGCTACTCCCCAATCTTCATGAAAATCGGGCTGTAAAAATACTGGTCGTGCATTGGCCAAGGAAATTCCATTCAAAACTGACTTATGGCAATTTCTTTGCACAAGCACTTCATCATCCTCTTTAAGTACAGCCAAGATCATTGCCAAATTACCGACAGTGGAACCATTAACTAAGAAGTAACTCTGCTTCGTCCTGTAAAAATCAGTGAGCAGCTGCTCCGCCTCTTTAATCATTCCTTCTGGAGAATGCAGATCATCAAGTCCATTCAACTCAGTAACATCAAGCTTTAAAATATGTGAAAAGTGATTATTCCAACTCATCTCTTGTACAAGGATTCCATTCTTATGTCCAGGCACATGATATGAAATCGGCTTCTTCTTTATATGATTTAATAACGTTTCATATATGGGGCATCTATTCTGATCCATTCAAACACTCCGGAATTTAATATCTAATTGATCTATTCTCTATTCTAACAAAACACTCATTAAAAGAGGAGAAATACAAAGGTTAATTATAATAATTGAGTTAGACATACAACGAATAATGGGTTCCAACATACAATGTAATTGTATACATTTTTAGCTTGTGAATTTTCTAAAAATTGTATTCAAATAAACGGATTTGGGCAGAATTAGTGTATGGAGGTGGAGTAATTGGATACACTATTAGCTAGCAAAGATCATAAGATATGCGTGATTTGTGATCAAGCAAAAGTAAGGGGAATACATTTATACACTTCATTTATTTGTACGGAATGTGAAAGAGAGTTAATTTCGACTGATACAAGTCATCCAAAATATAATCATTACTTATCTAAATTAAAAAAAGTAACGACTCCTCAAATATTGTCTTAGGGGCTATATAATCGCTATTCAAATTTATTATCAAGTCAGTTCTGCAGTTTCTTTTAATACACCAAAAAAGCACATCTATACAGATGTGCTTTTCCATGTTGCCCGGCAGCGTCCTACTCTCACAAGGGGACAGCCCCTAACTACCATTGACGCTGAGAAGCTTAACTTCCGTGTTCGGGATGGACGGGTGTGACCTTCTCGCTATCATTGTTCGGAAATCGATAACCTTCACATCTCTTCGTCATCTCACTCGTCAAGGTCCTCACGTACCAACTACGTACGCTCCGGCCTTTCCTCACTCGATTCCTCGACCTGTTCGCTTCTCGCTTCCCTCACGGTTTGGTAAAAAGATAAGTTGAGCAAGCTTACATATTTAAAAATCATTTCAGTTGAAAAATTATTCATTTAAAATGTTAATAGT
>NZ_LT800493.1:0-459 GCF_900166665.1 Cytobacillus gottheilii | reverse complement strand
CGTCCTACTCTCACAAGGGGACAGCCCCTAACTACCATTGGCGCTGAGAAGCTTAACTTCCGTGTTCGGGAGGGACGGGTATGACCTTCTCGCTATCATCGTCCGGAAATCGATAACCTTCACATCTCTTCGTCATCTCACTCGTCAAGGTCCTCACGTACCAACTACGTACGCTCCGGCCTTTCCTCACTCGATTCCTCGACCTGTTCGCTTCTCGCTTCCCTCACGGTTTGGTAAAAAGATAAGTTGAGCAAGCTTACATATTTAAAAATCATTTCAGTTGAAAAATTATTCATTTAAAATGTTAATAGTTGTCTTCAATTTAGAATTTCAGCTACAAAAAAAGCACATCCATAAAGATGTGCTTTTTCATGTTGCCCGGCAGCGTCCTACTCTCACAAGGGGACAGCCCCTAACTACCATTGGCGCTGAGAAGCTTAACTTCCGTGTTCGGGATGG
>NZ_LT800491.1 GCF_900166665.1 Cytobacillus gottheilii | reverse complement strand
GAGGGCACTGATTTTCTTAAGGTTTTTCGTTTTTCTTTAACCTGGTAAAATCTTATAAAGATAAAAAAGCCAATTTCTGTCTATTATTAGAAAGAAATTGGCTTTATTTTTGTCTGAATCCCTTAATTTTGGACTATGTTGTCCATTTTCTTACTTTATTAACTTTAGAATTCGTTTTATATTTACCGCAAATATGGTGGTTGCCCCTTGAATTTGCATGCCAAATAAACCCGAGGATTTCGCTGTTTCATACTCGTGTGCATGTTTTAATTCGCTATTCTTAGCCTCAATCTTATATCGATTTCGAGATAGCTCTTTAAATTTAACCGTCTTTTGAAATGCTTCCTGATCTTTATGCTCTGTCGATTTTATTGTGACAGAATAGGATTTTGTTTTCGCTCCTTTTTTATAACAGCCCTCTTGTAAGGGACAAGTGTTGCATTTATTCGTATCAAATAAATATTTAATTCTTGGATTTCGATCTTGACCTTTTCTTTCTTCAAATTTCTTTTGGATCGCCAAATGGCCAGCCTTACACACATATATTCCTGCATCTTTATTAAACGTGAATTCGTCCTCTTTTTTTCGCGTACCATGCGTTACATGTGGATGCAATTTTGAAACAAGTTCCAAATTTTCTTCTTTTATATAACGAATATTTTCTTTCTCAGAATAGGCCGTATCTCCAATAACCGTTTTAATTTCCATTCCTGTTTTGATGCTTTTTTCAACTAATTCTTGAAGATATTTTCCATCACTTTTCTCTCCAGTTGTGATCACCGCTGCCGTAATAATCCGTTCGTTAGCCATTGCCAAATGTGTTTTGTATCCAAAAAAAGAGGAGTCTGCCGATTTATGTCCTACTTTGGCATCTGGATCCATGGAAAAACTCAACTGTTCTGTACAATCCTCAACGACTTCTTTTAATACATTTAACTTTTCTTTCACCGCAGGTAATTCTGAAATTCTTGGCTCTGATTCGATGGCGGTAATAAGATCTTCGCAGTACTGTAATTCATCTTCAACACTATTCGTTGTTGTTTTGGCCGGTAAATTCTCTTTCATCGATTCATCGATTTGGTAGACAGACCGACGTACATTCTTTGATTTTTCCTGTAAAAATTCTTTAACGGACTTTTGATTATAACGGGATTTTGTGTGAGTTGAGTCAACAATAATCGTTTTACTTTTAATGATGTCTTTCTCTAATGCGATTTCAACACTTTTATTTATAAGCATATCTAATAAATCCACATCTTTTAGACGAAGCCTACGAAACTTCGTTAGGGAACTGGGGTCAATAACAGGATCTTCTGGCGCCATTTCAAGGAAGTATTTAAAGGACATATCATACTTTGATCGTTCGACCACATCTACATCTGATAAATTAAAAATGGATTTAAGCAAGAGATATTTGAACATACGGATCGGGTGAACGGCATTACGACCGTTATCTAGACAGTACTTTGATTCTAACTCTTCTAGAATAAAGCTGAAGTCCACAAGATCATTGATTTGACGAAGCATATTATCTTGTGGAACAACAAGATCGTATATCTGTAAATAGGGGCTGAAACTAAGGGATTGTTGGTTGGAGATCATTTTATATACCACCTGCGATAAGTTAATACCTCTATTATAAAACAAAAAGCCAGTGAAACAGTAAATGTTTCACTGACTTAAATGGACTTTTTCAGTGCCCTC
>NZ_LT800490.1 GCF_900166665.1 Cytobacillus gottheilii | reverse complement strand
GTTGTGCAGCTTCAAGTAAAACAATGGCTTTTTTCTCAGCACGTTCTGCAGATAAGTTCTTTTGTGTATTCCTCTTTAAGTTATTTTTGATGACTGTTTTTGAATGGGCCAACAATAATGCCGGATGTGGGTACAGCTGGACAAAATTTAAAAACAGAGCTGATTTAGGTGTAATTAGCCGTTCCAATTCTGGAAATGATAATTGTAAAATTGCATGCATTCGGCTGCGTAAGTAGGTCATCTCTTCAGCTGTTTCATCATAATACCGTGTTATTGCACGCATTTGTTCATAATACTCATCTTGCGTATAGGTTTTCTCGCGTTCCATTTTAAAATGTGATTTGGCAAGTTCGTGTGCATCATTGATATCTGTTTTATGGCGACGCATTGTAGCCATTTGTAAGTTCGCTTCTAGTGGATTCATTCGGTAATAGGTATAACCGTAATCACAAAGGAACTTTTCTATCGGTTTTGAATACACGCCTGTTGCTTCAAACACGATTTCAGGTTGTTCCCCATCGAGAGAAGATAGCTCCTCAATACGACTTTGAAGGCGTTCAAAATCAGCACGTGTATGATGTATTTCTCCTTCAAATTCACAGCGCTTATAACGGTTGTAAATGACAAAATGACTTTTGCCTTTACTTATATCTAAAGCGATGACATGTTGCATAAAACCTTCTCCTTTTTAGCCAATCATAGAAGTCTTCACATTGCCTTACCGATTCCATTTTCTTATACACGATCTCTATGGACCCAACATACTAAACTGATTCAAATAAGGGTGTGAAGTTGGTCTGTTTTTAATACGGACTCTTATGTGGCCCCAGAGGCTGTTCGACCTTCCTTCACTTCTACTATATAAAAATAGTAGCACAAACCATGGCCTTGGTCTGTGCTACTAATCTTAGTATGTTT